>JAXLRM010000004.1:0-1338155 GCA_046331095.1 Acidimicrobiia bacterium
CCGACACCTGCTGGCAGGCGCAGGCATCGAGATCCCCGACGTCATCGCGGAGGTCGAGGGCGTCGCCGCCGACGACGTGGTCGATGCCGCCGCGGCCGCGTGGTCGGCGCGACGGTTCGTGGCAGGCGCGGCCCGTTCTCTGCCCGACCCTCCCCAACAGAGTGGTGGCTGCCGGGTCGGGATCTGGTACTGACCCTCCGCAGTGGATCACGCGACGCCGAAGCGGACCTTGGCCAGGGTGGTCCAGTTCTCGGTGCGGAAGACGAGGTGCTGGGTCGCGGTGTGGATGTCGCGGAAGCAGCGCTGCAGTGGGTGGCTGCTGTAGGCGGCGCTCCCGCCGACAGACGTGTAACAGAGGTCGACGGCCTCGATACCGGCGCGCATGCACTGTTGGGTGGCCGCGCCGACCATCGCCTCCTGGTCGGGTGTGAGCCGGTCGCCGCGGCTGACGGTGTCCCACGCATCGGTGGCCGTCTCGAACAGCAGCCCGCGGGCCGCCCGCAGTCCAGCCTCGGCTTGCGCGTAGCGGACCTGGAGATGGGTGTCGTTCGCGATGCTCGCGCCGGGGGAGGCGCCCCGTGCCTTCGTCGACGCGACGGCGGCCAGCTCGTCGAGCGCGCGCCGGCCGATCCCGAGCGGGACCGACGCCATGAACGGGCCGAGCACCACGAAGAACGGGAGCTTCCAGAGCGGACCGTCGTGTGGCGCCGCATCGAACATCGGCATCGCGGTGTGCTCGTCGGGGACGACGAGGTCGCGGATCACGATGTCGTGGCTCGAGGTGGCGCGCAGGCCGCCGGCATCCCACGTGTCGACGATCTCGACGTCGGAGCGCCGCACGTACGCGAAGCGCCGGTCGGGTTGACCGTCGGCCCGCAGGCCCGGCGCATCGCCGTCCGTCACCATCACCCCGAGCGCGTGCCAACCGGCGTGGACGCACGCGCTGTTGAAGGGCCACCGCCCGTTCACGACCAGACCACCGTTGCCGTCGGGCACGGCGCGACCCATCGGGCCGAACATCGACGATGCCATCACGTCGCCGCCGGTCCCGATCATCGACGCCGCCACCCGGGGATCGAGCCAGGCGAAGAACATCGGGCTCTGGCCGATCATGATCGTCCAGCCGGTCGAGCCGTCCGCGCGGCTCGCCTCCTCGATGACCGCACACACCGAAGGTGGGTCCAACTCCAGCCCGCCCAGCGAGCGCGGCAGGGACATGCGGAACACCCCGGCCGCCTGCATCCGGTCGACGAGGTCCTGGGGCACGCGGCGAGCGGTGTCTCCTTCGGCGGCCCGCGCGTCGATCTCCGCCGCGAACCCCCCCATGGTGGCGAGCAACTCGGGTCCGGTGGGCTCGCTGGTCGGGCGATCGGTCGTGGGGTCGAGCAGTTGCGTGGTCATGACGTCCTCCGTTGCGGGCTTCAATACGGAGGCGTTCTGTCGCGACGGAACGATGTTCCGTCCCAGGACCCGGACCGACTCAGGTCACGTCGATGAGGTCGACGACGAAGACGAGCGTCTCGTGCGGCTTGATGGCGCCACCGGCGCCGCGTTTGCCGTAGCCGAGATGGGGCGGGATCACGATGCGGCGTCGGCCGCCCACGCGCATGCCCGCGACTCCCTGGTCCCAGCCGGCGATCACTTCGCCCGCACCGAGACGGAACGTGAAGGTCTCGCCGCGGTCCCAGGAGGCGTCGAACTGCTGGCGGGTCGACCACGCGTTGCCCGCATAGTGGACCTCGACGCGATGGCCGCCCACGGCTTCGGCTCCCGTGCCGACCTCGACGTCTTCGATCACGAGGTCGGACGGTGGCGTCTCTCCGGCGGGCACGTACACATGGGGCTTCTCGTCGTTTGCCACGCCGACACCCTAGTTCGGTCCCGCCAGGGGCGCGATCTCGACCCTGCGGTACGGTCCGCCGTGTGGACGAGTTCGACTACGTGGTCGTCGGTAGCGGCTCGGCCGGTTGGACACAAGGCCGTCGTCCGGTCAGGAGATGTTGTGGGCCTCGCGGGAGATCGTGAACCCGTGCCCACTCGAGGTCGACTTGCACTCCATGCCGGATTGCGTGCTCGTGCAGAGCATCACACCGGCCTGGATCGAGTCACCGTAGGGCAGGTGCTGGCTCGTAGGGTCGAACGCCGTGTCGCCGGCGCAGACGTACGTGGCGGCGTCCGTCGGGCCGACCTCGATGCCCTGGCCGTAGTCGAGCGGGCAGCTCGCCGGCCTGGGCGGGGGCGCCCAATCCCGCTCGTGGATGTCGCAGCGGGCGTTGTCCGGCCCGATGACACAGCCGATGTTGCCAGTGGGCGAGAGGAACATCGTGATGTCGTTCACGTGGCGCACCGACCCGGCCCCGGAGGTGCCCGGCTGCGCCCTTGTGGTCGAGGACGACGGGTGTGTGGACGACGTCGATGCCGCGGTCGTCGACGTCTCGCTCGCGGCCGTGGTCGTGGAGCTCTCCAGCGTGGAGCCGCACGCGCCACCAGCGAGTGCCATCGCCGCCAGAACCGCCACTGCGGCCAACGTCCACCGTCCCATCGCCCGGCCTCCAAGCACGCGCTCGCCTCGCCCGGGTTGAGGAAGCGCACTCCCTCACTCTCCAGCGACTCAATCGCCGTTGTGAGACTATCCAGAGATGGACAGCACCAAGGGAGTCGCACTCGTCACCGGCGGCGCGGGCGCGATCGGTGGCGCCGTGTGTGCCCTGCTCGCAGGAGCGGGCCACAACGTGGCCACAGCCGACCTGGACCCGGTCGCGGCCGCGGCCAAGGCGGCCGACCTGGCGGGCGGTTGGCACTGGGTCTCGGTGTCGACGTCGCCGACACCGAAGCGGTGCGGGAGGCGTGCAACCGGATCGCGCGCGACCTGGGGCCGATCGACACGTTGGTGAACGTGGCGGGCTGGGACCGGTTCATCCACTTCGTCGACACGACCCCCGACTTCTGGAGCCGGGTGATCGACATCAACTATCGAGGCACCCTGAACACGATGCACGCCGTCCTGCCGGGCATGATCGAGCGCGAACGCGGGCGCATCGTGTCGGTCGCGTCGGACGCAGCACGGGTGGGCTCGTCGCTGGAGTCGATCTACGCCGGTGCCAAGGGGGCGGTCATCTCGTTCTCCAAGAGCGTCGCTCGAGAGGTGGCCAGGTACGGCATCACGGTCAACGTCGTGTGCCCGGGCCCGACCGACACGCCGCTGATCCGTGGGATGGCCGACGAGCTCGGCAGCGGTGAGCGTTTCGTAGAGGCGCTGACCCGCGCGGTTCCGATGCGCCGCCTCGCCACCCCCGGCGACATCGCCCCGGCGGTAGCGTTCCTGGTCTCCGACGGCGCCGGTTTCATAACCGGACAGACCCTGTCGGTCAGCGGCGGCCTGACGATGGCGTAGCGGTGGCCTGCCCGGTCGATCCGCCGCCGCCCGTCGGTAAGTGGGCCGACATCGCAGCGGCCCTTGCCGCTGCCGGACAGCGAGGAGCGCCATGACACCCGACTACGACGCCGCCTATCCGAGCCTGAGCTTCGACCGGCCCGCAGAGCGCGTGTTGCGGATCACCCTCGACGCGCCGGGCTTGAACGCCGTCTCGCCCGAGTGCCACCGCGAGCTGGCCGACGTGTGGCGGGATGTCGACCGGGACCCCGACATCAACGCCGTCGTCCTCTGCGGTGCCGGGAGGGGGTTCTCTGCCGGCGGCAGCTTCGAACTGCTCGACTCGATGATGGGCGACCACGACATCCGCATGCGGGTGATGCGGGAGGCGCGCGACCTGGTCTGGAACGTCATCGACTGCTCGAAGCCGATCGTCAGCGCCATCCACGGACCCGCCGTCGGCGCCGGCCTCGTCGCCGGCATCCTCGCCGACATATCGGTGGTCGGCCGCACGGCGCGCATCATCGACGGCCACACCCGTCTCGGCGTCGCCGCCGGCGACCACGCGGCGATCTGCTGGCCGCTGCTGTGCGGCATGGCGAAAGCGAAGTACTACCTCCTCACCTGCGACACCCTGACCGGCGAGGAGGCCGAGCGGATCGGGCTCGTGTCGCTGTGCGTAGACGACGACGAAGTCCAGGACCGCGCACTGCAGATCGCCACCGAGGTGGCCACGATGGCCCAGCCGGCGATCCGCTGGACCAAGCACTCCCTCAACCACTGGTACCGCAACGCCGGTCCGATCTTCGACGCATCGCTCGGCCTCGAGTTCCTCGGCTTCGGGACCCCCGACGCGGCGGAGGGTCTCGCCTCGCACCGCGACAAGCGCGCCCCGCAGTTCCCGAGCGTGATCGGAGATCGAGGTCGAGGCCGGTGACGGCCGACGGGCGGCACGTCCGCAGGCGGATCTACCGCACCCTCGCAGCCGAGGGCCGGGCGCCCTGCCCCAATCCGGGGCGACCAGCCGATCGGTAACCTTGATCCCGGCGAAGGGAGGACTGCCGTGGCAGACGACTTCGAGATCGCCGTTGACTTCATGGACATGACCGACGACCGACACCTCTGGGCGCGCGCTGCGGATGCCCGGGCGGGGGTCCAGATCGCGGTCGGCCGCCACGTGGTCGTCGGTGATGACGATGCCGATCCGAAGGTCGCGCGGATCGTCACCATCGATGCCGACGAGAACATCGAGCTCGAGGTACTGCCCGGCAGCGTCGAATCCCACGCCGATCTGCTCACGCCAGCGCGCTGAAGGGCGCTGGGGCCGGCCTGGTTCAGGTGCCGGCGAGGCGGGCGACGACGGGGGCGAGCACGTCCGCGGCGCCCGCCTGGCACACGACGTAGGAGATGCCCCATCGCTCGCGGCGGGACTCGAGCTGGTCGCACATCTCGTCCACGGAGCCCGTCACCGCGACGGGCACCTCGAGGGCCTCCTCCGCCGAGACCCCGAACATCGGCGCGATGTTGGTCGCGAACCCGAGCCGGTCGTCGGTCTCGACGACGAAGAACAGCAGGCAGCTCAACTCGAGGTCGTCGAAGCGGGCGCCCGCAGCCTCGCGCAGCACCGTGAGCTTGCGGTCGTACGCCGCGAGCGTGGCGTCTGCCGCCGTGGCCATGCCGACCGCGCCCGAGCGCAGCGAAGGGTTGACGCCGACGATGTCGGCCTCCCGTGCCGCGATCGCGAGCATGCGCGGGCCGCCCGCGCCGATGAGCACGGGAGGATGCGGCCGCTGGAGCGGCTTGGGCAGACCGTCGAGGTCCGCGATCGTGTAGTGCCGGCCCTCGTAGGAGAACGGGCCGTCCGCGAAGAGCCCCTTGATGACGGCGAGGCCCTCGACGAAGCGGTCGATGCGGATGCCGGGCGGGTCGTAGGCGATGCCCGACTTGTCGTAGTCGGTGCGCATCCATCCGGCGCCGATGCCCACCTCGAGGCGGCCGTCGGAGAGCACGTCGAGTGTGGCCAGCTCCTTGGCGTGCACGACGGGATGGCGGTAGTCGTTGTCGGCGACGAGCACTCCGATGCGCAGGTCCGTGGTGGCCGCCGCTGCCGCAGCCAGCGCAGGCATCGGCGCGAACTGGTCCTCGAGGTGGTCGGGCATGAACAGGGTGGAGAAGCCCTGGCCCTCGGCCTTGGTGGCGATGTCGCGCCACGCCCTGGCGCTCTCGGCCTTCGGCACCTGAAGACCGAAGCGGAACTTCCGTGGATGGCTCATCGGGTGGTCCCCCTCTCGCACGATCGCCGGGCGGACCGCAACGACCGGGCGGATGGTAGACACGGCGCAAGCGCCGTCGCTGATGCGCCTGGCGGCGCTCGAGGACGCAGGGCGCGCCCGCTCACTTCGGGGCCCGACCGCCCGGTACCGAGACGGGGTCGAAGAGGTCCTCGACGTCGTGGAAGTCGAGCTGAGCCAGCGCGGCGACGAGCCTGTCTGCGGCAACGGAGGCCTCCGGCGAGGTGACACCCACGGTGGCGATCTGGCCGTCGAGCAGGAGGTGAGCCATCGCGGCGAGGGGCGTGCCGGTCACCTCGTCCATGCCGCCGGTCGCGCCGCTCTGGACGATCGCGGTGGTGGATCGCCACCGCGCGGGCGCGCCGTCGTGGTGGCCGCCCACCTCGACGTACAGCCCGCCCAGGGAACCGCCGGTGTTCGACCCGGTGAACAAAGCGAGGGTGGTGCGCAAGTCGCGGGCGCGCAGTTCGCGTCGCGTGGCTTGGGCGAGGATGCCGCGGATCGCGGCGAGGCCGGCCTTCGCCGAGGCCCGCTCGCCGCCGTCGAGCGCGAAGATCGCGTCGACGGCTTCTTGCCATTCGAGGCGCCCGGTGCCGACCGCGTGGCCGAAGCCTTGGAAGATGCCGTTCAGGGCGGGTGGGTACAGGCCGCCTTGGGTGCGCACGGTCGTGACGGTCGGCATGGAGTGCGGAATCGTGGCGAGCTCGGCGTGCCCGAGGTCGTAGACGCGGTACCGGCCGAGCGGCGCGGGGAACTCGAGGAGCTGACTGTGGCGGAAGGCGGGGATCGTCCGGCGATGCCCCCCCTCGATCGTGAACGTGACGCCGGTGCAGGAGTGCAGCATGTGTTCGAGGACGGCGCGTCCTCCCCTGGGCGCCCCGGATTCGTGCGGGCTCGAACCCGTGACCCATGCGAGCTGCACCGACTCCGCAACGTCGAGTCGGTCGGCGAGGGACTTCGCGACGACGTTCACCAGCCCTGGGGCGATGCCGGCGCCGATGAGTGCGGTGACGCCTGCGTCTCGGGCGGCGCGGCCGAGACCGAGCATCACATCGGCTGCCTCGACGTCGTCGCCGAAGTCGATGTAGTTGCTCCCCGCGTCGATCGCGGCCTCCAGCACCGGGCGCCCGGTGCGGTAGTACGGGCCGGTTGCGTTGATCACCAGGTCCGCGCCCGCGACCACCTCGTGCAGCCGGTGCGGGTCGAACAGGTCGACGCTCACGGCCGAGACGCGCGGCCCGAACACAGCGGCACGCCGGGACGCCGCGTCGAGGTCGCGGTCGGCGAGGACGAACTCCACGTCGCCGTCGCTGCGCAGTGCCAGCAACTGCGCCACCGCCACCCGGGCCATGTCGCCGGCGCCTCCGATGACGGCCACTCGAGTCACGATCACTCCAAGAACGGTAGGGATGCTCCGCTTCACTACCACCCTGGGCGCAGCTGGTCAACAGGAAGGGGAGGCATCCTCCCGAAATTGTGGTGGTTGTGCCGGATGGGACCTGTCGTATACGCCGGTCGCCCACGCTCACCCAGGGTCAGCGCCAGATGCAAGCGACCCGGAGCGGGGACGGTGCCCCGCGTGAGAATTCGTGCATGCGCTCGTCCGCCGTGGCGAATGGCACTCCCAGGGTGAGTGCCGTGGCGTAGAGGAGCCGATCGGCGGGGTCGGCGTGAAAGCCCGCCGCATCCAGGTCGGCGGCCAGCACCGCTGCGTACGGATCGAGTGGGACGAGCTCGATGGGGCTGGACGGGCTGGCCATGTCCGCCACCCATTGGCGTAGCGGCCGGTCGATCTCGACGCGACCCCTGGCCACCAGCGTCGCGACCTCCCAGCACGACACCGACGACACGTGGACCATGGAGCCACTGTCGAGTCTCGCCCTCAGCGACCGGGGGAGACGGCGCGAACCGGACTGCCACCAGACGAGAGCGTGGGTATCTGCAAGGATCATCGTCGCTGCGGGGGCCGGTCGTCTCCGGCAGCCTCCCAGTCCTCGTCGAGCTCGAGATCGTCGTTCACGTCGACGATCTTCAGGCAGCCTTGGAGGGGTCGGCCACCTTCGCCGGCCTGCAGGGGTACGAGCTTCACCATCGGCCGGCCGTGCTTGCTGACCACGATCTCCTCGCCGGTCGCGGCGACGGCGTCGATCAGCTTCAGGACCTTCTGCTTGAACTCCGACGCGGGGATCACCCTCATGGCCGCGAGCTTAGGTGACCACTGGACAATGTCCAGTGGTCAATGCGGGCCGGGGCGACCGATCAACGGGAAGGGGAGGTATCCTCCCGAAACTGTGGACCCGACCTCGCTGCGAACCGTGCCCGTGCAGGAGCGGGCCAAGCAGACGGTGGAACGTGTCCTCGCTGCCGCGGCGCAGTTGCTCGCCGAGGGCGGTCCGGACGAACTGACGACCTCTGCGGTGGCCGCACGCGCCGGGCTCAAGGTGCGCAACGTCTACCGGTACTTCCCCGACCGGGCGGCGTTGGCCGCCGCCCTTGCCGATCGACTGAACGGCGCCGTCGAGCACGCCATCGGCGACCTCTCCGACCTCGCGGATCCGGTGGTGCCGTGGCAAGGGGCAGTGCGATCGGCGATCCGGCGCCTCGTGGCCGCCGGTGCCGAGCACCCCGAGGCCGTGCAGATCAGAGCTGCGATGCGGTCGAACCCCGAACTGCAACTGCGTGACCTGGAGAGCGACGTGCGCATCGCCGACGCGTTCTTCCGCGCCTTGCGCACCCGAGGAGTCCGCCCCGCCGGTCCGCGCCTGTCGCGACGCATGTTCGTTCTCGTGACAGCGGTCGGAGCGGTGCTCGACCGTGGCGTGCTCGGCTCCGCGCACACCGCACGGGCGCTGTTCACCGAAGCCGAGGAGTTGGCGATCGCCTACCTCACGCCGCTCATCGAGGCGCAGGCGTAGCCGGCGCCCGGTGCGCGTGCGTGACACCTGGCCGCCTCGCCAGCGGAGTTCGAGCGGTTGAGGGACAAGGGGGGATTGCCTCCAGCCTGCGGCAGTCACTCGGTACGATCCTTGATTCCGGTATCCGGGTATACCCGGATACCGGAATGGCCCGGTACGATCACACCATGAGCCGGCGATCGACCGACGTTCTGGATCGGACTCTGCGAGAGCAGGCAGCGATCGCGATCGTTGCCGCCGTCGACGGTGTCGACCAACCCAAGGCCGCCCACGGGGACCTGGAGGTGGAGCTCGACGGGCAGCGAGTGACCATCGAGGTCAAGACGATGGCCTACGCAACGGTCGACCGCGTCGAGGCACTGAAGCGGAAGGCCATGCCGACAGGCGACCGGTCGGTGCTGGTCGTCGCCGACCGGATCAACCAGCCGGCCAAGGCCGCGCTCAGGGCAGCGGGTTGGGGCTACCTGGACCTCGCGACGGGGAGCCTGTTCCTTCGTGCCCCCGGCATCCGTATCGATACCACCGTCGATGTGGTCGGTCCCGGCGCTCGGTCGGCGCCAGTCGGTGTCGCGGGGCGGGCTGGTCGGATCGTGGCCTACGAGCTGCTGCGGCGCAGCTACGACCGAGATCCGCGCCCAGTCCTCACCACGACCTCGCTCGACCAGTTCGGCCTCGCCCGTTCCTCCACCAGCGATGCCCGGCGGGCCCTCATCGGCGCAGGACTGCTCGCCGCGGACGGGGAGCCGGTGCTGCCCGAGCTGTTCTGGGCCCTCGCCCGGGAATGGACCCAGACGGACCGACGATGGCTCGCCGGCGTCCCCGACCCCAGGGACTGGGAAGGGACCCACGACCCGACTGAACCGACGTGGCGGCTCGGTGGCACCCAGGCCGCGGTCAGCCTCGGCGCGCCCGTCGTCACTGCGGCCGACGGGCCGATGGACCTCTACGTCCCCAGTCCTGTGCTGCTGTCGATCGCCGTCCGACGCTACGGATCCTCCGATCCCCTGGCGGCCGCAGCCTCGGTCGCCGTCCCGGTTGTCCACCAGGTGACGGCGCCCCACGATCCGGCGTCGGGCGAACGCCGCGACCACGGGTGGCTCCTCGTCCACCCGGTGGCCGCTGCCCTCGACCTGGCGGCGTCGGGCGACGCGAGGTCGCTCCAAGTGCTCGCCGAGTGGCAGACCGACGGCGAAGACGTATGGCATGAGCGCTGACGTCCCCTCCGTCATCCTCACCGGCCCGGCCATGATTCCGCTCGTGGGGGCAGCAGCCGCGCTCGAAGCCGAGGACCTCCCGCCCTTCGCGGTGATCGGCGGTGTCGCCGTCACCGCCCGCCTGGGCAGGGCCGTGCGAGCGACCGCCGACCTCGACGCCGTCACCGACCAGCGCTACACGCCGACCGCACTCGAGGTCCTGCGCGCTCGCGACGACGCCATCTACGACGCAGCCGACCCGCACACCATCAGGATCGCCGGCGCGGAGGTCCAGTTCCAGGACGTCGAACCGGTCGATGACGCCGACGTGTCGCACCTCGACGACAAGGACCTGCTCTACGTCGCCGCGCACGCCCACGCTCTTGCCGCCGCGACGCCGGTCCGGCTCGTCGCCGCCCACGAGCGGATCGAGGCAACGGTTCCCGTCGCCACCACCGGCGCGCTGCTCGCCACCAAGCTCCACGCCTACCTGGACCGGCGCCGCGTCGCCGGCCCCGACAAGCGCCCCGGCGACCTCTGGGACATCTACAACGTGCTCACTCAGTACGACGTGGGCGTGATCGCTCCGTAGCCGAAGAGGGTGAAGATGCACACCGGCGGGCGGGTGTGGGCGGGGTCGAGTGCGTTGAGGACGATGCGGGCCGCCCGCGGGGTCCATGCGATCGCGCCGTGCTCCGCGAAGTCGATCGGGCAGCCGTCCTGGACGACGACGTTCCTGGCGTTGGGTCCCTCGAGCGTGCCGGACGTGTAGGGCGTGACGAGCTCGTCGTGGCGTGACACGACCAGGGTGTAGTCCACTCCCGCGACGGCGCGGGCCCCGCCCTCGTCGAGGTGGGCGAGGAACTCGGACCCGGCGACGAGTTGGCGGCACGCCCCGCAGAACTCGTCGAGGCCGGCGAGGAGGCGGGCACCGATCCCGAAGGGAAGTCTCCCGACGGCGTCGAGCAGCGACGTCGTCCCCCAGAAGGTCGTGCCCTGGTAGGCGCCGGCGAGACCGACGGCCTTGGCGACCTTGGCCGCTCCCCCGAGGAACTTCAGGTAGTACTGGGACACGACCGTGCCCTCGGAGTGTCCGACGAGATCGACTTTGTGTGCTCCGGTGGCGGCGAGCACGCGGTCGACGAACTCGCCGAGTTGAGGGCTGCTCCGCTCCATCGCCTCGATGCCGCCGAATCCGGGCAACCCCGCCTTCACCCCGTATGTGACGGCGAACACGCAGTAGCCCTCGTTCGCGAGCAGCGGCGCGAGCGTCGCCCAGTAGGACCGTGTCGCGACGATGCCGTGCACCAACACGACCGGCTCGGGGTGCCGATCGCTCGGCTTGCAGTTCCAGTCGTTCGCTCCCGGCGGGGACGCGTCGGGGTCTACCGCCCAGAGCCTCAGCCACGGCATGATCGTGAACTCGACCGCGAGCCGAGGCTTCGGGTTCTCCGGCTCGGCGGCGGCACCCGCCGGCGCCGGGAGCAGCGACGCGGCCAGCAGCGACACCGCCAGGAGACAAAGGGCCAGGGCGCGCCTCGCTCTCGATGATCGACGCAACGACATCGGCTTCGTCACCGGTACCACCCACCCCCCCCAAGGCCACTGCGGAACAGGCTAGGTCACCCAGGCGAAATCCGCTTCTGGGCGCGCTCACCCAGCCGAAATCCGCTTCTGGGCGCGCTCACCCTATCCACGTGGGGTCAGCGCGCCCAGAAGGGGGATTTGTCCGGTAGGCGCGCCCAGAAGGCGGAGGCCGCACGGCGAACCAGGGCGACCGAACCAGGGCGACCGAACCAGGGGCACGGCGAACCAGGGCGACCACGCCGGGGGGCGGGCCGGCGGCCGTCAGCTCTCGCCCGGGGCGACGAGGCCGTGTTCGTAGGCGAGGATGACCGCCTGGACTCGGTCGCGCAGGCCGAGCTTCATCAGGAGATGGCCGACGTGGGTCTTCACCGTCGACTTGCCGAGGTACATGGCGCTCGCGATCTCGGCGTTGCTCTTGCCGCGGGCGATGTGGACGAGCACCTCGTGCTCGCGGGGGGTGAGGCTGTCGAGCTCGGTCCGGCTCCCGGACGGCGCGGGTCGCCGGAGGAACTCGGCGACCAGGCGTCTGGTCACGCGCGGGGCGAGGAGGGCCTCGCCGCCGGCGACGACACGCACCGAGTAGGCGAGCTCGTCACGGCTGGCGTCCTTGAGCAGGAAGCCGCTGGCCCCCGCCCGGAGGGCTTCGTAGACGTACTCGTCGAGGTCGAAGGTGGTCAGGATCAGGACGCGGCACGGATAGGTGACGTCGGGGCCTGCGAGTTGGCGTGTCGCGGCGATGCCGTCGAGGCGCGGCATGCGGATGTCCATCAGGACGACGTCGGGGCGCAGCGCCCGGGCGAGCCTGACGGCTTCCTCGCCGTCGGCGGCCTCGCCGACGACGGTGAGGTCGTCGTAGCCGTCGAGGATCGTCGCGAAGCCGCTGCGCACGATCGGCTGGTCGTCGACGATGAGGATGGTCGTGGTCATTCGGTGTCGAGGGGGAGGTGGGCTTCGAGGCGGAACCCGCCCAGCGGTCCGGGTTCGGCGGAGAGCGTGCCGCCGAGCAGTTCGGCGCGTTCGTGCAACCCGATCAGCCCGACACCGCCGTCGGAGCGGTCGCGACCGCCGTTGCCGGACGGTGCGGGTGTGTTGGTGATCACGATCGCGAGGTCGTGGCCGCTCGAGGTGACGGCTACCTCGGCCTTCGAGCACGGCGCGTGCTTGACGACGTTGGTGAGTCCCTCCTGGACGATGCGGAAGGCAGTGAGGTCGACGGCGGTGGGGAGGCTGTCGAGCGGTCCGTCGACCGCGACGCCGACGGCGACACCCGATGCCTCGACGTCGGCGACGAGCTTGTCGAGGTCGCCCAGGGTGGGTTGGGGTGTGATCAGCGGCGGGGTGTCGCCGTGTCGGAGCACGCCGAGCAGCCCGCGGAGCTCGGTCATCGCTGCCCGGCCACTGCGCGCCAGGTCGTCCAACGAGGACTGCGTCGCGGTGCCTGCCAGGGCAGGCCGGCTGGCTGCGGCCTCGGCCTGGACGACGAGCATCGTGACATGGTGGGCGACGACGTCGTGGAGCTCACGAGCGACCCTGGTGCGTTCGGCGGCGCGGGCGTCGTCGGCGGCGCGGAGTCGTTCGGCTTGGAGGCGGTGGATGCGTTCTGTGGCCTCCTCGAGGAGCTGTCTGCGGGTGCGCAGGTACGCGCCGACGAGGGGAGCGCCGGCGATCACGAGCACAGCGGTCCACCAGTCGAGCGCATCGGAGTCGGCGACGGCCGCGGTGCCCGCGAGAGCGGCCAGCGCCGTGATCGCCCAGGCAGTCCACTTGACGGCGGGCCGGGAGTACTCGAACACCGTGGCGAGCGCGACGAACACCCCGAAGGGGATCAGCGGATCGGGCCAGTCCATGGCCCCGTAGATGCCTGCCGTGACGCCCACGGCGGCGAGGGTCGTGGCCGGGAACCGGCGCCGCCAGATCAAGGCGAGTGCGCCGACGGCGAGCACCGCGAAGGCAGCGACGCCGAAAGGTGGCTCGCCGTGCTTGGTCGCGGTGAACGCCGCGGTCGACGCGTTCAGGACCAGCGTGACACCGGCGACGAGCAGGTCCGAACGCGCCACACGTTTCACGGTTGGAACGCTACAAGTGCCCCGGCGGGTTGTCCTCCACCTCGAGGATGAGATGGCCTCGGTGCAAGAGGGGACTCGGGTTCCCCACGCGGGCGGACGACGGCGACGGGCCCGCTCCTTAGCGTCGCAAGCGAACCGTCCACCGACCCGTGGAGCCCTCCGTGACCCATCGCCTCGTCCCGTTGGTACTCGTCGCTCTCGTCCTCGCCGTCGCGCTCGGCGCCTGCTCGGTGCAGGCGATCTGTCCCGCGACCACGACCACCACGACCACCATGCCCGCGTCGCCGACGACCGGGCTCGCGCCCTCGACTGGCGTGACGCCGTGAAGGAGCTCCGCATGCAAGGACATCTCGTCGTCGACCGGGTCTGCCACGCCGTCGGCACCGGAGCCGCCCGCCGCACGATCCTGGACTCCGCGTCCCTGCGAGTCGGCGCCGGTGAGTGGGTCGCGGTGATGGGGCCCTCCGGCTGCGGCAAGTCGACGCTGCTGCACATGGTCGGCGGGCTGCGCCGGCCCGAGACCGGATCCGTCACCTTCCACGGCGTCGAGATCAGCGCCCTCTCCGATCGTGGCCGGGCCCTGTACCGGCGCCGTGAGGTCGGCTACGTCTTCCAGCAGTACAACCTGGTCGACGACCTCAGCGTCGTCCACAACGTCGAGCTCCCCCTCCTGCTCGTCGGGGCCGGACGCCGCCGAGCCCGACGCGACGCCCACGACCTGCTCGACCGCCTCGGCCTCGGCGCCTTGGCCGGCGCATGGCCCGCCCAGCTCTCCGGCGGCGAGCAACAACGAGTCGCGATCGCCCGTGCCCTGGTATCCCGCAGCGCCTTCCTTCTCGCCGACGAACCGACCGGCGCCCTGGACAGCAGCGCCGCGGCCGACGTCACCGGCCTGTTGCGGGCGGCGTGCGACGCAGGCCAGACCATCCTGATGGTCACGCACGACCCGGTGCTCGCCGGGGCAGCCGATCGCGTCGTGTGGATGCGTGACGGCACGATCCACGCGGACCCCCCGTGCGCGCAGGCCGCTGCCCCGGCGACCGCGCAGGCAGGTGTGTCGCGGTGAACGTGCTCGCCAGCCTCGTCCGGATCGGCACCCGTCCCAAGTCCCTCGCGACGACGGCGGTGGCTGTCGTCGTGATCGCCCTCGCGGCAGCGGGCCTCTCGGCGGCGATCGTCGTGCGCCAGGACGCCGGCAGTCGCGTCGACGCGGCCTTCGCAGCCCACGGTGGGCCCGACCTCGTCGTGACCACGAGCAGCGACACAGCCGAGTCGGTGCGGTCCGCGCTGGCGGCCGACGCCGGCGTCGTCGCGGTCACGCCGCCGCGCCGTATCGCCGCGGCGCGGGCCGACATCGCCGACGCGCACATCGCCTTCACGGTCAACGGGATCGACGCCACCAGCGTGGCGGACTCACTCGACGCACCGGTCCTGACCGCCGGTCGCCTGCCGGCGAGCCCGACCGAGATCACGATCGACACCGCTGCCGCCCGCGACGCCGGGCTCTCCCTCGGCGAGGCGGTCGTGATCCGCACGCCCTCCACCGAGGCGGAGTTCGACGTCGTCGGTCTCGCCTACGACTTCACGGATTGCTTCTATCCCACCTGCGACCCGGCGCGGGCCTGGACCCTCGACCGGGTCATCCCCACGCTCGATCCCGACCCGCGGGTCCTGTTGGCGGCCGATCTCACCGACCCCGCCCTTGCCGATGCGGTCGGCCGGAACCTCATCGACGCCTTCGGTGCCGCCACGGTGGGGTTCAACACCTGGGCGGACACCCGGGGGGACCTCCTCGTCGAGTCCGACTTCTTCGGGGCGTTCCTCGCCGCGTTCGGGCTGCTAGCGCTCGTGGCGTCGATGGTCGTGATCGCCGGGACGATCACGGCGAGAACCTGGTCGCGGCGCCGAAGCCTCGCCCAGATGCGCTCGCTGGGCTGCACCCGGGGCCAGGTCACCGCTGCTCTCCTCGTCGAGCACGCACTGATCGGCGTCGTGGGCGCCGGCCTCGGCAACCTCGCCGCCGCGCTGGTGGCGCCGCGGCTGCGCATCGGCGCACTCGGCACACTCGACGCCGCCGCCGCCGGTCTCTCTCCCGCAGTGGTGGCGTCGAGCACCGTGATCGTCGTCGCGACGTGCCTCCTCGCCACGCTGCTGCCCGCCGTCCGGGCCGGGCGCGCCGACGTGGTCGTCGGCCTCGGCGCAGCGCCCCAGCGCGGCGGACACGGCTCCCCGATCGGCCGCATGCTCGAGCGGGCACGGTTGCCGGTCGCCGCCGACCTCGGCGTGCGGACCTCGCTCACCCGGCCACTGCGTGCCGTCCTCGCCACCGCCGCGGTTGCCCTCGCGGTCGTCACCACCGTCGTCGCCGTGTCGATCAACCAGACGATGGATCGCCTCCTCGCCGACCCGGCGCTGACCGGCAAGCCCGCCACCGCGACCGTCGAGCCGCCGTCGGGCACGAGCCCCGAGCAGGCGGCACGTCTGATCGAGAACATGCCCGAGGCCGACGGCTGGTATTCGATCGCGGACACCGCCGCGGCAGTCGACGAGCGATCCGTCCACGTCCGCGCGATCGGCGGCGACCCCCACGCCAGCGGCTACGTGATCGGCGGGGGGGCACCGCTGGAGGAAGCGGGCCAGGCCATCGCCGGCTACGGACTCCTGAACGCCACGGGCTGGCAGATCGGCCAGAGGCTGCATCTGGACCTCGGAGGGCGCGGCATCGACGTGACCCTGGTCGGGTGGTACCGAGAGACCGAAGACCTCGGCGAAGTACTCCAGATCCGCATGGAGGACCTGCGCCGCGTCGACGACGTCACACCTGCACGCCTCGCCGTGATCGGCGCGCCCGGGACCACGCCCCCACAGGTCGCGGCCGCGCTGGCGCGCACCTTCGGTCAGGCCGCAACTGTCGAGGTCGGTGGCGCCATCGACGACGAGCACCTCGCCCCGTTCAGGTACGCGCTCGCCACGATGGCGACGCTCATCGCCGTCTTCGCCCTCGCCAACATGATCGCCGCCGCCGGCATCGCCAACCGGGAGCGATCGCGACGCACCGGCATGCTCCGCGCGCTCGGCATGACGAGACGTTCGAGCTTCGTCGAGGCGATCACGTCGGCGGCGCCGCCGATCGTCGCCGCGCTCGCCGTCGGTGTGCCACTCGGCTGGCTCGGTGCACGACACATCGGCGACGCCCTCACCGCACAGCTCGGTGCCGGACCGGGGCTCGCTCACGCCCCTCCGGTCGCGCAACTCGCCACGATCGTCGCCGTCGTCGGTGCCGCCGCCGCGGTCGTCGCAGCCGCCGCGGCACGACCCGTGATCGCCCGGGCGATCCCCGACCTGGTGGTGGACCCCTCGTCGTGATGCGTCGGGCAACGGCGCGTCCGCCCCGACCGGGGCGGCGCCGGTGCGCTGTACGGTGGGGCCGTGGTCACACCGCACGGGGGGCCACGGAGTTCGGAGGGGCAGACGATGGACGCTGGCCAGCCGGGCGCGACAGCTACGCCGACGACCTGTTCTTCGAAGTCGACGGCGCGCCGCCGGCGCCGTCGCATCCCTGACAAGAGGTGCGCTCGGATGCACGACGACCCGCCCGGTCACGGCAACCGCGACGGACACAGCGGGCATGCCGGCCATGGCGGCGGCCCCACGGCCGACAAGCATGCCGGGCACCACACCGAAGCCTTCCGGCGCCGGTTCTGGTGGTGCCTGCTGCTGACCATCCCGGTGGCGGCGACCAGCCACATGGTCATGGACTGGTTCGGCTACGAGCTGGACTTCCCCGCGATGGCGTGGGTCGGCCCGGTGCTCGGGTCGGTCATCTTCTTGTGGGGCGGCTGGCCCTTCCTCGAAGGTGGCTGGCGGGAGTTGCGGGAACGCCAGCCGGGGATGATGTTGCTGATCGCCATGGCGATCACCGTCGCGTACGTCGCCTCGATGGCCACCTCCCTCGACGCGTTTCACCTCGACTTCTGGTGGGAGCTGGCCGCGCTGGTCACGATCATGCTGTTGGGCCACTGGCAGGAGATGCGCGCCCTCGGTCAGGCCCAGGACGCCCTCGCGGCGCTGGCTGCGCTGCTTCCGGACGAGGCCGAACGGGTCGGAGGGGACGGGACCGTCGAGACCGTCGCGATCGACGACCTCGAGCCCGGCGACGTCGCGCTCGTCCGTGCCGGCGCCAGGGTGCCCGCCGACGGCGAGATCGTCGACGGCTCCGCGGAGCTCGACGAGTCGATGATCACCGGCGAGTCCCGCCCCGTCGCCAAGGACACCGGCGACAGGGTCGTCGCGGGGACGGTCTCGACCGACTCGGCGATCCGGGTCCGGGTCGACGCGGTCGGGGAGGAGACCGCCCTGGCCGGCATCCAACGCCTTGTCGCCCAGGCCCAGTCCTCGCAGTCCCGCACCCAGGTCCTCGCCGACCGCGCGGCCGCGCTGCTTTTCTACGTCGCCACCGGCGCGGCCGCGATCACCGCTGTGGTGTGGGTGCTCCTCGGCGATCCCGGCGAGGCGGTCACCCGGGTGGTCACCGTGCTGGTGATCTCGTGCCCCCATGCCCTCGGCCTCGCCATCCCGCTGACGACGGCGATCTCCTCGGCGATGGCCGCTCGCAACGGCATCCTCGTGAAGGACCGGCTCGCGCTCGAGCGGAGCCGCATCGTGGACGCGTTCCTCTTCGACAAGACCGGCACCCTCACCAGGGGCGCCCACACCGTCGTCGGCATCGCCGGTGCGGGGATCGAAGAGGACGAGGTCCTGCGCCTCGCCGGCGGCGTCGAGTCCGACAGCGAACACCTGCTTGCCCGCGCCATCGTCACCGCCGCCCGCCGGCGCGGTGACATCGCCACAGCCCAGGACTTCCGGTCGATCACCGGGCGCGGCGTCGAGGCCACCATCGACGGGGTGACCTACGCACTCGGCGGCCCCAACATGGTGCGGGAACGGTCCCTCAGCGAGCCCGGTGAGCTGACCGAGTGGTCGACGACCTGGAAGGACCGCGGTGCGTCCGTGCTGTACCTGGCGCGAGGCGGCGTCATCGTCGGTGCCGTCGCGCTCGAGGACGAGGTCCGTCCCGAAGCACGAGCGGCCGTCAGCGAGCTTCAGGCGATGGGCCGGCGCGTTGTGATGATCACCGGCGACGCCCGACAGGTCGCCGATGCCGTCGGCGCCGACCTCGGTGTCGACGAGGTCATGGCCGAGGTCCTCCCCGAGGACAAGGACGCCAAGGTCGCCGAGCTCCAGGCCCGCGGGCTCGAGGTGGCCATGGTCGGCGACGGCGTCAACGACGCACCCGCGCTCGCCCGCGCCGACGTCGGTATCGCGATCGGCGCCGGCACCGACGTCGCCATCGAGTCCGCCGGGCTCATCCTCGCGAGCTCCGACCCGCGCGCGGTGGTCAGCATCATCCGGCTGTCCAAGGCCGCCTACCGCAAGAGCCTCCAGAACCTCTGGTGGGCGGCGGGCTACAACGTCGTCGCCATCCCCATCGCCGCCGGCGCCCTGATCTGGGTTGGCATCACCATGCCCCCAGGCGTCGCCGCGATCCTCATGAGCGCCTCCACCATCGCCGTGGCCCTCAACGCGCAGCTCCTGCGCCGCGTCGAGCTGCGCCCGCCGGCCCTCGACGAAGCCTCACAAGCGCGAAGGAGCACGAGATGGACAGCAGGCGCTTCTACCGACTCTCGCGCCTGCGGCCACTAGGCCCCGACCACGGTGAACCCCAGGGACCGGGCAGCGTCGGCCTGTCGGACGTCGAAGGTGAGCAGCGTCGTCGCGCGTCCGAGGCGCCGGGCTGCCCCTAGATGCAACGCGTCCAGCGTCCGCACACCGGTCTGCTCCGCGATCGTGGCTGCGAGCTCGCATGTCGACGCATCCAGTTCGATGATCGAGAAGGCGGCAAGGTCCTCGGCGAATGCACCGCGCGCCTCGACCAGTGACGTCCCGCTCAGAAGTCGGGCGAGGTTGCGACGCACCTCTACGACACTGTGACGTCCGGTGACCAAGGCGCCGTCGCCGCCCAGCAACTCGGTGGCGCGTCCGGACTCCGGCTCTTCGACGTAACGCTTGAGGATGGCGCTCGTGTCTGCGTAGAGATTCACTCGGCGCGGTCCTCGGCGAGGGACTGCTCAACCGTCCCGCGAGAGCGATGACGCCGCACGGGCTTCAGGCCGGATCTCGAGGCAGGCGTCACCCACCCGGCTGCTACTGCGTCGGACAGGTCGACGGCGTCGAGAACGGGGCCGAGAACGGCGACGGGGCGACCACGGTCGGTCACCGTGATCACCTCGCCGGCCTTCGCCATCCGCAAGTAGGCGGACAGCTTCGCCTTGAGTTCGCGCACTGCCACATCCATGTGGTCACTCTAGAACATGTCATGACCACATAGCCGACGCGACGGAGCGGCTACCCGCCGTTGGCTGCCGCGACGTAGGGCCGGCACGGTTGGCCGCTGAGGTTGCACTCGGGCAGGGACGCCCCCGCGGCGACGCCGGGGAGGACCGTGAGCGACACCGACGACGGATGGATGCCGCCGAGGGCGATCCTGTTGGTCGGGGGAGATGCGGCATCGACGGTGTCGAAGGCCCAGGCGCTGCGGTCGCCGCCTACCGGGGCGACGAGCACGCGAATCCGGCTGCCGGCACGGAAGGCGTGGGCGAATGGGAGGACCTGCACCCGGACCTCGTTGAAGCCATGGGCCAGCGGCTCGATCCGGTCGAAGGTCATCTGGGGAACCGTCGGTGTCGACTTGGCGGCGTCGACGTGGCGCACGGAGGCGCGTTGGACGCCGGTGTCGACGAACATCTCGGACCCGTCGGGGCGCACCTCGGTGACCGTCACCTCCACGTCGGTGTCGGTCGCGGTCGAGGAGAGCCAGAGGTCGGCGGCGGCGGGCCCGGCCGTGACGACGTCGGACTCCAACGGCGCCGACACGAACCCGACGCCGTCGCCGGCGGGCACCGCGGTCCACGTCGACCCGTAGGTGCGGGGCCGCGCGGAGGGGTCGGACAGATACGCGACCTCCCCGGGCTCGCCGGGTGCGGTGGAGAGCGTGCCGCCGGTTCCGAGGTACATCGTCGAGACCTCCGCTCCCTTGGGCGGCCACGACGCCGAGCTCAGCCCCCAGCGGGTGCGGGCGCCGCCGTCGTGGGACGACCTCGGTCGTTCCAACCCGACGGTGACACGCGGGCGCGACTCGAAGTCGTGGCGGGCGTCGTCGTAGCTGCGGAACCACGACGGCGGGAGCGGAAGACCCCCATGGTCGTTGCCCCAGACGAGCGGCGCCATCAGGTAGACGAGCGGCTTGATTTCGGGGGCGCGGCCGGCGACGTAGATGTCGAGGAACGCCAGCAGGTCCACGAACGTGCCGACCTCTACGGAGTCGCCGTGCACCCCGCTCGACAGATGGAGCCACACCCGGTCGTTGGCGCCAAGCAGCGTCTGCGCGGCGAGCATGACATAGGACGAGGTCTGCTCGTCCTGGAACTGCAGCGACCCGAACACCGGGACCGCGATGTCGCCCATCCACTTCGTGAAGTCGCGACGCGTGTAGTCGGTCGTCGACGTCATCGTGGGCTGGGACCGCACTGCCGCGATCGCGTCACGGGTCTGCAGCCGCAGCATCTGGTTGGCGCGGCAGGTCGCGTCGGTCTCGACGAGCACGTTCGCGTACGCCAACGCGTCGGGTGAGGGCGCCGGTTCGGCGTTGTGTTGGCGGTCACGCAGCCAGCCCTCGGCGAAGCCGTCGTTGACGATCCCGCCGGGGCGACCGACGTCCCACATGCGCCCGAGGAACGACAGCGGCGCGATGGCCGCCAGGTGCGGCGGCCTCGTGCCCGCGGTCACGATCTGGCTGAACGCCGAGAAGGAGATCCCGACCATGCCCACCCTGGCACCGAGGACGAAGTCCTGTGCCGCGACCGCCTCGACGGCGTCGTAGCCGTCGTACGCACTCGGCAGGTCGAACAGGTCGGCCTCGCCGCCCGAGCACCCCGACCCCCTCATCTGCACCGACACCACCGCGTAGCCGGCGAGGCGCAGGAGCACGCTGCCCACGTAGGTCTCGCCGGTCGGGGCGAGGGGATCGTTCGGCCGCCCGAGCGCCCGATTCACGATGTTGGTCACGGCGTCGTGGGGCGCTGCGACCTGGTAGCCGGAGTACTCGATGACCGTGGGGAACGGGCCGTCGGCAAGCGTGCGGCCCAGCGGTGGTCGCACGGTCGCGGCCAAGGTGACGCCGTCGCGCATCGGGATGTAGTTGAGACCCTCGTGCAACTCGGTCGCCCGGTAGAAGGAATCCGGCGGGTTGTCGCCGGCGACGAGCACCTTGGTCACCGCCGACCAACCGGACGTGACGTCGCGCACCACGTAGGTGGCCCCCTGGGTGAGGTTGCGGAAGGCCACGCTGCCGAAGGCGTCCGACGTCTTGGTCGTGACCGGCACGTCCCAGTGGCGGCGCCATCGGAACATCAACGGTGCTCGTCGGCGCAACGCGATCGAGACGGTGTCGCCCGGCGTGGTACCGGTCACGTAGACCTGCTCGATCCCGGCCTGCACCCGCGGCCCGGGCGGAGCCGCGGCCGTGGCCGAAGCAGCCTGTGTCTCGGTGAAGCACGCTGCCAGCACCACGAGAGCCGCGACGAGCGTGACCGGGCGTGGCGCCCCTGCCCCCCGACCGACCATGGACACACCCTTCCCCCAGGAATCCCGGTCAGCCAAGCCTGCCAGAGCAGACCGAACCCGCGCCCGCTATGACTGCGATCGAAGGTATCCGGGGAGCTCACGATGGCGGGCAGCAGGCACTGGGACCACGCCGAGTTGGAGGCGTGGGAAGCGCGCGGCACCTACCTCGACATCGGAGGCGACGACGTCTTCGTGGTCGACGTCGCGTCCGCGGTGCAGCCCGAGGGCGACCCTTTGGTGATCGTGCACGGCTTCCC
The DNA here is from genome assembly GCA_046331095.1 of Acidimicrobiia bacterium. GTDB lineage: Bacteria > Actinomycetota > Acidimicrobiia > UBA2766 > UBA2766 > JAIBAC01. The sequence goes on from JAXLRM010000004.1 coordinate 22,365, forward strand.
GACGTCGTCGTTCGACTTCGCCCACCTTGTCGATGCTCTCGCGAGACGGCGCCGCGTGGTCACGATGGACCTTCTCGGTTTCGGCTTGTCGACCAAAGCGGACCGCCGTTACACGATGGCGCTGCAGGCCGACGTCGTCGCCGCCGTGCTGGCGGCCCGCGGTGTCGGCAGGTGCGCGTTGCTGACCCACGACATGGGCGACACCGTCGGCGGCGAGTTGCTCGCCCGCAGCTTGGAGGGCACCTGGCCGGTCGAGGTCACAAGCCGGGTCGTCACCAACGGGAGCATCTACATCGACATGGCCCGGCTCACCGCGGGTCAGCAGATGCTGCTGTCCCTGCCCGACGAACCGTCCGCCCGGGGGCCCGGTCGTGACGTGCTGGCGGCGAGTCTGGCGGCCACCCTGGCACCCGCAAATGCCGGTGTGGACATGGGCGCCCATGCCGAGCTCGTCTGCCACAGGGCCGGCGACACACTGCTGGCCCGCACGATCCGCTACATCGAGGAGCGCCGCGCGAACGAGCGCCGCTTCACCGGGGCGATCGAGACGCACCCGTCACCGCTGTGCGTCGTCTGGGGACCCGAGGACCCGATCGCGGTGGCCGCCATGGCCGACCGCCTCGTGCACGCCCGCCCCGATGCCGCCCTGACATGGATCGACGGTGCCGGCCACTACCCCCAGATCGAGGCGCCCGACGCCTTCCTGGCTGCGGTCGAGGACGGCCTCGCCTGACACCGCCCATGTGGTGCTAGCCCGTCGGATGTCGCCACATCAGTCGAACGCGTAGCGGCTCGTGGGGACGACGTCGAGGCGGTCGAAGTCGAGGAACCGCGACGTGCTCGCCACCATTGCCTCGCCGTGTTCCCGCAGCCGTTCGTCGTCGCCGACGGCGTCGAAGAACGCGTGCACGTCGGTCATCGCGGCCTCGGGGAAGCACTCCTCGACGATCCCTTCGCACGGTTCGCCCTCGGGGAGGAGGGTGCGCACGACGACGTTCTGGACGTAGGAGAAGGTGTCCTGTGTGTCGAGCGCGACATTGGTGTGGTCGTCGAGCCAGGCGCTCAGGAACTCCGCCGACGTCTGGCCTGCCCGCCGGCGCAGCAGTGCGATCTGGGCGAAACCGGGCGTCCGTTCGCCCGACGGCGTGGGGAAGGCGGTGTTGGCCAGGGGGCACGACTCGGTGACCAGGTAGGCGCCGACGCGAGCCCGGTGGCCCGCGGCGTTGCGCACGACCGAGTCGACCGGGCCCCGCGTATCGGCGTGGGCGGTCGGCAACCACAGCGACACGAACGCGTCGGGCAGGGGCGGATGGTTCTCGATGCGCCGCTGTGACGCCGGCGCGACGGCGTCGTCCACGACGTTGACCTGGACACGGCTGGCTCCCGCGTCCGCCAGCGCTCGGGCCGCTCCGAGCAGGTCGGCGCCGGCCGTGCACCACAGCGTGTAGATGACCTTCTCCACACCGGCCAGTCTGTCAGGCTCGACTTCGACCGGTCGCGAGGCCTTCGACCCGATTGTCGTGAACACCGTCTGGCGTGAGACTCCGTCGGCCTCGGCGATGGCGGTCATCGCGTACGCACCGGCGCCTCGTTCGGCGGCGACGAGTTGACACCGTTCGCCCCTCCGACGGACGCTGCGCCGCTCACCGCCGCCGGTGACGGGGTCGACGTCGGGGAAGTCGAGCTGAGCCAGCGCGGCAACGAGCAGGTCTGCTGCTACGGAAGCCTCCGGCGAGGTGACACCCACCCGCCCAGGAGACCGCAGACACCTGACCGGTTTCGGCTTGTGACAGGGCTGTAAAGTTCTGGATTTCGGGCGGTGTTGTGCGGGAGTTTCTGTCACAGGTGGTCTCTATAGTGGGATCATGGAATCGGGTACCGGGACCAGGACTGCCGATCACCTCGACGAGACGACGGTCGATGACAGACAGCGTCTTGCCGATCACCTGTGGGCGATGTCGACATCGGCGCTCGCCGCGTTCGCGCTCTACGTCGCCGACCTCGACACCGACTCGGCCAACTACCAAGTCGACGGCTGCAAGAACATGGTGGAGTGGGTGTGTGCGCGCTACGGCGAGGCGCGGCCGCGTGCACGCGAGATCGTCCGAGTCGGCACCAAACTCCGCGACCTGCCCCACATCGCCGACGCCCTCCGCCACGCCGCACTGTCGTGGACCCAGGTCCGCCACCTCGTCGCGTTCGCCACGCCCGAGACCGACGCCGACTGGGCCGAACGCGCCGCGTCGATGAGTGAACGCCAACTCGCCCAGCGCGCCGCACAAGCCAACAAGAGCGAACGCGACCGCCAACGGCCCCGCAAGCACCTGCGCTTGCGTCACGACCGCCGCCACGGCGGCACCCACATCGACGGCTACCTCTGCGACGACGACGCCGCCATCGTGGCCAAGACCATCAGCGACCGCGCCGAGCGCTACGGCCCCGACCCCGACGCCAAGTACGCGCCCTTCGACGAACGCCTCGCCGACGCCCTCGTCGACATCTGTGGCGAGCACCTCGCCGAACGCCAACGCAGCGACACCGACCGCGCCACGATCACCTTCTTCGCCGACGTCGAGGCCGCCGCCGACGGCGGTTGGCGTTTCAGCGGGTCACGCCAGAGCCAGCCCGTGTGGGACGCGATCAGCGACGACACCTTGCGCCGCCTCGCGTGTGACGCCTACTGCCAGACCGTCTACCTCCGCGACGGCGAACCGGTCTTCGTCGACACCAAGTACCGCAGCCCCACCGCCGCGCAGTACCGGCTCCTGTGGGAACGCGACGGCGGCTGCACCTTCCCGGGCTGCGACGCGACGCGCCTCGTCCACGCCCATCACATCGTCCACTTCGAACACGGCGGCCCCACCGAACTCCGAAATCTGACGCTCTTGTGTAGACGTCACCATCGCTACGTCCACGAAGGCGGCGGCACCGTAGAAGGCAGCCCCTACACCGAACTCGTATTCCGAAAACCCGACGGCACCGCCATTCCCAACACACCCCCACCCCTGCACCCCGACCTCCACAACCACATGTGGAACTGACCACACTCAGTCGACCGTCTCGCCCTATACCGGTCGCTCCACAGCGCGGGCGCGAGCTCGCTGACATCGCCGGCGACAGCGTTCCAGCGGCATCGACGCCGACATCTACTGGAGGGACCCGACCTGACGGAGAAGGCACCCGCGCCGTGCTCGCTCGAACTCCCTCCCTCCTGTCGCTGGCCGGGACGGTCCCTGTGCCCGCGGCGAAGCGCAACGTCGCGTGGGACGAGGTAATCCGCCGCACGAGGACGGATCGAGCAGCGGCGCGGCGTTGAGCGCGTTCGTCGACGCCAACGTCCTGGTTCGTCACCTGGCCGGCGATCCGCCCGACATCGCGGCACGTGCGACGACGTACCTCAGGGCTGAACGGCAGCTCCTTCTCACCGGGTCTACTCCAGACGCGCCGGGCTAGTCCTCGATGACGTCAACCCCTTGTTCTCGGAGCCGAGCGATGTTGTCGAGCATCCCCCGCAACGCCTCGGTGGCGTGACCCTCCCAGGTGCGCACCTCGTCGATGACGTGCATCGGGTGGCGAGTTCGGTAGGACCGGGTGACGTTTCCCGGGAACCTCTTGTTCGTGACGTTCGGGTCGTCTTCGAAGGGGCCGGTCGGCTCGACGACGTAGATGCGGCCACGCTCCTCGCTCCCGGCGAGCGCCGTGGCCAACTCGGCGGCCCAGACGGCCGGTTCGAGCAACGCGGCGAAGTAGACGTGGTTCGAGATGCGACCGTCCTGGTAGTTGGAGGGATGGCCCGCAACGAGGCGGTCGCCGACGCCGAAGGCGCCCTTCGTTCCGTGGAAGAAGGGCCCCTCGATGTGAGTGCAACTCTCGAACGTCACCGGGACGTGGTCTTCGTCGCCCGACTCCGCGATCGCTGCGTCGATCGATCTCGCGTCGTGCACGCGTTCCTGGTCCGGCAAAGCGGTCTCCGATCGCCACGGACATCGCCCACAGAAGTGGAGGAATATACTCCGTATCGTGCATGATGCCGCATCGAGCGCTCGAGAGCCACCCGTGCGGGCCGACGCTCGACGGAACCGGCGACGACTCCTCGACGCAGCGATCGGCCTGATCCTCGAGATCGGCGGCGAGCCATCCCGAGACGCCGTCGCCCGGCGAGCCGGTGTCGGTATCGCCACCCTGTACCGGCACTTCCCCGATCGGCAGGCACTCCTGCGTGCGGTGGTCCTCGACGTGCTCGACCGAACGATCGAACAGGGCGACTCCGCTCTCGCCGCGTCGACCACAGGCGACGAGGCGTTGCGCCGCTACATGCACGCCGCCATCGACACCGGCCTCGGAGTGGTCAACGTCGTCCACGCGCTGCTCGACACCTCGGACTGGCCCGATCGACGCGCCGCCGCGAACGACCTGCTCGACCGGCTGGTCGACCTCGCCCGACGCGACGGCGTCATCGACGACGATGTCAGCACGACCGACGTCGCCCTCGCCACGATCCGGTTCTGTCGACCCCTGGCGATCGGCCTCGACCCCGCAGAGGAACGTGCGATCGCCCATCGCCAGCTCGACATCTATCTCGACGGACTGCTCGCCAATTCGAAGTGATCGCGACGACCTCTACGGCGCAAGGGACTCACGCGGTGTGACGCATGCGGGTCCGACCCACGATGCGTTGGTGCGCACCACGGTGACAATCGACGACGAGCTCTACGAGGCGGTGCGTCTCCAGGCCTGTGTGGAACGCCGCACGCTGGGCGCTGTCATCAACGAGCTGCTGGCGCGCGGGCTGGAACACCGGCGCGGCGCCACCCGGGTCCTCGCGTACCCGATCACATCTATGGACGCCCGCACCTGAGTCAGGCGGTGGCGCGCTTGCCATACCGTGCACGAGCGGGCGGTAGCGTGCGTCTCGTGATCCGTGGTTCCTGTGATCCGTCGTTTCGTGCCGTCCGGGAGGCGTTCGCAGCCAACTTCGCGCTGGGCGAGGTCGGCGCCGCGTGTTGTGTCAGCGTGGACGGGCGCGAGGTCGTCGACATCTGGGGAGGGTGGGCAGATGGGGATCGGCGGCGGGAGTGGGCGCGCGACACGGTCGTCAACGCGTACTCGGTGGGCAAGCCGATCGTCGCCCTCGGGCTGCTCCAACTCGTCGAGCGCGGTGCGGTGGACCTCGACAGCCGCGCGGATCGCTACTGGCCGGAGCTGCTCGCCGGGCGGCAGGGGGCGACGGTGCGCGACGTCCTGTCCCACCGCGCCGGCGTCCCGGCGATCCGCGAGCCGTTGGACAACGAGGCGCTCTGGGACTGGCACACGATGTGTGCCGCGCTCGCGGCGACGCAGCCGTGGTGGGAACCGGGCACCCGCTACAGCTATCACACCAACACGTACGGGCACCTCGTCGGCGAGGTGTCCAGGCGCGTCGACGGCCGTCTCCCGGGCGTGTGGCTGAGCGAGGAGATCGCCGGGCCGCTCGACGCTGAGCTCGCCTGGGGTCTCCCACCTGCCGAGCAGGCGAGATGCGCGGACGTCGTCTGGGAGATCGACGCCGCCGGCGGGATCGAATGGCTCGCCGCGCACGCGGAGACCGACGAGCAACGCATGATCGCCCTCGGCTACTCCAACCCTCCCGGCTACTCGGGCATCGGCGTCGTGAACACCCCGCAGTGGCGGGCCGCGCAGGTGCCGTCCACGAACCTGCACGCAACCGCGAGGGGCGTGGCCCGTCTCTATGCCGCTCTCGCCGCCGGCGGCGCCGTCGACGGCGTCGCTGTCCTCGCCCCGGGCCTGCTCGCCGAGGCGGTCTCGGTCCAGTCCGAGGGCTGGTGCCCGACCCTCGAACGCGACGCCACGTTCGGCCTCGGCTTCCAGCTCACCCGTCCCGACCGGCCCTTCGGGCCCAACGCCGGGAGCTTCGGCCACTTCGGGACGGGCGGCGCCCTCGGCTTTGCCGACCCGGCCGCGGGCGTCGGGTTCGGCTACGTCATGAACGCAGTCCGGCCCCGCTGGCAGAGCCCACGCAACCGTGCGCTCATGGATGCCCTCTACACATGCCTCTGACGCACCTCGCCCGCGTCGCCCGAGCGATCACGTCGACGTAGCGCGCCGCGTCCCCCACACGTCAGCCATGTCCGAGGCGGCAACGCTGAGCTCGCCGTGGGCGATACCGGCGGAATCCAGATCCGAGTTGGCCTGCTCGATCGCTCTGGCGGTGACGGCGCCGAGCGGGTCGTCGCCGGACTCGCGCATCTCGTAGCGGAACGTGAACCCGACAAGCATGCGGTCGTAGGTGAGCGTGCCTGCTCGCGTGAACTCGGCGTCGAAGACGCTGTGGCTGTCGGCGTCGGCGATGAGGCGGTCCCTGGTGGCGGGATCGAGGTCGCCGAATCGTCCCCGCACCAGGACCCTGTACATGTGCAGGCCCATCGGGGGAGCGTACCCCCGACTCCGTCGGCTGCCGGTGTGGGACGCGATCGGCGACGACACCTTGGGCCGCCTCGCGTGTGACGCCTACTGCCAGAGCGTCTACCTGCGCGACGGCGAACCGGTCTTCGTCGACACCAAGTACCGCAGCCCCGGCGGCACGGTCCTCCACATTCGGTCCACCCTGAACGAGAGGCTGGCGGCGATGCTGCCGGGCCACGACCTTGTGGATGAGCCGTACCTGCTGCTGGAGGAAGAAGGCCACCTGTTCTCGCATCCACCGGATCGCATCGTGGTCCCACCGGAAGAGGACCGCGAGCACGGGGAGGAGGTCAGGCGTGTTCGGACATCGCGTCCGAACGGGCCTTGTCGGCCAGCGCGTGCGGTCGAGGTGCTCAGTCGGTGTGGAACCGGCCGCTCTCGTCGTCTGGTGTCGCCTCGGGGTCGTACTCGTAACGGAGGCCGTGGTCGCCCGGGTACGGCTCGGTGTGGCGGTTCTCGCCCCACCCGATAGGCACTGGGATGCCCTCCGGGAACGCAGCACACGCCCCGAAGGCATGGCCTCGAGCATGCTTGCACCACAAGCAACTCGGCACCTCTGACTCCTGCGCGATCCGTATCTCACGCTCCGCCGGCAACTCCGGCTCCACGATCTGCTCAGTTGGCTCCGCCATCAATCACCGTCGCTGCATGGTCATCGAAGACGATGACCTGATTGCCGCCCACAATGTCCGCGGGCCCCTCGATGATGATCCCATTGCCGAACCGCTCCCGAGCGATCCGGATCGTACCGGTCGTCAAGGGCGTCGATGATCAGCGTTGCCGCGAGGTTGGCACCAGTTCAGGCAGTCGTGCTGACCTGTTCGTCCTCACGGCGAAGGTCCGCATGGATCACGTCGAGCTCCCACCCTGGGGTGCTCCCGCCGATCTCGTGAACCGCCGACCGGATGCTGCCGAACGCCTTGTACATGGCGTCTTCCGCGAGGTCGGCCTCAACGGAGAGTTCGACCTCGATCTCCCCCAGCGCCAACGACGCGCCCACGGAGGGGTCGGTGATTACAGGGTCGAGTTCCTCGAGCTTGAGCAGGGCTTCCATGAGGCGATCGCAGAACTGCTCGAGGTCGTCGCCTGAGAGGATGGATTCGCTGTCGGTGACGCGCGCCTGGACGGTGACGGTCGCGAGGATCATTGACGGGCCTCCCAGCACGAGCAGCGTTCGAACCACTTGCGCAGGTTGAGGGGATACCGGGGGTTGCTGGGTGTGAGGTGGATCGTCTTCAAGTGCTTGTCCTCACAGGCGCAGTACGCCTTGAAGTAGCCGGATCCCTTCTTGACTCGCCAGCCATGATCCTCGACCAGCTTGAGGATCTTCTCAAGGTCTTGGTTCGGGTGGCGCGGCCGCTTCGTCAAGGGTGGCAACCCTAGGGGATCGGGTCGAGAGCGAGTGCCGCCGTCAGGGTGCGAAGTCGACGGTCGCGGGTGGCGAGGTCATTCGCGGCGAGGACGCCGGCACGCAACTCGCCGACGGTGACCACCGAGATGGTCAACTCGTCGGGAAGGACACCCTTGTCTAGAGGGCGCCAGGTCTCGTCGGCGATGAAGATCGATGTGTCGGCGACGGCCCTGGTGGTCACGACTCGAGGTCGTCGGTGGTGTCGGGTGCGAGGGAGTCGAGCTCCTTGCGAAGCGCAGGATCTGCGCGGGCGACCGGGACCTTCCGCCAGAAGGTTTCGCGAGGCATCCACCGGTCCCGTCCGGTCACCGGAGACAAGAGGGCGACGGGACGTCCGCCCACGGTGATGGTGATCCGCTCTCCGGAGGCCACCCGGTCCAGGAGCTTGCGGGTCTGGATGCGCAGCTCCCGGGAAGCGAGGAAGGTCATGCGACGAACGTAGCGCAGATACGACGCACGTTGGTCTGGGGACTTCGCTGCGTCCCGGGAGGGTTCGTCCGAGGCCGCATCGATCCGGCAGTGGCAGCCGAGGCGCTCGCGAAGGCCTGGACGCCTCAGGCCGGCGTGGTCTCGCCGCGGAGTTTGAAGATCGCGCCGCCGGGCGCGGCGAGTGTGGCCAAGCGTCCGTAGGGGGTGTCCTCGGCGGGTTGGACGATCGAGGCGCCGAGGCCGACGGCGGCGTCGATCGAGGCGTCGACGTCCGCAGACGCGAAGTAGACCGACCAGGTGCTGGGGACCCCGTCGGGGAGCCACTGGCTCGCGTCCATGATCCCCGCCCCGAAGCCGGGCCCGAGGTCGTAGAGGGCGTAGCGGAAGTCGCCGGCTTCGGTGACCTCGAAGTCCATCCCGAAGACGTCGCGGTAGAACGGGACGACCTTGTCGAGGTCGCGGGTGTGCAGCTCGAAGTGGCACGGTGCTGCGCCGGTGCCGACGACGCCGCCGCGGTGGGTGCCCGGCTGCCAGAGTCCGATCGCGGCGCCGCCGGGATCGGCGACGATCGCCATCGTGCCCAACTCGCCCACCGGATGGGGGCCGAGGAACACGGCGCCGCCGTTGGCCTCTGCGCTCGCGACGGTCGCGTCGGCGTTGGCGACGTTGAGGTACACCGACCAGAAGTCCATCGGCGGGTCGTCCCCGCGTGCCATCAATCCTGCGACGCGTTCGCGGTCGAGCAGGAAGTTCTGGTAGCCGCCGAACTCCTCGTTGGGTGCCTCGGCGGTCCAGCCGAACAGCGACGTGTAGAAGGTCTCGGCACCCTTCTTGTCGGCGGCCATGAGGTCGACCCAGATCGGTGCTCCGACGGGTGGGTTCTCGCGGATCATGTGGTTCCTCTCGGGTGGTGGGCTTGCGAAGCCGTCCGGCACTGCATAATATACAACAAAATGGTTGTACGAGATGTCCTTCACGACGACGAGGTCGATCGGATCTTCCGGGCGCTGGCGGACGCGACCCGGCGTGACATCGTACGCCGGACCCTCGTGGGCGAGGCGTCGGTGTCGGAACTGGCGGCCTCCTACGACATGTCGTTCGCAGCCGTGCAGAAGCACGTGGCCGTGCTCGAGGCTGCCGGCCTGGTGACCAAGCACGCCCACGGTCGGGCGCGGCTCGTGCGAGCCGACCCGGACACGATCCAGCGCGTCCAGGCGCTCCTCGACTCCTACGAACAGATCTGGCGGGCACGCGTCGAGCGTCTCGACGCCGTACTCGGCGGCGACCCCTGAACACGACAGCCACGACAGTCCCGAACCAACAAGGAGAAGCACATGCCGGTCACCTCGGTCACGAAGGACCCTGACGCGCTGACCATGACCGTCGTCGCGGATTTCGCCGCCCCGCTGCGGCGACTCTGGGACGCCTACTTGGACCCGCGCCTGCTCGAGCGCTTCTGGGGCCCGCCGACGTACCCGGCGACCTTCACCCGACACGACGGCTGCGTCGGCGGCCGCAGCGAGTACGCGATGACCGGCCCCGACGGCGACGTGTCCCGTGGCTTCTGGGACTGGCTCGCGGTGGACGAACTGAAGGGCTTCGAGGTCCGCGACGGCTTCGCCGGCTCCGACGGCAGCGCGAACACCGACATGCCGTCAATGCGGATGGTGTTCGCGTTCGAGGCGACCGACGGCGGATCCCGGGTGACGACCACCACGTGGTTCAACTCCGCGGACGAACTCGAGCAGTTGCTCGAGATGGGCATGGAGGAGGGCATGACCGCGGCGATGGGCCAGATGGACGCCGTGATCGCCGACCTGGCCGCGTTCGCCGCCGGCAACGGGACCGAGACCCAGATACTGAGCGACACGCAGGTGCGCATCAGCCGGGTCATCGGTGGCGGCGTCGAGGCGGTGTGGCGCGCGCACCACGACGCCGAGCTCGTGCAGCAGTGGCTGCTCGGCCCCGACGGCTGGACCATGCCGGTCTGCGAGATCGCGACCGAGGTCGGACAGCCGTACCGCTACGAATGGGAGAGCGTCGACGGCCAGGGTCGCTTCGGTTTCACGGGGACCCTCGTCGAGTCGTCGCCGCCGCACCGGGCCGTGACGACCGAGGCGATGATCGGCATGGACGGGCCGTCCACACTCAACGAGCTCACACTCACCGCGGTCGACGGTGGGACGCTGCTGTCCCTGGTCGTCACCTATCCCGACGCGGACGTACGCGACGCGATCCTCGCGACCGGCATGACCGACGGCATGGAGACCTCCTATGCCCGCCTGGACACGCTCGTGGGGTGACGGTGGCGGCGGCCACGCACGGCAACGGGATCAGTCCCGCCAGAAGAGGTGGTGGGTCACTCCGCTCGGGCTCGGGACGACCTCGTGGTGGAACCGCTCGTCGAGCTCGTCGGGCGAGTCCCACAGACGGAGGCCGCCGCCGAGGGTGACGGGCGCGACCGCCACGTGCATGGTGTCGACGAGGTCGGCGTCGAGGAACTCCCGCACCGTGGTCACACCTCCGCCCAAGCGCACGTCCTTGCCGCCGGCCGCCGCGCGTGCCTCTTCGAGGACCGCTGCCGGGGCCGCGTCGACGAAGTGGAACGTGGTGTCCGCCAACGTGATCGACGGCCGCGCGTGGTGGGTCAGCACGAAGACCGGCGTGTGGAACGGCGGCTCGTCGCCCCACCACCCCTGCCACTCGAGGTCCGCCCACGGCCCGCGCTGGGGCCCGAACTTGTGGCGGCCCATGATCTCGGCGCCGATGTTGTGGGTGAAGTCGCGGGTGAAGTAGTCGTCGAGTCCGCGGCTGCCGCCGGGGTCGGTGCGCATCGGCCAGCTCGCGGTGGCGCCCGCCCACGCGAACAGCCGCTCGGGTTCGGGCAGGCCGAAGGGGAGTTCTCGCGTCTGGTCCGCGCCTGCGGCGACACCGTCGGCGGAGACGTTGAAGTTCTGCAGTCTCAAGAGCTGCGCCATGTCGGTCTCCAACCCGTGCGGAGTCTCCGCGCCCATCGCGGCAGCAACTACTCGGAGCGGAGCGTCAGGTTCCCGCCTTGGAGATGGTGAGGTTGACCTCGGCGACGCCGGCGAGGGCCTTGGAGACGGGGCAGTTCTGCTTGGCGTCGGCGCCGAGGTCGGCGATGCGGTCCGCGGGCACGTCGGCATCGACGCTGCTTGTCAGGTCGATGCGGTTGATGGTCGGCCCGTCGTCGCCCACCACGATCGAGACCCTCGCGGTCGTCTCGATCGACGCGGGCGGTGTGCCGGCCTTGCTGAGCAGTAGCGCCAGGTACTGCGAGAAGCACCCTGCATGCGCGGCTGCGATGAGCTCCTCGGGGTTGGACCCGGCGCCGTCGGCGAAGCGCGATGCCTTCGAGAAGGCCAGCGCGTCGGCGGAGCCGGCGGTCATCTCTCCCGAGCCGTCGTCGATGGATCCGTTCCAGCGGGCGGTGCCGGTAGCTGCCATCGTGCGTCTCCGTTCCGAAAGGGGGTCGAGGGTCCCACTCTAGGGATGGCCACGCCCGCTGACGGCGTCCCGGTCGACGCCCGCGATCAGCCTCGGCAGGGGCGCTGGCCGGCACGAGGACGGCGTTGAAGAGCGTGTGGCGGAGGTCGCGAGCGCGCGGTTCCCGCCGCGTGGCTTGAGCGAGGCTGCCGCGGATCGCGGTGAGGTTCGCCTTGGTCGGATGCCGTCGCCGCCGTCGAGCGCGCGCCACTGCCACCCCGGGCCATGTTGCCGGCGGGCTCCGATGAGGACCACTCGAGTCGCGATCACTCCAGGCTCTCGTCGACGCGCCTTCGTAGGGGGACCGAACGACGCTCAGGACTCTATTTTTCGAGCCGCTTTCTCAGTTCGTCGATGACCGCCCTCTGCCAGTACTTCATGGAAAACCAACCAATCAGTGGTCGGGCGACGATACGGAGCCAACGCTTGTGGATGGCAACTTGATAGGTGTAATCGATCAGAGTCCCCTCTGGACGTTCGAGGAGCCGCAACTCCTCGTGGCCAGACGTTCCGAAGCGCGGGCTCTCGTTGTCCGAGACGAACCCCTCCCCAGGGAGGATCCGTGTCTTCATCTTCACCGGGAACTCCTGGCCGAACGACTTGATCGTCGCATCCATTTCCAAGTGCGCCCCGTCCCGCCTCGCTACTCGCAAGGAGGCCGCCACCCTCGGGAAGTACTCGGGCCACCTTTCGAAGTCGGTAATCATGGCAAACACCACCGCCAGTGGAGCCTTGACAAGCCACTCGGCATGGAGGTCGATCTCATTCATAAGAGAACGATATCAACGGGGCAAACTGGCACCGGTGTTCGTCGTCTTGTATTACTCGGGGACGTGGCAGACGGCTTCGACGTTGTTGCCGTCGGGATCGCGGACGAACGCCGCGAAGTAGCCGGGGTGGTAGATCGGCCACTCCTTGGGTTCGTGCAGGACCTCGGCACCGGCAGCGACCGCCGCCTCGAAGAATGCCTGCACCACTGCTCTGCTGGCGGCCGCGAACGCGATGTGGTCCTCGCGCCAGCCCGTGTGGTTCTCCGACAGCGGGCCGAGCCAGAAGTCGGGCATCGGCGGAATGCCGTAACCGATGATCCCCGGGTGTGGTTCCATCAGACGCCGCGCGCCGAGTGGCTCGAGCACCCTGTCGTAGAAGGCCGCGCTGGCCCCCACGTCGTTGCACTGGATCCCCAGGTGATCGATCACGCCATCCTCCTCGGTTCTGGAACGGGTCAGGATCGCGCGATCCTCCGCGTGGCGCATGCACGCCGGGGTACCCATCGGATGGTCGAGCGCGAGGAGTGTCCGCCATGAGCGAGACGAATGCCTGGAACACCGGGATCATCGAGGAATTCCGTGCAAACGGCGGCAGGGTCGGCGGCAACTTCGAAGGCGCACCGATCCTCCTGCTCCACACCACCGGCGCCAAGTCCGGTCTCGAGCGGATCAACCCGATGATGTACCAGGACCTCGGCGACGGCCGCATCGCCGTGTTCGCCTCGAAGGCCGGCGCCGAGACGCACCCAGACTGGTACCACAACACCGTCGCCAACCCCGACGTCAGCGCCGAGATCGGCACCGACACGCGGACCTTCCGTGCCCGCACGGCCGACCCGGACGAACGCGAGCCGATCTGGATCAAGCAGAAGGCCGATTACCCCGGCTTCGCCGGCTACGAAGCCGCCACGACGCGGGTGATCCCCGTCGTCATCCTCGATCCGGCCCCCTGACCCGACCGGTGCGTCGTCAGGTGCGGAGCGGAGCCGGTCGCGTGCCGCGCGTCGGCGGAGCCTGGTCCGACACGACCCGTCAATCGTGACCGCGCACGTCCACACCCGGCAGATGCGCGAACGCCGCCATGTCGGCTGTGACCACGACACGTCCGGTGGCCAGCGCCGTCGCCGCGATCACGAGATCGTGGGCTCCACGCGGCTCACCGCGGCGACGGACGTCGACCAGTAGTTCGGCGTGCGCGGTTGCGACCGCCATGCCGTAGTCGAGGACCGGGATCGTGGCCAGCACACCGTCGAGGAAGACCTCTCGAGCCTCCCGACGTTTGCCGCGGGAGAGGAGAACGCCAACGCGCAGCTCGGCGACGGTGATGGCAGCGATGGCCACGTCGTCGTCGTCCTCGATGACCTCGTCGACCGCAGCCTCGCCACGGTCGGCGTCGACGAGGAACGTCGTATCGAGCAGAAGCCGGGTCACGGCCGATCCGGGAGTTCCACGAGATCTCGGACCGACACGACATCGCCGAGCCATGCCGGGTCGACATGCCGGCTCCTCAGGAGCGCCTTGATGTCCGCGCCGTGGCTGCGGCTAACCGGTTCCAAGTGGGCGACGACCTTGCCGCGCCGCACGATCGTGAAGTGCTCACCGTGGTGCTCCACGGCGTCGAGCAAGGCGGCGAAGGTCCGTGCAGCAACGGTCGCGCTGATTTCGGGCATCGGATCAGATTATCAGATCATCCGCGCGGGATGATCGGACGGATGGGCCCGGCAGTCGCTGCCGAGCGGCCGGCGGACGAGTATGTAGCAGGAAACCTAGAACAACCTTGTACTCAATATAGGGATGTTCTAAGGTGACCGTGTGAGTCCACGGCGCACGACACCCCGCACGACCAACGCTGCGACCCCCGCTCGCCGTCGCTACGACTCGCCCTTGCGGGCGAAGCGAGCAGCCGAGACGAAGGCGGCTCTCATCCGCGCCGCGACCGAGCTGTTCACGGCGAGGGGCTGGGTCAACACCGGGATGCGTGACGTGGCACGTGAAGCGGGGGTTGCCGTCGAGACGCTCTACTCGCACTACTCGTCGAAGCGGAAGTTGTTCGACGCGGTCGTGGATCAGGCCGTGGTGGGCGACGACGCGGCGGTGGCGGTCGCCGAGCGGCCGGAGTTCCTGGCAATGGGGCGGGGCCGGCGGACGGATCGCGTCGCGGCGGCCGCGGCGCTCGTAGCGGGCATCCACGGACGCACGGGGCCGTTCGCGAAGCTCATACGCGAGGCGGCGACGACCGACGCGGAGGTCGCCGAGGTCCTGCGAGCGACCCGCGGACGCCAGCGCCAGGACGTCGCGGCCGGCCTCGCGCTCGTCCTGGGACGCGCACCCACCCCCGACGAGAACGACGGCGTGTGGGCGATCGTGAGCCCCGAGATCTACCTGCTGTTGGTCCAGGAGTCCGGTTGGTCGCTCGAGCGCTACGAGCGGTGGCTGGCGGAGACGCTGGCGCGTGTGCTTCCGCGTACGTGACGAGAGGAGACGACAGTGCCCGTTGACCCGAATGCACCCGCCGACACGAACATGATGCGCATCGTCCACAACGCGTTGCGGCGGGACCTGCAACGGGCGTGCGTGGTGCTCACGCAGGTGCCACCGCCCGACGATCGCCAGCGCGCTGCCATCGCCGAGCACCTGGAATGGATGATGGCGTTCCTGGAGGCGCACCACCGGTCCGAGGACGACGGCATCTATCCCGCAGCACGAGAGCGTGACCCAGGTGCCGGGGCGTTGCTCGACGACATGGCGCGCGACCACGCCGTCGTCGCAGCGGCGATCGCCGAGGTCGAGGCGGCGCTGGCCGCCTATGCCGAGCGCGACGAACGCGAGCCGCTGCGCGAGGCCCTCGACGACCTGACCGACGCCCTGGTGCCGCATCTCCGACGTGAGGAGGAAGAGGCGATGCCGGTTGTCTCTCGGGTTCTCACCAACGCCGACTGGAAGGCGATCGAACAGGAGCACAACCTCGACGGCAAGTCGATGGCCCAGCTCGGCAGGGAAGGCCACTGGCTGATCGACGACGCGAGTGCAGAGGATCGTGCTCGCGTGCTCGGGCTCGTTCCTCCGGTGCCGCGGCTGGTGCTCCTCTGCGGCTTCGGAACCTCCTACCGCCGCCACAAGCGCGCCTGTTGGACCCCGCGCCGGCGTGTGCAGCACCAAGGTTCGACGGCTGCCGTCGTGGAGGCGGGGATCGACTCGGTGTGGGACGTCGTTCGCGACCCGACCCGGGTGGGCGAGTGGAGCCACGAATGCGTCGGGTGCGAGTGGGTCGGCGACGCCACCGAGGCCCGACCCGGCGCCCGTTTCCGGGGCAGGAACAAACAGGGTCCGTTCGGGTGGGGGCGCATCTGCGAGGTCGTGAGCGCCGAGCCGCACGAGCTCGTGTGGCGGACGGTTCCCACGAGGCTCTATCCCGACAGCACCGAGTGGGCGCTTCGCCTCTCGGCGGTGGACGAAGGCACGAGGATCGAGCAGACCTTCCGGATCTTGAAGGGGACCTGGCTCGAGCCCGTCTACGCGACGATCCTGCCGGCGCACCGCGATCGCTCGGATGCGCTGAAGCACGACCTCGAGCGCATCGGCGCGCTCGCGCTGGACGGCCCGGACCGGCTCTCTGCCTCCCACGAAAGGGTCCGGCCCGTCCCGAACGCGGGCGGGATGGCCCGCTGACGGCACGGGTTGCCCGCGTTTGGGGTGTTCGGGGTCGGGCTCGGGGGTCCTGAACGCGGGCGGGATGGCCCGCTGACGGGACGGGTTGCCCGCGTTTGGGGGTGTTCGGGCGGCCCGACCTACCGGTAGCGTGTCGGGGCCGACGCAGGACCGCTGACACCGCCGGAGGAGACCGGGCCATGACCTACGAGGTGGACTTCGCCGACGTCTCGACGATCGGAGTGGAGTCGTCGCCGGTTGCCGAGGCCCTCGCGGGGCTGCGGGCGAACGAGGCGCGCTACTTCAGGAACAAGTACGACCACGCGTTCACCGTGGAGGCGGCCGATTCGGTGGCAGCGGCGGCGACGATCGAGCGGGTCGGGCGCATCCTCGCCGAGGAGCGCGACATCGCCATCGGCTCCCCGCCCCTGGAGGCGACGTCGTTCCAGGTGGAGCGCATCAAGTTCGACTACGTCTTCTACGAGAGCGGCCTGTCGATCAACGTGATGTGGGACCTCGACAACCCGAAGAAGCACGCCGTCGGGTTCAAGCTCTCCGACGGCATGGAGATCCCCGCGGAGCTGTCCTCGTTCAAGTTCGCGAGGCAGCGCTCCAAGCTCGCGGGCACCATCCGCGGCTCGTACTTCGTCATCAAGGGCGAGTACTGATCCCGGCGGCTCTCGCCTATCGGCGACTCCGTTGCGCGGCGCGGACCTGGCGGTCCATCACCCGGCGGATGGCAGGCGCCAGCAGGCCCGCCCCACGGGCCAGCGCTGCAGTCATGGGGTCGGCGCAGATCGTGAACCGGTTCCGCTCGATGCCCTTGACGGCGGCGGCAGCGACCTCGTCGGCGGCCATCGGGGTGATCGTGCCCGAGATGGCGGCCGTCTCGGCGGGTTTGTGCTCGTTCTCCTTGGCAAATCCCGGTGTGTCGGTGTCGGGTGGGTACACGACGCTCACGAAGACGCGTTCGGGTGCCAGTTCGCAGCGGAGCGCCTCGGCGAGGCCGCGGACGGCGAACTTGGTGGGGCTGTAGGCGCTGTAGCCGTAAACGCCGAGCAGACCTGCGGTGGAGGAAACGAAGCACAGGTGGCCCTTGCGACGCTCACGCATGGCCGCCACGACAGCGGACGCGGCATGGACCGCGCCTAGGTAGTTGACGTCCACCTCGGAGCGGAACTCGTCATCGGGAAGCTCCCAGAAGCGACCCGGCAACGCGTACCCGGCGTTGGCGACGAGCACGTCGCAGGGGCCCTGTGCCCTGACGAGCTCCGCTATCGCGTCACAGAGGCCCGCGCGGTCCCGCACGTCCGCCGCGGCCCAGCGGACCGCGGCGCCGAGGCGAGCAGCTGCCGAGACGAGCGGCGCTTCCCGGCGAGCCACGAGCGACACCCGCGCGCCCCGCGCCACCGCCCGTGCTGCCATCGCGAGGCCGATGCCTTCCGATCCACCGGTGATCACCACATGAGCGTCGCGAAGTGAGGTCATGGGGAGGAGTCTGCCGCTTCGGGGCCACAGGCGTTGATCGCGAGGATTGGTAGCTTTGCAGGTCGACCCGACACTCGAAGAGGAAGGAGTGCGCCATGGCCGACGAGCAGCGTCTTTCGATCAGCGACGTCGACCCGGAGGCTCGCAGGGTCGTCCTGGGCCTCACGCGGTACGTCCGCGACGGCGGCCTCGACGAGGGCTTGCTCGCGCTCGTCGACATCCGGGCCTCGCAGATCAACCACTGCGCCTGGTGCCTGGACATGCACGCCGAAGACGCCCGCAGGGCGGGCATCGAGCAGCGCCGCATCGACCTCGTCGCCGCATGGCGCGAGACCGGGGCGATGTTCAGCGCGCGCGAACGAGCCGCGCTCGCGCTCACCGAGGCGGTGACCCTCATCAGCGAGGACGGTGTTCCCGACGAGGTCTGGGACGCCGTCATGGCCGTCTACGACGAGAAGGAAGCCGTGCGGCTGCTCATGGCGATCTGCGCGATCAACGTGTGGAACCGCATGAACGTGACGGTCCGCACCGAGCTGCCCGCCGAGCCCTTCGTCTCCTGAGCCCGTGGGCTCGGCCGGTCACCTCTTGGCGGGACGCAACAGGACCTCTTGGGTGACGGTGGCGACGTGGGTTCCCGCGGTGGTGAAGATCCTGCCGACCGAGAGCCCCCGCGAGCTCAACAGGCCGTGGCAGGTGAAGTCGTGCAGCAGCCACTCGGCGGCGTCGAAGGGGAGGTGGAACCAGATCGCGTGGTCGAGGCTCGCCGACCACAGCGTCTGGTACGCGGTCTTCGGATCCAGATGGGCGGGGTGCTGTGCGATGACCGCGACCGAGGGCAGGTCGTCGGACTCGTAGGCGAGCGCACAGGCGTGCAGGATCGGGTCGTCGCCGAGCGGGGCGGTCATACGGAACCAGGCGCTGCCCCTGCCGGCGTCGCCGCTGCAGTCGACGGCCCTTCGGTGGAACGCCGGGGTCCAGTTGCCGTCGACGAGTGCGTCGGGCGCGGGCACCTGCGGGAAGTGCTCGGTCTGGACCGCGGTCGCGGCACGGTCGGCCTCGGACTGGAACGAGACGCCCATGTGCAGCAGCGAGCCGACGGACTGACGCACCGTGACGCTGCGGGTCACGAAGCTGCGCCCGTTGCGGACGCGGTCCACCTCGAAGCGGATCGGCTCCGACGAATCGCCGCGGCGGAAGAAGTAGGCGTGCAACGAGTGGGGGTGGAACCCGTCGTCGACGGTCGAGGCCGCGGCCCGCAGCGCCTGCGCGACGATCTGGCCGCCGTAGAGGCCGCCCCACGGGTAGGCGGGGCCGACCCCGATGAAGGTGTCGGGGCCGTGCGGTTCGAGCGTCATCATCGTGGCGAAGTCCACAACCCCTCCGGGTCCGAGATGCGGCGACCCCGTAGGTTGGCACTTGGATGCTCCGACCGGGGGCGTCCGGCGCCGTCTTGACCGGTACGGCTGTCGCCACTAGAAACAAACCAACAGGCCGGTTTCTTGCGTGGAGGCGCGAGTGCGCGAACGGCGCAGACAAGAGGACCGCACGGCGAGCACGCAACGTGCCCTGCTGCAGGCGACGATCGACTGCCTCGTCGAGTTCGGCTACGCGGGAACGACGACGCGTCTGGTGGCCGAGCGCGCAGGCGTGTCCCGCGGCGCGCAGACCCACCACTACGCGACCAAGCGGGACCTCGTCGTCGCCGCCATCGAGCAGCTCTTCGACGACCAGGCACGCCGCTTCGCCGAGGCGTTCGAGCAGGTGCCCCGGTCGGAGCGGACCTTCGGCCGGGCAATCGACGCGCTGTGGGCGATCGTCACCGGCCCCGTGTACGCGGCGACGCTCGAGGTGATCGTCGCGGGGCGCACCGACGACGAGCTCCGCGTCGTGATCCACGGTGTCGCCGCCCGGCTCGAGCGCACCGTCGTCGAGCTCCTGATGTGGTTCGCGCCCGAGATCGACGACGCCGACGTGGCCCGGCGGGTGGTCGACCTCGCCCTCACCCTCGTCCAGGGCGCGGCCGTGTCGCGCTACGGCGGCTTCGGCCAGCCCGACGAGGTCATCGCGCTCGCCCGCGCGCTCGCCGGCCCGGCAGTCGCCACGCTCGCCTCGACATCTCAGCTATCGCCAGTCCACATGTCCAAGGAGGACAGTCGATGACAGCAACCGACGCACCCGCACACCGCCCGTCCGCCGAGCGCGAGATCCCGGTCCGCCACCTCCGCACCGAGCCCGACGTCACCGACGCCGACTGGATCGTGGCGGGCGACCCGATCTTCAGCCACCTGCTCGCGACGCTCTCGGCGGTCTTCCCCAAGGGCGAGGACTTCTTCGTGGCGTCGGTGAAGCGCCACCGCGACGCCGTCGCCGACGAGCCGGTCCTCAAGGCGCAGGTGAAGGGATTCATCGGCCAGGAGGCGATGCACAGCCGCGCGCACCGTGCGCTCAACGCCCGCCTCGCCGAGCTCGGCTACAACACCGTCCGCGCCGACGAGCTCGTCGGCCGCATCTGCGACCAGATCCTGCGCCTGCGCCCCAAGACGGTCGCGATCGCCGCCACCGCGGCCGCCGAGCACTACACCGGCCTCCTCGCCGAGACGGCGCTCGACCACGAGCCGACGCGCAAGATCCTCTTCGGCCAGGAAGCCATCGAGCCGCTCATCTGCTGGCACGCCCTCGAGGAGCTCGAGCACAAGAACGTCGCCTTCGACGTGATGGTCGCGGCCGGCGCCGGCTACCCGGTCCGCGCCACCGGCTTCCTCGTGACGACGACGGCGCTCGCCGGGTACGTCGTCGTCGAATGGGGCCGCTCGGTCTTCGAGGACCGCCGCAACATCAGTTTGGGAAACGTCGGGCGGTTCCTGCGCAACTTCCCGCGCCAGCGCCTCGTCAGCGTGCCGTTCGTCCTGAACGCGCTGAGCTACCTCCGCCCCGGGTTCCACCCCGACGACACCGACACCGACGCCCTCGTCGAGCAGTGGCGCGTCGCCCTCGCCGACGTCGCCGAGATCCCCAAGAACGCCAGGAGCGCCAAGAGCGCCGAGGCGAACTGATCCGCCGACCCCGCGACCACACGATCGGAGACACTCGATGACCGACACCGACACCGCCGAGCCACGCGCCGCGGACGCCTCCGAGGCCGGGAGCCGAACCGGCCGTGAGCATCTCGACGTGCTCATCATCGGAGGCGGCCTCTCGGGCATCGACGCCGCCCACCACATGGTCACGGACTGCCCGTGGGCGAGCTTCGCCGTATTCGAGAGCCGTGACCGCGTCGGGGGCACGTGGGACCTGTTCCGCTACCCCGGGATCAGGTCCGACTCGGACATGTTCACGTTCAGCTACCCGTGGCGGCCCTGGCCCGTCGAGCGCACGATCGGGCGCGGCGAGGAGATCCGCGAGTACATCGAGGACACCGCCCGCGAGGACGGGACGCTGTCGAAGGTGCGCTTCCGCCACCGCGTGGTCCGCGCCGAGTGGTCGAGCGACGACTCGCGCTGGACCGTGAGCGCCGAGCGCCTCGGCGACGACGGCGAGGCGGTCGAGTCCTTCGAGTTGACCGCGCAGTTCATCGTCTCCTGCACCGGCTACTACCGCTACGACCGCGGCTACCTGCCCGACTGGGAGGGGATGGACGACTTCGAGGGCGAGATCGTCCACCCTCAGGACTGGCCCGAGGACATCGACCTCGCCGGCAAGCGCGTGGTGGTCGTCGGCTCCGGCGCCACCGCCGTGACCCTCGTGCCCGAGCTCGCCAAGCTGGGGGCGAAGGTCACGATGCTGCAGCGCTCGCCCACGTACATGATCTCGCTGCCGACCACGAACCTGCCGACCGCCGTGCTGAGCCGGGTCCTGCCGCGTTGGATCCGCGGCGACGTGCTGCGCTGGCAGTACGTGGCGATGACCCTCGGCCTGTACCAGCTCAGCCGCCACCAGCCGTGGCTGGTCAAGAACCTGCTGCGGGCCGGGCTGCGGCTGCAGCTCCCCGCGGGTTTCGACATCGACCGCCACTTCCGTCCCGAATACGAGCCGTGGGACCAGCGCATGTGCGTGGTGGCCAACGGCGACCTGTTCGCGGCGATCCGACGCGGCGAGGTCGACATGGTCACCGACCACATCGAGCGCTTCACCCCGACGGGCCTGGAGCTGGGTTCGGGCGAGACGATCGACGCCGACGTCGTCGTGACCGCGACCGGCCTCGACATCCTCATCGGCGGCGGCACCGAGCTCTTCGTCGACGGCGACAAGGTCGACCCGGCGACGCGGCTCACCTACAAGGGCACGATGCTCGACGGCGTCCCGAACATGGCCATGGTCATCGGCTACGCCAACGCCTCGTGGACCCTCAAGTCCGACCTGACGTGCGGCTTCGTCGCCCGGGTGCTCAACCACATGCGCGACGCCGGCGTGACCCAGGTGACCGCGGTCAACCACGGCGGCGAGGTCGCCGACGGCAACCTGATGGGCCTCACGTCGGGCTACATCGTGCGCGCCGACGACCGCCTCCCGCGCCAGGGCCGCTCCTACCCGTGGCGCAACCACCAGAACTACCTCAAGGACTTCCGGGCGCTGCGCGGCAGCGACGTCGTCGACGACGTCCTCGAATACGCGTAGTCGGAGCTCGGCCGCCGGGGTCCCTCGGCCGGAACCGGACGCCGCCGGCGCAAGAGCCGATCCCTATCCGGCCCGGTGGCCGACGTAGAGCCGGTAGCCGATGCCAGGCTCGCTGAGCAGCAGCTTCGGGTCGCGGGGGTCGCGTTCGATCTTGCGCCGCAGGTAGCGGACGTAGGTCCAGAGCGATTCCTGTGCGTTCTCGTAGCCGGGGCCCCACACCCGTTCGAGGAGCTCCTCGCGTGAGAGGACGCGGTCCGGCTCCTCGGCGAGTGCGAGCAGGAGCCGGTACTCGGTGGGCGTCAGGCGAACCGGACTTCCGCGCACGCTGACCTCGCGGCGGCGCGTGTCGATGCGGATCTCGGGGAGCTCGATCGTCTCGGAACCCGATTCGGCGCCGCGTGCCCGTCTGAGCACGACGTGCACGCGAGCGAGCAGCTCCTCGATCCCGAACGGCTTGGTGATGTAGTCGTCGGCCCCCTGGGTCAGGCCGCGCACCTTGTTCGGCTGCTCGCCCCTGACCGTGAGGACGATGATCGGCACCTCCGAGAACGCCCGCACGGAGCGGATCACCTCGAAGCCGTCGAGGCCGGGGAGCATGACGTCGAGCACGACGAGGTCGGGCTGCTCTCGGGCGATCAGGGTGGTGGCCTCGGTTCCGTCGGCGGCCGTCAGCGTGTCGTAGCCCACGCTGCGCAGGTTGGCGGTCACCAGGCGGCGGACGTTGGGGTCGTCGTCCACGACGAGGATCCTCGCCGTTGCCGGTGCGTCCCCCCTCGTGTCCTCCACTGCGCTGGTCCTCACTCCTCGGGTCCGCTCACCGTGGGGCCGGGCACGGCAGGGCCACCTTGACGGTCGTTCCGCCGCCCGGCGTCTCCTCGCACCAGATCCCCGCCCCGGGCCCGTGCGCGACGACGATGCCCCGGCATATGTACAGCCCGAGACCCACTCCTGGCGATCGCCGCGCGGGGGTGCGCCGAAAGGGCTCGAAGATCTCCCCACGGAGTTCGGGGGGAATGCCCGGGCCGTGGTCGGCGACCTCGACGAGGATCCTGTCCGCGTCGGCGTGCACGACGACGTCGATCGGCGACGAGGGGGCGTGCTTGACGGCGTTGTCCAAGAGGTTGGCCAGGAGCTGGTCCACGCGACGCGGGTCGGCGTCGACGCTGGGCAGGTGCGGCTGGCAGTCGAGGCGGATCGTCCGCTCCGGCGAACGTGCTCGCTCGCGTCGCACCGCCGCCCCGACGGCGTCCCCGAGGTCCATGGGAACGGGTTCGACGCCGAGGCCACCTTGTCGGATCATCGCAGTGTCGCCGAGTTCGGCGATCAGTCGCCCGAGCGTGTGGGTCTCCTCGCCGATCGCGGTGACGAACTCGTTCAGGTTGTCCGCGGTCCACGGCCGCGGCAGGAGCAGGCTCTCGGCATACCCGCGTACCGACGTGAGCGGGGTGCGCAGTTCGTGCGAGACGACGGCGAGGAACATGGTCGTGCCAGCGCGTGACGCTTCGAGGTCCTGGTTCAGGGCTCGGAGCTCCCGCCGGTGCGTGTCGATGCTGTCGTTCACGTTTGCGACGAAGATCGCGGTGACGAGCGGGACGGCCATCGGTGCCGCACCGTAGATCAACGCGTATCCCGCCGGCCACGTTGCGTAGAGAGCCGCGCCGACCGCCACGAACCCGGCGATGCCGAGACCGAGGGTCGTCCTGCGGCTCTGGTCCCTGTCGCCGACGACGAGCAGTCCCGAGATCGCCCACAAAGGGCTGAGCAGGCCGCCACTCGCGGCAACCAGGACGCCGAAGACCGCGATCACCACCACCCGGAAGGCAGTGCGGACGTTGCGATCCCGGACGTCGGGCTGGGTGAGGCGCTCCGCCGTTGCGAGGCCGACCTGGGCCGCGAGGAACACGGCGAGGTGGCCCGCCCAGGCGGGCCCCAGCACGAGGCCGACCGCCACGAGGGCGAGCACGAGGACGACCAACCAGCGGGCCTGGTCGTCCCTTGCCCTCAGCACGGGGTCGGCATCGAGTTGGGCGCCTTCAATCGTCGTGGGGTCGGCGGGCAACCACAGGACCAGCTCGGGTTCGGTGCGCAGCTCTCCCCCGTGAGCGTCGACGACCGCGCCAGCCAGTGCCTCCCTTGCTAGGGAGCGTGGATCGTCGCTCCGGACAGGCGCCACGGGGACGCGGAGACGAACTCCTCGCTCCTTGGGTTCGACGAACACGTGCAACCCACCGGGGCCGGCGTCCTCGGGGAGCGCCTCCATCAGGGCGGTCAGGGCGTAGGAGAGCCGGTCCGCGTCCGCGTTCACGAGGCAGCGCGCGCCCGCGACCGTGATTGCGTGACCGGCAGCGGCGCCCGAGCGCATGACGAGGTCGGCGAGGTCGACGGGGGCCCGCTCGAGCACGAACAGTCCTGCTTGGATGCGCTCGCGATCGAGCACGTCGTCGACCACGGAGTCCACCTCGTCGGCCACAAGGACGATCTCGCGGCAGGCGCGGACGCGATCGGCGTCGTTCCCGGCGGTCTGCAGAGCCTCGCTCGCCGCCTCGATGGTCCGCAGCGGACTCGTCAGGTACCGAGCCACAGACGAGACGAACGACGTCGACGCCGAAGCCGCTCGGGCCAGAGCCCGGTTGAGCGACTCTGTTCGTTCGACCTCGATCAGGAACGCATCCACGCTCCGGCGGACGAGGTCGCCGACCCCGAGAAGGATCACCCCGAACGTCGCCACCCGCAGGAGGTCGACGTACGTGTCGGCTCCCCCTGGGGGGAGCCCGACGACCACGAGCACCGACAGCGCGGTGAGCACGAGACAGAACGGAGCCGTCCAGCGTCGCCGAGGCGACGATCCGACGAGGAGGACGGGCAGCACCAGCCATGCCCACGTCGGGTGAGCCGGTCCGGTGTGAGCCACTGTGACGAGAGCGCAGACGCTCGTGGCCGTGACCAGCACGGCGAAGGCCGCCCCCGGCGCGCGGCGTCGGAGGCCGGCGGCGAGGACCAGGGCGACGACGGCGACAGCGGCGACGGTGAACGCCGGCACCCCCCACGAGCCCGGCATCGCGAGGCGGAGGGTCAGGGCGGCGTTGGTGACCGCGACGAGGATCAGCGCTGCGGCGGCCAGCCGGCCCAGTGTCTGATAGCCGACCGGTGCCGAGACCGCGTCGCGTCCGGCTGGCCCGACGGCCATCGGCGCCTCTCCCCGTGAGCCCGGGCAAAGCGTACCGGGCACGGCCCTGAGAGCGTCCTGAGATACCGCGACGGGTCCTGAGAAGGCTCTCAGGACCCCTTCCGGGCTCTCCCGGGACGTGGTTACGTTCACCGGGTACGACCCTGGCAGGCGACTCACGCTTCGGCCCCGCGCCGGGCGGAAGAGGAGGACCGATGAAGCAGACGCGAGCACGAGGACGGGGCCGGCGACCCTGGCGGCGGCTGGCAGTGGCACTGGTCGTGGTTGCAGCGTCCACCGGGTTGTTCTCGTCGGCGGGCGTGTCCGCCGCCCAGAGCGGCCCCCCGGCAGCGTCCTACGCCTACGACGTCACCGGATCCTCCCGGGCCGGCCTGGGGCCCTTCGTCTTCAGCGTGGCGGTGCCGTCGACGGCGAGGCTGTCGGTCAGCTACGCCCGCGACTGCGGCGTGCTCGTGACGACGACGAAGTCCAGTTCCGAGACGGGCGTGTACTGCCCGAGCAGCACCGCTGCCCTGGCGCTCTACAGCAGCGTCCAGACCATGACGGTGGTGATGTGGCACCAGAGCACGACGACGACCTGTTCGACACCTGCCGACATGGTGAGGGACGGAGCCGTGGCGGGCGACAGCTGGCCGACGTCCTGTGGGGTGCGAACCGACGGGCTCGACAACAGCACCTTCCAGGCTGACGGGACGGTCACCTACGTGGGGCCCGAGACCCTGACCATCGGCGGCGAGTCCGTCAGTGCCTTCCACGGGCGCTCCGACGTCACCTTCACGGGCGAGCGGACCGGTTCCATGGTCGAGGACCTCTGGCTCGACGCGAACGGTCTTCCCCTGAAGAGGTCCGTGAACCAGAAGACGGTGGGCGCACACAAGTCCACCGTGTTCGGGATGGACTACACGGCCACGCTGCGCTCGCTCACCCCCGTGGGCTAGCGCAGTTGGTCGTCGTCACGACAGCGGCCGGCTCGCCGCGACCGGCTCAGGCGCGCGGTCGGCGTTCGAGCCAGGCGAGGCGCACCTGCGCCGTGTAACTGCGGATGTTGATACCCAGCTCGGCGGTGTCGGCGATCACGGTGCCCGCGGTGCCCGAGCGGAGCCGTCAGCAGAAGTTCACGCGGCCGGCTTGCCGATCCGCACCCGCCACACCTCTGGGCCCTCTTCGAGGTAGTCCCAGGTGAACTGGTCGGTGTGCTCGGCGGCGAACTGGTAGTAGAGCGGCTTGGGGTCGTGGTCGTTGACCAGCTCGAAGCCCTCGCCGTCGCCGAGCTCGTGGTAAGCGCTGAAGATCAGCTCGTGGCGGCGCATGGGGATCTCGGTGCGGATGTCGAGTCGGGGGTCGGCCATCTCTCTCCTCGGGGTCGGTTGTCTGCGTCGGGCTCGGGTGGAGCCTCGGCGACCTGAAGAATTTATCTAGCAGACACTAGGGAAAACATCCCAAGTCGACCCCGAGGCGACCGGCCCTTCAGTCGATGCGGGGGCGGTGGCCCTCGTGGGTCTCGATGAGGTCGACGAGGCGGCCCGCGAGCTCGCCGGCCTGCGCCCGTCGTGAGGGATCGCCGGCGAGGTTGGTCCGCTGGTGGGGGTCGGCGCCGTTGTCGTAGAGGTGCGCCAGCCGGTACCGGTCGGCGGCGGGGCGGAGCATGCCGCCGATGCGCCCGACACCGTGCGCGCGTACGGCCAGGGTGTGGTCGCGGGTGCGTATCACGCGTCCGAGGTGGTGCTCGCTGATCTGGACCAGGAGGGCGTCGCGGGTGGCGGCCTCGTCCTGGAGGGCGAGCCCGGGCAAGCCGGTCGTGTCACCGCCGGCGGCGCGCAACAGCGTGGGCGCGAGGTCGGTGTTGGCCACGAGACGGGTGTCGCGGCGGCCACCCGCGAAGCCGGGCCCCGCGATGACGAGGGGGACACGGATCGAGGCGTCGTGGCAGCTCCGCTTGTACTCGAGGTTGCGGGTCCGGTAGTGGCTGCCGTGATCGCTGGTGAAGACGACCACGGTGTCCTGGAGGCTTCCGCGCGCGGCGAGGGCGACGAGGATGCGGCCCAGGTTCGCGTCGATGCTCGCCGCGCAGGCGAGCGTCGCGGGGTAGTTCCAACGCCAGTCGCCCAAGGTGCCCGCGAGGTCACCGGGGACCGCGTGGTGGCGGTACCGGCACGCGGTGCCCGGCGGCGCGACCGTGCGGAACCTGTCGTTCTGCTGGTGTGGCTCGAGGTAGGAGACGAAGAGCAGGAACGGCTCGTCCGTGGGGAACCCGCGCAGCCGATCGAGCGCGGCGGCGGTCACCGCGTCGACGCGCCAGCCGGTCAGTGGGTATGGCTCGCCGTCCTCGTCGAACATGCGCCCGCCGAAAGGGCCGCTCGTGAGCTCGAGGGCGTCGGCCGCGACCCAGGCGTCGCGGTAGCCACCGCGCCGCTCGGCCGGGACGGCGCGCTTCTCGTAACGCAGCGATCGGGGTGAGCGCCGGCCCGGTCCGTGGTCGGAGCCGAGATGCCACTTGCCGATGTAGCCGCTCCGGTAGCCGAGCGCGGCGAGCCGCGACGCGAGGGTCGGCGTCGACGGGTCGAGCCCGAGTCCGTTGCGCCAGCAGCCGATCTCGGTCGGCCACCTGCCGGTCTGCAACGCAGCCCGCGACGGGCCGCACACGGGTTGGACCGTGAACGACGACTCGAACACGACTCCGGTCGCGGCGAGATGGTCGAGGTTCGGCGTTACCCCGAGCGCCTGACCGTAGGTCCCGATCGTGTCGGGGCGCTGCTGGTCGGTCTGGACGACGACGATGTTCGGGCGCCTCACGGCACGACACTAGAGGTGTGTCGGTGTCAGCCGACGGCTGCGACCTTCTGGGCTTCCTCGCCACGGGGGCCGGTGCCGAGCTCGAAGCGGACCTGCTGGCCCACCCGGATGCGCCCGCTGACCTGTGACTTGTGGACGAAGAGGTCGCGGTCGCCGTGGAGGATGAAGCCGAAGCCGCGGCGCTGGTTGAAGAACTTGACCGAACCGTGCAGCCCGGCCGGTCCGCTCGGGGATGCGGGCGCCTTGGCCGGCGGGCGTTCCCGCCCGGGGTCGGTCGGCGTCTTCGCGGGTGGGCGTTCCCGCCCGGGGTCGGCCGGCCGCACGCCGAGGGTCGCGAAGAGCTTGGTCGCGTCCTTGCGTTGCTGCGCGTCGATGACGAGGCTGACGACCACGCCGGTGCGCCCGGCGCGGCCGGTGCGCCCGGATCGGTGCACGTAGGTCGTGTCGTCGCCGGGCGGGTCGTAGTGGATCACGCACGCGACGTCGTCGACGTGGATGCCGCGGGCGGCGACGTCGGTGGCGACGAGCGCCTGCGCCTTGCCCGACGCGAACGCGTCGAGAGCGCGCGCCCGCTGGCTCTGGCTGCGGTCGCCGTGGATAGCGACGGCACGTACGCCGGAGCGGGTGAGCTGCTGGGCGACCCTGTCCGCCCCGCGCTTGGTGCGGCAGAACACGATGGTCGCGCCGTGGTCCTCCACGATCGCGGCGGTGGCCGAGATCCGCTCCTGGCGGCTCACGGGGCGCAGTTCGTGGGAGAGGTCCGGTTCGGCAGAGGCGTCGTCGACCTCGCACGAGACCGCATCGTGTTGGTACCGGCGCCGGAGCTCGCCGACCGCGCCGTCGAGCGTGGCCGAGAACAGCAGCGTCTGGCGCTTCGGCGCGCACGCGTCGAGGATGCGGCGCACGGCCGGCAGGAAGCCCATGTCGGCCATGCGGTCGGCCTCGTCGACGACGACGCGCTCGACGTCGCGGAGGCTCAGTGCGCCGGCGGCGAGGAGGTCCTCCAGGCGGCCCGGGCAGGCGACGACGACGTCGACACCGCGAGCGAGGCGGGAGCGCTGGTTGCCGTATCCGACGCCGCCGTAGACGGTCAGGACCGACACCCGCAGCGGCGCTCCCAGCATCCGCAGCTCGTCGCCGATCTGCTCGGCGAGCTCCCTCGTGGGCGCGAGGACGAGGGCGGTGGGCCGCCGTTTCGTGGCCGGCGGCAGCCCGACGACGAGGGGGATGCCGAACGCGAGGGTCTTGCCCGAGCCCGTCGGCGCACGGCCGCAGATGTCGCGGCCTTCGAGGCCGTGGCCGATGGTCTCGGCCTGGATCGGGAACGGTTCGGTGATGCCGCCGGCGGCGAGCGCGTCCACGATGGACGCGGGTACGCCGAGGTCGGCGAAGGTTGTGGGCATCAAAGGGGGCTCTCTTCTCGTGACTCGTTGCGAACGCACACGCTCGAACGATCACGAGGAAGCCGAGAGACGCCCGAAGTCGATCACGGGGACACCGGGACAGGTGCGGGCCGGCAGCGAAGGGGTCCGGCCGGCCGAACAGAGCCTAGAGGCACGAACGGGCACTTCTACCAATGGGCCGTCGGGGAGTGTGCGTGCCAGCCGGCTGACGTGGGAGGTCATCGGGCCCGGCCACACCCACCGGCCGGTCCGCCGCTTCGGTCCGATGGGCGGCGGCTTCGACCGCGCGTGGGCCGGTTCCCACGAGGCCACCTCCAGCTACTGTGCATCCCGCTGCCCACAGCCAGAGCTTCCGAGGAGGTGTCACACACCACGTGTTCTGGCGACGCTAGAGCGCTGGGTCGGGCCGCAGGCGAGGGCTCCTCGGGCGCCGCCCCCGACGGAGGCAGAGACACGGCCGTGTCGCACCCCGTCTCTACCCTGTCCGGATGTCCGATCCACGTGAGCTCGACCCCGGCGCGGTCGCGGGTGTGGACACCGCGGCGGGGGGGGACCGCGCACGCGAGGCGCGTGTCGTCCTGAGCTACCTGCTCTACGGCGACGTCGACGACTACGTCGCGCTCATGGACGTGCTGGAGGCATCGGTCACCGAACTCTCTCCGGCCGAAGTCACCCGCGCCGTCGCCGAAGTCGGGCGTCCCCTCGCGCTCGATGCCGTCGAGGATCGCCTCGAGAGCCTCCGCCACTGGGGTGCGGCCCATGCCACGACGGACACCTCCCGGATCCGCCGCCATTCCGACCTGCTCGCCAGGAACTGGCGCTACTCGGCGACCGCTGTCGGTCGACAGGTGCACCGTTTCTACCGCACCTACCTGGCCGGAACCCCGGCGGTGCGAGAGATCCCGCTGGCAGCGTTGAACCGCATCGCCCGCGCCCTCGAGGCGTTGCGCGACTCCGGTGCCGACGTTGCCGATACGGTCGGCACGCTGTTCGCCAACCACGAGGACCTCGACGCGGCCCTGGTCGGGGCCGAGGATGCCCTTGCCGGCCTCGCCGACCGCTACGACCTCGACGACGCGTCCACCGCCGAGCTGCGGAGCCTCCTCGTCGACTACGCCACCCGGGTCGCCGCCGAGCTCGACGACGGTTCTGTGCTCGTCGCCCACCACCTCGCAGTGCTGCGGCCCCGCTTCGCGGAGCTCGCCGAGGCCGCGGTCGCAGCATCCGAAGCCCGGGTGCTCATCGAGCGGGGAGCACTCGTCGCCTCCCGCGGCGGTCGGATCGAGGACTGGGAGGGCCTCGTCGCCTGGTTCGACCCGGGGCAGGGCCGCACTGCCCGGTTCTCGATGCGCCTCGTCCGGGCGTTGCCCGGAATGCACGCCAACCTGCGTCGTCTGCACACCTCGGCGGGGGCAGCGACGAGCCGTAACCGCGCGCTGCGCCTCGCCGCCGCGTGCCGTGACAGTGGGCATGCGGCGGCCCTGCTCGCCGCCGCGCTCGGCGACCACGCGTGGCGCAAGTTCTCCGGTGACGAGGTTGCCGAAGACCTCCCGCGTGTCCCGTCATGGGCTGCCGGCCCGCCCGCGCCGACGCCGGAGCTGCTCGCACTCACGGGCCGTGGCGGGGCGCGGGGGCGGCCACCGGCGGCACGCGACGACACCGCGGCCCGTGCTGCTGTGGCGGCCGCCCGTGAGGCGCGTGCCAGAGCCCACGAGGCCGCGGTCGCGGAGGTGCTCGCCTGCCCGCCCGGTGGTCGGTTGTCCGACGCTGCCGCTCGTGTCGCGCTGGCGTCGCTGCTCGCCGCGGCACGTCGGGGCGCCTGGCGTGGGGTTCGCACCGCCAAACAAGAAGGACTCGCGTGCACGCTGTTCCGCGCTCCAGCGACCGCCGAGGTCCCGGCATTGGCCACGGACACCTGGACCGTCTGGACCCCTGGGCGCACCGTGGTGTTCCACGACCCTGACGACATGCCTGCCGCCCCTGCAGGTGCTGCTGCCGACGACGCCGGGGCCGTTGCCGTCGCGGTGGGAGGCGGCTCGTGAACGACCCCGCACCGGTCACCGCGAAGGCGGCAGCACGGAAGGCCTGGCAGCCCGAAGCGGCCCAGGAGGTCGCCGAGATGTTGCGCCTGCTCATGGTGCGCCCCTGGCTCGTCGCCGGACGCGACGACGACGCCATCGCCACGGTTCGCATCCACGCCGAAGCGGTCCGCGAAGCGCTCGCTCGGCTCGGCTGGGTGCTCGTCGTCGAACGCGACCTGGTGCGGCTGCGCAAGAGCCCGCCGGCACGCCGGGAGGCGCATGCGTCGGCAGGCCCGAACCCGCGCACCTGCCAGTGGTTCTTCCTGCTCGTCGCTGCGGCGGAGTCCATGGGGCGGCGGGTCGCGCTCGGCACCCTGGTGACCGCCGCCCGGGCGGGCGCTGCGGAAGCAGGCGTTGCCGTGACCGGGGACATCGGGGAGCGGCGCGCCGTGGTCGCTGCCCTGAAGATGCTCTCCCAGCGTGGCGTGGTCGAGGAGCTCGACGGCGACGTCGACGGTTACATCGGGGACGACGACCCGCCGGTGTTGCTCGCCGTTCACCACACGCGGCTGCTGCACGTCATCGCCAACTACTCACCCGACCACGACCCGGCGACCGACCCCGAAGGATGGCTCGGTGCCGTCGAGCGCGAAGCCGACGTCGCCCGGCGGATGCGACGCCGTCTCGTAGACGACACCGTCGTGCACGTCTGCGACCTCGACGACGCCGAGACCGACTGGCTCAGCCGCCGCCTCCGCGACGACGGCCGTCGCGTCGCCGACGCGTTCGGTCTGCACGTCGAGCGACGCAGCGAAGGCGCCGCGTTCGTGGTGTCCGCCTTCGACGCCAACCCACCCTGGCGACTCGGCCCGCTCCCGTTCCCGGCCTCCGGTACCGTCGCGCACGCAGCCCTGCTCGTCTGCAACTGGGCGACGGGCGAGGGTGACGAGGAACCGGTGACGGCCGGGTGGCGACGGGTCACCGACAAGGAACTCGTCGCCAAGTTGGAGGAGCTCGCAGCCGCCCAGCGCGCCGGCTCGGGAGGCTGGAGCCGCGAGCTCGCCTCCGATCCCGGCGGACGCCTCCGCGCCGACGTGATCGCGTTCCTCGAAGGCCTCGATCTGGTACGTGCCAGCGGCGACGACTGGCTCTTCTCCCCGGCCACGGCCCGGTGGCCGGCGCCGCGACCGAAGGTGCGCCGCAGCCCCAAGACCGCCCAGACGGTTGCCGTGCCCGGTCTGTTCGACGACGGAGCGTTCGATGACTTGGATTGACAGCCCACCACCGCCCGCCGGGAACACGAGCCGCTACGGTGGCCGCTGGCGACTGGTCGCCGCTGGCGTCTCGAACGTGTGGCGCTACGGGGACCTCGACCTCGACGCAGTCTCGGGACGGCTGCTGTTGCGGGGCCCCAACGGCACCGGCAAGACGACCGCGCTCGAGATCCTCTGGCCGTACCTGTTGGACTTGAACCCGGCGCTGCTCGGCGCCGGCAAGGCCCGCAACACGCACCTGTCCCAACTCATGCGCGAAGGCGCCGAAGGTCGCCGGCGTGTGGGCTTCGCGTGGCTCAGCTTCGCCGGCCCCGGCCGAGCGGGCACCGTGAGCTACGGGGTGCGGCTCAACTTCAGCGAGGGCTCCACACCGCCGGTCAAGATCGCGCCGTTCTGCGTGCCCGCACGTCCGCTGCACGACTTCGCGCTTTGGGGACCGGGGCGGGCGACTCCGAGCGTCGACCAGTTCGCCGATGCGGTTGCGGGGGTCGGCGGCACGGTATTCGTCGAGACCGACGACTACGTGCGCGACCTGTCTTCGCGTGTCTTTGCCACCGATTCGTCACAGGTCGTCGAGCTCGCGCGTCGCATCCGGGAGGTCCGCAACCCGGCGCTGCTCGCAACGGTCTCCCCGGCGGCTGCCGCCGAAGCGCTCAAGGTCGCGCTCCCGGGTGTCGCCGAGGAGGTGCTCGAGGCGACCGGCGACGCGCTCGCCGAATCCGCCGCCACGCGCACCGCATTCGAGAACGACCGTGCTGCCGCCGAGGTGCTCGAAGGTTTCGCAAGCGTGTGGGTTGGCCATGCCATCGACGTCGCCCGTACCTACGGGGACCGCGCCGAGGCAGTGCAGGGCGAGCTGCGGCGCCACCGCCGCGACGTCAAGAAACGAACCCGCGAGCATGCCGACGCCCTCGACGAGGAGAGCAGAGCCGAGAGCGAGCACGCGAAGCTGCGTGCCGAGGTCAGCGATACCGCCGGCCGGCTCCAGGCGCTGGAGCGCAGCGCCGAGTACCGGGACGCCGGACGTCTCGCCGAGCTCGCCCGCACCGCGGATTCCCTCGCCAAGGCTGCCACTGCCTGCTGGGGCACGCTCGTGAACACGACGGAGCAGGCCCGTAGGCACCATGACGACGACCACCGTCACGGCGAGTACCTCGCCGATGACCTCGACAACGCGCTCGGCGAGGTGCGCGAGCTCGCCCCCGGGCTCGGCACCGGGGTGCTGCGCATCAGCAAACGCGCCCGGACCCGCTTCGCCGTCGGCGATCGCAGCGTCGATGCCGGACCGGCACTGGAGGCGACCGTCGACGTGCCCGGTCTCGACGCCGCCGTCGCAGCCCTGGGGGCCGAGGCCGGCGAACGGACCCGCCGCGGTGACGCCGCCCGCCTCTACCTGCACGGGCACGAACCCGTCGCCGCCGCCGAGTCCGCCGCCGAGGACGCGCGTGAAGAGGCGGGACGTCTCGCCGCCGCTGCTGACCACGAGGCGCGCAAGGCGAGGACCGCCGTCGATGCGGCGGCTCGCCATGCCTTCGAGCTGGGTGTCGCGATGCGGTCCTGGCGCGCCGGTTGCCACGACGACCCCGGTTGGGGAGACGAGGATCTCGACGCCATTGGCTGGACCGAGCCTGCCGGGGCGCTGGCCGGCGCCGAGTTCCTCGCCGTCGGGACGTCGCGTTGGGCG
Source organism: Acidimicrobiia bacterium (assembly GCA_046331095.1). Lineage (GTDB taxonomy): Bacteria > Actinomycetota > Acidimicrobiia > UBA2766 > UBA2766 > JAIBAC01. Next base: position 57,056 of record JAXLRM010000004.1, read on the forward strand.
CATACCAGCGAAGCTGCTGCATCGACCCGGGCGGCTGCTCTCGTCGAGCACGCGCACGCCCTCCGGCAGGAGGCGGCCGAGCTCCGCTCCGAAGCGGTCCGGATACGCGAGCACGACATCCTGCTGCCGTTGCCTCGCCCCGCGTGGTCGGGCAGCGGCGACGACACCGTCGCGCTCGGCGCCGCGATCGACTGGGTCGACGGCACCGCAGCGGAGGTCCAGGGCGTCGTCGAGAGCACCCTCGCTGCAGCAGGCATCCTGGGCGCCACCGTTGATGCCGACGGCGCCCGCACCTCCACATGGTCCGTCGACCTGGCCGGTGCTCCCACGCCGTCCAACCTCACCAGCGTCCTGCGGGGCGACGCCGACCATCCGCTCTCCGATGTGGCCTTGGCCGTCCTCGAACGCATCGCGCTCGGACCGACAGCGACGGACGTCGACGGCTCACGGGTCAGCATCGGTCTCGACGGCACCTTTCGCGCCGGGGTGATGCTCGCCGTCGTCCCCGAGGCCCACGACGCCGAACTGCGAAGGCCGGCCGCGCACATCGGCGCACGCAGGCGCCGGGCAGCAGCACTCGCCCATGCCGACGCCCTCGATCTGCAGGCCGGCGAGCTGGAGAGCGAAGCCGTCCGATCGGACGCCGAAGCCGCCGCCGCGATCGCCGACGCAGCGCGTGTGCTCGACCTCCTCGCAAGGTTCCCCAGCCGTGACGACCTGCGAGGCGCCGAGGCGACCAGGGTCGCCGCGGTGCGCGATTCCCGCGACGCCGAGGACGCAGCAGCCGCCGCAGAGGCGGAGGCGGACCTTCGCGCAGACACGGCAGCGGCGGAGCGGCGCCGCTGGGTGAGCGACGTGAGCGGCGCGGGGTTGCCCCCGGACGTCATCGCCCTCGGCGAGATCGCCGAGGAGTCCAAGCGCGCCGCGGATCTGCTGCGCCGTGTCGCCGGCCGTCTCGACACGAAGCACCGCTCCCGGCTCCTCGCCTTCGCCGCCACGGTCGCCGCGCACGACATGGACTCCGCACTCGCGGCGTCGCACGCGGAGGCGCGTACCGCCCACGACGTGGCATCGGAGGCCCGAGCCGTCTGTGACGAGCTACGCGGCCAACTCGGTGCCGGCCCCGAAGCTGTGCTCGCACGCCACTCAGCGCTGGCGGAGACGCTCGTCCGACTCCGAAGCGGTCTCGACACGGCCGACGGACGTCGCGGCAGGGCAAGTGCGGCCGCTGCCGCGGCCGAGGCCCACTTGGCGGACGCGCGGGCGCGGATCGCCGAGGTCGAGCCCACCGCTTCGCATGCTGTCGGGGAGTTGCGAGCCCTGTTCGCCCTCGACGGCGTCGCCGAGGCCGTGCTCGGCGCGGAGGCCGACGGCGACGGCCCCGCCTTGCTTGCACAGGTGTCCGCAGCAGTCGCGGGCAGACCCACCTCGGCTCGACGGACGCTGCGGGAGCGAGCCGACGAGACCCGGGCTCGTCTCGCAGGGGTGTGGTCACTCGACCCGGGCACCGATCACGCCGAGCTCGACACCCATTTGCTGACCCACGGGGCCGCGACGTTCACACCGGTCGGGGCCGCGGGGCACGCCCGCATCCTTGCCGACCGTGCCGAGGAGGCCCTTCGTGCCGCCGACGAGGCGGCCCTGCGCGACTTCGTCATCGGCAGACTCCCCCAGGCGATCGCCACGGCATGGGCGTCGCTGCACGACTGGGTCGGCGAGGTGAACAAGAAGATGCGCTCGGCGTCCGCGTCCTCCGGTGTCGGTGTCTCCGTACGAGTCCGTGTCCGCGACGACCTGTCCCCTGTGGTGCGCACGGTCTACGAGCTCGTCTGCAAGACCGGCGACGCACTGCGTGACCCGGAGGCGAAGAAGACCGCAGGCCAGGCCATTCAGCAGCTCATCGCAGCGGCCGACGGTGACGACATGGTCGCCCGTGTAGCCACCGCGGTCGACGTGCGCGACTGGGTGGATGTGACCTACCACGTCACCCGCCCCGGGGAGGATCCGCGACCGTGGAACTCCCGCACCGGCCTGTCCGGGGGCGAACGCCGCCTCGTCGTCCTCGCCCCCATGCTCGCTGCCGTCGCCGCCGCGTACGACCGCCTCGGCGAGGCGGCCGGCCGAGTCGCCGCCCTCGACGAGATTCCCTCCGAGGTCGACGCGGAAGGCCGCGAAGGACTTGCCCGCTACATAGCGGCGCTCGACCTCGACCTGATCGCCACCTCGCACCACTGGGACGGCGCGCCGGGAGCCTGGGACGGCATCGACGCCCACGACCTCGAGGCTGCTCCCGACGGGACCGTCGTCGCGTTCCCGATGCGCGTCCGGGCGGCTTTGCCGCTTCCCGGCGATCCGATGCTCGCATGACCTGCGAGCTCTGCGACGGAAGCTGCGCCGGCGCGAACCTCGACGGACTCGCCGCCCCCGAGCTTGCCTGGCTCTGGCACGCCCTTGCAGATGCGGCCGACCGCCGTGGTGATGCTCGCATGGTGGATGGGTCGGCGACGTTCGACGCACCTGTCTCGACCGGCGAGCGTGCCGCCGCAGCCGGGTTGCTGGGCCGGCGTCACATAGCGCCGGGACAGCGGCTCCGCGTCGACCTCGGTCTGCTCGCTGCTCGGCTGGCTCCGCTCACCCCGGGTGCCGCGGCAGCGCACGGGGCCCACCGCAGACTCGCCCGGCGTGCGGAGGCCCGCGCCGCCCGCGCCGGGGCCGAGGCAGCGGTTCGCGCCAGGATCTCCGAGTTGGTCCCACGCGCGGCGGAGGACGAGGCGTGGACTGCGTTGCGCCGCTCGGGTTGGGTGGCCCGGGTGGTCGAGGCCGGTGACGACATGCTCGTCGGGCGAGCCGCAGCGGTCCTCGCGCATCTCCCGGCGCACGGCGACCCACCTGTCGATCGTCGCGTGCTCGCGCAGGCGGCTGCCGGCGATCCGCATGCCCTCGACCGGGGCCAGCAGGTGGGCGGTCTCGCTCTCGGCATCCTCGCAGCGAGTGGCCGCGTGCCTCCGGGGCTGACAGCGCGGGAAGCATGGACCTCGGTCGGCGTCGCCTACGACGACATCGTCGGCGGACTGACCTGTTTGGGAGTCGTCCCTCGCGGCTGGCAAGTGCCGCCCGACAGCGTGCTCACGCTCCCGCCGCGGACGCTTGCCCGCTGCGTTTGGCCGCCCGGCGGCGAGGTCGTGTTCGTAACCGAGAACCCCTCCGTGCTGTCGGCTGCCGTCGGGATCCCCGGTGCCCGCGTGATCTGCACGTCGGGCACACCCTCGGCGGTGGAAGTGGCCGCCCTCGTCCTGCTGGCTCGTGGGGGTTGGCGTCTCGCTGTTCGTGCCGACTTCGACGTCGCCGGTCTGCACCACGCCGACGTGATCCTCGCCGCCACGCCCGATGCTCGTCCGTGGCGCTTCCGAGCGGTCGACTACCGACAGGCGCTGGCGACAGCCCGATCCCCGGTGGGATTGAGAGTCGACCGGATTCCCCCGACCCCGTGGGATCCCGAGCTGTCAGCGGCGATGATCGCCGAAGGTGTCGCCGTGTTCGAAGAGGCTCTCCTGGACGTCCTCGTCGACGACATCCGTGCGTCCGCCCCCTCCGAGCGAGTGCCTCGAGCGCCCTTCGGAGGCGAGCCCTCGGAGTGCGACCCGTGAACCAGCCCGTCCTGCTCGCAGTCGGACACGACGAAGACGCGTTGGGAGTCGTCGAGGGCGAGCTGCGGGATCGCTACGGGCGGCACTACCCGGGTCGTCTGCGAGCGATCAGCGGCGAGTGCGTTCGCAGCTCGACGCACCGTCGCCGCGGCGAATCCGGGTTCTGGGCGCGGACACCCTATCCACGTGGCCTGTCCGCGCCCAGAACGGGAGCGTGAGGGCTCGCTGTCCGCGCACTGAGCGTCAGCGTCTCCTCGGGGTCTGGATGCCGCGGCCGACGATGCCGTTCAGCGTCGCGAGGGCGGTCTCGAGGGGCACGCCGGTGACGTCCTCGAGACCGGCACGCACGACGCCCCAGCCCATCTCGAAGAGGACCGCGGCGGTGACCTCGGGGTCGAGGCCCGAGCGCACCGACTTGTCGCGGCGGCCCTCGGCGATGATGTCGGCGAGCAGCCCGCGGATGCGGGTGCGCTGGATCTCGGCGGCGAGCGCCGCGACGCGCCCGTCGACGAGGTGGGTCTCGCCCAGCAGCGACGCCGCCAGCAACTCGTCGTGGCCGTAGTGCTGCGCGGTCGCCTCCACGAGCGCCGAGAGCCGCCGTGCGACGCTGCCCCTGGCGCGCAGGGTCGCGGTGGCGGTCTCGACGAAGCGTTCCAGCGACGCCTCCACGACGGCGAGGTACACCGCCTCCTTGGAGTCGAAGTGCAGGTACAGGCTGCCCTTGCCCGTTCCCGCGGCGGCGGTGATGTCCTCGACGGTGGTGCGCTTGTAGCCGAAGCGCCGGAAGCGGGCCTCGGCCGCCGCGACGAGACGCTCGCGTGGAGCGGGAGCACCCGAAGTCATGCCCGCCACGGTACTCACGGCCGGTAGCCCCCGACGACGGCCTTCGCGATCAGCTCGCGCTGGACCTCGTTGGCGCCCTCGCCGTACTCGAGGATCTTGCAGTCGCGGTAGTACCGCTGCACGGGGCTGTCGAGCATGAACCCGTTGGCTCCGTGGAGGTGCATTGCCCGCTCGGCGATCCACGTGGCCGCCTCCGACGCCACGAGCTTGGCGATCGAGGCGTCGGTGTCGAAGGGGCGGCCCTCGGCCATAGCGGCCGCGGCGTCGTAGACGAGGCTGCGGGCGGCGCGCAGGCGCGCGGTCATGTCGGCGAGGTTGAACCGCACGCCCTGGAGCATGGCGAGGGGGCCGCCGAACTGGTGGCGGTCCACGACGTGTGCGGCGGCGGCGTCGAGCGCGGCACCGGCGAGGCCGAGAGCGAGGGCGCCGCCGAAGACCCGGCCCCGCGACAGCACGCTCAGGCACTGGCGGAAGCCGGTCTCGGCGTCACCGACGAGGCGGTCGGCCGCGACGGCGACGTCGTCGAAGTGCAGTTCGGCGAGCTCGGAGGGGGCCATGCCGACCTTGGCCATCGGGGTGCGGGCGAGGCCGGGGCTGTCGCCGTCGACGGCGAGGACGGCGAGGCCGCGCAGGCGGCCCGGTTCCAAGCCGGTGCGCACGACGACGAGGACGACGTCGGCGAAGGTTCCGTTGGTGATGTAGAGCTTCGAGCCGTTCAGCACCCAGTTGTCTCCGTCGAGGCGGGCCGCGAGGCGGGCCTGGGTGACGTCGGCGCCGGCGTCGGGCTCCGCGTAGGCCCATGCGCCGGTGAGCTCGCCGGCCAGCAGGCCGGGCAGGAAGCGGTCGCGCAGCGCAGGCGCGGCGATCTCGGCGAGGGCGCCGGCGGCGAGCGCGGTGTGGACGTAGATGCCGAGCGCGACACCGGCGGACGCGCGGGCGAGGCCCTCGATCAGCAGGCAGCGCTCCACGGGCCCGCCGCCGGAGCCGCCGACCTCCTCGGGGAAGCCGACCCCGAGCCAGCCGAGGGCGCCGAGGCGGCCGAAGAGCTCCCGCGGGTAGCGGTCCGCGGCATCCCACGCCCGCGCGCGGGGAGCGATCTCCTCGGCGGCGAAGCGGGCGACCTCGGCCCCGAACGCCTCCTGGGTGTCGGTGAGCTCACGCACCGGTGAACTCCGGCGGGCGGCGCCGGCCGAACGCGGCGACGCCTTCGGCGTGGTCCGCGGTCTGCAGGCACTGCACCTGGGCGAGGATCTCGAACTCGAACTCGCCGTCCATGTCGGTGCCGAGGGAGCGGTGGATCGCCCGCTTCGTCCAGCGGTACGCGCCGGGCGGGCCGGCAGCGAAGCGTGAGGTCCACTCGGCGAGCGCGCCGGCGAAGGACTCGGCGTCGACGACCTGGTGGACCAGGCCGATGGCGTGCGCCTCGGTGGCGCTCAGGAGACGACCGGTCAACATCAGCTCGGTGGCGGTGCCGAGGCCGACGAGGCGGGGCAGGAACCAGCCCGTGGACATGTCGCAGCCGGCGAGGCCGATGCGGATGAACGGCGCGCCGAGCCGGGCGCCTTCGGCGACGAGGCGGATGTCGCAGGCCATCGCGAGACCGAGGCCGCCGCCGACGGTGTCGCCGTGGAGCGCGGCGACCACGGGCTTGTCCATCGCGACGATGGCGCGCACGGGATCGAGGTAGCGGCGCACGATGCGCTCCCACTCGGCCGCGTCACGTGGGACCATCTCGCCCTGGTCGGCACCGGCGCAGAAGGCCTTGCCGGCGCCGGCGAGAACGACGACCCGCGCCGGGGAGGCGGCCGCCTCGGCCAGCGCGTCGACGAGGCGGTCGACGGTGGGGATCGCGATCGTGTTGAGCCGGTCGGGCCGGTTCAAGGTGACGGTGGCCACCGCGCCGGTGATGTCGACGAGCACGTCCTGGTCCGACATGGTCACCCTCCTGTGGGACTCGGCGAACGGGCGGGTTCGATGACGGCGCGGCCGGGCCCCGCGTCGCCGCCGAAGAGCGCGGGCGCCTCCTCGATGCCGACGCGGCGCGACACCGAACGCGACGTGTCGAGGCGGCCCGAGGCGACGAGGTCGACGACCGCGCCGAGCTCGGCGAAGGTCGACCCGAACGAGCCGCGCACCGACAGCTCGGTGCCGACGAAGCGCACGACCGGGGGCAGCCGCGGCCGGTCGTGGCCGACGCCGACGACGACGAGGCGCCCGCCGGGCCGCAGCGCCGCGAGGCCCATCTCGACGGTGCCGGCCCGGCCCACGAACTCGAACGCGGCGTCGGCCCCGCCGGTGAGTTTGCGCAGCGCCCGGCCCGGGTCGTCGTGGCCGGCGGGGTCGAAGGCGTCGTCGGCGCCCGCGGCGAGCGCGAGGTCGCGGGCTCCCGCCGACGGGTCGACCGCCACTATCCGTGCGGCGCCGAGGAGGCGCGCGAGGCCGACCGCGTGGAGCCCGAGACCGCCGGTGCCGACGACGGCGATGCTCTCGCCGGTCCCCACGGCGCCGATCGCGGTGAGGGCGTGGTAGGGCGTGGCGATCGCGTCGGTGGCGATCGCGCCGGTTGCGGGGTCGACGCCGTCGGGCAGCGACACGAGACAGCGCGCCGGGATCGCGACGTACTCGGCGAAGCCGCCCGGACGCCCGATCCCGAACACCTCCGGCCGCGTGCAGCGGTTCTCGTGGCCGCCCACGCAGGCCGGGCAGGCGCCGCAGACGACCTGGCCGAAGGAGACGACCGCGTCGCCCACGGCCCACCCCTCGACCGCGGTGCCCACGGCGGCGACACGCCCGGCGATCTCGTGGCCGGGGATCGTGCCGTCGGGCCCGCCGAGCTCGCCCGCGACGAGGTGGTGGTCGGTGCCGCACACGCCCGCGGCCGCGACCGCGACGACCACCTCGTCGGGGCCGGGGCTGGGGTCGTCGACGGTGCCGACTTCGATGACGCCCGGTCCCCGGTACAGCAGCGCCCTCATCGCAGACCGAGGCTGCGGGCGATGATGTTGCGCTGGATCTGGCTCGTGCCGCCACCGAGCTCGCAACCGCGGGCCTCCAGGAAGCGGCGCATGAAGGGCGACTCGGCTTCGTAGCCCGCCGCGCCGGCGGTCTGCAGCGCCCGGTCGGCGGCTCGCATCGCGACGTTGTTGGCGAACGTCTTCGCCATCGACGCTTCCACGGGGCACGGACCCTCCACGTCGCGCTTGTGCGCCGCCGCGTAGACGAGCAGCCGTGCCGCCGCGATCTCGGCGTGGGACTCCGCAAGCGGGTGCGCGACCGCCTGGAACCGCCCGATCGGCTGGCCGTACTGCTCGCGTTCGGTGGCGTAGCCGACGGCGAGGTCGATGGCGGCCTGCGCGACGCCGACGGCCTGCGCCGCGTTGGCGAGCCGCTCGGGATCCATGAGGCGGGCGAGGTTCGCCCAGCCTTCGCCTTCGCCGCCGAGGAGGGCGCCCTCGCCGACCTCGACGCCGTCGAGGTGCACGTCGTCGACCATCAGCGCGCGCATGGCCGGGAAGCGGCGCCGCTCGAAGCTCAGCCCCGCGGTGCCGGCCTCGACGAGGAAGAGGCTGATGCCGTGGCGGCGCGACGCGGGGTCGGTCGCGGTGCGGGCCGCGCAGATCAGGACCTCTGCGCGCTCGGCTCCGCTGATGGGGCCCTTGACGCCGTCGATGCGCCAGCCGCCGCCGTCGAGGCGCGCCGCCGTCGCCGACATGCCCGCGAAGTCCGAACCCGCGCCGGGCTCCGACATCGCCAGCGCGAAGCGGGCGTCGCCGCCGACGACGGCGGGCAGGTAGCGGTCACGCTGGGCCGCCGAGCCGCAGATCTCCAGCGCGTGGGAGCCGAAGATCGTGCCGGTGATGTAGAGCGTCGAGAGCGAGATCGACGTCTTGCCGATCTCCTCGACGAGCACGCACAGGTCGACGACGCTGCCGCCGCGACCGCCGTAGGTGGGCGCCACCGGGATCGCGGTCCAGCCCCGCTCGGCGCAGTCGCGGTAGAAGTCGTCGGGGTAGACCTCGTCGCGCTCCATGGCGGCCACCCGTGCGGGCGGCCAGGTCGCGTCGAGGTAGGCGCGCACCTCGGCGCGCAGTGCGAGCTGCTCGGCGCTCAGGTACACGTCCACGCTCAGGACCCTCCGTCGATTCCGAAGACCCGCAGCGCGTTGGTGCGCAGGACCTTGGCGGTCGCCTCGGGCGTGAAGCCGCAGTCGTAGACGTCCTGCACGGTGCGATCGAACGGCAGCAGCGGGTAGTCGGTGGCCCAGATGACCTTGTCCTGGCCGTAGCCGCCCGCGAAGCGGCGCAGCTCCGCGGACCACCGCCGCGCCGGGCGCGCCGAGGTCTCGACGTAGACGTTGGGGTGCTTCCAGGCGAGGATGATCATCTCCTCGGCCCACGGGTCGCCGACGTGGGTGCCCAGGATCCGCAGGTCCGGGAACGTCAGCGCGACCTCGTCGAGATAGATCGGCCGGCCGCACTCCGAGGGCAGCAGCGGCCCCGTGTGGCCGACCTGGAGCGCCACCGGGATGTCGTACTCGCAGCACGCCACGTAGAACGGCCAGTACATGCGGTGTGTCGGCGGCGGCGCCGTCGTGCGGCCGTCTCCGTACTGGTAGGGCTCGAGGCGGAAGACCCGCATGCCGAGGTCCTCGACGCAGCGGCGGAACTCCCGCATCGCCGGCATCGGGTCGCGGATGTCGACGGTGAAGCTGCCCACGAACCGCTCCGGCGCCCGTGCGACGAAGCCGGCCGTCTCGTCGTTGTCGACCACCCACGTGTCGAGGAACTTGAACGACGACGCGACGCCGATGTCGACACCGGCCGCGTCCATCTCGGCGATCACCTCGTCGAGGGCGAACCCGGCACGGAAGCGGTCCTCGACGCCGTACTTGCGGAAGATGTGCCAGAACTGCTCGGGCCAGCGGTCTGCCGTGTGGGGCGGCACGATCGTCATCCAGGCGTCGACGGCGCCCACGCGCTCGGTCATCGGCCACCTCCTGTTGCGCCGAGTTGGCGCGAGATGATCTCGCGCATGATCTCCGAGGTTCCCGCTCCCACCGAGAAACCGGCGACGTCGCGGTAGTAGCGGGGGATCGGGGACTCCTCCATCTGGCCGAACCCGCCGTGGAGCTGCATGATCTCGGCGGCGACGGCCTGGACGTGGCCCGCGGCGGCGAGCTTCGCCATCGACACGGCCATCTCGGCGGACGCGTCACCGCGGCTCAACAGGTCGGCCGCGTGGTAGGTGAGCGCGCGGGTGGACTCGAGGCGGGTCGCCATGTCGGCGAAGCGGTGCTGCCAGCTCTGGTAGCCCGCCAACGTCCGGCCGAACACCTCGCGTTCGGCCGCGTACGCGAGGCCGAGCTCGACGAGGTGCTCCATCACCCCCACCGCGAACGCGGCGATCACGAGGCGCTCGCCGGCGAAGTGCGACAGGATGTAGTGGATCCCCTTGCCCTCCTCGCCCACCAGGTTGGTGACCGGCACCCGGCAGTCGGTGAAGAACAACTCGCCGGTGTCCGACGCGCGTGCGCCGAGCTTGTCGAGGCGGCGGCCGACCTCGAAGCCGGGCGTCGCGGTCGGGAACACCACCAGGGAGATGCCGCGGGGGCCGGGGTCGCCGGTGCGCACGGCGAGGGTGACGAAGTCGGCGCGGGTGCCGTTGGAGATGAAGGTCTTCTGGCCCGAGATCACGTACTCGTCGCCGTCGCGCACCGCCTTGGTCGCGATCGCGGCCACGTCGGATCCGGCACCGGGTTCGGTCACGCCGATCGCGCCGATCAGCTCGCCCCGGATCGCCGGTGCCAGCCAGGCCGCCTTGAGCTCGTCGGAGGCCTCGTCCGCGAGCGCGGACAGCGCGAACTCCGACTGCGCCATCAACGCCACCGCGGTGCCGATCGAGTCGCCCTTGGCGAGCTCCTCGCACAGCACGACCGTCGCCAGGAAGTCCTCGCCACTGCCGCCCCAGCGCGGTTCGTAGCGCAGGCCCAGCAACCCGGCCGCGGCGGCCTTGGAGTACAGGGCACGCGGCACCTCCCCGGCGGCCTCCCACGCGGTTGCGTTCGGGCGGATCTCGCGCTCGACGAAGCTGCGCACCGCGGCCCGGAACTCCTCGTGCTCGGCCTTCAACAACGCTGACGGTTGCCTCGGGTACTCCATGACTGACCAGAATACGAGATTGGTCAGCATTCGTCAACGGACGCCCACGCCGGGCGGAGCAGTGCTGCTAACGTGCTGCGAATGGCATCAATTACGATTCGCGACGTCCCCGACGACGCTCGTGACGAGCTCGCCTCCCGCGCTGCTCGAAGCGGACGGTCGCTGCAGGAGTACCTCCGCAAGGAGCTGATCGACCTCGCCGGGCGACCCGATCCCGAAGCGCTCGCAGCGCGCATCGCCGAACGGAAGCGCCGCACCGGGACCAAGCTCTCCACGGCGAAGATCCTGCGCCACCGCGACGCCGCACGCAGATGACCCTCGTCGTCGACGCTTCGGCGATCGTCGCCGCTCTCGTCGATACCGGTCCCGCGGGACGCTGGGCCGAATCCCTGCTCACCTACGACCTGGTGGCGCCGCACCTGCTGCCGGTCGAGGTGGCCGGTGTGCTGCGCCGATCTGCCGGCGCCGGCGAGATCAGTGACGACGTCGCATCCCTCGGGCACGCCGACCTCGTCGATCTACGAATTCGCCTCTTCCCTTACCAGTTGGTGGCAACACGCGTCTGGGAGCTGCGGCACAACGTCGGCGCCTACGACGCCTGGTACGTGGCCGTGGCGGAATTGCTGGAAGCCCCGCTGGCGACCCTGGACCGCCGCCTCGCCGCGGCGGCAGGGCCGACCTGCGAGTTCCGCACACCGGCAGGCCCCTGAGGCGCTCCCGGCGCGGCGGCCGTGAGTCAGGGCGAGAAGCGGACTATGTCACCGCCGCCGGGGACGAAGATGTTCGTGGTGGCGAAGAGCCGACCGCCGCACCACTCGAGCGCAGCCGGCATCTCGAGATCCGCGACGGGCGCCGGCCCGCCGTGGACGACCTTGGACACGCGCCCGGCGAAGAGCTCGGCGACGTAGATCGAGCCGTCGCCCGCGACGGCCAGGTTCGTGGCCCCGCCGAAGCCCTTGGCGATCATGTTCGGTCGCCCACCCCAGGGGTTCACCTCGAAGACCGATCCGTTGTAGCCGAGGCTGTCGTCCTCGACCCCGCCGGGCAGGGACGTGACGAGCACCTTGCCCGCGCGGCTGAGCTCGACGTCGGTCGGGACCGGCTCGAAGCGCATGACGCGCCCCGCCACGCACGGAGGCAGGCCGTTGGCAGCGGCACCAGCGGCGGTCACCGTCACCGGGATCGGCGGCAGGACGGCCGTAGTCCTGATGCGGCCGAACCAGTCGACGAAGAGGATGTCGTTGCCGCCGGCCTCGGCGACGAATACCCCGAGCGGTGTCGCGGCCAGGGCGTAGGGGTGGGAGTCGACGAGACCCTTGTAGGGCAACACGAACGGCTTGAGCTCGTCGGGGATCTGGTCGGCACATCCGGCGGGGAGGCTCTTGAACCCGTACGTGTTCACCTGGTCGGGGTTCTTGGCCTTCTCGTAGGCGCCGAGGTCCGCGAGTGTGCGGACGTTGCCGTGGACGTCGCGCACCTTCAACAAGTGCTCACCGGCATCGAAGTCCGACGTCGTGAAGAGGACGCCGCCGAAGGGCGCGAACGCCACACCTCCTGGACCCGCCGGGGCGGTGTCGACCAGGTCCGACACGTTGCCGTGCGCGTCCACGACGCTGACCTTGGTGGCCTGGGTCACGAGGATCCGACCCTGGGCGCCGACGTCCATCTGCAGCGGCATGTCGAGGCCGCCCGCGACCACCACCGGGCCGGGCGTGGGGGTCGTCGCCCGTGCCTGCTGTGCGAGCACCGGCGCTACCGCGACAGCGAGCGCGGCACCGAGCGTCACCAACTTCCGTCTGGTCTTCTGCGCGCGTCGTCGTTCTCGCATCGGCTTCTCCTTGCTGTGCGGCTGGCGGCACCTGGCACGTTGAACCCGCGGTACCGCGTTGTCAAGCGCGTGCCCGATCCTCGCGGCATCGAGAAAGTCCCGGCGTCGACCTGCTCTACTACCGATTCATGCAGGATGCCGAGGGGACCCGGACAGAGAGTCGTCGAGGGGCAGCGGGCGGCGTGCTGATGATCCTGGCCGCGGGCCAGTTCGTCATGACGCTCGACAGCTCGGTGATGAACGTGTCGATGGCCACCGTCGCCAACGACGTCGGCACGTCGATCACCGGCATCCAGACCGCCATCACCATGTACACGCTCGTGATGGCGTCGCTGATGCTGACCGGCGGCAAGATCGGGTCGATCATCGGCCGCAAGCGGGCGTTCCTGATCGGCTGCTGTATCTACGCGGCGGGGTCGTTCACCACCGGCATCGCGCAGAACCTGGCGACGCTGCTCTTCGGCTGGTCGCTGCTGGAGGGCATGGGCGCCGCGTTGATCCTCCCGGCGATCGTGGCGCTCGTGGCAGCCAACTTCGAGCCGGCAGCGAGGCCACGCGCGTACGGGCTCGTGGCGGCGGCCGGTGCCATCGCGGTGGCGGCAGGCCCGCTCATCGGCGGGCTCGCGACCACGTACGCGTCGTGGCGCTACGTGTTCTTCGGCGAGGTGGTCATCGTCGCGGTCATCCTCGTGTTGTCCAGGGTGGTCGCCGACGTCGAGGTGACCGACAAGCCCAAGCTCGACCTCGTCGGCACCGTGTTGTCGGTCGTCGGGCTCGGCATGGCGGTCTACGGCGTGTTGCGCTCGAGCGAATGGGGCTGGGTCACGCCCAAGCCGGGAGGCACCGCGTGGCTCGGCGTGTCCCCGACGTTCTGGCTGATCCTCGCGGGTGGCGCGGTGATCTGGCTGTTCCTCATGTGGGAGCGGCGCCTCGTACGCCTCGGCAAGGAACCGCTGCTGCGACCGGAGATGCTCGCCGTCCCGCAGTTGAGCGGCGGACTGGTGATGTTCTTCTTCCAGTTCCTGTTGCAAGCAGGCGTGTTCTTCATCGTCCCGCTGTTCCTGTCCGTGGTGCTGGCGTTGAGCGCGATCGAGACGGGTATGCGGATCATGCCGCTGTCGATAGCGCTGCTGATCGGAGCGGTAGGGGTTCCCAAGGTCGCGCCCCACGGCTCGCCGCGGCGTCTCGTGCGCATCGGGATCCTGCTCATGCTCGTCGGCATCGTCGTGCTCATGGGCGGCATCGACGTCGACGCCAACGCGGGAGTCGTCGCGATCCCGATGCTCGCGATCGGGCTCGGCATCGGGTTCCTGGCGTCCCAGCTCGGCGCGGTCACGGTGTCCGCGGTGCCCACCTCCGAGAGCGGCGAGGTCGGCGGGCTCCAGAACACCGCCACCAACCTGGGCGCCTCTCTCGGAACCGCGCTGGCCGGCTCGATCATGATCGCCGTCCTCACCGCCTCCCTCATCACCGGCATCGAGCACAACCCCGACGTCCCGGATTCGGTCAAGTCCCAGGCATCGGTGCAGCTCGCCTCCGGTGTCCCGTTCGTGTCCGACACGGACCTCGAGGCCGCCATGGAGGGGGCCGGAGCTCAACAGCACGTCACCGACGCGGTCGTCGAGGAGAACCGCAAAGCCCGCATCGAGGGCCTCGACGCCGGCCTCGCCGTGCTCGCACTGCTCGCCGTGCTCTCGCTCTTCTTCACGGGGCGGATCCCCACGACACCGATCGGTGACTCCACCGAGGACGACGACGCCGCCGACGAGTCGATCGAAACCGCCTGAGCGGCCACGGAGGCACCTGCGGTTCAGCGAGTGGAGTGCCGGGCGGCGACGCCGCGCAGGTCGCCGTCCGCGTCGAACCACGCCTCGACGGGCCCGAAGCCGCCCGCCGCGAGCGCCGCTGCGAGCACACGATCCTGGCTGCCGCCGACCTCGGTTAGGAGCCACCCGCCGTGGCGCAGGACCCGCGCCGCGGACTCGACGACGCGCCGCACCACGTCGAGGCCGTCCGCGCCGCCGTCGAGGCCGAGCGGGGGCTCGTGATCCCTGACGTCGGAGGGCAACAACGCGAGGTCCGGCGTCGGCACGTAGGGCGCCACCGCGGTGACGACGTCGAAGGCGTCCGAGCCGAGGGGCCGGCCGAGATCGCCGACGACGACCGGCACACCGTTGCTGCGGGCACAGGCGGCAGCACGTGTGCTCGCGTCGACGCCGACGACCGACGCCGTGGTCACGGCCGCCATGAGGTGGACAGCGACGGCACCGGAACCCGTGCAGAGATCCGCCGCCCGCGGTCGGTTCCCGCACGCCGCCAGGAGCGCGGCTGCCCGACGGGCGAGGTCCTCGCTCTGGGGGCGTGGTACGTACACCCCCGGGTGGACGCGGACGGTGTGGCCGCAGAACCGTGTCGTGCCGGTGATCCAGGCGAGGGGCTCACCGCGCTCGCGGCGGGAGACGAGTGCCTCGAGCACCGTGTCGTCGCGGGTGGCCGACGTCAGCGCGACCGCCTCTGCACGTGCGGCGACACAGCCCGCGGCGGCCAGCCGCGCCGCGACGAGGTCGAGGGTGAGCCTCATCGTCGCGGCAACTCGGCGTCCACGGTGCCATCTTAGGAACCGACCCCCCCGGGCAGGACCCGGACGGCGCGGCGTGGCACAATCGCCGTCCGCCGTCATACGGAGCCGCCGCGATCGCTCGACCCTCACCGGCGAGTACCTGGCCGCTTACGTCGGCGCCTGAGCGACGAGTGCTCTAGTGGTGGGGGTGGCCGTGGTGGTGCTGCGTCAGCGCAGCAGCGACGGTGGCCGGGAGCGGAGGATCTTCTCGGCGTTGCCGCAGATGCGCTCCATGACCTCGGCCGCGGGCCGGATCGCGTCGACCAACCCCGCTGCCGACCCGTACGGAAGATGGTCGGTTTCAGGGTCGGGGTTCTCGGTGGCGTAGGCGTGGTCTGCGGCAACCCGCCCGCGCTGGTTGCGCAGCTCGTCCTCGCGCCCGTCCCAGGTGTCGCTGAAGCGGTTGCGGTGGACCCGCTCGCCGATCGACTCGGGCCACGGCAGCCCACCGAGCACGTCCCAAGCTTTGGTGAAGACGGTGTCAGTGCCGTCGGAGCCGACGATGAGGTCCTTGAAGACGTCATGGATCTCCACCAGTTCGGGGGTGGCCATGAACGCTGTGCCGACGAGCGCACCGTCGGCGCCCGCGACGAGCGCGGCCGCCATGGTTGGCCCGTCGGCTATGCCCCCTGCTGCCAGTAGCGGCACGTCAGGGTGGCGCGTAGCCACCGCTGACAGGAACGGGAACAGAGCCATGTGGCCGGTGTGGCCCCCGGCTTCGTTGCCCTGGACCACGAGGACGTCGGCGCCGGCTTCGACAGCGAGGTCCGCGTCGGCCAGGGCCTGGACCTGGCAGATCGTGTGCGCCCCGGCCTCGGCGGCTCGTTCGATCCACGGCCTCGGGTCGCTGAAGGAGAACATGACCACCGGCGCGCCGGCGGCGAGAGCCGTGTCGAACAGCGGGGCCGTGAAGTCAAGGAACGGGGTGATGAACCCGATCGCGAACGGGCGATCGGTGCGAGCACGGACCGTCTCGACCTCGGCTTCGATCCAGCCCGGGCCCTTCAGGGTCATCCCCCCGAACGAACCGAGCCCGCCTGCGGCCGAGACGCCACCCGCGATCGTCCCGCCGCTGTGCAGGGCCATCGGCGCCGACATGATCGGGTAGTCCAGCCCGAACATCTCGGTGAAGCGTGTGCTCAGCATCCAGCTCACCCCTCGTGGTCGTGGTCGTGGTCATGGTCGTGTGTGTGGTTGTGGTCCCGCGTGGCGTCCGATTCCCCGAAGACCGTCTCGACGGCACGATGGGCGAGCTCGATCTCGTCCCAGTCCTCGGGATCGAGAGCGTGGAACACATGCGGGAACAGGTCGTACTCCTCGTCGTCGATGTGGGTCGCCGGCAGCTTCAGCGCTGCTGTCACATCGGGGCCCGAGGTGCCGTCCCTGAGCTGGCTGTGCAGCTGGTCGTGCTCGGCGATCAACTGGGAGATCTGGTCGTCCATGACCCCGAGGTCGAGCACCTTCGGGAAGAGGCCGACCTCTTCCTTGGCGGCGTGGATGTCGAGGAGGGCCGTGAACTCCGCGAACACCGCGGAGGCATCGCTGTGGGCCGCGATCGCGCCGGCCAGACGGCGGCTGAGAGCTTGGAGCCTGACGTGTTCGGCGGCGAGCTCGGCGGTCGGCCCCGATTCACGGCAGCCGCAGTAGTCACACATGGCCGCTGAGTCTAAGCACCCCCTCGGACGCGGCTCCTGGGGCCGCTCCGACGCCCCGGCTCCGGTCGCCACCAAGGCGGAGCCTCCGCCGAGGTGGGCGGTACGGTTGAGGGGTCGAAGGGAACCCCGGGGACGAAGGAGCACGCGATGGCCGACGAGCAGCGCATGGACATCCACGAGGTCGAGCCGGGGGCTCGCAGGGCCGTTCTCCACCTCAACGCGTATGCCGGCGAAGGCGGCCTCGGCGCGGGCCTGCTCGCCCTCGTCGACATCCGGGCATCACAGATCAACCACTGCGCCTGGTGCCTCGACATGCACACCGAGGAGGCTCGCCAGGCCGGCATCGAGCAGCGTCAGATCGACCTCGTGGCTGCGTGGCACGGCCTCGCCGTGCTCGCACTGCTCGCCGTGGTCTCGCTCTTCTTCACCGGGCGGATCCCCACGACACCGATCGGTGACTCCACCGAGGACGACGACGCCGCCGACGCCGCCGAAACCGCCTGAGCGGCCGCACACTGGAGCCGTGTTTCAGCTCGTCGGCGTCGCAGAGCATGCGGCCCACCAACCGCAGGCGCGTCGCCCTCGAGCGTGTCCGTGCCCCCGAGTGATGCACGACCGCCTCAATGCCGGCGCCCGTATCCTCGACGACGCCGTGTGCCCCGGCGGGCAACAGGGCATGGCCCTCGGTCGTGGGGTGAGCGCGCAATAGGGGAGGGCGCTTCCGCGGAAGCGCCCTCCCCTACTGCTTGCGGCCACGGGCTATCCCTTCCGTCCCATCTGGAACCAGCCGTTGTCGGCGTCGGCGGGTGTGAGGTAGGTGGTGCTGTGTTGGCCGGTTTGGTATCCGGATCCTGCGGTTGCTGAGTGCACTTCGACGCGGCCGGATCCGGTGTCCTTTGTCTTGACGAAATAGAGGTCGCTTGGTCCAGGCCCCGGAGGAGGAGGAGATCCGACGTTACCGAAGCGCCAGACATACGCGGCCGCTCCCCGAGCTACAGCGTAGGAGGCCGGTGCCCAGGAGTGCTCGGATACCTTCTCATCCAGATTCCAGTTGGAATCCCGCACTACGTAGGTGCCCTGGGTCGAAGTCCGGGCAACGATGATGGCGGTGTGGAGCCCGTTCCATGTTGGATAGTCCGAGTTCCTCTGTGCGGGATTGATTGTCTGGATCAGGTCCCCAGGCTGGCCATCATTGGTGCCGATGAGAGTGCCACCAGCATTCTGGTAGGCGCCGAAGTACGCTCCGCCAGGTGATCCGTATCCGCCAACCCGAGCAGAGATACCATTGGCGACCAATACTGAGTTGACGACGTTCTGCGCGAACACTTTGCATTGGCCTTCGCGTGTTCCGATGCCATATGAACGTGCTCGTTCGGCTATTTGTTGCGCGGGGAAGGCCCACGCCCTCGCCGCGGTACCCTGGATTGCGAAAGTTGCGCCAGCGAAGGCGAATACAAGCAGCAACGACATCAGAATTCGTTGCCGACGCATGACGAGCGATCTCATGACAGGCTCCCATTCTGCCGGTGGGTACCTAAGGGAGCGCCACGCTCCCTTGCGAATGCCGCGACAATCGCGATGGGACGCCGTTTCCGACGCGAATCGTGCGCTGGAGCCGTGCCTTGCATGTTGTGCCTCCGTGTCTTACGCCATTGACAGGAGGCTGACAGCACATCCTGTCCCGCTGCTGTCCGAGCGACCGGTCCCGTCGACAGACCTGGCCACCCGCCGTACGCCTTGGACGGATCGGATCGCCTCCCTTATTCCAGGAAAGTCAGATCAGGCTCGCCCAGAACGGCGCGGCCATGGGGTCGTGGCATGATCGCCCACGTGACCGTCGAGCCTGCGAAGCGCCCGCGCCGCGAGGCACGTAGCGTGCCCCGTGAACATGACGATCCATACCAACTTCCTCCCGCGCGACGACCCCGACGCCTCGCTGGCCTTCTACCAGGACACCCTCGGCTTCGAGGTCCGCAACGACGTCGGCAAGGGCAACGAGAAGAGCGCCAAGAAGGACTTGGCGGCGCTCCCCGAGGACTGAGCGGGCTGATCAGGTAGACAAGGGCCGCCGCCCACCCGCTCCCGCCGAGGACACCACTGCCATGGCCACCAAGCCAACCGAGGTGCCGCCGATGCGCCACGTCGGCGACAGCCACGACCTGATCCGTGTGGTCGGCGCACGCGTGAACAACCTCGGGGACGTCGACGTCGAGATCCCCAAGCGCCGGCTCACGGTCTTCACCGGCATCTCCGGCTCGGGCAAGAGCTCGCTCGTGTTCGGCACGATCGCGGCGGAGTCCCAACGCCTGATCAACGAGACCTACAGCACGTTCGTGCAAGGGTTCATGCCGGCGCTGGCACGTCCCGAGGTCGACATGCTCGACGGGCTCACGACCGCGATCATCGTCGACCAGGAGCGCATGGGCGCTAACGCCCGTTCCACCGTCGGAACCGCTACCGACGCGAACGCGATGCTGCGCATCCTCTTCAGCCGCCTGGGCGAGCCCCACATCGGAACGTCGAACGCGTTCTCGTTCAACGTCGCGTCGGTCAGCGGCGCGGGCGCGATCAAGATCGACAAGGGCGGCGAGACCAGGACCGAGCGCAGGTCGTTCTCCCGCACCGGCGGCATGTGCCCCCGCTGCGAGGGCATGGGCCGCGTGTCCGACTTCGACGTGTCGGCCCTCTACGACGACACCAAGTCGATCAACGAAGGCGCGTTGACGATCCCCGGCTACAGCATGGAAGGGTGGTACGGCCGCATCTACCGCGGCTGCGGCTTCTTCGACGCGGACAAGCCGATCCGCAAGTTCACCA
This sequence comes from Acidimicrobiia bacterium, assembly GCA_046331095.1. Lineage (GTDB taxonomy): Bacteria > Actinomycetota > Acidimicrobiia > UBA2766 > UBA2766 > JAIBAC01. The sequence goes on from JAXLRM010000004.1 coordinate 76,624, forward strand.
AGAAGGAGCTCGACGCGCTGCTCCACAAGGAGCCGACCAGGATCAAGGTCGAGGGCATCAACGTGACCTTCGAGGGCCTGATCCCCAAGATCCAGAAGTCGATGCTCTCCAAGGACGTCGACACGCTGCAACCCCACATCCGTGCTTTCGTGGAGCGGGCCGTCACCTTGTCCGCGTGTCCCGACTGCGGCGGCACGCGCCTGAGCGCGGCGGCACGCTCGTCGGAGATCGACGGGATCAACATCGCGGACGCGTGCGCGATGCAGGTCAGCGACCTCGCCGAGTGGGTGCGCGGTCTCGACGATGCGTCGGTTGCGCCCCTGCTGGCGGTGCTGGGCGAGACCCTCGACTCCTTCGTCGAGATCGGCCTCGGCTACCTCAGCCTCGAACGGTCGTCGGGCACGCTCTCGGGCGGCGAGGCGCAGCGCACCAAGATGGTCCGCCACCTGGGGTCGTCGCTCACCGACGTCACATACGTCTTCGACGAGCCGACCATCGGCTTGCACCCCCACGACATCCAGAGGATGAACGACCTCCTCCTGCGGCTGCGCGACAAGGGCAACACGGTCCTGGTGGTCGAGCACAAGCCGGAGGTGATCGCGATCGCCGACCACGTCGTCGACCTCGGCCCCGGCGCAGGGGCGGGCGGCGGCACGGTCTGTTACGAGGGCAGCGTCGACGGGCTCGCGGCCAGCGGCACGATCACCGGCAAGCACCTCGGCGACCGGGCCACGCTGAAGGACGCGGTGCGGACCGCGTCGGGGATGCTCGAGGTGCGGGGCGCGAGCACCAACAACCTCGCGGACGTCGACGTCGACATCCCCCTCGGGGTGCTCGCGGTGCTCACCGGTGTGGCGGGTTCGGGCAAGAGCTCTCTCGTCGACGGGTCGGTCTCGGGCCGCGACGGCGTGGTGACCGTCGACCAGGTCGCGATCAAGGGCTCGCGGCGCTCCAACCCGTCGACCTACACCGGCGTGCTGGACCCGATCCGAAAGGCGTTCGCGAAGGCCAACGGCGTGAAGCCGGCGCTCTTCAGCGCCAACTCCGAGGGCGCGTGCCCGAACTGCAACGGGGCCGGGGTGATCTACACGGACCTGGTGATGATGGCCGGTGTCGCCAGCCCCTGCGAGGAGTGCGAGGGCAAGCGCTTCGACGCGTCGGTGCTCGAGTACCGCCTCGGCGGCCGTGACATCAGCGAGGTGCTCGCGATGTCGGTGGCCGAGGCCGTCGCCTTCTTCGACGACGGCGAGGCGCGCACGCCCGCCGCGCACAAGGTCCTCGAACGGATGGATCAGGTCGGCCTCGGCTACCTCACGCTCGGGCAGCCGCTCACGACCCTCTCCGGCGGCGAACGCCAGCGGCTCAAGCTCGCCACCCACATGGGCGACAAGGGCGGCATCTACGTCCTCGACGAACCGACCACCGGCCTGCACCTCGCAGACATCGAGCACCTGCTCGCCCTACTCGACCGCCTCGTCGACGCGGGCAAGTCGGTCATCGTCATCGAGCACCACCAAGCGGTCATGGCCCACGCCGACTGGATCATCGACCTCGGTCCCGGCGCCGGCCACGACGGCGGCCGCGTCGTCTTCGAGGGCACGCCTGCCGACCTCGTCGCCGGCCGCTCGACCCTCACCGGCGAGTACCTGGCCGCTTACGTCGGCGCCTGAGTGACGGGTGCTTCAGAGGGGCAGGTCGCCGGTGGCCGTGCGCGTGCTGCCCGTGTCGCTGTAGGCCGCGATCGTGCGCTGGGCGATGCGCATCTGGTGCACCTCGTCGGCGCCGTCGGCGAAGCGCGCCCAGCGGGCGTGCTGGAACATGTCCGCCAGCGGGATGTCCTTGGAGTAGCCGAGCGCGCCGTGCACCTGGATCGAACGGTCGACGATCCGGTTCAGCGCGTTCGCGACGAAGTGCTTCGCCATCGAGACCTCCGACTTGAAGTCGAGACCCTTGTCGATCTTGTAGGCCGCGTGCAGCACCATGAGCTTGGACTGGTACAGCTCCATCGCCGAGTCGGCGATCATCCACTGGATCCCCTGCTTCTCGGCGAGCAGCGATCCGTGCGCGAAGCGGTTCAGCGAGCGGTCGACCATCATGTCGAGCGCGACCTCGGCCTGGGCGATCCAGCGCATGCAGTGCGCCAGGCGCGCGGGGCCGAGGCGGAACTGGCCGAGGCGGTGGCCCTGGCCCCGCTCCCCGAGCATGTTCGCGGCCGGGACGCGCAGGTCCTCGATCACGATCTCGGAGTGGCCCGTGGAGCCGTGCATCGTCTCGATCTCGCGCACGTCGTGCCAGCCCTCCGCGGGCAGGTCGACGAGGAATCCCGTCGTGGCGGCCCGGGGCTGGTCGGGGGTTTCCTCGGTCCGGGCGATCAGGATCGCGAAGCGCGAGCGCCGCGCGCTCGAGATGAACCACTTGTGCCCGTTGATCACCCACTCGTCGCCGTCCTGGTAGGCGTGGGTGCGGATCAGGGTCGGGTCCGACCCGGCGACCTCGGGCTCGGTCATCGCGAAGCAGCTCATCGCGTGGCCCAGGCACAGCGGCCGCAGGTACTTCTCCTTCTGCTCGTCGGTGGCCCAGTGCAACAGCGTGTTCATGTTGCCTTCGTCGGGGGCCTGGCAGTTGAGCACCCACGGCCCGAAGTACGACTTCGCCGCCTCGGCCTGGACCATCGCCAGCTCGGTGTGGGAGAGGCCCATGCCGCCCCACTCCTCGGGCATGTGCGGCAGCCACAGGCCCGCCGCCTTGGCCTGTTCGCGCATCTCGAACAGGATCTGGAGGTACTTGCCCCGGTCGACGTCCTCACGGTTGCCGATGCGTGACTCGCCGAGCAGCACCGTGCCCTGGATGAAGTCGCGGACCTTCAGCCGCAGATCCTCGAGCTCGGGTGAGAGTGTGAAGTCGATTGCCATGGCGGTGTCCGGGGCGAGGGGGTTCCGGCAGTTCGCGCTCTGCGAACTGGACAAGTGTCCCACACGCGTCCCGGCGCCTCCCTCATCGCCCGGGGGATCCGACGAGGTCGACGCGGCTCGGGTGCTCGCCCGAGCCGGTCGCGGGGTTGCGCGGCTACTGCGGTGGCGCGAAGAGCTGGATGCGGTAGACGATGCCGGCGATGACGAGGCGCAGCACGCCGTTGCGGTTGATCGAACCGCCTACGACGTCGATGCAGACTCCGGCGCACGCCTGGCCGGTGAAGCTGCCGGTCAATCTGTCGGTGCGGAATCTCACGGTGGCGGTGCCCTTGAGACCCACGGTGAAGAGGGTGAGGTCGACTGCTGCGGTGCCGTCGAAGGAGAAGGTGCCGTCGGAGTAGACCGACCCGCTGACGCTGCCGTCGACGGGGCCGAGGTCGACGGTCACCGGATCCGAGGCCGGGATGGCCATCCGCACCACGCCGTTGTCGAGGCTGACGTCGTAGGTTGCCTGCGCGAACACGTAACCCAAGGCCGCGAGGCGGCCTCGCACCGATCCCTCGAACCTCCCGTCCGAGGCGACGGTGAGGGTGCGCAGCGACATCCCGATGCTGCCGGCGAGAACGTCGATGCCGATGGGCGAGTTCAGCGAGAGCCCGAGGACGCCGCCGGAGAGCGACAGCGTGAACGACGGGTCGTTCGTGGTTTGCAGCGCCGGGCCGAGGTTGATGCCGGTCGCGGTGAAGGTGTAGCTCCATTCGGCGTCGCCGTCGATCGTGAAGTTCGGCAGGTCGATCGGGTCGCCGACCGGCAGGTACAGGCGGCCGCCGTTCACTCTCACCCCGAGTGTGCTGAGCGAGGCACCGGTCTTGCGGACCCGGATCGAGGCGTTGCGGATGCTGAGAGCGTCGGGCCCGATCCGTGTGGTCGAGGCGGCGACGTCGAAGGTGCCGTCCGAGGAGATGGTGAACGCGTCGACCGTGAGGGTCGCGAGGCCGGGGATGGCAACCGTCGGCTTGTTGAACCGCGTCGTGCCGGTGACGCGCAGGCGGAACACGCCGCCCTGGCGCTCGAAGATGAGCCTGCCGTCGAGGTCGAGCGCCCTCAGGTCGAGGTGGGTCGACGCCAGCGTGAGGCTGAACTCGCCGGTCGTGTCGATGTTGACACCGGGCACGGTGAGCGTGCCCAGGTTCGTGATCGTCAGCGACGACGGGCCGACCTGGAGCTGTATGCCGGTGCCGTTGGCCCCGACGTGGAGGTTGAACGACGGCAGCGCCAGCGAGAACTGCGACACGGTCACGGTCTTCGCAGTCACCGATGCGTCGAAGTGGCCGTCGGTGCCGATCGAGAAGGTGTTGACGCTGAAGGACGTGACGCCCGCCCAGGCGAGAGTGACGTCGGTTGCCGTGAACGAGATCACGGCGGGGGAGCCGAGGCGGCTCAGCGTGAACGTGCCGCTGATCGAGAGCGCCGAGCCCGGCGGGCCGAGGCGGAGCGAGCCGGCGCTGACCGTGAGCGAGCCGCGCAGGGTCGTGTCGAGGCTGCCGCTGAGTGCGAGGTTGTCTGCGATGCCGGGGACGTCGACGCGGGAGTTCACGGCGATGGCGGCTGTCGTGGGTGTGAACGCCATCGTCACCCCGCCTTCGAAGCGCCAGCCGCCGAAGGGGATGTTCGGTGAACCGTTCAAGGTGAGGGCGAGCGATCCCGTCGGCCCCGCGGCGGCGAGCACGAGAGCGCCGTCGACGTCGAGCGAGGACCCGAGGAAGTTGAAGCGGGCGTCCACGGTCATCGAGGTGGCGAGGACCGTGCGGGTGATCGTGGCGAGAGGCGGTCTCGGGTTGCCCGTCGTCAGGCGGGTCACGTTGAAGCCCTTGATGCCGAGCGACGACGCCGTCAGGGCGAGGTTCCCGGTGCCGGCGCTGCTGATCGAGCCCGAGATCCCGACGCCGGTGGCGACGCCGGGGATGTCCGCGGCCCCAGTGGCTGCCAAGCTGGCCGATGTCGTGCCGACCACGAGTGAGAGGCTGCCCCGCACCGCCACCGGCCCGAACGCCAGGGACCGGCCCGACTGCAGGGCCACCGTCAGCGTGCCGGTCGGACCGCCGCTGCCGATGGCAAGGTTGCCGTCCACGTCGAGGTTCGCGCCGAGGAAGGACATCCCGGTGTCGACGACCATGCGGACCGCGCCGGCGTTGCCGACGACCCGGAACGTGCCGTCGCGCAGAGTGAAGCCGAACAGCGACAGCGAGCTGATGTCGAGGGAGATGTCGATCGTGCCGTCGGAGGCGATCGTGCCGGTGGCGTGCGCGCTCCCCTTGCCCGTCGCGGCCGACAGCCATGACGGGAAGCCGACGGTGCCGTCGAACGACAGCGTCGCCACGAGGGTGCCGCCGCTGCGGGTCAGGCCGAGGACGAATCCCGTCGAGATGTCGAAGCCGGCGAGGGTCGGCCCGCCGCCGTCGAAAGTGACTGCGAGCGATCCGGTCAGGTCGGGGTTCAGCGTCCCGTGCACCCGCGCCGCTGCGCCCAGGATGTCGGCCCTGCCGTCGACGCCGACGCCGAGGTGGCCGTCGGTCTGGACGACGTCGATCGAGGCGTCGCTGATCGTGACACCGCCGAGCGGTCCGATCTGGGCGACCTCGGCGTGTCCGACGAGGTCGGGCAGTCCGCCGCCCGACGGCGGAGTCACGGCGATGCGGAAGGCCGCGTCGTCCACGAGGCCTTCGATGTCGAGGCGTGTGCCGAGCTCGATGCCTCCCTTGCGCAGCAGCGGGTCGGCCGAGGACGGGTCGTAGCCGGGCGAAACCGCACGGAACGTGGCGTCGGCACCGGCGACGCCTCCGATGATGGGCGGCAGGCCCAAGCGGGCCAGCACGTCGTCGACATCGGCTGCGTCGATGCTCGTCGTCGCCGTGGCGCGGGGCAGGTCGACGGTGCCGTCACGGCCCAGGGTCGGCTCCACGTCGAGGTCGAAGCGGGTGCTGAGCCCGATCAGGGGCAGCTCGCCACGGACCTGGGTCTTCTGGTCGCTGCTTGTGACGACGGCCCTGCCGAAGGGCACGCTCAGGAGCGTGCCGTCGAAGACGCCTTCGAGGTAGGCCGCGGCGGAGATGTCGTTGAAGGCGTCGGCGAGGGCGTTGCCGACCCCGATCGGCGAGATCCGCTCGACCGCGCCGAAGTCGTAACGGAAGACGTCGCCGAAGCCGGGGACGAAGAGCTGTACCGAGGTGGGCGAGGTTGTCCGACCGAGGTGGTCCGCAATGGCGCTCACCCAGTCGGGCATGTCGGCGATGTCCGCGGGGACCTGAAGGTTCAGCGTCGACAGCAGCCCGAGGGGATCGGTCAGCAGCTCGGGCAGGAGCAGTCGGCCGGTGAGCAGGATCCCGCCGTGGCCGACGATGTCGAGGTAGTGCTGCTCGGTCCGGATCGGGATCCGGTTCGGGTCGACGGACGCATTCGGGTCCTCCCAGAGCTTCTGGACGTGTGCGTCGACGAGGGCAGGGTTGTCGGCTGCGATGACGAGACCGGTCATCTGGCCGACCTCGAAGTCGAGCCAACGCAGGCCTCCGCGCAGCTCGATCGCCCACGCGCCACTCCACGGGTCGATCGTCGGCACACCCGAGCCGCCGAAGAGTCCCTCGATGACCCCGCCGATGGGCAGCTCGAAGGTCATGCCGAGATGGTCCTCGAAGCCGAGCGACATGAGCTCGCAGGCCGCCCCTCCGATGACGGGGATGACCATGCCGCATAGCTGCGTGCCGATGTCGGCGATGCTCGTGTCGAAGCCGAAACCGAGCCCGTCCTTGGTGATGATCGCCTCGACCTCGTGCTGGGGCTCTCCGAAGGGGATGCCGAGGATGACCGGCTGCAGCATGCCGCGCAGGTGGAACGACGGGTCGAACTGGGACCAGAACCCCGCTCCCGCCTCGCGGACCGCGTCACGCACGACGCCGAACAGCGCCGCGATCGCCTCGCCGCCGGCGCCGAGCTGTTGGGCGAAGGCGACGTAGTCGGCGTGGGTGAACACGGCCGAGAGGTCGAAGTCGTCGACCAGATCACTCCCGGTGTTGAGCAGGTCGGCGACGAACATCCGCGCCGCGCGGCCTGCAGCGGCCGGGTCGGCGGGCAGGGCACCGCCGCCCATGAGAGCGATGGCACGCGAGGTCAGGAACTCGCGTGTGACGACCTGGCCGTCCTCCGCCCCCGAAACGAGACCGTCTCCGTTGGTGTCGAGCAGCAGGCGGGCGAGCGGCCGCTCGTGGTCGCCTTGGAGGCCGGTCGCGAGGGCGCCGAGGCTGGCGTCGAAGAAGTCCTGGCCGACTTCGAGGCTGCCCGAGGCGGCCCTTTGTACGAACGTGGCGACGCCGAGGCCGAAGCCGGGGAGGATGCCTTTGGTGTCCAGGCTCGCCTCGAGCGTCGCGTGGGCGGGCAGGAGGAAGCCGAGCGGGTTCCCCGGCTGGGGGGTCTCGAACGCGAAGTCGAACTTCGGCTCGAGCGGTTCGCTGAGGTCCATGAGCAGGGCGGCGCCCGCGAAGTCCATGCCCCAAGCGGCGATGTTTCCGCTGCCGATGAACTTGACGCCCTGGCGACCGGGGATCAGCCCGACGTTCATCCCGAGTGTGACGTCGCCGGTGACGATGCCGGGCGCCATGGCGTGGGTGAGCTTGCCCGAGAGCGCCATCGTGAACCCGTCGTCCCAGGTGAACGACCCGGTCTGCACCGCGGGTTCCACCTTCTCCCGGATCGTGTCGTCGTTGATCGGGAAGTCCGTTTCGAAGGCGGGGTCGTGGAGGATCTCCATCGGGCGCTGCGGGTCGGGGAATGCCGGCCCACCGAAGGCCAGGCCGCCCTCCACTCCTGAGAGCATGACGCCGCCGAGGAGGCCGCCGTCGAGTGGGATCGCGAGAGGAACGAGCACCTGGGCGAGGATCGGCCCGTACTGGGTGACCACGAGGTCGATCCCGGCACCCATGCCTTCGTACTCGAACTGGCCGAAGACACGGCCGTAGAAGACCGTCTCGGGCTGTTCGCCCGGGGCGGGGTCGCCGTCGACGCTGATCGTCTTCAACTCGAGCCCGCCGCCGACCTCGAAGCCGGGCACGAGCTCGAACGGCTCGACACCCATCTTGGCGCCGGTGAGGTTCGTGATCGGGAACTCGCCCCGCGCCAGCTTGCCGAGGTCGACCTCGAGCCCGTCGACCGATGCCGAGATCGGCCACGTGTCGTTCGCCTCGATCCCGCCGGAGAATGTGATCACGAACCCGGCGAGGTCGGTGAGCGGGATGCCTTCTGGCGGGATGTCGGTGAGGTCGACGTTCGGGAAGCGGATCCCGAAGTCGTCGATGCGTAGAGGCAACCAGTCGGGCAGGCCGAAGTGCTCGTCGTCGGGGACGTCGAGGTTGAAGAAGAAGCCGGGCAGGACCCGCGGCACGAGGTCGGCGCCGATAGCGAAGTTGCCGACCTCGCCTCCCCAGCCGGCGAGGGCGTCGAAGTCCTCGTCGAACTCGACTCTCGCGGATCCGTCACAGGGTGGATCCTCGTCGGCTTCGCACGGCCGCCCGCCGAAGGTGACCAGCGGTTGTCCGGGCGCAGGGGCGAAGTTGATCCCGACGTTGGTGCCGACGACGCGCATGAACTCGCCGAAGGCGATCTCGACGCGGTCGACGCCGGCACCGGTGAAGGTCGGGCCCGTGATCGTGAACCGCCACTGCCCGTCGACGGCGATCCCGAGGCCGAAGTCGAGCTCGGCGCCCTCGAAGGACACGTTGTCGCCGAGGGAAGCCGAGAGCGAGAAGGTGCCGTCCAGGTCGAGGCTCGCGCCGGCGGGTGTGATGCCGAGGGAGCCGCACACGTCGATCGCGGCCTCGCCCCGTATGTCGTCGAGGCCACCGAGGACCGACAGCGATCCGCAGGCGTCGTTGACCCAAGCGCCGTTCTGGTAGGCGCCGAGGGTGAGCTGCGCGCCCAGTGTCACGTCGCCCACCCTGAGGTCGTCGAAGCCGAGGGTGATCGGGCCCAGGTCCCACGGGCGGACCTTGCCCTCGCTCAGCGAGTCGACCGCGATCGAGAACGTGAAGGTGTTGTCCTCAGTCGGGCTCGACGGTGTGACCGCCGCGCCGCCGATGCCGAGGACAGGCGTGAAGGGGAGCCCGGCCATCGCCGTGAAGTCGACGCTGCCGGTGACGGTGACCTCGAAGGTGTCGAGGTTCCCCCAGTCGGGGAAGTTCAGGGACACGCCGGTCACGTCGAACGGGACGATGCCGCCGAGGCCGATCGTCTGCAGGAGACCTGCCGAGGTGACTTCGACCCCGGAGGCGCCGAAGGTGCCGTCGCGTTCGAGTGCCAGATCGGTGAAGGTCACGCCGAGTCCGTCGAGGCCCCGCAGGGCCCCCGTCGCGGTTGCGGCGGTGAAGACCGGCCCTGTCGCTGCAGGACCGAGGTGCAGGTCGACGTCGGAGATGGTGAAGTCGATGGCGCCGGCGATGCTGCCTGTGACGGTGCCTGCGTGCAGGGACAGGTTTCCGGTTGAGTCGAGCGTGCCCGTCACGGCGTCGGCGCGGGCGCTGCCTGCGGGCACGGTTCCCGGTGGCGCCGTTTCGGGGAAGAGAACGACCGTGGCGGCGTTAACGGCGACCGAGCCTGTGGCGGTGCCGGTCGCGACGTCGCCGTCGACGGTGGCGTCGAGAGTGACGCCGCCGAGGTAGGCGATCGGCAGGGTCAGCTCGTCGACGGCGACATGGCCGGTGGTCTGCACCCGGGTGTGGTCGAAGGAGCCTGCGAGCCCGACCGTGACGGCGCCTCCGGCGGCACCGAGATCGGCATCGAGGTTGGCCGTGGCCGAGCCGTCGAAGCGGTCCGGCGCGAGGGTGGCGCCGAAGGCGAGATCGGCGACGCCGAAGCCTGCCCAGGCGTAGTCGTGGCCGGCCTCGCCTGTGCCGCTCAGGGTCCAGACGCCGTTGTCGTAGGCGCCGACCATGTCGATGAGGGCCGTGTTCGCGGCGTCGGTGAGGCCCGGCAGGGTGAGGGTGCCTTCGAGTGATGCCGCGATGTCGATGTCGGTCTGGAACTGCGGATCGACGCTGAGCGTGAACGTGCTGTCCCATCCGAGCGCGAGCGGGTCGAGCGTGGCGTCGAGGTGGGCATCCACGGTGCCCTCGGCCGCGGGACGCAGGTACGACGCCGGCGCGGCGGCGAGGTCGGCCGCACGCAGTCGCGCCGGACCGCCGTTCGCGGCGAGGATCACCGACACGTCGACCGCCACGGGTCCCGTCACGTCGAGTCCTGCAACCCCTGCGACACTGCCGGTGCCGCCGACGGTCGTCGTCGCGTCCACGTCGAGGCGCAGCCCGCTCTCGTCGGCGACATAGAAGCCGGTGGTGTCGACACCGACGACGAGCGTGACGACGAGGTCTGCGCTCGAGTCGAAGTCGGCGTCGAGACCGAGGTTCGACGCGAGGCCGTCGAGGAAGCCGGTGGCGTCGTCGTTGAACTCGTCGCCGGTGAAGCCCAGGGACTCGGCGAGGTCGGCGAGTGTCGCCGTGTAGCGGACCTGGATGATGTCCGCGGCGGTGGGCGGCGCCGGGTGCCCGCAGGCGCCTCCCGCGACCCAGTCGATCGTGACGCCCTGTGCCTCCAGTTGGCCGCACAGGACGTCGAGGTCGTCGTCGAGGCCGGAGAACGGGCTGTCGAGGCGGTCGAGGTCGTCCTGGGGCTCGTACAACCCGGCGAGCTCGTCGGTGAGGCCGGGCAGCTCGAACGGGGAAGTCGTGTTGCGGTCGAGGTCGTACTCGGCGCCCCAGTCGTCGAGGACGTCGAAGAGTTGGCTGCCGCCGGTTTCGAGCTGCTCGGCCACGGTTCCCGACCCGCTCGGGCCGTCGTCGTCGACGATCGTGACCGTGGCGGACTCGCCCTCGGGCACCGTCACGTTCCCGGCGGCCGTGATCGTCGCGCTGAACTGCTCGTCGTCCTCGTCGATCTCGTCGCCGACGATCGGGACGGCGAAGATCTTCGTCGTCTCACCGGGGGCGAACACGACGTCGCCGGCGGCCTCGACGTAGTCGGGACCCGCCAGAGCGGTCCCGTCGTGGGTGCTCGCGGCGACCGTCACGACCTTGGCCGATTCCTGGGGCAGGAGCCCGAGGACAGGATCGACGAGACGCACGGCGAGGGCGGCGTCGACAGTCCCGCCGTCGCCCTCGGTGATCGAGATGCCGTCGATCACGGCCATGGGAGCGGCGTCGTCGTCGACGATCGTCATCGCCGCGGTCGCCTCGCCTGCCGTGACGGTGAAGGTTTCGTCGTCCTCGTCGATCGTGTCGGCGGTGATCGTCACGGCCACGAACGCGCTCGAGTCCGGGTTCACGGTCACGGTCGCGGGGGTGGACGCCGTCGAGTAGTCGAGCGTTGCCTGTGCCGTGCCCGCCGTCACCTGGAACGGGACCGTGACGGGAACGGTGCCGCCGATTCCCTGCACCTGGACCTGGAACGTGCCGACGGCCTCGGGGGTCGACTGGGGGGAGATCGTGACGGTCGGCGGAACGGGCGGGACGCCCGCGCGAAGCGTGACCGTGCCGTTGGGCGGGTCGTAGACGGCGCTGAGCGTGCCCTCCACCGAGGCGAAGGTGCCCGACAGCGTGGCGGCGTCGATGACCACGAACTCGTCGGCAGCGCCCGGCGTGTACCCGTCGGCGAGTGTCGCCGCGAGGGTCCCGTCGATGGTGGCAGCGCCCGAGACGTCGAGGCGGCCATGGGTCGTTCCGGGGTCGGTGCCTGCGATCGTGAATTCCAGACGGCCCGTTCCGCTCTGGGTGAAGGGACCGCCGACCTGCAGTCGGGATGCCGACCCGATCGCGAGGGTGCCGCCCGAGATGGTGAGTGCTGCGGTGGTGTTCCCGCCGACGGGGGTGTTGTCGAGGTCGAGGGTGCCGCCCTGCACGGTGATGTGCGCGGGGGTGAACGCGCTGGAGCCGGTGACTCCTACGGTGGCGCCGGTCACGAACATCGTTCCCGCACCGGTGACGGGGCCTGTGAGGTCCAGGGTGCCTTGGGAGAAGTCGAGGTTGGCGTCGGCGATCCATGCGCCGGAGCCGCCGCTGCCGGCAGCGCCACCGACGATCAGGAGGCCGGCGTTTGCGTGCACGGTGCCGTCGTTGACGAAGACGGCGCCGTTGGCGGCCAGGCTCGACACGCCTGCGGTGGTCTTGGTGATGGTGGCGCCGGGTCGGTTCGTGATCCGTGGTGCCGACGAGCCCGAGGCCGAGTAGGCGGTCTCGCCGGTCCCGATGTCGAAGGTGGCGAGGTTGTCGAGGTGGCCGGTGGCGTCTGCGGTCTCGACGAGGCGGATCTCGCCGCTGGTGGCGCCGCTGTCCCAGGTGAGCGTCCCCTCGTTGACGAGGTGGCGTCCCAACGTCACGTCGTTGGTGATCGAGCCCGTCGCCGACGACCCGAGACGCAGGTCGCCGCTGCCCGCAAGCGCGCCGCCCGACCACGCGAACTGGTCCTGCACCGCAACCGCACCGCTGCCGTCCAACGTCCCGCCTGAAACAGCGAGCTGCGCGATCGTGGAGTCCCCGGCGATCGAGAGCGTCCCGCCGGAGACGGTTACGGCTCCTTCGGCGGTCACGGCACCGACGGACGAGGTGCCGGTCGAGTGCTCGACCGCGGAGCCCTCGGGGATGCACACAGCGTCGCTCGGTCCCGGCAAGTTATCCGTGCTCCAGTTGGCGGCGGTGTCCCAGCGGCCGTCGCCGGCAGAGCCGTCCCAGGAGACCGTGCAACTGCTGAGGGCCGTGCCGAGGATCACGTCGCCGTTGGCCACGTCGTAGTCGACATCCAGGTCGCCTTCCACAGCGGCGAAGGTGCCGCTGAGGCTGGACGCGTCGATGACGGTGAAGGAATCCGCGGGACCGGGTGTGTAGCCGTTGGCGAGCGTGGAGACGATCCTGCCGTCGACGGTCGCGGCGCCGGAGGCGACGATGCGACCGAACCCGACCCCCGGCACGGGGCCCGACACCTCGATCTCGAGCAGGCCCGCGTCACCCGCCAACGGAGCTCCGGTTTGGGTGAAATCGCCAGCGAGGGCGATCTGCGCGGACTTCAGTGTGAGGGCACCGCTGTTGGTCAGGTTGCCACCGAGGCTCAGGTTCTTTCCCGCCAACAGGAGTTCCCCGTCGTTCACCGCAAGGTTGCGCAGTGCATCGGCACCGTTGTGGTCGAGGAAGTTGGCGCCGGGGCCCAGCAGCGAGATGTCGGCGGCGTTGGTGACGACGTTCGCGTTCCTGAGGCGAAGGGTCGCGCCGTCGGCGACGCTCCAGGTCCCGCCGTCCAGCGTGGTCCCCGACACGTTGGTGACGTCACTCTCGAGCTTGAGGGTGCCTTCGGCCGCTGTGATGGTGCCGTTGTTGGTGAATTCGACGCCGCTGCTGCCGAGGGTGGCGGTGGTGGTGGCGGTCTTGGTGATGGTGGCGCCGGGTTGGTTGGTGATCTTGGGTGCGGTGCCGCCGTCGAACCACTGGGCCCCGTAGCCGCTGGTGATCGTGAACGTGGCGGCGTTGTCGAGGTGGCCGCCGCTGTGGAGGATGAGGTTGCCGTCGGACCAGGCGAGTGAGCCCGTATTGAGGAGGTGGCGTTCGAGGTATTTGGTGTTGCCGGTCGAGATCGACGCTGTCGCGGCCGGGCCGACCGTGAGCGTGCCCGCGCCCGAGACGGTCCCGTTCGTCCAGTTGAACTGGCCGCCGACGGTCACGTTCCCGGCACCACCGAGCACACCCCCCGAGACGTTCAGAACGGCGATCGTGGACTCCCCGGCGATCGCCAGCGTCCCACCGGAGACGGTCAGCGTCCCCCGTACGTTGACTCCACCGACCGTGGAGTCGCCGGAGGCGTGGTTGACGGTCGCCCCTTCGGGGATGCAGGCCACGTCGGAGGCGCTCGGCAGGGCGTCCGTGCTCCAGTTGGCAGCGGTGTCCCACCGACCGTTGCCGCCACCGCCGTCCCAGGTGACGGTGCAGGCGGGTCCGCCGCCGGTCAGCGAGAGGACGACGTCGCCGTTCGCGCTGTCGTAGCTCGGGACGAGAGTCCCCTCGGCAGTGAACGTGCCGGCAATGCCGGCGGCGTCGATGACGGTGAAGGCATCGGTCGCACCGGGCGTGAAGCCGCCGACGAGGGTGGACGACAGCGTTCCGGCGAGGTTGGCGCTGCCATTGACGACGAGGCGGCCGTACCCGTGGCCGCCGACGTTGCCGTACAGCTCCACCTCGAGCCGCCCCGACGGCGCCTGGGTGTAGTCGCCGTGGATGTCGATCTCGGAGTCCCCGCCGAGGTGGATCGTGCCGCTGTTGGACGACGCCCCCCAGATCGTGAGGGTGCCGCCCTGCATGACGAGGGTGCCGTCAACTCGGAGGGCGTTGACGCCGGAACTGCCCGAGTAGTGGTTCACCGTCACGCCCGCGGGGATGCAGGCGCTGTCGTCGCCGCTCGGGATCTCCCCGCCGCTCCAGTTGGCGGCGTCGTGCCAGTTCGACGTCGCACCGATGTACACCGTCGTGCAGCCGGCGAACGGGTCGGTGGCGCCGAGCACGGCGTTTCCGGCGGCGGCGTCGTAGTGGACGAACAGGCCGCCCTCGATGGATGCGAACGGTCCCGAGAGCGCTGCTGCGTCCACGATCGTGAACTCGTCCGACGGCGCAGGCACGAACGGTGCCACGACGTTGGCAGCGAGGGTTCCGCCGAGGTATGCGGTGCCGGACACGGTGAGCGAGCCGTGACCCTGACCCGGCGTCGTGGCGGCCACGTCGACCTCGAGACGTCCGTTGCCGGCGTAGAAGTCGCCGGGGACGGTGACGACGGAGCCCGCGCCGAGCTTCAGGGTGGCGTTGTTCCCGAGGTCGCCCGGCACCGCCAGGTCCCGGCCGCCCGCGAGGGTGAGCGTGCCCGAGTTGGTGGCGAAGTGACGCAAAGCGTCCGCACCGTCCTGATCCAGGAACCTGGCGTTCGGTCCCAGCAGGGAGATGTCGGCGCTGTTGGTGACGATGTCGGCGGCGAGGAGCTTCAGCGTGGCGTTGTCGGCGACCCGCCACGTGCCCACGGTGAGGTCGGATCCGCCGAAGCCGGTCAGCCACGCGTCGATCCAGAGGGTCCCGCCCGCGGCCTCGACCGTGCCGTCGTTGCCGAACTGGCTGCCCGTGTCGCCCAGTTTCGCGGCGCCGGCGCCGGTCTTGCGGATCGTGGCACCGGCCCGGTTGGTGATCTCGGGGATCGTGCTGCCCGGGCCACGGTACGCGGTGTCGTCGCCGGAGATCGTGAAGGTGCCGGCGTTGTCGAGGTGTGGATGGCGGTCGCCGTCGGAGCGCATGACGATGTCGCCGTCGCTCCAGGTGAGCGAACCGGCGTTCCTCAGGTGGCGCCCGAGGGTCTTGGCCGCCGGTTGGGAGATCGATGCCGTAACCGTCGACGTGAGGTCCAGGGTTCCAGATCCTGCGAGTTCTCCTCCCTTCCAGGTGAAGCCGCCGGTCACCGTGAGGGTTCCGGCGCCCGTGAGCGTGCCGCCGTCGATGGTGAGGTCAGTGAAGAGCGAGTCGTCCTCGATGGCGGCGCCGATCGCGAGCGACCCTCCGCCGATGTAGAGCTTGCCGTTCACCTCAGCGGCCGAGATCGACGTCGTGCCGGTGGTGAACATCACCGTGTCGCCGCCGCCGATGCACACCACGTCGCCGGTGCCGGGCACCGTGTCGTCGGACCAGTTGAGGGCGTCGTGCCACGAGTCGGTGCCGGCACCCCTGTCCCACCACGTGTTGCAGTCGTCCACCGGACCCGCTGCGGCAGGCGTCGGGACCGGAAGACCGACAAGTGCCAAGGCGGCCGCCGCAATCAGAGCGACGGCTGTGAGCGCGCGTCTACCCATGACGATCCTCCGGGGCAGGAAGGGAACCGGCGTCGGCCTGTGAGTCGGGCTCGGGCAGTGAGGGGTCGGCCGTGCCGTCGAAGAGGCGCGCCAGCGCGCTTTGTTCGGATTGTGGTTCCTCGGCCCCTGTGTCCCCGTGCGTCCCCATGGAACCGACTCTGCACCACGCCACTTGCGGTTCACTTGCGATCGACGCGATGATTGACGCTCCGACGCTGGGACCAGCTCCGATGGACGTGCGGATCCTCGGGTCGCTCGAGGCGACCGTGAACGGCCGGACGGTCGACCTCGGCTTGCGGCAGGCCCGGGTCCTCGTAGCGGCCCTCGCCCTGCAACCCAACACCCCTGTACACAACGCACGGCTGGCCGAGGCGTTGTGGCCCGCCGGCCCACCTGCGCGTTGGGAAGCCACCGTGCAGAGCCACGTGTCGCGACTGCGGCGCGCCCTGGAGCCGGACCGGCCGCCGCGGACGCCGTCGCGGCGGATCCGCACCCACGGCGACGCGTACTCCCTCCAGGTCGCCGAGGACGAGCTCGACTCTCTCCGCTTCGAGCGCCTCGCCACCGAGGGCCGCGCGGCTCTCGCCCGCGAGGACCACGCGCGCGCCGACGAGCTCCTCGGTCGGGCTCTGCACGAATGGCGCGGGCCCGTACTCGCCGACCTCGGTGACCCCAGCATCCTCGGACCCGCCGTGGTCCGGCTCGAGGAGATGCGGCTGCTCGCAGCCGAGGAGTGTGCCGAGGCGGCGATCGCGTTGGGCGAGCATCGCCGTGCCGTACTCGAGCTCGAGACGCTGATCGCCGCCGACCCGCTGCGAGAGCGGAGCTGGGAGCTGCTCCTGCTGTCCTTGTATCGCAGCGGCCGCCAATCCGAGGCGCTGCGCAGGTACCGGGAGGTGCGGACACTCCTGGTCGAGGAGCTGGGGGTGGAGCCCGGGCCGGCGCTGTCGGCGATCGAGGGCGCGATCCTGCGCCAGGCCGAGGAGCTGGCACCCAAGCCGGAGCTCGCGACGGCTGCCGCGGTGACGGTCGACGTGGCGCCTCCGGTGTGGCTGCAGGCGCCCGCCGACACATTCGTGGGCCGCGGAGACGAGCTCGCCTCGATCCGACGGGCCTACGAGTCGGCCGTGGGCGGTGACCGGCGGTTCGCCCTAGTGGAGGGCGAACCAGGTATCGGCAAGACCCGCCTCTTGCGCGAAGCGTGTCGCGATCTGCGCGACCGCGGGGTCCTGGTCGTGGGCGGGAGATGCGCCGAGGAACCCTTGCACGTCCTGGAGCCGTTCGCAGAGGCGGTCGAGCGCGTGGCGCTGGCACAGAGCGACCGGCTGGCACGGGATGCTCCCGGGGACGTGGCGGCGCTCGCGGGTCTGGTCCCGGAGCTCTCACGCCACGCGCCGCCGCCGCCCGCCGCAGACGCCGATGCCCACCGGTACATGCTGTTCCGGGCAGTCAGCAAACTGCTCGACTCCGGGGTACGCGAGCGACCCGTCGTGCTCGTCCTCGACGATCTGCACTGGGCGGCAGGCCCCGCGTTGAGACTGCTCTCGCATGTCGTGCGCGACGACGACAGGGGGTCCCTCCTCGTGCTCGGTGCCGCGCGTGACACCGAACCGAACCCGGGCTTGGCCGCGCTCTTGGCGGACCTCAACAGCGAGCGGCGACTCGACCGGATCAAGCTCGCCGGTCTCGGCCCCGACGAGGTCCGCACGCTGGCGTCGGCACGTGGTGCCGACGTCGCTGCCGCGAACCTGTTCTCGATGACCGAGGGCAACCCGTTCTACGTCGAGGAGCTCGTCCGTCACGTGGCCGAGAGTGGCGGCGTGCTCGACGCGGGGACGCTGCCGGATTCGGTGCGCGACACGATCGCGCGGCGGCTGCTGCGGCTGCCCGAGAACGTGCGCCGCATCCTGGGGTTCGCGGCCGTCGCGGTCGGCGAGTTCCGCCTCGACGTCGTCGCGCTCGCAGCCGGGGTCGGAATCGAGGAAGCCGACGACGCCCTGGCGGTGGCGGTGCGCGCGGGGGCGGTTCGCGAACTGCCCGCGCGCGCGGGTGCCTACCGCTTCGCCCATGCGCTCATCCGTGCGGTACTACGCGAGGCACTCGGCGCCGCCCGCCGGGCGCGGGCGCACCGCCGCCTCGGCGAGGTCCTCGCCGACCTGGGTGGGGGCGAGAGCGAGGTCGCCCACCACCTTCTGGCGGCGGCCGAGGACAACAGCGACGTGGGTCCGGGCGTGTACGCCTCCCTCGGTGCCGCAGCGACGGCAGTCCAGCGTTTCGCGTACGACGATGCGGTCACGGTGCTGCAGACGGCTTGGGACACCTTGGGTTCCCAGACGTCGCCGGATGCGCACCTCGTGTGCCGGGTCGCGGTCGCGCTCGCAGACGCCCTGCGACGATCCGGTACCTACGAGGAGCGGGCAACGCTGCTCGAGGACGCCTGGCGTCATGCGGCAGTCACCGGCGACGCGGAGCTCGCAGCCGAGGTCGTGATCGAAGGCTGCGCCGGCACCGTCGATCCCGCCGCCGCGTGGATCACCCGTGCCGAGGCGACGGTCGACCGCCTCGATGAGACGTCACCGCGGCGCGTGCTGCTCACGGCGCTGTTGAGCTACGCGTGGTCCTCCGAGCCGGGCGACCGAGCCCGGCGCATGGCCGAGTGGGCGCTTGCCCGGGCTCCCGCGCTGGAGCCGTCCGAACGGCGAGCGGTGATGGAGTTCGCGTTCCTGGCCGTGCTGGCGTCGAGCCCGATCGAGCGCGTCGTCGACCTTGCGCGCACCGGTCTGGCCGCGGCCCGAGTCGGCGGCAGCGTGTTCGAGCTGATCGAGGCGCTCAGCGTCGTGCGCATCGCCTACTTGGCCTCCGGGGACATCGCCGCGTCCGATGAGGTCGCCCGCGAGTACGAGGACCGGGTGCGGATGGTGCGGGCGCCGCGGTTCATGGCTGGTGTCGAGCAGCGCCGCGGGATGCGGGCGTTGCTCGCCGGCAGATTCGTGGAGGCCGAAGCCCACGGCGCCGAGGCAGTCTCGCTGCAGCCGCTCCCGGAGTTCGTCGAGGGATACGCCGCCCAGATCTTCGCGCTGCGCCTCGAGCAGGGCCGCCTCGGCGAGGTACGGGATGCGGTCGAGTCATTCGCCGCCGCTGATCAGAGGCCGGCTTGGACCATCGGGTACAGCACCCTGCTCGCCGAGCTGGGGGAGCTCGACGCGGCCGCGGAGGTACTGCGCCCCTTCGTCGAGAGCGGCTTCGACAACGTTTCGCACGACGAGCTCTTCTTCCTCGGCCTGACCGTCGCGGCGAACACCGCGGTGCGCGTCGGCGACCGCGACGCCGCCCTGGTCCTGTACGACCTGCTCGCACCTCACGGGTCGCGGGTCGTCGTGGCGGCGCAGGGGGCGCTCTGTTGGGGTTCGATACAGCGCTTCCTCGGGCCGTTGAGCGCGCTCCTCGGGGACAGCGAGCGTGCTTCGATGCACTTCGAGGCGGCGATGTCGGTGCACGAACGACTCGGCGCGCGGCCCTTCCTGGCGCGCGACCGTCTCGCGTACGCCGACCTGCTCGGGTCGGTCGGCGGGGACCCGGTGCGCATCGGGGAGCTCACGCGGACGGGCCTTGCGCTCGCCTCCCAGCTCGGGATGAACGCGGTCCTGGAGCGGCACGCGCGGCTCGGCGGCGACGCCGCGCCTCTCGCAGAGACCGTCGCGAGTGCCGTCCTCGAGCGCTGACGGGCCGATCACGACGGGGCGGATGCCTCGGCTACACGCGATGCGCGGCGTTCGGCGAGCACGGCGCCGATCGCGGGGACGAGCACCACGGTCACGGCGAGGGCCGACGCCCACGTGATGATCAGGATCGGGGTGCCGATCGGGCCCAAGAGGTTCTCGTACCAGGTCAGCCACGTGCCGAGCGCGTAGCCGGTCGCCATCGAGACGCCGAGGAACAGCACGGTGCCGATGGCGACGGCGCCAAGGCGGGCACGCATCCGCGGACCCCGCAGCGTGAGGAGCCACGACGTGAAGAACATGAAGAGGAACACACGTAGCGACAGGGGCACGATCTTGAACAGTCCGCCGCGTCCGGAGACGAGGGGGAGCAACGTGACGACGAGAAGAACGCCGCTGACCAGCACCCAGACGGTGCCCTTGCGGGCGTTGTAGACGTCCTCCTGTTCCGGTGCCCAGGGCCGGTTGAAGGCCCGTTGCGCCACGACCATCAGGAGGGGCAGGAACGGCACGATCGTGAGCAACGCCAGCCCCCACCAGTTGGCGCTGTGCTGGCCCGGCGCCACCGTCTTGTTCAGCATCGCCGCCGCCGTATCGTCCCCACGTAGGAACAACAGGTTGGTCAGGACCCCGGAGAAGCTGGTCTGGGCCCGACGCAGGGGTGCCAAGAGTGCGACGAGGGTCACCGACGCGGGCAGGAGAACCATGAACGCGGTCAGGGCGAGTGCCGCGGCGAGGTTGCCGCCGTCGACGTCGCGGTAGCGCTGGTACACCTTCCAACCCAGGGTGCGCGACATCCGCGGGAACCCGGAACCGGCCGCCCACTTGAAGGCGGCCTGCACCACACCCGGGCTGAAGCGCACCCAGTGCTCGGCCCGTCGTTGTGGCACCTGCCCCGGCCGGCGGTCGCGGCGGCGCAGTATCGGTTCGTGACCGCGACGCTCCATCCAAGCGGCCGTCATGCACGGCGCCGCCATGGTCACCAGCGCGAAGACGTAGAAGAGGACACCGAGCATCAGGGCGACCCCGAACGCACCGAACGCGAAGTGGAGTGCTCCCAGGAGCGGAGCGAAGGTGAGCCGAGCGGACACGACCACGAGCGCGGTGCAGCCTCCGGCGAACACCGCTCCCGCGAGGGCAGCGCTCCATCTCGGCCTCCGCCTCGGGAGCCAGAGGGCCGTGACGAAGTAGAACACGGTCGCCTGCCCGAACGCCGAGAGCGCGGCCAGAGGCGGTGGCGGCTGGAAGCGAACCGTCGTCGACGCCGGCAGGAAGGCGACCAACACGAACCCGCCGGCGAAGACGAACCACGCCAGGCCGCGCCAGATCGACGCCCGCGGGGCGTCGGGGTGGTGGCCCGAGATCGCGCGGTCGTAGGCGACCATCACGACCGAGATCGTGCTGCCACCCCCGAAGAGGAACGTCACAGCTCCGAGCAGAGCGCCGGCGGTTGCGGTGTCCGCGGTCGGTGTGAGCGCCTCGGCGAGGATCGCGGCACTCGGCCTGCCGAGCGACATGCGCTTCACGAAGAACGTCGCCAGCGACCCGTTCTCGCCGAGGAGACGCTGCAGGGCGGCGAACGCGACGATCAGGACGGGCAGCACGACGATCAGGAGGCCCACCGCGAGGATCAATGCAGACACGAAGCCGTCGGCGCTGCGGAAACGGCGCCAGGACGCGCCCACGAGCTGCATGGCATGGTTCTACTCGCTCGGCGAGGCGCCCCTCGTGAGCGATGAACCCCGGCGCCCCGACGCGGAGTTGGGGCTCGAGTCAGCCGGCCTCGAGCTCGGCCTTCATCCGCTCGAGCGTGGCCTGCATGCCCCTCTGGTTCGTCTTGGCCCGCGCCCACCCGGCGAGGCGCCAGTACAGGCGCAGCACGAACGTGTCGGCCAGCTCGAACGACTCGGTCACATCGGTGCCGTCACCGGAGGGCTCGAGCAGGTAACGCCAGGTGTTGACGGGCTTGCCCGAGACGCCCACGTCGAAGGCGAACTCGCGATCGGGCTCGCAGGTCACCACCTCACACGCCGTCCAGTAGGTCGGCCCACGACCGTTGCGCTTCACGTGGCCGCGGAAGCGGGCGCCGACGGCGGGGCCGGTCGCGCCGCCGAGCCACTCGGCCTCGAAGGTCTCCGGGCTGTACTCGCCGATGCGGGTCACGTCGCTGACGAGATCCCAGACCGCGGTCGGCGCGGCGTCGATGTGGACGGTCACGGATCCTTGCATCGCGGCAGGATAGGCAAGGCGCGTCGGCGCCGCTGGGCCGGCCTTCAGCCCGGCCGTGCCGCGTCGACGATGACGCTCGCTGTCAGTCCTGGATCGTCGAACATCGGCACGTGGCCGACGCCCGGCAGCACGCGGTAGCGGGCACCGGGAAACAGGGCGCGGGCGCGGGCTCCGTGGCCTGTTTCGGGGAGGATGCGGTCGCGTTCGGCCCACGCGATGACCACGGGGCAGGGGAGCTGGTCGAGCGGCTCGAGTTGCTCGTCGGTGCCGAGCAGGTCGCCGAGCACGGTGCAGGCCAACAGGTCGTCGGCGAGCGTGAGGAGCTCGGCGGCGCTCACGCGCTCGCCGTGGACGGCGTTGTCCCGAAGCGCCAGCTTGCGCACCGCGGGGACGCGGGCGAGAAGTGGCAGCAGCGGGCGCGTGAGCTTCGTCGCCGTCGCGATCATCTCGAGTCGCGAGGTTCCCCGGGTCTGTTCCCGGGTTCCCGCGTGCCAGCAGCCCGCAGGCGACAGAGCGCAGACCGACAAGGCGCGGCCGCGCCGCGCGAGCTCCAGCGCGACCCAGCCGCCGAGGGAGTTGCCCGCCAGATGGGCCTTGTCGAGGCCGAGGTCGTCGAGGTGTCGCTCCGCGTCGTCGACGACGTCCGCGACGCGGGTCCCCGAACCCGCAGGAGTGCCGCCACGGTGCCCGAGCTCGGTGAACGCGATCACGTCGTGATCGGGTGCCAGCAGCGGCACGACGCGCCGCCACATGGTCTCGCTGCCGGTGATTCCGTGCAACAGCACGAGCGGTTCGCCCTCACCTCGTCTGATCATCCGGTTCCCGTCCGGGTGGCCCGCGTGCGTGCCCCGGCAACGGCCTCAGCCGTCGACGCGGTGCAGTGTGTTCGTATCGGTGTGCTGCATGTCGCCGCCGGTTGCGGCCAGTGTGAGCGTGAGGTCCGACTTGTAGGTGAGCGATCCGTCCTCGCCGAAGCCGAACGTCGTCTCGAACGCACCGCATGTGGCCTGCTCGAGCAGGTGCGGGTTCTGGACGAGTCCGAAGGTGGGCGCGCCCGCCTCGGCCCGGAAGTGGATCTCGTCCGCGTCGGGCGTTGCGGTCGCGCCCATCAGGACGGCGATCCCGCGTGGCACCGCGAAGCACCGCATGACCGTCCCGGTCGACTCCTCCCACAGCATGTAGCCGACCTCGTCGTGGAACGGGTCCGCGGCCTCCTCGCCGTGGCGCCACGCGGTCATCTGGTAGTTGAGGCCGTGCATGGTCTGAGAGCCGTTGTGGACAACCGGGATCCGGCTGAACCGGGCCCTTTCGAAATACGTGGTCTCGCCGATGACGCGGTCGCCGTAAGCGAAGGAGACGTCGACGCCGACGTTGCCTTCCCAGGTGCCTTCGAATGCCGCCAGTGGTCCGAGGTCGCTCATGGCCCGCCACTCTTGCAGGGAATCGTGTGGCTCGCCAGGACAGGACCGGCCGATCCGACGGCGGGGCCGGAGTGACGTCGGCTATTCGGGAGTCGTCGGCCAAGTCCACGCCTTCCACGCCACCGCGAGGAGAAGGGCGACCTCGGTGATGCTGCCGACGACGTAGTACGCCCACGATTCACCGGGGATCGTGAGGGCGATCGTCACGACGTAGATCGCGGCGACGACGACGTTCACCACGCGGTTGCCTCGTGCAGGGAGCAGCAGCGACGCGACGACCATCACGATGGGAACGACGACGTAGATCGTGCTGAGAGCGAGGAAGGTCTGGTTGATCGCGAAGCCGGTCCCGGGGACCTCGCCGCGGAGTGCTCCCTCGACGACGTCGCGGCGCCAGAAGGCGAAGATGTCCACATAGGCGAACACGAACAGCATCGCGATCCACAGCGCAGCGAGAACGGTCTTGGTGTTCGTCGGCGGGTCGTGCAGGGTGCGTGCCGGCCTGTTCGGGTTTGGTGTCGCCATGGGTGCATCTTGGGCGACGGGTGTGCGCTGGCGCATCGGCATCGTGGCTGTTCTCGACCGGCTGATCGGCCGGGACGGGCTCGGCCACATGGCCGATGTCGGCGCAGCGCCGGGCCCGTACGATCTGGTTGTGTTCGACGGGATCAGGTCGCTCGTCTCGGATCCGAGGGTTCCGGACGCTCCCGGTCCCTTGCCGCGCGACGTGTTGCTGGTCGCGGCTGCGGTCGTGTGCGTCACGGTCGAGGCCGTCGTCCGGCCCGACGTGCAGTGGCGCTGGCCCGCGTTCGTGGTTGCGGTCGGCGTGATCGTGTTGCTTCCGTGGCGGCGCCAACGGCCACTTGCCGTCGTCACGGCCGGCTTCGTGGCGATCGGCGTGTTCGACCTCGCCCGAGTCATCGGTGGGACGGCGGCGTCGACGGGTTATCACTCGATGGCTGTGGTCATGGTGGCGGTCTACGCGTTGTGCCGATGGGCCTCCGGTCGCGATCGCGCCGTCGGTCTCGGGATCGTGTTCGTCGTGGCGACGGTCGGGGTTGCGCTCGGCTCGCGGAACTGGTCCGACGTCGTCGGCGGGTATGCCGTCGTAGCCGCAGTCGTGGCGGCCGGGATCGCCGTCCGGGTGTCGTCGAACGCCCGGCTGCGGACGCTCGAACAGGCCCGCTCGCTCGAGCGGGAACGCCTCGCCCGAGACCTGCACGACACGGTTGCACATCACGTCTCCGCGATCGTGATCAGCGCGCAGGCCGGGCTCTCGGTCGCAGCGACGCATCCGGGCCGTGCCGTCGACTCCCTGCGGACGATCGAACGCGAAGGCTCGCGTGCTCTCTCGGAGATGCGGTCGATCGTCGGCACGCTCCGGGAAGCAGAGCGCGTTCGGGCTCCCACCGCGACGCTCGAGGACCTGGACACGCTCGCCGGGGCTTCGGACCGGGCGCCGCGGGTCACCGTCGAGCTCGACGTGGAGCCCGACACCGTCAACAGCGTGGTGTCCGCCGCCCTGTTCCGGGTCGCTCAGGAGTCCGTCACCAACGCCCGCCGGCATGCCCGTCACGCAACCCGGGTGAGCGTCGACGTCAGTGCGCGCGACGGCATCGCCGAGTTGCGAGTCAGCGACGACGGTGACCACGTCGACGGCCACCCTGGGGCCGGTTTCGGTCTCGTCGGCATGAGCGAACGAGTCAGTGCGCTCGGTGGCACGTTCCGCTACGGGCCCCGACCCGGACGCGGCTGGGTCGTCGTGGCACGGGTACCGGTCAAAGGCGCGGCCCGATGAACACCGGCGCGGTGCGGGTCGTGATCGCCGACGACCAGGAGATCGTGCGCACGGGGCTCGCGATGATCATCGACGCGCAACCAGGCTGCACCGTGGTCGGGCAAGCATCCGACGGACACCAGGCCGTCGACCTCGCGCGGCGGTTGCGACCGGACGTCTGCCTGTTCGACATCCGGATGCCCGGCCTTGACGGCATCGAGGCAACCCGTCTGGTCGCGGGTCCGGACGTCGTCGACCCCGTCGCCGTTGTCGTCATCACCACCTTCGACCTCGACGAGTACGTCCACGACGCGCTGCGCGCCGGGGCCCGCGGCTTCCTGCTCAAGGACGCGGGGCCGCAGATGCTCGCACAGGCAATACAGGCGGCAGCCAACGGCGAAGCACTCATCGCGCCGAGCGTCACGGTCCGCCTCTTGAAAGCCTTCGCCGGCCGGCCGAGCGGCGCCGCACGCCAACCCGCCGAGCCGTTGACCGACCGCGAGGAGGAGGTCCTCATCGCGGTCGCGCAAGGCCTCACCAACACCGAGATCTGCGCTGCTCTGCACATCAGCCTCGGCACCGTCAAGACCCACATCACCAACCTCATGCTCAAACTCGCCCTCCGTAACCGAGTCGAGCTCGCCATCTGGGCCCACGAAACCGGGCGTGTGCGCTCGACGACGTAGCTCGTCCGAGCGTCGAACTAGCGTGGCGACCGGGCGTCGCAGCGACGCCGTGAGCTGAGATCGGCGTGTGATCGTGAGCCGAACCCGACCCGAAGTCCTCTTCGTCTGCGTCCACAACGCAGGCCGGTCCCAGATGGCCGCGGCACTGTTGGCCCGTCACGGCGGCGACGCGGTGGTGGTCCGCTCGGCGGGCTCGGCGCCCGCAGCAGAAGTCAACCCTGTCGTCGTCGCGGCGATGGCCGAGCTCGGCGTCGACCTGCGGGCCGGCGACGCGCGCCCCAAGAGGCTCGACGAGGCGGCGGTCGCGGCATCCGACGTCGTGATCACCATGGGCTGTGGCGACGCGTGCCCGTTCTACCCCGGCAAGCGCTACGAGGACTGGGACGCCGACGACCCCGCCGGACAGGGCATCGAGGCGGTCCGTGCGATCCGCGACGAGATCGAGCGCCGCATCGTCGACCTCGTGGCGTCACTGGGGATCTGACGCGCTCACCGTCGGCGGGCCGCGTCGGGGGCGAGTGCCTCGCGCACGGCGACGAGCCGTTCGGGCACCACTCGGTACCACGCCCACTTGCCTCGCTTCTCGCGTGCGAGCAGGCCTGCGTCGACGAGCATCGACAGGTGGTGCGAGACGGTCGGTTGCGACCGCCCGACGGGCTCGACGAGGTCGCATGCGCAGGCCTCGCCGCCCTGGGCCGCTGCCACCATCGACAGCAGTCGCAGCCGGGCGGGGTCGGCGAGCACCTTCAGCACCGCGGCGAGCTCGACGGCATCTGCTTCGCCGAGCACGCCGGACGTCAACGGGGTGCAGCAGGCGGCGATCTCTTGTGTCTTCACGGACACGCCTCCCGGGACGCACCAGAACAATGCATTGACACCAATCAATATGTGGCTAGAGTGTCATATCGACAGGCGTAGATCAATCTAGTCGAGGAGATCCAGATGTCCCGTGTGCAGCTCGCCCTCAACGTCACCGACATCGACGAGGCCGTGGACTTCTACTCGAAGCTCTTCGACGCCGAGCCGCTCAAGCGCAAGCCCGGCTACGCCAACTTCGCGATCGCCGACCCGCCCCTGAAGCTCGTGCTCTTCGAGGGCCCCGAGGGCGCCACCCTCAACCACCTCGGGGTGGAGACCGACAGCGCCGCCGAAGTCGAGGCCGCCGAGGGCCGCCTCGCAGGAACCGGCCTCGAGACGACCGGCGTCGACGACACGGTGTGCTGCTACGCGACCAAGGTCGAGACGTGGGTGAGCGACCCCGACGGCGCCCGCTGGGAGTGGTACGTCAAGACCGGCGACTCCGACCAGCTCGCCTACGCGACCGCCGGCGAGGCGGAGTCGGCTCGGTGCTGCGCCCCCGAGGTCGGCGCGGCACCCACCACGCAGGCACGGACCGCAGCGTCCGCCGGGCCGTCCTGCTGCTGAACACCCGTGCAGGCAGCCACCTCGGTCACGCGGCGCCTCCCCACGCTCGACCGGTTCCTGCCGGTGTGGATCGGCCTCGCAATGGCCGCGGGGCTGGCACTGGGTCGGGCCGTACCCGACCTCGACGTCGCCCTCGAAGCCATCAAGGTTGACACGGTGTCGCTCCCGATCGCGATCGGGTTGCTGGCGATGATGTACCCCGTCCTCGCCAAGGTCCGCTACACCCACGTCGGCGACGAGCTCGCCGACCGCCGCGTCCTCGCGCTCTCGCTCCTGTTGAACTGGGTCGTGGGCCCGCTGCTCATGTTCACCCTTGCCTGGGTCTTCCTGGCCGGCCTGCCCGAGCTCCGCACCGGCCTCGTCATCGTCGGTCTCGCCCGCTGCATCGCCATGGTCCTGGTCTGGAACGACCTGGCGTGCGGCAGCCGCGAGCTCGCCGCCGTGCTCGTCGCGGTGAACTCGGTGTTCCAGATCGTGATGTACTCGGTGCTCGGCTGGTTCTACCTGGCGGTGCTGCCCGGCTGGCTCGGCCTCGACACCGCTGCGCTCGACGTCTCGCTGTGGGCGATCGCCAAGTCCGTCCTCGTCTTCTTGGGCATCCCGCTGCTGGCCGGTTTCCTGACACGCACACTGCTCGAGGCCCGCCGCGGCACCGACTGGTACGAGAACCGGTTCCTGCCCCGCATCGGACCGGTGGCCCTGTACGGGCTGTTGTTCACGATCGTCGTGCTCTTCGCCTTGCAGGGACGCCAGATCACCGAGCACCCCTTCGACGTCGCCCGCGTCGCGCTACCGCTGCTCGTGTACTTCGGGCTCATGTGGGGCGGCTCGTTCGTGCTCGGCCACCGGCTCGGCCTGCCTTACGAACGCAACGCGTCGGTGGCCTTCACGGCGGCGGGCAACAACTTCGAGCTCGCGATCGCCGTGTCTATCGCGGTTTTCGGGGTCACGTCGGGACAGGCCCTGGCCGGCACCATCGGGCCCCTCGTCGAGGTGCCCGCGCTCGTCGCGCTCGTCTACGTCTCGTTGTGGGCGAAGCGGCGCTTCTACCCGTGACGCCCGTCGGCTTCTGGGCGCGCACACCCCACGTGGATAGGGTCGGCGCGCCCAGAAGCCGATTTCGCCGGGTCGCCGACCGTTACCGTGGGCACCGTGAAGGAAGTCCCAGCGGCGCGCGCCGCAACAGTCACCGCCCTGGTGGCAACGCTGCGCGAGGCCACTGGCCGCGTGGACCTCGAGCTCGCGGCACCGCCGGTCCCGCTCACCGGCGGCTTCTACGCCGAGATGCTGCGCTTCCGCCTCGCCGACGCGCCCCCCGGGCTCGAAGGCGACCTCGTGGCCCGCATCGTCCCCGACCCGATTGCAGGCGAGTGGGAGGCGACGGTCCAGCGTGCCGTCGCCGGGCAGGGCTTCCCGACACCTGCGGTGCGCCTCAGTGCCGGGGCGGCGGGACCCCTGGGCCGCTATCTCATCGTGATGGACGCACTCGACGGCCGGTCGCCGATGTCGGGGCTCGGCATCGGAGCCGTGGCCACCGAGATCCCCCACCTGCTCCGTCGACTCCCCGACCAGCTCGCCCGTCTCGCTGCCGACCTCCACGCCCTCGACCCCGCGCCGCTCGCCGAGGCGCTCGACGCGCTCGACACAACGGTCCCGACGACGACCGCCGGCTTCGTCGAGCAACAGGCCGGTGTTGCCGCCGCGCTCGGCCATCGTGACATCGCCGCGGCCGGGGAGCGGCTCCTCGCCACCGAACCCCGATCCCGTGCACTCGTGATCACACACGGCGACCTGCACCCGTTCAACGTGATCGCGACCGACGCCGGACCCGCCCTCGTCGACTGGACCGTCGCCCGCGTCGCGCATCCCGGCTTCACCCTCGGCTTCGCCGACCTGATGCTCGCGAACCCGCCGATCCGGCTTCCCGCGGCCGGGGCAGCGGTGATGCGCCGACTCGGCCGCAACGTCGCCGGGCGGTTCCTCTCCACCTACGGCAGGCTCGCCGACGGCACCTGCAGCGCCGTCGACGCGGACAACCTCGACTGGCATCGCAAGGTCCACGCTCTGCGGATCCTCGTCGAGCTCGCCGGCTGGGACGCGGCGGGCACCCACCCCGCGGCCCACCATCCCTGGCTCGTGCTCGAACCCGTTGCCTGCCGTCTCCTGGGCCTCGGGCTTCTGGGCGCGCACACCCCACGTGGATAGGTAGCTTCGGGCGCACCATGGCGGGGCGCCCCCGGTTCCACTTCACGGCGCCGTCGGGGTGGATGAACGACCCCAACGGCACGCTCGTGCACGACGGCGTGTACCACCTCTTCTATCAGCACAACCCCTACCGGCCGCGCTGGGGCCGGATCCACTGGGGCCACGCGACCAGCACCGATCTCGTGCACTGGGACCACCAACCCGTCGCGCTGGCCCCCGGTGGCGGTCTGCGCGAGCGGCATTGCTTCTCGGGATGCTGCGCGATCGCGCCCGACGGCACACCGACGATCCTCTACACGCGCATCGGCGTGGCCGGCCTCGCGACGCTGGCGCGTGCCGGCGCCGACCAGTGCGCAGCCCACGGCAGCGACGATCTGCTGAGCTGGCACCGGTACCGGCACAACCCGGTCCTGACCCAGTCCGTCCACGACGGAGCACGGGTGCGCCACTGGCGCGACCCCTACGTGTTCCGTCACGACGGCTGGTGGTGGATGCTGCTGGCAGGGCGCGAGCGCGGGCTTCCGGGCGGGAGTGTCCTCCTGTACCGGGGCGAGAACCTGTTGGACTGGGAGTACCGCGGCCGCCTGTGCCGAGGCGACACGTCGGTGCGCCGCGGCCTCGAGTGTCCCAACTACTTCGGCGTCGCCGACCGCTGGGTGCTGCTGATCTCTCCGTACGGTCCCGTGCGTTACAGCGTCGGCGAGTTCCGCGGCGAACGCCACGTCGGGGACGCGTGGCGCACCTTCGACCACGGACGCGCCTTCTACGCGACGAACACCTTCGACGACGGCGCCCGCAGCGTCGTCGTCGGCTGGATCCGCGGCCCCCGCGGCCCCGACTGGGCGGGCTGTCTCAGCCTCCCGCGTGAAGTCGGTATCGCTGCCGACGGGGCGCTCGAGATCGCACCCGTCGCCGAGCTCGCCACGTTGCGGCAGGAGCACCGCCGTGCCGAGGCGGTCTTCGGTCCCGACGCGGGACCGGTCACGGGGATAGTGCTCGAGGAGCGGGCAGCGGAGCTCGCGGCGAGCTTCCGTCTCGACCGTCCGGCGGTCTGCGGCTTCGAGGTCCGCTCGCGCGCGGGGACCCACCGGTTCGCACCGGACCTTGCCCACGCCACGGTGACGAGCGGAGCAGAGTCCGCCGCGATGTCGTCTGCTCCGCAGCCCACTCGCGTCGACGTGCGCGCGTTCCTCGACGAGTCGGTGCTGGAGGTCTTCGTAGGCGGCCGCGACGCGTTCACGTCCGTGGTCGACCTCGGCGACGCCACTCGGCAGGAAGTCGTGCCGTTCGTGTCCGGCGCCGCGGGCACGGCTCGGCTCGACGTCTGGCAGCTCGCCGGAATCTGATCGGCGCACGAGCGCCGGCGGCGTCCGTGGCTCTGTAGCATCACCGGCCGTGCAGTTCGAGACGATCGAAGTGGCGGTCGACGGCGAGCGCGGGTCGCTCACGCTGAACCGGCCCGAGAAGCTGAACCCGCTCTCGGTGGAGACGCTGGGCGAGATCGAGGCAGCGGCGCGCTGGTTCGACACCCACCCCGACCTGAAGGTGGTCGTGGTCTCGGGACGGGGCCGGGCGTTCTGCGCAGGCTTCGATCTCGTGTCGTTCGGCTCCGTCGACACCGAGCATCCTCGTGCTGCCGCCGACGCAGGTTGGCGCATGGGCCGCGCGCTCGAGGAGATGCAGGCCGTTACCGTGGCCCGCATCCAGGGGTGGTGCGTCGGCGGAGGCCTGGTCCTGGCTGCCGGATGCGACCTTCGCGTCGTTGCCGACGACGCCCGGTTCTCTATCCCCGAGGTGGAGCTCGGTATCCCGTTGGCCTGGGGAGGCATCCCGCGCCTCGTCCGCGAGATCGGCCCGGCCCGCACCAAGGAACTGGTCATGACCTGCCGCGAGTTCGGGCCCGCGGAGGCCCACGCTGCGGGCTTCGTCAACAGCGTGGTCCCCGCGGCGGGACTCGACGCTGCGGTCGACGAACTCGTCGCCACCTTGGTGCGGATGCCGAAGCTGGCGCTGGTGGCCACGAAGGTCCACACCAATGCCGTGACCGAGTCGATGGTGGGCGCCGGGCGGAGCTGGTCCGACGCCGACGTCCTCTCGAGTGCCCTCGCCGACCCAGAGTGCCGCGAGGCCGGTGTCCGCTACCTGTCACGCAAGCGCGGGCAGTGACCGGCGGGCGCTCCGGTGCGCGGGCGGCACCTGCGAGATCGGATCAGGTGTAGCGGCCTGCCCAGCCACCGGTCCAGAACGTGACCTCCGGTGTGGAGACCACACCAGCCTCGGCCATGACCTCTTTCAGCTCGGCCATGTCGAGGAACTCGCGCAGGGTGTCGAAGGTCTCGGCCTGGTGGTACACGACGGCCAGGGACGGATCGTCGAGCGAGCGGTTCGCGGCCTGGCCGATGATGCCACCGGCCTTCTGAAGCGAAGCCGCCGCGTCGTAGCCCTCGAGCCAGCGGTCGAAGTCGGCGACGTGGTGCGAGAGCATGAAGGCGGGGACTTCGCGGTCCCAGACGATCGCTTCCCGCACGGGAGTGAGCCAGGTCAGTTGGGGCGGACCTGTGGCCCCGGCTTGCTTCATCCTCTCGCGCAGGTCGTCGGAAGCGGCGAACGCACGGGCAGTGTCGATGTCGGCGACGGCGAGGTACACGGTCACGAGGTTGGGGTCGTCCTCGCCCCGGTTGACGTGATGGCCGAGGATCCCCCCGGCACGGCGTGCTTGCTCGTTCTCGTCGAACACCGACTTCCACTTGTCGAAGTCCGAAACGGTCTGGGCGACGAGGACGGCGGCAGGGGGTAGCGCCCCGTTGGACATTGTCGACTCCTATCGTGCGGCGGCAGCACTGATCGGATTGACCGGTGACGCCGCCAATTCGACTACCGCGCAGGGTCGCTGTCAACGCTTGTGCAGGCGTGTGCCCGGATCCGCCGACGCGGCTCTCACGCGGGCCCCGCGGCAGTTGCGCTTGTCAGCCGAGCGAGGCCCAGAACTCGCCGAGCAGCCCGAGCGCGGCTTCGGGATCCTGCGCGGCCCAGAAGTGACCCAGACCTTCGAGGCGGCCGGTACGTGCGCCGAGGATCTCGGCGACCTCTTCGCTGCGCCGGGCATCGTCGAAAGGGTCCTCGACGGCGTGGATGACCAGACCGGGAGCAGCGGTGGGGCCCATCTGCGCACCCCAGGTGGCGTAGGTGTTCGGAGTAGCCGACCGGTAGAGGTCGAGGATGCACGTGCCCATGGTCCGGTCCACCCGCCCGATCATCGCGGCCGCGTCGTCGCGGGGCAGCCCCATCGCCTCGAACATGGGAACCTGGTCCTCCACGGCAGTGGCGAGCTGGGTTTCGACGAGAGCTTCGCCTTCTCCCGGGGTCTGCCAGATGCGCGCGAAGTCGTGCCAGACCTGGTCGGGGTGCACGATGGTGGCGACATCTGCGGCCCAGGAGCGGACCAGGTCCGGTCGCGTCGTGGCGATCCGGTAGGTGAGCCCGGCACCCCAGTCGTGGCCAACGAGATCCACCGGTTCCCCGACCGCCTCGAGCCGGCTCGCGAGCCAGTCGGCGTAGTCGTCCTTGGTTGCGCCGAAGCCGGCGGGGCGGGGGCAACCGAAGCCGGGAAGCGCCAACGCGGTGACAGGCTCGCGGATCAGCGCCCGCAACGGATCCCAGTAGGAGTCGGTCTCGGGGACGCCGTGGACCAAGACGATCATCGTGGGCTCCGGTGCGCGGGGTCACGGTCGCTCCGAGCCCGTGGCGGCGGATGGATCGCCCTCGGTCCCGCGTGCGACGCGCCCGGGCCCGTCACAGGCCGAGCAGTTCGCGTAGGCGTTCGGGGCGCATCGTCACGGCAGTCTGCATTGGGGGGTTCTCGAAGCTCGCTATCAGACGGACGAGCCGCTCGCGGGTGGTCGGGTCTGCCGCCGCCTCCCGCGGTGTGAGGCCGTCGAGCGCCGGCACCGATTCGTCGCACCAGCGCAGCTCGAAGCGGTCCCTGATCTCCGAGAGCGCCTCGGCGGCTTCCGGACCGTCGGCCCACGCAGGCTCCGCATCGGCGTGGGCGGCCGGGAAGAGGCTCTCTTCGAGCTCCTTGCGCCGCAGGATCGACGCCACGTCCATCGGCGTGCGTTCGTCGCTGACCACCACAGCCCCGGCGAGCGCGGCGCGGACGGCGCTCAGGATCCGCTCCGCACGTTCCTCGCTCGTGGTGCTCACCGTCAGACGCGTGCCGTCGAGACCGAGGCGGGCACGCAGGATCTCCTCGTCCTCGTTGAGAGCGAACATCTCCCGCCACGCGTCGGCGTCGGCGCCGGCGTCGGCGGTGTCGTCGTCCTCGTAGGTCGCGTCGAGGAACGCGCGGGCCGCGACCGCGTCGCCGACGTCGATGACGAGCTCGCATTCCACGAGGGATTCGCCCTCGCGCGTTTGCAGTGTCGGTGGGCGGTGCAGCTGGGAAACCCACGACGCGATCTCGAGGGGGTCGCCGCCGTCGAGGACGTCGAGCAGGTGCTCCTCGTTGCCGGGACGCACCGGGAACAGCCCACCGATGAGCTGGTTCGTCTCGCCGTCGGGTACGGCCCGGGCACAGATCATGACCCCAGGGGACACCGAGCGGCTGAAAGTGCGCTCGCGCACCGAGAGCACATCCCCGCTGCGCAGGTCCCGAAGGTCGAGTCCGCTGCCGGGTCGGACCTCCAGGACCTCGTAGACGCTGCGGTCGACGAGCATCCACGACGCAGCGAGGAGCGCCTCGTCGTCGGGCAGCAGCGAGCCGCGCTCCTCGGTGAAGCGCTCGAACCAGCCTCCCTCGGTCAGGACGAGGTCCAGCACGATCGGGTCCTCCAAAGCGGTACCGATGGCGCTGTCGTCTTCGGGATCGACCGCACGAGTCAGGGCCACGTCGACGACGTCGGTGCGCGCCTCCCAGCCGTAGCGTTCCACGAAGGCGGCGGCCTTGCGGCACAACCAGCCGACGCGGTCGGGCAACGGTGCCGCCTCGACGGAACCGAGATGGCACTGCTTGAACTTGCGGCCCGAACCGCACCAGCACGGCTGGTTGCGGCCCAGGTCGCTGTGCGCCGGCCTCGCGAACGCCTCGATCTCGGCGAGGTCGCGGGCGAAGGCGGGAGACGGCTCCAATTGCCGCCACAGTCGAACCGCCTTGGCCGCGTCGCCCCGGTCGGACGCGTACCAGGCCAAGCGGTCGATCACGAGCCCGAGGTTCGGGTCGGCCTCGTGCGCGAGCTCGAGATGCTGCTCGGCGACGTCGAGCTCGCAGTCCTTCTCGGACCCGACGGCCGCCACGAGCCTCGCCCGCGCGACCTCGCCCCCCTTGGACGCGGCGGCGAGCAGACCCTCGACGAACGCTCGGGCGCGCAGCCGCCCTCCGGCATCGACGCTCTCGTAGAGCTCCTCGATCACCTCGAGGAGGACTTGTTCGTCGCGCAGGTCGGCGAGGACCTCGCGCAGCATCGCGGTGTCGACGGGCCCGGCGACGCCGGGGATCGCATCGGGGTCCACGCCCGCCGTCAAGTCGGCCACGTCGAGGACGTGCAGGACCTTCGAGGCTGCGTCGCGGTCGTCCCTCATGTGCTCGAACACCCGCCAGGTGCGGTGCAAGCGGACGTCGTTGTGCCACACGCTCTCGTCGTGGGCCACCGAGGCGCCCCGGCGTTCCAAGCCCGCTGCCGCGGCGAGCTCCGACAGCGGGGCGACCGGCTCGTCGAACGCGTGCGGATCCTCGAGGAGGACGGCGAGGACGAGGTCATCGGCCTCGACGGGGAGCCACGGCTCCTCGACGGTCCGGTCGTATCCGGCTCGCAGGAGGGCGACGAGATCGTCGTCGCACGCTGGCGCCGCGTCGAGCACGTCGATGTCGACCTCACCGTCGGGATCGACCCGCACGGCGAGCACGGTGCCCTCGGGGTAGTCGTCGAGCCAGCCGTCGGGTCCGAGCCAGCCGAACCCGCCGTCGTGGACGGCGGACGCGAAGTCGTCTTCGTCGGGGCCCGGTCGCGGCCGGTCGTGCCGGCCGAAGGCCGCCAGGTCGAATGCCGGGAGCAGGACTTCCTCCGCTGCGGTGAGACGGGTGGACGCGGTGACGACGTGGGTGAGCACGATCCCGGACGTGAGGTCGACGGCGTGAACCAGGTGATCCCCGGCGGCGTAGGCCAGCAAGCCGTGGCGGTCGACCAACTCGTCCATCGTCCTGTCGACGAGGGCACGAACCGCGGCGTTGCCTGCCGGGTAGCCGAGGCTCTCGACGGTGGCCCTCTCCGCCTCGTCAGCCGAGATCCCCGGCGACGTGCGCACGACCTCGGTCAGGGCATCGGCGACCGCGGGGCCATCGGGGAGCGGCAACGCCGCCAGCGCCTCCCGGTAAGCGTCCGGGTCCGGTCGCTCCTCCCGATCGAGGGCGGCCATGATCACGGGGGAGAACGCGAGCGCCATCTGGGAGAAGATCGAGTCCCTGTCGACGCCGAGCCCTTGCAGCCGCTGCACGGTCGCCCAGGCTTCGGGAGGTTCGTCGCCGAGGATCTGGGCGGCGATGATCTCGCGTCCTGCCAGCTGGATCTCGCTGATCCGGGCCTTGAAGGAGCGTTCCAACAACTTCGAGCGCACGTCGACGTCGTCGAGGTCGAAGTCGTCGGGATCGATACCGGGGCCGTACAGGAACTCGATGCGTTCGTCCGCCATCGCGGCGACACTAACGCGAGCCCTGACGCGAGCCCGTGAGATCTCAGGTTCACGGGACCCGAGGCCGGTGCCTGCCAGAATCGGGCGGCGACCACGGGGGAGCTGATGCGCGAGCGCTACGACGTAATCGTGATAGGGGCCGGCCCCGGGGGCGCCACGATCGCCGCCCTCCTCGCCGAGGCGGGGCTCGCGGTGTGCCTCGCCGAGAAGAACGACCGCGCCGGCGGCAAGGCGATGACGCTGCACCGCCAGGGCTACGGCTACGAGATGTGGCCCGTCGTCGCCATCCCCGGCGGGCCGTCGCGCTACGACGAGTTGTTGAAGCGCCTCGGACGCACCGACGACGTGCCCCTCGCGATCCCGCCGCCGGAGCAGCAGCAGAGCGGCGGGATCGTGTACCGCACCGACGACGGCCGCTGGCTGCGCATGGTCCCCAGCGACAGCGACAACCCCCTCGACGCGTTCGCGCAGACCTTCGACCTCACGGCCGAGCAGATGCAGCCCGTCGTCGAGATGGCGATGGCGGTATTCGCCCTCGGCGAGGACGACATCGACGCGCTCGCGGACGTCCCGATCCTGGACTGGCTGGACCGCTTCGACCTGCCCGCGGGACCGCTCGCCTACATCTGCGTGATGTTGAACATGTTCTTCCTCGTCGGCCCCGACCGCATCCCGGCGCCGGAGGCGATCCGCATCTGCCTGCGCGGATTCATGCTCGCCGGCGGGGCGTTCCAGTACTGGCGCGGCGGCATCGGCCGCACGCTCGAGGTCGCGGCCGACTACGTGCGCGACCACGGCGGCACGTTCGCGACCAAGGCGCGGGTCGAGGCGATCATCGTCGAGGACGGCCGAGCCGTCGGCATCGTCACGCCCCAGGGCGAGGTGCGGGCGCGGGCGGTGATCTCCAACGCCGGCATCCAGCCGACCGTGCTCGCGCTCGCCGGCGCGGAGCACTTCCCACCCGAGTACGTCGAGTACGTGGCCGACCTCGAGCCGTCGTGGGGCATCGCCGGGATCCGCTACTTCCTCGACGCGCCGGTGTTCCCGCCCGCGGGCCTCGCGTTCGGGAACCGCTCGTGGTGGACCACCGAGCGCTACGAGGCGGCGCGTGCGGGCGACTGGCCCGACATCGCCCAGCTCTACTGGTCGACACCGGCGCTGTGGGACCCCGGCCTCGCGCCCGGCGACGGCAGCCAGGTCGTGCTCATCGGCACCCTCGCCGACCCCGACCCCGACTCGCCCATGAGCGAGGACGCGATCGCGCGGATCCACGAGACCGCACTCGAGGCGTGGCCCACGCTGGCGGACCACATCGTGCGGCGTGAGTCCTACACGACCCGCAGCGTCTCGAACCTCACCCGCGACGCCGTCGTACCCGGCGCGGGCGGCGAGTGCATCGGCATCGCCCAGACGATGGAGCAGGAAGGCAAGAACAAGCCGAACCCGCGCACGCCGCTCGACGGGCTCTACATCGTCGGCTGCGACGCGGGCGGCAAGGGCGTCGCCACCCACCAGGCCGTCGACTCCGGTTTCCGCGTCGCCGACCTCGTCCTCGCGGACCTCGGGGTCGCCTCTGGCCGGTGACGGATCCGGAGTGGCCGCCGGCCCGGCCCGGCGGTCAGTCCACCCAGGGGCCGACGCCGCCGACGCGCTCGGCGGAGATGTGGATGACGTGTCCCGGCGGCGGGTTGTCGAAGGGCGGGAACTTCACCCGGGACCGATGTAGACCTCGGCCAGGCGCTGGAGCAGCTCGGGTGCGCCGCCCTCGACGAGGCGGGCGGTGCCGTGCACGATCAGGTAGTTCGCCATGCCGACGGGGTTGGCGCCCTCGGCCTCGACGGTGAGCGCGACGCGAGGGTCGCGGGCGATGTTGGCGACCTTGCGGCCCCGGCCCATGTGCCCGGCGACGATGTCGTCGCCGTCGAGGCCGATCCACACCACACTGACTTGGGGGCTGCCGTCGGGATTGACCGTGGCCAGGTGGCCGAGGTGTCCTGCCGTGAGCGCGTCGCGTATGTCGGGGGTGAGTACCGCACTTGTCATGGCGCCATGTTGGCATGCCAAGCGCGAGGGCGGGACTCACAGCGCGCGGGAGATCAACTCCTTCATGATCTCGTTCGTGCCGCCGTAGATCTTCTGGACGCGGGCGTCGGCCCACAGCCTCGCGATTGGGTACTCGACCATGTAGCCGTAGCCGCCGAAGAGCTGGAGGCAGCGGTCGGCGACGACGGTCTGCTGCTCGGTCGTCCACCACTTGACCTTGGCGGCGTCGGTGACGCCGAGGGCGCCTGCGAGGTGCTTGTCGACGCAGTCGTCGAGGAAGCTCTGGGACACGCTCGCGAGCGTGTCGCACTCGGCGAGCTCGAAGCGGGTGTTCTGGAAGGCGAAGAGCGCCTTGCCGAAAGCCTGGCGTTCCTTGACGTACTTGACCGTCTCCTGCACGCTCAGGTGGGTCGCGGCGACCGCGCCGACGGACAGGATCAGGCGTTCCTGGGGGAGCTGTTCCATGAG
This sequence comes from Acidimicrobiia bacterium, assembly GCA_046331095.1. Classification (GTDB taxonomy): domain Bacteria; phylum Actinomycetota; class Acidimicrobiia; order UBA2766; family UBA2766; genus JAIBAC01. Next base: position 115,094 of record JAXLRM010000004.1, read on the forward strand.
CTGGACGAAGCCGCGCCCCTCGCTCTCGCCGAGCAGGTTCGTCGCCGGCACACGGACGTCGTCGAAGAAGAGCTCGCAGGTGTCGAGGCCGTGCTGGCCGACCTTTTCGAGGTTGCGGCCGCGGGAGAAGCCCGCACGGTCGGCCTCGACGAGGATCAGCGAGATGCCCCCCGCACCCTGGCTCGGGTCGGTCTTGGCGACCACGATGACGAGGTCGCAGTGGAACCCGTTCGTGATGAAGGTCTTGGAGCCGTCGATGACGTAGTCGTCGCCGTCGCGGCGGGCGGTCGTCGCGACGGCCTGCAGGTCCGACCCCGTGCCCGGCTCGGTCATCGCGACGGCGCCGACGACCTCGCCGGTGGCCATCTTCGGCAGCCAGGTCGACTTGTGGTCGTGGGACCCGTAGGCGTTGACGTAGTGCGCCACGATGCCGGAGTGGACGCCGTTGCCGAGGCTCGGGGCCATGGCCCGGATCTGTCCCGTGATGATCGCGGCCTCGTGCGCGAACGTGCCGCCGCCGCCGCCGAACTCCGCCGGGATCGAGGCGCAGAGCAGGCCGATCTCGCCGGCCTTGGTCCACAGCTCGCGGTCGACGTGCTGTTGGCGGCCGTAGCGCTCCTCGTTCGGCGTGGCTTCCTTGGTGAAGAAGTCGTAGGCGAGCTTCTCCAGCGCCTCGGTCTCGTCGTCCATCCAGCGCGGACGCGTCGTGGTCATGGTGTGCTCCGTCCAGGTTCGCGGCGTCCCATTCAACGGTCCGCGCCGCCCGCTCACCAAGACGACGAGGGGCTGTCGTGTCGCGGTCCCGAGGCGTAGTTGCTGGCGGCAACACCTCGATCTCGGCGTTTGGCGAGCGTGCTCAGCCGTGTTCGAAGGCTTCGTCGCGGGTGTCGGATGCGGCGAGGACCGAGCGCGCGGGCGCTCCGTAGAACTCGGCGAAGCCCTCGACGATCTCCTCGAGAGGCAGGTCGGCGTAGCTGCCCCTGTCGCGGACGTACTCCATGTGCCTGTTGCCGTCGGTGTCGAAGGGGTGCAACAAGGCGTCGTGCTCGCCGTCGAAGTCGAGCACGCGGGTCCCGAAGCGCTCGCAGAGCTCCCGGTTGAAAGCCGAGCTCACCTTGAGCCAGTGGCCGCCGAGCCACAGCTCGCTGTAGCCGTGGAACGCGAACACGTCGGTGCCCATCGCCTCGCGCAGCTTGGCGCTCTGGAGGTGGTTGCGGACGTCGGCGAAGCCGAGGCGGGCGGGGATGCCGACCGCGCGGCACGCGGCGCTGAGGAGCACGGCCTTGGGGATGCAGAACGCGGCCTGCTGGTGGACGACGTTGCTCGCCCGGAACACCTCGGGGTCGGCGCTGACGGCGTAGGGGTCGTAGCGGATCCCGTCGCGCACGGCGAGGAACAGCGCCACGGCCTTGTCGCGCTCGGTCGTCGCGCCGGCCTCGCGACAGACCCGCTCCGCGAAGGCGGACACGTCGGGATGGGTCCAGTCGAGGTAGGGCGTCGGCGCGAGGCAGTCCTCGGGCCCGGGGTCGTCGGGGTCCATGTCGTTCATCTCGTGCCCGGGGACTCTATGCGCCACCCGGGGGCGGCACGCAGGTCGCGCCACCGGCGCCAACCGCTTCGTTCCCCTGAATCGTGCCCTGGCCCAAGGTGTCATACGTGTTATGGTCGCCGTATGACGATGTTGAGCTTCCGGGTCGACGCCACCGACGCCGCGGCGGCGCAGCGGTGGGCCGAGCGACTGGGCGTGGATCGCTCCCATTTGCTGCGCGACGCACTGCGTAGGCACCTCGTGCGGCTCGCGAGCGAGGACGACGACGCGCGCTGGGAGGAGGCGCCCCTGACCGAGGCCGAGCGATCGCTCGCCGACATCGCGGACTGGGGCCCGGCGGAGGACTGGACGGACTGGGCAGATGCAACGCGGTGAGGTCTGGTTCGCCGCGACGCCCGGCGGTGACCGCCCCGTCCTGGTCCTGACCCGCGACCCGGTCGCCGATCGGATCGCCTCGGTGGTGGTCGTGGCGCTCACGAGGACGCGACGCGGCCTCGTCTCCGAGCTCGAGCTCAGCGCCGAAGCCGACGGCCTGCCCACCGACTGCGTCGCGAACTTCGACAACATCCACACCCTCGCGCGCGACCGCTTCCGCCGCCGGGTGAGTGCGCTCTCGCCGTCGCGTATGGCCGAGGCGTGCCGGACGCTGGAGGCCGCTACGGGCTGCTGACGCGCAGCACTCGCAACGGTGCCCCGGCTGCCGTGATCCTCAGCCCCGAGGACCTCCAGGCCCTCGAGGACACGATCGATCTGCTGTCGGATCCTTGCAACATACCCCAGGGGGGTATAGTATCGGGACGTCCGCGAGAGAACTCCCGATCGGAGCATCGAGATGGCGACCACGACCTACCAGGTGAACGGCATGACCTGCGGCCACTGCGTGGCATCGGTGACCGAGGAGGTGTCGGCGCTCGCCGGCGTCACCGGCGTCGACGTCGACCTCGCGAGCGGCCGCGTCGAGGTGACCTCCGATGCGCCGCTCGACGACGCGGCGGTCGTCGCGGCCGTGACGGAGGCGGGCTACGAGGTGCAGCGGTGAACGTCGCGGCCCGCCTCGGCGCCTTCGCGCTGATCCTCGCGGTCACCTTCGGGGGCGGCTGGGCGCTCGGCGCCGCGACCGGCCCCGACGCACCGGCGCAGCCCGCCCCGCCGGTCCAGGACCAGCCCCACATGGGGGGCCACCCGTGAGCGCCCCCGCGAGCCCCCAGAACGCGGCCGCCGTCGAGCACCGCTTCGTCGACCTCGACATCGAGGGCATGACCTGTGCTTCGTGTGCGACCCGCATCGAGCGCAAGCTCAACAAGCTCGACGGCGTGACGGCGACGGTGAACTACGCGACCGAGCAGGCCCGCGTCGACGTCGCCGCCGGAGTCGACGACGCCCGCCTCGTCGCCGAGGTCGAGGCCGCCGGGTACAAGGCCCATGTCCCCGAACCCCCGGGCAGCGCCGACCACGACGGCGGGGACGAGCGCGACGACCCGACGCGTTCGCTGCGCGACCGCCTCGTCGTCTCGACGGTGCTGGCGGTCCCGGTCATCCTGATGGCGATGGTCCCCGTGCTGCAGTTCGACGACTGGCAGTGGCTGTCGCTCACCCTCGCCGCGCCCGTGATCGTCTGGGGCGCGCTGCCGTTCCACCGTGCCGCCTGGACGAACCTGCGCCACGGCACCGCCACGATGGACACCCTCATCTCGGTCGGCACCCTCGCCGCGTTCGGCTGGTCGCTCTACGCCCTGTTCTTCGGCCAGGCCGGCACGCCGGACATGCGCATGGGCTTCGACCTGAGCATGACCCGCGGTGGCGGCCAGCACGAGATCTACCTCGAGGTCGCCGCCGGGGTCACCGTGTTCATCCTCGCGGGCCGCTACTTCGAGGCCCGCGCCAAGCGCCGCTCCGGCGCGGCGCTGCGGGCGCTGCTCGAACTCGGCGCCAAGGACGTCGCCGTGCTGCGCGACGGCGTGGAGACGCGCATCGCCGTCGAGGACCTCGCCGTCGGCGACCGCTTCGTCGTGCGCCCCGGCGAGAAGGTCGCAACCGACGGCGTCGTCGAGGAAGGCACCTCGGCGATCGACGCGTCGCTGCTCACGGGCGAGAGCGTGCCCGTCGAGGTCGGCCCCGGCGACGCCGTCACCGGCGCCACAGTCAACGCGGGCGGCCGCCTCGTCGTGCGCGCGACCCGTGTCGGCGCCGACACGGCGCTGGCCCAGATCGCCCGTCTCGTGACCGATGCGCAGACCGGCAAGGCCCCCGTGCAGCGTCTCGCCGACCGGGTCTCGGCGGTCTTCGTCCCGACCGTCATCGCGCTCGCGGCCGGGACCCTCGGGTTCTGGCTCGGCTGGGGCGCCGGTTCGGCGGTGGCGTTCACGGCCGCGGTGGCGGTGCTGATCATCGCCTGCCCGTGCGCCCTCGGCCTCGCGACGCCGACGGCGCTCATGGTCGGCACCGGCCGCGGCGCTCAGCTCGGCATCCTGATCAAGGGCCCCGAGATCCTCGAGTCGACGCGGGCGGTCGACACGATCGTCCTCGACAAGACCGGCACCGTCACGGACGGGCGCATGACCCTCGTCGACGTGGTCACCGACGCGGCCACCGAGGCCGAGGCGCTGCGCCTCGCCGGCAGCGTCGAGGACGCGAGCGAGCACCCCATCGCCGCCGCGATCGCGCAGGGCGCCCGCGACCGCGGCGTCGAGCTCGCGGCGGTGGACGCCTTCGCGAGCACCCACGGCCTCGGCGTCGCGGGGACCGTCGACGGCCATGACGTGGTCGCGGGCCGTCCGCGCTTCCTCGCCGACGCCGGCCTCGCGGCGTCGCCCGCCCTCGAAGCGGCCATGGCCGCCGCACAGGACGCAGGCCGCACCGCCGTCCTCGTCGGCTGGGACGGCTGCGTCCGCGCCGTCCTCGTCGTCGCCGACACCGTCAAGGACACGTCGCCGGAGGCGGTTCGCCGCTTGCGGGCCCTCGGGCTCACCCCGGTGCTGCTGACCGGCGACAACGAACGCGCCGCCCGCGCCGTCGCCGCCGAGGTCGGCATCGACGAGGTCCACGCCGAGGTCCTGCCGCGGGACAAGGTCGCGGAGATCCGCCGCCTCCAGGACGCCGGCCGCGTCGTCGCCATGGTCGGCGACGGCGTGAACGACGCCGCCGCCCTCGCACAGGCCGACCTCGGTCTCGCGATGGGCACCGGCACCGACGTCGCGATCGAGGCATCCGACATCACCCTCGTGCGCGGCGACCTGCGGTCCGCGGCCGACGCGATCCGCCTGTCGCGGCGGACGCTCGCCACGATCAAGGGCAACCTGTTCTGGGCGTTCGCCTACAACGTGGCGGCGATCCCCCTGGCCGCCGCGGGGTTGTTGAACCCGCTCATCGCCGGCGCCGCGATGGCGTTCTCGAGCGTGTTCGTCGTGACCAACAGCCTGCGGCTGCGCCGCTTCCGGCCTGCCTGACCCGCCGCCCCCGATCCCGGAGGAGTGCCCATGCGCGGCTACACGATCAGCAAGGACGACTACCAGAAGCGCTTGCGCCGCATCGAAGGCCAGGTCCGCGGCCTGCAGCGCATGATCGACGAGGACGCCTACTGCATCGACGTGCTGACCCAGATCGCGTCGGTCACCAAGGCCCTCCAGAGCGTCGCGCTGGGACTCCTCGACGAGCACGTGCGCCACTGCGTCGCCCACGCCGAGGGCCGCCACGGCTCGGAACCCCGAGAGGACATGGTCGACGAGGCCGTGCGCGCGATCGAACGGCTCCTGCGCGCTTGACGTGCACCGGCCCCGTAGGCGGCCGTGCGGGTACGGTCTCCTACGTCCATGCCGGGGCCGCAGCGGAGGGCCGGAAGCGATGACCTTGCTCGCCGAGATGACCGAACGGGCCGCAGGTGCGGTGATGCGCTTCGGTGCCGCCTTGCCCGAACCGCTCCAGCACCTCCTCTCCACCGGTCAGCCGTACCGGATCGACGGGCAGGAGTTGGCGCCCGAGGTGCGCCTCGCCCTGGCGTTGATGAACCGCCTCGGTGGGGAATCCTTCGAGGACTTCCCGCCACCGCAGGCACGCAAGCGCCTCGACGCGGAGGCGCGCGTCTTCGCGGGCAAGCCGCTGCGCGTGGACGCGGTCGTGGAGCAGCGCATCCCCGGGCCTGCCGGCGACATCCCGGCGCGGCTGTACCGGGCACGACCGCCGGCGAACTCGGACCGCCGGCCCCTCGTCGTGTACTTCCACGGCGGCGGCTGGGTCGTGGGCAGCCTCGACTCCCACGACCCCGTGGCCCGCCACCTCGCACGCGAGACCGGTGCGCTCGTGCTCGCGGTCGGCTACCGCCTCGCGCCGGAGGACCCGTTCCCGGCCGCGGTCGAGGACTGCCAGGCGGCGTTCGAGTGGGCGGTCGCGCAAGCCGCGTCCCTCGGTGCAGACGCCGACCGCGTCGCCGTCGCGGGCGACAGTGCCGGGGGCAACCTGGCCGCGGTCGTCGCCCAACAAGCTGCCGTCAAGGGCGGACCGGCGCCGGCGCTGCAGGTCCTGATCTATCCCGTGACCGACCTGTCGTCCAAGCACGACTCCTACCGGCTCTTCCCCGACGGGTTCTTCCTGACCGAGAAGCAGATGGACTGGTACCGCAACCACTACATCGGCGACGACCCCGGCACCGACCCCCGCATCTCGCCGCTGCTCGCCGACGACGACGTCCTGCGCGAGGTGTGTCCCGCCTACGTGACGACGGCCGGCTTCGACGTGCTCCGCGACGAGGGCGAGGCCTACGCCGCCCGCCTCGACAAGGCCGGCGTGCCGACCGAGGTCGTGCGCCACAGCGGCCTCATCCACGGTTGGGTCAACGCCACCGGCCTCGGCCGCACACCCGCGTCCGCCGGCGCCGCCCTCGCCGCCGCCATCCGCGCCGGCCTCGCCTGAACCCGGTTCCCGGGCGCGCCCGCCGGACGAATCAGCCTTCTGGGCGCGCCCAGCCCATCCGGATGGGGTGAGCGCGCCCAGGTCGGGATTTCGCCGGGCGGGCGCGCCCAGGTCGGGATTTCGCCGGGCGGGCTCGCCCAGTACGGGGATTGCCGACGGTCCGGTCCGCACGAGTCCCGGGGGTTGGAGCACCACACGGCCAAAGTCCCGGGGTTGGAGCACCACACGGCCAAAGTCCCGGGGGTTGGAGCACCACACGGCCAAAGTCCCGGGGTTGGAGCACCACAGCGCCAAAGTCCCGGGGTCGGAGAACCACGAGCGCGATTTCGCGCGCTCCAGTTCTCCAAGCCCCTCCGTTTGGCCGGATCCTTATCCAAGGGGGGTGCGACACCAGCCACCTAGGAGCGGCGTGGCCCGGGTTCGGGGTCCGGCGGTGAGGGCCATGGTGTTGCCCCGAGGCGACGGTGCATGGCCGTGAGCTCGTCACGGAGGACCCCGAGTTCGAGGTCGAGATCGCCGGCTTCGACCAGGTAGCGCTCGAAGATCCTCCACCCGAGTGCGGAGGCCACGATCTGGGCGCCGCGCAGACGCGCCGAACGTTCGTTCTGGCCGTAGTTGTCGACGACGACCTGCGCGAGTGCGAGCATCGGGTTGAACGGCCCGCCGGTCGGGGGGCCGCCGGGATCGGTGATCGCGTAGTGGGTGAGCATGACCGTCCAACGCCCCATCACGGAGTCCCGCTCGAAGCTGATCTGTTCGAGGGGGCGCTCGACGACCTCACGGGCCAGCGCCTCGGTCAGGTCGTCGAAGACAGCCCGGATCAGTTCGTCACGATTGCCGATGTAGCGTGAGATGAGCCCGAGCTGGACGTTCGCGCCGGCGGCGACGTCACGCAAGGTGACTTCGGTGACGCCGAAGCGGGCGAAGAGGTCCCCGGCCGCGTCGAGCACGGCGCGGCGCACCTCGGCGGGGCCGGCGGGCTCACCGTCTGCTCGCCGGGGTCCCGGCCGGGACCGTCGTGGATTCGCTTCGCTCATCGTGCTCGCCGTCCTCGCAGGTCATGGTATGCCCAGGGCCGTCGGTCGGTGTCCCGGCGGAGGGCGGGCAGCGTCGACGGGCTCGCCCGCGTCTCGTCGGAGGTGTTCGCCCGGGCGCACGGCAGGCGGCTAACGTCGCGATTGTGAACAGAAGTCCTCATGGTGGGGTCCGACTCGCAAGCCAGATGACGCACCGAGACCAAGAGCGGGACGCACGCATGGTGGAGGAGTCCGCGGCCCGCCTCGAGGTCGAGTTTCCCAGCGTCAGCCCCGACGTGATTCGAGAGTTGCTCGAGTCGAGCCTCGCCAGGACGACGGACGCGCGCGTACAGCACTTCCGGTTGGTGCTGGCAGAGCGCGAGGTGCGCGAGCAGCTCGAGAGATGACAGAAGGAAGAGGCATGGAGTCGATGACCGAAGCCGAGTTGGCCGAAGCCGACCGCCAACTGACCAAGGCCTGGTGGTTGTTCCTCGTCACCGGTATCGCGTGGGTGATCGTCGCCTGCGTCGTGCTCGCGTGGAAGCCCGGTAGTGCGGCGCTCATCGGCTACATGACCGGCTTCGTGCTCATCCTCGCCGGAGTCAACGAGTTCGTGGCGATCGGGTTCGCAGCGTCGTGGAAGTGGCTCCACGGTGTGCTCGGCGGCCTGTTCGTCGTTGCCGGGATCCTGGCGGTGCTGGCGCCGTTCCAGACCTTCGGCATCCTCGCGTTGCTGATCGGCTGGTACCTGCTGCTCAAGGGTTTCGCGGACGTCATCTTCAGCATCGTCGAGCGCGACGTGCTGAGCCTGTGGGGGCTGCTCCTCGCCGCGGGGATCGTCGAGATGGTGATCGGGGTCTGGGCCATCGGGTATCCGGGCCGTTCCGCGTGGCTCCTCATCGTGTGGGTCGGCATCGGCGCCCTCATCCGAGGTGTCACCGAGATCATCCTGGCGTTCAAGCTGCGCGGCGGGCGCAACCGGCCGCCCTCCGCGCCGGTCGCGATCGCATGACCCGTCCCCTGACGAGCCAAGGACCACGATGACCAGGAACAAGCTCACGATCACGTCGATCGCGGCCGTCACGGCCCTCGCACTGGTGGTAGGCGGCTGCAGCCAGCGCTATTCCGCCGAAAGAGACGGCAAGAAGCTCGGCGAAGCGGTCTGCGACCTGCGCAAGGCCACCACCAAAGAAGACGCCCAGAAGGCGCTGGACGACATCGACAACCAGCTCGACGACCTCGGCAACAAGCACGCCTTGTTCACCGCCGAGGACCGCCGCGACGTGCAGAACAACCTCGCCGATCTGCACGAACACGCCATCCAGGGCAACACAGCGCTGATGCAACAGGACCTCGTGGTGCTCGAGCGCAGCATCAAGAACATCGCAAACGATTCCAACGAGGTTTCCCGGGCGGCGTGGGAAGGGGCGCTCGAAGGCATGGCCGACTGCACCCAGTAGCACCTCCACGGCCCCGGACGGTTGACTGCCGTCCAGCCCCGCCGGCTGCGGCGGGAGCTACCTTCGAGCGGCGAGACCACGAGCGATGTCCGAACGCCTCGGTGACCGCCGTGCGGCGTGGCCCGCTCCGAGATCCAGAGGTGGTGACCGCAATGGGGGACCAGCCTGATCCCGAGACCGACGATCAACCCGAGCAGGGCCCACACCCGAACGCGGCGCCGGCCGGTCCCTATCCAGGCCGACTCGACGAGCGGCTCCTCACCCCACGGGCACCGCTGCCACCGGGGGCGGGGGTGCGGGTGCTGCCGGTCGCGGTGGATCCCGTCCTGGGGTCGTCGGCTCCGCCCACTTGGGCACCGGACCCCACCGGCCGCCACCAGTGGCGCTGGTGGGGCGGACTCGCGTGGACCGAGCACGTGGCCGACGACGGCGTGGCGGCGCTGGATCCGCTCGAGCCGGGTTGACGCCCGAATCGGAGGCTTCGCTCCGGTTCGATGTGAACACGTGTGTTCGTTAGATTTCGGCTGCTGATCTCATGGAGAGGGAACAGGTATGGACGTTGCCGACGTGACCGGACCGATCGACTTCCTGTTGTTGGAGTTCGATCCCGCCAAGACCGACGGTTCCGTTGCCGCGGCACTGGGAGACCTCGTCGATCGCGGCATCGTGGCCCTCTACGACTTCCTCGTCGTGGTCAAGGCCGAGGACGGCAGCGTCGCCGCGGTCGACATCGGCCCCGACGAGCTCGGGGGCTTCAGCGTCTTCGTAGGTGCACGCTCGGGGCTCATGGGCGACGACGACATCGCCGAGGCAGGCAAGGCGCTCGAGCCGGGGCGCGCCGCCGCACTGTTGGTGTACGAGAACACGTGGGCGATCCCGTTCATCGCCGCGGCCCGTGGCGCCGATGCCGAGGTCGTGGCGACCGCCCGCATCCCGTCCGATGTGGTGATGGCGGTCCTCGATGTCCTCGAGGCCGCCGACGAGACGAACTGACAGGAGGACGACCATGCCCGGATTGCTCAGAGGAATTGCCCGCACTGCGGTCGTGGCCGGTACGGCATCGGCGGTCAGCGGGCGGGTGCAGCGCCGCCAAGCGGAGAAGTTCGCCGACCGGGACGCGCAGATCTATGCGGACCGCCAGCAGGCCTACGCGCAGCAGGCCGCCCCCGCGTACCCACCGCCTGCAGCAGCGCCGGCACCGGCCCCGGCGCCCCAGACGGACGTGATCGACCAACTCCAGAAGCTGGGCGAGCTCCACTCCCAGGGCATCCTCACGGACGAGGAGTTCGCGGCCCAGAAGGCCAAGCTCCTCGCCTAGTCGCCGGCCGGCTGCCAGCCGGGTCAGGGCCTGGTGGTGGCGACCGGACGCGTCGTGGTCGTAGTCGTGGTCGTCGTCGTCGGCGCGCTGGTCGCCGCGGTCGTCTCCGGCGGCGTGCCGGCGGGCCGGTACAGCAGCGCCGCCAGCGTCGCCGGGTCGATCGTGCCCGTGGGCGGCAGGTTCTGGGCGTTCTGGTAGGCGACGACGGCGTCCTCGAGCGCGGGGCTCCACTTGCCGTCGATGGGGCCGCTGTAGAAGCCGGCGGCGGTCAGCGCGCCCTGGAGGGCCGCGACGTTCAACGCCTGCTGCTGCGCGTGCGCCCCGAGGGCGTCGGACAGAGCCCGTTCGGTGGCGGGATCGACGACGCCGGTCTCGGGTAGCCCCGCCGACGCCTGCAGCGACTTCACAGCAGTCACGGTGAGCGGGCCGTAGATCCCGTCGACCGCCCCCGTGTAGAAGCCGAGAGTCGCGAGATCCTGTTGCAGCCCGGTCACGTAGTCGTTGACCGCCTTCTGGCCGGCGGCACTGCCGGGCAGGCAACCGGCGTCCACGAACAGCGCCACGTACGCCTGCTCGACGCCGAACGCGGCGCTCGCCAGTTCGGCGGTCGCAGCGCGCAAGGTCGTGCCGGGGGTGACGCCCGCCACCGCCGCCGTCCACGCCTGCTCGGCGCGGTCGATCGCGTCGAGGTGCGCCTGGGGCGACTTCGTCGCCAGCACGCTGGTCGTGGTCGGTTGTGCGGTCGTGGTCGGTTGTGCGGTCGTGGAGCTGGTGCCCGCCGGCGCGGTCGCAGGGGCGTTGGCCGCCGCTATCGCGTCCGCGAGTTCGTTGGCGGAGCTCCTCACGCGGACGCCCACGTCGGCGAGCGCGTTCGCGTCGTTCTGCACGTCGCCGACCGTGATCGGCTCCTCGGCGAAGATCCGCCCGTAGCGGTCGAGGATCGGGATCGCGTCGCCGAGGTCCGAGCAGAACTTGGCGCGGGCTTGTTCCACCGGGATCGTCGTCGTCCCGCTCGAGCCGGTGTTGCTGCTGCAGCCGCCGACGGCAAGTGCAGCTGCGACCGCCGCTGCCGTCCCGAGACCTCTCCACCCCATGGTGCGCACGGCCGGTTCTCCTGGATGTAGACGAGCGTCCACATGCTAGCGCCGTGTCGACCATGTGTGTGCCGGCGCAGCTCGGCTCGTCGCTACCGCGCAGCACAGCTGCCGTGACGCCCCGACGGCCTTCAGGAGGTGCCGGAGCTCCTGCGGCTTGCCTCGTCGCGGTGCGCACGCACGCTGGCCCAGATGAACTCGAGGACGATGGAGAGCACGAGGACGCCAACCATGGCCCAGAACGTCGCGGGGTTCGCGTGGATCGTCTCGATTGCATGGGAGACCACCGCGATGATGCTGACGACGATGGCGACGGCGATGACTGCTGAGTTGGACCCGGTTTCGCGGCGAAGCTTCATGCCGGCGACAGCGACCATCACGAATATGGCCAGGGCGACCACGCTGCCGATGGAGGCGATGGCGCTGATGTCGGCCACGGTGGCCAGCACGAGCACGGCAACGGCGGTGATCCCGAGTCCCTTGGTGCCACCGATGATGCCCGGGCGGCCGAACACGGGTGGGAACTGCCGCTCGGCGGACAACATCGACGTCGCCCCGACGGCGCCGTAGAGGTTGGCGTTGATCGAAGACGACGTGGCCAGGAGGGCTGCCACGGCCATCAAGGCGTATCCGATGTCGCCGAGGATGGGACGGATGGCCTCGGCCAGCGCGGTACCGCCGCTCGCGACCACCTCGTCGACTGTGAGCGTGCCGAAGACCCCGATCGAGATCAGGACGTAGAGAGCCGCGGTGATCCCGAGAGAGAGATAGAGGGCCTTGGGCATGTCCTTGGCCGGATCGGCGAGGTCGCTTCCCGTGTAGGTGATGACGGCGAAGCCCAGATAGGCGAAGAACGTGAGCGCGACGCTGGCAAGGATGTCGCCTCGGGGCGGGTAGGTCGACGGTGACAGGAGTTGTGTGTCGATCCGGGCGACGGTCAAGACGATGAACACGGCGAACACGACGAGCAGGATGACCACGATCGAGGACGCGATCCGGTCGACGAGCTTCGTGCCCACGATGTTGACGAGGGCGAGAACGGCGATGGCGCCGATCGTGAACAGCTTCGCGGCGGTGCCGGTGCCATCCGGTCCGAAGAACAGCGCGGCCGCGTAGTTGCCGAACGACAGCGACACCATGGCAGTGACGATGACGACGGAGAAGTACAGGAGCCAGGACAGGATTCCGGACAGGTGGCCCTTGCCGAAGCCCTCTTCCAAGAAGGTGAGAAGCCCGCCGGAGGACGGGTAGCGAGTACCGAGCTTGGCGACCACGTATCCGAGCAGACCCGCCACGACCCCGCCGAGCACGAACGACACCCACACTGCTGAGCCGGCGATCGCCCCTGCCTCGCCGAGGAGGGTGAAGATGCCGGCCCCGACCATCGCGCCGATGCCGAGGGACACCGCTCCACGGACGGTCATCGCCTGACCGCCTCCGGCTTCACCCACGTCGCATCACTCTCAGTCGTCGTCGGCGCCGGCCCACGCGATTGCCTCGGGCAACTCGGCGAGCGGGAACAGGCGGAACTTGCCCGGCATCATCCAGCCGAACATGCTGGCGAAGTGCTCGATCCACTCCACGTCGGACACGAGCGCGGTCCGCTTCCAGTCCTTCAGGTGCCCGAGGCCGAGCTTGGCGTCTTCCCAGGTGGCGCCGCTCGAGTAACCCTCGAAGCGGTCGCCCAGCACGTACACCAACCGCACCCCCGCCGTGCTCGCGGCCTCGACCGCAGGCCGCAGCGTCGTGTCGTAGTCGGCGGAGTGGATCTCCCCGACGGCTTCGAAGCCGATCACGCCGTCAGGCAGGTCCACCAACGGTTCGAGCATCCGCGAGCCTCCCTCGTCATTCCGTCCGTCCCGGCGACCGCCACCACGACGTTGTCTACCGGAACCCGCCGACGTGTCGCCAGGCCCCGGGGCTCGCCAATCACCGACGCTCGTGCACGAACCGGCAACCGAGCTCGCCCTGGTGGTGATCCTCGGGCTCAGCGTCGTGGTCGACCTTGCCTGGACGGCACGGCGCGACCAGGCGGCGCCTCCTGTTCCGTAGGGTGGTGCATGCGCGACGGCGGGAGTCCGACGGCCTCAGTAGAGGTTGGGGACCCGGTGCCACTCGTGTGGCGGTTCGCGGTAGTCGCCGGGTTCCTGGCGCCTGGGCAGCTTCACGTCCTTGTGCGGTGTGCGCTCGTAGGGGATGTGGTCGAGGAGGTGGCTGATGATGTTGAGCCGCGCCCGCTTCTTGTCGTTGGAGTCTGCGACGAACCAGGGCGCCCACGCGGTGTCGGTCGCCGCGAACATGTCGTCACGGGCGCGGGAGTAGTCGTACCAGCGGCTGTAGGACTCGAGGTCCATCGGCGAGAGCTTCCAGGTCTTGCGGCCGTCGTCGATGCGGGCCTCCAGGCGGCGGGTCTGCTCGTCCTCGTCGACCTCCAGCCAGTACTTCAACAAGATGATGCCCGAGTCGACCATGGCCTGTTCCACCGCCGGCACCATCCTCAGGAACCGCTGCACCTGAGCGTCCGTGGCGAAGCCCATGACACGCTCGACGCCGGCGCGGTTGTACCAGGACCGGTCGAAGACCACGACCTCGCCCGCTGCGGGGAAGTGCGCGATGTAGCGCTGGACGTACATCTGGCTCTTCTCGCGTTCGGTCGGCGCCGGGAGCGCGACGACGCGGAACACCCGCGGGCTGACACGCTCGGTGATGCGCTTGATGACGCCGCCCTTGCCGGCGGTGTCGCGGCCCTCGAAGACGACGCAGACCTTCGCGCCGGCGGCGACCACCCAGTCCTGGAGGTGGACGAGCTCGACCTGCAGGCGGGCCAGCTCGCGCTCGTAGTCCTTGCGCGACAGCTTGGCCGCGGTGCCCGCGTCGGGCCCCCCACGATCAGGACCCGGGTGGTGCTCGGCCTCGTGCTTGTGCTTGGCCATCGGGGATGCCTGCCTCCCTCGGGGGACGGTCGACCCTCGGATCGCCCCACGTCCTCTTCTGCTCGGGGCCGGCATCCCCCCGTTTCGCGGGCGCATCGTCTAGCAGGGGACCAGCCAGTGGAGCAGGGACGACGATGAGCGTACCGGGGAAGGTCCCGCCGGCGGCCGCGAAGGGGCCCGCCGAGCGGTGGATGCCGGGCCTGATGACGTTGCGGCACTACGAGCGCGGTTGGCTGCGGCCCGACGTGGTCGCTGGTGTGGTCCTGGCCGCGATCCTCGTGCCCCAGGGCATGGCCTACGCCGAGCTCGCCGGCCTCCCTGCAGTCACCGGCCTCTACACGACGATCGCGTGCCTCGTGGCCTACGCGGTGTTCGGGCCTTCGAAGGTGCTGGTGCTCGGGCCCGATTCGTCGGTGTCGCCGCTGATCCTGGCGACGATCACGCCGCTGGTGGCGGCCGGCGATCCCGCCAAGGCGCTCGTGCTGGCCGCCATGCTCGCGGTGCTGGTCGGCTTGATCGAGATCGGGCTCGGTGTCGCCAAGCTCGGCTTCGTCGCCGACCTGCTCTCGAGCGAGGTGCGTGTCGGCTACCTCAACGGCCTCGCCGTCGTGATCATCGTGGGCCAGCTCCCCAAGCTGTTCGGGTTCTCCACCGACGCGAGCGGGTTCGTCGACGAGGTCCGCCAGTTCCTCGGGCACCTCGGCGAGACCGATCGTGCGACGTTGATCACGGGTGTGTGCGTGCTCGCCGTCCTGTTGGTCCTACCCCGCGTGACCAAGAAGGTGCCGGCGGTGCTCGTCGCCGTCGTCGGCGTCACGGTCCTCTCGGCGCTGCTCGACCTGTCGGGCGGCGGGGTCGCGACCGTGGGGGCGCTGCCCCAGGGCGTGCCCCGCCCGGCATTGCCGTGGACCGGTTGGTCCGACGTCCTCCCGCTGCTGGTGGGCGCGGTCGGCATCACGATGGTGTCGCTCACCGACACGATCGCGACGGCGTCGAGCTTCGCGGCGCGCCGCGGGGACGAGGTCGACGCGGACCAGGAGATGGTCGGCATCGGCACGGCCAACATCGCGGCCGGGCTCTTCCAGGGCTTCGCGGTCTCCGTGAGCGGCTCGCGCACCGCTGTCGCCGACCAGGCCGGTGCTCGCTCGCAGGCGACCGGGCTCGTCGGGGCAGGCCTCGTCGCCGTGCTCCTGTTGTTCCTGAACGGGCTCCTCGCCGACCTGCCCCAGACCGCGCTCGCCGCGGTCGTCATCGTCGCGGCCCTCTCGCTCATGGACCTGAATGCGTTGGCCAGGTACGCGTCCGTTCGCCCGTCCTCGCTCGCGATCAGCCTGGTCGCGTCGGCCGGGGTGATCTTCCTGGGGGTCCTCCAGGGCATCGTCGTCGCGATCGTCCTCGCAGTCCTCTTGTTCTTCCGGCGGAACTGGTGGCCCCACGGCGCCGTGTTGGGCCAGGTCCCCGAACTGGGCGGCTGGCACAGCGTCGCCGAGCACCCCGAGGCGCACCAGCTCGACGGCGTCGTCGTGTACAGGTGGGAAGCGCCGCTGTTCTTCGCCAACGCGGGCCAGTTCCGCGACCAGGTGCGCAAGCTGGTCCGCGACCACGAGCCCCGCTGGATCGTGCTCCAATGCGAGGCCGTCACCGACATCGACGTCACCGCGGCCGAGATCGTGCGCGACCTCGACGAGGAGCTCAACGCCAAGGGCATCCACGTCGCCTTCGTGGAGCTGCGCGACCGCCTCCACGACCTGATCCGGCGCTACGGCCTTCACACGACCCTCGACCAGGAGCACTTCTACCCGAGCCTCGACCGGGCCCTCGACGACATCGCACCCACGGACTGACCGGAGCCGAAGTCGGGAATAACCCGGTTGGTGTGATCTTGAGGCTTTGAAAGCGGATTGGGAACTGCTGTCCGGATAGGGTCGTGGTCCGCAAGAACCGACCACTCCTCGAGGAGGCAGCCGTGGCGAAGAAGGCCAAGAAGGCCAAGAAGAAGGACAAGAAGAAGAAGGGCAACAAGAAGAAGAAGTAGCCCCTAGCCGCCCGACCCCTGGCCAGCCTGGCTGGAAGCGGCGAGCCGGGGGCGGCGGTCGCGGGTGAAGACGCCCTTCTTGTTGCCGTCGACGCGGATCACCGACGGGGCCGTGGCGAAGTCCGCGAAGTTCCACACGTGCTCGCCGACGACGGCGTCGACGCGGTCGAAGACGCGGTGGTAGCGCTCGAGCAGGTCGGCCTGGTACTCCTCGCTCCACGGCGACGACTCCGCCGTGTGCAGGCCCGCGATGGTGTCGGCGCCGTACTCGGTGACGAACGCCGCTGCGATCGCGACCGGCACCTCGATTCCGTCGAGGCGGACACGAGCTCCGGGCTAATGTATGTCGAGACATGCATGTTACGACATATAAAGAGGGGGCCCCGGATGACGAATGTCAGTTCGATCCGCCGGATGAGCGTCATCAGCACCGGCACCGTGCAGGTCCGGCCGGATCACGTTGCCGCCACGTGGAAGCCGATGATGTTGTGGATGGCCACCTCCCGGAAGTGGACCGCGCCGCTTCCCATCAACGCCTTCGTCATCGAGCATCGTGACGGGCTGGTGCTCTTCGACACCGGCCAGGACCGCGCTTCGGTGACCGATCCCGACCACTACTTCCCCGGTGGGCTCACGGGCGCGATGTACCGCCGGACGGCGAGAGCGGACATCCCCGAGGACCAGACGCTCGTGGCGGGCCTGGAGCGGCTCGGTTACGCACCCGCGGACGTGACCGCGGTCGTCGTGTCCCACCTGCACCAGGATCACATCGGCGGGCTGGCCCAAGTCCCGGGTGCGACCATTCATGTCAGCGCACGTGAATGGGAAACCCTCGACGAGCGCGGCGCCCTCCTCAAGGGGCTGATGCGCCGCCACATCGACCTCCCCGGACTGACCTGGAACAAGATCACTCCCGAGACGACGACCGACGCGTCGCTCGCACCCTTCGAGGAAGCCCACGACCTCTTCGGTGACGGCACGTTGCTGCTCGTCCCGACCCCGGGCCACACGCCCGGATCGATGACTCTCGTCGTCCGCCGGCCCGGACTGGCCCCGCTGGCCCTCGTCGGTGATCTCACATTCTCCGCAGGACTGCTCGCCTGCGGCCACGTCCCCGGAGCCGGCACGCGCCGGCAGCTACGCGAGACCACGGCCAAGCTCAACCAACTGGGCGCCAACCTGGGAGGTATGGTCGTCCTCGCCTCCCACGACCCCGACGCCGCGGCTGCACTCGACAAGGCACTCGCCCGCCAGTAGCCGGTCGGCGGCGGGGTCCGACCGGAACGGCCGACCATGCGCCTCGCCGAGCAAGCCCGATTCCTCGTCCTCGCCGCCCAGACCGAGGGGAGACGCCAGCTCAGCCAGCAGCTCCGCCCACTCGGCCTCACCCCGTCACAGGCCGAGGTGCTCCGGCTGATCCAGGACCACGGCCCCACGACGCTCCGGGAGATTGGCCGGCTCCTCGTCTGCGAGAGCGGCACGAGCCCGAGCCGACTGGTGGCCCGTGTGGTGAGCCAGGGTCTCGTCGACCGCCGGCCGAGCAAGACCGATCGCCGCGAGATCCAGCTCACGCTCACCGACGCAGGTCTCCGGGTTTGCGCCGAGATCGCGACCATCGAGGAGACGATGTACGCCGCGATCGACTCGATCGCGCAGGGTGACATGGAGCCCGCGGTCGCCTTCCTGCGCCGTTTCGTCGAGGGTTCCCCGTCCGGGGAGGCGTTCGAGCGGCGCCTGGCCACGGGACCCGAGTGACCCCGACGGGTCAATCGCGGGCGATTTGGCCCGCTGGCGGCTCGTCCTGCCCGCGTTTGGGGAGGAGCCCCCCCTCAAACGCGGGTGATTTGGCCCGCTGGCGGCACGTCCTGCCCACGTTTGGGGAGGATCAGGCCGAGCACGGGCCGGCCGGCGGATCCGCCGAGGCCTCCCTCGGCTCAATGGAGACCGTGCCAGCGGCGCCGGAGGGCGTGCGCGGCGAGCTTGGGGCGGCGGTCGCGGGTGAAGACGCCCTTCTTGTTGCCGTCGACGCGGATCACCGACGGGGCCGTGGCGAAGTTCCAGACGTGCTCGCCGACGACGGCGTCGACGCGGTCGAAGACGCGGTGGTAGCGCTCGAGCAGGTCGGCCTGGTACTCCTCGCTCCACGGCGACGACTCCGCCGTGTGCAGGCCCGCGATCGTGTCGGCGCCGTACTCGGTGACGATGATCGGCTTGTCGTGCTTGGCGGCCCATGCGCGCAGCTCGGCCTCGAGATCGTGCTCCGCCTCGTCGAGGTCGAAGCCGACGTACCAGCCGTAGTAGCGGTTGACCATCACGACGTCCGCCAGCTCGGTGACCCGGCACCGGTTCGGCGGTGCGAGCATGACGTTGACGAACCCGACCGGTCGGGTCGGGTCGGCGCGGCGGGCGGCGTCGAAGAGCGGCTCGAAGTAGGCCCTGGCCGCCTCGGTGTCGGACTCGGGCTCGTTCGCGATGCTCCACAGCAGCACCGACGGGTGGTTCTTGTCCCTCGCGATCAACTCCTCGATCGCGCGGCGGTGCACCGCCTGGGTGTCGTCGTCGACGGTGCCCTCGCCGAAGGTGGGGCGGCCCCCGCCGACGAACATCCCGGCGCCGAGTGCGAGGTTCAGCCCCACCGCGGCGGTCTCGTCGATGACGACGATGCCGAGGCGGTCGGCGTGGTCGAGGACCTCCTCGGCGTAGGGGTAGTGCGACGTCCGGAACGAGTTGGCGCCGCTCCAGCCAACAGCGCGAAGTCGTGGAGCATGGCCGCGTCGTCGTGGCCCTTGCCCCGCACCAGGTGGTCCTCGTGCATGCCGAAGCCGCGGAAGTAGAACGCCTCGCCGTTGATCAGGAACCGCGTCCCCTCGACGGCCACGGTACGGATGCCGACGGGGAGCGAGTACCGGTCGATCGTGGCCCTGTCCTCGACGAGTTCGACGCGGAGGTCGTAGAGGTAGGCGGCCCCGGGCCTCCACAGGTTCGCGTCCGGGACACGCAGCTCGGCGTCGAGGCCTCGACGCGCTCGCCACGAGCTCGCCCGACGCGCCGCGCAGCTCGACTCGCACCGCCGCCGCGGTGGTGCCGGCGACGCTGGTGACGCAGCGCACGACCGCGCCGTCGAGGTCGGTCGTCACGGTCACGTCGTCGACGTGGACCGCAGGCGTGGCGACGAGCCATACGTGGCGGTGCAGGCCGGCGTAGTTGAAGAAGTCGTGGAAGTAGTGTTGGCGTTGCGCCCGTCGCGGCCGGGGCGGACGCATGGGCGGATCGACTGCCACGAGAGCTCGTTGTCGACCGCGACGTTGACCCGGCGCGGACGAACCGGCCTCGACGAGGTCGGTGACGTCGGCCGAAGGGCGTGTAGCCGCCTTCGTGGCCGGCGACCTCGACGTCGTCGAGCCAGACCGTGGCGCGGTGGGTCGCGGCATCGAAGCGGAGCACGATCCGCCGGCCGTCCCAGCCGCGGGGAATGTGCACGACCCGCTGGTACCAGACCTCGCCGACGTGGTCGTGCACGGCGGCGTCGACGAGCACGTCGTTGTAGCTCGCGGGGACCGCCATGAGCAGCGGGGACGGCAGCGGCGCGCTCCACCAACGGGCGTCACGGCCTTCGCGGTCGGTGTCGACCCTGAAGTCCCACAACCCGTCGAGGAGCCTGGCGTCGCGGATCGCGTTCTCCTGCGGTCGCAGCATCGGCTTCCCTTCCTCGCGTGTGGTGTCGCGGATACGCTACACTCCGGCGATGGGCACCGCAGCCAGCTTGATCCGGGAGGCCCGCCGGCGGGCGGGGATCAGCCAGTCGGAGCTGGCCCGACGCTCCGGGGTGCCCCGAACCAACGTCAACGCATACGAGCGCGGCCGGCGCGAGCCGGGGGTCGAGATCCTCGACAGGCTGCTGGAGGCCGCCGGCCTGCGCCTGGCGGCCGTCCGTCCGCCACGATATCCGGACCCCCGGGCTGCCGGACGTGACCTCGAGGACCTGCTCGGCCTCGTCGACGCGATCGAGGTGGAGCGACCCCGCCGTCCGCTGCGCTTCCCCGGGTTCCCGCAGCGGTGACCGCAGCGTCGCTCGCCGACAAGCTTCTCGCCATCCATCACGCGTTCGCGGCGGGCGCGATCCCGCACGCCTTCGGGGGCGCGCTCGCGCTCGCCTATCTGACCGAGGAGCCGCGGGCGACCAAGGACATCGACGTCAACGTGTTCCGCCCCGCCACAGACGTCGACAGGGTCTTCGCCGCTCTTCCCCCCGACGTGGACCGTGATGCGGAGGCCGCCGCGCGCGTGCGCAGCGACGCGCAGGTGCGGCTCTGGTGGGGACACACCCCCGTCGACCTCTTCTTCGACGTCGACGAGATCCACCGCGACGCCGCCGCGCACGTGCGGGAAGTCCCCTTCGCCGGAGCCACCATCCCCGTGCTCGACGGCAACGAGCTCGCGGTCTTCAAGATGATGTACTCGCGGCCGAAGGACTGGCTCGACATCGCCGAGATGATCAGGGCCGCCACGGTCGACCCCGACCTCGTGGCGACGGCGTTCGCACGGATCATGGGCCCCGAGCACGAGGCCATCGAGCGCCTCCGGGCCATGATTACGTGACGGGGTCAGGGCCCTGACGCTCCGGGGGCCGACCGGCGAGCTGTTCGACGAGCGGCGCCGTCCACGTCGCCGGCGAGGGATGCGGCATGTCGCAGCGGCTGGCTGTCGCCGGGCCAAACGACGGGGGTCAAGCCGACCGGATCACGGTTGCCGCCGTACTCGGCGCCGCGTACATCCCCTCGACGGTGTGCCCCCGTACGAGGTCGAGGAACGGGGCCAGCCACGCCGGCGGGAACCGTGAGCACGACATCCTGGAACCAGCGAGGCAGCTCGTGAAGCCTGCGTCCGCCGCTGGACCGGGCGGGCGCGTCGAGATCGGCGAGTCCGATCGGTACAGCTCCTGGAGCTCGACGACGGGGCCGTTCCACTCCCGCTCGGACAGACCGCGAGATCCTTCGATGCGGGTACGCCTGCGAGGATGGGCGGCGCCCCAGGTGCCGCGAACGCGCCGAGGAACAGGTCGATGAAGCACAAACGCGGGTGATTTGGCCCGCTGGCGGCACATCCTGCCCGCGTTTGGCGAGAAGCCCACCCTCAAACGCGGGTGATTTGGCCCGCTGACGGCACATCCTGCCCGCGTTTGGGAGGCCACCCCGCACAAACGCGGGTGATTTGGCCCGCTGGCGGCACATCCTGCCCGCGTTTGGGGGGACCACCCCGGCCCCGGACCCCGGAGCGCATCTGGGCTCAGTTGAGCCCGGGCAGCAGGAACTCGCGGATGAACTCCGCGGTCTGGTCGGGGTCGCCGATGTCGAAGGTGACCGACGGGGTCGCGCTGAGCGAGAAGATCATGCGGGCGATCCACTCCGACGCCCTGGCCACGTCGAGGTCGGCGCGGACCTCGCCGCTGTCGCGGGCGGCCTCGATGAGGGGGACGATCGCCTCCATCGCCATCGCGAGCAGCGGCCGCGCGCCGGTGGAGACCGTGCGCGCGAGCGAGTCGGGGTCCTCCCTGGCCATCGCGGCGCTGATCGGGTCCTCGCGGATGAAACGGTTCGTCAGGCGCGCGACCTCTTCGATCTGTGCCGAGAGGCCTTCCATCGCGGCGGTGCGGGCCACGATCTCGTCGAGGAAGATGCGAGTGCGGGCTGCCGCGACCCGGCCGAAGAGGGCGGCCTTGTCGGGGAAGTGGCGGTAGACGCTGCGCCGCGACATGCCGGCCTCGCGGGCGATGTCCTCCATCGAGGTCTTGTTGAGCCCGTAGCGGGCGAAGCACTCCTCGGCCGCGTCGAGGATGCGGGCGGGTGTGTCCGCTTGAGGGTCCGGTGGCGTCTCCGGTGGCGTTTCCGGTGGCGGCCCGGTCGCCGCCGCGCGTGTCGGCATCGGCTCCAGCATAGGCGCGCACAACACATTGTCACAGCGCACGTTTTTCGATAAGGTGTGTCATCCGTTGCCCGGGGGCAGGTCTCAGAGAGTCGAGGACCATCCGTGAAGACGACCTACGACGCGATCATCATCGGCGCCGGCCACAACGGGCTCTGCCTGGCCGCCTACCTGGCGCGAGCCGGCCTCGACACCGCGATCATCGAGCGCCGCCACGAGGAGGGCGGCGGCGCCAACACCGAGGACCCCGTCGTCCCCGGGTTCCGCTTCAACCTCCATGCCAACTACATGGAGTTCTTCGACATCATGCCGATGATCGCGGACTTCGACCTCGAGAACGCCGGGCTGCGCTCGATCACGCCCGAGAACCAGGCGGGCATCGCGTTCTCCGACGGCCGCCCCCCGATCGTGCTGCACCGCAAGGACCTCCTCGACAAGACCCACAAGAGCATCTCCCAGTACTCCAAGGCCGACGCCGACACCTACGTCGAGATCCAGAAGCGCACCAAGGACTTCGGCCCGCTGCTCGGCTTCGGCATGTACTCGCTGCCGTTCCAGGGTATGGACGAGGCCACGGCCGCGCTCATCGAGGCGTGGTACGGCGACTGGGGCATCACCGCGGCGGACGTCGCGAAGACGCCCAAGGTGCTCATCGACGAACTCTTCGAGTCCCCCGAGATGCGCACGCTCATGTACCGCGTCAGCGTCGAGTTCGGTGTCGGCATCGACACCGGCGGCTCCGCCGGGATGATCCTGACCGCCCTGCCGTGGATGATCGGCTGCTGGCGCATCGCCAAGGGCGGCACGCACTCCCTCGCCAAGGCGATGAGCCAGGCGTGCTACGCCAACGGCGTCGACCTCATCGAGAACACCGAGGTCGACAAGATCATCGTCGAGGACGGCCGTGCGGTCGGTGTCGTCGCCCGCGGCACCGAGTTCCGGGCGTCCAAGTGCGTCGCGACCAACGCCGACCCGAAACAGACCCTGATCGACCACGTCGGCGCGGAGCACCTCCCCGACAACTGGGTGCGGCGCGCGAAGAACTTCCGCTTCGGCCCCAGCCACGTGCTCGCAACGCCGATGTTCTGCCTCTACGACGCGCCGGACTACAAGTCCGCGCGGTGGGACCCCGACATCAACGAGACCCACTACACCGTCGTCGGCTACGACACACCCGAGGAGGCGATCCGCTACATCCGCGACGCCTACTCGGGCACACTGCCCGCGCCCGCGGCAGGCACCTGGGTCAACAGCCTCTGGGACCCGTCCCAGGCTCCGCCCGGACGGCACTCGGCGACCGGTTGGTACTTCTTCCCGTGCGCGAGCGAGCTGAGCGCGGAGGAGTGGGCCGAGGTGCGTGCGACCTACAACGACGCCTTCCTGGCACGCTGGGAGGAGTTCGCGCCGAACATGAACCGCGACAACGTCATCGCCGACAAGCTCTACACGCCCGACCAGATGGAGCGGAAGAACTACATGTGGGAGGGCGACTTCTCCAACGGCGAGATGTCCGCCGACCAGATGGGCCTGAACCGGCCGTTCCCCGAGGCGTCGAACTACCGCCTCCACCTCGAGAGCCTCTACCTGTGCGGACC
Source organism: Acidimicrobiia bacterium (assembly GCA_046331095.1). Taxonomy (GTDB): domain Bacteria; phylum Actinomycetota; class Acidimicrobiia; order UBA2766; family UBA2766; genus JAIBAC01. The sequence goes on from JAXLRM010000004.1 coordinate 138,921, forward strand.
GTCCGCCTGGCCCGGCGGCGGCATGCACGCGGCAGCCGGATACAACGCCTACAAGGTGATCGCCGAGGACCTGGGCCTACCGAGCCCCGTGACAGAAGAGAGGGGTTACTGATGCCCGACGTGTACACGACCGACTGGTACGAGGCCGTCAAGGTCGCCATCAACGCGGCGGTCGCCACGATTCCCGAGGCGCCGACCGACTCGTTCACGATCCAGGTCGAGATCGTCGGCGACGGCGCCTCGCCCTACGTCGCGAGCGGCGACATGCTGCGCTTCCTGATCCGCCTCGAGAACGGCCAGTGCGCCTGGTACCGCGAGATCGACGCCGACGACCCGTCGGTCAAGCTCGACTACCGCTTCACCGGCCCGGCGACGATCTTCGACGCGATCGCAGCCGCCGAGCAGGACCCGATCGACGCGGCGCTGTCGGGCGCGATCAAGGTCCGCGGCGACATGCGCTTCCTCATGCGCCAGGCCGAGATGGTCCAGGTCCTGTTGGACGCGTACTCCAACGGCGTCGACACGCTCTGGCCCCAGGGCCGGCCGCCTTACGAGGCGGTGGGTTGAGATGGCGTTGAAGGACACCTACGACGCGATCATCATCGGGGCCGGCCACAACGGCCTGACCCTGGGCGCGTACCTCGCGCGCAGCGGCCTCGACGTGATCGTGCTCGAGGCACGCCACGAGGAAGGCGGCGGGCTCTGCAGCGAGGAGGTCACCCGCGCCGGGTTCGTGCACAACATGCACGCCAACTACCACACGTTCGTGGACATGGCCCCGCCGGTGGCCGACCTCGACGTGCGTGGCCACGGCGTCGAGTACGTGCGCCCCGAGGTCCAGATGGCGTCGATCTTCGACGACGCCAAGGCCATCACGATCCACACCGACACGGACAAGACCGTCGAGTCGATGGCGCGCTTCAACGAGGAGGACGCAGAGACGTTCCGGCGCCTCTACGACGAGGCTCACGGCTTCGTCGACCTGCTCCTGGGCACGTTGATGTACCAGCCGCCCCTGAGCGTCAAGGAGCTCACCAAGGCGCTCGCGACCTTCGGCGTCGAGGACCGCTCGGAGTTCCTCTCGGTGAAGCTGCGCCGCCAGACCATCAACCAGTTCCTCGACCGCCACTTCACCGACGACCGCATCAAGGCCCACCTCGCCTTCCACGGTGCGGTGTGCGCGTACACCAACGACGTGTCCGGCCTCGCGATCGGCTACCCGCTCCTCGTCGGCAAGATCAACAACTGGCACCTCTGCCTGGGCGGCTCGCACCGCCTCGCGCACGCCCTGTGGCGCGACCTCGCCCAGAACGGCGGCGTGATGTGGTCCGACGCCGAGGTGACGAACGTGATCGTCGACGGCGGTCGTGCCGTCGGCGTGCGTCTCGCCGACGGGATCGAGCTGCACGCCCGCAAGGTCGTCGCGTCGACGGTCTCGGTCGAGCAGACGTTCCTCGAGTTCGTCGAGCCCTCCGCGATCCCCGAGGAGTTCGCGCACGACGTCAAGACCAAGGTCGCGCACAAGGACTGGTCGCTGTTCTCGGTGCATCTCGCGATGAGCCAGTTCCCCGAGTACACCGCGGCGGAGTTCGACCCCGACGTGAACCGGGCGTGGGTGGTCAACCTCGGCATCGACTCGCCCGCGCGGCTCAACGCCGACTGGGCCGAGATCCGCAAGGGCCGCCTCGTCGACCCCCAGCCGAACGCGGCGGTGAACTCCCTCTACGACCCCACCGACGCGCCGCCCGGGTACGCGACGGGCCTGCTGCGCCAGTTCGCCCCGTTCGCGCTCGCCGACGGCGGCGAAGGCGCCTGGGACGACATGGGCCGCTGGTACGGCCAGAAGTGCATCGACGCGTGGCGCCGCTACGCACCGAACCTCACCGACGACGCCATCGTCGAGTGGTCGGTGTTCACGCCCCACGACATCGCACGTAAGCTGCCCAACATGGTGCGCGGCGACTGGATGATGGGCGAGATCAGCCTGGCCAACATGTTGGACCAGCGGCCCCTGCCCGAGCTCGGCCAGTACCGCACGCCGATCGAGGGCCTCTACATGGCGGGCAGCACCCAGCATCCGCACGGCTTCATCACCTTCGGGCCCGGCTACAACGCCCTGCAGGTCATCGCCGACGACCTCGGCATGGACAAGTGGTGGCAGCAGATCTGATGAAGACACTCAACGTCACCTACGCCGACGGCGAGGACGCCTCGGGGATGGCCACCATGTTGGGTGGCCTGCTCGAGGACAACGTGCGCGACTACAAGGGCCGCGCCGGGGTCTCGCGCTTCGCGCGCGGCGACGTCGTGCTCACCGCTGCCGACCGTGACATCTCGGTCACGCTTTCGTTCCGCGGCGACGAGGTCGTCGTCGCGAACGGCGCCTCCGAAGGCGCCGCGGTGCTCGCCGGGCCGTGGCTCGAGATGGCGAAGCTGTGCAGCGGCCAGGTCAACCCGTTCAAGGCGATGGCTCGCCGCGAGCTCAAGATCGAACCGCACGGCCGTCTCGACACGGTCGCGGCCGCGGGCTTCGTGCTCTCGGTGCCGCCGTCGTTCTACGGCGACGAGGAGGCGATCCGCCGGCGCCGCATCCAGGTCGGCGTCGCGGTCGCGGCGACCATCGGGGTCGCGGTCACGATCGCGTACGTGCGCCGCCGTCGCCGGCGAGCGGCCTGAGCGCCGGGACCCCTTCGGAGCACGCAGCTCCTGGTCCGACGTGATTCGTGGGCGCGGCGGAGGAACGGGCACGGCGGCGTCGAAACGAGAAGGTGCACCCACCCTCCAGCCCACGAGAGGTGACGAGCCTTGCACGAACCACGTGCTTACCTCGTAGGGATCGGTGGCGCCCTGCCTCCGTTCAGCTACACCAACGCCGAGCTCGCGCCGTACTACAACATCGACGAGGCCACCGCCGAACGCTACGCCCGCGCCACCGGCATCGAATCACGGCACTCGGTCGTCGATCTGCCGGGCGGACGCCGCCAGCGGGTCCTCTGCGAGACACTTGCCAGCGATGCGGCCAAGATCGCACTGGAGCGAGCTGAGGTCTCGCCCAACGACGTCGACATGGTCGTCACCGCTGCATCGCTGTTCGACTACATCGTCCCGGCGCTCGGGTCACGCCTGCTGAAGCGCCTCGGCATCCGCGAGGCACTCACGTTCGACCTCTACGGAGGCTGCGCGCAGTTCATGCACGGCGTTTCCCTCGCCACGAACTACATCAAGTCCGGCCTCGCGAGCACTGTGCTCGTGACGGCATCGGAGGCGCTCACGTCGTGGAACCGGGGCGTGCGCTACCCCGTCGACGCCTTCATATTCGGCGACTCCGGCGCCGCCTGGGTGATCACGTCCCTCCCGCGGACCACCGACAAGCCGGTCTGGGAGATCCACGAGACGACCGCCGGCACACTGTCCGAGCACCTGGGCGAGCCGACCGAGGTCGTCGTCCAGCCGATCACCGGCTGGAAGGAACCCTTCGACCTGTTCCTCGAGCCTGACGCGACCGTCGACGAGCGGATGGCAGGGCTGCACCCCGACGACCGCCACGAGTATCGCTGGATCCACAACACCGCCCTCGCGCGCCGCGTCGCCGGTTTCGGCCTCGTCGAGGGGTTCGAGCGCGTGACCAAGGCGACCGAGCCCAGTGGCGGTCTCGTCGTGCCCCACCAGGGCACCAAACCGGTTCTCGACGACGTCGCCGGGAGCCTGCCCGAGGGCTGGACCGTCCTCGAGAATCTCGCCAACCGCGGCAACCTCTCCACAGCCTGCGTGCCGATGGCGATGTACGACCACCCGGAGACTTGCCTGGAGCACGAGACGATCGTCGCGACGGCGGTGGGTGTCGGCTTCTCCTTCGCCGCCGCACGCCTCACGCGCGACATCTGATCTCGACGGGCAGGACCCGCGGGTCCTACCGCGTTGCCTGCGCAAGCTGGAGCAGGCCCTCGGCAACGGTCTCACCGCGCTGGTCGAGCACCTTCATCGCCACCACGATCACCCCGAGGCCTCCCTTGGCGGGCCGCTTCTCCACGATCTCGAAGCGCGCCCTGATGGTGTCGCCGATCATGACGGGTTGACGGAACCGGAGTCGCTCGATGCCGTAGAAGGCTTCGAGCTGACCCGGCTGCATCGGGAGGAATCCCGACATGATCGACAGCGTCAGGAACCCGTGCGCGATGCGACCCCCGAACCGCGAAGCCGCCGCGTACTCGGCATCGGTGTGCAGTGGGTACCAGTCGCCACTGAGCATCGCGAAGTGCACGACGTCGGCCTCGGTGACCGTGCGCCCTTGGCTCTCCACCGTGCGCCCGACCTGGGACTCCTCGAAGCACGATCCGAACAGGGGTTCCGTGACTGGGTTCACGACACGCCTCCTTCCTCGATCACGAACCTGGGATGGTCGGCCGCGGGGCCGAGGAGGTGCTGCGCCGGTGCCGGATCGGTTGCCAGCCACGCGAGTGGGCCTCCGGTGACGATCGGGAACCTCACACAAGTGACGGCCAGGACGTCGATCGCCGCTGCCGACGCGAGGCCCTCCTGCTGGCAGCGCCGTGCCTCTGCTGCCACGGCCACGAGCAGGCGTTCGCCCACGTCCTCGGCTTCCGACTTCCGCGGGGGACCTCCCGCGGGACTCGCCGCCGGGTTCGGCGACGGCGCCCCCTCGCCGTACACCCAGAAGCCGCGTCCGCAACTCCGGCCGAGGGAACCGGCGGACACGATCTGGCGCAGCGGAGCTGCGGCGCGGTAGCGCCGGCCGTAGGTCGTGGCGAGAACGGTGTCCGCGACGGCGAGAGCGAGGTCCGCGCCGGCCGCGTCGATGACCGACAGCGGCGGGATCGCGAAGCCGGCCGTGGCGGCAGCGGCGTCGACGGCGGCGACGTCGACTCCCGCGGCGACACGATCGACGGCTTCGAGCAGGTAGGCGAAGAGCAGACGGCTCACGACGTAGCCCGGCACCGATCTCACGGCGACCGCTGCCTTGCCCAGGGTGGACAGGTAGCCGCCGACGGCGGCGGCGGTCGGGCCGTCCCACGCCGGCGCGTAGGAGACCTCGACCACCGGCGACACCTCCGCCGGAAAGGCGAAGTGGAGCAGGCCGACGTCGTCTCCGATCTCGGCGAGCGGGATCGACGAGGTCGTCGTTGCCAGCCATGCCCCCGGTGCCGCCGCGCGTCCTGCGTCCAGCACCTGCCGCTTGATCTCGGCGTCTTCCGCGACCGCCTCCACGATCGCCTCGGCGTCGGCGGGAACCGATGTCGCCGTCCTGAGCCTCGCGGCCGCGGCGGACGCGTCGACGCGTAGTGGGCCTCGGTGCTCGAGGCGTGCCAGAGCACGGGTGGCCGCGTCCCTCGCGGCCGCGGCTCTCTCGGCGCGACGACCCACGATCGTGACCGACACACCCGCTGCCGCCGTCGCCGCCGCGATCGTCGATCCCATGTGACCGGTCCCGGCCACGGCCACGTGAGCGGGAGCGTCTGCGTGGCCGAACAGGTCGCCGGCGAGGAGCCCGTGCCAGCGGGCCCTGTGCGCGTGCGCGTTCGCGTCGGCGAGACAGGCCGTGAGTCCCTCGAGCTCGGCTGTGACGCGTACGTCGGGAGCCGAGTCGTGGGCGCGCAGGATCGCACCGACTCCCGCGGCTGCGCCTGGTGTGAGCGGGCTCGCGACCGGCCGCGGCCGGAAGCCGGCGATCGCCGCCCCGGGATCGGCGTCAGGCCCGGCCGCGCACGCCGACGCCCACGCGGCACCGTCGAGGACGTCGCCGTGGGCGAGCACTCCCAGTGCCACCGTCGACGGCAGGGTCCGCAAGCAACGTGCAGCCGTGCCGAGCAGGGGAGGGATTCCGTAACGCACCTCGGAGGCACCGAGTCGCGCGTTCGGTCCCACGTCCACGCGGCCACGACCGGCGACCGCAAGAGCCAGCGCGAACGCCGGACCGAGGCAGCGGCCGTCGACCGCCATCACCACACCCGGGCGCGACTCGAGCACGTCGAGAGCCGCGATCGTGCGCCGCACCAGGGCGAACGACGCCATGTCCCCGGCCAGCTCGTCGACGTCGAAGGAGGCACCCCAGTCGCAGCTTCTCAGGACCACTTCGTCGCTGCGGTCCTCCAGCGCCCGGTCCACGAGGTCGACCAGGGCAACGAGGGACGTCGAGCCCTGACGGGCCGGCAGCGTGAGCCAGTGTGTCGACATGGTCTCCGGTGTTCCCGCGCCGGCGGCAGGACTTCCGCTCGAGGGGACAGAAGGCTACCGCGCTCCACCCGCCCGCATCGGACCGCTCCGCGCCACACGAGGGAATCCGTGACCAAGGCATCGACCCCCCAAGGTGGTACCGAACCCGACGCTGCGTCGGCGAGTGTCGTCGCCACCGGAGCAGCCGGACGCGACCGTCTCGTCACGGTCGCGCGCGCATCCGCCGTGCTCGCCCTCATGGTCGTGCACTGGGGCCTGGCAGTCACACTGTCGACGGGGCTGTCCCAATCGGGGCCGGACGCCGCGTGGGGATGGACGTGGACCGGCTGGGCGACCTGGGTGTTCGTCTGGATCGGTCCCGCATGGTTCGGGATCTTCGGAGCACTCAACGGGCGTGCGGCGCGACGTAGCGTCGGAACCTTCTACCGCAAGCGCTTCACGCGCCTTCTCGTCCCCTACTGGGTGTACGCCGCGGTCATGCTGACACTGGAGTTCATGCTCTGGGCAGGTCACGTCGGCAACTGCGGTACGCCCGTCACCGACAACTGGATGCTGCAGTTCGGTCCGCTCCAGGCGCTCTCCTGGATCATGCCGTTTCCGCATGCCTCGTGCATCGGCATCGGTCAGGCACCGTTTTGGTTCATGGGCGTCTACCTGCTCCTCACACTCCTGCTGCCCGGCCTGGTTCGCATCTACGACAGCCGGTGGCGCAAATGGACTCTCGCCGCGGGTCTCGTCCTGCCTTTCGTGTTCGACTTCGCCTACAGGGCCCTGGACCTGCCTCGCGGGGTCGACCATTTCTCGCTGCTCTGGATCCCCCAGAACGTCGTGATCTGGGGGATGTTCGGGTTCCTCGGCCTCTACTACGCCGACAAGACCCACGAACGACCCGAGGTGCGGCGCTGGTTCCCGGCCGGTTTCGTCGTCTTCACGTTGGTGACGGCGGCGATGACGATCGGGCCCTGGCCCGACGCGATGTGGTCGGGCAGCTCCGGCAACCAGTTCCCGCCGACGGCGGCGTACATGACCGGTGGCTTGGCCGCCGTCTGCCTGATCCTGTGGCAGCGGGACCGTCTCGTGCGCTTCTCCGAGCTGCGCTGGACGCGGGCGTTCGTCGACTGGCTCGACGTCAACAACTACACGATCTACATCTGGCACATGACCGCCTACCTGGTCATCTGGTGGGCGCTCGAGGGACTCGGGCTCATCGACGTCGCCGGTCAGTACGCCAAGGTCGTGGGAGTGCCGCCTGTCGTGAGCCAGCTCCTGTTGTTCCTGCTCCCCTGGCCCGTCATCCTCGTGATCGTGCGGATCTTCCACCGCTGCGAGGGCTGGGACATCCCGCCGAAGTGGTGGAAGCGCCGCAAGGCAGCCCGCGCCTCGACGGCAGCGAGCTCGGTCGAAGTGGACGTCCCGCGGTAGCCCCGTTCTGGGCGCGTTTGGCCCAGCCCGATGGGGTGAGCGCGCCCAGGTCGAGTTCTCGTCGGGGATCCCCGGCACGTCCCGACGGCGTATGCCACCGCTGGTACCATACATGGCATGTCTCACAAGACGACCGTCTACCTGCCGGACGACCTCAAGGCGGCGATCGAAGAGGAAGCGCGCCGGCGCGAGTGTTCGGAAGCCGAGGTCATTCGGAGCGCCGTGCGTCAGGCGGTGCAGCGACCCGAGCCCGCTGCGGGATTCTTGGACGCCGAGCCGATCGCCGAGCGCGTGGACGAATTGCTGAAGGGATTCGGGCGCCGATGATCGTCGCCGACACCAGCGGGCTCCTCGCTCTGTACAACCGGCGTGAGAAGCAGCACGCAGACGTGGCGAAGGCGGTTGCCGCGATGCGACAGCCCCTCGTCGTGTCGCCATACGTGGTCGCCGAGTTGGACTACCTCGCCGCGACCAGGCTCGGGGTCGGCGCCGAGGTCGCGATCCTGCGCGAGCTCGCCGGCGGGGCATACGAACTGGCCGCCCTCGACAGCGACGATCTCGATGCGTGTGCCGCTCTCGTCGAGCGATTCGGCGACCAGTCGATCGGCGTCGCCGACGCGTCCTTGGTGGTCCTCGCCGATCGGTACCGGACGCGCACGCTCCTCACGCTCGACCGCCGCCACTTCGGCGTGCTGCGCCCCCGCGCCGGCGGCAGGTTCCGCCTCGTGCCGGGGTGACGCACTGATGGGTCGGGACGACGCGATCCGTGTCGAGTCCGTGGGAGATCGCAGCTTCCGGGCCCGCGTCGACGAGGACTGGACCTCGATGCAGGGAGCCCACGGCGGGATCGTGGCAGCACTGGCCCTCGCCGCGGTCGAGCAGGTTCTGCGAGAAGACGGGGTCGACCCCGCGGTGACGATGCGGGCGGCGACGTTCCAGACCCGCCTCGCCGGCTGACGGCGGGGGGGCCTCTAGAGTCCGCGTCATGGCGAGCACCGGCCCCGTCTGCGAAGCCGACGGCCTGCGCAAGGCCTTCGGTGACCTCGTCGCCGTCGCCGATGTCAGCTTCCGGATCGACCCCGGCGAGGTCTACGGGCTCCTCGGCCCCAACGGGGCGGGCAAGTCCACGGCGATCTCGATGGTCTGCGGCGTCCTGCGCCGCGACGCCGGATCGGTGCGCATCTGCGGCGACGACGTCGACGCCGGGCCGCGCGTGCGGCGCCACATCGGCCTCGTCCCCCAGGACGTTGCGCTGTACCCGGACCTGTCCGGGCGCGAGAACCTGCGGTTCTGGGGCCGCATGTACGGGATGCGCGGAGGCGCCCTCGACGCGAGGGTGGACGCGATGCTCGAGACGGTCGGCCTCGCCGATCGCGCCAAGGACGTCGTCAAGGAGTACTCGGGGGGCATGCAGCGGCGCCTCAACATCGCGGCCGGCCTGATGCACCACCCCGACCTGCTGATCCTCGACGAGCCAACCGTCGGCGTCGACCCCCAGAGCCGCAACTCCATCCTCGAACACGTCGAGGCGCTCAACGCTGCGGGCATGGCGGTGCTGTACACGACCCACTACATGGAGGAGGCCGAACGCCTCTGCGACCGCGTCGGGATCATGGACGAAGGCAGGCTCATCGCCGAGGGCACGCGGCGTGAACTCGTCGAGTCGACGGGGGAGGAGGATCGCATCGATCTCAGGTTCGACGCCAGCACCGACCTCGCGGCGATGGCCGAGGTCGCCCGCGGTGTTGACGGCGTGCTCAGCGCGGCTCCGTCCGCAGGCGGCTTGCAGGTGTTGAGCGCGCAGGCACGCCGCCTCCTGCCCAGGCTCGTGGAGTCCTTCGTCGGCGCCGGACATCCCGTCGCGAGCGTCGAGGTCGCCGAGCCCAACCTCGAGTCGGTGTTCCTCCGCCTCACCGGAAAGGCCCTGCGGGACTGAAGTGCGTGCCCTCCTCGTCGTCGCGGCCAAGGACCTGAGACAGAGGATTCGGGATCGTTCGCTCATCCTCATCGGCGTGGTCGCCCCCTTCGCGCTCGCCAGCATCGTCGGCCTCGCTCTCGGCAGCGTGGGCGGGTTCTCGACCAAGCTCGCCTATGCGGACGAGGACGCCACGCCCATGACTGCTCCCCTCGGTGCGATCCTGCACTCGCCCGATCTCGCCGACGTGGTCACCGTCGACGACGCGGCGGACGAAGCAGCCGTGCGCCAGGCCGTCGAGTCCGGCGACGCATCCGTCGGCCTCGTCGTCCCGGCCGGGTTCGCGGCGGCAGTGTCGTCGGGACACGCCGCGGACCTCGTCGTCGTCGTCGACCCTGACAACGAGATCTCGGGCCAGTTCGCCGCCTCCGTCGCCAGGGGCTTCGTCGCCGACGTCCAGGCGGGCCAGGTCGCAGTCGGGACGGTCGCCGTGATCGAGCGGGGTGTCCCCGGCGACCCTGCGGCAGTGGCCGCCAAGGCAGCCCAGGACTTCCCCCGGATCCGCTTCCAGGACGACACGACGTCGGCCGAGCTGCGCCCCATCGACTACATGGCGCCGTCGATGGGGATCTTCTTCCTCTTCTTCGCGATCCTCTACGGCGCTGCGACCGTGCAGGCCGAGCGGCGCAACCACACCCTTGCCCGCCTCGCGGTCGCGCCGGTGAGCGAGTGGACGGTGCTCGTCGGCAAGCTCCTCGCCCTGTTCGTGACCGGCTTGCTGATCTTCGCCGTCATGATCGTCTCGACGAGCCTCGTGTATGGCGTCAAGTGGGGCAACCCCGTCGCCGTCGCCGTCTTGGCATGCACGACGACGCTCACGGCGATCGGCCTGACCGGGGTCATCGCGGTCCTCGCCCGCACCGAGGAGCAGGTGCGCGGCATCGGGACCGCGGTCGTCATGCTCCTCGCGATAGCCGGCGGCTCGTTCTTCGGCGGACAGCTCCCACAGTTCCTGCGGACCATGCAGGCGCTGACACCCAACGGTCTCGCCCTCGTCGGCTTCACACGCCTCATCGTCGCCGAGGGCGGCGGATCCCTGGCCACGGTGTGGACCGCGGTCGTCTACACAGCCGGAGTCGGCATCGTCGGCATCGCCGTCACGTTCGCCCTGGGCCGCAAGGCGTTCCGGTCATGATCGAGGCCCTGAACCGGCTGTGGGCGGCAATGCTCGTGGAGATCCACAGCGTGCGACGCGACAAGGTCACGCTGTTCTTCGTCTTCGTGCTGCCGCTCGGGCTCGTGTTCATCCTCGGTCTCGCCTTCGGCAGCGTCGGACAGAGCATCCCCGTCGGCGTGCTCGACGAGTCGAACTCCGCAGCCTCACATGCGCTGCTCGACACACTCGGACAGGACGCCGCCGTCGCCGTCCGGCCCTATGACACCCGAGCCGGCCTCACCGATGCCGTGGTCCGCAATGACGTCTCTTTCGGTGTGGTCGTGCCACAGAGCTACGCGACCGAGCTCGCATCCGGAGGCGACGTCGCCGTCACTGTCGTCTCCGCCGGCGGTGGTTCCAACTTCGCCCTCGTGCAGTCCTCGGTCGGTGCCGCCGTCGGCGAGCAGGTGATGGTCACGACCGCAGCCCGCACAGCCGCTGCTGTCACCGGCACAACCGAGGAGACGGCCGCCGAGGTCGCTGCCGCCGTGGCGAAGTCGGCGACGCTGGCCGGCGTGACGAGCGAGACGGTGTCCGGCCACGTGATCGTGAGTGGCATCAAACGCACGGCGTTCACGGCGCTGGTCCTGTTCCTGCTGATCACGGGGCTGACGAGTGCCGGCACGTTCACCGAACTGCGCCGCAACCATGTCGCGCAGCGCCTCATGGCGGCGCCGGCGCCCACGCCGGAGTTGGAGGTCGGCCTCGTCTCGGCCCGTTTCGTCACGCTGGTGGTGCAGGCGGTCTACATCATCCTGTTCACGGCGTGGCTCTTCGGCGTGAACTGGGGGAACCTGTGGGCGACGACGCTCGTGACGATCGCCCTCGCCATCTGCGTGGCAGGGATGTCGGCGCTTGCCGGCACGATCTACACCTCGCCCGAGCAGGCGGGCGCGATCGGGGCGCCGATCGGGATCGCGATGGGCATGCTCGGCGGGGCGATGTGGCCCCTCGAGATCGTCCCGTACCCGCTGCGGGTCGTCGGCCACCTCCTCCCGACCGCATGGGCGGTCGATGCCTACAACGACATCCTCGCCAACAACGCCGGCGTCATGGACGTCATGGGCCAGATCGGTGTCATCCTCGCCATGGCAGCGGTGTTCTTCGTCCTCGCGGGCATGCGCTTCCGCCGTGTCTTCTCCGTATGACTGGTGTGCCGCTGGACCGGGGGCGGCGGTCGTCCCTTGCGAGGGCGAACCGGTTCCGCTCGAATGACCTCCGCCGGACCCGATCCCCTATCCTCGGACCCAGCGCGAGCAATTCGGAGATGCCGGTCCGGCGAGGCGGGCTTCCACGGCAGGCCCCAGGGCCGGAAGGGTGAGCCATGAGCCGTCGCCACGCAGATGGACCGAACGGGGTGGACGGCAGGCCGGAGCCGTACTGGCCCAAGCGGCCCGGCTTCGGCGTCGCATACTGGGTCCTGCGCTACGGCCTCGAAGTGCTGATGCGGCTTCTCTACCGGGTCAAGGTCGAAGGCAGCGCCAACGTTCCCCGCAAGGGGTCCGTGATCCTCGCCGCCAACCACCTTTCCGCCTTCGACTCGCCGTTCTTCGCGATCGGGTTCCGGCGCCGCATCACAGCGCTCGCCAATGCCAGGTACTTCGAGTCCAAGAACGGCTGGTTCTTCCGGGGCATGGCCCAGATCCCCCTCATACCCGGCGACGACGCATCCAAGGACCTCGCGTTCGCGTCCGCACGGGAGCTCCTCGGCCACGGCAAGATCCTCGGCATCTTCCCCGAGGGCAACCGCTCCCTCGACGGCAAGCTCCACCGCGGCCGCCTCGGCGTGGCCGTCCTCGCCCGCGAAGCAGGCGTCCCGGTCGTCCCGGCCGGGATGGTGGGGACCTTCGACGTGTTCCCCAAGGGCGCCAAGAAGCCCAAGTTCTTCCGCCGCATCACGATCCGGGTGGGCGAGCCCCTGACGCACCCGAGCGGCAACGCGGTCGACGATCGCGCATTCACCGACGCCGTGATGGCGTCCCTGGCAGAGCTCACGGGACAGGAGCGCAGCGACACCTACACCGAGTCGCGATCGCGGCGCAGGCCCGAGCAGGCCGCGTCCTGATCCACCTCGCAGGGAACTCGCGACCCGCCACGTGCATCGGAGGACGGTGCGACTCGGCCGTCCGGTGACGAACAAGGGGCGAGGTCATGACGCAGAGCACGGACCAGCCGGCGGGCAATCCCGTCGGGGCCGCAGGTGACGGAGGTGGAGCGGCGTCGCCGCGGCCGTGGGTGGTCGTCGTGGTCGTCTCCGGCGTGGTCCTCGGCTCGCTGGCGGTGGCGCTCGTGGTCTACCTCGTCACCGGGCACAGCGGTGGCGCATCGGGTTCCGCCACGAGGTGGCTCGCCTACACGGGATCCGACGGCACCGACGTGATGAGAGTGGATCTGGGACCCGGCGGCGAAGCCGTGCCGGCGCCACCGCCCCCGTCCGCTCCCAGGGAAGCGAGATCCTTCGTCTCCGGCGACGGCGTGAAGGTGGACGTGCGCACGCTCACCCTCTACAACGAGACCTGGGACGACAAGGAACAGCTCGACGGCCTCGTCGGCGACTACGAGACCGAGACTCTGAGCGGCTGCCGCGAGAAGGAGACGCCGGCCGCGGGTGACGCGCCGCTGCCGACGGCGACGCCGGCCACCGGCATGTTCGTGCGGGTCACGCTCGACTGCGGGGCGGGTGGCAGTGGTGGGGTCGACGAGATCTACGCCTTCGTGGCCCAGCCCGAGCGTGTGAATGCCGAGAACGTCCGGCGTGACTGGGTTCTCGTGAACGCATCCGGCCACGAGACCGGTGCCGTGAGCCGCACCCTGGAGAAGGCCGTGGCGACGCTCGACCTCGACCCCCAGGGCGACGCCGGCGCGGAGGCCGACGGCCACGTGCCGCCCGACCCGGGCACGGCGCGCAACACCGCAACAGGCGTCTGGGACGGCTCGGCACAGTACAGCTTCCCGGCAGGCTGGAGCCTCGTCGGGACCGGCGGCATGCAGTTCGTGGCGCCTGCGGACGTGGGTATCGACGCGGTGCGCGACTACCGCAGCCCCGGCATCGTGATCGGGCGCGAGGACTTCAAGCCCGGTGGCTCCCGGTCGGAGTCGACCCTGGTCGACAAGCTCGTCGGGACGTACTCCCAGCTCGCCTCCGAGCATGGCTGCTCCGAGCGCACCGACTTGGAGCCGTCGGGGGAGGCGAGGGCCGAGATCCGCTGGACCGGCTGCCCGAACGGGTTCGTGGACCACGTCGTCGTATACCCGGGCGACTCCGGCGGGATGATCCTGGTCTCGGTGCGGGCGTCGAACGAGCAGGTCGCGTCCGACCTCGCGCACGAGCTCGCCGGCTGATGGCGACCGGCGAACGGCAGATCTGGGGGCTGGTGACACCCCAGCTCCCAGCGGCGTTCCTCGCTGCATACGCCAAGCAGCTCGAGGACCGCGGCGTCGCAGGCGTGTTCGCACCGCAGTTGTACGGGCCGCCGTTCCTGCCCCTCGCCGCGGCAGCCACGTCGACGACGACGCTCGGTCTCGCGACCGGAATCGCGCTGGCGTTCGCGCGCAGCCCGTTCGAGACGGCGATGGCCGCCATGGACCTCGACCGGCTCTCCGGCGGTCGCTTCGTCCTCGGCATCGGGGCGAGCACCCGGGCGTGGAGCGGCGGTTTCTTCGGGATGCCCTACGGCAAGCCGCTGGCGCACCTGCGCGAGGTCGTCGAAGCCGTGCGCCTCGTCGTCGCCAACGCGCACCTGGGCGGGCTCTCCGGCTACGCGGGCGAATACGTCAACCTCGACTTCGGCGAGCTGCAGGCGACGCCGGCGCCGGTGCGGACCGAGATCCCGATCTGGGTCGCGGCGCTGCGGGCGCCTCTGGTCCGCCTCGCCGCCGAGATCGGCGACGGTGTGATCGGCCACCCGCTCTGGTCGATTCCCTGGGCGACCGAACAGGTGCCCCGCTGGATCGACGAGGGCGCCGCACGTTCGGGGCGCACCCGCGACGACGTCCACGTGAACCTGTGGGTGTGGGCGGCGCCGGGCGAGGACGACGCCGCCGTGCTCGACGACATCCGGCCGACGATCGCCTTCTACGGCGGGATGTCCCAGTACGAGGACTACTTCGCCTGGCACGGCTTCGGCGACGTCGCCAAGCGCCTCCAGGCCGGGGTCCAGCGCGGCGACTACGAGTCGGTCGCGGCCGAGGTCCCCGACGAGATGGTGCGCACCTTCGTCCTGACCGGCAGCCCCGACGCGTGCCGCTCACGGCTCGAGGCGATCTGGGACGTCGCCGACTCGGTGACGCTGGCACCGCCCGTGTACGGGCTCGCTCCCGAACGCCAACTCGCACACCTCAACGCCGTCGCGGAGACGTTCTACCGGCCCCTGGGCTGAAGGGCGCGTCGGCAGGGTCAGTAGCTGAAGGTGACCGCGTTGTCGTCGCCGATCCAGTCCCACATCGGGACGGTGCCGCCGATCTCGGCGCCGAGGATGAGGTCGCCCTTGTCGAGGCCCTTTGTGTCGAAGCAGATCGGGCACACCAGGTAGCGGCCGCCGGCGGAGCCGTAGCGCTCGACGAGGGTGCGCAGGGGTGGGCACCCGTCGCAGGCGGTGCCCGTGGCGACGCCGTCGACCGCGAGGCGGACCGCCTCCTTGGTGAGGAACATCAGGGTCTCGCGGCCGCCTTCCGCGGCGCCCACGGCCACGAGGAAGGCGACGGTCACCTTCTCGGGGTCCTCGAGCCCGGTCGTGAGGCTGATCACTGCCTTGTTCGCCATTGCATCTCCTTGTGTCGCTCAAGGAGCACGGTGGCAGGAATCGTCGCGTGCGTCGTCGGGGATTCGCCCTACAGATCGAGCGGCTCGAGGCTGTCGAGCAGGCCGTGTTGCATGGCGAAGAGGGTGGCCGTGGAGCGGGTGGACGCACCGATCTTGGCGTAGATCCGCTCGATGTGCGTGCCTGCGGTCCTGGGGGATATGCCGAGGGTGTGCGCCACCTGCCGGTTGGAGGCCCCGCGGGCGATGAGCACCAGCACCTCGATCTCCCGACCCGTCAGACCGGCCGGTCCGCTGCGGCGCTTCCCCCGTCTCTGGCCCGCCGTGGCCAGCACGGCGTCGACGGCCTCGGCATCGAGGCGTCCCGCGCGGACGTCGGCTTGGAGGGCGGTGGCGGCGACCTGCGGACCGAGAGGCGGGCGGTGCGCTCGCGGCTCGGTCATCGCCTGGTAGACGTCCGCGGCCGCGAGGACGCGACCGGCGGTCGGGATCGCCGCCCCGGAGAGGCCGTGGGGGTAGCCCGAGCCGTCGAGGCGTTCGTGGACGAGGCCCGCGAGCGAACCGATGCGTGCGAGCGCGGGTGGCCGGCTCAACATCCTCCCGGTGTAGTAGGCGCCCATGCGAACCCGCTCGAACTCGGTGTTGGTGAGCGGACCCGCCTTGTCGAGGATCGAGCCGGGCACGCCGTGCAGGCCGATGTCGTGGACCAGGGCGGCCCGGCGCAGGGTCGTGCTCTCCGCCTCGGCCATGCCGGATAGCGCTGCGGCGCCGGTGCAGAGCGAGGCCACCGCACGCGAGTGCCCCGTCCGCGACGGGGAGCGCAGGTCGGTGAAGTCGGCGATGGTCTCGAGGGCGACGTCGAGCTCCGCCCCGGAGAGCTCCTGTTGGAGCTCGGGCTCGGCGTCGATGAGCGCGTTCCAGTCGGCCACGGTGTCGATGCCGTCGAGGACCTCGTTCGCGACGTCGCAGAACGTGTCGACGACGGCAGGGTCGAACTGCTCGCCACGCCGGTCACGGACGAGGTCGACGGCGGCGTCGACCCCGCCGGCGCGGTGGACGACCTCGACGCTGTCCGCGAGGTGGTACAGACGGATGGGCTGCGAGAGCTGGTCCCCGGCGATGCTCGACGGCACACCCTTGCCGTCCCAGCGGGCGAAGACCTGCTGCAGCGAATCGCCCACGTCGGGGTCGAGGCCGAGGCGCTCGGCCATGCGTGCCGTCGTCAGGCAGTGCGACATGAGGCCGCGTGTGACGGCGGCGCCCCCGGTGAGTGCGAGGCTCGTGGCGAGGCGCAGGCGGTGCAGCGCGGTGCCGCCCGCGCCCGCGTGGCCGAGCACCAGGCCGAGCATGGGGAGGCCTGCGTGGTCGACGCCGTAGCTGTCGCGGCGGAACGCGATGTCGTCGCCGAAGAGCGCGGTCACCACGGGTGTGTCGGCGACGCAGCCGACCCACGCCAGGGTGACGACGTAGAAGAGGCGCCGGCGGTCTTCGGGGTCGAGGCCCAGGTGTGCGCCCAGGCGCGTGGCGATGAGCCACGCGCGGAGCATGTGCTCCATGGGCTGGCCGAGCCCGAGGTCGATGGCGAGCGAGAACGCCGCGACCAGCTCGGCGAGGCGGACCCCCGACGGGGAGTCGCCGCGGACGGCGTGATCTGTGGGACCTGCAAGCCGGGCGGCATCGGCTTCCATCGGCCAAGCATGGCACCACCTGGCGTGGTCTGCATCGCAGATTCCGGCGCCCCGCGGCCTGCGCTCAACAGGCAGGTTCGACGTCGACTCTCGTCGTGCGGTCGAAGGGGGCGGGCTGCCACTGGAACGGCGAGTAGCGCAGGTGACCCCAGTCGTTGACGAGGTGGAGCCACTTGACCATGCCGGCCTCGACCCGGGTCGAGTCGGCCCACTCCTCGAACCCGTACGGCTCCCATGCCGCGTAGAGGATCACCTGTCCGGGGCGCACGGTGGGCGAGAGGCGGGCGGCCACCGTGAACGAGCCGAGGTCGTTGTACACGCGCACGCGCGCGTCGTCGGCGATGCCCTTGGCGGCGGCAACGGCGCTGTTCACCACGAGCGTCGGATGGCCCCGTGTCGTCTGGAGCAGGACCGGGTTCGTGGCATTGCAGGCGTGGATGCTCCAGCGGGGGTGCCCGCCGGTGAGCACGAACTCGCGGCCCGCTCCGCCGGTGCCGGGCGCGGGCTTGTGCGTGGGCAGATCCTCGCCCGCCTCGAGGAACCACGGGTGGTCGACGTAGAACGTGGCACGTCCCGTGAGGGTGGGGTAGACCATGCCGTTCTCGATGCGCGAACGGTGCGCCGTGAACGTGCGCGTCGGGTCCATCGGAGCGCCGGCGGCGTTGGACCCCGGGAACGAGCCGTTGCCCACGATCGGCTCCCAGCCCCGCTTGCGCAGCGTCGCGAGCGAGCAGTCGTCCGCGACGACGCCCGCGAGCGCCGTGTCGCGGGCAAGCTCGTCGACCATCGCCTCGTCCGAGGCCAGCGCGCCGTTCATCGTGAAAGCCCGGTGGAGGTCGGCGAGGCGGCGCCGGCGCAGACGTCCGACGCGCCGGTCGCCGATGCCGCGCTCTTCCGCGCGCCGCGCGATCGCGGCGCAGATCGCGCCGAAGACCTGCCAGTCGCTGCGCGTCTCGCCTGCAGGTTCGACGGCCTTGTCCGAGAACACGAGCTCGTGGGAGTGCGACACCGGGTACTGCACGTTGACGCGCTCGGCCTCGTGGGCGACGGGCAGGATCACGTCGGCGTGCATCCCGGCGGAGTTGATCCGGTTGTCGAGGGACACGACCAGCGAGAGCTGGGGCCACAGGTTCTCCAACAGGATGCGGGCACCGCCGCGGGTGCGGCGCAGCGCGTTGGTGCCCGCCTCGATCAGGACCCGAGGCGGCTGGTCCGGTCCCGGCCGGATCAGCGGCGCCCACTGCGGCATCGCCTCTTCGACGTAGTCCATGAACGGGCGCGGGCTGTCGCCCCAGTCGGCGTTCTCCCAGATCGGCTGGTACCCGCAGTGGTTCAGCCAGAAGAAGAACGGCGGCGTCGTCGACGCCTGCGTCGCCGCCAGGTACGTGAGTTGGTGGAACGCGGTCGCCGGGAAGTGGCGGAAGCCGTCGTCGTCGGTGTGGGTCGCCAGCGAGCCGACGAGCGTGCTGATGCGCGTGTGGGCCTCCTCGCCGGCTTCGAGGCCGGCGCGGTCCTTCATCTCGACGAGGTAGGCGCCCTCGAAGGCCCAGCCGCACAGGGTGTCGTGTCCGGTGCCCTGCCTGCCCCAGTTGCCCGTGAGGGCGAGGAGCAGGTTCATGGCCCGCTCCATCAGGTCGCCGTGGTAGTGCTTGGCCGTGTCGAAGCCCTCGTGGAGCTTGGTCCTGGCCGACGCCACCTTGCGCGCCAGCGTGCGGATCGTGTCGGGATGGACGCCGCACTCGGCGGTCACCGCCTCGGGCGCGTACGTGCCGAGGCGGTCGCCCAGGAGCTCGAAGGCCGGGGTCACCGTCGCCTGCGTGCCGTCGTGCAGGGTCACCTCGAAGTGGCCGTGCAGCGGCGGCGCGAACTCGAAGCCGAGGCGGTCGTTGGCGACGAGGTGCGGCGCGCTCTCGCCCGGATCCCACACGTAGAAGCGGTCGTCGAGTCCGGACCTGTCGAGATCGCTCTGGCGCAGAAGCCGCCGCGTGTCGGTGCGCACGAGCAGGGACAGGTCGGTCTGGACGCGAACGAAGTCCTCGTCGACGAGGCCCTCGTCGAGGATCACCTTGCACATCGCGAGGCCGAGTGCGGCATCGCCGCCGGGCACGACCGGGACGAAGTAGTCGGCGTGGGGCGCCGACGGGCTGAAGTCGGGCGCGATCAGGACGACCTCGGCGCCGCGGTAGCGCGCCTCGGTCAGGTAGTGGAAGAACGGGATCCGCGTGTACGCGGGGTTGGCGTGCCAGACGAGGATCAGGTCGGCGAGGAACGTGTCCTCGGCGCTCGAGCCCGCCGCCATCGTCCCGAAGGTCAGGATGTGGCCGGCGGGCACGTCGTTGACCGTCGAGTTGCCGTCGAGGGACACGCAGCCGAGCGTGTTCGCGAACCGCATGTAGCCGCCGATGGTCAGCATGCCACCCTCGGGGCCCTCGTCGACGAGGACGGCCTCGGGGCCGGATTCCTCGACCGCGTCGAGGATCGCGTCGGCGACCAGCGTCGTCGCCGCATCCCACGTGACGCGCTCCCACTCGCCCGAGCCGCGCGGGCCCTTGCGCCGCAGCGGGTACAGGACGCGGTCGGCGGAGTCGATCTGCACACTCCAGGCGACGCCCTTTTGGCACCCCATCGGGTTGCGGTCCGGCACGCCGTCCTGGGTCTGGGGGAACACCCCCGACTGCTCCTCGAAGCGGACTCCGCCGCCGCCGGCGAAGACCCGGTACGAGCACGTCGCGATGCAGTTCGTGCAGTGCGAGCCCCACGTCACCCGGTCGAAGACGAAGCGCCTGCGATAGGAGTCCTCGGTGGAGCGTGACGTGTCGCGCCGCCGCGGTGGGTCGTTGCCGACCGCCTCCGACTCGGGCTGCATGAGGCCGACCATCGCCGCTCCCCCTCGTGTGCGCACCATGGGTCACGGTTATTGCACTGGGACGGAAACTAGTGCCGTGACCTTGCCACGCGGTCCCTGTTACACGACTGCGAAGCGGTAGCCGACGCCGGGTTCGGTCAGGATCAGGCGGGGGTTGCGCGGGTCGGCCTCGATCTTGTTGCGCAGGTAGCGCACGTAGGTCCACAGGTACTCGGACTCCCCGCGGTACT
Source organism: Acidimicrobiia bacterium (assembly GCA_046331095.1). Taxonomy (GTDB): domain Bacteria; phylum Actinomycetota; class Acidimicrobiia; order UBA2766; family UBA2766; genus JAIBAC01. Next base: position 159,209 of record JAXLRM010000004.1, read on the forward strand.
CGGGGCCCCACACCGCCTCGAGCAGATCCTCGCTCTCGCAGACCATGTCCGCCCGCGTGATCAGGGCGACGAGGAGCCGGTACTCGGTGGGGGTGAGCTTGACGTCCTCGCCCCCGACGGTGACGCTGCGCCGTGCGCGGTCGACGCGCACCCCGGCCGCCTCGACGGTGTCCCCCGTGGCGTCGGTTGCGGCGTGCCTGCGCAGGACGGCCCGCACGCGGGCGAGCAGCTCCTCGAGCCCGAAGGGCTTGGTGACGTAGTCGTCGGCGCCGAGGTCGAGGCCGTGGACCTTGTCGACCTGCTCGCCGCGCGCGCTCAGGAAGATGATCGGCACGTCGCTGAACGCACGGATCGCCGCGGCGGTCTCGAAGCCGTCGCGGGCCGGCATCATCACGTCCAGGATCGCGAGGTCCGGCTGTTCCCGTGCAGCGAGTGTCGTGGCCTCGATCCCGTCGGCCGCGATCACCACGTCGTACCCGGCCCGTTCGAGGTTGGCGGCGACAACGCGCAGCACCCTGCGGTCGTCGTCCGCGACGAGGACCCGGACTCCCAGCGACGGCGCTATCTCACCCACGGACATCGTCCAACCCTAGGTACGCGGCGTCGTGGACACGGCGAGCGCCGCGGAGCCCCTCGAGGCCATGGGGAGCGTGAACACGAACGTCGCCCCACCCCCGGGCGTGTCCTCGACCCAGATCCGGCACCCGTCGCCGTGGGCCTCGACGAGCGCGCGGGCGATGGCGAGGCCGAGGCCGGTGCCGTGGCCGGGCGCCCCCGTCGCTCGCCAGTACCGGTCGAACACGAAGCCACGATCCTCGAGCCGCACACCCGGACCGTGGTCGACGACCTCGACGCGGACCTGCCCCGTGCCGGCGTCCGCCACCGCGGCGACCGACACCGCCGTTCCGGGCGGCGAGTACCGGATCGCGTTCGAGAGCAGGTTGTCGAGCACTTCGCGCAGCAGTGCCGGATCGGCGACGACGGCGAGCTCCGCTGCCACCTCGCCTGTCACCGTGTGACCACCGGCTGCCGCCGCGACCCCGGCTCCGGTCACGGCTGTCGCGACGACATCGCCCAAGGGGACGGTCCGGGCCACGACGGGGGTCTGTTCGAGGCGACGTCCCACACCGGCGTCGAGGTCGTCCAGCAGGGACGCGAGGCGTGCGGTCTCGTGCCGGATCGTGTCGACGAACTCGGCCGCCACGGCGTCCTCCCATCCGCCCATGAGGAGGGACTCGGCGCTGCCCCGGACGCTCGTGAGGGGCGTGCGCAGCTCGTGGGCGATGACGGTGAGAAACGTCATCGCCTCGCGCCTTCGTGCCGCGAGCTCGACGTTCGCCGCCTCGATCCCCGCCGCGATCCGATCGAACCCACGCGACGCCGGGACCAGCATGAAGACGGCGAACAACGGGAGGACGAGGGGGACCTCGACGACCGGCAGTTGGGCGGGCGACATCGTCGGGACCACGGCGGCGGCCATCGCGAGCGTCGCCGCTGCGCCGAGCACGAACATCTTCCAGCGCTCCAGCACGACGGTCATGCCGGCCGGCACGACGATCAGCACCCAGAGGGCTCCCGCCAGGCCACCGCTCGACGCCACGAGGCCGGCCACGACCCCCGTGTGGATCAGGATCGCGATCACGTAGCCGACCCGCAGGTCGGTGAAGCGGGGCACAGCGAAGGCCAGGGGCCAGAGGGCCGCGCAGGCGAGCAGGCCGACCAGCGACCCTGGCGCACCTCCCACCACGATCCCGAGCGCGGTGAACACGAGCGCGCCACCGACCCAGGGTGCCGCGCTCACGACGGCCCTGTGCAAGGCCCGACCCCAGGCCTCCTGCCACGGTCCCGAGTCGCCGCCCTCCACGACGCAACTCCCGGCGGCTCCTGCGGTGGGCAGGTGGACCTCGACGGCGCCCGGCACCCAGACGACCAGCCCGCCGTGGGCGGCGACGATGCCCTCCGCCACCTCGCGGGCAACCGGCGCCGGGGGCTCGAGCGTCGGCGCTGCGAGCACGACCTCCTCCGCGGTGGACGTGACCGTCCACGCTGCGCGGGGACCGGCCGCCGCCGCCAGGGCCTTGACGAGGTAGACGGGGTCCGCCATCACGGTGGCGCGCACCCGGGCCCCCGCGGCGCCGACGACGAGGCCGGGATCGACCCGCTCGAACTGCAGCTCGGCCACTCCGCTGCGCACCCTGCTCGCCTCGAGCATCTCGTCCACGACGCCGGTCGCCGTGTCGGATGCGGCGATGATGCGCCGCTGGGCGGCTACCTCGGAAGGTGTCCGCGCCGCGTCCTCCATCTGGCCGATGAGGTCGCGCAGGCTCGCCGACAGCCACGCCTGTGCGGCGGCAGCGTGCTCGATCGCCGCCTCCAGACGTGCCCGGGCAGCGTCCGCGGTCCGACCGCGCGCCCACATGGCGACTGCGACGTCGCGTGCGAGCACCCCGAACGCGAAGAGCAAGCAGACGATCGCAGCGGCCTTGAAGGCGTCGGAGAAGGCGGGGTCGGCGCCTGCACGGCGCAGGGACACGCAGACCGCGGCCACACCCGCGCCGCCTGCGGCCGCTGCCGCGATCGTCCACCGGCTCGCAGGCGACAGCGCCACCAGCGCGACCAGGCCGATGAACGCGGCCCACGTCACCCCGGCGGTACCGGCGTCGTAGTACATCCCGAAGGTCACCACCGCGTAGCCGCCGCAGACGGCGGTCGCGAAGCCGGCGCGGGCGCCGGCGATCCGCGCTACGACCAGGGCGAGCCCGATGGAGAGGATCGCCATCCCGATGAACAGGATCTGCTTCGGGCCGACACCGAGGTCGTTGACGAGGTTCCAGAGCGTCGCGAGTGGAAGGGCAGCGACGTAGACCACCGCCACCAGCACCAGGGTCCGGAAGCGCTGCACCTCGGGCTCGGACGGCCGACTGCGCCTCTGCATGTCCTGAAGGTAACGGGGGCGCGGCTGAGACCGCCTGCGGAAGTCCGGTGTGGAACCGGGAATCGCCTGAGAAGGACTTCCACTCACCGTGGGGGTCGCCCATGGTCTCGCCATGGCAACTCTCACCGCTCCACGCCGCCTGCCTCTCACCATGGCGTCGTCACCGCGGAGGCGGACACGGGTTCCCCTTGCCCGGCGCCTCACGTTCGGGCACCGGAGCCGTTTCGTGCACGCCGTGCTCGCGGGTTCGGCCGTCGTCGCGCTGGTGGTCGGGCAGGCCGCCACGATGGCGGGCCTGCTCTTGACGCCGCGCTGGGTCCGGGCGACGGGAGCGTCGGTGTGGGTCACCACCGCAGCAGACCGGCCCGGGTGGACGCCGGTACCGGCCGGGCTCGCGGGGAAGGTCGCCGCGATCGACGGAGTCGAGTCGGTGACCGGGGTGACCAGGCAGATGGCGGAGGCGGTCGTGACAGGGGAGGCGAACGCCGCGATCCTCGTCGCGTGGGACCCGGGGACGTTGGATGCCCCCCTGGTGGCGGGCCGGTCACCCGCCAAGGGTGACGAGGTCGTCCTCGACGCCGGGTTCGCGGCCGGGCGCGGGGTCGGCCTCGGCAGCTCGATCGCGTTGCGTATCGGCGACCACTCCACCGAGGTGGAGGTCGTCGGTCTCGGCAAGGACCTGTCGCTGCTCAACTACCAGGTGGTGCTGTGCGTACCGGATGTGATCAGGACGGTCTTCGGCACGGGCAGGTCGGGAGCGGCCTCGGAGGCCGCGGCCGGCGACCTCGAACGCCTAGCGTCGTCGCTCGACGCCGCGGGGGCTCCCTTGCGTGATGCCGAGGGCCCCCTCGGCTGGACCTCGGGAGCGGACAAGCTCGCCGCTGCACGGGAAGTCCTGCGGACGGCCTCGGGCGACGCCGTGCGCGCGGCTGCTGCGCTGCGCGCGGCCGCGGACCTCGTGTCGTCACCCGAGACCAACTCGCTGGCGCTGCGTGTGTCCCCCGGGCGGGAAGAGGAGGTCGCGAAGCGGATCCGGTCGATGCCGGAGTTCCTCGGCTCCGTCGACGCCCACTCGGCCGCCCACGAGGAGCACCAGGTGCTCGCGACGACCGCCGCACCGTTCCTCCCGGTCCTCGCTGCGATCGTCGGCCTCGTACTCGGCCTCGGTTGCGTCGTCATGGCGCTGCTCCTGCTCGGGATGGTCGGCGAGGCCACCGGCGACTACGCGACACTGGCCGCGATCGGCGCCGGCGGCGCCCGCCTCGCCCGCGTGGTCTTCACGCAGTGCCTGCTCGCGGCGGTCTCCGCGGGTGTCCTCGGTATCGCGGTGGGGGCTGCCCTCGTGGCAGCGATGCGAAGGGCCATGCCGATGCTGCCGCTGGCATGCACCCCCAGCGTGCTCGGCGCCGGCATCGGCGTGGCCGTCGCCATGGGTGTGGTGGCGTCGCTCGCCCCGCTGCGGTCGCTGCGGCGCATCGAACCGGCATCGGTGTTCAGGTCGTGACCCCGGCCTGGGGTCTGCGGGATCGGAGGAGACCGGTGCAACAGCAACCGTTGGTGGAAGCCGTCGGCATCGAGTGCGACGCGGGCGGGCGGCGCATCCTCGACCTCGCCTGGATCGGGGCCTGGCCCGGCGAGGTCGTGGTCGTGCGGGGCCCGTCGGGGTCGGGCAAGACGACGCTGCTGTCGGTGCTGGGGGCGCTCCTGGCTCCGACCGCCGGCACGCTCGCCTACGGTGGCAAGGAGGTCTCGTGGCGCCGCCCCGGCGCCCTGGCCCGGATCCGCCGGGACAGGGTCGGGTTCGTCTTCCAGCGGGACCGCCTCCTCGAGCCGCTCACCGCTGCGGAGAACGTCGCCGTCGCGCTCGAGTTGGGTGGGCGGGCCGGTGCCGAGCGCGTCGACGCATTGCTCGCACGTGTGGGCATGACGGAGCGGTCCGCGACCGCCGCACGCAAGCTGTCGGGGGGCGAACGCCAGCGGGTCGCGGTCGCACGTGCGCTGGCGAACGAACCCGGCCTGGTCCTCGCCGACGAGCCGACCGCCAGTCTCGACGCACCGAACGTGGAGCGCATCGCCGACCTGCTCGCCGGCGCCGCGGGCCCGGGCCGGGCCGTGGTCGTCGCGACCCACGACGACCGCCTCACCCGCATCGCCACCCGGGTGCTCACCCTCGACGACGGCCGCCTCGCCTCGTAGGTGGCCCCGGGGTTCTGGCCGGTTCCGCCGCCGCGGTTGGAGAACAGGTCGGCCACGCGCAGGGGTTTGGAGAACTGCGAGCGCGATTTCGGGCGCCGCAGTTCTCCAACCCCTGGCTTCTGGCCGGTTTCTTATCCAAGGGGGGTGCCGGAGAGGGGTACCGGAGAGGGGTGCCGGAGGGGGTGCGAGGAAGTGCGGGGCACTTATTGCATTGCCGTGGCAACAACGGTAGGAATTGCGGCGCTAGGGTGCCCAGCGTCGACCGAAGCGGGGGAGACGAGATGTACGACCGGCACGACGGCGGTCGCTTGGTCGCCAAGACGCTGGCTGCCGCGGGGGTACGCCATCTCTTCTGCCTCCAGGGCGGCCACATCGACTCCCTCCTCTACGGCTGCCTGAACGAGGGCATCGGCATCGTCGACACGCGTCACGAGCAGGCCGCCGCGCACATGGCAGAAGGCTGGGCGCTCGCCACAGGCGAGACCGGGGTCTGCGCGGTCACCGCAGGGCCGGGGATCTCCGACGCCGTCACGGGACTCGCCAACGCGCAGATGTCGCTGAGTCCGATGGTCACGATCGCCGGTGCACGCCCGCTCGAGCAAGCCGACACGTGGCCGCTGCAGGACCTCGACCAGCTCGAGATGGTCAAGCCGATCACGAAGTGGGCGCGCACGTGCGCGACGGCGCAGCGCTGCGGCGAGTACACCGCCGCCGCCCTCGCCGAGGCGCGCAGCGGCCGCCCCGGACCCACCTACCTCGGGATCCCCCTCGACGTGTTGTTCGCGCGGACGCCCGAGACCACGCCCGTCGCTGCGCCCGTCGCCGCTTCCGCCGCGGGACCGGATCCCGCGTCGTTGCAGGCCGCCGCCGACGTCCTCCGGCGCGCCGAGCGGCCGATCGTCGTCGCGGGAAGCGGCACGCACTGGTCCGGCGCGGGCGACGCGCTCGCGCGACTCGCCGAGACTGCGGGACTGCCGGTGTTCACGATCAACGCCGGCCGCGGCGTCCTCGCCGACACCCACGAATGGTGCTTCGGTCCCACCATGCCGATCGGAGGCGCTTTCGGGGACGCCCTCGCGGCGGACGTCGTCGTGGTCCTCGGCGCCCGCATCGGCTTCACCCTCCTCAACGGGGCGTTCTTCCGCGGCAAGACCGTGATCCGCGTCGACCTCGACGCGGCGGAGATGGGCCGCAACCTCGCCGGCACCCACAACATCGTCTCCGACGCCCGCGAGTTCTGCGAGCGTCTCGCCGACGGCTGGGAGGGAGGCATCTCCCCCGAGCGGGCCCGCTGGGGCGACCACCTGCGCGAGGCCGCCGCCAAGAACCGCCAGGGCATGGTCAACCAGTTCTCCGGCGCGAGCGGCGCCGCCATCCACCCCTTCGAGCTCGTCCACGCGATCGACGAGGTCGCCGGCCCCGAGGCGACGCTGGTCTCCGACGGCGGCGACATCATGACGTGGGCCTCGATGGCGTTCACCGCGCGGGGGCCGGGACGGCACATCTCGCTCAGCACCTACCTGGGTTGCCTCGGTGTCGGCATCCCCTTCGCGCTGGCCGCGAAGCTGGCACGGCCCGACCAGCCCGTGTTCCTGCTCGAGGGCGACGGCGCGTTCGGTCTCAACGCGATGGAGATCGACACCGCCGTGCGCCACGGGCTGCCGATCGTGTGCATCATCGGCAACGACGGCTCATGGGGGATGTCGCGTCACGGCCAGGGCCTGCAGTTCGGCTACGACCAGCTCGTCGCCACAGAGCTCGGCGTGCGGCCCTACCACGAGATGGTCAAGGGCCTCGGCGGCTACGGCGAGTTCGTCGACGACCTCGCCGACCTGCGCGGCGCCGTCGACCGTGCGCTGGCATCGGGGCTGCCCGCGTGCGTCAACGTCGCGATCGATCCTGCGGTCTACTCGCCGATGACCGCGGCGATGGCCTCGATGGGCATCAGCTAGTGCCGCATCGGCCAGATCGGCACAAGCCACTCGGGACGGGGAGCCCCCACATGTACGACATGGACGGCAAGGTCGCGCTCGTCACGGGCAGCGCCAGGCGCCGCTCGATCGGGCGTGCCATCGCGTTGCGCCTCGCGGCGGAGGGCTGCGACGTCGCCGCCCTCGACATCGGCCGCCCGTATGCGGAGCTGCCCGCGTACGCCCAGCTCGCGTCGGCCGACGAGCACGCCGAGACGTGCGCGCTCGTCGAGGACGCCGGGCGCCGCGCCGTGGCCGTGCGGGCCGACGTCTCCGTCGAGGACGAGGTCGAGGCGGCCGTCGCGGAGGCGCTCGCGGCGTTCGGTCGCATCGACGTCGTCGTGAATGCCGCGGGCGGCGCCGGCATGGGCATGGGCGCAGCCCCGCTGATCGCACTCCCAGCGGACCAGTGGTCCAAGCTCGTCGACGTCAACCTCAAGGGCACCTGGCTCGTGAGCCGCGCCGCCGCACGCGACATGGTCGCCCGCGGCGAGGGTGGGCGCATCATCTGCATCTCGAGCCAGGCCGCCAAGACGGGGTTCCCGCTGCTCGGCGCCTACTGCGCCGCGAAGGCGGGGATACTCGGCATGGTGAGGGCGTGGGCGCTCGAGCTCGCCGCCGCCGCGATCACCGTCAACGCCGTCTGCCCCGGCACCGTCGACACCGACCTGACCAACAAGGACGGGATGATGGGCCAGATGATGGCGATGGCGTCGGGCAAGGACCCCGAGACCGCGCTCGCGGACTTCGTGCGCCGCGAGATCCCGCTGGGGCGCCTCGAGACCCCCGAGGACGTCGCCGACGTCGTCGCGTTCCTGGCGTCGGAACAGGCCGGCTACATGACCGGCCAGGCGATCAACGTCACCGGCGGCCAGGAGATGCACTGAGACGCCCGCGCGAGCAGAGGAGTCCGAAGATGGTCGACATCGCGCACAAGCAGGTGCAGGCGAACGGGATCAGCCTCCACGTCGCCGAGGCCGGAGACGGCCCGCTGGTGCTGCTCTGCCACGGCTTCCCCGAGCTGTGGTACTCGTGGCGCCACCAGATCGACGCCCTCGCCGCGGCCGGCTACCGCGTCGTCGCGCCGGACCAGCGCGGCTACGGCGGCAGCGACCGTCCCGAGGCCGTCGGGGCGTACACGCTGTTGCACCTCGTCGGCGACATGGTCGGCCTGCTCGACGCGCTCGGCGAGGAGTCGGCCACGATCGTCGGCCACGACTGGGGTTCGATGGTCGCCTGGAACGCGGCCCTGTTGCGCCCCGACCGCTTCCCGGCCGTGGTCGGCATGAGCGTCCCGTACGCGCCGCGGACACCGGTGTCGCCGCTCGAGATCATGAAGGCGATGTGGAAGGACCGCTTCTTCTACATGCTCTACTTCCAGGAGCCCGGCAAGGCCGAGGCCGAGCTCGAGGCCGACGTCGCGCGCACGATGCGTATGACGCTGTACTCGGCGTCGGGCTCCGTCGGCGAGGACTTCGAGCCCGCCATGGACCTTCCCGTCGACTCGGGGTTCCTCGACATGATGGTCGACCCTGCGGAGCTGCCGGACTGGCTCGGCGCCGCCGACCTCGCCGTCTACACCGAAGCGTTCGAGACCACCGGCTTCCGCGGCGGGCTCAACTGGTACCGCAACTGGGACCGCAACTGGGAGCTGATGGGCGCCTGGAACGCCGCCAAGGTGACGGTCCCGGCGCTGTTCGTGGCGGGCAAGCGCGATGTGGTCGTCGCCAACGCGATGGCCGGCCCGCTGCTCGACATGCAGGCCACCATGGTGCCGGACCTGCGCGACATGGTGATGATCGACGGCGCCGGCCACTGGGTCCAACAAGAGGCGCCCGACGCGGTCAACACGGCCCTGGTCGAGTTCCTGTCGGGACTCTGAACCCGAACGCGAGGAGAACAGCTCGTGACCTCCAACGACACGGACCACCCGAGACGCGCGGTCGTCGTCGGCGCCGGGATCGGCGGCAGCGCGCTGACCCTGCTGCTCGCCCAGGCGGGCCTGCAGGTCACCCTGCTCGAGAAGAACCGCTTCCTCGGCGGCTCCTGCGCCGGCTACGACAAGCAGGGTTTCCAGATCGACTTCGGGACCCACATGTTCAGCCGCGGCCCGCGGGGGCCCCTGGGTGAGGTGCTGCGCCGCGCCGGTGAGCCGCGTGCGGTCGAGTTCCTGCGCACCCACGACATCGCCGAGGTCCGCTTCCAGGCACCGGGCGATCCGACCGAGATCAGGTCGATCCCGCTGCCGTCCCAGCTCCACCGCTTCCCGCTCCTCGGCGCCCGCATGGTCGCGGCCATGGGGCTGAACCCGATCGAGGCCGCACAGGTCGGCCTCATGCTCACGCGTCTGCTGACCATCAGCGAACGGGCAGCCGATGCTTGGAACCACCGCACGATCGAGGAGTTCGTCGCCCGGTTCACGCGCAACCCGCGCATCGCCGCCGCGCTCGGCTTCCTCCTCGGCCTCTACTTCGTGATCCCCCCGTGGGAGGTGTCGGCCGGAGAGGCGATGTACTGCTTCAAGCGGATGATGCGCGACAACTGGCTCAGCTACCCGCGCGGGGGCGCCAAGGCGATCCCGACCACGTACTGCCGCCTCGCCGAGGGTCACGGCGCCGAGGTCCGCACCGGGGTGGCGGTGCGCCGCATCGTGATCGAGGACGGCTGCGCCCGCGGCGTCGAGCTCGACGACGGGTCCCGCCTCGACGCCGACCTCGTGATCTCGACCTCGAGCGTGCGCTCGACGGCGCTGCACCTCTGCGACCCCGCGCGGCTCCCCGCCGACTACGTCGAGAGCGCCGGCCGTATCAAGGGCTCCCAGATCGCGATCCAGGCGAAGATCGCACTCGACGCCGAGCTCGTCGACGCCGGCTGCCTGATGGGCGCGCTCGGCGACGGCATCGACCTGATGAACCTCGACGGCGAGACCACGCGGACCATGTTCGGCCAGCTCGTCGGCGGCCGCGTCCCCGACGTGGTGCCGTTCTACTGCCCGGTCCCGACGAACTTCGACGCGTCGCTCGCACCGCCGGGGCACCAACTCCTGACCGTCTGCGTCGCCGCGCCGACAAGCGACGTCTCCGAGCGCGACCCCGCCACGGACTGGGACGAAGCGTTGATGCGGACGATGCGCACGATCGTCCCCGGCCTCGACGACCACATCCTGTTCGTGGACCACATGAGCGTCCCGTGGGTCGAACGCTGGATCGGCAAGGAGTTCGGCCCCGCGATCTCCACCGCTCAGAGGCCGGACCAGGTCGGCGAGCTCAGGCCGAGCGTCACCACCCCGGTCGAGGGCCTCTACCTCGCCGGCTGCGGCGCCGGCGGCCGCGGCGTCGGAACCGAACTCGCAGCCGACAGCGCGATGGAGTGCGCCGAGACGATCCTCGACGACCTCGGGCGCGCTCGTCCGCAGCGGTGGGACACCCCACGGCACCGGGTCACCGGCTTTCCCCGCGTCATCCGCCACGCCCTGTTGCCGACCCCGGTGGTCGACCGCTCTGCGGCGCCGGCCCCCGAGACCCAAGCCAGACCCAAGGCGGAGGCGCCCTTGGGCTGCTGACTCCCGCGCACGGGCGCACAGGACCCTACGCACCATCGCGGGTAGCCTCGGCGCAGCCTCGCTGGGAGGACCATGGACGGCGGACGTGTACTCGCGTGGTCGCTGGCGCTCGTCGTGTCGGCGGCGCTCGTGGCCGCATGTCGTGGCGGTGGAAGTGACCAGCCGCCCCAGGCCAGCGCGACGCCTTCGGATGCGGGCTCGGGTGCCGGACCGGGGCGGCAGTTCGAGCACCCGCAGGGCGTCGCCCTCCGGGCCCCTTCCTTCGGCGGTGACGGGCTCTTCCCGCCGTTCGCGGACGGTACCGGTTCGGGCGCCTACGGCCAGGGCGCGTACACGCTCACGGCGCGGTCTCCGTATTCGACGAGCGACGTCGGATTCGGCCGCGAGGACCTGGGCCCGTCGTCACACGTCGTGGCCGAGATCGACTCGGGCGCGAGCCGGTCCGACACCGGATTCGGCATCGTCTGCAGGCTCCACGACGACGGTGCGAGCTACTACCGCTTCGGCGTCGGCAACGACGGGACGTACTCGATCGCCAAGGTCGTGGCCAACGAGGACACGATCCTCACCGGAGGTGGCGAGTGGGTGCGCAGCAGTGGCATCGATCCGAACTCGCGCACCTGGCAGGTCGGCGCAGACTGCGACGGCGAGGTGCTCACCCTGCGTGTCAACGGAGCGGTCGTCGACCAGGTGCAGGACGACGCGTTCGACGCCGGGCAGGTCGGTGTGTTCGTCGAGACGTTCGACGAGCCGAACGCGTCGATAGCGGTGAGGTCGTTCAGCGCGGTCGGCTACCCCGATGCGCGTGCGGTGGGGGCAGCGGCCCGTGCGGTGTGGGAGAAATGGGTGGCGGACCTGCCGCCTGAGACCACACGTTGCGAGCTCGGCGACGCGGCGGCAACGGACACTCGACCCACGCCGATCTTCGCGGCCAATTGCGACGGCGTCCTCTACCTGCAAGTCGAGAAGGCCACGGAGACAGAGGGCGTGTTCGACCATCTCGTCAAGGCGTTCGGGGTGACGCTCGCCTCCGTCGGTGACGACCGCCCGGATTGCCGCGTGCAGTCCGACGTGATCGGCAACAACTTCGGGAAGGTGGGCAAGAACGACGTCCTCCCCGGCGGGCTCGCCTGCATCGACGACGGTGATTCGATCGTGGTCGTGTGGCACGACGACACCGGCCTCGTCGGGGTATTGCGCACGAGAGCGGACGACCCGGAGTTCGTGCGCGGCTGGGCCAAGGACTGGTGGCCGTTCCGCGTTCGTCCGGCGCAGCTGTAGGTCCCGCCGCCGACGTGGCCCTATCGCGACGGCGCGTCCGCGATCGAGGAGAACCGGGCAACGTCGAAGCTGAACAGCGCCGCTGTCTGGCTCGCGGTGGCGAGCAGGTCGCCGGCCTCGCTCCACACGTGCGCGACACCGTGGCCGTAGTCGCCCACGGCCATGTGCGGCCGGAGGTCGATGAGGACCCACTCGGTCTCGACGAAGCTGCCGATGCGGATCGTGTTGTCGAGGCTCGTGCCGCCGACGAAGGCGCCCATGGCCGCCGCGATCGACATCGGCACCATGTCGGAGAGGAACGCCGCCAGCGCCGGTGTCACCGCCGCGCGGTCGCGACGGCGTGCCCACACGCACAGGCGTCCGACGCCGGGGTCGGGATGGCGCAGGATCTCGGCGCCGCGCATCTCGACCGCTGTCGCGAAGCCCATCGGAGGCAGCTCCGGGACCGACTCCGGGGCGAACCCGGCCAAGCGAGCCATCCCGGTGAACGGGCTCGTCCAGACCTCGGAGTCCTCCGGGGCGCTCACCTCGGGAGGGTTCTCGAACACGCCCGTGATCCCGCCTTCCTTGTGGTTGCCGGTCGCCCCGAGGGAGGCGAAGACCACGTTGCCGTCGGTGTCGGTCCCGGTGACGCGCACCTGGCTGGTGCGTTTGCCGGCGGCGAGAACCTCGGCATGGGTGCACAGCTCGGTCCCGAGCATGGCGGTCGCCACGAACTGGGTCGTCATCCACAGCGGGGGACGGCCGGAGGTGATCTCCGCGGCCGCGACCGAGATGGCGATCGCGGCACCGCCGTAGAGGCGGCCGTCGAGGCGGGCGAGGCGGTCGTGGACCACGACGCCGAACCGGCCGGGGTCCTCTGTGGGGACGAGTCCGAGAAACTCCACGTCGCTGCGCATCGGGGGACGGTACCGGGACCTGCTGCCGGCGCCCCAACCTGGGCAGAGGTCGACGTGAGGCGCGGTGGCCTTCGGGTACATTCCTCGCCATGATCGAAGGCGAATACGAACCGAGCCCGTGGGACTGGGTGCGCGACCAGGTCGCCGAGTACGAGGATTCCGGTGGCGAACGTGCCAACACCTTCCTCGACACCGGCCTGCCCATCGTGATCCTGACCACACGTGGCAACAGGACCGGCAAGGTCCGCAAGACCCCGCTGATGCGTGTCGAGCACGACGGCGAGTACGCGCTCGTGGCATCCGTGGGCGGTGCTCCGAAGAACCCGGTCTGGTACCACAACCTCGTAGCCGACCCGACAGCGGTGACGATCCAGGACGGCCCCGAGCCGTTCGAGGCCACCGTCCGCGAGCTCGACGGCGACGAGCGTGATCTGTGGTGGGGGCGCGCAGTGGAGGCCTACCCCCCTTACGAGGCCTATCAGCGCAACACCGAGCGGCGCATCCCCGTCTTCGTGGCCCGTCCGAACTAACCAAACGCGGGCGGTTTGGCCCGCCAGCGGGCCAGGTTGCCCGCGTTTGGGACGTCCGAGCCGTCAAACGCGGGCGGTTTGGCCCGCCGGCGGACCAGGTTGCCCGCGTTTGGAGACGTGGGACGGGGTCGGGGGACTGGGGTCGGGGGACGGGGTCGGGGACTCCGAGCCGTCAAACGCGGGCGGTTTGGCCCGCCAGCGCGCCAGGTTGCCCGCGTTTGGCGGGGTCGGCGCTTAGGGTCGTGGGCCATGGGTACGACGATGGACCACGACGAGTTCCTGCGCCGCTGCGAGTCCCTGGTGCCCGCACTCGCCATACAGGCCGAGGAGGCGGAGGAGCTGCGGCGCGTCCCCGAGGCGACGATCGACGCGGTCCGCGCCCTCGACCTGTTCCGGGTCGTCGTGCCGACCTCGCTGGGCGGACACGGCCTCGGCCTCGGCACGCTCGCGCAAGGGACGCGCATCCTCGCCCGCGGCTGTCCCGCCACGGCGTGGACGCTGTCGTTCCTGATGCTGCACGCGTGGCTGCTCGCCAAGTTCCCGCCCGAGGGCCGCGAGGAGCTCTTCGCGCACGACCCGGCACCGTTCGCGCCGGCTCCGCTCGCGCCGACGGGGAAGGCGACCGCTGTCGACGGCGGCTTCCTCGTCGACGGACGCTGGGAGTGGGCCACCGGCGTGGCACACGCGCAGTGGGTGATGGTGCACGCCGTCCAGGTCGAACCGGAGCTCACGACCTGGTTCGTGGTGTTGCCGACCGACGCGGTCGAGGTCGACGACGTGTGGTTCACGGCGGGGATGCGCGCCACGGGCAGCAACGTCATCCGGGTCAGGGACCGCTTCGTGCCCACCAGCCACGCGATCCCGGCGCGGTCCCTGCTCGACGGCACCGGCACCGTCGACGGCGACGGCCTCGCCGGGATCCCGCTCGCGGCGGTGCTCGCCCTCACCGCTGCAGCACCGGCACTCGGCGCCGCCGAGGCCGCCGTCGACCTCTACAGAGAGCGCCTCGTCGAGCGCGTGCTCGCGTACTCGATGGGCGACAAGGCCGCCGAACAGCCCGCCGCGCAGATCCGCCTCGCGACGGCGACGAGCGACCTCGCCGCAGGCCGCGCCCGCTGGGAGGCCGCGATCCGCGACGTCGAGGCAGCGAGCACCGCAGGCACGATCGACCTCGAGCTGCGGGTGGGCACCCGCCTCGCCGCCGCGGCAACGGTGCGCTCCGCCCGCCAGGTGATCTCGACCGTCTGCGACGGGGCCGGCGCGAGCGTCTACTTCTCGGACCACCCGCTGCAGCGGCTCCAACGCGACGTCGAGACCCTCAAGGGCCATGTCGTCTTCGACTGGGACCGCACCGCCGAGCTCGCCGGCCGCTTCGCCCTCGGCTTCCCACTGCGCCCCGTCGACATGGTCTGACGCCCGACACGCGGCCGCGATGGCTCGCGGAGTGGGACACTGGGCGAACCCACAGCGGGAACGGGGGAGTCCGTGACCACCCACACGAAGTCGATGCCGGCCGTGTTCCTCGGCCACGGATCGCCGATGAACGCCCTCGAGGTGAACCGATTCACGGACGCATGGCGAGCCTTCGGCGCCGGGATCCCGCGTCCACGTGCGGTCCTCGCGATCTCGGCGCACTGGTACGTCAACGCGTCGGCGGTCACCGCCATGGCGCAGCCCCGCACGATCCACGACTTCTACGGCTTCCCCGACGAGCTCTTCGCGTTCGAGTACCCGGCGCCGGGGGATCCCGGGCTCGCAGCCGAGGTCGTCGATCTCGTCGAGCCGACCTGGATCGGCGTCGACACCGACAGCTGGGGACTCGACCACGGCACCTGGTCGGTGCTCGCACACGTGTTCCCCGACGCAGGCGTGCCCGTCGTGCAGCTCTCGATCAACGCCATGAAGCCGTTCGAGTACCACTTCGAGCTCGGGGCGAAGCTGGCGCCGCTGCGGGAGCGGGGCGTGCTCGTCGCATGCAGCGGGAACGTCGTCCACAACCTCGGCCGTCTCGACTGGGCCAACCCCGACTCGGCGTCGGACTGGGCGCAGCGCTTCGACGACGACATCACGGCGATCATGACCGACGATCCCGCCGGCCTCGTCGGGGCCGCCAGCCACCGCGACTACCGTCTCGCGGCGCCGACGCCGGACCACTTCCTGCCGCTCGTCTACCTGGCGGGCATGGCTGCCGCTGCCGGTGCCCGGACCGAGGTCCTCGCGGGGGGCTGCTCGATGGGCTCCCTGTCGATGACGTCCTACACCCTCGGCTGGGACGGTGCCGGCGCTGCAGGCGGTCGCGGCGATCCCGGTGGTGCAGGTGCGGCCCCCGTCCTTCCCGACGTGCCCGCCGACGAGACCAACGTTTGACTACCTCACCTCACGAAACACCACCGCGGATCGTCTACATCACGTGAGCACGGAACCTTTCGAGAGGGTGGTGTCGGACCACGGCGCCACCGTCCTGCGCGTCTGCCGGGCGCTCCTGGCCCACCACGACGCCGACGACGCCTGGTCCGAGACGTTCCTGGCCGCGCTGCGGGCGTACCCGGAGCGGCCACCGGAGGTGAACGTGCGCGCCTGGCTCGTGACGATCGCGCATCGCAAGGCGATCGACCATGTCCGCAGGTCCCGCAGAGAGCCCGTTCCCACTGCCCGGGTGCCCGACGTCGAGGCGGACGGCGTCGCGGCCGAGCGTCTCGACGACGACCTGCGGCACGCGCTCGAGGCTCTCGGCCCCAAACAGCGCGGCGCGGTCGTGTTGCACTACGTCGCCGGACTCCGATACGCCGAGGTGGGCGTCGCCTTGGACTGCAGCGAGGCGGCGGCGCGGCGCAGCGCGGCCGACGGCATCGCCCGGCTGCGCGCGACCCTGGAAGCCGATCGAGAGGAACCCGGATGACTCGAGCCACGCCGAACGACCGGGCCTCGAGTGCCTCGCTCACGGTGGGTCTCGCTGCCGAGCCCACAGGAGCCGAGCTCGACGCCCTGCACACCCGTCTGGTGCGCGAAGCCGACGACGCCGGTCTCCTCGAGGTCGCGTACCGGGTGCTCGACTCGCCGATCGGTGCGCTGCTGGTCGCGGTCACCGACCGCGGACTCGTGCGTGTCGCGTTCGAGCTCGAGGACCACGACGCTGTGCTCGCCGACCTCGCGGGTTCCGTCGGTCCGCGGATCCTGAGGGCGATCCGTCGCACCGACGACGTGGCGCGCCAGCTCGACGAGTACTTCGCGGGGCGGCGGCGCAGCTTCGACCTCGCCGTCGACCTTCGCCTCGTGCGCGGCTTTCGGCGTGCTGTCGTCGAGCACCTGCGCAGGATCGGGTACGGCCGCACCGAGACCTACGCCGAGGTCGCCAGGGCAGTGGGTAACGCGCGCGCCGTGCGCGCCGCCGGCAGCGCGTGCGCGCACAACCCGGTACCGATCGTCGTGCCGTGCCACCGGGTCGTGCGCAGCGACGGCAGCATCGGCCGCTACCTGGGCGGCACCGAGGCCAAGGCCGCGCTGCTGGCACTGGAGGCCGCCGCGTGAGGGCCTGACTTCGACGACGACCCGCGGCACGCGCGGCGGGGTTGCTCCCTCTACCCTGTGCGCATGTGCCTAATCGTCGTCATCGGCGCCTTCCTGCCCCGTCTCGCCCTCTTCCTCTGGTGGATCTTCGGGGACCGCTTGAGCCAGGTCTGGTCGAACTTCTGGCTCCCGTTCGCCGGGTTCCTGTTCCTGCCGTTCACGACGTTGTTCTATTCCCTCGCGTGGGCGCCGATCTACGTCGGCGCCAACGGCGTGCCGGCCCAGGGTGTGCACGGCTTCGGCTGGTTCCTCGTCGTGCTCGGCTTCCTGATCGACCTCAGCAACTGGTTCGGTGGCGACCGTGCACGGCGCCGCCGTGGCGAGGTGTCCCCGGCCTGACCCGACAGGAGTCACGTCTCCTGTCTGCCCCGCTCGCCGTAGTCGCCGAAGGGACGGTCGCGTTCGCGCACCGCGTCGCGCCACCCGACCTCTTGGGCGCGGGTGACGAAGTCGAGGCCCTCCTGGGTGTGGCGTGCGACGCCGTCGAAGATGAACCCGAGGAGTCGGCTCGTGTCGGGCTGGTACTGGTGGCGGGCGACGTCGTTGAGTGCCCACTTCATCATCTGGAGCTGGTTGAGCGGCAGGCGCGCCATGCGGGCGGCGAGCGACCGGGTGTGCCCGTCGAGATCGGGATCGGGGACGCACTCGAGGACCATGCCCGCCGCGGCCGCCTCGGCTGCGGTGAGCTCGTCGCCGGTGAAGAGGTAGCGCTTGGCGCGTTCGAGGCCGAGGCGCGCCACCCACAACCACGGCGCCTCGGGGATGCCCCACACGCGTGCGGGCGGGTAGCCGAAGCGTGCGGACTCGCCGGCAACGATGACGTCGGCGTTGAGGACCATGTCGGTTCCGCCGGCGATGCACCATCCGTGCACGGCTGCCACCGTCGGTTTCGAGATCGTGTGGAGCTTGGCGAAGGTGTTGCCGAAGCGGCCGATCATGCGAACGTCGCCGACGCTGTCCCAGGCTCTGCCGGCGCCGCCTTCGAGGGTTGCCTGCGAGACCGTGGACCAGTCGAGACCGAAGCCGGCGCAGAACGCGCGGCCCTCGGCGCGCAGGAGCACCACGCGGACGCTGTCGTCGACGTCGGCACTCTCGAGGGCGGCGTCGAGCTCGTCGCGCAGCGCCGGCGTGATCGTGTTGAGCTCCGCCGGTCTGCACAGGACCAAGTGGCGCACACCGTCGTCGTCCTCGACGCGGAGCGCCTCGCCCACCGTCAGACCCCGGTGCCGTGGCGGCCGGCGCCTCCGGCGAAGCGGGCCGCGCCGGCGAGGGTCTCACCCGAACGGATCGGCACCAGGCCGTGGCGGGTCTCGTTCGCGAGCGCGTCGCTCAACCCGAGGTCCCACTGCTCGTACGACGACGTCCGGTCCGCGCGCAGGCACTCCTGCGGGAATGCGGACAGCGCCGCGGCGAGCTCGAGCGCGGTGGCGAGCGCGCGGCCGGGGCCGCACGTGCGGTTGGCGAGGCCCCAGTCCGCCGCCTCACGACCCGAGACCCCGCGGCCGGTGAGGATCATGTCGAGCGCACGGCTGTGGCCGACGAGGCGGGGCAGGCGTACGGTGCCGCCGTCGACGAGGGGGACCCCCCAGCGGCGGCAGTAGACACCGAAGACCGCGTCGGTCGCCGCCACCCGCAGGTCGCACCAGAGGGCGAGCTCGAGGCCGCCCGCGACGGCGTGGCCCTCGACCGCGGCGATCACGGGCTTGGCGAGCAGCATCCGCGTACACCCCATCGGCCCGGGCAGGTCGACGTCGGCGTCCACGCGGTTGCCGTTGCCCTCGCTGATCGCCTTGAGGTCCGCTCCGGAGCAGAACGTCCCGGCGGCGCCGGTGAGAACCGCGACGTCGAGGCCGGCGTCGGCGTCGAAGTCCGCGAAGGCGTCGTGGAGGGCCGCCGCAGTGGGTCCGTCGACGGCGTTGCGCCGTTGCGGGCGGTCGATCGTGACGGCGAGCGTGCGACCGTGGGTCTCGGTACGGACGGCCAATCTCGCTCCACTGTCGCGGCCCGGGCCTCGGTTCGGCAACAGGTCCCCGGATCGGCACTCAGGCCGGCCCGGATCGGCACTCAGGCTGGCGTGTCGCGCCAGCGTACCGGTTGGGGTGTGGACCCAGGTAGCGTTGCAGCCACGCGGCGGGCTTCGCGACGGGACCGGTGGTGGTGGCAGGCCAGCAGACCAAGACGTCCGGGGATGCACACGCGGTCGCCGCACCCACGGGCCGGGACCGCTTCATCGACTTCACGCGGGCGTTCAGCCTCCTCGTCGTCGTGCTCTGGCACTGGGGGTTCACCCTGTTGATCCTCTCCCCGGACGGTCCGCACGCGTCGAACCCGATCGGCTTCGTCAGCGGCCTGTGGATCGCGACGTGGCTGCTGCAGGTCATGCCGCTGTTCTTCTTCGTCGGCGGGTACGCCCACATGCTCGTGTGGCACAAGATCCGCGAGAACGGTGGCGGGTACTGGACCTTCGTTGCCGGACGCCTCAAGCGGTTGCTCGTCCCCGTCGCGCTCTTCCTCGCCGTGATGGTGGCGCTGGGCGTGCTCATCGGCCTGGTGTTCCCACCGTGGGCCGCGTGGGCGCGCTCGGGCATCTTCCTCATCGCGAGCCCGCTGTGGTTCATCGCCGTCTACGTCGTGCTCGTGTTCCTCGCCCCGCCCCTGGTGGCGCTGCACGACCGGTTCGGCCCCCTCGTCGTCGTGTTCCTCGTCGGCCTCGCCGGCCTCGCGGACATCGGCCGGTTCCACGGCCACATGCCCTACCTCGGCCTCGCGAACCTCGTCCTCGTCTGGGGCTGCTGCCACCAGTTCGGCTTCTTCTACGGACGCCTGGCGGAAGCTCCGCGCCAGACGTACTGGACCTTCTTCTGGGCGGGCCTGTTCGGACTGGTCGCGCTCACCAACACCGGCCTCTACCCCCGCTCGATGGTCGGTGTCCCCGGCGAGCAGATCTCCAACATGGGCCCGCCGACGTTGTGCATCCTCGCCCTGTGCGTCTTCCAGATCGGGGTCGCGATGCTGGTGCGCCCCTGGGTGCTCCGCAAGCTCGAGGAGCCACGCTGGAAGCGGTTCTCCGACGCCGCCAACAGGTTCTCGATGCCGCTGTTCCTCTGGCACACCACCGGCTACGCGATCGCGTTCGGGCTGCTCTGGCTGGTGGGACTGCACCCTCCGCAGGAGCCCACGTGGCAGTGGTGGCTGTTGCGGCCGCTGTATGTCGGCGCGGCCCTGGTCGTGACGATCCCGCTCATCCTCGCATCCGGCAAGCGCTGGACCCACCGCCAGCGCGCCCGCCCGGTGCAGCCGCGGCCGGCCTTCGCCCGCGACGCCGCCGGACGCTGGTGAGCCCAGCGGGCGCGGCGCTCAGATCCCGGCGTTGAGAACCACCCACGCTGCCGCGTATGCGATCGAGTTCGTGGCCATGTGGGCCAGCATCGACGCGACCAGCGAGTCCGCACGCAGGCGGATCCAGCAGAAGACGACCCCGGCGATCGCCGTGGACAGGACAGCGAAGACGACCGCGAACACGAGCCCCACGAGCGAACCGGTCGTGATGAGCTTCACCTGCTCGTTGGCGGTCGCGGCGCCGTAGCCGGGGATCACGTGCCACAGGCCGAACAGCAACGACGACCACGTGACCGCCCACGGCGTCGGCACGTGGCGGCGCAGCAGGCCCAGAAGGACACCCCGGAAGGCAACCTCCTCGAGGACCACGGTCCCCCAGGGGATGCGCACGAACACGTGGTACAGCATCAGCACGACGGACGCGTCCCCGACACGGTCGTCGCTGAAGAAGTCGCGCGTCCACGGGATCAGGACGCCGATCGCGACGACCACGAGCACGACGGCTACGACGACGAAGCCGACGCGCAGGCCGTCGCGGTCCTGTGCCCGCGACATGCCCAGCTCCCGCCACGACACGCCGTCGCGGTGCGCGAGCCACAGGAGCAGGCCGGCAGCGCCGAGGTTCGCGGGGACGTACATCCACAGCGGCAACCACAGGTTCGCGACGACGTTGTACGCGACGATGACGGCGACGACGTGCCACACGGCACGTCGGTCGTGGGGCGCCACCTCCGGGGGTGGGGGAGGGCGGCGAAGCGGGTCGAGCAGGGCCACGGAGCCGCCAGCGTACCGGCCGGGGTGACGTGCGCGCGTGGGTGACCAGGGGGTGGTGCGTGACGCGCGCACGTACCCTCGGGACCGCACATGGACGACACCCGGCCGCCTCCGACGCCGCCCCAGCCTCCGGCGGCCGCGGCCCTCCTACCCGCCCTGGACCGGCCTCACGACGGTGAGGCGATCGCGTTCGGCGACGCGACGCTGAGCTACGGCGAACTGGCCCGGCTCGCGGGCTCCGTCGCCGCGCGGGTCGCGGGCATGGCTCGGGTGGCGGTGTGGGCGATGCCCGCCGCGGAGACGGCCGTGGCCGTGACGGGCGCGCTCGCTGCAGGGGTCGCGGCCGTCCCGCTGAACCCACGCGCGGGTGCCCGGGAGTGCAGCCACGTCCTCAACGACAGCGAACCCGACGCCGTCCTCGCCGCGGACGGCGCAGCGCTGCCCGAGGCGCTCGCCGGTGTGGAGCGCATCCCGGTTCGCCTCGACGACACCGGCACCGGGGCCATGCCGCTCCACCCCGATCCCGACGCCGCCGCGTTCGTCATGTACACCTCGGGAACGACGGGGCCGCCCAAGGGCGCCCTCGTCACGCGCCGTGCCGTGGCCGCCGACCTCGACGCGCTCGCCGCGGTCTGGGACTGGGGCCCCGACGACGTCCTCGCGCACGCGCTGCCGCTCTTCCACGTGCACGGCCTGATCCTCGGGGTCCTCGGCCCGCTGCGCACGGGCGGCACGCTGCACCACGTCGGCCGGTTCACGGCGGAGGCAGTCGCCGCCGAGCTCGCGTCCGGGGCGACGATGCTCTTCGGCGTCCCGACGATGTACCACCGCCTCGCCGCGGCAGCCACGAGCGACCGCGGCGTCGCGGCGGCCCTCGCCCGCGCGCGTCTGCTCGTGTCGGGCTCGGCGGGACTCGGCCGCGGCGACCACGAGCGCATCCGCGAGGTCAGCGGTCGCGGTGTGGTCGAACGCTACGGAATGACCGAGACCCTCATCACGTGTGCGGTACCCGCAGCCGACCCCGACGCCGAGGGGACCGTCGGGCCGCCGTTGCCGGGTGTCGACCTGCGCCTCGTCGACGACAGCGGCGAAGTCGTCGACTCCGCCGGCGAGGTGGGCGAGATCCAGGTCCGTGGCGACGTCCTCTACGACGGTTACCTGAACCGCCCGGACGCGACCGCGGCGGCGACGACCCCCGACGGGTGGTTCCGCACGGGAGACGCGGCGACACGCAGATCCGACGGCTACGTGTCGATCGTCGGGCGGCGCGCCACCGACCTGATCAAGTCCGGCGGGTTCAAGATCGGCGCCGGCGAGATCGAGGACGTGCTCCTCGAACACCCCGGTGTCGCCGAGGCGGCGGTCACGGGCGTGGCGGACGCCGATCTCGGCGAGCGTGTCGAGGCATGGGTCGTGACGACCCCGGGCCACGGCGCGGACCTCTCCGATCTCGCCGGCCTCGTGGCGGCGCAGCTCGCCCCGCACAAGCGACCGCGTGCCATCCACCGGGTCGAGAGCCTCCCACGCAACGAGATGGGCAAGGTCCTCAAGGGCGAGCTGGGTTAGGGCTTCGCGAGTGTGAGGCTGATCTGGCAGCCTCGCAGCCACGGACGTCGGGCGACGCCGGGGACGGGGGACCATGGAACTGGCAGGCAAGCGAGTGCTCCTCACAGGCGCGAGTGGCGGGCTGGGCCACGCGTTCGCGCGCGAGTTCCACGACGCCGGGGCGCAACTCGTGCTCCACGGCCGCCGCGAGCCGCTACTGCGTGGCCTCGCCGAGGAGCTCGGTGCGGAGGTGATCGTCGGCGACCTCGCCGACCGCTCCCAACTCGACGACCTCATGGAGTCCACCGCCGACGTCGACGTCGTCGTCGCCAACGCCGGTCTCGGTGGATCGGGAAGTGTGCACGAGCTCGACGAAGCCACGATCGACGCCGTCCTCGACGTCAACCTGCGCGCCCCGATCCAGATGGGCCGCTTCTACGGCGCCCGGATGGCGCAGCGGGGCTCGGGTCATCTCGTGTTCGTCGGATCGCTCGCGGCCAAGGTCACCAACGCGGGCGCCGAGCTGTACTCGGCGACCAAGGCAGGACTGCGCATCTTCGCGTTCGGGCTGCGGGACTCGCTGGCGGGGACAGGCGTCGGCGTGACGGTGGTGCTGCCGGGATTCGTCTCCGAGGCCGGGATGTTCGTCGAGGGCGGCGGGTCGGTGCCCGCCTACGTGGGCATGGTCACGCCGGCACAGGTCGCCGTGGCCACCCGCAAGGGCATCGAGGACGGCAGCGTCGAGGTGATCTCGGCGTCGCTGCCGGTCCGTGTGGGGAGCCAGGCCGCCCTCGTGGCACCCCGGGTGGCGTCGTTCGTGGCGACGCGAACCCCGTTGGGCCGCCTCACCAAGGACTGAGCGACCGGCGTCGGGGCGCTCAGGTGGCCCGCGTGAAGACCACCTGCATGGCGTCGGAGTTGTCGCGCAGGGTGAGGACGTCGCCGCGGATGTCGAAGGTGGTGGCGGCCTGAAGGCCGGTGAAGTAGTGCTGTTCGAGGGTGTTGACCTCTGCGCTGCAGCCCATCTCGGTGGCCGTGAGGCCGGTGATCGAGATCGTGCCCGGGCCCTCGGTGAAGGCGGCGGTGAACGTGTTGCAACCGCCCGAGCCGCTCACCTTGGCGTCGGCCGAGAACTCGGCGGTCAGGTGGGTGGTCAGGTCGGTGCCGACGACGGCGGAGCCGGTGTTGACCCCGGTCGCGGTCCAGCGCGTGCCGGCGAGATCGGCCTTGGCGCGGGTGTACTCCAAGAGAGTCGCGCCGCCACCGTCACGGAGGACGAGGTGGTCGCCGTCGACACCGGCGGACGCCACCTTGGGCAGGCTCTCGAGCACGGCGCGCTCCTGGGCTTGCGTGGCGGGATCGGCGCACGCCATCTGGGTCATGGGGCCGAGTGAGATCGTCAGCGCCGTCCCCGCCGCGTTGTAGGTGCCGCTGAAGTTGTTGCACCCCGTCGTCCCGTCGAGGGCCCCGGCGGCAGCGAACCTGAGCGTGGCCGGCGACCCACCGGCAGCCGCCGTCGCGGTTCCTCCCGCCCCCGTGTACGACGCGAGCGTCCACGAGCCTTCGAGCGAGCCCGCTCCGGTGTGGTCCATTGCTCCTCCGGCGGCGGCGGTCGTCGTGGTGTCCGTGCCGGAGCCCGTGCCCGAGCGGGCTCCGCACCCGGACAGGACGAGCGCCGACACCGAAGCGAGCGCGACGAGCAGACGGGCGGGGCGGGGCAGGTGTCGGAGCATGGACGCCAATGGTGGCCTCGGCGTCGCCCGGGGGTCAACGACCCTGGCCTCAGGCGACGGCGCCGACCCGGCCGAGGAAGCTCCTCAGTGCGGCGCGGTACTCGCGCCGGTTCAGGTGGAGCTGGTGCGCGCCGGTGTGCCAGAACATCTCGGGCTCACCCCAGTGCTCCCACAGGAGTCGCTGCTGGTAGGGGCGCGTGATGTGGTCCCCCACGGCGCCGACGACCATGAGGCGCTCGGGCGGCAGCTTCGGTGTGTGTTGCAGCGGCGTGTGCACGGCCATGTGGCGACGCACGTCGTCGTGCCCCCAGCCGACGCGGGCGAGCAGGACCGGCAGGATCGGGCTCAGCGGCGCCAGGTCGAAGAAGAGGTCGGCCATCGACACCGCCGGCGAGACCGGGACCGCGAAGTCGAGGCGGTCGTCGATGCCGGGGAGCAGCGACGCCAGGTAGCCGCCGAGGCTGACTCCGGCGACGCCCACGGACGGGACACCCTGGGCGAGCAGGTGGCTCACGACGCTGCGCACGTCCCAGACCGAGTGCGCGATCGCCTCGGCCATGCGGCCGACGTCGAGGCCCAGGAAGCGCCAGCCGTCGACGGCCGCCGCACGCGCACCGTGGTAGGGCAGGACGAACTGGACCACGTCGAGGCCTGCTGCGAAGAGCCAGGGGATGTCGAACAGGACCGTGTTGAGCGCGTGCTGGCCCGCCTGGAAGCCGTGGATGCACACGATCGTGGGCCGCAGCTCGTCGGGGTGGCGCCACCAGCGTGCGTGCACCGTGCGGTTCGCGACGTCTCGTCTGTAGGAGTCGCGCAGGGCGGGGTTGACGGGGTCGAAACGGCTCTCGAAGCTGAGGTCGGTGACCACGGTGCCCCTCGGGACACCGAGCGTGTGCTCGGGGTGCTTCTCGTCGAGGACCTCGGGCAGCGGCGGCCGTGGGAAGAACGAGTCGGGGTCGGCGAGGAGCTCGGGGCGGGCGTAGTAGCCCCAGTCCGAGCGGAGCCGGCCGGGGTTCCTGACGCCGAGCTTGATCGTCCGCGGCGAGCCGGCGAGGAGGAACCCGGCGAGTGGGACCACCGTGGCGTGCTCGAACATCGTCGCAACGGTCTCGAGCCTGGGATCGGCGCCACGGGACGAGGTGGGCGACGGCACGAACGCGCGGGCCGCGTCGAGGTCGAGGCGGTCCCACCACTGCAGCGCGAGCTGCGGGGCCGGGCTCTGGGGTCGGGTCTGGGGTCGATCGGGTGTCGCCATGAGGCCTCCCGGGGCGGTCTGCAAGGGTACCGGGGCCGCCGCGGGCCGAGGGATTCGAGCGGCGCCCACCGAAGGAACGCAAACGTGACCGACGAGACGACACCATGGGCCCGCCGTGGCGAAGACGCTTCGTGGCTGGTCGACCTGTGGGTGCAACCGGGCGCCGCCAGCACGGCAGTGTCGGGCACGCATGCGGGCAGGTTGAAGGTCCGGGTCGCGGTTCCGGCCGTGGACGGGCGCGCCAACACGGCACTGGAGCGCTACCTGGCGTCCCGCCTCGGCGTGCGGCCGCGCGACGTCCGGGTCGTCTCCGGCGCCCGGAGCCGGACCAAGACCGTCAGGGTGGAGGACCCAGGTGGTGTCGACCCTGGCAGACTCGCCCAATGACCGCCGACACGGGACCCACACGCATCGAGACCGACTCGATGGGCGCGGTCGAGGTCCCCGCCGAACGGTACTGGGGGGCCCAGACCCAGCGGTCGCTGCGGAACTTCGCGATCGGCCACGACCGCGTGCCCGTCGAGGTCGTCCTCGCGCTCGTGCTGCTGAAGAAGGCGGCGGCGGAGGTGAATGCTGACCTCGGCCGGCTCGACGCCGAGCGGGCTGCCCTGATCGTGCAGGCGGCCGACGACGTCATCGAGGGCCGCATCGGCATCGATGAGTTCCCCGTCTCGGTGTGGCAGACCGGCTCGGGCACCCAGACGAACATGAACGTCAACGAGGTGATCGCGGGGCGGGCGAACGAGATCGCCACCGGCGGGCGCGGCAACGGCAAGGAGCCGGTGCATCCCAACGACCACGTCAACCTGAGCCAGTCGTCCAACGACACCTTTCCGACGGCGATGCACGTCGCGATCGCGTACCTCTGCGCCAACGAGCTCGTTCCCGGCCTCGAGCGCCTCGTCGTCGCGCTGGCGGCCAAGCGCGACGAGTTCGCCACGATCGTCAAGGTGGGCCGCACCCACCTCCAGGACGCCGTCCCGCTCACGCTCGGCCAGGAAGTGGGCGGCTGGGTGGCCCAGCTCGAGGACTCGCGCGCGCGGGTGGTCGGCGCGTCAGAGGGTGTTCGCGAGCTCGCGATCGGGGCGACAGCGGTCGGCACCGGGCTCAACAGCCATCCCGAGTTCGCCCCGCGGGTGGCTGCCCGGCTGTCCGAGCTCACCGGCCTCGCGCTGGTCCCGGCCCGCAATCCGTTCGCGGCACTGGCGGCCCACGACGCCGTCGTGGCGCTGTCGGCGGCCCTGCGCGGGCTCGCGATGGCGCTCATGAAGGTCGCGAACGACATCCGCTGGCTCGCGTCGGGACCGCGCTCGGGCCTCGGCGAGCTCGTCCTGCCGGCGAACGAGCCGGGCTCTTCGATCATGCCCGCCAAGGTGAACCCGACCCAGTGCGAAGCGCTCACGATGGTCTGCGTGCAGGTATTCGGCAACGACGCGTCGGTGGCGTTCGCAGGTTCCCAGGGCAACTTCGAGCTCAACGTCTACAAGCCGCTTATCGCCTTCGACACCGTCGAGTCGCTGCGGCTCCTGGTCGACGCCATGGACTCGTTCCGCGTGCACCTCGTCGACGGGCTCGCTGCCGACGCGGGACGCATCCGCGACAACCTCGACCGTTCGCTGATGCTCGTAACCGCGCTCACGCCCCACATCGGCTACGACAAGGCCGCCGAGATCGCCAAGGCTGCTCACGCCAACGGAACGACCCTGCGCGAGGAGGCCGCGCGCCTCGGCCACTGCACCCCCGCGGAGTTCGACGCCTGGGTCCGCCCCGCGGACATGACCCACCCGTGACGCCCGCACGTGGGGTCTGAAGCGCCTCTCGATGGGGGTTATCCCCCAGCGGGGACGGTGACCCAGGAGTCGATGACCGCTGCGAGGCCGTCCTTGGTGAACGGCTTGGCCAGGTGGCCGTCCATGCCGTGTGCGGTGCATGCCGCCATGGTCTCGGGGAAGATGTCGGCCGTCAGGGCGACGACGGGGGTGCGTTCCACGTGTTCGGACAGTTCGTGCTCGCGCAGCGCGGCGGTCGCCTCGAGCCCGTTCATCTCGGGCATGTGGAGGTCCATCAGGATGAGGTCGTAGCGACGCGCGCGTGCGGCGGCGAAGCCCTCGGCGCCGTTGGTGGCGTAGTCCGCCGCGACGCCGAGTGACTTGAGCATCGCCCCCGCCACTCTCCGGTTCACCGGATTGTCCTCGACGACGAGGATCCGGTTCCGGTCCTGGTCGGATTCGGGTCTCACCGCGTCGGCGACCGGTGCGGACACCGAGGGTCCTCTCAGTGCCGCCGCGGCCGCCTCGGCCAGGTGTTCGCGGCGCACGGGCTTGGTCAGGAACGCGCTCAGACCGAGCCGGCGTTGCTCGTCGGGACCGAGCTCGGACGGAGCCGACGAGAGCATCACCCGCGGGATGCCGGTCAGGTTCGGATCGTCGGCCATCGCTCGTGCCAGGTCCACCCCACTGCGGACGGGCATCTGGTGGTCCGTGAGGACCAGTCCGATGTGGTCGCCCCCGGATCCGTTCAGGATCCGCAACGCGGCTTCCACGCTGTCGACGCCCACGGGCATTGCCCCCCACATCCGCACGGTGTGCATGATCGTGCGCCGGTTCGTGGCGTTGTCGTCGACCACGAGGACCCTCGTGCCGCGCAGGTCCGGCGCTTCGCCCTTGCTGTGTGCGTCCTCGGCGACACTGGGCTCGTCGTCCGCGACGGTGTAGAGCGGCATCGTGAACTCGAAGGTCGAACCGCGGCCCTCGGTGCTCGTGACGGTGAGCTCGCCTCCCATCAGGTTCACGAGCCGGCGGCTGATCGCGAGGCCGAGCCCGGTGCCGCCGAAGCGCCGCGTCGTCGAACCGTCGGCCTGCGCGAACGCCTCGAAGATCCGCTCCACCGCTTCGGGACGGATCCCGATGCCGGTGTCGCTCACCGAGACCTGCACGAGCGCCTTGTCGTCGGTGCCGCTCTCGGCGGTCACGCGGATCGCCACCTCGCCGGTCGCCGTGAACTTGATGGCGTTGCCGACGAGGTTCGTGAGCACCTGTCTGACACGCGACGGGTCGCCGCGCAGCCATCGGGGCACGTCGGGGGCCACCGCGGTCACGAGCTCGAGACCCTTCTCGTGCGCCGCTGTTGCGAGGAGCCGGGCGACGTCCTCGACCACCGCCGTGATCCGGTACGGCACCTCCTCTACGGACACCCGGCCGGCGTCGAGCTTGGAGAAGTCGAGGATGTCGTTGAGGACCACGAGCAGCGCCTCCGCACTCGCCTGGACCGTGCGTGCGCAGTCGAGTTGGCCCGGATCCAGGTCGGTGTCGAGGAGGAGCTCGTTCATGCCGATGACCCCGTTCATCGGGGTTCGCAGCTCGTGGCTCATGTTGGCGAGGAACTCGCTCTTGGACCGAGCGGCGTCGAGTGCCTCGTCGCGTGCTGCTTCGAGCTCGTCGGCCTGGTGCTGCACGGTGGCGCGCAGCTCCTCGGAGTGCTCGAGCGCCGCCTGCAGGTGGGCTTGCTTGCGGCGCAGTGAGACGAAGGCGAACCCTCCGATGCCGAGAAGCGCCACCACGATCCCCGCGGCGACGAGAGCGACAGCTGCTACCGCGGCGGCGACGTCGTTCCCGTGGGCCTGGCCGGTTGCCTCGATTCCGCGGACCGCCCCGACGCTGGCCAGGACGGTGCCGGTCGCGACGGAGGTCGCGAGAACGGTCCACCTCATCGGAGGCTTCCCGGGTTCGCGCACATCGACGCCGGTGCCGACACAGGTGCGGACGTAGCTGTGTCTTGGGCGGCTGTTTGTCTCACCCGACATATGTCGGCCGCAG
This sequence comes from Acidimicrobiia bacterium, assembly GCA_046331095.1. GTDB lineage: Bacteria > Actinomycetota > Acidimicrobiia > UBA2766 > UBA2766 > JAIBAC01. The sequence goes on from JAXLRM010000004.1 coordinate 188,610, forward strand.
CCGACAGGCCTTTGAGCGTCAGCTGCGGGGGAGCCGCGGGGCGCGGCGGTCAGGATGTTCCCGTGGGCGGTGCCCCGACATCCGGTTGCTGCCCGCCGGCACCTGGGCAAGTCAGCGTGGTGCTTATCGGTCCGGGGTCGTGCGGCGGCGCCGTCGACGTCGGTGCCGCGGTCGTCGTAGGTGGGGCTCCTACGGAGGCGGGCGGGTTGTAGGTGATCACCTGGTTCTTGGGCGAGTACGTCGTCGTCCACCCACGTTCGTCGGAGCGGCCGTCCGCACGCGTCACCGTGCGCGTGAACCGCACCGAGTAGCCCCAGTCGGGCTTCTGAACTGAGCGCTCGGTGCCCGCTTTCAGGTTGGGGTCCTTCTGGCACTCGATCTTGGGTGCCTTCGGATCGGTCTTGGGGCCCGTGTCGGTCTCGACCGTGCGGCCGTCGAGTGTGCCGTACAGCGAGACCGTGATCCTGTCCTTGCCGACGGAGACCTTGACGAGCATCGACGCGTCGTAGTCGTTGACGAAGATGACGTCGGGGTGCGGGTACGACAGCGTCGCCTCTCGCCCGAGCGGGTAGCGCGAGATGTAGAACGAGTGTGCCTTGAACTCCTCGATCGGGACGCCGGCGAAGAAGGCGGCATTGAAGATCGTGGTGCCGAACTGGCTCACTCCGCCGCCGATGTCGTCGCTGAACTCACCGTCGTAGATCACCGGCGCCCTCACGAAGCCGTTCTCCTCCGTGCGGGGTCCCACGAGGTCGTTGACCGAGAAGCGCTCGCCCGGGGCGATCGTCGTGCCGTCGACGATCGCGCCGATGCGGGCGATGTTCTTCACGCGGGGTTCTCCCGAGGGGAACTTCGTGGTGAACGTGGACAGCTTGTCGTGGATGCCCATCGCCTGGGCGGCCTCGGTGGTCAGCCGGGGCTGGATCTCCGACAGTGGGATCTCCACGCGACGCCCGTCGCCGGATGCGACGACTGCGGCCGCGAGGTCCTGTGCAGCCTTGTCGACGTCGAGTCCGTGTCCTGCACGGGCCGGTTCGACCGTCACCGTCGCGCCGTCGTCGGAGGCCACGAACGCGGCATCCCGGGGTGGGTCCTCGACATCGGCGAACTCGGGGCCGATCCGGTCGCGCACCGCGTCGCTGGAGATCGTGACACCCTCGAAGCCGACGTCCTCGGGCGCGAACCAGCGCGCCGCCCACGCGATCGGGTCCCAGCGTCCACCAGCGTCGAACGCCGCGTCGATCGTCGAGTCGACGTCGATGGTCGCACCGACCTCGCTCGGGAGGATGTCGAGGGTGATGTCGTGGGCCCTCACCGTCATGCGGGCGCCGAGGAGGTCGTGAGCGCGGGCACCGATGGCGTCCCGCGCGGCGTCGCGGTCCATCCCGCTCACGTCCACGCCACCCACGCTCACGCCGCGCCCGATGGTGCCGAGGTGGAGGAGTTGGTCGACGAGGAACGCGACTCCGAGCAGGGCGGCGAGCGCGATGCACGCGACCACGACACGGCGTACCCAGAAGGTCCGCCGCGAGCGCCTGCGATCGCGCGCGGGAGGCGCCGCCACGCGCGGACGCGGCCGCGCCTCCTGAATTCGCGTCTGAGCCTTCACCATGGGGATCGCCGTGACGGACGGTGCCCGGGGCGGCACCGATGCGGCGCCCGGCCCGGGGGGGACCGACAAGATTACCTCGGATTGCGGTCACTGCGGCCCTGGTTGGGCCATGATTGTGCCCATGGCCACCACATCGAAGAAGAAGAAGGGCGCCAAGGCGGCGCCGAAGTCCTCCCAGCGCAACTGGGCCTTTCCCGCCGTCATTGCCGGTGTGATCGTGCTGGGGGTGATCATCATCCTCATCGCGGTAGTGGGCAAGGACTCGTCACCGAAGTCCGACGTGGCACTCGGAGGCGGTGGTGCCGGCGACTCGGCCTCGGTCGCCAGCATCGAGGGGACCGCGGCGCAGGGACAGCCCGCCCCCAAGCTCTCCGGAAAGGACATGTACTCGGGCCGCGAGGTGTCGCTGCAGGACATGCAGGGCAAGCCGACGCTCGTCGCGGTGTGGGCGCACTGGTGCCCGCACTGCCAGAAGGAGATGCCGATCATCCAGCAGGTCTCCCAGGAGCAGGCAGCCGACTTCAACTTCCTCACGGTGACGACGGCGGCAGGTCAGCAACCGGCGCAGGCCCAGTACGCGACCCCGGCCACGTTCATGCAGACCCAGGGCATCACGATCCCGACCCTGCGCGACGACGGCACCAAGGCCATGCAGGCACTCGGTGTGCAAGGTTTCCCGACCCTGCTGATGGTCGACGCCGACGGCAAGCTCGTGGGCAAGGCATCGGGGGAGATGCCCAAGGACCAGCTCCTCTCGTTCATGCAGAACCCGACCTGGACCGATTCCCAGGGTGGCGGATGACCGGAGCCGAACCGGTCGCAGGGCTGGAGACGGCCGGATCGCTTCTCGCGGTCGCAGCCCATCCCGACGACCTCGACTTCGGCTGCGCCGCGACGCTGGCGCGCTTCGTCGACGCCGGCGCACGTGTGGTCGAGTTGGTCGCCACGCGGGGCGACTCGGGGTCCTCGGACCCGAGCATGACGCGGGAGCGCCTGCGCGAGATCCGGACCGCCGAGGCCGAGGCGGCGGCGGCCGTGCTCGGTGCCGAGCTCGTCATGCTGGACCATCCCGACGGCGAGGTCGTCAACGACGTCGACCTACGCCGCGAGGTGAGCAGGGAGATGCGCCGTACGCGACCTGACGTGATGGTCGTCCTCGACCCGTCGCCCGTCATCGGGGACGGCTTCATCAACCACCCGGACCACCGTGCCGTCGCGCAAGCCGCGCTCGACTCCGTCCTCACCGGCGCTTCGACTCGGCTGATCTTCCCCGAGCTCGCCGAGGAAGGGCTCGAGCCGCACAAGCCGTCGGTGATCCTGTTGATACGCCCGCGGGTGTCGCCCGGCAACTTCGCCGTCGACGTGACCGCGACGATCGAGCGCAAGGTCGAAGCCCTGCGCGCCCACGTGTCCCAGGTCGGCGAGCGCGACGTCGCCACGATGGTTCGTGACTGGGCGCGTGCTGTGGGCAAGGACCACGACATGGAATTCGCCGAGTCGTTCCACCGCATCGACGTGATGAACTAGCCGGGGCCGGGAGGTGGGCGCGGGCAAGTCGGATCCGGCGGTGCTCGAGGGGTTCCTGCCCGCGGTGAGCGCCTGGTTCCGCAACGTGCTCGGCACCCCGACACCACCCCAGGCGCTCGCGTGGCCCGTGCTCACGTCGGGTGAGCACTGCCTCGTCGTGGCCCCGACCGGGTCCGGCAAGACCCTGACGGCTTTTCTCTGGGCACTCGACCGGATCTGGCGCGAGGCGGCCGCGGGACGTACGTTCGCCGCCACCGACGTCCTGTACGTGTCGCCCCTCAAGGCCCTCAACGAGGACGTGCGTCGCAACCTGCGGGTCCCGTTGGAGGGGATCCGCGAGCTGGAGCCGGACCTCTTCGAGATCGGCGTGGGCGTGAGATCGGGCGACACGACCGGTGCCGAACGCCAGCGGATGCTGCGGCGCCCCCCCACGATCCTGATAACGACGCCCGAGTCGCTCTACCTGCTCCTGACGACGGCGCAAGGCAGGCGGAGCCTGTCCGGGGTGCGCACCGTCGTCGTCGACGAGGTGCACGCAATCTGCGGGGACAAGCGTGGCGTGCACCTCGCACTCAGCCTCGAACGCCTCGCCGCGCTCGTACGTGCAGGCGGCAACCCCGACCCGCAGCGCATCGGTCTCTCGGCGACCGTGGCGCCGCTCACGTCGGCGGCGTCCTTCGTCGGCGGCTGCGATCGCCACGTCGAAGTGGTCGACGCGTCCGTGGACCGCAGCCACCGCCTGGAGGTGCGCGGGGCGGACTACGTCGAGGCGGGCAGCGTCTGGGACGAGGTGACGGCGGCTCTACTCGACGACGTCGGCACGCATACGTCGACCCTGGTCTTCGTGAACAACCGGCGGCAGGCCGAGCAGCTCGTCGCGCGCCTCAACGACGCTGCCGCGAGCCGGTGGGAAGCCGAGGCGGCGGACCTCGAACCTGCTCGCGCACACCACGGCAGCGTCTCCAAGGAGCTGCGCCGTGACCTCGAGGAGCGCCTCAAGGCGGGTGAGCTGGCGTGCCTGGTCGCGACGGGGACGCTCGAGCTCGGCATCGACATGGGCGCGATCGACCTCGTGTGCCAGGTGGAGTCCCCCAAGTCGGTCGCCCGCGGCCTCCAGCGTGTCGGCCGCAGCGGCCACCTGGTGGGGGCGACCTCGGAGGGCCACGTCTACCCCTTGCACCGCTCCGACCTCGCCGAGGCCGCGGCATGCGCCCGCGAGATGGATGCCGGCGCGATCGAGACGACCACGACGCCGGCCAACTGCCTCGACGTGCTGGCACAGCAGGTCGTCGCCGAGGTCGTCGCGCGTGGCGACAGCGGCGTGACACCCGACGCTCTCTTCGGTCTCGTGCGTAGATCCTCGCCCTACCGGACACTGACGCGCGCCGCTTTCGACGGGGTCGTCGGCATGCTCGCAGGCGACACCGCCGATCCCGACCTCGCCGGCGCGCGGCCCCGTGTCGTGTGGGACCGCAGTGCGGGCAGGCTCGAGGCCCGCCCCGGAGCGCGCCAGGTCGCGGTCACCAGCGGCGGCACCATCCCCGACCGCGGCCTCTACCCGGTGGTGCTCGCAGGCTCGAACGTACGCCTCGGCGAGCTCGACGAGGAGTTCGTGTTCGAGTCGAAACACGGTGACGTGTTCGCACTCGGGACGTCGTTGTGGCGTATCTCCGAGATCGGCCGCGACAGGATCGTGGTAACCGAGGCGCCCGGTGCCGCTCCGCGGATGCCGTTCTGGCGTGGTGAGGGGCTGGGCCGGCCGCGATCGCTCGGGGACGCGCTCGGACGCCTCCTCGGCGAGATCGAGGCCGGGTGCGCTGCCGGTGACGAGGCGGGCGCGCTGCGGATCTGCACCCACGAGTGCCACCTCGACGACAAGGCTGCGTCCACTCTCGTCGCGTGGGTCGCCGAACAGGCGCGGGCAGCCGCGGTGCCGACCGAACGCCGCGTCGTGGTCGAGGCCTTCCCGGACGAGATCGGCGACTGGCGCATCGTCGTGCACTGCCTGCGTGGCGCCCGCGTCAACAGGGCCCTCGGACTCGTCCTCGCAGCGCGCATGCGCGACCGTCTCGGTGTCGATCTCGAGTGGACACACGGCGACGACGGCGTCGTCTTCCGCTTCCCCGAGCTCGACGGCGAGCCGCCTCGTGACCTGTTGCGACTCGTCGCCGCCGGCGACGTCGAGGAGTTGCTGCTGCGCGAGCTGGCCGGGACCGCGTTGTTCGCAGGCCGTTTCCGTGAGAACGCCGCACGCGCGCTCCTGTTGCCACGCAACCGGCCCGGCCGGCGCACACCGCTGTGGTTGCAGCGGTTGCGTGCGGCCGATCTGCTCGTGGCGGCCGGACGTGATCCCGACCATCCCATCGTCGTCGAGACCTACCGCGAGTGCCTCGAGGATGCTCTCGACGTCGCCGGCGCCACCGAGGTCCTCCGCGACGTGAGAACCGGGGCACTCGACGTGGTCGTGACCGAGACCGTCGCACCGTCACCGTTCGCGGCGGGGATGATGTGGCGTTTCGTCTTCGAGTACCTCTACGACGGCGACACACCGAAGGCGGAGGCGCGTTCGGCTGCCTTGGGCGTGAATCGGGAGCTGCTGACCGGGCTCCTGGGTCGGTCGGCCCTGCGCGACCTCCTCGAACCCGCGGCGATCGAGGAGGTGACCGCACGGTTGACGCGCACGGCGGAGGGCTGGCGTGCCCGTGACACCGAGGAGGTCGCCGACCTGCTCCGTCGCTTCGGCGACCTCTCCCGTGACGAGCTCGCCGCCCGCAGCAGTGTCGACGTCGACGCTGCTCTGACCACGCTGGGCGTGCGGGTGCGTGAGGTCCAGGGCCGCTGGGTGGTCACCGACGAGGCGGGCGAGTATGCCGCCTTGCTGGAAGGGAGGGGACAGGTGGGCCGCTGGCTCCGGCGTAGCGTGTTGGGCTCCGGCATCGTCACGGTCGCCGACCTCGCCGCCCGCTACGGCCTCGATGAGAAGGTAGTGACAGGCGAGCTCGCCGTGCTGGCTGCCGAGGGTGTGGTCGAGCGCGGCGAGTTCGCGCCCGCCGGACGGGTGGGAGACGAGGAGTGGGTCGGCACCGAGACCCTCGCGCGGATGCACAGGCGCTCGCTGTCGCTGCTGCGCGCGAGAACGCGTCCGGTCGACGGTGCCGCGTACTCGCGGTTCCTCCTGCGACACCACGGTATCGACGACGGGCCGCGACCCGTGGGCGTCGAGGGGCTGAACGCCGTGCTCGTCGGCCTCGAGGGCGCCCTGTTGCACGTGGACGGGCTGGAGAGCTCCGTTCTCGCGAGGCACGTGGACCGCTACGACCCCGCTCACCTCGACTCCCTCGTCGCCGCGGGACGGTGGCGGTGGCGCGCGATGGGCGGCGGACGCGTCCTGTTCGTGCGTCCGGAGCACGAGTCGCTGGTCGCGGCGCTGTCGGGGGTCGACCTGCCGGCACTCCAAGGCGCCGATGCCGAGCTTCTCGAATTCCTCGCCCGCGGTGGTGGGTGGCGCACCGACGAGCTCGCGCGGGCCACGGGGACGGAGCCCGACGCGGTGGACGCGTCGCTGGGCAGGCTCCTCTGGGCCGGCCACGTCACCAACGACTCGCTCGCACCACTGCGCTCGCGCCGGATCGCCGGTCCCGAGGCGGCGCCACCACCTTCGCGGGCTGCGCGCCGGCGCACGCGGGCGCGCCTTCCTCGAGGCGCTTCGGTCAGCGCCGGCAGGTGGTCCGCAGTCGCGGGCGACGCGTCCGGCGCCGATGGTCCCGAGGCTGCCGCCGCGGTTGCGGCCATCTTGTTGCACCGCCACGGCATCGCGAGCCGCGACACCCACGCCTCGGGTGCCTGGGCCCCGGGATGGCCGGCGGTAGCCGCGGTGCTCGCGTCCATGGAGGTGCGCGGCGACGTGCGCCGTGGCTACTTCGTCGAGGGCCTTGCAGGCGTGCAGTACGCCGAGGCGTGGACCGTCGACGCCCTGCGGGCACCGGTCGAGGAGGACACGCCCCGGTCGGTGCTACTGGCCGCGGCAGATCCCGCGCAGCCGTGGGGCGACCCGCTCGAGAGCCACGGCGTGCGGCGCAGTGCGGGGGCGCGTGTCGTGCTCGAAGGCGGGGCACCGGTGCTCGCCCACGAAGGCTCGCGGGTGACCCCGCTGTCGGACCGGCCTCCGGAGGCCTTCGCTGCCGCCCTCGCGGTCTTGCGGCGCGACGGCCAGGTGGAGGTGGAGGCGTGGGGCCGCGGTCCCGTCACCGCGTCCGTGGTCGCAGGTGTGTTCCGTGACGCCGGCTGGCGCCGCACACCCAAGGGCTTCCGATCCTGAGACCCGACGTGCGCGCGTGGGTGACCAGGGGGTGGTGCGCTACGCGCGCACGTGGGGTTCGTCGGAGCGGCGCCTCTAGTAGGCGATGACGGAGCGGGCGACCTCGCCCTTCTGGAGGGCGTCGAAGGCGGCGTTGACGTCGTCGAGGGTGATCGTGGCGCTCACGAGCTCGTCGAGGAGGAGCTTGCCCTCGCGGTACAGGTCGACGTAGCGGTTCACGTCGCGGTGGATGTTCGAGTGTCCGTAGAACGCGCCGGAGACCTTCTTGTCGAACGCGAAGAGCTCCATGAACGGGCTCCATGTCATCATGTCGTCCATACGCGGCACGCCCACGAAGACCACCTGGCCACCGCGGCGGGCCATCCCGAGCGCCTGTTGCAGCAGCGCCGTGGAGCCGACGACCTCGAAGGCGGCATCCACGCCACGGGGGCCCATCGGACCGGATCCGGTGACGGCCTTGACCTGCTCGACGGGGTCGCCGTCGGCCGGGTTCACCGTGTGGGTCGCGCCGAAGGTCTTGGCGAGCTCGAGCTTCGACGCCACCATGTCGACCGCGATGATGTGGGCCGCCCCGGCGATGCGGGCGCCCTGGATCACGTTGAGACCCACGCCGCCGCAGCCGATCACGGCGACGGTGTCGCCCGGCTTCACCGCAGCCGTGTTGATCGCGGCGCCGCAGCCGGTGAGCACACCGCAGCCGAGCAGTGCCGCCCGGTCGAGGGGGATGTCCTCGGGCAGTTTCACGCACGCGATCTCGGGCACGACGGTGTACTCGGTGAAGGTGCCGCACGCCGACATCTGACCGATCGGCTTGCCGTCGAGGGAGAAGCGCGGTGTCCCGTCGAGAAGGGCGCTCGTGGCCTGCACGAGCGACGTCGTCTCGCACAGGGACGGCTCGCCGTGGGTGCACATGTAGCACGTGCCGCACTGGCCCACCCACGTGGTGACGACGTGGTCGCCGGGCTTGAACGCCCGCACGCCTTCGCCGACCTCGACCACGACGCCGGCGCCCTCGTGACCGAGGACGATCGGAGGCGGGAGGGGCATCGTGCCGTTCTGGATCGAGAGGTCGGAGTGGCACACGCCGCTCGCCGCCATCTTGACCATGACCTCGCCGGGCTTCGGAGCGTCGAGCTGGAGCTCCTGCACCTCCAGGGGTTGGCCTACCCCAGTGAACACAGCGGCCCTCGTAGCAGTGGCGCTCATCCCCCGACCTCCGTGATGGTGAAGCGTTCCGACTGACTGTCCGATCGACACTACCGGCGCCGCTCGCGCGCACCCAATCAGGCGAGCGTGTCGACGAGCTCCTCCAGCGCGGCGACGAGTCGTGCCGGAGAGAGCTCTGCCGCGAGGACCTCGCGGTTCGGGCCGACCTGCGCGCCGCAGCGGCCCGACAGGTAGGCGTCGACCGCCGCGGCAGGGTCGTCGTGGAGGTGGGTGAACGCGAACCCGAGCGACTCGAGCTCGACGAGAACGGGGTACGCCGAGACGACGAGCGGGCGAGCGTACGCGACGGACTCCATGACCGGGTTCCCGAAACCTTCCCAGTCGCTCGCGAACACGACGACGTCGGCGGCGCCGCATGCGTCGGCGACCGAGAACGTCCCGGAGGGACCGAACCAGCCGGGCTCGTGGGCGACGTCGACACCGGTCCGTTCGCACAGGCGCCCGAACTCGGCGGCATGCCCGTCCTCGACCGGTCCGGTCACGAGGAGGACGACGGGTCCGGGGCCGGCGGCCGCGAGTGCCTCGCAGAACGCGACGGTGCGGGACAGCCTCTTGCGCGGGATCACGCGGGACGGCACCAGGGCGAGCGTCGCATCACGACCGGTGACGCCGAGCTTCGCGCGCAGCTCGCCGACGAGAAGTCCGGGGGCGGGTTCGGGGTCGAACGTGTTCGGGACGACACGCGCGGGGATCCCCCTCGCCTCGAGCTCCCGGCGGGACAGGTCGTTGATCGTCACGTGAGCCATGCGCGGGAGCGCCGGTGGGAACAGCGACACGACGAGGTCGTGCGAGGCGGTCGACTCGGGCCGCTGGGATACGAGATCGTGGTGGTGGCCGATCACGGTGCGGTCCTCGAGGACCTCGGCGAGGACCGCCGACGCCGCCACGTTGAGCGGGAGGCCGAACATGTTCTCGACGACGACGACGTCGGCGGCGCCGAGCGCAGACTCGAGCTCCCCACGCGAAGGTGCAGCGGTACCGGTGGCGCCTCCTCCAGCGGCATACCCGAGGCCGGGGACGTGCACGTCGCCTGCTTCGGCGGCTCCGAACGCACCGGCCACGCGGTAGGTGTCGTGACCGAGCGCCGCGAGTGCCGCCCTCCACTTCTCGGTCTCGACCGAGACGCCGTCGGCCGCGCCGAGACGGAAGCTGACGAGGGCGAATCGCATCTTCCGATCCTGGCCAGGTCGTACCGATCCCGCCAAACGGACAAATGAGTCCGGAGGCCCATTGTCGCCACCGCTCCCGAACCGAACAAGACCCCGAGGCTTCCGTTTCCGAACGCGTGAGACGGATCGGCCACACGGGGACCACCCACGAGGGAGGTCCGGTCACGAAAGGAACTCCATGAGGGTCATGGGAACCGAAGCACCCACGAACACCGGCAACGGCAACGGAAACGGAAACCCCAATGTGCGCCCCCCGACCCCGCTGCGTCCCCCGCGGTCGGAGTCCACGGGAGGGTCCGGCGTCTACCTGCGTGCCGCCGAGGCCGCCGCGTTGTTGCACGTCTCGCCCAAGACCGTGAGCCGCTGGGCGAAGGAGGGCAAGATCCCCCACTTCGTCACCCTCGGGGGTCATCGCCGCTTCCCCAAGGACGCCATCGAGGAGATCGCCAAGGCCCTCGAGGACCTCAGCGAGAACTGACACCTCCGGACCGAGGCGTCCACCCGAAGGACGACCACGCCGATAACCTCACGCCGTGTCCGACGACACGGCCGCCACCGGGGGACAGCCGAGCCTCTTGCGCAACCGCAGCTTCTTGAGGCTGTGGTCGGCGCAATGCGTGTCCAGCCTGGGCGACTGGATGGGCTTGTTCGCTGTCCTCGCGATAGCGGGGAGGCTCCAGCCCGGCAACGCCGCGTTCGCGATCTCCCTCGTCACGCTCGCCCGCGTCGCTCCCGGACTCGTGCTCGCGCCCATCGCCGGCGTTCTCGTCGACCGCTGGGACCGGCGCCGCACGATGATCGTCACCGACATCGGCCGCGGCTGCATCCTCGCGCTCATCCCGTTCGTGTCCAGCATCTGGCAACTCATCCTCGCGTCGCTGGTGCTCGAGGTATTCACGCTCCTGTGGCAGCCGGCCAAGGAAGCGCTCGTCCCCAACCTCGTCTCGTCCGAGCAGCTCGTCTCGGCGAACTCGCTCGGGTTGCTAGCGGCCTACGCCACGTTCCCCGTGGGTGCTCTGGTGTTCGCGGCGCTCGCCGGTGTCGCACCGGACCTCGGCAGCCAACAGGAGTCCCTGGCCCTGTGGGCCGACACCGTGACGTTCCTGACCTCGGCTGCCCTCGTCTGGTCCATCAGGGTGGCGCCGTCGACCTCGCAAGTGCGCATCGTCCACGACGAAGACGGTGGCACCGGCGAGCTCGCCCGGCGCAAGATGCACGACACCTGGACCGAGGTGCGCGAGGGTTGGCAGTTCATCTTCGCGGAGCCCGTCGTGCGCATGATCATGCTCGGGTTCAGCGTCGCCTTGCTCGGCGGTGCGGCCGTGATCCCCCTCGGCCCCCTTTACGCGGAGCAGGTCCTCGGCGGCAACGCGTCGACGTACGGGCTGATCCAGTTCGCGATGGGCTTCGGCGCGGCGCTGGGTGTCGGCGGCGTCATCCTGTGGACCAGACGTGGCTCGCACTCGGCCGCGCACGTGTTCACGCTCGGGCTGTTGGTGTGCGGCGCCGGCCTGATCGGGGCTGCGACCGTGCACTCGCTCGCCCTCGGGTTCCCTCTGATCCTCGTGTTCGGGATGGGGGCGGGCGCCACGTACGTGACGGGCTTCGCGGCGTTGCAGGAGAACGTCGACGACGAGCTGCGCGGCCGCGTGTTCGCGTCGCTGTTGTTGATCATCAGGCTGTGCATGCTTCTCGCCCTCGCGATCGCGCCGGCGCTCGCCGGGGTCGCCGATGGCGTCCTGGGCTGGTTCCTGCCCGACGGCGAGGTCGGCCTGTCGGGGTTCCGCTACGGAGTCTCGGGCACCGAGATCGTCCTGATGCTCGGCGGTGCCACCATCCTTCTGACCGGGCTGTGGGCGCGGCGCCAGTATCACCAACTTCACGACGTGGTCGACCGGCCGCGGACGGGAGGATCAGAAGGGGCGGAACAGCGATGAGCGGCGGTGGCAACGGGATCTTCGTGGTCTTCGAAGGTGGTGAAGGGACGGGCAAGACCACCCAGACGCGGGCGCTGGCGGTGCGCTTGCGCACCCTCGGTCGTGAGGTGGTCGAGACCTTCGAGCCCGGTGACGGTGTGGTGGGGGCGCGCATCCGGTCCCTCCTGCTGGATCCGTCGATGTCGCCGACGCCGGTCACCGAGGTGCTCCTGTACGCCGCCGACCGTGCCGAGCACGTCCGAACGGTGGTGCGGCCCGCGCTCGAACGCGGTGCCGACGTCGTCTGCGACCGGTACCTGTGGTCGTCCCTCGCGTACCAGGGCATCGCCCGTGGTCTCGGCGCCGACGTGGTCGAGATGGCGAACCGTGCTGCCGTCGACGGGTGCGAGCCGGACGTGACGATCGTCCTCGACACCGACCCCGAGATCGGCCTTGCGCGCACCGGCCACGAGCCCGACAGGATCGAGGCCGAGTCGATCGAGTTCCACCGCCTCGTCCGGCGCGGCTTCCGCGACCTCGCGGCGGTGAACGCCGCGCCCGTGGTCGACGCGCGGCTCGGTGTCGACGAGGTCGCCCAACGGTGCTGGGACCACGTCGCGGCGGCACTCGGTGTCGGCGCCGGCGGGGACGCCGGGAAGTGAAGACTCTCGACGCCCTGGGCGTTGCCGCGCGTGCACGTCCCGCGAACGCGTACCTGCTCACGGGTGGCGGTGACGCGATCGGTTCTGCCGCTGTCGCGCTCGCGGCAGCCCTGGTCGGCGAGGATGCCGCGGGGCGGGTCGAACGCGGAACCCATCCGGACGTGGACGTGTTCGAGCCCGCCGGGGCGTCGGGATACCTCGCGGCCCAGATCGACGGCGAAGTGAGGACACAGGCTCACCGCGCCCCCCTGGAGGGGCGGCGGCGGGTCGTGGTCGTCCACCGAGCCGATCTGCTCGGACCGCTACTGGAGTCCGCGCTCCTGAAGACACTCGAGGAGCCGCCCGCCGCGACGTCGTTCGTGCTGTGTTGCAGCGACGCGGCCGGCGTCGGTGACACGATCGTGAGTCGGTGCGTCCACGTCGCGGTGCCGCCGTTGCCACCGGGAGAGGCCGCTGCCGCCCTTGCCGCCGAGTGCGGTGCGGACGCGGCCACGGCGCAGCGTTTGGTCGTCGCGACCGGTTCGGTGGGCGCCGCGCGGGCGTTGCTGACCGATCCCGACGAGGCGCAGCGGCGGCTGCGGTGGTTGCGCGTGCCCGACCGGCTCGTCGACGGTGGTGCCCTGGCGCTGTCGCGGGAGCTTCTCGCCGACTTCGACGACGCACTGGCCACGCACGCGCAGCGCCAGAGCGCGGAACGCGAGGAGCTCGAGGAGCACATGGGCGGTGCCAAGGTCCGTGGCTCGCGTGGGATCGTGAAGTCCCTCGCCGATCGGCACCAGCGCGAGCAGCGCTGGGAGACGACGGCGCTCGTGCGCCGCCTCGTTGCCACGCTCTCGGGGTACCTACGCGACGTGGCGGCAGCGGCTGTCGGGGTCGACGTCGTCAATGTCGAGGTGGAGGAGTCGATCCGTGCGGTCGCGGCGTCGATCGGGGCCGAGGGCGCCTTGCGCGGTCTCGCTCGGCTCGGGCGTCTCGAGCGCGACCTCGAGTACAACCCGAACCCCGATCTCGTGGTCGAGGCGATCCTCGTCGACCTGCGCGCACTGCTGTCCGACCCCGCATGAGGTGCGGTCCGGGCGCAAGGCCCTAACCTACGGCCCGCACGTGGTCGGACGCTCGTCGCCGGCCTGCGACGCCGGAGTAGCTCAGTCGGCAGAGCGACGCACTCGTAATGCGTAGGTCAGGGGTTCGATTCCCCTCTCCGGCTCCCCTCCGACCTGCCCGATTTCCCGGCCGGTCGTGAGGGTCTCCCTGCCCTTGGAGAAGAGACCGGCCAAGGTCGGGGGGTTGGAGAAGAGAAGTGCCCGTAGGCGCCACGTTGGTTCTCCGACGTCGAGGAGATGGCCGCCGTGTGCTCCAATGCAGGGCATGGACGACGGCGCCGACACCTCCCACGGTCCCCGCTACTTCGGCACCCGTGCCGACGCGATCGACGCGTTCGGACGCCACGTCTCGCAGGCGAAGGTCGACTTCTTCCGCGCGGTCGGCATGGACGTCGTCTTCGGCCGCCGCGAGGGTGCGTTCTTCTGGGACGTGGACGGGCGACGCTTCCTGAACCTGCACTGCAACGGCGGTGTGTTCAACATGGGCCACCGCCACCCGGCCCTCGTCGCGGCCCTCGTGGAGGCGCTCGACTACTGGGACGTCGGCAACCACCACCTCGTCTCGGAGGCCCGCGCAGCGGTGGCCCAACGATTGGCGGCCCTGTTGCCCGGCGACCTGAACCGCGCCGTGTTCGCGCCCGGCGGCGGCGAGGCCGTCGACGTCGCGATCAAGATGGCGCGGGCGGTCACGGGCCGCCAGGGCGTCGTCTCAGCGGTGGGTGGTTACCACGGACACACCGGGCTCGCGCTCGCCACCGGCGACGCCAAGTACCTCGACCCCTTCGGCCCGCGGCTGCCCGGCTTCTCCCAGGTGGTATTCGGGGACCTCGCGGCCCTCGACGCCGCGATCGGCGACGACTGCGCCGCAGTGGTGCTCGAGGCGGTCCCGGCGACCGCGGGGGTGGTCGTGCCCGATCCCGAGTACATGCGCGGGGTCCGCCGCGTATGCGACGAGCGCGGCGTGATGTTCGTCCTCGACGAGGTCCAGACCGGTCTCGGTCGTACGGGACGGCTCTTCGCGGCCCAGCACTGGGACCTGGTGCCGGACTTCTTGGTCCTCGGCAAGGGGCTCTCGGGCGGCCTCGTCCCGATCGCGGCGACGTTCTACCGCGATCCCTACGACTCGGTGTTCGCGCCGGACCCGTTCGTGCACGTCTCGACCTTCGGCGGTGCCGAGACCGCGTGCGCCGTGACCCTCGCGTTGGTCGACCTGATCACCGCTCCCGGCTTCTGCGAACGTGTCGAGGCCGCCGGGGCGCGCCTCCAAGCCGGCCTCGAGGCGGTGTGCGCCGCGCACCCGGACCAGCTCGCCGGCGTGCGCCGGCTCGGGCTCATGTGCGGCCTCCTCTGGCGACGGCCCGAGACCGGCCTGCTTGCGTCGAAGGCCCTCTTCGACCACGGCGCCTTCGCCGTCTACGCCAACAACGACAAGCGCGTGACCCAGATCCTGCCGCCGCTCGTCGCGACGGACGCGGAGATCGACCTCGCGGTGGAGATCGTCGAGGCAGCAGCGACCACGCTCACCAGTCCCGAGTACGCCGCCCTCGCCGAGGCGCTCGCACCCGCACTCGTCGACGGGGGCACCTGAGTGGACGCCGGTATGCGGTCCGCGCTCGTCGAGGTGGAGGCGGGCCTCGACGTGGCGCACCCCGAGCGCTCCCGCGTGCCGGTGACCGTGCTCGGTTACGGCGAGATGAGCACGGTCCTCGCCTCCGACACAGCCGACCTCGAGGGTTTCGCCCTCAAGCGCATGGCGATCTTCCGCGCCCCGGAGGAAGCCGAGACGTATGCCTCCCTGCTCGATCGCTACGCGGACGAGTTGCGCTCCGGCGGCTTGGACGTGCCGCCGCAGACCGGCATCACGGTCGCGAGCCCGCGGACCGGCTGGCCGGTCCTGTACCTCGTGCAGTCGCGGGTGCCTGCTGAGTCGATGGCCAACTCCGTCCTCCGTGCCGTCGACGACGACGCGGCTCTACGCCTCGTCCGGGCGGTGCTCGTCCGCGCCGTAGAGGTCGTCGGCGCCGGGACGGGGGGCGTCCGGCTCGCGCTCGACTCGCAGGTGTCGAACTGGTCGGTGCGCGGCTTCGACGCCGGCCGGCCGCGGTTCGCTGGCGACGAGGACCTCGTCTACCTCGACACCGGGACCCCGCTGATGCGTGTCGACGGCGTCGAGCAGATCGACCCCGAGCTCTTCTTGCGCCTGTGCCCGGCGTCGCTGGCCTGGGTCGTGCGCAGGTTCTTCCTCCAGGACGTGCTCGACCGCTTCTACGACGCGCGCCTCGTCGCCGTCGACCTGCTCGGCAACCTCTGCAAGGAGGGACGCGAGGACCTCGTGGCGGGTGGTGCCGAGATCGCGACCGACGTGCTGCGTGCCGCGTCCGCCGATGCCGACCCGATCACAGCCGAAGAGGTGCGGGCGTTCTACCGCCAGGACAAGTTCATCTGGCGTCTCTTCTTGGCCCTGAGGCGCACCGAGCGCCTCGTGCAGACCCGGATCGTGCGGCGTCCCTACGACGTCGTGCTGCCCGGACGCATCCGCCGCTGACCCGCTCGCCGACCCGTTCTGGGCGCGCCGCCCTGACGAAATCCCGTTCTGGGCGCGCCCGCCCCACCCCGATGGGGCGGGCGCGCCCAAGTCGCCCGCCCCGCCCCGATGGGGTGGGCGCGCCCAAGTCGGAGTTGCCCCGGGCGGGCGCGCCCAGTTGGGCCTCGTGGTAACCCTGGGGGATGGACTCTGCTGCCCCGTTCTTCCAGGACCCACCCGTCCTCGCCAACCAGTACCTGGACGACGCGGTCCTGCGTGCCCACCTCGAGCGCGTCCTGCCCCCCGATGTCCTCGCCGGGGTCGAGGCGCAGCTCGACGCGATGGGCGAGCAGGCGGCGGGGCGGATGCTCGTCCTCCAGGACGCCGCCGAGGCGAACCCGCCCGTCCACGTCCCCTACGACGCGTGGGGGCGCAGGGTCGACGCGGTCCGCACCGACCCCGCGTGGCCCGAGCTCGGCCGCATCGCCGCCGTCGCCGGCCTGACGGCGCTGCCGTACGAGGCCGGCCTCGGCGCGCACGGCCGCACGGTCCAGATGGCGCTCGCCTACCTGTACGCACCGTCGGCGGCCACCTACCTGTGCCCGATCGCGATGACCGACGCCGCTGCGCGCACACTCCTCGAGTACGGCGATCCGGCGGTATTCGGCTCGGTCGTGTCGCGCCTGACGAGCCGCGACCCCGAGCAGGCCTGGACCTCCGGCCAGTGGATGACCGAGCGCGAGGGTGGCTCCGACGTGGGCGGGACGGCCACCACCGCGGTCCGCAGCGGGGACGAGTGGCGCCTCTACGGGACGAAGTGGTTCACCTCGGCGGTCACGGCCGACGTCGCCTTGACGCTGGCCCGGCCCGAAGGCGCCGGACGTGGAAGCCGCCCCCTGGCCTTGTTCTACGTCCAGTTGCGCCGTGCCGACGGAACGTGGAACGGGCTGCGCGTCAACCGCCTCAAGGACAAGCTCGGCACGCGTGCGCTGCCGACGGCGGAGCTCGAGCTCGACGCAACGGTCGCGGTGCCCGTCGGCGCGGTCGACGATCCCGGCGTCCCCAAGATCGCCACGATGCTCAACCTCACGCGCCTGCACAACTCGGTGGCGGCGGTGTCGGGTATGCGGCGCGGCCTGGCGCTCGCACGTGCCTACGCGGACGTGCGCAACGCGTTCGGGCAACGACTCACCGATCTGCCGCTTCACGCCGAGACACTCGCGCAGATCGCGGTGCAGACCGAGGCGGGCTTCGCGCTCGCGTTCCGCGTCGCCGAGCTGTGCGGACGCGCCGAATCCGGCGAAGCGAGCGTCGACGAGGTTCGGCTCCTGCGGATCCTGACGCCACTCGCCAAGCTGTTCACCGGCAAGCAGGCGGTCTCGGTCGCGAGCGAGGTGCTCGAGTGCTTCGGCGGCGCGGGCTACATCGAGGACACCGGCGTGCCGCGCCTCCTGCGCGACGCGCAGGTCCTGCCCCTGTGGGAGGGCACGACCAACGTGCTGTCCCTCGACGTGCTGCGCGCGATGTCGCGTGACGACGCCGTCAAGCCGCTCGTCGACGACATCGGCCGCATGCTGGTCGACGCGCGTGAGATCCGGGAGCTGGGCGAGCCCGTGGCGGTGGTCGGTGCGGCAGTCGGCGCGCTCGGCGACAGGCTCGCGGCGATGGGAGCCGAATCCGACGACGTCGTCGCCGCAGGCGCTCGCACGCTCGCATTCGCGCTCGCGGCGACCTACATAGGCGCACTGCTCGTCGAGGCTGCCGCGTGGGCGATCGCGAAGCGCCACGCGCGCGCCGCCGGGGCCATCGACACGGCCCGCAGGTGGGCGCGCACGATGACCCCGGGGGTCTGAGCGGTCGCAGCGCTTTCGGGTCGGGGTCAGGCGCGGGTGGCCTCGATCTCGATCTCGACCTTGACCTTCTTGCCGACGAGGACGCCGCCGGCGGCGAGGGGCTGGTTCCAGGTGAGGCCGAACTCCTCGCGGTCGAACTCGGTCCACGCGGAGAACGACGCCTTGGCGTTGTCCCACGGATCCACGACGGCGCCGTCGAAGTCGACCTCGAGGGTCACGGGGCGGGTCACGCCCACGATCGTGAGCTCGCCCTCCACGCGCCAGTGGTCGTCGGACTCGGGGGCAACCGAGACCGTGCGGAACGAGAGCGTCGGGTGGTTCTCGACGTCGAGGAAGTCCGCGCTGACGAGATGCCCGTCGCGGCCGTCGTCGCCGGTAGTGATGCTCGCGGCTTGGATCGCGACCTCGACGCGGGAGTCCTCGGGGCGGTCGCCGATGACGAGGTCGACGTCGTAGTCGGCGAAGCGGCCACGGGTCTTGCCGACCATCAGGTGGCGCGCGACGAAGCCGACCGACGAGTGCGACTTGTCGACCTCCCAGGCGCCGGCAGCGGGCACGCTGCGGCCGTCGACGATCCGCTCGGCATCGTGGGTGGACTGGGTGGTTGCCATCGGGAGCTCCTTCGTGGGGAAGAACGCCTTGTCGTATGAATTGATACCACATAGATACTCTGAATTCAAACTTTATTTCCCCCAACGCTGGGTTAGGGTGTGTCCAATGAGCGACGTGCGCTGGCTCGACGACGACGAGCAGAAGGCCTGGCGGGCATTCGTGACCGCTGCCGTGCTGATCACGCGCTCCCTCGACAAGGAACTGCGTGACGAGCACGGACTGTCCCTCGACGACTACGCGATCCTCGCGATGGTGTCGGAGTCACCGGCGCAACGGCTCCGTCTCGGTGAGCTCGCACAGGTCCTGCGTGTCCCGAAGGCCCATGTCACCTACAGGGTCCAGCGGCTGCGTGATCTCGGCCTCGTCGACCGCGTCGGCTGCGCCGACGACGCCCGTGGCGCCTACTGCGAGTTGACGCCCGCGGGGCGGAAGGCGATCGAGGCGGCCGCTCCCACCCACGTGAGCGGGGTCCGTGCCCATCTGCTCGACCACCTGAGCGCCGACCAGCGTGACGCTCTCGGAGCGGCGTTCGCTGCCGTCCTCGAAGGTCATGCCGGCGCCTGCCCCCTCCAAACGCGGGCCGGATGACGCGCTGACGGGCCACGTAGCCCGCGTTCGGGCGCGACGAGCGGCCCGCGAGTGGGCCGGATGACGCGCTGACGGGCCACGTAGCCCGCGTTCGGGCGCGACGAGCGGCCCGCGAGTGGGCCGGATAGGGTGGCGAAATGGGCAACCGCTTCGTCGAGGACACCGCTGTGCGCTCCGTCGCCTGCGGGTCGGGCGGGGACCTCGACTGCTACGACGGCATCATCGACCCCGGCTGGTTCCTCGCCCGCGGCCCCGGCGGCGGCTACGTCGCCGCGATCATGCTCCGCGCGCTCGCGGAATCCGTCGCCGACGCGTCGCGGGCGCCGAAGGCGTTCACGGCGCACTTCACCGAGACGGCCGAGCCTGGCCCGGTACGTGTGGAGGTCACCAACGTCCGCACCGGCAAGTCGGTCACCACACTCGAAGCCCGCATGCTCCAGGACGACCGCACGATCGCGGTCGCGATCGCGGCGTTCAGCTCGTCGCGGCCCACCCTGGAGTTCTGCGACCTCCGCATGCCCGAAGCCCCGCCGCCCGAGGAGTGCCCCGGCACGCCGCCGATGCCCTCGACCGAATCGCTCGTGGACCGCTACGAGTTCCGCTGGGCGATCGGCGACACGCCGTTCTCGCGATCCGGTGTCGCCCGGTGTGGCGGTTGGGTCAGGCTCACCGAACCGATGCGCCCCGACGCTGCACTGATCGCGGCGTACACCGACGGCTGGCCCCACGCCTTGTTCTCCCGGATCGGACCCGACGCCGGCATCGTGGCCGTACCGACGGTCGACCTCACGATCCACTTCCGCGAGCGGATGCCGCTTCCGAGCGCCCGCGAGACCGACTACTGCCTTGCCGTGTTCCGCACCGACGTCGCCGCGGACGGCTTCGTCGAGGAGGACGCGCAGGTCTGGAGCCGCGAGGGCGTGCTCCTCGCCCAGTCACGCTCGCTCGGGCGCATCGTCCTCGCCGGCTGACTCCGCCTCGGCGAGCTCGCCGGCGGGCGCAGGGTCGAGCAGGTGTGGCCCGTTGTTGCGGACGTTGCCCACGGCACGTGCCACCGGGTACGCCTCCAGGAGGTCGTCGGCCGCAGGCACGAGGAGTTCCCGGAGCGCAGCCGTGTCGTGATTGGCGGGATCGAGCCACGCGTCCCAGGCGGACTGCGCCAGGATGACCGGCATCCGGTCGTGCACCGGCTCCATCGTCGAGTTCGCGGTCGTGGTCAGGATGCAAGCCGTGCGCACTGGGGCCGCTTCGGGGTCGGACCTGTCGCGCCACACCTCCCACAGACCGGCGAAGGCGAGTGGTTCGTCGCTGCCGGCGCGGTGGAAGTAGCTCGGTTGCTTCAGCTTGGGGCCGTAGCGCCTCCACTCGTAGAACCCGTCGGCGGGAAGGAGGCAGCGCTTCGCCTTGAAGGCGTGGCGGAACGCGGGCTTCGTAGCGGCGGTCTCGGCCCGCGCGTTGATCATCCGGGCGCCGATCTTCGGCTCCTTCGCCCACGAGGGCACCAGGCCCCACCTCATCACGTCGAGGGTGCGCACCCCTTCGGGGGCGTCGACCACGGCGATGCGCTGGCTCGGCGCGACGTTGTAGTTGTCGCCGAGCTCGGCGGCGGCACCGTCGAGGACCTCCACCTTGAAGAGCGCCGCGATCTTGGCGGGATCGCTCTTGGCGACGTACCTGCCGCACACGGGCGGTCAGCGCCCGGCCGTGCCGCCGAGGACCAGCGCCACCCCGAGGCGGTAGACCCACCAAGGGACGAGCCCCTGGGCCATGTTCTGGGGGTTGCGCGGGAACGTCGTGATGAACCTGGGCCGGCGCGATCCGATCAGGTCGACGGTGATCCGGGCGAGGTCGTCGGGATCGCCCATGCGCCTGGGGTCGAGCGCGAACTCGCGGGCCTTCTCGCCGAGCGCCACGTATCGCGACGTCGACTCGTCGTAGCCCTCGGCGCGTTCGAGCGACGTGTCCCAGATCGCGGTCCCGAACGCGCCCGGCCGCACCACGTGGACCGAGATGCCAGTCGGGCGCAGCTCCAGATCCATGGCGCGAGCGAAGCCCTCGAGCGCCATCTTCGACGCCGCGTAGGCCCCGATCACGGGAGCTGCTGCTGCGGCCGAATCCGAGCTGACCATGACGATGCGGCCCCGTGCGGCACGCAGGACCTCGCAGAGCTGCTGGGTCACAGCAATCTGCCCGAAGAGGTTGACCTCGAACTGGGCGCGGATGTCGTCGAGGGGCTGTTCCTCGACGGGACCGGGATACGCGGTGCCGGCGTTGTTGACGAGGCAGTCGAGGCGGCCGCCGCACCAGGTGCGAGCCTCCGCGGCGAACGCCCTCGTGGACTCGGCGTCGGTCACGTCGCACAGGGCGGTCTCGATCCCCTCGGCCTCGAGGGGGCCACGGTCGCGCTCCTTGCGTACCGTGGCCAGAACCCGCCAGCCGCGGTGGTGCGCCTCCATCGCGATCGCGCGTCCGAGGCCCGTCGACGTCCCCGTCACGACCACGGTCTTTGTCACGAGCAGCTCCTTGGGAGAGACTCGGGCCAGTATGGCCGACATCGCCCGCATGCGCTTCTGCCCTTACTGCGCCACACCGCTGGCGGAGATCGAGCTCGAGGCCAAGGTGCGCCCGACGTGTCCCGCATGCGGGTTCCGCCAGTACGCGAACCCGGTCTCGGCCGTGAACGCGGTGGTGGTGGTCGACGCGCACATCCTCCTGGTGCGGCGCGGCCGCGAGCCTTTCCTGGGCGTGTGGGCGCTTCCGGGCGGATTCGTCGACTGGGGCGAGGAGGCGGCTGCCGCCGCCGTGCGAGAGGCGCGCGAGGAGACAGGTGTCGAAGTCGGGATTGCAGCTCCACCTCTGGTGTTGACCGAGACCGAGGACCCTCGCGGTGACACCCTCAACGTGAACTACCCGTGCGCCCCGCTCGCCGCCGGGATGCCGGCGCCGCGCGCCGGTGACGACGCCGCGGACGCGGCCTGGTGGCCACTCGACGCCCTACCCGCACTCGCGTTCGCGAACCACGAGCGGACCCTCGTCCAAATGGGACTCGTGGTTCGGGGGGCTCGATAATGCGGCGCTCCGGCCTGCCGATTCTTGGTCCAGAATGGTTACCGACGACCATCACCACGACGACAGCGGCGCGGCGGCCCACGCCCGCGCCGAAGCGATAGCGGCTGCGCTCGAGGCCGAAGCCGGAGCGCTCGACCGCTTGTGCCACGCTCTCGAGGTCCAGCGGATCCTGCTCGAACAGGCTCGCGCTGACCTGCTGCCGCAGGCGGGACGTGATGTCGAGGACGCGATGGGTGCTGTCCGTAGCTCCGATCTCGTGCGCGCGGTGACCGTGTCGACCGTTGCAGCGAGCACCGGTCGATTCCCGACGCTCGGACGCATCGCCGCGTCGCTGGACCCCCCGTCGGCGACGGTCATGGTGGATCTCGGCCGCCGCCTCGAGCGCGCGCTCGCACGAGCCGTCGCCCTCGCCGACGAGAACCGGGCCCGTCTCGGGGCCGCACGTGACCTCCTGGCGGACGACGAGCTCGCGATGTGGGCTGCGCAGTGGGCCGAGGAGTTCGGCCACGCCGTCGACGAGCTTCACCGCCTCGTCGACGAACCGGCTCAACCGCAGCGCCAACTGGCCGACGTCGAGCGCGCCCTCTTCGCCGAGGAGGACGAGCGCCTCGCGCTCGCACTGGCCGACCTGCGCCTCCAAGCGGTCGCGTTCGAAGCGGCACTCGGCCTCTTGCAGACCGTCGGCTGCCGGCCCTTGCTCGAGTTCATCTCCGACCTCGACTGAGCCGGGGCGGGCACCGGCGGGACGCCTCAGATGCGTTGGGGCTCGGGCACTTCGGGGCCTGCCGACAAAGAGGCGCCGACGGCACCTGCCAGGGCCACCGCAACCGTGTGCGCGACGTCACGCACGAAGCCGAGGCGTACGGAGCGGAGTCGCTCGAAGCCGAGCGGTCCGGCCTCGCACACAAGGGCGCTGATCGCGATGTCCCCGACGTGGGGGAGCTCGCGTCCGAAGGCGGCACCGGGTGCCAGCGGCCCGCGCCTCACCGAGATCCCACCGACAGGGTTACCCAGCGCCGCGTCGATTGCGACCGTGAAGCCTTCCACACCCCCGACGACGTTTGCCATGTTGGCGGCATGGAGCGGGTCGTCGAGCGTTCCGTAGACGACGAAGGGCCCCACCCCACTCAGGTACTCGCCGACCAGGGGTCCGAGACAGTCCCCGGTGGTCCGATCCGAACCGATCGCCATGACGTTGATGCGGTCGGCGAAGGTTGCCTCCCCCATCTGGGCGCGAAGGGTCGCGGCAAGGCGGACGTGTGCATCGGCACTGCTGAAGGTGACGACGTCGAGGTCGAGCGGCGCCTGGGTGTGCCTGCGCGAGAAGAACGAACTGGTGCGCACGCATTGGTATTCGCCGCCGCCCGCTCACTTCTCCTGCCCGGTTTCTCACCGGCACGGGCCAGGGGATCGGCGCGCCGACGGATCTGCCGGCGCCGTTGCCGGGGCCTGCGCCTCAGGCAACCTCGGCCGGCAACAGTCGGCCCTGCCGGCGACGCTCGGCGATCTCGTGCGACTTGGTCATGATGAGCTGCCAGCGCTCGCGATCGGAGTCGTCGCCGTCCTCGTCGACAGCCGCCAGCAGGTACGACAAGTCCAGGTTGACACGGCGCGGGCCGCCGATGCGTTGGCGGTAGTCCGATGCCGCCGCGACCTCCTCGTGGAACTGCGCGATGCGCTTGGCGCGCCGGCCCGGCTTGTCCTCCGGGGGCTCGACGTGCTCGGGGTCGAGCTGGGCGCTGATGGCGTCTCGCAGGAGCGCGAGGGCGGCGGAGTGGATCTGGCTCGCCCGGCTCTGGGTCACTCCGAGCAGGTCGCCGATGCGGGCCATGTGCATGCCGTCGAGGTAGTAGAGCGCGATGACCGTACGGGCCTGCTCGGGCAGGCAGTTGACTGCATCGACGAGGTATCCGGCGAGCTCCTTCTGCTCGATCACGTCCTCGGGCAGTGGCGCGCCGGTGTCGGCCAGCGAAGAGCCGATCGACTCGGAGTCGTCGTCACCGTTGTCCACCGAGCCGCGGTCGAGGGCGAGCACGACCGACTGGACGAGTGCTCCCTGGTAGTGCTGGAGGTCGTCGACGGACATCTCGAGGTCGGCGGCGAGCTCCGCGCTGGAGGGTGTGCGCCCGAGCTCGCAGGTGAGACGCGTGGTCGCCTCGTCGATGCGCTTGGCCGCAGACCGCACCGAGCGCGGTGCCCAGTCGACGCTGCGGAGGAAGTCGATGATCGCACCGCGGACGCGCTCGGCGACGAAGGCCTCGAAGCGTACGCCGCGGTCGGGGTCGAAGCGACGTGCCGCTTCGACGAGGCCGAGCGTCCCGGCGGAGACGAGCTCGTCGAGCTCGACGTGGCGGGGTATGCCACTCGCTACTTGCACGGCGATCTGGCGCACGAGTCCGCGGTACTCCGGGAGGCGGTCCTCGATCGAGGTACGAGCAGATGGATCCTGAACCCGCTGCATTGGACGACGCTCCTTGCCGGTGGTGCTGCCTGCGCTGCGGCTTCTCTGGTTGTCGTCCGGTCGCGACCCTTTTGGAGATGAGGTGCGGGCACCGTTTTCGGCGCCCGGTCCGGCCTGGGACGCGCGTCCCACATATGGGTCCGCGGCCCTAGGACGCCCCCCCGAACGGACGTGCCGCTGGTAACGGACGTGCCGCTCAACGGGGGGGTCGGTAAGTCGGTAACGGACGTGGGGACGTGAGGTGGGTTGTGGACCCGTTTCGCGTCCCCACGTCGGTGGGTCGGGGGGTCGGTAACGGACGTGGGGACGTGAGGTGGGTTGTGGACCCGTTTCGCGTCCCCACGTCGGGGGGTCGGGGGGTAACTTGCAGGGATGGCAGATCGGGAGCAGTTCGAGGCGCTGGCGATGCCGCTGATGCCCCAGCTCTACCGTGCCGCTCTGCGGATGACGCGCAATCCCTCCGACGCCGAGGACCTCGTCCAGGAGGCGTACCTCAAGGCGTACCGGTCCTTCGACACCTTCACCGCCGGTACCAACCTCAAGGCGTGGCTCTACCGCATCCTGACCAACACCTACATCAACGTGTACCGCAGCAAGACGCGACGGCCGGCCGAGGTCGAGTACGACGACATCCAGGACCTCTACCTGTACCGGCGCCTCCAGCAGGCCGGTCCTTCGGCGGAATCAGAGGTGATCGGGCGGCTGCAGGAGGGCGAGGTGATCGACGCCCTCGACTCGCTGCCCGAGATCTTCCGGATCCCGGTCATCCTCGCCGACGTCGAGGGGTTCCAGTACAAGGAGATCGCCGAGATCCTCGAGATCCCGATCGGGACCGTGATGAGTCGGCTGCACAGGGGGCGCCGCGCGATGGAGAGGCAGCTTCACGACTACGCGGTCGAGCACGGCTACGTCGACGTGGGGACGCCATGATGGATTGCGAACGCGTCCACCTGCAGGTGTTCCGCTACGTCGACGGCGAGTTGACCGCGTGGCGACGGGTCCGCGTGGAGCGGCACCTGCGCCGCTGCCCCGAGTGCAAGGGCGGAGTCGAGTTCGAGCGCCGCATCAAGATCGTCCTGAAGCGCTCGTGCGAGGTCGAGGTGCCCGAAGGACTCGCGGAGAGGATTCGGCGCGCCCTCGTCGAGGGCGACTGAGCGCCGACGTAGCGGTCGTCGAGGGCTTCGCTCGTCCGACCGGTGCCCAACTAGGCTCGGGCCGCAGATCCCGCTCGACGAGGAAGTGAGCCAGATGCACACGCTCCGCCGCATCGCCGTCGCCGCCTTGGTGGCGCTGACGTCGCTGGTGTTGTCCGGGACCGCGGTACTCGCCCAGATTTCGGGCACCGACACGGCGATCCCCGAGGCCGCGCCGCGCAACTGGGGCTGGCAGTTCATGGGAGTGCCGGTGTTCTGGATCGTGCCGGTCTTCGCCCTCGTCTTCTGGCTCATCTACCTGCTGGTCATCGGCCGGTTGCGCTACCCGAGGAAGCGCCAGTCGTGACGGCGCGCACCGGTCCCGGTCCCGCAACGGGGCCAGGCGGGACCGGGGCCGTGCCCACGAGCGCGACGATCGACTGGGCCACGGCCGAGACCGTCGCGGTCCTGACGTCGCGCAGGACCGAGTACCCCGAGTCGCCCGCTTCGGTGACGATGCCGGCCGAGCTCCGCACGCTCACCGCGATCGCGCAGGAGCTCGTCGAGGACTACACAGGGCTCACCTCCCTGTCGGGGGCGGCCCGCGCCGAGGTGATCGACCGGCCCCGCTGGATCCGAAGCAACATCGCGGGCTTCCGTCACCTGCTCGAGCCCCTCGCCGAGCGCCTCGCCGGAGGGACGGACGGGCACGCCCCCCTGACCCGGGCCGGCCGCCAGATCGGCGCCAAGCTGCTCGGCACCGAGCTCGGCCTGTTGCTCGGCTTCCTGTCCCAGCGCGTGCTCGGCCAGTACGACCTGATCCTCGCCGAGGAAGCCGCGTCGGCCGAGACCGTCCCTGCGGAGCCGACCGCAGCCGAGCCGGTCCCCTTCGGCGGGATCGTCTACTACGTGGGCCCCAACGTGTTGGGTCTCGAGCGACGCTTCGGGTTCTCCCCGCGGGACTTCCGGCTCTGGATCGCCATGCACGAGGTGACCCACCGCACCCAGTTCACGGCAGTGCCATGGCTGCGTCCTTACTTCCTGGAGCTCGTGGACGCATCGCTCGGCGCGTTCGCGCCCGAGGGGTCGTCGGTGAGCGATCTCGTCGAGACCGTCGTCGAGCGGCTCCGCAACGGCACACGCACGTTCTCCCGGGACGGGATCATGGGAGTGTTCGCCAACGACGAACAGCGCAAGGCGCTCGACCTCATGCAGTCTCTGATGACGCTCCTCGAGGGCCACGGCAACGCGGTCATGGACGCCCTGGGCGCCGAACACGTCGAGGGTCAGGAGTACATGTCGCGGACGCTGCAGCAGCGGCGCCACCCGACAGGCGTGTCGCGTATCGTCATGCGCCTCCTCGGCATGGACATGAAGATGCGCCAGTACGAGGAGGGCCAGCGTTTCGTGGAGGCGGTGCTGTCGCGCTGCGGTCCGCGCGGGCTCGACCCCGCCTGGTCGAGTCGGGAGGCGCTGCCGACGCTTGCCGAGATCCGCGCTGACCCCGACGAATGGATCGGCCGTGTCCACGGGGCCCGAGTGCACTGACGCGGCGGGTTTCGCCGGCTCGGTCTCCGGCTTCTGCCGGACACACGGGCTGATCCCCGACGACGGTCCCATTGCGGTTGCGTTCAGCGGCGGGCCCGACTCGACCGCTTTGCTGCACGTCCTCGACTCCATCTGGCCGGGGCGGGTGGTGGCCGTCCACGTGGATCACGGCATCACGGACAGGGCGGCGGAGATGGCCGGCGCGGCAGCCGCACTGGCTGAACGCGTCGGCATGCCGTTCGAAGTGGTCGCCGTCGAGGTCTCCGCCGACCTGGTACGTGACAAGGGCCTGGAGGCCGCGGCACGTGAGGTCCGGTACGCGGCGCTCACGGCGGCCGCGGTGCGCCACGGAGCAGCGGTGTGCGCGCTCGGACATACGGCCGACGACCGCGCCGAGACCCTGCTGATGAACCTCGTGCGCGGTAGTGGCCTCGACGGGCTCGCCGCGATGCGGGCGCGCCGTGGCCTGTTCGTGCGACCGCTCGCGGGTTCGCGCAGGGCGGACACGCTGGCCTACTGCGCAGCACTGGGCCTCGACGCGGTGACGGACCCGTCGAACGCCGACACGACCTTGTTGCGGAACCGGGTGCGGTTCGAGCTCGTCCCGGTGCTGGAGCGGTTGCGGCCAGGGGCGCTCGGGCGCATCGCGGCATCTGCCGCACGGCTGGAGTCCGACGCGGACTACCTCGCCGATGCCGCCGCGGAAGTCGCCGCCGAGTGCTGCAGTGCCGGTCACGACCACGTGGCGTTCGACCTGCCGGTGCTCGCCGCGATGGCGGGACCGGTCGCCGCGCGCGTCGTGCGTGCCGCGCTCGTGCCCTTGCTGGACGGAGTAGCCCCGCCCGCGGCGGCGACAGCTGCTGTGCTCGGCGGGCGCGCAGGGCAGCTCCCGGGCACGCCCCTGACGAGCCGCCGCGAGCGGGACGAGCTCGTGGTGATGCGACCCCACACCGGCATCGGCGCTGTCGCGTTGCCGCCCCAAGGTGCCGCCTCGGTGTCCGGGAGGCGTGTCGTGGTCCGGTCGTGCCCGCCGGGGGTGGTCCTGGCAGTCCGGCCCCTCGCGGACGGAGACCGCCTCGCCGGTCAGCGCCGTACCTTGCGCGACCTGCTCGCCCGTGCAGGGGTGAAGCGGCGCCAGAGGGACGAGGCGCTCACGATCCTCGCCGACGGCGAAGTCGCCGGGGTCGCGGTCGCGGACCATGCTTGGGTGGGCCGTGAAGGGATCGACGTTCGGGTGCTCGACCCTGAGGACGGTGACCGGACCGCCCGGTGATGGTCTCCTTCGGGCCGATTGCGGCATCATCCGGGAGCCCGCGACTGCGCATGCGGGGCCGACCCGATCGAGATCGAGGCCGACGCGGATGGGACAGACGCCACACGAGGCACAGGAGCCGACCGTGGGCGAGGTGGTCCTGACCACCGAGCAGATCCAGCGGCGCGTGGCGGAGCTCGGCGCCGAGATCACGAGCGACTACCAGGGGCGCCCGCCGTTGCTCGTCGGAGTCCTCAAGGGGGCGTTCGTGCTCATGGCCGACCTGGCCCGCTGCATCGCGCTGCCGGTCACGTTCGACTTCATGGCGGTGGCGAGCTACGGCGCCGCCACCGCGTCGTCGGGGGTGGTGCGCATCCTCAAGGATCTCGACGTCGAACTCGAGGGCCGTCACGTCCTCGTCGTCGAGGACATCGTCGACTCGGGTCTCACCTTGCACTACCTGGTCCGCAACCTGACGGTCCGCAACCCGGCGAGCCTCGAGGTGTGCGCCTTCCTCGTGAAGGACGGCCAGCAGCGTGTCGACCTGCCGGTCAACTACGTCGGGTTCCGCATCCCCCCGCGCTTCGTCGTCGGCTACGGCCTCGACCACGCCGGTCGGTTCAGGCATCTGCCCTACCTGGCCCAACTGGACGGCGCCGATCGGCCGGTCGTGTAGACGTGAACGGAGAACGTGGAACTTCCCGCTACTGAGGCACATCCGAGTGCCGACATGGAGAGAGACGCAGCCACAGGAGGAGCCGGCATGGCGAACGGGCAGGACCCAGAGGTGGAGGGTGAGGTCGTCGACATCGACGGTGACGGTGCCGCCGACGCGGCGCTGATCGACCTCGACTCCGACGGCGAGGTCGACACAGGCGCGGTGGCTGCCGATCTCGACGGCGACGGCACGGCCGAGTCGGCGGTGGTCGACGTCGGCCTCGACGGCAGCATCGACGCGGTGATGGCCGATGCCGACCTCGACGGCAACATCGACACGGTCGTCGTCGACTCCGACGCCGACGGTGCCCTCGACACCGCGGCCGTCGACTCCGACGGTGACGGCTACCTCGACTCGCTGATGGGTCTCGAACCCGAGACCGGGATCGACACCGCGGGCGATGTCTCCGGCGACACCTTCGACGATCCCGCCGGCACCGCCCTCGGAGGCGACGACGATACCGAGATCGGGCTCGGGGTCGCCGGAGACGACGACGACTTCGACGACTCGGGAGTCGTCGGCGGCGGGGACACCGACCTTGCCGGCGTGACCGGGGATGGCGGCTACGGCGACGTGTCCGCCGACGCCGGCGACTCGTCGATGATCATGGACTACAGCGACGACACCTCCCTCACCGGCGACACCAGCGAGCCGGTCACCGGCGGCGACCTCTGGGACCAGGGTCTCGGGGACGTGTACGAGGAGAACAACCAGGCGAGTTGGGACGCGTGGAACGCGTCCGTCGACGCCTCCGTCGCCGGGGACGACATGGCGGCATACGACCTGAACCAGCAGTCGATCGAGTACGGGAACGCCGCCGACGCAGCCTGGGACACCGGCATGGGCTCCGGCTACGACGAAGAGGTCTGACCGATACGGGGCTTTGGAGTGGAGCGGGTGCGGCCCTAGGATGGCGTCTCCGCTGTCGCCCCAGGGGGCAGACTCTTGCGTCGCTCCGCCCGCATCGGGCTCGCCGTCGCACTCGTAGCGGCCCTCGCCGCCCTGCTCGCCGCACGTTTGCTCGTGTCGACGAGTCCCGGAGCCGATCTCCGACTCGACGAGTACGCCGACAAGATCACGACCGGTCAGGTCGAATCCGCCGCCGTCGACTCCGGTGCCGGCGTCGTGACCGGGCGGATCCGCACGGACACGGGCGGCTACCGCTACACGGTGCGGATCGCGCCCGAATACGCCGACGAGATGACCGACAAGCTCCTGGCTGCGCCGAACCAGGTCCAGGTGACTGCCTCGAGTGCAGGGCCCGGGCTCGCCGACACGATCCTCGCGGTCCTGCCGTACGTGCTCCTGGCCGCCCTCGTGGCATGGGTCGTGCTCAGGTCCTCCTACGGGGCCGGGCTCGTCGACCGGCTGCGCCGCAGACGGAGCCCCCAGCACCGCCCCGACGTGACGTTCAAGGACGTCGCCGGCCTCGACGAAGCGGTGCGGGAGCTCCGGGAGATCACCGACTTCCTCGCCGACCCCGCCAAGTTCGCCGAGATCGGCGCGCGCATCCCGCGCGGCGTCCTCTTGTACGGGCCGCCCGGCGCCGGCAAGACCCTCCTGGCCCGCGCCGTCGCGGGTGAGGCCGGCGTGCCGTTCTTGTCGCTGTCGGGTTCGGACTTCGTCGAGATGTTCGCGGGGGTAGGCGCCGCGCGTGTCCGCGACCTGTTCAAGGACGCCAAGGCCGCCGGTGCCGCGATCGTCTTCATCGACGAGATCGACGCGGTCGGCAGGGCCCGCGGCGCCGCCGGGACCGGTGGTTCCGGAGACGAGCGCGAGCAGACCCTGAACCAGCTCCTCGTCGAGATGGACGGCTTCTTCCGCAGTGCCGCGATCGTCGTCATGGCCGCCACGAACCGGCCCGACATCCTCGACCCCGCGCTCCTACGCCCCGGACGCTTCGACCGTCACGTCGCCGTCGACCTGCCCGACGTCAACGGCCGCCGCCGTATCCTCGAACTGCACGCCAAGAAGGTGCCCGTAACCGCGGCGGTCGACCTCGACCGCATCGCGCGCCGCACCGCAGGCTTCAGCGGCGCCGACCTCGCCAACGTCGTCAACGAGGCAGCCCTCCTGGCCGCCCGCGAGGGACGCAAGCTCGTCCGCCCAGACGACCTGAGCGAGGCGACCGAGCGTGTCCTCGCGGGGCCCGAGCGCAGCCGTGTGCTCTCCGACGCCGAACGCCTCGTGACGGCGGTGCACGAAGCAGGCCACGCGATCTGCGGTCACGTGCTGCCCGTCCCCCACCGGGTCGACAAGGTCTCGATCGTGGGCCGCGGCAGCGCACTCGGCTTCACCATGGTCTTGCCCGAGGACGACAGGATGTTGTTGACGCGGACCGAGTTCCTCGACGAGCTCACCGTCCTCCTCGGCGGTCGTGCAGCCGAGGAGGTCGTCCTGGGCGAGCCGACGAACGGAGCGTCCGACGACCTCGCCCGCGCCACGCACAAGGCGCGCGAGATGGTGTGCCGGCTCGGCATGAGCAAGAAGCTCGGCCCGCGCACGTTCGCAGATCAAGAGCTCGACGGAGCCGCAGCGCCGCTCTCGGCCGAGCTCGCCGCCGAGATCGACCACGAGATCACGGCCACCGTCGCCGAGGCGTTCGCGGCAGCGCGGGCGATCGTCGCCGACCGCCGTGACATCCTCCAGGCCGTGGTGACCCAACTGCTCGAGGTCGAGTCGCTCGAAGGGGAAGACCTGGAGGCCCTGTTGGGTTCCCGCACGGAGTTCGGAGTCCTTGCACGGTCGGATCTGTGGCCGACAGCCCCGGAAGGTGGAGATGAGCACGACCACACCATCGCGTCGGGCTGACGTCGTGATCGACGTCGACGCGATCGCAGACGCGATCCGCACGATCCTCGTCGCCATCGGCGAGGACCCCGAGCGCGACGGTCTGGTGCGGACGCCGGTGCGGGTGGCCGAGATGTACGCCGAGCTGTTCTGCGGCCTGCACACCGACGCCGATGCAGAGCTGAACGTGGTCTTCGAGGAGAGCCACGACGAGATGGTGATGGTGCGCGACATCCCGTTCCACTCCATGTGCGAGCATCACCTGATCCCGTTCGTGGGCCGCGCCCACGTGGCGTACCTGCCGAACGAGTTGGGCCAGATCACCGGACTGTCGAAACTGGCCCGCCTCGTCGAGGCATATGCGCGCCGCCCGCAGGTGCAGGAGCGTCTCACGGGCCAGATCGCCGACACGATCATGAGCGTGCTCGCTGCCCGCGGCGCCCTCGTGATCATCGAGGCCGAGCACCTGTGCATGTCGATGCGGGGCGTGCGCAAACCAGGCGCGATCACCGTCACGTCCGCGGTACGTGGGGTGTTCAAGACGAATCCCTCGACGCGGGCGGAGGCGATGTCGCTGGTCCGCAACGGCTTTTGACGCCGCCGCCCCTGCCGTCACCCGGCCCCCTCGCCGGGGACGCGCCGATGCGCTGGCGCTGTCGCGACTTCACCTTCGACTGCGCGCACGCCCTCGTGATGGGTGTCGTGAACGTCACGCCGGACTCCTTCAGCGACGGCGGCATGTGGGTCGACCCCGACGCTGCCGTTGCGCACGGCCTCGACCTGGCGGCTGCCGGGGCAGGGATGGTCGACGTGGGCGGTGAGTCGACTCGCCCGGGCGCGGCTGCGGTTCCCCCTGACATGGAGCTCGACCGGGTCGTGCCCGTCGTCGCGCGGCTCGCGGCCGAGGGCGTCTGCGTCTCCGTCGACACGCGCCGCGCGGTCGTGGCCGCGGCTGCGCTCGAAGCAGGCGCGTCAGTGGTCAACGACGTGTCGGCGGGATCGGATCCGAGCATGTTCGCTACCGTGCGGAACAGCGACGCCGGCATCGTCCTCATGCACATGCGGGGCGAACCCGCCGACATGCAGCGCGAGCCGCGCTACCGAGACGTCGTCGCCGAGGTCGAGGAGTTCCTGGTGACGCGGGTCGAAGCTGCACTCGTGGCCGGTGTCGATCACGAAGCCGTCGCGGTGGACCCCGGCTTCGGCTTCGGCAAGACCGTCGCGCACAACCTCTCGCTGCTGGCCGCCACGCATCGTCTCGCCGCGATCGGCCGCCCTCTGGTCATCGGGACCTCGCGCAAGTCGCTGTTCGCGGCGGTCGCCGGTGTGGGCGTGCACGAGCGGGTCGAGGCGACTCTCGCCACCACGGTCTGGACCCTCATGGCAGGTGCCACGATCGTACGGGTACACGACGTCGAGGAGACCGTACAGGCCGTCGCGGTGGTGGAGCGCGCACGTGAGTTCTGGTGACAGGGGCGAGTCGGGTCGCCGCGCGAGGCTGGTATGGTGCGGGCCGTGATCGGACTCCAACCGCGTTCGCTGAGCTGGATCCTGCCGCACCGGCTCGCGATCGGTGAACGACCCGGTGGCTATGGCACCACTCACCGTCGGATCCGCCGCGAGGAGGAGATCACCTGGCTCAAGAAGCAGGGCTTCGTCGCGGTCGTGTCGCTGCTTCCCGGAACGAACAACCTCCAGGCATACGACGAGGCCGGCCTGCGCTTCTTCCACCTCCCCGTCACATGGGACGACGTCGAGTCGCGTCTCGACGCGATCTTCCGCGAACTCGACCAAGTGGCCCTGCGCGAGGAATCCAAGACGTACGTGCACGGCGACGACGTCGACGACCTCCTCGTCGGCATCTGCGGCGCGTACATGCTGCATCTCGGCCTCGTGCAGAACCACCCGTCGGCGGTGGCGACGATCGAGGCGGCCACCGGCCGCCCGCTCGGACCGGAGGGTCGTGCGATCGTCGCGTCGGTCGTCGTCGGCGAGCCACGCACGACGTGAGCGGGTCGGCGTGAGCAGACGTGTCGCGGACGAGATCCGCATCACGGGACTGCGTGTCCTCGGTACACACGGCCATCTCGCCGAAGAGCAGGTGCGCCAGCAGCCCTTCGTGGTCGATCTCACCGTACGCATGGACACACGCCAGGCTGCCGCGACCGACGACTTGCACGAGACCGTCGATTACGGGGCGCTCGCGCAACGGGCCGCGGCGATCGTGCACCGTGAGCGGTACAAGCTGATCGAGCGCCTCGCCGAGCGCATCTGCCACGAGGTGCTCGCCGATCCGCGCGTTGTCGACGTGACCGTCGGCATCACCAAGCCTCACGCCCCTCTCGGACAGGACGCAGCGAGCGTGGGGGTCGTGGTGACCCGCGACCGCGACGACCTCCGCTGAGGCGCCGGCCTGTTGATCGCAGACATCGGCCTCGGTTCCAACCTCGGTGATCGTCTCGGACACCTGCAGTTCGCGGTCGACGGACTCGCGGCGGCGGGGTGCGTGATCCTGGCCGTTTCGCGGGTCTACGAGACCGCCCCTGTCGGGGGCCCCGGCGGTCAAGGCCCCTACTTGAACGCGGTCGTCCGTGTCGGCACGGACCTCGATCCGTGGTCGCTCCTCGCTCTCGCCCACGAGCTCGAGGCCGGTGCCGGCCGTGTCCGCGACGAACGCTGGGGGCCGCGCACCCTCGACGTCGACCTGTTGCGCTGCGGGGGCTTCGTGTGCGCCGACCCGGCGCTCACCGTCCCGCACCCACGAATGCACGAGCGTGCCTTCGTGCTCGTGCCTCTCGCCGACGTCGACCCGCAGGTCTCCATGGGCGGCGTCGACACCGCCGGCGTCGACCTGCGCCCCGACCTCGCCCTGGTGCTCCCCTGATCCACGCGAGGGTTCGGGGGGTTCGGACCGACGTGGGGACGTGAGACGGGTTCACAGCCCGCTTTGCGTCCCCACGTCGGGGTTTCGGATGGGGTTCGGAGGGGTTCGGAGGGGGTTCGGGGGGTTTCGGATGGACGTGGGGACGTGAGACGGGTTCACAGCCCGCTTTCGTCCCCACGTCGGGGTTTCTGGGAGTGCTAGTCAATGGCGGATGAGCGCAATGCCCGGCAACGTCGCGATCGTGGGAGCCGGTCAGGCGGGTGCGGCGCTCGCGCACGGGTTCAAGCGTGGGGGGCTGGCTGTGCGGACGATCACCTCGCGCACCACCGAGTCCGCCGCGGCTCTCGCCGATGAGGTCGACGCGGAGGTCGGCGACCTCGCCGCCGCAGCGGGAGCCGACCTCGTATGCATCTGTACCCCCGACCACGCCGTCGGCGAGGTCGCAGGCGCCCTCGCCGACCTCGACGCCGCGCAACCGGGTGCGTACTTCCTGCACGTCTCGGGCGCCCTCGACCTCGGCGTGCTCGAGCCGCTCGCGGCCCGAGGCGCCGTGACCGGGATCCTCCACCCCGTCACGCCGCTCGTGCCACCGGAGGATCCCACCACTCTCGTCGGCAAGCCGATGGGCTGCGACGCGGCCGGCGACACGGGTTGGGTCGAGGCACTCGTGCGCCTCCTCGGCGGCCGCCCCGTCAGCCTCGTCGGGGTGGACCGGGCGTTGTACCACGCCGGCTGTGTGACGGCCGCCAACCTCGTGGTCGGCCTCGCCGCAGCGGCCGCCCGGATGTTCGCCGCGTCGGGAATCGAACAGGGGTCCGCGCACGACCTCGTTGCGTCGTTGCTGACCGCCTCGGCGCGCAACGTCGCCGACCAGGGGGTCGCGGCAGCCCTGACCGGTCCGGTACGCCGCGGGGACGCGGCCACGGTGGCCCGCCACCTGGGCGCCCTCGACCGCGTCGACCCGCGTCTCGCCGACACCTACAGGGTGGTGAGTGCCCGGCTGCTCGACATCATGGAGCCCGGTGTGGCCCGAGCACGAGCAGCCGCCGCCCTCGAAGAGGGAGCGCAACGGTGAGCATCGACGTCGTCGAGGCCATCGCCGAGATGCGCGCCCTCGTGGACGCAGCCCGAGCCGGCGGCCAAGTGGTCGGGCTCGTGCCGACGATGGGCTACCTGCACGCCGGTCATCGCTCCCTCGTCGAGCGTGCCGCGGACGAGTGCGGCTTCGTGGTCGTCAGCGTGTTCGTGAACCCGTTGCAGTTCGGTCCCGGCGAGGACCTCGACCGTTACCCGCGGGACCTGCCCGGCGACCTCGCCACCGCCGAGCTCGGGGGCGCGCACGTGGTCTTCCACCCCGGGCCCGCCGAGATGTACCCGGAGGGGGCTCCGCTCACACGCGTGATCGTGTCGGAGCTGACCGAACCCCTGTGCGGCCGTGCGCGCCCGGGCCACTTCGACGGCGTCTCCACGGTCGTGGCCAAGCTCCTCGCCATCTGCGATCCCGACCGCGCCTACTTCGGCCGCAAGGACGCCCAGCAGCTCGCGGTCGTGCGCCGCATGGCGGCCGACCTGAACTTCCGGACGCGGATCGTCGCGTGCCCGACGTTGCGCGAGCCCGACGGCCTTGCCATGAGCAGCCGCAACGCGTACCTCACGCCCGAGGAGCGGGCCGCGGCACCGGCGCTGTACGCGGCGCTGATGGCGGCGACCGGAGTCGTGGTCGCGGGGGAGCGGGAAACTAGAGTCGTGGAGGCGAAGATCTCCGCCGAGCTGACCGGTAGGCCCCGCCTCGACGTCGAGTACGCCGAAGTGCGTGACGCGAGGACCCTGGCACACCCCGACCAGCTCACCGGTGAGGTCCTCCTCGCCGTGGCGGCCCGTTGCGGGTCGGCACGTCTCATAGACAATGTCGTGATCGACCTGAGCGGGCCCCGGCCGGCGGTCGACGCGGGCGAGATCAAAGGGGAACCATGACTCGCACCATGATGAACGGCAAGGTCCACCGCGCGACGGTGACCGACGCGAACCTCGACTACGTCGGCAGCATCTCGGTCGACCCTGCCCTCCTCGAGGCAGCCGACATCCTCCCCAACGAGATGGTCCACGTCCTCGACATCACCAACGGCAACCGCCTCGAGACGTACGCGATCCCGGGCGCTCCCGGCGAGGTCTGCCTCAACGGTGCCGCCGCCCACCTCGTCGACCGTGGCGACCTCGTGATCATCGTCAGCTACGTGTCCCTCGAGGACGCCGAGGCACGTGCGCACACCCCCAGCGTGGTGCTCGTCGACGACGACAACCGGATCGTCGCGCGCTTGGGCGAGCGGGCAGCGTGACCGATCCCCCGGGGCCGGGCGCAGGTCCCCCGGCGAACGGGGGAGGGTCCGACGTCGTGGTCGTCATAGGCGGTGGAGTGGCGGGGATGGCGGCATCGCTAGCCGCCTCGGCTGCGGGCCGGCGCGTGTGCCTGATCACCAAGGAGAGCCTCGACGACTCGTCGACCCGCTACGCCCAGGGCGGCGTGGCCGCGGCGCTGTCGTGGCCGGACCGCCCGGGGCTGCACCTGGAGGACACGATCGCCGCCGGTGCCGGCCACTGCGATCCCGACGCCGTGCGCGTGCTGGCCGAGGAGGGGCCGCGACGCGTCACCGAGCTGCTCGCGGCCGGGGCGCGCTTCGACCGCGATCCCGGCGGTGCCCTGGTCCTCGCACAGGAAGGCGGCCACCGCATGCGGCGCATCCTGCGTGCCGGCGGGGACGCGACGGGCGCCGAGGTCCAGCGCCTGATGGGCGACCTCCTGCGCGAGTCGCCGGTCGAGCTCCTGCAGGACTTCCGTGCGCTCGACCTGATCCTCGACGGCGACCGGTGCCGCGGTGTCACCGCCGTCGACCACGACGGGGCCCGCGTGCGTCTCGTCGCCGACGCCGTCGTCCTCGCCACGGGCGGCGCCGGCGCTCTCTACTCGGTGACGACCAACCCCGACGTCGCGACAGCGGACGGGCTCGCGATGGCACTGCGTGCCGGAGCAGTCGTCGCCGACATGGAGTTCCTGCAGTTCCACCCGACGGCGCTCGTGGTAGCCGGCAGCCCGCGGCCGTTGATCTCCGAGGCCGTCCGCGGCGAGGGTGCCGTCCTGCGCGGAGCCGACGGCAGCCGCATCATGACCGCGGTGCACGCCCTCGCCGACCTCGCCCCCCGCGACGTCGTCAGCCGCGCGGTCTACCGTCGCATGCAGGCCGACGCGACCGATCACGTGTGGCTCGACGCCACCGCCGTCGCCGGCTTCGACGAGCGCTTCCCGACGATCTCGGCCACGTGCCGGGCGCACGGTCTCGACCCCGCGACCGACTGGCTCCCGGTTGCGCCTGCCGCGCACTACTACTGCGGCGGCGTGCGCACAGACCTGTCGGGACGGACCTCGGTGCCGGGCCTGTGGGCCGCCGGCGAGGTCGCCTGCACGGGCCTCAACGGCGCCAACCGGCTCGCGTCGAACTCCCTGCTCGAGGGACTCGTCTTCGGTCACAGGGTCGGTGAGCTACTCGGGGCCGGTGTCGCCGCGGAGGCATCGCACCCGGAGGGGGCGGCGGCCGAGGCGGGCGAGGTCGTCGTCGAGTTCGACGACGACGTCCAGCCGGGACCCGACGCCATCGGGGCATCGGGTGCAGGCGGGGCCGCGGGGGTCATCCCCGAGCTGCAGGCGGCGATGTCGCTCGGCTGCGGCGTCGTGCGATCCCGCGAAGGCCTCGAACGGACCCGCAAGGAGCTCGCCAGGCTCGCTCCGCGAGCAGCTGCGGGTGGCGACCCCGCGGCGCGCAACCTCCTCCTCGCGGCCGACACTCTCGCGATCTCGGCGTCGGTGCGCGAGGAGACGCGTGGCTGCCACGTGCGTGAAGACCATCCCGGGACCGAGCCCCGGTGGGCGTTCCGCCTCTTCCAGCGCCGCTCGGGCGGCCGGGTCGAGGTGTTCAGGTGAGCGTGTGGCCACCGCCGTGGCACCTCGTCGAGCGCTGTGTCGACGCCGCGCTCGAGGAGGACATCGGCGGCGCCGGGGATGTCACCACGGCGGCTCTCGTGGACCCCACGGCGCCGGGGCTCGCCGCCATCAGGTTCCGCACAGGTGGCGTGCTCGCCGGCACGTGGGTCGGCGACGTCCTATGCGGCCGCTTCGACCTCATGATCGCGTGGGACCACGGCGACGGTGACACGGTGGCAGCCGGAGCCACAGCCGGCGAGGTCGAGGGCACCCTCGCCGACATCCTCACCGCCGAGCGCACCCTGTTGAACTTCCTGTGCCACCTCTCGGGCGTCGCCACCCACACGCGTGCCTTCGTCGACGCCCTCGTGGGCGCGGCAGGCCCGAACGCGCCGCTGCTGCGCGACACGCGCAAGACGACTCCGGGCCTGCGATCCCTCGAGAAGGCGGCGGTGCGCTGCGGCGGCGGGGTCAACCACCGCATGGGCCTCTACGACGCGATCCTCGTCAAGGACAACCACCTCACTGCCTTCGACGGCGACATGGAAGCCGTGGTGGCGGCCGCCCGGGCGCAGTTCCCCGGGGTCCCACTCGAGATCGAGGCCGACACGACCGACCAGGCGGTCGCGGCCGCACGTGCCGGGTGCGACCTCGTCCTGGTCGACAACATGACGCCGGCCGAGGTCGCCGAGACGGTCGCCGCCGTCGGGGGCCGCTGCCGAATCGAGGTGAGCGGCGGCGTCACACTCGCGACGGCTCCCGACTACGCCACGACCGGCGCCGACTTCGTCGCCGTCGGGGCGATCACGCACTCGGCGCCCGCAGTCGACATCGGCCTCGACCTATAGGGTGTCGCAGTGCTCCTCACGATCGACGTCGGCAACACCCAGACGGTCGTCGGCATATTCGACGGCGACGAGCTCGTCGAGCACTGGCGCGTCGCCTCGGTCGAGGACCGCACCGCCGACGAGTGGGCGCTGCTGATCGGCTCGTTCCTCGAGATGGCGGGCCTGTCGTTCTCCAAGCAGGTCACCGGCGTGGCGATCAGCTCGGGGGTCCCGCGTGTGACCCAGTCGCTGCGCGACATGGTCGAGCGCTACTTCTACTTCCATCCGATCGTGCTCGGCCCCGGCGTGAAGACGGGGATGCCGATCCTCTACGACAACCCCAAGGAGGTCGGCGCCGACCGCATCGCCGACGCGGTCGCCGCGTTCACGATCTACGGGGGGCCCGCGATCGTGGTCGACTTCGGCACCGCCACGGTCTTCGACGCGATCAGCGAGCGCGGCGAGTACCTCGGCGGGGCGATCGCCCCCGGTGTCCAGGTGTCGGCCAACGCGCTCTTCCAGGCGGCGGCGGGGCTGCGGCGCGTGGAGTTCAGTGCCCCCCGCGACGTCGTCGGCCGCTCCACCGCGGAGTCGCTGCAGTCCGGCATCGTGTTCGGCACCGTCGGCCTCGTCGACGGGATGATCGAGCGGTTCCAGGAGGAGCTCGGCGGCAATGCGGTCACGATCGCGACCGGGGGTCTCGCCGAGGTCGTGCTCCCCGAGTGCGACGCCGTCGTCCACTACGAGCCGTGGCTCACCCTCCAGGGCCTGCGCATCATCCACGAACGCAACGTCGGCTGACGTCTGCTCTGCTCGACGTGGGGACGTGAGGTGGGTTGTGGACCCGTTTTCCGTCCCCACGTCGGGTGCTCTGGTCGACGTGGGGACGTGAGGCGGGTTGTGGACCCGTTCTACGTCCCCACGTGGGGTGTCTGGTCGACGTGGGGACGTGAGGCGTGGTGGACCCGTTCTGCGTCCCCACGTGGGGTGGTCTGGTCGACGTGGGGACGTGAGGTGGTGGACCCGTTCTGGGTCCCCACGTCGGGTGTTCTGGTCGACGTGGGGACGTGAGGCGTGTGGACCCCACGTCCCCACGTCTCTCTGAACCGGCGGTGGCGGCACTACCTTGCGCCCGATGCCCGAACCCGACCCACGACCCGAAGTCCAGCCCGGTGCGCCGTTCGGGGCCCCCGACGACGAGGACATGGGGAGTGGGCCGATGGCGGACCGCCTCGCCGAGGTCGCGCCTGAGTTGCGGTCGCAAGGGATCGAACCGTGGCCGGTGGGATTCAAACCCGACCACACCTGCGCCGAGGTGGCAGCCCGCTTCCGGGGCCTCGCGCCCGAGACCGACACCGGGGTGGAGGTCACCGTCGCCGGTCGCATCATGAACATGCGCCGCATGGGCCGGCTCGCGTTCGCGCGCATCCGTGACCGCTCCGGTGACATCCAGCTCTTCGTACCTGTGCAGGCTCTCGGCGCCGAGGCGTTCGCACACCTCGGCGATCTCAACGTGGGCGACTTCGTCGGGGCAAGGGGCGAGGTCGTGTGCACAAAGCGCGGCGAGCTCTCGGTGAAGCCGTCCGAGGTCGTCCTGCTCTCCAAGGCGCTGCGGCCTCTGCCCGACAAGTGGCACGGCCTCACCGACGACGAGGCCCGCGCCCGGATGCGCTACGTCGACCTGATGGTCAACCCGCACTCGCGGCAGGTGGCGCTGGGTCGCTCGGCGGCGATCTCGGCGATCCGGCGCTGGCTCGACTCCCACGACTTCGTGGAGGTCGAGACCGGCACGCTCGAATCGATCCCCGGGGGTGCAGCCGCGAAGCCGTTCGTGACCCACCACAACGCGCTCGGCATCGACCTGTACCTGCGCATCGCGCTCGAACTC
This sequence comes from Acidimicrobiia bacterium, assembly GCA_046331095.1. GTDB lineage: Bacteria > Actinomycetota > Acidimicrobiia > UBA2766 > UBA2766 > JAIBAC01. Next base: position 230,264 of record JAXLRM010000004.1, read on the forward strand.
GACCTCAAGCGCCTCGTCGTCGGCGGGATCGAGCGTGTCTACGAGATCGGCCGTGTGTACCGCAACGAGGGCCTGAGCAGGCGCCACAACCCCGAGTTCACGATGCTCGAGGTGTACCAGGCCTACGCGGACTACCGCGACATGATGGAGATGACCGAGTCGGTGGTGGCGGCGGCGGCCGAAGCGGTTGCAGGCTCCACGACGATCACCGTCGGCGGGCGCGCGATGGACCTGAGCCCGCCGTGGGAGCGGGTCACGATGGCGGCGGCGATCGAGTCGGTGGTCGGCACCGAGATCGACCTGCACCTCGGCGAGGACGAGATCCGCCGCCGCGCCGAGGCCGCCGGCGTCAGGACCAATCCGGCCTGGGACGGCGGCAAGATCATGGCCGCGGTCTACGACGAGCTCGTCGAGCCCGAGATGTGGGGCCCGGTGTTCGTGTGCGACCACCCCGCCTCGATCTCGCCGCTCGCAAAGGAGCACCGCGACGACCCCGCCTACGCCGAACGCTTCGAGGTGATCGTCGCGGGCCGTGAGCTCGCCAACGCCTACACAGAGCAGAACGACCCGATCGTGCAGCGGCGCGCGATCGAGGCCCAGCTCGCAAAGCGTGCAGCGGGTGACGAAGAGGCCGAGCGACTCGACGAGGACTTCCTGCGCGCTCTCGAGTTCGGGATGCCGCCCACGGGCGGGCTCGGCATCGGCATCGACCGTCTCGTCATGGTCCTCACCGACAGCGACTCGATCCGCGACGTCGTCCTGTTCCCCACCCACCGCCCCGAGCGCTGACCCCTCCCCATCCCCAAACGCGGGCGGTCTGGCCCGTGTGTGGGTCGTCGGGCCCGCGTTTGGGGATGGACCCCTCCCAAACGCGGGCGGTCTGGCCCGTGTGCGGGTCATCGGGCCCGCGTTTGGGGATGGGATGGACCCCTCCCAAACGCGGGCGGTCTGGGCCGTGTGCGGGTCATCGGGCCCGCGTTTGGGGTGGGTGGGGCGCGCCGCACGTCAAGTGATCGGGGTGCGGCGGCCGACACAGATCACGTGGGAACCGCTGCGTCGAGGATCCTGACAGCCGGCCTCGGCCTGGTCGCCGCGGTCGTGATGGCGGAATGGGCGTCGCCCGCGCGCGCTCACGAGGTGCCCGCGGCGGTCCAGGTCCTCGGGGGCGGGATCATGCTCGACGGGCTCCGTCCCGCGGCCGGCGGGTCCTGTCCCGGCGCGTACGAGGTCGCGTCCGACGTCCCCGGCGGACACGTGCGTTGCTCGCACGGACCCGACGAGCCGCCACCGGGCGTCGACGTGGCGGCCGACGTCGAGCCCCTCGTGGCCCCGGCAGCGGCACCCGCGCTCGAGTGCTACGGGACCGGCAGCGACGGGCCTCGCGTCCAGGCCGTCTACGCCGTCGCCTCGGACCGCACCGATCGATACGACGCGCTGCTCGCCACCGTGCGCCAGGACGCCAAGAACATCGACACGATCTTCGCCAACTCGGCGGCAGCGACCGGCGGGACACGCCACGTGCGCTTCGTGACCGGCGCGGGGTGCGTCGCCGATGTCTCCCACGTCGTGCTGTCGCCGACAGGCGACGACAACTTCGCCAACACGACCAACGAGCTCAACTCGCGCGGGTTCAACCGCTCCGACCGCAAGTACCTCGTGTGGGTCGACGCCAACGTCTACTGCGGCATCGCCAACATCAACAACGACGACCGCAAGGTCGCGGCCAACCTGAACAACAGCGGTCCTGACTACGCCCGAGCCGACGCCGGCTGCTGGGGCGGCCACACCGAGGCGCACGAGCTCACCCACACCCTCGGCGGCGTGCAGCTCAGCGCGCCGCACACCTCGGGCGGGTACCACTGCGTCGACGAGTACGACGTGATGTGCTACTCGGACTCGCCCAACTACCCGGCGATGCAGTACCTGTGCACGCCGTCGTCGTACGAGAGCCTCCTCGACTGCAACCACGACGACTACTTCCACACGAACCCGCCGGCGGGCAACTACCTGGCGACGCACTGGAACGCCGCGGACAACGCCTTCCTCGCTGCGGCGTCCGGCGGCGACGACCGCGGGCCGCCCGATATACACGCCGACGTGGGACCCGCCCCGCCGCCGGAGTCGGCAGTTCAGGGACCGCTGTTCAGCGTCCTTGCGGCTCCGAGGGAGCCGTCGAGGCACCGGGGTCCTCTGGCAGCGCTTGCCCTCGCGGCCTGGGCCCGCCGCGTCGACGACGCCTGCCACCCACCCTGAGCCCCCGCACCCGACGTGCGCGTGTCACCCCCTCTGGCGCGTCACGCGCGCACGTCACCCCGTGCTCGCGCGTCCACGGCGCCTCATCGACGAATGTGGAGCTCGACGACGCGCGCGTCGCGGACGACGGACAACTCCGGGTCGGCTCCGCCGGTGAGGCCGCTCCGATCCTCTCCAGCGGCGAACGCGGCGACGGCCGCGGCGAGGAAGTCGTCGCGGCTCACCCGCTCGCCTCCGGGCCCCACGCCAACGAAGTCGTCGCCGAGCACCGCCTCGAGGCCGTCGAGGTCACCCTCGGCGACGGCGGCCTCGTAGCGGCGCAGCACCCCCCGCTCCGGGGTCCTCCCGGGAGAAGCGCCGTCGACCAACATGCGATCGCGTGCGTAGGTGAGCAGCATCCGCGCTGCCGCGGCCGGCAGCCACCGCACCTCGTCGACCTCGCGGTTGGGCGTGAAGTTCCCCCCGGTGCGCGCCATGTGCCAGTAGTCGACGACCTTGACGGCGGGCTCGCCGCCGGGTCCCCCGACGCGGTAGCGCGTCTGGCCCGCGGGACGACCCAACTCCACCACGGCACCGGTCTCCTCGAGCACCTCGCGCACGGCACATGCCGCGACGTCCCCGCCATCGGTGTCGTCGAGCTTGCCCTTCGGCAGCGTCCAGTCGTCGTAGCGGGGCCGGTGCACGACGAGCACGTGCGCCCGGTCCCACACGAGGCCGCCACCAGCAGGGATCACGAGCACCATGTGGGACACGATAACCCGGGAGGAAGGCCGGTCCGGCCCCCGCAAGGGCAGCCTCGATGGGGAATTCGGGGTGCCGGTCCGAGTTCGCGACCGCGACGGATGCCGAGGTTTGGGCGTCGGTGAGTGGTGCTATGTTGGGCGGGCCGGGTGTGGGCGCGAGCGTTGCCCGCACCGGACCCCGAAGCGGGGGAGGAGATTTGTTCGAGCGGTTCACCGACCGGGCGCGCAGGGTCGTCGTCTTGGCCCAAGAAGAAGCACGCCTGCTCAACCACAACTACATCGGCACCGAGCACATCCTGCTCGGGTTGATCCACGAGGGCGAGGGCGTCGCCGCCAAGGCCCTCGAGAGCCTCGGGATCAGCCTCGAGGCTGTGCGCCAACAGGTCGAGGAGATCATCGGCCAGGGTGGCTCGTCGCCGTCGGGGCACATCCCGTTCACGCCGCGGGCGAAGAAGGTGCTCGAGCTGAGCCTGCGCGAGGCACTCCAGCTCGGCCACAACTACATCGGCACCGAGCACATCCTCCTCGGCCTCATCCGCGAGGGCGAAGGCGTCGCGGCCCAGGTCCTCGTCAAGCTCGGCGCCGACCTCTCCCGCGTACGCCAGCAGGTGATCCAGCTCCTGTCGGGCTACTCGTCCTCGCGGGAGTCCCAGGCAGGCCAGCCCGCCGGCGGTTCCTCGGAGGCGTCGTCGTCGGGCTCGCTCGTGCTCGACCAGTTCGGCCGCAACCTCACCCAGCTCGCCCGCGAGAAGAAGCTCGACCCCGTGATCGGGCGCGACAACGAGCAAGAGCGGGTGATGCAGGTGCTGAGCCGGCGCACCAAGAACAACCCGGTCCTCGTCGGCGAGCCCGGCGTCGGAAAGACCGCGATCGTCGAGGGACTCGCGCAGAAGATCGTCACCGGCGACGTACCCGAGACCCTCCAGGGCAAGCAGCTCTACACCCTCGACCTCGGCGCGCTCGTCGCCGGCAGCCGCTACCGCGGCGACTTCGAGGAGCGCCTCAAGAAGGTCCTCAAGGAGATCCGCCAGCGCGGCGACATCATCCTGTTCATCGACGAGCTGCACACCCTCGTAGGCGCCGGCGCCGCCGAGGGTGCCATCGACGCGGCGAGCATCCTCAAGCCGATGCTCGCCCGCGGCGAGTTGCAGACCGTCGGCGCCACGACGCTCGAGGAGTACCGCAAGCACCTCGAGAAGGACGCCGCGCTCGAGCGCCGCTTCCAGCCGATCACGGTCGAGGAACCGACGATCAGCCACACGATCGACATCCTCAAGGGCCTGCGCGACCGCTACGAGCAGCACCACCGGGTCCGCATCACCGACCAGGCCGTCGTCGCGGCGGCGAACCTCGCCGACCGCTACATCTCGGACCGCCACCTGCCCGACAAGGCGATCGACCTCATCGACGAGGCAGGGTCGCGCATGCGCCTGCGCCGCATGAAGCTGCCGCCCGACTACCGCGAGCTCGAGGAGCGCATCGCCAAGGTGCGTGCCGACAAGGAGACCGCGATCGAGGAGCAGCAGTTCGAGTCCGCCGCGAAGCTCCGTGATCAGGAGAAGGCGCTCCTCGCGGAGAAGGCCGTCAAGGAGGCCGAGCGCAAGGACGAGGGCCTCGACCTCTACAACGAGATCGACGAGGAGGAGATCGCCGAGGTCCTCGCGATGTGGACCGGCATCCCCGTCTACAAGCTCACCGAGGAGGAGACCGAGAAGCTGCTCCGCATGGAGGAGGAGCTCCACAAGCGCGTGATCGGCCAGGACGACGCCATCCGTGCTGTCTCCTCGGCGACGCGGCGTACGCGTGCGGGCCTCAAGGACCCCAAGCGTCCGTCGGGGTCGTTCATCTTCTTGGGCCCCTCCGGCGTCGGCAAGACCGAGCTCGCCAAGACCCTGGCCGAGTTCCTCTTCGGCGACGAGGACGCGCTGATCCAGCTCGACATGAGCGAGTACATGGAGAAGCACACGGTCAGCCGCCTGATGGGCTCTCCTCCGGGTTACGTCGGCTACGAGGAGGGCGGCCAGCTCACCGAGCAGGTGCGCCGCAAGCCCTTCAGCGTGGTGCTCTTCGACGAGATCGAGAAGGCCCACCCCGACGTGTTCAACGCGTTGTTGCAGATCCTCGAGGACGGTCGTCTCACCGACGCCCAGGGCCGCAGCGTCGACTTCAAGAACACGCTGATCATCATGACCTCGAACCTGGGCACCCAGGACCTGCGCAAGTCGGCGCTCGGGTTCGCGCAGTCCGAGGAGGCGCTCAACTACGAGCGGATGAAGGAGCGCCTCACCGAGGACCTCAAGCGCCACTTCCGGCCCGAGTTCCTCAACCGCCTCGACGAGATCATCGTCTTCCACGAGCTCACCAAGGCAGAGATCACCCGGATCATCGACCTGATGACCAGGCGTGTGCAGTCTCAGCTCGAGGGCCAGGGCCTCCAGCTCGAACTCACCGACGCCGCCAAGGTGCTGCTCGGCGAGAAGGGCTACGACCCGACCCTGGGTGCCCGCCCGATGCGGCGTGCGATCCAGCGCCTCATCGAGGACCCGCTCTCGGAGCGGATCCTGTGGAAGGAGTTCGAGGCGGGCCAGCTCATCATCGTCGACGCCGAGGACGAGGAGATCGTCTTCCGTGCCGTCGACGCGCCGACCCCGCCCGACGCCCCCCCGGTCGACCTCGCCGGCACGGGCTCGTCCGCCGGTGGCCTCGACTCCCCGTCGGAGAACTAGCTAGGCGTCAGCCAGCACGGACGGCCCTCCCCGCCGAACCCCACTTGGGCGCGCCCGCCCGTCAGATTCCCGTTCTGGGCGATCCCAGCGCCCAGCCTACGTGGATGGGACACCCTACGTGGTGGGGTGTGCGCGCCGAGAACGGGGCTGAGCGCCATAATGCGACCGATGGCGAGGTACACGATCGACCCCGAGGCGTCGCAGGTCTGGATCGCGGGCACGTCGTCGGTGCACCCGATCCACGCCACCGCGTCGGGTCTCGAGGGCTGGATCGAGCTCGACTGCGGCGGCGGCGTGCTCGCGGCCGAGCCCGGTTTCGAGGGCGAGGTGCGCATCGAGGTCGCGGCGCTGAAGTCCGGCAACCGCCTCGTCGACGGCGAGACGCGGCGCCGCATCGACGCCAAGCGCTTCCCCGAGATCTACGGGGTCGTGACGGGAGCGAACCGCGAGTCCGACGACCGCCTCGGCGTCCGCGGCGATCTCTCGTTCCGCGGTGTGACGCGTGCGGTCGAGGGTGAGCTCACGGTCGCGGTCGCAGGCGACTGCAACCGTGTCGTGGTCGAGGGAAGCCAGACCTTCGACGTGCGCGAGTGGGGCCTCGAACCACCCAAGCTGGCGCTGCTCAAGGTCCATCCCGACATCGACGTCCGCATCCACGTCGAGGCCGTGCGAACCCCCTGAACCCGGACGGCCGACCCGGCGAACGCGGGTGGTTTGGGTCGTGGGCGGGTCAATCCGCCCGCGTTTGCGGACGGCCGACCCGGCGAACGCGGGTGGTTTGGGTCGTGGGCGGGTCATCCCGCCCGCGTTTGCCAATGGAGGTCGTAGGCGTCGACGGGGTCGGGGATGCCCTTGAGCGTCACCGGACCGATCGGCTCGAGCGTATGCGCACCGCGGCTGCCGGCGTTGAGGACCGCGAGTTCCGACACCACGACCTGGCCACCCGCCGCAAGGGAGCACAGCCGCGCTGCCTGCACCACGGGCACGCCGTACCAGTCACCTCGCTCGTACGCGGCGTCACCGGAGGCTACGCCCACGCGCATCGCGACCCCGTGCGCGGCGAGGTCCGCGTTCACGCTCCGTTGCATCTCGGCGGCGGCGTCGAGGGCGGTGACAGCAGCGTGGAACACGACCATGAGCCCGTCGCCGGTGCTCTTCACGATCTCCCCCTCGTGCCGCGCGGCGACCTCGATCAGCGCGGTGGCGTGGTCGCGCAGGAAAGTGTCGGCCGCCGTGTCACCCATGCGGGTGATGAGGCTCGTGGAGCCGACGAGGTCGGTGAACAGCGTCGTGAGCGTCGTCACACGGTCGGGGAGATGGTGAACACCGGCTGTCGCGACGCCGATCTCGGCGCCGGCACCGGTGCCACCGAGCCAGATCGCGAACTCCCCGGCGACGGGAAAGCGCCCCACCCGACGGCGCCCGTCCACCCACGTGCCCCGTTGCGAGCCGAGATCCTCGGCAAACCAGTGCCCTGCCTCGACACCGAACCGCAGGTGGTGCCGTGACACGACGAGGCTCTCGGTGCGGACGTCGCTGTCGGCGGCGCGCCCGACCGTCGGCGCCGTCCCGAAGGGGAACACGTGCGTGCGACCCTCGAAGCGGAGCCGCAGCGAGCGGTCCGTGGGTGCGAGCGTGGCCGCGAACGCGGGATCCGTGGTGCCGGCGTCCGACCCGGCGCCGGTCGGCACGCTCGTCGTGATCTCGGGTCCGGCAGGGTCGGCGCCGAGACGAAAGGTCTGGGTGCCCGCAAGCCGCACCTCACCCACCCGCACGCCGCCGAGGTAAGTGCCGCCACGGGAGTGGTCGGTGAGGACCCACTCGCCGTCGCTCCCCTCGATCGTCAGGTGCGGTGAACGGGACACACGTGCGTCGTCCACGGTCACGTCGCAGCCGTCGTCGCGGCCGACGCTCACGCAGCGGTCGCCCGCGAACGTCTCGGCCCCGCCGGCGTGCACGATCGTCAGGTCCCTCAAAGCAGGCCAATTCAACCACTGGACCGGCGAGTAGGGTCCCGCGCATGGGGGTCGGAGCCGGCGAGTTCGTGCGTGAGGTGCTCGCCCGTGCGAGCGTCTTCGCAGGTCTCGACGACGCAGCGCTGGCACGGTTGTCCGTGTCGGCCACTCCGACGAGTCTGCAGGGCGGTGCATGGCTCTTCCGGCAGGGCGATGTCGGTGACGCCCTCTACGTCGTCGCAACCGGCCGCCTCGACGCGGTGGTCGACCAAGACGATCGCTCCGTCGTCGTGAGGTCGTGCCGCCGTGGCGACGTGTTCGGCGAGCTCGCGATCGTGTGTGACGCCCCGAGGACGGCGTCGATGCTGGCGGTGCGCGACAGCGAGCTCTGGCGCATCGAGCGCGCTCAGGTCGAGACGCTCCTGCGCGAGAGCCCCGAGTTCGCTCTTGCGCTCACGCGCTTCCTGGGCGACAAGGTCCGCAGGACGCCGGCATTCGCCGCGACCGCAGGGCCGCGCCCCCCGGCGGTCGTATCGGTTCTCGCGGTGGGCGCCACGGACGCCTCGGCGATGGTGGACGCGATCGGCTCGACCAGGAGCGCGGTGGTGTTGCGAGGAGCGGCAGCCGCGAGTGGTCACCCCGGTGAGTGGGCGTCGCAGGTGGACGCCGCCGAAGGCGACGGGCGTCGCGTCGTCCTGACTGCAGCGGGACACGACCCAGAGGAGTGGCGGCACTTCTGCGTGAGACAGGCCGATCGTGTCGTCGCGGTCGTCGACGACAGCACGAGCGCCGAGGCCGAGGACGTGCCCGCAGGTTGCGACCTCGTCGTGGTCGGCAGTCCCGGTCGGCGCCGCTTGCGGTCGTGGCTCGAGGCGACGTCGCCGCGTGCGCACCACCTGGTCCGGGGCGGGAGCGACGGCGCGGGCGTCGCCCGGGCGGCGCGCCGCGTGACCGCGACGTCGGTGGGATTGGTCCTCTCGGGTGGCGGTGCGCGTGGGATGGCGCACCTCGGGGTCCTCGCGGGCCTTGCGGAGGCCGGGATCACGGTCGACCGCGTCGGCGGCACGTCGATGGGCGCCTTCGTCGCCGCGCTCGCGGCGCGGCTGACGAGTACCGACGAGGCCACCGCTACCTGTCGTGCGGAGCTCGTCGCGAGGCGGCCGTTCAACGACTACACGGCGCCGCGTGCCGCCCTGCTGCGGGGTCGCAAGGCGCGCGCGATGTTGGAGAGGGCCTGCGGGGACACCGACATCGAGGAGCTCCCCCTCGACTTCTTCGCGGTGAGCGCCGACCTCGTTTCGACGGAGGTGGTCGTGCACAGGCGCGGTCCGTGCGCCGATGCGGTGGCAGCGAGCATGTCGCTGCCCGGCCTCGCCCCTCCGGTCCGGCGTGGGAGTCGCTTGCTCGTCGACGGTGGCGTGCTGCAGAACCTGCCCGTGCAGCCGATGCTCGCCCGCGCCGAGGGCCCGGTGATCGCTGTCGACGTCAGCGCGGGTGCCGGCCACGTCGATGCCGGTGGCGGCCTCCCTTCGATCATCGAGACGCTCACGCGCTCCACGATGCTCGGGAGCCGTCGTGCCACGGCCGAGAGTCGCCGCGATGCAGCCGCCGTCCTGAGGCCGAAGGTCGACGACATCGGCCTCATGGACTTCGCCCGGTTCGACACGCTCGTGAGGCGCGGACACGACGCCGTCCTCGACGCGCTCGGTAAGGGGGAACTCGACGGACTCGCCCGCACCTGACCGGCCCACACCGTGGCCCGAGCGGTTCGACTGCACGCGAGGGGTGTGAGCGGGCAGTATCCGTGTGACCCGACTGCCAGACGACGAGGAGTGAGCCGACGATGGCACTGAGCAAGCACGTGCGCACCGAGGACGTCGACCCGGCCCGCCAAGAGATCGCGCCGATGTTCGGCTCCCGCGAGATGTCGGCCCCGATTCCGCGCTGGGAGATGCCCGACGGCGAGATGCCGGCCGACGCGGCCTACCAGCTCATCCACGACGAGCTGCAGCTCGACGGTACGCCGCTGCTCAACCTGGCTTCGTTCGTGACCACGTGGATGGAACCCCAGGCCGACCAGCTCTTCGCGGAGGTGGCGTCGAAGAACTTCATCGACCAGGAGGAGTACCCGGCGACGAACGCGATCGAGCGGCGTTGCGTCAGCATCCTGGCGGATCTCTTCGGCGCCCGGGGCAAGGGCGACGAGGCCGTCGGCACGAGCACGATCGGCTCGTCGGAGGCGATCCACCTGTGCGGGCTCGCGATGAAGCGCAACTGGATCAAGCGACGTGAAGCGGCCGGCAAGGACACAACGCGCCCGAATCTCGTGATGAGCTCTGCCGTCCACGTCACGTGGGAGAAGTTCTGCCGCTACTTCGACGTCGAGTGCCGCGAACGGCCCCTCGCGGAGGGCAGGTACGTGATCGACCCCGAAGACGCGATAGCAGCGTGCGACGAGAACACGATCGGTGTCGTCGGCATCCTCGGGACCACCTACACGGGCCATTTCGAGCCGATCGCCGACCTCGACCGGCTCCTCGTCGAGCTCAACGAGCGCACCGGCTGGCAGATCGCTCTCCACGTCGATGCGGCGAGCGGCGGCTTCGTGGCACCGTTCGCCTACCCGGACCTGGAGTGGGACTTCCGGCTGCCGTCGGTGCGCTCGATCAACACCTCGGGCCACAAGTACGGCCTCGTGTACCCCGGCGTGGGGTGGGCTCTGTGGCGCGACAGGAGCGACCTGCCCGAGGAGCTCATCTTCCACGACTCGTACCTCGGCAACGACCAGTCCACCTTCGACCTCAACTTCTCCAAGGGGAGCGCCTCGATCGTCGGCCAGTACTACAACTTCATCCGCCTGGGCCGGTCCGGGTACACGGCGGTGATGAAGAACCTCCTCGACACGTGCGACTACCTGAGCGAGATCACCCGGGACAAGGGCCGTACCGAGGTCCTGAGCGAGCCGGGCAACCTGCCGGTCGCGTGTGTCGGCCTGAAGCCCGAGATCGAGATCGCCAACGCACACGACGTCGCCGACCACCTGCGCCGGCACGGCTGGATCGTGCCCGCGTACACGATGCCGGCCGACATCGAGCACAAGTCAGTGCTGCGTGTCGTGGTGCGCGAGGGCTTCAGCCGTGATCTCGCCGACCGCCTCCTCGACGATGTCGTCACCGTGGTCGAGGAGCTCTTCAAGCACCCCCCCGCCGCTCCCAAGCCCCACCGCCACTCCAAGAACCGCGTCTGCTGACGACCCGGCGCTCGTTCGGATCCGGGCATCGCCCGGAACGGGGTTTCGTCGGCTGGGCGCGCCCGAGAAGGTTGGTCAACCGCCGATCTGGGACATCGACTTGTCGGGGCGCTCGAAGTCGGAGCGGCCGATGTGGTGACCCTCCCACTTGCCCCAGACCGCCTTGCGCACGAGTGCCTCGATCTCGCCCGCCTCTGCACCCGCGCGGAGGGGGCCGCGCAGGTCGGTCTCGTCGAGCGCGAACAGGCAGGTACGCAATGCCCCTTCTGCTGTGATCCGCAACCGGTTGCAGGACGAGCAGAACGGCGCCGAGACCGAAGGGATGATCCCGACCTCGCCGTCGTCGCCGAGCGAGTAACGCGCGGCCGGGTCGCGTTCGGCGACATCGCGCCGACGCGGGCGGAAGCCCGCTTCGCCGAGTGTCTCGAGCATCTCCTCGGCGGTGAACACGTCGCCCTCGACCCAGCGCCCGTCGGCGTCGAGGGGCATGTACTCGATGAAGCGCACCTGGTACCCGTGTTCTTCGGCCCACGTCGCGAAGTCGGCGATCTCGTCGTCGTTGGTGCCGCGGATCACCACGCAGTTCACCTTCACCGGGGTCAGGCCGGCGTCGCAGGCGGCTTCGAGCCCGGCGAGGGTCCGCTCCAGGTCGGGGCGCCGCGTGATCTCGAGGTTGCGGTCCGGGCGCAACGAGTCGACGCTGACGTTGACCCTGTCGAGGCCGGCACTGGCGAGCGGTCCGGCCCACTCCGACAGCAGCACCCCGTTGGTGGTCAACGCGAGCTCGGGGCGTGGATCCACCTCGGCGAGCATCCCGACGAGGTCGACGAGGCCGTGACGCACGAGCGGCTCACCGCCCGTGATGCGGATGGTGCGCACGCCCAGGCCCACGAAGATCCGGGCCAGGCGTGTGATCTCCTCGAAGGTGAGAAGCTCCTTGCGCGGGAGCCACGGCAGCCCGTCGGCTGGCATGCAGTACATGCACCGCAGGTTGCATCGATCCGTGACCGAGATGCGCAGGTCGTCGGCGACGCGTCCGAACGTGTCGACGAGCTCGCCCGTCGCCGTGGGCGGTCCTGGTATCCGTGCCTCGTTCGACATCCTCTCTAGACTATTGCCGCCTCGGGTCCAGGACCGAGGCGGATCCGGAGCAACCCTTGTACGCGAAGGTCCTGATAGCCACAGACGGCTCCCCGACAGCGGACCGCGCGGTCGAACGCGGTCTCGATCTCGCAGCGCGTCTGGGATCGGAGGCGGTCCTGCTCGCGGTCGCCGCGCCCGAGAAGGCGAAGGTGATCCTCGACCGCACCCTCGGCGAGCACGCCCACAGGCGCCAACCGATCACGACCGTGAGCGAGCCCGGAGACCCGGCGAATGTCATCCTCGATGTCGTCGAGGCGCTCGACGCCGACCTCGTGATCGTGGGCAACAAGGGGATGCAGGGCCCACGGCGCTTCTTGCTGTCGAGCATCCCGAACAAGGTCGCCCACCACGCCCGCTGCGCGGTGTTGATCGTCAAGACGACGTGAGTTCCCGCAGGCAGTCGCGGCTGGTCGCCGGACTCGCCGCCACGATCGTGATCACCGCCGGGTGCCGGGTCCAGGTGGGCACCGAGGTCGACGTCCGCCGAGACGGCGGCGGCTCCATGACAGTGACCGTCACCGCCGACGACACCGTGCGCGACGCATTCGGACGCGCTGGGCTCGCCGACTTCGGCCAAGCCCTCTTCGGGACGTCAGCGGACCGCGACCTGCCCCAGGGGAGCGGCGGTGGTGACGCGTTCTCCGACCTGCGCGCTGCCGGTTGGCGCGTCGACGCGGTGGGCGGCGGGATCCGCGTCGTGCACGATTTCGCCCCCGGAGAGGATCTCGAACCGATCCTCGCGAGCCTCGGCGGCGGCGACACGACCCTCTCACCGATCCAGGCGTTGAGTGTGGTCCACAGTGGCGGCTTCCCTCGGGAACGGGTCGAAGCCTCGGGGCGCGTCGGCCTCTCCGCCGAGGCACTCGCACGACTCGCAGCACAGGCAGGCTCCGGAGCGCCCACCGCGGCGGAGGTCGAGGATGTCCTCGGCACGACACTCACGGATCTCGTCACCGTCGGCTTCCACCTCGACCTGCCCGGTTCCGTAGGGACCGTCGACGCCGATCCCGCACCGGCGGCCACCGACGACCTCACCTGGGAGCTCCCCGGGGGCCGGACCCTCGACTTCGGCGCCGCATCCTCCTACTGGAGCTCCTTGGTGATCTGGACTCTGACAGTCCTCGCCCTGGCCGTCGTCACCGCCGTGGTGCTCGTCGTGTGGCGCAGGCGGGTCGTCGTGCGCCGCCGTCGCGGCGCTGCTCGTTCCGCGCGTCCCCGCCCGTCTTCTCGGGGCGGTGACGCGGGTCGTTCGTCGCAACGGCGGGGTGAGCCGGCGCCCCCCCACCGCCCGCCTGCTACGCGCACTCGCAGGTAGCGGGAGCGGCCCCGATTTCCGTCACAGGCGACCGTTACGTTGGCTGCCATGGCGAGATCACGAAGTGTGCACAGGTGTCAGGAATGCGGCCACGAGAGCGGGAAGTGGCACGGGCGATGTCCGGGCTGCGGACAGTGGGGTTCCGTCGTCGAGGAGCCCGGGACCTCCGGTGCCGGTGGGCGTGAACCAGGCGGAGGTCCGTTCACGGACCCCATCGACGCCGAGTTCGCCGCGCTCGTCGCCCAGGGCGGACGCGACACCCCCGTTCCTCTCGCGGAGGTGTCGGCGTCGGAGGTAGCCCACCGTGCGACGGGGATCGGCGAGCTCGATCGTGTCCTCGGCGGCGGCTTCGTCCCCGGCGCCACGATCCTGCTCGGCGGTGAGCCGGGAATCGGCAAGTCCACGCTCGTGCTCCAGGCACTCGGAGCCGTGGCGCGCTCGGGGCCGCCCGCACTGCTCGTCACCTCCGAGGAGTCCAAGGCGCAGGTTCGCCAGCGTGGAGAACGCCTCGGTGTCCTCGACGGGCGCTGCTACGTCGTCGACGAGGAGTCGGTGGCCGCGATCACCGGCCATCTCGACGCCGTGAGACCGGCGGTTGTCGCAGTCGATTCGATCCAGACCGTGCGCGATCCACGTGTCGGGTCGGCGCCGGGTTCGGTCGCGCAGGTACGTGAGTGCGCCTCGGTGCTGTCGGACGCCGCCCGTGCCGCGGGAGCGGCGCTGGTGCTCGTAGGTCACGTCACGAAGGACGGCAGCCTCGCCGGCCCACGAGTCCTCGAGCACCTCGTCGACGTCGTGTGCACCTTCGAGGGCGATCGGCACCACTCGTTGCGGGTCTTGCGGGGTGTCAAGAACCGGTTCGGGCCTGCCGGCGAGCTCGGCTTGTTCGACATGCACGAACGTGGTCTCGTCGAGATGGACGACGCCGCGGCCGCCTTCCTCGGTGGTCGTCGCGCCGACGTGCCCGGGTCGGCCGTGGTGCCCGCCGTCGAGGGTCGGCGTCCACTACTAACAGAGGTGCAGGCGCTCGTCACCCGGGCGGCGGCCGGCGCGAGCGGCCAGGCCGCGCCGCGGCGCACGGTCAACGGCCTCGACCCCAATCGTGTGACCGTCCTCTGCGGCGTGCTCGACAAGCTCCTCGGGTTGCCCGTGGCCTGCTGCGACGTGTTCGTGTCAGCGGCAGGGGGGGTGCGCATCAACGATCCTGCGGCCGATCTCGCCGTTTGCGTGTCCGTCGCGTCTTCGTTCGCGGACCGTCCGGCCGGCTCCGACACGGCGTGGATCGGCGAGGTCGGCCTCGCCGGCGAGGTGCGAGACGTCCCCCACCTCGATCGCAGGGTGCGCGAGGCGTCGCGCGTGGGTTTTGCCCGTGTCGTGGTTCCGATCGGTTCGGTGCCCACCGCGTGCGAGGCGGCAGGGGTCGATACCGCGGTCGTGGCCGTCTCGGACCTCGCCGAGGCGCTTGAACTACTGGCGGACCGGCCCCCGAGCAAGTCGTCGCGGGGTTCCACCGTGGCATCGGAACGGGACGCAGGAAGCCGTGGCACGGCCATCGAGGCAGCGTCGTCCGGACTGCCACGGTAAACGGGGTCTCCGGGGCCGTGTTACCGTATCGACGTGGACGAGCTAATCAGCAAGGGGATGCTCGACTCCCTGACACTCGTGGCACCGGGAACTCCACTGCGCGAGGGGATCGACCGCATCCTCGCCGCGAACTCGGGCGGGCTGATCGTCCTCGGCTGCGGTCCCAAGGTCGAACGGCTCTGTACGGGCGGGTTCCTGATAGAGGCGCAGCTCACGCCACAGAGGATGTCGGAGTTGTCCAAGATGGACGGTGCGATCGTCTTGGACGAGCAAGCCGAGGTGATCGTGCGGGCCAATGTGCACCTCGTCCCCGATCCCGACCAGGTCACGACCGAGACCGGCACCCGCCACCGCAGCGCGGAGAAGACCGCGCGTCAGACCGGCGTCCCGGTCGTGTCGGTCTCGGCGCGCATGGCCCAGATCACCGTGTACAGGGCCGACCAGAAGCACATTCTGCAACCCATCACGCGCGTTCTCAGCCGGGCGAACCAGGCGGCAGCCACGCTCGAGCGATACCGCGGGCGCTTCGACGCCGTCAGCGCGTCGCTGTCCGCGCTCGAGGTCGAGGATCTCGTGACCGCCCGCGACGTCCTCCTCGTGCTCCAACGTGGGGAGATGGTGCGCCGTATCAGCGAGGTCACCGAGATGCTGCTCGTCGAGCTCGGCATCGAAGGAAGGCTGTTGCACCTGCAGGTCGACGAGCTCGCGGCGGGCATCGACCACGAACTCGAGCTCGTGGTCCGCGACTACCTCGCCGATGCCGGCGCCGAGTCCACCGCAACGGCCCTCGAGACCCTGGTTCGCCTCACGATGGAACGTCTGCCCGACCTCTACAGCGTCGCACAGGTGCTCGGCCTCGGAGGCGGGAGCATCGACAGTGCCCTCACCCCGCGAGGCTTCAGGTTCCTCTCGCGGATCCCGCGTCTGTCGAGCACTCTCGTGGACCGTATCGTCGGCCGCTTCGACAGCTTGCAGAAGATCCTCAATGCCGGCATGAGCGAGCTCGAACAGATCGAAGGTGTCGGCGAGGTGCGCGCGCTGCAGATCAAGGAAGGACTCGCCCGCCTCGCGGAGTCCTCGATCCTCGACCGTTACAGCTAGTGCCGTGGCCGGGAACCTTGGGAGTGTTTCCACGAGGACTCGGTGGCTCAGGCAAGGCGCGTCGACGAGGCGGAGCGGGGCTCCGGTGAGGAGGCGGAACGCAGCATGAGCAGGCGAGGACCGGGGAAACGCCGCAAACGTTTCCTGTCATGGCACTAGGTCCAGCTGAGCGCAGCTGTCCTCGCCTGGACCCTGCCCGGACCTCGCCTGGACCCTGCCCGCTTTTGGATGTGGGGGCCCCTCCCAAACGCGGGTGGTCTGTGTCGTGGGCGGGTCATCCTGCCCGCGTTTGGATGGGGGGCCCGGGTCCCGTTCTCAAACGGCGGGCCGAGTGTGCCGACGAGAGTCCATGGCATCGAGCAGGGCGACCAACACGTTCATCGAGGTTGCGCGCTTCTTCGTCGTGCTCCTCACCACCGGGCTGGGGTACCGCCTCGGGCGCAGTGAGCCAGCGTGGCTCCCCGACCTCCTGCGCGACCCCGGTTCGGCGACGCTCGTGCTGTCGCTGCTCGGCGCGGCGGTCGGCTACGTGGTGGGCGGCGCCGTGGGACGGTACCTGCAACACGCGCTCGGGGTCGTCGAGGACAGGGTCGATCGCACACCGACCGCTCAGGTCATGTCGGGTGCGGTGGGCGCCCTGATCGGTGTCGCTGCCGGGATCCTCGTCACCCTGCCGGTTCTGGTCCTGGTCCCCGCCATCTGGGCCGTGCCGCTCGGTGCCTTCGCGACGTGGCTGCTCGGATCCTCGGGGTACCGCATCGCCCGCCGCAAGAGCGCCGACCTGCTGCGGATGATGGGCCTCAGCGCGGGCTTCGCCCCCCGCGACGGCTATCCCCCCCACCGCGACGTTGCAGGGGTGCTCGTCGACTCCTCCGCGATCATCGACGGGCGGCTGCTCGCCGTGTCCCGTGCCGGCTTCCTCGAGGAGCCGCTGCTCGTCACCCAGTTCGTGCTCGAGGAGGTCCAGGCGATAGCGGACTCGGGCGACCGCAAGCGCCGCCGGCGCGGGCGCCGTGGGCTCGAGGTGCTCGACGTCTTGCGGGCCGAGGCCGAGGTTGTCGTGATCGAGGACTCACTGCCAGAGGTCGAGGAGGTCGACGCCAAGCTCGTACGGCTCGCGCTCCGCCTGTCGGTGCCCCTGCTCACGACCGACTTCGCCCTCCAGAAGGTCGCCGAACTACAGGGCATCGAGGTCCGCAACGTCAATCGCCTCGTCGAGGCCGTGCGACCGCCCGTGGTACCCGGCGACCACATGCGGATCAAGATCGAGGTCGAGGGCACCCAGGAGCAGCAGGGCGTCGGCTACACCGACGACGGAACGATGGTGGTCGTGAGCGACGCACAAGGCTCGATCGGCCTCGTCGTCGAGGCGATCGTCACGAGCGCGCACCAGACCTCGGCCGGTCGCATGCTCTTCGCGCGCCGTTCCGAGGACCCCGATCCCAGTCCCGCATCCGTGGACGCCTGAGCGCGCCGGCCCGGTCTGGGAGAATCCGCACCATGTTGTGGACCATCGTCGTCGGCGCCGGGATCGGGTCGCGCCTCGGGGGAACGCCGAAGCAGTTCCGTGACCTAGCCGGAACCAGCGTGATCGTGAGGGCGGTGCGCGCGGTGGCAACGGCGAGCGATGCCGTGGTCGTCGTCGCCGACCCCGTGCTGGCCGCCGATGCCGGTGTCGAGGTCGGCAAGGACGGCGTGGTCGCCGTCGTGCCCGGTGGCGCCGAGAGGTCCGACTCGGTGGCAGCGGGCCTCACGGTGGTGCCCTCCGACGTGGACGTGGTGGCCGTGCACGACGCGGCTCGTCCGTTGGCGTCGCCGGCGCTCCTGCGACGCTGCGCCGAAGCACTGGGGGACGGTGTCGACGCCGCCGTCCCGGCGCTGCCGGTCGTGGACACGGTCAAAGAGGTCGACGACGGTGGTGTCGTCGTGCGGACCCTCGACCGGGACCGCCTCGTCACCGTGCAGACACCTCAGGTCTTCCGGGCGTCGGTGCTGAGGGCTGCTCACGCGGTCGCGGACACCGGCGCGACCGACGACGCAGCACTCGTGGAGACGATCGGGGCCACCGTGGTGGTGGTTGCCGGCGAACCGGGGAACGTCAAGCTGACCATGGCCGAGGATTTCGTGCTGGCGGGGCGGACCCTCGGCGACGCTTGACGCCCCCGGCCCGGCGGCTCGGGAGCCGTGGCGGCGCTAGACGGCTGCCCGGTCGGTGGAGAAGTGGCTGCTTTCGACTTCGAGGTGGCGTTCGATCTCGTGGATCACTGCGTCGATCCCGGCGGTGTAGTCGAGGGGCTGGTCGTACCAGACCGCCCGCTGACGGAGCTCGTCGGCGATTGCCTGCATCGTGGTGATCGTCATCTGCGTTGTTCCTGTGATCGTTGTCTCCGGCCTTCGTGGGTTCGTCCTGTCACCGCCACCGTAGACTCCTCGTGTTTCACCCGTGTGTGTGGCTGGTGAACTCCAGGTGTCACACTCGGGTTCGCACCTGTGCGGGGACTGAGAACTCGGTGTGGAAACGTGAAAGGTTCGAGGTGACGTGACCGAACGAGCCTCGTCGGCGGGAGGGTGGCCTGACGTCCGCACGGGTCTGGGCGTCGACGTCCACGCGTTCGGAGGGCCGGGCCCCGTGGTCCTGGGAGGCGTGCGGATCGCCTACGACCGTGGTCTTGTCGGCCACTCCGACGCGGACTGCCTGTTCCACGCTGCCGCCGACGCGCTTCTGGGCGCGGCAGCGATGGGCGACATCGGCATGCACTTCCCCGACGTTGACGCGGCCTATGCGGGCGCCGACAGCTCCGGGCTGCTCGGACGCGTGGTCGAGATGCTCGGCGCGCAGGGGTGGACGATCCTGCACGTGGACACGACCGTCGTCGCCCAGGAGCCCCGGATCTCGGGCCACCGCGAGCACATGCGTGCCAATCTCGCCCGGGCCTGCGGCGTGAGCGTGGACCGGGCGAGCGTCAAGGCGACCACGACCGAACGGCTCGGCTTCCCGGGACGCAGCGAAGGGATCGCCGCCCTCGCCGTTGCCACCGTCGTACGCGCGCCTCTGGGCCCCTCCGCGCCGTAGGGACCGGCGCCGGTCCGAACGCGGCGCAGCGAGGGTTAGGATCGGCGCCCGTGAGGCTCTACAACACCGTCGCACGTGCCGTGGTCGAGTTCGAACCCCTCGTGGCGGGGCGGATCTCGATGTACGTGTGCGGGCCTACCGTGTACGCGCCGCCACACCTCGGCCACGGGCGCACCTCGATCAGTTTCGACCTGATCCGCCGCTACCTCGTCTTCGCCGGGTGGGACGTCCGGTTCGTGTCCAACTACACCGACGTCGACGACAAGATCATCGCCCGTGCCCGCGACGAGGGCGTGAGTCCCGAGGCCGTCGCGCGTGAGTACGAGCGTGTGTGGGACGACGCCATGGCGCGCCTGCGGGTGCTCCCCCCCGACGTCGCGCCACGGGCCACCGAGCACGTGGGTGCGATGGTCGCCCTGATCGAGGCACTCGTCGACTCCGGTCACGCCTACGCCGTCGACTCCGCCGTCGACTCCGCCGTCGACTCGGGAACAGGTGCGAACGCCGGCGACGTCTTGTTCTCGGTGCGCAGTTTCGGCGCCTACGGCAAGTTGAGCCACCAGTCGATCGACGCTCTCGACGCAGGCGCACGGGTCGACCCGGGCGAGCACAAGCGCGACCCGCTCGACTTCGCGCTGTGGAAGGCCGCCAAGGAAGGTGAGCCGTCGTGGCCGTCGCCGTGGGGACCGGGCCGGCCGGGCTGGCACATCGAGTGCTCCGCGATGGCCGCCGCGTACTGCGGGCACCCTTTCGACATCCACGGCGGGGGCTCGGACTTGATCTTCCCCCACCACGAGAACGAGATAGCTCAGTCCGAGTCCGTCGACGGCGTCGAGTTCGCGCGCTACTGGCTGCACTCGGGGATGGTGAACCTGGAGGGCGCCAAGATGTCGAAGTCGACGGGGCACTTCCTTTCCCTCGAGGATGCCCTGGAGCGTTACTCGCCCGAGGCGATACGGCTCCTTGTCGCCCAGACCCACTACCGCAACCAGCTCGACTTCACGCCCGCACTCGTCGCGGAATGCGAGGCTGCCGTGGACCGCCTCGCGATCGTGTGCGAGCGTGTGGCCGAGGCGCTCGGCCTCGACGCCGGGACACTCATGGACGCCCCGGCAGTCGCGGGCGCGGCCGCGGACGACGACGCGATGACCGCCTTTCGGGCAGCGATGGACGACGACTTCCACACCCCCGCTGCGACTGCGGTTCTCTTCGACGTCGTCAAGCGCGCCAACGCCGCGGTCGACAGCGGCGACACCACCGAGCTGGCGCCCTTGTTGAGGGCGATCGCGGCGATGGACTCGGTGTTGCAGGTCGTGCCGCCACCGGCGCAGGGCGACGGGGCGCTCGCCGGCGTGATGGAGCTGGTGCTCGAGTTGCGCCAGCGTGCACGTGAGGAGAAGGACTACGCCACGGCAGACAGGATCCGGGAACGCCTCGCGGAAGCGGGAATCTCCGTCGAGGACTCCGCCGAAGGTGCGAAGTGGCGCCGTCGTCGCAGGTAGGAGACCCGTTGCCGAGCTGCTGAGGGCGCGGCGGCGTCCGGCCCGGCGTCTCTGGGTCGGCGAGGGTGCCACGCTGCCCGACGAGATCGTCGCGCTCGCGCGGTCGGCCGGCGTGCCGGTCGAGTTCGTCGATGCCGAGGCACTCACCGAGCTCTGCGGGATCGACTCGCACCAAGGCGTGGTCGCGGAGACCGTGCCGCTCGAGTCCACCCACCCCGACGACGTCATGCACGATGCCTCCCTCGTCGTGGCGCTCGACGGGGTCGTAGATCCTCGCAACCTCGGCGCCGTGATCAGGGTCGTGGAGGCTGCCGGCGGTGACGGCGTCCTGGTGCAGGACCGCAACCGCGCCCCGCTGTCCGCGGCGGCGCAGAAGGCGGCAGCGGGGGCCGCCGAGTGGCTCCCGGTCTCGTCGGTCGTCAACCTGTCCGTAGCGCTCGAGCGGGCGAAGGATTCGGGGCTCTGGGTCGTCGGTCTCGAGTCCGGGGCGCCCACCTTGAAGGAATCTGCCCTCTTCGAGGAGAACATCGTCGTCGTGGCGGGTTCCGAGGGACGCGGGCTGCGTCGCCGGGTCCGCGACACCTGTGATGCCCTCGTGGGCATCCCCACGAGCGGCAACGTCGCCTCGCTCAACGTGTCCACCGCGGTCGCCGTCGCGGTGTTCGAGGCCTCGACGCGTCACCGCAGGCACTCGGGCAGGACTCCCTAGGGCCCCCCCAAGGCACCACTTACGTAGGCGGCTCTACGTCGAACGACGTAGACAGGGTCTTCCGGGTGGGTCGTCGGACCCCCCTCGCGTCGGCATCGTGCCTGGTCACCTGGGATTTCCGCATTGTCACTGTTGAAACCTACGGTAGCGTGTGAATCCGTCGTGAACGCGGGTGCCGACCTACGTGACCAATATCACCGTTCTGCCGTACGACGCACTCTCAGATTCCTCTTAGTGTTTCCACTGCAGGCCGGGGGACACGGCACCAGCACCGATCAGCGTCCGAGACACCAGCACCACCCGGGTGGCTCGAACGCGTCCACTGTCCGGCTTCATCACTCGGAGGGTAAATTGGCGGGTTTCATCCAGACCAACGAGCTTGATGCCTTGCGCGACGAAGAGCTCGTCGCCGCGGCTCGTGAGGGAATCAACGGCGCCCTCGAGGTCCTGCTCCAGCGCTACCAACGATTCGCCCGTACCAAGGCCCGCGGGTACTTCCTCGTGGGCGCCGACTCCGACGACATCTACCAAGAAGGCATGATCGGCCTCTTCAAGGCGATCCGCGACTTCCGTGACGACCGCCAGGCGTCGTTCCGGGCCTTCGCCGAGCTCTGCATCACCCGCCAGATCATCACGGCGATCAAGACCGCCACCCGCCAGAAGCACCAGCCGCTCAACTCCTACGTGAGCTTCAACGTGAGCCGCTCCGAGGACGACAGCGACCGCACCGTCGAGGAGATGATCGGCGGCGACGAGAGCCTCGACCCCGCACGTGCCGTGATCAGCCTCGAGGACGTCAACGGCCTACGCGGCTCGATGGGCGCCATCCTGTCCCAGCTCGAGCAAGAGGTCCTGCGCCTCTACGTCGAGGGCAAGTCCTACCAGGACATCGCCGACGAGCTGAACCGCCACGCCAAGTCGATCGACAACGCGATCCAGCGCATCAAGCGCAAGCTCGAGGCCTACCTCCAGAAGCGGGCCGCCGAGGAGCGTGCCTTCGAGATCGCCTGCGAGGCTCGCACCGCCTGACCCCCAGGGGTCCAGGCCCCGAAATCCTCACCGCAGCGACGAAGCCCCCGGGACAGCCACCCGGGGGTTCGTCACGTCAGAAGGCCCTACCCGGGGCCGAGTTCAGCCGGACACGGCGCGATCGCCGGTCGCCGCCAGGTGCACGAGTCGGACCAGCGTCGTGGGATCGAGGCGCGCCTGGATGCCGCGGTCCGGACGCGACCGCGGCAAACGAACCGAGAGCGCTCCAGGTTGTATCTCGAAGCGCAGCGGCGAGTCGAGCACGAGCGCCTCGCCGTCGACACCCGCCTCGATCGCACCCGACTCGCTCGAGACCGTCAGCGACGGCACCGACCACTGGTTCCAGCCGGGGAAGTCCCGCAGTCGCCCGAGCTGGGCACGCGCGACGAGCTTGCCGACGTCGGCAGCGCCCGCGATCCCTACGGTGACCACGCCGAGGCGTCCGTCACTGATGCTCTCCCTGACGCCGAACTCGCCCGGGCCCGCGAAGCTGTACTCGTTGTTCGAGACGAGCACCAACAGGATGTCCTCGATCGGCTTGCCGTCGGGCCCGTCGAGGTGCAGGTCGAATGCTTCGGCCTCGGGCCCCGTGAGCGCCGGGAGTTGCGCCAGGAAAGTGGACGCCTTGGCGTCCCTGTAGGAGTCCTCCTGGACGACCTTCGCGTACACGCCGAGGCTCACGTTGTTCACGAAGACCCTGCCGTTCACGCGGGCGAGGTCGATGTGATGGATGCTGCCGTCGTGGAGCGCGTCGAGGCCGGGACGCGGGTCGTCCCTGTCGAGGCCGAGGTCGAGCGCGAAGTGGTTCCGGGTGCCCGCGGCGATGCAGAGGAACTCGACACCGTTCTCCGACGCCACCTGCGCCACGATCGCCTGGGTGCCGTCACCACCGGCCGCACCGAGGAGGTCGGCACCGCTTGCGACCGCGTCGTGGGCCATCTGCACCAGGTCGCATCCCGGGGTGATCAGCTGCACCTCGGCACCGAGGGCTTCGGCACGCGCGACGAGGTCGTACTCGCCGACCTTGCCGCCGCCCGACTTGGGGTTCATGAAGAGCACCGCCCGCTGCGGCGGGGGGGCGACGGGCTCCTCGGCGTGTTGGCGGTACTCCCGCACACCCAGGGCGATGCGGGCCAGCACGAGCGCGAGCACGACGAGGCCGCCCACGGGTATGAGCCAGCGGATCGCCTCGGCCCACACCAGCACGGCGACGAAAGCCACGAGCCCCACGACGGCGATTGCTGCGAACACCCAGCGTCGCGGTCCCGTGTGGACGAGCGCCGACCACCCGGCGAGGACGAGGACGATCTGGGCGGGCACGAGAAGCGCCAGGCGCCGGAGGTCTCCGACGGCGAAGACCACGACGAGGACGACCGCGGCGACGAGAGCCAGCAGAGAGGCCGCCGCGGCGAGGCGCTTCATGAGTGTGGTTATAGTGGCTGGCGTGGCAGAGACTGTGACCTTTCCGGGCGGGGGCGCGGCCGAACCAGCGCCTCGCCCGGCCCCCGATCGTCAGGGTGCGCACGCACGCAACCGCCTCGAACAGGCTCGCGACCAGGCGGTCGCGATCGACGAGGCCATCTACGCGGCGGTGGCCGGCACCGAGACACCCGGGCTCGACCGCACGATCGCACGCCTGAGCGACGCCGCCAACTTCTCGATGCTCTGGCTCGCCGCCGCAGGCCTCCTCGCCGTGGCGGGCGGACCCAAGGGCCGCCGTGGCGCAGTCGAGGGCCTCGCTGCGATCGGAGTCGCTTCGTTCGTCGCGAACCAGGGGCTCAAGCGCGTTGCCCGCCGCAGCCGCCCCGAGCGTGCAGACCACGCCGTCGCGTCCGGTGCCACCCGCCACGTCCGCATGCCGTCGTCGACGTCGTTCCCGTCGGGGCACTCGGCGTCGGCGTTCGCGTTCGCCACCGCGGTCACGGGCCGCATCGCCTGGCTGTCGGCGCCGTTGCACCTGCTTGCCGCCGCGGTTGCCTACTCCCGTGTCCACACCGGCGTGCACTATCCCGGCGACGTGGTCGCAGGCTCGCTCACCGGGGTGGTCTGCGGCCATCTCGTGACCCGGATTTCTCACCGAGTCCGGCCATGACCGTGCCTTCAGCCTCCGAGTCCGGCTAGACACCTAGTCGGCGACCAAGCCTTGCCGGTGTAGCTCAGGTGGTCAGAGCAGCGGTCTTGTAAACCGCAGGTCAAGGGTTCGAATCCCTTCGCCGGCTCCCTCGGGTCGGTGCGCGACGACGGGGTCAGACCGCGGTCTCGGCATCGGCCGGAGTATCGGCGCCGACCTGGAGCTCGATCTCGATGACCTCGTCGGGCGGGCCGTGGCGTTCCCACCAGACCGCGCCGAAGATGGCGATCATCACCCACGCGTACGCCACGATCATCATCCAGAACACGAGCGTGATCACGGCGCCGATCGCGCCGAAAGGCGTCGCGTAGTAGTTCGCCCACGACGGGAGCACGAACCAGCTCGCCACCCGGAGGGCACCGGAGACGACCATGCCGACCACTGCAGTGGGCAGGAGCCCGCGCCACCCGAGGTCCTTGTCGAGGAGCAACCGTGGGGTCATGAGCCAGAACCCGAACGTGAGGCCCGCCTCGAAGACGATGACGGGCACGTACGCGACGGCACCGAAGCGGTAGGTCAGTGCCACCATGAACTCCTGGGAGACCACCAGCGCCAGGCAGGCGGCCATCCACACGGTGCCGCGCCAGTAGGCGTGCCAGCCACTCAGGCGTTCGACACGCCAGGCACGTGCGTAGGTCGTCTGCAGGGCGAGCGCGATGTCGAAGCCGGACGCGAGCAGTCCCCCCGCCACGAGGATGCCGGCAGCAAGGACCCCCTGGGACGTGTTCGAGAACAGGTCCTCGAATGCGCTGGCGGCAGCGCCCGTCAGGCCGAGGTACTCCACCATCGCATGGCCCGCGTCGCCGGGGAAGCCGCCGAGGCGGCTCACGGCGGCGAACACGAGCACCATGATCGGCAGGATCGCGATGAACATGCCCATGCTGACCCGCAGCGCCAGCGACTTGGTCTCGACCTCCTGCATGCGACGGTAGACCACGAAGCCGAGGCTCAGACGGCGGTCGGCCTCGAGCTGGTCACGCCGCGCCGCGACCTTGTCCGCGATCTCCTTGGACTTGCTCGTGAGCGCTTCGATGCGCCCCTTCGCGTCCTTGGGGCCCCGGGTCACAGGCTCAGGACCCGTTCCTTCTCGTGGGCGAACTCGTCGTCGTCGAGGACGCCGGCGGCCTTGAGCTCTCCGAGTTCCTTCAGCAGGGAGACCCTCTCGGCGTAGGGGAGGTCGAGCTTGGGCTCTTCCGGGGCAGGCTCGGAGGGCACGACCAGCGCCGTCGCGGACTCGGAGGTCCTCGGGGCCCCGAGCGAAGGCGCGCCGCCGCCGGCCGCTGCCGGGGTGAGCGCGGCCGGCTCGACGATCTCGCCCTCGGCGGGCTTGCGGGCGATCCCGAGGATCAGCTCGAGGCCGCCGAGGTAGAGGATCAACAGCGCGACGATCACGAAGAAGACACCGAGGGTCGCGGTGCCCGGCCACAGGAGCAAGAGCAGCGCCGCGATCGCCACACCCGCGCCCCGGTAGGTGCGGATGTTGGGCTCCACATGGGTGGCGACCTGGCCGAGACGGCCGGGGATGTCGAGGGTCTCGACGAAGATCTTGGTGCGCTCGCGGAAGCCGACCTTCTCGACCTCGCCGCCGGCCGCGGCCGCGGCCTCGGCGTGCTCGGCGTGGGCGAGGCGTAGCTCGTGGAGCTTGTCGGTGGTGCTCGTCCACGCCTTGCGCAGCGACTCGACGAGGCCGAGGCGGCCCCAGACCGCCGCGATCACGAACACAACCAGTCCGACCGAGAACGACAGCCACAGGCGCGCATCGAGGCGGGGTATGTAGACGTCCCACACCTCCTGCACGATCGGGCGCACGTTGTCGGGCAGCGACGCGAGCAGCGGACCCTGGAGGAATGCGGGGATCGCGAGCACCACGAGGCTGATGATCACCAGGACGAGACCCCACGTCCGGATCGTCTTGCGGCGCTGCCGCGACAGGGCGATGGCCCCGGCCGTCGTGACCAGTGACAGCAGTGCGAACCAGATCCACGCCTTCTCGAGGATCTTGATCGCCGTGTTGAGCTGACGGGTCTGTTGGTCGTCGAGCAGGGTCACGCCCGCGATGTTGTCGGGGATCAGCGACGCCGCCTTGCCCACCACCCCGCCGGCCTGGTCGAGTCCGGTGAGGCTCTTGGCGTCGCCGACGTTGAAGCTGAGCCCGCTACCGGATATCAGCTTCTGGTGCATCACCGTGAGTGCCTCGGAGAGGACCTTCTGGAACGCCTGGCTGTCGAGCACGAAGCCGATCAGCGCCGACACTCCCTGTTGGGCAGCGCCAGAGATCGAGCTCTGGAACTGGTGGAGCGGTGCGGGCAAGAGGGTGACGGCCTGGTCGATAGCATCCTGGACGGCCGGTTGCGCGAATACGGCGTCGGTCACCTCCTTGTTGACCTCGCTCTTGACCGCGGGCGACTGCGCGATCTCGGTCGTCGTCGTCACGAAGGTCTGGGTGTCGAGGAGCTGGCGGCGCAGGAAGTTCGTCATGACCGCGAGGACGAGGCTGAGCGTCGCTACGAACACGAGCAGACCGACGAAGAAACGGCGCACGACTTCACACTCCCGACGGGGACAGGTGCCAACAGTCTGCCCGATGGGGACCGCCGAGGGGATCACCCGTTCTGGGTGAGGTACCCCGGCTCCGCACCCTCCCCCAAACGCGGGCGGTCTGGCGCGCCTGCGGGTCGTTCTGCCCGCGTTTGGAGGGGGGGCCAGATCCAAACGCGGGCGGTCTGGCGCGCCTGCGGGTCGTTTTGCCCGCGTTTGGAGGGGGGGCCAGACCCAAACGCGGGCGGTCTGGCCCGTCTGCGGGTCGTTCTGCCCGCGTTTGGAGGGGGGCGTCAGGCGCCGACGGCGCGGAGCTGGGCCGCGAGCCAGTCCGCAGGCGGGTACTCGGCAGCGAGTCGCCGGAGCAGGGATGCGCGACCGTGCCGCTCGCTCGCGTCGAGCTCCAACGCGCGTTCGAGGGCACGCGACGTGGCCTCGACGTCGTAGGGGTCCACCGCGAGACACGCGTCCGCCAGCCCCTCGTACGCTCCCGTCTCGGTGGAGAGCACGAGCGTGGCGTCGTGCTCGTTCACGAGTGCCGACTCCTTGGCGACGAGGTTGAGTCCGTCGCTGATCGCGTTCACGACGACCACGTCAGCGCGGCGGTAGGCGGCGAGGCTGCGCGCGAAGCGGTCCTCGGCGTGGCACAAGACGACGTCGCGCCCGGCGGTGGCGCGGTGGCGGGCGTTGACCTCGGCCACGAGTGCGAGGCAGTCGTCGAGGTAGCGCACGTACGCGTCGTAGCCCCGCGACGGGTTCAGGAGGACGACGTGGGCGGTCCCCGGGGCGAGGTCGGGGCGGCGCCGCAAGAGCGCGTCGAAAGCGTGCAGGCCGCGCAACACGTTCTTGGACAGCTCGGCGCGGTCGACCCGCAGCACGCACCGGCGCCCGTCGAGCTCGGCCTCGAGCGCGGCGAGCTCGGCGTCGACCCTGTCGGCGGCCGCGTCACGCGCCAGCGCAGCGGGGTCGGGCCCCAGCGGGAAGGCACCCACGGTTGCCTCGATGCCGTCACCCCAACGCGCCACGGCGTCCTCGAAGCGGCGTGCCCACCTCAGCGTGTGGAAGCCGCAAAGGTCCGCAGCCGCCAGCCCCTGTACCAGTGACCGGCACCACGGGTCGGGCAGGACCGCAAGGGCGGACTCGGTGGCGAAGGGGGTGTGGGAGAAGTGCAGCACCCTCAGGTCCGGGCGCGCCTGCTTGAGCATCGCGGGCACGAGCGAGAGGTGGTAGTCCTGCACGGCGACGACGTCGCCGTCCGCGGCCAGGGCGGCGTCGGCGAAGATCCGGTTGACCGACACGTACGCGTCCCAGGCGGAGTGGGCGACGGCGTCGATCACCGGAGTGCGGGGCCGGTCCCACAGGTCGTGGTGCGCGAACCAGAGGAACCCGTCGGCGACCGTCTCGCGGTACGCCGCGAACAGGACGGGGTCGACCGCCAGCAGCTCGACCCCTGGGGACTGGGGGGCGGCGCGATCCGCGTCGCTCATCGCCGCCGCGATCCAGGTGCCACCGGAGGACTCGAGCGCCGGGGCGAGGGCGGAGACGAGGCCACCCGCGCCGCGGCGGGACACCAACTCGCCCCCCGGAGCGCGGGACCACGACAGCGGCCCGCGGTTCGACAGGACGACCAGTCGGGTCACACGGTGCCGTCTTGGAGGTCGACGAAGAGGCGCAGCCAGTTCTCGAGCAGGGTGGTCATCACGAAGTTCGCGCGCACGTGCTCCTTGCCGGCGGAGCCGATGCCGGCCGCCGCCTCGGGGTCCTCCAGGAGTCGCAGGCACGCCGCGGCGCACTCCTCGACGGAGTCGACGAGGAAGCCGCCCACACCCTCGGGCAACTGCATGCGGATCCCGCCGCAGTTGCCACCCACCACCGGCGTGGACTTCCACAGGCCCTCCGACACCGTGAGGCCGAAACCCTCGCGGAGGGACTTCTGGATGACGACGTCGGCGGAGTCCTGGAATGCGTTCACCTCGATGGCGCCCACCTGCTGGGCGTTCGTGAGGATGAACACGTCGGGGTCGCCGCGCACGTGTTCCTCGGTGCGGTGCAGGTAGTGCATGCCCTCGGGGTCGTCGGTCGCCATCGAACCGGCGAGGATGAGCTGCACGCCGGGTACCTCGTCCTTGACCATGCGGTAGGCGTCGATGACGCCGACGGGGTCCTTCCACGGGTCGAAGCGCGACACCTGGCACAGGATCGGGCGGCCGGGGTCGATGCCGTAGCTCTCGAGGATCGCCCGCTGGGTCTCCTCGTTGAGGGGGACGTTCTTGAGCGAGAGCGGGTCGATGCACGGCTGGATCAACCGAACGGGCGGCAGGTCCCAGTCGCCGGGGACGAAGTCCGACATCGTGAAGACGGCGGCGTCGTAGGGCTCGACCTTGGGGAAGAGGGACTCGGCCACGGGGCGGAACGGCGTCGACGTGTCGATGTGGCAGCGCCAGATCCACTTGCCGCGGGGGAGTTGCTGGGTCTCGTACTCGAGGATGTGCAACAGCGCCGCCGGCTGGGGATCGTGGACGATCACGAAGTCGTAGTCGGTGTCGAGTGACCCCACGTTCTCGATGTTGCGGTCGAGGTAGATCTTCTCCATCTGGGGCGTCCAGGCGATCTCCATGCCCTGGAGGGCGTTGTGCATCGCCTTGGTGACGTTGTAGAAGTCGTCGTTGCCGAACATGACCTCCCAGCGCGCGTCGAGTCCGACGCCCCGCATCAGCGGCACGAGGGTGGCGAGGAGTTCGGCGACACCGCCGCCGTAGGCCGTAGCGTTGACGTGAAGGACGCGGGCGCCGGCGAGCTTTCCCGCGAGTTCCCCGATGCGCTCGACCGGTTCGTCGCCGACGGACTTGCGGTAGCGGTCGAGATCCTTGGGTTTGAGCGGCACTGGATCGAGCATCGGATCCCCTGGGTGTTCCCTACGTACTGGGCGTTCCCGGCGAACGGCTCGATCAGGGTAGCCCCGCCTCGGCCGCGTTCCGCTCGATGCTCGCGGGCCGAACGGAGGGGTTTGCCGCGAGGTTGGAGCACAGAGCAGCCAGGCGCCGGGCCTTGGAGAACAGACCGGCCAGAGTCCCGGGGTTGGAGAACGGAGGCGACCGAAACGGTGCCTCTGGTTCTCCAAACCCGCTCAGGTGGCCGGATCGTTCTCCAACCGGGGGAACCGGGGGACAATGGGCCTACTGGGTCAGGCCTGGTTGCGGGAGGCCTCGGCGATCGCGGACTCGAGCTCGCGCTTGAGGCCGGGGACGTCGACGCCGAGCTCGCCGAGGCGACCGGCGGCGTCGGAGTTCTCCGGCAGGGCGAGCAGGAGCCCGTCACGCCCACGCCCGCTGCGGGTGGCGGCCTCGACCATCTGGCGCACCGGGACCGAGTAGGGGACCTCCTCGCCTGCAGGGACATCGCCCCGTGGTGCGGTGGCCCACATCGTGTCGAAGGTGACCCCGTGCGCACCGAGGACCCGCGACGTGAGGCTGAGCCTGTACGCGAGCACCCCGAGCAGGACGTGCGTGGCGGTCACGACGTCGGCGCCCAGCTGGCCGGCGAACTCGCGTGCCCGCCCGACGGTCTCGGCGATCTCGGCCGCCTGTGGAGGCATCTGACGCTGCCCACCGGCGCGGGCCGAGGCGCCGCCGGCAGGCACCGCGACCGCGTCACCTCGAGCGGCCGGCCACGACCCGAACAGGAGGATGAGAACGGCGTACAGCAGCGGGAAGGTCCACTCGGGCCCGAGGTGCAGGAGGGAAGCCCACTGAGGAGCGAGATACAGCGTCAGGGCGAGGGCACCGCAGGCGCCGGCGGCCACGAGCCCGCAGTAGCCCGACACCTTCACGCTCTTGGCGCGGTCCTTGGTGATCGCCCACGCGATCCCCCTCACGACGCCACCGCCGTCGAGCGGCGGTCCCGGCAGGAGGTTGAACGCGCCGAGGAAGAGGTTCCAGGTACCGAGCTGGTAGAGCACGACGAGCACTGCCGCCGTGGTCGCGTCGTAACCCGGGGCGGCAGTCACGTAAGCCTCGACGCCCCACTTGAGCCCTGCCCCGATGGCGAGGCTGACGAGCGGACCCGCGACGCTGATCACGACCTCGGCGAGCGGCGATCCCGGCGGTGCCGCGAGGCGCGCCATGCCGCCCATCCCGAACAGCGACACCTCGGTCGTGTGGATGCGGTACATGCGCGCGGCCGCGACGTGGCCGAGCTCGTGCAGGAAGATCGTCACGAAGAGCCCGATGGCGACCCCTAGCGCCATCGCGACGGCGACGGGAGTGGAGAAGCGCCGCTCGAACGACGGCCAGCTCAGGTACGCGATGAACACGATCAGGAGGATCGCGGTCGGGTAGAGCACGATCGGGGTGCCGCGCACCCGGCCGAGACGCAGCCCACCGCCCACTTCACCCACCCCGCAGGGCAGGGCGCTCGCCGACCTGGGCCGGCACCTCGTCGACACGGCCGTCGGCGGCGACGGCGACAGAGAGCGCGCCAGCGAGGTCGACCCCGGGCGCTGCCCGGCGCAACAGGGCGTGCTGCACCTCGAACGCGGTCCTGCCGAGCTGGTGCAGAGGACGGTTGCGGTGCACGCGCTCCTCGAGGTCGACCTGTGCCAGCGCGCCCAGGCCGTGGCGTCGCCACAGGTCGACGAGGAGGCCGGCCTCGACGCCGTAGCCCACGGCGAAAGGGACCGCCTCGACGGTGTCGCGGCGCACCGCGTACTCCCCGGCGAGTGGTTGCACGAACCCGGCGAGCTCGGGGAACAAGAGCGAGAGGAGCGGCCGCGCCACGAGCTCGGTCACACGCCCGCCGCCCGACGGCGTCAACGACCCGTCGGCTTCGACGATCGGGCGCCGGTAGAAGCCCTTGGCGAGGACGACGCCCGGGTCGGTGAGGAGAGGACCGAGCACGCCGGTGACCATTCGGCTGTCGAAGTCCTCGATGTCGGCGTCGACCCAGGCGACGACGTCGCCCTTTGCCGCGCCCAGGCTGCGCCACATCGCGTCGCCCTTGCCCAGCGCCGGACCGAGCTCGGGGAACAGCTCGGCCGCGTCGACGACGGTGGCGCCCGCGTCGGCGGCGACACGGGCGGTGGCGTCGACCGACCCGGAGTCGATCACGATCACCTCGTCGACGAGCGGAACCGAGTCGACGAGGTCGGTGCGCACGCGCGACACGATGCCGCCGACCGTCGCTGCCTCGTCGCGCGCGGGCAGCACGAGCGATACGCGGCGGTCTTCCTTGGCGGCCAGCAGGCGCGCGACGGGGAAGTCGCTGTGGTGGAAGGTCTGCACCTGAGACATGGTCCGGCATACAGGGTATGCGCTTGACACGGTGGCGCGGGAAGTGGTGACCTTTGCCAACTTGACAGCCCGCTTCGGCGTTCATCACGAGAGGTGGAGGGAACGGCCCTTCGAAGCCTCGGCAACCAGGCCTCCGGTCCAGGTGCCAAGTCCGGCCCCGCGTGCCGCAGTGCGGGGACAGATGAGCGAGTGCGATCCGAGAACCGGAAGAGCCCTCGACCTCGCGTGTACCTCCACGAGAAAGGGTTCTTCCACGAATGGGTGACGTTCGATCGCTCCGCTGCCGCGAGTGCGGTGCCGAGTACTCCGCCGGCGCTCTCTACGCGTGCGAGTTCTGCTTCGGTCCGCTCGAGTGCGTCTACGACTACGGCCACATCGCCGACCGCATCGACCGCGCCGCCATCGAGCGTGGCCCCAAGACGCTGTGGCGCTACGCCGCCCTCCTGCCCGTCGGCGAGGTGCCGACCGCGAGCCTCGTCACCGGGTACACGCCGCTCGTGCGCGCCGGGCGTCTCGGCGCCGAGTTGGGGCTGCCCAAGCTGTGGATCAAGGACGACACGCGCAACCCGACGAACTCGTTCAAGGACCGGGTGACGTCGGTGGCGCTCGCGAAGGCGATCGAGCTCGGGTTCGGCACGATCGCGTGCGCGTCGACGGGGAACCTCGCCAACGCCGTCGCCGCCCACGCCGCCAAGGCGGGCCTGCACAGCTTCGTGTTCGTGCCGGCGTCGATCGAGGACGCCAAGATCACGTCCACCGCGGTCTACGGCGGCGACGTCGTCACCGTCGACGGCACCTACGACGCGGTCAACCGCCTCTGCGCCGAGGTCGCGGGAACACGCCCGTGGGCGTTCGTGAACGTGAACCTGCGCCCGTACTACGCCGAGGGCTCCAAGACGCTCGCGTTCGAGACGGTGGAACAGCTCGGCTGGCGTGCGCCCGACCACTGTGTCGTGCCGGTCGGGTCGGGGTCGCTGCTCACCAAGATCGACAAGGGTCTCAAGGAGCTGCACAAGGTGTGGCTCCTCGAGGAGGAGCCGCACACCCGGATCTCGGGCGCCCAGGCCGCGGGGTGCGCACCGGTGTCGAAGGCGTGGGCGGACGACGTCGACCGCATCAAGCCGGTCAAGCCCGACACGATCGCCAAGTCGATCGCGATCGGCGACCCCGCCGACGGTGTCTACGCGATCGACGTCGTCAACGACACCGGCGGCGCCTTCGGGACGGTCACCGACGAGGAGATCCTCGACGCGATGAAGCTCCTCGCCCGCACCGAGGGCATCTTCGCCGAGACCGCGGGTGGTGTCACGATCGCGACGCTGTGCCAGCTCGCCGCGAACGGCACGATCCGTCCCGACGAGACCGTCGTCGCCTACGTCACCGGCCACGGTCTCAAGACCCTCGATGCCGTACACGGCGAGGTCGAGACGCTCAAGACCACGGCGCGCCTCGAGGACTTCGACGCGATGCTCGACGCGGCGGGCTTCGTCGACACCGACACCTCCGGCCTCGAACCGGTCCTGCCGTTCGCGACCTCCCCGAGCCGCTTCAGCGAAGACGACTAGTCCGCGATCCCGACCCGACAAGAAGGCGACCACATGGCCACCGTCCGAATCCCCACTCCGCTGCGGAACCTCTGTGGTGGCGCCGGCGAGGTGAGCATCGCCGGCTCCACCGTCGAGGAGGTCCTGAAGAACCTCGAGGTCGAGCACCCCGGCTTCGGGGAGCGCCTCTTCGACGACACCGGGACGCTGCGCCGCTTCGTCAACATCTACGTGGGCGAGGAGGACGTGCGCTTCGGCGACGGGATCGCGACCGCGGTCGACGACCGCGACGTCGTCTCGATCGTGCCTGCCGTCGCCGGCGGCTGAAGCCCGTGGCGACCGAGGTCGCCGCGGTCAGACGCGCTCGAGGATCGAGGCGGTGGCGAGCGCGCCGCCGCAGCACATCGTGATCAGCGCGACCTGCTTGTCGCTGCGCTCGAGCTCGTGCAGGGCCGTCGTGATGAGGCGGCTGCCGGTGCAGCCGACGGGGTGACCCAGCGCGATGGCGCCGCCGTTGACGTTGACCTTGTCCATGTCGGCCTTGTGCTCGCGTGCCCACGACACCACGACCGACGCGAACGCCTCGTTGATCTCGACTATGTCGACGTCGGCCATGGTCATCCCGGCGCGCTCGAGCACCCGCGACGTCGCCGCGATCGGGCCGTCGAGGTGGTAGTAGGGATCGGAGCCGATCAGCGCCTGGGTGACGAAGCGGGCCCGCGGGCGCAGCCCCTCGGCCTTGGCGCGGTCCTCCGACATCCACAGCACCGCTGCCGCCCCGTCCGAGATCTGGGACGTGTTGCCGGCGGTGTGGATGTGGCCCTCGACGACGGGGTTCAGCTTCGCGAGGCCCTCCATGGTCGTCTCGCGCAGGCCCTGGTCGCGATCGACGGTCATCGTCTCGCCCGTCGGCTCGCCGTCGGCGCCGAGAACGGGCGCCTCGACGGGCACGATCTCGCGGTCGAAACGCCCTTCGGCCCAGGCACGCGCCGCGTGCTGTTGCGACGCGAGGCCGAGCTCGTCCACGTCGGTGCGGCTGATGTCCCACTTCTCGGCGATGCGCTGCGCCGCGATGAACTGGTCGGGGAGGTCGTAGGGGAAGTCCTCGGGCCACATGAAGCCGGGACCGTGGATCACCGCGGAGCCGAGCGGGACACGGCTCATCACCTCGACGCCGCAGCCGATGCCGACGTCGATGGTGTCGGTGGCGATCATCCCCGTGATGATGTGGTTCGCCTGCTGGGCCGAGCCGCACTGGCAGTCGACGGTCGTGGCGCCGACCTCGTAGGGCATGCCCGCGTACAGCCACGCGTTGCGGGTGACGTTCATCGCCTGCTCGCCCGCCTGGGACACGCAGCCGCCCACGATCTGCTCGACCTGGTTCGCCTCGATGCCGGCACGCTCGACGACCTCGGCCTGCACGGTCGAGAGCAGTCGGTTGGCGTGGTGGCCTGCCAGCCAGCCGTTCTTCTTGCCGATCGGTGTGCGCACCGCCTCGACGATCACCGGTGTGCCCATTGGCCTGCCCTTTCCGTCTCGGCCGTCCGGCAGCCGCCCGGGGCCGTCATCGCTGCCGTCTCGGGGGGACGCTATCGCCCTTCCCGTGTCTGCTCCCAACCCGTGTCAGGGCGGATCTTCGGCGCAGCCCCGCCCTTCCCTACCCTCTCGCCGATGAGCCCACCCACGAGCGCACACGTCGACCGCCTCTTCGCCGCTGCCGCGAGCTTGCGCGACCTCGTCGACCTCTTCACCGACCGCGAGCTCGGCGACGACCTCCTCGCCGAGATCACCGAGACCGCGCGGACGCTGTCGGACAAGGTGGCACAGGCGCCGCACTGGGACCGCCAGGCGGTGCTCGAGGCGGGCCTGGTGGCGCCCGACAGCGAGGAGGGCCGGCGCACGGGCTTCCCCTACCGCGCGATCGCCGGGGCCGCGAACCCGGCGGCGACCCCGATGGCGCTGCACTTCGAGGAGGACGCCGTCACGACCGAGGTCACCCTCCGGCCGATGCACAGCGGGGCTCCGGGCCGCGGCCACGGCGGTGTCCTCGCGGGCCTCTTGGACGAATTCGCGGGTGCTGCCCCGCGCCTGGTCGACGTGATGGCGGCGACCGCGCGGCTCACGGTCAACTACCGGGGACCGATCCCGCTGGGCGAGCCCCTGCAGCTGCGCGCGTGGGTTCACGAACGTGACGGGCGCAAGATCTTCGTGCGCGGTGAAGCGCGGCGCGGCGACGACCTCGTCGCGGACATGGAAGCGCTTTTCATCGCGATCGACTACGGCTCGATCGACACGAGCGGCGCGGCCCGACACTGAGCCCAGGCGCCGGAGCGCGCCCGGCCGGGAAGCAGCGCTGTTGCGTGCGGTGCGAGCGCGAGGGCACGATCTGGTGATGCCCACCCCAGCGGACGCCGCCGCGCGCCGCCGCACGTTCGCGATCATCAGCCACCCCGACGCCGGCAAGACGACGCTGACCGAGAAGCTCCTGCTCTACTCGGGCGCGATCGAGCAGGCGGGTTCGGTGCGGGACCGCCGCGACCGGCGCTCCACCGCGTCGGACTGGCAGGAGATCGAGCAGCGGCGCGGCATCTCGATCAGCTCGACGGTGCTGCGCTTCTCCTACCGCGACATGTTCCTGAACCTGCTCGACACACCCGGCCACCGCGACTTCAGCGAGGACACCTACCGCGTGCTGTCGGCCACCGACGCCGCCGTGATGGTCATCGACGCGGCTCGCGGTGTCGAGGCGCAGACGCTGAAGCTGTTCGAGGTGAGCCGCCAGCGCGGCATCCCGCTGCTCACGTTCGTGAACAAGTGCGACCGCCCCGGGCCGGGACCGCTCGGCATCCTCGACGAGATCGAGGACCGCATCGGCCTGCAGCCGACACCGGTGACGTGGCCGGTCGGCCTCGGCGGGGACTTCGTCGGCGTCGTCGACCGCCGCGACGGCGCCATCACGCGCTTCAAGCGTGCCGAGCACGGCGCCACCGAGGCCCACGAGGAGCTCGCGCACGGCTACGAGTCGCTGCGTTCGGAGGGCGCCTTCGGCGAGCAGGCGTTCGAGGAGCTCGCCCTGCTCGAGGAGATGGTCGTCCCCTTCGACGCCGAGACGTTCCTCGCAGGCGTGTCCACGCCGGTCTTCTTCGGGTCGGCGCTGTGGAACTTCGGGGTCCGCCACCTGCTCGACGCCGTCGTCGACGTGGCGCCGGCGCCGGGACCCCAGCTCACCGCCGACGGCGGCCACCGCGGAGTCGACGAGGCGTGTTCGGGCTTCGTGTTCAAGATCCAGACCGGCATGGACCGCAACCACCGCGACCACGTGGCGTTCGTGCGCGTGTGCTCGGGGGCGTTCGTGCGCGGCATGACCCTGACCCACGAGCCCTCGGGCCGGCCGGTCAACACCAAGCACGCCCAGTTCCTCTTCGGCACCGAGCGCGAGACCGTCGACGAGGCCTTCCCCGGCGACGTCGTCGGCCTCGTGAACGCAGCCGACCTGCGCATCGGCGACACCCTCTACGAGGGCGCCCCGGTGCGGTTCCCGCCGATCCCGACGTTCGCGCCCGAGCTGTTCCGGACCGTGCGCAACAAGGACACGTCGCGCTACAAGCAGTTCAAGAAGGGGATGACCCAACTCGACCGCGAGGGTGTCGTGCAGGTGCTGCGCCGTCCCGACGTCGGCGACCAGGCGCCCGTGCTCGCCGCGGTCGGGGAGCTGCAGTTCCAGGTCGCCGAGGAGCGCATGGCCGACGAGTTCGGCGCCGCCGTGATCCTCGAGCCGTCGCGCTACATCGAGGCGCGCCAGACCGACGCCGTCAGCGCCAAGGAGCTGCGTGCCATGCGGGGCGTCGACGTGCTCGAGAAGGACGACGGCGCCCTCTTCGCCCTCTTCGACTCCAACTACGTGCTCAATCGCACCCTCGACGAGCACCCCGATCTCACACTCCGCTCGATCGTCGTGGCCTGAGCGAAACCAGGTTCGGGCGCCCGGCCGCCGGGGTTGGAGCACGTCCGTGCCATGCCCGGTGCTCCAACCGGGCCATCGTGTGCGGCATCGAGGCGGCCTTCGCCTTCGGCTCGGACTTCCCCAGGGGCGGGCTTCGCCCTCCCGCGCCGAGACTCGCTGGAGATGCCCGGAGGCGAGTCGGAGGTGCGCCTTGGTACCGTGGCGGCCTCGTCACAGGGATTCTTCGGGGAGACACGCGTTGAAGGCACTCGTAACCGGCGGCGCCGGGTTCATCGGCTCGAACCTCGTCGACGCGCTCGTGGCGCGAGGCGACGAGGTCCGCGTCCTCGACGACATCTCCACCGGGTTCCGCGAGAACGTCCCCGACGCAGCGGAGTTCGTCGAGGGCGACATCCGCGATCCGGACGCCGTCGACAGGGCCGTGCAGGGCTGCGAGGTGATCTTCCACGAGGCCGCCCACCGCGCCGTGTTCCGGTCGGTCGAACATCCTCTCGCCACCGACGAGGCGAACACGCGCGGGACGCTCCACGTGCTCGACTCGGCCCGCAACGCCGGTGTGCGCAGGGTCGTGATCGCGTCGTCCTCGAGTGTCTACGGCGGCGCCGACATCACGCCGACGCCGGAGTCGGCGCCGCTGCGGCCCAGGAGCCCCTACGCCGTCTCCAAGCTCGCCGCCGAGCAGTACACCCGCGTCTTCGCCGGCCTCTACGACATCGAGACCGTGGCACTGCGCTACTTCAACGTCTTCGGCCCGCGCCAGCGGCCCGACTCCCAGTACGCCGCCGTGATCCCGCTCTTCATCGACGCGCTTCGCAACGGCCGCCCCCCGACGGTGCACGGCGACGGCAAGCAGAGCCGCGACTTCACCTACATCGACGACACCGTCGCCGCGAACCTCGTCGCTGCCGACGCCCCCGCCGAGCGGGCCAGTGGTGGGATCTACAACGTGGCCTGCGGCCGGCAGTACTCGCTGCTCGACCTGCTCGCCGTCCTCTCCCGGATCATCGGCGTCGAGATCGAACCCGAGTTCACCGACAGCCGACCCGGCGACGTGCGCAACACCTGCGCCGACATCAGCGCCGCCCGCCGCGACCTCGGCTACGAGCCCCGGGTGTCCTTCGAGGAAGGCCTCGAACGGACGGTCGCCTGGTTCTCCCAGCGCTGACAGGCCACGTCGCCCGGACAGGGCGATACGATCTGCGCCGATGGCCCACACGATGGCGCACATGGTGCAGCCGCCCGCGCCGCGAGCGGCCTCTGGTCCGGGCCGGCGCGTGCTCGTGTGCGACCTGGTCGGGCTCGGGCTCTTCCTGGTGGGGGCGGGCTGGTCGTTCGCTGCTGCGGCGCTGGACGGGCGCGGCACACCGGTACCGGTGGCGTTGGTGTGGCTGGCGTGCCTCGGTGCCGTCGTCGCCGGACTGTTCCTCTCCGGGCTCGGGCGGTGGTTGCCGCCGCTGGTCGTGGCCGCCGGCGGGGTCGTGTTCGCGCTGCGACACGTGGACAGCCTCGGCGACACCCTCTTCGGTCCCCTCGGCTACTCGAACGCGAGCGGGGAGCTCTTCGTCCTCTGCGCTCTCGCCGGGCTCATGGCTGCCGTCGCCGCTCCGGGCGGGTGGGGTTGGATCGTGCGCGTGCCGGCAGGGCTTGCGTCCGCGGGTTTCGCGGTCCTGGTCGTCATGAGCGGGTCGAGCGCGGCGCTGGTCGTGCTCGTGCTGGTGCTGCTCGCCGCTCCCGCCGTCGCCTTCGGGCGCACCCGTGCGGTGCGGGTCGTCATCGCCTGTTACGGCGCCGTCGTCGTCCTCGCCCTGGTGGCCACCGCGGTGCTCGGCCTGACGCGGGCCGCGACCCCCGTCGACAGGTACCTGAGCGCGAACCGTCCCGGACTGTGGCACGAGGCGATCCGCATGATCGGCGATGAGCCGCTCGCCGGGGTTGGCCCCGGCCGCTTCTTCGCCGAGAGCGCGATCCACGACACCGACCTCGCGTGGGCCCACAACGGCTTCCTGCAACAGGGTGCGGAGCAGGGGATCCCGGGCCTCGTACTCGTCGTGGCGGTCTTCGCGTGGGGCTTCGTGCGCCTCGGTGTCCGCCCGGGGGCCGACCGGGCCGCGGCATGCGCCGCTGCCGCCCTCTGCGCCCTGGGTGTGCACGCATCGGTGGACTACGTGCTGCACTTCCCGGCGCTGCCGCTCGTCGCCGCGTTCCTCGTCGGCGCGGGAGCAGCGCCGCCGTGGCCCTGGGCGGGCCGTGACGGCGACCAGGGACGTGCCGGGGGCGCCGCCGGGGACTCCGCCGGGAGTGCCACCGCCTCTTGGGCGCCGGCCGCAACGCAGGCCGGGGCCCCGTCTCCGGCAGGTCAAGTGCCCGCACCTGCGGAATACCAACCTCAGCAATGGCAACCACAGCAATGGCAACCAGCGCACGGGCAACGGGGGCAACCGCAACAACCGCCGCCGGCGCCCCCGTGGCCCGGACACGGCTGAAGCGTCGCCTCGCCCTCCTCGGCCGACTGGGGCGGCCCGCAGGCGCGACGCTGCTGATCTACCACCGCATCGGCGCGGCGACCACCGACGAGCTCGAGGTCCGTGTCGATCAGTTCTGCGAACAGATGGATGCCCTCGGCGAATCCGCATCCGAGGTGGTCGCACTCGACGCTGCCCTCGACCGCTTGGCCGCGGGCGACCGTAGGCCTGCAGCCGTGCTCACCTTCGACGACGGTTTCGCCGACGTGTACGACGTCGCGTGGCCGCTGCTCTCGGAGCGCGGCTGGCCGTTCACGGTCTACGTGGCGAGTGCCTACGTCGGCGGCGACATGGCCTGGGAGGGGGCGACGGGCGACTCGAGCGGGCGCGGCCTGACGTGGGGCCAGCTCGCGGAGATGTCGGCCTCCGGCTTGTGCACGGTCGCGAACCACACGCATTCGCACTGCCTGCCCGAGAGGCTCACCGCCGCGGAGCTCGATCGTTGCAGCGACACGATCGAGGCCCACGTCGGTGCGCGTCCGCGTCACTTCGCGTTCCCGTGGGGAGTCGACGTGACGGCCATGCGCGGCGAGATCGCCGCCCGGTTCCGTTCGGCTGCGACCGGACGCGTCGGTCGCAACAGCCGCGGTGCCGACCCGCTCGCGCTGAGGCGCGTCCCGGTGCGGCGCAGCGACCCGATCGAGTTCTTCCGCGCCAAGGTCGACGGTGGTCTCCTGCCCGAACGGACCTACGGTGCTGCGGTCGCGGCGGCGAAGGCCTTTCGGAAGGCGCGTGGTCGTGGCTGAGACCGCTGCCCTGCGGATCGCGCACCTGACGACGGTCGACATGAGCCTCGCGCTCCTGTTGGGCACCGAGCTCGAGGTCGACGTCGAAGCGGGCCACGAGGTGTTCGGGATCTCGGCTCCGGGCCCGTACGTGGAGAGGGTCGAACGCCTCGGTGTGCGCCACGTGCCGATCACGTCGCTGACGCGCTCGTGGAGCCCGCGCGCGGACCTGCGCGCCGCCCGCGAGCTCTACGCCGCGCTGGGACGCCTCGACCTCGACGTGCTCCACACCCACAACCCCAAGACCGGCGTGCTCGGGCGTGTGCTCGGCCGGCGCGCCCGTGTCCCGGTGGTCGTCAACACCTGCCACGGGCTCTGGGCCGGCCCCGAGGACCGCTGGGCCAAGAAGGCCCTCGTGTACGGGAGCGAGGTCGCGGCGGCGCTGTTCTCAGATGCCGAGCTGTACCAGAACGGCACCGACCGCAAGACCCTCGGGAGATGGGTGCGCGGCGCCAAGACGCGGGTCGTCGGCAACGGCGTCGACCTGGGCAGGTTCCGTCCCGACCCCGGAGCAGGACGACGGTTGCGTGCCGAACTGGGGATCGCGGACGACGCTGTCGTCGTCGGCGGTGTGGGCCGCCTC
Organism: Acidimicrobiia bacterium; assembly: GCA_046331095.1. GTDB lineage: Bacteria > Actinomycetota > Acidimicrobiia > UBA2766 > UBA2766 > JAIBAC01. The sequence continues at coordinate 272,002 of JAXLRM010000004.1, forward strand.
GTGGCCGAGAAGGGCATCGCCGAGTTCGCGGCTGCCGCAGCCCACCTCGAGGGCAAGGCGGTGTTCGTGTGGGTCGGCATGGCCGACCCCGACAAGGCCGACGCGTTCGACACGTCAGCCGTTTCGCAGGTGCGCTGGCTCGGCGAGCGCAGCGACATGGCCGCCGTGTACGCGATGCTCGACGTGTTCGTGCTGGCGTCGTACCGCGAGGGGTTCAGCCGCTCGGGGATGGAGGCCGCTGCCTGCGGGGCGGCGATGGTGCTCTCGGACATCCGTGGCTGCCGCGAGATCGGTCGCGACGAGCGCGAGCTGCTCCTCGTCCCGCCGGGGGACGCGGGCGCGCTCGCTGCCGCGGTCGAGCGCCTCCTCCTCGATCCCGGTCTGCGTCGGGCGCTCGGTTCCGCGGCCGCCGAGTACGCGGCTGCCCGCTTCGACCAGCGCGCGATCGCGCGCGTGTCCCTCGACACCTACGCCGCCGTCGCCGCGCACAAGGGCCTCTGGTGAGGCGCGCGGTCGACGTGGTCGTGAGCGCGGCGGCACTCGTCGTCGCGCTCCCGTTGATGGCGCTGGTCGCGGCGGCGATCAGGCTCACCTCGCGCGGGCCGGCGTTGTTCACCCAGGTCCGCTCGGGCCTGGGGGGCCGCGAGTTCACGATCTACAAGTTCCGCACGATGCGGGCGCCGCGCTTCGAGGGGGAGCCCGATTCGGCGAGGATCACCGCGGTCGGGAAGGCGCTGCGGGCGACGAGCCTCGACGAGCTGCCCCAGCTCTACAACGTTCTCGTGGGTGACATGAGCATGATCGGACCGCGGCCGACGCTGCCCGAGCAGGTGGCGTGCTACAGCGACCACCAGCGCCGGCGCCTCGAGGTGCGACCGGGCCTGACCGGATGGGCCCAGGTGAACGGGCGCAACTCGATCTCGTGGCCCGAGCGCATCGAGCTCGACATCGACTACGTCGACAAGCGCTGCCTCGCGATGGACGCCCGCATCGTCTCGCTGACGTTCAGGCAACTGCTCCGCCCCGACGGGATCACCCACCACAGCGGCGAGAACCCCGGCTTCCCGATCCCGGCCCAGGATTCGCATCCCGAACCCTGAGCCCCGGAGGGGCCGGGGCCGCACCGCAAACGCGGGCGACTTGGCGCGCCAGCGCTACGAACCGCCCGCGTTTGGGAGGGGCCGCACCGCAAACGCGGGCGAGTTGTGTCGTTGGCGGGTCATTCGGCCCGCGTTTGGGAGTCCGTGGGACGTATCACTCGCGCCGGGACCCCGTAGGCGACGACGCCTTCGGGTACGTCGGAGACGACCACCGCCCCGGCGCCGACGAACGAGCCTGCGCCGATCGTGATGCGCTGGCGCACGACGGCGCCCGAACCGACCGTCGAGCCTTCGGCGAGGGTCACCCCGCCACCCACGTTGGCGCCCGGGTAGATGCTGGCGAAGTCCTCGACCGTGCAGTCGTGGCCGATCGTGGCGTTGTAGTTGACCTGGACGTGAGCCCCGACGGTGACGCTCGAGGACACGTACGCGTTCGCGAGGACGACACATCCCGGTCCGAGGCCGGTGTCGGGCGCGATCGTCGCCCGGGGATGTATCACGGAACGAGCGTTGAGCCCGCGGCTGTCGAGCAACGACACGAGGCGCCTCCTCACGGCGGGGTCGGCGATCCCGACGACGTAGTCGTGGCCGGCAGGAGCGGTGTCCGGATGGCGCACAGGCACACCGCGCACGACTCGGTCCGGTTCGACCTCGTCGAAGAACGCGTCCACGGCACCCCAACCGGCGATGACAGCGTCGAGAGTCTCGCGCCCGAACCCTCCGGCACCCGCGATGAACAAGCTCATGGTGGGATTCTGCCGTCTTCGCACCGCGGTCCGGTCGCAGTTGCCGAGATGTGCGGGATTCGGGTCACCTGATACCGTGTCGGATCGGCCGTCCCGGGCGGCGGGACAGGCCTCCGGGGAATACCCGACTGTGAGGTGGTGACCATGCAGGGCTTCGTGCACCCCGATTTCGCCGAAGTGGCGGCACGGTTCGGCCGCCAGATAGCGCGTCAGGCGGTGGGAGGCGGAGCGGTGTGCGTCTACCACCGCGGTGAGTGCGTCGTGGACGTGTGGGGGGGAGACCGCAACGCGGCGGGGGAGCCGTGGGAGCACGACACGATGGCGCTGTCGTGGTCGACGACCAAGGGCGTCGCGTCGATGGCGCTGCACATGCTCGCCGACCGCCAGATGGTCGACTACGACGCCCCTGTCGCCCGCTACTGGTCCGAGTTCGCCCAGAACGGCAAGGAGTCGATCACCGTCCGCCAGGTCATGTGTCACGAAGCGGGCCTGCACCGCCTCGCCGAGATGATCGACTCTGCCGACGACCTACTCGACTGGGAGCGGGTGGCTCGCGGCATCGAGGCCGCGCGTCCGGCGTACGAGCCCGGTACCCGCTCCGGCTATCACGCGCTCACCTACGGCAACATCGTCGGCGAGATCGTGCGCCGCGTTTCGGGGAAGCCGGTCTACGAGTTCGCCCAGGTCGAGCTCGCCGATCCCCTCGGGCTCGACGGCCTCAACCTGTGGGTTCCTCCCGACCAGCGCCACCGCGTCGCGCAACTCACCAAGATGGCAGCGTTCCTCGACGGAACGCGACCGATGCCTGCGTCACTGTCCCGCGCGTCGTCGCACCTGCGCGAGATCAGCCAGGTGGGTGTCGCGGGCATGGGCTCGCTCTTCTGGTCGCCACGGGTCTTCGACGCCGTGATCCCGTCGGCCAACGGGATGTTCACAGCGCGCTCGCTGGCGCGGATGTACGCGGCCGTGGCCGAGGGTGGCAGTCTCGACGGAGTCCGCATCGTCTCGCCCGAAACCGTCGACGTGATGGGACGCGTGCAGAGCCGTCGCATCGACGCCGTCGTCGCGTTCCCGATGCACTGGCGGATGGGCTTCCACCTCGTAGGAACCCCACGCGGGATCCTGCCGTACGCGTTCGGCCACTGGGGCTACGGGGGCTCGGGAGGATGGGCAGACCCGTCACGGCGCCTTGCGGTCGCCCTCGTCGTGAACAGGGTGGCGGGCACCCCGTTCGGGGACCAGCGCCTCGTCCAACTCTCGGGTAGCGCTGTCGCCGCCGCCGAACGCCGCTGATCGCGGCTCCGGTCCTCAGCGGCGCACGCTGATCTCGACGAGACGCCACCGGCCCGACGGCGCCAGGAAGGCGGCGATCGAGGCAGCGGTGTCGCCGAGACGGCCCGACTCGACGTCGACGACGACGAAATCAGGCTCTTCGCGCAGCACTTCGTAGCCCTCGGACTCGAGCCACGCCGCTACCGCTTCGCCGCCTCCGGCGAGCCCTCGTGCGGTCACATTCGGGTGGTCCGTGCTGCGCTTGGTGCCGAGCTCGATCGACATCCCGTTGACCTCGTCCTCCAACGTGGCGTTCGCGGTGGCCGGGCCCGCCCATTCGACGAAGTCCTTGGCGAAGGTGTCGAAGGCGTCGGTCTCGATCAGCTTGCCCTTGAGCCTCTCCATCTGCGACGACCTCGTGCCCCTTCGTGGGAGATGTTCACCGACGGAGCCCGAGCCGTCCGGCGGGGTGCCAATCGTAGTCAGCGAGGCAGCCGCTCCGGTGTGTCCCCAGCCGAAGCGTGTGTTGAGTACGGGCCCGTGTGCGAGTAATGTCTCGCTGGCACTCGTCCAGCCCGAGTGCCAGCGTGCCCGCTCCCCGGCGGGCGCGTTTTCGCGCCGGGGCCTCACGCCCCGCCCGGCTGCAACCGAGGAAAGCACGCATGCCCAAGATCATCTCTTTCGACGAGGATGCCCGCCGAGCGCTCGAGTCCGGGATGGACAAGCTCGCGAACGTCGTCAAGGTCACGCTGGGGCCCAAGGGCCGCAACGTCGTCCTGGAGAAGAAGTGGGGTGCGCCCACGATCACCAACGACGGCGTCTCCATCGCCAAGGAGGTCGACCTCGAGGACCCCTACGAGAAGGTCGGCGCCGAGCTCGTCAAGGAAGTCGCGAAGAAGACCGACGACGTCGCCGGCGACGGCACGACGACGGCGACCGTCCTCGCGCAGGCGCTCGTCAAGGAGGGCCTGCGCAACGTCGTGGCCGGGGCGAACCCGATGGAGCTCAAGCGCGGCATCGAGGCAGCCGTCGACGCGGTCGTCTCCGACTTGCACGCCATCGCCAAGGACGTCGACGCCAAGTCCGAGGTCGCCCAGGTCGCGGCTATCTCCGCCGCCGACCCCGAGATCGGCAAGGTCATCGCCAACGCCATCGACAAGGTCGGCAAGGACGGCGTGATCACCGTCGAGGAGAGCCAGACCTTCGGCATGGACCTCGAGCTCGTCGAGGGCATGCGCTTCGACAAGGGCTACCTGTCGCCGTACTTCGTGACCGACGCCGAGCGCATGGAAGCCGTGCTCGACAACCCCTACATCCTGTTCTTCTCGTCGAAGATCGCGGCGGTCAAGGACCTCGTGCCGGTCCTCGAGAAGGTCATGCAGACCGGCAAGGCCCTCCTGATCATCGCCGAGGACGTCGAGGGCGAGGCGCTCGCGACCCTCGTCGTCAACAAGATCCGCGGGACGTTCAAGGCCGTCGCCGTCAAGGCACCCGGCTTCGGCGAGCGCCGCAAGGCGATGCTGCAGGACATGGCGATCCTCACCGGTGGCCAGGTCATCAGCGAGGAGGTCGGCCTCAAGCTCGAGAACGCCGACCTCAGCCTCCTCGGCCAGGCCCGCAAGATCGTCGTGACCAAGGACGAGACCACGGTCGTCAAGGGCGCCGGCTCCCAGGCCGACGTCGACGGTCGCATCACCCAGATCCGCAACGAGATCGACAACACCGACAGCGACTACGACCGCGAGAAGCTCCAGGAGCGCCTCGCGAAGCTCTCCGGCGGAGTCGCCGTGATCAAGGTCGGCGCTGCCACCGAGGTCGAGCTCAAGGAGAAGAAGCACCGCATCGAGGACGCGGTCTCCACGACCCGTGCAGCGGTCGAGGAGGGTGTCGTACCCGGCGGTGGGGTCGCACTCCTGCGCTCGCAGTCGGCGGTCGAGAAGATCAAGGGCCTCAAGGGCGACGCCCGTACGGGTGCCGAGATGGTGATCCGGGCTCTCGAGGAGCCCCTGCGCCAGATCGCCGCCAACGCCGGCATGGAGGGGGGTGTGGTCGTCGACCACGTGCGGTCCCTCTCCGGCAGCGAGGGCCTCAACGCTGCCACTGGCGTCTACGAGGACCTCGTCAAGGCGGGTGTGATCGACGCCGTCAAGGTCACCCGCTCGGCGCTGCAGAACGCCGCTTCGATCGCGGCGCTGTTCCTCACGACCGAGGCGATCATCGTCGACAAGCCCGAGAAGGCCGCCGCGATGCCCGCCGGCATGGGCGACGGTGGCATGGGCGGCATGGGTGGCATGGGCGGCATGGGCGGCATGGACTTCTGATCCCGACTCGGGCGCGGCCTCCGGCCGCAATCCCGACTTGGGCTCCAGCGCCTGGTGCCCCCACCCGAGACCCCACCCGGCTCGGGTGGGCATCGCCCCAGAACGGGCAATCCGCAGGTCGGCGCGCCCGGAAGTCGTGTGCTGGGGCGGGCTACTCGGGCGCGCGGGCGGTGAAGCGGTTGATGCCGACCCAGCCGAGGACGGCGACCGAGGTCACGAGGCCCACTGTGGCGCGACGCCGACGTGGCGAAGATCTCGCCGCGTTCGACGACAGGTCGATGCCGCGTACCGCCTCGACCGGCGGCAGCCCGGCGGGGCGGTAGGTCTTGTGCAGATCGGAGATCTCGAGGATCGGGACGGTCGTCAGCGGGTCGCGTCGCTCAGGTCGACACGGGTCACCTCGCGCAGGACTGCCGTGACCACGGCGTCCACACCGGCCCGGTAGTCGTGAGGCGATTCGTAGAGGTAGGACCGCTTGCGGAGTTGGTCCTGGATGTTCGTCAGCAGGTCGTCATTGGAAGCGAGGTCGCGCACGGCGGTCTCGGGCAGTGGCATGTGTGTTTCCTATGGGGGTCGGTGTGGGGTGGCTGGTTCGGGCGGGGAAGTGTGGAGCCCGAAGGCGGTCGGACGCGAGTCGCTTCCCGGCTCCCTTCATGGCCACTCGCGGGTCCGCTCACGCGGGAATGCGTCCGAACAGGATTTCAATTGCCCCGGTCCCGGGCGGAACTCGGCGAGGCAGGTGCATCATTGCACAAGTTGGAGGGATTTTCCAGGGGACGTTGCGCACGAACAGTGATGGTTCCGCCACGATGGGTGCGTGTCATCCCCGGCCGGGGAGATCGACGATGGCGTCGGGGCTCATCGTCCAGGTCGGGAACGCGATGTGCGCGACCGCGTCCACCGAGACGACTCGCCCGGCGTCGCGCAGTCGCGAGACGGCGGTGGCGGCAGTACCTGGCGGGCAGAAGACGGCGAACATCGCGACGGTGAGCAGGAGCGGCCCGTCGAGGTCTCCGTCACGACAGCGCGCATCGACCACGAGGCGTGGTGACGCGGGATCGGTGGCGTCGGGGCAGTGCGCCATGTGAACGAGACGCTCGAACAGGGCCGTCGCCACGATCTTCATCAGGCCAGTCTGCCGAACCACCCGATGGAGAGCACGAGCGCGGCCACGAGCGCGAGGGCAGCGAGCACGGCGAAGACAACCCACAGGTCCTGTTGGACCTCCTCGGTGCCGAGGCGTGAGCCGATCGAGCTGAAGATCCTGTCCAGCGCACCGGCGTCGTTCGCCCTGAAGAAGTCGCCACCGGTCATCTGGGCGATGGTGCGCAACTCGTTCTCGTCCACTTGGACCGGAATCACCTGGCCGTCGATCTCCACCTCGCCGTGGTCGGTGCCGAACGCGACCGTGAAGACCGGTACGCCCGCCTGCTGCGCCCGTGCCGCCGCGACCTGTGACGGGGTGCCAGACGTCGTCTGGCCGTCGGAGAGCAGGACGATGGCCTGGGAGTGGTCGGCCGCGTCCGCGACGGCACCGGCACCTTCCCCTCCGCCGTCACCTCCGCCAGTGGCCGAGAGTGCGTCGAGACCGGCGTCGATCCCCTCACCGATCGCGGTCTCGTTCTGGAGGCGCAAGGTGTCCACCGCCGCGATCGCGCGCTGGTGGTCACGCGTCGGCACCGTCAACACCTGAGCGGTCCCGGCGAACGCGACCACACCGACCTTCATCTGGTTCGGCACGCCCTTGACGAGGTCACGAGCGGCGTTCTTGGCGGCCGTGATCCGGTCGGGGCTGACGTCCTTGGCCATCATCGAGTTCGACACGTCGATCGCGAGCACGATCGTCGCTTGCTCCTTCGGCTGGGTCGTGGTCATGAAGGGACCGGCGAGCGCTACCGCGGCGAGCACGAGCGCAGCGACCAGACCCGCCGGCGGGATCCACTTGCGCACCCCGACTCTGGGCACGAGCCCGTCGAGCATGTCGGCGGCCGCGAACCGCACGGCGGTTCGGTTGCGCCTGCGTAGCGCCCACACCAGGAGCAGCGCCAGAGGCGCGACGGCGAGGAGGGTCAGGAGCCAGAGCGGCTGGTGGAAGCCCACCGGCGTCTCCTTCGGTTCTCGAGATGGCTGACGAGCGTGTCGAGCCAGTCGTGGTCTGTGCTCAGGTGGATCGGTTCGGTCCCGCAGCGCCGGATCAGCGCATCACGCGCGGCAGCCCTGCTCGCAGCCCGTTCGGCGAAGCGACGCCGCAGCTTCGCGCTCTTGGTGTCGATCGTGAACGTGCGTCCCGTCTCGGGGTCGACGAATGAAGCGACCCCGACGTCGGGCAACTCGTCCTCGCGCGGGTCCGACACGACGACCGGCAGGACCTCGTGGCGTGCACAGAGCCTGCGCAGGGGTGCCTCGTAGGAGTCGTCGACGCAGCGGAAGTCGGAGATCAACGCCACGACCGCCCGCTCGCGGACCGCGCGGTCGAGGCGGTCGAGGTCGGCGCCGAGGTCTGCCGTGACACCGTCACGTGCCGGCGCGAGGTCCTCGATGAGGGACAGCAGTGCCGGGCGGCCCGGTCTCGGGGGCACCGGCAGGGCACCACCTCCGAGGGCGAGTGCACCGACCTTGCCCGACTGGCGTAGGGCGAGCAGTCCGAGTGCCGCGGCGACGGACATGCCGAGCTCGCCCTTCTCCCACTGCTGGGTACCGAACGCCATCGACGACGACACGTCGACGCCCAGCCACAGGGTGAAGCGGCGTTCGGCGACAGGCACACGGACGTGCGGCGTTCCCGTGCGAGCGGTCGCGGCGGCGTCGAGGAAGCGCCAGTCGTCTCCGGGCGTCCACGGCCGGACGCGGTCGACCTCCATCCCGCCCGTGACCCCGAACGCCTTGGTGTCGCCACCCACGTCGCCGTGGACGCGCTGGCGGATCGCGAGGTCGAGGCGGTGCAGGAGGGTCTCAGGAGGCAGCTTCGGCATCTGCCTCACCCCACCCGGGCATCTGCTGGGTCGTCGGGCCGGCCCCGGAGGGCATCGTCGGGGCCTGCGGTGGCGGCGCTGCTTGGGCGGCCACCGATGCGGGTGGGGGCGCTCCGCGGTGAAGGTCGATCTGAGGCATCGGCACCACCTGGAGGGCGCGCTGGACGATGTGCTCGGGAACGATCCCGTCGACGATCGCCTGGTAGTTGAGCACGAGCCGGTGACGGAGGCAGTCGTAGGCGAGCTCGGCGACGTCCTGGGGAAGGGCGTAGTCGCGTCCCCGCAACATCGCGAGTGCACGCGAGCCACGCACGAGGGCCAGCGACGCCCGTGGGCTGCCGCCGAAGGCCACCGTGTTGGCGAGCTCGCCGAGCAGCGACGCGTCGCGGGGCCGTGTCGCTTCGACGACCTGCACCGCGTAGCGGCTCACGGCGGGGTCGACGTAGACGGCGTCGGTGCGCGCCTGGAGACGCAGGATCGCTGCGGGATCGAAGAGCGTCTCGACCTCCGGTGTGCGAACCGAGACCCGGTGGATGATCTCCTGCTCCTCGGCCGGGGTCGGGTAGTCGACCACCACCTTGAGGAGGAAGCGGTCGGCCTGGGCTTCGGGCAGTGGGTAGACGCCCTCGCTCTCGATCGGGTTCTGGGTCGCGAGCACGAAGTACGGGTCGGGCGTGTGCATGGTCTTGCCCGCGATCGTGACCTGGCGTTCCTCCATCACCTCGAGCAACGCGGACTGGACCTTGGCCGGCGCGCGGTTGATCTCGTCGGCGAGGACGAAGTTGGCCATGACGGGGCCTTCCTCCACCTCGAAGTGACCGGTGTCGGGGTGCCACACCCGCGCTCCGACGAGGTCGGCGGGCACGAGGTCGGGCGTGAACTGGACCCGGTTGAACGAGCCGCCGAGGACCTTGGAGACGGTCTTGACCGTCAGGGTCTTGGCGAGCCCGGGGACGCCCTCGAGCAGGACGTGTCCCCCGGCGAGCACCGCCACGAGGATGCGGTCGAGGAGTTGCTCCTGGCCGACGATGACCTTCTTGATCTCGAACAGGGCCCGTTCGATCTGGGCGTGCTCCGCCGTCGGCATCTCGCTCATGTACTCGCAACCCTCGCGGTCTGGGGTGGACGGTGTCGCCGAAGTTATCGGTGGATTCTGTGTCGGCGCTGAGTTGTCGACGAACGGGACCGCTCTCGGGTTCCGGGCCGGTGGTCCCGAAAAAACGACCCCCCAGGAGTGGGGATCCTGGGGGGTCGGCTGGGGTGCGAGAGACTGGGACTGGGAGGATCGTAGGTCTCTCGCTTCCGTGGCCCGTGTGCCGGGGAGGCACTGAGAGATCGTGCCGTGGGGAAGCTCGACCTTTCGCGGACCACTTTGACGATGCTGCAGGGCCTGTGCTGGGCATCGTTTATGTCAACGACTCCGATTAACTCCGAGGCCTGGGAGGGTAACCTCGGATCGGAGTCACGCTTCGGGACGACCCTAGGTCTAAGGCGCTTGCCTTAGGATCCGCTGAGCCGCACCTGAGCAGACCATGAAAATATAACACCCCGGTGGTGGCACCCCGTTCATGGTCGGGCCCTTTGGGTGCTATTACGCCGATTGGGTCGGGACGTGAGCCGCGGTGGGGCCCGTGAAACGCCCGGGGCCTTGGGCACCGAAGTAGGATCCACGCGGCCTCCGAGTGGAGGCGCGGCGGTGACACGGTCCGCCGGATGGTGAGGGGAGACCTCTTGACTGGCGCCGCCGGCACGCTGTTGCTCGTCGATGACGACCGTTCGATCCTGTCGACGCTGCGTCGCCTGCTCGAGCTCGAGGGCTACCAGGTGGTCACTGCCGAAACAGGCGGCGAGGCGCTGCAGCGCGTCGAAGCCGGGGTCGATCTCGTCGTGCTCGACCTCAACCTGCCCGGCATCGACGGGGTGGAGGTGTGCCGCCGCATCAGGTACACATCCACGGTCCCGGTGATAATGCTCACTGCTCGCGACCAGGTCGAAGACCGCGTGGCGGGTCTCGACGTCGGTGCCGACGACTACTTGGTGAAGCCGTTCGCGACCGAGGAGCTCGTCGCCAGGGTGCGTGCGCTGTTGCGTCGCGCCGGCGGGGAGAGCACGCAGACCGTCGTCAGGGTTTCGGATCTCTCGATCGACACGGAGAGCCGCATCGTCATGCGCGGCGATCGCGGGATCGACCTGACCGTGCGCGAGTACGACCTGCTCATGTTCCTCGCCGAGAACGCCCGCAAGGTGCTCACGCGGTCTGCGATCATGAACGAGGTGTGGGGCTACGACGTCGACGTCGGGTCCAACACCCTCGAGGTCTACGTCGGCTACCTGCGCAAGAAGCTCGAAGCCGACGGCGAGTCCCGCCTCGTGCACACGGTGCGAGGCGTCGGCTACGTCATGAGGGACTGACTTGGCAGAACCGTCACCGCCCCGATCGGCGCTCTCCGGCCCCGGGGCGCGGCGCCCGACTGCAGGCAGTTGACGTGCGCCGCCTTTCGCTGCGTCTGCGCCTCGCTCTCGCCTCGTCGGTCGGAGTGTTCCTCATCGCTGCGCTCGGCGGTTTCCTGCAGTACCGGCTCCTGTCCAACTCGTTCATCACGCGTGTCGACGAGCAGCTCGAGCGGGTCACGAACCTCGCCGAGCTGTTCGGTCCGGTCGGCTACGCCAACATCGACCCGTTCCTCACCCAGATCACCGAAGGCCAGCCCATCGTGCGCCAGCGCGTCGACAGGAACGGCAACGTCCTCGACAGCGTCGGCGGCCGCGGCATGCCTGCGCCGCCCGAGGTGCTCGCGCTCGCAGGCCGCGACGGGCCCGACGTCAACTACACCGACACGTTCGGCGGCTTGCGTTTCCGGATCAGGGCACACCCCCTCGGCACGGGCCAGGTCCTGCTCGTGGGGCGCCCGATAGAGGACGTCATCGAGTACCAGCACCGTCTCTTCGGCTATCTCGTCGCGCAGTGCCTGCTCATGACTGTCCTCGCCGGCATGCTGGGCTACCTGGTCGCGCGCCAGGCGATCCGGCCGGTGCAGCGCACCGCGGACACGGCGGAGAAGATCGCCACCACGGGTGACCTCGGCAGACGCATCGACGCGCCCACGAGTGACCGCGACCTCAAGCGTCTCACGCGCACGGTCAACACGATGCTGGACCGCATCGAGGAGTCCTACACACGACAGGGCGAGATGCTCGAGGCGGAACGTCGCTTCGTGGCCGACGCCTCCCACGAACTGCGAACACCGCTGACGACGATCAAGGGCAACGTCGACTACTTGCGCCGCACTGCAGCCGACCCCGACGCAGTCGAGGACCTGCGCCAGGCGGCAGATCGCCTCGAGAAGCTCGTCGCCGCGCTGACCCAGCTCGCTCGTGAGGACGCCGGTGTCAGTGGGGAGCCCCAGCTGCTCGACCTCGGCGAGTTGACGGCCGATGTGCTCGCCGAACCGGAGTTCGCGGCCCTTGCCGTCGAAGCTTCGATCGGCACCGGCGCGTGGGTTCGCGCGTCGGAGGGTTCGATGACCTCGGTGGTGCGCAACCTGGTGGCGAACGCAGCCAAGTACGGTGCCGAGCCGGTGCGGGTGAGTGTCGAGGTCGAGCACGGCTGGGTCGTCCTCGACGTGACCGACGCGGGCCCCGGTGTGGCGACCGAGGACGTGCAGCGCGTGTTCGAGCGCTTCTGGCGCTCCGCCGACGCCAAGGGTCGGACCGGCTCGGGTCTCGGGCTCTCGATCGTGGCGTCCGCGGTGCGGGGCGCGGGCGGTGAGGTGACCGCCTTCGCGGGACCGGGCGGCCATTTCCGTGCGACACTGCCGGCGGCGACGCCTCCACAGAACCCGAGCTCGCAGGCGCAGCTTGACGTGACCCCGGCCGCTGGTCACATCATGGGCGCGACCGACGACGGTTGGCCTGGACGAGCCGGGCCTTCGGAGTCCCACAGCCCTTCCCCCGGGGACCTGGACGCCGGCACCGGCGGGACTCAGGGCCGAGCGAGCGAGGTGACGTAATTGGCCACCGAGGGACGCAGCAGACACGGTGACCGCGGCGAGCACCTGTGGGTGGTCGAGGAGGCGGCCGACGTCGTCCGCCCCGAACCGCGCGTGCACGTGCCCGAGGATGTGTCGGACACCGACCGTTGGGGCCGCAGCGAGGACGTGTTGCGCCGTGTCGGTCCCGCGTTCGACTTCCTCTACGACCGCTGGTTCCGCACCGAGATCGAGGGCCTCGACAACGTCCCCGCGGGTGGGGCCCTGCTCGTGTCGAACCACGCCGGTGCCCTGCCCCCCGACGCCATCCAGATCATCTGGGCGATACGGCGCGAGCTCGACCGCAGCGTGTACGTGCTGGGCGAGAACATACTGAGCCGGCTCCCGGTCGCGGGGTGGATCTTCCGCCGCATCGGGGGTGTGGAGGCGGCTCCTTCGACCGCGCGCAAGCTGCTCGGCGAGGAGGGTCGCCTCGGCCTCGTCTTCCCCGAGGGAACCAAGGGCACCGGCAAGCGCTGGACCGAGCGTTACCGCCTGCAGCGCTTCGGGCGTGGCGGCTTCGTGCGTGTGGCGATGGATGCCGGAGTGCCCATCGTGCCCGTCGCCGTCCTCGGTGCCGAAGAGGCGATGCCGATCTTCGGCCGCCTCGACGGTCTCGCGAACATGATCGGGGTTCCGTACGTGCCGCTCACGTCGCTCGTGTGGCTGCCGGTGAAGTTCCGCATCCGCGTGCTGGAGCCGATCGACGTGCACCTGGGCAACTCCGACGACCACACCCAGCAGATGGTCTCCGAGGATGTCCGCTCGGTGATCCAGAACGCACTCATCGACCTGCTCGGGCGCCGCCGCTCGGTCATCCTCGGCTGACGGCCCGCGTTTGGGGTGGGGTGTGTCCGCAATCGCGGGTGGTTTGTCGCGTGGGCGGGTCATCCGGCCCGCGCTTGGGGTGGGGTGTGGCAGGAATCGCGGGGGGTCGCGTGGGCGGGTCGCCCGGTGGCTTGGGGTGGGTGTGTCCGAATCGCGGGTGGTTTGTCGCGGGCGGGTCATCCGGCCCGCGTTTGGGGTGGGGTGTGGCAGGAATCGCGGGTGGTTTGTCGCGTGGGCGGGTCATCCGGCCCGCGTTTGGGGTGGGGTGTGGCAGGATTGGGCGCCTCATGGCGGACGTCGTCCTCACCGACGCCGAGATGGGTGTCGGCGTGCTCGTCGCGGACGCCCTGAACCGTCTCGGCATCGAGATCGCCCGTTCCGGCGCGCCCGCGCCCGCAGGGCAATCAGCCGCGGCCGAGGTGTGGCTCGAACGCCTCGAAGAAGCCCGCACCGGCGGCCTCGTCGTGAACCATTGCCGGCTCCGCTCCGGGGGCCTGTCGCGGCGTTCGCTCGAGATGGCCGAGAGCGTGCTGGCAGCGGCTTCGCGCTGTGAGACGCTGCACCGCGTGGTCGTGGTCTCGAGCGGTCAGCTCTACGGTGCCGGCCCCGACCAGCCCACGTTCGTCGCCGAGGACTACGCACCGACGAGCCGGCCTGGTCCGTCGGCGATCGACTTCGCCGACCTCGAAGCAGCGGCGGCACGGTTCGCCTCTGCCCGCCCCGACGTCTCCCTCACGGTCCTGCGCGTCGCCGAGACCGTCGGGACCGCTCCCCATGGCCTTCTCTCGGACCACCTGCTCCAGTCGGGCGGTTTCGTGACGACGCGGTTCGGCTACGACCCGCAGGTGCAGTTCGTCACCGCTCACTCCGTCGCGGCCGCTGTCGTCCACGCGCTCACCGGGGACACGGCAGGGGTGTTCAACTTCGCGCCGACGGATGCCTTGCCCTCTCGGCAGCGATCCGTCTCGTGGGCTGTTCACGCGTGCCGATACTGCGCTCGCTGAGCCTCGCCGGCGGGATCTTGAGGCGCATGGAGCCGTGGAGCCACGAGCTCGCCAGACTCCTGACGTACGGTCGTGCCCTGGACCCCCAGCGTGCCCTCGACGCCGGCTTCCCCGAGCCGTCCCCTGCAGCCGCCGCGGTCGCCGCAGCCGTATATTGAGCGTCCCGACCGACCCGACCGTCCGTCCGACTGGCCTGACCCGGAGAGCGAAGATGATCGAAGTCAGCCCGGAGGAGGCCGAGGGGCTGGCGAGCGGGGACGGCGGAGCGTTCCTGCTCGACGTGCGCGAGGACGCGGAGGTCACCGCGGGCAGGGCGCCGGGGAGCGTGCAGGTGCCGCTCGGGTCGCTACCCGACCACGTCGACGACCTTCCTGCGGATCGGCGCATCGTGTGCATCTGCCGTTCCGGCAACCGTTCCGCCCGTGCGGCGCAGTACCTGTCCCAGCGCGGCCTCGACGCCGTCAACATGTCCGGCGGCATGAAGGCGTGGGTGGCCGCGGGCCTCGAGGTGGAGACGCCCGCGGGCGGCCCCGGCCGGGTCGTCTGAGCGTCGTGCGCATCGGGATCGCCCTCGCGGACCGGGACCTACCCGACGACAGCGGCATCGCCGCACTGGCAGGCGATGGGCAACCCCGAGCCGGCCCTGGTGTCGCTCGCGTCACGCGACGGCAGCGGCTTGCGCGCCGGTCTCGAGGCCTACGACGGCTACGACGTCGTCGTGGCGCGTCTCGTGCCGACCGAGGAGTTCGGCATCCTGGACCTCGTCGAACGCATATGCAAGGGGGACTGACATGGCCGAGTTCACGGGCTCGGGCGGCGCGATCGCGGTCGAGGTCGTCAAGCGGTACGGGACCGACGTCGTGTTCACCCTCTCGGGTGCCCACGTCTTCCCCGTATACGACGCCTGCGCCAAGGGCGACGGTGTCGCCCTCGTCGACACCCGACACGAGCAGACGGCGACTTTCGCCGCCGAGGGCTACGCGAAGCTGACGCGGCGCCCGGGTGTCGCCGCGCTGACGGCGGGCCCGGGGGTGACCAACGGCGTCAGCGCCGTCACGTCGGCGATGTTCAACGGCTCCCCGCTGGTGGTGCTCGGAGGGCGGGCGGGCCAGGCCCGCTGGGGTGCGGGCAGCCTCCAGGAGCTCGACCACGTGCCGATCATGGCGCCGGTGACCAAGCGGGCGACGACGGCACGCTCGACCGATTCGGTCGCCGCCGAGGTCGACGCAACGGTGCAGGCGGCGCTCGCCCCTCACCGAGGCCCGGCCTTCTGCGACCTGCCCCTCGATGTCGTGTTCGGCCACGCCACCGTGGAGCTCGGCGAGCCCGCGAGCCCGCCGCGCCTCGAGCCCGACCCCGACGACGTCACCGCCGTCGCCCGCCTGTTGGCCCGCTCCGAACGGCCCGTGTTCGTCGCGGGCAGTGGCGTCTGGTTCGAGGCCGCGTGGGACAGGATGCGCGACCTGCTCGGCGAAGCCCACGTGCCGGCGTTCAGCAACGGACTCGGGCGCGGCACGATCGCAGCCGACGACCCGCTCGCGTTCAGTCGCGCGCGATCGGTCGCCCTGCGTGAAGCCGATCTCGTCGTCGTGGCAGGCACGCCGCTCGACTTCCGCCTCGGTTTCGGCAACTTCGGAGGCGCCGACGTCGTCCACCTCGTCGACCACCCCGACTGCGTCGCCGGTCACGTCGATCTCGCCGCCAAGGCGGCCGGGGACCTCGGCCTCGTCTTCGAGGGCGTCGCGGCGGCGTACGCGTCGGTGCCAGGAGAGCGCCATGACCACCGCCGCTGGGTCGAGCACCTTCGCGACGTCGAGTCCGCCAAGCGGCGGGACGAACGTGCGCTGCTCGAGTCCGCTGCCACCCCGGTGCATCCGGCCCGCGTGTACGGCGAGCTGCTCCCGCGCCTCGACCGCGACGCGGTAGTGATCGGCGACGGTGGCGACTTCGTCAGCTACGCAGGCAAGTTCGTGGACAGCTACCAGCCGGGCTGCTGGCTCGATCCCGGCCCGTTCGGGTGTCTCGGCACCGGACCCGGGTACGCGATGGCAGCACGTCACGTGCACCCCGACCGCCAGGTCGTGCTGCTCAGCGGCGACGGAGGCTTCGGTTTCAGCGGTCTCGACCTCGACACGCTCGTCCGCTACGACCTCCCCGTCGTGGTGATCGTCGGCAACAACGGCATCTGGGGCCTCGAGAAGCACCCGATGCAGGCGATGTACGGCTACGACGTCGCTTGCGACCTGCGCCAGGACACGCGCTACGACCTCGTGATGGAGGCACTCGGCGGTCACGGCGAGCTCGTCAGCGACCCAGCCGAGCTCGGTCCCGCACTCGACCGCGCGTTCGCGAGCGGAGTCGCGTCGGTCGTCAACGTCCTCACCGATCCCGGCGACGCCTACCCCCGATCATCGTCGCTCGCCTGAAAGTGGGTCCCGGCCCAGTGGGCGGGGGGTCCGTGGGGGGCCGGTAGCCTCGGCCTCCGATGGACGACCAGAGCGCTCCCCGCACCGGCATCGTCGAGCCTGCAGGAGGCCGAGGTCCCACCGTCGGCGACGACTACCTGTCGCCGCGCAACTACCCGTACCTGAACGCGGTCGAGGGACGACGACGCCGCAAGCGTGCAGGGCTCGTCTGGCTCGGGATCGGCCTCGTGCTGGCGGCCGCTCTGGTCGTCGTGATGCTGCTCCCACGGAGCGTCGCGCCAGGTGAGCGCGGTCCGGCGGAGCCTGCCGCTGCACCCGCGACGGCCGCCAGACGCACCACCACAGCTCCGGGATCCACGACCTCGCGTGTGCCGACCACGGGCGCCGAGGTCGTGGCAGCCGCGGCACCGACGACGGTGCCGCCCCCCCCGACGGCGACGATCACGCTGTCGCCGGTCGAGATGGCCTGCAACGAAGGTGCCACCGAGACCGCAACCGTCCTCTCGTGGACGTCGAGCGATGCCGAGACCGCACTGGTGACGGGCCCTGGTGGGCAGATCTCCACGATGGCCTCGGGCAACCGCGAGGTGGTGCCGAGCCGGCCGTGCGCGGAGGCCCCCTTCGACGACCGCTACTCGTTCTCGGTCCGCAACGGCAGCGGGGCCGCCGCCGGCGAGGCGACCGTCACCTGGACCGCCGTCGACGCCGGCGACTGAGCGGGTCGCTCTCCGAGCCGGCCACGAATCAGTCGGCGGGCCCGTGTGCGAATACCCTTCAGCGACGATGGCCGTCGCCGCGGAGTTGCGCATCTTCCACAGCCGCCATCCGTCGGCCACGCGGCGGGTGTCACCCGATCCGATCGTGGCGAACGGGCCACGTGCCGGTGATGCCGCCGTGTACCTCGGCTGTCTCGTCCTGGGCGCCAACCTCGCCTGCCTCGACGCGACCGAAGCCGGGGATCTCGACACCCTGACGGCTGCGCTCGACGAGAGGCGCCGGCCGCCACGCGCGTTGAGGCACCGGATCCAGCTCGACCGCCACGGGCTCGACTCGAGCGTGCACCGGCTCGTGACGACCGAAGCGGGCTGGCGTCTCGCGCTCGATGTGCACGGGCCGCCGGCTCCCCAGGTCGTCGGCGCACTCGTGGCCTTCGACCTCCTCCCGACGCGGACGCGCTCCAGGGCGCTCGCGGCCGCAGCCGCTGTGCGCGGTCTCGCCGCGTCCGGCGCCTTCGGGTCAGCGGACGACCTCCACGACCTCGTTGCCGCAGCGGTCTTCGGTAGCCCCGCGATCTCGGTGGCCGACAGTCGCGTGGTGTGGGCCCTCGAGACGCTCGACCTGCCGCCGGACAGGTCCGCGGTCGAGTCCGACCTCGTCCTGCGGGCCTATCGCCGTGGCGTGCGCGCCGCGCATCCGGACCACGGTGCCGACGACGACGGCGCCGCCGACCGGCTCATGGCGCTGCGGCGCGCCCGCGACCTGTTGCTCGGAGTTTGAACCCTGGAGGCCTGCACCGGATGACCACAGATGTCGCGCCCGCCGGAGTCCGGGGCCGCTACGCCCCGTCGCCCACGGGCTACCTCACCGTCGGCAACGCGCGGACGGCGCTGCTCGCCTGGCTCGACGTGCGCAGCCGTGGAGGCTCTTTCGTCCTGCGCCTCGACGACACCGACGTCGCCCGCGAGACTGTTGCCCCCGACGAGATCCGTGCCGACCTCGATGCGCTGGGCCTCGACTGGGACGAGGGCTGGGACGTCGGTGGGCCCTGCGCGCCGTACGCGACTTCCGAGCGCGCCGGGCGCCACCGGGCGGTTGCAGACGAGCTGTTGGCTTCCGGAGCTGCCTACTGGGACTACACCCCGCCCATCGCCGATGTCGCCGCGCACAAGGCGGGAAGGGAAGGAGCCAAGGCCGGCCGCAGCGCCCACCGTGGGTCGTCGCGGCAGGTCGAGGGTGTCGACCCGGTGCTGCGACTGCGCGTCCCCGCGGACGGCGCCGTCGAGGTCCACGACAGGGTCTTCGGTGCCATCCGTGTCGACGTCGCCGACATCGCCGAGGTCGCCCTCATGCGCGCCGACGGACGACCGACCTATCACCTCGCGTCCTGTGTCGACGATGCCGAGATGGGGATCACGTCGGTCGTGCGCGGTGCCGACTGGCTGAACTCGCTGCCCCAGCACGCACTCGTGTTCCGCGCCCTCGGCGCAGATCTCCCGGAGTTCGCACACGTACCGTTGCTCGTCGGCGCTGACGGGCAGAAGCTCTCGAAGCGCCAGGGTGACCTGTCGATCCGGCATCTGCTCGACGACGAGGGGGTTCCCGGGGGGGCGTTGTGCGCCTATCTCGCGAACCTCGGTTTCGCGGAGCGCACCGACCTGGAGGCATTGGCGGAGATGGCAAACGGCTTCGACCTCGCGCTCTTGGGGAAGGCGTCGCCGCGCTACGACCCCAAGAAGCTCGAGGCGCTCAGCCGCAGGTGGCTCGCCGAGTGCGAGAGCCCCGAACGTCTCGCTGCGGAGCTGCGGTCACGTGCCGGCATCGAGCTCACCGAGGAGCAGGTGCGGGTCCTCGTCGAGGGTGTGCGTACTCGGATCCCGACTTTCGCGGCGGCCGGCGCGCTGGCGGGGTTTCTCGGCATCGACGACCGCGGCGGTCGCGATGTGGCCGTCCTCGACGACGACCTCGTCGCCGCGCTGCTGGGCACGCGTCCCTGGGAGGTCGGCGCCCTCGCCGCCGCGATCGACGCGGCCGTGCCGGCGGGTCCCGACCGCAAGGCGAGCCTCGGCGCGTTGCGTGACGCCCTCGCACCGGGCCTGCGCGTCACTCCACCGCTGCACGTGATGCTTGCTGCCCTCGGCCGCGAGCGCAGCGCTGCGCGTTTGGCTCCCGGCGCCTGAGGGCGACGACTGCGTTCGGCCCATCGATTCCCGACCTGGGCGCGCCCACCCCATCGGGATGGGCCCGGCGCGCCCAGGACGCAAATGGGTTCTGGGCAGTCGGCCGTCCGCGTCCTCAGTTGCCCCAGACCGGCGGCACTGCCATCTCGGCCGGCGCGACCGACTTCGTGTACGACCGTGTCAGGAGCCATGCGACCGCGACCGTCGCTCCCGCGAGCACGGCGACGACCGACCCCAGGTTGCGCCAGTGCAGTGCCGCGGCAACGGCGGCGGCGATCCCGGCGAGCCAGACGAGCTGGCCCGGATAGCGAGCGAGGAACTGAAGCTCCTGGGGCAGCAGGAACATCGCGTCGAGGTCGCGGGGCACAACTCCGAACGCCGCACAGGCGAGCGCGAACAGCAACGCCAGCGGCCCGAGCCCGGCGACCACGAGGGCACGCTCGGCGGGCACGAGCCCCGCGAGACCCACCACGGCGGCAGCCACGAGGGCACTGAGCACGAGCAGCACAGCGGGTCCGAAGAGCGCGCACACGACCCTGACGCGGGCGGGGTAGGGGAGCTGGCTCGTGAACGTCGCCGCTTCGACGTCGGCGAGCATCGGTGCCAGCAACCGCGACGCGGGGACGTAGAGCAGCACCACGGCCATGCCGATCGCGAGCGCCGGTGTGCCGCGGCCGGCAGCGATCGCGGTTGCGAGCGCGCAGGCCAGCGGCAGACCCCAGGCACCGGTGCCCTCGCGACGCACGTGGGTGACGGACTTCCACAAGAGCGCGGGCAGTCCGGGCCGCCGCGGACGCCCGCTACGGCGAGCCCCGGGGCGCGCCCAGAGCTGGCGGCGGACGGCGTGCAGGCCGACGCTGTCCTGGAAGAAGCGCAGTGCCTTGGCCTGGGCGAGAAGGCGCGACCGTGCCGAAATCTGTTCGACCGCGGGCCGGCCCGCACGCCACAGGGCCGCCACGAGCAGGATCGTGGCGAGCGCGGTCACGGCGGCGGCTCCGAGCCAGCGTGGAGAACCCTCCGACGCCGACGACACCGACGGGTCCGCGGCCCACGCCCACGGCCCCCACCATCTCGCGGCAGTCGACGTCCCCGCCGACCCGAGGTGGCTCACGGCAAACGGCGCGGCCACGACCGCGAGCGCCGGCAGCCACGCCAGGCGCGGCAAGGCCGTCTTGACCGCGCGCTGCACCGGCGGCGAGTTCTCCACGAGCCAGGCAGCCGACGACACCGCGACGGCGTACGGGACCAGACCCGCGACGGCTGCCAGCCACGTCTGCCAGAACGGCGCCCCGAACACGACGGCGACCTCGACCGCGAACCCGAGCGCGACGGCGACTGCGCCGGTCGCCTCCCGGCCCACGGCGGTGAGGATCTTGGGTGTCAGGAAACGCCGTGGCGAGAGAGGCGCGCTCACCAGTAGCTGCGCCTCTGCGGGCTCGAGGCGCACAGGTCCGAGGCCCGCCGCCGAGACGAGGCGCAGCAGCGCGTAGAGGAGGAGCACCGCGCCCGCCGCCCACTGCAGCCAGCCTGGCACCGGCACCCTCTGGACGTGGGTCGTCTGCGCCCAGTAGCCGAGGAACACGAACGCGGCTGTCGGGATGCCGATGATCTCGATGGTGTAGAGCACCTCCGACGCCTGCAGGTCCCCGACGCGATGGCGCCGGCGGCGCCGAGCCAGGTATCGGAGCGCGTCGCGACCGGTCTCGGTACCGGTACCGGTCCCGGCCACGGCGTCGGTGGCCCCCATCAGCGGCTGCCGCCGTCGCGGCCGCCGGACTCGTACGCCGCGTCGCCCACCAGCGCGACGAAGAGGTCGTCGACGGTGGCGGCCTTGTACTTGGCGAGCAGCTTCGCGGGCGGGCCCTTCGTGAGCAGCTCGCCCCCGGCGAGCACACCGAGCTCGTCGCAGAACCGTTGGATCGCGCCGAGCACGTGGGTGGCGACCACGAAGGCGCAGCCCTCGTCCTTCCTCTCCAGGCAGAGCTCGATGAGGGTGCGCATCCCGATCGGGTCGAGTCCCACGAACGGCTCGTCGATCAACATCACCTCGGCGGGACGCAAGAAGGCACAGCACAGCTGCGCGCGTTGGCGCATCCCGCGGCTGAACGTGCCCGGCAGCTCGTCCGCGCGGTGGGTCAGGCCGAAGCGCTCGAGGAGCTCGTCCGCGCGGGGACTGGCCGAGGCCGCGTCCACCCCGAACGCGGCGGCGGTGAACGCGAGGTGCTCGGCGAGGGTGAGGTCGTCGAAGAGGACCGGGCTGTCGGGCACGTAGGCGAGCTTGCGGCGGAACTCGAGCCTGTCGGCGGTGAGGGTGGCACCGCCGGCGCGGACGTCTCCGGCTTCCGGTTCGAGCTGTCCGGCGATCGTCTGGAGCAGCGTCGTCTTGCCGGCGCCGTTGGGACCGATCAGCGCGAGCGCCTTGCCGGAGCCCACCTGGAGGTCGAAGCCCTCGATTATCGGTTCGCCGCCGTAACCACGCGTGATACCACGGACGCTCAACTTGCCCATGGGTCGAAGTTACGCACGCGTCCGGCTTCGGAGGGGAATCGGGACACCGGGACCACGACACGGGCGATCCCGCGCGGCGACGCTCTACTCCCCGTCCAGGCCGACGCCCTTGAGCATCGTGATCAGGAGCACCGTGGGTTCGCGGGCCTCGAGCGCGTGCGGCTGGCGCGCCGACACGTGGATCCAGCCACCGGGCCTCAGGGTGAGCTCCTCGCCGTCGATGCGGAAGCGCACCGACCCCGACAGCGCCTGGATGATCACCGGGTTGCGGGCCTTGTTGTCGGCGAGCTCGCCACCCGCCGGTAGCGCGATCCTGACGACGTTGACCCTGGTGTCGGTGTGGATGCGCTCGACTGTGTGCTCCGACGCCGACACCGGCGTGGGAGACGACCCCACCAGGTCGTCGTAGTAGCTGTGGGACATGCGCCGCGAACCCTACTCGCGGCCGTAGCGCAGGATGGGTGGCCGGGCTCCCTCGGTCGTCGAGAAGTAGGCGTCGCCCGCAGCGTCCCATCCGATCGCCTCGCCTTGCCGTTCGAACTGCAGGGGCACCGGGCACGGATCACCGGCGAGCGCGTCTGCCACGGATTCGTCCCCGCCGCGTCGCCACATCCACGCGTTCGTGTACGTACGCAGCAGCACCGCGGCTCCGTCGGGTGAGATGTCGCCTGCGGTGACACGGCGGTCCATGGCGCCGTCGAGGCCGTTCACGTCGACGGTGGCGACCGCCTCGAGGACGGTTGTCGCGTTCGGTGCCTGGGGAGCAGGCCAGCGGTAGACCCCGCTGCGGCCCTTGTCGGACTTGGTCACCACGAAGAGGTCACCGCTGCGCGGGTCCGACAAGAGCGTCTCGGCGTCGTGGGAGCCGTCCGGGTAGCGGCCGGCAAGGGTGACGGCACCCCCGAGCTCGGTGCGCGCCGCCGACGCCCGGGCTGGATCAACCTTCGGTTCGGGCACCCGGACGACGCGGAAGGACGCCTGGTCGCCGAGGTTGTCCCCGATGTCGCCGAGGTAGACGTAGGAGGTCGCCGAGTCGGGACCGAGCCCGACCGCGACGTCCTCCCAGTCACGGGCGCTGACTCCAGCCAGACGGAACCTGGCGGCTACGGCACCGTCGGTGCCCAGCGCGACGAGATCGGCGGGGTTGCCGCTGTCCTCGTGCACCCACAGGACCCCCGGGTTCCGCCTGCTGGCCGCCAGCCCGGAGATCTCGGCGAGGTCGGGATCGCCGACCTGCCCGACGCGCTCGCCGTTCGTGAAGTGGGGGCAGCGCGCAGGTGCAGCGGCGGCCTGTGTCGTCGCACTGCCCGCATCCGGTTCCGACGGCGGGGGATCGGTGACCTGCGCAGCGCAAGCACCGAAGGACAGGACGAGCGCGAGCGACAGCGCTACCGGGCCGCGTCGCGGCATCGGAGTGAGCCTCACCGCTGCACCGGACCAGGAGTCCGATCGGTGGCGTCGAGGACGGCCGCGGCGGGGGCGTGCCAGCCCCCGAGGTCGCGCACGAGATCGGCGTGCTCGGCACGGGCACTCGTCGCACGTTCGCCCGCGGGCCGGTTCGCGGTCGCATACCAGTAGACGCGGCCGCCCGTGAGCGGCACCGTCCCGAAGCGCCGGCCGTCGGGTCCCCATGTCTCGCCGAAGGGAGGCCGCGGCATCGCGGTCCTGGCGAAACCGGCCACGCCGCGCCACGCGGTCCAGCCCGCGTAGTGGGGTGTCACGCCGGGATGCATCCACGCAGCCACGATCGACGCGGCGCCGTCGGCGCCGATCACGCCCGTACCGTGCACCACCTCGCGCCGGTCGCCTTCGCGTTCGAACACGACGGCGTCGCGCCCGGCAGCCCTGACGGCGAGCGCAGCGGCGATACCGCCGATCCCGCCGCCGACGACGAGCACCGGATCGGATCGGTCCACGGTTCACTCCTCGACGGAAGTCGTTGCGTCGAAGAATGGTCCTTGGTGCGCCCTCGCGTCGGCAAGGCCGACCCCGCGTGCCCCGGCTCGGGTGGATATCGTCGGTGGATGCACATAGTCGTGAACCACCTCCACTTCGGCGAGCCGTTCGACCGTGACCTCTTCGAGCGTGCACGAGTTGCGATCGAGGGACCGGCGTCCGCGATCGACGGCTTCCGGCGTCTCGTCGTCGTGCAAGCAGGCGAGGACCACGCGATCCTGATCATCGAAGGCGACGACGCAGCGGTCCTCGATCGCCTCGCCACCGAGGTCGGAGGGCCGTGGATGACCGAGCACATCGTCCCGCTGCTCACGGGTCCGCCCCAGCGCAGCTTGGGCGAGGTGATCGCCGAGATCCGGGACTGACACGGGGCGGCTGTGAGCACCGACACCGTCCTCGTCACCGGCGCCCTCGGGCTCGTCGGCTCCGCCGTCGTGCGCCGCCTTGCGGACGAGGGCCGCCGCGTGGTGGCAACCGACGTGGACGTCCCGGCGAACCGCAAGAAGGCCGCCCGCCTCGACCGCAGCGCTGGTGTCGAGATGCGCTGGGCGGACCTGACCGACGCCGGTGCCGTCGACGCCCTCGTCCACGGTGTCGCACCGGAAGTGATCGTGCACCTTGCCGCCGTGATCCCGCCGGTCTGCTACGCGAACCGAGGGTTGGCTCGCAAGGTCAACGTCGGCGCGACGGCCTCCCTCGTCCGGGCGGCGTCGGCGCTGCCCGCAGCGCCGCGGTTCCTGCTCGCATCCAGCGTCGCGGTGTACGGCGCGCGCAACCCGCATCGCTGCTCGGGGCTGCTCACGCCCGCGCTGGCACCCGACCCGTGCGACCTCTACGGCGCCCACAAGGTGGAAGCCGAGAAGCTGGTCACCGGCTCCGGGCTCGACCGGGTGATCCTGCGCCTCGGCGGGGTGATCAGCCCCACCCCGCCGACCGACGCCGGTGCGGACATGATGCGCTTCAGCGCCGCGCTGCCCGTCGACGGGCGCATCCAGACGGTCGACGTACGTGACGTCGCGTGCGCGTTCGCTGCTGCGACCACGACCGACGCGACCGCCGAGGTGTTCCTGATCGGGGGGGACGACTCGCACCGGACGTCCCACGGGGCGCTCACCGCTTCCATGATCAGCGCCGCGGGTCTCGCGAACGCGCTACCCGCGGCCAGGCGCGGCGACCCGGCGAGCGACGGCGACTGGTTCCCGACCGACTGGGTCGACGCCTCGCGGGCGCAGGAGGTGCTCGCGTTCCAGCACCACTCGCTGGCCGACACCCTCGCGGAAGCCCGGGCGATCGTCGGCTGGCGCCGCGTGCCCCTGCGGGTGCTCGCCCCGGTCCTGCGCGGCTACCTGTCGCTTCGCGACCCGTACCGTCACACCCCCGGTGAGTTCGCAGACGTGTGGGGCGCGATCGGCCGCATCTGGGGCGATCCGTCCCCGGACGCCGCTTCCGGGTGAAGCAGCCGCGTGGTGGCTTCAGAGCCCAGGGCTCTGGTGCGACACCAGCGACACCCAGGTCACCTTGGGCGCGTCGGTCACGCCTCCCACAGCGAGCGCTTCGCCGAGGCGTGACTCCATGAAGTCCCCTTGGGCCTCACGTGAGTCCCACACCTCGGTGACCACGAACGTGCCGTCGTCGGCGTAGCCGGCTGCGTGTACGAGGAGGCCGGAGGGCCAGTCGCCGGCGCCGGTGCGGGCATCGACGCCGAGGCTCGCGTTGACGGCGTCGTACTGGGCCTCGGAGACACCGCTGAACTCGAGTATGAGCGCTTCTGCCATGGGGCTCTCCTGACTTGCACGTACGGCTTCGGGCGGCACCTGTCATTCAACCACCCTTCGGCGCCCGTGGCCCCGTGATCCCGCGCCTCGAAGGTCAGCCCGAACAAAGCGTCGCGAGGTCCGCGCGGCCGCCGGGCTCGAGCATGTGCACGACCGCGTGCACGGCTTTGCCGGGACCGACCGCGGCGGCCAGAGCGCGGGCGGCCGGCGACCCCTGTGGTGGCAGGTCGGTGCTGAGGAGGACGAGCGGCGCCGACGGCGCGAGCTCGTGGACGACGGCGGCCCTGCCGAGCGCTCGCCACATCACCTCGGTGCTGCGCAGGCCGCCGTGGCCGGTGGTGAGGCCGCCACAGACGTCGAAGAGCCACTCGCGTCCGCGCGTGTCGCGGCCCGACATGGTCACGCGGACACCGTGGCCGACGGCGACGTCGGCTTCGACACCCGCGAAGCCGGCCGCGACGACCACAGCGTGTGCTACGTCCTTGGCGGCGAGGCCCGCTGCGAGTGCCGCCTCCACGGAGCCTGCAGGCGCGTCGTCCGCGACCGCGGCCCGACCGGAGACGAGGGGGTAGGTGCCCACCTCTGCAGAACGAGCGGCGATCCGTTCGGTCTCGAGGCGTGCGCGCTCGCGGGCGAGGTCGACGTAGCGGGCATCGGTGTCGTAACCGGCGTAGTGGCGCCCGGCGCGGATCGCCGCCACGGCGGTGGTGCCCGAGCCCATGAAGGGGTCGAGCACGAGGTCGTCGCGGTAGGTGTAGAGGTGGACGAGGCGCTCGGGGAGCTCCACCGGGAACGGCGCCGGGTGACCCACCCGCGTCGCGCTCTCGGCCGGGAGGTGCCACACGTCGGTGGTCGCCTCCATGAACTCGTCGCGTGTGAGCGACGACTCCGACGGCAGGCCCTGGCCGAGGCGTCTGCGTGTGGCGATCGCACGGTCGAAGCGGCCCTTGCTCGCGATCACGACGCGCTCGGTCAGGTCGCGCAGGACCGGGTTCGTGGGCCGCTGGAACGAACCCCAGGCGCAGGACCCCGTGGCGCCGCGGCCCTTCTGCCAGATCACCTCGCCGCGCAGGAGCAGGCGCAGCCGGTCCTGGAGGATCCCGATCACGTCCGCGGACAGCGACCGGTACGGCTTGCGCCCGAGGTTGGCGACGTTGACGGCGATGCGGCCACCGGGCTCGAGCTTGCGGACGCATTCGGCGAAGACGTCCTCGAGCATCCCGAGGTAGTCGAGGTAGGACCCGGGCACGTGGCCCTCGCCGAGCGCCTCCTCGTACTCCTTGCCGGCGAAGTACGGAGGTGACGTGACCACGAGCGCCACCGAGCGGTCCGCGATCGCCGTCATCTCGGCGGCGGACCCGCAGAAGATCGCGTCGACGTCCTTGGCGGCGTCGACCAGCGCGTCGTCGGAGAGCGCCGGTGCCGTGAAGCGGGCGTAGAAGCCGGATGCGTCGTGGTTCTCACGCCGAGACACGCCGAAGTTCGACGTCGCGGTCGGCTTCTTGGGGGTCGCCAATCGATCCTCCGGCTCGAAGGTAGCGATGCTACGGAGGGGCGCCGCCCGTGGCGCGGATGGCGCCGCGGTCGAGGACACCCGCTAGAACACGGCCATGGACGTCACAGTCGTGGTCTGCCCGGAGGTCGGGCCGCTTGCCAACCTGCGTCTCGAGACACGGTCACTGCCCGAGCCGGGTCCGGCCGAGGTCCGTGTCGGCGTGCGCGCAGCGGGGGTCAACTTCGTCGACGCCCTCTTCGTCAAGGGCGAGTACCAGATCAAGCCGCCGGTGCCGTTCGTGCCCGGCAGTGACGTCGCCGGCGTCGTCGAGGCGACGGGGCCCGGAGTGGACGGATGGGCGCCGGGCGACCGCGTCCTGGTGATGGTCGGACTCGGCGGCTACGCGTCAGCCGTGAACGCGGCGGCGTCGCGGCTGGTCCGCCTCCCCGAAGATCTCGGCTTCGAGCGTGCGGCGGGGATGCTGCAGGCCTACGCCACGGCACGGTTCTCCCTGGAGCGCAGGGCCGCCCTGCGTGCGGGCGAGAAGGTCCTCGTCCTCGGCGCCGGCGGCGGCGTCGGGCTCGCGTGCGTGGACACGGCGCGCGCCTTGGGAGCGGAGGTGGTCGCGGCGGCGTCGTCGCCGGAACGCCTCGATGCGGCAAGGGCCGCCGGTGCCGTGCACACGCTCGACTACTCGGGCGGGGAGCTCAAGACGCGGGTGCGCGAAGTCGCCGGATTCGTCGATGTCGCCGTCGACCCCGTCGGTGGAGCGCTGACCGAGCAGGCGCTGCGCACGCTCGGCGAGGACGGCCGTCTCCTCGTGGTCGGGTTCGCGTCCGGGGAGATCCCGCGCCTTCCCGTCAACCAGATCCTGTTGCGCAACCGCAGCGTCGTCGGCGTCGACTGGGGCGCCTGGTCGCTCACCCACGGCGACGTGAACCAGGCGATGCTCGAGGACGTCATGGCCGACGTCGCCGCCGGGAGGCTCAACCCCGTCGTCCCTACGACGTACGCCCTCTCCGACGCTGCAGCGGCGCTCGCGGACCTCGCCGGTCGCCGTCTGGTCGGCAAGGCAGTCCTCGTCCCCTGAAGCCCTGCCCCGCAATCCCCCGCAATCGCGGGTTATGTGTTGCGTGTGCGGGTCATGCTGCCCGCGTTAGGGGAGGGGGGCCTCCGCAATCGCGGGTTATGTGTTGCGTGTGCGGGTCATGCTGCCCGCGTTTGGGGAGGGGGGCCTCCGCAATCGCGGGTTGGCCTACAGGAACGGGCGGTTGCCGTAGCGGTCGACGTGGACGACCTCACCGATCGGGCGGCGCCGTGTCGGGCCGTAGCGGCCCTTGGCCCACCCGATCGGGATGATGCAGACCGGGTTCACGTTCCAAGGCAGGCCGAGGATGCGCCTCGCGACCGGGACGCACCAGATCGGCAGGGTCTGGATCGACGCCCCGAGACCGACCGCGCGGCAGGCGAGCAGGAGGTTCTGCACCGCCGGGTACACCGACCCGTAGTACGACGACACCGAGATCTGGGGCCAGCCTACGGCCATGTGCTTGATGCCGCGGCGGTAGCACGGGATCACGAACACCGGGATGTCGGCGAAGTGCTCCGCCTGCCACTTGCCCGGCTCCATCTGGCGCGCCGCGTCGGGGTCGCGTGCCGTGCCGCGATCGAGCAGCGGCATGAAGGTGCGGTACAGGACGCGGTAGAGGCGGCCGAGCCGGGCCTTTTGGGCACGGTCCTTGACGACGACGTAGGACCAGTCCTGGCTGTTCGAGCTCGTCGGCGCCTTGAGCGAGAGCTCGAGGAGTTGCACAAGCAGTTCGTCGGGGACGGGCTCGGTGTGGAGCCGGCGGATCGCGCGCTGGGTCTGCATCGCCTCGATGAGAGGCATGCCCAGCAACTCGTCGGGGTCACGGCCCTCGCCGGTGGAGTTCGAGTCGTTCACCGGGCAAAGGTACGCGGGATGGTTCACGCTCGGGCCACAGCGCCATCGCGACGCCGACCCCCGAGAGGATGGCGAGGACCACCGGGGTGAGAACCAGCAGCCGCGTAGGCCACGAGCCGGCATCGAGGACGGGCTCGCCGAAGACGTCGCCCGGCGCCGGGGTGAAGTCGTCGGGCTGGGCCTTGTTGTCGCCCTGGAAGACGAGGCGCCCGTCGGCCAGGATCTCCTTGACGCGGTGCACGACCAAGGCCCCGGCGCCGGGTTCGCCCTCGGGGATTCGGTAGATCGCCACGTCGCCCACCGCGACCGGGCCGCCCGAGCGGGCGTAGACGAAGTCACCTTGGTGGTACGTGGGCTCCATCGACTGGCCCTGCACGACTGCGAAGACCGCGTCCCCGCCGAACTGCTTCGGCCACAGGACGAATGCCAGGGCGGCGAAGACCCCGAGGGAGGCGAGCAGGCGTAACAGTCTCGAAGCCGTCATGGGCTGTCCAGGTGGAAGTCGTCCCAGCGGAGTCCGTTGCTGGTGCGCTGGTAGAGGCCGAAGAGCTGGTGGGTGCCGTTCTTGAAGGTCGTCTGGTTCGACGCCGACAGCGTCGCCGTCACCACCAGGGTGCTGTCGATGTACGCGGCGAGTACCCCCGTCGGCGAGGTTGTGAGGCGCAGATGGAACGAGGCCGGTGCCGTGGCGATGCCGCCCGGGTAGAGGTTGGTGACGCTCGCGAGGTTTGTGAAACTGCCGTTGTAGCTGCGCAGGATCAAGGATCCATTTGTGGTGTTCGTCCACTCCACCGCCAGGTACTGGGTGCCGGCGCTGTTGCGGTTCGCGGTGAGGCCAGCAGCGAAGGTCGTGGCGCCGTTGCGTCTGATCGTCGCCTCAACTGACCCGTTCCACGTGCCCGCGTTGACGACGAGGGAGGTGCTCGCCGAGGACGATGCAGCGCTGTTGGTCTGGATGGTCCACGTACCCGACGGGTTGACCGCCCACGTCAGTGCCCCACCGTCGGTGGTGGTCGTGTTCAAGTTGGTTCCGCTGGTCCCAGTGAACGCTTCCCAGGCGACGACCACCGGTGCGCCCGGTGCAGCCGCCGTCGAGAGCGCCGTCAGGCTCGTCGAGGTGACACCCCCGACCGAAGCCGCGTGCGCTCCGCCGAATCCGACCCAGCACCCCGAAAGGATGCAGGCGGCGCCGATCGCCCCGATCGCGGTGAGCGGTTGTGGGCGCCGCATGGGCCTCAACGGCTCTTGGTGCCGCTAACGGTGACGCTGGTCGCGGCTCAGCCGTTGATGATCACGGCGGCACCGGTGACAGCGCTGGCGTTGGCTCCGCTGCCCGACACCGTGACCGCCGCCGAGGTGCCGCTGATCGAGGCGACCGTCCCCGAGCCGAGCGACGCCGCCGGAGTCCTTGAGTGTGAGCGAGAGCGCCTTTCCGGAGCACGCGGCCGGTGATGCCGGTCACGTTCACGCTCGTCGTCTGGTAGCGACCCAGCGTGGCGTCGTAGGTGTTCGTGTACGCGAGAGCCACGCCGTCGGTGTCACACGAGCCGACCACACCCACGTCCGCGCCGAGCCCACTCGAGGTGACCCCGCCGAGGCTCGCTGCCGATACGCCGACGGCTCCTACGGCCACGGCGCCGGCGAGCACGGCGAGCGCCATCCGCTTACGGCGC
The DNA here is from genome assembly GCA_046331095.1 of Acidimicrobiia bacterium. Taxonomy (GTDB): domain Bacteria; phylum Actinomycetota; class Acidimicrobiia; order UBA2766; family UBA2766; genus JAIBAC01. The sequence continues at coordinate 302,948 of JAXLRM010000004.1, forward strand.
GGGGAACGGGTTTGCTGGGTCATGGTGTCTCTCCCTGTCTTCCGCCTCTGGGCGAAGTGACAACATCGACGCGGAGGTGGTCTGACTTGAAACCTTTCTTGCCCGGTCCGGCGGGACAGCCCTTCGCGCGCGGGCGCTCCGGTGATGGTTCACGCTCGCCCGGCGGCATGCGTTTTCTGGTACAACCGGGACGTGGGACAGGGGGCGCGACCTTCGGCACGCCGGCGTCGACTCGTGACGTTCGTCGCCGCGGCAGCCGTGGCGTCTGTCCTCTCCTGTGGTGGGGCGAGAGCCGATCTGCCCGCGCCGGCGGCGGACCCGCTCGAGCGCCAGTCGGACGCGATGCTCACCGCACACCCCGAGGTCGGGCCCACGTTCGTTCTCGACCTCGCGGGCGGATCGGCGGATCGTGACCTGCTGGCGCGGACGCTGCAAGGAGTCGTGAACCGCGCGCAGGCGCGCCTGTACGTGGTCGACTCCTCGCCCGACGCCCAGTTCGCCGGCACCGACGAGGCGGTGCTCGACATCTACACCGGCGAGGGACTCGTCGACGTCGTCGGCCGCGGATCACTGGAGGACGCACTCGCCCGCTTCGCGCTCGAGGTGCCCGGCTACGTGGTCGCGGACCCTGCCGTCGACTGGAGCGTCAACGTCGCGACCACCGTCGCCGCCGCCAAGGGCGCCGTCGTAGCCACGCCCGCGACGGTGCCCCTTCTCGACGCGCTCGGGATCCGCGAACTCGACGACGTGCGCGGTCGCTACCCCAACGAGGTCGTCGCGTACTGGGCGACTGCGTCCGTGTACCGCGGCCGGCTCGCGTACAAGGGCCTCGCCAACCAGAGGCCGGACCTGCACGCAGCTCGCGACCTCTACGTGCAACAGGGCATCTTCACGATGTTCACGCGCCCGCACCGCCCCAGCTTCCTGTGGCTGACCTTCCTCACGGCGACGTTCCCCCGCGGGCTCACCTACTACGGCTACGTGTCCGACACCGGCCCCGAGGAGATCGTCGCCGTCGGAGCGCTCTCGATCCTCGACCAGCGCCTCGTGCCGAGCGACAGCGCCACGAACATGTCGTTCCACATCGCGGTCGGCGCCGACCGCCCCCGTGCCGTCGTGGCGCCCCGCGACCACAGCGGGGTCGCGCCGTGCACGCCCGAGGGCGTCAACGTCGTGCTCGGCCTCACCGACGGCGACAACGTGATCACCTCGATCAAGCAGTTCCAGCAGCCGACGTTCTGGGCGTCGCCGCACCGGGGCGAGTTGCCGATGGCGTGGAGCATGTCGCCCGACCTCGCGGTCCTGGCGCCGGCGCTGTGGGACCACTACGTGCGGACCGCGACGCCCAACGACGACCTCGTCGGGATGCTCGGGGTCGCGTATCAGTACCCGGTCGTGAACCGCGACCGCGACCGGTTCCTGTCCGAGAGCTTCGCGCTCATGGACCGCCTCGGCCTGCACACGTTCTGGACGCTCGAGCCGCTCGGCTTCCCGTGGTGGCCCGACTGGCCCAGCTACGACGCGGCCCGCACCGCCACGACGCCCGACCTGATCCTGAGCGGCTACGACGACCTGCTCGGCCTGCTCGCGACCCTGCGCCAGCCGCCCGTCTACGTGCGCCCGAGCGGGCTCGTCACCCTGGTCTCGATGCTGCCCACGTATGGCTACACGTCCGACCAGCATGCCGGACTGGTCCGCGACCTCGTCGCCACGGCGGTGTCGAAACGGCCCCTGGTCAACTTCTACGCTGCGACGAACTGGACCACCGACGTCGACGGCCTGACCGCCGCCATGGAGCCGCTCAGGAGCGAGGGCGTCCGCTTCCTGTCTCCCGGCGAGGCGGCGGCTTGTCTGCGCAGCGGCCGTTGAGTGCGCCCGCCGTTTCGCGTGGTGGACGGGTCCGCGGAGGTCGCGCTGCGGAGCCGGTGGACGGCCGAGACCGGAGGTGATGCCAGTGCGTGCAGCGGTGCTCAGAGGCGGCGAGATCGTCGTGCGTGACGACGTCGCCGAACCCCGTCCTGGGACGGGCCAGGCACTCGTGGGTGTCAAGGCGTGCGGCATCTGCGGTTCCGACCTGCACTTCGTGCGCCACGGAGCGGAGATGCTCGCCCTCGCCGAGGAGATGGAGGGCCTTCCCGAGCTGGGGGTGCCCGCTGTCGATCTCGACCGTGACGTGCACATGGGCCACGAGTTCTGCGGCGAGGTCCTCGAGTTGGGCCCCGACACCGCCGGTCCCGCACCCGGCACGATCGTGACCTCGGTCCCGGTCCTGGTCACGTCCGCCGGGATCCGCCCGATCGCGTACGGCAACGACGTCATGGGCGGCTACGGCGAGCGGATGTTGCTGACGGTACCGCTGCTGTTGGAGGTCCCCAACGGTCTCGATGCGCGCCACGCCGCCCTCACCGAGCCCATGGCCGTCGGCTTGCACGCGGTCAACCGCTCCGGCATCGAGGCGCGCGACGGCGCCCTGGTGCTCGGCTGCGGTCCGGTCGGGCTCGCTGTGATCGCGGCGCTGCGCTTGCGGGGCGTCGACCGCGTCGTCGCCGCCGACTTCTCGCCGGCGCGACGCCAGATCGCGTTGGGCATGGGGGCTCAGGAGGCGGTCGATCCCAGGGAAGAAGCCGCCTTCGCGGCGTGGGCCCGCGCCGGTGGCGGCCGCTCCCTGGTGGTCTTCGAGGCGATCGGGGTTCCCGGCGTCATCGACGACATACTGCGTCTTGCACCGATGCGTACCCGTGTGGTCGTCGTCGGGGTGTGCATGCAGCCCGACACGGTGCACCCGTTCTTCGGGATCGCCAAGGAGCTGAGCATCCGGTTCTGCTTCGGCTACGACCCCGCCGAGTTCGCCGCGACCTTGGGCCACATCGCCGCGGGCGAGCTGGACGTGACCCCGATGCTGACCGGCGAGGTCGGCCTCGACGGTGTCGCGGCCGCGTTCGAGGACCTCGCCGACCCGGATCGCCACTGCAAGGTCCTCGTCGTCCCCTGACCCGGAGGGCCGGTTCCGACCCGTCCCGAACGCGGGCAGGGTGTCCCGCCAGCGGTACGGGTTGCCCGCGTTTGGGAGGGGCGCCTACCCGAACGCGGGCAGGGTGTCCCGCCAGCGGTACGGGTTGCCCGCGTTTGGGAGGGGCGTCTACCCGAACGCGGGCAGGGTGTCCCGCCAGCGGTACGGGTTGCCCGCGTTTGGGAGGGCGAGGGGGCCCACCCTCACATCGGGGGGCCGGACGGTGCAGGAGACGTGGTGGGCGGAGCGGAAACCAGTTCGTCCCAGGTGCGGACCGTGGCGCCGTGGTCGGCAGCGAAGGCGTCGGCCGCCCCCCTGTCCGCGAACGCCACGATGCCTCCGCCTCCGGGGGTGTCGATGCCCTGCCCGCCGACCACGAACGACGCGGTCGAAGCGTCGATCCAATCCCCGGTGTCGAGGTCGTGCACCCACACCTTCGCCCCGTCGAGCTGATTCATGCGAGTGCCGAAGGCGATCATCTTGGCGATGTCCTCGAACTTGCGCTCGCTGCCCTCGGGTGTCCGGTACACGGCCGCGAAGCGGGCCTCGGAGATGATCATGTGGGTCTCGGCCGACACGTCGCGCCCGTAGGCCATGTCGGGAGGGGTGTCGCCGCCCCCGCAAGCCCCGAGCGTCACCGCGATCGCAGCCGTGGCCACCACGAGAGCCGACGCCGACCGCGTCAAAGGTCGACCCGGCGATCGAATACAACCCACGCGATCACCAAGGGCACCACCGCCCACAGGACCATCGCCCCGACAACGACCCACAAGAGCGCGTTGCCGAAGGTGTCGACGGCGTAGAAGCCGGCAGGGCCGAGCACGTCGAGGGAGCCGTGCAGCGTGATCATCGACGCGAGCCGGAACGCCTCGACGGGGTTGACGACGACCGAGGCGAACAGCACGTTCACCGGCAACCGTGTCGCCGCCGCCGTCCCCATGATCCCGAGGTCACCGAGGAACGTGAGCAGGAGCCACACGAACAGCGAGAGTCCGAGGGCCGTGGACGCACGCCGGCTCAGGACGCTGACGAGCATGCCCACGCTCAGCATCGTGAGTGCGAGCAGCCACGCCAGCAGCGCGATCCAGCCGAGCGCGAGCGGGTCCCACGACGCCGACCCGAAGAACCCGAGCACGCCCGCGACGCCGAATCCGGCTGCGACCGCGACGGCCAACGCGAGCGCCGTGCCCACGAACATGCCCAGGAACGCCTCGCTGCGGTTCACGGGCAGGCTCAGGAGGAACCGCAGCGTCCCGCGCTCGCGGCCCGACGCGACGGTGCGCGCGCCCAGGGTCAGGCCCATGAGCGGCACGATCAACTGCGCCAGGGTCACGAGCGACGCGGTGGCGCGCCCGAAGCCGCCGTAGGTGGCGACCCCCTGGTTGGAGAGGCCGATGAAGACGAGGGCAGCAGCGACGAGGGCGAAGCCCGCCGCGTAGAGCCAGAACCAGCGGTCGCGCACCGAGTCGCGCAGCTCCTTGCGGGCGAGGACGATCACGGTCGCCCAGTCGATGCCCTCGCCGAGGTCCTCGTCGTGCATAGCGGCGGTCGCCGTCGGCTCCGTCATCGCCACACCTCGAAGTCGAGCGGCTCGAGCCCGGTCTCGTGCAACACCGCGAACGTCTCCGCCTTGTGCTGGGCGGACACCTCGACGAGGATGCCCTTGGTGTTGCGGTGCGCCGTGAAGCCGCGCCCACGCAGGGCCTCGAGGGCAGGCTCGAGCTCCTCCTCGGCGAGGACGAGGTGGAGCCACGAGCGCAGGCCGAGCTGTTCGGCCAGCTCCGACGGGGCGCACTCGGTCGTGACGCACCCGTCCTCCATGCCGAGCACACGGTCGACGAGCATGCCCACCTCTTCGAGTCGGTGCGTGGTGAGCAGCATGCTGCGGCCCTGGTCCCTCAACCCTGCGAGCAGTTCCAGGACGGACTCGCGGGCCGCCACGTCGAGGCTCGACGTGGGCTCGTCCATGAGCAGCAGCGGCGCGTCCTCGAGGAGGGCGATCGCGATCCCGAGGCGCTGTTTCATGCCACCGCTGAGGGCGCCGACCGCCTTGCCGGCAGCGTCGGCGAGGCCGACGCGTTCGAGCGCCTCGTCGCCGCGGGAGACGTCGACCCGTCTGATCTTGGCGCAGAGATCGAGCGTCTCGATCGCGGACAGGTCGTGGAAGAACGCCAGTTCCTGGGGCACGTGGCCGATGCGGCGCCGCACGGCCTTGCCGTGGGTGGTGGCGTCGAGACCGTCGACCTCGATCGTCCCCTCGTAGCGTGTGAGCCCGAGCGCGCAGCGCAGGACGGTCGTCTTGCCCGCCCCGTTCGGCCCCCACAGGGCGAGGGACTCGCCGTCGGCGAGGGTGAACGACACGTCGCGCAGCACCGGTGTCGTCCCGTACACCTTGGTCAGCCCCGACACCTCGATCACGCCGGCGCCTCCACGGGCTTGCGCCGCGATCGGCGCGGGCCGGCGAATGCACCCGAGGACGCGACGAGCGCCGCTGCCGCCACGACGAGGGCGACGGCGACCAGGAGTGCCCAGGCCGAGCGCGGTCGCTCCTCTGCCCCGCGCACGGGCGGGATCGGCGGCGCGTGGATGAGCGGGGAGTCGTCGACGACCTTCGGGTCGGGCCGCAACAGTGGGAACGCGCGTGCGGCGAGGTCCATCGCACGCGATGCCGGCGTCCCGGTGAACAGGTTGAGCGCGGGTTCGCGGTCGGTGAGCGTGCCGAAGAGGTCCTCGATGCGGTACGGGACGTCGCCGATACCGTCACCGTCGGAGTCGAAGCCCGCGTAGTCGCCCCAGTGGTTGCCGCGCCCGTCCAGGGACCAGTCGTTGCCGTGGAAGGCGCCACCGCCCTCGACGCTGACCTGCTTCGCGTTGTCGGTGATCACGTTGTCGGTGAACACGTTGCGCTGCACCGACGGCAGGAACTGCAGGCCGATCTCGTTGAAGGCGATCATGTTCTCGCGGAAGTAGTGGTGGATGCCGAGCTCGGTCGGGGAGTTGTCGACGTAGAGCCCGACCCGGTTCGCGAGGATCCGGTTGCCGGTCGCCTCGAAGCCGTCGGTGTCCTTGAGGCCGAGCCCGTCGCCGCTGGGGCCGACGTTGCGTGCCATGAGGCTGTTCTCGATGCGGATGTTCTTGCTGTTCATCACGTACACGCCGACGGAGTTGTCGGTGAAGCGGCTGTCCCGCACGACCGTGTCGTCCGCGAACATGAAGTGCAGGCCGTAGCGGCTCCCGGTCACCTCGTTGTCCACGAACTCGACGTTCTTGCTGTACCAGATCACGCTGTCGCGCGTGTCGTGTACGGCGTTGCGCTCGAAGCGGCAGCGGTCGCAGCCGAAGATGCGCAGGCCGTCACCGCGGACCGCGAGGTCGAGGTCCTTGCCCACGACGACGTTGTCCGCAACATAGGAGTCGGGGCTGTTCTCGAGCCAGACACCGAAGAGGGCGTCCTCGATCCTGTTGTCGACGAGGCGTGCCCTCGGGGCGAGCAGCTTCACGCCCGACTCCATCGAGTTGAGCGAGGTCCCGCTGCCGCGGATCACGAAGCCCTCTATCGAGACGTCGGGCGCGTGGACCTCGACGGCGGACCCCTTGCGGCCCCCGTCGATCGTCACCTCACCGACGGCGACCAGCCTGACGGGCTTGTCGATCCTGAGTGAGCCGTCGTAGGTGCCGGCAGGCACCTCGATCGTCGACCCCGCAGGAGCGGCGTCTACGAGCGCCTGCAGGTCATGTGCGTCCGCCGACGCCCGCGCGGGCGCGAGAAGCACGGCCGACACCGCCACGGCGGCAGCGAAGCCTGCGAGTCTCATCCTGCATCGGTTCCGCCGGTGGTGCCGGTGGCGGATTCGGCCTCGTCGACTAGGGGCTTGTACGCACGCCTGTGCAGCACGAGCCCGACTGCGATCAGGATCGTCGCGGCGAACGCCAGGTAGAGGCCGAGCCCGGGCAGCGCCAGGGTTTCGAAGTTGGCGATCTGCGCCGGGCCCAGCACCGGCGGTGTGAAGTCCCCCACCGCTCCGGCGAGGGGGGCGGACGGGTCGAGGGTGTGCCCGTAGCGCCACAGCCAGAACTGCAGGTCCGCGAGGAACAGGAACGGGAACAACAGGGCCGGGATCGTGAACAACACAACCCAGCGCGACCTGAACACGAGCGCGGCGAGCAGGATGCCCGCGACCGCCACGATCGCGATCACGGCCACCGACCGCTCGAGCGTCGCCCCTCCTTCGAACGAGGCCATGCCTACGTAGTGGTTCAGCTCCTCGAGCTCGTTGAGGGCGTTCAAGCCCCTGACCGTCTCGCCCTCGAGCCGGTTCACGTACGCCTGCACATGCAGGCCCTTGGGGTACTGGGGGGCGACGAGCCTGAGGTTCCAGTAGGGGAAGAAGATGGAGACCACCAGCAGGACCGCGGCCGCCACGAAGAGGATCCGCGGCACCTGGTAACGAGCCCAGTGCTTGTGCGCCTCCTCGGGCGGGACCTTCGGTCCGAGGATCTTCTCGGTGATCCCCATCTTCTTCGCTCCTACTACGTCGTCGTCGTGGTCACCGCCGTTACGGCGCGACCGTCATGTAGCCGGCCATCTCGAGGTGCAGCGCCGAGCAGAACTCGGTGCAGTAGAAGGGGTACACCCCGTCCTTGTCGGCGACGAAATTGATCGTCGTCGCCTCTCCGGCCTCGAGGCTGAGGTTGATGTTGTAGCCCGGAACCGCGAACCCGTGGGTCGCGTCCGGTGCCCGCTCGATGTTGGTCAGGTGCATCGTGACGTTGTCGCCCTTCTTCAGCTCGATCTGGTCGGGCGTGAAGTGGCTGCGGACGACGGTCATGTTGACCGTGACGTTGTTGCCGTCGCGGACGATGCTCTCGGTTCCCGGCTTCGGGGCGTTGGGATCGACCGACCAGGTCATCGGGTCCCAGCCGACGTCGGGGTAGACCTCGACGGGATGCAGCTTGTCGGCCTTGATGATCTGGGTGTAGTGCGGTTCACCGACGCCGATGGGCATGTCGTACATGACCGGCATCGTCTTGCCGCCCTGGGAGATGTCCAGGAGCTGGAAGTTCTGCGGGAACAACGGTCCCGGGTGGAAGAAGCGGTCGATCGACCACTTGTTCAGCGCCACCAGGTACTTGCCGTCGGGGCTCACCGTGTCGCCTTCTGCGGCGCTGAGGTGGCCGATGTTGTACTGCACCTTCTCCTTGTTCACCAGCGACCAGGGCTTCTCGCCGTCGGGTGTCTTGTCGCCGCCGAGTGACCAGCGGGCCACCGCCGAGTCGAGGAACAGGCTCGTGTAGGCGTAGCCCTTGTCGTCGAACTGGGTGTGGAGCGGGCCGAGGCCGAGCTCGACCTGGGCTTCCTTGGTGGCGTCGAAGTTGAGCACCGGCACGCCGTAGGGGTCGTTCTTCTCGTAGTTCTTGTTCGCGATCGCGTCCTTGATCTTGTCGATGCCGTAGACGGTCACGTGGGGGTCGAGCTTGCCCGACACGACGACCCACTTGCCGTTCGGGGTCACGTCGGCGCCGTGGGGGCTCTTGGGCTCGGGCACCATGTGCAGCAGGCCCTCGGCGTTGCTGACGGCCAGCGGGATCACCTTCATGCCGTTGATGTCGGTGGACTTGCCCGCCGCGACCGCCTCGGCGGCCTTGTTCACGTCGATCACGTGGAGGTAGTCCATGTCGTTGACCGTCGTGGACTTCTCCATCGGCTCCCCGCCGGGACCGCCCTGCGCTGCAGGCAAGGTGCCACCGGTGGCGAGCTCGGTGTTGAACGAGTTGCAGAAGATCAGCCCCTCGGACTCGAGCTTGCCCGCGTCGCACAGGTCCTGGAAGTACGGGGGCAGCTCCATCGCGAACGAGCGCGCCGGGTCGATGCGGCCCGTGGTGCGGTCGAACTTCCACATCGTGATCATGCCCCGGTACAGCTCCTTGTAGGTGCTGAGGGGCTGGTACGCGAAGCCGAGCGGCTGGGCGTACTGGCCGCCCTCGATCACCCACTCGGTGTTCGGGGTCACGAAGCTGCCGCCGTGGTCGCTCCACGTGAGCGGGTTCTTGACGATCTGCTTGGTCTGGAAGTCACGCAGGTCGATCACCGCGACGCGGGCGTTGGCCTTGTCGTTGATGAACAGGTTCTGGCCGTCGTAGTCGCCGGCGGTCTCCGACAGCGCCGGGTGGTGGGTGTCGCCCCAGCGGATCTGCTTGCCCTGCCAGTCACCCTCGGCGAGGACCTGCTCGGTCGCCTTGTCGCCGTAGCCGTAGCCCTGCCACGGCTCCGGCGTGAAGACGCCGATCGTGCGCAGGAGCCGCATCGACGGCACGCCGATCACGAAGACCTGACCCGACTGCCCGCCTGAGGCGAACTGGATGTACTCGTCGGTGACCCCGCTCGGGGTGTACGTCGACACCGCGTTGACGACGTCCTGGTCCGACAGGTTGCGTTGTTTGATCACGTCTGACGCGGATCCCGAGACTCCGCCGCCCCCGGTGCTGCACGTCGCCACGAACAGCGACACGAGCGCGAGGACCGAAACCAGTGCCAGGGTCCGTTCTCTCCCGGTCCAGCGCGACCGCCGTGCTGAACCGCCCTTGCGTGTTTCCGAGTCGGCCATTTGACTCCCTCGTCGTGTGGATGCCAGCTGATGCAACGTGTCCCGTCCGGGACCCACTACCCGCCTTGACTCGATGTAACAGCGTGGAGGAGCTTGCGAGCAGAGGCTTAAGGACCTGGCCCACGGGGCCCCCCGGCACCTCGGGCGCCCGGCCCACTGCCGGGCCGCCGCGGGCTGCGACGGGCCGACAGTCCCGCGCTGCAGGTCCGTCCGGGGAGTCCACGACGGCACGTTCGACCCTCGCGCTTCCGGACGCGGCCTGCTTGACTCTGGGGTGGCCAGGTGGGAGGCATCCGTCTGGCCCGCGGACCGGTGGCGCCGCTAGGTTGCGCCGAGTCCCGACGTGAACCCCGGAAGCGATGAAAGGCTTGGCCGGCGATGGGCAGGATCCGTGCAACGACCCGCAAGCGAGCCGGGGTGCTCGTCGCGTCAGCGGCGGCCGTCGCCTTGTTCGCCGGCGCGTGCGGTTCCGGCAGCGACAGCGGCACCGGCGGTGGTGCCACGACCGCAGCAGCCGGTGGCGGCGGCGGCGGCAGCGCGGCAGCGGGCGAGAACATCTACAAGCAGCAGTGCGCCACGTGCCACGGCGCGAACGGTGAGGGCGGCGTCGGCCCGATGATGTCGACGGTCAAGACCGTGTTCCCCAACGAGGCCGACCACATCGAGTGGGTCAAGGAGCAGGGCGCGTCGCAGTCGGGCCCCTACGGCGCCAACAACTCCGGCAACGCCGGCAAGGGTGCCGTCCCCGGGTCGATGCCCAAGTTCGGCGACACCCTCAGCGAGGACGACATCAAGTCGGTCGTCGCCTACGAGCGTGAGAAGCTCGCCAAGTGAGACCGCCTGGGCTCCTCCGAACGTGAGGGGTCGCGTCAGGCATCACCGCACGAGGTGGTCTGTCGGGTCGGCGCGCGGGCCGCGTGCTCCTGGCGTGCTACGCCAGGTCGCGTCGGCGGAAGCCGGTCAGGCCGGCGGCGACGAGGAGCACCGACGCAGCGGACAACAGCGCCAGCGGCGTCACGTGCACGGGAGCCCCGGGAAGCTTGGGGACGTGTGCGAACGGGGACAACTCGATCGCCCATTGCGGTAGCTCGAGCAGCGCGCCGAACTCGCCCAGGAAGATGAACACCGCGAGCGCGACCCAGCCGAGCGAGACCGTACGCGGGGCCATCCCGAAGGCCGCCACGACGAGCCCCGTCAGGATCCAGACCGCCGGGAGCTGCACCAGCGCACCTGCGAGGACGCGGCCCACCTCGCCCATGTCGTGGGACTGGACGCCGTGGGCGAGACCGGCCGACAGCCCGGCGAGCACCATCAGCACTGTGGTGCCTGCGAGCGCGATCGCAGTGTGGCCGGCGGCCCACGCGCTCCGGCTCGTCGCGGTGGCGAGCACCGGTGCTGCCAGGCCGGTCGACTCCTCGGAGTGGAGGCGCGAAGCCGCCTGGATGCCGTAGGCGGACGCGAAGACGCCGACGAAGCTCAACTCGGCGGCGAGAAACATGTCGACGAGGCCCTTCTGCCCGCCCAGCTTCGCCATCCAGAGCAGGGCCTGCGGACTGCTCAAGAAGCTGCCCACACTCGACGCCAGGTTGCCGAAGACCAGACCCAGCACGACGAACGCGACCGCCCACGCGAGGAATGTCGACCTTTGGAGGCGCCACGCCAACGCGAGGGGGCCGCGCAGGGACGGCTTCGCCCTGGCGCGGCCCGGCCGGTCCGCCAGCAGCCCCGCACCCGTGTCGCGCCGTGAGGCCAGCAGGTAGGCGCCGGTGCTCGCCGCCGCCGCGAAGCCGAGGGTGATCAGCAGAACCCACCAGCGGTTCCCGGCATAGGGGCGGAACTGCTGTCCCCAGCCGATCGGCGACAGCCAGGTCAGCCATCCGGTGCCGGTCTCGGAGCCGGCGTCGCCGACGGCACGCAGCAGGTAGACGGCGCCGAGCGTCGCCGTGGCGATGCCGGTGGCCGCACGGGCGCTGCGCGGGAGCTGTACGGCGATGCCGGCGATGGCCGCGAATGCGATCCCGACCCCGGCCCAGGCCGATCCGAACGCGATCGACCCTTCGACCGGGAGGCCCGCTGCCACGAGCGCGACGGCGGTGACGACGGCGAGGACCACGTCGGTGGCGGCCGCGACGAGCAGAGCCGCGGTCAGCGACGCATGCCGCCCCACCGTCGTGGACCGGACCAGTTCGAGGCGTCCCGCCTCCTCTTCCGCCCGCGTGTGGCGCACGACGGTGAAGATCGCGAGCAAGGCGACCATCACAGCACCGAAGCCCCCCAGCTTCACCAGCGCCAGCGACCCGACCGAGGTCGGGTCGTAGATCCTGCCGTAGAGCGCCACCAGCGACGCCTGGCTGTTGAGCGCCTCCGCCGCGACCACACGCGACTCGACCGTCGGATACAGCGGGACGGTCGCCGCGGCCGACATCGCCGCGACGCCGCCCAGGGACGCGAGCCACACCGGCAGCCGGATCCTGTCGCGTCTGAGGATCAGCCGTACGAGCGTCGCGGTTCCCGCCAGGTTGGTCACGACGGCGCCGCCGCCCCCGGCCGTGGGGTGGCCGGCGCCGCGCCGGAGTCGTAGTGGCGCAGGAACAGTTCCTCGAGTGTCGGCGGGCGGCTCGCGAGGTCGACCACGCCTGCAGCCGTGAGGTGCGCCAGCACGTCGCCGAGGTGCACCGAGTCGACCTGGCAGGTCACTCGATCCCCCTCGACGCGGAGGTCGTGCACCCCGGGAACGTCCTCCAAACCGGCCGCGGGGGTCCGCAGCACGGCGCTGATCGAGGTCCGCGTGAGATGGCGCAGGTCCGCCAGGGAACCGGTCTCGACCGTGCGGCCCTTGTTGATGATCGTGACCCGGTCGCAGACGGCCTCGACCTCGGCGAGGATGTGGCTCGACAGGAGCACGGTACGGCCCTCGTCGCGGAGCTCGCGGACGCACTCCCGGAACGTCGCTTCCTTCAACGGGTCGAGACCGAGCGTGGGCTCGTCGCACACGAGCAAGTCGACGTGGGAGGCGAGGGCCGCCACCAGCGCGACCTTCTGGCGATTGCCTGTCGAGTAGGAGCGGGCCTTCTTCGTGGGGTCGAGGTCGAAGCGCTCGATCATCTCGGCGCGGCGTGCCTCGTCCAGCCCGCCGCGCATGCGCCCGAGCATGTCGACGATCTCGCCGCCCGTGAGGCTCGGCCACAGCGTCACCTCGCCGGGAACGTACGCGACGCGGGTGTGCAACTCGACGGCGTCGCGCCAAGGGTCGCCGCCGAGCAGTCGCGCTTCGCCCGCACTGGCTCGGATCAGGCCGAGCAGGATCCGGATCGTGGTCGTCTTGCCGGCGCCGTTGGGACCGAGGAAGCCGTGGACCTCGCCCGCTGCCATCGTCAGGTCGAGCCCGTCCAGCGCCCGGGTGCGCCCGAACGACTTCACCAGACCCGACACCTGCACGGCATGCTCGGTTGGCATGGCCGCAACGCTAGCGGTGCCGTCGTCGGCCTTCCGGGGACGTGGCGGTCGCCTCGCGGATTCGCCCCTTGCGCCTCCAGACGGGCGGCGCGAAGGTGGAACCAGCCGCCAGCCGAGAGGTGCCCATGCCCCACACAAGCCTGCAAGATCTGCGCGAGCGCGCCCGTGGACGCGTGATCGAACCCGGAGACGACGGCTACGACGAAGCCCGCCGGGTGTACAACGCCATGATCGACCGCCACCCGAGTGTCGTCGTCGAGTGCGTCGACACCGGCGACGTGATGGCCGCGGTCGACTACGCCCGCGACAACGACCTCGACCTGTCCGTGCGCGGTGGTTCCCACAGCGTGCCCGGCTTCGGCACCAACGACGGCGGCGTCGTCGCCGACCTCGCCGCCATGAACGGCACCCGCGTCGACCCCCACACCCACACGATCCGGGCCGCGGGCGGCTGTACGTGGGGCGACTTCAACCACGCGACGTACCCCTACGGTCTCGCGACCACGGGCGGGATCATCTCGACGACCGGCGTCGGCGGGCTCACCCTCGGCGGCGGCATCGGCCACCTCACCCGCGGCCTCGGCCTCTCGTGCGACAACCTCGTCTCGGCCGACGTCGTGACCGCCGAAGGGCGTGTCGTGGTCGCGAGCGACAAGGAGCACGAGGAGCTCTTCTGGGCGCTGCGCGGCGGAAGCGGCAACTTCGGCGTCGTGACCTCGTTCGAGTTCCAACTCCACGAGGTCAAGGACATCTTCGCCGGCCTCTTCTTCTACCCGCTCGAGCGTGCCCGCGACGTGCTCGAGTTCTACAGGGACTACATCGCAGACGCTCCCGAGCAGATGGGCGCGTTCCCCGCGTTCCAGATCGCGCCGCCGCTGCCGTTCATCCCCGAGTCCGAGCACGGCAAGCCGTTCTGTGTGATGGTGTGCTGTTGGGCCGGGCCTCTCGACCAGGGCGAGGCCGCACTCGCGCCGATCCGGGGATGCGCGCCGCGTGCGGCCGAGATGGTCGCTCCCATGCCCTATCCCGCTCTCAACAGCTCGTTCGACGCACTCGTGCCGCCGGGGCTGCAGCACTACTGGAAGGCGGCCTTCGTCAACGAGCTCACCGACGACGCGATCAGCGCCCACGTCGAGCACGGACCCGAGGTGCCCGTCGTGAACTCGACGATGCACATCTACCCGATCAACGGCGCCGCCAACCGGGTGCCTGCCGGTGCCACCGCGTTCGCGTACCGCGACGCCCAGTTCGCGACCGTGATCGCCGGCATGTGGCCCGACCCCGCCGACAACGACGCCAACATCGCCTGGGTCAGGGACTACTACGGCGCGATCGCGCCGCACTCCGAAGCAGGCGGGTACGTCAACTTCATGTCCGGCGACGACGAGGGCCGCGTCCGCGACAACTACAAGGGCAACTACGAGCGCCTCGCGCAGATCAAGAAGACGTACGACCCCGCCAACCTCTTCCACGTGAACCAGAACATCAAGCCCGCCGGCTGACGCCACTCTCACGGCGCCCTCGGGAGGACCTCCGTGCCAAACGGCGGCGAGGTTGGAGTGCCCCGCGGCCAGGACAGCCACTTTGGAGCATCAGGCGGCCACCCGTGGCCGCCTGATGCTCCAACCCCCCGGGTTTGGCCGCTGCGTGCTCCAAGGGGAGGGCTCGCGGCGCCCTCGGGAGGATTCGAACCTCCGACACCCGGTTTAGGAAACCGGTGCTCTATCCCCTGAGCTACGAGGGCTGACGGGCGTTTCCGGGGTCAGGCCCGGGGCGCAACGGTAGCCGAGGGCGCACGTCGCCCCATGTGCTCGGGGGCGGGCTCCGGAGGCCCCGGCGGCGGTTCCTTCCCTGCCGACGTCGTTGTAGCATCGGCATCCGCACGGACGTCGGTCACTCTCGGGTCGTGGCATGAGCGAAGCCGGCACAGGCGTTTCACTCGAGGCGGCGGGTCCACCCCCAGGGCACGGACCCCCCCAGCTCGACATCGAGATCGTGCCGCTCAAGGGCCTGCCGTTCGTCGCCGCCGCGGTGATCTTCGTCATCTACGCGATCGCGTCCAACTCGCCGTGGGCCCTCATGTTCGCCCACGTCGCCGGCGGCGGGATGTGGACCGCGGTCGACCTCTACGTCGGCCTCATCCTGGGACCGATCCTCGGGCGGCTGTCCCACCCGGCGCGTGCGGAGTTCTCTTCGAGGTTCATGCCGAAGATGGTGCTGTTGATGCCCACCGTCGTCCTGATGACGCTGGCTGCGGGCTTCCAGTTGGCCCTGGACCTCGGCGGGCTCTACGCGGGCAGTGTGAACTACCCGTGGCTGGTCGCCTCGATGGTCATCGTGGCGATCATGGCAATCGTCGCGCTCGGCATCCTCGAACCCGCGAACATCGCCGTGCTCTTCGAGATGAAGAAGCCCCGGCCCGACGGCGACGTAATCGATCGGCTGATGCGCCGGTTCGTCTACACGGCCGGCATCACCGGGCTGATGCAGATAGCCACGCTGCTCATCATGACAAGGGTGGCGTCGCGATGACGGCCGCCGAAGCCGCGCACGTGCGCCCGTTCGAGCGCAAGCTCCCACCGGTCGTCGGCGTCTCGATGGCGGCACTGGCGCTGGCGATCACCGGAGGCGTGATCCTCGCGGCGCAGGCGAAGCGGCAACCGTCGCTGACGTTGCCGACCGTGCTCGTGGTCGCCGCGCTCGTCCTCGAGCTCGTCGCGGGCGTGATGACGGTGACCATCCGCCCGTTCGCGTGGAGCCGGTTCCGCCAGGTCTTCCTCTGGGCCCTGCTCGCCTACGTCGTCCAGAGCGGGATCATCGAGTGGGCGTTCGTGAGGAACGACATCCCGGCAGGGCCGCTCACCGCACTCACCCTCGGCCTCGTCGTCTTCGCGACGGTCGTGCCGCTGATGATCGCGTTCACCGTCGCCCGCTACCAGGACGTCGCCGTTGACCGAGGCGCTTCGGCCACGGCGTAGCCGCACCGCCACGGCCGTGAACCGGCGGCGCCGTCCCAGCCCCCAGGGATGTCAGATCCCGAAGAGCCGCCGGCGGTGCTCCCGGTGGCGGGCACGGATCTCCCCGGGCCCGGGCCCGGGCCCCGGGGATCCGGGCGCGCCAGCGCAACGGTGCTCGATGCCGGCGCCCAGGTCCCACGACCGCGCCACGGCCTCGGGGCGGGTGCCGTGCAGGACGGCCGCCGCCTGCACGCACGCCCCGGCCGCAACGTGCTCGTCGACATCGGGAACGACGATCGCGCGGCCACTCAGGTGCGACACGACCTCGCGGAACGCCGGCGAACGGGCGCCGCCGCCGACGAGGAAGAACCGACCCTCGGACGTGACCGGGACGCCCGCGGCATCGAGGGCGTCGAGGCCGTCGAGCAATCCGCACACGACACCCTCGAACGCCGCCCGCGCGAGCGACGCCCGCGACGTGCTCGTGCGCAGGCCGCCGATGTGGCCCGACGCCTCGGGCAGGTCCGGGGTCCGCTCGCCCGAGAGGTACGGGACGAGGACGAGGCCGTCGCTGCCCGCGGGCGCTTCCAGCGCGAGCGCGTCGACCTCCGCGGTGCCGACGCCGAGGAGGTGCTTGACCACCGAGACGACCTGGGTCGCGTTGAGGGTGCACACGAGCGGGAGCCAGCGGCCGGTCGCGTCGGCGAAGCCGGCCACCGCGCCGGTGGGATCCGCCGTCGGTGCGGTCGTGACCGCGTAGACGGTGCCCGACGTTCCCAGCGACATGGCCACGTCGCCGGGACCCATCCCGAGGCCGAGCGCCGCCGCCATGTTGTCCCCGGTGCCTGGCGCGACCACGACGTCGCGACCGGCGAGCAGCGCGCTGCCTGCCGCCTCCGTAGGCCCACGGACCGTGGGCAGCATCGCGGCCCAGTCGCGGTCCGTGTCGACGAGCGCGAGAGCGTCCCACGCCCACGCCTCGTCTGCGGGCGACCAGTAGCCGGTGCCGGAGGCGTCGCCGCGGTCGGTGACGAGCTCCCCGCAGAGACGCCACGTGAGCCAGTCGTGGGGCAGGCACACTCGCGCCGTGTGTGCGAAGACCTCCGGCTCGTGTTCACGCAGCCATGCCAGCTTCGTGATCGTGTAGCTCGCGACGGGCACGAGGCCGGTCCGCTCCGCCCAGCGCCGCGGGCCCCACGCTTCACGCAGGAGGCGTGCCTGCGGCGCCGACTCGGTGTCGTTCCAGAGCTTCGCCGGTCGCAGCGGGCGGGCGAGTGCATCGGTGACGACCAAGCCGTGCTGCTGGCCCGCCACCGACACCGCATCGACCGGGACGCGCAGACCGCAGCACGCCATCGCGTCCTGCAGGGCACGCCACCACCCCTCGGGGTCCTGCTCGCTGCGCGGAGGCATCGCTTCGGGGTGGGGCGCACGTCCACTGGCGACGAGGCGGCCGTCGTCGGCGTCGCGCACCTCGACCTTGGTCGACTGTGTGGAGGAGTCGAACCCGGCGACGAGAGGCATCGCAGCTCAGCGCACCCCGAGCAGGAGCTCGGTCACGAGTTGGTCGAGCCTCTCGTTCGCGTACCCGCGTGCGGACAGCGCCGCCTCGTCGAAGGACTCGGACCGGAGCGCCGTGATCGCGTCCGCGCCGGCACCGTCGGGCATCGTCGCCAGCGCGAGCTCCGGGGCACGCGCCGCGTGGAGGGCCGCGGCGATCTCGGCGTCGTCGGCGAAGCGCCGCGCTGCAGCCGCGAGGACGAGGTACGTGCGCATGCAGCCGCGTGCGAAGTCCCACACCCCCTCGGCGTCCTCGGTGCGGTATGCGTGCGCGTCGAAGTGGCGCATGCCGTCCCAGCCGCTGTCCTCGAGGAGCTTCACGACGTAGAAGGCGTCGCGCACGCCCTCGGAGCCGAAGCGGAAGTCCTGGTCGAACCGGCCGATGCGCTGGGCGTTGAGGTCGACGTGGAACAGCTTCGAATGCCACAGGCACTGCGCGACGGCGTGGTGGAAGCTGAGCCCCGACATGGTCTCGTGCGCGAACTCGGGGTTGAGGCCCACCATCTCGGGCCACTCGAGCTCACCCACGAAGGCGAGCGCATGGCCGACCGTCGGCAGGTACATGTCGCCGCGTGGCTCGTTCGGCTTCGGCTCGAGCGCGAACCGCAGGTCGTAACCCTGGTCGCGGACGTACGCGCAGCAGGTGTCGACGGCCTCCCTGTATCGATCGAGCGCGAGCCGCACGTCCTTGGCCGCGTCGCACTCGGTTCCCTCGCGCCCACCCCACATCACGTAGGTGCGCGCACCGAGCTCGACCCCGAGGTCGATCGCGTCGAGCGTCTTGGCCAGCGCGAAGCGGCGCACCGCCGGGTCGTTGGCGCAGAAGGCGCCGTCCTTGAACACCGGCAGCGAGAACAGGTTCGTGGTCGCCATCGGCACGCACAGCCCGGAGTCCGCGAGGGCCACGCGGAACCGCCTCACGATCGCGTCTCGCTCCCGTGCCGACGCGCCGTGGGGCACGAGATCGTCGTCGTGGAAGTTCACGCCGTAAGCGCCGAGATCGGCCAGGCGGTGGACGGCCTCGACGGGATCCAAGGGCGGGCGCACCTCGTGGCCGAAGGGGTCGCGCCCCCGATTGCCGACCGTCCAGAGACCGAAGGTGAAGTGGTGCTCCGGGAGAGGTGTCAGGTCCGCGGCGGTCATTCGGTTCCTTACGGTAGCTTCGCCGCATGCGGCGCGGGCTTGTGGTGCTGGGTGCGGTGGTCGTGCTCGCGTCCGGGTGCGCCCGGTCCGTGGTGCAACCCGAGGCGTTCGACACGACGACCACCGTGCACACGTCGTCGTCGACGACCACCTCCACGACGACCGCCGCTCCCGGGGCGCCTGGGGCGCCCGCCGCGCCCGGAGCAGGCACGACCGACGTGCTCGACTGGGACGGCGTGAAGTACGACTACGGCCAGATCGTCTCGGCGTCGACGACGGGTGCACACGGGCCCATGATCGAGTTCGACCGTTGGCAGGTCTACCTCGACGGCAGCGGCCCGATCGACGCCAAGTCGATGACGTCGGAGCCGATCGTCGCCGGCAACCACGACATGCCCGGCGTGAACACCAACCCCACGATCCGCCGCTACCGGGTCGCTCCCGACGCCCGACTGCTCCTGTTGGCCAACGTCGAGGAGATCTGCGACGACATGTCGGGCACGGTTCCGCCCGAGTGGACGCCGTTCATGATGGCGGACCTCGACTCGCGGGCGGTGCCCGGCATCGAGCAGCCCCAGACAGCGCTGACTTTCGACTCGACGGGACAGGTCACGCGCATCCGCGTCTCGTCGAGCTGTTGAATCGGGTGCGGTCCGAGCGCGAGCCGTAGGCCGCGTCGACCACGTCGGCCCCGGCGGTGGACTCCGACGCGACCTCGGGCCGGCGCGCCCGGAACGGGGTCAGATCAGGCCGCTGTCGCGGGCCCAGGCCTCGGTGCGGGCCATGCCGTCGTCGAGGCCGACCACCGGTGCCCAGCCGAGGACCGCAGCGGCCTTGGCATTGGAGAACCACGCCCGGCTCGTGAGCTGGCGCACCGACGCGCCCGAGCCCTCGCTGCGGATTCCGGCGAGTAGCTGGAGGCGGAACCCCGGCTCCGCGATCGCGAGGGCGAGCCACGTCGGCAGGCACAGCGGCCCACCGCGGCCGAGCCAGCGGTGGTGGTAGGCGAAGAAGTCGCGGGTGCTCACGTAGCCGTCGCTGCTGAGGTTGAAGATGTTGCCTCCCGCCTCCGGCGTGGTCGCCGCAAGCGCCACACCCGCCACCAGGTCGCCGACGTAGACCGGCCTGAAGCAGCCGCGCCCCCGTGCGGGCAGGAAGAACTGGCGGGCCTTGATCATCTGCAGCGGGACGTCCACCCAAACCCGGCAGCCGGGCCCGTACACGTCGCCGGGGCGTACGACGACGACCTCGACGTCGCCGCGTGCATGCGCCGCGAGCACGACGTGCTCGGACGCCAACTTGGTGCGCACGTAGCTGCCGCCGTCAGCGTGGACCGGGTAGTCCTCGTCGAGCTCGCCCGTCGCCGTGTTGCCGTAGGCGACGATCGAGGAGATGTGCACGAAGCGGCGCACCCCGCAGCGGGTCGCGGCCGCGACGAGGTCGCGTGTCGCCAGGACGTTGACGCGCCACATGTCGGCGTCGGCCATCGCGTTGGACACCAACGCCGCCGTGTGCACGACGACGTCGCAGGTGGCGAGCACGTCGCGGTAGCTGTCGAGGTCCGCCACGTCGGCGGCGACCACACGGCCGCCGTCGCCGTCGCCGTCGCCGTCGCCGCGCAGGTCGAGTCCTACGGCGGGGATGCCCCGGCGCTCGAACAAGTCCATGAGGTGGGTGCCGATGAAGCCACGCGCGCCCGTGACGAGGACCCTGCGCGGCGCGGTCATCGGATCGTCACCCGGTCCCGGACATGCGGCGCCGGTACACGCGGCCCATCAGGCGGGTCACCCAGATCCGGGGCAGGAACTGGACCCCCTGCATGGTCGCAGCGTTGGCGGCACCGGGGACCACCATGGCCCTGCCCTGCAGGCACGCCTCGACACCCGCCCGGGCGACGGCGCCCGCATCGAGGACGAGCGCCCGGGGCGCGGCCGCGCATCTCGTCGTTGAGGCCGAGGGTGAACGCCAGCACGTACGCCTTCGAGGCCGAGTAGACGGCCTCCTCGGGCAAGCCGACCCACGCCGCCGTCGACGCGACGTTGAGGACGTAGCCGCTCTTGCGGGCGACCATGGCGGGCACGGGACCTTGGCGATCTCGTAGCCGATCCCCTCGGACGCGCCGGTCACGAGTGCGATGCGGGTCTCGCCGCCGTTGCCGGGGCTCATCCGCCGAACCTAGCTGCTTGCTTCCGCAGCCCTCGGGGGGTGGGTGCTCGGGGTCGGTGAGGGGAAACGCTCCCTCTCGAAACGTCCACCAAGGACACACGATTTCGGGGCGGAGAGCTGGGGAGCGGTACGACCATCCCGACTGCTCGTAGGCTGCGCCACACGGGGGATTTCCCTCCGGGAGTTCCGAGGAGGACGATCGCGATGGCGGGTACCCAAGGAGACGGCGGCGGCGGTTCGACCACCGGTGCGGGGGCGCCGGCGCCGAGTGACCGCAACTCCCTCACGGTCGGACCCGACGGCCCGCTGCTGCTCCACGACGTGCACTTCGTCGAGCAGATGGCGCACTTCAACCGCGAGAAGGTCCCCGAGCGCCAGCCCCACGCCAAGGGCGGCGGTGCCTTCGGGATCCTCGAGACCACCGAGGACGTGTCCGCCTACACCAAGGCCGCGCTGTTCCAGAAGGGCGCCACGACGGACCTGCTGATCCGCTTCTCGACCGTCGCCGGCGAGATGGGCAGCCCCGACACCTGGCGCGACGTGCGCGGCTTCTCGCTGAAGTTCTACACATCCGAGGGCAACTACGACCTCGTCGGCAACAACACCCCGGTCTTCTTCCTGCGCGACCCGATCAAGTTCCCCCACTTCATCCGCAGCCAGAAGCGCCTGCCCGACTCGGGCCTGCGTGACAACAACATGCAGTGGGACTTCTGGACCCTCAACCCCGAGACCGCACACCAGGTCGCGTACCTCATGGGAGACCGCGGCCTGCCGCGCACGTGGCGGCACATGAACGGCTACGGCTCGCACACGTTCATGTGGGCCAACGCCGCCGGGGAGCGCTTCTGGGTCAAGTACCACTTCAAGTCGGACCTCGGTTGGGCGACGCTCACCAACGCGAAGGCAGCCGAGATCGCCGGCGCCGACGCCGACTACCACCGCCGCGACCTCTTCGAGGCGATCGAGCGCGGCGACCACCCGTCGTGGACGCTGCACGTCCAGGTGATGCCCTACGCCGACGCCAAGACCTACAGGTTCAACCCCTTCGACCTCACCAAGGTCTGGCCCCACAGCGATTACCCGCTGATCCCGGTCGGCAGGATGACGCTGAACAGGAACCCCGAGAACTTCTTCGCCGAGATCGAACAAGCCGCGTTCTCGCCCGGCAACGTCGTGCCCGGCATCGGGCTCTCGCCCGACAAGATGCTGCTCGGGCGCTCGTTCGCCTACAACGACGCCCAGCGCAACCGCATCGGCACCAACTTCCACCAACTCCCCGTCAACCGGCCCCGAGTCGAGACGAACACCTACATGTTCGACGGGCAGATGGCCTTCGAGCACTCCGCCGACGCAGCCGTCTACGCGCCCAACTCCCGAGGCCGGGGCTGGGCCGACGGCGGCGCCGCCGTCGAGGAGTCGTGGGCGATCGACGGCGAGATGGTCCGCAGCGCCTACTCCCTGCACGCCGAGGACGACGACTTCGGCCAGGCCGCCACGCTGGTGCGCGAGGTCATGGACGACGCCGAGCGCGACCGGCTCGTCGCCCAGGTGGCCGGGAGCCTGAGCGGGGGAGTGCGCGCCGACGTGCTCGCGCGCGCCATCGGGTACTGGAAGAACATCGACGCCGAGGTCGGCAAGCGCATCGAGGACGCCGTGCGCTGAGGCGGGCTCAGCGGGACCGCCGCGGCCGATCCCGCTTGGCGAACATGCGGTCGACCCATACCTGGCCGAGCCACTCGGCGAAGCGCTCGTCGGTCCAGCCGCGCTCGTTCACCAGGCGGTGCCACAACATCCCGTCGGTCATCGACCAGACGACGTCGAGGTACTCCTCCTCGCTCACCGCGAGCCGGCCGGTCGCGGCCGCCTCGGCGGCGAGCACGCCGATGCCGGCGAGGCGCTGGTGGCCCATCTCCTCGAGGAGCGCGGCCGCTGCCGGGTCGGCCCCCGCCGCAGACGCCACCATGATCTGGAACGGGGCGACTCGCCGAGCCGTGCGGGTCGCCAACTCAGCGTGCATCCTCAGGCGCCGCCCGAGGTCGCGCTCGTCGCGGATCGCGAGCACCTCGGGCCGCTCGTGGAAGGCGACGTCCCGGTCGTCGCCGCCGACGGTGATGTCCCAGGCCCGCCGGAGCAGCTCGGCCTTGTTCCCGACCGACGCGTAGATCGTCTCGACCGACACCCCCGCCGCCGCCGCGATGTCGGCGAGCGTGGTGCGGCCGTACCCGCGCTCGACGAAGAGGTCGCGGGCCGTGCGCACGATCGCCGCCCGCGTCTCGGTGGCCTGGGCGCGGCGCCGACTCGAGTCGTACGCACGCCGCTTGACAGTCCGGCGCGAATTCATTACACATGCCCTGTATTGACCTGAAGCCATATGTTACCATTATGGGGCAGCAATGGAAGCCGCCGCCGCCGACAACGCCGCCATCGGCAACGCCGCCGCCGACTGGAGCGCCGTCGCAGCGGCCTGGGACTGATCGGCCGGCAACGCCGATCCGCCCCGGCCGCAGCGACGGATGCTCACCGGCCCCGAGCCGCTTCCCCGAGCCCCGAGCGTCCCGGCCGTGGGACCCGTAGGCTTGGCGCACACACAGGTCTCGGGAAGCGCGCGAGGACAGGGGAACCCGATGGCGCAGCGGCGTTGGCTCTCGGGGATGGACACGGCGCTGGTCCACGTCGAGCGGCCACCGGTGAGCATGAACATCGGCGCGCTCCTGATCTTCGCGGCGACCGACACGACCTTCGACGAGCTCCTCGCCCACATCGAGCGCCGCCTCGACCGCATCCCCCGCTTCCGCCAGCGCCTCGCCCTCGCACCCTTCGGCCTCGGGCGGCCGTCGTGGGTGGACGACGAGAACTTCGACCTCGGCTTCCACGTGCGCAACGTCGGCCTCGGCGGCAGCAGGGACGAGGAGGCTCTCCTCGAGCTCTTCGGCCGCCTCGTGAGCATCCCCCTCGACCGGAGCCGGCCGCTGTGGGAGCTGTGGGTCATCGACCTCGACGACGGCCGCAAGGCGGTCATCCAGAAGGTCCACCACGCGATGGTCGACGGTGTCTCCGACGCCGACATGCTGCTCGCGCTGCTCGACCTCACACCCGCGCCACCCGCCGACGCAGGCCAGCAGCCCGCGGAATGGGAGCCCGAAGCGGCCCCGAGCGACCTCGCGTTGGTGAGGAGCGCCATCGGCCAGGGGATGGGCCGCCTCGCCGGTGCTGCCGGCCGGGCGCTCGACAGGCTGCGCCGCCCGGCGCGGACGGCGAAGGAAACCGCTCACGTCGCGCAGGCGTTCACGGCCGCCGCCGGTGCCGTCGCGACACCCGCGCCTGCGACGTCGCTCACGTCGCCGATCGGGTCGCGGCGGCGCTTCGAGGTCGTCCGGGCGAGCCTCGACGAGGTCAAGGAGAAGAAGAACCGCCACGGGATGACCGTCAACGACGTCGTCCTCGCCGCCGTCACCAACGGCCTGCGTGATCTGCTGCTCGGCCGCGGCGAGGGCCTCGACGGCGCCCACCTGCGCGCGACGGTGCCGATGTCGGTGCGGGCCGCAGGTGCGGGCGGCGACCTTGGCAACCAGTTCGCGCCGCTGCTGGTGAAGCTGCCCGTCGGCGAGGAGGATCCTCTGCGGCGCCTCGCCGACCTGCACGCCCAGATGGAGCGCATGAAGGGGTCGGACGCCGTCGCGAGCACCGACTCGGTCTTCGAGGTCTTCGACCTCGTCCCCACTTCGGTCATCTCGGTCGCGGTGCGGGCTCTGATCGGCCGCCAGCGCGTGATGGACTTGATGATCACCAACATCCCCGGCCCGCCGATCCCCCTGTACTTCATGGGCGCCGAGCTGCTCGAGATCTTCCCGTACGTGCCGCTCGTGCAGCACACCACCGTCGGCGTCGCGATCGTGTCCTACAACGGCCACCTCAACTTCGGGCTCTCCGGCGACTGGGACACGACCGCGGACCTCGGGATCCTCGCCGACGGGATCACCAAGGGCCTCGGCGAGCTCTGAGGCTGGCGTCCCCGGTGGGGAACCTCAGCGGCGGCGGGCCAGGACGACCGCGATGCCGACGAGCACGGCCATGAGCGCCGCCGCCGCACCGAAGAGCCACCCCGAACCCGCGTGCTCGTACACGAGCGGTGCCACGAACGCGGCGGCCCCGGCGGCGCCGATGCCCGCCGCGAGCGCGAGGCCCTGCCCCGTCGCGAGCAGGTGCGGCGGGCTGTCCTGGGCCACCGCTGCCTGCGTCCCCGGGAACGCGAACGCCCCTCCCACGGCTTCGAGCACCGCCATCGCCGTGATCAGCCCCGGCCGCTTGAAGAGGCCGTACGCGAGCGTCGTCGGGACGATCAGCACGAACGCCCAAGTGGAGATGCGCAGCGCTCCGAAGCGATCGCAGAGGCGTCCGCCGATCGGGGTGAGCAGCATGTAGGGCAATCCGAACAGGGCGAGGCCGACGCCGATGAACGCCGTCGACGCGCCGAGGTCGGTGAGCAGCCGTGACCACAGGCTGTCGTAGATGCCCACCGGGAACTCCAGAGCGACGGTCAGGACCACGCCGGCGAGGACGGGCTTGATGCGGACCAGGGTGCGGATACCGCCGTGGGTGTCGTGGTGGGAGCCGTCACGTCGGCCGGTCGCGGGGCGGCCCGCCATCACGGCGACGAACGCGACGAGGGTGAGTGCGGCGAGCACGTAGAACGGCGCACGCAGGCCGAAGTTGGCGGCGACGACGGCACCCAGCAGTGGACCGAGGGTGACGCCCGCTACGTCGAAGGCGCCGAGGTAGCCGAGGTTGCGGCCCATCCGGTCGGGGTCGACGCTCACGAGCCAGGCTCTCGCCGCGGGAACGAAGCAGCCGATCGCGAAACCCTCGATCGAGCGTGCGAGCACGAACTCCCACAGGGTCGATGCCGTGCCGATCCATACGAGGGCGAGCGTGGCCGCGCCCAAGCCGCCGTAGAGGAGCGCCTTGGTGTGGCCGCGGTCGGCGTATCGGGCCAGGCCGAGCTGGGCGGCGAGCGAGGTGAGGAAGGTGGCGCCCGAGATCAGGCCGAGGCCGGCGGTGGGCAGGCCGTGGGCATCCTGGAGCTGCGCGAGCAACGCGAACAGCACCCCGTAGCCCAACGAGAGGGCGAACTGGGCAGGGACGAGGACGCGCAGCGCGTGTGCGGACGCGTGCGCGCGCTCCTTGGCGTCTGTGGGTGCCGAGGTCACGGCAGAGATCGTGCCACGTGGGTCAGTGATCCTCGGGTGTGATTCCGGCTACGGAAGTGGGATCCGCCGACCAACACGACCTCGAGCTCGGGTGCCGCCTGGGCGAGGTCCGCGAACAAGCCGGGCAGGGTGCGACTTCGATAGCGGATTACGTGCCACAGGAATCGCAGGCGGAGACGCTCGGCGCAACCGTCGGCCATCGAGGGGCGTGTGCGCCGGGCGTAACGCACCCGCCGGCGCAGGAGGCGCCAGATGCAAACGGCAGTGGGTACCTCCACAACGACAGCGATGTCGGCCAGGCGTGCCCGTCGCTCGAAACCGAGAGGGTGGTTGCCGTCGATCACCCATCCCGGCTTGGCGAGGAAGGCGTCGAGGTCGGCCAGGAAGTCGCCGATGTCACGTGGCCGCCAACCGGGTCGCCAGGCGATGCGGTCGAGGTGCAGGACAGGGATGCCTTTCGCGGCTGCCAAGTCCGTTGCCACGGTCGACTTCCCGCCTCCGCTGCAGCCGAGCACGAGCACACGTCGTGGCCCTTCGACTCCCATCAGCGCGAGTGTAACGCCCCGCGTTCGGGGTGGGGCCTCCTCCAAACGCGGGTGGTTTGGGGCGCTGGTGGGCCAGGTTGCCCGCGTTTGGGTCTGGGGCCTCTCCAAACGCGGGTGGTTTGGGGCGCTGGTGGGCCAGGTTGCCCGCGTTTGGGGGTGGGTCAGAGGCGGGCGTGGGCCTTGAGGCGCAGGTACGCGTCGACGAGTGCCGCCGAGAAGCGCTCCAGGGGGGCCTCGACGACCTCGACGCCGAGGCGGCGCAGGCTCGCGACCACGAGGCGCCGCCCGGTCTCGAGCTCGAGCGCCACGCCCTGCTCGAACGCGGCCGCGACCGTGGGCGGGTCGTCGCGGATGGTCGCGTCGAAGTCGGGGTCGAGGACCGACGCGACGACGACGAGGTGATGGCGGGCCAGGTACGGGACGGCGTCGAGGAGCCGCCGTGACGACGACGGCTCGAGCAGGTCCGTGAACAGGACGATCAACGAGCGCTTCATCCCCCCCGCGACCCTGAACGCGAGGGCGTAGTCGGACTCGACCCGCCGCGGCTCCATCGTGCACATCGCCGCCAGGGTCAGGTCGGTCTTGTTGCGGGCGGGCGGCATCCGCGTGTGCACGCGCTCGTCGAAGGCCACGAGGCCGACGCGGTCGTCGAGGCGACCGCACGCGAACGCCATCGCAGTCGCGGCGTTGAGCGCGGCGTCGAGGCGGCGGATCGGGCCGACCGGCGCCGCCATGAGCCGCCCGGTGTCGACGAGGAAGACGACACTCTGGTTGCGCTCGATGCGGTACTGGCGTGCGACCGGGGTCTGCTTGCGAGCCGTAGCGTGCCAGTCGATCATGCGGAAGTCGTCGTCGGGGCGGTACTCGCGCAGGGACTCGAAGTCCGTGCCGATGCCGAGCATCTTGGCCCTGCGCATGCCGACGTCGTCGCGCCGCTGACGCACGCCGAGCTCGAGGCGCCGTGCCTCGTGCAAGTTGGGGTAGACCGACACCGCCGTCGCCGAGCAGACCGCGTAGCGGCGGCGCATCAACCCGAGCGGGCTCGCCACGTCGAGGAGGAGCGGTTCGACGCGGTGGCGGCCGCGGCGGACGCCGGTCACCTCGAAGGTCGCCGACGCGTAGGACCCCGGCGCGACCGTGATCGCGACGCTGTCGACCGGGGCCACGAGCGGAGTGGGCAGCGGAAGGTAGATCCGGCCCGACACCGGGCGCGCCGCGGTGTTCGTGACCGATACGACCATCGACTCGGAGACACCGAGGGACAGCAGCCGCGGCACCCGCCGCGTCCCGGCGAGCTGATGCGGCCGTGGCAGGCGGCGTGCGTCGACCACGGCGGCGGCGACGCATGCAGCGTCGAGTGCGAGCAGGGTCCAGCCCGCCACCGGGGACCGCGTGAGCGCGGTCACCACGAAGTGGCCGAGACCGACCACGCCGACGACGACTGCGAGACGCCAAGTGGGCGCCAGGCTCGGCCGTGGCTGTCGCGGCACTCCCTCGGGCGTGCCGTCGTCGGTGGCACCGAGGCGGCGCCGGTCCACCCGCTCGGGCGACTGGGGGACGAACGTGTCCGTCACGGTCGACCCGTCAGCCCGTCAGCGCGGCACGGGTACGGCCGCGAGGACCGAACCGACGACGTCGTCGGCGGTGTAGCCCTCGATCTCGGACTCGGGTCGCAAGAGGAGCCGGTGGCGCAACAGCGGCCGTGCGAGGCCGGCGACGTCGTCGGGCGTCACGTACGCCCGGTCCGACAGCAGCGCGGACGCCTTCGCGGCCTTGAGGAACACGGCGGCTGCACGCGGGCTCGCACCAACCTGGATCGACGGCGCCACGCGGGTCGCGCGCACGATCTGGAGGATGTACTCGGCGACCTCCGGCGCGAGCTCGACCGCACGCGCCGCGGCGGCGGCCTTGGACAGGTCCTCGACGGTGACGACGGTCTCGACCCCGGACGTGTCGAGGTCGGTCGGGTCGAGGCCCTGGTGGTGCAGCCAGAGCATGCGCCGCTCGGCCTCCTCTGCGGGGTAACCGACGTCGATCTTGAAGAGGAAGCGGTCGAGCTGGGCCTCGGGCAGCGGATACGTGCCCTCGTACTCGATCGGGTTCTGCGTCGCCGCCACGAGGAACGGCCACGTGAGCTCGTGGGTTACCCCCTCGACGGTGACGGAGCGCTCCTCCATGGCCTCGAGCAGGGCCGCCTGGGTCTTGGGCGGGGTGCGGTTGATCTCGTCGGCGAGGAGCAGGTTCGTGAAGATCGGCCCGGAGCGGAACTGCAACTCGCCGTCGCGCAGGATCATCGTGCCGGTCAGGTCCGACGGCATCATGTCCGGCGTGAACTGGACGCGCCGGAACGGGAGCCCCAGGCAGCGTCCCAGCGTGCGCACGAGCAGGGTCTTGGCCGTGCCCGGCACGCCCTCGAGCAGCACGTTGCCGCCCGTCAGCAGCGCGACGAGGAGGAGGTCGGTGGCGGTGGCGGCGTCCACGACGACCTTGCCGACCTCGGTCACCAGACGGTTGCGGAGCTCCACTGTCGTATCACCCTGTGAGCTGGCGGCGCAGCGCGGTCGCGCCTGCCGCGATGGACCGGAACCCTAGGGGGTCCGCCGGGGAGCCATGGAGGATGGCGGCCACCGCGTCGGGGTCGAGACCTGCCCGTGGCGCAGCGGCCACGAGCTGGTCGTCGGTGGCGTCGCCGCCGAGGCCGGTCGCGCGGCGCAGGCGGTCGCGCAGGTCGGCCTTGATGGGCTCGGTTGCCGCGGCGTAGCCGCCGGCGTCCGCGTAGCTGCGGGCGAGCGCTTGCACGTACTCGATGCGCCGTCGCGGTGGTACCTCCGGTTCGGGCCGCACCGGCCCGCGGCGGACCGCGGCCGCGAACGCGGCGACGACGGCGACCACCACGATCTGCAAGAGGGCGTACTGGAACGTGCGCGGCAAGTAGCCGAAGGTCCCGGGCAGCCGTGCGGGTTGGTGGTGGTACTGGTCGAAGACGACGGGGCCGGGGACGTCGCCGACGACCGCGGTGGCGAAGCCGGCGTTCTCGCCCTCCGCAAGGCCGTCGTTGGCGAACACCGCCGCGTCGGCGGTGCCGACGACGATGCCGCCGCCGGGAATGCGGTACCGCACGGCGTAGGCGGACTCGTCGTCGCCACGCGGCGCGTACAGGACCGTGGCGTCTCCGGGGTCGAGGAGACGTGACGGTCCGCCCGCGATCGTGAGCTCCCCGGCCCCGGCGGTCTCGGGGGCGTCGTCGACAGCGACCACGGTGGGGGTGGGCGCGATCGTGAGCGTCGCGGCGCTGTCGAGGCCAGGGACCAGCTGACGCAGGACCTTGGGGTCGGTGTCGCCCGTGACCAAGAGCTTGCGCCCCGGCGTGTCGAGCCACGTGCCGAGGGCCTCGACCTCCTGCACGCTCACCGACTCCGCCGCGTCGAGTACCACGACGCCGGTGTCGGGCAGGTCGCCGTCGTCGAGTGCGCGCTCGCGCGTCCCGACCTGGTAGCCGAGGCGACGCAGCGTCTCCGCCCACGCGTAGGCGCCGTCACGGCCGCGGTTGTCGACCGAGCCGGGCGACTCGGCGGGGTCGGTGCCGACGGTGGAGCCGCCGATGAAGGACATCACGAGTGCGAACACCACGAGTGCCGCAGCGAGGACGAGCAGGACGGCGGTGCCGCGACCGCTCTTCACACCGTCGCCCTCGGGACGAAGGCTTCGCGGACCCTGGTCCATCCCGACCGCGACCACTGCACCGCGTCAGGGCCCATCTCGTAGTGTCCGAAGGTGGCGTCCTCCATCAGCCGGTTCAGGTGCCGGAGGTCCTCCGGCGCGGCGCCCGGCGCGAGGTCGGCGACGATGTGGACGTACTCGCCGTTGGGCCGGCCCGGTTCGAACTCGACGAGGCCGTCTTCGTCGAGGCCGAGCAGGCCGGCGTAGTGGAGGAACCGGACCGCGTCGGCGCAGCGCCCCGCGGCTTCGGCCGTTGCCGCGCGTTCGCGCCACTGCGCCGCCGTGAGAGCCTCGATGTCGTCGGCAGCCGCGGCGGTTCCGGTCTCCACGTCGACCGCGTCTTCCTCGTCCCCGCCGTCGCGGGAACGACGGCCTCCCGCGCTGCGCACGAGGGCGACGATCGCGTAGCCGATACCCGCGGCGGCGGCGCCCACGAGCAGGTACGCGAGGACGTGGCCGACGGCGCCGAACGCGGACCCCGCCGGGGACTGGACCCGGGGTTGCTGCTCGTCGGGAGGCTTGTCGAGCCCGAGCTCGTCGACGACGTCGCGGGCGACGCGTTCGGCGTGCTCGGGAGGCTCGACCGGCGCGGTCTCGGTCCGGGCCGCCGCGACGTCGGTCCGGGCCGCCGCGACGTCGAGCCGCGCGGGGGCGAGCAGCACCAGGACGACGCTTGCAGCGGCGACCACCGACTCCAGGAGACGTCTGCTCATCCTGCGGCCTCGAGCTCGTCGAGGAGGATCACGATGTCGAGGCCCTCGCGGCGCACCCTGGCGTCGAGGTATGCCGACGCTGGGATACCCGCCGAAGCGGCGCACGCGAGTGACGTCGTGAGCCATGCGAGCGCACCGGCGATGGCGTGACTGAGCACCGACGCGCGGTCGAGTGGCAGGTGGTCGCGCAGCTCGTCGGCGCCGATCCAGACTCCGAGCGCGAGCACACCCGAGACGATGCCGCAGAGGACCTGGGCGAGATAGGGGCCCCACATCCCGCCGAAGCGGACGAGGCCGGCGCTGCGCCGCAACACGCCGACGGAGCGGGAGCTGCGCGGCTCCGCGACGGCCACGCAGAACCCGGGCAACCACAGCGACGAGACCAGCACCGCCACCTGAACGAGCAGGAGCCAGACCACGAACGCCGCCCAAGTGGCGTCGGCCAGGCCTGCGCCGATCGGCCAGGCAAGCAGGCCGACGAGCACGAACGGGATCGCCCACACGGCGAAGACGCCCACGCTCGCCGGGACCGGGGTCGGCGCGAACGCGTCGGTCTCCCACAGCGACGCGAGCGCGCGACGCGACGCGAACGCGTAGGTGAGACCGACGGCGAGGAGAGGCGCGGTGACGTCGACGGCGAACACGAGGCCGGTCGCATCGGCGCCTGCGACACGCCCCCCGCCGGTGACCGCGATGCCGACCAGGGTGCGCAACACGGCTGGGCCGAGCGCGCACAGGGCAGCGGTCCGGACGAAGCGCCACGGACTCTGCAACACGATCGTGAGCGCGGTGTCGAAGAGCTGCGCCGGCCCCGACGGGGCGAGCGCATGTGCGTCGCCGCCGGGTGCGGCGTCGTCACCCGTGTTGGGACGTCTGGTTGCCACCGCCCATATCATGGCCGAGATGCCCACCGGTTCCGACCCAGACCGGGCCGTCCCGCTGCCGCGCAGCCACGTGTACCTCGACCACGCTGCCTCCACCGCACTGCGCCCCGAGGCCCGCGCTGCCGCCGATCTCGTCGCCGCCGACGGACCCGCGAACCCCACGGGCGCCCACCGCGACGCCCAGCGCATGCGCGCCCACCTCGAGGCCGCCCGTGAGTCGATCGCGGCGCTCTGGTCGGTCGCCCCTCACCGCGTGGTGTTCACCTCGGGCGGGACCGAGAGCGACAACACCGCGATCGCTGCCGGAGCTACGCGCGGACGCGTCCTGTACTCCGCCGTGGAGCACCCGGCGGTGCTCGAACCGGCGGTCCGCACGGGGGGCGAGGCGATCCCCGTCGACGCCCTCGGGGTCGTCGACCTCGACGCCCTCGTGCGCATGCTCACCTCCGGAGCCCCGGTCGGGATCGTGTCGGTGATGGCCGCCAACAACGAGACCGGCGTGCTGCAGCCTCTCGACGACGTTGCAGCGGTCGTGGAGACGCACGCACCGACGGCGTGGCTCCACACCGATGCCGTGCAGGCGTTCACGAAGGTGCCCGTCGCCGCGGGCGCGCGGGGGCTCGCGTCGGTGTCGGCGCACAAGCTCGGTGGCCCGATCGGATCCGGCGCCCTCGTGCTCGGCGACGACGTCGAACCCGAACCGCTGCTGTGGGGCGGAGGCCAGGAGCGTGGCCTGCGCGCAGGCACGCCCGATCCCGTCGCCTCCGCTGCGTTCGCGGCGGCGGCGTGCGCGGCGGCGGGGCAGGACTGGGGCCGCGTCGGGGTGTTGCGTGACAGGCTGGAGGCCGGTCTGCGTCGCGAGGTCGACGACTTGGTGGTCCACGGTGCCGCGGCCCAGCGCCTGCCGACGCACTGTCACGTAGGTATCGCCGGGGTCACGGCCGACATGGTCGTGATCGCCTGCGACCGCGCGGGCCTCGCGGTCTCGTCGGGGTCTTCGTGCGCCTCGGGCGCGCAGAAGGCGTCCGGCGTGCTCGCCGCCATGGGCGTCTCCGACGAGGGCGCGCTGCGGCTCAGCCTCGGCTGGAACACGACCGCGGACCAGGTCGACTTCGCTGTTGGTGTCGTCGCGCGTGCAGTGGCGGGGTTGCGCACGTGAGTGGGGCGTCCGTGCTCGTCGCGATGTCGGGCGGCGTCGACTCGTCGGTCGCGGCAGCCGTGCTCGTCGATGCCGGCTACGAGGTGGTCGGCGTCACGATGAAGATGCACGACACACCCGAGGCGCGTGGGGCCAAGGCCGGCTGCTGCACCGTCGCGGACGCCGACGACGCCAAGGCGGTGGCGGCACGCCTCGGCATCGACCACTACACCCTCGACATGACGGCGCCGTTCGAGCGTGGCGTCATCGACGCCTTCGTCTCCCAGTACGCCGGCGGCCGCACGCCGAACCCGTGCGTCGAGTGCAACCGCCACGTGAAGTTCACCGAACTGATCGACCGTGCCGACCGCCTCGGCATCGACCTCGTCGCCACCGGCCATCACGCCCGCCTCGACGGGCACGAGCTGCGCCGCGGCGCCGACGCCGCCAAGGACCAGAGCTACGTCGTCGCGTGCCTACCACCCGCGGTGCTCGACCGGGTCTTGCTGCCCGTGGGCGACATGACCAAGGCGGAGGTGCGTGCCGCCGCCGCGGATCTCGGGCTGCGCACAGCCACCAAGGCAGAGTCGATGGGCGTGTGCTTCCTGGGCCCCGGCGGGGTGGCCGGCTTCCTCGAGCGGCGGCTCCCGGTCCGTCCTGGTCCCGCCGTCACCGCCGACGGCGACGTAGTCGGAACCCACCGCGGCGCGGTGCTCTACACGGTCGGCCAGCGCCGCGGCATCGACTCCGGGCTGAACACCCGCCTCTACGTGCACGCCGACGACGTCGAGGCGAACACCGTCGTGGTCTCCGACGCCGCGCCGCTCGCGGGCGTGCTGGCAGCGGAGGACCCGACATGGCTGAGCCCGCCGGAGGCGGCCTTCGACGCGACAGTCCAGACCTCGGCGCACGGGACGGCCACGCCCGGGCGCGTCGGCCTCGGCCCGCCGGGACGGGTGACGGTCGAGCTCGCAGAAGCGGTCGCCGCGCCGGCACCCGGCCAGCTCGCCGTCTTCTACGACGGCGACACGGTCGTCGGGTCGGCGACGATCACCGCGGTCTCCGGGCCCGAGGGAGCGGCCGAGGCGATAGCCTTCGCGGATGTTCGGCAAGAGACCTGACGCCACCCTCTGCGACGACGTCCCTGCGTACCGGCGCATCATGCTCTACCTCATGCGTGGAGCGAACGAGTCGGTCGTGAACTTCACCCAGGAGATCGACGTCACCGAGACCATGGACTTCATCGCGCGCTGGAACGCCGTGCACCCGCGGAAGCGGATCTCGCCGTTCCACCTGTGCGTGTGGGCGATCGTGCGCACGCTCGACGCGAGGCCCCAGCTCAACCGCTTCGTCGCCGGCGGCAAGACGTGGCAGCGCGACGGCACGTGGATCACCTACGCCGCCAAGAAGCACATGGCCGACGAGAAGTCGCCGCTGGTCACGCTCAAGGAGCGCTTCGACCCGGCGTGGTCGTTCGCCGAGACCGTCGACGTGTTCTACAAGGACCTCGGCGAGGGCCGCTCCGACGACAAGAGCTACACCGACAAGGAACTCGACCTGCTGCTGCGCCTGCCCGGGCCGCTGCTGTGGCTCGGCGTCAAGGCGCTCAAGGGCCTCGACACGCTCGGGCTGCTCCCGCGCACCTTCATCGACGAGGACCCGATGTTCGCGAGCGTGTTCATGGCGAACATGGGCAGCCTCAAGATGGACAGCGTCTACCACCACCTCTACGAGTACGGGAACTGCCCGATCTTCGCCGTCGTGGGCCGTGTCGACGACGTCGCCAAGGTCGAGGCCGGCAACGTCGTCGCCCGCAGGACCTTGTACCTGCGCTACAGCTACGACGAGCGCATCGCCGACGGCATGTACGCGCAGAACTCGATGGAGTACCTCCGCGGCATCGTCGAGGACCCCGCCGCCGCGGGCGCGGCCATCCCCGGCGAGGGCGAGGCGGCCGTCGTCCCCCTGGCCAAGCCCGAGTAGCCAATCGCGGGCGGGCGGTGTGTGGTTTCGTCAAACGCGGGTGGCTTGTGGCGCTGGCGGGCCGGGTTGCCCGCGTTTGGGGGGTCGGTTTCGTCAAACGCGGGTGGTTCGTGGCGCTGGCGGGTCGGGTTGCCCGCGTTTGGGGGGGTCGGTTTCGTCAAACGCGGGTGGTTTGTGGCGCTGGCGGGTCGGGTTGCCCGCGTTTGGGGGGGTCGGGTGTCAGCCCTTCTTGGCCTTGATGGCCTCGACGAGGGCGGGGACGACCTTGTGCACGTCACCGACGACGCCGAGGTCGGCGATCGCGTGGATCGGCGCCTCGGGGTCCTTGTTGACGGCGATGATGATCTTGGAGTTCTTCATGCCGACCATGTGCTGCATCGCACCGCTGATGCCGAGCGCGATGTAGACGTTCGGCTTGACGGTCTTGCCGGTCTGGCCGACCTGCTTGCTGTAGGGCACCCAGCCCGCGTCGACGATCGCACGCGAAGCCCCGGTCGCGGCGCCGAGCAGCCCCGCGAGGTCCTCGACGAGCTTGAAGCCGTCCGAGCTGCCGAGGCCGCGCCCGCCCGAGACCACGATGTCGGCGTCCTCGAGCTTGGGGCCCTCGAGTGCCTCGACGTGCTTGGCGAGCACCTTGGTCTTGCCCGCCGCGCCGGCGTCGGGCAGGGCGTGGGTGACTACCTCGGCGGCGCCGCCTCCGGAAGCCTCGACCGCGAAGCTCTTGGGCCGCACGAGCACGATCGCGACCGAACCCGAGCGGAACGCGCTCCGGACGACCTTGGTGCCGCCGAAGATGACGGTCTCGACCGAGATGGAGTCCCCGTCGGGAGCGAGGCCGACGGCGTTGGAGATCACGGGCGAGTCGGTGCGCACCGCGAACCGCCCCGAGACGTCGCGGCCGTCGTAGGTGGTCGCGAACAGGACGGCGCCGTAGCCCTCGGCCGACACGAGATCGGCAAGCGCTGCTGCCACCGGCGCTCCCGGCAGCGTGTCGCCCACCTCGACGGTGTGCACCTTGGTGGCGCCGTGGGCGCCCAGGTCGCCTGCGATCCCGGCGGCGCCGGAGCCTGCGTAGAAGGCGTCGACCGTGCCGGCGAGCTCGCGGGCCTTGGTGAGCATCTCCAGGGTCGCGGCAGACACCGCGTCACCCTCGGTCTCTGCGTAGACGAGAACCTTGTCAAGAGCCATCTGCGAATCCTCTCCTCGTAGCCTCGCTCAGAGGACCTTCTGCTCGTCCAGGAAAGCGACGATGCGCTCGAACGCGGTGCCGTCGTCCTCGATCTTCTCGCCGGCGGCCCGGGCGGGAGCGTCCTCGACCTCGGTGACCTCCTCGGAGCCGTTGAAAGCAGGGATGCTCACACCGAGGTCGGCGACCGTGACCTGGTCGAGGGGCTTCTTCTTGGCCGCCATGATCCCCTTGAAGCTCGGGTAGCGGGGCTCGACGACCCCGGCGGTCACCGACACGAGCGCAGGCAGGCTGCCCTCGACCTCGTCGTAGCCGGCTTCGGTCTGGCGCTCGATGCGGATCACGTCGCCGTCGACGTCGATCTTCTTGGCGAAGGTGAGCGACTGGACCCCCAAGAGCTCGGCGACCATGGCGGGCACGATCCCGACGTAACCGTCGGAGGACTCCACCGCGCCGATGACGAGGTCGTACTGCTTGCGGCCGATCGCGGCTGCGAGGACTTTGGCGGTCGTGAGGGCGTCGGCGCCGTGGAGGGCGTCGTCGCTGACCAGGATGGCGTCGTCGGCGCCCATCGCGAGTGCCGTGCGCAGCCCGGAGGTCTCCCCGTTCGGTGCCATCGAGACGAGGGTGACGTCGCCGCCACCGGCGGTCTCGCGCAGCTGCAGGGCGATCTCGACTCCGTAGCTGTCGGACTCGTCGAGGATGAGCTTGCCTTCACGCTTGAGCGTGAAGTCGGCGTTGAGCTCCTGGGGCCCAGCCGGGTCGGGGATCTGCTTGACCAATACGACGATGTTCAACGTTCGCGCTCCGTTCTGGGCGGCAGCGAGCCGGGCCGAGGCGGTGTGCCGCGGCTGCGGCGGAGGGTGCGCAGTGCGCGCCGGAGGAGGGTACGGAGCTTGTGAAGGGCTTCGCAAACCGCCGTGAGACCACTCGTCGCCGCCGGGGACCGATCGGATACCCTCGGCGCCCATGACCACCGCCCACCAGGAAGAACCGACCTCGGGGCCTGACGGGCGCGTCCCGGTGGGGCCGTACGCGGGAGGCGTCGTGGCGCCCGGTGAGCTCGTGGTCGTCCCCACCGACCTCAACAGGTTCGGCGTCGCCGAGCTCGCCCGGATGGTGGCGTTCTGGTGGATCCTCGTATCGGTATTGGTGTCGGAGGTCTTCCGCAAGCTCGTCGGCATCGGCCCCGAGGCGCGCCGCAGCTGGGCCGAGGTGCTCGCCGTCTGGATGCGACGCTGCTTCGAGCAGCTCGGCCCGAACTTCATCAAGCTCGGCCAGGTCATCGCGTCGGCACCGGGCCTGTTCCCCAAGGTGCTCTCCGACGAGTGCCTGAAGCTCCTCGACGCCGTGCCGCCGGTCTCCCTGGAAGCGATCAAGGAGACGATCGAGGAGGACCTCGGCTACCCGATCGAGGAGCTCGTCGAGAGCTGGGAGGAGGCGCCGATGTCGGCTGCCTCGATCGCGCAGGTGCACGCGTGCGTCCTGCGTGACGGGCGCCGTGCCGTCGTCAAGGTCCAGCGCCCGCACCTGCAGGCCGACATCGAGCGCGACCTGCGCATCCAGTTCCGCATCACGCGCCTGCTCGACCGCTTCGGGAAGGTCAAGAAGCTGAACCTGCCGATGATGATCGCCGACCTGAACCGCAGTCTGCACGAGGAGCTCAACTTTCTCCTCGAGGCGACGAACACGACGACGTTCCGCGCCAACATCGGCTACTACGGCGACAACGAGTGGGTCACGTGCCCCGAGGTGTACTGGGACCTGTGCGGGCGGCGCGTGCTGTGCATGGAGCGCCTCTACGGCTTCCCCCTCGACAACTTCGACCGCATCCGCGAGCGCGACATCGACGGCGTGATGATCATGCGCCGCGGCGTCAAGGTGTGGATGGAGGCCGCCACCGTCCACGGCCTCTTCCACGGGGACGTGCACGCCGGCAACCTCATGGTCCTCGACGACGGCCGCGCCGCCTACCTCGACTTCGGCATCTGCGGCCGTCTCGACGAGACCTACCGCGGCGCCTTCCGCGACATGTTCAAGACCTACGTGGTCGACCGCGACTGGGTCCGCCTCGTGCGTGCGATGCAGCGCATCGGCATGATGCCCGAGGACCTCGCCGACATCGACAGCGTCGCGACGACGGTGGCGATGTTCATCTCGCCGTTCCTCGACAAGCCGATCGGGGAGCTGAGCCTGGGCGAGATGCTCCAGGAACAGCTCGCCTTCGCTGACCAGTACGGCATGGTCGGCGACCCGACCCTCGCGCTGATGGGCAAGCAGTTCCTCTACTTCGAGCGCTACGTCAAGGAACTGGCGCCCCAGTGGTCGATGCTGACCGACCCGTTCCTGTTCAAGAACCTCTGGCCCGACGAGATCGCCGCCAAGTGCGAAGCCGAGGGTATCGAACTGCCGGACTAGCCCCGGGCGCGGCGAGGCCGCTGACCGCCAGGCCCTTCGCCGCGCACGCCCGCAGGCAGAGCGCGGGGTCGGTCACCGGCCACCCGACGCCGATCACGAACTTGGGAACGACGGGACGGAGGCGGTCGAAGCGTGCGGGCAGGTCGCGTGGTTGGGGCGGCTCGGCGACGGCGTCGTGCAGGGTCTGGACCCACCCGCCCTTCCACCCCGACCGGAGATCGAGGAGGCCCTTGGAGTCTTCGGGGTCGGTGGATCCCCCCTCGACGGCGGCGACGTCGGTCAGGTGCCCGTAGGGGATCGCGAAGGGCTGGTTGAGCCGGTAGGGGTCGTGCACGATCATCGTCCGCGGCGACAGGATCATCCAGCGGCGGGCCAGCAGCGCGAGCTGCATCACGGCCGGCACCGACGCCGCGGCCAGGACCACGGCGACGGCGCCGAGGGCGACGCGTGCCCCACCGGAGGCGGCGGCGGCGCCCGCTGCCGCGGTCAGGGTGAGCGTCGGCACGGCGACCGCGATCGTGACGCCGCCGGCCGCCTCGCGTGGGAAGCGGAAGCCGAGGCGACGTTCGCCGGGATAGGAACCGCCGTCCATCTGGCGGTCGCCGACGGCGGGAACGAGCTGCAGGGCCAGGTTCGCCACGCCTGCACCGCATGCCACGGCGCGCCAGATCGGCGGAGCTGCCGCGACCGCCGCGACGGCCACGCCTCCGACCGCGACGAGCCACGCTCCGAGGCGGAGCACGACCACTCCCCACGGCCGCGGCACGAAGATCGCCACCGCGCCCGCCAGGAGCACGATCCAGAACAGCGCCTGCGAACCCAGCCGCAGGGGCGCCGTCGCCTCCTCGACCGCCCGGTTGAGTGCCGGTCCGAACGTGACACCGAGCGCGAGCCAAGCGAGTGCGGCCACGACCCACGCGCGCCCGGGACGGGGGAACTCCGTGCGAACGTTCATGCCTCGCGCTTGGCCTTGCCGAAACCGGTGTCGATCGGCACGCCGGCAGCGCAGAGCTCGCACTCCGCGGCGGGCGACGACGCGAAGTCGAGCTCGACCAGGCTGACGAGCACGGGCGCGTCGACGTCGTCCGCGGTCACGCCGCCACGGTTGACGAGGGCGGCGGCGGCCACGACCGTGCCCCCGGCGGCTCCCACCGCAGCGACAGCCCGGCCGAGGGAGCCGCCGGTGGTGACGACGTCCTCGACTACCACGACGCGCCTACCGCGCACGAGGGCGTCGTAGCCGCGGGCGAGCACGAGGCCGTCGTCGACCTTGTCGGCGTACACGGCCGGGACGCCGAGGTGGTGGCCCGTCCACTGCGCGACGATGATCCCCGCGACCGCGGGACCGCACACGACCTCGGGTCGGAAGCCGGTGACCGCGTCTGCGAGGAGGCCGCACAGCTCCGAGATCCGGTTCGTGTCGGGGTAGACGGCGTCCTTGTTGACGTAGGCGCTGCCGTGGCGACCGGACGTGTACACGAAGTGCCCGCCGGTCCTGATGGCCCCGGCCTCCTCGAAGAGCTGCATCGCCCGCTCGGCGGATTCGGCTGACATGGCGGCAATGTAGCTTGGCGGGCCTCGGAGCCGACCAGACGGAGGAGAGCGTTCGTGGTCATGGGTCGCCGTCCCGACGTGATGACAGCCCCGGCGCCGCGTGCGGCCCTCGCCGTCGGAGGGCTCGCTCTGCGGATGACGGCCGCCCTCGCGCGTGTGCCGCTCGCGAAGCCGTGGCGCGGCCCCGACACGGTCGCGCACAACGTCGGCTACGAGGTCACCCGCCGCGTCATGCGCGCCTTCATGGACTACGCCGTGTCCCTGGACACACCGGAGCTGCGTTCGGTCGAGGTCGTCCTCGACGACCTGTGCCGGTCGGTGCTGCCGCCGTTCGTGCACAGCCTCGGGGTGAGCATCGAGGAGGACGTCGTCGGCGGCGTCCCCGGGACCTGGTACCGACCTGCGGTCGACGAGCCGACCGGGACGATCCTCTACCTGCACGGGGGCGGGTACGTGGCGACGTCGCCGAGCATGTACGCGCTCTTCACGGGATGGCTCGCACGCCACACCGATTGCGACGTGTTCGTCGCCGACTACCGGCTCGCACCCGAGTTCCCGTACCCGGCGGCGATGGAGGACGCCCTGTCGGTGTACCGCGCGCTGCTCGGGAGCGGCCACGACCCCGACCGCATCGTCTTCGCGGGCGACTCCGGCGGCGGCGGGCTGGCGGCGACGCTGGTCCTCGAGACCGCCGCGGCGGGTTTGGCCGCGCCCCGGGGGGTCCTCCTCTTCTCACCCGAGGTCGACCTCGTGCTCGAGGAGCCGTCCGTGACCGCGAACGCGGACATCGACATCCTGCCGCGCCACGTCCCGGTGCGGCCGTACCTGGGCGACCTCGACGCGCACACGGCGATCGTCTCGACCGTGTACGCGGACCTCACGGGTTTCCCCGATGCTCTCGTGGCCTGGGGTGCCGACGAGATCTTTCGCGACGCGATCGAGCGGTTCGTGCAACGCCTGCGCGCGGCACGGGTGCCGACGCTGGCTCGCGAGGAGCCGCACATGTTCCACGTCTTCATGATCCTGATGCCGTGGGCGCCGGCAAGTCAGCGCCTGTACCGCCTCGTCGATCGGACCTTCACGGCGTGGCGGGCTTCCGAGGACGTCCGGTAGCGCCGCTGCGACGCTCGGACGGCGGTCGCCACGAGGCGACGCGTTCCGTGGTCGACCACAGCGGCCTCCTGCCCGCCGGCGATCGAGGCCGGGCGCCGACGTGGTCGCGCGCCCCGGGTTGTCCAAGCGGTGGGCCGGAGGCACACTGGTCCACGACGAGATCGGCTGCAGGTGGTGCCGGCCTCGGGTTCGCGACGGCGGAGAGGCAGGAGCGGCGATGACAGGTGTCCTGCAGGCATTCGATCCTGACGCCGTCGACGTGCTCGACCCCGGGCTCTACGCCGGCGACCCCTACCCCACGTATCGCTGGCTCCTGCGCAACGACCCCGTCCACTGGGACCGCCACAGCGACCTCTGGGTCGTCACGCGTTACGCGGACGTGTCGTGGGTCGAGCGCAACCCGGAGACCTTCTGCTCGCGGAAGGGCGTGCGACCGGACCAGCCCGGCGGGATCTCGATCATCACGATGGACGCGCCCGCGCACACCACGCACCGCCGCCTCGTCAACAAGGGTTTCACTCCACGCATGGTCCGCAATCTCGCCGGCCACATCGACGAGATCACCTCCGGAGTCCTCGACGACGTCGCCGCCGCGGGTGAGTGCGACTTCGTCGCCGACGTCGCGTACCGCATCCCGCTGATCGTCATCTGCGAGCTCCTCGGCCTGCCCGTCGAGGACTGGCGCCAGCTCGGCGCCTGGAGCGACGGCCTCGTCGGCTCCCAGGGCGCCCGCGCTCCCGGCGACCCCGCCATCGAGGTCGCCACTACCGCGTTCATCGAGTACACGGGCTACCTCCAGGAGCTCGTGGCCGCCAAGCGCAAGGACCCCGGTGACGATCTCGTCTCGCTGATGATCCATCAGGCCGACGACGGCGTGATCGCGACCGGCAAGGTGGACGAGATCCGCGAGAAGGTCCTGCGCGACGAGGCCACGGGCAGGGTCACCCTCGAGGATCTCGCCGCGATCGGCGAGGACGAGCTCGTGATGTTCCTCATCCTCCTGCTCGTCGCCGGCAACGAGACCACGCGCAACGCGATGAGCGGCGGCATCGCGGCGCTGTCCGAGGAGCCGCACCAGTGGGCGCGACTCGTGGAGGACCCGGATCTCGTGAGCCCCGCTGTCGAGGAGGTCCTGCGCTGGGTGTCGCCGGTGCTCAACTTCTCGCGCACCGCGACGTGCGACACCGAGTTGCACGGCCGCCGTATCCGCGAGGGCGACAAGGTGCTCGTCGTGTACGGCGCCGCCAACCGCGACCCCGCCGTCTTCGACGATCCCGACGGGTTCCGCGTCGACCGCGACCCCAACAACCACCTTGCGTTCGGGGTCGGGCCGCACTTCTGCCTCGGCGCCAACCTCGCGCGTCTCGAGCTGCAACTCCTCTACCGTCAACTCGTGCGCCGCTTCCCGGACCTGCGTGTCGCTCCCGGCGCCGCCCCGGCGAGGTTGCCCAACGCGCTCGTGCGCACCATCGACGCCCTACCGGTGGTCTTCACGCCGGCGCCGGCCGCCTGAGCTACTTTGCGCATCGATGACGGCGGGGTCACCCAAGGAGCGAGCGTCCGAGCTGCGTGACCTCGTGCGCGAAGCCAGGTACCGCTACTACGTCCTCGACGACCCGACCCTCTCCGACGCCGAGTACGACGAGCTCGAGCGCGAGCTGCGCACGATCGAGGACGCCCATCCCGGGCTCGTCACCGCCGACTCGCCGACCCAGACCGTCGGCGCCGCACCGCTCGTCACCGACTTCGCGACGGTGCGCCACCGCACGCCGATGCAGTCCCTCGACAACGCGATGAACCCCGCCGAGCTGCGCACGTGGGCCGAGCGCGTCGAGCGCCTGCTCGACGGCGAGCTCGCCACGTTCGTGTGCGAGCCCAAGATCGACGGCCTCTCGATCTCGCTCACATACGAGAGCGGGCGTCTCCACGTCGGCGCGACACGGGGCAACGGCGTCGAGGGCGAGGACGTCACGGCGAACGTGATGTCGGTCGTGGGCGTTCCGCACGCCCTGCCCCCCGATCTTGCCGTGCCGGTCGTCGAGGTGCGCGGCGAGGTGTACCTGCCCGTGTCGCGCTTCGAGGAGATGAACCGCAGTCAAGCCGACGCCGGCGAGCGTCTCTACGCCAACCCCCGCAACGCCGCGGCCGGCAGCCTGCGCCAGAAGGACCCCCGTGTCACGGCGCGGCGCAAGCTCGGCATCTTCGCGTACGACATCGGCGACCCCGGTGCGCTCGACCTCGGCAGCCACACCGAGACGCTCGCGTGGCTCGCACGTGCCGGCCTGCCGGTCACGGCGCCGGTGTACACGTCGACCGACGTCTCCGCCGTCGTCGCGTTCTGCACCGACCTGCAGGAGCGGCGTCACGAGTTCGACTTCGAGTTCGACGGCGTGGTCGTCAAGGTCGACGATCACACCCAGCGCGGCGAGCTCGGCTCGACGTCGCGTGCGCCGCGTTGGGCGGTGGCGTGGAAGTTCCCGCCCGAGGAGCGCACCACCAAGCTCCTCGACATCCAGCCGTCGGTGGGGCGCACGGGCCGCATCACGCCGTTCGCGGTGCTCGAGCCCGTGCGGCTCTCCGGTGCGCGGGTGACGACCGCCACGCTCCACAACGCCGACGACGTCGTGCGCAAGGGAGTGCTCATCGGCGACACGGTCCTGGTACGCCGCGCCGGTGAGGTGATCCCCGAGGTGATCAAGCCGATCGTCGAGAGGCGCGACGGCACCGAGCGCGAGTTCGTCTTCCCGGACCGGTGCCCGGTCTGCGGCAGTCCCGTCGAGC
Source organism: Acidimicrobiia bacterium (assembly GCA_046331095.1). Lineage (GTDB taxonomy): Bacteria > Actinomycetota > Acidimicrobiia > UBA2766 > UBA2766 > JAIBAC01. The sequence continues at coordinate 347,087 of JAXLRM010000004.1, forward strand.
GGCCCGAGGGCGAGGTGAACCACCGCTGCACGGGTGGGTGGCGCTGCCCGGCGCAGGTGCTCGGGCGCATCGTGCACTTCGGTTCCCGCGACGGGATGGAGATCGACCACCTCGGCGAGAAGACCGTCGCCAACATGCTCGCCGCCGGCGTGATCGCCGATCCGGGCGACCTGTTCCACCTGAGCGCCGCCGACCTGACCCGGCTCCGCGAGTTCGCGACGCGTCCGCTCGCCGACCTGATCGCGGATGCGCACAGCGGCGAGCCCGAGCGCGCCGCCGAGGTCGTGCGCGCCCTGCGTCCCAAGGGGGTCACGCGGGCTGCGATCGCAGCCGCAGTCGGCTCCCGCGCCGGCGTCGCCGATCTCGCGATGGCGTCGGTGGACGAGCTCGCGTCCGTGCCGGGCGTCAGCGCGGTGGCGGCTGCCGCCCTGCACGACGCGCTCGGCAGGCCCGTCGTCGGCAAGATCCTGCGCGGCGACACGTCAGGCATCACGGTGGACGACCTCGCAGGCGTGCAGGGCTTCAACCACGTGAGCCTGAGGAACCTGCTCGGCGCCCTCGACGCCGCGCGTGACCGCCCCCTGGCTCGGCTCCTGACGGCACTCGGCTTGCGCCACCTCGGCGGTGCCAACGCCGAGCGTCTCGCCGCCGCGTTCGGTGACCTCGACGCGATCCTCGCCGCGTCGGCAGAGGAGATCGCGGCCGTCGAGGGCTTCGGTCCGGTCAAGGCCGCCGCGATCGTCGCCCAGCTCGCCGACCCGCGGATCCTCGCGATCGTCGACAAGCTCCGCAGCGCCGGCGTCCGCACCGCCGACGCGGCCGTCCCCACCGCCACTCGCAGCAGCGACCTCGTGGGCAGGACGTTCGTGCTCACGGGGACCTTCGGGACGATGAGCCGTCGCGACGCGACCGCGGCGCTGAAGGCCGCCGGCGCCAAGGTGACCTCGTCGGTGTCGAAACAGACCGACGTCGTCTTCGCCGGGGCGAGCCCGGGGTCCAAGCTCGACAAGGCGGTCGAGCTCGGTGTGCGCACCGGCGACGAGGCCTTGCTGGTCGCTGTGATTCGGGACGGGCCCGCCGCCCTAGGGTCGTAGACTCCTCCGGATGCCAGCATCTCCGGACACCCCCGCCGGTCGCCACATCCGCGAGATCATCAGCGAGCGCGGCCGGTCGTTCAGCTTCGAGTTCTTCCCGCCCAAGACCCCCGAGGGGACGGAGAACCTGTGGCGGGTGATCACCGAGGACCTCGCGCCGCTCGACCCCGCGTTCGTCTCTGTCACCTACGGGGCGGGCGGCTCGACGCGGGAGAACACGCTGCAGATCGTGCGCCGCATCGCCGCGGAGACGTCGATCACGCCGATGGCGCACCTGACCACGGTGCTCGCGTCACGCGACGAGATCCGCCAGGTGATCGCGGATCTCGCCGACGCCGGCGTGCGCAACATCCTCGCCCTGCGCGGCGATCCGCCCCGTGACACGGCCGACTACGACCGCAGCTCCGACGATTTCGCGTACGCCGCGGACCTCGTCGAGTTCATCCACGAGCATCCCGGGGCGGACTTCAGCGTGGGTGTCGCGGCCTTCCCCGAGCGCCACCCCCTCGCGCCCGACCTCGACACCGACGTCGCCAACTTCGTGGCGAAGGTCAAGGCCGGCGCCGACTTCGCGATCACGCAGTTCTTCTTCGAGGCGCACCACTACTGGCGCTACTGCGAGCTCGCCGACCAGTACGGCATGCCGGCCGACGTGCCGATCATCCCGGGAATCATCCCGGTCACGAACCTCGCACAGGTGCAGCGCATAGCCCAGCTCTCCGGAGCGGACTTCCCGGCCTGGCTCTACGACCGTCTCGCGGCTGCCGGCGACGACGCCGAGGCGGTGCACGCGGTCGGCGTCGCACAGGCGACCGAGCTGTGCCGCGAGCTCCTCGAAGGCGGCGCGCCCGGGATCCACTTCTACACGCTCAACAAGTCGCCCGCGACCCGGGAGATCCACGCCAACCTCCAGAGTCCGTGAGCGCAAGGTCGGAGGGCCCGGGCGAGCGCGAGCGTCCCGCACGCCAGCGGCCGGGCGAGACCTACCGGCACTTGTCCCAGCGCCAGCGCACGGTGGTGGCGGCAGCAGCGATGGTCGTGATGATCGCGTTCGGGTTCCTCTTGTTGCCCTTCGACGCCGAGGTGGACGGCGTCGCGGTGGCGTGCGGCAGCCCTCTGACCCCGGCGCCCTTGGAAGGCGGGAGCCCCGCTGCTGAGGCATGCAACGACGGCGCCGGCGCCAGGCAGGTGGCCGCCGGTGCTGTCGTGGTCGTCACCGTCGTGACCGCGTTCGGCGTGCGAGCGTGGCTCGCCCGCCGCGAGGTCGGGGGTGACGTGGGGACGTGAGACGGGTTGTGGACCCGCTTTGCGTCCCCACGTGGGGTGTTCGGATGGACGTGGGGACGCGAGACGGGTTGTGGACCCGCTTTGCGTCCCCACGTCGGGGGTCGGGGGTCCGGGGGGTCGGGGGACTGAGGGCGCTGCTCAGGCGGCGACGAGCGCACGCAGGTCGGGGCGGCGCAGCTTGCGGAGCGCCGAGGTCTCGATGCGGCTGATCTCGCTCGGGCTGCGCCCGATGATCTCGCCGATCTCGCGCCGGGTCATCGGCTCGCTGCCGTCGAGGCCGTAGCGCAGCTTGACGACTTCGGCCTCGACCGACGGGAGCGCGTCCACCGCCGTCGCGATCACCTCGACCTGCAGCGGGTCGACGGCGTCGTCGAAGGTCGGATCGGCGGACTCGCCCCAAGCCACGAAGTCGCCGAGTTCGGAGCCCTCACGGTCACCCACGGGCTTGTTCAGCGAAGCCATCGACGCGGGGACGTCGAGACAGACCTGCACGTCCTCGGGGCTGAGCCCGGTCACCTCGGCCAGGTCGGCGGCCGTGGGCTGACGGCCCGTGCGGCCCTCGAAGTCACTCGCGGCACGTAGCACCTTGGTGACCCTGTCGCCGACGTGTACGGGGAGGCGGATCGTGCGGCCGCCGTTGGCCATGCCACGGCTCATCGCCTGGCGGATCCACCACGTCGCGTACGTGGAGAACTTGAAGCCCTTGCGGTACTCGAACTTGTCGACCGCGTGGATCAGGCCGAGGTTGCCCTCCTGGATCAGGTCGAGGAGCTCGTGGTTGCCGCCGATCTTCTTGGCGATGCTCACCACGAGGCGCAGGTTGGCGTTGATGAAACGCGCCTTGGCGGCGTCGGACGCGGCGACGGCGGCTTCGAGCTCGTGGCGCCGGGGCCCAGAGAGGTCCGACGGCTCGGCGAGCTCGGCGGTTGCGGCAGCACCGGCCTCGATCGCACACGCGAGCTCGATCTCGTCGTCCTTGGTGAGGAGCTCGTGACGTGAGATGTCTCGCAGGTATGCGCCCACCATGTCGGTGGACGGGACAGCCTCGGTCGTGGTCTTGGTCATCCGCTCTCGTCTCTGCTGCGCCGGACACGGGTCCGGCGACGGCACACCCTGTGCAGTTGATTCGTTGCCGATAACGAGCGTGGATGCGTTCCGATTCCCCCTTTAGCAGACAATCAGCCAGATTTCAGGCTACGTTCAGGACTGCGGGGGATTTGGGGTAATTGTGCAGGGCGGGAACGGGAATCGCATGCGACCACACGCGATCCCTGCGCCCGCGGAGAGTGCAGAGACAGGCGCGGAGCGTCGCCTCACTGAGTCTGGAAGGTCCAGTTGTAGGTCTGCGTGGCGCCGGGGTCCGAGATCGGGAACACCGTGGCCTGGACCTGGTGACGGCCGGGCGCGAACTCCTCGATGACCCGCTCGGGCCCTGCCTGGAAATAGCACTCGCCGAGCTCCTTGACGCCCACGTACTGGGACTCCGGGATCCGGATCCCGTCGATGACCAGGTTGCAGGTCCAGCTCTGCTGGGTCTGCACGCCGACGCGGTCCTGGCTCATCATCGCCCCACCTGCGGGGGGGAGCACGAACTGGATGCCGTCGGGCATCGCCGGCGCCGAGCCCATTGAGCGTACGAGCCACACGCCGCCGCCGACGAGGAGGGCGACGAAGACGGCGAGGACGCCCAAGGCCAACGCATAGCCGACGGGTCCGAACGCACGCTGTCTCGCCGGGGACTCCGCTCCGACGGAGCTCGGCGATGTGATCGTGTCGGTGCTGGTGTCCGCAGTCTCGTGCTCGTCGCTCACGCCGTGATCCTATGGCCCCGCGAGTGTCGAGCGAAGGTCGCAGCGGAACGCGGGATCGGCGATGGCGACGAGCGCCGCCGCCCTCTGGTCGAGCGTCCGTCCCGCGAGCTCGGCGACGCCGTGCTCGGTCACGACGTAGTGGACCCGCGAGGCCGGTGTCGTCGTCGGCCCCGACAACTTCGCGACGATCCGCGATCGTGCGGGACGCGTGGGGGTCGCGGTGGTACTCGACGCGAGCACGACGATCGAGCGGCCACCGGGCGCGGCGCACGCGCCCGTCGCGAAGTCGAGCTGGCCGCCGGGCCCCGACAGCGTGCGCCCGCCGGCGGCCTCGGCGCCCACGTTGCCGGCGAGGTCGACCTCGAGGGCGAAGTTCACGGCGCAGAAGCGCGGGATCGCCGCCGTGACCGCGACGGGGTGGATCGCGCCGGTGTGGGCGAGGCGGACGCGAGGTTCTGTCCGCGCCCACGCGAACAGGGCCCTGCTGCCGATGAGGCTCGACGCGAGCAGTGGCGGCAATCCCGACGGGTGCTCGGTGCCGAGCACGGGCGAATCCGCGAGCTCGATCACCCCGTCGCCGAGCATGCCCGAGTGCAGGACCACCCCGCGTGCGCTGGCCCGCGCGAGCTCCCCGCAGAAGGCGTCGCCGATCGTCCCTATGCCTACCTGGACGCACCCGCGGTCGGGCACGAGCCGGGCAGCGTGCGCGGCAGCAGTGCGTTCGGCCGCGCTCGGCGGCCGCACGACGGCCTCCACGGGATCCGTGTCGACGTCGACCACGACGGCGCCGTCGAGGTCCACGAGCGGCGCGCCGGCGATCTCGGGCAGCGACGCGTTGCGCTCCACGAGCACGCGCCCACCGTGGTCGCGTGCGGCTGACACGGCGTCCGGCACATACCCGTGTTGGATGCCGAGGCTTCCCGTTTGTGTCGTCGAGATGCAGACGGTGTCGACCTCGAGTCGTCCGTCGGCGAAGCCGCGAGCGATGTCGGCGTACCCGATCGGTACGGCGACGGCGGCGTCGCCGGCGGCGTCGAGCCCGCGTCCCGCCATGAGCGCCTCGATCGTCGCCCCGCCGGCACGCGCAGCTCGAGCCCAGGGCGGTTCGGCGACGACTACCCCGGCAACGATCGTGAGGTCGGTGCGGCCTTGCCGGCGCCGCGACCCGACCTCGGAAGCGAGCAGGCCGCCGAGCCTCGCGGGCTGCCCACACGCCTCCTCCACGTGCACCCGCCGTGCCGACTCGAGTGCGATGACAGCGTCCACGGGCGGCGAGGCTACGCACGGCCCGTCGCGTGGACGGAATTGGGGCCCGCCCGGAGAGGCAGATAGCCTCCTGACTCCCAAGTCAGCCTCGCATACCTATCTCCAGGGGGAACCCGTGGGCACTCTCGACGGACGCATCGCGATCATCACCGGCGCCGGCCGTGGCCTCGGCCGCGAGCACGCTCTGCTGTTCGCAGCGGAGGGCGCCAAGGTCGTCGTGAACGACCTCGGCGGCGACATCGGGGGCGAGGGCACCGACGCCACACCCGCCCAAGAGACCGTGCAGATGATCAAGGACATGGGCGGCGAGGCCATCGTCAACGGCGACGACGTGTCCGACTGGGAAGGCGCCCAGCGCCTCGTGAACCAGGCCGTCGAGACCTTCGGCGGCCTCGACGTGCTCGTCAACAACGCCGGCATCCTGCGCGACCGCGTCCTCGTCAACATGACCGACGCCGAGTGGGACGCGGTCATCAAGGTCCACCTGCGCGGCCACTTCTGCCCCACCCGCCACGCCGCCAACTACTGGCGTGCGGAGTCCAAGGAGGGCCGCACCCGCGAGGCGCGCGTGGTCAACACCGCATCGGAGTCGGGTCTCTTCGGCAACCCCGGCCAGGCCAACTACGCGGCGGCCAAGCTCGGCATCTGCGCGTTCAGCTCGGTGATCTCCAAGGAGCTGACCCGCTACGGGGTCAAGTCGAACACGATCGCGCCGCGGGCCCGCACGCGCCTCACCGAGGCGACCCCGGGCCTGGGCGACATCGTCAAGCAAGAGGTCGCCGAGGGCACCTTCGACGTGTGGGACCCCGCGAACGTGTCGCCGTTCGTGGCCTACCTCGGCACCGCCGAGTGCCAGTTCAACGGCGAGGTGTTCTTCGTCTGGAGCGACGAGGTCCAGCGGGTGCAACAGCCCACGCTCGTCGACGGCGCCAAGATCAGCGGCGGCGGCGAGCGCCTCACGGTGTCGGGCATCATCGACAACGCCAAGAGCCTCGAGGGCTGAGGCGCCCCGCGACGCAGATCACCGACGCGAATCGGGGGAGACGTGGATCTCGTTGCAATGCACGCGAGCTACAAGGCCGACGCGACCGCTCTCGTCCAGGGCGACCGCGAGCTGACCTGGGGCGAGTACAACGCCGAGAAGAACCGCGTCGCCAACGCGCTCGTGGGCATGGGTGTGACCGAGGCGGACAAGGTCGTCTGCTACGTGCACAACTGCATCGAGCGTTTCCTCCTGACCGCGGCCGGCGACACCCTCGGGGTCACCGTCGTCCCGATGAACTACCGCCTCACCGCACCCGAGGTGGAGTACATCGTCAACGACAGCGAGACCCGCTTCGTGTTCTTCGGCGAGGAGTTCGGCGACGTCATCGAGGCGGTACGCCCGAGTTGTCGCGGGGTCGAGGCGTGGATCTCGACGGGCAAGAGCACCGGCCCGGGGGTGCTCGCGTGGGACGAAGCTGTCGGCTCGGCCTCGCCCGAGACACCGCCGACGCTTGCCGAGGGCGGCGGCGTCATGATCTACACGTCGGGCACGACGGGCAACCCCAAGGGTGCGTACCGCGAGCCCGGCCAGACCTCCGACGAGATGCGCGCCAAGTGGTTCGCCGACATGCTCACCGAGTTCGACATCCGCGGCGGTGACGACGTCCACCTCGTGAGCGGCCCGCTCTACCACGGTGCCCCGTTCAGCTTCGCGATGATCGCGACCGGCGTCGGCTCCAAGATCGTGATCATGCCCAAGTTCGACGCCGAGACCGCAGCACGGCTCATCGCCGAGCACGGCGTCGGTTACACGGTCATGGCACCGGTGCTGATCAAGCGCTTCCTCGCGCTGCCCGACGAGGTCCTCTCCGGGTACGACCTGTCGTCGCTGCACACGATCGTCACCACCGGCGCGCCGTGCCCGCAGTCGACCAAGAAGGAGCTGCTCGAGAGGGTCGGCCCCGTCCTCTACGAGTTCTACGGCTCCACCGAGCTCGGCGTGAACACCATCATGAAGCCGGCCGACGTCCTCGCCAAGGAAGGCTCGTGCGGCAAGGAGTTCCCCGGCGTCGAGCTCGTGATCCTGCGTGACGACGGCAGCGAGGCCGACGTCGACGAGCCCGGCGAGCTCTACGTCCGTAAGCACCCGCTCGCGTTCAGCGGCTACTACCGCAAGGACGACGCCACCCGCGGCGCCTACCGCGGCGAGGACCTCGTCAGCGTCGGCGACGTCGCCTACAAGGACGCCGACGGCTTCTTCTACATCTGCGACCGCAAGACCGACATGATCATCTCGGGCGGGGTCAACATCTACCCGGCCGAGATCGAGAACGTCCTGCACCAGCACCCGGCGATCGCGGACTGCTGCGTGTTCGGCATCCCCGACGAGGAGTTCGGCGAGGCCGTGCACGCGAGCGTGGAGCTCAAAGACGGTGAGTCGCTCACCATCGACGCGCTCAAGGAGTGGAGCCGCGACAAGCTCGCCGACTACAAGCGTCCGCGCAGCATCGACTTCGTCGACTCGCTCCCGCGCGACCAGGCCGGCAAGCTGCGCAAGCGCGAGCTGCGCGAGCCGTACTGGGCCGGCCACACCCGCCGCGTGAACTGAGCGAACCGGGTTCCCGGACGCGCCTGCGGCGCCGATCCCCCGGAAACGGGCAGGTGGGGGCACTTGCACCTCACGGTATCGGCCGAATCGGACAGGCAGGAGCAGGATTCGGCGGCATCACGTCGAAATGTGTGGGCGGACCTCGGCGGACGGGAGACAAGGGCTTGAGGCCAGACGGCCAGGGTGGGCACGACCACGTCGCGCGCCGTGAGCGGATGAGCGAGGGAATGGTGTTCGCCAACGGCATAGAGCTGTGGTACGACGCGATCGGCGACTCCAGCGCGCCCGCAGTCCTTCTGATCCACAGCATGGGTCTGCAGTCCGGCGCATGGGGCCCCGAAGTGGTCGATCCGCTCCTCGACGCCGGCTACCAGGTGATCCGCGTCGACAACCGCGACAACGGCCGCTCCGAGTGGATCGACTACGCCCGCCACCCCTACGACGTGCGCGACATGGCCGTCGACATGACCTGCCTGCTCGACGCGCTCGACGTGAGTGCCGCTCACCTCGTCGGTTTCGCGATGGGCGCCATGATCGCCCAACAGGTCGCCATCGACAGTCCCGACCGTGTGCTGTCGCTGTCGTGCATCGCGGTGACGACCGAGGTCGAGCTCGCACGGATGGAGCCCAAGGCCCTCGACGTGTTCGGGACGATGCTCAACACGCCGCCACCGGGACGGGGCGGGGGAATCGAGTGGGGCCTCGCGGCGCTGCGGTCCATGGCCGGGCGCGGTTTCGCTTTCGACGAAGGCTGGTGGCGGGAGGTCCTGCGTCGCTCCGGAAGGCGCTTCAACCTCCGCAACGCCCACGCCGTCGCGATGACCCGCACGCCGAGCCAGTTCGAGAGACTGAGCCGCTGCCACGTCCCGGCTCTGTTCCTGCACTCCGACGACGACCCCCTCTTTCCCCACGCGCGGGTGAAGGAGTTGAGCGAACGCATGCCCTCGGCACGCCTGCACACCCTCACCGGCGCGGGACGCGACCTCAGCCCGGCGATCTTCGCCGAGGTGATGCCCGACGTCCTCGCGCACCTGGCCGAGGCGAGCGGGGCCTCCGGCGCCGGGTCGTCCGTCGCCTAGTGCTCTCGGGGGCGGAGCCCCCCGGAGATCTAGCGGCCGTATCGGCGCAGGGCGGCTTCGAGGGGATCGCAGCGCACACCGGGTTCGTCGACGACGGCCGCGAGCCAATCCGGTCGCGCGACCGCGCACACCGTGATCGGGTGCTCGAGGCCCGAGAGGTGCGTCGCCTGGCGCACGTAGGCCGTCGCGTAGTCCGGGGGGCGCACGTCCTGGGACAGCTCGGCGAGACCGAAGGGGTCAGGCGAGCGCGTGGCGCCCGGATCCGGAGGCCGGATCACCGTCGACGTCGGGCTCGGACTCCCACCCGCGAGACCGGGGCCGTCGCGCAGGATCGCGCCCCTGACAAGGTGCGGGCGGGCCCCCGCTATCAACAGGGCGACATATGCGCCGAGGCCGGCGCCGCACAGGGTTGCCGAGCCGAGATGGGCGAGGGCGACGTCGACGTCGGCCATCAGGGTCTCCGCGGTGTAACCGCCGCCCGCGGGTACCGTCGACGACCCGTGTCCCGTGAAGTCGAGCGCGTAGACGGCACCCGGCCACGTCGCCACGGCTTCGGGCACCGCTGCCGGCGAGCTCATCGCGAGCGGGTGCAACAGGACCAGCGGCTGGCACCCGCGCTCGCCGTCCCCGACCTCGTGCTCGGTGCGCAGGGTGTGCAGGGCGAGGCGCACTTTCGCGTGGGTCAGCCACGTGATCACGACAGGAACTCCAGGACGAGATCGGCGACGCGTGCAGGTTGTTCGATGTGGACGAAGTGGCCCGCGTCCTCGAGGACCTCGAAGCGGGTGTCCGGCTGCGCGTACGGCTCGACGTCGCCGCGGCGGGTCTCCCAGCCGAGCACCTCCGCCTGGCCGGCGAGGACGGCTAGCAGCGGGCACGCCATCGTGGCGATCGAGCGCAGCGACCACTCCGGGCGCCACGGCCCGAAGCCCCCGAAGCGGAGCTGAGGGTCGATCTTCCAGCGCCACCCGTCGCTGTCGCGGCGCGCCCCCACCGACACCAGGTACTCGAGCCAGGAGAGGTCGAGGCGAGGGTTCATGAGGTGGCGCCGTTGCGCCAGCTCGTGAGCAGTGCCCGGACGGCGCTGGCGCCCCGCGACGCGCCGGCGGTGGTCGAGCCAGCCCGTGAGCTCCTCGTCGAGCATGCGCGTGCGCTCGGTCTCGGCGAGGTCGGGCATGCGGTTGCCCGAAGGGACGCCGTCGAGGTTGACGACCCGCGAGATCCTGTGGGGCCAGGTGTTGGCGAGACGCAGCATCATGGCGCCGCCCTTGGAGTGGCCGACGACTGGGACAGGCTCGGTCGTGGTCGCGTCGAGCACCATCGCTGCGTCGCGCAGGTCCGATTCCCACGAGTAGAGGGCGGCGTGTTCGCTGTCGCCGTGGCCGCGCTGGTCCCACGCGACGACACGCCAACCGGCGTCGGCGACGAGCGGGGCGAACACGTCGAAGGTGCGGGCGAAGTCGAAGCCGCCGTGCGCGAACAGGATCGGCGGCGCCTCGGCATCGCCCCACTCGACGACGGCGATCTCGACCCCGAACGCGTCCACCCGCCGGGTCCGGTCCGGCGCGTGTGCGCCCGGGTACGTGGGAGTCGGGGCGGTTGTCATGGACTCGGGCGACGATAGCGATCGACCCCGCCCACGATCTGTTACCACTGGTCACCGAGGGTCAAGTACGGTAGCTCTCCGGTCGAAGCGGGACGGCAGGGAGCGGGAGGCGCGTGGACGCGATCCTTCGGTACAGGACGAGGATCCAGGCCCATCCGCGCTACCGCTGGATCGTGCTCGCCACCGTCCTCTTCGGCCTCTTCGCGGTCGGGTTCAGCTTCACGATCCTCTCGACGGTCCTGCCCCAGATCGACTCCGAGTTCGGGGTCAACGAGTCCGTCAGCCACTGGGTCGTGACCGCGCCGATCCTCGTGTTCGGGATCGCGGGACCGATCGTCGGCAAGTTCGGCGACATCTACGGCGCCAAGCGCCCGTTCCTGATCGGGTTCGGGATCGCGACGATCTTCCTGCTCCTCACCGGGTTTGCCTGGGACATCGGCTCGCTCATCCTGTTCCGGGTCGTCGCCGCCCTCGAAGGTGCCGCCACGGGTCCGTGCGCGGTGAAGTACATCGCGGCGCACTTCGATCCCGAGGAGAGGTCGAAGGCGTTCGGGTGGTTCAGCTTCGTGTCCGCGGGAGCGCCGACGCTCGGCCTCTTCGCGGGAGCCGCGATCGTGCCGGTCCTCGGCTGGCGTGCGATCTTCTTCATCCAGGCGCCGATGTGCGCCGTGGCGCTCCTCTTCGCATGGGTGATCCTCGACGACACCGAGGCGCGTCCGGACGTGCGCGTGCACGTTCCCGGGGCGATCCTGTTGGGAGCGGCGGCGTTTTGCGGCCTGTTCGCCCTCAACCTCGGCGTCGCGTCCGGGTGGACGCGGACGCTCTACCTCATGGTGGCCGCCAACCCGGTCCTCCTGGCCGCGTTCGTGTGGAGCCAGAAGCGCACGGACCATCCCCTGTTCCCGCTGCGCTACTTCCGCCGGCGCAACTTCACCTTGTCGCTGTTGTCCTCGACGCTGGTGAACTTCGCGTACCTGGGCGGCTTCATCATCGCCCCGTTCCTGCTCGCCGACCTCTTGGGCCTCGACCAGCGCCAGACCCTCGCGGTCCTCGTCTCGCGTCCGCTCGCGTTCACGGTCGTCGCGATCGGGGCCGGCTACGCCGTCGCGCGGGTCGGCGAGCGCGTCGGGGCGGTCTTCGGCGCAGCCGCGATCGCAACCGCGATGGTCATGCTCGCAGGCGTGGGGGAGTCCGGCCCGGTCGTCCTCGTGATCTGCGGGCTCGCCACCGCCGGAGTCGGTCTCGGGTTCTGCCAGCCGTCGTTGAACACCGCGAGCGTGAACGCCATGGACCTCGAGGATCAGGCCGTGGCCGGCGGGATGGCAGCGTCGGTCCAGTCGATCGGCGCCGCCCTCGGCAACGTCGTCCTGGTGGGCATCGTCCGTTCGGGTCTGCCCCCCGGCACGACGACGGCCGACGCGGCCCCGTCGGTGCTGCGTTCCGCGTTCGGCGAGGCCTATCTCGTAGGCGCGATCGTCGCCCTCGCGGCGGTCCTGGTCTCGGTGGGCATCCGCCGCACTCCCCGTACGGTGGCAGAGGCGGAGCCGCACCTCCCCGACGTGGAGGTGGTCGAGACCGGTGAGCTGATCTGACCTCGGCTCAGCTCGGAGCCACGTCGAGGCGGGCGAGACGGCGTGTCAGGCTCGGACTGACGCGGGCGAGGGCGGCCATGACGACAGCTTCGGGCGAGACCGGCACCACGGCGGCACCGGACTCCGCGGCGCGCACGATCGCTGCCGCGACACGGTCGGGCGTGAACCCGCGGCGTCGGTACATCGCCGAGAGGGCGGCGCGTCTGCGGGCCTCGTCGTCGGCATCGGTGCCGACGAAGTGGGTCGTGCGCGTGATGTCGGTGTCGATGACGCCGGGGCAGATCGCCGAGACGGTGATCGACTCGCCTGCGAGCTCGGCGCGCAGGCACTCGCTGAGCATGAGCACAGCGGCTTTCGTCGTCGCGTACGCGGGGTATGCCCGGGACGGCATGTACGCGGCCGCCGATGCCACGTTGACGATCGCGCCACCCTGTCCACGTTCGGTCATCTGCGTGCCGAACAGGCGCGAGCCGTGGATCACACCCCAGAGGTTGACGCCGAGCACACGCTCCCAGTCCTGCACGGACGTGGCCAGGGCGGGGCCGGCCATCCCGATACCTGCGTTGTTGACGACGACATCCGGCGCGCCGTGGTCGGACTCGACCGCCTTGGCGAAGCGTTCCATCGCTTCGGCGTCGGAGACGTCGACGGTGTAGGCGTGCGCCGGCGGCCCGAGTTCTGCGCACACCTCCGCCGTGCGGACGGACGCACCTTCGTCGATGTCGGCAGCGATCACGGTGGCACCACGCTCGGCGAACGCGAACGCGCTCTGACGGCCGATACCGGACCCCGCGCCCGTGACGACGACCACGCGCGGCTCGGCGCCGCGGGCGCGGCAGCGGCGCAGCGCGGCAGGCTCACGCCCGCCTTCGACGTGGTCGACGAGTTCGGTGATCCAGAGCGCGACCTTGTCGGGACGGCTGCGGGCCAGCCAGTGCCCGCCGGCGACCTCGCGGCACCACAGGCGTGACGCCCAAGGCTCGGCAGCGCGCGCCATCGCGGGTGTCACGAACGGGTCATCGCGAGCGATCACGACTTGCACGGGCACGTCGGTGCGGCGTTCGGCAGGATGACGGAAGGCAGATCGCACGTTCTGGCGGTACAGCTCGACTCCGCGCGTTGCGTCGTCGGCGAGGCAGGGTCCGGGCCAGCGTGCGTCGACGGCGGCTCCCTCGACGCGGCGCAGGTAGGCGGGCCAGCCGTGCGCGAGGACGCCACGCCACAGGACCGGGACGAAGCCGGGGGTGTGCATCGCGGCGACGTAGGTGGAGCGCACGGCCTGCAGGGCGAGCTCACGTGCCGGTCGCAGTCCGGGACGCATGCTGGCCCGGATCCACCGGCCCACGTGGTCGAGGCACGGCCCCGACATCGACGTGAAGCTCGCCGCGCGACCGGCGAGGCGGTCACCGCAGACGGCGGCCCAGGACTGGATCGAGCCCCAGTCGTGCCCGACGAGGTGCACGGGCGCGTCGGGGCTGGTCGCGTCCACAACTGCGGCCAGGTCGGCCTCGAGGTGCTCCATCGCGTAGCCCGACCGATCGCGTGGCGCGTCCGAGGCTCCCGCGCCGCGAACGTCGTAGGTGACCACGTGGAAGCGCTCCCCCAGGAGCGGGGCGACGAGATCCCAGACCGCCTGGGTGTCGGGGTAGCCGTGCACGAGCACGATCGTCGGCGCCGACGGGTCGCCACGCTCGGTGACGGCGAGGTCGACACCGTCGCCTGCGACACGGGAGGTCTGCACGGCGTGGCCCGTGGTAGTGGTGTCCATCGGGACGACCATACCGGGGACGAGCGGTCTCGCCGATGCCGGTTCACTGGCGTAGGTGCAGCGGCCTGGCGCCCGAGATCCGCACGAGCGCGATCGCGGCGCAGAAGACGACCAGACCCACCAAGGCCGTAACCACCACGAGGGAGAGCGTGCCGAGGCCGTAGGTGGCGCCGCCGTCACTCGGGAACACGACGGAGTCGGTCGAGGTGCTCGCCCCCGACACCTTCCAGGTCCCGTCCGCGAGCGTCGCGGTGAGCGTGAACTGCGCGGGATCGTCGGCGCCGTGCGCCCAGACCCGAATGGGCACCGTCGCAGTGTCGCCGGACACGGTGGCCGGTCCGATCTCGAAGCGGTCGAGGTGTTTGCGGTCGGTTGTGCCGCCTCCGCTGATCTCGAAGCCGAGCACCGCGGCGGCGGCCTCGGTCGCGCCGTACTTGGCGATCGCGCCAGTGTCGGTGTCGCGGCTGATCGCCGCGAGCCAGCGTTCGGTCGGGCCCTCGGGCCGGTTGGTCGCGTACGCGGCGACGAGGGCGACCACGGCCGCGAACAGGACGGTCAGGATCGCGAGGGAGGCGAGGAGGCGCTTCACGACTGCACGCCCTCGAGCTCGGAGAGGTCGACGCCGCGGGTCTCGGGCAGGTACTGCCAGACCAGATAGGCCGAGACCAGGAGCAGGATCATGAGCACCGACTCGGCGTCGCCGAGGCTGTGCAGCGCCCCGGAGCCGTGGTCGCCGAGGACGCCCACGAGCACCGGGCCCAACAGCAGCCCCGGGATCTCGAACGCGTTGCGGGCCCAACTCGCAGCCGTTGACCGCATCCGGGTGGGGAACAGCTCCGTGTAGAACGCGTTCATAGCGGGCGCGACACCGAGGCCGAAGAACACCGCGAGGACGACGAACAGCGCCTGCCAGAAGACCCCGCGGGTCTGGAACAGCAGTGTCCCGAAGACCCACGTGAGCGTCATGTACGTGATCGCAACCGGTTTGCGCCCGAGCGAGTCGATCAGCCGCCCGGCGACGTAGTGGCCCATGATCCCGAGTCCGTACGCGCCGACGATGAGCAGCAGCGAGATCGTCGCGGGTACGCCGATCTCGTTCTGTGCGTAGATGATCCACCAGGCGGTCGCCGCGAAGACCGGGAACGAGCGCAGGAACGTGACGACGGCGAGGACCGCCATGTGCTCGCGCCACGGGTGCTGCCACGGGTCCATGATCCCCGGACGCCCGTCGCCGAGGAGTCCCTCGGTGCGGGCGACGTACATGCGTGTCTCGCGCATCCGGCGCCTGAGCACGGCGAGCACCATGAGCGGGACGAGGCCGACGAGGTACAGCGCCCGCCACTCGATCGGGGTCTTGTCGATGCCTGCCAGGATGAGGATCGGGACGAGGATCGAGCCCGCGGCGTGGGTGAGGGAGAACTTGCCCAGGGCCGTGCCGCGGGTCGTGGAGGGGAACTCCTCGCTGATCATCGTGACCGACACCGCGTACTCGGCCCCGATGAAGATCTCCGCGCAGAACTGGGCGAGCGTGAACCAGTACACGTTGGGCGAGAACGCCGTGAGGGCCGTGAACACCGTGAACCCGGCCACGGACCAGACGAGGATCTTGCGGCGCCCGACACGATCGGACGCCTGCGCCACGAAGAACGCGAGCACCGCGCCGAGCTTGATGCCGAAACGCACGGCGGCGAGCCCCGACTCGCTCAGCGCGAACGTGTCGAGGAGTCCTGGGCCGATGATGTCGAGGATCGCGCCGTCGTAGCCGTCGAAGATGGCTGCGCTGACGAGCAGCGCGAGTAGCACGCGCAGGTAGGCGGGGTCGTCCCCGCGCGTCAGGTCGGGGGGGACGCCGCCCCCTGTTCCCCCTGTGTGCACCTCGGCCATCTAGCCCCCGGTGTGAGCCCGCCGCCGCTCGGCCGATGCTACCGACGCGATCCGCGAGTCCGGACGAGGCCGGCCAGGGGGTTGGAGCACGTCCGTGCCGGAAGAACGAGGCCGGAGCCCCGTCGTGCCGTTTTCGGCGCTGCCGTGCTCCAAGCGGTGACATGGCACGCGCATGCGCGAGGCGGTGTCACCGATAGTCGGGGTTGGGGAAGTCGAAGCGGCAGCCGGCGTCCCACTGGGAGCGTTGGTTGCCGTGGGCGGGTATCCCGCCGGCGTCCTTCAGCATCCGTGCCATGTGGAGCAGGTTCCACGTCATGAACGTCGTGTTGCGGTTCGTGAAGTCGTTCTCGGGGCCCCCCGAGCCCGGGTCGAGGTAGGACGGCCCCGGACCGGCCTCGCCGATCCAACCGGCGTCGGCCTGGGGTGGGATCGCGTAACCGAGGTGCTGCAAGGAGTAGAGGACGTTCATGGCGCAGTGCTTGACGCCGTCCTCGTTGCCTGTGACGAGGCAGCCGCCCACGCGCCCGTAGTAGGCGTATTGGCCTGCGTCGTTGAGCAGGTGCGAGCCTCCGTAGAGGCGCTCGACGACCTTCGTGCACACAGACGACTTCTCGCCGAGCCAGATCGGCGTGCACAGGACGAGGATCTCCGCCGACATGACCTTCTCGAAGATCGGCGGCCAGTCGTCGCGCTCCCAGCCGTGCTCGGTCATGTCCGGCCACACGCCCGTGGCGATGTCGTGGTCGACCGCGCGGATCATCTCGACGGACACGCCCTGGCGGCGCATGATCTCCATCGAGGCGGCGGCGAGGCCCTCGGTGTTGGAGACCTCGGGGGAGCGCTTCAGCGTGCAGTTGACGAAGACGGCGCCGAGGTCGCCGAAGTCCCCTGTGCTCTGCTCGCAGAGCTGCTCCTGTCTCGGCGTGAGCGTCGTCATCGCGCGGTCCTCCGGGTGGCGTCAGCGGACGGCGCGCAATCTAACCGGCACGCTCAGCCCGCGCTCTCGAACATCGTCTTCATCCCGAGCTCCGCCGCCTCACGTCCGCCCTTGAACGCGAACGAGATCGCGAAGACCGTGTCGCAGGGCGCCCCGAAGGAGATCGCGCTCTGGAGCTGGGTCTTGGGGAAGGTGAGCGTGGTCACGTCGACGCCGTCGATGGTGGTCTGGTCGACCTGGGTGTCGGGCTGGTCCTTCATCTGTTCGAGCTGGTCCGGAGTCGAGGCAACACCCTGGCCGACTCCGGCGACCATGATGATGTCGGGCAGTCTCTGGGTCGGGTCGTCGGCGGGGATCGGCGTGCCGTCGGGTCGCGTCGGCGCCGGCTCGGTGTCGCTCGCAGGTGGCGCAGTCCGGGACGGATCGACCACGTGGGAGACCACGCCGCTCGCGATCGAGTCGACGCCCTCCTGCTGCAACGACGACTCGAGCTGTTCGGTCACGTCGTTCTTGCGCTCGACGTCCTGGCCGGCGACCTGTGCCGGGATGTAGTCCTCGGCGTTCGCAGTGCAAGCGACCGGGCCTCCACCGGAGGACGAGTTGGCGTCGCCTCCGCAAGCGGCGAGTACGAGAGCGGCAACCGCCACCGCCACCGTGGTGGCGAGGCGTGTCGGAGTCGAACGGGTCATTGCTTCCCTCTCTCGAGTGCGGCGCGGGCCATGTCCTCGGCGGCGTTCCTGCCGCCCGAGAAGCTCATGGCGACGATCGCGACGTCCTCCCGGGGTGACGCGATAGCGGTCCAGACCTCGGTGAACGTGTCGTCGTCGACGCGGACCAGGCGCACGTCGACGCCGTCGGCGTCGACGACGGTGTCCTCGCGCACGGCGGGATCGTCGGCGAAGGAGTCCATGAGACCGCTTGCACCGTCGCCGCCGAGGACGAGGACGACCGACTGCGGCGGCAGGCGCGGACCCTGTGGGACCATCCCGGTGGCGACGTCGAAGTCGGCGCCCTCCAGGCCCCGCGCCGACGTGAAGCGCTTGGCGATCTCCCCTAGCACGGGCGTGTTCGTGCGCACGTCGCGCCCGTCGACCTGGGCGGGTACGTAATCCTGTGGCGCGGCGGAATAGCCGCTCAGGTCGCCGTTGGTGCCGCTCCCGGACGTGGCGACGTAGTAGATCGCGACGAGGAGGGCAACCACGACTAGGACACCGCCGGTCACGATCGCCACCCTCAGGATCGTGCGTTTGCGACTGTCGCGCTCGGTGGACCTCGCCGTCGCCGCGTCCGCCTCGGCGCGGCCGGCAAGCGGCACCACGGGGCCCGGGGCGGCCGTGGAAGGCCCGAGCACGGGCGCGGGCGACACCGTCCCGTTGGGACGTGACGGCGGAGCTGGAGGGGCGGGGGCCGAGCGGCTGAAGGACCAGTCGGGCGCGTCGGGCATCGTCACGAGGCTACGCGCGTGCGGGAACGGTGCAGTCCAGACCTCCTGTTACCTTGTTGCCGTGCGGATCAGCAGAGACGACGTCCTACGAGTCGCCCACCTCGCCCGGCTCGATCTCGACGACGACGAGGTCGAGACCTTCACCGCGCAGCTCGGCGACATCCTCGAACACGCAGCACGTGTGGACGCCCTCGACACGTCAGCGGTGGAGCCGACAGCGCACCCGGTCCCGCTCGCGAACGTCCTCCGGCGCGACGAGAGGGGCCCCACCCTCGATCGTGACGCGGTGCTGGCGCAGGCTCCCGCGGTCGAGAGCGGATACTTCCGCGTGCCCCGCATCCTCGACCCGGGGGCCTGAGATGAGCATGCCCACGGCGGCGAGGGACATCGGCGCGGCCGTTCGCGCGGGCGAGGTGTCCGCCGTCGACGTGGTCTCGGCCGCGCTCGGGCGCATCGAACGCGACGACGCCGGCATCGGCGCCTTCTTGCGCACCTACGCCGAGACCGCCCTCGAACGTGCGCACGCGGTCGACGCGGCCGTCGCCGCAGGGCGCGATCCCGGCCCTCTCGCGGGCGTGCCGGTGGGTCTCAAGGACGTGCTCGCCACTACGGGGATCGAGACCACGTGCGGCTCGCGCATCCTCGAGGGCTGGCATCCCCCCTACGACGCCACCGTCGTGCGCCGCCTGCGCGAGGCCGGCGCCGTCGACGTCGGCAAGACCAACTGCGACGAGTTCGCGATGGGGTCGTCGAACGAGAACTCCGCCTACCGCCCCGTCGCCAACCCCCACGACCGCTCCCGTGCCGGGCGGGTCGTCAGGCGGCAGCGCGCAGCCGCGGTGGCCGCCGGTTTCGTACCGGTGGCGCTCGGCCCGACACGGGGGGCTCGATCCGTCAGCCCGCGCCGTTGTCCGGCACGGTCGGCATGAAGCCCACCTACGAAAGCCGGTACGGGCCCGTCGCGGTCGCGCCGTCGTCGACCAGGTCGGGCCGTTCGTCTCGACGTCGCCGACACCGCTGCCGTCTACGACGTCATCGCGGGCCACGAGCACGATGGACGCCACCTCGATCCCGCACGCGCTCGAACCAGTTTCGGGACACCTCGACCGCGGGCTCGAGGGTCTCACGTTCGGAGTCGTCACCGAACTTGCGTCGGGCGAGGGCTTCGATGCGGCCGTACTCGACCGATTCCGCGCGGCACTCGCGGCCGCCGAAGGCGCGGGCGCGAACGTCGTCGAGGTGTCACTGCCGTCGACGGCTCACGCCCTGTCGGCCTACTACCTGATCGCGCCGGCGGAGTGCTCGTCGAACCTCGCCCGCTTCGACGGCGTCCGCTACGGCCTGCGGGTGCCCGCCGGCGACGTGGAGTCGATGAACCGGGCGACACGCGCGGCCGGGTTCGGGCCCGAGGTCAAGCGCCGCGTGATGCTCGGCACCTACGCCCTGTCCGCCGGCTACTACGACGCCTACTACGGCAAGGCCCAGCGGGTGCGGACACTGGTGATCGACGACTTCGAGGCCGCGTACGGGCGTGCCGACGTCCTCGTGTCGCCGACGTCGCCCACCGTCGCGTTCGAGTTGGGTGCCCGCACCCACGACCCCGTCGCCATGTACCTCTCGGACGTGTGCACGGTCCCGTCCAACCTCGCGGGGCATCCGGCGATCTCGGTGTGGTGCGGTGACGACGACGCCGGCCTGCCCGTCGGGCTCCACCTGATGGCACCCGCGCTCGCCGAGGCCGTCCTGTTCCGCGCGGCCGCCGGGTTCGAGGCGATCCTCGGCACGAAGGCGACCGCGGCGTGAGCGACCACGAGGCGGTCATCGGACTCGAGGTACACGTCGAGCTTGCGACCGCGACCAAGATGTTCTGCGCCTGCCCGAACGAGTTCGGCGCGCCGCCCAACACCAACGTGTGCCCGGTGTGTCTCGGGCTCCCGGGGGCGCTCCCGGTGACGAACCGTTCGGCGGTCGAGCTCGCGATCCGCTTCGGCGCCGCGGTCGGTTCCCGGATCGGCCGTGCGATCTTCCACCGCAAGAACTACTTCTATCCGGACATGCCCAAGGACTTCCAGATCAGCCAGTACGACGAGCCGATCTGCGTCGGCGGGAGCGTCGAGGTGCCCGACGCCGGCAGCGGTGACTTCTCGACGGTACGGCTCGTGCGCGCTCACCTCGAGGAGGACACCGGCAAGTCGGTCCACGTCGGCGGGAGCGGACGGATCCACGACGCCGACCACACCCTGGTCGACTACAACCGTTCCGGGGTGCCCCTCCTCGAGATCGTGACCGAGCCCGACATCCGCTCGGCGGAGCAGGCCCGTGGCTTCGTCAACGAGCTCCGTGCCGTGCTCGCCATGCTCGGGGTCAGCGACGTCAAGATGGAGGAGGGTTCCCTGCGCGTCGACGCCAACGTCTCGGTACGTCCGCGGGGGAGTGCGACGCTCGGCACCAAGGTCGAGGTGAAGAACATGAACTCGGTGCGCAGCGTTGCCCACGCGCTCGAGTTCGAGTTCGCACGCCAGTGCCGGCTGCTCGACGGCGGTGGACGCGTCGAGCAGGAGACGCGTCACTGGGACGAGGTCGAGGCACGTACCCACGGGATGCGCTCGAAGGAAGAGGCGATGGACTACCGCTACTTCCCCGAGCCCGACCTCGTGCCGATCGCTCCGGACCCGGGGTGGGTGGCGGAGATCCGTGACTCGGTGCCCGCCGTGATGCCTGCGCGGAGGGCGGCGTCGATCGCGTCGGTCTCCGGCCTCGGCGCCAATCTCGCCGCGGCGGTCGCCTACACGCCCGGTCTCGCCGACTGGGTCGACGCCGAGGTCGCCGCCGGCGCCGACTCGGCACAGGCCTACGTGTGGGCGTCACAGGAGGTCCTCGCCCATCTGAACGAGACGGGGCTGGGTTGGGGCGCGGTCGCGCCGGCGCCGGGGACGTTCGTGGAGCTCGCCGCGCTCGTCGACGACGCCACCCTGTCGAAGAAGCTGGCGCGCGAGGTCCTGGGCGAGACGCTCGCCACGGGGCGGTCCCCGCGCGAGATCGTCGACGAGCGCGGCCTGGCCCAGATCAGCGACGACGACGAGCTCGCCGCCGTGGTCGCGGACGTGGTCGCGGCCAACCCCGACACGGTCGAGCGCTACAAGGCCGGTAACGAGAAGGTCGCCGGATTCCTCGTCGGGCAGGTCATGAAGGCGACCGGCGGCAAGGCCAACCCCGGTGTCGTCCAGGGCTTGGTGCGCTCCGCCCTCGAGTCATGACGGGGACCTTCCGGGTTCTCGCGCCCAGATGCGCCTGATCAGACGACAGCGCGGATCACGGCGGCGAGCTCGTCGAGGTCGTCCTTGGTGATGACGTCGCGGAAGCCGGCGTCGATCGCCTTGGTTCGCAACTCGGCGGAGCGCGTCCCCGACCAGAGGATCATCGCGAGCCCGGGACGTTCGCCGGCGAGGCTGCGACCCAGGTCGATGCCGTTCTGGTCGGGGAGCTGATGGTCGATGACCACGACGTCCGCGTGGCACTCCCCGAGGCCGTCGCGGGCCGCTGCCGCGTCGGCCGCGTGCCCGACGATCTCGAGCCCGGCGTCGACACTCGGCAGCGCCAGCTCCAGGAGGCGGGGCACTGTGGCGTCGTCGTCGACGACGTAGACGCGGACCGATCGTTCGCTCACGGCCACCGAGGCTAGCGCCGTCGCGAGGGGCCCCCGACCACGTCCCGTCCCCGATCGCGGGCCGGATGTGTCGGGGGCGGGTCGTGTTGCCCGCGTTTGGGTGTGGGGTCGTCCCCGATCGCGGGCCGGATGTGGCGGGGGTGGCCGTGGGTCCAGCTAGGCTGGCGCCGCAATGATCGAGCCGGGAACCCCACTGCCGAACATCGAGGCCACCGACCTGCGCGGTCGCACCGGTGAGCTCGCCGACCTGGCGACCAACGGTGTGCCGATCGTGCTGTTCGCGTCCGCCCGCAGCCCGCTGTGCCGGCGCCTCGAGAACGTCCTGGAGTCCTTCGCACGCCTCGACGAGGGCGACTACAACGTGTGGGTCTTCATCGAGGGCGCACCCACGCTGGTCCTCGAGTCGTTCCCCGCCCTCGCCGGGCGCACACGCTGCTTCGCGATCCCGCGGGGCTGGGACGGCCTCACCTCCTTCGGCGTGGAAGCGTTCCCCGCCATCGTCATCGGCGATCGCGCGAACTGCGTGTGGCGATCGCTCCAGGGCTGGGACAGGCCGGCCTGGCAGGATCTCCTGAACGAGACCGAGGCGCTTCTCGGCTGGCGCCCGACCTTCCTCTCGCGCAAGCTCCCCGGCCCTGCACGCTCGCCCGCCCTCGTGGGTTGACGACCTCTCGGTGAGCCCACCGCGGCGGACCTCGAGCCGGCGCCAGCGCACCGGGATTGCGGAGATCGACGTCCTCCTCGCCCAGATCGTCGACATCGTCGGCGGTCCCGACGCAGACGTGATCGCCGAGGCGATCACCAGCGTCGTCCGTCTCGGCGTCGACGGCACCGACCGCGGCAACCTCAAGATCGTTGCAGGGGCCCTGCGTGAGTTGCGTCGCGCGTTCCTGCTCTACGAGCAGCACGAGCACATCCCGAAGGTGTCGGTGTTCGGTTCGGCTCGCACCCCCGAGGAGGACCCGAACTACTCGGCCGCGATGGTGTTCTCCCGCCTCATGGTGGATAACGGTTGGATGCCGATCACCGGCGGCGGACCGGGGATCATGCAGGCAGCCAACGAGGGTGCCGGTCCCGGCCGCAGCTTCGGGCTCAACATCCGGCTGCCCTTCGAGCAGACCGCCAACCCCTACATCGAGGGCGACCCCAACCTCGTCACCTTCCGTTACTTCTTCACACGCAAGCTCGAGTTCGCCAAGGAAGCACGTGCCTACGCGTTCTTCCCCGGCGGCTTCGGCACCCTCGACGAGGCGTTCGAGGTGCTGACGCTCACCCAGACGGGCAAGGGCGTGCTGCAACCGATCGTCTTCGTCGAGGCCGAGGGCGAACGCTACTGGGACGACTTCCTGGGATTCGTGCGCCGTCACCTCCTCGACGGCGGCTACGTCGACCGTGAGGATCTCGAACTCGTGCGCCTCGCGAGCCGGCCCGAGGAGGCGGTCGCGGAGATCCTCGGCTTCTACCGCAACTTCCGTTCGCAGCGTTACGTCGACGGCAGGCTGTACCTGCGCGTGACCCACGCGCCGACGGATGGGGAGCTCGCCGCACTGAACGTGGACTTCGCCGACATCGTCCTCGACGGCGAGATCGAGGTGGTCCCCGCGCATCCCGACGAGGTTGCCGACGCGGACGAGGTGGATGCCGCGCGTGTCGCCTTCGACTTCGACCGTCGCAACTTCGGACGGCTGCGACGCCTCGTCGATGCCCTCAACCAGCTGCCTTCGCTCGACCACGAAAGGCACGGCTGACGGACATCAGACTGGCAACCCGCGCTAACTTCTGCTAGCGTTTGCTAACAACCGTTAGGCTTCAGGGTTGCCACCGTTGTTGACGATTGCTACGGTGCACGACCTGGGCCCGCATTCGCGGGTCCTTTCCTTTTCCCCGACCCCTACTTGGGGAGTGCTCCGCGCATGTCGTCGGAACCCCACTTTCGTCGCACCCACCGCAGGATCCTCACGGCGGTTCTCGCAGCCGCATGGCTCGCGGTGGCCGTCGCCACCACGCCGGTTGCCGTGCGGGCCGACCAGGAGGCCGGCCTCGACGCGATCCGCTCCGACATCGTCGACGCAGCACGGGAGCACACGGCTGCGACCAAGGACCTCGCCGACCTCCGCAAGCGAATCAGCGCGGAGCAGTCCCGGGTGGCGGACGCCACCCAGAGGCGCGAGTCGGCAAACGGGAAGGTCCAGGCGTGGGCGCGCGTCGCGTACAAGAGCGGCGGCGCCAGCCAGCTCGCAGCGTTGATCGGCGCCGACGACCTCGAACAGGCACGCAACCGCGGCGACTACCTCCAGCGCATCGTGGCGAAGGCCAACGCCGACGGCGACGAGGCCCGCGCCGCGACCGAGGACGCGTCCGCCGCCCTCGCCGAGCTCCAGCAGCTCGAGGGCAAGGCCGCGAAGCGCGTCAAGGACGTCGAGTCACTCCAGGCGGACCTCGAGGCGAAACAGGCGGCCCAGCAGAAGCGCATCGAGGCTCAACTCGCCGCCGAGCGCGCCGCGGCCCAGGAGAAGGCGGCCCAGGAGGCGGCGGCCGGCAACGCCGCCGCGGCAAAGGCCGCGCTCGCTCCTCGCAACGACAATCCCAGCGACACCAGGGCCCCACGCTCCGGCGGCGGTGGGGGTGGCGCACCGAGTGCCGGTGGCGGCCGCGACGGCGGCACCTTCAACGTCACCTGCTACTCCGACGACGGCTTCACGGCCTCGGGCGCCCACGTGAGGCCCGGCGCCGCCGCGGTCGACCCGCGGGTGATCCCTATGGGGACCAGCTTCATCGTGGAGGGCTACGGGGTCTTCACGGCACTGGACACCGGCGGTGCGATCAAGGGCAACCGCATCGACATCTGGAACCCGAGCGAGTCGTGGTGCCTCGACTTCGGGCGCCGCAACCTCCACGTCACGATCCTCGGGTAGCTGTTCTTCGGACGTGGGGACGTGAGGTGGGTTCAGGACCCGTTTGGCGTCCCCACGTCGGTGTGTTCGTCGGACGTGGGGACGTGAGGTGGGTCCAGGACCCGTTTGGCGTCCCCACGTCGGTGTGTTCTTCGGTGTCGGTCCGGGGTGCGGCGGTCCTGTCGCCAAGGAGGGGTGATGGGGGTGCGTGATACCCTCGGCAGTCCGGGGAGGCGATGCGCTTGCGCACCGTCTCCGTGACGCGTACACGGAGTTGCCCGATGGCCGACAGGATCACAGGCGCGCAGGCGTTGGTTCGATCGCTCGAACACGTCGGCGTAGAGGTGGTCTTCGGGTTGCCCGGCGGCGCCGTCCTTCCCGTGTACGACCCCATCATCGACAGCGAGATCCGCCACGTCCTCGTGCGCCACGAGCAGGGCGCCGGCCACATGGCCCAGGGCTACTACTGGGCGACGGGACGCCCCGGCGTCGCCCTCGTGACCTCCGGGCCGGGCGTGACCAACATCCTCACCCCGATCACCGATGCGTTCATGGACTCGGTGCCGATCGTCGTGATCGCCGGACAGGTCGCACGTGCGGCGATCGGCAGTGACGCCTTCCAGGAGGCGCCCACGTTCAACATGACGATGCCGGTCACCAAGCACAACTTCGTGATCATGGAGGCTGCCGAGATCCCCGAGGTCGTCGCGCAGGCATTCCACATCGCGACGACGGGGCGACCGGGTCCGGTCTACGTCGACCTGCCCAAGGACGTGGGCGTCGAGGAGATGGACTGGTGGTGGCCGGAGGACCCCACCGCGAACCTGCCCGGCTACCGACCGAACGTGCGACCGCACGCAGGTCAGGTGAAGAAGGCCGTCGAGCTCATCGCTGCCTCCCGGCGCCCGGTCGTGTACGCGGGCGGCGGGATCCTCAAGGCGCGTGCGGCGGACGCGCTCCGCGACCTCTGCGAGAGGACCGGCATCCACACCGTCACGACGCTCATGGCCCGCGGCGTCCTCCCCGACGACCACCCCCTCTGCCTCGGCATGCCGGGGATGCACGGCAACTACACGGCCGTCACGTCGCTGCAGAAGGCCGACCTCCTCATCGCACTGGGCAGCCGTTTCGACGACCGTGTGACCGGACGCGTCGCCGACTTCGCCCCCCACGCGAAGGTCATCCACGTCGACATCGACCCCGCCGAGCTGTCCAAGGTCCGCGTCGCCGACGTGCCCATCGTCGCCGACTGCCGTCTCGCGATCGAGGCGCTTGCCAAGGAGTACGGCAAGCAGGAGCGCAGACGCGAGGAGCGCGGCGACGCGCCGACCGACCGTTCGGCGTGGAACGCCCAGATCGACGCGTGGCGCACCGCCTACCCCAACAAGTACCTGCAGGGCGACCGCCCCGACGTCATCAAGCCCCAGTACGTGCTCGAGCGCCTCAACGCCGCGGCGCCCGACGCGATCGTGACAGCCGGCGTCGGACAGCACCAGATGTTCGCGTCGCAGTGGTGGCGCTTCCGCGAGCCCTACCACTGGATCAACTCCGGTGGCCTCGGGACCATGGGCTTCGCCGTGCCGGCCGCCGTGGGTGCGAAGGTGGGGGCGCCTGACGAGGTGGTGTGGTGCGTCGACGGCGACGGCTGTTTCCAGATGACGATGCAGGAGCTGATCACGGCGTCGGTCGAGTCGATCCCGATCAAGGTCGCGATCCTCAACAACGGCTACCTCGGCATGGTGCGCCAGTGGCAGGACCTCTTCTACGACGAGCGCCACAGCGAGATCTACCTGTCCCAGGACGTGCCCGACTACGTGGGCCTCGCCGAGGCGATGGGCTGCGCGGGCTTTCTCGTGGACACCGTCGACGAGGTCGACTCGGTGATCGCGAAGGCGATGGCGATCACCGACCGTCCGGTCGTCGTGGATTTCCGCATCGACCCCACCGAGCACGTCTTCCCGATGGTGCCCGCAGGTACCTCCAACGACGGCGTCATCCTGGGGCCCGCCTACGGCCCGCTCGACCAGCAGCTCGCCGGTGACGGCGCCGCGCCGATGGTCCACGGTGGCGAGGGCGAGTCGGAGCCGCCGCCGGAACACCCCGACGGGCACATGACCCTCGACAAGGGTGGTTTCTGATGGGTCGGCGTGCGCTCAAGACCCTGTCGGTCCTCGTCGAGAACCAGCCCGGGGTGCTCGCCCGCATCGCCGGCCTCGTCGCCCGGCGTGGTTTCAACATCGAGTCGCTCGCGGTCGGCCCGACCGACGACCCGATCTTCTCGCGGATGACGCTCGTCGTCGACGAGAGCCAGGTCCACGTCGAGCAGATCGTCAAGCAGCTCTACAAGCTGATCAACGTGATCAAGATCACCGAGTTCGAACCGGAAGACTCCGTCGAGCGCGAGTTGATGCTCGTGGCGGTGCGGGCCACGCCCGAGCGGCGCTTCCAGGTCATCGAGCTCGCCGAGATATACGGCGCACGCATCGCCGACGTCGGCTCCGACGTCATCTGCCTCGAGCTGTCGGGGCCGCCCGGCGAGCTCGACGACCTCCTCGACCTGCTCGAACCTCATGGCGTAGTCGAGGTCGCGCGGACCGGTCGCGTGGCACTCGAGCGGGCGCGCAAGACTTCCATTCTGTAAAGGCGCTCGGCGCTTCCTCCTACGGACTCTGCGGACCACGCACCTTGTTTCGTGGACGTCGATCGAGGAAGCACCTCGGCCTGCTATGCCCGGCGTGGGACATGACCTGAGGGGCGGTGGGAACGGCAGAGCGCGCATTCGCTTTCCGCGGTTGGGGTCTGGCACAGTGGATCCATGGCACAACCTGATGCAGGGACGACGCTGCCGCCCGACCCCTTCGTCCGCCACCCCAAGGTCGACCGCCGCCGCGGTGAACCCTTCGAGAACCCTGCGGGCTTGCACGTGCCCGCGCAGACCCAGTTCCACGGAACGGTGCTTGCGATCATCGTCCTGTGCGCTGCCGTGGTCGCGGTCGTGGCACCGCTCGTGCTCAACACGGACCGTCCGACCGTGAAGGCAGAAGTGGTGGACTCGTTCAACGATGCCGGGCGGGTCAAGGTGATCGTGAAGGTCGAGAACACGACAGCGGAGACGGTGACGGTGACCTGCAACGTGCGTGCGACCGACAGCACGAACGTCGAGATCGGCGCGGCCGTCGTCAGGACGGGCGAGCTGAAGCCGGATGCCGCCGAGCTCCTCACCGCCGAGTTCGAGTCGGACGCGCGCCCGGCGCAGGTGCAGCGCGTCTGCAACACGGCGTCCTGACCCAGGCTTTCGGAGGAGGACCGTGGCCGTCACAGTCGAGAGCACCCCGAACCCCAACGCCCTCAAGTTCGTGGTGGGCAGCCCGGTGGGCGGTCCGCTCACCTATCGCGACGGCGGCGGTGCCGACGAGTGGGTTCAGCGCGTCTTCGCGCTCGGCGGCGTGCAGCAGGTGTTCCTCACGGGCGACTTCGTGTCGGTCACCAAGACCGCAGACGCCGACTGGCAGACGCTCGTCGACGATGTCCAGGCGATCCTCGAGGACGCGTTCGGCGCCTGATCCGAATCCGGTCCGGGACCCTCACGATCAGGCTGACGTGGACAAGGCCGGCCTGCCCACTTATCCTCTGTTCCGTGTAGCGATCGTTTCAGTGAACTGATCGGGGAGCACCATGGAAGACACGGCAACGGTCCTCCGCACTGGCGACGCGGCCGACACGGCGCCGGTGTCGACGCCGTGGTCGGCACCCGCGTTCGGCCCCCCGCCGCATCGCTGGAGCGGCGTCCGGACGATCCTGTTCCCCTACGTCGCCGACGCCGACGCAGCCGCGGCGATCATGCCGCCCGGCGTCGAGCTGATCGACGGCGCAGGCAGCGTGGCCCTCCTGTCGTACCCGGGCACCGACTTCATGCACCCGTTCAACGAGTGCGTGGTGCTGATACCGGCGCGTGCCGCGGGCGTCGAGGGCAACTACGTGCCCTACATCTTCGTGACCACCGACGAAGCGCTGATCCCGGGCCGCGAGATCGCGGGCTGGCCCAAGCGGATCGCCGACATCGGCTGGGAACGCAGCGGCGACCACGTGTCGGTGTCGGTCGCGCGCTTCGGCGAGACGATCCTCGAGCTCGAGGGCGACGTGAGCGGGACCATGCCCGCCGAACTCGTCGCCGGCGGGACCGAGACCATGAACCCGCCCTCGTTCAACTACAAGCTCGTTCCCGGCCCCGACGGGCGGTCCATCGAGGTCGAGGAGATCACCGCGACCCAGTTGCAGGTCACCCCCAGCCGCGTCGAGCTCGGCAGCGGCAAGCTGTGCGCACGGTCCACGACGTGGGACCCCGGCGTCGCCGCGCTCGTGGGCGAGTCCGAGGGGATGCTCGTCGTCTTGGAGTCCGACAACGTCATCCCGGCCGGCGAGGTCCTCGTCCGCATAGAGCGGGGCGCCGGCACGTGAGCGCGGCGCTCACCGCCACCCAGCTCGAGGCACAGCAGTGGGCCCGCGACTTCGCGCAACGCTGCGTGGCGCCCAAGGCACTCGCCATCGACAAGGACCCCCACGGTCCCCTGCGCGACCAGCTCGTGCGTGAGGGCGCGCGGGCGGGTGTGCTCGGCTTCCTGCTCCCCGAGTTCGTCGGCGGTGCCGGCGGTGACATGTTCTCGGGCCTGCTCGTGACCGAGGAGATCGCGGCCGCATGCGCCGGTGCCGCCGTCCTGTTCGGCGCGACGGGACTGGGTCTCGCCCCGATCATGCTGTCGGGCAACTTCGCACTGCTCCAGGAACTCGTGCCGCCGCTCGTGGCGAGCTGGGACACCGACGCGCCTCGCCTCGCCGCCCTCGCGGCGACCGAACCCGACATGGGCTCCGACATCATGACAGGCGACCCCGCCGCGAGCATGCGCACCCGGGCGGACAAGGTCGACGGCGGCTACCTGCTCAACGGCAACAAGGTGTTCATCTCCAACGGATCCCTCGCCGGTCTCGTCACCGTGTTCGCCACGACCGACCGGTCGAAGCCGATCCGCGAGAGCTGGTGCTGTTTCGCCGTCACGTCCGACACGCCGGGCTTCTCGGTCGGGCAGGTGTTCGACAAGATGGGCCAGCGCGCCGCTCCCGCCGTGGAGCTCGTCTTCGACGACGTGTTCGTGCCCGACGCGCACCGCGTCGTGAGCGAGGGCTACGGCTGGACCCTGAACAACATGATCATGTCGGTGACACGGGCGCCGGTCGGCGCGATCGCCCTCGGCATCGCACGCGCCGCCTACGACAAGGCGATCGACTACGCCGAGGTACGCATCCAGGGTGGCAAGCCGATCGTGCGGCACCAGGCCGTGGCGCTGATGCTCGCCGACATGGCGATCCGCGTCGAGGCGGCACGCGCGCTCGTGTACCAGGCCGGGCAGGCGATCGCGGCGGGCCGCCCCAGCATCAAGCTCTCCTCGATGGCCAAGACGTTCGCTGCCGACGCGGCGGTCGCGAACGCGCTCGACGCGATCCAGGTCCTCGGCGGCAACGGGTACATGCACGAGTACGGGGTGGAGAAGCTGCTGCGCGACGCCAAGCTCACCCAGATCTACGAGGGCACGAACCAGATGAACCGTCTCGAGATCGTCGAGGCGATAACCGAGGAGAGGGCGAACGTTGGGTAGCGGCACCGACCTGCGCGGCGGCGAGGACCGGTACCGGCACCACCCGGCGCTGGACTGGGACCGCGTCGTCTCCGGCACCCACTGCGTCGACTGCTACCCGGTGAACTGCCCGCTGCGCGTCTACGTCAAGGACGGGCGCGTCGTGCGCGAGGAGCTCGCCGGCAACCTCGAACAGGTCGAGGAAGGCGTGCCGGACCTGAACCCGATGGGGTGCCAGAAGGGCCTCGCCTGGAGCCGCCAGCACTACGACGAGCAACGGCCCGTGTACCCGCTCAGGCGCGTGGGCGCACGCGGCGCCGGCCGCTGGGAGCGGATCACGTGGGACGAGGCCCTCACCGAGATCGCCGACGCCGTCGTCGACGCGATCGAGGAGGTCGGCCCCGAAGCCGTTGTGCACGACGGCTCGCCCGAGATCGGTGCGGTCGTGCCGGCGGTGCGGTTCATGAGCACGCTGGGCGGCACCACGCTCGACGTGAACGGCTCGATCAACGACTTCTGGCCGGGTGCGCACCAGACGTTCGGGAAGTTCTACACGACGAGTTCCGTGGACGACGTCTTCCACGCCGACACGATCGTGTTCTGGCACTCCAACCCGGCGTACACGATGCAGCCGTCGTTCCACGTCGCCGCCGAGGCGCGCTACCGCGGCGCCGAGCTCGTGCTGATCGCACCGGACGTGAGCCCGTCGCACAGCCACATGGACTACGTGGTCCCGGTGGAGCCGGGCAGCGACGCCGCCCTCGCACTCGCGATGTGCCAGGTGGTCGTCGCCGAGGACCTCGCCGACTGGGACTTCGTGCGCACCCAGACCGACCTCGCGTTGCTGGCGCGCCGCGACACCGGCGAGTTCCTGCGCGACGCCGAGGGCGGCTTCTTCCACTACGACCCCGCCCGCGGTGTGGTGTCCGCGTCGGCCGCGACGCTCGAACTGGACTTCGAGGCGGCGCTGGAAGGCGAGTTCGACGCTGTCCTCGACGACGGCACCGCGGTGCGGGTCGAACCGGTCTTCGCGTGCATGCGGCGCCGCCTCGACGCCGACTACACACCCGAAGCGGTCGCCGGCATCTGCGGCACCCACCCCGAGACGGTGCGCACGCTCGCCCGCAAGATCGCCGCGGGACGCACCCGCATCATGAACGGCGCCGGCCTCACCAAGTACTTCCACGGCGACCTGATGACGCGTTCGATGCTGCTGCTGCTCGCGCTCACCGGGAACTGGGGCAAGAAGGGCACCGGGTTCACGGGCTGGGCGACGGGTCTCTTCGACGGTCACACCGTGGCGATGACCAAGGCGCGCCACGGCGTCGAGGGCGCCGAGATCGTGATCTCGACGATGGAGGCCATGCGCGACTCGATCCGGGCCGCCGACCCGACCCTGACCGACGAACTGGCCACGATCGAGATGTGGCGCCTGCTCGGCAGCACAGCCCCTCCGACGGTGCCGCCGGCGTTCTTCTGGTACTGGCACGCGGGCTACCGCGAGCGCTGGAACCGCCCCGAGTGGGCGGACCCGACGATGCCGCGCGACTTCGACTCGTACTTCGAGGAGGCCCTGGACACGGGCTGGCCCGGCATGCGGGCCCGCGTCGGACCCGACAAGCCGCCGCGGGTCCTGCTCGAGATCGCCGGCAACATGTTGCGCCGCGCACGCGGGGGCCAACAGCTCCTCCTGGAGCATCTGTGGCCCCAACTCGACCTCGTCGTGACCGTCGACTTCCGCATTTCCCAGACCGCGCTGTACTCCGACATCGTCCTGCCCGCCGCCGCGCCCTACGAGAAGACCGCGTTCAGCATGCCGACACCGTGGACGATGTTCCTCGCCCTGGACGACCGCGCTGCCGATCCGCCCGGGGAGGCACGCTCGGAGTGGGAGATACTCGCGGCACTGCTCGCCAGGATCGGCGAACGCGCCGGCGCCCGCGGCCTCGACGCCTACCGCGACGCCACCGGCACCACGCGACGCTACGACGCGCTGGCGCGGGCGTTCACGCTCGACGGCCATCTCGTCGACGACGAGTCGGTCGCGGAGGAGATGGTGCGCGACGCCGTACACGCGGGCACGCTGGCGCAGGACACGACGCTGGCGTCGATCCGCTCACGCGGCTGGACCCGCTACCAGGGCTGGGGCCTGATGGCGATGGCACAGGGCCAGGCGTCGCCGTTCCCCGAGAACGAGACGCACGCCCCGCTGCGCAACCACGTCGAGCGCGGGCACCCCTACCCGACCCTGACGCGGCGGGCGCAGTTCCTCGTCGACCACCCGTGGTTCCGGGAGACCGGCGAGGACCTGCCGTGCCACAAGGCGCCCCCGCGCATGGGCGGCGACCACCCCTTCGCGCTCTCCAGCGGGCACAACCGATGGAGCGTGCACGCCATGAACATGACCAACACCGTGCTGCTCAACACCCACCGGGGCAAGCCCTTCGTCGTCGTGAACACCGGCGACGCGGAACGCCTGGGTGCCCGAGACGACGACGTGGTGCGGATCCGCAACGACGTCGGCGAGTTCTACGTGCCGGTGCGGACCACGCCGACCCAGCGACCCGGCTGCCTGACGGTTTACAACGGCTTCGAGGGGTTCATGTTCCCCGGCGGCAAGGGCGCCAACGAGGTCGAGCCCGGACTCGTGAAGTGGCTCCACCTCGCGACCGGCTACGGCCACCTGTCCTATGCACCCACCGAGTGGCAGCCGACCCCGGTCGACCGGGTCGTGTACGTCGACGTCGAGGTGGTGCCGCCGCGGGACCTGCCGTGAAGCGCAAGACCGAGCGCAGGCACCAACAGGGCGAGGAGTCGCGCCGCCGCATCCTGGACGCCACGATCGAGATCGCGGCGGAGCGCGGCTACGAGGGCACGACCGTGTCGCTCGTGAGCAAGCGGTCGGGCCTGCCGGCGAGCTCGATCTACTGGCACTTCGAGAACAAGGACGAGCTCATCGCCGCGGTCATCCAGCGCAGCTTCGACGAGTGGTCCGCCGACCTCGCGGCCGCGGAGGAGACCGCGCTCGGCGCAGGCAGCACGAGCCGGGACCAGGTCGTCGCGGTGATTCGCCACGAGGCGGCCAGCCTCGCCCGTCACGAGGACTTCCTGCGCTTCGGCCTCATGCTCGCGCTCGAACAGCGTGAGGAAGAGCCCGTTGCACGCACGCTCTTCCTCGAGGTGCGCGAACTCTCGTTGCGCCGGATCGAGGACAGCTACCGGCGCTACTTCGCCCACCACGGAGCCGAGGTCGACGACGCGTACGTCGCGAGCCTCGCGGTGCTCACGATGGCCGCGGTGGACGGGATCTTCCTCGCGGGCCAGGCGCGCCCCGGCACCGACCCGACTCCGGTGCTCGACCTGCTCGCGGCGGCCATCGACCTGCTCACGCGCGAGCGCATGGAGCAGTCCCGCGGCGACACGAGCTGACCCGGATCACCGGGCCGCACGGGCAAGCGGTCTCAGCGGCGCACCTTGCGGACGAGGGACTCGGCCTTGTCGACGACGCCGCCGCCGAAGAGCTGACCGAGGAGGCCCTTCATCTGCTTGTAGGCGGCCTTGTTGTCGGGCGCGAAGGCCGCGCCGAGGCCGGGCAGGGCGAAGCGCTGCTCGGCGGTCGCCTTGGTGAGCGTGAACTCCTTGATGCCCTCGTCGCCGTGGATGCGGCCGAAGCCGGACTCGCCGACACCGCCGAAGGGCAGCGCCGAGATCGTCGAGAACGTCATGACGCTGTTGATCGCGGTCATGCCCGCCCGGATGCGGTCGGCCATCTCGCGGATGCCGGCCGCGCCGAACACCGCCGAGCCGAGGTTGAAGCCGTCGTCGTTCGCACGCCGGATCGCCTCCTCGGCGTCGCCGACCTTGATCACGGGCAGGACCGGCCCGAACGTCTCGTCCTGCATCAGCTTCATCGACGTGTCGACGTCGACGAGGACCGTGGGCGGCACCCAGTTCCCCTCGATCGCGTCGGGGCCTCCCACGAGGACCTTGGCGCCCTTGGCGACGGCGTCCTCGAGTTGGTCGCGGATCTTGTCGACCTGCTGAGGCCTCGTTATCGCGCCGATCTGGGCGTCGTCGTCGCTGCCCATCCGGATCACGGAGGCGCCGTCGACGACCTTGTCGAGGAACTGGTCGTAGACCGAGTCGACGACGTAGGCGCGCTCGACCGAGACGCACGCCTGACCTGCGTTGGTGAGGGCGCCGAAGACCGCCGCCTCGGCGGCCGCGTCGACGTCGGCATCCGCGGCGACGATCAAGGGGTCCTTGC
This sequence comes from Acidimicrobiia bacterium, assembly GCA_046331095.1. Taxonomy (GTDB): domain Bacteria; phylum Actinomycetota; class Acidimicrobiia; order UBA2766; family UBA2766; genus JAIBAC01. Next base: position 381,906 of record JAXLRM010000004.1, read on the forward strand.
CGCCGAGCTCCATGACGACCGGCGTCAGGTTCCTCGCGGCGGTCTCCATGACGCGGCGTCCGGTGGGCGCCGAGCCCGTGAACGCGAGCTTGTCGAGTGCGGACCCCGCGAGCGCGGCGCCGGTGCTGCCCTCTCCGGTGACCACCTGGAACACGTCGGGGATCGGCACGGCGGCGGCAAACGCCTCGGCGAGCGCGAGACCGGTGAGCGGGGTCAGCTCCGAGGGCTTGAACACGACGGCGTTGCCTGCCGCGAGGGCGTACCCGATCGAGCCCATCGGCGTGAACACGGGGTAGTTCCACGGGCCGATGACGCCGACGACGCCGAGGGGGACGTGGCTCACCGTGGACTTGATGTTGACGAGGACGCCCGAGGACACCGTCCGCGTCTTCATCACCTTGGGCGCGCGCGTGGCCGCGTAGGTCAGGTGCGAGGTGGCGAGGTACACCTCCTGGATGGCGTCGTAGCGGGGTTTGCCGTTCTCGCGGTGGATGAGGTCGCAGATGTCGTCGACGCGCTTGACGAGCTCGCGGCGGAAGGCGAGCAGGTGGTCGCGTCGCTCGCCCGGGTCGAGTGCTCCCCATGTCTGCGCCGCCGTGCGCGCACGGGCGACGGCGGCGTCGACGTCGGCCTCGGTGTGGATCGGCACGCTGCCGATCAACTCCCCGCTGGCGGGGTTGTGGACCTCGAGTTGATCGGAGTCGGTTCGGGACTGCATGACCATCGGGGCTCCTCGGGGCGAAGTGGGTGACCTCATGGTGCCAGTCCCGCGCCGCGTCCTGCGAGCGCGCCGCGTTCGGTCACCGAGGGCAGATCAGAACTCGGTCGGGCACCAGGGCTCGACGGGCCACGCGAACACGGCGTCGGCACGTGATGCCGCCGACGGGGTCAGCTCGCGCACGCGCCCGACGCCTGCCAACGCCGCGAAGCGGGAGCGACCCAGGTACGCGGCGCCGATGTCGGCGACGTCGACCGCGAGATCTGCGGAGCGGTCGGAGCGCGTGCAGGCCGCGCCGTCGACGCGTGCCTCCAGCAGCCAGGTGCCCTCGTTGGACGCGATCATGGGATCGGTCACCGCGATCACCAGGTCGTCCTCGAGCGCGTACCCGCGGGCTGCGAGGCCGGCGCCGACGTCGAGGACGCGCACGTACAGGCCGTCGCTGGTCCGGGCCTCGAGCCAGCGCGGCTGCGCGAGCAGGAGCCGCAGCGGGTCGGCCGCCATGCGGCAGGGAGCCTCGGTGCGCACCATCAGGTCGAGGTCGAAACAGAACCGCCACAGCGACGCGGTCGCCACCGGGTTCTCGCCGACGAGCTCGACGACGGAGACCGTGCCGTCGGGGAGCTGGCTCGCCTTGTCGTGACGGCGTCGGTACAGCAGGTAGCCGTCGTCGACGCCCGCCGCGGAGTGGACCACGCAGGCGAGAGGGGAGTCCTGGCCGCGGTGGTACGGGGTGTCGCAGAGCACATGGCGCCACCAGCGCGGGTCGCGGGCGAAACTGCCCGGGATCGTGGGGCCGGCGCGCTCGTGGACCGGCGCGATCGCCGCCTCGGCCGCGTCGACGGCGACGAAGCGGAGTTCGCCGCCCACCTCGATGTCGGGACGGAACTCGCTGCGGTAGTGGGGTAGGGACAGGTGGGCCATGGTCGACGCCGGCCCGTACCCGAACCGGCCGTAGATGCCGCTCTCGCTCGCCCACAGGGCCGCTACCACGTCACCACGCGAAGCGACCTCGGCGAGCTGGCTCGTCATCATCGCGGAGAGGACACCGCGGCGCCGATGCGTGGGCAACACGGCCACGCCGGCCACGCCTGCGGTCGCGAGCGTCGCCCCGGGCACCGCCATCTCGAAGGAGTACGCGGACACGGTGCCGACCGTGGCTTCGCCGATGCGGGCGAGCAGCGTGCGGTCGGCCTCGAAGAGCGGCTTCATCTCCGGCAGGTCGAGCTCGCCCTTGGCGTCGGGGAACCCGGCGTCGCGGATCGAGCACACGAGCGGGTAGTCGCCGTCTTCGGCGGTGCGGATCTCGACGTCCATCGGCGCCACGCTACCCCGTCGCGCAGTGGTCGCCGGAGCCAAACCCGTTCTGGGCGCGCCCACCCCACCCGGGTGGGGTCACCGCGCCCAAGTCGGGATTTCGTCGGGTGGGCGGCACCCGAGTCGGACCGGCGCCGGGACGGCTGCGCCGTGGTCTCAGGACGCGAACGTCGCCTTGGCCTGCTTGAGGACGACGTTGCCCTTCTGGGTCTCGGCCTGGACGATCGCCTCGCCGTCGCCCTCGACCCACATCTTCACGATGATCGTGTCGCCGGGGTAGACCTGGTCGCTGAAGCGACCCTCGAGTCCGAGGAACTTGGCGGGGTCGTCGCCGCAGAGCGTGTGCAGGACGCCGCGGCCCACGAAGCCGAACGTGCAGAGGCCGTGGATGAACGGCGCCTGGAAGCCGACCGCCTTGGCGAAGTCGGGGTCGACGTGGAGCGGGTTGACGTCGCCGCTGAGGCGGTAGATCGCGGCCTGCTCCGGACGTGTGAGGTCCTCCCACACGTGGTCGGGGTCGCGCTCGGGCGCGACATTGACCGTCTTGGTGTCGGGGCCGCGCTCGCCGCCGAAGCCGCCGGCGCTGCGGTCGACGATGCCGAAGCGGTTCGTGAAGATCGGCCCGTCCTTGTCGGAGGTGACCGCCTCGACGTTGACCACGCCCATCTTGGTCTTGTCCCACACCTCGAGGATCTTGCCGCGAGTGGTGACCTTGGCGTTGGGCGGGATCTCACGGTGCAGCGTGATGCCTTGCTCACCGTGGAGGATCATCGCCGGGTTGAGCTGCACCTTGGAGAAGATCGCCGCCATCGCCGGAAAGGCGGGGATCACGGCGTAGGTGGGCAGCACCTTGGGACCCTTGCCCTCGTAGACGAACTCGAGCTCGCCTTCGGGCTTCGCCCCCACCCCGAGGGCGTAGAGCATGGTGTCCTTGGCGGTCCACTCGAAGGGCACCTCGTCGATCTCGATGCCGACACAGTCAGAAGAGAGGGGTACAGCGCTCATGGGGGCGAATCATTGCCACCAACCGATCGGCGGGTCAAGAAGCCCCGATCTGACGTGCGCGGGTGGGTGACCAGGGGGTGGTGCGCTACGCGCGCACGTGGGGTTCGGGTCTGACTTGCGCGTGTGGGTGACCGGGGGGTGGTGCGCTACGCGCGCACGTGGGGTCACAGCTCACTCGTCGGTGATCGCTCCCATCAGGTCGAGGTTGCCGGCCTCGACGCCTGGTGGCAGCGACGCGATCACGGCGACGCCGACGGCGAGGCCGGCCGCGATCGCGATGTTGGCCGGCATGAGCGCCCACGGGATCGGCGTGGGCAGCAGCGCCGGTGACGCCACGGTGGACAGCCAGGTCAGCAAGACACCACCGGCAGCGCCGAGAACGGCCCCGAGAGCCCCCATCACGAGACCCTCGTACACGAGCGTGCGCCACTCGACCGGTGCGCTGAAGCCCACGAAGCGCAACACCGCACGCAGGCGCCGGCGCTGGAGCATGCTCAGCACCAGGAAGTTCGTGACGGCGAGGCCGGCGATGACGAGCAGCAGGATCCCCATCACCTGGATCGGACGCAGGAAGCGGTTGATGCTGGCCGAGGCCTCTTCACGCAGTGCGGCGCCGTCGAGGACCGCGAGGCCGAGGCTCGCGCCCGACGCGTCGACCGCTGCCTGCATGCCCGCCGTGTCGACGCCCGGCGCCGGGCCGACGAGGAGCGTCTCGACCGGCGCCGCCCAGTAGCGGCTCGCGGTCGCGTCGGAGGTGACGACGTTGTCGCCGATGCCGTTGTCGACCCCGAACAGGGGCACGCCGACCGCGGCGACGGCGAACTCGTGCATGCCCTCGATCGTCGGCAGCACGATCGAGTCGCCTGCGGCCACACCCTCACGCTGGGCGAAGAGCTCGGTCAGTACCACCTCGCCGGCGTCGACGCGGCGCCACACCGCTTCTGGGTCCGCGCTCCGGAGGGCAACGCTGCGCCTGCGTGTCTCGGCGTCGGTGTCGGTGCTCGTGACGTTCACGCCGTTCGTGCTCCAGTCGAGCACCGCGAGACGGATCGGGTTCACCCAGCCGACCTCCGGCAGTGCCCGCACGCGGTCGAGGCTCGCGGGATGGACGTGGGCGTCGATCTGTGCCGCCGTCGCCCGCGGGAGCATGTACATGCGGTCGCCGACCTCGTCCGCTACGTGGGTCGCGAGCGTCGACGACGCGATCGAGTTCACGTTCATGGTGGTCAGCACGACCATGACCCCGAGGGAGAGCGTGGTGACGACCGCGGACATGCGGATCGGGTCGCGGGACACGTCCGCCGCGGTGAGCCTGCCGGCGGCGCCCGCGACCCGACTCCAGCGGGCGATCAGCCGCAGGACCACGGGCGTGATGCCGAAGACGAACATCAGGGCACCGACGGCGCCGATGCCGATCGAGGCGAGGCCCACGGCGAGGCCGGCCTTGCCGTTGCCGAACGCCCACGCGAGGGCGGCAGCGGCAGGAACCAGCGCCACCCCCGACAGCGGCCACCGCGGCGCCTCGTACACCGGCAGGATGCCCGCCTGCTCCCGGATCGCGAGCAGGCTCCCCTCTCGCACCAGCCGCACGGCCGGCACGGCTGCCGCGGCTGTGCCACAGAGCAGGCCGGAGACGATGCCCACGGGCAGGACCCACCAGTGCCACGCGGTGTCGAGCGAGGCACCGGTGCCGCGCAGGATGCTCGCCCCGACCGTGTGGGTGAGCCACACACCGATCAGGTGCCCCGGGACCACCGCGACGAGCCCACCGAGAGCGCCGAGCAGGGCCCCCTCGAGGGTCAGGCCCGCGATCGTGCGCCGCGGGCTCGAGCCGAGCACCTCTGCGACCGCGAGCGACTGGCGCCTGTCGTCCAACGAGAGCGTGAACGAGTTCACCGCGATGAGCACCCCTCCGACGAGGACGAGCACCCCCGTGAACGCCAGCAGTCCTCGTGTGAGGCTCAGGAACAACGCGAGGTCGGTACGGGGAGGACGCGCCTCGGCGACGGGCCCTACCACGGCTTCGAGCGCATCCGCCGCACCTACGTCGGACGGGGTGGTCTGGACGAGGACCGAGTCGAGGAACGGACCTTCGCCGAGGAGTTCCTGGACGTCGGGCACCGCACCGAGCACGGCGGCGCCGTCGTTGAGCTCCTCGGGAAGGTCCGCCACACGGCCGACGTGTGCGGCGTCCGCGGGCCCGCCCTGGACCCCGAACGCGTCGCCGGGGGCGAGGCCGAGGTCGGCTGCGATCTTGGACCCCAGTACGAGGCCCGGTCCCGGGCCCGCTGCCGTGTCCCCGGGCCCGAGCAGTTCGTCGCAGTCGATACCGGCCGACAGGAGAGCGAGGCTGCAGTCGGTGCCGAGCAGGAGCGCCCCCGCGGCGTCACCGCCCGCGTGCACGATCGTGAGCCCGCCGATGACCGGAGTCGCGGTTGCGACCCCCGGGACCGCGCGCACGGTCCTGATGGTGTCCTCCGGGAGCCTGCCGTGGACCAGCGGCGTGACCTGGAGGTCGGCGAGCTGCGCCACGGTGGCGCTCAAGGAGCTGAACGGCCGGCCTATTGCCTGCAACATCAGCAGGATCGCGAGCAGGAGGCTCGTCCCGAGGGCTACACCGACGACGACGAGCGCGGTGACGACGCGCCGGCGTGCGAGTGGCATCAGGTGCAGGCGCTTGAAGACCGCGGCGCGCGACGCCCACGAGCCGCGGCGCTCCACCTCGGCGTCTGTTCCGTTGCTCTCGGGCAATTCGGTGGATTTGGGCATCGAGGTCGGACCGCCCGTCGCGGGTCGTTCACGCCGAGTCGGGCATTCGTGGCAGGTGAGCCCGAGCGGCCTGGCGAATCTAAGGCAAGCCGCGACGGTGCAACCAAGAACGACCATTGGGCGATGGTCGTCATCATGCTCGCAGGGGTGGATGTTGTCGGCCGCTGCCTACTTCTTCGAACTGCTGCTGGGCCCCCGCTGCCTCCTGGTCAGCGGCGTGCTCCCGCTGCTCGTCGGGACGGGCTTCGCATACCTCCAACGTGGCACGTGGAGCTGGCCCGTCGCCGCCCTCGCGGTCGTCGCGGCGGTCTGCGGCGTGCAGGCCGGAATGATCCTCGACGACCTCGCCGACCACGCCGGGGACGCCGCGAACTCCCGCCGCGTCGACGGGCTCTCCGGTGGGGGACGCGGCCTCACCGACGGGGCGGTCTCGCGCCGCACCCTCTTCGCCGTCGGTGCGGTCGTGGCCGCGAGCGCCGGGTTGGCGGCCACCGCGATCGCGGTCGCGAGACCGGCCACGATACCGATCGCAGTAGCGGCGATCCTCGTCGCGACCCTGTACTCGGTGGGGCCGCGGCTCGTGAAGCACGGCCTCGGCGACGCGGTCGCCTTCTTCGCGTTCGGGCCGCTGCCGATCCTGTTCGGCTACGCGGCGATGTCAGGCACGCTCGACGCAGCGGCGCTGGTCCTCGCGGGCGCGTTCGGGGCGTGCACGGTGGTCGGGTGCACGGGCATGCACCTGATCGACCGCGAAGCCGATGCAGCCGTCGCGAAGCGCACCCTCCCCGTGCGTCTCGGCCGCGGCACGACAGTGGCGCTGATGGCGGCCGCACACGTACTCGGCGTCGCTGCGCTTGCCTGGTTGACGCTGACCGGGCTGGTGCCCGCGGGGGTCCTCGTCCTCGCGCTGGTCCTCGCTCCCGGTGTCGCAGCGGCACTCTGGAAGATGCGCGCCGGGGATCGCCGCGGCGAGGTGGCGGGTGAGATCGGAATCCTCGTGGCCAACACCGTGCTTCACATCGGCGCGGTCGTCGCAGTCGCCTCCGGCGTCCCGCACGGCTCGGTGCTGATCGCGGTCGTCGCCGCTCTCACGGCCGTCACCGTGGTGCTGCAAGTCCATGTTCTGGGACGTCACACGAGGGGGACAGGGGAAGGCAGAGCCGGTGTCGAAGCAGCCGAGGTGAGAGCCGTCGAGCGGAGGTCCGCGCGGGTGAAGCCGAGGTCACGCAAGAGCGTCGGCGACACGCGCATCCCGCTCCTCATGCACGGCGTGGAGCTCCCCGGCGAGCAGCGTCACCAGACCAACATCGACCTCGACGTGCGCCCCGGCGAGATCGTCGCGATCGACGCACCCGAAGACGTGTGCGACTCATTGCAGCGAGTGACGCGCGGCGACGCGGCTCCCGCAGGCGGCAGGGTCCTGTTCATGGGCCGTGACCTGACCACGTTCCGCCGCCGTGAGCTCGAGAACCTGCGCCAGCGCTTCCTGGGCGTGGTCACCGCGCTCCCTTACGTCGACAACAGCGTCGACGTCCGCGGCAACCTCGAGTACGTCCTACTGCTGCGGGGCCTCGATGCTGCGGAGATCCGCGACGCGATCGACGACGCGGTGAGCGGACTGTCGCTTCGCGACAAGTTGAACCGGCGCTTCACCGAGCTCACGCTCAGCGAGACGCGCTGGTTCGTGCTCCTGCGCGGCCTGCTCATGCGACCCCAACTCCTGATGATCGAAGCCGGTGCGATCGACACTTCCAGCGACCTCGCGGAACGTGCCGCCGCGCACGTTCGCTACCACGTCCAGGGGACCGAGACCGGTGTGCTCTGGACGACGACCTCGGTCCGGGCTGCCTGCGCCGCCGACCGCATGTTCATCTACACGATGGGCAACCTCGTCGATGCCGACGACCAGAACGGCAACACGCCGTATCGCCTCGAGCGCTGACACTCTCGTGAACGCGCCGCCGGGCGCCTACCGGCGATGTGCTCGCCGCATGCGGGCAGAGGATCCGCTCACGCTCGCAGCGACCTACCTGCTGTCGCCGCGGCGGCGCCGTGCGGTGCAGGCCATGGAAGGCTTCCGACTCTTCGTCGCCGACGTGATCGCCGCGACCCCGATCGCCGACGCCGAAACCGGCGCCGCCGTGCTCGCGGAGTTCACGGCAGCGCTCGTTGCCTGGGAGCGCCGCGCCGGGTCCGAGCAGGCGCCGTCGGGGCCGGCCGGTGCTCCGTGGCTCCCGGCCGTGTCCGACACGATGTCGCGTGCGGGCATCCCCGCGAGCGTGTTCGGTGACTATCTGTCGGCGCGTGCCGTGGAGATCGCGACGCCGGCCTACCCCACGTGGGCCGCGTACGGCGCTGCTCTCGACGACGTCGCCGGACCGATGGCGCAGATGTCGGTCAGGTTCCTCGACGTCGATGGACCCGACTACGTGACGGCGGCGCGTCTGATGCTCGCCGCGTCCGAGAGTGCCTACCGGCTTCGCCACACGTGCGAGGCACGCCGCAATGGTCGCATCTGCTTCCCGCTCGAGGTGCTTGCCGGCGAAGGCGTCGACGTGGACACACCCGACGCTGATCCCGGGTGGCGTGCCGTGGTGGCGCTCTGTGTGGAGGACTCGCGGAGGCGTCATGCCGCCGCGCACACGGCGCTGACCGAGCTCGTCCCTCGCCTCGCGCGTCTTGCCGCGGTGCCGCTCGCGGTGTCCGACGCGTGGCTCGACCGCATCGAGTCGCGCGGGTTCGAGGTGATGGACCGCCCGCTCGAGGTCGGGTCGGCGCAGACCGCACGTGCAGCGATCTCCCACGTGCTCCGTGGCGGTGCCGGTGCCCGCTGGTGAAGTAGCCCGGGGGGCTCTACCTTGCGGGCCCATGAGCGTCGAGCCCACCTCCAGTGACCCCCATCTGCCGTCCACGCGCATCGAGTTCCCCGACGGGTTCCTGTGGGGCACCGCGTGTGCCGCGCACCAGGTCGAGGGGTCCAACACGAACAACGACTGGTGGGACTGGGAGCACAAGGACGGTTCCATCTGCGCCGACTCCTCCGGGGACGCCTGCGACTACTGGAACCGTTACGAGGAGGACTACGACCTCCTCGTGGCAGCGGGGGGCCAGGGTCTGCACCGCTTCTCGCTCGAGTGGAGCCGGATCGAGCCCGCCGAGGGGGAGTGGAGCGAGGCCGCCCTGGACCGCTACCGGGCGATGTGCGATGCGCTGCTCGAACGTGGCATCCAGCCGATGGTCACGTTCCACCACTTCACCACCCCGCGGTGGGCGGTGTCCGACGGTGGCTGGACCGACGACCGCATCGTCGACCGCTTCGCACGGTTCTGCGCCAAGGCGGCCGCGGCGCTCGGGCCGCAGCGGTTGCCGTGGGCGTGCACGATCAACGAACCGGGTGTGGTCGCCTCCCTCGGCTACTTCCTCGGGATGTTCCCGCCGGGGCTCCAGGACATCGAGGCTCAGGCGCGGGCGACCGCGAACCTGATCCGTGCCCATGCCGCTGCGGTCGACGCGATCAAGTCGGCGTCGCCGGACACCCAGGTCGGCATCACCCTCGCCATGCAGGACTTCAGCGCTGCCGATCCCGAGGACCCCGCCGATGCCGGCCTCGTCGACCTGGTGCGTCACCGCATGGAGGACGTCTACGTGCAGGGCCTCGCAACGGGCGAGATCCGCGGCCTCGTACCGGTCGAGGACGAGGCGGTCGGCGGCCTCGCCGGGACCAGCGACTACGTCGGCTGCCAGTACTACATGCGCCAGGTCCTGTCGGCCCACGTCGAGGGCTTCCAGGTGCCCGAACTGGACGGGTCGGAACGCACGCTGATGGGATACGCGTCGTACCCGCCCGGTCTCGGGGTCGCGCTCCGCAACGTCGCCGGGTCCGGCTTGCCCGTGATCGTCACCGAGAACGGCGTCGCCGTGACCGACGACAGGCGCCGCTGCGCTTGGATCGCTGCGCACCTCGGGGTCGCGCACGACGCCGTCGCTTCGGGCGACGTCGACCTGCGCGGGTACGTGTACTGGTCGCTGACGGACAACTTCGAGTGGGTGCTCGGCTACATGCCCACGTTCGGTCTCGTCGGCATCGACCGCGACGCCGGACTCGCGCGCAGGCCGCGCCCGTCGCTGGACATGTTCGGCAGGATCGCCGCCGCCAACGCCGTCGACCCCGCCCTGGTCGCGAGCTACGTCGGCGATTCCACCCCCGCCGACGCGACCTGACCCCGGTCCCGCCAGCGCCCCCAAGCCCCGGAGCCAAACGCGGGCGGGTTGGCCCGCCAGCGTGACGGATTGCCCGCGTTCGGGACGGTCGAACCCGGAGCCAAACGCGGGCGGGTTGGCCCGCCAGCGGGACGGATTGCCCGCGTTCGGGACGGCGCAAACCCCAAACGCGGGCGGGTTGGCCCGCCAGCGGGACGGATTGCCCGCGTTCGGGACGGTCGAACCCGGAGCCAAACGCGGGCGGGTTGGCCCGCCAGCGGGACGGATTGCCCGCGTTTGGGGGGGGCTGGTCCGGGCCGGAGCGGACTGGTCTTACCACTTGACCAGTGGCTCGCCATGTGGGAGGGTTCCCGGGAGGCCGCTGCAACCGATCGAGAGACAGACAGCGTCCGATGCGATCTTCGACCAGATCGCCGAGGAGATCGTGCGGGGCCGCATCGACGTGGGCGACGCCTTACCGGCGGAGCGGATGCTGTCGGAGCAGTTCGGGGTGAGCCGCCCCGCGGTACGTGAAGCGCTCCAGAGGCTCGCGCAGGTCGGCCTCGTGGAGATCCGCCACGGTGACGCGACCAGGGTGTTGGACTACCGCGAGGCGTCGGGTTTCGACATGCTCGGGCGGCTCCTGTTCACCCCCGACGGTGGGGTGGACCCCCATGTCGTGCGGTCGGTACTCGAGATGCGGCTCGCGATCGGCGCCGACGCAGCGCGCCGGTGCGCGGTGCGTGCCACGCCCGCTGTCGTCGACGCCCTCGAGGCGAGCGTGGGCGCCATGCTGGCGGCCGACTCCGACCTCGTCGAGTTGCAGCGACTCGACCTCGTCTTCTGGTCACACCTGATCGACGGGTCCCGCAACATCGCCTACCGACTCGCGTTCAACGGGATGCGCGAGGCGTACGAGCCCGTTGGTGCCCTTCTGACCAACGTCCTCGAGGGCGAACTGCGCAACCACGGCGCCCGGGACGAGCTAGTCGCCGCCGTCGTGTCCCGCGATGCCGACGCGGCCGAGACGGCGGCGCGCCGGCTCCTGTCGTCGAGCGCGACGCGGTGGGATGCCGCACTCGGCGAGGCGCCCAGGTCGGGCTGAACGCCGGCACGAGGCGTCCGGAGGGTACGGTGGCCCCGTGATCTCGGACGGACGCGACCCCGACGGGGTCTCCCGCACCATCACTCGTGCCGTCGAGCCCGAACTCGACACGCGCAGACTCGCCATCGTCGCGGCAGTGTGCGGTGCGGGGTTCGTCGCGGTCGCGCTCCTCGTGGTGACCGGCGCCACCGGCCCGGCCGACACCTGGTGGCACGGGTCCGCCGCCTCGTTGCGCAACCCGCCATTCGTGTGGACGGCGCAGGCGTTCACCGTCGTCGGCGACGTCCCCCTGAACACCGCGTTTCGCGTCGCCGGAGCGGTCTGGCTCCTTTGGCGCCGGCGGTTCACCTCGTTCTGGGCTTGGCTTCTGGCGGCGACCTTGTCGCCGATCCTCGTCGACTGGGTGGTCAAGCCACTCGTGGGCCGAACGCGACCGCTGGACTTCGTGTGGACTGCGAACGGGATGGCGTTCCCGTCGGGGCACGCCGCTGCCGCCGCCACGAACGCCGCCATCGTCGTCCTGTTGCTGGTGCCGGCCCGACATCGCCGCGCAGGTGCCGTCGCCGGGGCGGTGTGGATCGTCGCCATGTCGCTTGCCCGCACGCTGCTCGGCGCGCATTGGCTCTCCGACGTCGTGGGCGGCATCCTCTTGGGACTGTCTGTCACCTTCGCCGTGGTGGCTGCGGTGTTCGCGATGAGGGCCCACCACGACAGGAAGGAGGTCGGTACGTGGGACGCACGATCGCCGTGACCGGCGTCAGCGGCTACCTGGGCAGCCGCGTGGCGGCAACCCTCGCGGCCGACTCCGACGTCGACTGCATCGTCGGCATCGACGTCGCGCCCCCGCCCGGTGAGGGTTTCCTCGACGAGCTCGAGTTCCACGAGATCGACATCCGCGATCCCGACCTCGGCAAGTTCATCACCGGCGCGGACACGATCGTGCACCTGGCGTTCGTGCTCGACCCCATGCGCGACGAGACCGAGATGGCAGACGTGAACCTGGGCGGGATGCGCAACGTCCTCGACGCCGCCGAGGACGCCGGGGTGCTCAACGTCGTCTACACGTCGAGTGCCTCCGCCTACGGCGCACACCCCGACAACGCGGTCCCCCTGCACGAGTCCGACCGGTTGCGGGCGAACGCCGACTTCAGCTACGGCGCCCACAAGATGGAGTCCGAGCACATCCTGCGCGACTGGATGCCGGACCACCCCGACGTCGTGGTGACCGTCCTCCGGCCTGCGATCGTGCTCGGCACGCACGTCTCGAACTTCATCAGCCGTACCCTCGAGGCGCCGCGGCTGCTCTCGCTGCGAGGACATTCGCCTCCGTTCCAGGCGGTGCACGAGGACGATGCCGTGTCGGCGGTGTCCCACGTCACGCTGGAGCGGATCCCGGGGACGTTCAACGTGGCGGCAGATGACGTCGCCACTCACGACGACCTCGCCGAGCTCGTGGGCCGCGGACGGCTGGAGGTCGACGCCGGTGTCGCACGGCGCATCGCGGCGGCCGCGTGGCGTCTCGGCCAGGCAGAGGCGCCCCCGGGAGTGGTCGACTACTTCATGTATCCCTGGGTGGTCTCCAACGAGGCTCTGCGGTCCACGGGATGGACCCCGCGTCACACGACCCGCGAGGCGCTCGCGGAGATGGTCGCCGCGAACTCCGACTTCGTGACGCTCGGGCGTGCACGCAGGACACGAGCCGAGTGGCGGCGCATCGGCGCGGTCACCGCCGCCGCGGGAACGGCTGCCACGGCGCTCGCGGCAGCGGCCCTGCGGCTGCGCCGCTGAGGGACGAGCGGCAGGGCGAATCGACCGGTACGAGCGGTGCCCGAGCAGGCGTGGCCCGCGATCAAGGACCGGTGCCGGCCCGCTTGGCAGCCTTCTTGGACTTCTTCGCCTGTCTGCGGGCGGCTCGCGTCTCGTCGTCCTCGTAGCCGTACCCGTATCCGTAGTACCCGCCGCCCATGACCTTGTCGCCACGGTTCAACGCGACCCCGAGGACGGGCACGTTCCACTGCTCGAGCACCTTGCGCAACGTCCTGTGTGCCTCTTTGTCGGTGCGCTGGGCGTTCATCACGAGCACGACACCGTCGGCGATGCGTCCGATCACGAGGCTGTCGGACACGGCCGTCGCGGGAGCGGTGTCGATGACGATGTCGTCGTAGTGCAGGCGTAGCCGCGACAGCAGCTTCTGCATGACGTGAGGCTGCAGGAGCTCGACGGGGTTCTCGATCCCGATCGGGGCCGGCAGGATGTCGAGGCCGTCGATCCGCGTCGGGACCACCTCCGCGTCGGGGTCGAGGATCACCGACACGATCGTCTGGGCGTCCGGGGGGATCGGAAGCTCCTTGGACATCGACGGCCGGTACAGGTCGCACTCGAGCAGGATCACGCGTCTGCCCGCCATGACGCTCGCCATTGCGAGGCCGATGCTCGTCGTCGTCTTGCCTTCGCCGCTCACCGCCGAGGTCACGGCGACCACCTGTGGGGGTGCCTCGTCGCCGCTGAGCTCGACGCCGACGCGCAGCATGCGGTACGCCTGGCCCATCCTGCCGTAGGTCTGGACCTGGGTGAGGCGCGGTTCCTCGCCGGGTGCACCCGGGCGTGCGTGCTTGGCGCCCGCGTGGGTCTTGGTGGCGGCGACTTCGGCGGCGGCGGCCGCTGGGTCGGGGGACACGGAGGCAGCGCCGTGCCCGCCGGTGGTGGGCACGGCCGGCATCTCGCCGGGCGCAGGAGATCGGGGGGTCATGTCCACAGTCGCCTCGCTCAGGACGTGGTGATCTTCTGGCGTGAACCGCGCGCCTGCGCACCGTTGCCACCCGGAGGCGTGCGCCTGGCTGCGGCCGCGGCGGGATCGTTCCGCTCGAAGCTCGGGATCACCGCGAGCACGGGGGTGCCCGCGAGCGTCTCGGCATCCTCGACGGAGCTCACGGCGCGGTCGACGAGGTCGAGGAGGATGGCGATCACGGCGCCGAAGAGCGCTCCGAGGATGCCGGCGGCGAGCACTCGCAGGACCTTGCCCTTGGTGTCCTCGGTGACTACCTGCGGTTCGCCGAGGGTCTGCACCTGCACCTTGGACAGCAGCGACGCCTCGTTCTTGCGGGCGTCGCTCTGTTGTTGGATCAAGGCGTCGAGACGCGCCTCGAGAACCTTCTTCTTGCGCAGGAGCTCGTTCACCGTGACCTCGTCCTGGGCGAGGTCGGAGGTCTCGGAGCGGTGCTGGTCGAGGAGTTGGTTCGCCGTCCCCGACGAGCCCAGCTGGTTGCCCGACACGATCGCGTCACGCAGCTGCACGAGCCGTTCGATGATGCCTGCCTGGGCCTGGCGGGCGGAGTCGATCGAGCCGATGCCGCGGGCTGCGAGGAAGTCGGCGATCTGGCGGTCGACCTCGTTGATCTGCGGTTCGAGCTCGGCGATCTTCGTGTCGATCTGGCCGAGGATGCGTGCCGTCGGCTCGCCGAGGGTGTCCTGGTACTCCTTGAGGACCTCGTCGACGAGGCCGCGTACGACGTGGGTCGCCTGGTCGGTGTCCTCGTCGGCGTAGGAGAACGTGACGGTGTTGGTGTCGGTCACGCGCTCGGCGGTGGTGTTCTCCCGGAACGTCTCGAGGTCGGTGTCGAGGCCGTTCGCGTCCATCACCTTCTGGTCGACGGCTTCGCTCTTGGTCAAGCTGACGACGGTCTCGATCTGCTGGTTCATGAAGTTGACCAGCGCCCCCGTGGCGGTCGTCTCGGTGTCGGGCAGGAAGAACAGCACCGATTCCTGGGCCTTGGGTGGATCCGCCTTGAACACCACGAACGCGCCCGCGGCGCCCATGGCGAGGACAGTCAGCGTGATGACCACCCACAGGCGCCGTCGCACGGCTCCCAGATACCGCTTCAGTTCCATCGTTCAGGATCCGTTTCCGCCTAGGAACAACCCACGACCCACGACCCTCGCCTCCCGTAGGATCGTCCGTTCCACACCGGCCTCACAAGGGCGGGGTGGCGATCTCTCCGCACAAACCCATCGTGGGTCACGTGCCACCCGATGATAGGGCGACCCACACCGGTCAATTCCCTTCGAGGTGATCCGACTCCTCCCGGTTTGGGCCGGATGGGGGAGATTCACGTGAGTTGGTAGCCGTACTCGCGCAGGTGCGGGGCGCATACTCGCCCGAGGGCGGCGACATCCGTTGCGTTCAGGTCGCGCCGGAACGCCTCGCTGCGTCCGGAGCTGAAGGTGTAGGTGTCGAACGCGGCGTCGAACTCGGGGGTGCGGCCGAGACCCATGAACCCGAGGAGCGCGTCGATCGAGGCGCGTGGATCGGCGATCACGTCCTCGTAGCGGACGTCGACCCAGGTACCTTCCGGTGCCTGGGTCCTTGCAGCGCGGAACGAGTCCATGAGGATGTTCCAGCCGATCCCGGCGAGCACGACGTGGGACCGTCCCGACGCCTCCCAGGCGGCTTCGTAGGTGGGCGGTAGCGGCCCCCAGTGCCACTGCTCGGGACCGCCGTAGCCGAGCCACCACGGCATCTGCAGCCACGAGTTGGCGACGGCGCGTCCGTCGCGGACCACGTTCACGAACCTGGCGTCGGGGAAGGCCTCGAGTACGAAGCCCGAACGGGGCCACCCGGTGAACTTGTGCAGGAACACCGGTTTCGCCTGCGCCACGCGGCGCCTCTCGAAGAAGTCCCGGAACCGTTTCGTGAGCCACGGTGTGGCGTCGGCGGCGGTCATGTCGCGAAAGGGGTTGGCCAGCAGCGGGCTCACCTGTGCCGCGAGGATGCGGTAGGCCTCCGACGGCGCGTACCGCAGGCGCCCCTTGCGGGTGAAGCGGTCGGGGATGTGTCGGTAGACGGCGTTGTTCCAGCGCCCCTTCAGGTCGAGGGCTGGCAGGCGGTCGTCGACGTTGGACACGAAACCGACGTCGGGGTGGCGGGCCAGCACTTCGTGTACGAGGGTCGATCCGCACCGACCTGTGCCGAGCACGAAGACGTACATCAGCGCCCCAGCGCGGGGCCGTGTGCCCCGACCGTGTAGCCGCGCGTCTCGAGTGCCGGGCCCTGGACGGCTTCGATGCGGGCGACGACGTCGGCGTCGAGGTCGACGCGCCAGCGTTCGTTGCGGTCGGGGTAGTCGAGCTCGCGCAGTTCGCTGACCCACGCCCGCACCGGGGTGAGGCCTGCGAAGGTCGCCACGCTCACGAGCGTGTCGACGGGGTCCTGGATCAGCGACTCGTACGAGAGGCGCAGGAGCTTGTCTTCGTCGAGGTGGCCGAGGCTGCTCTCGAGCAGGGTTACGTCCTCGACCCACTCGCGTGCGCACGCCTCCCAGGGGTCCCGGCCCTCGGCCTCCCACTGGCGTGGGGTGCGTCCGTCCCACCACCAGAGCGGATCGTCGGGCCACCAGTCCACCGCGGCGAGCGAAGCGGCGACCGCGCGGCCGTCGCGGGTGAGCTCCACGAAACGGGCGCCCGGGAACGCCGCCGCCAGCGTGGCGATCCGCAAGTTGTTGGCGATGCGCTTGTTCACGACGACCTCGCCGCCGCTCCAGACGAGGATCCGGCGGAACAGGATCCGTAACGCCTCCTGCACCGTGGCGGGATGGGGATCCTCGTGCAGGGCCTGGGGGAGGCCCCACGCGTTGAAGATCGGTTCGCCCTCTACGGGTTGGGGGAAGATGCGCTCGACGACCCTGCGCGTGCGGCCGTACACGTACGCGTTGCCGCCGGGGAACCAGACCTCACGGCGCCGGCGTGGCAGTGCGCGGGCCACCCGGTCGAGCGCTGCCAGGCGCGGCGAAGCGGGGAAGCGGCGCATCCAGTTCGACATCCACGCCGCGCCAGGGTGGAGGCACAGCGCCCGGTACAGCAAGCTCGTGCCCGACCGCGGGGCACCGAGGAGGAACAGAGCCGGCACGTCGGGGGGTGGGGGACCGTTCATCGGAGCCAGTATCGCAGAGCCCGGGATGTCCCCGGACCGAGGCTCGGCCCGACGGGTGCGCGGGGCCTTCCGGTACGCCGGCGCCGATGCGCGCTCGGTGTGCCGGGACTTGGGGGGTCCGAGCGCGGCCGTAGGATTCGGCGCCAATGGCAGATGCCGACGCCGGCAACCCCGGACCCGAGCCCGAAGGAGGGCCACGGCTGCACGGCCGGCGCGCCCTGGTGCGGCAGTCGGGCGGCGCCGGAGTCGCGGCGATGTTCGCGGTCCTCAGCGGCGTCGCGTTCGACGCGGTCATCGCGTTCACCTACGGCGCCGGCACCGCCAGCGACGCGTTCTTCGTCGCCTCGCGCATACCGCTGGGCCTGCAGGCCGCGCTCACGGTCGCCTCGAACCAGGCTCTGGTCCCGCTGGTGTCCAACTGGCACACGAAGGAAGGCGCCCCCGAGACGAACAGACGCGTCACGCTCCTGGCGACGGCGGCCTGGCTCGCGGGACTCGTCGTCGCCGTCGTCTGCGCCGTGGCGGCTTGGCCGCTCATGGCCGTCACCGCACCAGGACTCGGTGCCGACGGGATCGACGCGGCGGCGGGTGTGGCCAGGATCATGTTCTTCGTCGTACCGCTCGAGGCACTCGGCGACGTGTTCGAGGCGTTCCTCAACGCCCGATACTCGTTCGTGCTGCCTTCGGGCGCCAAGGTCCTGCGGAACGTCACTGCAGTAGTGGTCATCGTCGTCGCGGGATCGTCGGGTTCGGATCCGCGCACGATCGCGTGGGGCTACCTCGCGGGGATGGCGCTGCTGGTGTTGGTCGAGGTGGCCTGGTCCGCGGTGAAGGGCTGGCGCTACAAGCCCACGCTCGCGCTCGGCGACGCGTCGGTGCGCGAGGCCGGCGTCTTGTGCGTCCGGCCGCTCGCCGGGGCGGCGATCAATCCGCTCACGCGTCTCGTCGAGCAGCAGTTCGTGTCGTTCCTCCCCGCCGGTGCGATCACGATCTCGCAGTACGCGTACAGGGTCATCTCCGCGGTGGGCGGGACGGTGTTCTTCCGTTCGGTCATGGTGGCGATGATCCCTCGGATGACGGAGGCGACGACGAGTGGGCGCGACGTCGAGGTCGCCCGCCTGACGCGCACGGGCGTGCGGATCATGCTCGCCATCTCCCTGCCGCTCACGGTGGTGACCGCAGTCCTCGCGCGGCCCGCCATCGAGGCGGTCTTCCGCCGTGGCAAGTTCGACGCCGAAGACGCGCTCCTCCTCGGGTGGGTCCTCGTGGCGTACGCACTCAGCCTGCCCGGATCGGGGGTGCAGCGCGCCCTGCTCGGGCCGTTCTTCGCACGCCTCGACACGCGGACACCGCTGCGCAACACGATCTACGGCAATGCCGCGAACCTGGTCCTGCTGCCTGTGTTCATCTGGATCGCCGGGCGTGAGGACGCGTGGGCGGTCGTCGCGGTCGGCGCCGCGTACTCGGCGGCGCAGTACGTGCACGTCGGCCATGCGTGGTGGCGGCTGCACCACGGCCTCGGGATCCGGCTCAAGGGGGTGGGGGCCTTCACCTTGGAGGTCGTCGTCGGTTCAGTCGTCTACGGCGTCGTCCTCTATCTCGCCGCTGCCGCGCTCGGGCTCTACGGTGAGCTCCCGCGATGGCAGCTCCTCGCCCGCACCGCCCTCGCCGGTGTCGTCGGGAGCATCCCGGCCGTCGCCGTCGCCTACGTCATGCGCAAGCGCACGCGACGAAAGCAGCCCGAACGCGGCGAGCGGGTACACGAGGACCGAGGCCATGCCGGCGCCGACGAGAGCGGCCGCGTTGACGGGGAGCATGCGTTCGGTGGCGGTGCCGATGCCGGTGATGACGACCACGAGCGGTAGCGCCGTCGCCGAGAAGAAGGCGAGGGCACCGCGCTCGCGCAGCGGCAAGTCACGGTAGACGAGCAGTGCCGGGAGGCCACGTACGACGAGGAAGAGGGCGAGGAAGACCGGGAGGCGCACCAGCGTCGTGGGATCCGACGTGAGGGCTTCGAGGTCGAACGTCATGCCGCTCACGATGAAGAAGACCGGGATGACGAAGCCGAACCCGATCGCCTCGAGCTTGGACAGGACGACGGGCCTGTCGGCGCCCTGGCTGAAGAGGCGCACGACCACTCCGGCGGTGAAGGCCCCGAGGAGCACGTCGAGACCGAGCTCCGACGCCACCCACACCAGCAGGATCACGGCGAGGACCGAGATCCGTACGGGGAGCTGCGAGCTCGAGTTGAGGTGCTTGCTCAACAGGGCGACGACACGCGGTGGTGTCGGCCGCGCCGCGAGCAGCGCCGCGACGACTGCCAGGACGATGAACGCGACGAGGAGCAGCGAAGTGCGAACCGGGCTGTCACTCGTGAGCAGGAGGGCGATCGCCACGATGGGGCCGAACTCGCCGACCGAACCTATCGCGAGTACGAACGCGCCGATCCGTGTCTCCGCCACGCCCGAATCACGCAGCATCGGAAGCAGGGTCCCGAGCGCCGTCGTGGTGAGCGCGAGGCCGATCAGCAGGCTCGACAGGGCGAAACCCGAGCTGACGAGCACGAACGCGAGTCCGAAACCGAGCACCAGGGACATCGCCCATCCCAGTGCGGCCCGTGTCAACGGTGTGCCCTTGACGCGGTCCAGATCGATGTCGAACCCGGCGAGGAACATCAGGAAGCAGAGCCCGAGGTTGGCGAAGGCCTGCACGAGGTCGCCGGTCTCGGCGAGACCGAGGACCTGCGGCCCGATCACGATGCCGAGACCGATCTCGAGCACCACCGCAGGCACCCGCAGGCGGCGCAGTGACTCCGCCCCCAACGGTGCCAGCACCGCCGCGGCGCTGATGAGGACCAGGGACACGAGCGCCGAGCTCACGTCGGCAGCATAGGGAGAGGTGCCCGACTACCTTGTGCGGGCCGCCTTCCACCCCGTCACCAGAGGGAGACCGCATGGCCATCGACACGTTCTTCGCCTACACGGGTGTGTACGGATCCCTCGACGACGCGCTTGCCGACTACGACGCGGTCAAGGATCTCCACGTCGAGCTCGGCCTCATCGACGCCTACGACGCCGCGGTGATCTCACGCCGCGAGGACGGCAAGGTCAAGGTCGTCAAGAAGCACGAGACCCCGACGCGCGTGGGTGGCGTGCTCGGTGGCGGGATCGGCCTCGCCACCGGCTTGGTGATCGCCTTGTTCCCCGCCGCCGCGATCGGTACAGGCCTCCTCGTGGGCACCACCGCCGGCGGTGCCGTCCTCGGCTCGCTCGCCGGTCACGCGGCCGCCGGTATGCGCCGTGGTGACCTCAAAGACCTCGGCGAGAGCCTCGACGCGGGCCAGGCAGGGCTCGTGGTCGTGGGCGTGTCCGACATGGAGTCCAAGATCGAGGCCGCCATGAAGAAGGCCGAGAAGGTCACCGCCAAGCAGCTCGAGGCCGACGTCGACCAGATCGAGAAGGACGCCGCCGAAGCCTGAACCCGTGCCTGGCGTCGACGGCGGCGACGAGCTCGTCTCGGGACCTCTGGGCGTCGGGGTCGAGGCGGTGGTGGGCCCAACTACCCTTGCCCGATGACTGGGGAGAGCCGCGACAGGGTCGCCGTCTGCTATCTCGCCGGGACCGGGCGCTCCGGCAGCACCGTGCTGGCCAACGTGTGCGGTCAGATCGACGGATGGTTCTCGGCCGGCGAGGTGCGCTTCCTGTGGCAGCGGGGAGTCGAGGCCGATCGTCTCTGCGGGTGCGGTGAGTCGTTCTCGCGCTGCGAGACGTGGGCCAAGATCCTCGACTCCGCCTACGGCGACGCGATCCCCGATGCAGCCGCCACCCACGCGGCCCTGACAGCGGCAACGCGCATGCGACGCTTGCCGGCGGTACTCGGTGGGAGTGCCCAAGGCGCAGTCGACGCCGCTCTCGCCGAGACCCTGGGACACCTCTACAGCGCGATGGCCGCGGTGACCGATTCGAGCGTGGTCGTCGACTCGTCGAAGCTGCCGTCGTACGCGTGGTTACTGTCGCAGGTCCCCGGTGTCGACCTGCACGTGGTGCACCTCGTGCGCGACCCGCGCGCTGCGGCGTGGTCGTGGCTGCGCAAGAAGGAGTTGCCCGACAACGCCGGACAGCCCCACATGGAGCGGATCTCACCGCTCAAGAGCTCGCTTCTCTGGGATGTCTGGAATGTCGTGACCGACCGCCTCTGGCCCGGAGACAGCCATCTGCTCCTGCGCTACGAGGACTTCGTCGCCGACCCGCGTGGCGCGGTCGCCGCCATCGCCGCGCTCTGCGGCGATCCCGGCGCCGAGCTTCCGTTCAGTGACTCCCACACGGCGCTCCTCGCTCCGACTCACACTGTGGCGGGCAACCCGGACCGGCTGCGAAGCGGACCGACCCGTTTGCGCCTCGACGACGAGTGGCGCACCCGGATGCGGCGGCGCGACCGCGCTGTCGTCTCGGTGGCGACCGCGCCGGTGCGGCGCCGGTACGGCTACACGGGCCGGGGCGTGACCGGTGAGACGCTGCCGCACGAGGCGTCGAGAGCGCGGCGCGCCGTGGTGCGCCTGCAGAGGCACGTGCGCTGGGGCCGCACGCAGGGTCTGGGCCGCCTCGTGGAGGAGGACAACCTCGATCCCGTCGAACGCGTGCGCACCGCGGTGTCGAAGGGCCTGTGGCGCGCCGCGCACGGGGTCGAGGCGGGGACGGCGGTTCCGGTGTGGCTCGTGGGTGTGCAGCGCTCGGGTACGAACATGGTCGTACGCGGCTTCGAGACGAGCCCGGAGTTCGAGGTCCACAACGAGAACGACTCCAAGGTCTTCGAGCGCTTCGAGCTGCGCGACGACGACGTCGTGGCGCGGGTCGTGGCTGCCAGCCGGCACCGTTTCGTGCTGTTCAAGCCGCTGTGCGACTCGCATCGCACGGTCGAGCTCCTCGACGGCATCGGCGCCGGCGCGCCGGGCCGGGCGATCTGGGCCTACCGCGGCGTCGACGGTCGTGCGCGCTCCGCGGTAGCCAAGTTCGGCGACGTGAACCGCACGGTCCTCGCCCGCGTGGCCGCCGGGCGCGGGGAGGGCCTCTGGCAGGCACAGCGCCTCTCCCGCGAGAGCCTCGAACTGATCGGGTCGTTCGACTACGACGCCCTCGGCGCCGAGGACGGCGCCGCTCTCTTCTGGCTCGTGCGCAACCGCCTGTACTTCGACCTCGGCCTGCACGAGCGCCCCGACGTGACGATCGTGAACTACGACGCCCTCGTCGCAGACCCCGAGCCTGTGATGACGGCGCTGTGTGCGTTCCTCGACTTCCCGTACCGCCGGAGCCTCGTCGACCACGTCGAGGTGCGCTCGGCGGGTCGGGAGTCCCGCCTCGACCTGCACCCGCGCATCCGTGAGGCATGCGAGGAGCTACAGGCACGCCTCGACGAGGCCGCCTCGGCCCACTGAAGGCACGTCAGGGGCGTTTCGCCCGGATCCAGGCGGTTTGGCCTACAGGATTTCGCTTGTCCGGGCCGACTCTCTCTGTGGATGCCAGACCGGTCCCGGCGGTCTGGGTGACACCTCGGAGGGACTTCGAATCGTGTCCTACAACACCAGCGCGTCTGCTCGTCGTATCGCGAAGGCCGGGGTGGTGGTCGTGGCCGCCCTCGGGTTCACGCTCGCCTCGAGCTCCCGAGGTCCCCTCGCCACCACCGCCGACACACGATCGTCGAACGACGTCGCCGTCGAGGGCGCTTGGGGGTCGTCGGCATCAGCGGATCCCCGACCGCTCGCCCCGCAGGGCATCTCCGCCGGCGCTGTTGTACCCAGGGTCGAGGCACCGGCCCCGAGGGTCCCCGCCGGCACTGGAGCCGGTCCAGAGGCAGGCGTGGCGACCGCGCCAGCGGAGACCGCGCCCACACGCGAGCGGAACCCGGTCGTCCGGACGAGTGAGGCCGATGGAGGCGCGATCGTCGGGCTCTTGATGCGAATCGGCGGCTGGGCGTCGGGACCTGTCATCGACACGATCGCTCCTCGGACGGTCCAGACAACTCCCTCGGCGGATCAGTCTTTCACGTTGCCCACGGCGATCACCGTATCGGGCACGGGAACCGACAACCTCGCAGTCGCGTCGGTCAAGGTCGCAGTATTCGACAAGGTCGCGGGCAAGTGGCTGCGGTCCGACTCCAATTGGTCGGGCGGGGCGGCCTCGTGGTTCGACGCGACGCTCGTGGCGCCCAACACGAGGTCGAGCGCGTGGACGTGGACTTGGACGACGCCGGTCCCCGGCGACTTCGTGATCACGTCGCGGACGGTCGACAAGGTAGGGAACACCGATGCGACCCGTCCGGCGGCGACCGTCCACGTCAACCCGCCGCCCGGCACCAACGTGCCCGCGACGCCGAAGAACCTTGCCGCCACTCCGCAGTCGACACCCCCGAGAGTCGTGCTCACATGGTCCGCCGAGACCCAGGGCTCAGGCGTGACCGGATACGAGGTCCAGCGCGACGGTCAGGTGGTGGCCAGCCCTCTTGACCCCGGTTGGACCGACACGTCGGTGGTTGTCGACCTCGACTACTCCTACACCGTCCGGGCACGCGACGGTGCAGGGAACTGGTCGGCCCTGACGGCTCCCGTGTCGGTTCGCGTGGGCTCCCGGACCGTGGGCACCTGGACCTTCGGCGCCAGCGGACTCGACGGTGCCGGGTTCCAGAACGTCGTCGCCCTCGACCCGGCAAGCAGCGGCGCCGTCTTGTCGGGTGCCGACGTCGCAGGAGTACACCGGAGCTCCAACTGGGGGCTCGAGTGGCGGCAGGCGAACAGCGGATTGGACTCCCTCTCCAGGCTCAAGGTCGCGGCCTTTGCATGGTCGAGGACTCAACCCGGTGTCGTGTACGCCGCCACCGGCGCCAAAGGTGCGGGGGGCGGCCTCCTGCGCAGCAGCGACGGAGGCGTGTCCTGGGCGGTCGTGTCCACCGTGCCCCAGTTCTCCGGTGGCAACAACTCGGGTCTGGGTGGGCTACCCGCCACCCATCCCCGCTCGACCGGCAACCTGCTCGTGCTCGACGAGGCGCGCGGGCTCCTCTACGCGGCGACCTTCGACGACGGCGTGATGCGCTCGGCCGACGGCGGTGCTACGTGGACCACGCTCGGTCTCGCCGGCAAGTACCTGCGTTCGATCGTGGCAGATCCCGCCAACCCCGACGTGCTGTACGTGGCCGCGTACAACGACGGCGTCTACAAGACCACAACGGCATCGGGGGCCGCTGCTTTCGCAAAGTTGTCGGCGTCACCGACGAGCACCGAGGAACTCGCGTTCGTCGGGAACAGCCTCTTCGCCGCCGCCGGCAGTGCCGGCGTGTTCCGCTCCAACGACGCGGGCGTGGGGTGGGTCGGCCTCGGCGGACCGCGTACCGACGGTCCCGTGTGGATCTCGGTCACCGGGTACGTGGATGCGGGGGGGCGCACGGTGGTCCTCGCCGGCTGCGACAAGCCCGCCAAGGCGTCCAAGGTCGGCGCGAACCAGATGTTCGCGTCGGTGATGCGCTCCCTCGACGCTGGTGCCACTTGGTCGAGCCTCACCGACGATCCGGCCAAGGTCCATTACGAGACCGGAGACGCGTCCGGTCCGAGGTGGTGGCTGGCATCGGCGCAGCCGTACATGATGATCGACAAGGGCAGCTTCACCGCGGCACAGATCGTCGTCGACGCGACGGGGACCAACGTCTACGTGGCGGGCCGCTCGGGAGTCTGGCGTTCCCCCGACGGGGGCGCCAACTGGTGGCCCGTCGTGCGCGGCATGGGCGTCACGATCAACCGAGACGTCGTCGCGGACCCCAACGTCTCGGGGCGAGTGTACGTCGGCAACACGGACTGGCTGCTGCTCTGGTCCGCCGACGGGGGCCGCACGATCACGCAGAACAGGCCGCCCACGGGGGCCGAGACCTTCGGAGTGGCACTCGACACGACCACGACGCCGTCTGCTGTCACAGTGGCGGTGGGAGACCGCGACACCAACTCCGCCGGTGAGGTGTACTCCAACGTCGACCCAGCGAGCACCACCGCATGGGTTTCCGAAGGGCTGGCCGCATCGACGGGTGGAAAGCGACCTTTGGCGATCGCTGTCGGCCACCCAGGTGGCCAGAGGGTCCTGCTCGCCGCGGTCGAGGACGGCGGGGTGTGGCGCAAGTCGGGTACGTCGTGGACTCGTGTGAGCACGTCGGCCATGGGCGCTCAGACGACCGATTCCGCCGGCTTCGCGTGGCAGGAAGGCTCGTCCACCGTGTTCCTGTACGACCGTGAGAGCGGTGTGTGGCGGTCGAACGACGCCGGTGCGACGTGGACGATGATCTGGTCGAAGCCGTCCGCAACCGAGATGACCGGTTACGTGGCGCTCGATCCCAAGGTCGCGGGTCGCCTGTGGGTCGCGGCGCGGGACGGGCTCTACCGTATAGAGGGTGCGGCTTCCGGATCGGTCGACGCGGCGTCGCTCCTCCCGATCGAGTTGGGGGCCCTCGTCAATCCCAGCGAGATCAGCTTCGACCCCGGCGGCGCGCTCGTGACACTGTCCGGTGGCCACGTCTATCGGTCGGTCGACGCCGGCCCCCTCCAAGACGTCTCCGATCCCAGCGTGACATCCGCGGGCAGGTTCGTCTTCGGAACCTCGATCGGGCCGGACGGCCGCCTCTACTTGGCCCTGAACGGCGACGGCGTCCTCGTGGGAACACCGTCGGCACCGACAGGCTGAGTCACGGCCCACCGCGGTGTCTCACTCAGCGTGGCGGGCGAGCCTCCCTCGAGCGGAAGCTCAGCGGATGTCGATGTCGAAGTCGCCGAACTCCAGCATCCCGAAGCCGTCCATCGAGGTGGACCCGTCCACGGTGAAGCTCATCCAATCGGTCCAGTTCTCGTTGTCCTTCACCTGGATCTGGACCGTTCTGAAGCTGACCGTGCCGTTCTCGGCCAGGATTCCCGTACCGGCGATCCCCACGAAACCGTCTTTCGGTGCGTAGAAGGCGGCAGCAGGAAGCAAGGCGACGAAGGCTCCGGTTGCCGACTGGACACGCACCTCATACGCGTCGAGCAGCGGAACGGACCAGGTGATCTTGACCAACACGTCTCCGACGAGCCCCGCGCCGACGATGCGCGGCGTGCCTGTCGGAGGTGGTGCCGTCGTGGTCGTGGTCGTGGACGTCGGCGTGGTGGTCGTGGTGGTCGTGGTGGTCGTGGTGGACGATGGGCGCACGACGAGCACGCCGTTGCCCTTCAACGAGACGTGCAGCGTCCCGTCGGCGGAAGCTGTCATCGCCGCCGGGAAGCGAGCCGCGTCGATGTATGACTGGTCGGCCACGTCGTCCAGCGTGGTTCCGGCGTCGGTCGAGTGGAACAGGGCAGGTTCGGAGGTCCTCGAGGTCAACCTGGTGGCGAACAGATCGCCCGTCCTGGTGACGGCGATAGGGCCAGGATGGTCGACGCCGAGTCTCGTCGTTTGCAGGCTTCCGTCCGCGATCGTGCCGTCTGCCGCCCCGTCCAATCGGAACAGCCCGTCCTGGTTCGATACGAACAGGCGGTCCGTCCTGGTGGGGTCGGTCGCCAAGAACCCGGTCGACGGGGCGTCGGTGGGCGATGCCCAGATCAGGGTCCACGTGAGACCGGCGTCGTTCGAGCGCCAGACGCCGGTCTGGCCGTCGTAGAGGAACACGCGCTGGGTATCGGCCTGCCATTCGAGGGCGGCTCTGCCGAGCGGCTGGGTCGCTGCCATTGGCTGGGTGGCTACGCGGGTCCACGTACCGGAGGACTTGCGCCACACCCCGGACTGTTCCACCGCCGCGAGGACGACAGGTGCCCCGTCAACCGTGTCGGCTGCAACCCCGAGCGGGCGGTGTCTCCCTGTCGCGTCGCCGAGGCCTTCGGATACCCAGGCGCGCCCGGCGAGCGGATCGGGGTTCGAGTAGACCTCGCCGTTCGTGTTGGTGTCGCGTTCTCCCACTGCCTCGTAGACCACGCCCGAGGATCGGTTGACCGCCAAGGAGAAGCCGATGTTGCCGGTGGGTGGTTGGTGTTGGCTCACGTGTGCCATCTGGTCGCCCGAAGCGAGGAACACCCAGTCCGTGTTCGCGACGTACACACGGCCCGCGACGTTGGGATCGGCCACGACCGAACGATTGATCGTGGCGCCCAACCCCCGCACGGCGGGCTGCCACGTATCGCCACCGTCGAGAGAACGCCAGATCCCCGAACGACCCGACACGAAGACCCGCTGCGGGTTCGACCGGTCGATCGAGATCTGCGACGCCACGTAGCTGCCACGATCCATCATCATGAACGTGGCCTGGTCGGCCAGCCACCACGGCTCCGACGTACCTGCCACCGTGTAGCTCACACCGCTGGTGGTCACCGGCTCCCACGTGGCGCCACCATCGACGCTGCGCATCACCGACTCGGCCTTGTTACCCGAGACGAACGGCCGGTTCGCACCCACGAAGAGCACATCGCCGCCACCCGCGACGTAACCATCGATCGACGTCCACGACGCCTCACCCTGGCCGCCCGTGCCCAGCCTGAGACGCGACGCCCCGAGCTGGGTCCACGTCGCGCCCGTGTCGGTCACCTTGAACACCCCGCTCGGCCCGGCGGCGGCATACAAGGTCGAACCCACGAACGTGAGCTCCTCGACCTTGTCCGGTGAACTCGCGAGCTTCGAGAACGTCCCCGCCGTCCGAGCCGACGTCGTCACGTACACGCCGTCGTCGTAGGCCGACGCGTACACGACGTCGGGCTTGGACGGGTCGAGCGCAAGCGAACGCAGGTACAAGCCCCCGAGACCCAACGTCGTCCACGTGAGACCCCCGTCGAGGGAACGCATCACCCCGTCGTCGAACGTCGCGGCATACATCACCCCGTTCGTCTCGTCGAGAGCGAGCAAGTTCCCCGTCGACCGAGGCTGCGGCGACGGCACCCCACCCACACCCGGATTGTTGCCACCACCGAATCGGGGAGTGGTCGCCAGCTTTGCCCATGTGGCCCCTCCGTCATCCGAGCGGAACACCCCCCCTCCGCTACCCGCCGATCCCGACCCCGCGTACACGCGACCTCTCACCTGTTTCGAGTACGCCAACGTCGCGATGGCCAACTCCGACGTATTCGCGAACTTCGCGTTCGCCGGCGACCAGTTCGCCCCCACGTCGGTGGAGCGGTACAGCCCACCCACGTCGCCACCCGCGAGCACCGTGCCCGAACCGAGCGGGTCGACCGCGACGACGTTCTGGAACCCCCCTCCATCCATCCCCGAGGGCCGATACGCCCCCGTGGCGATCGTGGCCGACACCGCCGCCGACCAACCCGACTGGTTCCCCGACGTGCCGAGCGCACGCACCCGGTAGGCATACGAGGTGCCGGGAACCACCGCCGAGTCCACCAGGGACGTGGCTGCCGGCGACGCGATCACAGTGCCGTCGCGGGACACCTCGTAGCCTCCCACCGCGATACCGTCGGTCGGAGCCGCCCACGACAGAGCGATCTGCGCGGGGGAGCTCCGTGTGACTGCTGACAGTCCGACGGGGACCGCCGGTGTCTCGATGACACCGGGTCTTACAGAGAACCTCGCGGTCGGTTTGTCCCGGTCCTTGTTCCCCGCGCCGTCGAATGCCTGGGCGATGACCGAGTAGTCGCCCGGCAGAGCCGAACCCCACACGAAAGACCACGTCGTGTTCGTCGAACCCGGCTTGGACAAGGTGGCGTCGTGCCAGGTGATGCCACCCCAGCTGCTCCCGCCGGCCCACCAGAGTCCGCCGTTCCGGTTGTACACGGCGACCTTGACGGCGGCGACGCCTGTCCTGCCGGACGCGCCTCCCTCGAACCGTACCGGGGCCGGTAGCGTATAGGTCCCATCCCTGGCGGGGAGCGTCAAGGTGGAGTGCAGGGACCCGCCGTCGGCGCCGATCCTTACGCCGCTCGGGTATCCCTGGACGGATACCGCTGGGACCTCGGTCTTGGCGGCATCTCCGCCTGCCACCGCCATGTTCGGCAGAGTCACTCCTAGGGCGTTCGGGGTGGTCACCAGATCAGGTGTGCCCGCCTCGATGCCCACGCCTGGGCGACTCACCCGACTCCCGGGTGCGGGTCCCGACCCGGACCTGACGTCGGTCGCCACGGTGTCCGGTGGCAGCGCCGGAACGGGGGGATGCTCGACTGCACCGGCCGGCAGGCCCGGCGAATCCTCCCGCCCAGGAGGCGCGGCGGCGCCTGCGTCGCTCCGATCAGCAGTTACCGCGACGGTCCCGTACCCCGTCCCGCAGGCGGACGCCGTCACTGCCACGATCGTGACGAGGGCACCTCCGAGGAGTCTGACCAGGCCGCTGCACGCTGGACCCACGGACGGAGTAGCGGATGGGCACACGATGTCCTCCAAGGGGGTGATGCACCGCGGCGAATAAGCTCATTGGCCCCGCGGGTCCAGTCCCACCGGAGGAATCGGCCGATTGGTCCGGTTCTCTGTAGGTCGCCGCGCCCACCAGATGACCCGCCCCGCGAGCATCACGCCGCCAACCTCGACCACCCCCACGGTGGTCCTATTGCCTGGCGCAAGCCCGGTCCCTTGCAGCTGGCGGGCGACGATGACACAATTCCTGACCAACTTGTTCAATTCAGACAGGATGGTCCCCGGCTGACGGCGAACTCAACGGAACCACCTCCGGTGCGGCCGCAGGTGACTCCGGGCCCGACGCCCCTGCGAGGCCCCTACGAATACCGGCTCCATACGGGATGCACGCATGCAGCAGTCAAACCACGTGCCATCGAGACGCGCCGCATGGACCCGCATCGTCGCCATGTCGTCTGTTGCGGCATTGGCTTCGGTCGTGCTGATCGGCATCGACGCACGCTCCGGTTCCGCCGTCAACGCATACGCCTCCGAATCCAGCGGTTTGGACGGGGGCGGTTTCCAGAATGCCGTCGCCGTCGACCCGTTCGGGACCGGGACGGTGCTGAGCGGGGGGGATGTGTCCGGCTTGAGCCTCTCCACGAACTCGGGGGACACGTGGCGGCCGGTCAACTCGGCGATGGTCAACACGTCACAGATGCAAGTGGCGACGATCGTGTTCTCACGCCGCTTCCCGGGGACCGTCTACGCGGGAACAGGCTCCCGCGGGATCGGAGGCGGCCTGTTCGTGTCCAAGGATTCAGGTCGGACGTGGCACGTCCTCACGCTCGGATGACGGGGAGGGGCCATGGGCAAAGCTGGCGACCACTCCCCGATTCGGTGGTGGCAACAATCCGGGTGTGGGTAAGTCGTCGCCGCAGCCTCGGTCGATGGGAACTGTCGCCTTCGACGAGACGAACGGGGTGATGCGGCTGCGCACGTTCGACGACGGGGTGATGCGTTCCCTCGACGGGGTCTCGACGACGTTGGGTCTCGGGGCTTGTACCTGCGTTCGCTTGCGCTCGACCCGTCCAAGCCTGACGTCGTACGTGCCGGCCTACGACGACGGCGTACGTATCGACGTCGGCTCGGACGGCGGGGACGTTCTCGAAGCTCGCGAGTTCACCGGACAAGGTCGAGGGAGCCTCACGTTCGTGGGTTCGACCTTGCATGCCGCCGCCGGGCCGAGCGGGGTGTTCAAGGTGACCGGACACGGGCGCGGATGTGGACCCGGCAGCCTGGGCGTTCGTGTCCGTGGCCGGGCACGGGCGCCGAGGTGAGGCGTCGTGGACGTCGATCGATGGTTACGTCGCGGGTGGCGGCGATGTGCTCTTCGTGGGTGCGAACCGGCCGTTCGTCTCGGGTAACAAGGCCGAGTCGGTGATGCGCAGCGTCGATGGTGGCGCCACGTGGAGCCGGTGACCACCAGCGGTGTGAGCTGGCGACGCAGGCAGGTGTCGGAGCCGTGGTGGCTGGCCGACCAGGCCACGTTCATGATGATGGATCGTGGCAGCGATGGCGTCGCAGATCTCGATCGACTGGTCGAACCTGCAGCGGGTCTTCGTGTCGGGTCGTTCGGGGATCTGGCGTTCTCCTCGACGGTGGCGATATGCGGCAGCCCGCCGTGCGGGGGTTGGGCGCCACGATCAATCGTTCGGTCGGGCCGATCCCAACGTCGCGGGCCGTGTGTACGTCGGCAACACGGACTGGGTGTGCTCCTCGCTTCGGGCGACCAGATGGCACACGTGAGTCAACACCAACCACCCACCGGCAACATCGGCTTGGCTATCGCGCTCGATCAGGCGTCGATGCCGTCGGTGGTGTATCTCGGCGTGGAGAACGCGCTGATCAACACGAACGGCGAGGTTCATCGAACCCCGATCCGCTCGCCGGGCGTCGGCATCCTCGAAGGCCTCGGCGCGGATACCAGACGTCCTCTGGCGCTCACGTCGGGAAGAAGCGCGTGCCCAGCGGTACTGCTCGCCGTTGTCGAGCAGTCCGGCATCTGGCGAAGGTGCGGGCCGTGGCAGCGCGCCGAGACGGCGGCGGCGATGGCGCAATCCTCGCCAGGAAGTCCGCCACGTTCAGTTGCCGGGGACCAGCACTGTTCCACTTGCCGATCCGGTCACCGGCATCTGGCGCCCCAACGACGCCGGGATGTCGTGGGCCATGATCTGGGCGCATACCGACCGCGCCGAACACGGCGTACCTCCTGAACGATCCTTCGGTACCGAGTCGGCTCTACGTGTCGGCGTTCGACGGCTTGCACGGCATCGAAGACGCGGACGCCGGTAGCGTCGATAACGGCACGCTCAGGCGTCGAAGGTCGGCGCCATATCGAACCTCGTCGGGGATGACCGCTGCCGCGGCGGTGTATTCGTCGCCGGGAGGGCGACCTCGACGACTGCACCTGCCCTGTATCGCAGCACCGACGGCACGACTTCCGACCGTCGTCTCCGACGATCGATACCGCAACGCGAACAACTTCCCCGGCCATCAGCAGCGACCCGGGGCCGCACCGGCGTCAGCGCGCCGAGCCGGCATGGGCACCGTGGGCAACACCTCGACCTTGGGCACCCATCGGCCTGAAACCCGAAATCCACCGGGCCATTGACGAACTGGTTGCGACACGGAGTCGGGCTCAGTCTCCGACCATACCGTGGAGGTAATGGGGAATGGGACTGGGGATAGGCCGCTTTCTGGCGTGCGCGATCACGGCGATCGCAACCGCCACAGTGTGTCTCTCCCGCTCGCCGCACCGCCCGCATACGTGCGCACCTTGGGCCATGAGTCGCTCGCTCAGATCAACTGGTATCGACGTTGACGCCGCCGGCAACGTCTACATACCGCAATACCGGCAACGATACGGCTGTTGCTCGTTACGATTCAGGAAGCGCCACTCCCCGGTGGTGATCGACCAGAGGTGGCCCCGTGCAGCAGGGTGCCTTCGAGGACCCGCGTGACGTCGCGGTGCTCGGGAGCCTGGTGTACGTAGCGGAATCCCGCCGGAGGCAGGTGCTCGACGCCGCCACCGGCACCTACCTGCGCAACCTGCGCCGCGGATTCCAGGTCCCCATCGGGGTCACGATCGGAAACACAGCCTCGGGTACGCCACTGATCCTGGTATCGAACGGCAACAGCGGCGCTGTCGACGTCTTCGATGCCGGAGAAAGCTTCGTCCGGTCGATCCCGGCGCTCACTGCCGACGCAGGGACCCGTGATGCCGCCACGGACTCATGGTGGTACCTATGTCGCCGACTACCGCAACGACCGATCAACAAGTACAGCCCCGCGGGCGTGCTGTGGTTGACTCAATGGGGCGGAAGGAACGCCACGACGTGCCAGCGAATTCCGCGTCCGTACGGTCGCTGTCGACGACGCAGACCACGTCTACGTGGCCGCTTCGAACAGCAACCTGATCCGCTCGTTCAACTCCGATGGATCCTGCATCCGGACCTACGGCCAGAACGGCTTCGGAACCACCCAGACCTCCCAACTACGGCGGGCCGCCGTCGGCGTGGGCCCGGCGCCGTTGGTGTACTCGGCCGACTCTGGGGTCTCAAGGTCCTCATCTACAAGAACGACGGGACGCTCGCCGCCGCCGTGAGCGCTGGGCGACGGTACCTATCCCGAGCCGGAGTGACCCGCCAACGAGGGTACCGGCCGTAGCGGCCGGACCCAACGCATCTACGCCACCGACATGAACGACCACCGGATCACCCGCTGGAAGCTCCGACGGTACCGGCGTGATGGCGGGCCGGCGGGCAAGACCGCCACGCAAGCAGAGTTCAACTTCGGCTTCAGGATCGGCATCAACCCGGTGAACGGCCACGTGGGTGGGCGACACGCACTCGAACAACATCAAGGAGTTCGGTCCAGATGGGCCTGCCCCTGGACGCTGGTCTGGCCGGCAACGCACCAGGCAAGTTCAACTGGCCTGGGCAACATCGCGCCTGATGCCGCCGGGAACAGCGTGATGCGCGGACATGAGCAACGGGCAGGTCCAGTCACCAGCCCATCGTGATGGCATTCCAGGCCGCAACCGGTCTCTCCCGGCCTGCTGCGACCGCCGACCTGGCCAACCGTGCTCGTCACGAGCGCGGCGCCTCGAAGGTATTCGCCCTGAACTCGGCGAGCGTGTGCCTGACCGACCCATCCCGAGGGGGAAGCCTGCGACAGGTGCTCGGCCGTTGGCGAGGTGGCAGTCGCCGCGGGACGCCTGTTCTGGGTCGGCGCACACAGGCAACGACCGCGGCAGAAGTTCACCGCGAACGGCACCTACGCGGGGGTGTTGGCATCGGCGCAGGCAGGGGTCAGGCCAACAACCAGTTCAACAAGCCCATGGCCTGGCGTGATCGGATCGACGGACCCTGCGTGACGTAGCGGATGCATACAACAGCAGGGTCCAAGTCTTCGACATCGGGTGAGGGGACCTCCATGCGTCGACTCGTCCGTGCCACGCTTGGCTGCGCCCTTGCCGTGGTCCTCGGGGCCGCTCCGGTTGTTGCGGCGGCCGTGCTGATATGTCGGCCAGACCCCGGATCCGGCCGGCGTGGCCCCCTCTACCGCCGGAGCGTCGCCGACGCTGCAGGCAACACCTACGTGGCCGACTGGGCGGGGGACAGGGTCGTCAAGATCGACGCCTCGGGGACAGAGTACGGTCTCGAGCGTGCCAACTGGTCTCGTGGACGTCGCCTTCGACACGGACGCTGGCAGGCTCTGGGTGGCCGACACCACCGACAACCAGCTTGTTCTGATCACGACTGCCGGTGCGACAGTTCGTACTCGGTGGACCTGGCCAGCGCCCCTTCGATCTTCGCCGATGCCACCCATCTCTACGTCGCCGACACGTACAACCAGCGCATCGTCAAGGTCGACAAGGTGACCGGAGCCCGGGCATGGGCGCAGACCGCGTGCAACGGCGCTTTCTACCGTCCGCGTGACGTGACCGTCGGCTCCGACGGTGCCGTGTACGTGGCCGACACCAGCCACGACCGGATTGCGGTGCTGAACGCCACCACCGGGGCCTGCGTGCGAGTCCTCCCGGGCACCTTCGGCAGCCCCCGCTCGCTCGCAAGCGACGGGTCCGGAGGTCTCTTCGTAGCGGAGGCCCATTCGCAGCGGTTGCAGCACATACGCAACGACGGCACGTCGATCTCGCGCACGACGGTCCCCTCGGGCAATGGTCCCGGCCAGTTCAACGCTCCTGCATGCGTCTACACCCAGGGTGGGGTCGTCGGAGTGTGCGACACCTTCAACTTCGCGATCCTGCGATTTGCCGAGGCGGGCAACCTCCTCGGATACGTCGACTCGATCGGTGGCACGCCCCCGGCTCCCGGCGGGTTCAACCAGCCCTTCGGTGTGGCGTACGGGCCCGCGGGCGAGATGTACGTGTCCGACATGTTCAACCACCGCGTGCAGAAGTTCGCCCCGAACGGTTCGTTCGAGCGCCAGTGGGGAGGGTTCGGTACAGCGCCGGGTCAGATGCAGTTCCCGCGCGGCATCTCGGTGAGCCCCGACGGGCAGACGGTCGTGTTGACCAACAGCGAGAACGATCGGATCGACCTCTACCGCCCGGATGGATCCTTGATCAGGTCGGTTCGCTCCATCGGGGACACGACCGGCTGGCCGCACCAGGTGGTGCTCGCGCCCGATGGGACCTTCTGGCTGGCCGACACGAACAGGAACCGGGTCCTGCACCTCGGGTCGACCGGGACCGTACTGGGCCAGTTCACGAACGGTGGAAAGATCAAGGCGCCCCGGGGTATCGCGATGGACACGTCCGGAGACCTCTACGTTTCGAACTCCGGTGTCAGCAGAATCGAGAAGTACTCCCAGTCCGGCTTGCTGCTCGGCACGCTCGCCACCCCGGGCAATGGCCCGGCCAACGTCCGGGTCCCCTGGAATCTCCACATCACGGGTACAGGAACGGGCGCCAGACTGTACGTAGCGGACGGCAACAACGACCGCGTGGTGGTCCTCGGCCTCGACGGCACTCCGATGTCCACGTTCGGCACTTCCGGCACCGGACCTGGCCGACTCGATGATCCGCGATCCGTTGCGGTCGATCCCGTTTCGGGTCGCATAGCCGTGGCCGACTTCGTGAACGACCGTATCAGCCTCTGGCAATGACACCGACGGTCGTCCGCTCGGGGAAGCATGCTGGGTCCTGGACTCGTCGGGCCCCACGTGGCTGGATCGCAATAGCTCGAGACTGGGCCTTCTCGCCACGGAGAGCGCGTGCTATATTTGGCGCTCGTTGGGGTAGTGCCGCTTGGGAGGCGGGACCGCTTCGTGGCCGATGTCGTAGTGATATGCGGTCCACTATGGGTGGTTCGATCGTCTTTCACCCTACCGACGGTGACAGGGAGAGCCGAGTAGGTCACGCGGTCGAACCGTGAGAACGAAGCGAGGGCATCAGATGAGATGGGGCCGGGGGGCACGCAGGCGACTACTCACCGTGGTCGCAATTTGCGGGATGGCGGCGGCGTTCGTGCTGCCGGTCCAAGAGGCGTCGGCTGCCTACCAGGCACCCACGTACCAGCGTACGATCGGCCACCCGGGCCACGCAGGCGTCTACGCGTGGGGGATGGCTACCGGCACCGACGGCACCATCTACGTCGGTGACTACGTCAACTACACCGTCCGCCAGTACACGACGTCGGGCACCCTCATCCGCTCCATCGG
The DNA here is from genome assembly GCA_046331095.1 of Acidimicrobiia bacterium. Taxonomy (GTDB): domain Bacteria; phylum Actinomycetota; class Acidimicrobiia; order UBA2766; family UBA2766; genus JAIBAC01. The sequence continues at coordinate 418,016 of JAXLRM010000004.1, forward strand.
CACCAGGGGCAGCGGGCCCGGCAAGCTCGGCATCCCCTACTCGATCGCGATCTCGCCCACGGACGGTTCGCTCTGGATCGCGGACCGCGACCAGGGCGAGATGGAGCACTTCACGAGTACCGGCGCCTATCTCGGGACCTTGCCGGCCTACGTGTTCGGTGCGACGATCCCGTACGCGTACAGCGCCTGGATCGCGGTCAACTCCCGGGGACAGCTGATCCAGGTCAACTCCCACGTGCTCCCGGATGACTTCGAGCACAGGATCCTCGTGCGCAACCCCGACGGGAGCCTCGTACGCGCCTTCGGCTCTCGCGGTACGGGCAACGGCCAGTTCGGCGTGCTCCACGGCGTCGCCGTCGGGCGGAACGACGACATCTACGTGGTCGACCAGGGCAACCACAGGGTCCAGCAGTTCCGCTCCGACGGTACCTTCGTGCGCGCCTTCTCCGAGGGCGGGACCGGGCCCGGGAGGATCCCCGGCGACGCACGCGGGATCACCGTGGACCGCGACAACGGCTGGGTCTACGTCGTCGACTCCGCCGAGAGCCAGATCGAGAAGTTCGATCTCAACGGCAACTACCTGACCACGTGGGGTGTCGAGGGTTCCGACCCGGGTCAGTTCCGCGACGGCGGTCGCCAGGTCACGATCGGCGCCGACCACAACGTCTACGTCGCGGACTACGGCAACTTCCGCGTCAACGTCTACACCCCCACGGGCACCTTCCTGCGGACGATCCCCAATCCTGCGCCCGGACCGCCCGACGGCGGCTTCAACCAGGCCTCCGACGTCGCGGTCCGCAACGCGACCGGAGACGTCTACGTGACCGACACCTTCAACCACCGCGTACAGCGCTTCGACGCCGCCGGCGACTTCGTCCAGGCATGGGGCTTCCGCGGCACCACCGATCCGATGGCGATGAACTACCCACGCGGCGTCGCGGTCGACCAGAGCACCGGCAACGTGTGGATCAACAACACGCGCCAAGGCAACATCAAGGGCTACACCGCGGACGGTGCCTTCATCCGCAGCTTCGGCTCCTGGGGAACCGGCGCGAGTCAACTCCAGTACGCGTACGGCATCGGGATCGACCAGAGCGGCCGGCTCCTCGTGCCCGACTCGCGTAACGGACGCATCAAGGTGACCACCCAGACGGGAACCAACATCTGGATCAAGTCGTGCGGGTCTGCCGGGAGCGGGATCCTCGTGGGGTGCACCAGCGCCGTCGCCGACTCCGACGGCAACGTCTACGCCACCGCGGTCACCAGGAACGTCGTATACAAGTTCAGTCCCAACGGGACCCTCCTCAAGACTTTCGGGAGCGGACTCGGAAGTCCTTACGGGGCGACGATCCTCAACGGGATCCTGTACGTCTCGGAGATGAGCCGCAACCGCATATCGGCTTTCGATCTCGACGGAAACCTCCAGGGCCGCTTCGGCACCACCGGCGAGGACCACGGCCAGTTCAGCAAGCCGATGGGCCTCGCATCGGACTCCTCCGGGAATCTCTACGTAATGGACCAGGGTAACGAGAGGTTGGAGGTTTATCACCTCGGTTGAATATCGCGTGGTTTCGGCAAGTAGCCAAGCCGCGATACCGATCAAGTCAGTACACGGGCCCGGTCAGGGTCCGCTGGGCGGAGGTCGAGCACCATGTGCAGGGTTCTTCGAGGCAGAAGGGCGAACTCGACCTGGAATTTGGGAGGCAGTGCCAGATGCGATCTCGTTTGACAGCTTTGGGTTCGGCCGTGGCGCTGGCGTTGACACTGTGCGCCGTCGGCGCGCCGGCGACGAGTGCGGCCCCGGTGACACCAGTGCCGGTACGCGTCGTCGGAGGCCCCGGTCATGCCGGCTTGTACGGCTGGGGTCTCACCACGATGCAGGACGGTTCGGTGCTCGTGGGCGACTACTGGAACCTCCGCGTCTCCCACTTCGCGAAGGACGGTACCTCGCTCGGCACCTTCATCGACAACAACGGATTCGGAGCGGGCCAGCACCAGTCTCCATACGGCATGGCGACCGATCCACGCAACGGCGACATCTACTTCACCGACACCGACCGCTACACGATCGACAAGTACGACAAGCTCGGGAACTTCATCCGCGAGTGGGGCAGTCAGGGGTCGGGTGTCGGCAAGTTCCTCTACCCCTCGCGCGTCGCCGTTCGCAGCGACGGGGTCGTATACGTTGCCGACACCTGGGAGAACAGCATCGTTCTCGATGACGAGAACGGCAACGAGCTCGGCACCTTCGGCAGCTTCGGCACGGGTCCGGGACAGTTCAAGCAGCCTCACGGACTCGCGTTCGACTCCCAGGACCGCCTGTGGGTGGTCGACAAGGGCAACTACCGCATCCAGGTCCTCGACACCCGTGCCAACAACCAGGTGGTGCTCCAGTTCGGGAGCCAGGGGACCGCGAACGGCCAGTTCGCCGGGGACATGCGCGGCATCGCGATCGACCAGGCGATGGGTTGGGTCTACATCGTCGACGGCGAGGGCAACCGTGTCCACAAGTACGACACCAACGGCAACTTCCTCCTCAAGTGGGGAGGCAACGGCACGGGCAACGGCAAGTTCCAAGACGGCGGCCGCGAGATCACCGTCGACGGCGACCACAACGTGTGGGTCGGCGACATGCCCAACTTCCGGGCCCAGAAGTTCGATCCCAACGGCACGTTCCTGCTGTCGGTGCCGACGCCGTCGGCACTCCCACCCCCGGGTGGCCTGAACGGACCGCGTGGGGTCGCGGTCGACGCGTCCGGGAACATATTCGTCTCCGACACCTACAACTGGCGCATTAGCAAGTACGACGCGGCGGGCCAGTACATCAAGAGCTGGGGCAACAGGGGTCGCGCTCCGTACGAGTTCAACTACGTGCGACTGATAGCGATCGACCCGACCGACCAGGGCCTTGTCCTCGCCGACACCGACAACCACGACATCAAGAAGTACAGCAACGACGGCGTGTTCATGTGGGAGACGGGCGGACTCGGATCCACGCTGACCACGTTCAGGAACCCCCACGCCGTCACGGTGGACCGCAACGGCCGTGTCGCGGTGGCAGACACTCAGAACAAGCGTGTCGTCATTCTGAAGAACGACGGCAGCGCCGACTTCGCGTTCGGCTCCGCCGGCACCGGCAACGGCCAGTTCACGTTCCCGCGCGGGATCACGACCGATCCCGTCGACAACTCGATCTGGGTCGCCGACAGCGGTCGCGACATAATCCAGCACTTCTCGCCGACGGGACAGTACCTGGGCAAGGTCGGCAGCAAGGGGACCGCGGACAACCAACTCGACGCGCCCTTCGACCTCGAAGTCGACACCCAGAACGTGTACGTGGCGGACGCGGGCCAGCACAAGGTCAAGGTGTTCGCCAAGTCCGGCACGTTCGTCACGGCATTCGGGTCCAAGGGCACGACGCTGGGCAAGCTGTGGCTTCCCCAGGGCCTCGAGCTCGTGGGAGACCGCCTCTACGTCAGCGAGCAGCAGAACGACCGCATCCAGGAGTTCTCCCTCAGCGGCGGGACGTTCACCACCGACACCAAAGCACCTGGGAGCACCTTCGCCTCTCCGGTGGCGAACCAGCAGTTCCCCGTCGGTCAACCGATCGTGATGAGCGGCACTGCTACGGACAACGCGGCGGTCGGCACCGTCAAGGTGGGGATCAAGAACACCAAGACCGCCTTGTGGTGGGCGGGAGGAACGACCTGGGGTACGTTCCGGACATACACCGCAGAGGTTGCAGCCCCGACCACGTCGAACACTGCTTGGACGTTCGTGTGGGTACCCCCGACGCCGGGCACGTACTCGGTCCAACTCACGACTACTGACACGTCCGGCAACGTCGGATCACCCAAACCCGCCGTAACGTTCAAGGTGGTGTGATGCAGCGCAGTAACCCTGGAACAACGGGTCGTCGAGGCGCCCGACTCCTCGCAGTCGTCGCATCGGTGGCCGTAGTGGCCCTCGCGCCGATTGCCGGTTCCGCACCCGCGAGGGCGGACTCGGGCACTCCCCCCACGAAGGTGGCCACCCTCGGCGGTCCCGGCCATGCAGAGCTGTACACGTCCGGTCTCGAGGTGGCGCCCGACGGCGGCGTGGTGATGGCGAACACCGGCGACGCCGAGGTCAAGAAGTACTCGCCCACGGGGACTTTGATCTGGAAGGTGGGCCAGTACGGATCCGGCGTGGGCAACTTCAACGATCCTCGCGACATCGGGATCGACTCGGGCGGGAACATCTACGTCGCCGACACGGCCAACACGCGTGTCGTCAAACTCGATGCGAGCGGCAACTGGGTCAAGTCGTGGGATGGCCCGAGCAACGACAAGATCAAGTCCCCGATCGGCATCTCGGTGCACAACAACGTTGTCTACGTCGCTGACGGCAATGCGAAGAAGGTCCGTGTCTACGACACCGACGGCAACCACCTCCGCAGCTTCGGTAGCAACGGGACGTGCACGTTCGCGGCCCTGAGAGACGTCGACGCAGACTCCGACGGCAACGTGTACGTAGCGAACTACACGAACAACAACATCCTGAAGCTGACCTCCACGGGCACCTGCATCGCCAAGTGGGGCACCAAGGGGACCGCTGACGGCCAGTTCAAGAACCCCTACGGCGTTCGGCTTGCGACGGATCCGGTGGCAGGCAAGGAGTGGGTCTACGTCGCCGACTCCAACAACAACCGCATCCAGATCTTCGCCAAGGACGGCACGTTCGTCGCCGTTGTCGGGTTCGATGGCAACTACGACCAGCCAGGTGCGTTCGGCTATCTCCGACGAGTGGCCGTCTCGGCACAAGGAGACGTCTGGGGAGCCGATCTCTGGGACTTCCAGGCCGAGAAGTACGCGCGTACCCCGACGGGCTGGTCCTACGCGTTGACCGTCGGTTCGACACGGCCGGGCACGAGCGACAACGCCGTGTTCAACCAACCTCGCGGGATCGGATTCGACTCTGCAGGCAACCTGGCGGTGATGGACACCGTCCACCACCGCGTCGTCCGGATGAACCCGTCGGGCCACATCCTCAACATCTGCGGCGGTCGGGCGGACTCCGATTCCAACGGATACTTCAACTGGCCGCGCGCTGTCGACATCGACCGCGCCACGGGCGAGATGTGGGTAGTCGACACGAAGCAGTACCGGGTGCAGATCCTCAAGCCGGACTGCACCTTCGTCACCAAGTTCGGCACGAACGGTACCGGCAACACGAACTTCAATTGGCCGATGGGCATCGCAATCCGACAGAGCGATCGCGTCGCGTTCATCGCCGACACACAGAACAACCGTATCGTCGCCTACGACGTTGCGACGCGCACCTTCAAGGGCTCCATCGCCGACCTCCCGGCGGCAGCCGGTGGCTCGAAGTTCAACAGCCCGCGTGGGGTCGCGATGAACCCGTCGAACGGGCGCGTCCTCGTCGCGGACCGCGGCAACAACCGTGTCGTCGAGCTGTCCTACGCGGGCGGGACCTTCACCTGGACGCGCAACTACACCGACGGGTTCAGCAAGCTCGAGGGCGTGGCGGCAGACAGCACGGGCCGCGTCTACGTGGCCGACACCAACAACAACCGGATGGTCGTCCTCGGCCCGTCGGGCAGCGAGCTCGCGGTCGTGACGAACCCGGCGATGTTCCAGCCGTCGGCGGTGGCCGTCGACGCGAACGACGTGGTGTACCTCTCGGACACATTCCACGACGTGGTCCAGAAGTACTCCTACGGAGGGCCCCCCGTCGATCCGACACAGCCGCCACAGGTCCAGTCGACACTCGCGGGACCGGGCCTCGCCGACATGTACCCCGTTGACATCGCCGCCGACGCGTCGTACTACTACGTGCTCGACGCCGGCGGCTACCGGGTCCTGAAGGTTCGCCGCTCCGACGGGGCCATCGTTGCCATGAGTGGCGGCCATCAGGGTTCGGGGCCCGGCGACATCGGCGCGGCGCGTGCGATCGACGTGGACTCCTCCGGCAACGTCTACGTCGCAGATACTCCCAACCAACGCGTCGAGAAGTTCGATGCGAACCTGAACTTCGTGTCGGAGTGGGGCAGCCTCGGGTCGGGTAACGGGCAGTTCAAGGACGTCTACGGCATCGCGGTGGGTCCGGGCCTGAATGGATCGGGCCAGCCGGCAGAGGTCGTGTACGCGATCGACGCCCAAGGCGGGCCCGGCCGTGTGCAGAAGTTCCTCACCAACGGCACCTACGTGTCCCAGTTCGCCAACGGGGCGTTCAACCAACCTCGCCAGGCCGACATCCATCCGGGGACCCACGACTTGTACGTGGTCGACGCACGCGCCGGCAAGGTCCGGGTGTTCGACGAGAACGGCAACGCGAGGACGCCCGAGATCGGCAAGGGCAACGGCACCGGGCCGGGCCGCTTCCAGGGCGACCCCCGCGGAATCGCGTTCTCGCCCGACGGCACCAAGGTCTACGTGAGTGACCAGGGCAACTACAGGGTGCAGGTCTTCAACGCGCTGGTGGGCCCGCCCGCCGACGACGGGGTCCTCCAGTTCGCATTCGGCCAGGCCGGAACAGCACCCTCGGACTTCAACGAGATCCGCGGCCTCGCCATGACTCCCGACGGGGTGCTCGTCGTCTGCGACCAGTGGGCCTACGCCCTCAAGGAATTCCAGACCGACGGCACGTTCATCCAGCGCCGCTTCGGCGGTGGTCCGCCCGTGGGTGGCGTCAACACACCACGCGGCCTCGCGACCGACGCGAGCGGCCGTATCTACGCGAGCGACTGGTGGAACCAGCGGATCCAACGTTGGAACGCCAACGGGTCCTCGCCGATCGCGTGGGGCTACCGCGGCCAGAACAACCAAACGGGTTCTGTGAACTTCGCCTGGGGCCTGACGGTCCAGCCGGGGACGGGTCGCGTATTCCTGGCCAACAGGGAGAGCCACGAGATCGAGGTCTTCGACGCCGACGGCAACTACGTCACCCGATGGGGCACTCGCGGTACCGCCAACGGTCAGTTCCAGTTCCCACAGGGGATCGCGTTCGACCCCACCGACGGTACCGTCGTGGTCTCCGACAGCCAGAACAACCGGGTCCAGCGCTTCTCGGTCGACGCCGGCGGCAACGGGACGTTCGTGACCAGCTACGGCTCGGCAGGAAACTGGTCCACCGGCGGCGGCTTCTTCAACACGCCGAGCGACATCGACGTGGCTGCCGACGGGACGATCTGGGTCGCCGACACCCTGAACAACCGGATCCAGAAGCGGGACAAGACATCGGGTACGTGGACCGTGTTCAAGAAGCCGGTCAACAACTCGAACTTCACGGTGCCCTGGGGTGTGACCGTCGCCCCCGACGGATCGATCTGGGTGGCCGACAGCGGGGCCAACCGGATCGTGAAGATGGACCCCAACGGGAACATGTTCTTCGCGGCGGACGGAGCTGCGCTGGGCACCTCCGAGTTGCGTGCGCCCTACGACGTGGCCTTCTCCCAGGGGAAGGTCTACCTGAGCGACACCTGGAACAACCGGATCCTCCAACTCGGCTAGCGACCCCACAAGACCTCCGACGACCAACGCAACAACACGACACGACATCCGACGAGGAATCGAGCGATGCATCCAAGTGAGAGAGCCCGAAGACCGGCCGCTGTGGCCTGCGTGCTCACGGTGCTCATGACCCTGATCGCAGTGGTCATGAGCGAGCCGGCGCAGGCCGCGTGGTCGAAGCCGAACTACGTGCGCTCGATCGGGGGGCGCGGCGAGGCAGGCGTGTACGCGTGGGGCATCCAGTACAACCCGGTGTCGGACGAGATCCTCGTCGGCGACTACTGGAACTACGTCATCCGCCGCTACAGCCGAACGACGGGCAAGGAGATCGACGCGTTCTATCGGCCCGCCAGCCAGCGCGCGGGGCAGCCCTATTCGCTCGCAGTCGATCAGACCACCGGTGACGTGTACGTCCCCGAGATCAGCGACGGCGGTGACCGCGGCATCGTCGCCGTCTACGACAAGGCCGGGACCTACAAGTACCAGATCAACTCGGGCGCCAGGTACAACGCGTGGATAGCGATGGACTCCGCGGGCTACCTGTACATCGCAGACAGCCACTACTGGAACAACGCGAGCGACCCACCCAAGATCCGCAAGTACCGCGTCGGCGTGGGCCAGTGCGGATCCAAGAACGCGTGCGAGATCACGAATTGGGGATCCTACGGCACCGGTCCCGGACAGATCGGGCGCCTCAACGGGCTCGCGTTCGACGCTGCCGACAACCTCTACGCCGCCGACGTCAACAACCAGCGCATCCACAAGTACACGAGTTCCGGCGCGTTCGTGATGGACTTCGGTTCCAACGGCAACGGCCTCGGTCAGTTCACGGGCGACCTGCGAGGACTGACCGTCGACGACGCCAACGGCTTCGTCTACGTTGCCGACAGCGAGGCCGGAGAGATCGAGCAGTTCACGACCTCGGGCACGCCGGTCACGCACTTCGGCGCTACCGGGAGCGGCCCCGGCGAGTACGCCGACGGGGCCCGCCAGATCGACGTCGACAACACCGGCGAGCTCTGGACAGCGGACTACGGCAACTACCGCATGATCGTCTGGGGCCCCGCGGGGACACTGGACCGTACATATCCCGACCCGCCACGACCGCCGAGCCCGGGTGGGTTCAGCCAGGTTCGCGACGTCGCCGTGTCAGCGTCGGGCGAGGTCTACGGGGCGGACAGCTGGAACAACCGGATCCAGAAGCTCGGCGCCGACGGCTCGTTCCTGGGCACCTGGGGGAACCGCAGCTCCCGCCCGCCTTACGGCATGGACTACCCCCGCGGTGTCATGGTGAGCCCGACCACCGGCGACGTCTGGGTAGCCAACACGCGTGACCACAAGCTCCGGGTGTACGACTCGTCGATGACCCACAAGTTCTCCCTCGGCGTCGACGACGCCTCCACACCCGGGAACTTCCGATGGCCGATGGACCTGGAGTACTGGGACAACCAGACGCCCAACGACACCACCGACGACAAGGTGGTGGTCGGTGACTACGTGTCGGGCGTGGTCAAGATCCTGCGCGCATCGGACGGGGCCGAGCTCGAACAGTTCTCGCGCTCCAACAACGCCGTCGAGGTCAACCCGGCCGACGGTCACATCTTCGTGTTGAGTTGGAGCTCCGACCGCGTCTACGAGTACGCCAAGTCCGGGAGCTCATGGCGACGCGTGCGCGACTGGGGCGGCACCGGCAGCGGTGACGGCCAGTTCCAGAACCCTTGGGACATAGACATCGTCGGAGGCAACATCTACGTGACCGATGCCCAACTCAACCGGGTTCAGGTCTTCACGACCACGGGGACCTTCCTGGGCAAGTGGGGCTCCACGGGGGCCGGGCCCGGCCAGTTCAACAACCTGTCCGGCATCGACCACGACGCCAGCGGCAACATCTACCTCGCCGACGCCGGCAACGACCGCATCCAGGTGTTCAGCACCGCCCAGCCCGCCCCGGCCGGTGACACGACACTGCCGTCGGTGACGCTCGCCGCTCCCGCGAACAAGGCGACGCTCCCCGCGGAGACCGCGCACATCGGTGGATCGGTCACCGACGACACCCAGATCGGCACAGTCGAGGTAGCGGTCCAGGACAGTGTCTCCAAGAAGTGGTGGGACGGAAAAGTGTCGAACTGGTCGACGATCAAGACCTGGAACCTGGCGATCGTCACCGGCGCGAGCTTGACAGGCGCCGTCTACGACTTCCCCTTCAACGGCGTCGACTACCTGGGTGCGTACTTCGCCCAGGTGCGCGCAACCGACGCCGCCGGCAACAGGATTGCCACCGGTTTCCCGACCACGAAGTTCGCGATCGTGGCGGCATCCGCGACCGACAGCGTCGAACCGGACACGACGATCACCTACCCGGTCTGGGACCAGGCGAACGTGCCCGATCCCGTGACCATCGCCGGTGGCGCGTCCGACAACGTGGCGGTCGCCGGTGCGGATGTGGCCGTCCAGGACCGTGTGAGCGGGAACTGGTGGGACCCGACCACGTCCACCTGGGGCGCCTCCCAGAAGTGGGCGCCGGTGACGCTCGCCAACCCGGGCGCAGCAACCACGAACTGGACCTACGTCTTCGACTCCGCCGCGTCAGGCGGGTCCGGCTCCTACTTCGTCGTGGCGCGGGCGCGCGATAGCGCTTCCAACGTCGATTCCACCAAGCCATCCACCCGCTTCACGATGTGAGTCGAAGTCGTGGGCTCATGAGACACCGGGTGCCGGCCTGGATGCGCATCGCGGTGGTGCTGGTCGCCGTCGCTCTCGTCGCGGCTTGCTCGCCCGCTGGAGGGGGGCCGGATGGAGGCGACTCGACCACGACCGCGGCCACGGGCTCGGAGTCCGGCGATGACACCAGCGCGGACGCCGCCGACGTGCCAGGCCGCTACGACGGTCCCGAGATCCACGCCGAACCCAACCTCGTGGGCCTCAAGTGGAGCTGGGACACTCTCGGCACGATCGTCGACGACGTCGCCGCCGTGGCGGGAGGCTCGTCGTTCTTCGAGTTCGAGTGGTGCGAGGCGGAGCCGCAGCCGGGGACGTACGAGTGGACCGCAGTCGACGACGTCGTGGCATCGACGAAGCGACTCGGCTACACGCCGATGCTCAAGATCCGGGTTGGTACGTGCTGGGTGAACGGCGTCGCAGATGCGCAGAGCCGCGGCACGGAGAACAAGAAGACAGCGTCCAAGATGCCGTCCGACCTCGACGCCTATGCCAAGTTCGTCGATACGGTCGTGCGCAGGTACACGCCGATGGGGGTCTCGAAGTACGCGATCGAAAACGAGGTCAATGCAGCCAACTTCTGGGATGGGACAGCCGAGCAATACGAGATACTGCTGCGGCGGGGCGCGCAGGCCGTGCATGCCGCGTCGGCTTCTGCCCAGGTGTTCGACGGCGGAATCTCCAGCATCGGCTACGGGGTAGCGATCTGTGCCGAGATGGTGGCTGCCGGCCGGGCGCAGGAGGCAGTGGCGTACTACCAGGCGTATTACGAACGCAGGTTCGTCCGGAAGCAGTTCGTATTCAAACCCGTCGCGAACGTGGCGGAGCTCCAAGCCGTCCTCGACTCGCGTCCCGCAAAGCGGGCGGTGAGCTTCTTGAATGTCACCTTCAAGTCGGCGGGCCTGATCGACGGCTACCAACTTCATTACTACGAGCAGCCCCGCCACCTCGACACGGTCCTCGACTTCGTCCACCGTGGCGTGGCAACGACACGCCCGGGCATCCCGATCGAGGCTTGGGAGGTCGGCCTCGCCTGGCCCGGGGACAGTTACGACATGAAGGTCGCTGCTGTGGAGACGGCGAAGCTCTTCGGTATCGGTTTCGGGGCTGGGATACGCACGATGGTTTACCTGCCTGCGGCGTACAGACCGGGAGGCTTGCGACCCGAGGAGATCTGGCGTGGGCTCTGGGAGCCCGACGGCAGCCCACGACCGGCGGCCGGCACGTTCGCGCAGGTCGCGTCCGCGAGCTCGGGTGACGCGGTGGTGACGCTCCCAGTGTCCGCCAAGGCATTGCGAGGCGTCGTCTTCGGGCATCCGGGATCCTCGAGCACGCTGCTCGCCTGGTCCACGAGCGATGCCGAGGTGGCGCTCCAGGTGCCCGGAACCGTGACCGCCGTGCGTGACTCGAGCGGAGGAGATCTCGACTCGTCCCAGCCGTTGCGTGTGGGGCCGGATCCGGTCTTCGTGGAAGCAGAGGTGCCGCCGCAGGTACTCGCCGCGGCGGCGGGGTCGTCAGGGTGAATTGGACTGGAGTAGGGAGCCGGAGTGTGCATGTCGGACTGGGCGAGGCAATGAAGCGAACGATCAGCATCTGCACGGCGGCGCTTGCAGCAGCCGCGACGCTGGTTGCGGCTGCACCGGCTGCGAGCGCGGCTTGGAGCCCACCGGCGTTCGTGAGGACCGTCGGCAGCCGTGGTGTACCCGGTGTGTACGGCTGGGGAATCCAGTTCAACCCGGTCAGCCGCGAGGTCCTCGTAGGCGACTACCTGAACTACGCCGTCCGGCGCTACGACCTCGCGGGAAACGAGCTCGGTTGGTTCTGGCGCCCGCCCGGTCAGCGCAACGGCCATCCCGAGTCGGTCGCCGTCGATCCTCGCAACGGCGACATCTACGCCTCGGACCGTTCCGCCGACGGCGATCGCGGCGTGATCGTCAAGTACTCCAAGTCGGGGACGTTCCTGTGGGAAGTGCGCACGACTGCGAGCTACAACGCCTGGCTGACCGTCGACGACGAGGGTTACCTCTACGTGGCCGACAGCCATGTCTGGCACACCGATACCAACCCTCCCCAGGTCCGCAAGTACCTCGTCGACGATGTCACACGCACGACGACCGAGGTCGGTCACGTCGGTGTTTGGGGAAGCGGGCCAGGTCAGGTTCGCTGGCTCACCGGGATCGACGTAGACGCCCAGCACCGCCTCTACGCGTCCGACACGATCAACCGCACCGTGCACGTCTGGGACGTGAGCGACATGTCCAATCCCGTGTGGCTGCGCGACATCGGATCGTCCGGGTCGGGGCCCGGCAAGTACACCGGCGACCTGCGCGGCGTGTCGGTCGACGACGTCAACGGTTGGCTCTACGTCGTCGACGCAGAGGGAGGCAAGGTCGAGAAGTTCACCCTCGACGGGACGCCGATCCTGCACTGGGGGTCGGTCGGCAACGCAGAGGGCCAGTTCGCAGACGGGGGTCGCCAGATCAGCGTGGACGACCGCGGTCACGTCTGGGTCGCCGACTACGGCAACTTCCGCTTCATGGAGTACCTGCCGGACGGCACACTCGTCCACACCTACCCGGACCCGAGCCAGCCGCCGCCGCTCGGTGGTCTCGGCCAGCCTCGCGACGTGACCGTCGACCCCGCCACCGGTGACGTCTGGGTGGTGGAGACCAACAACCAGCGCTTCCAGCGCTTCGCGGCAGACGGTACCCCGCTGGGCACATGGGGCCGACGCAACTCCAATCCGCCGTTCGGGATGAACTACCCCCGCGGCATCGCATGGGATCCGACCGGCGGAGATGTATGGCTCGCCAACTCCAGCGGCGACCAGATCAACCGCTACCACGCCGACCCCGTCGCGAACTCGGTCACGTGGACCGCAACCTACGGGCTGCTCCCGCGAAGCTACGACCCGGGTTACTTCCTCAAGCCCATGGACATCGAGATCGACGGCGACCTCGTGTACGTGGGTGCCTACAACGCACCGAACCTCAAGGTCCTCGACCGCAACACGGGTCAGGAGTTGCGACAGATCAGCCAGCGCCACAACGGCATCGGGGTCGACCCGGCAACCCACGACCTCTACCTGGTCACGTGGGCGACCGACAAGATCACACGACTGAACAGCTCGGGAACCGTGCTCGGGTCGTTCGGCTCGCGGGGCTCGGGTCCGGGCCAGTTCGACAATCCCTGGGATGTCACCGTGTGCGGGGGAGTCGTCTACACAACCGACTCGAACCTGCACAAGGTGGTTGCGTACACGACCGGCGGCTCCTACCTGGGCCAGTGGGGCTCGATGGGCTCGGGTCCGGGCCAGTTCATGAACCCCTCGGGGATCGACCACGACGCGAACTGCAACATCTACGTGGCCGACGCCGGCAACGACCGCGTCGTGGTGTACTCGCCGTCGACTGCGCCGGTCGGGGGCGACACCGTCGTACCCACCGCCTCGTTCACCTCCCCTGCCGACGCGTCGACGGTTCCCGCGGGCCTGGTGACCCTCACCGGCAACACCACCGATGATCGCCACGTCGGCACCGTAGAGGTCACGATCCGCGACACGACGACGAACAAGTTCTGGGACGCGCGTACGTCGACGTGGACCCCCACCAAGACCTGGAACCTCGCAGGCGGCGCGGGCACGGCGGACCAGTCGCGCTCGTGGTACTACCCGTTCATAGCGGCGGTGGACGGCCGGTCCTACCGGGCGGAGGTACGGGCCACCGACACGGCGGGCAACCGGCCTGCGAGCGGGTTCCCGAACGTGACGTTCCGGGTGGGAACCGTCGGCCCGCCCCCGGACACGACCCCGCCCGACGCGACGGTGACGGCGCCGGTGCCCAAGGCCGTGCTGACGGCGACTCCGGTTCACATCGCCGGAACAGCCACCGACGACCGCTCGGTGGCACGCGTCAGAGTCGCGATCCAGGACACCGTGACCAAGAAGTGGTGGCGATCCGACGGCACCTGGGGCGCGAACCAGCAGAGTGACGCGGCCCTCGACGCGCCGGGCGCTACCTCGACGGGGTGGTCGCTCGACTGGACGCCGCCGTCCGGTGGATCGGGCAGCTACGGCCTGCAGGTGCAGGCACTCGACTCGGCGAACAACGCCGACCCGACCAAGCCCTGGGTGCCCTTCAAGGTCACCCCTTGATCGCGCGGGGCCAGGCGTCGCGTTGCTCTCGGGGAAACGCGGTGCGTGGCGTCGAATACCCTTGCGGATGAGCCGCCCCGGGACGGGACCCCGGGAGGGTGAGATCGTGGGAGTTCAGTGAAGCGTCGTGCCCTGTCGCCAACGCAGGTGTTCCTGCTCGTGTGCGCGCTGTTGATCGCGGCGGCGATCGGCGTGCTCGTGAATCCGGCGGTCCTCGGCGGCAAGGGGTTGTTCCTGGCGGCCGCGGCGATAGGTGGTGCCGCCTTCGTTCTCCTCCTCGTCGAGGAGACGGAGATGGCCGTGCTCGTGCTGCTCGCGAGTCGCGCGAGCCTCGACTTGGTCGGCGACAAGCGCGTCGGCCCCCTCAACGTCGCCGCCGTCTTGGGCCTCCTCGTGATCGCTGCGGGCCTGCTTCACATGATGAGCCGCCGCGAGGTGCCGTCGCCGCGGGACCCGCTGTTTCCCTACTTGCTCTTCCTGATCGTGTGTGTCGTGAGCCTCGTGGAGTCGCCCGACAGGCTCGGCGGGGTCAAGGACCTGTTCCGGTTCACGAGCTTGTTCTTCATGTACCAGCTCGTCGGCTACGTCGGCCGGACCGAGCGCGGCATGCGCAGGGTGCTCGTCGCGATCGCCGTCAGCGGCATCGGTCCGATCCTCGTGGGCGCGTACCAGTTCCTCACAGGTTCGGGATTCGTGATCAAACAGGGCGCGTTCGTGCGGCTCGAGGGCACGTTCGTGCACCCGAACCCGTTCTCTCTCTACCTGGCGCTCGTCCTGCCCACGTTGATAGCGACATGGATCGTGATGAAGCAGTGGCGCCGCTGGCTCGGATTCATCGTCGTCGGCCTCGCCGTCTGCCTGGTGTTCACGTTCACCCGCACCGGCTGGATCGGACTCGTCGCCGCCGTCCTCGTCATGGCGTGGCTGCGCTATCGCAAGGTCTTCTTCGTCATCCCGATCGTGTTGGCCGCGCTCTTGTTCCTCATCCCCGGTGTCGCCGACCGCTTCAGCGACCTCGAGTCGACAGATTCCCCGTCGGGCACGACCACGAACTCGCTCGACTGGAGGTTCGCGTACTGGAGCGAGGCGTTGCAGAGCCTCGGGCAGTCGCCCGTCTGGGGCCAAGGGCTCGGTTACATCAAGGAGACCACCGAGGAGGGCAAGGAGGCACACAACGACTTCGTCCGTGTCGTCGTCGAGACGGGCCTGGCCGGTCTGATCTTCTTCGTGTGGACGATGGCGCGACTCACGATCGAGGCGGTGCGCGTCGTGAGGAAACGGGCGACGCCGCTGCGCTCCGCGGTGCGGGTCGCGTTCGCGGGGACGATGGTCGCCTACCTGCTCATGAGCCTCACCTCGAACCTGATCAGCCAGCCCGCCGTGCAGTGGTACTTCTGGTCGATCATGGCGCTGGCGATCTACCCGACCGACCCGACCGACCCCGAGGCCTCGGCCCTCGAAGCCGGTGCGGATGCCGCCGACGACAAGGTGGAAGCACCCGCCGGGGTGGGCACGCCGGCGTGAGGGTGCTGCAGGTCAACAAGTTCCTGTACCGCCGTGGCGGGGCGGAGTCGTACATGCTCGACCTGTCGGCGGCGCTGATGGGCCGCGGCCACGCTGTGGAGTACTGGGGGATGGTCCGCCCCGAGAACCCGCCGTTCCGCTACGACCACTTGTTCGTGTCCGAGACCGACTTCGAGGCGCCGCCCGGCGACGCCCGCACCCGGCTCCTCATGGCGGGGCGGCTCCTGTACTCGCCGGGCGCGAGGTTGCGCCTCGGCAAGGTCGTCGACGACTTCCGCCCGGACGTCGTGCACGCGCACAACGTGTACCACCAGCTCTCGCCGTCGGTTCTCGCCGCGGCCGCCAAGCGCGGCGCCCGCGTCGTGATGACCCTGCACGACTACAAGCTCGCCTGTCCCGTGTACCGCTTCCTCAACGACGACGGCATCTGCGAGGACTGCGCCGGTGGCCGCTGGTACCAGACGACGGTGCATCGCTGCACGCGTGGCATGCTCGGGCCGAGCCTGCTCAACACCGCCGAGGCGTACCTGCATCACGGTCTCGGTCTCTACACGCGCTACGTCGACGTGTTCGTGGCGCCGTCGCGGTTCCTCGCCGACAAGGTCGCGGCCGCGGGCGTGCCGGCGGAGCGGATCGCGGTCGTGCCCAACTTCGCCGACGTGGACGCGATCACGCCCAGGTACGAGGGCGAAGGCGTCGTCTTCGCGGGCCGGCTCTCGCCGGAGAAGGGTGTCGACACCCTGGTCCGTGCGGTGGCGGCGATGCCGGGGTCCACCAGGCTCGACGTGTTCGGGACCGGGCCCCAAGAAGCCGAGCTGCGGCGGCTCGGGGACGAAGTTGCGCCCGGACGCGTGCTGTTCCACGGCCGCCAGCCTGGCGAGGTCGTGGCGGCGGCGATGGCAGCGGCCGCGGTCGTGGCCTGTCCTTCCGAGTGGTACGAGAACTGCCCGATGGTGGTGCTCGAGGCGATGGCTTCAGGCAAGGCGGTTGTCGCGACCGCGCTCGGCGGCCTGCCCGAGCTCGTCGAGCACGGTCGCACGGGCCTGCTCGTGCCGCCCGGTGAACCGGAGGCGCTGGCAGCAGCCCTCGGCGCCGTCGCCGGTGACCCGGCGACACAGGCCGCGATGGGCCGGGCCGCACGGGCGCGTGCCGAGGGGCGTCACCGCCTCGCAGACCACGTCGAAGCCGTCGTGTCCTTGTACGGGCCGGAGGCCGGCGTGCTCGCGGGGGTGGCCGGCACGTGAGGATCGTGATGCTCGGCACCAAGGGAGTCCCCGCCACGTTCGGCGGTGTCGAGCGCCACGTCGAGGAGCTCGGTGCCCGCCTCGTCGAGCGTGGCCACGAGGTCACCGTGCACTGCCGCCGCTCCTACGTCGGCGACGACGTGCCGCGCATCGACGAGCACCGCGGAATGCGCCTGGTCACGATGCCGTCGCTGGCGACCAAGCACCTCGACGCTCTGAGCCACACGGCGATCGCGGCAGCGCACGCGACGCTGAGCCGTGCCGACGTCGTCCACTTCCACGCGATCGGTCCGTCGATGTTCGGGTTCGTGCCGCGGGTCAGGCGCGGGCGTGCGACGGTGGTGAGCGTGCACGGCCTCGACCACGAGCGCGACAAGTGGTCGCCGACCGCGAGCCGCCTCCTCGCGCTCGGGGAGTGGTCGGCCGGGACCTTCCCGCACGCCACCATCTGCGTGAGCCGCACGCTCACCGAGCACTTCCAGGCCCGCTTCGAGCGGGGACGGATCGTCTACGTCCCCAACGGCGTCCCGGTGGTGCACGAGCCGTCGACTCCCGAGGAGATCACGCGGCGCTGGGGTCTGCAAGGCGACGACTACGTGCTCTTCATGGGCAGGTTCGTGCCCGAGAAGTCTCCGGAGCTGCTGCTCGAGGCGTTCGCGGACACCGGTCTCGACCTGCGCCTCGTGATGGCGGGCGGCGCCCAGCACGACGACGAGTACGAGGCGCGCCTGCGCGCGCTCGCAGCGGCGGACCCGCGTGTGATCCTGCCGGGTTTCGTCTCGGGGGCGGTGCGCGACGAGCTCTACTCCAACGCCCGCCTGTTCGTGCTCCCCTCGCGGCTCGAGGGGCTGCCGATCGCGCTCTTGGAGGCGCTCAGCTACGGGGTGCCGTCGCTCGCGTCCGACATCGCCTGCCACGTCGAGGTGATCGGGGCGGACGAACGCTACGGCCGGCTATTCCGCGGGGACGACCGCGCCGGCCTCGCCCGGGCGCTGGACGAGGCCGCCGGCGATCCGCAGATGCGCGAGCGTGCCGCCGCCGGACGCGAGATGGTCGCACGCGAGTACGCGTGGGACGATGTCGTGGAGGCCACCGAGTCGCTCTACCTCGACCTACTCGGGTAGGGAGGAAGGGAGCGTTCGAGCAACGGCCAATAGCAGGCCGAGGTGCTTCCTCCCCGAACGTCCACGGGTCGCGGTGCGTGGTTCGCGGGGTCGGCAGGAGGAAGCACCGAGCGCCTTTCGGAGTGGACGGGTGCAGCGGCGTAACGGGAGAATGGGCGCCCAGCCGGATCTCTCCGTCTCCGCCACCGTGCAAGGGGTTTGACGTGGCCATCATCCACTACGACGACGACGCCGACCTGTCACTCGTGACGTCGCGCAAGGTCGCCATCTTGGGCTTCGGCAGCCAGGGCCACGCCCACGCCCTCAACCTGGCCGACTCCGGCGTCGACGTGCGTGTCGGCTTGCGCGAGGGCTCGCCGTCGTGGGCGAAGGCCGAGGCCGAGGGTCTGAAGGTCATGACTCCCGAGGAGGCCTGCGCCGAGGCCGACCTCATCATGGTTCTCGTGCCCGACCAGACCCAGAAGGCGCTCTACGACGAGGTCATCGCCGCGAACCTCGACGACGGCGACGCGCTCTTCTTCGCGCACGGCTTCAACATCCACTTCGGCCAGATCGACCCCCCCGCCGGCGTCGACGTCGCCATGGTCGCGCCCAAGGCGCCGGGGCACCTCGTGCGCCGCACCTACACCGAAGGTGGTGGCACGCCCGGTCTCGTGGCCGTGCACCGCGACTCCTCCGGCAAGGCGAAACAGCTCGGCATGAGCTACGCGAAGGCCATGGGCCTCACGCGTGCCGGCCTGCTCGAGACGACCTTCGAGGAGGAGACCGAGACCGACCTCTTCGGAGAGCAGGTGGTCCTCTGCGGCGGCGTCACCGCGCTCATCCAGGCGGGCTTCGAGACCCTCGTCGAGGCCGGCTACCAACCGGAGTCGGCGTACTTCGAGTGCTTGCACGAGCTGAAGCTGATCGTCGACCTCCTCTACGAGGGCGGCATGACCAAGATGCGCCACTCGATCAGCGACACCGCCGAGTACGGCGACCTGACCCGTGGCCCGCGCATCGTGACCGAGGAGACCAAGGCCGAGATGAAGCGCATCCTCGGCGAGATCCAGGACGGCCGCTTCGCCACCGAGTTCATCCTCGAGAACCAGGCGGGCCAGCCGACGTTCAAGGCGCTGCGCCGCAAGGGCAGCGACCACGAGATCGAGCACGTCGGCGCCGAGGTGCGCTCGATGATGCCGTGGCTCAACCGCCGCGAAGTGGTCTGAGCCGGTTGGCCGATGACGCGGCCCCGGAGCCCGCTCCGGAGGGCAGTGTCGCCTGGGACCGGCACGTGCACGGTGTCGAAGGGATCCCGCCGTGCCGCAAGTGCGGATCCGCGATGGTGCGCGCAGGTGGCCGCTACGGTCTCCAGTTGTGGAGCGACCACTGGCTCTGCCCCGGCTGCGGCTGGGAGCTCCGCCTGAGCTACGGACGAGGATGCGTCTGAGTTGACACAGAACGAAGCCCCTGCTGCGCTGCGCGTGCTCGTGACCGAGGAGATAGCGAGTGCCGGCCTCGACATGCTGCGCGCCCGCGGCTTCGAGGTCGACGTCGCGCTCGGCCTCGAAGCGGATGCGCTGCGCGAGCGCGCCGCGGGCGCGGACGCCATCATCGTGCGGTCCGCGACCCAGGTCGACGCCGACCTCATCGCGGCTGCCCCGCACCTCCAGGTCGTCGGGCGCGCAGGCGTCGGCGTGGACAACGTCGACGTCGACGCCGCCACCGCACGCGGCGTCCTCGTCGTGAACGCACCGCAGTCGAACACGATCTCGGCGGCCGAGCACACGATGGCGCTCCTCCTCGCCGAGGCCCGCAACGTCGCCCGCGCCGACGCGAGCCTGCGTGATGGCCGCTGGGACCGCAAGCACCTCCAGGGTGTCGAGCTGTACGCCAAGACGCTGGGGATCCTCGGCCTCGGCCGGATCGGGAGCCTCGTGGCCGAGCGCGCTGCGGCGTTCGGGATGACGCTGGTGGCCTACGACCCGTTCGTCTCCGACGAACGTGCCCGCCAGTTGGGTGTCGAGCTCGTGGACACGCCCGAGGACGTGTTCGCCCGCTGCGACTTCCTGACGATCCACCTGCCGCGCAGCCCCGAGACCGAGGGCCTCGTCAACGCCGACACGATCGCGAAGATGCGCGACGGCGTCCGCATCCTCAACGTCGCGCGTGGTGGGATCGTCGACGAGGCCGCGCTGGCGGACGCGATCCGCGCGGGCAAGGTCGCAGGTGCCGGCGTCGACGTGTACTCGAGCGAGCCGTGCACCGACAGTCCGCTCTTCGCCGTGCCCGAAGCCGTCGTCACCCCGCACCTGGGCGCCTCGACCGAGGAGGCGCAGGACCGTGCGGGCATCACGATCGCGGAGCAGGTCGTCGCCGCGCTCTCGGGCGAGTTCGTCGCGTACGCCGTCAACATCGACGTCGGCCGCGGGGTCAGCGACGTCGTCGCCGCGCACATGCCCGTGGCCGAGGCGCTCGGGGCGTTCTTCGCCGCGTACGCGGGCGGGACCGGCGACGTCCTCGAGATCACCCACACCGGCGCGGTCGCCGACCACGACACCAAGGTGCTGACCCTCGCGGTCCTCAAGGGGTTGTTCGGGTCGGTCTCCGACGAGCCCGTCACGTATGTGAACGCCCCGCTGGTTGCGGCCGAGCGGGGCCTCGACGTGCGCGAGACGACGTCGTCGCGCGCGGACGAGTTCGTCAGCTTGATCTCCGTGCGTGCCGTGGTGGCAGGGCGCTCCTATGTGGTTGCGGGCACCCTCGGTGGTTTGCGGCGTGAGCCGCGCATCGTCCGCGTCGACGACTACGAGATCGACCTGCCGCCCACGCGCCACATGGCCGTCATCAGCAACGACGACAGTCCCGGTGTGATCGGCCACGTGGGCACGGTGCTCGGCGAGGCCGGTGTGAACATCGCCAACATGGCCGTCGGCCGCCACCTGGAGGAACCGAACGCGCTCATGGGCATCAACTTCGACGGGCCGATCGCCGCCGAGGTCGCCGGCGCCGTCCGTGCCCAGCCCGGCGTCCTCGACGCCCGTTTCCTCGACCTCGGATCCCCCTTCGCCTGACGTGGGTCGGGTTCCTCGACGTGGGGATCCAACCGACGTGGGGACGTGAGACGGGTTGTGGACCCGCTTTAGGTCCCCACGTCGGGGGTCGGGTCGGACGTGGGGACGTGAGGCGGGTTGTGGACCCGCTTCAGGTCCCCACGTCGGTCGGAGACGGGGTCCAGGGAGTGGCCAGGGCGGCGCCGGGGGCGGCGGCGGCGCGGCGGACGACGAGGGTGCGGGCGGCCATGTCGCCAGGGCGGCGCCGCCCGACCGAGAGCAGCGTGACGGCGAGGCCTGCCGGAGCACACAGGAACACGTCGGGGATCCTCATGACGTTGCGCACCAGGACCCGGCCTGTGCGCACGTGGGGCGACCCGTCCGCGGACACGACACGTACGCCGAAGATTGCCTTGCCGGGCGTGGCGTGAGCCTTCAACGCCTCGAACACGCTCCAGTAGACGACCCAGGCCGCCCACAGGCCCAACAGCGCGAGCCAGCCGTGCGGCAGCACGACGCGGCCGTCGAGGTCGACGTAGGCGACGCCTGTCAGTCGGTACGCGCCGACCACGGCGCCGGTGACGACCGCGGCATCCACGAACAGCGCCGCCGACCGCCGCCACATGCAACGTGTGGGGTCTGCGACCGTCCCCGACGTCCCCGGCGGTGTCTCCGGCGCCACCGGTGACCCAGGCGCGTGTACCTGCGCGCCCGCACCCGGAGGCGCCGGCGGTGGCGGAGCGAACGGAGGAGACGGCGGGACGGGCGGCCCGCCACCGACGTAGGGGTCGCGGGGCGGATCCGGCGGCCCGGAGCGCCGCGTTGGTGGTGGGGGAACCTGTTGCACGCCGCGATTCTGCCTTGACACCTCCCCACCCGGCCGTCACTATGCTGGCCAACGATGCAGACGACCACCGGCCCCCGCCCCACCGCCGCCACGGCCGCCGCGCGCGCTCTGCTCCTCCTTACCTAGGGCACATCCGACTCACGGGTGTGCCCTTGCCGACCTCCGGGACCGATCCCCGGGGGTTTTTCTTTGCCCTCGTTCCAGGACTCACGCACGAAAGGACTCGCCACCGATGGCCGGAGACCAACTGATCATCTTCGACACGACCCTGCGCGACGGGGAGCAGTCCCCCGGGATCGCACTCAACGTGATGGAGAAGATCGAGATAGCAGACCAACTGGCGCGCCTGGGCGTCGACGTGATCGAGGCCGGGTTCCCGATCTCGAGCCAGGGCGACTTCGACGCGGTCGAGGCGATCGCCAAGGCGATAACCGGCCCGACGATCTGCGGACTCGCCCGCACGAACTTCGCCGACATCGACAGGGCATGGGAAGCGGTGCGTCACAACGCCCGCTCCCGCATCCACATCTTCCTGGCCACGAGCGACATCCACATGGAACGCAAGCTGCGGATGACGCGGGACCAGGTGAAGACAGAGGCCGGTGCCGCCGTGGCCCGTGCCGCCGGCTACACCGACGACGTCGAGTTCTCCGCCGAGGACGCCACCCGCAGCGACGTCGACTTCCTCTGCGAGGTGCTCCAGATCGCCGTCGACGCCGGCGCCCGCACGCTGAACATCCCCGACACCGTCGGCTACACCCAGCCCGACGAGTTCGGCCGGCGGATCGCGCACGTCGTCGAGACGGTCAAGGGCCCTGACGACCTGGTGTTCTCGGTGCACTGCCACAACGACCTCGGCCTCGCCGTCGCCAACTCGCTGGCCGGCGTGTCCAACGGCGCCCGCCAGGTCGAGTGCACGATCAACGGCATCGGCGAACGGGCCGGCAACGCCGCCATGGAGGAGATCGTCATGGCGGTCAGGACCCGTGACGACGTGTACGGGATCAAGACCAGAATCGACACGTCCCAGCTCGCACGGTCTTCGCGGATGGTGTCGCGCATGACCGGCTACCCGGTGCAGTACAACAAGGCCGTCGTGGGCCGCAACGCGTTCGCGCACGAGGCGGGGATCCACCAGCACGGCGTCCTGAGCGACAAGCGCACCTACGAGATCATGGACGCCGAGGCCGTGGGCCAGTCGAGCGAGATCGTGCTCGGCAAGCACTCGGGCCGCCACGCGTTCGCCGACGCGCTCGAGAAGATGGGCCTGCGGGTGCAGGGCGACACGTTGAACCAGGCGTTCATCCGCTTCAAGGAGCTCGCCGACCGCAAGATCCAGATCACCGAGGCGGACCTCGAGGCGATCGTCTCCGAGGAGCTCGGAACCGGCGGCGACGCGTGGCAGCTCGTGAACCTCGTCGTCGCCGGCGGGACCGGCAAGACGCCCACGGCCCAGGTCGAGGTGCGCCGCAACGGCGACCGCCGCATCGCGGTCGAGGAGGGCGACGGCATGATCGACGCGGCTTGCCGTGCCATCTCGGCGGCCGTCGGCATCGAGGCGCGCCTGGTGGACTTCAAGGTGTCGTCGGTGACCGGCGAGACCGACGCCCTCGGCGACGTGACCGTGCAGGTCGACGCCGACGGGCGCCGCGTGTCGGGCCGGGGCGTGTCGACCGACGTCGTCGAGGCCTCCGCGCGGGCCTACCTGTCGGGGCTCAACAAGGCGGCGCGCATAGCCGGCATCGTCGAGGAGAGCCCCACCGCCGGCGAAACCGGCCCTTAGAAAAGGCGCTCGCCGCTTCCTCCTACGGGCGTCGTGAACCACGTACCCTGGCTCGTGGACGTTCAGGGAGGAAGCACCTCGGCCTGCTATCCGTGCCGCGGCCGGCCACCGAGCGCGCGGCCGCGGCAGTCAGATGAGGTCGCGGGGGTCGTCGACGACGAGGTCGGGGGTGATCGCCGGGTCCGTGGCGGCACCGGGGCGGCGCAGCCACACCGACGTCCAGCCGGCGGCGTTGGCCCCGGCGACGTCGGACGCGAGCGTGTCGCCCAGCAGCGCCGTGCGCCCCGGTCCGAGGCGCGCGTCCGCCTCGGCGAACAGGATCGGCGACGGCTTGCCGGCGACGACGAAGTCGGTGTCGACGGCGAATGCGACAGCGGCCGCGATCGCGCCGCAGCCGACGTGGAGTCCGTCCGCGGCGGGGTAGTTGCGGTCGCCGTTGACCGCGAGCAGCTCCATTCCGGGGCGCCACGCCTGCACGAGCCGCTTCAGGTCGCGCATCGACAGGGCGGCGTCCTGGCCCACCACGAGCGCGTCCCAACCACTGCCCCGCGCCGCGGGTTCGGTCGTGCGCACCGCTTCGACCCCGGCACTGCGCACCTCCTCGACGAGCGCCTCGGTGCCGAGCACGAGCACACGCTCGGCGCCCGTGTGCGCGAGGTGTAGGGCCGCGGCGCGGCCGGCATGGAGGACCTCGGACTCGTCGACGTCGATGCCGCAAGCCTCGATGCGGGCCGCGATCGCAGCGGCCGAGCTCGAGGTGTCGTTGGTGACGAACAGGAGTCCGAGCCCACCCTCCCGTGCCGCCGCGACGACGTCGGCGGTACCGGGCACCGGCCGGGAACCGACGTAGACGACGCCGTCGCAGTCGAGCACGAGATGTTCGTGCTCGTCGAGGAGCGCCACCTCAGTCGTCCCACTCGACCGACGCCACGTCGTCGCGTTTGATGAGCTCGTCGAGGAGCCCGGGGACCTGCCGGCGCGTCGTGTGCACCGACATGGCCACCTCGGCGGGATGCGCCGTTGCCTTGGTCTGGTGCACACGTGAGATGCGGACGTCGCGGCGGGTCTGCAGTTCGCGGACGAGCGAGGCAGGCTCGTTGGTCGTGCAGACGATGTGGACCACGGCCACGATGCGCTGGAGGCGGCGGTCGACGAACTGGAACGCACCGAGGATCGTCAACGACAGCCCCGTCGTCACCAGCGCCACCCAGTACTCGCCGATGCCGCACGCGAGGCCGACCGCGGCCGCGGCCCAGATCGCGGCGGCAGTCGTCATCCCCTTGACGTTGATGCCCTCGCGCAGGATCGCGCCGGCGCCGAGGAAGCCGACGCCGGTGACGACCTGCGCCGCGATGCGGCTCGGCGAGGCTGTGTCGAACAGCGACATCGCCCCGAAAGCAGCGGCGCCGAGGGCGACCAGCGAATGGGTGCGGAACCCTGCCGTGCGGTCGGCGAGTTCACGCTCGATCCCGACGCAGGCCCCGAGCCCCATGGCCATCGCGAGTCGCACGACGACCGTGAGCCAGCCCAGGTGTTGCATGGGCCCACGCTAGTCAGCGTCGGCGCCGTGTCATGTCCGGGGACGGCGGTCGGCGGGCGCACGCGGGATGATCATCAGGTCGGGCAGATGCGTGCGCGTCCCCGACCACGGTCCCGGTGCCGCCATCGTCGCGTCGGAGAGCGCGTAGGCGGCGGTCTCGTAGTTCACGCGCCACCCGCGGAAGTGCGCCCACGCGTCGTGGAGGCTGCGCTCGGCCGGGAAGCCCGCGTCGAATATGCGCCCGCAACCGGCGGTGAACTCCTCGAGGCTGAGTTCGATCGGGTCGTCGGGGTCGGGGTCGACGGCGTGGGGGAGGCGCAGGCTCGCGGCGACGCTGTTGAGGGTGACGTAGCCCATGCGCAGCACAAGGCGTGCCTCCGCCGGCGCCCGTTCCGGGGCGAGCGCGAGGTACATGGCGGCGGAGTCGAGGACCGCGAGCAGGCCGAGCACCCAGGAGCTCAGCGGGTCCGGCGAACGGAAGTACACGAGCGCTGGGTAGGTCGTGTGCGACTCGAGGACGTCGGCAGCCCACTCCTCCCAGCGCTGGTACAGCGGGCCGAGGGCATCGAGGGTCTGCACGGCGAGGTGGCGGCGCAGGATCTCGGGGCCCCATGCGGGCGAGCCCGCACGCGTCTGCAACAGGGTGACGGCGGTCTCGCGGCGGTTGAACGACGCGTACAGGGTCGGCAGGTATGCGATCTGCAGGGCAACGATGACGAGGCCGGTCGACGCGGCGCACATCATCACGATCGTGGGCGCCGCAGCGGGCTCCGACGCGAACCCGAGGGTGAACACCGACGACCCGCTCTCGCGCAGGGCCTGGCCGATGCCGTCGGGAACGAGAGGCCACATGATCAGCGCGTACGCGACCACGTACAGGAAGATCCAGACGGCGAGGAGGCCGAGCAGCGAGACCGGCGCGACCCAGGCGAGCAGCGGGTCGCGGGCGAGGTAGTCGCGGCGGCGCCTGCCGAAGAACAGGAACGCCTTGCGGATCGCAGTGCTCACCGACCGCGACAGCGGCGACACCTGCGAGCGCGGGATGATGAGCGTGACGATCACGCTGTGGCTGGTGGCGAGGAACAACAGGAGCCCGGCGACGAAACCGGCCCAGGAGAGCGCCTTCATGTCGGCCGCCACGGTAGCCTTCCCGGCTCCTACCTTCGTCTCGTCTTCAGGGGGAGTGCGTGGAGCCGATCGTCGAGACCACCGCGGGAGCGGTCAGGGGCCACGGCCGCGACGGAGTTGCCGAGTTCCTCGGGATCCCCTACGCCGCCGATCCCGTCGGGAAGCTGCGGTGGATGCCTCCCGTGCCACCCGAGCCGTGGGCCGGAGTGCGCGACGCCGACACGTGGGGTCCGACCCCGCCCCAGCTCCCGACGCCGCTCACCTACGGCCTGCCCGACCAGGGCGAGGGCTGCCTCCACCTGAGCGTGTGGACACCGGCAGCCGACGGCGGGCGCCGGCCCGTGATGGTGTGGATCCACGGCGGCGGCTTCTCGACGATGGCGGCCTCGGATGCCGCGTGGCACGGGCACCGGATGGCCGCATCGGGCGACGTCGTCGTGGTCGGCGTCGAGTACCGCACGGGCTGTCTCGGTTTCCTCGACCTGTCGGGTGCGTTCGGCGACGACTACGCCGGCAGCGGCAACCTCGGCATCCGCGACCAGATCGCCGCGCTCGAGTGGGTGCGCGACAACGTCGCCGCGTTCGGCGGCGATCCCGGCAACGTCACGATCTTCGGGGAGTCCGCAGGCGGCATGAGCGTCGGCACGCTGCTCGCCACGCCGGCCGCGGACGGTCTGTTCCACAAGGCGATCGCCGAATCGGGCGCGGCGTCGATGGTGTCGTCGCCCGGCCTCGCGGCCGCGGTGGGGGAGCACTTCCTCGAGCTCGCCGGGGTCGCGCCCGGCGACCGTGGCGCGCTCGAGGCGCTCCCTGTCGACGCGATCCTCGCCGCGCAGGCGAACCTCTTCGCCGGCTACCCGCGTCTCGCGCACGAGCACGGCGACGGCGAGCCGCTCGGCCTGCCTACCCGTCCCGTCGTCGACGGTGTGGTCGTCCCGCGCGAGCCGCTCGACGCGATCCGCGACGGGGCCGGCGCGGGGATCCCGCTCATGCTCGGCACGACCCGCGACGAGTTCCGGCTCTTCACCGAGATCATCAAGGTGCGCGTGCCCACCGACGTCGCCCACCTCACACGACGCCTCGCACGGTCGCTCGGGCCCGACCGGGCCGCGGTGGCCGCCGAGCACTACATGGCCAAGTACGCCGCCGAGCACGAGCACTTCGGCGGTGCTGCCGCGGCGACCGACGCCGTCTTCACGATCCCGGCCGTGCGGCTCGCGGAGGCGCAGGCCGCGCACGAGGCGCGCACGTTCCTGTACCGCTTCGACTGGCCCACCACCCTCTTGGAGGGGCGACTCGGCGCGTGCCACGGCATCGAGATGCCCTTCGTGTTCGACATCTTCGACGGCAGCCCGATCTCGATGCTCGCGGGCGCCGACGCCCCGGTCGCGCTCGCCAAGGCGATGCAGTCGGCGTGGGTCGCGTTCGCGCGGAGCGGGGACCCCGGCGTCGACGTGCTGCCGGACTGGTCACGCTACGACAGCAGCCGCCGTGCCACGATGCTCTTCGATACCGAGTGCCGAGTGGCAGACGACCCCGGCGCCGCCGAGCGCGTGCTCTGGGACGGCGTCGACCCCTGACCCTCCGGATGGACGTGGGGACGTGAGGTGGGTTCAGGACCCGGTTTGTGTCCCCACGTCGGGGGTTCGGATCGACGTGGGGACGTGAGGTGGGTTCAGGACCCGGTTTGGGTCCCCACGTCGGGGGTTCGGGGTGTTCGGGGGTTCGGGTCTGCGTCAGGGGGCGAGGGCGCGCAGGGCCAGGTCCGTCAGGCGGTCGAGTTCGTCGCGGGGGTCGGGGTAGGGAAAGAACGGGGTGCCCGAGATCGCGAGCGACGTCACCCCGTGGGCCATCGTCCAGAAGTCCACGGCCATCCTGAACGGGTCGTCGCGGGCGACCGCACCCGCCTCCATCGCGGCGGTGATCGCGCCGACGAGGATGCCGAAGGTCGTGTCCTCGCCCACGACCCGGTCGAGGAAGGAGTCCGGCGTGGGGTTGGTCGTGCGGGTCATGAACATGATCCGGTACTGCTCGGGGTGGGCGAGGCCGAACTCGAGGTAGGCACGGCCGATCGCGTGGAGGACCTCGATCGGGTCCGCCAGCGCACCCGCCCGGGCGGTCATCTCGGCCTGCAGGTCCTCGAAGAGGCGGTCGCACACCTCGAAGATCAGGGCGGTCTTGTCGTCGAAGTGGCGGTAGATCGACGGCGCCGTGCAGCCCACGCGGGACGCGATCGCCCGGATCGAGACGGCGTCCTGGTCGCCTTCGCGTGCGAGGAGCTCCTCGGTGGCGTCGAGGATCTGGGCGCGTAGCTGCTCGCCCTCGCCGCGGGGTGCGCGCTTGCGTGGCGTCGCGTTCACCGTGCGCCCACGGTCTCGCCGCGGTCGGCCTCGGGCACCTCGGCGTCGGCGTCGGCGGCGTCCCCGTCGTCCGTGCCGCCCGGGCCCTCGCTGAAGCCGAAGCGCTCGTGGAAGCGCCGCAGCGGCGCGGGCGCCCACCAGTTCGCCCGGCCCGCAAGGCGCATGAAGGCTGGCACTAGGACTCCTCGCACGAGGGTCGCGTCGACCACGACCGCGAGTGCGAGACCGAGGCCGAAGAGCTGGATGAACGACACCGACGAGCTCGTGAACGCGATGAACACGATCGCGAGCAGCGCTGCCGCGGCGGTGACGATGCGGCCCGTCTTCTCGAGCCCGGCGGCGACCGAGGCGGTGTTGTCGCCGGTGCGGTCGTACTCCTCCTTGATGCGCGAGAGCAGGAACACCTCGTAGTCCATCGAGAGCCCGAACGCGATGCAGAACATCAGGATCGGGGTGGTGAGGTCCAACGAGCCCGAAGGCGTGAAGCCGAGAATCCCCGAGAAGTGGCCGTCCTGGAAGATCCACACCATCGCGCCGAAGGTCGCCGACAGGCTCAGGACGTTGAGGACGATGGCCTTGGCGGGGACGAGCACGCTGCCCGTCATCAGGAACAGCACGACGAAGGTCACGATCGCGATCAGGACGAGGGCCCACGGCAACCGGTCGAGGAGGCTCGTCCGGCTGTCGACGAGCTCGGCGGTCGCGCCTGCGGCGAGGGCCGGGGCCGGGGCAGGCGCCGACCGCACCGCATCGAGGACCGCCTCCGCTTCGGCCGATTGCGCGTCGACGCCCATGACGACGCGCACCTCCGAAGCGCTGTCGCCCGAGAGCCTGGCGGTCAGCGGGCCCGGGGCCACCACCTGCATACCCGAGACGTAGATGCCCGTGGGCGCGTCGACGCGGGAGACGGACGGGATGCGGGACAGCCCGGCTGCGTAGGCGGCGATCTCGCCCGTCGGGACGGTGCCGTCGAGACCGACCTGGATCGCCCCGGACTCGTTGGCGTCGAAGTCCTGGCGCAGGACGTCGTGGACCTGGCGGGACTCCGCCGTCGTGGGCAGGACTCGATCGTCGGCGGTGGCGAGGCTGATCCGGAAGAACGGGATGCCGAGGAAGACCAACAGGGCGACGACGCTGCCGCCGATGAGGACGGGCCGTCTCATGACAGCGGTCGCGATGGCGTGCCACATCCCCGAGGACGTGTCCCGCACCACGCCGCGGCGGCGGTGCAGCAGTGGGATCGCGTCGACCTTGCGGCCGAGCACGGCGAGGAGCGCGCCGAGGCTGATGACCGATGCGACCGCCGAGATCGCCACGACGGGGATCCCCGCGTACGCGAAGCTGCGCAGGAACGAGATCGGGAAGATCAACAGCGCGGCCAGGGAGATCGCGACGGTGAGGGCGCTGAAGACCACGGTGCGCCCGGCGGTGTCGATGGTGCGCACAACGGCGTCGTGGGGTGTCCGCCCCCGGGCGAGCTCCTCGCGGAAGCGGGACACGACGAAGAGGCTGTAGTCCACGGCGAGGCCGAGGCCGAGACCGGTCGTGAGGTTGATCGAGAAGACCGACACCTGTGTGACCAGCGCGATCAGCCACAGGGTCAGGAAGGTGCCGGCGATGGACACGATCCCGACGCCGAGGGGCAGCCCCGCAGCCACGAGGCTGCCGAAGACGAAGATCAACAGGACCAGGATGAGCGGGAAGGTGATCGCCTCGGCGAGGGCGAGGTCCGACTCGATCTGCTCGCCGATCTCGCGGAACATCTCGGTGAACCCCCCGACGCGAACCAGCGCCGGCCCGCCCGTGCCGCGGAGCTCCTCGCCGAGGGCGGCGACGCGGGCCTCGCGGGTGTCCTCGTCGCCCTCGACGGTGGCGAGCACGATCGCCTGGGTGCGATCACGCGACGCCAGCGGGGCGGCGCCGCCCAGGCTCCAGTACGACGCCACGTTCGACACGTCGCCGGAGGCGGCGAGCCGGGAGGTGATCGCGTCGCCCTGGGCCGCGACGGCGGGGTCGTCGACGTCGGTGCCTCGGGCCGTGACGAGGACCACGAGGTTGGGGCTCGTGTCGCCGAGGCGTTCCTCGAGGAAAGCCGCCGCACGTCGTGACTCGGTGGCGGGGTCCTCGAAGCCGCCGGTGGAGAGCTTGTCGAACACTGCGGCCCCGGCGCCGGCAGCGACCACGAAGAAGATCGCGGTAGCGACGAGCAGCAGCTTGCGGCGTCGGACCACGAAGTTGCCCAGACGAACGAACACGGCGCCTCCCGCCCTCCGAATGAGGGTAACGCCGGTAACGTAACAGCGTTAGCCTACGGATCGCAAGCGTCCGCGCCTCCGGACGTGGGGACGTGAGGTGGGTTGTGGACCCGGTTTAGGTCCCCACGTCGGGGGTTGGGTCGGACGTGGGGACGTGAGGTGGGTTGTGGACCCGTTTTAGGTCCCCACGTCGGGGGTTGGGTCGGACGTGGGGACGTGAGGTGGGTTGTGGACCCGCTTTAAGTCCCCACGTCGGGGGTCGGGTCGTCGGGGGTTGGGTCGGACGTGGGGCCGTCGGGGTTCTCGATCATGCCGCGGGCGAGGGCACCCGGAACCCGCTCGCTGCCGAGGTGGCTGACCACGAGGGAGATGATCGTGACCAGGTAGACCTGGCCCAGGATCAGCTCGAAGATCACCGCACCACGTGGGAGCCCCGGTGCCGCGCTGAGGTCGCCGTAGCCCGTCGTGGTGAGGCTCACGAACGAGAAGTAGACGAAGTCGTTCGGCGACGGCGTGGCGGTCTGGGCGAAGAAGACACCCGAGGCGCCCTGGAGGATCCGGTACACGAGCGAGAAGAACACCCCGATCAGCAGATAGGACGTGAGCGCGGCCGCGAGGGTGTCGAGCGTGACGCGCTTCTGCCGCACCGCCGCTCGGAGCACGACCGTGAACGTCACCAGGATCACGAGGGCGAGGAGCCCCTGCAGCGTCAACGCGAACGTGTGGGACTGCTCGTGCCACTCGTCCGGCAGGAACAGGCCGACGACCCCGAGCCCGACGAGGGCCAGGCACAGGACCGTGCAGGCGTTGAACACCGGACGCGACACCCCGGAACGCCAGAGCGCGAGCAGCAACGTCGCCGCGAACAGCGCGATCGAGAACAGGGCGAGGAGCCGGCTCCCGCCCTCGGCGATGCTCACGAACAGCGACGCGAGCGTCAACACGAGGACAGGCACGAAGTGCGCGTCGCCCATCACGAGCTGGCGCAGCTCCTGGGCATCTTCGCTGAGTGTGCGTCGCCTGATCAGCGGCATGGCTCCGCAGCGTACAGCCGCTTCACGAGTGGAGCGCGCACACCCGCAGGCGACGTCGACGCCATCAGGCGATAGCGTCGACCACCCGCTCGAGCGCCGGGCCGAGGTCGTCGGGCGTGAAAGCGGGCGGGGGGATCACGAGGCGTGACACGCCCTTGGCCGCCAGCTCGCTGACGCTCTCGGCCGTGGGCCAGGCGCCGGTCGTCACCTCGATCGCGTCGGGGTCGCGCCCGGCAGCCTCGGCCGCCGCGCGCATCTCCGGGAGCAGGGCATCGAGGTCCTTGGCGCGCACCGGGAAGAACCCGTCGCCGAGGCGGCCTGCCCGCCGAGCCGCGGCGACGGAGTGGCCGCCGACGTGGATCGGCACCGGGCGCTGCGTGGGCTTGGGTTCCGACAGCGCACGCTCGAAGTCGACGAAATCGCCGTGGAAGCTGGGCTCGGGCGCGGTCCACAGCTCACGCAGTGCTGCCACGTACTCGTCGGTGCGTTGCCCGCGCGCGGAGAACGGGACACCCAGGGCCGCGAACTCCTCGGCGAGCCAGCCGACGCCGATGCCGAGCATCACGCGCCCACCCGACATCGCGTCCAGTGTGGCGACCTCCTTGGCGAGCACGACGGGGTTGCGCTGGGGCAGGATCAGGATCCCGGTAGCGAGGCGCACGCGATCCGAGTGCGCCGCGACCCACGTGAGCCACACGAGTGGGTCCGGTATCGGTGAGGACTCAGGGCCCGGCATGCGCCCGTCACGCGAGTACGGGTACGCCGACGCGTAGCCGGCGGGAACGACCGTGTGCTCCACCGTCCACACCGACTCGACCCCGGTCGCGTCACACGCGGCGGCGAGGGCTTCGGCACCTTCGGCGGTGCCGAGCGGTCCGACGTTGGCGAAGCCGATCCCGAGTCTCATTGGCCCGCATCCCCCACGTTGCGCTCAGAGCTGTTCGATGCGGGTCAGGACCCACTCGTACTCGATCGTGACGAACGGTGCGTTGCAGAACTTGCAGTGCCCGGCGAGGTCGCCGTCGAAGGGAGCACCGCAGTTGTGGCAGTTGCGCTGGCCCGCCTCGTTGGCCGTGGCCGCGGTGCCGCTGCGCTGCAGCGTCCAGTCCTCCATGTAGGTGCGCACCTCACGGTCGCCGCGGATGATCTTGCCCTGCGGATCGACGTCGTAGTCGGCCGCCGCAGCCCGGATCCGGCAGGTGATCGTGTCGACCTCCTGGGTGTGCGCCGCCGAGGTGATCCAGACGTTGCCGATCACCGCCTGTTCCATCACGTTGCGGCGCCCGGTCTGGAGATAGCCCTCTACCTGGGCGCGCCACTGCTGGAAGATCGTGTCGGCGACGGCGCCGCGGATGCGCTCGACGTCGTTGTTGCACCAACCCTCGATCGTGAGGAAGTAGATCCGCCCGACGCGCTCCTTGAAACCGTCGACCGTGAAGTTCGGGTCGTGCTCGCGTATCGGCGCGATGATCTCGTCCTCGGACTGGGTGAGCTGAGGCTCGGCGATCGCCGATGCGAACTCGCCCTGGCCCTGGGAGAAGGTGAAGCCCTTCTTCTTCGCCGAGCGCAGGACCAGCAGCACGATCACGATGATCACCGCGGCGACGCCGCCGAAGATCAGCAACCCGAGGATCCCGCCGGCGCCGACACCGCTGCCGCCGGTGCTGCTGCCGCCGAAGCTCGATCCGCCTCCGCTCGAGCCACCCGAGGAGCCGCCGCTGCGGCCGCCACCGCCGCCGCCGCCGCTGACGCCGCCACCGCCGCCGGGACGGAACAGGGTGCCGTCGTGCAGGGCTGCGCCCGCGGACGCGTAGAGCTGCAGGGCGCCGTAGCCCACGACGGCGAGATTGTGCGGTGTTGCGAGGTCTGCGAGGTCTGCGAGGTTCATCGGTGTGGGGCCGGTCCGGTCGGATGTGAGGTGCTGGACACCCATCATTCTGCCCGCGCTCGGAACCGCAGCGCGCGATGCCGTCGCGGCCCGTCCGATGACGTCGTGATAGACAGGGCGGATGCCGGTATCGGAGAGCCGTGACCTCGAGGTGGTGCGCGCCCGTATCGAGGGTTGGATCCGGCCCCGCTGGGCCGCCCGTGTCGAGGGCGCCACCGGAGTCACGCTCGACGCCCTCGTCGCGCCCGAAGGTGCCGGCTTCAGCAACGAGACCCTGCTCGGCAGCATCCACTTCGAAGTCGGCGGCGCAGCTCGTGCCCAGGGCATCGTCGTCCGGCTGCGCCCCGACTATCCCGTGTTCCCGACCTACGACCTCGGCCGGCAGTTCACGATCATGCGCTGCCTCCGCGACTCGGGGGTGCGCGTACCCGAGATGTACTTCTACGAGGAGGACGAGACCGTGGTCGGCTCGCCGTTCCACGTGGGCGAGCGTGTGGCCGGCCGCGTGCCGGGGGACGCCCCGACGTACCACGCCGCGGGCTGGCTGGCGGCAGAGCCACCGCAGCGGCAGTGTCGTGTCTGGGAAGAGGGTGTCGACACGCTCGCCGCGGTCGCGGCGCTCGACTGGCGCTCTGCCGGGCTCGGATTCCTCGACCCGGGCGAGGACGTCGACCCTCTCGCGCACGCCCTCGACGAGTACGAGTCGTTCCTCGCCTGGGCCGCCGACGGTCGCGAGTACCCGGTGCAGCGTGCGGCGCTGGCGTGGCTGCGAGCGCACGCCCCGGCCACCGGCGACCGCGTCCTCTCGTGGGGTGACGCCCGCATCGGCAACATCATCTACGACGAGCACTGCCGCGCGGCCGCGGTCATCGACTGGGAGATGTGCGCGGTCGGAGGTCCCGAGTGGGATCTCGCCTGGACCCTCTTCGTCGACTGGCACCACAGCGACGGCTACGGGATCGAGCGCCTCCCGGCGCTGCCGGGACGCGCGGAGACCGTCGCGCGTTGGGAGGACCGCACCGGCCGCACCGCCTGCGACCTCGACTACTTCGAGACGTTCGCAGCGTTGCGGTTCGCGGTCATCTACGTGCGCCTCGACTGGCTCGTGAAGCGGGCCGGCCTCGTCGAGCCCGACGGCGCCGACCTCGGCGCCACGAACCCGTGCGTCGCCTGGTTGCAGGACCACCTGGAGGCGACGTGATCCGCCTGCGTCCGGCACTAGGGGACGTCGCGCCCTACGTGCCGGGTCGGTCGCGGCCAGTCGTCGCCGCCGCCGTCGAACAGGCGCTCGACGTGGCGAGGCTCGCGTCCAACGAGTCGCCTTACCCGCCGGCTGCTCCGGTGCTCGAGGCGATCAGCGCCGCCGTCGCGGGCTTGAACCGCTACCCGGACGACGACGCTGCCGGCCTCGTCGCCGCGCTGGCTGCCGAACACGGCGTCGACGCGGCGATGGTCGCGGTCGGCAACGGTTCGTCGGAGCTGCTGGCGCGGTTCGCCCTCGCCACCTGCGACGCCGGCGACAACGCGGTGTTCGCGTGGCCGAGCTTCGTGATGTACCCGATCCTGGCCCAGCTCACCGGCGCCGAAGCGCGTCGCGTGCCGCTGGTCGGCGGCCGCCACGACTTGGCTGCCATGGCCGCCGCCGTCGACACCCGCACGCGCATCGTCTTCGTGTGCACGCCCAACAACCCGACGGGCTGCGCGGTCGGCGCCGCCGAGCTCGCCGGCTTCCTCGACGCCGTGCCCGACGACGTGCTCGTGGTGCTCGACGAGGCCTACGCCGAGTACGTGGATGCCGCGGCGGATCCGCGTGTGCACGCAGACGGGATCGCGTCCGTGGTCGCAGGCGGCAGCCACCCCAACGTGGTCGTGTTGCGCACGTTCTCGAAGGCGTACGGCCTCGCCGGCCTCCGCTGCGGCTACGCGGTCGGCGACGCCGACGTCCTCGCACAGCTCGGCAAGGCGAGGCTGCCCTTCGTCGTCAACAGCCTTGCCCAGCGCGCCGCAGTGGCGGCGCTGTCGCACAAGGCGGAGTGCTTGGGGCCCGTGGCGGAGGCCGTCGCGGAGCGGGGCCGTGTCGCCGCAGCGCTCGCCGCTGCCGGCGTCGAGTCACCGCGTTCGCACGGGAACTTCGTCTGGCTCGACGTCCCGGGGCGGGCGTCGGAGGTCGCTGCCGCGTGCGAGAGGGCGGGTGTGCTCGTGCGCGCTCTGGGATCCGACGGCGTCCGGGTCACGATCGGGACGCCGCCGGAGAACGACCGCTTCCTCGACTCGCTCCCGCTCTGAGGCCTCCCCCTTGGAGCACGTGGCGGCCAGGGAGAGCTGGTTGGAGCACCACGCGGCCACCCGTGGCCGCGTGGTGCTCCAACCCCGGCGGTTTGGCCGCGCGGTGCTCCAACCCCGGGCGGCGCTCAACACGTGACGTCGCAGCGGCGGAACCACCAGATCCCCGCCGTGGTCGACACCGTGAGCCACGCGAGCGAGCAAGCCGCGCCGGCGAGCACGTCACCCCAGCGCGGAGGGTCGGTGAACACGGTCGTCCACGTCGTGAGCCAGTGGCCGGGGAGCACGACCCGCACCGGTCCGAGCCAGTCGATCGCCGCCAGGGCCGTGGAGAGGACGAGGACGAGGACCGCGACGGCGGCGCCGACGGCTGTCGACTCGGTGCGAAGGCCGACTGCCAGGGCGAGGGCGGTGACGGCGCAGGCGAGGAGCGCCACGTAGCCGGCGCTCACCGACAGGCGCAGCAACCACGCAGCGATGCCGATGTCCACGAGACCCGTCGACACGCCACCGGCCCCCGTCGTGACGGCGAGCGGCCGCATCTCTCCCGGCCCGTAGACGGACAGCACGACTGCGACGGCAGCGAGGACGGTGAGCGCTGTCGTGGTCGCGGCGAACAGGATCGCGGCCCCGAGCTTGTCGAGATAGAGCCGGGTGCGCCCGACGGGGCGAACCAGCCAGTAGCGCAACGTCCCGTCGGCAGCGTCGGCGCCGAACCCGGTCCCACCGACTACCGCCCCGGCAACGGGCAGCGGCAGCGTCGCGACCGCGAGCAGGCCGAGGAACGGGAGCAGGGCGGCCGGGCTGGCGGACGTGCCGATCTGGGTCGCCGTCGGTCCGCCCGCATCGACGAGCTCGGAGCCGAACACACCTACCGCCACCGCGACCGGGACCGTGACCGCGGCGACCAGGATCCACGTGCGGGTGCGCCTGCCGAGCTTCGACACCTCAACCCGGAACATCTGGCCTCGTGTCACGTGGCCGCTTCCGGCGCCGTCGGCCGTTCGTGGGGGACCCGTCGACGGGGGAGAGCCGTTGGGTGTCGAAGCTCTCCGCCACACCGGCGTCGGGATCCGACTCGGTCACGTCGAGCACGGTGGCGTCGAGGCCGACGCGAGTGGGCGTCAAGGCGCGTACCGCGATCCCGTAGTGCACGAGCCACCGTACGAGCACGGCAGGGTCGGCGATTCCCTCGATCGCGACGCCGCGCGCGTTCGGTGCGGCACGGCCGCCGAGGGCAGCCACGACCTCGCATGCGCGCACCGGGTCGGGTGTGTCGAGCTCGAGGACCTCACGACCGCGCAGGACCTCCATGGGACCGGACGCGACGAGGCGACCACCCGAGATCACGGCGGCGTGGTCGCAGACCAGCTCGACCTCGTCGAGGTCGCGCGAGGTGAAGAAGATCGTGCGTCCCCCCGCGCTCAGGGCACGCAGCAAGTCGCGCACCTCGTGCACCCCGCGTGCGTCGAGGCCCTCGGTCGGCTCGTCGAGGACGAGGAGGTCGGGGTCGCACAGCAGCGCACGCGCGAGTGCCAGGCGGGCGAGCATCCCGCGGCTGTAGGTGCGGACCTTGGCGTCCTCCGCTGCGTCGAGTCCCACCCCGGCGAGGACCTGTTCGACGCGACGGGATCCGATCCCCTTTGTACGGCGTGCCCGGCGCCACATGTCGAGGTTGGTGCGGCCGCTCGCGTGCGCGACGAAGGCAGGTCCGTCGACGATCGCGCCGACGTCGGCGAGAACGGGATCCCCCGGGTGGCGCAGATCGTGGCCGAGGATCTCCACGGTGCCGTAGCCGGGGCGCAGGAGACCGAGCAGGAGCCTCACCGTGGTGGTCTTGCCGGCACCGTCGGGACCGAGCAAGCCGAACACCGTCCCGGCGGGCACATCGAGATCGAGGCCGTCGAGCGCGACAATGTCGCCGAAGGACTTCGACAGGGCCCGGGTCACGATCGCAGAGGGCATCTCGCCCATTCTGCTGCGTGGCGTCGCACGCGAGTGGGAACCCGGCCCGCAGGAGCGCCCGGCGACCGCGGCGGAGGTGACCGCGATGTCAAGCGAACGCGCAGGAGCCTCGCGCGAACGCGCCGTCGCCCTCGTCGAGGAGGCCCACGATCTCACACGCTGGCTCGGTGTCGCGCCCGAAGCTTCTGCCGGTGTGCTGGTGGCGGCAGCTGCGGAGGCCGCTGCCCGCGACTGGCGCCACCCGCGGCGCCTCGAGGTCGCGCTCCTCGGCACGGTCGCTGCCCGCTCGATCGCGCTCCGGTCGCGCTCGTGGGCACGGGTGCCCCCGAGACTGTCGTCGCGGGCACTGCACCCGAGCTCCACTGCGTTGTCCCCGGCGGGTTCGGTCGACGCCCTGGCGGACACCGCTCGCGAGGTGCTCGCCCTCCTCCCGCCCGACGATGCCGTACTGGCGCCGCTGTCGGTGCGCTACGGGTTCGACCACGACGAGGTCGCATGGCTGCTCTCGGTCTCGCGGCGGCGCGCCCGCAACCTGGTCGAGCACGCGCGCAGCGGTTTCGCCGGCACGGCCGGCGCCGTGGTCCTCTGGAACGGGGGGGAGCCCAGATGCATCGACCTGCGCAGCCTCGTGGTGCTGGCCGGCGTGGAGGAGTTGGGCAACTCCGGCGCGCGCCTCCTCGTCGACCACGCCGAAGTGTGCCGCGAGTGCAACTCCGCCCTGTGGCAGGTGACCGAGGTCCTGTCGGTGCTCGCGACGGCGGCGCCGGAGCCCACACCGTCCGGCGTCGCGGCCAGCGCCCACGACCCCGTTGCCTCCCTCGCCGCCCGCCCCCTGAGACCCTGACGTGCGCGCGTGTGGCGCCAGGGGGTGGTGCGTGACACGCGCACGCGGGGGATTTGGACGCGGTCCCGGAATGGGTGCCGGGCTACCCTCGGCGGGCCCGGTCCCGCGTCCCACCGACAGGAGCTCCTCGTGCGCATCGCGTTGATCCCCGGCGACGGCATCGGCGCCGAGGTCGTCGCCGAGTCGACCAAGGTGCTCGAAGCGACCGGGGTCAAGGCCGAGGTGGAGCGCTACGACCTCGGCGGGGAGCGCTACCTGCGCACCGGCGAGATCCTCCCCGACTCCGTCCTCGACGAGCTGCGCGGCTTCGACGCCGTGCTCCTCGGCGCCGTCGGTCACCCCGACGTCGCACCGGGCATCCTCGAGCGCGGGATCCTCTTGCGCATGCGCTTCGACCTCGACCTCGCCGTGAACCTGCGTCCCGTCAAGCTCCTGCCCGGTGTCACGAGCGCGCTCGCGGGGCGCGGCCCCGCGGATGTCGACTTCGTCGTCGTGCGCGAGAACACCGAAGGTCCTTACGTCGGTGCCGGCGGCGCGTTGCGCACAGGCACCCCCCACGAGATCGCGACCCAGGAGTCGGTCAACACCCGCTTCGGCGTCGAGCGCTGCGTCCGGTACGCGTTCGAACTCGCCGAGCGCCGTGGCACCTCGACGGGCACCTCGACCCAGGTGCTGCTCTGTCACAAGACCAACGTGCTCACCCACGCCGGTGCGCTCTGGCAGCGCACCTTCGACGACGTCGCGCGGCGCTTCCCCGGCGTTGCCACCGGGTACGGACACGTCGACGCCGTCTGCCTGCAGATGGTCCTCGACCCGGGCCGCTTCGACGTCGTCGTCACCGACAACCTCTTCGGCGACATCGTCACCGATCTCGGCGCCGCCGTCGCCGGCGGTCTCGGCTTCGCCGCGAGCGGCAACCTCAACATCACCGGCAGCGGACCGAGCGTCTACGAGCCCGTGCACGGTTCCGCCCCCGACATCGCCGGGACCGCCAAGGCGAACCCGATCGCCGCGATCCTGTCTCTGTGGATGGCGCTCGATCACGCCGGCGAGACCGACGGGGCCGCACGGGTACTCGGGGCGGTCGAGACGGTCACGGCCGCGTGCGCCGATCGCATCGGCATCGACATCTCGACCGCCGAAGTCGGTGACAAGGTGGCAGAAGCGGTCGCCTGAGGCGAGGATTCAGGATCGAGGGAGCAACCCACATGGACAAGGTCGACTACATCTGGCTCGACGGCGAGGTCGTGGAGTGGGACGCTGCACAGGTTCACGTGCTCACCCACGCCCTGCACTACGGCTACGGGGTGTTCGAGGGCATCCGGGCGTACGCGTGCAGCGACGGACGCACGGCGATCTTCCGTCTCGAGGACCACATGCGCCGCCTCGCCGATTCGGCGAAGCTGATCATGATGGAGTTGCCCTACACCGTCGAGGTGCTGGAGGACGCGACACGCGACCTCATCCGTCGCAACGGCCTCGAATCCTGCTACATCCGCCCGATCGTCTACACGGGCACAGGCGGCATGGGCCTGCATCCGGGCAACTGCAGCGTCGACGCCGCGATCGCCGTGTGGCCGTGGGGTGCCTACCTCGGCGACGACGGGATCACGCACGGGGTGCGGGTGCGGACGTCGTCGTACCGGCGCATCGACTCGTCGATAATGCCGGCCGCCGCCAAGACGTCGGCGAACTACCTCAACTCGATCCTGGCCAAGATCGAGGCGACCAAGGCCGGTTACGACGAGGCGATCCTGCTCAACCTCCACGGCTACGTGTCCGAGGGCTCGGGCGAGAACGTCTTCGTCGTGCGCGACGGCGTCCTGACCACGCCGCCGCTGTCGTCGGGCTGTCTCGCCGGCATCACGCGCGCGTCGATCATGCGCATTGCTGCCGACCTCGGCTACGAGGTGCGCGAGGGCGACCTGCACCGCAGCGACCTCTACCTCGCCGACGAGGTGTTCTTCACGGGGACCGCGGCCGAAGTCGTCCCGATTCGCGAGTACGACGACAGGAAGGTGGGCAGCGGTGGGCCCGGACCTGTCACCAAGAAGCTCCAGGAGACCTTCTTCGCGACCGTGCACGGCGACGTCGAGAAGTACCGCGAGTGGCTCGACTACGTGTAAACGTTGGAGGGCCCTGCCGGCGCAGCCCTTAGGCTTGTCGCGACATGACCGAGAACGCCCGCAAGACACTCGACCCCGGCAAGGCACTCCCCACGCGCGTCGAGATCTTCGACACGACCCTGCGCGACGGGTCACAGCGCGAGGGACTCTCACTCACCGTCAACGACAAGTTGGCGATCGCGCGCCATCTGGACGACCTCGGCATCCACTACGTCGAGGGGGGCTGGCCCGGCGCGAACCCCAAGGACGACGAGTTCTTCCGGCGGGCGCCGTTCGAGCTCGAACTCGAGGCGGCGACGCTCGTGGCGTTCGGGTCGACGCGGCGTGCCCACCGCGATGCCGACGGCGACGAGATCCTCGCGCAGCTCGTCAAGGCGGGCACCGAGGCCGTCTGCATCGTCGGCAAGTCGTGGGACTACCACGTCACCGAGGCGCTGCGCGTCGACCTCGACGAGGGTGTCGCGATGGTGCGCGACTCGGTCGCATTCCTCGTGTCCCAGGGCAAGGAGGTCTTCTTCGACGCCGAGCACTTCTTCGACGGCTGGAAGCACAACCGCGACTACGCACTCGAGGTCGTCGGCGCGGCAGCCGCTGCCGGCGCCGCCTGCCTCGTGCTGTGCGACACCAACGGGGGGACGCTGCCGTTCGAGGTTGCCGTGATCGTCGACGACGTCCTCGCGTCGACGAGTGCCCGTGTCGGCGTGCACTTCCACGACGACGCCGACTGCGCCGTCGCCAACGCGATCACGGCGGTGCGACACGGCGCCGTGCACGTGCAGGGCTGCCTCAACGGGCTCGGGGAGCGCACCGGCAACGCCAACCTGAGCTCGATAATCCCCAACCTCGTACTCAAGCTCGGCGTGGAGTGCATTCCCCGTGACCGCCTCACCCGGCTGACCCCGGTCAGCCACGCGGTGGCCGAGATCGCCAACCAGACCCTCGTTCCCAACCAGCCCTACGTCGGCGCGTCCGCGTTCGCGCACAAGGCCGGCCTGCACGTGTCGGCCCTCGCGCGCCGGCCCGACGCGTACGAGCACGTCGACCCCGAGGACGTCGGCAACAACACGCGCCTCGTCGTGAGCGAGATGGCCGGACGCGCGACGGTGGTGATGAAGGCCCTCGAGCTCGGCATCGACCTCGAGGACGACCACGACACCGTCACCAAGGTGCTCGAGGACCTCAAGAGCCTCGAGCACGCGGGGTACCACTTCGAGGTCGCCGACGGCAGCTTCGAGCTCCTGATCCGTTCGGCGATGGGGTGGGCGCAGGACTTCTTCCGCCTCGAGAGCTTCAGGGTGATCATGGAGAAGCGTGCCGGCGCCGACGGTGCCGAGGGTGCGGTCGCCACCGAGGCGACGATCAAGCTGTGGGCGGGCGGCGAGCGCTACGTCGCCACCGCAGAGGGCAACGGTCCGGTCAACGCCCTCGACCGAGCGCTGAGGGACTGCATCGGCCGGCGCTATCCCGAGCTCGCCGGGATCCATCTCGCCGACTACAAGGTGCGAGTCCTCGACACCGGCTCGGGCACCGCCGCGGTCACACGTGTCCTGATCGACACCACCGACGGGCTCGCGAACTGGGGCACGATCGGGGTCCACGAGAACATCATCGAGGCCTCTTGGGAGGCGCTCGGCGAATCCCTCGTAGTCGGTCTCCTCCGCGCCGAGCGGACTCCGTGACGTGGGGACGTGAGGTGGGTTGTGGACCCGTTTCACGTCCCCACGTCGGTCTGGGTTACGGTCTGGGGTCGGTCTGGGCTCGGTCTGGGGAGGCTCGCGATGGTTGCTAGGATTGCCGCCCCCCGGAACAGTGAAGGATCCTCGATGCGCACCAAGACCCTCGTGGCCACGGCCCTGAGCGTGCTCGCCGTCCTCGGACTGGGAGCTTGCGGGAGCTCCTCGAAGGACGCCACCAACAACACGACGTCGACGTCGGAGGCGGAGTCGCCGATCGGTGACAAGCCCGAGAACGAGACGTTCTGCCAGCAGTTCGTGCAGCAGATGCAGAGCGTCGCGACTGCGTCACAGCAGGGCAATCTCGAGCAGATCTCCGCCACGTTCACCGAGCTGTCCACCGACGCTCCCACCGAGATCCAGCCTCAGTTCGAGACGATCGCGACGGCCCTCGACATGAGCGCCAACGGCGGTCAGCAGAGCGCGACCGCATCCTCGGACGTGCAGGCAGCGATCGTCAACATCACCACGTACGCGTCCAAGAACTGCCCCAACATCGACATGACCGCCCTGGCCGGCCTCGGCGGCGACGCCGCGTCGATGACCACGACCACGATGGCCATGGCCCACTGAGCCACGCCCCTGCGGACCACTCAGGTACGAGCGAGATCCGCGTTCGCCTCCACGACGATTCGCACCGGGTCGTCGCGGCGTGTGCGCAGCATGTCGAGCGCATCCGCCGCCCCTGCCAGCGGGACGCGGTGCGAGATCACGTCCTCGATCCCGAGACGGCCGTCGCGCTCCATCGCGAGCACCGCGGCCAGGTCCTCGGGGTGGGACGCGAACGTACCGACGAGTGAGAGCTGCCACAGCGAGAAGAGCGCGATAGGCAGATCGACGCGGGGAGGTTCGAGGCCGACGCCCAGGGCCACCGCGCGGCCCCCGGGCCGCAACGACAGGATCGCCGCCGACAGCGTGGCGGCCGTGCCGACGCACTCGACCGACACGTCGGCGCCGTCGCCGAGGATCGCCCGCACCGCCGACGGCACGTCCCCGTCGGCGAGGACCGTCTGCGTCGCGCCGAAGGCCCGTGCCCGGTCGAGGGCCTCGGGCACCCGATCCACGGCGATGACCTCCGCTGCACCCAGTTCGGCGGCGAGCTTGACCGTCATCGAGCCCAGGCCGCCGCAACCGACCACGACAACGCGCTCGCCCTCGCGGAGGCCGGCCCTGCACGTGAGCGCGTGATAGGGGGTCGCGACGCAGTCGGTGGCGACCGCGGCCGCGGCCAGCGAGACGCCGTCGGGTACGCGCAGGAGGCACGACG
This sequence comes from Acidimicrobiia bacterium, assembly GCA_046331095.1. Classification (GTDB taxonomy): domain Bacteria; phylum Actinomycetota; class Acidimicrobiia; order UBA2766; family UBA2766; genus JAIBAC01. The sequence continues at coordinate 462,375 of JAXLRM010000004.1, forward strand.
TCGGCGCCAGCACGGCTTCGGCGAATCCACCGTCCACGTGGAGGCCGACCGCCACCAGGTTCGGGCAGCACATCGGATGGCCCGACCGGCAGACACCGCACTCGCCGCACCCGCCGCCGAGGTGCAGGGCGACGCGGTCGCCGGGCGCCCACTCGACGACGTCGGGTCCGACCGACTCGACGACACCGGCGGGTTCGTGGCCCAACGTGAGCGGGTAGCCGCCGGGCACCGGCATGCCCTCGAGGAAGTGCACGTCGGAGCCGCACACGCCGCACACCGCGATGCGCACCACGACCTCGCCGGGTCCCGGCTCCGGGTACGCGACCTCCTGGAGCTCGACGGCGGCGCCCGGTCCGGGCAGCCGTACGGCCTGCATGGTCCTGTCCACGTTCCCCCCTTGTTTCCGGCCACGGAGTCGCGAGCAATATCTTCGCGACCCTCGCGAGCTTCACCAAGTTAGGGCAACGACGCCTCCGGGCTGTTGCAGGACGGCGCTCAAGCCTCGTCGACGACGAACAGGTTGCCGGACTCGCACCAGACCGTGTCGTGCGCGTAGCCGTCGGGCTTGCGGGTCAGTTCGGCGAGCAGGTACCAGCGCCACGGTGGGTCGCCGTGGTCGACGTACTCGCCGGTGAGGGTGCCGGCGAACTCCTCCCGGCCGGCGAAGTCGGTGCCCGCGACCGCGTGGCCACCGTCGCATTCCGCCCGCTTGCCTGCGAGGGACGGGTCGGAGCCGTAGTGGACCGGCCGCACGCTCTGGATCCCTAGGAGAGCTCGCCCACGGTCTGCTCGAACGTGTCGAGGGCCTCCTCGACCATGTCGAACAGGACCTGTCTGGCGGGCTTCATCGAGGTCACGAAGTCGACGCCCTGGCCGGCGGCCTCGGTCATGAGGTCGGGACGGTGGCTGTCGTTGGCGCCCTGGATGTAGTCGGAGCTGAGCAGCATCTGGTACGGGGCGGAGAGGACGTCGGGCGCCTCGGGCTTGGACCACTCCTCGGTCCAGGGGCACTTGAGCACGCGCATCGTCATGCCCGAGATCGTGTTGCTGTAGGTGGTGTCGTCGGCGGTCGCGGCGAGGAGCCGCTCCTTGATGACCATGTCGGCGTCGGACTCGCGGGAAGCGAGCCATTGCGTACCGGACCAGATCCCCGACGCCCCCAGGCACAGAGCGGCGGCGAGATGGCGCCCGGTAGTGACACCGCCCGCGGCGATGACGGGTGTGTCCCCGGCGATCGCTGCGACCTGGGGCACGATCGAGAACGTTCCGATCGCCCCCGTGTGGCCTGCGGCGTCGTAGCCCTGGGCGATGATCGCGTCGATGCCGACGTCGAGCTGGCGCTGGGCCTGGCGCGGCTTGCCGACGAGGCCGAAGACGAGCATGTCGCGCTCGTGCGCGGCGTCGAGGATGAACGCCGGACTGCCGAGACCGGAAGCGAGCACGGGCACGCGCTCGTCGAGGAGCACGTCGAGTTGGGCCCGTGCGAGCTCCTGGTTCAGCCCGCCCCACGTGTGCAGGTCGACCTTGCCCTTGGGGTCGGGGACGTCGTACTTGTCCTTGATCTGCTGCGCGAAGGCGCGATGGGTGTCGGGGATCTCGGCCATGAGGTCGTCGAGGGATCCCGACGGCGGCACCGAGGCGGGCAGGACGAGGTCGATGCCGAACTTCTTGCCGTCGACGCGGCTGCGGATCCACTCGATGTCGGCAGCGATGTCCTCGGGGGTGTGCATGGCCTCGCCGAGGACGGCGAAGCCACCGGCGTTGATCACTGCGACCGCGACGTCCTTGCAGTGGGTGAACGCGATGATCGGGAACTCGATCCCGAGGAGGTCGCAGAGCTTGGTGTGGAGCGGGTCCTTGGCCATGGTCAGCTCTCCTGTGTCACGAACGCTGCTGGAGCCGGGCGGCGCCGATGCCGGGCGCCGCTACGGCCTCCTCGGCTCCGAGGGCGCCGCCGCTGCCACCGGGGTACACGCCGTAGAGGGCACGTACGGCGTCGGCGAGCTCCTCGGCCTCCCAGAGTCGGCCGGTACGGGTCCGCGTCCCGACGATCTTCCACCCCTCGAGGCGGTCGCAGCGACCGCCCATCATGTGGAACACCTGACCGGTCACCCAGTGGGCGTCGTCCGATGCCAGCCAGGCGACGATCGGGCTCACGTTGTCGGGCGCGAGGGGGTCGAAGCCCTCTGGTGCGGGCCCGATCAGGGATTCGCTCATGCGGGTACGGGCGGCGGGGGCGATCGCGTTGGCGGTCACGCCGTAGCGTGCCATCTCCATCGCCACCACCTGGGTGAACCCGGCGATACCCGCCTTGGCGGCCGCGTAGTTCGCCTGGCCCGGGTTGCCGAAGAGCCCGCTCTGGGACGTGGTGCAGATGATGCGTCCGGCGCGGGGGCGTTCTGCCTTGGCCTCGCTGCGCCAGTACTTGCAGGCGTGGTGGGTAGGCGCGAAGTGGCCCTTCAGGTGGACGTTGATGACCGAGTCCCACTCCTCCTCGGTCATGTTGAAGATCGTGCGGTCGCGCAGGTTGCCGGCGTTGTTGACGAGGACGTCGAGCGCGCCGAAGGTGTCGATCGCCTGCTGGACGAGGGCTTCTGCGTCGGCGAAGTTCGAGCACGAGCCGGTGTTGGACACGGCATGGCCGCCGGCGTCTGTGATCTCCTTGACCACGTCGTCTGCCGCGCTGCCGGTCCCCTCGCCGTGTACGTCACCGCCGAGGTCGTTCACGACGACGTTCGCGCCGTGGTGTGCAAGCAGCAGTGCGTGAGAGCGGCCGAGACCACGGCCGCCGCCGGTCACGATCGCGGTCTTGCCCTCGAGCAGCATTGCATCCTCCTCCCGGGGCGACCCCGGACCCGTTACCAAGTGGTGATAGACTACTACCACATGGTGAGGATCTGCTAGCAGCAGGCTGCAAGCGTGCGTCCTGCTGCGTCCCCACGTCGGGGTGCCGGGACGGCGACTACCAGGAGAGGGCCTCCGCCGCGGGACGGGGTCGAGCGAAGAGGAAGCCCTGACCGGTCGTGCAGCCGAGGCGCGCGAGGGCGGCCGCCTGCTCGGGGGTCTCGACCCCTTCGGCCGTTACGGCGAGTCCGAGAGCGCGCGCCATCGAGATCACCGCCTCGACGATCGCCCAGTTCCCGGCGTCGCCGTCGACGCCGCTCACGAAGCTGCGGTCGATCTTGAGCTGGTCGACGGGGAACTGGCGCAGGTAGCTGAGCGACGAGTAGCCCGTGCCGAAGTCGTCTACGACCACGCGCACGCCGAGGGAGCGCAGGGACTCGAGCGCCGTCTGGGACCACGCGACGTCCTCCATGATCACGCTCTCGGTTATCTCGAGCTTGAGACGCCGCGGGTCGATGCCGGCGGTCTCGACGGCAGAGGCGACCACGCGGGGCAGCGCAGGGTCGGCGAGCTGGCGCGCCGACAAGTTCACGGCGACCGTGAGGTCGACCCCGGGCCGCTCGTCCTCCCATGCGCGGAGTTGGGCGGTGGCTTCGCGCAGAACCCACGCACCGATCGGGACGATCAGTCCGCTGTCCTCGGCGACGGGCACGAAATGCTCCGGGAGCACGAGGCCGTGGTCGGGCCGCTCCCACCGCAACAGCGCCTCGAAGCCGAGCCAGTGCCCTGACGCGAGATCGACCTCGGGTTGGTAGTGCAGCCTGAGCTCGCCGGTGTCGAGGGCGCGGCGCAGCGCGTTGACCGTGTCGAGGCGCGCGAGGTTGCCGGCACGCAGGTGGTCGTCGAAGACCTCGGTGCGGGCACGCCCGCGTGCCTTGGCGTGGTACATGGCGGCATCGGCGTCGGCGATGAGCGCGTCGGGGTCGGTCGCACGCCCGGTCCCGAACGCGATGCCCACACTCGTCGTGAGGACGATCTCACGGTCCCCCACGGTGACCGGCTCGGCGACCTTGTCGGCGATGCGTCCGGCGATCTCGAGTGCGGCATCCTCGCCCGTGACGCTGTCGCACACGATGACGAACTCGTCGCCGCCGAAGCGGGCGACGGTGTCGTCCGGGCGGAGCACGTCGGTGAGGCGACGGGCGACCGTCACCAGGAGCTCGTCGCCGGCGGTGTGGCCGAGGCTGTCGTTGACGACCTTGAACTGGTCGACGTCGCAGAACATGACGGCGCAGCGGGTGCCGTTGCGCTCGCAACGGGCCAGGGCCTGCTCGATGCGATCGATCAGCAGTGCCCGGTTCGGCAGCCCCGTCAAGTCGTCGTGAAGGGCGCGGTGACGGGTCTCCTCCTCCGCGCGGCGCCGCCCCACCGCCGCCGCGAGGACGTGTGCGACGTTCTGGAGGAAGTGGAGGTCGTCGGTCGAGAACCGGCGCGGCTTGCGGGTGTGGACGGCGAGCACCCCGAACGGATTGCCGCGGTCACCGATACGGACGTCGACACCGCTGTCGACGCCCATCTCGTGCAAGGGACGAGACGCCGGGAACTTCTCTTCCGAGAGCCCGTGCACGACCACGGGCTGGGTGGCCTCGAGCGAGCGGCCGGCCTGGGAGTCGGCGTCGGCGGTGACGAGGGTACGGCCGAGCCACTCCTGCGGCCAGCCGTAGGCCCAGCGCACGGCGAGGCGGTTCCGGTCCACGAGCAGCTCGAGAACGGCCGCGTACTCCGTTCCGAGCGTGATCGCAGCGACGCGGGCGGCGGCCGTCATGAGCGAGTCGAGGTCCTCGCCCTCGAGCGCGCGCCGGCCCAGTTCGGCGACCGTCCGCTGACGCTCGGCCATCCTCGAGAGCTGCCCCTCGTGGTGGCGTTGCGCGGTGACGTCGCGGGCGTTGGCGACGTAGCCGCGCACCGTCGGTTCCGACAGCAAGTTCGTCACGACGACCTCGAAGAGGCGCTCGCCTGCATCGGCCGAGCGGACGCGGATGTCGAACGGCTGTGCGGCCCCGGAAGTGGGCGCGAGCGCGCGCATCCGCATCAGCGCTGCGTCGTCGGGATGCACGAGCGTGAGGATCGAGCGCCCGACGAGGTCCTCGAAGCGCCAGCCGAGCAGCCGTGTGATCGACGGGCTCAGGTACGTGAGCGTCCCGGCCGCGTCGGTGACCATGATCAGGTCCGACGCGTTCTGCACCAGTGACCGGAACCGCGCCTCGCTGTCGACGAGGCGGGCTTCGAGGGCCTTGGCCTCGCTCACGTCGCGGGCGACGAGCGACACGTACGCCTCGGCGCCACCGGCGTCGAGGTGAACGGTGACGGCGACCGAGGCGGGAACTACCGCGTCGTCGGAGCGGAACGTGAGCTCGCCGGTCCAAGTGCCGTGCGCGAGGACGTGGGGGAGCACGGCGGCCTCGTACATCCAGCGCGACTCGTCGACGAGCAGGTCCACGAGCTTGGGCAGGGCGGCGTCGGTGGGGACGGAGAACGCGAGCGCGGCGGCGCCGTTGAGGTAGGTGATCTGACCGTGCGAATCGGCGGTGACCACGTAGTCGGTCGTCGTCTCGAGGATCTCGGTCAGGCGCGTGCGCTCGTCGTGGCTCGCCACCTGCGGGGTCACGTCGGCGAGGCTGCCGACGAAGCCGACCACGACCCCGGGACTGTCGGGGTCGCGCACCGGCGCTGCTCTCCCGTGCACCCACAGGTAGGCGCCGGGACCGCAACGCATCCGGAAGCGTGCGAAGAACTCGTCGCCCTCCGCGAGCGCCGCGAGGCGTCCGCTCACGTCGACGAGGTCGTCGGGATGGACCCGGTCGAGCCAGCCCGACCGGTGCGCCCTCTCGCGCGACAGGCCCGTGATCTCGAACCAGCGCGGGTTGGCGTAGAGGAGGCGGCCCCCGGCGTCGGTGTAGAAGATCCCGACCGGCGAAGAATCGGTCAGGACCTCGAAACCGATGCCGGACTCGCCGGCCAGGGCGATCGCGGGGCTGGGATGTTGCACCGTGGGAGGAGGGTAGAGGGCCGGCTCCCGAGCCTCGTGCATACCTGTGCTGGCTAACCTGGCCGCGCAGGGGTCCGGGGACGGACCTCGTAGGGAAGGAACCGCGTTGACCACGAAGCCGTACGTGCCGCCCGACCGCGACACCGAGTACAGGCCCGACCAGCTCCCTCCTGCCAGGCCGTGGTATCCGCACCGGCCCGCGGAGACGTCGGCGGACCCCGACGCCGCCACGTTCGGCGCCGTCGGTCCCGACATGGGCTACGCGCGCGCTCTCCTCGGCCGGTTCAGGGGCAGGCTCGTTCCGGGTGGATGCAACCGCGACGACCTGCTCGAGGCCGGCGCTGCCGTAGCGATGCGCCGCGCCACCATCAGCGGCCGGGCGCCCGTCCCCGAGGACCTCGAGGTCGCCTTCCTCCTGCTCGGCGCACTCGACGGCGTGCCCGGGGACTGGAGCCGTGCCGGCGCCAAGGTGGCCGAGCACGTCGATGGGGTGCGCTACAAGGCCTCCGGCGCCGCCCGGCTCGCGGCTTCGATTCCCGCGGACTGGCTGCTGCGCAAACCGGGCGGTGTCCGCGCCCAGCTCCTCCAGATCGGACCCGACGTCCTCTACGACGCCGTCGCTGGGCACTGACGGCGTCGCCTCGCGTGCTCGACTCCGACGCGTGCGTGTTCGGTGACGCAGGCGCCTACTCGGGCGCGGGGTCGCCACGCCGGGCGAGCAGGCGCAGCTGCGCTGCCCGCTCCTCGAGACCGAGCCCGTGGAGCCGCGTGGCCGCGTGGTCCAGGTGATCCGCGGCGGCGTGCCGGTGTCCGTCCTCGCGTGCAAGGCAGGCGCGGACCACATCGCAGAGGACGAGATCGCGTACGAGACCGCGGCTCTCGAAGATGCCGGCGGCGGCCGTGACCGTTTCGTCCGCGGCCGCCGGTCCACGGCGCCGCGCGACGGCGAAGGCGACATCGCGTTCCCCGCGTGCGACTTCGACGTCACGGCCGTGCTCGACGAGGACCTTCCTTGCAGCAGCCCAGTGCCGCAGCGCCGCGTCGGGGGCGTCGAGGGTCGCGGACTCGACGTGGGCCTGTTCGGAAAGTGCGACGGCGGCCTCCACACGCAGCCCCGCCTCGAGGAAGCGCGACCGTGCGCGACGAAACTGACGCACCGCCGCCACCGGGTCCCCGTCGGCGTGGAGGTCGATGCCCGTCTCGAACGCCGCGTTCGCTTCGACCAGGGCACGGACTCCCGCGAGGCTTTCGCGTGTCGCGAGGTCCCCGAGGCCGGCCGCGATCGACGTCACCAGCGCGACACCGTAGTGGGCGCAACTGAAGCGGTCCTCGAGTCCACCGCCGACGTCGACGAGCATCATCGCCGCTGTCAGGAGGGCGACGTGCTCGGGGTCGTCGCCGCACTGGTCCACGAGACCCTCGACCGCTGCCACGATGCGGGGCAGCCATGCGGTCGTTGTCTCCGGTGTCGCCGAGGTGGCGGCACCACGTTCGAGGTGGGCCCGGATGTCCACTCCGAGCCTGCGCCGCCCAGCCGTGGGCGTCCGCGCACCCGGCGAGGTCCGCGACGCGGCGTCGAACGAGTCCAGGACTGCCGTCACGAGGGCGGCTGCGAGGTCGCCACCCGTGGCGCCGGTGCGCCGGGCCGCTTCCAGGGTCCGACTCACGAGCTCGCTGACGAGCGCGGAGCCGCGCCCCGCGCCGATGCGTTCGAGGTAGCCCGCGAGCACCTCGCCGACGTCGGCTTCGCTGTCGGGTGGGGCCACGACCCAGGTGGCTGACTTCGTGCGTGTAACGGACGTTCCCATCGGACGCTCCTCGTCTACGGCGCCGGGCGCGCCGGCCCGGCCTTGCGGCGGGGAAGGGCGTCCGGCGGGGGAACGTCCGGACACCGGCCACAGTAGCGCCGGTGTGTGACATGTAGGGGTGGCGAGTCCCACCACCTCGGTGGGGCCGCTGCGACCAGGTACGCTCGCCGCGGTGGGACCCACGCGCAACCCGACCCATGTGACGTTTCGGCGCCTGGTGGCATTCGTCGCGGACTTCCTCCTCACCGAAGTCGGGTTCCTGGTCGTCGTCGCGGTGTTCACCCCCGAGCACACCGTCGAGGGACGCCTCGCGGCCCTCGTGGTCGTGGTCGGCGCCGTCGCCGTCTTCGTCGTCTACAAGACCGTGTGCGAGTGGGGATTCGGCGCGACACCGTTCAAGTGGCTCATGGGTGTACGTGTCACCGAGGTCGACGACGACGGCGTGCGTTTGTGGAAGGCCGCCGCGCGCAACGTCCTGCTGGTCCTCGAGTTCTACCTGGTCGTGTTCATCGGCTTGTTCTCGGTACTCGCGGACGGTGCCAGGCGGCAGCGTCTCGGTGACGTCGTGGCCGGCACGGTCGTGGTCTCGGCGACCGCGCCCCGGCCGCTGGACCTCGCCGAGCGCGGCGACTCGGGCCGCTGGGTCCCGGCGGTGCTTGCCGGGGTGACGGTCACGCTCGGCATCTGGACCGTCCTCACGATCCTGCCGCTCTGGAGGCTGCGGCTGCGGCTCAGCCCGATCGACCTGATCGCGGACACCGACGTGCGCGGCATCACCTTCACGGCTGCGATCGTCATCGGCTTCGCGTTCGTCTTCCTGGGCCTGCAACTGCGCAAGCGCAAGCGTCGCGCCTGGCAGGTGACGGTCACGCTCCTGCTCGTGGTGCTGGTCGTCCACGCAGTCAAGGGTTCGGGCGTGATCGTCGGCGTGGTCTCCGCCGCCCTGCTCGCGGCTCTCGTGGTCGCCCGACACCAGTTCCGCGCCCCGGGCGACCCGCCCTCGCTCGTGGGACTGGCGAAGACGGTACCGGTGTACTTCGCCCTGGTCATCGCCTACGGGGTCACCGCCCTGTGGCTCGACCGGCGCCGTCTCGAACCGGCTTTCACCGTGCCAAGGGCCGTCGTGCAGACCCTCGCCGGGCTCGTCGGTGTCGACGGTCCGTTCACCATGCACGGCTTCTTCGGGCACTTCTTCCCGCTGTCCCTCGCGGTACTCGGCATCGCCGGCATCCTCGCGTTCCTCGTCGCGTTCTTCCGGCCGCTGATCGCGCGTCCGACCCACTCGGGGGCCGACTGGGGTCACGCGCGCAGGCTCGTGCGCGACTACGGCACCGACACCCTGTCGTACTTCGCACTCCGCCCCGACAAGAGCCTCTTCTTCGCGAGTGACGGCGAGGCGATGCTCGCGTACGCGTACCTCGGTGGGTACGGGCTCGTGAGCGGCGACCCGATCGGGCGGCCGGAGTCCGTCGAGCTCGTACTCGACGAGTTCCGTTCGTTCTGCGAGGAGCGCGCCTGGGGTATGGCGGTCCTCGCGGGCCGCGAGGCGCACAAGGAGATGTACGCGGCGAGGGGTCTCCACTCGTACTACCTCGGTGACGAGGCGGTCGTCGACGTCGCCGGGTTCTCGTTGGAGGGACGCCGCATCCGCAAGACGCGCCAGTCGGTGAACCGCATGGACAAGCGCGGCTACCGCTTCGAGCTGATGGCCGACACCGACGTGTCCGAGACGCTGCGAGGGCACCTCGAGAAGCTGAGCGACGCCGACCGTGGCAAGGAACCCGAACGCGGCTTCACGATGGCACTCGGAGGCAACGTCACCGTCGGCGACCCCGAGTGCCTCGTCGCCCTGGCCCGCGACAGCGAGAACGTCCCCGCCGGGTTCCTGCACCTAGTGCCCGTCCACGGCGAGCAGCCGGGCTACTCCCTGAACATGATGCGCCACGCTCCCGGATCGCCCAACGGACTGACCGAGTACCTGGTCTGCATGGCGCTGGCCGAGCTGAGAGAACGCGGGGCGCGGCGCCTGTCGCTCAACTTCGCGATGTGGGCGCGCCTGCTCGACGAGGACGCCGACCTCGACATCGTCGAGCGTTTCCAGCGACTGATCGTGCGGCGCCTGAACCCCTACTTCCAGATCGAGTCGCTCAAACGCTTCAACGAGAAGTTCTTCCCCGACTGGGTGCCGCGCTGCATCTACTACGACGACCGCGCGAACCTGCTGCGCGTCGGGCTCCTCTACGCCGAGGCGGAAGCATTCGTGCGTGTCCCGTTCCTGCGGCGCACGCTCACCCCGCGTGCCGGTGACGTCCAAGGGGCGGCGGCACCCGAGGAGTCCGGGCTCGTGTCGGTGGGTGGCTGAAGCAGGGGCGCCGGGGAGAGTCCCCGAAGTCTCGGTAACGGCGGCGGACCACGGGGGGTCACAAGCCCCGACCGAGGGCCTGCGCACATCGCCCCCCTGCCGAGCGGGCAGGGTCCGCCCCCGTCGGCCTCGAGGAGCTCATGGCGCGCGAGATCACCCGCCTGGCGATCGTGAACCGCGGCGAACCGGCAATGCGGCTGCTGCACGCGGTCGCCGAGCTAGACGGGGCCGAGCCGTCTGCGGACTTGCCGATCACGACGATCGCGTTCCACACCGATCCCGACGCCGGTTCGCTCTTCGTACGTGAGGCCGACGAGGCCGTCGCGCTGGGGCCGCCCACGTTCGTCGATCGCGCCGACGGGTCGCGCAAGTCGGCCTACCTCGACCTCGAACGCCTCGAAGCGGCCCTGCGTGACTGCGGGGCGGATGCCGCCTGGGTCGGCTGGGGCTTCGTCGCCGAGCTCCCCGAGTTCGCCGAGATGTGCGAGCGCATCGGTGTGACCTTCGTCGGCCCGCCCGCCGCGGTGATGCGCCGTCTCGGCGACAAGGTCGAGGCGAAGCACCTCGCGGAGTCCTCGGGGGTTCCCGTCGCCGCGTGGAGCGGGGGCCCCGTCGCGTCGGTGACCGCCGCGCGCCGTCATGCGGAGGCTCTGGGACTCCCCGTCGTGATCAAGGCGAGCGCCGGCGGGGGCGGGCGCGGGATCCGTGTGGTGCGCGACCTCGCCACGATCGAGACCGTCTTCGAGTCCGCACGTGCCGAGGCGACCGCCGCGTTCGGCGACCCCACGGTCTTCGTGGAGGCGATGCTCGAGGATGCTCGCCACGTCGAGGTCCAGATCATCGCCGACATGCACGGGACGGTCTGGCCGCTCGGGGTGCGCGACTGCAGCGTCCAGCGCCGCAACCAGAAGATCGTCGAGGAGTCCGCGTCGGTTGTGCTCGACCCGGCGGACGAAGCCGCGCTCGCCGCGTCTGCCGCCAGGCTGTGCGCAGATGTGGGATACGTGAACGCGGGGACGGTCGAGTTCCTCTACCACGAGCCGACCGCGACGTTCGCGTTCATGGAAGTGAACACGCGCCTGCAGGTCGAGCATCCGGTCACCGAGCTCGTCACCGGCTTCGACCTCGTGAAGGCCCAGCTCCACGTCGCCGCCGGCCGCCCCCTCGAGGGGTTGCCTCCACGGCCCTCCGGCCACGCGATCGAGGTGCGCCTCTGCGCCGAGGACCCCGACCGCGACTTCGCGCCCGCGCCGGGGCGCATCGAGCGCTTCCGCCTGCCGACCGGGCCCGGTATCCGCGTCGACACGGGATTCCGCGAGGGCGACGAGATACCCGCCGACTTCGACTCGATGATCGCCAAGGTGCAGGCATGGGGCGCCGACCGCTCCGAGGCGCTCGGGCGACTCCGCAAGGCGGTGCGGACGACCCAGGTAGTCGTCGCCGGAGGCACCACCAACAAGGCGTTCCTGCTCGACGTGCTCGGCGACGACACATTTGCCACGGGCGCGGCCGACGTGGGATGGCTCGACCGCGGCGCCGCCCTGGCTCCACGGCCGCACGCCGACGTCGCCCTCGTCGTCGCCGCGATCGAGGCATACACGTCCCATCAGGCCCAGGCGCGGGCCCGCTTCCTCGCGTCGGCGTCACGCGGGCGCCCCCACGTGAGCGACGAGATCGGTTGGACCGGCGAGCTGAGGATCCACGGCGGCAGCCACGACGTCGAGGTACGCCGTGTCGGCCCGGTCGTGTACAGGGTGGTCGCGGGCACGACCGAGGTTCACGCCGAAGTCCACAGCCTCGACGCGTACGAGCGCACGGTGTCCGTCGGCGGGCGGCACCACCGTGTGGTCGTCGCCGAATCGGGGCCGGACATCCTCGTAGAGGTCGACGGCGCCGTCCACCGGGTGAGCCGCGACGACGGTGGGATCGTGCGCGCCCCCGCACCGGCCGTCGTCGTCGACGTGGTGGTCGACGCCGGCCAGGCCGTCTCCGCCGGTGACTGCCTCGTCGTCGTCGAGTCGATGAAGATGGAGACCGCGATCGTCGCCCCGTTCGCGGGCACCGTCAGGACGATCACCGCGACGCCTAATACACAGGTGGACGCCGGTGCACCTCTCGTCCAGCTGGAGGTGTCCGGAGCCGCCGGAGCCGCCGTGGCAGGCGTGGCAGGCGGTGGAGTCGCGCCACCCGTGGACCTCGCTTCACTCGGGTCGGCACCGACTCACGACGAGCTCGGTCGTCTCGACCTCCTCCGCGCACAGGTTCTCGGCTTCGACGTGCGGGACTCCGACGTGCCTCCGCCGTCCGGGGTGGGCGACGGCGCCGGCCTCGACGAGGTGCTCGCCCGGGAGGACGAGATCCTCGCCATCTTCGCCGACATCGCCGCGCTGGGACGCCCCCAACGAGACGACGGCGGCGACGCCGAGGAGCGCTCGAGCCAGCAGTGGTTGTTCACGTACCTGCGTTCGATCGACACCGAGGGCGCCGGTCTCCCGGATGCTGCCGTGGAGCGCATCCTCGCCGCACTCGGCCACTACGGCGTGACGAGCCTGGCGCGCAGTCCCGAGCTCGAGGACGCGTTGTTCTGGATCGCGACCTCGCACCAGCGTCCCGAGGTGCAGGCCTCCGCGGTCGCGGCGATCCTCGAACGGCGCATCGCCCTCGCCGAGCATCTTCACACCCGCGACGCGGCGGACGAGTCGTTCCGCTCCCTGATCGACGGTGTGATCCACGCGACGCAGCGCTCGTTCCCGTCGCTGCGCGAGCTCGCCCGCGAGGCCCGTTACCGCTGGTTCGACGAACCGCTCGTACGCGGGGCACGCGCCGACGTGTACGCCGACATGGACGCCCACATCGAGGCGCTCGGCGCGGGCGCCGTGGGAGCGGAGCGGGCAGCGCACGTCGCCGCGCTCGTCGACTGCCCCTTGCCGATGCGCGCACGCCTCACCGGCGCCGTGCGCTGGGCAGGCACCGACGCGCGCAGGGCGCTGTGCGAGGTGCTCGTGCGCCGCCACTACCGCGAGCGCGACCTCGGGCCGTTCACGGTCGCCGAGACCGCGGACGCTGCCACCGTCACGACCGCGTACCCCTACGAGGGCCGGCGCATCAACGTCATCGCGACGATCGCGACGGACACGGGGTTGTTCGAGGCGGCACAGGCGCTCGTGCCGCTCATCGACGCGGTCGACCGCGACGAGGACGTCGTGGTCGACTTCCACCTGGTGCGCACGCGGCGCCGTGGCTTCGCGCCGGCGCGGGTGCGCACCTACCTGCGCCGTGCGCTCGCCGCGCTCGACCTGCCCCGACCCTTGCGCCGCATCGTCGTGATGGTGACGCCCGCGGACCCCGAGGCCGGTGGGCGCCAGTACCTGACGTTCCGCCCCACCGGCAGCGCGCCGGGTGCGGGAGGCCCCGGCGTCTCGGGCGCGCCCGCGGAGATCGTGTACGAGGAGGACGTGCTCACACGGGGCCTGCACCCGAACCAGGCCAAGAGGCTCGACCTGTGGAGGCTCGCGAACTTCGACTGCGAGCGGTTGCCGTGGCGTGAGGAGGTCGTCGTCTTCCGCGCTACCGCCAGGGAGAACGAGCGCGACGTGCGCCTGTTCGCTCTCGCCGAGGTCCGCGACCTGACGCCCGCGTACGCGGACGACGGCGCGATCGAGAGCCTGCCCGAGCTCGAACGGCTCCTGCTCGAGTGCCTCGAGGCGATCCGCCATCACCAGACGGCGGTGCCGGTGCGCGAGCGCCCGGTGTGGAACCGGGTGATCCTTCACGTGCGGCCCCTGTTCACCGGGGACGTGACGGCCATCGACCGCGTCGCACGGCGCTTGGCCGCCGCCACCGAAGGTCTCGGCCTCGAAGCCGTGTCGATCCACGGGCGCATGGCCGACGCGAGCCGGCCCGGTGGGGTCTTCGAGGGTGTTCTGCGCCTGTCGAACCCGACCGGCGGCGGGTTCGAGTTCGAGATCACGCCCGCGCCGCGAGAAGCGTTGCGCCCACTCGACGACTACACGCGCTCCGTCGTCGAGTGGCGCCGCCGCGGATACGTGCACACCTACGAGTTCGTCAAGATGCTGACGCCACGCGTGGGCAACGGCATCCCGCGGGGCGAGTGGACCGAACACGACCTCGACGCGACGCGCACCCACCTCGTACCCGTGCGGCGCCCGCCTGGCAGCAACGTCGCCGGTGTCGTCGTCGGAACGATCCGCAGCTTTCCCCACGGATTCGAGGACGGCATGGAGCGTGTCCTCGTCATGGGCGACATGACCCGTCACCTCGGCGCGATCGCCGAGGACGAGGCCCGCCGGCTCATCGGCGCCATCGACCTCGCCGACGAGATGCACGTCCCCCTCGAGTGGTTCGCGCTCAGCTCCGGCGCCCGCATCGCGATGGACTCGGGTACCGAGAACATGGACTGGATCGGGCGGGTGCTGCGCCGCATCGTCGAGTTCACACAGGCAGGCGGCGAGATCAACGTGGTCGTGTGCGGCATCAACGTCGGTGCGCAGCCGTACTGGAACGCCGAGGCGACGATGCTGGCCCACACCAAGGGCATCCTCGTGATGACGCCCGAGTCGGCCATGGTGCTCACCGGCAAGCGCGCGCTCGACTTCTCCGGGGGCGTGTCCGCCGAGGACAACTTCGGGATCGGCGGGTACGAGCGCATCATGGGCCCCAACGGCGAGGCGCAGTACTGGGCCCCGAACCTGCGTCGGGCGGTCGAGTTGTTGCACCGCCATTACGCGCTCACATACGTAGCGCCCGGCGAACGCTTTCCGCGTGCCACCGCGACCACCGACCCTGCCGACCGTGACGTGCGTCTCGCCCCCCACGCGGCTGCGCCTGGCACGACGTTCACGCGTGTGGGTGAGATCTTCGACGAGGACCTCAACGCAGACCGCAAGAAGCCCTTCGACATCCGCTCGCTCATGAGCGCAGTTTCCGACGCCGGCGCCGACAGGCTCGAGCGCTGGGCCGCGCTCGACAAGGCGGACACGGCGGTCGTGTGGGACACACGGATGGGCGGCAACGCCGTCTGCCTCGTCGGCATCGAGTCGCGGCCGC
Source organism: Acidimicrobiia bacterium (assembly GCA_046331095.1). Taxonomy (GTDB): domain Bacteria; phylum Actinomycetota; class Acidimicrobiia; order UBA2766; family UBA2766; genus JAIBAC01. Next base: position 477,505 of record JAXLRM010000004.1, read on the forward strand.
TCGTGCGCCACGGCTTCGTACCCGCCGACGGGCCCGACCAGTGGAGCTCGGGCACACTGTTCCCGCAGTCGTCCAAGAAGGTGGCACGCGCGATCAACGCCGCCAGCGGCAACCGTCCCGTCGTGATCCTCGCGAACCTCGCCGGCTTCGACGGGTCGCCGGAGTCGCTGCGCAACCTCCAGCTCGAGCACGGTGCCGAGATCGGGCGGGCGGTCGTGAACTTCGACGGGCCCATCGTCTTCTGTGTCGTGTCCCGCTACCACGGCGGCGCGTTCGTGGTCTTCAGCGCCACGCTCAACGACGAGATGCAGGTGATCGCCGTCGAAGGCTCCAAGGCGTCGGTGATCGGCGGCGCGCCCGCGGCTGCGGTGGTGTTCAGTCAGGAAGTCGCCGACCGTACCCGCACGGACGAGCGTGTGCGCGCCGCCGAGGAGGCGCTCGAGGCAGCCACCCCCGAGGACCGTGCGATGCTGCGCTCACGTCTCGAGGACGTACTGGGGGAGGTGCGCTCGGAGAAGCTCGGCGAGGTCGCCGCCGAGTTCGACGCGATCCACTCGATCGAGAGGGCCCAGAAGGTCGGGTCCGTACACGACATCGTCCCCGCTGCCCGGTTGCGCCCCGCCCTGATCGCTGCGCTCGAACGCGGCATGCGCTCCGCCTCGGGTGTGGTGTGATGTGACAGTGGTCTGACCCGGGCGACGGCCGTGTCACGAGGTGCTTGTTATCGGGTGACTCGTTTACGGATGTCGGGGTGCAGTGGTGGTCGGCTGGTGTCGAGGATGGTGCCGTCGGGGCGGATGAAGGTGAGGATGTCGTCGGGGTCTCCGTGGATCTTCCATCCGGGTTTGTGTCTGATGCGGTGGTGGCGGCTGCAGAGGCAGAACCCGCCCTTGGTCGATGTTTGTCCGTCTCGGGACCAGGGCTTCTCGTGGTGGATGTGTAGTCCGATCGTGTTGTTGCATCCTGGCCAGCGGCAGGTCTTGTCGCGGTGGAGGATCTTGCGGGCGAGCCATGATGGCCAGAGCGGTGAGGTCCGTCCGATGCCGATCGTTGCTCCGTAGGGGTTGTCCACCCAGACGTCGAGGTGCCCGTCGCAGGCCATGGCGCGGGCGGTCTCGGCGGCGAGTCCGGCGGCGAAGGGCAGGTCGACGTAGGCGTCGCCGTGGTCGCCGTCGAGGAGGCGGGCGAGGGTGTCCCAGCCGACGTGGACGACGGTGGTGGCGCGGTCGCCGCGGTTGGAGGGTTTGGCTGCGGTGACGAGGTCGACGAGCGCGTCCGCGAGGCGTTCGGACCGTGGCGCCCACAGGTCTGTTTCGGGGTCTTTGCCGTAGCGTTCGGCTTGGCGTTCGAGCGCGGCGCGTACTGCGGCCATGTCCGCGGGTGAGAGGTCGGCGGTGAGGCGTTCGTTGCCGTCGCGGCCGTGGCCGAACTTCAGCGACGGCTTCGGCTCCGGCTCCGGCTCCGGGTCGCCGCCGCCGGTCTCCTTCTCCTTCTTCTTCTCGTCCTTCTTCTTGTCGCGGCTGTGGCGGTTGGCCTCGGTTCGGAGTTGTCCGAGCGACATCGCCGGTGCGCGTTCGGCCCACTCGGCGTCGGTCTTGTCGGTCGCGAACCTCGTGAGCTCTGCCACCTGGTCGAACGAGAGCTCGCCGGCCGCGAAGGCAGCGGTGATCGCGCGCAGGTCCACGAGCGCGACAGCGACACGCGCTTGGGTGTGGGCATGGCCGCTGTCGTGGCGGCCCACGAGGCCGATCCACTGACCCAGCGTGGCAGCACCGTCGACCTCGGTAGCGCCACGCGCGGCGATCTCGGCGGCCGCGGCCAACATGTTCACCTGTGCCAGCGACACGAGAGCCTGCATCTCGGTGAAGAACGTGTGCACGCCGTCGTTGCTCAACTCCGAGAAGTCGGGTGCGATGTAGGTGGCCGTGTCCATGGTCTCACCCCCAGTGCCGGAGACCACTAACCGAACGTATGTTCGAGTGTACTGGCGAGTGGCCAGCTTGTCCAGGACTTTCCGGAAAACCCCCCAACGTGGGTGGGTCTTCGCCACGCCGTGGATACCGGGTCGTCACCCGAAGCGGAGGGACTACAGGACCGATGGCGCCCGTGGGTTCTTCGAGGCGACACTCGCCGCCGAGCTCGCGGTGCACGGCATGCCGGCCTCGTCAGTCACCCTCACCAACTGGTGCCAGGTCGGCACACGCCGGATGGCCACGACGGAGTTCCGAACCGGGCGCACCAACAAGGCGCGTAGGCGCTCCTTCGGTGCTGTCGTGGAACTCGGCACCGAGCACGGCGGGCCGATCCTGTTGGGAGCCGGTGCCCACTTCGGGCTCGGGCGCCTCGTCTGCGTGGACCGACCCGTCGACCCTCACGACCGGCCCGTTGCGGTGCAGCACCCGAGCTGATCCGCCGCCGTTACAGTGCTGCCAACGCCAGGCCCACCGCCGCGGCTAGGGCAGGGACGACGACGCCCGAGACCACGTTCGCCAGTGCAGCGCCGAACGCGCGCTCCTCGGCGAGGTGCACGGTCTCGTAGGTGAAGGTCGAGAACGTCGTGTAGGCGCCGCAGAAACCGGTGCCGAGCACGATCTTCGGGTCGGACGGGAAGGCGTGGTAGAGCAGCAGCCCCGTCAGGACCCCGAGGGCGAGCGAACCCGTCGCGTTGACGACCAAGGTGCCGCGGGGGAACAGCCCGTCGCCGCGGTCCTGGACGAAGCCGTCGAGCAGGTAGCGCGCAGGTGCGCCCAGAGCCCCCGCCAAGGCGATACCGGCCAGCAGCATCAGACCTCCCGCGCACGGCCGACGTACCTGACGACCTCGACGTCGTCGACGATGACGAGACCCTCGGTGACGAGCTCGTCGAGCTGGGGGATGAACGCGTCGACGCGCTCGGGCTCGTCGACGATCAACACGACGATGGGCAGGTCGCTGGACAGGCTCAGGATCCGGGTCGTGTGAACGTGGTTGGAGGCGCCAAAGCCTTCGATCCCCCGCAGAACCGTCGCCCCGGCGAGTCCCGCCTGCTGGGCGCGGCGCACGATCTCGGTGGCGAGGGGTCTGTGGTCGAAGCGGTCCTCCTCGCCGATGAAGACCGTCAGCCGGCGTGCGTGTCCTTCGAGCTTCATCGGCGCTCCCTCCTCTGCGTCGTCATGGGTACATGGTCATCCGTGCTCGTGTACCGGCAGGATCCGCGCCACCACGGTGCCGAGATACGCGACGGCGAGGCCGGCCGCGACACTGGCGAGCGTGTAGCCCACGCCGAGCACGATGTGGCCGTCCTTGCAGAGCAGCACCGTCTCGACAGCGAGCGTGGAGAACGTCGTGTAGGACCCGAGGAAGCCCACCGCGAAGAAGGGTCGCAGGTAGCGCGTCGGCGGCAGGAACCCGACGGCTGCCGTGAGGAACAAGCTCAGCACGAACGCGCCCGAGACGTTGGTCCAAAAGGTCGCCCACGGGAAACCGCCGGGCCCGACTTCGACCCATCGCGTGATCCCGTAGCGCGCGACTGCTCCGAGGGCGCCGCCCAGCGCGATCGCGACGACGACGTCGGGGCTCGGCCTTCGTGTCCGCGAGGGTGGGCTCGGACCTCGACCGACGGTCCTCACGGCTCTCGCTGCGGCTCGCTCGGGGTGGGTCGCCATCGCCTCCTCCTCTCGCCGGGGCCGCACCGATCTGGGATCTGCGGTCACCGGTCCGTCAGGTAGAGGCCATCAGCGCGGCTGCGCGGTCGACGGCGAGCCTCATCGCCGGTCCCGAGCCTACCGCCCCGCGTCGGTGGAGGGGTCGTGTCGCGGGATCCAGTCGGCGGTGACCTCGCACCACAGTGCGAGGCCGCGCCAGCGCCCGAAGCGGGTGTAGCGGCGGGCGATCCGGCGGTCGTCGAGGTGGCGCCCGACGAGCCGTGCGAGCTTCGCACGCACCCACGAGTCGAGACCGAGGCCGTCGTAGCGGTCGACGAGCTTGCACATGTTGTCTGCCACGTACGGTCCGCAGCCCGGCAGTGCGAGGATCTCCGCCCGCACGCGGGCATCGCCGTGGTCGGGATCTAGCCACGTCTGGGGGTCCACCTCGCCGTCGGCGACACGGCGGGCGATCTCGTGGGCCGCGGCGGCGCGGTAGCCGAAGCTGCGCGCTCGCAATCCCTCGACCCCGAGGGCCGCCACGACGTCCGGTGCCGGGAAGGCACCGCCGCCGGCCTCGACGAGTGCGTTGCACATCCGCTCCGTCAGAGCCCACGAGCAGTTGGTCGTGGCCAGGAGTTTCACGAGGTCCTCGAATACCGTCGGCGAACGCAGCAGGCGTCCCGCTCCGGCCGCGGGCACCCAGCGCAGGTCGGGTCCGCGGCGGCCCGGTCCCGACGACGCGCACAGGTCGTAGAACTCGGCGAGGTCGGCGTCGAGATGCAGGACGTGGGCGACGGTTGCCGCGTCGGCGCGGCGCCGGCTGCCGACCACTCGTACGCCGGCGCCCGCGGCGCTGATCGTGAGCCGCCCGTACCGCAGCGTCCACGTGTCGCGGTCGAGCGAGAACGGTGCCAGCGAGCTCCACCCGTGGCTGAGCACCGTGCGCCGGAAGTCGAAGCCCGAGGGCACGTCGATGAGCATCGCCGCAGCGTAACGAGTCTCGGTGCCAGCTCGGGTGGCACCGGTCCGCATGTGCTCCGTGCAGGACCATCACACCTCGCGGGTAATTTCCGGTACCGAAGCTGCGCGGACGTCGAGAGGACGGGACGAACAGAGATGGCGCAACGACGCCGCCGGCCGCTGGTGGCCATTCTGCAGCTCGTCGTCGCCGGGCTCGCGCTCGCGGCATGCGCCCCCACGGTGGTGACGGCTGTGCCGCGCGTCTCGCTGCCGGTCCCGGTCCCCGGTCAGACGACGACCGCCCCCGCATCGAGCACGTCCGGCCCGCCACGTGGTTCGGGCGGCTGCGTCATGCCTTCGGGCACCACGACGCCGGTGCGCTCCTTCCCGGCGCTGCCGTGCATGATCATCGACACCTCGAAGCCCTACCGCATGACGGTCACCACGACCAAGGGGACGATGGAGGCGCTCCTCGACCCCAAGGCCGCGCCCGTGGCGGTCAACAACATGTACTTCCTCGCCCAGGAGCACTTCTACGAGGGCCTGTTCTGGTACCGGGTCCAGAGCTGGGTGATCCAGACCGGGAACCCCGCCCAGGGCAACCCGCCCAGCGCCAAGAACGTCGGATACACCTTCGCCGACGAGCTCCCGCCCGCCGGTTACAAGTACCACCCCGGCGACGTGATCATGGCGAACTCCGGCGCGAACACGAACTCGTCGGAATGGTGGATCGCACCCGACGAGACCGCCTCCACGCTGCCGCTGAAGTACACGCTCTTCGGCCGGCTCATCTCGGGTCTCGAGGTCGCGCAGGCGATCGCGGCCCTACCGGTGCGCCCCGGCACCACCTACCCCGTCGACCCGCCGGTGATCCTCTCGCTCGAGGTCACGCCGACGTGACCGCCGGGTGCGGCCGTCAGGGGTCGCGGATCCACGACACCGGCGCGGCGTCGGGGTGGTCGGCCTGGAGCAGCACCCACAAGGCCAGGAACGTCGTGTGCGACGAGGACCGCTCCGCCTCGGGGTCCTCCTTCCAGCCGCCGTCGGGTCGCTGCGCGTCCCTGATCGCGGTGATCCACGCCGGGTCCACGAGGTCGCCACGGCCGGCGAAGTTCAACAGCGCGACCGACTCGACGAAGGGGTCGTCGACCTTCGAGCGCTGCTGGATCCCTTGCACGAGTTGCGGCGCGATCAGGTCAACCAGGCGGGTGTACTCGGCGTCGTCGATGCAGCGGTGCTCGTGCGCCCAGATCGCCGCGATGAGGGCGTGGGTCTTGTCGCTGAGGCCGTGGCGCGTCGAGAAGCGCTCGACGCGGTCCACGTAGTCGTCGGGGAGCGGCCACCTGTCGCAGTGCAGCGCCGTCGAGGTGAGCTGGTCGGTGCGCTGGAGGGTCATCTCCGCAGGGGAGAGAGGCACGGCGGCGCCGGCGTCGTAGACACGTGCGAACAGCGTCGCCTGCAGCGAGCCGGGCCCGCCGGCCTGCCACCGGGCGCGTGCGGTCACCGGCGCGGCCCACGCGAGGTCGTAGCGCCGGTCGAGATGGTCGAGGATCACCGCGAGGTCGTTGGCGCCCGTGGGGCCGGCACGCACGAGGAACGCGGCGGCGGCGTCGACCGCGGGGTCCCCTGACGGCGGTGGGTCCGACGTGGGCCACGGCGGCGCCGGATCCGCCCCCTCCGCCATCTGGGGCTGCGCCCCCCCGGTCGCGGCGACGAGCCACACGAGGATCGCCACGGCGGCGAGCACGGCTGCCCACGCTGGGACGTGCGCCGTGCGCCGCGGACGCGTCTCGGGGGGCGCTGCGTGGACCATCGCCACGGGTTCGTCGCAGTCCCACGCGATCCTGCCGGTAGAGTTCGGCGCCGTGCTGGCCCACCCGGACGCCCCGACCGTGCCGGAACTCGCCGGTGTGCCTCCACGGCGACGCTACCTCGTCCCGGTGGTCGTGGTCGGCCTCGTCTGCCTCGCCAACCTGGTGCTGCTGCGCACCGAGCTCGTCGCGGCGGCGCCCGCCAACGCGAGCGGCCGCAACATGGCGATGGTCCGCGTCGCGACCGCGGACTGGGAGGCCGGCCGCGTGCCGCTCGACCCCTGGCTGCCGTGGCAGAACACCGGCGCCGCGATGTTCCACCAGTCCGAGTCGACCCCGGCGCGGATCACGGGTCTGCTCGGCGCGTTGACGGGGCCCGACACCGCCTACCGCGTGTTGCTCTACCTGTTGCTCGCGTTGTGGCCGGCAGCGCTCTACCTGGCCGCCACGGTCGCGCGACTGGACCGTCGTGTGGCCCTGGCTGCCGCGGTGCTGGCACCGCTGGTGGTGAGCGTCTCGGGTACCGGCTACGAGCTCGCCGCGTACGTGTGGGCGGGCCGGGGCTGGTTCACCCAGCTCTGGGGGATGTGGGCACTGCCGTTCGCGTGGGCGACGGCGTGGCGCTCCTTGCACGGGCGGCTCAACCCCGCATGGGCGGTGGCCGCGGGGGCGGCGACGTTGATGCTGCACGTGGGCACCTGGCCGTTCCTGGCCGTCGGCGTGGTCGTGTGCGCCGCCGTCGACGGCCGCGCGGGCGCGCGACGCCGGGCGGTGCGCCTCGCGGTCGTGGTGGGCGCCACGCTCGCGGTCGCGGCGTCGTTCCTCGTCCCGCTGCTCGGCTGGATCTCGTGGTCGAACGCGAGCGAGTACCTGCGGCGCATCGCGACGATCGAGGGGGTCGGCTTCTGGAGGGCTCTGTGGAACCTCGTCGCAGGCGAGTGCTACGACGCGGGGCGTGTACCGGTGCTGACCGCGCTCGTGGCGGTCGGCGTGGTCGTGTGCGCCCGCCGTGTGCGCACGCATGCGGGCGCCCGCGCGGCACTCGCGCTGTGGGCGGGTTCCCTCCTGGTCTACGCGACCTGGACCTGGTGGCACCCGTGGTTCGGGTCGCTCGCGGGCGGTACCGGCTCGACGCCGCCGCAGTCGATCGTCGGCGTGCACCTCAGCGGGCTCGTCCTCGCAGCCACAGGGGCGGAATGGCTCTTCGGTGCCGCGACGCGGCTCCTGGGAGAACGTGCGCCCGGCATCGCTCCCGCGGCGGCCGCGACCGTGCTCGCCGCGTGCGCCGTCGTGGTCCTCGCGCCGGCGTGGGTCGAGCGCGTCGCGTACGCGCTCGACGCGGGCAACCTGGTGCAGGCTCAACACACCTCAGATCGTGTCCAGGGCGCCGCGGTCGCAGAGCTGCTCGACGCGGCGCGGGCGCGCGGTCCGGGTCGCGTGTACGCGGGAGGGCTCGTGCGGAACCGCCCCGACGTGGCGGTCGGACGCGTGCCGCTGCCCGCGTGGGCGGTCTACGCCGGTGCAGACGTGATCGGAGACCTCCTGCAGACCTCTGGGCTCGCCGCCGACCCCGAGGCCCAGATCGACCCCGACGACCCGGGTCAGCTCACCTTGTACGGGGTGCGCTACGTGATCGACTCGGGCAACCGCACACCGCCGTTCCCGGTGGTCGAGGTCGCGTCACGTCCCGGCCTCGAGCTGTGGGAGGTATCCGGCGACTCCGGGTACACGCGCACCATCGACGGTCTCGGCCCCCCCATCGAAGCCGATCGCGCCGACCTCGGGTCCGCGGTGCTGCACGCGCTCGAGAAGGGCAACTCGCTCACCCGGCTGCGCACGATCGCTTACGACGGCGCGCCCGCGGGGCCGGACACGATCAGCGGCATGGCCGTGCCCGCCGGTGGGCCCGGCCGGATCGTGACCGCAGACGCCGACCCCGAACGCGGCCATTTCGGCGCTCTCGTCGACATGACCCGGCGCGGTTACGTGGTCGCGGCGGCGTCGGTGCACGGTCGCTGGCGCGTCGCCGTCGACGGCGTCGACACCGAGACGGACGTGCTCGCGCCGGCGTTCCCCGCCGTCTCGGTCGACACCGGCCGCCACACGGTCACGTTCGACTACGAACCGCTCACAGCATGGACCGCATGGCCGGCGGTCGCCGGGCTCGTGATCCTCTGCGGTGTGGCAGCCGTCTTCGGGAGGCCTCGCTCAAGGCGCGAGGTCGTGGAAGGTCCACGTCATGGTGTAGGTCTTCCACGGGAAGTGTGAGAAGTCGACCCACGCCTGGGTGTTGGTGGCGCCCGTGATGCCGACTGCGGTCACCTTCGAGAACAGCACGACGTGCTGGAGGCTGATCGACGCCGCCGTGTCGTACAGCTTCACCGAGCCGACGTAGATCGGCAGGATCCAGAACCGGCTGACGTTCGCGACGACCTGGGCGTTGCCGCTCACCGCCGACGGGAAGGTGGCGTTGGCGCCCACGGTGCGAATGCCCTTGGCGTCGCGCGTGATGCCGACCCCGCCGGTGGTGACCGTCTGGCTGTTGCTGTAGGTGATCGCACCGGACACCGTGAACGCCACCGTGTCGCCCGACACGGGCGCCGCGGCGAGGCCGTACCTGTCGATCGTGTACTGGGTGCCAGCCGAGTCGAACTCGGCGACGTAGAGCTTACCGGCGTCGTCGGTCGCGCCGTTGGCGAAGAACGTCGAGTGCGCCGGGACGGTGCCGCTGTTGACGCTGCCGTCGGCGTTGACCTCGTACACGGAGTAGCCGCCCGAGTTGAGCGTGCTGCCGAAGACGATCGCCCGTCCAGTCGCGTCGGAGCCCGCCGGGTACGCCGGGATCTGGTTGATGGTCTGGCTCAGCGGTGTCGACGTCCACGAGGAGCCGTTCCACTGCTGGATCGTGGTGATGTTCGGGAACGAGACTCCGAGCGCCGTCGGGGAGGCGTCGGCGCGCAGCCCGACCGGCATCAGCCCGCTGCCCCCGCCGCTGGTGCCGAGGGAGATGTCGGCGTTGGAGGCACCGATCGTGCGCACGTAGTCGGGGCCGGTCCCCGTCGAGTCGATGCAGTACAGGCCGAGCGTGGCGCCACCGTCGAACATCGATGCCGGCACCGTCCCCGCCGGGCAGTCCCCCGCGTTGGTCCAGTTACCTGCCGACACCCTCGAGTCGTAGGTCGTCGCAGCCGGGTCGAGGTCGGCGACCGCGTCGAAGGGCCGCGTGAGCTGCCCGCCGGCGTCGGTTGCCGCACCGGCACCGGTCTGCTCGAACTTGGGCGTGACCTCCCAGCCGCTCACGACCGAGCCGTCGGAGTCGCTCAGCAGCATCGCACGTGAGCTCAGGTCGTCGCAGCCGTCGAGGGTGACCCAGACCTGGCTGCCCGACGTGGGAGCGAGGGAGAGTTGCGGACCCGTCAAGCTCGAGTTGAAGGTACAGGTAGCGTCGAGCGCGTATGTCTGCGCGGCCGCCCACTGCGACGTGACGGTCAGGGGCGCGGCGGACGCGGGGGGCGCGGCGACGACGACGGCGGTCGCGGTCCCCAGGCAGATGGTGGCGGCTGCGGCGACGCGGGCAGCTCTGGTCCGGAGTCGTGGCCGAGGGCTTGTGATCCCAAACATGACGGTCCTTGATCGGAGGTCCGGCGATCGAAGCCCTGTGTGTGGCCGCTGTTCCGCGTGTCCCAGGTGCCCCACGTGCGACGGTCGCATCTCTCGCTGGAGACGCCTCTTCGAGGCCGACCACGCCCGATCCTGTGAGTTCGCGCGGGTGTCCCAGAAACGAGGAAAAAAGCTTCGGGACGAACTGACGTCACCCGCTCTGGCGTGCCGTGATGACGCGCCGCGTGAACTCCTCGCCACCGCCGGGGCCCTGGTCCTGGGTCACGACGAAGACGAGGTTGGGGCCGTCGACGTAGATGCAGACGCTGTCGGGCTGGGACGTGTCACCGAAGTCGTCGGTCGCGTAGCAGCGCACGGGGATGCCGGCGAGGGTGACGTCGTGGCCGGAGCCGGCATCGACGCTGGCGCCCTCCTCGCCCACCACCGCGAGGCGGTCCGCCTCGGGGATCGACCCGGGGTCCTGGGCGGTACGGAAGGCGACGATGCGGTAGGCGTCCTGGGAGCTCCCCAGCGCGATGGCCAGCGCGGCCTCCTGCGCGGGCTCGCCTGCGATCGTGGGCGGCTGGGGCACCTGGTCGGCCGGGACCTTCTGCACCTCGAACCCGTCGATCCGGGCCGGGACCGCGGCGTCCGCGGTCGTGACCGGCGGTAGCGTGCCGCCACCGGCGCCGGTGCCCGCCGTCGTGCCCGTCGTGCCGCCCGAGCCCGAGCAGCCGGCGAGCATCAACATGCACGAGGCGGTGACTGTGGCGATCGGTACGCGCATCGGGAGGGCCGCCGGACGGGAGCTGCGTGGATTGGGAGAGCGTGGTAGGAGCCACCGCTGGGACGTCGAAAACGTAGCACGAGGCACCCGCTCCCCTCACCGCTCGCGGGGCCGTCGCAGGAGGCACCGGAGATGCAGCCCCAGGGTCCTGAAGGCCCGCAGCGAGAACACTACGTCTACCCCGATGTCGACGCGGGAGCGGCCGGCGCGGGCCACGCACGCACGCCCGAACCCAAGGGCGGCAACAACGCGCGCCCCTGGATCGTCGTCGGCGTGGCCGTGGTCGTGGTCGCGGCACTCGTCGCGGTCGGCCTGTTCGTCTTCGGTTCGTCGTCGTCACCCAAGGACAGCGCGAACAAGTTCCTGACCTCGATCCAGAACGGCGACGCCGCCGCGGCGTACGAGACCGTGAGCGTGGGCATGAAGGGCCGCCCCGCGTCCGAAGGCGGGACCGGGCCGCTCTCGCAGTGGTCCCAGACGCTCTCGCAGGTGCTGGCCCAGGCGGGCGGCATGAAGTCCTTCACGATCGAGTCCGTCAAGGAGGACGGTGCCACCGCTACCGTGCAGTACAGGGTCGTGACCGGCCTCGGCGAGGAATCGTGGACGATGAACCTCGTCAAGGAGGACGGCCAGTGGAAGGTCGACCTCCTCAACATGCGTTCGAGCACGTATCGCTGAGCGCACCTTCCTCCCCTTTCCCGGTGCCGGGTACCAGAAAGTGGGACATCTGCCGCCGGGCCGAGGACTCCGTCGTCCGCGGCTCGAAAACGTGGCCTTGACCCCGACCCTGTGAATGGGGAGCTGTGCCAGCAGAGCCGGCCACGACCGGCCGATCGGGGACCAGGGACGAGAGGGAGTCGACCTCGTGAGACACCGGGTCCGACCAGGAGTGCTACCTCCGGGAGCACCACGTACTCGCAAGCGGGTGATGGGAACCGTCGCCGCCGCCACCGCGGCAGCCGCCGTCGCCCTGTTCGCCGCTCCCGCAGCGCATGCCGCGCCCCAACGCGCCTGCGCGAGCCGGTTCTTCGGGATGGTCTACTTCCGCGCCGACACGATCACGGGCACGCGTTGTGCTGCGGGCGAGACCGAGCTGTGGTTCAACATCGCCGGCCCGGCCGGTCCTGCCGGTCCCGCCGGCGCCCAGGGCGCGGCGGGCGCGGCCGGTGCCCAGGGGCCTGACGGTGCTGCCGGTGCCCAAGGTCCGGACGGCAACGCCGGCCCCGCCGGTCCCGACGGTGCTGCCGGTGCCCAGGGTGCCGACGGCAACGCCGGCCCCGCCGGTCCCGACGGTGCTGCCGGTGCCGCCGGTCCCGCGGGCAACACCGGACCCGCCGGAGCGCAGGGCCCCGACGGTGTGAACGCCGGTCCTGCCGGTCCCGCGGGCAACGCCGGACCCGTCGGCGTCGCAGGCCCCGACGGTCCTGCCGGTCCTGCCGGTCCTGCCGGCAACGCCGGCCCGCAGGGCGCCGCCGGACCGCAGGGCGCCGCCGGACCGCAAGGCAACGCCGGTGCGCAAGGCGCTGCCGGTGCGCAAGGCAACGCCGGACCGCAGGGCAACGCCGGACCGCAGGGCAACGCCGGACCGCAGGGCAACGCCGGCCCCGCAGGAGCGCAGGGTCCCGACGGTGCCCAGGGTGCCGACGGCAACGCCGGTCCCGCCGGTCCCGCCGGTCCGCAAGGCCCCGACGGCCCCCAGGGTCCCGCCGGTCCCACCGGTGCAGTCGGTGTCGCCGGTCCCGCCGGACCTGCCGGCCCCCAGGGCCCCGCCGGTCCTGACGGTCCCACAGGCGCCCAGGGCGCAACGGGCGCCCAGGGTCCCGCCGGCAACGCCGGGCCGCAAGGCTCCACGGGCCCACAGGGTGCCACCGGCGCTCAGGGTGCCACCGGCGCACAAGGCCCCGACGGAGCACAAGGCCCCGACGGACCCCAGGGCGCCACCGGCGCCACCGGCCCGCAAGGACCCGTCGGCCTCGCCGGGCCCGCCGGGCCGACCGGCGCGCAAGGGCCCGCAGGCGCCACCGGCGCCGACGGCAACGCCGGACCGCAGGGCCCCGCAGGCAACACAGGCGCCGCCGGGCCGACCGGCCCGCAAGGGCCCGCAGGCGCCACCGGCGCCGACGGCAACGCCGGACCGCAGGGACCGGCAGGCAACGCCGGTCCGCAGGGTCCCGCAGGCGACGCCGGACCCGCAGGTCCCCAGGGCGCGACGGGTGCGCAGGGTCCCGCCGGCCCCGTCGGCGACGCAGGGCCCGCCGGTCCCGTCGGTGTCGCCGGTCCCGCCGGCGCCCAGGGCGCGACGGGTGCGCAGGGTCCCGCCGGCCCCGCCGGCCCCCAAGGCCCCGACGGACCCGCGGGTGCACAGGGCCCCGACGGTGACCAGGGAGCCCAGGGCGCCACCGGAGCCCAAGGCGCCACCGGAGCCCAGGGTGCGGTCGGCCTCGCCGGTCCCACCGGACCGACTGGTCCCCAGGGCGCCACCGGCGCCACCGGCGCCCAGGGTGCGCAGGGTGCGCAGGGCCCCAAGGGTGACACCGGGCCACAAGGTCTGCCCGGCGCCACGGGATCGGTGGGCGCAACCGGTCTCCAGGGCGTGGCCGGCAACCAGGGAACCCAAGGTCCCGCCGGCCCGACCACCCTCACCGGGGTCGGACCCGACACGAACGGTACCGGTCGGCCGGGCTCGACCTGGTTGACCGGCACGACGACCAACAACAAGTCGATAACCGTGAACTGCCCCAGCGGCATGAAGGCGATCTGGGGCGGCGCCACGTTCCAGAACAACCAGTACGGCGACAGCAACCCGACGAGCGACGGTGCGAGCTGGTTCTTCCAGGGCACCGACTCGGGGAACTTCACTTACTACCTGCACTGCGCCAGGGTCGGATGAGGGAGGTGACGGCCATGAACACGAGACACGGAACCTCCAACCGCAAGCGGGCCGTGCGCGCTGCGCTCGCAGCCGCCGCCGCGACGGCAGCGTTCGTCGTGCCTGCACAGGCCGCGAGAGCACAGACGTACGCGTGCGCCAAGCAGGCGTACTTCGGCGTGATCTACTGGCAGGGCGGCGCCGGCTGCTCGGTCGGGTACACCCCGCTCGCGTTCGACGTGGCCGGTCCCACCGGCCCTGCCGGTCCTGCCGGTGCGGTCGGCCCTGCCGGTCCTGCCGGTGCGGTCGGTAACGCCGGTCCTGGCGGTGCGGTCGGTAACGCCGGTCCTGGCGGTGCGGTCGGTAACGCCGGTCCGGCCGGTGCGGTCGGTAACGCCGGTCCGGCCGGTGCGGTCGGTAACGCCGGTCCTGCCGGTCCCGTGGGCGTCGCCGGTCCCGACGGTCCCGCCGGGCCCGCCGGCAACGCCGGTCCCGCCGGACCTGCCGGCCCCGCCGGCGCACAAGGCCCCGACGGTCCCCAGGGCGGTGCCGGTCCCGCCGGACCTGCCGGCCCCGCCGGTGCACAAGGCCCCGACGGTCCCCAGGGCGGTGCCGGTCCCGACGGCCCCCAGGGCACCGACGGCCCCGCCGGAGCACAAGGTCCCGTCGGTGTCGCCGGTCCCACCGGTCCCGACGGCCCCCAGGGTCCCGACGGCCCCGCCGGAAACGCCGGCGCCCAGGGTCCTGCGGGCAACCAGGGCCCCGCCGGCAACCAGGGCCCCGCCGGGACGCAAGGTCCGCAGGGTCCCGACGGAGTGAACCCGGGAGCGCAGGGCCCCGACGGTCCCGCAGGCGCGCAGGGCGCCGACGGTCCCGCAGGCCCCCAGGGCCCCGACGGCACCACGCCGGGCGCGCAGGGTCCCGACGGCCCCACGGGTGACGCCGGTCCCGTCGGCGTCGCCGGTCCCGCCGGCCCGCAAGGTCCCCAGGGTCCCGCAGGTGCCGACGGTCCCGCAGGTGCCGACGGTCCCGCAGGCAACGCCGGTCCCGCAGGCAACGCCGGTCCCGCAGGGGCGCAGGGCGCCGACGGTCCCACAGGGGCCCAAGGTCCCGACGGGCCCGCCGGGCCACAGGGCAGCGCCGGTCCCGCCGGCACAGACGGCAACACCGGGCCACAAGGCCCCGTGGGTGCACAAGGCGCCGCCGGTCCCGCCGGTGCGCAGGGCAGCGCCGGTCCCGCCGGCACAGACGGCAACACCGGCCCCCAGGGCGCCGTCGGTGTCGCCGGTCCCGCCGGCCCCGCGGGTCCACAGGGCCCCGACGGCACGACCGGTCCCAGCGGAACGCAGGGCCCCGACGGCCCCGCCGGAGCGCAGGGTCCCGACGGCACTACTCCGGGCGCACAAGGTCCCGACGGGCCCGCCGGCGCGCAGGGCCTGCAGGGCCCCGACGGCGACACCGGGCCGCAGGGCGCGGCCGGCAACCAGGGCGCGGCAGGCGCGACCGGCAACACCGGAGCGCAGGGCCCCGTCGGCCTCGCCGGCCCGACCGGCCCGACCGGCCCCACCGGCGCACAGGGTGCAGCGGGCGCGACCGGCAGCACCGGCGCACAGGGTGCGGCGGGCGCGACCGGCGCCCAGGGCAACACGGGCCCGCAGGGTGACGTCGGTGACGCCGGCCCGCAGGGTACGGCCGGGGCGACCGGAGCGCAGGGCGCCAAGGGTCCCCAGGGCCCGACGGGTGCCCAAGGGCCGGAAGGTCCCATGGGGGCGTCGTCGTCGGGTGTGCCCGGATACCAGCGTGTCGACAGCGGCTGGAGCGACGCCGGTGGCAGCGGCGCCGACCAGAAGACGGTCAACTGCCCGAGCGGCAAGATCGTGCTCGGCGGCGGTGTCGAGGCCGAGGACGACGACGACACCATCGAGGAGTACTACCCCACGACCTGGAACGCCGGCCTCGGCGGCTACACGTCGTTCTACGGCGGCATCGGCGACGTCGACCCGACATTCGGGGACGGCACCAACAACTACAAGGTCCACGCGATCTGCGCGAATCCATGAGGGAGGTGAGCGACATGGCGAGAGAGACGAACGTGAACACGACAACCTCCCACCGCAGCGGTGACCGCCGGCGGCGCCGGGTCGGCACGCTGGTGGCCGCGGCCCTGTCGGCGGCCGCGCTGGGGTCGCTGCAGGCGGTGCCTGCGACGGCTCAGACGCTGCCACCGCCGAAGCGGGCGTGCATCCACTCCTTCTTCGGCTACGTGTACTTCGGCAACCAGACGCCGACCGGCACGATCTGCCAGGCCGGTCACTCCCAGCTCTGGTTCAACCAGCCCGGCCCCGCCGGTCCGCAGGGGCCCGCCGGTCCGCAGGGCGCAACGGGCCCGGCCGGCCCGCAGGGCTCCACAGGACCCACCGGTGCCGTGGGCGCGCAGGGTCCCGACGGCGCACAAGGCACGGCCGGTCCCGCCGGTCCCGCAGGCGCGCAGGGTCCCGACGGCGCTCAAGGTGCTGCCGGTCCCGCCGGCCCCGACGGGGCCCAAGGTCCCGACGGCAACGCCGGTCCCGCAGGTGCGCAGGGTCCCGACGGTCCCGCCGGCCCCGCCGGCCCCGACGGCTCGGTGGGTAACGCAGGCCCCGTGGGCGTCGCCGGTCCCGCAGGTCCCGCCGGCCCCGACGGTGCTGCCGGCAACGCCGGTCCCGCCGGCAACGCCGGATCACAGGGTGCCGACGGCAACGCCGGTCCCGCCGGTCCCGCCGGACCCGACGGTGTTGCCGGTCCCGACGGTGCTACAGGCGCCGGCGGCAACGCCGGTCCTGGCGGCCCTGCCGGTCCCGTGGGCGTCGCCGGTCCCGTCGGCCCCCAGGGTCCCGACGGCAACGCCGGTCCTGCCGGTGTGGTCGGCAACGCCGGTCCTGCCGGTGTGGTCGGCAACGCCGGTCCCGCCGGTCCCGCCGGCAACGCCGGTCCCGCCGGCCCCGCCGGCAACGCCGGACCCGCCGGCCCCGCCGGCAACGCCGGTGCGCAAGGCCCCACGGGTGCCCAGGGCCCCGACGGTGCCGCCGGTGCCACCGGTGACGCCGGTCCCGCAGGCAACACAGGCCCGGCCGGTGCCGTGGGCGTCGCCGGTCCCGCCGGTCCCCAAGGTCCTGCAGGCCCCGCCGGCGCTGCCGGCAACACCGGCACGGCCGGAGCCGTGGGCAACACCGGCCCCGCGGGCCCTGCGGGCAACGCCGGTCCCGCCGGCAACGCCGGAGCCGACGGCCCCGCGGGCACCCAGGGCCCCGACGGTCCCACCGGTGCGCAAGGCGCCGTCGGCAACGCCGGTCCCGCCGGCAACGCCGGAGCCGACGGCCCCGCAGGCACCCAGGGCCCCGACGGCCCCACCGGTGCGCAAGGCGCCGTCGGCAACGCCGGTCCCGCCGGTCCTGCCGGTGCCGCCGGCAACGCCGGCCCGCAGGGCCCCGCCGGCAACGCCGGCCCGCAAGGTCCCGCGGGCAACCAGGGCCCCGCAGGCGCCACCGGTCCGGTGGGCAACACCGGTGCAGCCGGTGCCGTCGGAGTGGCCGGCCCCGCCGGCCCCACAGGTCCTCAGGGCCTCAGCGGCCCTGCCGGCGCCACCGGCGCCCAGGGAGCCACCGGCGCCACCGGGGCCCAGGGAGCACAGGGTGCACAGGGAGCCCAAGGAGCCCAGGGAGCGACCGGCACCGCCGGGGCCACCGGCCCCGTCGGCCTCACGGGCCCGCAGGGCAACCAGGGTGCCCAGGGCCCGCAAGGCAACGCCGGCGCCCAGGGCCTACCGGGTCCACAGGGCGACCCGGGCCTCACCGGCCCGACCGGTCCGCAGGGTCCGCCACCCAACTTCTACGGCGGGTACCAGATCGTCTCGGGCGGCACGACTGCCGGGCTCCCCTACAACATGCAGAAGCAGTGCCCGGCCGGCAAGAAGGCCGTCGGCGGCGGCGTCGGAAGCGGCGACGACGAGGTCTCCAAGTCCTTCGCTCCCGCGGACGACAAGTGGCAGGGTGAGATCTACGTCGCCTGGGACTACGACGTCTACGTGGTCTGCGTGAACGGCTGACCCGACCCGCAGCGACCGGATCGACCTGCTGGAGGGCGCCCACGAGGCGCCCTCCAGCGCGTCCGGAGCGATCGTGGCTGTTACAGCCCGTCGGGCGGAGGGCCGACACAGGTGATGTGATGTCGCACACTCCCGCGGGCC
Source organism: Acidimicrobiia bacterium (assembly GCA_046331095.1). GTDB lineage: Bacteria > Actinomycetota > Acidimicrobiia > UBA2766 > UBA2766 > JAIBAC01. Next base: position 495,383 of record JAXLRM010000004.1, read on the forward strand.
CCGAGGCCCGCGCCAAGCGCCGCAAGGTTGCCACGGTCGTGGCGGTCGCGCTCGCCGTGGTGGCGGTGGTGGCCGTAGCCTCGGGCGTCGTCCACCTCACCAAGGGGGGCGAGGCGCTGCCCACCAGGTCGCTGTCCGAGCTCGACGCCGCCATCGCTGCGGGGCGCGTCACGGGCGTGAACATCGACGACGCGAGCCGCACCGCCACCGTGACCGAGGACGGCGACGTCACCTACACCGTCGCGTACCCAGCCGAGTACGGCCCCAAGCTGACCGAGCAGCTCCTCGGCGCGCACGTGGCGGTCGAGGCGGAGCCGCGAGCGGGCGACTCCGGCACGCTCGGCGACGTGCTGGTCCGCCTCGTGCCGTCGTTGCTCGTGCTCGGGTTGCTCGCGTGGCTGCTGCTGCGCAAGGGCGGCCTCCTGGGCCAGTACGTCAACATCCGCAACGGCCGCGGGGCGTCCGAAGAGGTCCCCGACGTCACCTTCGACGACGTCGCCGGCAACGTCGAGGTCGTCGACGAGCTGCGCGAGGTCGTGTGGGCGATCCGCGAACCGCAGCGCTTCACGCGCCTCGGCGCCCGCGTGCCCAAGGGCATCCTCCTCACCGGACCGCCCGGCACGGGCAAGACGCTGCTCGCACGCGCGGTCGCCGGCGAGGCGGGCGTCCCGTTCCTGTCGATCGCCGGCAGCGACTTCGTCGAGATGTTCGCAGGCGTGGGTGCGAGCCGCATGCGTCGCCTCTTCGACCGTGCCCGCTCCGAGTCGGGCGCCGTCGTCTTCATCGACGAGATCGACGCGATCGGCAAGTCGCGCGTGACAGGACACTCCAACGGCGCGTCCGAGGAGCGCGAGAGCACGCTGAACCAGCTCCTCGTCGAGCTCGACGGGTTCAACCAGACCGAGTCGGTGTTCGTGCTCGCCGCGACCAACCGCCCCGACGTGCTCGACGCCGCCCTGACCCGGCCGGGCCGCTTCGACCGCAAGATCGACGTGCCCGTGCCCGACCGCGAGGGACGGCGCGAGATCCTCGAGCTGCACGCGCGCCGCTACGCCGTCGACGAGGGCATCGACTGGGGCGAGCTAGCCGGGCGCATGCCGGGGATGACAGGGGCGGACCTCGCCAACGTCGTGAACCAGGCCGCCCTCCTCGCGGCACGCCACGACCGCGACGTGATCGGCGCCGCGGAGGTCGCCGAGGCGATCGCCGTCGTCACGATCGGCCCCGAGCGCCGCAGCCGCGTGCCGAGCGAGCGCGACCGCCGCATCGCCGCGATCCACGAGGCCGGCCACGCCGTGTGCGCCCTTCGCCAGCCGGACGCACCGGACCCCGTGCAGGTCACGATCGTCCCACGCGCCGGTGCTGGTGGGGTCACGTGGACCGCGGGCGCCGACGACGAGTTCGTCACGCTGCGCCAGGCACAGGCTCAGCTCGTGCTCGCGCTGGGAGGTCGCGCCGCCGAGGAGCTCGTGCTCGACGGCGACGTGAGCCACGGCGCCATGGGCGACCTGCGTGCGGCGACCGAGCTCGCCCGCCGCATGGTGACCGAGTTCGGCATGACCGGGTTCGGCCTCGTCTACCTCGACGACCGTGACGTCCACGTCGGCGGTGCCGGCGCCGACGTCCACGACGCCGTCCGCGCCGAACTCGATGCCGCCCTCGGGCGCGCCCGCGACCTCCTGCGGGCGAACCGTCCGCTCCTCGACGCCGTCACCGCCGCGCTCCTCGAGCGCGAGACCCTCCACCCCGACGACCTCGCCGAACTCCGCGCCGCTCTCTGAACCGCCCGCCCACCCGACGATAGGGGCGCCCGGAACGGGTGGCTCGGGGCGACTGGCGCTAGGCCGGTGTCCTAGCGCTGGTCGAGGGGGACGTAGTCGCGTTCGGTGGCGCCGGTGTAGATCTGACGGGGACGCCCGATCTTGGTCTTGGGCGACTCCATCATCTCCTTCCAGTGCGCGATCCAACCCGGCAGGCGGCCGAGCGCGAACAGTACGGTGAACATCCGCGTCGGGAAGCCCATCGACCGGTAGATCAGCCCCGAGTAGAAGTCGACGTTGGGGTACAGCTTCTTCTCGACGAAGTACTCGTCGTGGAGGGCGACGTCCTCGAGCTGAAGGGCGATGTCGAGCAGGTCGTCGCGGCGCTCGAGCTTGCCGAGGACGCTGTCGGCCGCCGCCTTGATGATGCGCGCCCGCGGGTCGTAGCTCTTGTACACGCGGTGGCCGAATCCCATCAGCCGGAAGTCGGCGTTGGGGTCCTTGGCCATCGCCACGTACTTGCCGACGTCGCCGCCGTCGGCGCGGATGCGCTCGAGCATCTCGATCACGGCCTGGTTGGCGCCGCCGTGCAGCGGCCCCCACAGGGCGTTGATCCCCGCCGACACCGCCGCGTAGAGGTTCGCCTGGCTCGACCCGACGAGGCGCACCGTCGACGTCGAGCAGTTCTGCTCGTGGTCGGCGTGCAGGATCAGCAGCTTCTTGAGCGCGACGACGACGTCGTGGTCGACGTCGTAGGGCTCCGAGGGGACCGCGAACATCATGTGCAGGAAGTTCTCGATCAGGTCGCGGCTGTTGTCGGGGTACAGGAACGGCTGGCCGATCGACTTCTTGTACGAGTACGCGGCGATCGTGGGCACCTTGGCCATGAGCCTGACGATCGAGAGGTCGACCTGGTCGGGGTCATGGGGGTCGGTCGAGTCCTGGTAGAAGGTCGACAGCGCCGCCACCACCGACGCGAGCGTGCCCATGGGATGGGCGTCCTTGGGGAAGCCGTCGTAGAAGCGCTTTGCGTCCTCGTGCAGGAGCGTGTGACGCCGCACCACGGAGCGCCACCTCTGGAGCTGCTCGGCATCGGGCAGCTCGCCGTTGATGAGCAGGTAGGCGGTCTCGAGGAAGCTGCCGTGCTCGGCGAGCTGCTCGATGGGGTAGCCGCGGTAGCGCAGGATCCCGGCGTCGCCGTCTATGTAGGTGATCGCGGACTCGCACGAGCCGGTGTTGCCGTACCCGTAGTCGAGCGTGATCAGGCCGGTCTGCGCGCGCAGCTTCGCGATGTCGGCGGCCGCCTCGTTCTCGGTGCCGACCACGACCGGCAGCTTGGTCTCGGTGTCGCCGTAGCGCAGGACTGCATACTCGTCGGTCAACCTGGTTCCTTTCCCGCGGGCTGGCTCGCTCGCTCGGAGGACCCGACTACCGCCGAAGCTAGCCCCAACTACGGCGCCGCGTGGTCGGTGAACACCGGCGGCAGCGGCAGGTCGAGCGCGGTGGCGAGGATGCCGAGGTACTCGCTGCGCGCCACCTCGACGCAGCCGAGCGAGGCGAGGTGCGGTGTCTGCCACTGGCAGTCGATCACACGCCCGGGGACGCCGTCGTCGACGAGTTCGACGAGGCCGCACAGCGCCACCTTCGACGCGTCGCGGCGGCGGTGGAACATCGACTCGCCCGCGAAGAGCCCCCCGATCGCGACGCCGTAGAGCCCGCCTGCGAGCGTGCCGGCTCCGCCATCGCCGACGCGGGTCCACGCCTCGACGCTGTGTGCCCACCCGAGTTCGTGGAGGCGTAGGTAGGCCGCCTGGATCGAGGTGTCGATCCAGCCGCCGGGGCGGCCAGGATCGGCGCAGGCGGACACGACCGCGCCGAAGGCCGTGTCGACGCGGATCTCGTAGGCAGCACAGGAACGGCGCAGCGACGCCGAGACGTGCAGGCGGCCGGGGTGGAGGATCCCACGCCGCGCGGGGCTCCACCACCCGAGGACACCGGGCTGGAGCGGCATCGGGAAGATCCCGTGGCGGTACGCGTCGAGGAGGGTGCCCGGTTCGAGGTCGGCACCGGCGCCCACGACGTCGTCGTCCCCGGCGGACTCCGCAGGGGGCAGGTCCCATCGCGACGGCGGCGGCTCAACGGGCATCGTGGCCGATAGTGTGGCCTCCCGTCGCCCCGGAGGCCGACTTGACGATCCTGGGACAACGCCGCCCCTTCGGCATGAGCTACTGGCCCCTCGCCGAGGACGACCCCGGTGTCGGGGTCCGCACCGAGGAGGTGCGCATAGTCACCGACGACCTCGCCCTCGTGCGCGGAGTCCTGTGGACCCCGCCAGTGGGGACCGAGTGGAAGACGGCGGTGGTGCTCGCGCACCCTCGCGGCGACTTCAGCGTCCACTACGCGTGTCCCTTGCTGGCGGCGGCGGGCTACGCGGTCCTCGGATTCACGACCCGGTACCTCAACAACGACCAGGACTGCCTCCACGAGGCGTGCGTCGTCGACGTCACGGCCGCCGTCGCCGAGATGCGCGGCCGCGGCGCCGAAGCCGTCGTCCTGTTCGGCAACTCCGGCGGCGGCTCGCTCATGGCGCTCGCCCAGGCGCGCACCGGCTGCGGCGACGGCTGGGTCGGCTGCGCCGCGCACCCCGGCGAAGGCGTGTTCATGGCCAAGGTCATCGACCCGTCCGTCGCCGACGAGTCCGACCCGTTCACCGCGGTCGCCGAGTTCGACATGTACGACCCCGCGAACGGGTGGCGGCCGTGGCCGCAGCCGTGCAGTTACGACCGCGACTGGCTCGCCCGGTACCGGCAGGCCCAACTCGACCGTGTCGCCCGCATCGACGCTGTCGCACGCGCGGCGGTGGCCGCGAACGAGTCGTCACGCACGCTCGCGCACGGCCTCGAGGAAGGCAGCGACGCCTGGCGCGACGCGAAGAAGCGCCAGGTCCACGGCGAGATCCTCACGATCTACCGCACCCTCGCCGACCCCGCCTATCTCGACCCCTCCATCGATCCCGACGACAGGCCGCTCGGCTCGCTGTTCGCGTTCCCCGATCCTTTCGTCGCGAACTACGGCCGCGGCGGGCTCGGCCGCACGATGACCGCTCGCGGCTGGCTCTCGACTTGGTCGGCCCTGTCCTCGGACGCCCGCCTCGCGGCGACGCTGCCGGACGTGGAGGTGCCGACCCTGATCGTGCACCCGAGCGCCGACACCGAGATCCGCCTCTCTGAGGCCCACGCCATCCGCGACGCCGCCGGTGCCACCGACGTCACCTACCACGAGATGAAGGGCGCCCCTCATTACCTGGAGGGCCACCGGCCCGCGGCGATGGAGCTCGTCGCCGAGTGGCTGCGGGCGCGCTACTGAGAGGCATGGCCGCGGTGCTTGCCACCTCGACGCCACCAGGCACCTGTGTGTAGTCGAGCGCGCACGTGGGAGGAAGCGGCGAGCGCCGCTACCGAGGCGCCTGCGCGGCGGTGCGCAGCGCCGCGAGGTGGCCCGACTCGTCGGGATCCGCGAGCAGTTCCGCCATCGCGTCACGGGCGGCGTGGGCGACCGGCTCCATCCGCGCGACGTCGAGGGCGTTGACGCCCATAGCCTTCAACTCGGTGGCTCCGGGTTGGACGACGTAGGAGGCGATCCCGGCCTTGGCGAGTTTGCGCACCTCGGCGTCGAGGACCGCGCGCAGGAGGTGGCGCAACGCCGTGTCGGCGTGCATGCCCGCACCGGTGCGGGCGGTCGTCGGCGCCAGGATCAGGGCGAGGTCGCAGCGTTCGTCGGCGAGCAGATCGGCATTGGTGGGCGACACGACACCGCCGTCGACGTAGCGGCTGAACTCGACCTCGACGGGCGCGAACATCCCCGGCACGGCGCACGACGCGGCCACGGCGCTGCCCACGTCGGCACTCGGGGCGCCGGGCCGTCCGAACGCGACTCGCTGGCCCGTGTCGACACGCAGGGCGACGAACCACGTCGCCGCGGCGGGCCACCCGTCGGCGAACACCTCGCGCAGCCCGGCCACCATCGGTGCGAGCGACGTCGTGCCCGCGGGCGCCACGGCAGCGACGATGGTCCCCGGGTGCGCTTCCCAGGGGCGCCGCAGGGCACGCAGGAGCCGCTGGGGGGAGGCGGGACGCCACCGGCGTCCGGCGCCGTCGCTGCCGGGGCGGGGCCTGTGGTAGTGGCGTGCGATCGCGGCGCCCTCGGGGCTCATGTCCGCGCCGGTGACGCGGGCGAACAGGTCGGCGGTCCCCATGCCCGCGCGCAGGAGGGCTGCGACCTGGGCGCCCGCGGACGTACCCACGACGAGGTCGGCAGTGCGTGGGTCCCATCCGGTGGCGTCCTCGACCGAGCGGAGGACACCGCAGTGGTAGGCGTGGCCCACGGGCCCGCCGCCGCCGAGGACGAGGGCGACCCTGGGCCGCCGGGGGCTCACAGCCTCGCTCCGTGGGTTCCGATCCAGTCCCGAAGGAGCATGTCGAACGCGTCCTGGTCCTCGCCGTGGGTCCAGTGGCCGCCCTCGAGACGCTCGACCTCGAAGGCGGCGCGGAAGCGGGAGGTGTCGAGGTCGTCGAAGACGCGCGTGTCCATGCAGCGGTCGGTGCGGCCGGTCACCGCGAGCGTGGGTACCTCGACGGGCCGCCGCGTGAGGTGTGCAAGTCGCCGGGCCTCGGGGCTGCGCACCTGTGCCATCGAGCGGTAGTACGAGAGGGCGCTGGTGAGGACGCCGGGCTCGGCGAGGGTGGCCTTGAGCGCCGCCATGTCGTCGGGGTCGTAGTCCCATCCCGGCGACCAGCGCCGCCAGAGGGCCTCGACGAACGCGTAGTCGTCGCGGGCGACGATGGCCTCGGCGAGCCCGCGGAACTGGAACAGCAACATGTAGGCCGAGTTCACGAACTGGCCCGGGGTGCGCAGGATCCGGGCGCTGCTCTCCTGCATCGGTGCCACCGCGACCAGCGTCGCCGACGCGAAGCACTCCGGCGCCATGACCTTGGCGAGCTGCACGATCACCGAGCCCCAGTCGTGGCCCACGGCGTGCACGGGCGCCCCGAGCCCGCGTGCGAGCTCGACGAGGTCGTCTGCTGCCCGCACGGGGCTGTAGGACGTGACCAGCGTGTCAGGCTGCGAGGACGGTTCGTAGCCGCGCAGCATCGGTGCGACACATCGGTAGCCGGCGCCCGCGAGTGACCGGAGTTGGGCGGCCCAGGTCCGGTTCGTGTCGGGGAACCCGTGCAGGAGCACCACCGGCTCGCCGTCGGCCGGCCCTGCCACGAGCGCGCTCATCGTCAGGCCCGACAAGGAGAGCGAGGACGTTTCGATCGCGGGACTGAGCATGCGCGGCCAAGCTAGCCAGGACCCGGTCGCCGGTACCATCGCCCGCCATGACCCATTCCGCGCGCGACGCGCTCGACCGGTTCCGCCTCGACGGCGCCGTCTGCCTCGTCACGGGGGCGTCCTCGGGTCTCGGCGCCCGCTTCGCCGAGGTCCTCCACGGTGCGGGCGCGACCGTCGTCCTCGCCGCCCGCCGTCGCGAACGCCTCGACGATCTCGCGGCGCGCCTCGAACGCTCGGTCGTGGTGGGCTGCGACGTCACCGAGGAAGCCGACCGTGTGCGCCTCGTCGAGACCGCCGCGCGTGAGTGCGGACGCGTCGACGTGCTCGTCAACAACGCGGGTGTCTCCCAGATGGTGCGGATGGAGAAGGAGTCCCTCGAGCAGTGGGAGCACACGTTCGCGGTCAACGTGACAGCGTTGCACCGCCTCTCACTCCTGGCAGGCGCCGGGATGCTCGAGCGTGGCAGCGGGGTGATCGTCAACGTCGCGTCGATGTACGGCTTCGTGGGCCGCTGGGACATCCCCGGTGCCGCGAGCTACTCGGCGACCAAGGCCGCGGTGGTGAACCTGACCCGCGAGCTCGGGGCGCAGTGGGCGCGCCGGGGGGTGCGCGTCAACGCGCTCGCTCCCGGTTACTTCCCCTCGGAGATGACGGGCACCGGCATCGACGACCCCCGCTTCCGCGACCGCCTCGAGCGCCGCTGCCCGGCAGGTCGTCCCGGCCGTGCCGACGAGCTCGACGGGGCGCTGCTGTTCCTGGCGTCGGACGCGAGCACCTACGTGGTCGGCCAGACCCTCGTGGTGGACGGCGGCTGGACCGCCGTCTAGCCGATCGACGTGGGGACGTGAAGCGGGTTGTGGTGACGTCTGGCGTCCCCACGTCGGGGTCGGGTATCGACGTGGGGACGTGAAGCGGGTTGTGGTGACGTCTGGCGTCCCCACGTCGGGGTCAGTTGGCCTTGACCCCGCAGGAGCTCGCGGCGTCGGCGATCTGCTGCTGGGTGCCGGTCGAACCGCCGCCGACGAAGTCGGCGAAGGACACACTCGCGGACACGAGTGCCTGCGCCATGCACTCGGCCTGCTTGTCGGTCACGGTGATGTCGCTCTTCTGCAGGCCTTGCTTGATGTACTTGGCGTAGAAGCGCTCCTGGGACTGGACCGACACGCACGAGTCCATCGCGCGGGCGACCTTCGTGAGAGTCGCGTCGGAGGTGTTCGGGCTCTGCAGGTCCTGCTGCTCCGCGGGTGACAGGATGTTCTGCAGGGTCGACTCCACACAGGACATCTCGTCGGAGGAGAGGCCCTCGGTCCCGTCGGAGCTGGTCCCACCGAAGAGGGGCGCGAGGGGGTCCGTGGTCGTGACGCCGTCCTTGGGCTTGGTCGTCGACGACAGGATCGAGCCCTTCGTCGTCGAGGTCTGCTCGGTCGTCTCCGGCGCCGCCGTCTTGGTCTTGTTCGCGAACAGGAAGTAGGCGCCCACGCCGAGGCCGGCGACGACGACCACGGCGGCGACGATCACGCCCACGATCAGGCCCGTGCGCGACTTCTGAGGTCCACCGGGCGGCATGCCCGGCCCGCCAGCCATGGGACCGGGAGGGAAGCCCGGCGGGGGTGGTGCCCCCGGCCCGGGCTGGGTCTGGGGGAACTGCTGGGTCGGCTGGGACGGCGCGGGCCCACCGTAGCCGGGCGGCATCGGGGGAATGCCCCCGGGCTGGGACGGCATCGGGGCGGTCGGTTGCCCCGGAGGTGGCGGCGGCGGCACGCCGGCTTGTCCGCCCGGTTGGCCCGGCTGCTGGGGTGGCACGGGTGGGTACGGGGGCTGCTGGTCGGTCACGGCAAACCTCTCGTCGACGGGGACACAACCCTACGCTCTGGCGGCCCCGCTGCAGGTCACACCCGAGCCCAATCCGGCGCTCCCTTGCTCGGCGTGTCGACCCGTGCCGACCCGTGCCCGAGCGGCGGGTCGGGCCGTCAGCGCAGTTCGGTGGGGACGACGATCACGTCGAGGACCTCGCCGCCGCGCACGAGTCGCAGCGGCACGGCGTGGCCGATGCGGTCCTCGGTCATCAGGGCCTGCAGGTCGCCCACGGTGCGGACCGGGCGGCCGTCGAGGCCGACGATGACGTCCTCGAGGCGGATGCCGGAGTCGTGTGCCGGGCTGGCCTTGGCGACCTCGAGCACCTCGACGCCGCTGTCCCGCCCGACCGCCCTTGCAGCCCGCGGCGGGAGCGGCCTGGATCCGCCGCCGACGCCGAGAAAGCCGCGGCGCACCCGGCCCCGCGTCGTCAACGCAGACAGGATCGCAAGCGTCGTGGCGTCCACGGGGACGGCGAGGCCGAGACCCTGGCCGATCCCGGGGCCGACCACAGCGGTGTTGATCCCCACGACCCGGCCGGCCGACGTGGCGAGGGCGCCGCCGGAGTTGCCCGGGTGCAGCGCGGCGTCGGTCTGGATGACGTTCTCGACCATGCGGTCCGGACCTGTAGCGATGCTGCGGCCGACGGCGCTCACCACGCCGGCGGACACCGACCCGGCGAAGCCGAGCGGCGTACCGATGGCGACCACGAGCTGTCCCACGCGCAGGCGCGACGCGTCCCCGAGTGGCGCCGCGGGGAGTCCCGACGCGTCCGCCCGCACGACGGCGAGGTCGGAGAGACGGTCGCTGCCGACCACGTCGAAGGGCGCCTCGGCGCCGTCGGCGAAGACAGCCGTGCCGCGCCGGGCCCGTTCGACCACGTGCGCCGACGTCACCAGACAGCCGTCAGGTGTGAACACGACCGCCGAGCCCGCCCCGCCCCGATGCTCGAGGGCCGCCACCGACGGCAGCAGCCTCTCGGCGACCGCGGTCACGATCGAGCTGTACGCGTCGAGTGCCTCCGACTCGGCATCCACCTCGGCTTCCGCCTCCGCCTCCGACTCGGCCTGCGCCCCGGAATCGGGGCCGGCCTCGGCCTCGGCACCGGGGAGCCGCGCCGGCGTGCCCATCAGGCGGACCCCTCCGAACGGGGCGCGCCCGGGTCGAACGTCACGCGCACGTCCCGCTCGGTGTCGCCGCGTACGACGACGAAGGCCATGGAGTCGCCCTCGCCGAGGGCGTCGAGCGCCGCGTGCAGGTCGTCGACGGAGTGCAGGTCGCGGCCGCCCGCGCGCACGAGGAGGTCTCCCGGCTCGATCCCCGCGCGCCCGGCGGGGCCGTCGGGGTCGGCGTCGCGCACCAGGAGCCCGTCGCGCTCGCCCAGGCCTACCGACCTGCGCAGCTTGCGTGCCACGGGCGGGGGAGCGACGGCGATGCCGAGCGAGCGGCGCGACGGCGACTCGCCCGCGGCGAGGGCGTCGACGCGGCGGCGCAGTTCCGCGTCCGTGCGCACGGCGAGGTAGAAGCCGTCGCCGACGCGGTGGGTGTTGATTCCCACGAGGCGGCCGTCGCCGGTGACGACGGGGCCGCCCGAGGATCCACGTGCGAGGGGCGCGGTGTGCTCGAACCCCCCGACGATGCGCCGTCCCCGCGGGCCGCGGAAGCCGCGCTCGGTTCCCGATACCGGACCGCTCGTGACCCGCAGCTTCGCGTCCGGTGTGCGGGCCAGGCTCCACACGGTGGCACCGAGCTCGGGGGTGCCGTCCCAGTCCGGGACCGGGGCGCCGCGCGTGTCGACGCGCACGACGGCGAGGTCGCCGTCGAGGTCGACCCCGGCGACTGCCCCCGTGGCGCGGGACCCGTCCGCGTAGGTGACCGTGACCTCGCTGCCTCGCAGGTTGTGCGCGTTTGTTACCACGAGGCCGTCACCGACCACGACGCCCGCCCCGCGGATGCCGCGCCCGATCCCGACCACCGCCGCGCCCACCGTGTCGGCCACTGCGGCGGTCGAGCGCTGCAGCTCTTCGGATGCACTCATTCTCGACTCCTGAGTAGTAACTAGCGAATACATAGTTACTACTCCCCGTGGGGCGGTTCCCGGATTTCTGCAAGGATCTCCGGGTGACGACGCCCGGCTCCGACTCCGACTCCCACTCCGACTCCCGCCCACCCCCGACCTCCGGCATCGCGGCCGCTGCGGCCCTGATCGGGGATCGTTGGAGCATGCAGGTCGTCGACGCGCTCCTCGGCGCCCCGCTGCGCTTCGGCGAGCTCCAGGACGCACTCCCGGGTGCCGCACCGAGCGTCCTCTCGGCGCGCCTGAAGAGCCTCGAGGCGGACGGCCTCGTTCTGGCGATCCCCTACCAGGAGCGCCCGCCCCGTTTCGCCTACCAGCTCACCGAGGCGGGCGCGGAGCTCGCTGGTGCCCTCCGGCTCCTGTCGCAGTGGGGTGCACGCCATGCCGACGGCGCGACCCCGCTGCACCGGGCGTGCGGCACACCGCTCGAGGCCCGCTGGTTCTGCCCCACGTGCGGCGTCGTGGTGGACGACCCGTCACACGACGACACCCACCGCGTCTGATGGCCATGGCCGACACCGTCGTGCTCGTCGCGGAAAGGATGGTGAGCGGCGGCGCCGCCCTCTGTCGCGACCCCCACGGTGAGGTCGTTCTCGTCGAGGGCGCCCTCCCCGGCGAGACGGTGGGCGTGCTCGTCGGCACACGAAGGCGAGGCGGCGTCAAACGCGGGCGCGTGATCGCGGTCGAGTCGGCGTCGCCCGACCGGGTGGAGCCGCCCTGTCCCGCCGTCGCACGTGGTTGCGGAGGGTGCCGCTGGCAGCACGCCGCTCCCGCCGCGCAGGTCGCCTACAAGCTCGACGTCGTGATGGATGCGCTCGGCCGGGTGGGTGGGTACGCGCCGGGTGAGGTCGAGGTGACGGCGGCGCCCGCGCTCCCGCCGATGGGCGCGCGCACGACGCTGCGGATGGCGGTGGAGGCCGGCCGTCCGGGCTTCCGCGGCCACCGCAGCCACGACGTCGTCGGTGTCGAGGCGTGCCCCGTCGCACACCCGCTCGTCGACGACATGATCGCCACGACCGACTTCGGTTCCGCCCGCGAGGCCACCTTGCGCTGCGGTGCCGGCACCGGCGACCGGCTCGTCGTCACGGCCCCCGACGCCGTGGACGTGGACGCCGCCCCGGACGTCGTCGTCGTCGGCGAGGACGAGCTCGCGGCAGGTGCATCCGCCTGGTTCCACGAGGTCGTCGCGGGTCGGCGTTGGCGCATCTCGGCGGGCGCCTTCTTCCAGACGCGGCCCGACGGGGCCGAGGCGCTCGTCGACGCCGTGCGCGCCGCGGCCGGCGATGCCCTCACGGGCGACCCCGTCCTGCTCGACGCCTACTGCGGCGTGGGCATCTTCGGCGGCAGCCTCGGCGAGCCCAGCCGGGTGATCGGCGTCGAGTCCCATCCGGGGGCCGCGGCGGACGCGGTTGCCAACCTGGCGGACCGCCACGTGGACGTGGTCTGCGGCGACGTCGCCGCGTGGACGCCCGAGCCCGTCGACCTCGTCGTCGCCGACCCGGCCCGCTCCGGGCTCGGCCCCGACGCAGCCGCCGTGCTCGCCGCCACCGGGGCCGCGCGGCTTGTCCTCGTGAGCTGCGACGCGGCGGCGTGCGGCCGCGACGCCCGCCTGCTCGCCGGGGAGGGTTACACGCCGGTGTCGGCGACCGTCGTGGACCTCTTCCCACACACCCCCCACGTCGAGGTTGTCACCCGCTTCGACCGCTGAGCGGTCACGCGTAGCGGGAGCGCAACCTCCGGGCGAGGGCGGCGACCGCATCCCGCGCCTGCGCAGGCGCGACGACCTCGCAGCGAGGCCTCAGGGCGAGCAGCGGGGGGGCGAGGCGCTCGGGGTCGCCCGTGGGCAGCACGAGGAAGCTGCACCCGTCGGGGGACTCCCTGACGGCGTCGGTGCCGTAGCGGCTGCTCGCCCAGGCGACGTGGTCGTCGGGGAGGGAGACCACCACCTCGACGTCGCCGGGGCCGGTGAGCCGGTTCGCCTCGGGTGGCAGGTCGACGTCCTGGGGGTGACAGATCCGCGCATCGAGCACGCGGACTTCGCCGATTCGGTCGACGCGGAACATCCGCACCTCGTCCGAGTCGTGGTCGAACGCGGCGAGGTAGAGCAGGCCGCGGGAGTTGTCGAGGCGCCACGGGTCGACCACACGCCGCCGCGGCGCGTCGCGTCCGGGACTCCAGTGCTCTATCTCGCACTGCTGCTCGCCGGCAACCGCGGCCGCGAGCGTGCCCGCGGCGGTGCCTTCGGTGGCGACGACGGCCACCTGCGGGCGCCTCACCTTGAACGACTCCGCCTCGACGTGGAGCACGTCGAGCACACCCGTGAGCAACGTGGCGGTCGCGGGCTCCAGCTCCACCTCGATCGCGAGGCGCACCGCGACTGCGAGCGCGGCCGCCTCCCAGTCCGTGAGCGACGCGACGAGCGGGAGGTCGGCGCTGCGGAGGCGCACACGGCCGCCTTCCTTGGTCGCCTCCACGATCTCCCCGCCCTCGAACGGAGGCACACCGCACCAGTGGGTGAGCAGCGCCATGTCGTCACGCAGCTCGCCCGCACTGCACTGCAGCATCGTGCAGAGCTCGTCGACCTCGAAGCCGGAATCCTTCCGTGCGTGCGCCACGCCGAGCAGCCGCAGGAGCCTCGTCGTGTGGGCGAGGTCGGCCTTCGGCTCGCGCGGGCGGACCCGGCGCGGCTTCAACGTCGGTGCGGCCGGCGGTGACGCGGCGGCGAAAGTCGCGAGGACGGCGTCGAGGCGTTGCCTGACCGCGTCGCGCGTCGACGGCGGCGACACCACCTCGACGCCCTCGCCGAGGCGCAGGACCGTGGTCGCCATGTTGGCGTCGTCGCGGACGGACATGCGCGCGGTGGCCGCGGCCCCGTCGCCGGTGTCGTCCTCGATGACGGCCCCGTCGGGCAGGAGTCCGGCTGCACGCGGGCCGACGAGGCGCATGACGACCTCGTGTGGCTCGGCGTCACCCCACTCCCACGGCCCCGCGGCGAGGTCGGCCGCCGCCGCGCTCGGGTCGGGTGCCGCGACGAACTCGGGGGCGGGCGAGACGACCTCGGGATCGGGGGCGATCCGGTCGAGCTTGAACGTGCGCGCTGCGCCCGAGCGCTCGTCCCAGGCGCGCACGTACCAGTTGTCCTCGGTGCAGTGCACGGCCCACGGGTGTATCACCCGGTTGCCGTGATCGCCCGCGGCGTTCGTGTACCCGATCCTCAGGGCGCGGCAGCCCCGCGCTGCGAGGACGGGCAGCAGCGTCGACGGCGTCGGCATCCGCGACTGCCACGGGGCGTCGTCGAGGAAGCCGGTGGCGCCCAGCTTCGCGAGGCCGACCTGGATCGCGCTGCGGACGTCGGGCGCGACCGTGGGCAGGACCCTGCGCGCCGCGAGCGCCACGGCGGCGGTCTCGTCGGACGTGAGGGGCCGGGCGAGGGGGCCGCTCGGGGCGGGGATGTGGTACGTGTCGTCGACCTCGACGACGTCGATCCCGAGGCGCTTGAGGTTCGCCTTGTCGCGGCGGAACTTCTGGCGGGCGGTGTTGCTGTCGCCTGCGTACTCGCCCATCGACGCGAAGCGGTCCCGGATCTGCGCGAGCGTGTACGACCCGTTCGAGAGCAGGAACACCAGGTCCACGAGACGGGCGGCGACGTTCGGCTCGATCGCACCGGGGACCCAGTCGGGCCCGTCGAAGTCCCCGAAGTCGTCGTCGTCGTCGTCGAAGTCCCCGAAGTCGTCGTCGTCGTCGCCGCCGCTGGTCGCCACGGCTGGGAAGGTACCCGGCGGTCACGCGACGGTGGTCGGCCCCCGCTTGGAGAACAGACCGGCCAAAGTCCGGGGGTTGGAGAACTGCAGCGCCCGTACGTGTCACTCTGGTTCTCCAAGCCCTCGGGTTTGGCCGGATCGTTCTCCAAGCCCTCGGGTTTGGCCGGATCGTGCTCCAAGCCCTCGGGCGCGCACGAGGAGCGGTGCCGGGCGCGCACGAGGAGCGGTGCCGGGGCGGTACCGTCGCGCCCATGTCCGACGTCGACGTCGCCGAGCTCGCCGCCGAGGTGCGCAGGCGCGACCGCAGGGCCCTCGCGCGCGCGATCACGCTCGTGGAGTCCACACGGGCGGACCACCAGCGCCTCGCCGAGGAGTTCCTCGCCGAGTTGCTCCCACACACCGGCGCGGCGGTCCGGATCGGCGTCTCGGGTACCCCCGGAGTCGGCAAGTCGACCTTCATCGAGGCGCTCGGCACCATGCTCACCGCGCGTGGCCACGACGTCGCCGTGCTCGCCGTCGACCCGTCCAGCAAGCGCAGCGGCGGCTCGATCCTGGGCGACAAGACCCGCATGGAGGACCTCGCCCGCGACCCCAGGGCGTTCATCCGCCCGTCGCCGTCGAGTGGGACCCTCGGCGGCGTGGCGCGGCGCACCCGCGAGGCGATGCTGGTCTGCGAGGCGGCCGGCTTCGACGTCGTGCTCGTCGAGACCGTCGGTGTGGGCCAGTCCGAGACCGCCGTCGCCGACATGGTCGACCTCTTCGTGCTCCTCCTCGCGCCCGGTGGCGGCGACGAGTTGCAGGGCATCAAGCGCGGGATAATGGAGCTCGCCGACATCGTCGTGGTCAACAAGGCCGACGGCGACCTCACCGCTGCGGCACGTGCCGCCGCGTCGGAGTACCGGGGTGCGCTCGGGTTCATGCGGCCCCGCAGCCTGGGTTGGCAGCCCGAGGTCTTCCTCGTGTCGTCGGTGGAGCGAAGCGGGCTCGCCGAGGTGTGGGACGCCGTCGTGCGGGCGCGCGACGCCCTCGTCGCCTCGGGGGAATGGCCCACACGCAGGGCCGAACAGGCCGGCGCCGAGATGTGGCGCGAGGTCGGCAACCTCGTCGAGGAGTCGCTCAGGTCCGCCCCGGAGGTGGCTGCCATGGTGGCCGACCTCGATGCCGGCGTCCGTGCCGGCCGCGTCACACCGTCCGCCGCGGCGCGCCGCCTCCTGGAGGCCTTCCGCGCCGGATGAGCGCGTGTTCCCGTCGCGGCCGAACGCAGGGAGGTGTTCGAAGGCCTTGTCGGGTGACGCCGACGCCACGATCGACGGCGGCAACGGCCGCATACGCGAACCGGAGTCGGACCCGATCCACGTGACCTCCTGCTGAGTCACTCCTCGCCGGCGGGATGCGGGCCGGTGGCGCCTTGGTAGCTTCCCCGTATGCGACTCGTGATCGTGGGCGGCGGCCCGGCAGGTAACCGCGCGGCGTCGACGGCGGCGCGCCTCGGCGCAGATGTGACCCTGGTCGAGCGTGACATCCTCGGTGGGGGCGCGCACCTGTGGGACTGCATCCCGTCCAAGGCGATGGTCGCGAGCGGCAACGCCCTCACCGCCTTGCGGAGGGCGCGCTCGCTCGGCATCGACGTGACCCTCGCGGACAGCCGCGTCGACCTCCCGCGGGTGTCGGAGCGCATCAGCGACATATGGCACAGCCTCAACGCCAACGTCGACGACGAGCTCGCGAGTCAGGGCGTCCGCTTGATCCGCGGCACCGCACGGCTGCTCGACGACCGCCGCGTGACGGTGACCACCGGCGACGGCGACGAGGTGCTCGAGGCGGACGCGATCCTCCTCGCGATGGGGAGCCGCCCCCGCGTGCCCCCGTGGGCCGAGGTCGACGGCGAACGCGTCCTCATCTCGCGCCAGGCATACGACCTCGACTCGCTGCCCGAGCACATGGTGATCGTCGGATCGGGCGTCACCGGCGTCGAGTTCGTGCACATCTTCAACGCGCTCGGGTGCGAGGTCACCCTCGTCGCGAGCAGGCGCCACGTGCTGCCCGGCAAGGACCCCGAGGTGGCGTACGCCCTCGAGGAGGAGCTCGTCGCACGCGGCGTCACGATCCTCAAGGGCGCACGCGCGGCGGGTGTCGAGCGTCACGGAGACGAGGTGACGGTCGACATCGAGGACGGCCGCACGGTCAAGGGCAGCCACGTGCTGCTCGCGATCGGCTCGGTCCCCAACACCGACGCCTGCGGTCTCGACGCCGCCGGTGTGAAGGTCCTCGATTCCGGCCACGTCCCCGTGGACGAGTTCTGCCGCACGAACGTGGCGTCGATCTACGCGGCCGGTGACGTCACCGACAAGATGCCCCTCTCCTCGCTGGCAGCGGCACAGGGCCGCCTCGTGGGCCACCACGTCGTCGGCCTGACCGCCAGGCCGCTCGACTACGGGGCCGTGGCGCAGGCGATCTTCACCGACCCCGAGATCGCGGACGTCGGCGTCGCGGAAGCCGAGGCGTTCGGCCAGGGCCGCAAGATCCGCGTCACGAAGGTGCCCTTCGGGTCGAACCCGAAGGCGCTCATCGAGGGCCAGCACTCGGGCTTCGTGAAGATCGTGAGCGACCCGCTCACGGGCGAGGTGCTGGGGGGCTCGATCGTCGGCGCCGCCGCGGCCGAGCTGATCGCGCCGATCGCGCTGGCGGTGCGCAGCAGCCTGCGCCTCGACGACCTCGTCGACACCTTCTGCGTCCACCCCTCGCTGTCCGAGTCACTCGCCGACGCCGCGGAGTAGCGCGACCGGGCGGCCCCATCATCCGCATCCACGTCGAGGAGGACTCACGTATGGCCAGTCGCCGTCTCGCCGCACTTGCCGGTGCGGTGATGCTCGTCGCGAGCGCCTGCTCGACAGGAAGCAGCAGTACCGGCGCGGCCACGTCCGTGGCGCCCCGCGAGGTGCAGGAACACAGCGTCCAAGTGGACGTCTTGTGGTTCCGTCCCGACAACGGCAAGGGCGGTACCACCGACGTCGACATCACCGTCCGCCCCGACGACCAGGGCAGGTTCTCGCTCAACTCCGAGCAGACAGGCGTGGGCAACACAGGCGACGAGTGGAAGGCGTCCCAGTGGGCGGGCTCGGTGTTCGGGATCCTCGCCACCGGGGCAGACCCCGGCAAGGTCGCTGTGGACTTCGCGGTCTCGGACGTGATCGACGGGCCCAGCGCCGGCGCCTTCATGACCGTCGGTGTCGCCGCCGCCGTCAACGGGGACACGATCGACAAGTCGGTCTCGATGACGGGCACGATCAACCCCGACGGCAGCATCGGCCCGGTCAGCGGCATCCCCGAGAAGATCCAGGGCGCCAAGGAAGCAGGCAAGCGCAAGGTTCTCGTCCCCGCCGGACAGCGTATGGCCGACTCGGAGAACACCGGCGCCAAGGTCGACGTCGTCACCCTGGGAGAGCGACTCGGTGTCGAGGTGGAGGAGGTCGGTGACGTCGGCGAGGCCTACCGCGAGGCCACAGGTGGCCACGAGATCTCGCGAATGCCCGAGCCGGCCCAGGACGTCCGAGTCGGCGACGAGGTGGCGCGCCGTCTCGACGAGCACACATCCAAGTGGCTCGACACCTACGAGGGCCTCGTCGCCAGGTTCGACCGGCTGCCCGCCGACGTCCGGCGCGGCCCGCGCGTGAGCGAGCAGACCGAGCTGGCCGCGGAGAAGGCCGACGCTGCCCGCTCGTCACTCGACGACTCCAAGTCGGCGGTGGCGTTCGACGAGGCCCTGCAGGCCGCCGCGCTGCAGCTCGTCTCGCTCACACAGGCCGGCGCGTACGCCGCCCTCTCCCACGGCGGCCCCGCTGCCCTGCAGACCTTCCTCGACCAGCAGACCGACTTCAAGGACTCCCTGTCGGCGTCGCTCGAAGACCTGCTGACCAAGTCACCGGCAACGGTCACCGACGTCGAGGCGCTCGTGAGCGCCTACGAAGCCGTCGCACGCGGCATCGGCCTGCAACTCGCGTCCGAGGACTTGTTGAAGAGCCCCGGCCTCACGATGGACACCCTTGCCGACGCCGTGCAGATGCGCACCGAGGCCGGTCTGTTGGGCGCGTTGAGCTCCGACGCGCTCGAGATCCTCGCCGACATCCCCGGCCCGGCCGTCTCGCCGAACGTGGACCCCGCTGTCCTCGCGTCGCTGTTCCAGGGCGGCGCCGATGCCAACCTGCGGGTGTTCGAGGTCACGTTCCTGCGGCAGGTCGCACAGGCCGCGGGAATCACCGACGAGCAGGCGAAGCAGGTCATGGCGCTCAAGCTCCCCGACTACGCGGCGGCGCTCTACCAGCAGGAGATCCTGCAGACGCTCGAGGACCGTGCCGGGTCAGGGGGTGCCGGCGCTCCCGACCTCTCCTATGCGCGCCTCGGCGCCGCGCTCAACAACTACGTGACGGCAGCGGACCTCATCGCCCGGTTCTACTCGCTGCAGGCGTCGATCGATCCTGCCAACCTCGGCACGCTCACCGACACCGGCAACCCCGACGAGCTCGGCGCGATGGTCGCGACGTCCGTCGACGGTGTTCGCCGCGGCGTCGCGGCACTCGAAGCCCACGGCGTGGACGCGTCGCCGATCTCGATGCAGTTCCTCGACGCCCAGAACGACGCACGCGACGGCAGCCCCGAAGACGTCATGAGCGCCCTGCGCAGCCTGTGGACGGCCCAGCTCGAGAGCCGCATGATGGCCTACTTCGGAGGCTTCCCGACCGGGAGATGACGACCGCGCCGCTCGCACGTGGCTCGCGTCTGGGTAGGTTCTCGCCGTGACAGCAGCCGACGACCTCGTGGAGCTCGCATCGGCCCTCGCCGACGTGGGTCGCTTGGTGCGCGACGCGGTCCGCCGCGGCACGACCCAGGGCGATGCCGACGTGGTGCGTGTCGAGGGCGGCGACGAGGTCTTCGGTGTCGACGTGCGCGCCGAGGCCGAGGTGGTCGCGGGGCTGGCCGGGTTGTGGCGCTGGCCCGGCACTGCGGTCGTCGAGGGCCACGACAGCACCCTCGCGGTGGGCGGTGACGTGGGCGGGGGGCCGTGGCGCTACATCTGCGACCCCGTCGACGGGAGCCGCGTCCTCCTCGCGGGCAAGCGCAGCGCCTGGGTTCTCCTCGGGGCCGGCCGCGAGGCGGGGACACTGGAAGACCTCGAGGTCGGGGCGGCGGTCGAGATCCCCTGCGCGGATGCCGCTCGCGGGACGGTCGCGTGGGCGGTGCGAGGCGGACCCGTCGATGCCCGTCGCGACGACCTCTCCGATCGGGGCCGGTCCGTGCCGTTCGTGCTCACCCCGCGCGAGACCCCCGGTGTGGCGCGCTCGTTCGTCTCGGTGGTGCGCGGTCTGCACCGACCGCGTGTTCCGCTTGCTGCGTGGGAGGATGCCGTGCTCGGCCACCTCGACGTGCCCGTCTTCGAGGACGCATACCTCTGCACCGGCGGCCAGCTCATGGGCCTCGCCACCGGCGCCGACGCGGCGGTGTTCGACCCGCGCCCGTTGGTGGCGGGCAGTACCGGCCTGTGCGCGCATCCCTACGACCTCGCCGCGATCGTCGTCGCACGCTCCGCCGGGGTCGTCGTCGAGGCACTCCCGCCGGGGCCGCTCGACGTACCGCTCGACACGACGACCGACGTGGCCTGGGCGGGATATGCCAACGAGCACGTGGCCGCCGCCCTGCGTCCCCGGGCGGACCTGTTCACGTAGGCGGGCGGGTCAGCCCCCCAGGCGCGGCACCGACGGCGCCTCGCCGTCTGCGAGCGTGGGCTCCGTCGAGGTGCCGGAGCCGGGCTCGGTGCCGAGGAGCACGTCGACGGTCGCCTGCGGCATGGCGCCGGCCATCATCGAGTAGCGGCCGCAGAACGCGAACCCCCCTGCGCCGTCGGCGACGATCGTGTTGCCCCCGAACCACGCCGCCGCGTCCGTGCACAGGAGCGTGACCGCCTCGGCCATGTCGTCGGGAGAGCAAGTGCGGCGCATCGGGTGGGTGAGGCGTTCGAGTCCGGCGGCGCGCTCGTACAGCGGCCCGAGCATCATCTGCAGGGACTCGCCGTCGATCCATCCCGGGTTCACGCCGACGACCGTGACGCCGCGCTCGCCGAGCTCGCACTGGAGGTAGCGCACGAGTGTCTCCATCGCGGACTTCGCCGCCGCGAGGATCCCGTGCGCGGGGATCCACACCTCGGTGTCGGCGCCGCTCACCGCGACGACGCGCCCGCCACCGCCGGCCTCCATCAAGGGGACCGCGCGCTGGACCGCGTGCAGGAAGCCCGTGACCGAGATCGCGAACGTGCGCTCGACGTGGCGCGCTTCGGCGTCCATGAGGTTGCGGAAGCTCGTGGCGGCCGCGTTGGCGACGAGCACGTCGAGGTGGCCGACGTCGGCCGCGACCGTGTCGAAGACCGCGTCGATGGAGTCGACGGAGCCCATGTCGAGCTCGACGACGTCGCAGCGGACGCCGCTCCTGCGCACTTCGGCCGCGACCGCGGCGGCCGCGTCGGCGTGCCTGCGGTAGGTCACGATCACGTCGGCGCCGGCGGCACCGATACGGCGGGCCACGGCGGCGCCGAGGCCGCGCGAGGAGCCGGTGACGAGAGCGACCTTGCCGCTCAGGTCGGTGCGGGGGGCGGGGACGGGGTCGGTGTTCATGCAGGTCCGCTTCGGTGGGGACTGTGGCCTACCACTCCAGTGTGGCGATCTGCCACGGCGCCAGGTCGACGCTCCCGCCAGGGGCGGCCCCGATGACGGCGCCGCTGAGGTCCACGACGCTCGGGTCGGCGGAGACCCCGGCCTGACCGGCGAACCACGGCTCCGGCAGCGCCTCGACACGGCAGTGGTCGCCCGACAGGTTCACGAGACGCAGCTCCGGGCGGTCGTCGACCGTCACCCCGAAGGCCGTCACGGCAGCGGCCGGTGGCACGGACAGGCGCAGCGGCGCACCCGAGGCGCCGAGGTCGCCGTCGGGATTGTCGCGCACGACCCGCGTCCGCAACGGGTGTGCGAACCGTTCGGCAGCCGTGGTGGTCGTCGCAGGATCGAAGCCGCCGCCGTGGACCGCGATGCCGAGGCGGAGGCCGTGGGGTCCGAGCGATTGCGCGTGCCTCACCGGCAGGAGCGGTCCGGCGGCGTTGGGCCGCATCGACGGTGCCGCCCGCGACAGGTAACCGGTAGCGCGGACCAAGGTCACTGCGAGTTCCGCTCCGTCGGGCACCTCGTACTCGACCACCTGATCGCAGAGCAGCGTGAGCCCCGCGCCGCCGGGGCCGGTGCAGTCCACGAAGCGGTGCGCGGGGTAGGTGGCGAGGGCGTGTTCCTGGGGGCCGCCTTCGGCTGCGAGGCCGCGCGTGACGGTCCCGAACGCGCAGCCCGCCGTCGACGCAGGGACCGGCTCGGGCAGGGGCAGGTGGATCCGCAGCCTGTGGTCGCAGGCGGTGTTCTCGAACTCGACGTCGACGTCGACGACGTCCTCGCCGGCGGTGAGGGTGACCGTCGTCCTGACGTCCAGCGCCACGTGCTCGTCCGCGCGAGCGTGGTCCCCTGCGGCCAGCGACGCGGGGACGAGGTAGCGCCGCTCCACGCACACGGACCTGCGTGGCAGCGGTGTGTCGCCGGCCTCGACCGCGGCGACGAGGACCGAGACCGGGACGTCCACGCGCGAGTCCAGCGCCGGCGGCGACCAGTTGTACGTGTCGCCGGCATCGCCGCCGTCGCAGAGGCGTCCGAGACCGGCCGCAGAGACGCCCGTCGCGAGGTCGGTGACCGTGAAGGTCCCGTCGGGCGCGAACACGACCTCGACCGTTTCACTCGACAGGGTGGGTGCGGCGTCCGCGTTCCAGCGCACCGCTGCCGTGGGGGCTTCCGGAGTGCCCGGCACTGCACGCAGGGTCGTCCACCCCAGCGGGGGCACCGGCGGGGTGCGCACGAGAACCCGCTGTGTCGGGAGCCGCACGAGCTGGACGTGGAACTCGCGGCCCGGGTTCGCGTCGACGAGGCCGACGACCGCGGCCTCGAGTGCCTCGGCGTCGAGGTGGCCCCGCATCTGCGGCTCGGCGCGCAGCACGACCTCGACGACGTCGTCGGAAGCGTCGACGTCGACGTGGTTGACGAACACGTCGCCGTACTCCCGCGTGCGCAGCAGGGGTAGGTAGCCCATGACCTGGTCGCCGGTCAGGGTGGTGTCGAGCATCACCTCGGACTGCCACGCGAGCGGGACGCCTTCGTGGACGGTGCCGTCGGGGGCCTCCAGCGCGGCCGGCCGCGGTTCGGGCGCGGTCGTGTCCCAGTGCACCGGCACATCGAGGGTCAGCACCTCGCTGCGTGCGAACGGCGACGGGTTCCAGACGACGACGGAGTGCTCCCCCGGCCCGAGGCGGGAGTCGTGCACCCGTGAGGCAAGCGCGGCCAGGGCGCGGCGACCGAGGCCCTCAGCGATCTCGGCCGCCTCGAGGTAGCGGTGCGTGACCGCCGTCATCGTCTCGTCGGACGAGCACGAGCAGATCGAGTCGTGCGCCGAGTTGAGGACCAGGTGCGACCACGCGAGGTCGACGATCGCTGCCGGCGCCGGTGTGCCCGCCACGAGGCAGAGCGGTTCCGCGTACCGCTCCATGGCGCGCTCTGCCCTTGCCTGCAGGCCCTTGAGGTCGACGCGCGTCGACGTCACGCCCATGAGCACGTTCGCACGGCTGCCGCTGCGCATCTCACCGTCGACCAGCGGCAGGCCGTCGGCGCCGACGACCTCGGCCACCGCGTCGAAGTACTCCGGCAGCGACGAGACGCGCACCTCCACTCCGAGCGCCGACGACGCCGACGCGGCGGCGGCAACGGCGGCAGGCAGGCCGCGTTGGGCAGGCCAGTGGTCGGTGCCGCACATCGCGAGGACGTGGCCGGGCGGGGCGAAGGCGGACTGCTCGTCGACGAGCGCACGCGCGCGCACGGCGAGGGCGTCGGCGTCGAGCGGGAGCGCGACCGCGTTCGAGTACGAGGCAGCCAGGAACGCGGTGAGCACCTCGGTGCCGTCGAGTGCGCGCCAGCGGAACAAGGCGCGGTCCACGCGAGCAGGTACTCCGCGCCATACCACCGCCCGGTCGAGGCCCGCGAGGGCGAGGATCTGGGGCATCTGCGCGGTGTGGCCGAACATGTCGGGCAGGTACCCGACCGGCATCGGCTCGCCGAGCTCGCGCGCACGCCGCAGGCCACGACGGACGTTGCGCAGCAGCGTCTCGCCCGAGGGGAGCAGCTCGTCGGGCAGGACGGTGAGCGGACCCAGGCCGACGCGTCCGGCGGCGGCGAGGCGCGCGATGTCGGGTTCGCGTTCGGGCCTGACCGCCAGGTAGTCGTCGACCATCGCCACCTGCCCGTCGAGCAGGAACCGCATCCCGGGGTCGGCGTCGAGGATGTCGAGCAGTTCGTCGAGGGTGTCCACGAGGCGGAGGCGGAACGACTGGAACGGCTCGTACCACTCCCGGTCCCAGTGGGTGTGCGCGATCACGTGGAGTTGGGTCGGCGTGGCGGCGGCGTCCATGCTGGCAAG
The DNA here is from genome assembly GCA_046331095.1 of Acidimicrobiia bacterium. Classification (GTDB taxonomy): domain Bacteria; phylum Actinomycetota; class Acidimicrobiia; order UBA2766; family UBA2766; genus JAIBAC01. The sequence goes on from JAXLRM010000004.1 coordinate 519,712, forward strand.
GTAGATGCAGTCGGCAGGAGGCGGTTCCATGCGCGTGGTGGTGGGCAGCGACGAGCGCACCGAGCTGACCGACGCCGTCGTGGCCGATCTGGCCGAGAGGGGTCACGAACTCGTGCTCGTGGGTCCACTCGCAGGTGAGGACTTCGAGTGGGCGGACGTCGGCCGCCTCGTGGGCGAGGCGGTCGCGTCGGGCGGCGCCGAGTGCGGTGTCTGCTTCTGCTGGACCGGCACCGGCGTGTCGATCGCCGCGAACAAGGTCGCGGGCGTGCGGGCTGCGCTGTGCTCCGACGCCGCGACCGCGCGCGGCGCGCGGCGCTGGAACGACGCCAACGTGCTCGTCATGAGCCTGCGCGCGGTGGCCCCGGCGATCGGGCGCGAGATGCTCGACGCCTGGTTCGGCACCGATGCCGACCCTGCAGAGGCGGCCAACGTCGCCAAGGTGTCGGGCCCCCGAGGCCCGACGTGCAGCTAATGTGATCTGACCTTCGCAGCCAACCTCCGGGAGCGATTCTCGATGTCGACATATGTGATGCTCTCCACACTGGGACCCGAGGGGATGGACACGCTGGCGCACCGCCCCGAGCGGGTCAAGGCCGTCAACGAAGAGGTGGAGGCGATGGGTGCCCAGGTCGTGACCCAGTACGCCTTGTTGGGTCAGTTCGACTTCATGACCGTGCTCGAGGCGCCCGACATCCAGACCGTCGCGCGGGTGGCCACCGCGCTCGGGTCGCGTGGCACCCTCAAGACGATCACCCTCGCCGCGATGCCCGTGGACGACTTCATCGAGGCGATCCGCCAGTCACAGGCCTGAGTCCTAGCGGTACCACCACATGCCGCCTTTGCGCTCCCGCCTGATCTCCTCCCAGTCGAACTCGCGGGGCAGGACCATCCCGTCGGACTCGCGGCGCACCTTGTAACGCGCCCCGGGGCCGTCCTCGCCGTCGGTGCCGCCACCGATGATCTCGGAGATCTCGAAGCCGCTCGCCCACGACCGGTCGAACTGACTGCGTACCTCGACCTTGGTCCCGACCTTCACGTGGGCTCCGACTCGACCTGCCGACTGCCTGGAGTTGACAGAGCCTACCCATGTGTGGAGGGAATCAGGACGGCGGATGTCGTGTTTGGTGCTATCAAGTGCCCCGGCAACGAGATCGTCAGGAGTGCCCGTGCCAGGACCTCCCACGGATACAGCCCAATTGGCACCTGCGCCCACGGACCTCGAGTCCGTGGTCGCGCTCGTGCTCGAGGCCGGCCTCGCCGAGGACGCCGCGACCGCGCGTCTCCTCGTCGACCTCGACGTCGTCCGCGTCGATTCGCTCGCCTCGGATGCCTCGAAGTACCTGGTCAACGTCAACGGCCGCCAAGCCGTCGTGGGAGCTCCGCGCACCAACTGAAGCCGCCCTGCTTGCGTCACAGGTCCTGATTAGGGCACCCTTAGTCAGGTGCGTCGGCAGTCCTTCATCCAGGGGTGGTGCTGGCGGTGGCGCTGGGGCCTTGTCGCTGCCGTGGTCTGGCTTGCAGGCTGCGCGGCAGTTCCGGTGTGGGGCGCCTCCAACCGCCTCGTGGGCGACGAGCCCCACTACCTGCTGACGACCGCGTCGCTGGTCTTCGACGGTGACGTCGACCTCGCGGACGACTACGCCACGCGGTCGTACACCGCGTACCACGCGTCCACGCTCGCCCCTCAGGACGCCGCCCGTGACGACGGGTCGAGACTCACGCCCCACGGCGTCGGCCTGTCGCTGCTGCTGGTGCCCGGATACGCGATCGGGGGCTGGGTGGGCGCCCGCGTCGAGCTCGCGCTCCTCGCCGCTCTCGTACTCGCCGGCGCCGGGGTCCTCGCCGAGCGCTTCGTGTCCGAACCGCGCTGGGCGGCGCCGGCAGCCGCGGTGGCGCTCGGCGTGTCGGCACCACTCTGGATCTACTCGACGCAGGTCTATCCAGAGGTGCCTGCAGCGGGTCTCGTCGTCGCGGCCGCCCTCGTGGTCACCGGTGACCGGCGCCGCCGGCGCCCGGTGGCAGCCGCGTGCGTGCTGGCCTGCCTCGTCGGCCTCCTCGCCCTCTTGGGGATCAAGTACCTGCCGGTCGCCGCCGCGCTCGGGGCAGTCGCGCTCGTGCGCTTGCGCCACAGCCGCGCGGCGATGGCGGTCACGTGCGCCGTCTCGGTCGCGCTCGTGTGTGCGGTGTTCGCGTGGACAGCCGTCGCGTACGGTGGTCCGACCACCTACGCCACCAACCGCCTCTACCAGGGCGCATCGGAGGCGACGATCCTGCAGGACAACGTGGGCGGCCTCGCGCGGACGCCGCGAGTTGCGGCCCTGCTGTTCGACCGCAACTTCGGGATCGCGCGCTTCGCGCCGTTGTGGGTGCTGGTCGCGGCTGCCGCAGTAGTGCTCGCGCTGCGGCGACGTTCGAGCTGGCCGCTCTGGGTCCTGGTCGCGGTGCAGTGGGCGACGGCGGTCTGGCTCGCGCTCACGATGCGTGGGTGGTGGTTCCCGGGCAGGCAGGTCGTGACCGTGCTGCCCTTGCTGGTGCCCGCTGCCGCGTACGCGCTCGCGTTGGTTCCGCGCGTTGGCGGCCTGCTCGCCGCGTGGTCCGCGCTCTGGGGCGGTGCGCTCGTGTGGGCTCTGGGCACGCGACGCGTGGGCGCGGGACGCGACCCCTTCCTCGCCCCGATCCCCGGCTTCGGCGCGTTCGGGCGCCTGTTCCCGTCCTTCCACGATCCCGGCGTGGGTGACTGGGTCCGTCTCGCCGGTTGGCTGGGATTGACCGCGGTGACCGGCGTGTGGCTGTGGCGTGTCTCGGGGCGGGCGCGAGCCCATGGTGGCGCGGTTCCCGCAGCCACCGGAGCAGCTACCGCCGCGGGCGGCGACGCAGCGGGTGCCGGAGCGGGCGGCGGGCTCGTGGTCGGGTTCCCCGCACGCGACGAGGAGGCCACCGTCGCCGGACTCGTGCGCCGTGCCCAGGCGATCGCGGGCGTGGTCGAGGTCGTCGTCGTCGACGACCACTCCGTCGACGCGACGCGGGCACGTGCGGTCTCGGCAGGCGCGACGGTCCTCGAACCGGCATCGGGCCATGCCGGCCTCGGCGCGGCGGTCGGGCGCCTGCTCGCACACGCCCGCGACTCGGGCGCGGCGGCCGTCGCCTTCTTGGACGCCGACGGCGAGTACGCGCCCGAGGACGTCGCCGCCGTGGCGGAGCCCGTCCTCGCAGGGACGGCCGACTACGTGACCGGGAACCGCTTCGCCGCCGGGGCGCCGGCCGGCATGCCGTTGTGGCGCCGGCTGGGCAACCGGTGCGGCTCGCTCGTCGTCGGCGCGATCGTGGGAAGGCGCATACACGACTCCCAGAGCGGCATCCGTGTCCTGGGCCGCTCCGCTCTCGACGCCGGCCGCGTCCGCCACGACTACAACTACGCGCAGGTCCTCACGATCGACCTGTGCAAGCAAGGCTTCCGCATGCAGGAGGTGGCGGTCAGCTACGAGCGTCGCCGCCACGGCCACACGTACGTGAGGCTGCCGTCGTACCTGCGCCACGTGGTTCCGGCGATGGTCGCCGCGCGGTGGGGACGTTGAGCGCGGTCGCGCTGCGGCGCCTCGGTGGCGAGGCCGTGCGCTTCGCCGCCGTCGGCGTCATCGTCACCGCCGTCGACCTCGTGTCGTTCTGGGCGTTGACGTCATTCTCGGTGGCCCCACTCGTCGCCAACCCCGTGTCGATGACGGTCCGGCTCTGCCTGGCGTTCTGGCTCACGCGTGTGTGGGTCTTCGCGGACCGCGAGGTGCGCTCGTCGATGCACGAGGCCGTCTTGTTCCTGGCGGTGGCGGGCCTGAACGTGCTGGCACAGGAGGCGATCCTGTGGGGCGCTACGGCGGTGGCGGGCGGTGCCCTTTCCCCGGCGGCGGCAACGGCGGTGAAGGCAGTCGCGACCGCGGTGACGTTCGCGGGGCGCTTCGTCCTCAGCCGCAGGTACGTGTTCCGCGCCTCTACTTGACCTCGAACTCGTGCACCATGCCGAGCTGGTAGTGATCCTCTACGGTGCCGTTGTTGTCCTCTTTGATGTAGCAGGCGAACTGGTAGCGGCCCGGCGCGAGATCGGCTGCGACGGCCTTGGTCTCGCCGGGCTTGATGTCCTCGGCTGCCGCGACCATGCCTTCTTCGTCGGGGGCGCCCGCGTGGGTGATCACGAGCTCGTGGGTGTCCTCGCCCATGTTCGTGCCGGTGACGAAGAGCTTGCCCGCCGGCAGCTCCGTCACGGACGTCCCGATCTGGAACTCCCGCAGTGCCGCAGCGACCGTGGCGGCTGCCTGGTCGGGGCCGAAATCGGGCGGGATCGTCTGGCCGTTCGCAGGGGTGGTGGCCGCACCCGTCACCGAACCCGACACCCCGGCGCCCGCGCCTCCTTCCGCGTTCGGGCGCGATTCGCCCCCGCAGGCACCGAGGATGCCGGCGCAGCCCAACGCGGCGACGGCGACGACGATCTTTCGGCGGCGAACCTGGCTCACTAACACTCCCGAAGTTCGAGGTTTAGGACACCCTAACCTACGCGTGTTGAGTGTGGGCTGCAAGACGGAGGGACGTGGCGCGGGCACGCGGCTGTGCGATCAGGTCGGGTCAGTCCTCGACGACGTTGGACGCGAAGCGGTCGAGGTCACGGGTCCAGGCGGCAGTGTCGAATGAATCGGTGCCGGTGCACGCGGCCGCCGCGTATCCCATCGCGATGGCCTGATGGGTGTTGTCGTGGAGGAACAGTCCCTGGCGGCCCAGGGTCACGACGCCGTCGAGCGAGCGGGCCCAGGCAGCGACCGTGTCGGCGGCCGACTCGTGGCCGCGCCTGTACACCGGGTAGACCCGCCGCAGCCGCACGACGTGCGCCTCCGACGCGGCGCCCGGTGTGCCGATACCGGACGTCTCGAGGTCGGCCTCGACGGCCGCTGCCACGTCCGCGTCGGGGCGGGTCCACAGCGTGTCGCCTTCGGTGCAAGGGACCTCGCAACACAGGATCGTGCGCCCCGGCGGCCAGTCCCCGCCGTAGTGACGCGGTTCGGACACGCGGGCGGTCGCGACCGTGCAGTCGGGCAGGTAGTGGGCGTCGAAGCCGGTGACCGTGTCGGCGCCGAAGACGAGGTAGACGAGGATCATCGCTCGATGTTCGAGCCCCGCGGCGGCTTCTCGCACCTCCGGCGTTGACGCCTCGGTCAACCCGGGGAGGGTCCCGAGGGGCAGTGTGCTCAACACGAGGTCCGCACCGGTGCAGTCGCCGCCGCCGCGCACCGTGACCGGGGCGTCACCGCCGGAGCCCAGCGCGGTGACCGGCGTGGACAGCTTGATGTCGGCACCCGTGGCGGCCGCAGCAGCGGCGAGGGACTCGCTGATGCGCCCGAACCCGCCGCGGGGATACCAGAACCGCGCAGGCCCCCGCACCACCGGCCGCAGCGCCCGCGCGACAGCGGACCAGAGCGAGGGCGTCCCGACGCGGACTTCGGCCTGGCGTGCGGAGATCTCGCCGGGCTCGAGACCCCAGAGCTTGCGCGCGTACGGGAACCAGACCCACTCGCACGCAGTCGGTCCGAAGCGCGCCACGAGCGCGTCGGCGTAGGAACGAGCGCCGTCACCGGGGCCGCGCAACCGCGGCCGTCGGAACCCGCCGGCGAGATCGCGAGCGAGGCCCAGGGCAAGGGGCCGGGGCAGGTGGGCGAGCGCGTCGGCGGGCCTCAGCGGGAACGCCACCCAGCGGTCGCCGAGGCGGATGCGGCCGCGGCGTGGGCGTGCGCGCAGGTCGTCGCCCAGGAACCTGCGCAGGTCGGCCAGGATCTCGGGTGCGCAGGTGGGGTGGAGCCTGTGCGAACCGAGGTCGACGCGGCGCCCGGCGATGGTGATCGAGGCGGCGAGACCCCCTACGCGTGGGCGTGCCTCCAACAGCGTGACCTCGTGACCATCGCGCGCGCACCGGTACGCGGCGCCCAGGCCTGCGGGACCGGCTCCCAGTACGGCGACCCTCACCTGTGAGGCCTCCACGCGGTGGCGGGGCCGGGCAGGTGCTGCGCGGTAGGGTCCCCGGCGACGCCGTAACGGAGGAACGACCCGTCTTGGGCGGACGCGGCAATGGCCCCACGTCGAAGCTCGAGCACAGCCTGGCGGCGGCAGGCCACACCGCGATCTGCGGGGTGGACGAGGTCGGCCGGGGCGCGTGGGCGGGCCCGGTCTCGGTGGGTGCCATGATCTGGCGACCGGGTTGTCCCGTGCGCGGCATCCGTGACTCCAAGGAACTCACCGCGATCCAGCGTGGCGAGGCGTTCACCCGCCTCGAACGCCGCGTCGAGTACGGGGTCGGCCACTGTTGGCCTGCGGAGATCGACGAGCTCGGCATGACCGCCGCCCTGCGCCTCGCGGCGTTGCGGGCGTTCGAGGCGCTCCTCGAACGGCACGGGGTCTGGCCCGACGTGATCCTGCTCGACGGCCAACACGACTTCCTTGCCGGGCTCGGTCGGACCGAGACGATCGTGGGTGGAGATGCCCGTTGCGTGTCGGTCGCTTCGGCTTCGATCCTCGCGAAGGTGACGCGTGACTCGATGATGGCCGAGGTCGCCGACGTGCATCCTGCATACAGCTTCGCGACCAACAAGGGCTACCCCGCACCCGAGCACGTCGATGCCCTCGACTTGCACGGCCCTTGCCGTCTCCATCGCCGGACGTGGGCGCCGATCCGTGACCGCCTCGGCCTCGAGCCGTACGTCCGCTCCCCCCCAGCACAGCCCGCCCCCCAACAGCCCACACTGTGGAGTGGAAAGGCCGAGTGACGCCTGCGCCTCACGGCTGGCCCCTGGGTGTGGCACGGGGGCTGGTTGCGGGGGCGGAGCGAGCGCCTCTGTGGAGGGGAAAGGCCGAGTGACGCCTGCGTCGTTCGCGGACATATCCCGCGTTTCGGAAGGGAGCCGGGGTGTGGGCGTCGAAGGTCTGGTTCGAGCAGATCAGCATTGGACGCAAGGAGCAACCTCCCATGCTCAAGCGCCGCGTCACCGAGTCGACGCTCGACACCTATGCCGCACGGGTGCGGCCTGCCGACCTCGCCGTATCGGCGTTCCGCGGGCCCGCGAGCCGGCCTGCAGAGGCCAAGGCGGCAGGTCAGCGTCCCGAAAGCCCCGAACGACCGCAGCAGGACCTGCTGAGCCGCTGAGTCCCACTCCGCCGGGCGTTCCCCGTCTCGAGACCGGGACGTCCGGCCCTGGCGGTCCGGGCTGGTACTGGCATCCCGACACAGGGTGGCAGTGGCACGCGCCTGCCCACCCTGCGAAGCGAACATGCGCACGGCCCGCGCTCGAGGGTGCCGAACGGCGTGCGGCCCGCGTCGAATTGGGTGTGGTCGCGTTCGTGACCGCCCTGCCCGGGCTGGTGCTCGGCCTCAGCCTCGTCACGAGCCCGTCGCCTGCGCCCGACCTGCCCGACGGTTTCGTCAAGCTCGTGGCCACGTTCCTGGCGGCGCTCGGCCCCGCGGCCCTCGTCGTCTACCTGCTATGGCGGGCGGGCGAGGTGCACGCCGCCGGCTTCGGCAAGGTGGCGCCCTGGTCGTTCCTGTGGCAGACGGCGCTCGCGCTCGTCTCGTTCTTCGCAGCGCAGCTCGCCGTCGGGATGGTCGTCGTCGTGTTCACGACGTTGTTCACCGGGAACCCGCCCTCGGCGCCCGACGTCTCCGCGCCCGCGCTCACCCCGCTGTACGTCCTCACGGGCGTGGCGTTGTCGATCGCGGCGGGCTTCGGTGAGGAGTTCGTCTTCCGTGCCTACGCGATCACACGGATGGAGGACGCCGGTTGGCCGCGCCTCGCGATCTGGGTGCCCAACGCCGTCTGGGCCCTCTTGCACCTGTACCAGGGGTGGCGCGGGCCGCTGGTGCTCTTCGTGATGGCGATCCCGTGGGTCTTCCTGTTCCGCTGGAAACGCAGCGTGTGGCCCCTCGTCGCCGCGCACGCCGGGTACGACGTCCTCGTATTCCTGGTCTTCAGCCCTGGCTGAGACGCGCACGCCGGCGTCGGGTCGGGGCGGCCCCATCTGACTCCCGCGGCATGCGCCTGGCAGAATCCGCCGAGTCGCACGGACCGTGCGCAACGCCGGGCCACAGGAGCACAAGTGGGCCAAGTGATCAATGTCGACGTGGTCGCAGGTGCCGATCCGCAGATCCGCACCTTCTTCATCGACCGTGGCCTTACGGGCCAGGGTCTGCGGGACTTCGCTGGTCCCGAGGAGACGACGGGGGACCGCTCCGAGGAACGTCTCGCACGTGCGCTGTTCGCGATCGCCGGAGTGGCTTTCGTGTCCGCGTACGCCTCGTCGGTGGCGGTGACCAAGACGGCGGCAGCCTCGTGGGACGACCTCGCGCCGCGGTGCGTCGACGTGATCCGCAACCTGTTCGTCTACTACGACGTCAATCGCGTGGGCTGATGCGCATCGGTCTCACGCTGCCGCTCGTCCTGCAGACCGCAGCCGAATCGGTCGAGCTCGCCCAGGAGGCCCACGCGCGTGGTGTCCGCGAGGTCTGGCTCGCGGAGGTGGGCGCGAACGACAGCTACGCCCTCGCCGGCGCGCTCAGCCAGGCGATGCCTGCGACACGCTTCGGGACCGCCGTCGTGCCCGCCCAGACCCGCGCTCCGATGGTCCACGCGATGGCCGCCGCGACGCTGAGCCAGCTCACCGGCGGCCGGTTCGTGCTCGGCCTCGGCATCTCGTCGGAGAACATCGTGCGCGACTGGGCCGGCCTCGCCTTCGACCGCCCGGTGCGGCGCATGCGTGAGCACGTCGAGGTGCTGCGCCGGGCGCTCGACGGTGAGCGGGTCGACTTCGACGGCGACACGCTCTCGGTACATCGCTTCCGCCTCCAGACGCGGCCCGAAGGTCGCGTGCCCATCTACCTCGCCGCGCTCAACCCGGGGATGCTGCACCTGGCAGGAGCAGTCGCCGACGGGGTGATCCTCAACATGGTCCCCGAGGCCGCCCTCGCCCAGGTTCTCGGAGCCGTCAGGGAAGGTGCCGAGCGTGCAGGACGCGACCCGGGCGCGATCGAGGTCGTGAGCCGGATACACGTACATGTCACCGACGACCCCGAGACCGACGTCAACCTGGTCCGGTCGGCGTTCGGCGCTTACGCGGCGACACAGGGATACAACCGCCTCTTCCGCTGGATCGGCTTCGAGGACGAGGCAACCGCGATCGCGGAGGCCTTCGCGCGGGGCGACCGGGAGGCCGTTGCTGCGGCCATGACACAGCGTCTGTGCGACGCGATGGCGGTCGTGGGCGACACCGAGTCGGTCCGTGCGCGTCTACGCGCGTACGCCGACGCCGGGGTCGACGTCGTCGTGCTCAACCCGATCTGGCCGGACCCGCAACGGCAGCGGCGCACGCTCGACGCGCTCTGGGACTGCCTCGACGCGATTGCGTCCACCGGCGGTGGTGCGCTGGGCGTGGTCCGCGGGACTCAGCCGAGCGGGACGCCGCTGTAGCTGCTGTAGGCCACGATCACGAGCACGATCAGGCCGACCACGATCAGGACGCCGATCGAACCGCAGACGATGCCCGCCGTGCCCATCGCCGTCGGCGCGCCGACCGCCTTGGCCTTCGAGCGCCCGATCGTGCCGAAGATGATGGCGAGCACCCCGCAGATCAACGCGATCCACGACAAGAACACCAAGAGGCTCACGATTCCGAGCACGAGGCCGGCGATCTGCTGGCCCCGACCCGGAGGTGTCGGCGACACCATGGCGTAGGGCGCCACGCCGTAGGGGCCCGCCATTGTGCCGTACGCCGGTTGTCCGGTGGGGCTCGGGCCGGGATACCCCGGCTGCGGTGCGGTCGGTGGAGACCCGTACGCAGGCGGAGACCCGTACGCAGGCGGAGACCCGTACGCAGGCCGTGACCCGTACGCAGGCGGAGCATCGGGTGCCGCCGGCGGTGCGGGCGGCGGTGGCACGGGCGTCTGGGGATCGGCCCCCCAGCCTGGCATGTCGTTCATCGGGGTGACCTCATGGGTGACCTCATCCGGTTGGGTTCCGAGCGGCGGCCACCACAACCCTAGGTGGCACCGTCATGGCCTCGGAGCGTGCGCGGGCGTGATCCCGGAGGGCCGGAACTCCGGACACGCTGCGGAGTTGGCAGCGCGGCAGCCGCGCCGACACACTGTTGCGGACCGGCGCGACCAGGACCGCCCATCGGCGCCCAGGGGGGAAGATGAAGCTCGACACGATCCTCGGCGGGGACCTCACGACCGCGGCCGAGGTGGCCAAGAAGGCCGAGGACCTCGGCTTCTCCGGGTTGTGGACGGCCGAGGCCCTCAACACCCCCTACCTGCCACATGCCGTGGCCGCCCTCGCCACCGAACGCGTCGACCTCGGCACCGCTATCGCGGTCGCGTTCCCGCGCTCGCCGATGGTCCACGCGATGACGGCGTGGGACCTGCACAAGGCGTCCAGAGGCCGCTTCGTGCTCGGCCTCGGCACCCAGATCCGCAAGCACAACGAACACCGCTTCTCGGTCGCCTACGACCGGCCCGGCCCGCGCCTACGCGACATGGTGCTCGCCATCCGCCACATCTGGGAGTGCTTCGACGGCGAGCACGGCCTCGACTACCACGGCGAGTTCTTCACCCACGACTACATCCAGCCGTTCTTCAACCCCGGCCCCACGGGCTTCGGCCGCCCGCGGATCATGATCGCCGCCGTCGGGCCCTACATGTGCAAGACGGCGGGCGAGGTCTGCGACGGCATCCAGATCCACCCGTTCCACACGACGAAGTTCCTCGACGAGCACGTGATGCCCAACGTCGACGCCGGCCTCGCCAAGGCAGGCAAGACCCGCGACGGCTTCGAGTTCGCCACGACCACCTTCGTGCTCACCGGCGACGAGCGCCAGCAGGACGCGATGGCCGCCATGGCGCGGACGCAGATCGCGTTCTACGGCTCCACACCCGCATACGCCAAGGTGTTCGAATGCGAGGGTTGGGACGGCCTCCAACCCCAACTGCAGCAGCTGATGCGCTCACGCGACATGGCCAAGATGTCGGCACTCATCACCGACGAGGTGCTCGACAGGTTCTGCGTGCGTGCTCCCTTCGACAGCCTCGCCGACGCCATCCGGGACAAGTACGAGGGCAAGATCGACCGCCTCGGCTTCTACATGCCGATCATCGGCGGCGGCCAGGAGAAGGAGTGGGGACGCGTGATCGAGGACCTCTCCCGGTGACACCCGCCGTCGCCCTCCCCACGGTCGCCCTCGCCGGTGACACCTGCGGGGAAGGCGACGACCTCGTGCTCGTACACGGCCTCGGCGCGTCGCGTCACATCTGGGACGACGTCCGCGACGACCTCGCCACCACCTGGCGCGTCCACCGCCTCGAGCTGCGCGGCCACGGCGAGACCGGCGGCCCCGCCGATCCCGACGCCTACAAGCTGCACCTGATCGCCGCCGACCTCGCCGCCGCGATCGAGGACCGCGGCGGCCGCGACGCCACCGTCGTCGCCCACAGCCTCGGTGGCGCCGCCGCCCTCTGGGCCGCGCTGCGCTACCCGGGCGCGTTCGGGGCACTCGTGGTCGTCGACGCGTTCACCTACGGGCTCCCGCCGGCTCGCCGGGCGTACCTACGCCGTCAGCTCCGTGACCTGCGCCGCCGTGGCCCCGAGGGCGCGTGGATCGCCGGCAAGGCGGCCCGTCTCGCCGACCCCAACCTCGCGCTGCGGTGGCTCGACACCGACTTCGCGGCGGCGCGGCGCGCCGAGGCGCTCGCAGTGGTACCCGAAGCCTGGGAAGGCCTCGGCGAGGAGGTCCAGCACGCCCCCTCGTTCGTGTCCTGGCTCTGGCAACTCGACGTGGAGCTCGCCGTGATGGCGGGCGCCGACGACACGTTCATGCTGGGCCCTTCGGAGGAGATCGCCGCCGTCACCGGCGCACCCCTCCACGTACTCGCCTCCATGGGCCACAATCCGATGATCGAACGACCGGTGCTGTTCGCGCGTGCGTTGAGGATCGTGCTGGAGGACCTGTGACAATCCGATGGTGGAACGACCGGTGCTGTTCGCGCGTGCGTTGAGGATCGTGCTGGAGGACCTGTGACAATCCGATGATCGAACGACCGGTGCTGTTCGCGCGTGCGTTGAGGATCGTGCTGGAGGACCTGTGACAATTCGAGCAACCGGGAGGGGCAACAGATGAGCACCGAGGCCGAAGTCCGTGCCGAGCTGTCGGGCTGGCTCGCCCAGAACTGGGATCCAGACGCCACCGTCGCCCAGTGGTGGGACCTCCTCTGCGACTCGGGCTGGGCCGTGCCGGCATGGCCCGAGGACTGGTTCGGTCGCGGCCTCGGCCGCGACATGGGCCGCGTCGTCGGCGACGAGATGCGCAAGGCCGGTGCCCTCGGACCACCGTCGGGGCTCGGCATGATGCTCGCCGGGCCGACGATCATCTCCCACGGAACCGACGCTCAGAAAGCCCACTACCTGCGCCGCATCGTCAACGGCCAGGACGGATGGTGCCAGCTCTTCAGCGAGCCGGGCGCCGGCAGCGACCTCGCCTCCCTGCAGACCCGCGCCGAGCGCGACGGCGACGAGTGGGTCGTCAGCGGCCAGAAGGTGTGGACGTCGGGCGGGCTCGTCGCCGACGTCGGCATGCTGATCGCCCGGACCGATCCCGACGTGCCCAAGCACAAGGGCATCACCTACTTCGCGATCGACATGCACCAGCCCGGCGTCGAGGTGCGTGCCCTACGGGAGATGACCGGCCACGCCCTCTTCGCCGAGGTGTTCCTCGACGAGGCACGGGTCGCATCGGACGCGATCATCGGCGGCCTCGGCAACGGTTGGGCGGTCGCCAAGACCACCCTCGCGAACGAGCGCGCCGGCCTCGGCGCCGGAGGCGGAGGCGCGGCGGGCGGCGCAGTGCCCGGCAGGGTCATGAACGTCCTCGACAAGCCCGCGGGCGACTACGTGCAGGAGGGCCGACGCGGCGGCGCCGGTGTGCCGGGCCTGCTGGGCTCGGCACCCACGATGCTGCTCGAGCTCGCCCGGGAGCGTGGTGTGACCGGCGATCCCCACGTCCGCCAGGAACTCGCCCGCCTCTACTCCCTCGGCGAGATCGGCCGCTTCACGATCCTGCGCGCCAAGGCCGCGCTCGCGGCCGGACGCGGTCCCGGACCGGAGGCCAACACGGCCAAGCTCGCGATGAGCGCCATGGTGCGCCTTACCCGCGACCTCGGCCTCGAGATCTGCGGCGCCGCAGGCATGCTCGCCGGCGAGGACGCCCCGCTGCACGGCGCCGTGACCGAGATGGCCCTGTTCAGCCCGGCGCCGTCGATCTACGGCGGGACCGACCAGATTCAGCGCAACATCATCGGCGAGCGCAGCCTCGGGCTCCCGCGAGAGCCCGACAACAGCCACGAGATCCCCTTCCGCGAGCTCAAGGTCGGCACGCAGACGGCCTGAGGACGCTCGCGACTCGCCCTCTACACTCCCGGCGTGCCCCTCGAAACCGAACCAGAGACCGACGCGCCACCGCCCGATCCCACCACCGCCGGGACCACGGAAGACGATACGGACGCGGCGGACGAGGACGACCGCGCTGAGTACCACGCCCTCGAGCTCGGCGCCGGACGCTCAGTCGTGCTGATCCACGACCTGTACGCATCCCACGAGGCCTTCGCCGACCTGACCGAGCGCCTCGCCGAGGACTGGCGCGTGGTCGTGGTCGACCTGCCCGGCCACGGCCGCTCGTCGCGGCCCGGTGGTTTCGCCGACATCCACGAGGTCGCCGTCGAGCTCGGTGCCGTGCTCGACGAGTTCGCCGCCTTCCCTGCCGCCGTAGTGGGGGCGGGAGTCGGAGCGACCATCGCGGTCGAGCTGGCGGCAGCGCGTCCCGACGACGTCACCGCGCTCGTGCTCGTAGGCGCCGGTCTCGGCGCCGAGTCGGCGATGTGGACCGAACCCGCACCGGCCGCATGGCTCGCGGGCACCGGCACGAGCAGCGACTTCGTCGACGCCTTGATGCCGATCCTCTACGGCGAGCGCTTCTTCGCCGACCAGCCCGGACGCGCCGCGAGCGAGAGGGCGCGCCTCGCCTCCCTCGATCCCGCGAACGTCGCGCCGCTGGCACTTGCCGCGGCGGCGTCGGGAGACCGCGTGGACCGTCTCGAAGACGTGCCGGTGCCGGCGCTGGTGCTCGCAGGCGAGGACGACGCCCTCGTCACCCCGGAGCGACTCCGTGAGGTCGCCGCACATGCCGGCGTCGAGCTCGTCACCATCCCGTGGGTGGGTCACTCGGCCGTCCTGGAGGGGCCCGTCAGTGTCGCCGCGACGGTCGAGGGCTTCCTCCGTGCCCGCTGACACCGCAGTCCTCCTCGTCAACCACGGCGCCGCCGACACGCGCGCCGGGATCGAGGCGTTCCTCTGCAACATCTTCCGTGACATCGACATCATCCCGCTGCCGGGGGGCAGCCCCGCACGTGCGCGCCTCGCCCGCCTGATCGCACGGCGCCGATCGGCCAAGGTCGCACGGCTCTACGACTACATGGGCGGCGGCTCTCCGCTCGTGCCGTACATGCGCGCGCAGGCCCGCGCGATGGAGGACGCTCTCGGGTTTCGCGTCCACCTCGGGCTGCGGTACTGGCCGCCGTACATCGCAGATGCCCTCGCGGCGATCGTCGCCTCCGGCACGGCCCGGGTGGTCGTCTTCCCCCAGTACCCGCAGTGGTCCGACACCACGACCGGCTCGGTCCTCGCGGAGCTCGACCGGGCGCGCGATGCCGTGCCCGGCGCCCGCGCGCTCGACTACGCCGTCGTCGAACCCTTCGGCGGTCGGCCCGAGTACGTGCGGATGGTCGCCGACTCCGTGCGGGCCGTCGTGGCCGAGTGCGAGTCGGAACCGGCGCTGGTGTTCAGCGCCCACTCGGTGCCGATGGCCACGGTCGACGCGGGTGACCGCTACCCCGACGAGATCGCGGCTCAGGCCGGCGCCATCGCGTCGGCGGCGGGGTTCGCGCCCGACGGCTACGCGATCGGCTACCAGAGCCGATCGGGACCGGTGCGCTGGCTCGGGCCCGAGATCCGCGACGTCGTCGCCCGCCTCGTGGCTGCGCACCGGACCGACGTGGTCGTCGTGCCGATCTCGTTCGTGCAAGATCACCTCGAGACCCTCGTCGAGCTCGACGTGCAACTCGCCGCCGAGGTGGAATCCCTCGGCGGGCGCCTGCACCGAGTGCGCGCCGCGAACGCAGATCCACGCTTCGTGTCGCTGAGCGCCGACCTCGTCCGTGCTCACGCTCCGGCGTCACGCCATCCCGGCTGATTCCGCGGGGGCGCGTACGTGTGGGCGGCGATGCGGCCGTCGTGGAGCGAGAGACGCCGCGTGGCGAACTGCTCGAGGCGGGGGTCGTGGGTGGCGAGCACCACGGCGGTCCCGTTCTCGGCGAGCGAGGCGAGGATGGCGCCGATCTCGAGGCCGTGGTCGGTGTCGAGGTTCGCCGTCGGTTCGTCGGCGATGATCAGGCGTGGTTCGGTAGCGAGCGCGCGGGCGACGGCGACGCGCTGTTGCTCGCCGCCGGAGAGGTCCGCGGGCCGGGCGTGCGCCCGGTGGCCGACCCCGAGCGAATCGAGGAGCGCGGCGGCCTTGTCGCGTGCGCCGCGTCCCGTGGTGCCGGCCGCGTTGAGCGCCGCCTCGACGTTCTCCGCGGCGCTGAGCGGCGCGAGCAGGTTGAACGACTGGAACACGAATCCGATCTCGGCGCGGCGCACCCGGTCGAGGCCACGCTGGTCGGCGAAGTCGACACGCCGCCCGCCGACGTCCACCGTCCCCTCGGTCGGCCGCAACAGCGTGCCGAGGATCGAGATCAGGGTGGTCTTGCCCGATCCCGACGGTCCTTCGATCAGGAGCACCTCGCCGGGTAGGACCGTGAGCGACTCGATCGCGAGTGCGCAAATGGCGGCCGTCCCGCGTCCGTAGGTGTGCACGAGGTTCGCGACGGCTACGGCGGGCGACACCCGCTGAGGTGGCGGCGGGCCCGCCCACGACTGCGCGGCCGTGGACGTCATCGGCGCATCACCGTGACGGGGTCGAGACGCATGGCGCGTCGTACCGGCGCGAGCGATCCGAGGACACCCATCGCAACCGACGCGCCGGCGGCGATGACGAACGTGCTCGGGACGATGCGACGCGGGATGAGCGGGGCGAAGACCCCGATCAGCATCGAAGCCAGGAGCCCGAACGCGATCCCCAGGGCGAGGGAGAGTCCGATGAGGTAGGTGGACTGGGCGAGCACCGTCCTGCGCAGCGAGCCGCGGCCGAAGCCGATCGCACGCAGGACGGCGTAGTCGCCGAGGTTCTCGCTCACCTGGGTCGACAGGGTGAGACCGAGCAGGAGAATGCCGACGAAGACCGCCGCCGCGACGAGTACGACCACGAGTGGTTCGACGGCACGGAAGTAGTTCTTGTTCAGCTCTTCACGGAACGTGTGCGCCGGCAGAACCTCGAGGTCGGTGCCCGAGGTCGCGACCGCGCGACGCACGTCCGACTCGCTCTGGCCCGGCTCCAGCTTGATCCCGAGGTACTGGGGCTTGTCGGGCTGGAGTTGCTCGCGCAAGCGCAGCAGGGCCGCGCGACCGTCGGCGGCGCTACCAGCGGTCGACTCGAGCTGCTCGATGCCTGCCTCGAGGCGGTTGTACTGCTCGGGGAAGAGACCGACGTCGGGCAGGATCTCGCGCATCTTGCCGGCGGCGCCGCGCAGCGCCGTCTCGAGGTCCGAGAGCGAGGCCGCCGACCTGTCGAGGCGCGCCGACGAGTCGGGATCGCCGCTCAGCAGTGCCGCTGCCGTACCGGCCGTGACGAACACCCACTGCTGGATCAGCGTCGACGTGCCCGACACCGTGCCGACGACGACGGTGTCGCGGACCTGGCCACCTCGCTTGAGGACGAGGCCGCTCCCCACCCCGATGCCCATGCTCTCCGCGACGGCCTGGTCGATCACCGACTCGTCGAGATCGCGGGGCGGACGTCCGCTCGTGATGTCGAGCGCGAAGACCTCGGGCGGCCATGCGACCGCCATCGCGGTCTGCAGCTCACCTCCGGCGGGTGCCATCTCGCACTGGGTGAACGCGACGGGTTCGGCGACAGCGAATCCCGCGTCGCGGACGGCGCTCACCGCGGCGTCGGGCAGCGGGGCGTTCTGGGACAGGACCTTGCCCCCGCTCACCATGAGCCAGGCGTCGATGCCGGTGCCGTCGAGCCACGACGTCGCTCCGAGCAGGCCCGCGTGGATCGTGAGCTCGACGACGATCAGCGCGATCACCGACGTGCACGCGACGACCGCCATCGCGAACCGCGTCCTCGACCGCAGCATCAGGCGCCGTCCCAGCGGTACACGCCGGCCGAACGCGTGCTTGCGCCGGTTGGCCCCGCTCTCGCGTGTCCCGGAGGCGGTTGCGGTGGAGTGCTCCGCCGCCGTGGAGACCACCGTCACCGTCCTTGGTCTTGGGTCGGGCCTGCGCCGGGTCGTCCTCGCGGCGCCTCCGAGGCGGTCAGGCGCCGGCGTCCGAGCCTAGAGCCTCGTTGGCGGCGAGGTAGGAGCGGTACACGGCCAGGAGGGCGTCCTTTTGTGCCGCGGTGAGGCGTGCGTCTGCCGCGATCGCGGCGGCCGCCGCGGGCCTGTCCGCACCGGTGTCGCCGGCAGTGCCGGCCTCGGTGCCGTGTGAGGTGCCGGGTGAGGTGCCGGGTGAGGGGTCGTGGAAGAGGCCGGCCTGGTCGAGGATCGTCTCGGCCGACACGTTGAGCCCACGCGCCACCTGCCGCAGCACACGTACCGACGGCTCGTGCTTGCCCCGCTCGATCTGGCTCAGGTACGCGTTGGACACGTCGGCGAGGTCGGCGAGCTGGCGCAGCGTCAGGCCCGCGATGCGGCGCTGCGCGCGGATGAATCGCCCCAGCGACTCGAGCTGGGGCCGCCAGTCGGGCCCGGAGCCGTGGTCCGCCGCGGCGGGTTGGGGCTCCGGGCCGGGACCGGTGGGGGAGTCCTCAGGCACGCTTGGCGGCCGCGGCCTTGGCCGGTGCGGGCTTCGGAGCCTTGGCGTCGCCGTTGCCGGGCATCGCGCCCTCGACCGTCGACGACACGGTGTGGATCGTGTTGTCGACCGCGTCGACGACCTTGCGGCTCACGTCACGCTGGGCGTCGAAGACGCTGCGCACGAACGAGAACGCCGAGTCGGTGACCGCCTTGATCTCGGTCTGGTCGACGAAGCCCTCGGCGAACCCGAGCACCTGCAGCTCGATGTCGTGCACGGTGTCGATGATCGGGTCGGCTACGGGTGCCACTACTGGACTGGCCATGTCTGTCTCCTGGTCGGCCCGCCGCGGGGTCGGCGGGCACCGCTGGGGTCTGCTTGGTACTTCAAGCGATGCTCAGCTAACCACGCAGGCGGGTGAAATGTCAAGCAGATTCTCGACGTGGGTCGCTCGTCTCCGGAGGTTTCGCAGGTTCCGGGGGTTCGGGGGGGGTTTCGGAGGGACGTGGGGACGTGAGGTGGGTTGTGGACCCGCTTTACGTCCCCACGTCGGGGGTTCCGGGGTTCGGGGGTTCCGGAGGGTTCCGGAGGGACGTGGGGACGTGAGGTGGGTTGTGGACCCGCTTTACGTCCCCACGTCGGGGGTTCGAGGGGTTCGGGGGGGGTTCCGTAGGGACGTGGGGACGTGAGGTGGGTTGTGGACCCGCTTTACGTCCCCACGTCGGGGGGTCCGGGGGGTTCGGGGGGGTTTCGGAGGGACGTGTGTCAGCCGATTCCGTGCTTGGTGGCGTAGGCACGCACCTCTGCGACGGGGGACTTCTGGCCGCCGTCGCGCCACGAGTCGAGGTAGGGCCACGGGTAGATCGCGCCGCGGCGAACCTCCCAGTCCCCGGCGCGTGTGGGCGGCGAGATGCCGAAGTGCAGGTGGCAGCCGGTGCCCTTGGCGTTGCCGGTGTCGCCCACCTTGCCAAGCGGGGTGCCCGGCTGCACCTTGTCGCCGGGGCTCACCCCCGGGTCCACCGACGAGAGGTGGCTGCCGTAGTAGCGCACGCCGTCGTTGCCGACGACACTCACCGAGATCCCGCCGCGCAGCGACGCGTCGTCGCTCTTGGAGCTCCACTCGTCGGTGCGTGACACGTCCTGGACGACGCCGGCCACAGGGGAGACGACCTGGGTTCCGCACGGGGCGAACATGTCGTTCGCCGGGTAGTCGTGGTGGCTGTGGCCGTAGTTGCCGGCGCTGGCGGGGACGAGCGGATACATGTAGGTAGTCGACCCCGACGGTGTGGGAGCGGCGGTAGTCGTGGGTGTCGGTGCCGCAGTCGTCGCCGGGGCCTCGACGGCGGTCGTGGTGGTGGTGGTCGTCGCGGTCGTCGTCGAGGTGACGTCGTCGGCGGGCAGACCCACGACATCGGCAGGTTCTGACGCACCGCCTCCGGAGGTCGCCATCGCCACGACCGCCGCCACGAGCCCGACCGCGATCACACCGGCGACCGCGACGGCGGCGACGAGCGTGCGCCTGGTGCGCGCTGCCCGGCGGAGGTCGTCGTCGAGGCCGCGCCGGGACGTGCCGGGGGTGTCGTCAGGCATTCGTGAACAGTAGTGGCCCAATGGCGCGACCCCCCCCTCCGCAGGGTCTATCTTCGTGCGCCATGGAACTGCACTCCCTGCTTGCTGCCCCGTCCAGTGTCGACACAACCGGCGCCGGTGCCGCTGTCGGAATCGGCATCGGATTCCTCGTCCTCTACTTCGCGGTGATCGTGGCCGCGATCGTGTTGTTCATCTGGGCGCTCATCGACTGCCTGCGCTACCCCGACCAGGCCTGGGAGGCGGTGGGCCAGCAGAAGATCGTGTGGATCCTCGTGATCGTCCTCGTCGGCTGCATCGGCCCCCTGCTCTACTTCTTCATCCCACGACCCAAGCTCAAGGCGTGGAAGGAGAGCGGCGGCAGCGCCGGGTACGGTGGTGGTTACCCGCCCCAGGGTGGCGGCTACCCGCCCCAGCCTCCCTATCCCCAACAGCCTTACCAGCAGTGACGTCCGGGCGTCACTAGCCGCCCACCCTCGTCCCCGACCTGGGCAGCGCCCACCGGACGAAATCCCGACCTGGGCGCGCCCACCCCACGTGGATGGGGTGAGCGCGCCCAAGTGGGGACCCGGAACGGCGCCCACGTGTGCCTCAGGCGTGGGAGCGTGCCTTGCGGACCGCGTCGGCGATGCCCGAACCGAGGCCGATCGCGCGGTAGCTCCACCCGACGAGGTCGACGCCGCCGAGAGCCGCCGCGCGACGGTCGGCGTCCGCGACCCGGTGGGCATGGCCGATCTCGTACTGGGGGATGCCGCGGGTGTTGCGGACGACGTTGGTGAAGGTCGCCTCGAGGTCGTCGCGGCTCCAGGCTGTGCCGAGGTCGCCGAGCGCGAGCGCGATCAGCGCCTCGTCGCCGAGGTCGACGAGCTCGGGCCGCAGGACCCCGCCGGCGAGCACCCGGACGAGATCCTCGCCCTCGGGGGCCCGTCCCGGGAACAGCATCGAGTCGAACACGGCACCGAGGATCGACGACCCGCTCCGCGGGTGGGCGAGATAGCCGAAGCCGGGCTCTGACGCGAGTACACCCGCGGGCAGGCCGAGATGGACGACCGCGATCGGGGCGCGCTGCACCCCGCGCAACAGCGCGGCGAGCTCGTCGTCGTGGGGTGCGAGCAGGGTGGCCGCGGCGGCGGCTCCGACCGCGAGGCACACGCGGGCGGCGGTGAGCGGCGGTCCCTCGCCGTGCAGGCGCCAGAGACCACCGGCACGCTCGAGCGCGTCGACGCGGCGGTTCGTGACCACGGCGTCGCCGAGGCTCGCGGCGACCGCACGCGGCAGGGTCTCCATCCCGTCGGCGAAGCTGTGCAGGCGTGCGCGCGGCACTCCGGCCTTGCGTGACGTCCGCAGGCGCCGCAGGCCTGCGCGGATCACTCCGCCACCACGCTCCAGCTCGCGCAACACCGGAAAGGCGGCGTCGACCGACACGCGCGATGCCGAGCCCCCGAACGTGCCCGCCACGACCGGTTGGGCGAGGCGTGCAGCGACCTCGGCGCCGAAGCGGCGCGCCACGAAGTCCGAGACCGACTCCTCACGCTCCTCCGCAAGGGGCCTGACGAAGACCTCGAGGAGGGCGCCGACCTTGGCCCACGGCGACAGGACCGGCGACGTGATCGCCTCGGGCGGTGACACGGGCAGCGCGACGAGGCCGTCGCGGTCGTAGATCCAGCGCCGCTTCGCCGCGGGTGCGGCCTCGAGGAGCGATCCGGCGGCCGCGGTGGTCGCCACGAGCGTGGACACCCCCTCGGCGGGAATCAGCACCGACGCCACGGCGTGTTCGCAGATGCGGCCCGCGACGCGCTCGCTCACGATCTCGCCGCCGACACGGTTGCCTGCCTCGAGCACTGCGACGTCGCCGAGTTGTGCGGCCTCGGCTGCGTACGCGAGCCCGGCGATGCCGGCGCCGACCACCGCGACCGAGACGTCAGCTCCGGCCATGGTTCCCCCGCCAGGCGGCGACCGTGTCGCACAGGGCGGCCACGGACTCGACCGGCGTTGCCGGTGTGAGCCCGTGGCCGACGTTGACGATGTGGTTGCCCGCGCCGGTGTCACCCTGGTCCAGGACGGCGAGCGTCGCGGCACGCGCCGCCTCGGGACCGGCGAGGAGGGCCGCCGGGTCGACGTTGCCCTGCAGCGTGCGGCCGGCGCCCACGCTCGCGCGCACGCGGTCGAGCGAGACGCGCCAGTCGACGCCGATCACGTCGACGTCGAGACCCCCGACGAGGTCCAGCAGGTGTGATCCACCGGGGGCAAAGTAGGTGACGGGCACGCCGGCCGGCACCAGCTCGGAAACGAGGCGGGTGAGCACGGGCAGCACCAGGCGCCGGAACGTGCGCCGCGAGAGCAGCCCGGCCCACGTGTCGAAGAGTTGAACGGCATCGGCGCCGGCGTTCGCCTGGGCCCGCAGGTACGCGACCGTCGACGTCGCCAAGGTGTCGAGCAGGGTCGTGAACGTGGTGGGGTCGCCGCTGGCGAGCGCACGCACGGCGAGGAAGTCGCGCGAACCGCCACCCTCGACCAGGTAGGCGGCGAGCGTGAACGGGGCGCCGGCGAAGCCGATCACGGCGACGTCGTCGGCGAGCTCACGCCGTACGATCCCGAGCGTCTCGAGCACGAAGGGCACGTCGAGGGTGGGCTCGAGCGGCCGCAACGAGGCGGCGTCGCGCACCGGGGCGTCGAGTACGGGCCCCGGCGCGAAGGTCATCTTCACGCCCATGCCCTCCAGCGGCGTCATGATGTCGGCGAAGACGATCGCGGCGTCGAGGCCGAAGCGCGCCATGGGCTGCAACGTGAGCTCGGCGGCGACCGCGGGGTCGCGGATCGCGTCCTGGAAGCCGATCCGCGCGCGCACCTCGCGGTACTCGGGCAGGTACCGGCCAGCCTGGCGCATGAGCCACACAGGCGGCCGGTCGACGGGGAGACCGCGGGCGGCATCGAGGTACCTCATGCGCCCGCCACCGTCTTCTCGAGCGCTTCGCCGACGACCCTGATCGTCTCGGCGACCGCCGCGGTGTCGTCGGCGTGTGCGAGCGTGGTGAACGCGGCTTCGAACGCCGACGGCGGCAACAGCACGCCGCCTTCGAGGCAGTGGCGGTGGAAGCGGCCGAACGCCTCGGTGTCGGCGGCGAGCGCGTCGTCGTACTCGCGCACCGGTTCGGTATCGAAGAACAGGGTCCACATCGAGCCGACGCGCTGGAGCCGGCACGGAGCGCCGACCGCGGCGATCGCGTCGTCGATGCCCGCCTCGATCACCGCCGACGCGGCCTCGAGGCGGTCGAACAGGCTCGGGTCGTCCCTGACACGGCCGAGCGCGACCCGCCCGGCGGCGACCGCGAGCGGGTTACCTGCGAGCGTGCCCGCCTGGTACACGTCGCCGGCGGGCGATATGCGCGACATCAGCTCGGCACGGCCCCCGTAGGCCGCTGCCGGGAGGCCGTGACCGATCACCTTGCCCATCGTGGTGAGGTCGGCGGGGACCGAGTAGAGCTCCTGCGCACCCCCGGGCGCGAGTCGGAATCCGGTCATGACCTCGTCGACGATCAGCAGGGCGCCGTGCTCGTCGCAGAGGTGACGCAGCGACTCGAGGAAACCGGGCTCGGGTGCGACGACACCCATGTTGCCCGGCACCGCTTCGACGATGACCGCGGCGCACGGTTCGGCCGCCATCGCATCGGCCACGGAGTTGACGTCGTTGAAGCGCGCGGTGTGGGTGGCTGCCACGGTGGCGGCCGGCACTCCGGGCGAGTCGGGACGTCCGAACGTCGTGGCGCCGCTGCCTGCCTGCACGAGGAACGGGTCGGCGTGGCCGTGGTAGCAGCCGGCGAACTTCACGATCGCGTCGCGTCCGGTGACCGCGCGGGCGAGGCGCACGGCGCTCATCGTCGCCTCGGTGCCGCTCGAGACCCAGCGCACCATCTCGACGGACGCCACGAGCTCGCACACGGTCTCGGCCAGTTCGACCTCGGCCCACGTGGGCAGCCCGAAGCTCGTGCCGTGAGCGGCGGCCTCCGCGACAGCCGCCACTACGTCGGCGTCGGCGTGGCCGAGCAGGATCGCGCCCCACGACGACACGTAGTCGACGAGCTCGCGGCCGTCGGTGGTACGTATGCGGCATCCCGCCGCCGACTCCACGAACGGCGGGTGGCCCCCGACCGCACGGAACGCGCGCACCGGCGAGTTGACGCCGCCGGGCAGGACGCGCCGTGCGCGCCCGAGCATCTCGGCGTACGCCGGCGCTCCCGCGCTCACGCGAGGCGCTCCGCGAACTCGCGCGCCCAGTAGCTGACCACGATGCGCGCGCCGGCGCGGCGGATGCCCACGAGGGACTCCGCGATCGCGCGGTCGCGGTCGATCCAGCCGTTCGCGGCGGCGGCCTCGATCATCGAGTACTCGCCGCTCACCTGGTATGCGGCGACGGGGACGTCGACGTGGCCGGCGACCGCACGGATCACGTCGAGGTACGGCCCGGCAGGCTTGACCATCACGACGTCGGCTCCCTCTTCGACGTCGAGGTCGACCTCGCGCAGCGCCTCGGAGACGTTCGCCGGGTCCATCTGGTAGCTGCGCCGGTCCCCGAACGCGGGCGTCGACTCGGCCGCCTCGCGGAAGGGCCCGTAGAACGCCGACGCGTACTTGGCCGCGTAGCTGACGACCACGACGTCGTCATGGCCACCGGCGTCGAGTGCAGCCCGCACGGCGCCGATGCGGCCGTCCATCATGTCCGACGGTGCCACGACGTCGGCGCCGGCGTCGGCGTAGGTGACGGCTGCTCGGGCCAGGTGCGCGAGCGTGGCGTCGTTGAGCACAACGCCCGTAGCGGCGTCGACGAGGCCGCAGTGGCCGTGGTCGGTGTACTCGCACAGGCAGACGTCGGCCCACACCGCCAGATCGATTCCGCCCGCCTTGA
The DNA here is from genome assembly GCA_046331095.1 of Acidimicrobiia bacterium. GTDB lineage: Bacteria > Actinomycetota > Acidimicrobiia > UBA2766 > UBA2766 > JAIBAC01. The sequence continues at coordinate 544,219 of JAXLRM010000004.1, forward strand.
TCGCCCGGATCGCCCGGCACACGGGCCCGTCGGGGTCGTGTGCCGGCGTCCCCTCGGCGTCCTTGGTCGACGGCACGCCGAAGAGGATCACGCCCCCGACGCCGGCCGCGGCCGCTTCCGAGGCCTCCGCGGCGGCGTCCTCGGGGGTGAGGCGCGACAGGCCCGGCATGCTCGCGATCGGCGCCGCCGCCACGCCCTCGTCGACGACGAAGAGCGGCTGCACGAGCGATGCCGGCGGCACGAGGGTCTCCGCGACCGCTTCTCGCAGGGGCGCTGTACGGCGCAGGCGGCGGGGGCGGACGCGGGGGAAGCCTGCCAAGGCCTAGCCCTGCCTCGCGCCCTGCAGCGCCGCGGCGACCGCATCCGCGAGCGCCGTGAACGACGGCTGCGCCGCCACCACGTCCGGTTCGCGCAGGTGTGAGCGAAGCGCCCCGGTCGTCGTGGCTCCGATGCTCGCGACGACGACGTCGCGAGCGAGCAAGGCGTCGCCGACGGCGTCCGCGAAGCCCTTCACCGCGGACGGGCTCGCGAACGTCACGGCCGCGATGTCGGGCGTCAGCGCGGCTCTCAGCAACGCCGGGTCGGCGTCGAGGACGTCGTAGGCGATGCGGTCGTCGACCTCGATTCCGAAAGTCCGGAGCCGCTCGGCGAAGCTGCGGTCCGCCTTCGCCGAGCGCGGGTACAGCAGGTGCGTACCCGGTTCGAGCCTCTCCAGGAGGAGCTCGGCCAGCTCGGCACCACCGCCGTCCCCGACGATCTCGGCCTCGATGCCCGCCTCCGCGAGCGCCTGTGCGGTGGCGCCGCCGACCGCCGCGTGGTGTGATCCCGCGGCGGGCCGCGGCGCGACCGCCTCGACGCTCGCGGCGCTCGTCCACACGGTCCAGCCGGACGCGGCGACCTCGTCCGCCGTGGGCGCCGTCGAAGCGGGCGCGTACGTGAATCCCGGGGCCACGACCGGCTCGCATCCGACCTCGCGCAGCGCGGTCGAGAGCAGCCCGTCGTTGCTCTCGGGGCGTGTGACGATGACCTTGGGAGTCCCTGGGGGAGTCACGGTGCCGCCTCTCTGCCGACGCGGGCTGCATCGCGGCGGTGCCCGCGTCCTGAACCCTCGCGGCCGTCGAGGGACCAGCGCAACTCCAGCGTGTCGCCCACGAGGGTTGCCAGCGCGGCCGCCGAGGTCGCGCACCCTGCTCCCGTGGCCGCGAGCCAGGCACGTTCGGCGGCGACGGTATCGCGCGTGTCGGCGTCGTCGAGGTCCGCGACGAGCGCGCCGGTACGAGAGTCGTCACCGCGGCACTCGAGCGCGAGCGCACCCTGGCCCGGTGCCGGCAGGAAGTCGAGCACCTCGCTCGCGAGGTCCGCGATGCCGAGGCGCTCGAGACCCGCAGCCGCGAGGATCGTGGCGTCGAAGGCGCCGTCGAGCACCTTCGCTATCCGTGTCTCGACGTTGCCGCGGATCGGGGCGGTCACGAGGTCGCCGCGGGCGCGTGCGAGCTGCTGGGCACGCCGCGGGCTCGAGGTGCCCACGACCGCCCCCGGCGCCAGCGCGGCGAGCCCGGCCCCCCCAGCGGTGACGAGCACGTCGCGGTGGTCCGCGCGGGCGGGAACCGCCGCGACGGTGAGCCCGGCGGCCTGCGTCGTCGGGAGGTCCTTGAACGAGTGCACGGCGAGGTCGGCGCGTCCGGCGGTGACCGCGTCCTGGAGCGCCTTCGTGAACACCCCGGTTCCACCGAGATCGGCAAGCGGCGTCGCGCGGTCGCGGTCGCCCTCGGTGGCGACCTCGACGAGGACGGTCTCGAGGCCGGGATGGGACCGCCGGAGGCGCGCCGCCACCCACTCGGTCTGGGTGCGAGCCAGTCGGGAACGGCGTGTCGCCAAGCGGATCTGCATCAGTTCGCGGGGATGCCGAGGATGCTGCGCGCGGTGTCCGAGGTCGACGTCGCCTGCGGGTGCGACGAGAGGTAGAGGAGGGGATCGTGCATGAGGCGGTTCGCGAGTGTGCGAGCGAGCTGCTCGACGACGGCGCGGTCGTCGGCGTCGAGGTGCTCGAGGCGGCGCATCGCACGGCCGAGTTCCTCCTCGACGGCGTTGTCGGCCTTCTCGCGCAGGCTCAGGATCAGTGGCGTGAGGGTGGAGTTGAGCACCCGTGAGTGGGTCTCGGCCGCGCGCATCTCCGCCACACCGGCCGCCTCGTCTACGGCGACGCCGTGGCGGTGGTCGGCCGCGAGGCGGTCGATGCCCTCGTACTCGATGCCCTCGACGGCGGCGCCGTCCACGTTCGCCGGCATCCCGACGTCGACCACGCGCAGCGGCCGGTCGCGCCGCGAGACGATCGCGGCAAGGTCGTCGCGGTCGAGGATCCCGCGGGCGGACGTGACTGCCGTCACGCACACGTCCACGTCGACGAGCACGTCGGGGAGCTCGTCGAGGCCGACGGCGGGCCCGTGCACGCGATCGGGCCGCCGCGTGACACGCACGATCTCCCAGCCGCTCCCCACGAGGTGGTCGTACACGGCGGTCGCCATCTGACCCGCACCCACGAGGACCACACGGCCGGGTTCGCGGTCGAGCACGTGGTCGGCGGCGATCGCCGCGAGACTGCCGTGATCGGGGGCAGGCAGCATGTCCCTCACCTCGCGTCCTGTCCTGATCGCCGCCCTGAACACCTGGTCGAGCAGGGGACCGAGGGTGCCGGCGCGCTGTGCGGCCGATTGGGCCCGGCGAACCTGGCCGAGCACCTCGTGCTCGCCGACCACCGGTGACTCGAGGCCGGCAGCCACGCGGAACAGGTGTGTGATCGAGTCGCGCCCGTAGCGCTCGACCGGCTCCGCCAACGCCGACGCCGCGTCGCCGAGGCCTGCCATCTCGGCGACGATCGCCCGGAGCTCGGCGTGGTCGACGCCGACCGCGTAGACCTCGTGACGCAAGCAGGTCGAGATCACGACCACTTCGTCGGGTCTGGTCCGCATGTCGGCGAGGATCGACGTGAGCTTGTCCTCGGGAATCGAGAGCAACGCACGCGCTGCCGCGTCGACATCGGGGTGCGCGAACGATGCCGATACGAGCACCGGCGCAGTCCGGTGGTTGTTGCCTGGGGCTCCGGTGGCGGCCATTGACGTCTTCGTGGGCTTCGTGCGCGCCGAGGCAGCGACGGGTTGGCGCAAGAATGCTCGACTCTACCCACGGCGCCCGGTCGCGCCCGAATCCCTGTGGCACACTGTTGTGATGCTCGAAACCGCCGCTTTGCCTCCCCGGATCCATCCGTGGGACCAGCCCCCCGACCCCGGCGTCGTCGACACCGCGCCCCTGCGCCTCATGGCTCTGCATGCCCATCCCGACGACGAGGCGTCCAAGGGCGCGGGCACCGTCGCCATGTACGCCTCCAGGGGTGTGCGCTGCACCCTCGTCACCGCCACGGGGGGCGAGGAGGGCGAGATCCTCAACTCCGAGATGGATCGCCCCGAAGTCGCCGAGCGCCTGCACCAGATCCGCCTCGCGGAGCTCGAGGACTCCGTCGAGATCTGCGGCTACGCAGCCGCGTACATGCTCGGCTACCGCGACTCGGGCATGCCCGAGTCCGAGGCGAACGCGCGGCCCGAGGCATTCGCCAACGCCGGCACGCGCGAGGCGCTCGCACGTCTGGTGCGGCTCGTGCGTGCCGAGCGGCCCCAGGTGGTCCTCGGCTACGACGACCACCACTTCTACCCTCACCCCGACCACGTCATGGTGTACAAGCTCGGCCTCGAGCTCTGGGATGCCGCCGGCGATCCCGACTTCGCCTTCGACGGGTTCGACCTCGGCGAGCCGTGGGCGCCCCAGAAGCTCTACTGGTTCCACTGGTCGATGAAGCGGATGGCGATGATCCACGCGGAATTCGAGAGACGCGGTTGGGAGTCGCCCTTCGGCGAGTGGGTGAAGAACAGGCCCGTGGAGGGCGACGAGGCGATCACGACCCAGATCGACGTCGGCGACTACATGGACGTGCGCCGGGCGGCGCTGGTGGCGCACCGGACCCAGGTCGACCCGCAGTCGCTGTGGCTCCGCCTTCCCGACGACGTCCTGCGCGACCTGCACCCCTTCGACGACTTCGTGCTGGCCCGCGACCGTACGGGCCTGCCACCGTGGGAGGGTGGTGTGGTCGAGTCCGACCTCTTCGCAGGCATAGCCACCGATCCGTGACGGCGATCCCTCCCCCAGGCGCCGCGGCCGCGGGACCGGCAGCGGGTGACCGCGCCATCATCACCCTGAGGGTGGGCGAGGCCTCGGCGGAGCAGGTCAGCGCCACCGTCGCCGACGTCGGTGCGGACGGGCGCATCCTCGTCGAGATCGGCGCCGCGTTCGCCGGATGCCTCGGCGCGGTCCGCCCCGGCACCTTGGTGGCGCTCGACTGCGGCAGCCCCGAGGAGCTCTGGCGCGTCTCGGCGATGGTCGAGGAGATCGTCGCCGGCGACGCCGCCGCGCCCACCTTGCAGCTCGGCCGCCCGCACGACCCACGCCCCGCCGACCGGCGCCGCTACCTGCGGGCTCACGTGCGCATGCCTCTTCGTTTCGGCGACGAGGCGGCTGCCATGGCATACAGCATCGGCGCGGGCGGGCTCGCGGCCACGGTTGCGGCGCCCCTCGCTTCGGGGACCCTCGTGACGGTCGGCTTCGATGCAGGGGACGTCGGCGTCGAGGTGGACGCCCGCGTGGTCTGGTGTGAACCGGTCGAGCCGCCGGGCCGCTCACGCGTCGGCGCCGAGTTCCTCACGCTCGACGACTCCGCCCAGGACGCCCTCCTGGCGCTGGTCTCGAGCGCACGCCGCCGGGTCCGCCCGGCACGCTGACTGCGGGGGCCCAGCGTCGGCGCCGCTACCGTGGCCGCATGTCTGCCGCCGTGATCCGTGCCAGCGGGCTCACCAAGACCTTCGGCGACTTCGTCGCGGTCGACGGAGTCGACCTCGAGGTCCAGCCCGGGGAGTGCTTCGGCATGCTCGGCCCCAACGGCGCCGGCAAGACGTCGACGATGCGCATGATCGGTTGTGTCACGCCGGTCACGTCCGGATCGCTGAGCGTGCTCGGCTCCGACGTCACCGCCCGCGGTGCCGGGCGCCGTGTCAAGGCGCGCCTCGGCGTCGTGCCACAGGAGGACAGCCTCGACGAGGAGCTCACGGTCGAGGAGAACCTCGTCGTCTACGCCCGCTACTTCGGGATCCGCACGGAGGTGGCACGGCAGCGCGCGGGTGAGCAACTCACCTTCATGTCCCTCGCCGACCGTGCCCACGACAAGGTGCGGACGCTGTCGGGCGGGATGAAACGGCGCCTCGTGATCGCACGTGCGCTCGTCAACGATCCCGACGTCGTGCTCCTCGACGAGCCGACCACCGGCCTCGACCCCCAGGCGCGCCACCACATCTGGGACCGCCTGCGAACCCTCGGGGCGTCGGGCGCGACCCTCGTGCTCACCACGCACTACATGGAGGAGGCGACCCAGCTCTGTGACAGGCTCGTGATCATGGACGGCGGCCGCGTGCTCGTCGAGGGCCCACCCCGCGAGCTCGTGCGCCGCTGCGTCCCGCGTCACGTGGTCGAGGTGTCGCGTGCGGCCCTCGACGGACGCGCCATGCCCGCTCTCGACGGTTGCGAGGTCATCGACCTGCACGACCGCGTGCTCGTGCACACCGACGACGGGCGCGCGGTGGTGTCCGCCCTCGAAGGTGCGGGTATCGACGCCGAAGACGTGTACGCGCGCCCGGCGTCGCTCGAGGACGTCTTCCTCGCCCTGACCGGGCGCGACCTCCTCGATGCCGGGGACGCGGGTGACGCGGCCGGGTCCGGGGCGGCGCCCGGTGGGGACGGCGGGCCGTGACCGCGCCGGCGACCGTCCTGCGTGGCGCGGCCCGCGTGTGGTTGCGCGACTGGACCGTGTGGCGTCACGTCGCACGCTGGCTCCTGGTCCCGAGCCTGCTCGACCCGATCGTGTTCCTGGTGGCGATGGGTCTCGGCGTCGGCTCCTACGTCACCTCGGTCGGGGGGCTGAGCTACATCGAGTTCATCGCACCCGGGCTCCTGATGAGCGCGGTGATGTACCAGGCGTCGTTCGAGACGACGTGGAACATCTTCTTCAAGCTGGAGATGCGCTCGACCTACGCCTCGATGCTGTCGACGCCGCTCGAGCCTGCGGACCTCGTGCTCGGCGACATGGCGTGGGGTGCGACGCGAGCGACGATCACCGGGGCGATCTTCTTCGTGGTCCTCGTCGTCGCCGGCCTCGTGAGCTCGTGGTGGGCGTTGGCGATGCCGTTCGCGGCGGCGCTGGTGGCGGTCGACTTCGCGTCGATGGGGATGCTCGCGTCGGCGTACGTCCGTGACATGAACCTGTACGCCTACTACTACACGGTCGTGATCGTCCCGATGTTCCTGTTCTCGGGGGTGTTCTTCGAGATCTCGAACCTCCCGGAGTGGGCGCAGAAGGTCGCGTGGGCGTTGCCGTTGTTCCACGGCGCCACGTTGAGTCGGCAGCTCGCGACCGGGGACGTCGGTATGTCGAGTCTCGTCCACGTCGCCTACCTCGTGGCCCTGCCCGCGGTGCTCCTGGCAGCCGCGATCCGCCGCATGCGCGCCCGCCTCCTCGGCTGACCCGCGTCCCCACGTCGGGGGGTGGGATGGACGTGGGGACGTGAGGTGGGTTCACGACCCGTTTTGCGTCCCCACGTCGGGGGGTCGGATCAACTAGGAAGGAAGCGTGACCGCAACTCGGAGGCCGTGATCGGCACCACGTTGGGACTGCTGACGGTCCTGGCTCTCATCGCCGTCGGCGGGTTCTTCGCGGCGGCGGAGTTCGCGCTGGTCGCGGTCGACCGCAACCGCATCAAGGCGCGGGCCGAAGCGGGGTCGCGGGCAGCCGTGCGCACCGAAGCCGCGCTCGCCGAGCTCTCGTTCCAGTTGACGGGTGCCCAGGTGGGCGTCACCGCTTCGTCGCTGCTGATCGGCTTCGTCGCGGAGCCGACGATCGCGCACCTCGTCGAGCCGCTCCTCGAGGGACTCCCCTGGAGTGCAGCGACCACACGCGCGGTGTCGCTGCTCGTGGCGCTGGTCCTGGCCACCGCGGCGCAGATGGTCCTGGGCGAGCTGATCCCCAAGAACGTGGCGCTCGCACGCTCGGAGGGGACCGCACTGCTTCTCGGTCCCGCCCTGCGCGGAGTCAACAAGGCCCTCGCACCCCTGATCCGGCTCTTCAACGGGTCCGCCGACCGCCTCCTGACTTTGATCGGCATCGAGCCGCAGATGGAGCTCGAAGGGATACGTTCGATCGAGGAGCTCGGGCTGCTGATGCGCACCTCGGCCGAGGAGGGCGTCCTCGACCGCGAGGTCGCCGACCTGGTGCGGCGCTCGCTCTCGTTCGCCGACAAGACCGCGCTGGACGCCCTCGTACCGCGCACCGGTGTCGCCGTGATCAGGAGTGACGCCGACGTGTCGGACCTCGTCGAGCTGTCGCGGCGAACCGGCCACTCACGGTTCCCCGTCATCGGGACCGGGATCGACGACGTGATCGGGCAGGTACACGTCAAGGACTCGTTCAGGGTCCGTCCGCGCGAGCGCGCGACGCGGCGTGTGGCCGATCTCATGGCCCGGCCCGTCGTCGTGCCCGAGACCGCGCCGCTCGACTCACTCCTCACGGAGCTGCGCACCTCCGGCACCCAGCTCGCGGTCGTGGTCGACGAGCACGGCGGCATGGCGGGCATCATCACCGTCGAGGACATCATCGAGGAGATCGTCGGCGAGATCGCCGACGAGTACGACCCGGGCCCCGCGCGGCCGGCGACGTTGCTGGGCACCTGGGTGGTGGACGCGATGCTCCACCACGACGAGCTGCACGACCGCTGCGGCTTCGACCTGCCCGACGGGGAGTGGGAGACCCTTGCCGGCTACCTGCTCTGGATGTTCGGTCGCATCCCGGCCGAGGGCGACGTGGCGGAGGCGGACGGGTGGACCTTCGCCGTGCGCCGCATGGACGGGCACCGCATCGCCGAAGTCCTCGTGCGACGCGATCCCACCGCCGTCCTGCGGGAGGCGCAGCCTTGATCGCACGCGCCGTGCTCTCGCTCGTCCTGCTCGCCCTCAACGCGTTCTTCGTCGCGTCCGAGTTCGCTCTCGTCGCCGCACGTCCCAGCCAGCTCGAACCGCGTGCTGCCGAAGGGAGCATGTCGGCCCGTGCCGTCCTCGGCCTCCAGCGGCGCCTGTCCTACAGCCTGACCGGAGCGCAGCTCGGCGTCACGGTGTGCAGCCTCGGTCTCGGGATCGTGGCCGAACCGCTCCTCAGCGAGGCGCTCAACCGACTGTTCGGTCTCGGCAGGATCCCGGCGTCGGTGGCGCAGGTGCTCGCGTTCGTCCTGTCGCTCGGGATCGTGACGTACCTGCACATGGCTCTGAGCGAGATGCTGCCCAAGAACCTCGCGATCGCCGAGCCGGTTCGCACAGCGATCGGCGTCGGGGTGGCGTTCCGGGCGTACGTGGGCATCTTCAAGTGGGTCATCCTCGTGCTCAACGGCGCCGCCAACGCCGGCACGCGCATGCTGGGCGTCGAACCTCCGGTCGAGGGTTTCGACGCTCACACCGCGGAAGACCTCGCCCTGCTCCTCGAGGAGTCACGCGCGCGCGGCATCGTCGACATCGAGAACGTCGGCCACAGGGTCCTCGCCGGTGCTCTCGACTTCGGTCGGCTCGACGCCGCTGCCGTCATGGTCGCCCGTCCGGACGTCGTGGCGCTCGAGATCGGCGCGCCGGTCGCGGACTTCGTCGCCCTGGTGCGCGCTCGCGGACTCTCGCGCATCCCCGTGTACGAGTCGGACCTCGACCACGTCGCCGGGTTCGTTCACGCCAAGGACTTGCTCGCCCCCGAGGTCGAGGACGCGCCCGGAGCCCCCGTCGACCGGAGCCTCGTGCGCGAGGTGCTGGTCGTGCCCGAGAACGCCCCGGTCGACCGCCTGCTCGTCGACATGCGCAACAGGCGCCTGCAGCTCGCCCTCGTCGTCGACGAGTACGGCGGCACTGCCGGCATCGTGACCATCGAGGACCTCTTGGAGGAGCTCGTCGGCGACATCCGCGACGAGTACGACCGGCGCGAGCGTCTCGTGCGTGCCGAGGGTCCCGGAGTCTGGGTCTGCGACGGCAGGACCCGCCCCGACGAGCTCGCCCTCTGGACCGGTCTCACGGTACCCGCGGGTGACTTCGAGACCCTGGGCGGATTCGTACTCGACCACTTCGGCTACATCCCCGTCGCCGGCGAGTCCTTCACCTTCGATCGGGTGCGCGTCGAGGTGCGGGCGATGGACGGGCGCCGCGTGGCGGAGATCGCGCTCCGCTCCGAGTCCTGACCCGAGCCGAGCTGCGGCGGTGGCGGGGCCGGTCAGCCGCCGGGGGAGCCCGCCGGGGGAGTGGTCGTCGTCGTGGTCGCCTGGGTCGACCCGGATTGTTGGGCGAGTTGGTTGAGCGTGTCGCCGAGTTGCTTCTCGAGCTTGCCGTAGGACTCGAGGTCGCCCTTGCCGAGGGCCTGCTGCATCTGCTGGTACAGCGAGTTGGCCTGGGTCACGAGCCCGGCGAGCTGAGCCGGTGTCCCTGCCGACGGCTGCTGTTGGTCGGGTGGCAACTGGGTCACGATCGAGGGCGCGTTGCCCGCGACGATGGGGCCCGCGACCGGGGAGAAGCCGAACAGCGACGTCAGCGCGCTCGCGAAGTCGTCGCCCATCTTCGCGTTGTTCCCGAAGAGGACGACCACCTTGGAGAGCTGGGGCACCGCGTTCTCGTCGGCACGGATGTAGATGGGCTGTACGTAGAGCAGGGAGTTCGCGATCGGGACGATGCGTACGTTGCCGCGCTCGGTGCGCGAGCCGCGCTGGTCCAGCAGGGTCAACTCCGACGCGATCTCGGCGGTCTGTTGGATGCGCGCCTCGACCTGTTGGGGCCCGTTGATGGTGACCTGTCCGCGGGGCAGCACGAGGGACACGAGCTCGCCGTAGTGGCCCGGATCCGACCGCGCTGCGAGGAGGGATATCAGGTTCTGCTTGCCCCGTGGTGTGTACGAGTTGAACAGCACGAACTCGACCGAGTCCTCCCCCGGGAGCTTCATGTTGAGGTACTGCGGAGTGGCTGGGACGTCGCTCGTTCCCGCCACGGTCGTGGTCACCACCGAACGCTGCGACACGTCCCAGGCGTCGTCCTGGCTGTAGAAGCTGCGGGGGTCGGTCACGTGGTAGCGCCCGTAGGTCGCTTGCTGCACGGCGAAGAGGTTGATCGGGTAGCGGAAGTGCTCCTGGAGGGCGTCGGACGGGTCGGCGTCGTCGAAGAGCTGGGGGACCGCGTCGTTCCATGCCGCCGCGATCGGGTCGCCCTTGTCGACACGGTAGAGCGTGACGTCGCCCGTGTAGGCGTCGACGACGGCCTTCACGGAGTTGCGCATGTAGTTCGCACCCGCGAACCCACCGAGGCTGTCGCGCAACGCCGTCGGGACGCGTGCCGGCTCCGAGTAGGGGTACAGGTCCGTGGTGGTGTAGGCGTCGACGATCCACTGGAGGCGCCCGTCGATCACCGTCATGTACGGGCTCGTGTCGAAGGTCAGGAACGGGGCGATCTTCTTGAGGCGGGTGGCGAGGTCACGGTCGTAGAGAAGCCTGCTGTCGGGCGTGATCGCGTTCGAAAGGATGAACTTGGTGTCGCGGAACCGAACCGCATACGCGAGTTTGCGCCAGATCGAGTTGAGTTGGACACCACTCTCGCCCTGGTAGGAATAGGCCTCGACGTTCGAGTCGGCGGCAGGATCTGCCGTCGCGGAATCCGACCGCGCCGAGTCGCTCGAGCCGACCACGGGCCGGTCGAGTTCGGACAGGTTCGTCTTCACGATCACGAACTGCTTGGTCTGTTGGCCGAAGTAGATGCGCGGCTCGCCTATGTCGAGTGCCGGCTGGGCGCGCAGTGCGGTATCGGGAGGCACGTCCTGGACCAGGTACGACGGGCCGCCGACCGTCGTCTTCTCGTTGGCGGGACTCGCCACGACACCGAAGCCGTGGGTGTAGACGAGGTGTTCGTTCTGCCAGGTACGGGCGGCCTCGGCGAGAGCGCTCGGGTCCACCTCGCGTGCCGAGATCAGCACCTGTGTGGTGCGTTTGTCGACCGGATATCGGTCGACTCCGATCGAATTGAACAAGTAGTAAGGGACGAGTTCTTGGGTCTGCTTGTACGAGTCCAGCAGCGGTTTGTCGTCCCACAATCGCACGTTGGCAAGAACTTGCTCGTTTGCCTGCAGGTCACTCGACGTGAGAACCTCCGAGTACGGGAAGTTCTGCTGATCGATCGCATCCAGGCCGTAGCCCTGTCGTGTGAAGTCGATGTTGCGTTGGATGTAGGGCGATTCCTTCTCGATCTCGTTCGGTACAACCTGGAACTGCTGTACGAGCCGCGGGTAGACGCCACCGACGACGAACGCGGCAACGACCATGAGAGCGATGGCCACGATCGGCAACAGGAGCCGTTTGGTGAGGAAGGTCGCGAAGAGGAGCACGGCCGACACGATCGCGATCCAGAACAGCACGCGGTAGGCGGGGAGTTGGGCGTTCACGTCGGTGTAGGACGCTCCGAGCACCGTCCCGCGGGTGGAGTAGAGCAGCTCCCACTGGTTGATCTGGTAGCCGAGGGCCTTCAGCAGGAGCAGGAGCCCCAGCAGGATCGAGAGGTGGTTGCGGGCTTGCGGCGCAAGGATCCCGCCCTCGGGCTGGGGTCCGATCGCCCCCGCGTACGCGTAGATCGCCGCGACGACGATCAGCGCGAAGACGAGCGCGGCGAGCATCCACCCGAAACCGAACTTCCACACGGGCAGCGAGAACACGTAGAAGCCGACGTTCTTGCCGAAGACCGGGTCGGTGGTGCCGAAGGGTTGCGCGTGGTTCCAGAGCAGGAACTCGCGCCAGCTCGGGAACGTCGCCGCACCGAAGGCGACCGAGCCGGCGACGACGATGCCGGCGAGGACGAGGCGCAGCACCGGGTCGAGGGTGCGGCGCAGGTTGAAGAGGAAGTCGTTCGTGATCGCGAGTGGGCGCAGCGGGCTCAGGCGGCGGGCCAGGTAGACGTTGACGCCGAGGATCACAGCGAACGCGACGGCGGAGACGATGAACAGCGTCGTCTGGTACCCGAGCTGGGTGACGTAGAAGCTCCGGAACCCGGTGTCGGTGTACCAGAGCATGTCCGTGAAGAACGAGACCCCCGGTCCCACGACGATGACAACCACGACGACGACGGCGAGCGCGGTGAACACGATGGCGCGTCTGCGGCGCACGGGTCTCCTCTTGTAGGGACAGGGGAACTGACCGGCAGGTTAGGCGCGCCGGGGTGCGCTCAACGCTTCGCACGAGGCGACCAGGCCGACCAACTCGGCACCGTATCGCCGCTGTTTCGTGGGTCCGATGTCGGGGACGCGGGCGAGCGCGGCGACGTCGGTGGGACGCTCGCGTGCGAGAAGCCTGAGCGTCGCGTCGTGCAGGACGAGGTGGCCGGGTATGCCCTCACGGGTTGCTGTCCGGTCGCGCCAGGCACGCAATCCGTCCAGCACACAGTCGGCGGCGCTCCCGTCGCCGTCGTCACCGGCTTCGGCGCCGGGGTCGGGCGTCGCTGCCCGCACGGCTGCGAGGCGGGAACGCCATCCGGGGACCGGCTCGTGTTCGCACGTACACGCCGCGATGGCGTCGGCGGCAGCGGCAAGCATCGGCGACGGTCGCCGCGATCGCACCGTGCCGCCCAGTGTCCGGGAGCAGCACCACGAGAGCAGGAGGCGACGGCGGCTGCGGGTGAGCGCCACGTACAACAGGCGCCGCTCCTCCTCGACGTCCGCGGGCTCGGTCGCGTGGGCGATCGGAACGAGGCCTTCCTCGACGCCGACGACGAAGACGACGTCGAACTCGAGACCCTTTGCACGATGCATGGACAGGAGCGAGACGGCGTCGGCGCGCAAGTCGTCGGGTTCGGCGCCAACCGTCGCGCGCAGCCATGCGGTGAAGCCCCCCACGTCCGCCACGCCGCCCGCGTCGAGTGACGCGAGCTCGTATTCGCGGGCGGCACGGACGAGCGCATCGAGGTCGGCATCGGGACCGTCATCGGAGTCGGCATCCTCGTGCACCTCGCGGCCCGCGAGCTCGGCGACGAGGGCGGCGAAGGGCATCCCCGGCGGGAGCGAGCCGTGGCGCGAGCCGGACCCGAGGCGCGCGAGCACGTCGCGGACCGAGGGCGCCGCGACCAGCGCCGAGCCGGCACGTACGACCGTGGGGATGCCCGCGGCGACGAGGGCGTCGCGGATCGGTACGAGTTGCCTGTTTGTGCGCGCCAACACCGCGCAGGAGCGCCACGACGCTCCCGGACGCCTGGCGCTCTGGACCGTGCGGGCAACCCAGGCCGCCTCGGCCAGCTCGTCGGCGTGCGAGGCCACCTCGGGCACCGGTCCCTCGGCGAGGTTGGGACGCAGCAGCTTGCCGCGACGGCGGCGCCCCTCGGACAGAACTGCGTTGGCGACGCGCAGGACCTGGGGCGAACTCCGGAAGTTGTCCTCGAGGCGGACGGTGACGGCGTCGGGCCAGATCTCGCGGAAGCCGACGAGGTACGACGCCTCGGCACCGCCGAAGCCGTAGATGGACTGGTCGTCGTCGCCGACCGCGCACAGCGTCGTCCTGGTGGAGCCGCCTGCGGGGTCGACCAGCGCGCACAGGAGCCGGAACTGCGCCGGATTGACGTCCTGGAACTCGTCGACGAAGACGTGGTCGACGCGCCGCAGCGGTGCCCGTGCGTAGGCGGAGTCGGTCTCGAGGATGTGTGCCCACCCTTCGAGGAGGTCCTCGAAGTCGAGCACGCCGCGGTGGGCCTTGATGTCGGTGTAGGTCCGGTACACGCGGCCGAGCTCAGCGGGGGTCGTCGGCAGGTCCGTGCGGCCCGCGAGGTGTTCGGCGATCTCTGCCGGGCCGACCGTGCGTGCGCGTGCACGCTCGATCTCCCTGGCGACGGCCGTGACCCGGCGCCTGTCGGCGTCGCGGCCACCGGAGCCGCGCATGGCCTCGGCGACGAGGGCGGCCTTGTGCTCGACCACGCGGCGCTCCGGTAGGCCGCGCAGGCGGCGGTGTTCGGTGATCGCCTGGAATGCCAGGGCGTGGAACGTCCCGCAACGCAACTCGGTGGCGGTGTCGAGTGCGTCGAGGCGGCTCTCGAGCTCGCCGGCAGCCTTGCGTGTGAACGTGACGGCGACCGTGTGCGCCGCCGCCGCGGGATCCTCCGCGAGTACACGCGCGATGCGTCGTGTGAGCACGAGCGTCTTGCCCGATCCGGCACCTGCCACGATGCACAGCCGCGAAGCGCCGCAGAAGACAGCGTCGTGCTGGGCCTTCGTCAGACCGGCACCGAGGCGGTGCGCAGCGGTGGCCGCATCGACTGCGCTCATCGGTTCACGCCGACGCCCACCGGCTCGCCTGCCGGGGTGGTGCCGGACTGATCGTACGAGTCTGGCGCGGAACCGTCGTGGGCCGGACAGATCGCCTTGTGCGGGCAGAAGTCGCAGAAGTACGAGGGGCGGGCAGGCCACTCGTCGCGCGCGAACGCGCCTGCGAGGGTCCTACCCATGGCCCCGAGGAGGCGTCCGGCCGCCTCGACCTCGGCTGGCTTCGGTTCGACCACGAGCGTCGTCGGCTCGTCGAGGAAGAGGAGCCGCAGGCGTGCGGGAAGCTCGCCGACGAGGTCGCGCAGGAGCAGCGCGTAGACCTTGCACGCGAAGAACGAGGTCGTCTCGCGCCGCTCACCAGGGGTGCGGCCGGTCTTGTAGTCCGAGACCACCCACGTGCCGTCTTCGCTGCGATCGAGGCGGTCGAGCACGCCCACGACGTCGAGATCGCCGACGCGTGTGCGCAGCCTGAGCTCGAGCCCGGCGGGTGTGAGCAGCGTGGGGTCCTCGAGCTCGAAGTAGTTGCGGACGAATCGCTCGGTGTCGGTGTACGCGGCTTCTGCCGCGGCCGGAGTCGCGAACAGGACGGCGTGGTCGTCGGCGTCCACGATCGCCTCCCACGCTCCGGGGAGCAGCGCGAGGGCCGCATCGACGTCGCGCGCGGCAGCGGGCAGTTCGAACAGGCGCTGAAGGCACAGGTGGGTGACGGTGCCCTTGGTGGCGGCCGGTGACGGCGGCTCGGGCAGCCGCTCGACCGCGCGGAAGCGGAACAGCAGCGGACAGGTCTTGAAGTCGCCGGCACGGCTCGGGGAGAGGGCGAAGGGGAGCACGGTTCGAATCTAACGACGGCATGTGACACGACCGCGGACCCCCCGAGCCCGCCGACGTGCGCTCGGTGTCCGGCCGGGCGGGACGCCGCGCGCATGCGCCGGGGCGGCCCGGATGGGGCGGTGGGTGGCGCCGATGGAAGTAGCCTTGGCCGCCATGACGTACCCGCGGAAGCTGCTCAACCCCGGCGAGGAGGTCGTCGTCGACCTGCGCCAGCACTGGATCGCGCTCACGGTGGCGGTCCTCTGGAGCGCGGTGATCCTCGCGGCGCTCGTCGCGCTCGCGTTCGTGTGGGGTAGCTGGCCGAGTTGGACCAAGGCGACGATCGGTGTCGCCGCGATCGTGGCGTTCTGCGCGCTTGCGGGGTGGCGCTTCCTCACGTGGATGATGCGCCACTTCGTGCTCACGACCGAGCGCGTCATCTCGCGCAGCGGGGTCTTCGCCAAGCGGGCGATCGACATCCCCCTCGACACGATCAACGACATCCACTTCAGCCAGTCGATCGTCGAGCGGGTCTTCGGGTCGGGCAACCTCGTGATCTCGTCCGCGTCGGAGTTCGGCAACAACGAGTTCCGCTTCATCCGCGACCCCGAGAAGATCCAGAACCTGATCTACCACCAGCGCGAGGAGGCCGAGCGCGTGGAGCGGCGCGAGGCGGCGCAGTTCCAGGCCGAGGCGATGGCCCAGTACATCCAGCAGCAGAACCCGGCGCCGCCGTCGCACGTCGACGTGCCCGGCCAGATCGCCCAGCTCGCCCAACTGCGTGACCAGGGAGCGATCACCGAGACCGAGTTCCAGCAGAAGAAGGCGGAACTGCTCGGACGCATGTGATGACCCGGCCGCGCCGTACACGCTCGCTGCTCGGACTCCCGTGGCACGAACTGCGGGCACTCGCGCGTCTCGCCCGGACCCATCCACGTGAGGCCCGCGCCCTGGCCGCACTGCGGACCTCCCCGGGCGTGGAGCTGCAAGGTGGTGCGTGGCTCGCGGAACCTGCCGGCATCTCGATCGCGCAAGCGGGAACGGTCAGCCTCGGCGACGGGTTCTTCGCGCCCGGACGCATCGAGCTGCAGGCGCGCGACAACGGCCGCGTCGTGGTCGGAGACGGCTGCTCGGTCGAGGTCGGTGCCCGCCTCGCAGCCGCGTGCGACGCCGCCCTGGTCGTCGGTGACCACGTCGCGATCGGTCCGTACAACTTCCTGAACGCGTTCGGGGGCGACCTCCGCATCGGCGACTATTCGATGCTGGGCCCGTTCGTGTCGATCCACACCGTCGACCACGGCACCGACCCCGCCGCCGGGCCGATGCGCCTGCAGCCGGGCATCCCCGGCGATGTCGTCGTCGGCGCAGACGTCTGGATCGGTGCGTCGGCGGTCCTTCTCAAGGGCGTCACCGTCGGTGACGGAGCGATCGTCGCGGCCGGGGCAGTCGTCACCGCCGACGTGGCGCCGCTGACCGTGGTCGGCGGCGTTCCCGCACGCCCCATCCGTTCCCGCTGACCCACGTCAGGGCAGGTCGGCCTCGAGCACGCTGGAACCGTCGCCTTCGCGCCGCACGACGAAGTGCCCCGCGGCGGCGTCGGCGTGCAGGCCGACGTCGGCGACACCGTCGGACACTCGGAACGAACCGGCTGGGGCACCGTCGAGCTCGGCCACGTAGTCCCCGGCAGCGAGGCCGGCCGCATGCAGGACGAGAGCCGATCCCGTCTCGTCGCGGTCGACTCTCAGGCGCCCGTGTGCGGGCGCCGCCCGTGACTCGAGCTCGACCGTGGTGTCCGCCGCGGACCTCACGAGAACCCACGCGAGGGCCGCGCCTCCCACCACGGTCGCACCCGCGGCGACGGTGGCCGCCAGTTGGCGTCGGCGGCGCCCGAGCTTCTTGCCGTCATCGTGGGGGGTGACCACGAAGTCACCGCCCACGGCGCCCCCGCCCGGGCCGCTCGGGCGCGTGTCCTTCGGGGGGCGACGGGCGGGCAGTGCTGCCAGCGCGGTCTCCACGAGGCCGGGGGGAGGGTCGGGCACTAGCCGCGCGGCCGCGAGCAGCTCGCCGATGCCCTCGAGCTCGTCGACGCGTGCGCGGCAGGCGGCACACGTCTCGAGGTGCTGTCTCAGCGTGGTCGACTCCGGGCCGGGGAGCACGCCGAGCACGTAGACGCCGAGGTCGGTCTCGGGGTGGGCGTCCATCTCAGGTCTCCCGATGGACACCGCGGGCGACGAGCAGCGCCCGGAGCTGCTCCATGGCGTCGAGCACCCGGGCCTTCTCGTCCGCGCCGAACCACGGCTGCGGGTCGACGAGAAGCCGTCGGGCGTCGCCGGGTAGGTGCCCGAACGCCTCGCGGACGATGCCGCCGAGCCACAGGGCGTCGAGGTCGCGGTCGCTGCCGGCACCGCCGGCACCGAGCTCGGCGGCGACGTCGAACGCGATCTCGAGGAGCCAGCGTGAGACCTCCTTCGGTGCGTCGGCAGCGGCCGCCCAGGCCCGTCGCGTAACTCGCGTGCACAGCTCGACGGCCTCCGCCTCGCTGCCGAGTGCGTGGGACGCCCACCCGAAGACGGCGCACTCGTATCGCCGCATCAGCAGCGCGAACGCCTGCCTGCTGCCCGCGGCGGCCGCCCGGAGGAGGGCGGCATCGTGGGTCCCGGGGTCGGCGAACGCGTCCGCGACGAGTGGATCGGACAGGTCGTCCGCCGACGGGTCGAAGCTGCGCACGTTGGGTGATTCGGCATCTGCGCCGCCGACCTCAAGGGCCGCCCGGTCGATCAGCCCGGAGGTCAGCCGGGAGGTCAGCCGGGAGGTCAGCCGGGAGGTCAGCCGGGGCCAGCACCCTCGCACCCGCGCAGGGATGCACGACGTGAGCGGGCCCGGGCACGGCTGCCGCCACCGCGTCCGGGTCGACGGCCCGCGAGTCGACGAGGACGAGGACCGATCCGCCGAAGCCCGCTCCCACGACACGGGCGCCGCGCACGCCTTCGATCGTGCGGCAAGCGGCCACGATTGCGTCGAGTGCCGGCAGCGACACGTCGTAGTCGCGTGCGAGGGACTCGTGCGGCGCGTCGACCAGCCTCCCCAGATCTGCGACGCTGCCGCCGATGTCGCAGATCCGCACAGCCTCGACTACACGGGCGTTCTCGCCGACCACGTGGCGGACACGACGTGCCAGGACACGAGGCAGCGTGGCGTCCACGCGGCCGAGGTCCGCCATGTCGATGTCGCGCAAGCTCGCGACGCCGAGGAGTCCGGCAGCCTCGGCGCACTCGGCCACACGTTCGGTGTAGCCCGATCCCACGAGGGTGCGTGGGATACCCGAGTCGACCACGATCAGCGCCGTACCGGCGGGCAGGGCGACCGCGCGGGTCTCGAGGCTGCGGCAGTCCAGGAGGATCGCGCCCCCCGCGACCCCCAGGCACGATGCCACTTGGTCCATCGGGCCGCACGGGACGCCGAGACCGGCGGCCTCGGCCCTGCGGCACGCGGCGGCGATGCGAGCGGGTTCGACCACATGGCCCGCGACTGCCGTCAGGGCGAGCGCGCAAGCCACCTCGAACGCCGCAGACGAGGAGAGCCCGCCACCTTCGGGCACGGTGGCGGCGAAGCCCGCACTCGCCCGCGTGGGCGCGAGCCCCAGGCTGTCGAGCTCGTCGGTCACGGCCACGGCGAGGCGCTCCCATCGCCCTCCGGGCTCGTGGCCGGAGCTGGCGAAGCGGAACCGCGGGCGGCCTGGCACGGGAGTCGTGTCGCGGACGGCGGCGCAGACCACGTGGCGGTCGATTGCCGCGGGTAGGCAGAGCCCGCCCGCGTAGTCGGTGTGCTCGCCGATGACGTTGACGCGCCCCGGCGCCGCGGCGACGACCACGCCCGATGTGTCATCGGCGCCGGTCGCGGCCAACGCCCGAAAGGCCGCCGTGATCGCAGCGGGGTCAGGGGTCCGGGTCGGGGCCGGGCCGCTCCGGCCGCCCACGACGGTCAGCGCTTGGAGTCGTAGAAGGCGACCACCTCGGCGATCGCCGGGCCACGGTCGAAGTCGTTGAACACCTCGTGGAAGCTGCCCTCGTACTCGGTCAGGACGGAGTCGGCGATCTTGGCAGCGGCGATGCGGCTCCCCTCGGGGGAGACGATCTTGTCGTCGGTGCCGTGGACGAGGAGCACCGGCGCGGTGATCGAGCCGAGGGCGTCCATCACGCGTCGACCGGCGGTCTGGATCTCGTGGGCGCTGCGGGCCGGGATCGCGCCGCGGTGGTTGAACGGATCCTCGTCGTACTTGGCGACCTCGGCATCGAGCGTGGATATCTGGTCTGCCTGCAGCTTCACGGTGGGGGTCCGCGGCAGGAGCGCGGAGATGACCGGGGCCAGGGCGGTCACCACGGGCGAGACATCGACCGCAGGCAGGAGCGCTGCCGACGAGGACACGAGTGCGGCCACGGGCAGGGAGTTGCGCGCGGCGGCCGCGAGTACGACGAGGCCACCGAAGCTGTGGCCGAACAGGAAGAGCGGCCGCCCGTCGCCTGCCTCGGCCACGGCGGTGCCGACGCTCTCGAAGTCGTCGACGACGTGCTCGAAGGAGGGGACGAGCCCCGGCACGATCCCGGAGCGCCCGTGCCCTACGTGGTCGAGGGCGTGCACGTCGTAGCCGGACTCGACGAGCGCTGCCGCCACGTGCCTGTACCGGCCGGAGTGCTCGGCGTAGCCGTGGGCGAGGACTACGTCGGCGGTGGAGTCCGGGCCGGTCCAGGAGATGGTGTGGATGGGTCCGCCGTCAGCGCCGCGGAAGCCCCCGATGCTCGTGTCCATGGATGTGCAGGGTAGTGCGCGACCGCCGGCACCCGGATGGGGGAGCGGCCGAGGTGCTTCCTCGATGGACGTCCACGTCTCAGGGTGCGTGGTTGGGGTTGTCCGTAGGAGGTGCCGAGCGCCCTTTCGGACGACAGTCGGGGCAGACGCCGCGAAATGTGATCTCGACGCCGGTGAGCTGGAAGCCGTGGCGCTCGGCGGTCCTCAGGTGGAGTGTGTCGGTGCCGGCCGGGGTGACGTCGTAGATGGCGCCGCAGCGGTCGCAGACGAGGTGCTGGTGGTCGACGTCGGCGTTGGGGTCGTACCGCTTGGCGCGCCCGTCACCGGACACCTCGGCTACCTCGCCCATCGTGCACAGCTCGTTGACGGTGTTGTAGACGGTCGCGCGGCTGATCTCGGGCAGCGCCGCGGTGGCACGCTCGTGGATCTCCTCGATCGTGAGGTGCATGTGGTCGCCCTCGAGGGCCTCGGCGACCGCGCGCCGCTGCGCGGTCAGGTTCCAGCCTCGGTCGCGCAGGCGTGTCAGCAGGGCCGTCATCGCGACCATCGTAGTGCATGTCGTCTAGGTTTGGAATAAGTCTAAGGTGGGGTCGCGGCGTCGCACCGGGGGAGAACAGCCATGCCCACGTTCCGAGAAGCGATCGCCCGGCTCACGGCGGAGGGCGCCCCCTTCGAGATCGCGACCGAGACCGTCGGCGGGGTCGAGATGCAGGTGTACCGCAACCGCAGCGCGAACCTGCGCGACCTGTTCCTGGCGTCCGCGGGCTTCGGCGACCGTGTCGCGTACGTCCGAGGCGGCGAGCGGATGACCTACGCGGACTTGCACGCCCGGGCGCGGGGCGTCGCTGCGGGGCTGGCCGCGTCGGGGGTCGGCCCGGGCGACCGTGTCGCCTTGTTGGCCGCCAACGCGCCCGACTGGCTCGTCACCTTCTGGGCGACGCTCCTGCTCGGTGCCGTGTCCGTGCCCCTGAACGCATGGTGGAAGACCGAGGAGCTCGCGTTCGTGATCGGGGACTGCGGTGCCCGCGTGGTCGTCTGCGACGCACGTCGCGGCACCCTCGTCGCAGGCCTCGACCACGAGATCGCCACGCTCGCGCGCGTCGTCCGTTTCGGCGACGAGTTCGAGGCCCTGGCCGCGACCTCCGTGGCGACCGGGCCTGACGCGCGGGTGCCGCGGATAGGCGAGGACGATGTCGCGGTGCTGCTCTACACGTCGGGCACGACCGGAAAGCCCAAGGGTTCCATCCAGACCCACAGGTCGACGATCGCCAACTTCATGAACCTGTCGGTGCGCACGCTCGCGTCGACGATCTCCGCGGGCGACAAGGGCGGCAGCGACACGTCGAAGGCGTCGCCACGCGGTGTGGCGCAGACCGCGTGGCTCCTCGTCGTACCGCTGTTCCACGTCACCGGGCTCTTCACGTGTGCGGTGCCTCAGATCGTGATCGGCGGCAAGATCGTGTTCATGCCCCCGGGCCGCTTCGATGCGGACGTCGCCATGGCTGCGATCGAGGACGAGGAGGTCACGATCCTGTCGGGGGTGCCGACGATCATGCAGCGCATCCTCGCGTCGCCGAACCTCGGCAGGTGGGACATGCGTACCGTCGCTCAGGTCTCCTACGGCGGTGCACCTTCGCCCGCCGGACTACGGACCGAGCTCGCCCGGCAGCTCCCGTGGCTCTCCGGTGGTGGTCCGCTGACCGCGTACGGACTGACCGAGACCGCCGGTGTCGTGTCGGTCAACTCCGGCGTGGACTACGAGGCCAAGCCGGACTCGGTCGGTCCGCCCGTCCCCACGGTCGAGGTACGCGTGGTCGGCCGCGGCGGCGACGACGTCGCGACCGGCGAGCGCGGTGAGATATGGGTCAAGGGGCCGATCGTCTCGCCGGGCTACTGGAACCGGCCCGAAGCCGACGCCGAAACCTTCACGGACGGCTGGCTCCATACCGGCGATGTCGGCAAGCTCGATGCCGACGGGTTCGTGTACGTGCTCGACCGGGCGAAGGACGTGATCATCCGCGGCGGTGAGAACGTCTACTGCGCCGAGGTCGAGGAAGTGCTGTCGCGCCACACCGGTGTCGTCGAGGCGGCCGTCGTCGGGGTTGCCGACACCGACCTCGGCGAGAAGGTGAAGGCGGTGGTCGTCCCCCGCCGAGGTGCACGCCTCGACGCCGACAGCGTTCGTGCCTTCTGTCGGGAACACCTCGCCGACTACAAGGTGCCCGAGATCGTCGAGGTGACCGCAGACCCCTTGCCGCGTAACCCGTCGGGCAAGGTTCTCAAGTCGGTCCTGCGCGGCCACGACCACGCATTCGTCGACGACGATCCCGGCGACGCCGTCCTCTGACGGCCCTACTCCGGAGTGACGTGGGGACGTGAGGTGGGTTGTGGACCCGTTTTACGTCCCCCCGTGGGGACGTGCCGGAGTGACGTGGGGACGTGAGGTGGGTTGTGGACCCGTTTTACGTCCCCACGTCGGGGGGGAGTGACGTGGGGACGTGAGGTGGGTTGTGGACCCGTCTTACGTCCCCACGTCGGGGCGGCGGGCCGTGCGGCGGGCGGCGAGGCGGGCGACGACGGCGACGGCGAGCGCACCGCCGTCGGACACCTTGGCGCCGTCGCGCCGCACGCTGAAGCTGTCGTGTGCCGTGCGGCCCTCGGTGGCGACCTTGGCGAAGTGCACGTCGAGACCCTCGTCGGTGAGCACCGCCGCGAGGTCCGACAGGAGCCCGACGCGGTCGGGCGCGTGGACCTCGACCACGGAGTACCAGTCCGACGCGTGGTCGTCGACCTCGACGACCACGTCGGAATCACCACCGGTCTCGCGGTCGTAACGGCCCGAGCGGTCGGCCAGACGACCTTCGAACTCGAGCTCGCCGGCAAGCGCGGCTTCGAGGTCGGCTGCGACGCGCACCCACTTGACGTCGGAAACGGCGTCGTCGTGGCTGTCGGCTACCGCCATCACGTCCAGGGCCGTTCCGTCGCCGGACGTGTACACATCGGCAGTCCGCACGCTGATCCCGTTGACGGCAAGCACACCCGCGAGGATCGCCAGCAGGCCCGGACGGTCGCGAGTGACGACCGACACAGTCTCACCCTCCGGTTCGATCACACCGAGACGCCCTCCCGCCTCGAGACCGTCGAGCATTCGGACGTGCAGGGCGATCCGCTCCACCGGTTGCGCGAGCAGGTAGCGCCGCCCGAGTCCGTCGAGGCGCATCTCGGCGGCGGCCCGCTTGGCCGTGTCGTCACCCGCAGCGGCGACGAGCGCGGCAGCCCGCTTGCGCGACAGGGTGTTCTCGACTTCGCGGCCGACGAGGTCGCCCACGTCGACGAATCCGGCGAGCTTGAGGTAGAGCTCGGCGAGCAGCTCGGCTTTCCACGGTGACCACGCGTTCGGGCCGGTCGCGCGCGCGTCCGCGATCGAGAGCAGGTAGAGGAGCCTGAGGCGCTGAGGATGACCGATGCGGGCGGCGAGTGCGAGCACGAGGGACTCGTCGTTGAGATCACGGCTCGTCGCGAACGCGCTCATCAGGAGATGACCCGACACCAGGAACGCGAGGACCTCCTCGACGTCGGCGCCGAACCCGATGCGTTCACACAGCCGGCGCACGAGCACGACGCCCGAGCGCGAGTGATCGCCCAACGACCCCTTGCCGATGTCGTGCAGTAGCGCCGCCATGTGGAGCAGATCCGGACGCTCGAGCTCTGCGTACACGCCCGCGACGAGAGGATCGGGATCGTGCTCCATGGCACGGGCGCACTCGAGGGCTCGCCACCCGTGCGCGTCGACTGCCATCTCGTGCAGCGGGTTGTGCTGGGCCTTCGCGCGGGTACGTGCGAGCTCGGGCAGGTACCGGGTCCACAAGCCGGTGACGTCGAGGAACTCCCAACCCTCCCGCGGGGCATCGCGGAGGAACGCTGTGAGCTCGTGGCGAGCGGCCGTGGTCCAGGCGACGTTGCCTGCCGCGCCACCGGTGCCTGCCCACATCATCGTGAGCGGCCCGGGCGCGACCACGGACGCGAGGCGGGCGGCCGACAGGGCAGCGGCGGGGTCGGCCGCGGGCGCCGCCCGCCCCGTCCTCTCGAGATGGTCGCCGATGATCTCGAAGCCTGCCGGAGGCCGGATCTTGCGTGGTGGTGCCAGTACCGCGAGGGCGTGGCGGCCGAGGCGACCACCGATGCCGCGGCACGCGACGTAGATCTCGCGCATGAGCGTGTCGCGGGGATCGTCGCCCGTGCACCCCAGGGCGCCGGCGACACCTTCGATGCGCTCGCGCAGGAGGCGGTCGTCGCGTTTGCCGGCCAGTTCGTGGATCGCCGACCGCAGCGCGAGGAGGAGATCGAGCTCCTCCTCGAGGTCGACCTGCGCCTCGAGCCAGCGCAAGGTCTGGAGGTCGCGCAGGCCCCCGCGGCCCTCCTTGACGTGCGGCTCGGCGGCGCTGCCGCAATCACCGTAGCGGGCGTGCCGTTCGGCGAGACCCTGCATCAGTGCGCGTTCGAGGGCGCCCCTGCGGCGGGACCGGCGGCGGTCGAGCTCGGCGGAGAGGTCCGCGGGCAGCGAGGCGTCGCCGGCGACGAGGCGCGTGTCGTACAGGGTGGTGGCGATCACGGGGTCGCCGCGTCCCGCCTGGACGCACTCCTTGACCGTCCGCACCGCGTAGCCGAGTTCCAAGCCCAGGTCCCAGAGTGGGTACAAGACGCTGCGGGTCACGTCCTCGATCGCGGTGTTTGCGCGCAGGCCGTGGAGCAGGAGGATGTCGACGTCGGAGTGGGGCGTGAGCTCGCGGCGTCCGTAGCTGCCGACTGCGCACAGGGCGACGCCGGTGGTCGCCGCCAGGGCGGGGCCGACGGTGGCACGGAGCGATTCGTCGACCACGGCCGTGCGCTTGCGCGCGGCCTCAGCGCCTCCCCATCTGGTCACCGGGCCACCGTACCCGCGCGAATATTGCGAGATCGTGAACATCCGGATCGCAGCCACCGCCCTGGGTGCTGCCGGTGCCGCGGCCATCGTCGTGGCCGTACTGCGCTCGTGGGCGGCGATGCGCCGCATCGATTCCACCGGTCCCGTCCCGTCGGAGGCCGGGGACTCCGTGCACTCTCCCGATCTGCTGCCCCTCGCCGGTCTCGAGGCGGTGATCGTGGCGCTCGGTCTCTCGGCTGGGTGGGCGTGGGCATGCCTGCTCGGCGCCCTCGGCGTCCTCGCCCTCGTCCGGTTCGCGCGGCGGACCCGTGTGGTGGTCACACGATCCGAGGTGGTGTTCGGGACGGGCGCCGGTTCCGCATCCCTGGACTTCGGCGCCCTCGGCGCGCTCGTACCCGCGCCCCGCAACGGGTCGTTGCGCAGCTACGGGACGCTCGGTTTCGCCGACACGGCGGGTCGGTGGGTCGGGGTCGTGCGCCCCGCGGCGCTGCGGCGACCTGCGGTGATGGTGGCCACTGTGGTGGAACGCAGCGGCATGGTCCGCCACGACGGTGAGGACGGGTGGCGGGCGCCGGGAGCGAGCATGCCCACCGCGCGCCTCCCCTACTTCTCGCGCTGACCTGCTAGACCTCGGCGGCGATGTTGCGGATTCACCAGACGGTCGCGTGGTTCGTGGTGTGCGCAAACGCCCTGGTCGGGATCTGGGCGATTGCCGCACACTGGTTCCAGCGACTCGTGGTCCCGGCGCTGTGGTGGTGCATCGGCATCGCCTACGGAGCCGTCGGCGTGCAGGTCCTGTTGGGCATCTACTTGGTGACCGCGGGCGGCTACCGCATCGCGGGCTCCGACGCAGGGCCCGTAGGGGTAGCGGCGTTCCACGTCTTCTACGGTGTGATCGCCGTGATCGCCGTCGCGATCGCGTGGATGTACAGCAGGTCGAGCGAATGGGTGTCGGAGAACCGCGAGCTCTTCTTCGGCCTCTTCAGCTTGTTCGTCATGGGACTCGCGATCCGGGCGATGATCACCGTCAACGCTGTGTGAGGGACATGTGAGCGAAACGGCACCGCGTCGCCGGATCGGGGTCCTCTACGGCGGTCGCTCGGCCGAGCACGACGTGTCGTGCGCGTCGGGCCTGTCGGTCCTGCGCGCGATCGACGAGTCCCGCTTCGAGGCGGTCGCGGTCGGGATGACCCGCGAGGGACGCTTCGTCGTGCCGCCGCTGCCGGAGGTGGCCGCCGCCGTGGGAGGCGCTGCCGCTGCGGGGGCGAACGCGATCGCGGACCACATCGACGCCCGCGGCGCCGAGGTCCGCTTTGCCTCTGCAAGGGAGCCGGGCAGGGTCGACGTGGTCGACGCCACGAGCGGCGCGGTGGTCACGACACTCGACGTCGTGTTCCCGGTCCTGCACGGACCCTTCGGGGAGGACGGCACGATCCAGGGGATGTTCGAGGTGCTCGGCGTCCCCTACGTCGGGTCGGGCGTGCTCGGATCCGCCGTCGGCATGGACAAGGTCGCGATGAAGCGGGCGCTGCGTGCCGAGGGGCTGCCGGTCGGGCCGTACAGATGGTTCCACGAGGCCGCCTGGCGCGCGACGCCGGGTCTCGGGGCGCAGGTCATGGACGAGCTCGGGGCTGTCGTGTTCGTGAAGCCCGCCAACCTGGGCTCGTCGATCGGGATCACGCGCGTGGACGACCCCGGCGACATCGACACCGCCGTCGAGGCCGCCTTCGCGTTCGACGACTGCGTCGTGGTCGAGGCGTCCCTGTCGGGGCGCGAGGTCGAGTGCGGCATCCTCGGGGGGCGCGTGCCCGCCGCCTCGCGGCCCGGCGAGATCGTCGTCGCGGGCGGCTGGTACGACTACTCGGCCAAGTACCTCGACGCTGCCGCGGCGCAGTTGCACGTGCCCGCGGACCTCCCGCCCGACTGGGAGCAGCGCGTCCGCGACCTCGCGGTCGCGGCGTTCGTCGCGGTCGGGTGCTGGGGCCTCGCACGCGTCGACTTCTTCTGCGACCCACCGGCCGGCGCCGTGTGGGTCAACGAGGTCAACACGATGCCGGGCTTCACCTCGATCTCGATGTACTCGAAGATGTGGGCGGCGACCGGGCGCGACTACGCGTCGCTGGTCGCGGAGCTCATCGAGCTCGCGTTCGAGCGGCACCGGCTCCTGGTGCGCCGGAGCTCCACGCCTTGAGGGTCCTGCTGACCGGTGCCGGCGGCCTCGTGGGGCGCGCCTGCCAGAGGGCCTTCGCGGCCGACGACGTCTGGGCCGCCACCCACACCGAGCTCGACGTCACCGATCGGGTGGCCGTCGAGTCCGCCGTCGCAGGCTTCCGTCCCGACGCCGTGGTCAACGCCGCCGCTGTCGCCCACGTCGACGCCTGCGACGCCGAGCCGGACCGTGCCTTCGCCGTGAACGCCGTCGCGCCGGGGCTGCTGGCGCTGGCCGCAGCGCGTGCCGGCGCGGTCATGTGCCACCTGTCGACGGACTACGTCTTCGGGGGCGTGGCGGGCGGGGTGGCCGGTCCGCCTTACGACGAGTGGTCGCCGGTGGCGCCGGTGCAGACCTACGGGCGCACCAAGACCGGCGGTGAGGCCGCCGTGCGGATGGCGACCACGGCGCACGTCATCGCGAGGACGTCGTGGGTGTTCACCGCCGACGGCGGCATGGCAGCGCGGATCCTCGACCAGTACGGACGCGACGGCGAGGTGCGCGCCTTCGGGGACCAGTGGAACGCCGCCACCTGCGGCGACGAGCTCGCCGCGACGCTGCGGCGCCTGCTCCTCTCGGGACGCTTCGGCACCTTCCACGTCTGCGGGCACGGGCGCACGACACGGGCGGGCCTGTCGCGTGCGGTCCTCGAAGCCAACGGGATCGATCCCGTCGCGGTCGTCGAGGTCCCGATGGCCTCGGTTCCCGGACTCAGCCCCCGGCCCACCGACACGACCATGGAGCCCCGCGCCTTGCGCCTCGCCGGCATCGTCGGCCCCGGCCCCTGGCGCGACGCGCTCTGAGGCGGAGCATCCAAGCCCCGGCGCCGCTGGGAGCCCCCCCGTTGAAAGTGGTCCCCGGTTGGAGAACGATCCGGCCACCTGGGCGACTTTGGAGAACAGGAGCGCGCTATTCCGTCGCTCTGGTTCTCCAACCCCCAGGGTTTGGCCGGATCCTTATCCAAGCCCCGGCGCCGCCGGTCGAGGGGGCTCCGACCTCAGAGGCGGACGATGGGACAGGTCAGGGTCCGCGTGATCCCGTCGACGGTCTGGATCTTGGCGACCACGAGCTTGCCGAGGTTGTCCATCGTGTCGGCCTCTGCCTTGACGATCACGTCGTAGGGGCCGGTTACGTCCTCGGCGGAGAGCACCCCGGGCAACGAGGCGACCACCTCCGAGACCCGGCCCGCCTTGCCGACTTCGGACTGGATGAGCACGTACGCCTGGACCACGGTGTCCCCCAGGATCTTGCGGGCAGCAGGCCTGCGTCCCAAGGTACTCCCGGCCACGGCCGTGGGGCACTGCAACACATCCGGCGTAGCGCCGTTGTCGGTCGTGGAGATCGATCGAGAGCTTGGGAGACGGCTGTGACCTGTCCGAACTGCGGTGCCCAGGCGGCACCTGGTGCCACGTTCTGCACGAGTTGTGGGGCTCAACTCGCATGGTCTGCCGGGTCTCAGTCGGCACCGCCGCCGCAGTCGGCAGCCCCGCTGCAGTCGACAGGACCGCAGGCGTACGCACCGGCGCCCAACGGGCCTGGCGTGCGCCCGGTGCCGGCGGTCAAGAAGCCACCCAGTCCCGTGCGTCGCTTCGTGATCGCGGGGGTGGCACTCGTCCTGTGCCTTCTCGGGTTGTTCCTGCCCATGGGTTCCAAGGGCAGCGGGTACATGAAGTTCACGTGCCCGTCGGGTGTGAAGTTCGCCCAGGTGGCCGGCGATGTGGTCAGTGGGGAACCAAGATCGGGGCCAGGGGCAACGACATCACATCTGGCGTCGGCGGCATGGCCGAGGGTGCCCGCAGTCTGCCGTTGCCCTCGGCGTCGGCGTCGTGGCCGGGATCGTGGCGATCGCGTTCGCGATCGCCGGTCTTGTCGCGCTGGGTCGCTCGGGGTCGCGGCCGAGTCAACCGGGGGGAGCCTGGATGCCTGCCCGAGGGCCGGCACCGCCCGGCGGCCAGCCTGCCAACGCGGGTCAGGTCCCCGTGCCTCGGCCTCCCCCGTCACCAGCCATGGGGACCACGCCCGCGGGACTGCCGGTCCGACCACCCCCCGGCTGAGGACCGGACCGAACCGCTCCAGCTGCTCGCGTCAGTCGCTGCCCTGGCCGAGGCGCAGGCGTGTGGCGACGGTGAACCCTTCGCTCTCGACGGGGTCGTAGACGACCCGCTGGCCCTGTCGCAGCATTATGAAGATCGAGCCGTCGAGGGCGTCGTCGGCGAGGGCGACCGTGGTGCCGTCGTCCGAGAGCACGAAGCCGGCGCCGGTGATGGGGTCGTATGACTTGACGGTTCCCTGAGCCATGAGCCGCAGGCTATACGGGTCTGGGCCGGAGGCACTAAAGGCATGCGGGTGCGCGTGTCGACGGTCTAGGGACGTGGGGACTCCGACACCGACCCGGACCACCGACGCAGCACCGGCCGCCGTTCCCCCGAGAGCCGACGACGGCATGACGCTGCTCGAGATGGTGATCGCGATCACGGTCCTCGCGATCGTGATCCTCGCGATCGCCGGGAGCGTGAACGCCGGCCTCGGCCTCGTGCGCAAGGCCAAGGTCCAGGACCTCGCGACCGAGCTCGCCAACGGGGAGCTCGAGAAGATCAGCCGGCTGCGCAACCAGACCGACTCCCACGCGGTCGGAGGCAGCTTCAGCTACGAGAACGTCGCGCTCGTGGGCCAGAGCCCGGACGGTCGCATCGAGCAGACGGGCCAGGCGACGGTCCGCGGCATCGACTTCTCGATAAGCCGCAACGTCGAGTTCATGGTCGACGCCGTCCCGGGCGAGCCGAACCAGCAGGCGGGCTACAAGCTCGTCTCGGTCACGGTCAAGCCTGCGAACGCCGACAGCCCCGTCGTCACCGCCAAGACGATCGTGTCGCCCGAGACGTCGTCGACGCCGGGCACCGTCTTCGTCAACGTCGTCGATGCCGCCGACGGCTCGAGCCCTCTCCAGGGGGTGATGGTCAACCTCAACGCGAGTGGCGCCAGCTACAACCGCACGTCCAAGCCCGACGGGCGCGCGTCGTTCTTCGAGCTGACCCCGGACAAGACCTACGACGTCAGCCTCAACGACCTCTCGTGGAAGCTGAAGTCGTGCTCGCCGACCCAGGTCACACCGAACCCGCTCGGCGAGGAGACGGCAACCTGCTACGTCTACCGGACGTTCACACTCGGCGCGACGGTCCGTGACGCCTCCAACGGCGGCGCGGTCGCGTCGAACGACTACCGGATCGCGATCTCCTACAACGGCGGCGGCCAGTTCGGCTCCGACGGCACCGTGTTCAACGGCCAGTCGCCGCCGGTCGGGACGCTCACGGGCACCAAATGGACGCTGACCCAGCTCGGCACGAGCCGCCCCCTGATCGCCAACCTCACGTACAACGTCGCGGTCTGGGCTCCGGGGTTCAAGCCCCAGACCATCACGCCGCGGATGATGCCGGCGGGCTACCCGTCGACACTGACCGATTCGGTCAGCTTCGACCTCGTCCCGGCGGTGACGGGCACCGCGTCGATCAGCGTCACCAAGTCGGGATCGCCCGCTGGCAACGCCCGCGTCCTCTTCGTGAACAAGTCCACCGGGACGATCGTCGTGAAGTACGCGCTGACGTCCCTGTCGGGCACGATCGACGTCGCGCTCGAGCCGGGCACCTACACGGTCACCGCCGACCCCGGCAGCGGCACGCAGTCCGCCGACGTGACCGTGACCGCCTCCACCACGACGACCAAGACATTCGCGTTCCCATGAGGGGGAAGCCCATGCGCGCGACTACACGGCAGGAACACGACGACGGTTTGACGATGACCGAAGTCCTCGTCACGATCATGCTGCTCGGCGTGGTCCTCGGCGTCGTCGGCGGGTTCTTCAGCAACATCACGCGGGCTTTCGGGTTCACGAGCGAGCTCGCGACCTACGAGAAGGACGCCCGCCTCGCGATGGACACGATGCAGCGCGAGATCCGCCAGGCGCACAGCCGCGACGTCAGCGCCAACCTCTGGACCGACGCGTGGCCGATCCAGACCATGACCGGCACCGAGATGGTGTTCTTCTCCCTCGACCGTGACGACCCTTCCGAGCTCCGCGCGATCCGCTACTGGGTCGAGGACAGCAGTCGCAAGCTCTACCGGGCTCAGGTCGCCATGGTTCCCGCCGGCGACAACTTGTGGAACTGGCCCGCCACCTACAGCTGGGACGCCGACAAGCGCGTGATCGCAAACGACGTGCTCAACACCGGCAACGGGGCCGACCAGCCCTTGTTCTGGAACCCCGACGCGCCCGACGCTCCCGGGCCCGAATGCGAGGCCGCCAACCCTGCACGCGACGCCGCCGTGGGCATGGGCTTCCAGTCGGTGACGATCTGCCTCGCGATCGACAAGCACACCGACCGGATGCCGACCGCTTACCAGGTCGTCGGCACGGCCACTTGGCGCAACCCGGCGTCCGCGAACCAAGGCCAGGAGCCGCCCGGCGCCAACGGCGACCTGTACCTGTGGGCGTCGATCACGGGCCAGTCGGCGACCGACGGCACGGCCACGTGGGGCGCGCCGAGCAACTGCAACTACTACGGCAACGGCTGCATCGCCCGCGGTGACAAGCTCACCTATCGCATCGACTACGGCAACTACGGCGCCTCGACCGCGCTCGACCACGCGATGAAGGTGACCCTGGACCCGCAGGTGAGCTACTTCTCGTCGAGCAACGGGGGCTCGTTCAACGGGGTCGACAACACCGTGACCTGGGACCTCGCCGACCTCAACGGGACGTCGCAGGCGTTCGTGACGCTCACCGTGCAGGTCAAGAACACGGCGGTTTTCGCGACCGACGTGGTCGAGTCCGCGACCTGGACCGTCACGAAGTACCAGACGGCGGGCAACATGGTGACCGGCAGCGTGTCGATCGACACGACCCCGGGCACGACCCACCAGATCATGACGCCGATGCCGAACCTGTCGATCGCGGCGACCACGAATGCGCTCAGCAGCACCTACGTCGACGTCGACGCCGACTACACGTTCACGGTCACGGTCACGAACTCGGGCAAGGGTCCGGCGACGAACTCGGTGATCTACGCCGACAAGATCTTCGGTTCGGGCGCGTCCGCGACCGCGTTCGCGTCGACGATCCAGTGCATCTCGGCGACCCAGGGCACGTTCTACGGTTGCACCACGGCGCCAGGGGCGGCACCGCGGCAGTGGCAGTGGAACGTGGGCACGATCAACCCCGGTCAGAGCGTCACGGCCGTGCTCACGCTCAGGGCAGCCAAGTCGTGGGGCGCGATCGGCTGCAACTCGACGACTTTCAAGTTCGCCGTCAACGCGACCGAACTCGGCACTCCCCTCAAGACGGGAACCCTGACGTGGCGGTTCCGGCCCTGCATCGAGGTGAACAAGGTCGCCGTCTCGCCCGCGGCCGGCTCCAACGTCGCACGCGGCGCCGCGATCACCTTCAAGCTGCAGGTGCGGAGCCGGTACACGTCGGCGAACCTGACGGGCGTCTCGGTCCAGGACTACCTGAACCAGTTCAGCAACTCGGGCTGGGACATCACCCCGCCGGCGGGCACCACCTGCAGCGGCCTCAACGGGTGGACCTGCGGCGCCTGGGACTCGACGAACAAGGGCTTCGCGGTGACTCCGCCGGGCGGGACCGTCGCTCCCAACGCCAACTACGTCGACGTCGCCCAGATCACCGTGAAGGTGTCCACGACGGCCAACTGCACCGCCCAGAACAGGGCCCGGGGTCAGGCGACCAACATGACCGACCAGTACAGCGCCTACCTCACCTACAACGTCACCACGTGCTCGACCACCACCACGACGACTACCACCACCAAGGCATCGAGCACGACGACGACGACCAAGGCGACGACGACCACGACGACGACCACGACCACGACGACACGGCCCGGTGGCGTATGACCTCGGGTAACAGGCCGAGCCGCGACCCCAATCGACGCCCACGCGGCATCGAGCGGGTTTCGGCCGCAGGAGGGAACGCCGATCGCCCTTCGGATGCCAGTGTCGACGGCGAGGCCGGTATCGCGCTCATCGTCGTCGTCGGCATCGCGTTCGTGCTCACGATCATGGTGCTCACGCTCGTCCAGATCGGGATGAGCCAGTACAGCCTGACGGCTCGTAACACGGACGGGGTCAAGTCCCAGGCGGCCGGCGAAGCGGGCTTGAACTCCTACCTGGGCAAGCTCGTGCAGCGCAACGACTTCGACCGCTCCTACCTGCACGGGGCGCCGCTGCCGGGCGGGGGCGAGAAGGCCGCCGAGGCCACGCGGGTCCTCAAGGGCCAGCCCTACAACTGCGCGAATCTCCCGACGACCTCGGGTTCGGGCATCGTCGCCGCCACGATGCCAGCCGACCAGCAGCTCGCCGAGTTCGCCCGCACCTCGGCCTGGGAGGGGGACCTGGCCTGGTGGCACCCGTGCGGGTTCGACTCGTGGGCGCCCGTGGACCCGTCTGCGCCCACGGGGACGGCCGGCCTCGACGGCTACGAGTACAGCATCGCCGTGTTCCCGCGCGACGGCAACGAGCTGCGCATCGTCGCAGCAGGGCGCCGCGACGACGACAACGGTTCCCTGGGGACCACGCGCTACGTCGAGGTCGTGGTGAGGCCGTCGTCGTTCTCGAAATACCAGATGATCAGCCAGGCCGACATCGTCGTGAACCGCCAGACGACCACGGGCGGCATCGTGTACTCGACCGGGACCGTGCACCACAAGGGCACGGCCGCGAACTGGGTGATCGGCAACGCTGTCTGCGCGACGGTGTCCTCACCGATGGGGTTCATCTCGTGCGGCTCCGGCTACGGCACGGTATGGCAGGGCAAGGGAATCCTGACGGGCTGCTCGCCGCCGGAGGCCTTCTTCGTCGCCGGTATCCCGTCGTCGTCGTGCCACGTGCGCGAGCGTGCGGGCGAGACGCCGGTGTTCACGAACGTGACCAAGGCGCGCCAGACGATCGCGAACAAGGTGAAGGGCGGCGGCGGCATGTGGCTCAAGAAGGCCGACCTGCCCGGCGGCGGCTCGAGCGACTGGGGGTACCAGATCCAGCTCACCTCCGGCGGCCAGATCGTCGCGAAGCAGTGCACGTACAAGTCGGCGACCGTCCCCGCCAAGGAGCTCGGTTCCAAGACCGGCATCAACCGGGGGGCCTCGCTGACGGGCACCGCGCAGAACATCTTCGAGGACTCGATCCAGTGCAACGCCGGCACGTACAAGACGGCGGCGCAGACCAACCCGTTCTTCGTCTACTCGGAGGCACCGATCGCGATCGCTTCGGGGGACAACTTCGTGGTGAGCCGCGGCAACGTCGTCAGCGACGAGGACGTGTACATCGGCGGCAACGTCTACTACGGCTCCGACACGAACGAGACCCAGACCGACCTCGACAACTACGTGCTCGGTGTGCATGCCTACAGCGAGATCATCCTGCCGGCGTGGGTGAACAGCGCGCAGCCGCACAAGATCCGCCTCGCCGCGATCGCGGAGGAAGGCTCCTACCACGACTCCGAGCTCGTCGCGTTCGGCGCCTACTCGGGCAAGTGCGAGTCGAACTGGAACAACTTCCCGATCTCGAATCCGCCCAACGCGAACGTGAACCCGTTCCCGAACAACTACATATGCGCGAAGAGCCAGGGCCTGCAGTTCGCCGGATCGTGGTACTCGAAGAAGGCCGCGAACGTGACGATGTACGGCAACGGGACATCAGGGGTCCAGTACGACTTCTACGACCAGCTCGCGTCGATCCCGCCACCGTTGTGGCCCAACGCCACCAACGACTTCGACGTAGTGCGCTGGCGTGAGCTCAAGGCGGGCTTCGGCGAAGAGCTGCCGACGATCAACCACCCCTGACCCGGCCGGCGCCCCCCGCCGCCGGCACCCCGAGACGTGGCGCTTCCCCAGGAGGCGCCACGCGGGCCGCGACCACCGTGGCGCCGGGCCCCGTGCTCCGTGCACCGACGACGGTCACCGGCACGGCCGAACTCGGAGCGTGTGCGAAGCGGCGGCAGGGATGGCGGGCCTCGCCCCGAATCCTGACACCGGTCTTGATTCGGACGATCCGGGCGGAATGGAGTCCCCAATGGTTCAGCACGGACGCGTGAGCCTGTTCGCGAGCTGGGCGCTTGTCGCCGCGGTCGTCGTCGTGACAGGGGTTGCACGGGTCGGCCCCGCCGACGCCGCGCCGGCGGTCGTGCCGGGCAACTACACGATCACCTTCGTGGGGGGCCAGGGCAGCATCGGGTCCCAGCCCTTCACCCTCGGAGCGGCCTGTTCCAACGGGATCGACGACGACTCCGACGGGAGGACCGACTACCCCGCCGACAGCGGCTGCGCGAGCGCCGCGGACGACGACGAGGATACGCCGGTCACGAGCTACGTCGCGCCGTTCTTCAACGTCTCGATCAACGCCGCGGGCGACATCACGGCGCCGCCCTCAGGCGCGCACTGGCCCAACGAGTCGTTCGTGTCCGACGGCGTGGCCGGTCACATCGACGCGTCGACCGGGGCGCTCACGCTCACCTGGCGTTTCCACCTGCAGATCAGCGAGTCCGGGGTGATCATTCAGATCGGCACCCCTACGAGCCCGATCATAATGAACCTCAAGTCGACCAACCCCGGCGGTGCGGCCCTCGACCCGGTCACGCGGAGGGCCACGATCGTCGACAACGTGATCGCGTTCCCCGGCGCCACCTGCATCGGCCTGTTCTGTGGGCTCGTCATCGACGGCAAGACCCCGGCCCAGATAGTCAACGAAGCCATGGGTATCCCGACCGCTCCCGGCGACAGCATCTTCAACATGGTCGCCGAGTTCGATCGCAGCCCGATCTCGGGGACGACGCCTGGTTCTGCGGATTTGAAGTTGGTGAAGTCGCATTCGGGTGATTTCACGAAGGGGGTTCAGGGGTCGTATTCGCTTGTGGTGTCGAATGTGGGTTCGGCGTCGTCGTCGGGTTCTGTGACGGTGGCTGATACGTTGCCGGCGGGGTTGGGTTTCGTGTCGGGGTCGGGGTCGGGTTGGTCGTGTTCGGCGGTGGCTCAGGTGGTGACGTGTTCGTCGTCGGCGGTGATCGCGGCTGGTGGGTCGGCGCCTGCGGTTTCGTTGGTGGTGATGCCGTCGGTGGTCGGGTCCGTGACGAACACGGCGGTGGTTTCCGGTGGTGGTGACACCAACACCCTGAACAACGGCGCGTCGGATCCGACGACGGTGAACGGCGACGAGCCGCCCACGGGCGCCGATCTGTCGCTGTCGAAGTCCCACGACCACGACTTCCGTGTCGGTCGCCGCGGTACGTACCGGCTCTCCGTGACGAACGTGGGCACCGATGCGACAGCGGGCGAGATCACCGTGACCGACGATCTGCCGCGGGGGATGGTCTACAAGGGCTTCTCCGGTGACGGTTGGGCCTGCACGCTCGCCGAGCGCGTCGTGACCTGCACGACCGCGGAGTCCGTGGCGGCCGACGGGTCCGCGCCACCCCTGTCGATCACCGTCAAGCCATGGAAGGCCGGCAAGGTGACCAACACGGCAACCGTTTCCGGCGGCGGTCAGACCAACACCGTCAACGACACAGCGTCGGACCCGACGACCGTGCGGCGTGCCTTCCCTATCTGTCACTGGGGCCACGTCTGGCGCTGGCACGACTGTGGCTGCTCCCACTGGTGGTTCGGCCACTGGTTGACAAGGCCCGATGCTTGACGGCTCGATCGTCTCCCGCCGCCGCGGGCCCGTCGCGGTGGCGGGTTCGCGCCGGTGCGGGCAGAATCGACCCCTCTGGTGCTCTGTCACCACCGGGTCGTCGCGGGGAGTTGAGAGCTGATGGGCCGGCGTCCACGTATCCGCCCTGCGGCGGGCTGGGCCGCGATAGTCGCAGTCGTCGCGCTCGCCGGCCTCGGTCGCCTGGTCGGCGCGTCGGCGGAGCCAGCCGTCGTGGCGGGCAACTACACGATCACCATCATCGGCGGCAGTGGCTCGATCGGCACCCAGCCCCTCGCCCTGGCACCGGCGTGCTCGAACGGCACCGACGACGACCTCGACACCAAGGTCGACTTCCCCGCCGACCCGGAGTGCGCGTCGGCCCAGGACAGCAACGAGGGACCAGCGGACACCCCGTACGTGGCGCCGACGCTGAGGGTCGCGGTCGACGCCGCCGGCGACGTGAGCGCTCCGGCGTCTTCGGTCGTTTGGCAGGACATCTGGCAGCGCCAGGACGCCGGCATCATCGGCATCAAGGACCTGCGGATCCAGTTCAAGGCCGACGACGTCGGCGGCAGGTCCGTCACCGGGCACCTCGACGCCGCTACCGGAGCGGTCTCGCTCACGTGGCGCTTCCACATCGAGGTGAACACGGCCGGCATCGCGGGCACGGTCATGATCGGCTCGCCCGCCGCGCCACTCACCGCCAACCTGACCACCGGCGGCACCGGGGGCACGGTATTCGACCCCGGCACCCAGACGGCGACCCTGGTCGACTCGGCCATCACGTTCCCCGCCGCCACCTGCAGCGGCAACCCGCTCCTCTGCCCCACCATGGCCTCCCTCGCCAGCACCCGGCTCGGGCTGCCGACCACGCCCGGCCAGAGCACCCTGAGCGTCACCGGCAGGATCGACCCGAATCCGATCGGCGACGGCGGGACACCGGTGCCGGCCCCCGACCTCCGGATCACCAAGGCCCACGACGGCGACTTCACCGTCGGGACCGCAGCCTCGTACACACTCGCCGTCTCCAACGTCGGGACAGCGGCGTCCTCGGGGGACGTGGTGGTCGGCGACATGCCACCCGAGGGCATGACGCTTCTCTCCGGAACCGGTGACGGTTGGGCGTGCCTGCTCACCGAGACCGGAGCGATCGGCTGCGTGTCCTCGGCCGCGATCGCACCGGGCGCGGCGGCTGCGCCGATAACCGTGAACGTGATGCCCGACGCCGTCGGGACCCTCGTCAACACCGGCGTCGTGACCCTCGCCACCGACACCAACGCCGACAACGACACCGCCACCGACGAGACGGTCGTGAAGGAGGCCACCGGGCCCGGGCAGCCGGACCTCACGCTCGTGAAGTCCCACGAGGGCGACTTCACGGTTGGTGTGCAGGGTGTGTACGCGTTGGTGGTGTCGAACGTGGGTGCGGCGGCGTCGTCGGGTGACGTCGTGGTGACCGACACGTTGCCGGTTGGTCTGGGTTTCGTGTCGGGCACGGGTGAGGGTTGGGGGTGCGCGGCTGCCGGTCAGGTGGTGACGTGTACGTCGTCGGCGGTGATCGCGGCTGCTGCGTCGGCGCCGTCGATCGCGTTGGCGGTGATGCCGGCCGGGCCGGGCCCGGTGACGAACGTGGCTGCGGTAACGGGCGGCGGTGACACCAACGACCTGGACAACGGCGCCACGGACCCGACCCAGGTGGACTCGCCGCCGGCACCGAACCTCTCCGTCGACGTGATCGCCCCGGCGATGACCGCTGGGGCCGCGTCCACGATCGCGGTCAAGGTCGCCAACGTGGGGTCCGCACCGACCACCGGGCCCGTGAACCTGACGATCCCGCTTCCCGTCGCCTTCGGGCTCACGAGCGCCACCGGCACCGGGTGGAGCTGCAGCAACGCCGGCGCCGGCGAATCCGTCGTCAACATCGCGTGCGTGACCCAGGCGAAGGTGACACCGGGCAGCACCCTCCCCGTGGTCAACCTCGCGGTGACGCCCAAGTCCGCCGGGACCTTCGACGTCGGCGCCAAGGTGACGACCAGCGGCGATGTGTCGACCTCCGACGACACCAAGGTCGTCCAGGTCGTGGTCGCGGAGCCAGCCACCGCGGGAAACGGCGACACCGCGTCCGAAATGCCCTTCACCGGTGGTGACGCCGGCCGCCTCGTCGCCGCCGCTGCCGCCGCGGTGTGCATCGGTGGTGGGCTCGTGCAGGCCTCACGCCGCCGCACGGCACCCACCTGACCCGACGGTGACGGTCGGTGCCTCGGCCTTGGTGCCCGCTCCGACCCGATTCCGACGCCCCGGCGCGCCTGCCCAAGCGTCGGGTCAGATCGGCTCGGGTCAGGTCAGCCGACCGGGAGCATCTCGATGTCGTTCGTCCCGGCGAGCACGCGCATGCGGGCGATGGTGCGCACCACCGGGCGCTCGAAGGCCGACAGGTCGACGGCCTTGAACTCGACCACCGTCTCCTCGGGGTTCACCTCGACGACGCCGTAGCCGTGCTCGAAGAGGTTGACGAACTGAAGGTGAGGGTTGACGACGGTGAGGCGGCTGCTCAGGGAGGCGAGCACGCCTGCGTTCGGGAACGTGGCCTCGAAGCCGGGTGAGGTCACAGAGCCGCACACGAACTCGGCCGCGACCTTGGGTGACCGGTCGTCGTCGACGTCGGGCCGCAACGAGCCGCACCAGAACGTGTGGATGTCGCCCGTGAATATCGTGACGTTGTCGGCCCCACTCGATTCGATCGCCTCGAGGATGCGGCGCCGCTCCGCCTGGTAACCGTCCCACTGGTCGCCGTTGAGGTAGATACCCGCGTTGCGGGGCCACTGCGGGAACAGGCGCCTCGTGGCGGGCGTGTCCAAGTCGACGAAGCGCAGGGGCATCATCATGACCGGGTTGCCGAAGAGCTTCCACGCTGCCGTCGACGTCGTGAGGCCGTCAACCAGCCAGTCGCGTTGGGGGAGGCCCAGCATCGTGCGGTCCGCCAGCGTCGCCCTGCTGCCCGGGTAGTAGGTCGTGTCGAAGAACACCCCTGCTTCGGGGTCGCGGTACTGGCGTGCGTCTGTCAGGAAGAACTCGGCGAGGTCTCCCCACCGGAACGAACGGTACGTGCGAAAGCGCTCCTCCTCCGGCGCCACCACCGGCTGGAAGTCGAACCAGGCCCTGTAGCCCGCCTCGAGGAGCTCGGGTGCGACTAGGTCGTGCCTGTAGTTGTCGGAGATCTCGTGGTCGTCCCACATCGGAGCCATCGGCATGTTGGCGTGACACGCTTGCAAGTCCGGGTCGCTGCGGTAGAGGCGGTACTTGGAGCGGAACCCGTCGAGGGTGCCGGGGTGGTCGACGGGGTCGAAGCGGAGGCCACGTCCGTAGGTCGGCCGCACACCCCCGTACTCGTAGATGTAGTCGCCGAGGAAGAGCAACAGGTCGCAATCCTCCTCGCAGATCGAGCGGTACGCGGTGTAGAAGCCGTTGTTCCAGAGCTGACAGCTCGTCACCGCGAATCGGAGCCGGTCCGGCGTCGTGCCCTCGGCGGGCGCGGTGCGGGCCCGCCCGACCTGGCTCGTCGCGCCCCGGGCCAAGAAGCGGTAGAAGTACCAGCGGTCCGGGCTCAGCCCTGCCACGGCGACCTTGACGCAGTGATCCGCCGCCGCCGTCGCCGCCGTCGTGCCCGATGCCACGAGGGTCTCGAAGGTGGGCGAGACCGACACCTGCCAGGTCACCTCGATGTCGCTCGCGTCCGTAGGCGGCAGCACTCGCGTCCAGATGAGCGCGCGGTCGGGACTCGGGTCGCCGCTGACGACGCCCTGGGGGAAGATGCCGCCCTGCCGGGGTGCGGCGCCTTGCGTCGTCGCCCCTCTCGGAACGAGGCTCTCTCCCGCCCTCGCGTCCGCAATCTCCGCGCCGGCGGCGAACGGGAGCGCCGCGCCCGCGCTCGTGGCCGCCGCGCCCTTGAGGAAGCGCCGCCTGTCGAACCCGCTCAACTCGTCACCCTCTCCCCACGGCTTCGACGGCCTCTTCGCCGCCCCCGACCGCCCGTCCTGCCGCGGCCACGAATCCCGTTCTGGGCGCGCCGGCCCCAGCCGGATGGGGTGAGCGCGCCCAAGTCGGGGATTCCGCCCGGCACGCACGCCTGACCTCTCTCCGGGCACACGTGGCGATACCCTGGCCGCGATGACGGCGCCCGTGCCCTCCCGATCCGACGGCGACGCGCCACGGCGCCCGCGCCGGCTCGCATCGTTGGCGCAGGTCCCCGTGACCGAGCTGCGCGGTGTGGGACCGAAGACGGCGGCGGCGCTGCACCGCCTGGGTGTGCACTCCGTGCTCGACCTGCTGTGGCACGTTCCGCGGCGCTACATCGACCGCTCGACCCAGCCGCCGATCGGACGTCTCCGCGAGGTGACACTCGACCCGGGCGAGGAACTCACGATCATCGCCCGGGTGCAGCACAAGACGTCGCGCAAGATCCGCCGCGGGCTCACCTTGTTCGAGATCACTCTCGCCGACGACTCGGGCACGATCAAGGCCTCGTGGTTCAACCAACCGGGGCGGGCGCGCCTCGTCGAGGAGGGCGCCACGGTGGCGGTCAGCGGCGACCTCTCCTACTTCAAGGGGAGACCCAAGTTCGAGGTGAAGGCGCTCGAGCCGATCGGGAGGGCGGGCGACTCCACCGGCGGCGTCGTCCCGGTGCACCCCGCAGGCTCGGGCGTGACCCAGGGCGACCTGCGCGACTACATGCGCCAGGCACTCGAGCGCACGGGCGACCTGTACGACCCGCTGCCCGACGATCTCCGGCGCCGCCACGGCCTCGCGGGCCGCACGTGGGCCTTCCGCCAGATCCACTTGCCCGACGACCTCGGCGCGGCCGAGCGCGCCCGCACGAGGCTCGTCTACGACGAGCTGTTCGTGCTCGAGGTCGCGCTCGCGTGCAAGAAGCGCGCTGCCGCCGAGCGCGACAAGGGTTTCGAGAACGAGCCTGCCGGCAGCCTGTGGCGCGAGCTCGTCGGCCGCCTCCCGTACACGCTCACAGCAGCGCAGCAGCGGGTGCTCGGCGAGATCGCCGACGACCTCGCGTCGCCGCGTCCCATGCACCGGCTCGTCCAGGGCGAGGTCGGTTCCGGCAAGACCGTGGTCGCCGCGCTCGCGATGCTCGCGGCCGTCGACAGCGGCCGTCAGGCTGCGCTGATGGCGCCGACCGAGGTCCTCGCGGAGCAGCACCACCGCGGACTCTCCGAGCT
Source organism: Acidimicrobiia bacterium (assembly GCA_046331095.1). Lineage (GTDB taxonomy): Bacteria > Actinomycetota > Acidimicrobiia > UBA2766 > UBA2766 > JAIBAC01. The sequence continues at coordinate 586,341 of JAXLRM010000004.1, forward strand.
CCTCGCCGGCCTCACCGTGGCCACGCCCGCGAACCTGCTGGGAGAACGTCCCCTCGGCGTGGGCCTCCTCACCAACCGCACGACCGAGGCCGAGCGGCGCGTCCTCCTCGACGGCCTCGCCCGGGGCGAGGTGGACGTGCTCATCGGCACCCACGCGCTCATCCAGGAAGGTGTGCGAATCCCCGCGCTCGGCGTCGTCGTCGTCGACGAGCAGCACCGCTTCGGCGTGCACCAGCGCGTCGCCTTGCGCGACAAGCAGGAGTCCGAGACGATGCCCGACGTCCTCATCATGACGGCGACCCCGATCCCGCGCACGTTGTCGATGACGCTCTACGGCGACCTCGACGTGTCCGTGATCGACGAACTGCCGCCGGGACGCCAGCCGATCGAGACGATCGTCGTCGACACCGACACCGGCGGGCGCGAACGGGCCTACGCGCACATCCACGCCGAGGCCTCGGTCGGACGCCAGGCGTACGTGATCTGCCCGCTCGTCGAGGAGTCCGAGCAGCTCGCGGCCAAGTCGGCCACGGCCGAGTTCGAGCGCCTCGCAGCCGAGGACCTCCACGGCCTCCGGTTGGGCCTGCTGCACGGGCAGATGCGGCCCCGCGACAAGGCCGCTGCCATGGACGCATTCCGCGCGGGCGACGTCGACGTGCTCGTGGCGACGACCGTCGTCGAGGTCGGGGTCGACGTACCCAACGCCTCGGTGCTCGTCGTCGAGGACGCCGACCGCTTCGGGCTGTCCCAGCTCCACCAGCTCCGCGGTCGCATCGGCCGCGGCAGCGCCAAGTCCACGTGCTACCTCTTCTGCGATCCCCAGACCCCCGACTCCGAGGCGCGCATGGCCGCCATGTCGACGATCTCCGACGGCTTCCGCCTCGCCGAGTCCGACCTCGAGATCCGCGGCGAGGGGTCGCTCTTCGGTGCCCGCCAGCACGGCATGACCGACCTGCACGTGGCGCGGCTGCTGCGCGACTTCAACTGGGTCCAGAAGGCGCGCGCCGACGCGTTCGCGCTCGTCGACGCCGACCCGCGCTTGACGGCACCCGGCCACGCGCTCCTGCGCGAGGAGGTCGCCGCACGCGTCGGCGACGACGTCGACTGGCTCCTGAAGTCGTGACCCGCCGCCACGGGTCCGCAAGCGACCGCCGCCCGGGCTGGATGCCCCCGCGCGTCATCACCGGCACCGCGAAGGGACGCCGGCTCCACTGCCCACCGGACCCGCGCATCCGTCCCGCGACCGACCGCCTCAAGACGGCGCTGTTCAACATCCTCTTCGACGTCGAGGACCTGCGGGTCCTGGACCTGTTCGCGGGCTGTGGCGCCGTCGGCATCGAGGCGCTCAGCCGCGGCGCCGCGCACGTGACGTTCGTGGACTCGTACGCGCCGGCGGTCGAGGCGATCCGCGGCAACCTCGATGCCTGCCGTCTCGCCGACCGCGCCGAGGTCGTGGAGGCCGATTGCGCCGCGTGGACCGAGACCACCGCGCGCGGGCCTGCGTCGGGCGCCGGGTTCGACCTCGTCTTCGTTGACCCCCCCTACGACGTGGCGGTAGCTTCCCTGGAGCGCATCGCTGCGGCGTTGTCGACCCCTGGGTTCCTGTCTCCGTACGCCCGTCTCGCATACGAGCGGCGAACCGGGGACGACCCGCCGCCGCTCCCGCAGGGCTGCGAGACCGTGTTGCGGCGTGCCTACGGCCAGACGACCCTGTTCGTCGCGGAACACGGGGACCGGTCGCAACCGACTCAGGAGAACAAGTGACGCTGGCGCTGTGTCCCGGCTCCTTCGACCCGGTCACAAACGGCCACCTCGACATCATCGAGCGGTCCTCGGAGAACTTCGACGAGGTGCTCGTCGCGGTGATAGCGAACCCGTCCAAGGAACCGCTGTTCACCCTCGAGGAGCGCAGGGCCCTTCTCGAGAAGTCCCTGACGCACCTCGGCAACGTGGCGGTCGAGTCGTTCCAGGGCCTCCTCGTCGAGTTCGCCCGGACACGCGGTGTGGACGTGATCGTCAAGGGCCTGCGGGCGGTGAGCGACTTCGACTACGAGATGCAGATGGCACACATGAACCGTCGCCTCGCCGGCATCGACACCTTCTTCCTGCCGACGAGCAACGAGTACTCCTACCTGGCGGCGTCGTTGGTGCGCGACGTCGTGCGCCTCGGTGGCAACATCGAGGGCCTGGTTCCCGAACATGTCCTCGTGGCCCTGCGTGAGAGGTACGGTCGATGAACGACGAGCTACGCGACATCGAGGCGATCCTCGACCGCATCCGAGAGGCGATCGACACCGCCCGGCCCGTGCCCCTGTCGGCATCGGTGATGGTCAACCGCGAGGAGTTGCTCCAACAGGTCGACGACATCCTCGAGCACCTCCCCGACGAGTTCCGCAAGGCTCGCTGGGTACTCAAGGAGCGTGAAGAGGTGATCGATCGCGCCCGGCGCGAGGCCGAGGAGATCATCGCCGAAGCGCGAGAGGAGGCGAACAAGATCGTCTCCCAACAGGAGATCGTGCGCAAGGCCGCCAAGACCGCGCAGAACCTCATCGAGGAGTCCAAGGACGCCGCCCGCTCCAAGATCCTCGACGCCGAGGACTACATCGACCAGAAGCTGGGCCAGTTCGAGGTCGCCCTTCATCGCACGATCGACACGGTCAACACCGCGCGGCGCAAGCTCCACCGCGGCGCCGCCGACGACGTCTACGCCGCACCGCCCGACTCCGAGTCCTCGTCGGAAGTGATCGACCCTTCCGCCGTGGACCGCTTCCCGACCCCGCCGCCGCAGCACTTCGACGTCGTCGACCAGACCGGCGAGCACTTCTTCGACCAGGACGCGTTGTAGCCCCCGAAGAGCCGAGCCTCTTCGGGGGGATCCCTGAAGCGACCTCGGGGTGCTGCCGTGACGTGGGGACTTGATGCGGGTTGTGGACCCGTTTCGCGTCCCCACGTCGGGGTGCTGCGCGTCTTGCACATCCGGGAGGGGGGGAGCGCATCGACCTGCCTTCCAGATACTGGAATGTGATAGGCTCCTCTCGCTTCAGATGAGCACCCGTATCAGCGTCGCCGAAGTCCTAGCCAGACCGGGCGCGGTCCGCGACCTCTCCGCCGAGTTCGAGCTCCCCCGCGTGGAGTTGCCACTCGCCGAGGTCGCCGGTCCCGTCCGGGTCGACGCCGCGCTCGAAGGTGTCCTCGAAGGCGTCGTGGTCGCAGGCTCGGTCGCCGCACCGGTGCGCATGTCGTGCGCCCGCTGCCTCCACACCGAGGTGCGGACCGTCGAGGCGTCCGTGGCCGAGCTCTTCTCCGCGGACCCCGCCGTCGAGGCCGAGGACGACGTCTACCCGGTCACGGGCGACGAGATCGACGTCGCGCAGATGCTCGTCGACGCCGTCGTGCTCGCCGTCCCCGAGTCACCGGTACTGTGCGACACGGCGCCCGAGGAGTGTCCGCGGTACCTGGAGATGCGGGCGGCGAACCCGCTGCCCACCGGCGTGACCGCGCAGGACGACGGCACGGATCCGCGTTGGGCCGCACTGAGCGGCCTGCTCGAACAGATGGAAAGGGAGACCTGATGGCAGTACCCAAGCAGCGCAAGTCCAAGCGCCGCACGCGCAACCGCAGGGCGCAGTTCCGCGCCACCGTCCCGACCTACGCGACGTGTTCGCGCTGCCACGAGCCGGTCCAGCCGCACCACGTCTGCCAGAACTGCGGCCACTACAAGGGCCGTACTGCCGTCGAGGTCGAGTGATCGCCGGAGTGCCCGGTGGCAACTCCCAAGCTGCCGGCGATCGCCGTTGACGCCGCAGGCGGAGACAACGCGCCCCGGGAGGTCGTGCGCGGAGCAGTCCTCGCCGCCGTCGAGCTCGGTACCCCGATCCTGCTCGTCGGCCCAGCCGGCGCGCTTCCCGACGAGCACCGCCTGCCCGAGCAGGTCAAGGTCGTCGGCTCCGGCCCCGCGCTCACGATGTCGGAGCCGCCGATACGTGTGCTGCGCAGGCGTAGGGACGCATCGATCCTCGTCGCCTTCGAGCAGCTCCGCAGCGGGCGTGCATCAGCGGTGGTCTCGGCAGGCCCCACGGGCGCGACGGTCGCTGCCGCCGCGATGGTGGTCGGCCGCCTGCCGTCGGTCAAACGGCCGGCAATCGCCGCGGTCGTGCCGTCGCCGGGAGGACCGGGTCGCATCCTGGTCGACTCCGGAGCGAGTCCCGACAGCCGCGCCGACGACCTCCTCGGCTTCGCACGCCTCGGCGTCGAGCACGCGCGGCTCCACCTCGGGATCGCGGCGCCACGGGTCGGCCTGCTCAACGTCGGTACCGAACCCGACAAGGGAAACGAGATGGTGAGGCGTGCCCACGATCTCCTCTCGCAGTCCGACCTCGACTTCTGCGGCAACGTCGAGGGCTACGACCTCTTCGACGGACCTGCCGACGTGATCGTGGCAGACGGTTTCTCCGGCAACGTCGCGCTCAAGGCCGCCGAGGCCGGGTACCGGCGTGCTGCGCGGAACATGCCCGCCCTCGACGGTGGCGGTGCCGCAGCCAATCCGCTCGCCGACGGTGTCGGCGGGTCGGTCCTGCTCGGTGTGGAGGCCACGGTGGTGGTCGCTCACGGCGCGGCCAACGCCGAGGCCGTGCGCAACGCGGTCCGCCTCGCGACGCGCCTCGTCGCCGAGGGAGTTGCGCGGCCCCCGCTTCAGGCCGACGCCGCGGCGCCGTTGCGCCAGGTGGCCGCGGAGAGGCTCGCGGAGAGCTTCAGGGGCGTGCGCCGTGCCCGCTGAGACCCACAGCAGCCGCGATGTCGGCGCCGCGGAGCTGCGCAGGATCGTGCTCGAGTGCGCGGCCGAGATACTGGGCGAGGAGGAGGTCGCGGTCGAGACCGCCCTTCCCGACGACGCCGTTGCCGTCGCCGACCTGATCGAGGCGGTAGGTGAAGAGGTCGGCGAGCGCGCCCTGTCCCACGACCTCTCCGACGAGGCGGGGGAGTGGCGCACGGTGGGCGACGTCGTCGAAGCCGTTGCGGTCGCGATCGGTGCCCCACCCGAGGAACCACGTGCGGACGCCCCGGGAGACTCGATCGCCGGCCTCGAGGAATCGGTCGGGCACCGTTTCGCCGAGCGCACCTTGCTGACCCTGGCACTTCAGCACCGCTCGTACGTGGCGGAGAACGACGGCACGCACTCGAACGAGCGACTCGAGTTCCTCGGTGACGCGGTTCTCGGACTCGTGGTCACCGACGAGTTGTACAGGACGTGGCCGGACGCACCCGAAGGGACGCTGGCCAAGGCGCGTGCCGCCGTCGTCAGTTCCGACAACCTCGCCGAATGTGCGGCGGCCTACGGCCTCGGCGCCCACCTCTGCCTCGGCAAGGGCGAGCACCTGAGCGGTGGGCGCGAGAAGCCGTCGATCCTGGCCGACGCGATGGAGGCCGTCATCGGCGCGGTCTACCTCGACGGCGGCATGGACGCGGCTCGCCGTTTCGTGCTCGAGGCCGTCGGCGAGGGACTCGAGGACGCCGTCACCGGCGAGGGCAGCAAGGACTACAAGACCCGGCTCCAGGAGCTGTCGGCACAGGTGCTGAGCCAGCTCCCCGCCTACGTCGTCGACGGCCGCGGGCCCGACCACGCCAAGGAGTTCGAGGCGAAGGTGTTGCTCGAAGGCAGCGTCGCAGGGACCGGTTGGGGGAGATCCAAGAAGCAGGCGGAGCAGGCGGCCGCGCGCGATGCCTGGGAATCGCCACGCGGCGCCGGCCTGCGGAACCGTCCGCATGCTCAGCCCGGCCCCAGGGCGACACGTGTAGTCGGCGAGGCCGAACAGGACCAGAGAGGACCAGATGCCTGAACTGCCCGAGATCGAGGTCACCAAGCGCGACATGGAGCGCGAGGTGGCGGGAAAGAAGTTCAAGTCGGTCGAGGCGGCCGAGAAGAAGCTGATCGCTCCGCACAAGAGCAAGGCCGAGTTCGCGCAACGCATCGAGGGCCACAAGGCGAAATCCTTCGACCGGCGCGGAAGCTTCGTCGTCGGCAAGCTCGACTCGGGCGAGCTGTGGGTAATCGACCTCGGTGCCACGGGCAGGATGCAGCGCGTCAAGGCCGGCAAGCCCGCTGCCGACGCGTCCACGATGCTGACGATCTCGTTCACGACCGGGGGTGCGCTGCGCCTGAACGACCCCAAGGGCACGGCGCGCACCTGGGTGACGACGAAAGAGGAGTTCGACGAGCTGCCCGAGGTCGTCGAGCCCGGCATCGACCCCCTGGAGAGCCCGGTGCCGTGGCAGACCTTCGGCCAGATCCTGTTGGCGCACCAGAAGTCCAAGCTCAAGGCGCTGCTGCAGAACCCCAGGATCGTCACGGGGCTGGGGCCGGTGTACTCCGACGAGGTCCTCTTCAACGCCGGGCTCATGTACGACCGCACGTCCGACACCCTGAGCGCCCACGAGGTCCGGCGCCTCTACCGTGGGATGATCGAGACCCTGACCGACGCGATCAAGTACCGGGGGGTCAGCTACGACGAGAACGAAGTGGACATGTACGGCGAACCTGGTGAATACTCCCAGTACGTACAGGTATACCTCCGGGCTGGGGAGCCCTGCCGTCGGTGCCGTGCGCCGATCGAGCGTGTGAAGTTCCAGAAGCGCTACCACTACTTCTGCGCCAACTGCCAGAGTTAGGGACCGAGCAGGTCTGGGCCACCTCCCCGGCGAATTGATGATTCGCGTGGTTAGGGTGAAAAGGTCCATGTCCAAACTCCGTATCCGGCCCCGTAGGTGGATGGCAGCCGTCACCGCACTCGTGTGCGTGGTGACGGCGAGCGTGTTCGCGTGGCCGTCCCCTCCGGCTTCTGCCGCCGACATGCTCCGCCAAGCGGTTCAGGCCACCGTCGCGGCCGGCTCGGCGACGATGTCGTTCGACGCGGCAGTCACCAGCGGGTCGGGGACGACGTCGTCCTCGGGCTACGGCACCGTGTCGTTCCTGAACAAGGAGGCGGTGCTCTCGCTGGGCGACTCCCCGGCTTTCCCAGGCGGTGCCGACCTGCGGATCACCATCGACGGCGTCTTCCTGCGTGCCCCGGCGCTCTTGGGCAGCACCCTCGGCGAGGGCAAGGAGTGGGTCAAGTTCCCGGCTCCGCCCCGGCCCGATCCCTCCACGACCACCACGACGACGACCACCACCACGACCACGACGTCGTCGGCGCCACCGACGACTGCCGCCAGCATCGTCCACGCGATCGACGTCCTGCGGTCCCAGGGGATCGAGGTCGAGGACGCGGGGGTCGTCGTCGTCAACGGCGCGGAGTCCGACTCCTACAACTTCCGCGACCCCGACGCCGCGGATCAGCTCGCGGGCACCGCCTACGTGAACCGTGAGGACGGTGAGCTCACCCGCCTCGAGGTGAACTCCGTCGGCGTCCCCGACTCCACCGGTCAGCTCGTGATCGACCTGGTCAAGTCAGCCGATCCCGTCGACGTCCCGACTCCACCCGCAGACACCACCGTCGACATCGCCACCCTGTTGGCGCCGAAGCAGTGAGAAGGGCGCGGGCTCTGCTCTGCGTCGCCGCCGCCGCCTTCGTGACTCTGGGGGCTTGCGGAGGGCCCCAGGGCCGTCTCGACGCCGCACCCGACACCACCGCCAGCGACGAGTTGCACGTAGAAGCCAACTTGCCCATGCAGATGTCGACGACGGCGCCACCCAAGGTCGTGAACGTCCCCGACAAGGCCGGTGCCTCCAACTGCAAGCTCGTGGTCAACACGGTGGGCTGTTTCGACAACTACCCCCAGCTCATCCAGCTCGTCGGGGGCGGCATCGACATGACCAGGAAGCTCGGCGGCTAGTGCCGTGACAGGAAACGTTTGAGGCGTTTCCCCGGTCCTCGCCTGCTCATGCTGCGTTCCGCCTCCTCGCTGGAGCCCCGCTCCACCTCGTCGACGCGCCTTGCCTGAGCCACCGAGTCCTCGTGGAAACACTCCCAAGGTTCCCGGTCGCGGCACTGGTTCGGCGGCCCTCGACGCCGCTCGCTGCGTTCCGCCGACCTCTGTGAACGTCGAGTTCACTCTCGGTCGGCGCGCCTTGCGAGCGACGCCGATTGCTCGCCGAACCCATGGCTCCCCGATCCGGCCTCCGGTTCCCTCTGATCGGGGGTAGCGGCCGCTACGCTCGCCGCCATGCTCCTCGAGTCGCTCCGCCTGCGCGGCTTCAAGTCGTTCGCATCGACCACCGACCTGGAGCTCACTGCGGGGATCTGCGTCGTCGTCGGACCGAACGGCTCGGGCAAGTCCAACGTCGTCGACGCCCTCACGTGGGTGATGGGCGTCCAGGGCGCACGCCAGCTCCGTGGGGCGAGCATGGAGGACGTGATCTTCAGCGGCACTCCCGGCCGGCCTGCGCTCGGCCGCGCCGAGGTGGTTCTCCGCATCGACAACTCCGACGCCACGATCCCCGTGGACGCTCCCGAGATCTCGATCGGGCGGGTGCTGTTCCGTTCGGGTGAGTCCAGGTACACGATCAACGGCGAAGCGTGCCGGCTCCTCGACGTCGTCGAGCTGCTCAGCGACGCGGGCGTGGGCCGAACATTCCACAACGTCGTCGGACAGGGCCGCATAGACGCCATCCTGCAAGCGTCTCCGGAGGACCGCCGTGTCGCCATCGAGGAGGCGGCCGGGGTCCTCAAGCATCGCAAGCGACGCGAGCGCGCCCTGCGCCGGCTCGGGGCGGTCGACGCCGACCTCGTCCGCCTCGAGGACCTCGAGCGCGAGCTCGCCCGCAGGCTGCGCCCGCTGGAGCGGCAGGTCAAGGGGGCCGAGCGCCACGGTGTGGTGACCACCGAGCTCGAAGCTCTGAGCTTGTGGCGCGCCGGTCGAGTGATCGAGGACCGGCGCCTCCGCCTCGAGGCAGCCGAATCGCGAGTCGCTCGTGTACACGAGCGCGGCGGGGACGTGCGCGCCGACCTGCGCGCGGCGGAAGTCGAGCTCGCCCGCCTCGAGGCGGCAGCACGCTCGGCGACCGAGTCCGTCGACGCGACTCGCTCGACGCGCAGCCGCTTCGACAGGATCGTGGCCCGCTTCCACGGTCTCGCCCGTCTCGTCACCGAGCGCCGGCACTCGGTGCGGGATCGCCTCGCGGCGCTCGATCACGAGGCGGGCCAGTCCGAGACCGAGGTCGAGGCGGAGCGATCCGGCGCCGTCGGTGCGCTTGCCGAGCTGGAGAGGGCCGACGCCGACCTGACCGAGGTTGCACGCCACCACCACGTCGAGGTGCTCGCGCACACCGCCGAGGTGACGGACCTCGAAGCCGCTTGGCGAGCGGCAGGCCTGGACGGCGACGACCGTCGTGCGGCGCTGGGTGCTCAGATGTCCGCGGCGGGCGCTGCGCTAGATCGCAGCGAGGCCGACCTCGCGCGCTTGCACGAGCGAGATGACGCGGCGCGCTCGCGCCTCGCCGGCCTCGACGATGCGATCGGGTCCGCCACGGCCTGCTCGGAGAGCGCGGTCCGCGGCCTCGCTCCGGTGGAGGAGCGCATCGGGCGTCTCGAGTCCTTGCGGTCCGCCGCCGAGGCGGACTTGCACGCCCAGACGACCCAGCACCGCCGCTGGACCAACGACGCTGCCGGTGCCGAAGCGCGCGCCGAGAGCTTCGAGGCGGTGCTGGCCCGCTCCGAGGGCGATGTCGCTGCAACCGACGCCCTCTCGGAGCGCTTCGGCGCCACCGTGCGGGTGCGTGACGCTGTCCGGGTCGAACGCGGCGCCGAACTCGCGGTTTCGGCGGCCCTCGGGTCGCTCCTCGACGCGGTCGTGATCCCGGGCGGGGAAGGGCCCGCGCAGGCCGTCGTCGAGATCGTCAAGGGCATCGAGGATGCGGTGCTCACGGCTGTCTCGGGTGCGGACGTGGGGGTCGACGCCGACAGGGCACGCGTACGCGCGGCGAAGCTCGGGGTCCTGTCCCTGCTGGAGGTGGTCCACCTGTCGCCGGGCGAGACGGCGGCACGTCGGATCGCGTGCCTCGTGCAGCAGCACGCGGCCGAGGTGTTCGTGTGCCGCGATGCCGGTGAAGCACTCGCCCTGTCGCTCTCGGTGCCCGAGTCCGTCTTCGTGACACCCGAGGGCGACGTGTTCTCCGGCGGTGTGATGACGGTGCGCTCCGCCAATCGCGGCGAAGCGGTCGAACCGACCCTCGCGGCGGCGGCGGCTCGCCGCGTGGCGGCCGCTGCCGACCGACGCGCCCGACAGGTGGGCGAGCTCTGCGTCCTGAGGCAGGCAGAGCTCGAGAGCCTCGGTGAGGAGCTTGCCGCGCTTTCCCGTGAGGCATCCGACATCCGAGCACGCCGGGCGGACGCCGAGGCAGCACGGGCGCGGGCGAAGGCCGAAGCCGGCGATGTCCGTCGCGACCTCGAATCGCTCGCTGCCCAGGTCGAGGCACTCGAGACGACGCTGGAGCGTGAGCGAGCCCGCCACGCGGAGCTGCGCCGCCTTCTCGACGCCGAGGAACCCACCGCGACCGAGGCCGAGCGAGTCGCCCTCGAGCAGCGTCGACGCGGACTCGACGCCCGCGGGGACGAACTGCAGCGGCGCTCGCTCGAGATCGAGGCGGAACGTGCCCGTGTGTCAGAACGAACGAGGTCGTTGCGCGAGCGCGTGTCCGAACTCGACCGCCGGCGCGCGTCGCTGACGCAACGTCGCGTGCGCGACGAGACCGTGCGGCGTGAACTGGCCGCGGTGTCCGCGTTCTGCGAGGAGGCCGGGGCCACGATCGCGCTCGCTGCCGCGGAAGCCGAGCGGCGCCGCAGCCACACGGCCAGGGTGCTGGAGGGCCTGCAGGTGGCACGGTCTTCGGCGGTGGACGACCTGGGCGCCACGCGCAGCCGTCACAAGGCTTTGAACGACGCCCTTGCGGAGCTCGCCCGCGAGGAGCACGAGGCCGAGATCGCCCAGGCGGAGGCGCGACTTCGTCTCGAGGCCGCCGAGGACGTCGCCCGCCGTGACCTCGACGTCGACGCCGAGACCGCGGTCGCCGCCGTCCTGCCCGGTGGGATCGAGCCCGATGCCGTCGAGGAGCGCATCGAGTCGTGCCGGAAGGAGCTGCGCCGCATCGGGCCCGTCAACCCTCTGGCGCTGCAGGAGTTCACCGAGCTCGCGGAACGCGATCGCACGTTGCGCAGCGAGCTGGAGGACGTCCGCGCCGCCAAGCGCGAGATCGGCAAGGTCGTCGTGCAGGTCGACGACAAGATCGCCGAGATCCTCGCCGGTGCCTACGCCGACGTCCAGCATCATTTCGCGCACCTGTTCGGGCTGTTGTTCCCCGGCGGTGCCGGCCGCGTGGTGTTGACCGACCCCGACGACGTTCTCGCCACGGGCGTCGAGATCGAGGCGTGCCCGTCGGGCAAGAGCCCCAAGCGCCTGTCGCTGCTGTCGGGCGGGGAGCGCTCCCTCGCCGCACTCGCCTACCTCTTCGCCGTGTTCCGATCGCGTCCGAGTCCGTTCTACGTACTCGACGAGGTCGAGGCCGCGCTCGACGACATCAACCTCCACCGCTTCTGCAACCTGTTGCGTGAGTTCCGCCGCGATTCGCAGATCCTGATCGTGACCCACCAGAAACGCACGATGGAGATCGCCGACGTCATCTACGGGGTCTCGCTCGGCGCCGACGGCACGTCCCAGATCCTGTCCCAGCGGGTCACCGACCTCGACCTCGCTGCCGTGGAGGCCCACGCCGAGGTCGGCTGAAGGGCGTCGGGACGACGGAACTAGAGTCCGGCTATGGCCACCGCTGTGATCCTCGCGATCGCGGTCGTCGTCGTCGTGCTCGGCGTCGGCGCCGCCTTCTACTTCCGTGGCCCCCGTCGTCGTGGCACCGCGCCCGAGGCCGGGCCGACGGGACCGGCCCGCAACGGGGGCTCCGCCCAACCGGCCCGTCCCACCGCCAAGCCACCGCCCAAGGCGCCCAAGCGCAAGCGCCACGAGCCGTCCGAGGCCGACGTGGCGGCTGTCGTGGACGCCGCCGAGGCGATCCTGCAGGAGGCGCGCCGGGGCAACGCGGCCGACGGCGACGACGACGAGTCGGGTGACACCGGCGTCGGTCTGCTCGACCGGGACCAGGAGCCTCCGCCGGAGGACGAGCCGGGCCCTGCCACCGCGACCGCGGTCATCGAGGCGCCCGAGGCGCCCGCACCGGAGCTGCGCCGGCCGACGTTCAGGGACCGCCTGAGCCGCACCAGGCGGGCCATGGGGGACCGCATCGCCGACATCAGGCTACGCCGCAAGGTCGACGACGAGGTCTGGGACGAGCTCGAGGAGGCACTCATCCTCGCCGACGTCGGCGCCGACCTGTCCCTCGACCTCGTCGGCCGGGCCCGGAGGCGGGCGGCGGAGTCCAAGGCCGAGGACGCCGACGGGGTCCTCGACGCGTTGAAGGCCGAGATGGTCGACGCCCTGGTGTCCCATGGCGACCGCGACCTCCGGCACAGCAACGAAGGTCCCACCGTGTGGCTCGTCGTGGGCGTCAACGGCACGGGCAAGACGACCACGATCGGCAAGATCGCGAGTTTCAGGGCCCAGGAGGGTGACTCGGTGGTGCTCGCCGCCGCGGACACGTTCCGCGCCGCGGCCGCCGACCAGCTCGGGGTGTGGGCGCAACGATCCGGTGCCGAGCTGGTCAAGGGCCACGAGGGCAGCGACCCGGGCGCCGTCGTCTTCGACGCCGTGAGCTTCACCCGTGCCCGCGACCTCGACCTGCTCCTCGTCGACACCGCGGGCCGCCTCCACACCAAGGTGAACCTGATGGAGGAGCTGAAGAAGATCCGGCGCGTGGCCGAGAACGCAGGCGGGACGCCACACGAGGTCCTGCTGGTGCTCGACGCGACGACCGGTCAGAACGGGCTCTCGCAGGCTCGTCAGTTCGCGGAGGCGGCCGGTGTGACCGGTGTGGTCCTCACCAAGCTCGACGGGACCGCCAAGGGCGGCATCGCCTTCGCGATCGAGCAGGAGTTCGACATCCCGATCAAGCTCGTCGGCCTCGGCGAGGGCGCTTCCGACCTCGTGCCCTTCGACGCCGGCGAGTTCGTCGACGCCCTCTTCTCCGACTAGAGCGCCCGGGCATTCCCCCCGGGCATCTCTCCGCTTGGAGCACGTCGCGGCCATGTCGGCGCGCTTGGAGCACCTCGCGGCCACATGTGGCCGCGAGGCGCTCCAACGCCTGAGATCTGGCCGCCGGGGAGGGGTGCAGGTGCCACCACTACAGTTGCGCCCATGTTCGAATCGCTGTCCGACCGGCTCCAGGGTGTGCTGGCCAACCTGCGCAGCAAGGGCAAGTTGAGCGAGGCCGACATCGACGCCGTGATGCGCGAGGTCCGCGTCGCGCTGCTCGAGGCCGACGTCAACTTCAAGGTCGTCAAGACCTTCATCGGACGGGTCAAGGAGCAGTGCCTCGGTTCCGCGGTCCAGAAGTCGCTGACCCCGGCCCAGCAGGTCGTCAAGATCGTGCACCAGGAGCTCATCGAGCTCCTCGGCGGTGAGGCGGTCAAGCTCAAGCTCGCGTCGCGCCCGCCTACACGCATCGTGCTCGCGGGCCTGCAGGGCTCGGGCAAGACGACGGCGTGCGCCAAGCTCGCGCAGCTCCTCAAGGCCAAGGGCAACCAGCCGATCCTCGTGGCCTGCGATCTGCAGCGACCCGCCGCCGTGGAACAGCTCCGGGTGCTCGGCGAGCGTGTCGGGGTGCCGGTCTTCACCGAAGGCGCGACCCCCGACGCCGACCCCGTCGAGATCGCCCGGGCCGGCCTCGCGCATGCACGCAGCCTCGGCCGCGACGTGGCGATCTTCGACACCGCCGGACGTCTCGCGATCGACGCCGAGCTCATGGCCCAGCTCGCGACGGTGATCGGCGTGGTCGAGCCCGACGACACCTTCCTCGTCGTCGACGCCATGATCGGCCAGGACGCCGTGACCACGGCCGAGCACTTCAACGCCGAGATCCCCATCGACGGTGTGATCCTCACCAAGCTCGACGGCGACGCCCGCGGCGGCGCCGCGCTGAGCGTCCGCGAGGTCGTGGGCAAACCCATCTACTTCGCGGGCGTCGGCGAGAAGCTCGGTGACTTCGAGGTGTTCCACCCCGACCGTCTGGCCGGGCGCATTCTCGGCATGGGCGACGTGCTCACCCTGATCGAGAAGGCCGAGGAGGCCTTCGACGTCGAGCAGGCCCGCGAGATGGAGGAGAAGCTGCGCAAGGCGAGCTTCACCCTCGACGACTTCCTCCAGCAGATGCAGCAGGTCAAGAAGATGGGGCCGCTGCAGAACCTCGTCGGCATGATCCCCGGTCTCGGCAGCCAGCTCAAGGGCGCCGAGATCGACGAGGGCGACATGACCAAGATCGAGGCGATCATCCAGTCGATGACGCTCGAGGAGCGCAACAACCCCCAGCTCGTCAAGGCGAGCCGGCGCCAGCGCATCGCACGAGGTTCGGGCACGACCGTCCAGGACGTCAACGAGCTCCTCAAGGAGTTCCGCCAGGTCCAGCAGATGATGAAAGGGCTCCTGGGCGGAAAGAAGTCCAAGCTGCTGCGCTCCCTCGGCGGGCTGCCGCCGGGTATGGCACCCCCGGGCTGACATCCCGGCAGGGTGTGCCCACGCCCTCCCTGGTAGAGTCGCGGCTTCGATCGCACCGGGGCCCGGGCATCGCGCGTCCGTGGCCCGATCTCGTGTCTCGTCACCCTTCGAAAAGGAGCCGCACATGGCGGTCAAGCTCCGTCTCATGCGGATGGGCAAGAAGAAGCAGCCGCACTACCGGATCGTCGCGGCCGACTCGCGGGTCAAACGCGACGGCCGCTTCCTCGAGATCGTGGGTCGCTACAACCCGCTGACGGACCCGTCCACGATCGAGGTCGACAACGACAAGGCCGTCAAGTGGCTCAGTGTCGGCGCCCAGCCGACCGAGGCAGTCGCCAAGCTGCTCGAGATCAGCGGGGCGATGGCGGAGTTCAAGGCCCGATGAGCGACGAAGCCACTCGGACGGCCGAGGCTGACCCGACCGGCGAGACCGGCAGCGACGACGCCGGTCTCGACGAGTTGGACTCCCCCGAGGATCGCGTCACCGACGACATCGAGGACGACACCGACGAGGACTTCGACGACGACTTCGACGACGCCACCTGCGCCGAGCGCGTGTTGGAGACCTGCCTGCGCGCGATCGTCGACAGGCCCGAGGAGATCGACATCGGCGTCGACGAACACGACCGCCGCCTCACGCTGCACGTCAGGGTCGCGTCCGAGGACATGGGCAAGATCATCGGCAAGCGTGGCCGCGTCGCCAACGCGCTGCGCACCTTGATCAAGGCCGCCGGCTCGCGTGAGGGCTACAGCGCCGCCGTCGAGATCGACGACTGAGGTCCGTGACGGAGGTCCCGTCCCGGCAGCGGGTGGCCCCGCAAAGGGTGGTGGGCAGGGTCCTGCGGGCCCACGGGGTGCACGGCGCTCTCGTCGTCGTGCCGCTCACGAACCAACCCGATCGCTTCGCGCCGGGAGCTCGTCTCCTCGCCGGCCCCGAGTCGGACCCGGTCACCGTGGAGGAGGCGTCGCCGTACAAAGGACGGCTCCTCGTCCGGTTCGCCGAGGTGGGCGACCGTGATGCCGCGGAGTCGCTGCGGCGCTGCGAGCTCCGCATCGCCGAGGACGACGCCGGCGCACCGCCGCCCGGCGAGGTCTGGGCGGTGGACCTCGAGGGGTTGCCCGTGGTCGCGGGGTCCGCCGACGGGGAGGTGCTCGGAACCGTCTTCGCGGTCGTCGACAACCCGGCACACGACCTGCTCGTGGTTGCCGATGCTGCCGGCCGCGAGTTCATGATCCCGCTGGTGGAGGAGTTCGTGGACGAGCTCGACCCCGACAGCGGGGTGGTGGTCGTGCACCCGATCCCGGGATTGCTGCCCGAGGATGCGGGGCCGGATCCACGCGTGGGTCCGCCACGGTGATGATCAGGTTCGACGTCTTCACGATCTTCCCCGCGCTCGTCCGCACCCATGCTGCGACGAGCCTGGTGGGGCGGGCCGTCGCCGCCGGCCTGGTGGCCGTCGACGTGCACGACATCCGCGACCACGGAATCGGCCGGCACCGCCAGGTCGACGACACCGTCTTCGGGGGCGGCCCCGGCATGGTGTTGCGGCCCGACGTGGTCGCGGCCGCGATCGACGCCGCCGCACTGCCGCCCGGGCGGCGCATCGTGATGTCGGCTGCCGGCCGGCGCCTCGACCAGCAGCTCCTCCACGACCTGTCCATCGAACCGGCCCTCGCGCTCCTCTGCGGCCGTTACGAGGGCGTCGACCAGCGCGTAGTCGACGCGTACGGCTTCGAGGCCGTCTCGATCGGCGACTACGTGCTCGCCGGTGGAGAGGTCGCGGCGATGGCCGTCGTCGAAGGCGTGGCTCGCCTCGTACCGGGTGTGATGGGGCGCGCGTCGAGCGCGTGGGTGGAGTCCCACGAGGACGGACTGCTGGAGGCGCCGGTCTACACGCGGCCGGCGGACTGGCGCGAGCGCGCTGTCCCTCCGGTGCTCACCTCGGGTGACCACGCTGCCGTCGCGGCGTGGAGGCGCCGCGAATCCGTGCGCCTCACGGCAGCGATCCGCCCCGACCTCGTCCGCGCAGCCCTTGCGGCCGGCTCCTTGAGCCGGGCCGAACTGGAGGGTGCCGAAGGGGACGCTGCTACGCTGGGCCCACTGCATTCCGAGGAGTCCTCTTGAACCCCACCGACGTCATCGATCAGCGGTTCCTGCGCGACGACGTTCCCGAGTTCGCTCCCGGCGACGCCGTGAAGGTGCACGTCAAGGTACGTGAAGGCGACAAGGAGCGCCTCCAGGTCTTCCAGGGCAACGTCATCCGCCGCCAGGGCGACGGTGTCCGCGAGACGTTCACGGTTCGCAAGGTGAGCTTCGGCGTCGGAGTCGAGCGCACGTTCCCGGTGCACTCGCCCGTGGTCGACCACGTCGAACACCTCACGCGTGGCGACGTGCGGCGCGCCAAGCTCTACTACCTGCGCGATCGCGTGGGCAAGGCCGCCAAGATCAAAGAGAAGCGGTGACCGGCGCGGATCCTGCGTGGTCCGCTACTGCAGCTCCCCAACCCGGGTGGCACGGGTCGGTCGGGCTGACGTCTCCGGCATCTACTCTCGCGGAGCAAGGCCTGCCGACCGTCGTCGAGCCCACCGACCAGCATCCCGATGCCGCGCCCGCACACGCGCACGAGCGCGGTAGGGGTCGAGCCCGACCCAAGGGTGGCCGCCACGCCCAGCGCGACCCGCGCGCCGGCATGGGCGGGTTCCTGCGCGAGCTGCCGTTCCTGATCATCATCGGCTTCGGCATCGTCGTGCTCGCGAAGGCATTCCTCGTCCAGGCCTTCTACATCCCGTCGGGCTCGATGGAGGAGACGCTCCACGTGAACGACCGGGTGCTCGTGAACCGTCAGGCGTACCTGTTCGGCGGTCCGCAGCGAGGGGACGTGGTCGTGTTCCGCAATTGGGACGACGTCGGCGCGGACGTACCGCCGCCGTCGGCCATCCAGTACGTCGGGCGGTCGCTGCGCGAGGGCATCGGCCTCGGCTCGGGCGGCAAGCAGGACCTCATCAAGCGGGTCGTCGGCCTGCCGGGCGACACCGTCGAGGTGCGCGACTCGAGGGCCGTAGTCAACGGCTTGCGCCTCGAGGAGCCGTACGTGTTCATCGACGGCCCCGACCCACTGGCGAACATGCCGCCCGAGGTCGTGCCCGAGGGCCACTACCTGGTGCTGGGCGACCACCGCAACAACTCCGCGGACTCACGCGCGGGAGGTGTGCGCTTCGTGGACGAGGACGTGATCGTGGGGCGTGCGTTCCTTCGCATCTGGCCGCTGGGCCGTGTCGGCGGACTCGGTGGGCCGCCCACCACTGCTGGCTAAGCTGGTCACGACCGCGACGTGGGGAACGCCGTGAGTGCCGAAGAGGAACTCGAGCAGTACGAAACCGAGATAGAGCTGCAGCTCTACAAGGAGTACCGCGACGTCCTGCCGATGTTCCGGTACGTGGTCGAGACCGAGCGCCGCTTCTACCTGGCCAACAACGTCGACATGCAGATCCGCAACGCGGACGGGCGTGTCTACTTCGAGCTCAGTCTCGAGGACGCCTGGGTGTGGGACATGTACAGGCCGGCACGGTTCGTGTCGAAGGTCAACGTGGTCACGTTCCGCGACGTCAACGTCGAGGAGCTCGCAGGCAAGGAAGAGGACTTCTTGCACTGAGGCTCTGCTAGTGGGGTGGGCACCATGGCGAGAGGTGCGAACGCGCACGGATTGGGACGCGCGGGCGAGGACCTGGCCGCGGAGTACTTTGCCGCGACCGGCTACGTGATCCTTGCTCGCAACTGGCGCGGGGCCGCGGGAGAGGTCGACCTCGTCCTGCGCGACGTCGCGGGTGGACGCTCGGTCTTGGTGATCTGCGAGGTCAAGTCGCGGTCGACCGACCGCTGGGGTGGCCCCGCAGAGGCGGTCACCACCGCCAAGCAGCGCAGGCTCAGGCGACTGGCCGGGGAGCTCCTGGCGTCGAGGCACGGCCGTGGTACCGACTCGGTGCGCTTCGACGTCGTCGAGGTCGTGTGGCCGGACGGGTCGGCGGCGCCCGTCCTGCGCCACCTCGCCGACGCGTTCTAGGACTCTGGCGTCCGGTCCGCAGGCCGGCACAGCCGGCCGGCACGACCGGCCGGCACAGCCGGCCGGTCGACCGGACCCGGAACTCCCCAAACGCGGGTGATCTGTACCGCTGGCGGGTCGTCCTGCCCGCGTTCGGGGGGTGCGCGGGAGCGAGACGGTCAGGTCAGGCGGTTCCGCTCGACGACGAACTCGAACCCGAGGTGGGTGGCGGCGGGCCGCCGTGACCGCCACCTGCAGGCCCGGCGGGCATCTGGCCGTTGACCATCGCAGTCACCCTGGCAGCCAGGTCGGCGGCCTTCTGGTCGGCCTGGTCCTGGGTGATGCGCCCGTCCGCGACCTCCTGGGCGAGGTGCGCCTGGGCGTCGGCGACGATCGCGTCGATCACGGTCTGGGCGTCGACGCCGTGGTCGGATGCCACCTGGGCGATCGACTTGCCGGCCTGGAGCTCGCTCCGGAGCGTGGACTCGTCGATGCCGATCGCCGTCGCCGCGGCCGCGAGCCCCGGCCCGTGACCACCACGGGGACCGCCGTGGGGACCGTCGTCACCTCGAGGTCGCGCCGCTACGAGCGCCTGCGCCACCGCGTCGGCCTGGTCCTGGGTGATCGTCCCGTCCGCCACGAGCTTGGACAGTGCATCGGTCACGAACGGTGGGGTGCCCTGGTCGGGCGGCTGGCCGGGGTCCTGAGGCTGGGTCTGGGTCGTCCCCGACTCCTGGGCCCCCGCCGGCAGGATCAGCTCGACGGCTGTCGCTCCGGCTCCGGCGAGTGTCACCGCCAGTGCCGTGGCGACGATTGCCTTCCGCTTCATGTCGTTCCTCTCTTCTGGGGAGTCCCGGTGGAGTGGGACGAACAGACCCTCCCAGGCCGGCCTGAAGCGAGGGTTCACGCAGTTCAAGACCTGTCGAAGTTCGCGGCCGCGCTCTCTAACCCGGCTCTGAACTCCACCGGCTATGCATTGAGCCGTGGACGAGACCCAGACGGCAACGGGTGGGCGGATCCTGCTCGCCGAGGACGACGAACGCCTGCGTGCGGCGCTCGTGCGCACCTTCGTGTTCGAGGGCTACGACGTCACCGCCGCCGCCGACGGGGCGGAGGCCCTCGAACTCGTCGAGGGGGCAGCGCCGGGCGTGATCGTCCTCGACGTGATGATGCCGGTACTCGACGGCCTGACCGTGTGCAGGCGCCTGCGCGCGGTGGGAGACCGCACCCCGGTGCTGATGCTGACGGCGAGGCACGAGGTGGGCGACAGGGTCGCGGGCCTCGATGCCGGCGCCGACGACTACCTCGTCAAGCCGTTCGCGCTCGAGGAGCTGATGGCCCGCGTGCGTGCGCTCATGCGACGCGTGGATGCCTCCACCGATGCGGACGAGCTGCGCGCCGGCGACCTGGTGCTCGATCCGCGTCGCAGGCTCGCACGCCGCGGCGACCGCGAGCTCGTGCTCACCAAGACCGAGTTCGACCTACTCGCCCTGTTGGTCGAGAACGAGGGCATCGTGCTCACACGCTCGCAGATCTACGAGCGCATCTGGGGATACGACTTCGAGACGTCGTCGAAGTCGCTCGACGTCTACATCAGCTACCTGCGCCGCAAGACCGAGGAGGGTGGGGACACGCGCGTGATCCAGACCGTGCGCGGGGTCGGCTACACGGTGCGGCCGGTGTGAGCGTTCGTCTGCGGCTCACACTGGTGGTGGCGCTCGTCGTCGCCGCCGCGGTGGTGCTCGGGGTGTCGGCGGCTTACTACGCCACAGCGCGGGAACTGCACTCCCAGGTGGACTCGTTCCTCGCCTCGCGTGCGCAACGGGTCACCCAGGGCCCGCCGGGGCGTGGACTGCCAAGGCCCGGGAGGCAGGGTCCCGACCGCGGGGGTGCCGGTCCCCTCGCCGACCTCGACGCGGTCGTCCAGTTCATCGCCCCCGACGGTACGCCGACACCTGCTTCGCAGGATCAGCCCGCGCTACCCGTGGCCGACACGGACCTGGAGGTCGTGGGCACGCCCGGAAGGCGCTTCCGCGACGTCGAGGTCGCAGGTGTCGAGTACCGGATTCTGACCGAGTCGATTCCCGGTGGAGGAGCGGTGCAGATCGCGCGGAGCCTCGACGAGACCGACGCCGTCCTCGCGTCGCTGCGTACGGTGCTCGTCCTCGTCGCCTGCGCAGGCACCACGGTCGCGGCGCTCGTCGCGTGGGCGGTCGCCCGCCGCCTCACACGCCCGATCGGGCAACTGAGCGCAGCGGCCGAGCACGTCGCGCGCACCCAGGACCTGAGCGCGGAGATCCCCGTCACGCGCAACGACGAGGTCGGTCGCCTCGCGAGGAGCTTCAACACGATGCTCGCCGCCCTCGCGGCATCCAGGGAGCAGCAGCGCCGCCTCGTCACCGATGCCAGCCACGAGCTGCGCACGCCGCTCACCGTCGTGCGCACCAACATCGAGCTGCTGCAGCGCTCCGGTGGGTTGGGCGCCGAGGAGACCGCGAAGCTTCTCGAGGACACCCACCTCGAGCTCGAGGAGCTGACCGAGGTCGTCGCCGAGCTCGTCGACCTCGCGTCCGACGTCGCCGACGCGGAGCCCGTCGAAGAAGTCGACCTCGGGGCGCTCGCGTACGACGTCGCCGCCCGCTTCGCGCGTCGCTCCGGCCGTGCCGTCGAGGTCCAGGTCGACGCGGCCGTGAGCTGCACGATCTGCGGCCGGCCGTCCATGCTGGACCGTGCGCTCGGCAACCTCGTCGACAACGCGCTGAAGTTCAGCGCACCCGAATCGGGTGTCTGCGTGAGCGTCGCAGGGCCGGTGGTGGAGGTAGCCGACCGCGGGTCCGGCATAGACGCGGCCGACGGCGAGCGCGTCTTCGGCCGCTTCTACCGTGCCGATGCGGCCCGTTCGGCGCCGGGTTCGGGCCTCGGCCTCGCGATCGTGCGCCGCATCGCGGACGTCCACGGCGGCACCGCGTCGGTCCACCCCCGCCCCGGTGGCGGCACGATCGCGCGCCTCGACCTGGGCACCCGGACGGACGCAGGATGAGCCCTCGGCACGAGTGGCAGGAGGCGCCGAGGGCGTCCTCAGAAGAACAGCGCCCAGACGACGAGCGCGACGATCACCACCCCGACCGCGACCGCGACCCACTTGTCGAAACGGTCGGGGGCGTCCTCTTCGCGGTAGGGGTCGAATCCCACGACGCCAGGTTACGTGGCGTGGCGGTTTGGCGGGCGAGCAGCAGGGGCCGCCAGGATTGATCCCCGCACTGTCGCCGACGCCGACCGCCAGGGGGCTCCATGTCAGGGGAGGACGCGATCCACGTGACCCGTAGCGAGGGCGTGGTCACGATCCGGATAGATCGGCCGGAGAAGAAGAACGCGCTCACCTACGGGATGTTCCGCCGCCTCGGCGACATCTTCGACGAGATCGCGCACGAGCCCGACGACCGTGTGGCGGTGCTGACCGGGGTGGCCGGGTCGTTCAGCTCCGGCGCCGACCTCACCGACACCGGTGACACGTCGATGACGGGGTTCACGACCTTGTCGGGCACCCAGTGGATGCGCGAAGTCAACTGGGCGCAGACGGCGCTGCACCACTGCCCCAAGCCCACGATCGCGTCGGTCAACGGGGTGGCCGCCGGTGCGGGCATGAACCTCGCGCTCGGGTGCGACATCGTGTTGGCGTCGGAGTCGGCGCGCTTCACCGAGATCTTCGTCAAGCGCGGCCTCAGCGTCGACATGGGCGGCACGTGGCTGCTGCCCCGCCTCGTCGGTCTGCAGAAGGCCAAGGACCTCGCGTTCAGGGGCGAGATCATCTCGGCCCAGGAGGCTCTCGAGCTCGGCCTCGTTCTCCGGGTCGTGGGCGACGACGCGATCGACGACGAGGCGCAGCAGTACGCGGCCACGCTCGCGAGCCTGCCGCCGGTGCCGCTCATGCTCATGAAACGAGGCCTCGACCAGTCCTTCGGCTGGACCATGGACGAGGCCCTCGACTACGAGGCCCAGGCGCAGACCGCCTGCTTCCAGACCGAGGACCTCGCCGAGGCGATGATGGCGTTCATGCAGAAGCGCGACGGCGTCTACAAGGGCCGCTGACCGCCGTTCCAGGCGCGCTCACCAGACGAATCCCCGACTTGGGCGCGCCCACCCCATCCGGCTGGGGTGGGCGCGCCCAGAACGGGTTTGGGCCGGGTGGCCGCGGACTTGGTGTCACAGGCGGTGGTTAGGGTGATCGCCGACGCCCGCTCGCTCCAGTCCTTCCCCTGAGCAAGCAGTGCATCTTCCCCTGCCAGGTCAACGCGCCCACGGGGGTTCAGCATGCATGCCGTCATCCAGTCCGCCGCCGTCGTCGGCGTCGTCGGCCACGTCGTCCGCTGCGAGGTAGGCCTCGCCGGCGGTGTCCCTACCTTCACCCTCGTGGGGCTTCCGGACACCGCGGTACGCGAGGCGCGTGAGCGCGTGCGTGCGGCGATCATCGCCTCCGGGTACGAGTGGCCATCGGCGCGCATCACCGTCAATCTCGCCCCGGCTGCGCTGCCGAAGTCGGGCGCCTGCTTCGACCTGCCCATCGCGTTGGGGATACTCGTTGCCGCCGGCGCCCTGCCGCGTGATGACTTCCGGGACTGCCTCGTCGTGGGCGAGCTCGGGCTCGACGGTGCAGTGCGTGCGGTGCCGGGTGTCCTGCCGGCCGCCATCAGGGCGCACCAGCTCGGGTTCACACTCGTCGCGCCTGCGTCGAACGCATCAGCGGCCGAGGCCGTCACCCACCTCGCATCCGTGGCGGCGTCGCACCTGAGCGAGTTCGCAGACGGCCTTCCCGTGGGAGCGACCCCTCCCACGGAGCCGCCGCTGCCCGCCCCGGTTGCCGACTTCGGCGACGTCGTCGGCCACGAGGCCGCCAAGCTCGGGCTCCAGGTCGCGGCAGCGGGCGGGCACCACTGCCTGCTGATCGGCGAGCCGGGCAGCGGCAAGACGATGCTCGCCCGCCGCCTTCCGGGCATCCTGCCACCGCTCGACGGCGACGAGCGCCTCGAGGCCAGCCTCGCCCACTCGATCGCGGGGCTCTCGGACTGGATCCTCACGGCGCCGCCGTTCCGCGCTCCCCACCACAGCGCCACGGTCGCGGCTCTCGTAGGGGGCGGCAGCGGCCGCGTCGTGCCGGGTGAGGCGTCGCTCGCTCACTGCGGGGTGCTCTTCCTCGACGAGCTCGGCGAGTTCCGTCCCTCGGTGCTCGACGCGCTGCGCCAGCCGCTCGAGGACGGCAGCGTGACTGTGAGCCGGCGCGGCACCACCGTCACGCTGCCGGCCCGCTTCACGCTGGTGGCCGCCTCGAATCCGTGCCCGTGCGGCTACCTGGGCTCGGCGCGGCGCACGTGCACGTGTGACCCGGCCGCGGTGGCACGCTACGCGCGGCGCCTCTCGGGGCCGCTGCTCGACCGGATCGATCTCACGATCCCGGTTGCAGCGGTGACGGCGGGGTCCTTGCTCGATCATCGGGGCAGCGGCGAGTCCGACGCCATGCGAACCCACGTCCAAGCCGCTCGGGACCGCCAGGCATCCCGCCTCGGTGGTGGTGTCCTCAACTCCCACCTGCAGGCAGGCGCCATCTCCGACGGCTGCCCCCTGACACCCGCGGCTGCCGACCTGCTCGGCCGCTGCGCCAAACGTGCTTCGTCCCGGGCGGTCGTGTCGATGCGGAAGGTCGCGATGACCCTGGCCGATCTTGCCGGCGACGACGCGATCGAGCCCGAACACGTTCACCTCGCATGGCGGATGCGCGGCGAGGCCGCCACCACGGCAGGGCCGGGGCACCTGCAGGGGGTGGGGTGATGAGCACCTTCGACCTCGACCCCTCGGACCCGGACCGGGCCGACCTGCACCCCTCCGACCCAGACCGGGCCGACCTGGACACGTCCGATTTCGACGGGGCCGACTGGGTTGCCCTCGCGGGTTCCGACGGCCTCGATGTTGCTGCCCTCGGTCGCCTCCACGGGCACTTCGGCAGCGCCGCGGCCGCGCGTGCGGCGATCACGGGACGTGACGACACGGTGGCCGAGATGCTCGCACCTTCCGCACGCGCGGCCGCGGCTGCCACCTGCCGTCGCCACGATGCAGGCGAGGTCCACCTGTGGATCCGCGAGCACGGCGCACATCTCGTCGTCGGTGACACACCGGAGTGGCCGCGCCGTCTCGTGTCCGAGGAGCACTGGGTGCCCGCGCTCACCGTGCGTGGGTCGCTCGCGCCGGACGCTCCCGTCGTCGCGATCGTCGGGATGCGCCGTTGCAGCCATGCCGGTGCGAGCTACGCACGTAGCCTGGCTGCCGAGCTCGCCGAGGCCGGGGTCTCGATCGTCAGCGGTCTCGCCTTCGGTATCGATGCAGCAGCTCATCGCGGCACTCTCGACGTCGGCGGTCACACCGTGGCGGTGCTCGCTGGGGGCCTCGCACGCGTCTCGCCACGTGCGCACCTCTCACTCGCGGGCGACGTGGTCGCGACCGGCGGCGCGCTCGTGAGTCACGTGCCACCGCGCTGCGACTCGCCCGGGTGGCGTTTCCCGGTGAGGAACCGGATCATCGCCGGGATCGCGGACGTGGTCGTCGTCGTCGAGGCGGCGGCGGCCGGAGGAGCGCTGTCGACGGCCCGGCACGCGCGTGATCTCGGGCGGCCCGTCCTCGCAGTGCCCGGGTACCCGTGGGCGCCCACGTCCGCGGGTACGTGCGCCCTCTTGCGCGACGGTGCCGAGCTGTGCTGTGGAGCCGACGACGTGCTCGTCGCACTCGGCCTCGCACGCGCGGGACGGCCGCGAGCCCACCCCGACTCCGCGGTGGCTGGGATTCCCGTGGGCCTCGACCCGTTCGCGGCCGCGCTGCTCGCAGCGGTCGACCACACGCCGACCTCGATCGAGGACGTCGCCCGTCGTGTGGACCGCCCCCTCGTCGACGTCCTGCGTGGACTCGGCGGCCTCGAGCTCGACGGCCACGTGGAGTTCCCCCAGCCCTCCACCGTGGTGCGGCCACCGCCTGCGCGCCAGCCCGGGGGTGGCCCGTGAACCGCGTCACCGCGTGGCTGCGGTACGTTCGACGTCATGGAGGCAGGCGAGACAGCCGTCCCTGCTGCGTTCGCGGACGCGGTTGGGCGCTACTGCGACTACGTGGCGCTCGAGCGCCGGTACTCGCCCCACACCGTGGGCGCGTACAAGCGCGACCTCACGGACTTCGCACACCGCTGCGCTCGTGCGGGTCTGGTCGAGCCGGCCGAGGTCGACCGCCGGTTCTTGCGCTCCTACCTCGCAGCGCTGTCCACCCTCGGCTACGCCCGTTCGACGGTCGCACGCAAGGCGTCGTCGTTGAGGTCGTTCTTCCGCTACCTGCACCGCCTCGGGGTGCTCGAGACCGATCCCGCGGCCCGGCTCGTGGCTCCCAAGCTCGCGCACCGCCTGCCGCGGGTTCCCTCGGTAGCCGGTGTCGAGGATCTGCTCGAGCGTTGCGGCGACACACCGGTGGGGCTGCGCGATCGTGCGATCGTCGAGTTGCTCTACGGCAGCGGGATCCGCGTGTCCGAGCTCACCGGCATCTGCTTCGGGGACTTCGCCAACGGCTGGCTCGTCGTCTGGGGCAAGGGTTCCAAGCAGAGGCAGGTCCCCATGGGCGATCCTGCCACGGCTGCGCTCGACGCGTATCTGGCGCGGGGTCGCGCCGCGATCATGGCCGCTGCCGCGGCACCCGAGGAACCAGTCGCTGCCGGGCACGTCTTCGTCAACACGGCGGGCAGGCCGATGACGACACGGGACGTCAGGCGCGTCCTCGAGCGACTGGCGCCGTTCTCGCCCCATTCCCTGCGGCACGCGTGCGCCACGCACCTGCTCGAAGGAGGGGCCGATCTGCGCTCGGTGCAGGAGCTGTTGGGCCACGCGTCCCTCACCACGACGCAGACCTATACTCACGTCACCGGGGACTCGCTACGCAACGCGTTCGAGCGAACACATCCCAGGGCCTGACGACCTGACGGGACGCTACGGCGTGAACGACACCCAAGAGATCGAGGACATCCGCCGGCTGTGGGTGGCGTACCACGGCGAAGGCGACAAGGATGCCCGTGACAAGCTCATCGTGCACTACTCGCCGCTGGTCAAGTACGTGGCCGGGCGCGTGTCGGTCGGGCTGCCCTCCAACGTCGAGCAGGCGGATCTCGTCCAGTACGGGATGTTCGGCCTGATCGACGCCATCGACAAGTTCGACACCGAGCGCGGGATCAAGTTCGAGACCTACGCGATCAGCCGTATCCGCGGTGCGATCATCGACGAACTGCGCAGCTACGACTGGGTGCCGCGGAGCGTGCGCGCCAAGGCGCGCATGGTCGAGAGGGCCTATTCGACGCTCGAGCACAAGCTGGGGCGCACCCCCGCGGATGCCGAGGTCGCGGAGGAGCTCGGCATCAGCGACAAGGAGTTCCAGCAGATCTTCGCCCAGATCTCCTTCGTCGGCCTCGTCGCCCTCGACGAGTTGATCGGCCTCGGAGGCGAGAAGGGCGACAACCTCACCCTCGGCGACACGCTCGCCGACACCGGGGGCCAGGACCCGACCGCCGCATTCGAGGTCGAGGAACTGCGCCATCTCCTGGCCGAGGCGATCAACAGGCTGCCCGAACGTGAGAAGATCGTGATCACGCTCTACTACTACGAGGGTCTCACACTCGCCGAGATCGGCCAGGTCCTCGCGGTCACCGAGTCCCGCGTCTGCCAGATGCACACCAAGGCGGTGCTCATGCTGCGCTCGCGCATGTCCGACTAGACCAGCCCCGCGCCCGCTTCCCCGCGACGACGCTTCCCCACGACGTGTGTCTACGGAGGAAGTCGTGGTCCCTGTCTTCGCCAAGCTCGTGGTTGCCGTCCTCGCCGTCGCGGTGCCGCCGCTCGCCGCCCCCGTCCCCGGACCGGTCGTCGCGCGTTTCGATGCCGTCGGGCCCTACTCGCCCGGCCATCGCGGCATCGACCTCGGCAGTGCCGCCGGCACGGTCGTGCGGGCCCCGGTGGCGGGAACGGTCACCTACGTGGGCACCGTGGCGGGCAACCTGACGATCAGCATCGACGCCGGCAACGGAGTCGTGGTGCACCTCAGCTACCTCGCATCCACCGCCGTCGCGGCGGGTGCGTCGGTGCACGCCGGCGATGCCGTCGGCCTGTCCGGGCCCGGCCATCGCACCGCGGGCGCAGCTCCCGCCCTGCATCTCGGCCTCGAGGTGGACGGTGCCTACATCGACCCGTTGCCGTACCTCCGGCGGCGCCGGGCGGTGCTCGTGCGCTGATCGGCGACCGCGCCTGCACCCTGGACGATCCGTCGCCTGTCGGCCGTCGGCAGAGCGGTGGTACGCTCCCACCCAATTCCACACGTCCAGCGGATTCCCGCCCGTGGTGGCCGCACAGTCGGTTTCGAGCGGGGAGAGGCGGCGACCAGCCACGGTTCGCCGCGGGATGTTCGGGCGGAGGCCAACCACAGCTCCCAGGAGGCACCGTGGCGACCACGCAGAGGCGCGGAAGCGTCGTAACCGCTCGCGAGTTGCTCGAGGCTGGTGTGCACTTCGGCCACCAGACCCGGCGCTGGAACCCGAAGATGAAGCGCTTCATCTACGGCGAGCGCAACGGCATCTACATAATCGACCTGCGCCAGACACTGCGCGGCATCGAGGACGCCTACGGCTTCGTGCGCGAGCTCGTCGCCGACGGCGGCTCGATCTTGTTCGTGAGCACCAAACGGCAGATGACCGACGCCGTCCGCGAAGCCGCGGAGCGCTGCGAGATGCCGTACGTTAACTACCGCTGGCTCGGTGGGATGCTCACGAACTTCCAGACCATCAGCAGTCGCATCGACTACCTCCGCGAGCTCGAGGAGATGGAGGAGTCCGGCGCCCTCGACGAGATGCGCAAGAAGGACGCGCTCAAGCTGCGGCGCGAGAAGGCGAAGCTGCAGCGCTATCTCGGCGGCATGGTCAAGCTCACACGAGTGCCCGATGCGGTGTTCATCCTCGATACACGCAAGGAGCACATCGCGGTCACCGAGGCGAACAAGCTCGGTGTGCCCCTCGTCGCCGCGCTCGACACCAACTGCGACCCCGACGAGGTCCAGTTCGGCATTCCGGCCAACGACGACGCGATCCGCTCCGGCGTGCTCCTGTGCCGCATCATCGCCGACGCCGTCGAGGAGGGACGCCTGCTCGGCGTCCGCAGGCCGCCCAAGCCCAAGGTCGATCCCGACGCAGAGGAGAAGCGGCGTCAGGCCGAGCTCGACGCCCGCGCCTACGAGGAGGAGCGCGCCCGCGAAGAAGCCGCGGAGATCCGCCGCGCCGACCAGCGCGCCAAGATCGAGGCGGCACAGGCAGCAGAGGCCGCACAGACCGCGGAGTCGGCCGAAGCTGCGCCGCCCGCCGAGGCTGCACCGCCCGCCGAGGCGGCCACCGAGGCGAGCGCCCCACCGGTCGCCGAAGATGGGGCCGCCGACACCGCGTCCGAGCAGTCCGAGAGCGAGGGGGCCTGATGCCCGTCTCCGCTGCTGACGTCAAGGCCCTTCGCGACGCGACGGGCGCCGGCATGATGGACTGCAAGAAGGCGCTCGAGGAGACCGGGGGCGATCTCGACGCTGCCAAGGACTTCCTGCGCCAGAAGGGCCTCGCGTCGCTCGACAAGCGGTCCGCACGTGTCACCGGCGAGGGCCTCGTGGAGGCGTTCGTCGGCGACGACGGCCGCTCCGCGGCGCTCGTGCAGGTGGCGTGTGAGACCGACTTCGTCGCCAAGGGCGAGCAGTTCGGGGCCTTGGCTGCCGACATCGCGGGCGCGGTCTTCGACGCCGCTACCCACGAGATCTCCGGGGAGCTCGAGAAGCGGGTCGGGGAGCTCGTCGAGAGCGCCGCGATCAACCTCGGTGAGAAGATCCAGCTCGACAAGGCCCACTTCGTCAAGACCGAGTCGGGCGTACTCGACGTCTACCTGCACCGAACGGGCGGGTGGGCCAAGAAGGGGGTCATCGTCGAGCTCGACGGTGACCTCGACGGCGAGAAGCTGCGCGAGCTCGCCCACGAGGTAGCGCTCCACATCCAGTTCGCGCGGCCCAGTGTGCTCGAGGCCGACCAGGTCGACCCCGACGAGCTCGAGCACGAACGCCAGGTTGCCGAGGCCAAGGCTCGCGACGAGGGCAAGCCCGAGGACATCGTCCCGCGCATCGCCGACGGTGCCGTCAAGAAGTACGTGAAGCAGGCCGCCCTCTTGGAGCAGCCGTACGTGAAGGACGACAAGAAGTCCGTGCGACAGTGGCTCGAGGCCGAGTCCGGCGGCAGGGCCCGCATCGTGGGCTTCGCCCGCTTCGAGATCGGCGAGGAAGCCGGGGCGTGAGGACCGCGGCCGACCCCCCGCCCGTGGGCGGTCGCACCGGCCTCGACGACCTGCCCGCCCCCGAGCTCGACCGGTCCGACCCCCCACGCTGGTCCCGCATCCTGCTCAAGCTCTCGGGCGAGGCCTTCGCCGACCCCGCGGTCGGCCGCGGAATCAGCCCGACGGTCGTCGCCAGCTACGCGGACCAGGTCGCGGAGTTGCGCTCCCGGGGTGTCCAGGTCGCGTGCGTCGTCGGCGGGGGGAACTTCTGGCGCGGACTGTCGGACGCCGCTGCGGGGATGGACCGTGCGACCGCCGACAACATGGGGATGCTCGCCACGGTCATCAACGCCCTCGCCCTCCAGGATGCCCTCGAACGTGTCGGGGTGCCCACGCGGGTGCAGTCCGCGATCACCATGCAAGAGGTAGCGGAGCCCTTCGTGCGTCGGCGTGCCATCCGCCACCTCGACCTGGGCAGGGTCGTGATCTTCGCGGCCGGCACCGGCAACCCGTTCTTCACGACCGACACGACGGCGGCACTACGAGCTGCCGAGATCGGCGCCGAAGTGATCCTCAAGGCCACTCACGTGGACGGCGTCTACACGGCCGATCCCAAACTCGATGCCGGTGCCACCAGGCTCGAGCGGATCGACTCGACCGAAGTGCTTCAACGTAACCTCAAGGTCATGGATGCCGCGGCGATCGCGCTGTGCCGTGAGAACGACATACCTATCGTCGTGTTCGATCTGATGGTCGAGGGGAATGTGCGCCGGGTCGTCTGGGGAGACGACATCGGCACACTGGTGTTCCACGGAGGTGGCTGATGAGCGTCGACTCTGTCCTGGCCGACATCGAGGACCGCATGACCAAAGCGGTGTCGGTCACCAAAGAGGACTTCTCCGGCGTGCGCACCGGCCGCGCGGCGCCGGCGCTCGTGGAGCGTCTCCGTGTCGACTACTACGGTGCCGACACGGCGCTGCAGCAGCTCGCCTCGATCAGCGTCCCCGACCACCGCACCCTTCTCGTCAACGTCTACGACCAGAACGCGGTCTCGTCGGTCGAGAAGGCGATCCGCAACTCCGATCTCGGACTCAACCCGTCCACGGACGGATCGACCGTGCGCCTCACGTTCCCACCGCTGTCGGCGGAGCGGCGCAAGGAGATGGTCAAGCTCGTCAAGGCGAAGGCGGAAGAGCACCGCGTCTCGGTCCGCAATCTGCGCCACCGCGCCAAGAAGGACCTCGAGCACCTCCAAGGCGAGGGTGAGATCTCCGAAGACGACCTGCATCGCTCCGAGAAGCGCCTCCAGGATCTGACCAACAAGTACGTCGGCGAGATCGACGAGTTGCTGCGTCACAAGGAGCACGAGCTACTCGAGGACTGACCATGAGCGACCAAGGTTCGGAGACCCCTCCACCCGAGGGGCCCGAGGATCCGCAATCGCACTTGAGGATCATCCCTCCCGACCCGGTCCCCGACGCGGGCGACACCGACGTGCCCGCCGCGGCACAGGGATCGCCACTCCCAGGTCCTGCCGGGGGCCCGCGTGTGCGGGTGTTCGCCGATTCGGATGACCCTGCCCTCATGCCGCTGCCCGCGATGGGACCAGGGTCGGGCGGATCCCGAATCGGTCCGTCGGACGAGGTCGGGTCAGCGGACTCCGCCGGCGAATCCGGGGCAGGCGAGGCCGCCGACGACGCCGAGGCTCTGTACGCCACCGGCGACGATGAGGCCGCTGCCGAGCACCCCCCCCAAGACGACGAGCCCGACGGCGAGGAGACCACGGTCGAGCACTCGCGAGGAGCCGAAGAGGCGACGACGCCCGACCACCGGCCCGAAGACGGGGACGAAGAGACGACCGTGGACCACCCGGCGGAGGTCGACGAGGGGACGACGCTGGAGCAGCCCCTTGCCACAGAGGGGCTCGAGGGCGGCGTCTCGCCTGGGGTCCGCCTCGACCGCTCCGACACGGGCGACATCATCAAGGTGACCGCGGACCAGATCCCACGCGACGCCGAGGACGAGCCCGCGGTGGCTGCGGAGGCGACCGCCGGTCCACGCGAGTCCGAGGACGTCGGCGTCCCGTCGGCAGCCGTGCCGGCCCAGCAGGGGCAACGGCCGAGCGCGATGGTAAAGGTGGCTACCGGGCTCGGCTTCGGTGCCGTCGCCCTCGTCGTGATCCTGCTGGGGCGCCCTGCGTTCGCGGTGCTCGTCGGTGTCCTCGTCGTGTGGGGGGCGATCGAGTTCTACAGCGCCCTCTACCAGTCGAGTGCGCAGGCCGAGCAGGCGGGCGCCGGGACTGCCGTCGCCGAACTGACCCGCCGCCCAGCTGCCGTGGTGGCGGTCGTCGCGGTGGGGGCGATGGTCGTGACGACGTACTTCTACGGAATCGAGGCGACCGGTGCCATGGCGTGCGCGGCTCTCGTTGCCGCGCTGCTCTGGTTCGTTCCGGAGGTCGAGGCGGCCGCCGCGCCACGTGACGCGACTCTGAGCGTGCTCGGCATCGTCCACGTCGGCGTCGCGGGCACTTTCGCGATGCTGATCATGCGTCTCGATCACGGCTTCGCGCTTCTCCTGGCCGTCGTGATCCTGGTCGTCGTCAGCGACGTCGCCGCGTACGCCTGGGGGTCGAACCTCGGACACACGCCGTTCTTCAACTCGGTGAGCCCGAACAAGAGCCTCGAGGGGTTCCTCGGAGCGGTGGCGACGACGATCGGGGCGGCGCTCGTGATCACCGGCCTGCACGGGTGGCTCTACCCGTCGGTGCCCGTGCTCGCCTCGTGGGGCCAGATGTTCGCCGTCGCGGTCCTGGTGGCCGTCGCAGCCGCTGCCGGGGACCTCGCCGAGTCGCTGTTCAAACGCGAGCTCGGCATCAAGGACGTCGCCTCGTTCCTGCCCGGTCACGGCGGGATGCTGGACCGCCTCGACGGCATGCTGTTCGCGCTGCCCGTCGCCTACGTGTTCTTCGTCGCCGTGGGTATCGCCGATGTCGGCTAGCAGCCCCCCGGGGGCGCGGACCGGGGGTCGGCGGCGGGTGGCCGTGCTGGGCTCGACGGGATCGATCGGGACCCAGGCCCTCGACGTCTGTCGCCGCCACCCGGAGCGCTTCGAGGTGGCCGCGCTCGCGGTCTCGACGAGCGTCGACGAGCTGGTCCGGCAGGCATGGGAGTTCCATCCGGATGTCGTGTGCGTGACGGGCACCGAGCTGCCCCTGGCCGCCGACCTGCCGCCCGACACCGACGTCGTAGTGGGCGGCGACGGGCTCGTCGAGATCGCGGTCGGGGGGCGCTGCGACGTGGTCCTCAACGGGGTCGTCGGCATGGTCGGCCTCCGCGCGACGCTCGCAGCGATCGAGGCCGGCCGCACGCTGGCGCTCGCGAACAAGGAGTCCCTCGTCGCCGGGGGACCGGTCGTGCGCGCCGCACGCGAGCGCGGTGGCGGCGTGATCGTGCCGGTGGACTCGGAGCACGCGGCCTCGGCGCAGGTGCTGCGCGGTGAGCCCCGCGACGAGATCGCGCGTCTCGTGCTCACGGCATCCGGTGGCCCCTTCAGGGGTCTCACGCCCGCCGAGCTCGCCGGTGTCGGCGTCGAACAGGCTCTGCGCCACCCCACGTGGGACATGGGCGCCAAGATCACGATCGACTCGGCGACGCTGTTCAACAAGGGTCTCGAGGTGATCGAGGCGCACGAGCTCTTCGATCTCGACTACGACCGCATCGGCGTCGTCGTGCATCCACAGTCGATCGTGCACGCGGTCCTCGAGCTCGTCGACGGATCGGCGAAGGCGCAGATGGGCCTGCCCGACATGCGCCAGCCGATCGCGTGGGCGCTTGCCTACCCCGACCGTGTCGACGATCCGGTCGGCCGCATCGACTGGACCGAGCTCGACGAGCTCACCTTCGAGGCGCCCGACCACGAGGCGTTCCCCGCCCTCGGGATCGCTTTCGCCGCCGGACGCGCCGGTGGCGACGCGCCGGCCGTCCTCAACGCCGCCAACGAAGAGGCCGTCGCGGCATTCCTCGCGGGGGGCTGCGGCTTCACCGACATCCCCGCCGCGGTCGAGGAGACGCTCGCGCGCCACACGGTCTCGGAACCCCACAGCGTCGAGGACGTGCTGGAAGCCGAGGCCTGGGCACGCGCGACAACGCGCGAGCGACTCGCGGCAAGGGTGGGTTGAGCGGGCGTGGCCAGGCTCGAACGCCGGATCATCCGTGCCCTGAAGGTCGAGCCCGGCGGTCCCGCCGATCTGGGAGGGCGCGACACGGACTGGCATCCCGGGCCCGGCGGCATGTCCAAGAGCGAGCGCAAGGAGGCCGCGCGCGGCGACCTCGGCTCCTTCGTCGAGGAGCTATCGGTCCTGCAGGAGCTGCTCTACGCGTCGAGTCGGTACGCGATCCTCGTCGTGTTCCAGGCGATGGACGCGGCCGGCAAGGACGGCACGATCAAGCACGTGCTCACCGGCGTCAACCCTCAGGGCTGCGAGGTGACGTCGTTCAAGGCGCCGACCCCGAAAGAGCTCGATCACACGTTCCTGTGGCGCTGCATGCTCGCGTTGCCCGAACGCGGCCGGATCGGCATCTTCAACCGCTCCTACTACGAGGAGATGCTGGTCACCCGCGTCCACCCCGAGTACCTCGCGGCCCAGCGGCTGCCTTACGGTCCGGAGCGCAAGTCGTTCTGGGACGACCGCTTCGAGGACGTGAACTCCTTCGAGCGCCACCTCGACCGCAACGGCACCAAGGTCGTCAAGTTCTTCCTCCACGTCTCCAAGTCCGAGCAACGCAAGCGTTTCCTGGCGCGCCTCGACGACCCCGACAAGCACTGGAAGTTCGACAGCGGCGACCTCGCGGAGCGCGGCCGCTGGCACGAGTACATGGACGCCTACGAGAAGCTGATCGGCGCCACCTCGACCCCGTGGGCGCCGTGGTACGTCATTCCCGCGGACCACAAGCCGACGATGCGTGCGGTGGTGGCCGGCACCATCGTGTCCGTCCTCGACTCCCTCGACCTGTCGTGGCCGGAGGTGTCGCCCGCCGAGATGGCCGATCTCGAGGAGGCTCGCAAGGCGCTCGAAGGCGAGTGACCTCGCACGGTTGCCGTCGTCCCGGCGCCGCGAGGGATCGCGTGGCCTCAGGCGCCGTCGCCGCCCTCGCTCCCACCGTGTCGGCCGGGCTCGAGGGCCCGCTCGCCGTTGACGGCGCTGCCCTCGATCAGTTGTGGGACCGTCGGCTCCACGGCTGGGGCGGCGGGTAGGCAGACCTCGCAGAAGTTCTCCCCGAACGGCGTCAGGTGGATGCTGCGCCGCACGATCTTGGGCGACCGGCCCGCCTTCTTGAGCACGTCGAGGACGTCGGGCTGGACCTCGACCACCTGGTAGCGGGTCGGGTCGGCCACCTCCTCGTGGGAGAACCAGACGAGGCCGAGGCGGTACAGGTTGTTCAGGTGCGCCCGGGTGCGCTCGGGATGGCGTACCCCGGCCTGGAGGCCGATCATCGAGAGCCCGCCCGAGACCAGTTCGGAACCGACGCCGAGGGGCCTGTTGGTGCGCACGTCGATCGCGGGTTGGGCCCCTTCGCCTGCGAACAGGCGCAGGATGCGCGCCTCGTCGGGCGAGAGCTCGTCGAGGATCCGCGCGTACGCCGGGTGGGCGTCGTCCTCGTACCAGACGTCGGCGGCGTCGTAGAGCAGGTCGGCGCCGCGGGCGCGCAACTCGCGTGCGGTGATCATGCGCCGGTGGCGTGCCACCGCCCGCTCGGGCGGGGTCGACGTGTGCTGTTCGGCTTCCGAGCGCAGCCCGAGGAGCTCGAGCGCCGCCGAGCGCAGGCCGGCACCTGCGGTAGCGGCGATGTGCGCCGGCGATTCGCCGGCGCCGATGTCGCGAACCACCTGGCGCGTGGCGGCCACCGACGTCTCCACGGCCCAGCGCGTCGCACGCCACCACGACGACACGGCCACGCGTGCCAGGCCCGGGGCCGCGCCGACGAGCTCGGACACCGTCGACTCGGTCCGGGGCTCGGGAAGCTGGGGTTCGGTCATCCCACTCCGAAGATCGCGAGGTGCAACAGGCCGGCGCCGAAGCCGAGCACGGCGCCGTGGACGAACAGGAGCCACTCGTCGGACTTGATCGCCGAGCGCAACAGCTCCGAGAACTCCTCGGGCGAGAGCTTCCGCATCTGGGTAGCCACGAAGGACCTTATCTTGGCGGCCTGTTCCCTGTTGAAGTCCGCGTCGAAGAGCACCGACGTGAACGACGCCGTCTCCGACGCCAGGGAGTTGCGGATGCGGTCGTACTCGCGGGTGCCGATCGCCACGCGCACCGTGGACTGCGCCCGCCCGAGTGCGCGGTCGACCGCCGGGCGCAGGACCTGCTCGAGCATCTGGTGGGTGCGATCCGAGCGCGGACCGTAGAGGAGCTCGTCACCGACGTTCTCGATCGTGATGACCCGGTCGGCGATGATCTCGGCGAACACGTCGCTGGCCTCGGGTTGGCGCCGCAGGAACAGGCCCTGGACCTTGAACCGGCCGATCGTGCGCGGGTTGACGGGCTCGAAGATCATCGTGACACCGAGGTAGTTCACCACGTAACCGATGATCACCCCGCCCACGGGCAGCACCCACCAGTACGGGAAGGCGCGCACGGCGGCGACGAGGACGAACCCCATCGGCACCCCGAAGTAGAAGCCGAAGTTCTGCATGAACCGCAGCTCCTTGCGCCCGATGTCGCGGAAGACCGAGTTCATGAGGTCGGGGTGCTTGCGGAAGTAGCGGATCACCATGAGCTTCGCGTCGATCAACTGCTCGATGTGGTTGCCGATCTCGTCGGTCACGCGCCGGACGATCGACGGGAGCTGTTGGTCCACGCGCACGAACACGGCCTCCTTGAGCGCCGGAGGCAGGTCGCGCCAGAGCTGGGGATGCTCGCGCTCCATGATCGTCTCGACGACGTCGCGGATCTCGCTGCGGGCCGTTGCGAGGAGGCGCTCGGCGATCTTGTCAGGCTCGAGCTCCCTGTAGAAGTCCGAGATGCTGCCCACCTTGGACAAGGCCTTGTCGGTCGCGATGCTCGCCATCTTGTCGACCCGGGAGGGCACGATGCCCTGCCAGCCGAGGCGCCCGTCCTTGGAGAAGACCGGGATGACCTGGAGGCGCCGCGGCAGGAACGGGTAGAGGATCTCGAGGCCGGGGACCTTCATGCCGTAGTAGCGGACCGGCTGGAACAGCATCACGACGCCGGACCAGTTCGTCACGTAGCCGATCACGCCGGTGAACAGCGGGATCGAGATCAACTCGAAGAGGAGGCGGTTTCCCTCGTCGACGTGGACCAACTGTGCGAGCATGCTCCCCCCCACGGGGCGCCGTTGCGGACGCCGTGCCCTGGCGTGGGGCAGGATCGTACCTGTCGGGGCCGTGCGGCCCCGACGGAGGGCGGGCAGGCTCGGGCGGTTTCCGCCGAAGACGGCCTGTGGCCGCGCGAAGATGGTGCACCGTGACCGACGCCGAACACCCGACGCACGCGCCCCCACCGCAGCGGCCCCATCCCGATTCGCATGCCCGAGAGCGGTCCCCGGGTGACAGGTCGCGCATGGACTTCGTCTTCAGCGGCGAGGATCCCAGCGGTCGTGCAGAACGCGACCCCGCCGCCGACCGGCGCAAGGGCCTGATCTGGCTCGCGGCGATCCTGGGCGCCGTCGCCGTGGGCCAGCTCGTCTGGCCCGGGGTACTCGTGGCTTTCGTCGTGATCATGGTGATCCTGATCCCGATGGTGATCTTCCACGAGTGGGGCCACTACATCTGCGCACGACGCTTCGGCGTCGCGGTGCCGGAGTTCTTCGTCGGGTTCGGGCCGCGCCTGTGGTCGTTCCGCCGCGGCGACACCGAGTACGGGATCAAGGCGCTCTTCCCCGCGGGCGGCTACGTGCGGATCAGCGGGATGAGCCAGTACGAGCCCGTGCGTCCCGAGGACGTCGGACACACGTTCCGCGACGTCAGCCGCGGCCGGCGTGCCGTGGTCCTCGCCGCCGGTTCGATGACGCACTTCTTCAGCGCACTCGTGCTCCTGTTCGTCCTGTTGGCGTTCGTCGGCATCCCCGCCGCCGAGCAGCCGCCGATCGCGCCCGTGGTCGGTTCGGTCTCCGACAACAGCGCCGCGGTGGCCGCCGGGTTGCAGGCAGGCGACGAGGTCACGTCGATCGACGGCAACGAGATGGCCGACTGGAACGCCGTGTACGACTACCTCCAGGGCCATCCCGGCAAGGCGGTCACGATCACGTTCACCCGCGACGGGGAGGTGCGGGAGACGACCGCGACGCTCGGCTCGCGGGAGGTCGAGGGCCGCACGGTTGGCTTCCTCGGCATCGGCGTCGACAGGCCCGAGGTGGTCTACGAGACGATGCCGGTCTGGAAGGCGATCCCGGAGTCGTTCGTGTACTTCGGGCGTGTCGTCAAGGTGAACGGCGAGGCGGTCGCCAAGACGTTCTCGGCGTCGAACCTGTCCTGTATCGGCCAGCAGATCGCGACGGGGGGCTGCGAGACCGACATGCGGCCGTCGTCGGTGGTCGGCGTCGCCAACGCCGCCAAGCAGTCGTTCCTCGAGAGCCCGCGTGACCTGCTCCTGATCATCATCACGCTGAACATCTTCGTGGGGTTGTTCAACCTGTTGCCGCTGCTGCCTCTCGACGGCGGCCACCTCGCGGTCCTCGGCGTCGAGGCGGTGGCGTCCAAGGTCCGCCGCCGGCCCGTCGAGATCGACCAGCGCCACCTGATCCCCCTCACGATCGGGGTGATGGGCCTGCTCATGGTGCTCTTCGTCAGCAGCCTCTACCTCGACATCCTCAACCCCGTGAAGCTCTATCCGTGAGGGTTTCCCGCTGCGCTCCAAACCCCCACGGATGGCTTGTGGCCTCGCCGTCCCTGGGCGGTACCCAGGGGGTGCGCATCGGTACGCTGGGCTCATGATGCAAGCGAACGAAGACCTGCTTGTGCCTCGGCGGGAGTCGCGGCAGATAAGCCTCGGCGGCGTCCCCATCGGCGGGGGAGCGCCGGTCACGGTCCAGTCGATGACGACGACCAAGACCGCCGACGTCGACGCCACCTTGGCCCAGGTGTACGCGCTCGCCGGCGCCGGTGCCGACATCGTCCGCATCACCTGCAACGACGAGGACGCCGCCGCCGCGTTGGCCCACATCGTCCCGCGGTCGCCGGTGCCGATCGTCGCCGACATCCACTTCCAGTACCGGCTCGCGCTGGCGGCGCTCGAGGCCGGCGTGCCGGGGCTGCGCCTCAACCCCGGCAACATCCGCAAGCCCGAGCACGTCAAGGCGGTCGCCGCCGAAGCGCGCGACCGTGGGGTGCCGATCCGCATCGGCGTCAACGCCGGCAGCCTCGACAAGGACCTCCTCGACAAGTACGGCGACGCCACGCCCGCGGCCCTCGTCGAGTCCGCCGAGACCGAGATCGGTTACCTCAACGACGCCGGCTTCGACGACATCAAGATCTCGGTCAAGGCTTCCAACGTGCCCCTCATGGTCGCCGCGTACCGGATGCTCGCCCAGCGTTGCGAGTACCCGCTCCACCTAGGTGTCACCGAGGCCGGTCCGCCGCCCGCCGGCCTCGTCAAGTCGACCGCCGGCATCGGAACCCTGTTGCTCGAGGGTATCGGCGACACGATCCGCTACAGCCTCACAGCCGACCCCGTCGAGGAGGCCCGCGCCGGGCGGACCCTGCTCGAGGCGCTCGGGCTGCGCGAGCGCAAGGGGCTCGACCTGATCGCGTGCCCGTCGTGCGGGCGCGCCGAGGTCGACGTGATCGCGGCCGCACGGGCAGCCCAAGAGGCCCTCGACGGGCGTGGCATCCCGCTCCAGGTCGCCGTCATGGGCTGTGTGGTCAACGGGCCCGGGGAGGCCCGCAACGCCGACATCGGCATCGCATCGGGCAACGGGCGCGGCCACCTGTTCATCAAGGGTCGCGTCGTCCGTGTCGTGCCCGAGGCCGACATGGTTTCCGCGCTCGTCGAGGAGGCGGAGCGCCTCGTCGAGGAGGGGGTGGACGCCCGCCTCGCCGCCGCCGACAGCCATGCCGCCGAAGATGCCGCACACCTCCGCGACGACCGCCTCGCCCACGACACCGACCCCAACGCCTCCTCGGCGCGCGAGGCGGCTGCCCGAGCCGCCGCCAAGTAGCGCGCCGGCGCCGGGAACGAGGACCCGGGAGTCGACCGAGACGCCCTACACGCTCCCACGTGGGGGTCCTGGAACAGCCGCGGGCGTTCGCGACCCCGTGCTACGCTCACCCCTGGCCGTTACGGAGAGCCACTCCGCACCGGCCCGACAGCGTCCGCAGCACGGGAGAACGTGGGCCGCGAGGTCCGCGTTTTTTTCTGCGCTCCGGATCCGTGCAGACCAGGAGGTGCGTGTGAACGTCGCCGACCGGGCGCGTGAGGCCGTCGCACGCGCCATGGAGGGCGGCGAGATCGAACTCGTCGACGTGACCGTGTCGGGCCAGGGCAACACCAAGATCGTGACGATCACTGTGGACAAGCCCGGCGGCGTGACGGTCGAGGACTGCGCCACGGCCTCGAACCGCATCGGAGCGGCCTTCGAGAGCGAGGACCCGATCCCGGGCCGCTACCGCCTCGACGTGCAGTCGCCCGGCCTCGAACGCCCGCTGCACACCGAGGCCGACTTCGAACGAGCGGTGGGCAGGACCGTCAGCATCAAGCGCCGCGGTCACCAGCCGCTCGTCGGCACCCTCACGGCGGTGAGCGACGGGGGCATCCTGGTTGCGGACGGCGACGACGGCGACGTCGGCGTCGCCTTCGACGAGGTCGTCAGGGCACGCACGGTCCTGGATTGGGGCGGGGGCGCCAGAACAGACAGATCAAAGAAGCGAGGCAAGCCGCGGTGAACTCCGAGATAGTCGAAGGTCTCCAACTGATGGCCCGCGACAAGGGCATCGACTACGAAACCCTGGTCGAGGCCCTCGAAGCCGCGCTCCTTTCGGCCTACAAGCGTCTGCCGAGCTCCGAGGAGTTCGCCCGCGTCACCTTCGAGGACGGCACGATCCAGGTCTTCGCGCAGGAGATCGACGAGGACGGCAACCTCCTGCGCGAGTGGGACGACACCCCCAGCGACTTCGGCAGGATCGCGGCGCAGACCGCGAAGCAGGTACTAACCCAGAAGATCCAGGCGGTCGAGCGCGACCAGAAGTACGAGGAGTACCAGGGCCGCGAGGGCGACATCGTCACCGGGATCGTCCAACAAAAGGACCAGCGCTACACGCTGCTCGACCTCGGCAAGGTCGAAGCGCTGATGCCTCAGGCCGAGCAGGTCAACTACGAGCGCTACGACCAGGGCGCCCGCCTCAAGGCGTTCATCGTCGAGGTGCGCAAGACCGCCAAGGGCCCCCAGATAGTCGTGAGCCGAACCCACCCCGGCCTCGTCATGCGCCTCTTCGAGCTCGAGGTCCCCGAGATCGCCGACGGCATCGTCGAGGTCAAGGCGATCGCACGCGAGCCCGGTGCGCGCACCAAGATCGCCGTCTCGTCGACCGACACCAACGTCGACCCCGTCGGCGCGTGCGTCGGCGCCCGCGGCAGCCGTGTCCGCATGATCGTCAACGAGTTGCGGGGCGAGAAGGTCGACATCGTGCCCTACTCCGAGGACCTGCGCGACTTCGTCGCCAAGGCGCTCTCGCCGGCCGAGGTGAAACAGGTCCGCACCGACGAGGAGACCAAGACCGCCACCGTCGTCGTCCCCGAGCGCCAGCTCTCCCTCGCGATCGGCAAGGAGGGCCAGAACGCCAAGCTCGCCGCGCGCCTCACGGGTTGGCGCGTCGAGATCGAGTCCGACCAGCCTCGCCCTGCCCCGGCGCCCGCGCCCGCGCCCGCCGAGGCCGCCGAGCCTGCCGATGCAGCCGAGAGCACACCGGAGAGCACACCGGAGAGCACACCGGAGAGCACACCGGAGAGTGCAACCGGCGACGCCGCCGCAAGCGCACCCGCGAGCGGCTCCGGTGACGAGACCGAGTCTGCGACGGCGGAAGCCTCCGAGGCGGCCCCGGCCCCCGACTCCGCGACCGAAGGCGACGCGGGGTAGCCTTTGGCGGAACGCACCTGCATAGGCTGCGGGCGCAAGGCCCCACGCGACGCCCTGACCCGGCTCGTGCGGTCACCCGCAACGGGGCGCGTGACGGTGGACCTCGCTCGCACCGCACCCGGTCGAGGCTCGTGGCTGTGCCCGTCGGCGAGTTGCTTCGACCGAGCGGCGAAGCGCAGGTCCTTCGCCCGGGCGCTGCGCACCGACATCGGGGGCGAGGAGCTGGAGAGGCTCCGAGGGGAGTTCGAGCGCAAGCTCACACGACGAGTCTGAATCGGAAACACGGAGACTGCGAGTGGCGAAGGTCCGGGTCTACGAGCTGGCCAAGGAGCTCGGCATAGCCAACAAGGAGCTGATCGCGGTGCTGACCGACCTCGGGATCGAGGTCAAGTCGCACTCGAGCAGCATCACCGAGGACGAGGCCACGCGTGCGCGTTCTCGCCTCGGTGCCGGTGAAGCTCCCGCGCCTGCGGTTTCGGACGCCGAGGCGCAGGCGACCCCTGCCGAGAAGGCTGCCGCAC
This sequence comes from Acidimicrobiia bacterium, assembly GCA_046331095.1. Classification (GTDB taxonomy): domain Bacteria; phylum Actinomycetota; class Acidimicrobiia; order UBA2766; family UBA2766; genus JAIBAC01. The sequence goes on from JAXLRM010000004.1 coordinate 628,940, forward strand.
CGACCGCCAAGCCGGTGGGCGAGAAGTCCGACGCGAAGGTCCGCCCCGAGACCGCCCCGCCGTCGAAGAGCGAGTCGTCGGCACGCCGCGAGGGCACCGAGCGCCCCAAGGCAGCGAAGCCGACCCAGCCCGAGCCCGAGCCGGTCACGATCGAACGCGAACCCGAGCCGGAGCCCGAACCCGCGGAAGACGCCGCGGCCGCGGGCGTCGACGAAGAGCCTGCGTCCGCAGGGATCCAGGTCCTGCGGGGCGCGTCGGTGCAGGACTTCGCGGCTGCGATCGGCTCCAAGCCCGCAGCGGTCGTCAAGGCGCTGATGGAGCTCGGCGAGATGAAGTCGGCGACCGAGTCGATGACCGACGACGAGGTCGAGCTCGTTGCCGAGGCGCTCGGCGTCGAGGTCACCGTCGTCAGCCCCGACGCCGCCGCGGCCGAGGAGGCCGCCGAAGACGAAGCCGCCGGGGCCGAAGCCGCCGATGCCGAGCCGCGCCCACCGGTCGTGACCGTGATGGGCCACGTCGACCACGGCAAGACCTCGATCCTCGACGCGATCCGCCACAGCAGCGTGGCGGCCCGCGAGGCCGGCGGCATCACCCAGCACATCGGCGCGTACCAGGTCGACCACGACGGACGCGTCGTGACCTTCATCGACACACCCGGTCACGCAGCCTTCACCGAGATGCGCCGCCGCGGTGCGAACGTCACCGACCTCGTCGTACTCGTGGTAGCCGCCGACGACGGCGTCATGCCCCAGACGGTCGAGGCCCTCAACCACGCCAAGGCAGCCGGAGTGCCGATCGTGGTCGCCGTCAACAAGATCGACAAGGAGAACGCCGATCCTGCGCGGTCGCGCCAGCAGCTCTCCGAGCACGAGTTGATCCCCGTCGAATGGGGCGGTGACACCGAGTTCGTCGACGTCAGCGCCAAGACCGGCGACCACATCGACGACCTCCTCGAGACCATCGGCCTCGTGGCCGAGCTCGAGGACCTGCGCGCGTCGCCGACGGTTCCCGCGCTCGGCATCGTCGTCGAGGCCCACCTCGACAAGGGGCGCGGTCCGGTCGCGACCGTGATCGACAAGCAAGGCACGCTGCGTCCCGGTACGATCGTCGTGTGCGGAGCCGCGTACGGCAAGGTCCGCGCGATGCTCGACGACGCCGGCAAGAACCTCGCCGAGGCGAGGCCGTCGACGCCTGCCCAGATCCTCGGGCTGCAGTCGGTGCCCTCCCCGGGCGACGAGTTCCGCGTCGTCCCCGACGAGCGCACCGCACGCCAGGTCGCGCAGAAGCGCCACGAGGAGGTGCGCCGCGCCGAACAGGTCGCGACCCCGGCGGGGCTCACGCTCGAGTCGCTGTTCACCCAGGTCCAGTCGGGCGAGATAACCGAGTTGCCCATCGTCCTCAAGGCCGACGTGCAAGGCTCGCTCGAGGCCGTCGCCGACGCTCTCCAGAAGCTCTCGGGCGACGAGGTCAAGGTCAAGCTGATCCACCGTGGCGTCGGCGGGGTCAACGAGAACGACGTGCGCCTCGCCGAGGCGTCCGGAGGGCTCGTGCTCGGCTTCAACGTCCGCCCCGACAACAATGCCCGCCGCCTCGCGGAGAAGGAGGGCGTGGACGTCCGCGGCTACCGCGTCATCTACGAGATGGTCGAGGACGTCGAGAACGCCCTCAAGGGCATGCTCGCACCCGAGTTCGAGGAGATCGTGCTCGGCCAGGCGGAAGTGCGCGCCACCTTCCGCGTCCCCCGCGCCGGCACCGTCGCCGGCTGCTACGTCACCGACGGCCAGATCACCCGCAACTCCAAGGTCCGCCTCCTGCGCGAAGGTGTCGTCGTCTACGACGGCACCCTCAGTTCGCTCAAGCGCTTCAAGGACGACGTGCGCGAGGTCAACCAGGGCTACGAATGCGGCATGGGCCTCGACAACTTCCAGGACGTCAAAGAGGGCGACGTCATCGAGGCCTACGAGATGCGCGAGATCCCGCGCTGACCCCCCTCCAATCGCGGGCGGGGTGGGGCGCTGGCGGGCTGTTTCGCCCGCGTTTGGGACGGGGTGGCCCCCTCCATTCGCGGGCGGGGTGGGGCGCTGGCGGGTCGTTGCGCCCGCGTTTGGAGGTGGCCGATGCACGCACTTGCGCTACGGGTCGACCTGCGCATCCCGCTGGTCAACTCGCTGAAGGAGAAGAGGGGGGTGCTGCGCCGCATCCAGACCGGCGTGCGCAAGTTCGACGTCGCGGTCGCGGAAGTCGACTTCCAGGACGCACACCGGCGCGCCACGCTCGGCATCGCGATGGTCTCGGGCTCGTCGCACCAGCTCGAACGGGTGCGCCACAGCATCGAGAGATGGCTCGACGCGCAGCCCGAGATCGAGGTCCTCTCGATTGAGTGCGGGTACTTGGTACCCGAGTAATCTGACCCGATGACCCTGCGCACAGATCGCGTGGGGGAAGCGATCCGCGAGGTCATAGCCGCCGCCGTCGCCGACCTCACCGACCCCAGACTCGGCCTCGTCTCCATCACCGGCGTCGACATCGCTCCCGACATGGCCAACGCCGTCGTGTACTACTCGACCTTCGGCGACGACGAGACCGTCGCGGCCACAGGTGAGGCGCTCACCCATGCAGCCGGGCGGCTCCAGCGCGCAGTTGCCCGCGACGTGCGCCTCAAGCGGACGCCACGGCTGCGCTTCGCGGTCGACCACGGGATCGTCGAAGGCGAACACATCGACGCGGTCCTGCGCGAGATGGGCGAAGTGGGTGGGGACCGGAAATGAGCGACGACCTCTCCGCGGCGGTCGCCCGGAGTGCGGTGGCGCTCCAGGGGGCCGACTCGATCCTGCTGTGCGCGCACGTCAACCCCGACGGCGACGCCCTCGGGTCGATGCTCGCCATGTTCTGGGCCCTGCGCGAGCTCGGCAAGGACCCCGTCGCCACGTTCCCCGAACCCTTCCGCACCGCGGACATCTACCGGTTCATGCCCGGACTCGACCAGATCACGGCGCCGGACCGCCTGCGCGACGACTACGAGGTCGTCGCCGTGTTCGACGTGGCCGCGCCGGCCCGCCTACACGAGCTCCAGCACCAGACCCACCGCGCAGGCCAGCTGATCGTCGTCGACCACCACGTCTCGAACACCGAGTTCGGGTCCCTTCCGGTGGTCGATCCCAACGCGGCCGCCACCGGTCTGGTCGTCCAGCGCATCATCAATGCCCTCGGCGTCGACCTCACCAAGGACATCGCCACGTGCCTCTACACGTCCCTGGTGGCCGACACGGGCCGGTTCCTCTACCGGACGACGACACCCGACGTGTTCCGCGAAGCCGCCGACCTCGCCGACGTCGGTGTCGACGTGACAGAGGTGTCACGCCACCTCTTCGAGGAGTCGCCGTTCGCTTACTTGAGCCTCCTCGCCGACGTGATCGCCGGTGCCCGTCTCGAAACCGACCTCGGCCTCGTCTGGGCGTCGGTCGATCGCGACGACCTCGCCCGTCACGGCCTCACGCCCGACCACGCCGAACCGATCATCGACATGATCCGCCAGGCCCAGGAGGCGAGCGTGGCCTGTCTCGTCAAGGACTTCAGCCCCGACGGGGTCAGGGTCAGCCTGCGCAGCCGTAACGACATCGACGTCGCGGCGATCTCGATGTCCCAAGGCGGCGGTGGGCACCGTCACGCCGCCGGCTTCACGTCGACATCGGTGCAGGTGGCCATCGAGGCCGTCCGCGAGGGCGTGAGACGCCAGCGCGGTCTGGGCTGAACGGGTTCCGCGTTGGGCCGCCGGCAAAGCGACCCCCCGGGTGTCGCGGGGATGATCCTGGTCGACAAGCCCGCCAGTGTCACGAGCCACGACGTCGTCGGACGCGCGCGTCGTGCGCTCGGGATCGGCAGGGTCGGCCACTCGGGCACGCTCGACCCGATGGCGACGGGGCTGCTCGTCCTCGGTGTCGGCTGGGCGACGCGGCTGCTGCGCTTCACCGACAGCGCCACCAAGACCTACGACGCCGGCGTCGCGTTGGGTGTCGAGACCGACACCTGGGATGCCGACGGCGAGGTGGTCGCGACCGTGCCCGTCGTTGTGTCACCGGAAGCCGTGCGTGCCGCGCTCTCCGAGTTCGTGGGCGACCTCGCGCAGGTACCTCCCATGCACGCGGCGATCAAGGTCGGTGGCGAGAAGCTCTACGACAAGGCCCGCCGCGGCGAACAGGTCGAGCGCGAGCCGCGGGCGGTCACAGTCCACGGGCTCGACGTCACCGGCATCGACGGCGACCAAGTCCACTTCACCCTGTCCTGCAGCGCGGGGACCTATGTCCGTTCGATCGCGCACGACCTCGGTGCCGCACTCGGCTGCGGGGCGCACCTCTGCGCACTGCGGCGCACTGCGATCGGGCCGCACCGTGTCGCCGACGCGCTGTCTCTCGACGAGCTGGGCGAGGCCGGCAGGGACGCCCTGCGGCCCCCGCTCGACCTCGTGGCGCACCTTCCCCGCTTCGAGGTTGATGCCGACGACGCCGCCCGGGTCATGTCCGGCCGGCGGATCGAGGGTGTCGGTGCCGGGACCGCGCCGGTGGCCGTCGTCGCATGTGAGGGCGTGCGGCTCCTCGCCGTGTACGAGGGTGGCCGCGCCACCGTCACCGCGCCGAACTGAGCGGTGGTGCCGATCCGCAAACGCGGGCCGTCTGTTGCGCTGGCGGGATGTTCTGCCCGCGTTCGGGGTTGGCGACGCGGCCGCGAGCGTCCGAGGGCCCGCGGAGTCCCGTCTGGCATGATTGCGTCCGATGCAGATCGTCGACCACCTCGAGGTCACGCCGCGCCCACCCGAGGGGTGTGTCGTGACGATCGGCAACTTCGACGGCGTGCACCTCGGCCATCGCGCCCTGATCAGCTCGCTCGAGCGTGAGGCGGGCGGGATCGGTGCCTCGGTGGCGCTCGTCACCTTCGAGCCGCACACGCTCGAGGTCGTGCGCCCCGAGCTGGCGCCCCGGCTGCTCACGTCGACGGCCCGCAAGACCGAGCTCCTCGCCGAGACCGGTGTCGACTACCTCGCGATCGTCACCTTCGACACCGAGCGCGCACTGCAGCCCGCCGAGGAGTTCGTGCAGGAGATCCTCGTCGACCGGCTGCACGCCCGCGAGGTGATGATCGGCGAGGACTTCCACTTCGGCCACGGGGCCCGCGGGGACATCCGGCTGCTCGAGCACCTCGGCAAGGACCTCGGCTTCGGCGTGCAGCCAGTACACCTGGTCGAGGGTCCCGACGGTCCGTACTCGTCGACACTGATCCGCAGGCTCGTGACCGCCGGTGACGTCGACGCGGCAGCGGCCGCCCTCGGGCGCCCGCACGAGGTGCGGGGCACCGTAGTGCACGGCGACGAGCGGGGCCGCACGATCGGCTTCCCGACCGCGAACATCGTCCCGGGTCCGAAGTTCTGTGTCCCGGCGGTGGGGGTCTACGCCGGGCGGGTGCGCATCGCCGGCGACGGACCCGAGCCCGGATGGCACGATGCGGTGGTCAACTTCGGGGTGCGCCCCACATTCCGGGGGGACCCCGATTCGGAGACCCGGCCCCTGATCGAGGCGCACCTGTTCGACTTCGACGCCGACCTCTACGGGTGCGAGGTCGACGTCGGCTTCGTCGCGCGCCTGCGTGACGAGCGCCGCTTCGGCGGCATCGAGGACCTCCGCGACCAGATCGCCGCCGACGCGTCAGAGGCGCGAGCGCGCCTCTGACGCGGGGTTTTGTCGGGCGGGCGCGCCCAGAACCGGATGACTGTTCCCGGGGGTGTCCGTGGTACTCTCCGCCGACGGCGCCCGCCATGCTGCGCGCCCGGACGTGGACGAACAGAAGTCAAGACGCCCACCGGCACCGAGGACCGCCTTGCCCGACAAGCAAGCAACAATCGACACACACAGGCTGCACGACACCGACACCGGCAGCCCCGAGGTCCAGATCGCGCTGCTCACCGAGCGCATCAACCACCTCACCGAGCATCTGCGCAAGCACAAGAAGGACCACCACACCCGGCGCGGGCTCCTCAAGCTCGTCGGCCGTCGCCGTCGACTGCTCGACTACGTCGCCGACAAGGACGTCGAGCGCTACCGGGCGATACGCGACAAGCTCGGTCTGCGCCGCTGAGACTTTCCGAGAGGGACCCCGCCGGGGTCCCTCTTCTCGTTGGGACCACCAAGCCGATACGGCGCTGCTCCCCACGAGGACCGCATCGCGCGCCTTCGCGCACAGAGGCAAGACAAGAAGACAACAGAGAGAAGACATCCCATGGAGGGAACCAAGCAGGCACGGGGAACCGTCGGACACGCCGACTGGCTCCTCGAGACCGGCCGTCTGGCCCAACAGGCCGACGGCACCGTGGTCGCACAGGTGGGGGACACCGTCGTGATGGCCACCGCAGTCGCCTCGCGCAGCGTGCGCGAAGGCCAGGACTTCTTCCCCTTGACGGTCGACGTCGAGGAGAAGATGTACGCGATCGGCAAGATCCCCGGCTCGTTCTTCCGCCGTGAGGGACGCCCGACAGAGAAGGCCGTGCTCCTGTGCCGGCTCATCGACCGGCCCCTGCGGCCCAACTTCCCCAAGGGCTTCCGCAACGAGGTCCAGGTCGTGCTGTCGATCCTCTCCTCCGACCAGGAGGAGCAGGTCGACATGGTCGCCCTGAACGCGGCGAGCGCGGCCCTGATGATCTCGGGTATGCCCTTCGACGGCCCGATCGCGGCGGTGCGGATGGTCCTGCGTGAGGGCGAGTGGATCACGAACCCCACCCACGAGGAGACCAGGGAAGGCGTCTTCGACCTCGTCGTCGCCGGCAAGCGCAACACCGACACCGGTGACATCGACATCGCGATGGTCGAGGCCGGCGCGACCGAGGGCGCGTGGCGCCGCATCACCGACGAGGGCCAGCAGGCTCCCACCGAGGAGGAGCTCGTCAAGGCGCTCGAAGGCGCCAAGGACGGCATCGCGAAGCTGATCGCGATGCAGGACGAGCTGCGCGCCCAGGTCGAGGTGGAGCCGCTCGAGTACGAGGTCCTCGCCGACTACACCGACGAGATCGCCGCCCGCGTCGAGGCGCTCGCGACCTCCAAGCTCGGTGAAGTGATCCGCATCGCCAAGAAGAAGGACCGCCAGGCGGCCGAGAAGGCAGTGATCGCGGAGACCCGCGAGGCACTCGCCGAGGAGTTCCCCGACTCCGACAAGGAGATCGGCAACGCCGTGCGCGCGCTCGAGAAGAAGCTCATGCGCGACCGCATCCTCGCCGAGGGCGTCCGCATGGACGGCCGCGGCCTCGAGGACATCCGCCCGCTCTCGGCCGAGGTCGGGGTGCTGCCCCGCACACACGGCTCCGGCCTGTTCCAGCGCGGCGAGACCCAGGTCCTGAGCCTGTGCACGCTCGGCATGCTGCGCATGGCTGCGATGCTCGACACCATCCACCCGGAGGAGTCGAAGCGGTTCATGCACGACTACAACATGCCCCCGTACTCCACGGGCGAGACGGGGCGCATGGGCGGCCAGAAGCGCCGCGAGGTCGGCCACGGCGCCCTCGCGCAGCGGGCGGTGAGCCCGGTCGTGCCCACCGAAGAGGAGTTCCCCTACGCCCTCCGCATCGTGTCGGAGGCGATCAGCTCGAACGGATCCACGTCGATGGGTTCCGTGTGCGCCTCGATCCTGAGCCTCGAGGACGCCGGTGTGCCGATCAAGGCGCCCGTCGCGGGCATCGCCATGGGTCTCGTCTTCGAGTCCGCGGACAAGATGGCCATCCTGACCGACATCCTCGGCGCCGAGGACGCCATGGGCGACATGGACTTCAAGGTCGCCGGAACGGCGGAGTTCGTGACCGCTCTGCAACTCGACACCAAGATCGAGTCGCTGCCCTCCGACGTGTTGGCCCGCGGGCTCGCCCAGGCACGCGAGGCACGGCTGAAGATCCTCGACGTGATGTCGGGCGCGATCACCGAGCCTCGCGAGGAGCTCAACAAGTGGGCGCCGCGCATCACCGCTGTGCAGGTGCCGATCGACAAGATCGGCGAGATCATCGGACCCAAGGGCAAGGTGATCCAGGAGATCCAGCGCGAGACCGGCGCCCAGATCGACATCGGCGACGACGGCACGATCAACGTCGGCTCCGACGACGGCGAGGCGGTGCGCGCGGCGATCGAGTGGATCGAGATGATCGCGAACCCGCCGACTCCCGAGGTCGGCAAGACCTACACGGGCCGCGTGGTCAACATCACCGACTTCGGCGCCTTCGTGAACATCCTCCCCGGCCGAGACGGGCTGGTGCACATCAGCAAGCTCGGCGGCGGCCAGCGCATCGACCGCGTCAGCGACGTCTGCGCGGTGGGTGACGAGATCGAGGTGCGCGTCGAGGAGATCGACCCGCAGGGCCGGGTCAACCTGAACCTGGCGTCGAACCCGCCGTCGGAGCCCAAGAGCCGCGATCGTGACCGCGATCGTGACCGCGGGGACCGCCCGCGGGGCCGTGGCGGCGACCGCGACCGCGGTGGCGACCGCGGCCGCGGCGGGCGCGGCGGTGACCGCGACCGCGACCGCGACCGGGACCGTGACCGGGATCGGGACCGGGATCGGGACCGGGACCGGGGCGGCTCGCGTGGCGGCGATCGCGGGCGTGGCGGTGACCGCGACCGTGACCGGGACCGCGACCGGGATCGCGACCGGGATCGCGACCGGGATCGCGACCGGGACCGGGATCGCGACCGGGATCGCGACCGGGATCGGGACCGGGACCGGGACCGGGACCGTGACCAGGACCGCGATCGTGACCGCGAGCGCTCCGACGACCGTGGCGGAGACCGTGGTGGCGAGGGCCAGCGCCGCCGACGCAGCCGTGGCGGCCGTGGTGGCGGCTCCGAGGGCGGCGACCGCTCCGGTGGTGGCGAGTCGCGTCCGCGCCGCGAGACGGCGTCGTTCGAGGCCACCTTCGACGACGACTTCTAGACCCTCCCAATCCGGCCGAGCTGGCATCGGCGGTCGCGACGAGGTCGCTACCGGCCGCCGGACTCCGGCCGCAGTGCCCGCGCGAACTCCTCAGCCAGACGGTTCCAGTCGAAGCGGCGCGCCTCGGTCCAGATCCGGCGGCGTTCCGAGACGGGCAGACGGGTCCGCGCCACGTCGACGACCGCGTCGGCGAAGCCGTCCGGATCGGGGGGGAGCAGTTCACCCAGATGGTGCTCGCGCACCTCGTCGACCCACGGCCCGACCGCGGTCATCAGCACCGGCAGGCCTTGACCCCAGAAGGCGGGGATGCGTCCGGGGCAGCGACCCTCGTTCGCCAGGGACGGGCTCGACGGCGCGAGTGCGAAGTCCGATTCGAGGAGCACCGCGTCGTACTCGGCGTCATCGAGGAAGCCGAGCCGGCGGATGTTCGGATGCGCGGTCGAGGCGGACTCCTTGCCCGTCATGACGATCTCGATGCCGGCAGCGTGCCGCGCAGCAGCGTCGGCTACAGCGGTCACGTACTCCAGGTCGTAGCCGGTGGAACCACCCGCCACGATGCGAATCCCTTCCCCGGAGCGGTCAGCGAACGCCGGCACGTCCTCGGTGATGACGGCGCCGTTCATCACGAGGGCGCACGGGACATCGCTGCGGCGCTCGCGTACCTCCTCGGTCAGTCGCGGGGAGACGGTCGTGACCGACTTGGCGTCGCGTACCAGCGCGTTGGTGCTCAGGTGCTCGAGCGGTTCGAACACGCGGCTCGCCCAGGCCGGTCGGCGCAACCGGGCCGCACCTCCGTACCAGAAGAAGTCGCCGACGTCGGCGTGTACCGGCACCCCGAATCGACGCGCCAGGACGCGAGCGGGCCACAGCACGCTCGGGCGCGCGTCGAAGGCCACGACTCGTTCGAGCGCCTCGTCGGACGCGTCGACCAGAGCGGTGGCGTGGCGTATCCGCCATCTGGCCTCCGCCGGGGACCAACCGGCACGCAACGGTCCCGACAGCCTGCTCGGCGACAGCACCATCTCGACGCGTCCGGTGCGTTTCGTACGCGCGCGGGCGTCGGGTGAGCCCGCGTAGAGCACGATCCGGTCCGTGCCGGGCAGGCGCGCCAGCAGCTGCTCGGCCCGGTACGCGGCGCCGCGACCGGCGACGTTGTGGGTGAACGCGACGATCATGCGCCGGCGTCGCCGGCGCCCTCGCGTGCCTGCACGTAGGGCAGCCAGACGTCGATCATGCGGTCCAGGCCCGCGGTGAAGTCCACGGTGGGCTGCCAGTCCCCACAGAGCTCGCGGAAGCCCTTCAGGTCCAGTGTCTTGGCCTTGTTGCCGGACGGCTTCGACGTGTCGTACTCGATCCCGGGCAGCCCGAAGCGGGCCACGACGTGTTCGGCGATGTCACGTACGGACCGGGGCGTACCGCTCGCGAAGTTCACCGGTCCGACGGGCTCACCGCCGCGTTTCGCTGCAGCCCCGAACGCGAGCACGACCTCGGCGATGTCGCCGGCGTGCACGAAGTCGCGCTGTTGGGAGCCGTCGCCCCAAACGCTGAGGGGGTCCTTCTTCGCGCCCTTCCAGACGAGCGCGGGAATCAGGTGAGAGCTCGCCTCACCCTTGAAGCGGTAGGACTCGCCGTAGGCGTTGGCGAGACGGAAGACCGCCGGCACGAACCCCTCCGTCTCGCGGTGGAGCTCCGCGAGGGACCGCTCGAGGAGCAGCTTGGCGAAGCCGTACCCTTCGTTGCCCACTTCGCATTCCATCGACGCCGCCGGTTCGCGGATCGGCTGCGGTGCGCTCGTCGGGTACACGCAGGACGAGCTGATCGCGACGAGTGACAGCGGATCGGTGTTCGAGCGGCGCCGTACCGAGCCCAGCACCGCGAGGTCGAGCTCGGCGTTCGCGCGTAGGAGCGTGAAGCCCGAGCGTGCGGACACGCCGATCCCGACCGTGGCTCCCGCCATGTGCAGGATCACGTCGGCGGTCTCGACGACGGGATCGAGGACGTCGGAGTCCGCGAGGTCGGCCTGCAGTAGCGGCACCCGCTCGGCGAGATGCAGGTTCGCCGCGGCTGCGTTGCCGTCCCAGGGTTTCTGGTCGATCGCGCTGATCCGGACGTCGTAGCGGTCGCTGAGGTGAGCGCACACGAAGGTGCCGACCTGTCCGGTGGCTCCGGTCACGACCACGTGTGCCCCGTCGTAGACGTCGTCGAGAGGAGCCGCCGTGAGGCTCGGATCGGTCATCGGCGTGGGCTCCCTGTTCGGGGTCGGCTGCTGGCGGCTGCGGGCGGCTGGTTCGGCTGCGGGCGTCGTCTCAGAGGGAGCCGTCGCGGCCGGCCTCGGCTTGTTGTGCGACCCACGTGTACGTGCGGGCGAGCCCGTCCTCGAGGGTGATCTGGGGTGCCCAACCGAGGACGTCACGGCACAGGCTGTTGTCGGAGTTGCGGCCCCGAACTCCTTGCGGCCCGTCGACGTGCTCGAGTGCGAGCTCCTTGCCCGAGATGCCGATCACCATGTTGGCGAGCTCGTTGATGCTCACCATCTCCTCCGAACCCAGGTTGAGCGGCTCGTCGTGGTCGCACGCCATGATGCGGTGGATGCCCTCGACGCAGTCGTCGATGTAGCAGAACGACCGCGTCTGCTCGCCGTCGCCCCAGACTTCGATGCTGGTCCCGTCCTCGGCGAGCGCGACCTTCCGGCACATCGCTGCTGGCGCCTTCTCGCGTCCGCCGTCCCAGGTGCCGAGAGGACCGAAGATGTTGTGGAAGCGCGCCACGCGCGTCGGCAGCCCGTAGTCCTGGGTGTAGTAGCCGCACAGGAGCTCGGTCACGAGCTTCTCCCAGCCGTACGCGTCCTGGGGTGCCGCGGGGTAGGCGTCCTCCTCCTTGAGGGGAGTCACGGCCGTCTCCTCCTGGCGGTACTCGGGGTAGATGCAGGCCGAGGAGCTGTAGAAGTAACGGCTCGCGCCGCTCTCACGTGCGGCCTCGAGGGTGTGCAGGTTGATCAGCGCGTTGTTGTGCAGGATCAAGGAGTGGTTGGCCGAGATGAAGCCCATACCGCCCATGTCGGCAGCCAGTGCGTAGACCTGCTCGGCACCCGCTGTGGCCTTGAGGCAGTTCTCCCATCGGCGCAGGTCGAGCAGCAGGAACTCGTCGGCGGCAGTCTCTTCGTAGCCGGGTTCCTTGATGTCGACGCCGCGTACCCGGTGGCCCTCGTCCTTGAGCAGCTTCACCAGGTGATGGCCGATGAATCCGCCTGCGCCCGTAACGAGGATGTCGCTCATGTGCTGACTCCGAGATCGAAGAGGCAAGAGAGGTGGTCGATTCCTCTCTTCGTTGTCGGTCGTGCGGTTCCTTCCGGCCGCAGGCAGGGCTCCAGGGGTGTTCGCACAGGTGACGCGACCGCTACAGCGGGAGTCGCGCCCTCGATGTCGTGGAGAGGGGTGCCGTGCGGACGCGAGGACGCGTGTCGGGCAGCCATGGGTTGGGTCAGGCCTTGACGGCCGCGACGTGGAGGACTGCGCCTCTGCCCATCGCGGCCTCGATCGTTGCCAGGACGACGAGCAGCGGGAAGAGCAGGCCGAGCAACGCGCTGACCCCGACTGCTGCGGCGAGGTTCTTCCAGTCGCTGCGGCTGCGTGGACGCCACACGCGTTTGAGCGTCATGAACAGCAGGTCGTGTGTTCCGGTGACCCGGTTCACGATCGTCTGGAACCATCCGAACAGGTTCGACTCTGCCATCCATGTGCCGCGCTGGACGACGCGGAACCCGGCAGCGTCGAGAGTCGACTCGAGCGATTGGCGTGAGAAGTGCTGCAGGTGCATCGGTGCGTGCAGGTGCAGCCACCAACGGCCCCCCCAGCGCGCTTGCCACGAGTCGATGTTCGGCAACGCGACCACCAGGATGCCGTCGTCGGCGAGTCGCTCGTGCACGTTGAGGAGAGTGTCGTGTGGATCGACGAGGTGTTCGAGGACGTGGAACATCGTGATCGCGTCGAGGTCGGTCAGCTCCGGTGGCAGTTCCCGGACCGGGCCGCCGTACACCCTTATGCCGTAGCGATCCTCGGTGAACTCCCCGCGTGGCCCTACGGGCTCGTATCCGGTCACGTCCCACCCCTCCTGCTTCGCGACCCGCAGGAATCGACCCTTGCCGGAGCCGTAATCCAGTAGCCGCCCGGGACGCCGACCGCGCAACCAGCGCATTCGCGTCCGCATGAACCAGTTCAACATGGCTTCGACGCCGGGAAGGAAGCGACCGCGCTGCTCGGCATACCAGCCCGAGGAGTAGAAGCCGTCGAGTTGCGCCGGTGTCGGTAGCGGGTCCTCGAGCACGACGTCGCAGTCTGCGCAGCGCACGAGGCGCCAGTCGGCGTCGATGTCCAGCACGGGCCGGTCTGCAGGACTCGGGCAGTTACGGTCCCGTCCGGTGATGCGACACGAGGCTGGTGTCGGCGCTGTACCCGCCGAGAGACGGCCATGCACGGGGGCGTCGTTGACACGGTCCTCAGTTGTCCCGTCCATGGTCCCTCTCTCTCGGCGATGGCGCACCCGCGATCTGGGCGCCGACCACCGTAGCCTCGGACTCTGACCCGCTGCCTCGGCTGGGCGGAGATGCCCGGGTCATGACCGACGACGGGGGTCGCGGCCATGGCGCATGCCGGTGAGGAGTGCGGTGGTTTCGGGCAGGGTCGTCGTCCAGATCTGCGCGGTGACCTCGGCCGCGAGAGTGGTCTCGTAGTCGCTGTGTGCGGCCATCCTCAGGGTCTCCTTGCAGCGGGCCGTCGCGGCGGTCGGATACGCCGCCGCGCGTGCAGCGAGCTCCTGCGCGGCCGGGAGGAGCTCTTCGTCGGCGACGCAGCGGAGGACGAGGCCGTGTCCTGCGGCGGCGGTGCCGTCGAGAGTCTCGCCGAACAGCGTCATGGCGGCCGCGGTCTGCGGCCCGAGGCGAGCGGTCAGCATGTGCGTGTTGCCTCCGCCGGGGTGCAGGCCGATGCGCAGGAACCCCGACATGAACCGGGCGCTGGACGCGGCGATCGCGACGTCGGCCGCGAGTACCAGGTTGAGCCCCGCACCGACTGCGGCGCCGTTCACCGCCGCGAGCGTGGGGACGCGGGCCGCGCGCAGGGCCAGGAACGGTTCGTACAGCGACATGTAGGCACGTCGTCGCTCCTCCAGCGCAGCCGCGTCCGCTGTGTCACCCGTCGCCGCCGCGGCGAGGCTGCCGAGGTTCGCTCCCGCACAGAATCCCTTGCCCGCGCCCGTCACCACGATCGCGCCCACGTCGGGGTCGGCATCCCGGCTTCTGATGGTCTCGGCGAGCTCCCGGGCCAGCTCGGGGTCGAGGGCGTTGCGCCGCTCGGGGTCGTTGAGCGTGATCGTGGCCACGCCCGCGGTCGTCGAACAGGTGATGCGCGTCATCCCGCCGTCCTAGCAGACCCCGGATGGGACGTGGGGACGTGAGGTGGGTTGTGGACCCGTTTCGCGTCCCCACGTCGGGTCTGGCGTCCGGGCGTGGGGACGTGAGGTGGGTTGTGGACCCGTTTCGCGTCCCCACGTCGTTCCGGCGTCCGGACGTGGGGACGTGAGGTGGGTTGTGGACCCGTTTCGCGTCCCCACGTCGTTCGGCGTCCGGACGTGGGGACGTGAGGTGGGTTGTGGACCCGTTTCGCGTCCCCACGTCGGGTCTGGGGGTCTGGGGGTCTGGGTGCGGGGCTACGGCAGGCGCAGGTGCACGCGCAGCGCGCGGTGGTCGGAACCGAGCGGCGGGAGGACCTCGCCTCCGACCGCCTGCAGCGGCCCGTGGAGGAGGACGTGGTCGATCTGGCTGTGGGGGCGGTGCGCCGGCCACGTCTTGGCCACGTGCGCCCGGCGTCGCCCGACGAGCGCGGCGACCACGGGCCCCCACATGTTGAAGTCGCCACACAACACCGAGGCCTCGTCCGCGGGCGCGTGCAGGACCGCCCGGAGTTGAACGAGCTGGAACAGCGACCCGTGCGGGAGCATGCACAGGTGCGCGGCGCAGAAGTGCACAGGCCGGCCGTCGACGTCGACGACCACCTCGAGCACCGCGCGGTTCATGTCGCCCGGCATCTTGCCCAGCGGGATGAGGCGCCGGTGCAGGATCGGCCATCGGGACAGTACGACGACACCGAAGGCGGCCTCCTCTTCGCCCTCCCAGTGCACCCTGCGCCAGGTGCCGCCGTGAGGTCCGCCTACGAACGGACCCCAGGCGACCTCCATGCCGAGGTCCTTCGCGGCTTCGTGCACGTAACCGGCGTCAGGCGCGGGACGCCAGCACTCCTGCAGGCCCACGAGGTCTGCGTCGAGCGAGCCGATCGCACCGATCACGTCGTAGGGGATCCCCGCGAAGTCGAGGCCCCAGTGGGTGTTGAACGTGGCGACGCTGAACTCCGTCATGTCCCCCATGGCCTTCCGATGGGCACCCGCGCCGCCGCGGGACTCCCACCGGATCGGCCGCGCGGCCGCGCGTATGATCCGCCAGATGATCAGCCACCGCAGCTTCCCCAACGGGTTGCGCGTCGTCGCGGAGAAGGTACCCGGCGTGCGCAGCGTCGCGGTGGGTGTCTGGGTCGACGTCGGCAGCCGCGACGAGGTTCCCGCCACCTACGGCGCGAGCCACTTCCTCGAGCACCTCCTGTTCAAGGGGACCGACCGCTGGTCGGCCGAGGGCATCGCCCGCGCGCTCGACGCCGTCGGTGGCGAGTTCAACGCGTGGACCTCGAAAGAGCAGACCGTCTTCCACGTCCGCGTGCTCGACGACGACCTCGACCTCGGCCTCGACATCCTCGCCGACATCACCCAGCGCCCGGCGCTGCGGTCCGCCGAGGTCGACTCGGAGCGCAACGTCGTGCTCGAGGAGATCAACATGTACGAGGACTCGCCCGACGAGCTCGTGCACGACATCTTCGGCGAGACGATCCTTCATCGTCACGCGCTGGGCCGGCCGGTCCTCGGAACGAAGGACACGATCTCGAAGATGGCCCGCGACGACGTCGCCGCGCACTTCGGCCGCTGGTACGGCGCCGGTCGCACGGTGGTCGCGATCGCAGGCAACATCGACCCCGCTGCCGTCAGCGACCGCATCGCCGAGCTGTGGGCGACGATGGCGCCTGCCACGGGCGCGCGTGAGCTCGCGGTCCCCGACGCCGGCGCCTCCACGGAGGTGCGACGGCGCGACACCGAGCAGACCCACCTCGTGATCGGGGCGCCCGCGTTCGCTCGCGACGACGACCGCCGCTACGCGCTGTCGGCTGTCAACCACGTTTTCGGCGGCGGCATGTCGAGCCGGCTGTTCCAGGAGATCCGCGAGCGCCGCGGCCTCGTGTACTCGACCTATTCGTATCGGTCGCTGTTCGAGGAGACCGGCTACGTCGCGGCCTACGCCGGCTGTGCACCCGAGCGAGCCCACGAGACCCTCGACCTCCTGCGCGGCCAGTGGGACGCGATGGCGCGTGGAATCAGCGCCGACGAGCTCACCGGCGCCAAGGGGCACCTGCGTGCCCAGATCGCGATGGGCGAGGAGGACACCGGCAGCCGCATGGGCCGCATCGGAAGGTCGTTGCTCACCCACGGCGAGGTGCCCACGGTGGACGAGCTCATCGCCCGCATCGACGCCGTCTCCGTCGACGACACGTCCGCCCTTTGTGCGGAGCTGTTCGCGAGGCCGTGCTCCACGGTGGTGCTCGGCCCCGACGACACCGCCGGGTCGCGAGCGGTCGCGTGAGCCCGGCGCCGATCCCCGCGGCACCTGTTCGGGTAGGCGTACTCGGCGCCGGCGGCCGCATGGGCGCGGAGGTGTGCCGCAGCGTTGCCGCCGCTGCCGACCTGGACCTCTCGGCCGCGGTCGACCCTGCCGGGGGGATCACCGCAACCGGGCTCCGGATCTCCCAGGAGCGGGCGGCGCTGACCGAGGCGCGGTGCGCAGTCGCCGTCGACTTCACGCACCCGTCGGTCGCTCCCGGAAACGTCGACTGGTGCCTGGACAACGGCGTCCATGTCGTCGTCGGCACGAGCGGCTTCGACGCCAAGCGTCTCGACGACCTCGCCCGGCGTGCCGAGGGCGCGTCCGCGAACGTGATCGTCGTCCCCAACTTCGCGATCGGGGCCGTGCTGATGATGCGCTTCGCCGAGCTCGCCGCACCGTTCATGGACTCCGCCGAGGTGATCGAGCTGCACCACGACGGCAAGGCCGACGCGCCGTCGGGCACCGCGCAGAGCACCGCGGAGCGCCTGAGCGCGGCACGTCGCAGTGGCAGTGACCGGCCCGGGCAGGTCGAATCGGTCGAGTCGGTCCCCGGTGCACGCGGGGCGGTGGTCGACGGCGTGCACGTGCACTCGGTGCGCCTCCCCGGCCTCGTCGCCCACCAGGAGGTGATCCTCGGCGCCGTCGGCCAGACCCTCACACTGCGCCACGACTCGATCGACCGCTCCTCGTTCATGCCCGGAGTCCTTCTGGCAGTGCGCGCGGTCGCCTCACGTCCCGGCCTCACAGTCGGCCTCGACCCCCTCCTCGGTATCTAGGGGCGTTTCCCCGGTCCTCGGCGGCTCATGCTGCGTTCGCCGTCCTCGACGGAGCCCCACTCCGCCTCGTCGGCGCGCCTTGCCTGAGCCGCCGAGTCCTCGTGGAAACGCGCCCTGGGTGTTCCCGGTCCTCGGGGGCTCACATCGCCTCGGGGGCCGTCGGGCTCGTGCAGGCCCGAAAGGGTTCGAATAGTGTTGCGCCGAACCTGTCACAGAGAGAGGTCGTGCGACCTCACGGTGGGTCCCGGGTAATGGTGGTCTGGTGGTACTGGCCGATGGCCTCAGCGACTTCGTGTTGTACGTCGGTGGTCTCTTCGCGTCGCTACGCAACGGGAGGCTGCGCTTCACCGACGTGACCGACGGCGTCAGCCAGGTCCTGCAGGTCGCGTGGCGACCCGTGGTGATCGTCGGCATGCCGGTCGGCATGGTGTTCGCGCTCAACTTCGACAGCCTCTTGGGCACGATCGGCCTGCGCGCGTTCGCGAGCGCCGGGCTCGTGCCGGCGCTCGTACGCGAGGCGGGCCCCCTGATCTCCGCGGTGGTCGCCACCGCGACCGCAGGCGCGGCGTTCTGTTCCGACATCGGCGCCCGTGTCGTCCGCGACGAGATCGCCGCGCACGAGGTCATGGCCGTCGACCCGCGTGTGCGCATCTACTGGCCCAGGATCCTCGGCGCGACGATCGGGGTGCCGATCCTCGGCATCTTCGGCACCATGGCGGGTCTCCTCGGCGGCTGGATCCTGATCGTGTTGCTGCGCTCCGGCTCCGGCGGGCTCTACCTCGCAGGCTTCGAGGTCATCATCCGCCCCGTCGACATGGGCGTGCTGCTCATGAAGGGGGTCTTCTACGGCATCGTCGTCGGCGTCTCGGCGACGTACTTCGGCAGCCACGCCAAGGGCGGCCCGGCAGGCGTCGCCGCCGCCACCCGCCGCTCGATCATCGCGAGCTTCGCGGCGATCGTCGTGGTCGGCTTCGTCATCAACTCGTTCTTCTACGCACTCTGAGGCAGCACGTATGGCCCGGCGACAGGTAGCGATAGCCACAGAGGACACGATGGTCGCCACCGTGGGCATCGTGCTCGGCGACGTCGGCCGGGTCGCGAGCGACCTGCGCAACGGGTACCTCCTGCGCTACGGGCGCAAGACGCTCGAGCATGCGGTCACCCAGTTCAGGGCGGCAGCCCCGCTCACGCTGTGGCTGTGCTTCTTCATCGGAACGGCGGCGACGTTCCAGGCGGTCAACCTGCTCGGCCTCGTCGGCGCCGACCGGGCACTGTCGGCGGTGCTGATCGGCTCGATCGGGCTGCGCGAGATCTCGATGCTGATGGCACTGCTCGCGCTCAGCGCCACCGCCGGCGCCGGTTTCGTGACCGAGCTCGGCTCGATGCGAGTCGCCGAAGAGATCGACGCGCTCGAGGTCATGGGCGTGAGCAGCCACCCGTACCTGATCTCCACACGCCTCTTCGGCACGGGACTCGCGGTCGTCCCGCTCATGATCTTCGGCATCGGCGCCACGTTCGTGGGCGGCTGGTTGATCGCGTGGGCCCAGAGCGACATCCTCTCGATCGGCGGGTTCGGGTTCTACTTCTGGCGTGTCATCGCACCGCTCGACTTCCTGTACGCGCTCATAAAGGGCGTCGTGATCGGGATGATGATCGCGATGGTCGGCCTCTCCAACGGCTACCGTGCGACCGGTGGGCCTGTTGGAGTGGGCCAGGCGGTGGGGAGGTCGCTCAACCTCTCGATCATCGCCGGGGTTCTCATGAACCTGGCCATGTCGTACATCTTCTGGGGCACCAAGGACACGGTGTCGTTGTGAACGGACGCATCCTCTCGCCTTTCGTCAAGCGCCGTATCGCCCTCGTGGTGGGCATCGTCGGGATCCTCGCGTTCGTGTTCCTGATGTTCATGGCCTTCGCGGGGTCGGGGCTCGTGAACTTCGGGGGTCAGACCGTCACGGCGTACTTCGCCGACGGACTCAACGTCACGCCACGCTCGTCGGAGGTGCGCGTCTCGGGCATCAACGTCGGCAAGGTCGACAGCGTCAGCCTCGCGGGCAACCGCGTGCTCGTCACGATGAGCGTCGACGGCAGCGTCGACCTGCACGCCGATGCCACGGCCACCCTGCGCCTCAAGAGCATCCTGGGCGAGAAGTACGTCGCACTCGATCCCGGCAGCGATTCGGCCAGGCTCGACGGCCCGATCGACGACACTCGCGTCGGCACCGACTTCACGACCCTGGCGGCGGGCGGGCCGAACTCGTTCAACCTCAACGAGGCGTTGCGGGGCCAGACCGTCCAGGACACGTTGCAGCGCGTAGCCGAGAAGGTGCCCCCCAAGGGTGACCTCGTCGAGGAGCGCATCGCCAGGCTCCGCACCCAGATGGACAACGTCGTCGCCGGCCAGCAAGACCTGGTGACCACACTCGACAACCTCGCCGTGATCACCAACGCGCTCGTCAGCGCGAGCGGCGACCTCGGTCGCCTACAGGCGAACGGCAACGCGATCCAGGCGAAGTTGAGAACGGCGATGAACCGCGCCAAGGTCAACTTCGCCCGCATCGACACCTCTGCGCAGGTGATCCGCGCGCTCCTGAACGGCCATGCCGACCAGATCGACGAGATCATGAACCGCCTCGACGCGATCCAGGCCGACCTCCAGACCACGTGGCGACTCTTCCAGGCCGGCGCGCAGGTGCCCATCGCCTTCTGGGGCCTGGGCCCGATCGGCTACAACGACCTGCGCCAGCTCCCGACGGGCAACCCGTTCCCGCCGGCGCCGGTCTTCCCACTGCCCCCGGGGACGGCGCAATGAAGCACAAGTCGTTCGCGTGGACGCTGGCCAACGTCGTCGTCTACCTCGTCGGCGCGGTGATCCTGTTCGGCTGGCTCACGATCCGTGCGTCCAACGGCGGCCTCTTCGGCGCCTCGGAGGCGTCGTACAAGGTGATCGTGCCCACGGCGCCCGGGGTGGAGGCGAACAAGACCGGTGTGCTGTCACCTTCGGGTGTGCGCGTCGGGGTGGTCACCAACGTGACGCTCGCGTCCGACGGCGCCGCGCTCGAGCTCAAGATCAACCAACCCTTCCCCGTGCACGAGAACGGCTCGGCCAAGGTGGTCGTGTCGAACGTGATCGGCGAGAAGGCCGTCGTGGTCGACCCGGGCAGCCCCGACGAGCCTCCAGCGTCCAACAACGCCACGCTCGCGTCCGGGCAGGGCTCGACGATCGTCAACCCCGACACCGCTCTCGAACCTCTCCAGCAGCTCAACGAGCTCAAGGACAACCCCGAGGTCAAGGATCTCGTCGAGGACCAGAAGGCCAACGCCGAAGCGATCACCGGTGACGTCAAGGCGATCCAGGCCGACGCCGCGTCGCTGAGCCAGGTGCTGTCGGCCCAACAGGTGGCCCTCAACAACCTCTCGACGCGCACGTCGTCACTGGTGGACGACCTCGCCGCGCACTCCGGCGACATCCAGGGGCTCGTGGGCCAAGCCGCGTCGCTCGCCGCCGACGTCAACGGCCTCATCGGCGGCCAGTTGAAGGTCGTCGAGAAGGGCATCTCGCTCGCCGCCGACGCGCTCACGATCGTCGCGAACCACCAGGCGGAGATCGCCAGCGTCCTCGACCGCATGCCCAAGCTCATGGCGCTGACCCAGAACACCACCGACGAGCTGGTGCGGCTCTTCAGCAACGACAAGGGCCACTTCGTCTACCTCGGTGGTACGAACCTGCCCGACCTCGAGCGCTTCCGGGCGATCCTCGCCGGGGAGATCACGCCGTGAGCAAGCTCAAGAACGTCCGCGTGCTCGCCGTCACGATCGCCGGTGTCGTCGTCGTCCTCTTCGGTCTCTGGCTCATGGCCCAGTCGGGCGACAAGAACGGCCGCCAGTTCGACGCGATCTTCGACGACGTCACCGGTCTCGTGAACCACTCGTCCGTGCTGCACCGCGGCGTCCGCGTGGGCGAGGTGACCGACATCCAGGGCGAGGGACAGGGATGGCGCCAGGCGCGTCTGACCGTGAACCTCGACCGCGACTCCGGCATGAATCTCACGTCCGACGCGACCGTGACACTGCGGCTCAAGTCGGTGCTCGGCGAGATGTTCCTCGACCTCGATCCGGGCCACTCGTCCCAGCCGCTCGACGGCCCCGTAACGCGCACCCACCGTGACACGAGCTTCGACCGACTCATCTACAGCGGTGCCGAGGCGATCAAGGACATCCAGGGCGCACAAGAGACCAAGGAGGTCGTCGACAGGCTCAAGCGCCTCGTGGAGACCTCGAGCACCGACGTCGTCGCCATCGCGCACGACGCCCGCACGCTGCTCGACACGCTCAACTCCAAGGTCGACACGATCAACACGATCATCTCCAACCTCGACCAGATCACGGCGTCACAGGACGGCAACGAGGGGAGGCTCGGGTCCCAGCTCGTGCAGATCAACGCGATCCTCGGCGACGCGCGCCGCACCCTCGCGACCCACCACGACCAGCTCGTCGACCTCGCCAGGACCCTGCAGCGCATATTGGACACGACCGACCTGTCGAAGCTCGACGAGCAGCTCACCAAGCTTCCGGAGTACTTCGACAAGGTCTACGCCGGGGTACGTGTGGTGAACGCTCTCGTGAACCACTGCATGCCGGCGGAGGGCTACCTGATCCCGTTCCCTGTCGACATGGCCCAGAAGGCGTACCAGAGCGCGTACGAGATGTCGCAGAAGCCCATCCTGCGGGCGCTGTGGCTGAACATCCTCAACGCCTACCTGGGGGCGGGCCAGCCCACCTGCAGCAGCTGACCGTGGTCGAGGTGGACCGCGAGGTCACCGACGCGGCGCTCGTGTGCTTCGGACGCTACGGCATCGCCAAGACCACCATGGAGGACGTCGCGCGTGAGGCCGGTATCTCGCGTGCGACCCTGTACCGCCAGGTCGACTCCCGCGACGTCTTGCTTCATGCGACGATCCGCGCCGAGGCGCGCCGGATCACGGCCTTGGTGGAGGAGGCAACCGCCGGCGTGACCGAGACGCCCGAGCTGCTCGCCGCGGTGCTGCGTGTGCTCGCTGCCGAGCTCGCGGAGCACGAGGTCCTCCACCATCTCCTCGAGACCGAGCCCGAGCACCTTCTCGCACCCTTGTCGGAGGACCAGCCGTTCGTGCTCGAAATCATCGGCGGTTACTGCGGTCCCGCCGTGCGGCGCTCGATAGAGGTCGGCGAGCTCGATCGCACCGACGCCGATGCCACGGTCGACTACGTGTCCAGGATGCTCGTCCTCTTCGCCGCCGAGCGGTCCGACCGCGTCGACCTCTCCACCGCCGAGGGCTGCCGCGACATCGTCGCAAACGAGATATTGACGGGATGGCGAGCGCCGTAGCCGCCCCTGCGAACGCGGGCGGTTTGGCGTGTCGGTGGTATGGGTTGCCCGCGTTTGTGGGGGTCGGGCCCTCGAACGCGGGCGGTTTGGCGTGTCGGTGGTATGGGTTGCCCGCGTTTGTGGGGGTCGGGCCCTCGAACGCGGGCGGTTTGGCGTGTCGGTGGTATGGGTTGCCCGCGTTTGTGGGGGTCGGGCCCTCGAACGCGGGCGGTTTGGCGTGTGAGACAAAGAGCGTGATATCGTCTCAGTGTCTCATGGGTGTCACTCGACCGGATGTCATCGCCGACGACGTGCTCGCCGGCCTCGTTGCAGATGTGGATTCTGCTCTCGCAGGCCGCATCGTCGACGCCGCGCTCGCGTGCTATGCCCGATCGGGCGTGACCGCGACGACGGTCAACCAGATCGCGGCAGAGGCGGGGGTCTCGCGGGCGACGCTGTACCGCACCTTCGACGGCCGGGCGGGCATCGAGCTCGCGGTCGTGCGGCGCGAGGCGCTGGCGTTCCTCGCCGCCGTCGACGTGCGGCTGCGTCGGGCTCGATCGCTCGAAGACGTCGTCGTGGCGGCCTTCGTCGACGCCGAGGCGGTCCGGCGTGGCCACGCCGTCCTGCGCCTGATGCTCGAGGTCGAGCCAGAGCTCGTCCTGCCCACGCTGATGGGACCGTCGAGCCCCGTGCTCGACGTCGGTGCGGCGTTCCTCGTCCCCCACGTCGTCGAGCACGCGGCGGACCACCCCCTCGCAGCCGGCGATCCCCGGCGCTTCGCCGAGTGGGTCGTGCGCGTCGGCGCGAGCTACCTCGTGAACCCGTCACCCCACGTCCACTTCGGCGACGAGGCCTCCGTCAGGCGTTTCGTCGCCGACCAGTTCTTCGCCAACCGTCATGGAACCCGAGAGAGGAGCAAACAGTGACCGACGCGATCCAAGCCGCCGCCGACACGTCCGCCACCGAGCTCGACCAACTGGTGCAGACCGTCTCGCCCGAGGAGCGGGCCGAGGTACTCCACGTGGTCGACAGCGCCAAGGACACCATCTTCACGTGGGACTACGGCCAGTCCCGGGAGCCCCTGGTCAAGCTGTACGAGAAGGCCAAGACCGGCCAGTGGAACGCGTCGACCGATGTCGACTGGTCGATAGAGGTCGACGTCGAACGTGATGCCGCCACCGGCGTCGACCCGTGGGCGATGCAGGACCTCACGGGGACCCCGCTCGAGAAGTTCAACGAGGCCGACCACCTCCGGCTCGCGGTGGCGAGCCAGAACTGGCTCCTGAGCCAGTTCATGCACGGCGAGCAGGGCGCCCTGATCTGCACGTCCCAGATCGTCGAGACCGTCCCGTGGATCGACGCCAAGTACTACGCCGCGACCCAGGTGATGGACGAGGCCCGCCACGTCGAGGTCTTCGCCCGCTACATGGAGGAGAAGCTCGGCGGGATCATGCCGATCAACCTCCACCTGCGCGCACTGCTCGACGCGATCGTGACCGACTCGCGCTGGGACATGACCTACCTCGGCATGCAGATCATGGTCGAGGGACTCGCGCTCGCGGCGTTCGGCTTCATCCGCCAGGTCACCCAGGAGCCGCTCCTCAAGGACATCCTGAAGTACGTGATGTCCGACGAGGCGCGGCATGTCGCGTTCGGTGTGCTCTCGCTCAAGGAGGTCTACACCGACATGAGCGCCGCGGAGCTGCGCGAGCGCCAGGAGTTCGCGTACGAGGCCGCGATGCACATGCGCAATCGCTTCGCCATGCAAGAGGTGTGGGAGGAGCTCGGGCTGCCGGTGCGCGACATGTGCGAGCTCGTCCTCGCGAACCCGATGCAGGCGGAGTTCCGCAAGATGTTGTTCTCCAAGATCGTCCCGAACCTCAAGAAGCTCGGTCTGCTCACCGGGTGGCTGCGCGACCGCTTCGCCGAACTCGGCGTCCTCCAGTTCGAGGACTGGGCCGACACCGGCGAGGAGTACGAGGTGATGCAGGCAGCACCCAGCGGCTGAGTCCGACGTGGGGACCCAGATGGGCGCGTGGAGAGATGTCTCCCGGGCTTCGGAGTCCACGGCGGTCAGGCCGGCAACGTTGGAGCATGACGCGGCCAGGGAGAGGGGTTTGGAGCACCACGCGGCCATATGTGGCCGCCAGGTGCTCCAACCCCCCGAACTTGGCCGCCAGGAGCTCCAAGCCCCGCTGGTGGCGCTCGCCGCCGCAGATCCGGAGGCCACCGGGGTGGGCCATGAGCGCCTCGCTATCCTGGCCTGATGCAGGGAAGCTTCGGTGACGTCGTCACCGCGATGATCACCCCGTTCGAGGCGGACGGCGGCCTCGATCTCGACGGCGCCGCCCGCCTCGCCACCCACCTCCTCGACAACGGCAA
This sequence comes from Acidimicrobiia bacterium, assembly GCA_046331095.1. GTDB lineage: Bacteria > Actinomycetota > Acidimicrobiia > UBA2766 > UBA2766 > JAIBAC01. The sequence goes on from JAXLRM010000004.1 coordinate 654,159, forward strand.
CGACGCCCTCGTGGTGTCGGGCACCACCGGCGAGTCACCGACCCTCGGCCACGGCGAGAAGCTCGACCTCTTCCGCGTGACCGTCGAGGCTGCCGCAGGCCGGGGCAAAGTCGTGGCCGGTACGTCCTCGTACGACACCGCCGAGTCGGTTCGCCTCACCGAGGAGGCAACCGCAGCAGGCGTGGACGGGATCCTCGCCGTGACGCCGTACTACAGCCGCCCGCCCCAGCGCGGGCTCGTCGCCCATTTCCGGGCGATCGCAGACGCCACCGACAAGCCGGTCCTGCTCTACGACATCCCCGGCCGGACCGGCTGCGCGATCGAGACGGGCACCTACGAAGCCCTCGGCGACCACCCACGCATCGTCGGCGTGAAGGACGCCACGGGATCGGCGGCGCACGTCTGCGAAGTGCTCGCCACATGCGGGGAGTCCTTCGAGGTGTACTCGGGCGACGACGCGATGACCTTGCCGTTCCTGGCGGTGGGAGCGTGTGGCGTCATCAGCGTCGCCGGACATGTCGCCGCCACCCAGATCGGCGACATGATCCACGCGTTCGCGGCGGGCGACGTCGCCGGTGCCCGCAAGCGCCACATGGAACTGCTCCCGCTGTTCCGGATCCTCTTCGCCGACGCGTCGCCGATCCCGGTCAAGGCCGCCGTCGCGATGGCCGGCCTCCCCGCCGGACCGGTGCGCCCCCCGCTCGCGCCGATCGAGGCTGCCCTCGCCGAGCGCCTGCGCGCCGTGCTCGGCCCGTACCTGGGCGACGCGTGAGCGAACCCGTAAGTCTCATCTTCCTCGGCGGCGTCGGCGAGATCGGCCGCAACTGCTTCTGCATCGAGATCTCCGGCAGGCTGCTCGTCGTCGACTGCGGCCTCATGTTCCCGACCGAGGACATGCCCGGTGTCGACCTGGTCCTACCCGACCTCGGCTACCTCGAGGAACGTGCCGGCGACCTCGAGGCGGTGCTGCTCACCCACGGCCACGAGGACCACATCGGAGCACTTCCGTTCCTGCTGGAGCGTGTAGAGGTGCCGGTGTACGGAACCGAACTGACCGTGGGGATGGTCGGACAGAAGCTCGCGGAGCGCAAGGTCGCAGACCGGACCACGCTCGTCGCGTTCGCCGACGGCGAGACGGTGCAGTGCGGGCCGTTCCGGTTCACGGCGATCCCGGTCACGCACTCGGTGCCCCACGGTGTAGGCATCGCGTTCGACACACCACAGGGCACGATCGTGCACACGGGCGACTTCAAGCTCGACCTGACGCCCGTCGACGGGCGCCGCACCGACGTGTCGACCTTCGGGGAGCTCGGCAAGAAGGGCGTGCGCCTGCTCCTGTCGGATTCGACCAACGCCGAGGTGCCCGGAGTGACCGGGTCGGAGCGACTCGTGGGGGACTGGCTCCTCGACCTCTTCAGCCGCCACGACGACAGCCGTATCGTATGTGCGTGTTTCGCGAGCCACCTGCACCGGGTACAGCAGGTGTGCGACGCGGCCCTCGCCTACGGCCGCAAGATCGCGTTCCTGGGACGATCGATGCTCGCCAACACGGCGCTCGCCCGCGAGCTCGGCCTCCTCGACGTCCCCGAGTCCGCGATCGTCGACATCTCCGAGGTCGAGCAGTACCCGCCCGAACAGATCTGCATCGTCTGCACCGGCAGCCAGGGGGAGCCGCTCGCGGCACTGAGCCTGATGGCCGCGGGCGAGCACCGCTCCGTCTCGATCTCCGACGACGACACCGTCGTGTTCAGCTCCAGCCCGATCCCCGGCAACGAGATGAACGTGCACCGTGCCATCGACGGCCTCACCCGCCACGGTGCCGAGGTCGTGCACTCGGGCACGTCACGTGTCCACGTGTCGGGCCACGCCGCGGCCCAGGAGCTCGAGATGATGTTGTCGCTCACGCGGCCGGAGTTCTTCGTCCCCGTCCACGGCGAGTACCGCCACCTCAAGGCGCATGCGCGCCTGGCGCAGGCGCTCGGCGTCGCGGAGGACAACGTCGTGATAGCCGAGGACGGTGACGTCGTGGTCATCGACGACGACGGAGTGCACCTCGCCGAGGACCGCGCCCCGGGCGGCTACGTCTACGTGGACGGTTCCGGTGTCGGCGACGTCAACGCCGGGGTCCTGCGCGATCGCCAGGTCCTCTCCGACGACGGTGTCCTCATCGCGGTTGTCGGCGTCGACAGCCGCAACGGCGCGATCGTGCGTGGGCCCGAGATCATGTCGCGAGGATTCCTCGATCCGGATGCATCGGAGGAGTTCGCCAAGGAAGCCGCAGGCGCAGTGCGCCGCTCCATCGAGGCCGCCGCGGCCGAGGGCGCCCTCGACCACACCACGCTGTCGCGCCACGTGCGCCAGTCCCTGAGCCGGTTCGCCAACAAGCGCACTCGCCGCCGCCCCATGGTGTTCCCCCTCGTGATCGAGCTGTGACTACCTGCGGCGACCGCGCAGCACTGCGCGGGCGGCCAGGAGGCCGGCCGCGACGGCCGTGCCGCGGCGAACGTGCGACGCGTACGTGCGTGTGCCGGTAGGGCAACGCACGAGGCGGAACGGGCACGGCACGAAGCCGGTGTTGACCGCGTCGACGGCGCCGGATGAGTCCCTCGAGAAGACGAACGGCAGCACGTACCCGCCGTAGGAGACGCTGTAGGCATCGGGATCGGCGGGTGTGGCTCCGTAGAGGCGCAGGCCGGCGCGGAACGGGCCGACGGGGGCGCGTGCGACGAGATGGTCGCCGGCGTCGAGGACCTCGATCTCCCCCCCGAGGTAGTGGAGGGCTCTCATGTTGGTCCCCAAGCCCGGAGCGGGCCGGTACACGCCGGCCTTGTCGGTCCATGAGTCGGGCCGCCCGGATCCGTCGAAGTCCGACGCCGCGGGCGTGACAGCGGGATCCTCGGTCCCCACGATCCGGCGCAGTACGGCGCTCGCCACGTGTCCGCCCCCGAAGAACGCCGACGGCAGCACTCCGCGGTTCAGGAGCACCGCGACCCCGACGCCGGCGCCGGGGGCGAGCACCAAGCCCGTGGAGAAACCCGGCACGGTGCCGCCGTGGCCGGCAGTGAACGTCGAGTCGATCCCGTCGAGCCACCATGACAAGCCGACCTTGGGCAGGCGCGGGTCGATGCCGAACTGCGGAGTCATCATCAACCGCGCGGTGTCGCGCGTGAGGAGTCGGCCATCGCCTGCAGCTGCCCACAGCACCCCGCCTGCGTAGGCTGCCATGTCCGAGATGGTGGCGTGGGCGCCGCCTGCCGGTAGGGCGGCGATGTCGAACGGCCGCGTCGGTGCCGCGACGCCGCGCCGCCCCCGGTATCCGGTGGCGAGCGTGGCGTCGACGTCCGCGTCGCGCGCCAGTGACGCGCCCGACATGGACAGAGGTCCGAAGACCCCGTCGCCGAGCAACTCCCCGAAGGGCTGTCCCGTGACGTTCTCCGCGACCATGCCGAGCAGGGTGAAGCCGACGTTGGAGTAGGCCCACTTCGTGCCGGGGGGCACCTCGGCCACCACGCCGTCGGCGACGAGGTCACGCAGCGAGGGCATCTCCGTACCCGGCCGGCTCGCCCCCAGTGCCCGCAGCGGGTGCCGCGTGCTGCGCCAAGAGGGGAACTCGCCGATACCCGACGTGTGCGTGAGCAGGTGGCGGATCGTGACCGCCTCCGCGCCGGGTTCGCGCTGTCGGACCTCGATCCCCTTGAGGTGCGCGTCCACGGGATCGTCGAGCCCCAGGAGGCCACGCTCGACGAGCTGCAGCACCGCGATCGTGGTCATCGTCTTGGTGACCGACCCGATCCGGAAGCGCGTGGTGGTGTCGACGGGCCTCCTCGTGGCGATGTCGGCCCAGCCGTAGCAGCGCACCAGCGGCGGACCTTCGGGATGCACGACTGCGACCGCCGCGCCGGGGGCGTCGAGGGCGGCAAGGTGGGGACACACGACCGCGTCGAGTTCCTCTGGTTCGATCATCGCCAGATGCTGCCACGCTCGGCAGACCCGCGTGCGCCGTCGGAGCGACGTGCGCGCGTGGGTGACCAGGGGGTGGTGCGTGACGCGCGCACGTGGGGGGCGGGGCATCCGGGTGGCAGGTGCTGGTCCTGGTACCCTCTGGGCCGCAGCCCTGCGGGCGGGAGCAGGTCGGGGCAGCACGAGCAAGACGCGCCGTGCGACACCTGGGAGCCCCGCGTGCCCACCGCAACACGTTCGCCCAAGTCGAGGTCGAGGAAGAAGCGGCCCGCCCCGAGAGGACGTAGGCGCAAGCCTGCACCCCGGAGTCGGAGCACCTCGAGCACCAGAGCGACCTCCACCCGGACGGCGAAGCCCCCTGCCACGCGGCGTGCGGCCAGGCCGCAACCCAAGGAGCCACGCGCGCCCGGCCCGGTCACCAAGGCGGCCCGCCAGATCCGCAGCCACCACGGCGGCGACATCGCAGGGATCGGCTTGCTGGTCGTCGCGGTGATCGCCGGACTCGCGATCTGGGGCGGGGCCGCCGGGCCCGGGGGAGAAGTGGTCGCGTCCGCGTCCCGTGCCCTCATGGGCGTCGGCGCTGCTCTCCTGCCTCTGCTCCTTGCCGCGGCCGGGGTCGCCCTGATCGCCGACCGTGAGAACAAGATCGCGGTGCGAGCGATCATCGGCGGCTTCCTGGCCGCGTGGGCGGCTCTCGCTCTCGCACACCTCGTCTCGGGCACCCCGCCCCTCGACGCACCCGTGGCGACACTCGAGTCCTCGGGCGGGATCCTGGGTGGGCTCGCGGCGGTGCCCGCACACGCCGTTGTCGGTGCTCCCGCAGCCGTGGTCGTGTTCGTGGCGCTCTTCGGGGTCGGTGTACTGATCGCGAGCGGGCGCCGCCTCAGCCAGCTCGGCCCGCCCGTGCGCCGTTTCGCACGCTGGCTCTTCATCAGTTCCGAGGACGACGCCGCGACGGCCGCGACCCGGGCAACCGCAACGCCGGCCCCCACCCCGATCATCAACCTCGCCGAGCTCGATTCCGGCGCCGAAGCCACCGACGAGGTCTTCGACGTCGAGGCGCTCGACCGGTCCCAGCCGTGCGCCAAGACGAAGACGACGACGCGCCACGGCGGCTCCGAGACCGAACCCGGGACCGCGGGCGAACCGGAACAGCTCGCCTTGTCGGCGCCGCGCCCGTCCGACGCCGAGCGTTACGAACTGCCCGCACTCGACATCCTCAACGTGAGCGGCGCCAGCGACGTCGACCACGCTCGCCTCGAGGAGCGCAGCGACGCCATCGGCCGCACCATGGAGCAGTTCGGCGTCACCGCCCGCGTCACCGGCATCACCGCCGGTCCCACCGTCGCCCGTTACGAGATCGAGCTCGCCGAGGGCGTCAAGGTCAACAAGTTCACGAACCTCGTGCCGGACCTGCGCTACGCGCTCGGCACCCCCGACGTGCGCGTGCTCGCACCGATCCCGGGCAAGCGGGCGATCGGCCTCGAGGTCCCCAACGCCGACCGCAAGCTCGTGACGGTCGGCGACATCCTCACCTCCGCGGAGGCGGGGCGGCACCCTCATGCACTCGACGTCGCGCTCGGACGCGACATCAGCGGCAAGCCGGTATTCGTCAACCTCGGCAAGATGCCTCACGTGCTGATCGCGGGCGCCACCGGGGCGGGCAAGTCGTCGGTGATCAACTCGATCCTGACCTCGATGCTGTGCCGGGCGCGCCCGTCGGAGGTGCGGATGATCCTCGTCGACCCCAAGCGCGTCGAGCTGTCACGCTACGCACGCGTGCCGCACCTGCTCACCGGCGTCGTGACACAACCCAAGCGTGCCGCCGACGCCCTGACCTGGGCGGTCCAGGAGATGGACCGCCGTTACGGCCTGCTCGCCTCGGTCGGCGCACGCGACATCCAGAGCTACAACCCCGCGGTCGCCCGCGGTGAGATCAGCGAACTGCCCGACGGCAGCCGCGCCGAGGCGCTGCCCTACATCGTCGTGGTGATCGACGAGCTCGCCGACCTGATGCTCGTCGCCGCCAAGAGCGTCGAGGACTCGATCTGCCGTCTCGCCCAGCTCGCACGCGCGGTGGGTGTGCACCTCGTGATCGCGACACAGCGGCCGTCGGTGGACGTGATCACGGGCCTGATCAAGGCGAACATCCCGTCGCGCATCGCACTGAAGGTCAGGACCCAGATCGACAGCCGCACGATCCTCGACGAGGGCGGTGCCGAGACGCTCGTGGGTCTCGGCGACATGCTCTTCCTCGGCGGCAACGCCAACCAGATGGAGCGCATCCAGGGCGCGTTCGTGAGCGAGGGCGAGGTCAAGGCGGTCGTCGGGCACTGGCGCGACCAGGTCAAGGCTCGCGGTGGCGCCCCGGTGCCGGTGTCGGTCGAGCTCGCCGGTGACGAGACCGCCGCTGCCCCCGTGCCGCCGGGCGTCGGCGACGGGCCTGTGCCGCTGCAGCCGGTGCCCGGTCCCGCCGCGGTGACGTCCGCGGTGCCGCAAGCACCCGTGCCGGTGGCAGTGGACGAATCCGACGTCGTGTTCTCGGGCGCCACCGCGGTGATGCCTGCCGCCGAGGACGACCCCGACTCCGACCCTTACCTCGCCGAGGCGATGGAGATCGTCGTGACGAGCCAGCTCGGGTCGACGTCGATGCTGCAGCGCAAGCTCAGGGTCGGGTTCTCCCGCGCAGGGCGGATCATGGACCTGCTCGAGCAGCGCGGGGTCGTCGGCCCGTCGGAGGGCTCGAAGGCACGCACCGTCCTCGTCGCGCCCCACGAGCTCGAAGCCGCCAAGTCCCGCCTCTGAGCCGAGGCGCAGGCCGTCTCCCAAACGCGGGCCCCTCCTAAACGCGGGTACCTCCCAAACGCGGGCACCTCCCAAACGCGGGCAGGTTGTGTCGCTGGCGTGCGCTTCTGCCCGCGTTTGTCGGGGGGCCTCCGCTAAACGCGGGCAGGTTGTGCCGCTGGCGTGCGATTCTGCCCGCGTTTGTCGGGGGGCCTCTGCTAAACGCGGGCAGGTTGTGTCGTTGGCGGGCGTTTCTGCCCGCGTTTGTCGGGGGGCCCCGGTCACGGCATCGCGATGCGGGCGAGGGACGAGAGGTCCTCGGGCGGTCCGAGGGCCATGATCACGTCGCCCACTCGGAGAGGACCGGCCACGTCCGAGCGCGAGTGGACCACGTTGCCGCGGCGCACCGCGAGGAACACGAGCTTGTCGTGGGTATGGGCGACTTCGGCGAGCACCGTGCCCGCGATCGGGGAGCCGTCTAGGACCTCGATCTCCTCGCTGCGGAGGCCGAACTCGGGCAGGTCCTGCAGGGCGAGGACGTCGGGCAGCAGTGCCGACGCGGCAAGGGAGCGCCCGGCGCTGTCGTAGGGCGAGATGGTGCGGTTGGCGCCGGCGCGGCGGATCCTGTCGGTCCACTCGGGAAAGCCCACGCGGCTCACGATCCGCAGATCCGGACACAGGGAGCGCGCGGTCAGCACGATCACGAGGTTGGTCGGGTCGTCCTTGGCGGTCGCGGTGAGCGCTGCGGCCCGCCCGATCCCCGCCTCGCGCAGGTCGTCGTCGTCGGTGCCGTCGCCGTGGACGAAGACCGCACCGGAATCCTCGACGAGCTCCTTCAAATCCTCGTCGGAGTCGAGGACGACCACCTGCTTTGCCTGCGCCAGCAACTCGCGGGCGACGGCACGGCCGACCCTGCCGTAGCCCGCGACGATGACGTGGTCGCTCATCCTGGTGCTCACCCGGCGCCTCCTCTGCACGACCTTGCGCAGGTCTCCGGAGACGAACAGCTCCGAGGTGACCGTGGCAGTGTAAAGGACCAGGAAGAATCCGAGGACGATCACGGCGATCGTGAGGAACTTGCCGATCGCGTCGAGCGGCTCGACCTCTCCGAAGCCGATCGTGCCGAGGGTGATGACCACCATGTAGACGGCGTCCACGAGCGTGAAGCCCTCGACGACCACGTACATGCTCACCGCGAAGAGGAAGAGGCCCACGAAGCCCACGATCGCCCACCGCAGCCGCCGCAGGACGTACCCGAGGACACTCTCATCCCGCATGGGCCGCAGGCTAACCGCACCACGAAGGTGTTCCCGAGGCAGCTCGAGCGGCCGGCCGCGGCACGCGTTGGCAGGCCGAGGTGCTTCCTCGCTCGACGTCCGCGCGTCATGGTGCGTGGTTCAGCCGTCCGTAGGAGGAAGCGCCGAGCGCCTCTTCAGTCGGTCAGTACACGACGCAGAGGAGGTCGGCGCCGTGCGCGGCAGCGGCGTGGAGGAGCTCGGTGAGGCGTGCTGCCTCCACGAGTGCGAGCTCCACGAGCGCCTCGGCGTGAGCGGCGCCGACCTCGAGGCTGTCGCGGATGCGCGCGGGCGTGAGGTAGTCGTTCCAGGGGATCTCGGCGAAGACCTCGGCGAGGCCACCGACTGCCGCGCCCGGGACCACGAACCACGGCGTGCCGACCTCGGCGGGCCACAACCCGGCGGGGTCCGCGTCGAATACCCCCATCTCGTGAAGCGCCCCCTCGAGGGGCGCGACCATCACGAAGCTCGGGTCCGGCCCCTCCCACTCGAACTTCATGTAGCCGCCGTCGTGGACCAGGTAGTACTCGACGGTCTCGGGGTTGGACACGGGTGCGCCTGCGCCTCTCCGTCAGAGGCCGAGCAGGGACTTCACGCGGTCGACGGGGTTGGTGCGGTACATGAACCCGGTGGCGCGGGCGGAGATGTCGAACGCGGCCTTGGGATAGGGGAACCAGAAGAGGCGGTTCAACGCGGGCAGCCGCTCGAGCACGACGGACTTGGGCCGTGCGAACTCGAGGAGGCCCTCGACGCCGTGCACGCGCCCGAAGCCGGACTCCTTGATGCCCCCGAAGGGCAGTTCGGTGACCGCGTAGACGGTGATGTGGTCGTTGATCAGGACGCTGCCGGCCTTGAGCTCGCGGGCGATGCGCTCGCCCTTGGCCCGGTTCGAGGTCCACACCGACGCCGTGAGCCCGTAGCGGCTGTCGTTGGCGAGGCGGACGGCCTCGTCCTCGTCGCGGACCTTGACGATCGGCAGGACGGGCCCGAAGGTCTCCTCGTTGACGATGTCCATGTCGTGGGTGCACCCCGTCAGGACGGTCGGCGCGAAGAAGTCGCCGCCGAGGTCGGTGCGGCGCGCTCCGCCGGTGCGTACCGTGGCGCCCTTGGCCACCGCGTCCGCCACGTGCGCTTCGACGATGGCGGCCTGCGTCGGTGCGATCATGGCGCCCACGTCGACGTTGGACTCGTCGGTGTCGCGTCCCTGCCGCAGCGCCTCGGTGCGCTCGACGACGGCGTCGACGAAGCGGTCGTGTACCGACTCGGGCACGTACACCCGCTCGACCGACATGCAGATCTGGCCCGAGTTGGCGAAGCCCGCCCAGACCGCGCCCGAGGCCGCCATCTCGATGTCGGCGTCGGCGCACACGACCATCGGGTCCTTGCCGCCGAGCTCCATCACGACCGGCGTCAACGTCTCCGCGGCCGCGGCCATGATCAGCTTGCCCGTGCGCGTCGAGCCCGTGAACGCGATCTTGTCGACGCCCGCGCGCACCAGCGCGGCGCCCGTGGAGCCGTCGCCGCTGACGACCTGCACCACGTCGGGATGGACCTCGGCGGCGGCGAACGCCTCGGTCACGATGTCGCCGACGAGGGGGGTGACCTCCGAGGGCTTCAACACCACGGCGTTGCCGGCGAAGAGCGCCGTCAGCGTCGCCGACATCGACAGCGTGAGCGGGAAGTTCCACGGCGAGATGACCCCGATCACGCCATGGGGCTCGTAGACCTTCCACGCCTTCTTGGTGACGAGGAGCCCGCTCGAGACCCGCGTGGGCGAGAGGACCTTGGGCGCCTCGCTGGCGAGGGTCTTGATCAGCTCGCAGGTGGCGGTCACCTCGTGCAGGAGCGAGTCGAAGCGGGGCTTGCCGGTCTCGGCCGAGAGGCGCTCGGCGACCATGCGGGCGTTGGCGGCGAGCCAGTCCTGCACTCGCAGGAGCTGGCGTGTCCGCTCCCGGTGGTCGAGCGCCGCCCATCCCTCCTGGGCCTTGCGGGCGCGCTGGACCCGCTCGCGCACCTCGGCCTCGCCCATGATCGGGACCGAGCCGATCACCTCGCCGGTCGCCGGGTTGCGCGACTCGATTCGCGGCCCCGTTGCGCTCTGCGTGCTCACCATTGGGACACCCCTCGCTGGCCCGACCTGTGCGTCGAAGCCTATAGCTGCGGCCGGCCGTGGCGCCGGTCGAGGGCTACCACCGTGGACAGCAGGCCGTATCGCTGGCAACCTCCTCACGACGCAGACAGCGGCTCGACGCGGAGGGACGACCATGCCGGACGACGCGCAGGACAAGAAGAGCACCGCAGCGGAGATCATCGACGCGGTTGCGCAGGGCGAACACAGCGCCCTGGCAGCGGTGCGCAAGTTCGTCGACACCGTCGACGCGGCCGTGCCGAACGTGGTCGGCGCCGACGAGGACCCCACCAGGCGTGCGCAGATCATCGACGCCGCGTTCGAGATGGTCCAACGCCTGCTATCGGTATCCAACGACTTCGCCCGTGACCTAGTCGAGGTGACCGAGACGACGCTCGGCCGTGCCACCGGGGGCGACGGGGGCGGGGACTCGGACTGAGGGTCTCGATCCCGCCGCGTTCGGGGATCCCGCGTCGGGGGCCGTAGGGTCTGGTCGTGACCGGACAAGCCGACGCTCCCGCGCCGACCTACGGGCCCACCGCTCTGCTGACGCCGGCGAACGCCATAACCGTGGGCCGCATCGTCGGTACCGTCGCCCTGGGAGTCCTGATCCTGGCGGGCGTGACGGGCTGGGCGCTCGCGGTCTTCGTCGTCCTCGCGCTCTCGGACCAGCTCGACGGCATCGTCGCGCGCCGGCAGGGTCCCACGCGCTCGGGTGCGTTCCTCGATCCCCTCGCCGACAAGGTGTTCCTGGGCACGGTCCTGATCGCCCTCGGGATCCGCGGGGAGGTGAGCTGGGTCGCGGTGGCGCTGATCCTCGGACGCGAGGTCGTGATCTCGGTGTTCCGTGCGTACGCGGTGCGTCGTGGCGCGACGGTGCCCGCGTCGGTCCTGGGCAAGGCCAAGACCTTCGTCACGACAGCGGCCCTCGGCCTGATCCTCATCCCGGACCCCGGCGTGCAGTCGGTCGGCACGTGGGTGCTGTGGGTCGCAGTCGTGCTGACGCTCGTCTCGGGCGCGGACTACCTCGTGAACGCGCGGCATCTCATCCGCGAGGGTCAGGCGCGGCACACCTGATGCGCGCCGAGATCGTCACCGTCGGCACCGAGCTCCTGTTGGGCCAGATCGTCGACACCAACAGTGCGTGGCTCGCCGAGCGCCTCGCGGGCCTCGGCGTCGACGTCAACTGGCAGACCAAGGTCGGCGACAACCACGGCCGCATGTGCGAGGCGTTCAGGCTCGCGCTCGACCGTGCCGACGCGGTCGTCGTGACCGGCGGCCTGGGCCCGACCCAGGACGACGTGACGCGTGAGGCGGTCGCCGAGGTGACCGGTCGGCCCCTACGGCGTGACCCGGTGATCGTCGAGCTGCTCGAGCGCATCTTCGCGGCCATCGGGCGCGAGATGGCTGCGTCGAACCTGCGCCAGGCGGACGTGCCCGCGGGCGCGACCACGATCCCGATGAAGGTGGGGACCGCCCCGGGACTCGTGGTCCCGGCGGGCGGCGGCGGCGACGGCGACGGCGACGGCGTCTTCTACCTGCTCCCCGGCGTGCCGCACGAGATGAAGGAGATGTGGGAACGCGGCGTCGTGCCCGACCTCCTCGTGCGCATGGGCGAGACCGCCACGATCCGCTCGCACGTGCTCAAGTGCTGGGGGGTCTCGGAGTCGCGAATCGCCGACATGCTCGCGGAGCGCTTCGCCGCCCTCGACGCCTCGGGAACCGCCACGATCGCGTTCCTCGCCGGCGAGGGCGTCGTGCGCGTGCGGATCACGGCCAAGGGCCCCGACGAAACAGCGGTCGAGGACCTGCTCACGCGCGAGGAGCGGATCATCCGCGACATCCTCGGCGAGACCGTCTTCGGCGAGGGTGACGACACGATGGAGTCCGTCGTCGTCGACCTGCTGAGAGGGCGCGGCTGGCACCTGGCGACCGCCGAGTCGATGACCGGCGGCACGGTGGGCGAGTGGATCACGCGGGTGCCCGGCTCCTCGGACGTCTACAACGGCGGGGCCGTCACGTACGCGATCGGGTCCAAGACGGCGGTGTTGGGAGTTCCGGCAGAGGTCATCGAGCACCACGGTGTCGTGAGCGAGGAGGTCGCGGTCGCGATGGCCGCGGGCGCCCGTCGTGTCTTCGACGCCGAGGTCGGCTTGTCCGTCACCGGTTCGGCGGGACCGGGGGCCCAGGCGAGCGAGGTGGGCGAGGCCTGCCTCGCGGTCGACGTGGATGGCGACGTGTCCGTGGCGAGGGTGCGCTTCCCCGGCGACCGTGCGCGCGTGCGGTCCTTCGCCACCGCGACCCTGCTCGACCTGCTGAGGCGCCGCCTGATCGGGGGTAGACAGGTGGGGGGCCGGCGTGGCGAATAGGCGCCTCTTCGTCGCCGTGCGTCCCTCCGAGGAGGTCGTGGCGCGCCTCGATGCGGACCTCGATACCGGAGTCGGCGCCCTCGGCCGTGGCGTGCGGGCGATACCGGCCGACGACTGGCACGTCACGCTCGCGTTCTTCGCGAAGGTCGACGACGACGACGTGGACCGTCTGCGGCTGGCGCTCGCGATGGCCGGCGGGCGAGTGGTGCCTTTCGAGTTCGAGTTCGCCGGCGCTGGCGCGTTCCCGCTCCCGCGGCGGGCGCGGGTGCTGTGGGTGGGTGTCGGTCACGGCTCCGACCGCCTCGCCGAGCTCGCCACCACGATCGAGGCCGAGACCGCCAAGCGCGGCTTCCCGGGCGAGGACCGCGAGTTCAGCGCGCACATGACCGTGGCGCGCTTCCGTGAGCCGGCCGACATCTCGGACTTCGTGAGCGAGGTAGGGGCACGCATAGCGTCCGCCGCGGTGCGCGTCGACGAGCTCGTCCTCTACGAGTCGCGCACGCGCCGCTCGGGTGCCACCTACGACGTGGTCGACACGTTCCCCCTCCGCACGTGACGCCTGTGCGCCCCCGTGGGTGGGGCGCCGTGCCCGGAGTCCGGAGAGGGTGCTTGCCTATCGAACGATCGTTCGATAGTGTATTCACACCTGTGGAATTCCCTGTGGGTAGTTTCGCTCCGAGGGGGTCTCAGGTGTCCCGCCCAGGAACCCCGGCACCCGGGGCCCGTTTTCGTCACAGGCCACCGATACGTTGGCGACGACTGCTACGGACGAGGAGAGAGACATGGCACAGTCCACGGCGAAGAACAGGGCCAACGGAGTGGGTGCGGGCACCGACGACGACAAGCGCAAGGCGCTCGGCATGTCGATCGGCCAGATCGAGCGCCAGTTCGGCCAGGGCTCGATCATGCGACTCGGCGACGAGTCCTACAGGGCAGGCATCACGGCGATCTCCACGGGTGCGCTGTCACTCGACATCGCACTCGGCATCGGGGGTCTGCCCCGGGGCCGCATCGTCGAGGTATTCGGTCCCGAGAGCAGCGGCAAGACCACGATCGCCCTGCACGTGATCGCCGAGGCGCAGCGCAACGGCGGGGTCTGCGCGTTCATCGACGCGGAGCACGCCCTCGACCCCAAGTACGCCGGCAACCTCGGCGTCGACATCGACGAGCTCTACATTTCCCAGCCCGACGCGGGTGAGCAGGCCCTCGAGATCACCGACATGCTGATCCGCTCCGGCGCCCTCGACGTCGTGGTGATCGACTCGGTCGCGGCGCTCGTGCCCAGGGCCGAGCTCGACGGCGAGATGGGCGACACCCACGTCGGCCTGCAGGCCCGCCTCATGAGCCAGGCGCTGCGCAAGCTGTCGGGCACGGTCAGCAAGACGAACACGATCGTGATCTTCATCAACCAGTTGCGCGAGAAGATCGGTGTCATGTTCGGCAGCCCCGAGACCACCTCCGGTGGGCGGGCGCTGAAGTTCTACAGCTCCGTGCGCCTCGACGTGCGCCGCATCGACTCCATCAAGCAGGCCAACGAGGTCACCGGCAACCGGGTCCGCGTGAAGGTGGTCAAGAACAAGGTCGCGGCGCCGTTCCGCCAGGCCGAGTTCGACATCATGTACGGCCAGGGTGTCAGCCGCGAGGGCTCCCTGCTCGACGTCTCGGTCGACCTCGGCTTCGTCAAGAAGAGCGGCGCGTGGTTCACCTACGAGGGTGAACAGCTCGGTCAGGGCCGTGAGAACGCCAAGCAGTTCCTCGCCGACAACGTCGACATCGCCCTCGAGCTCGACCAGCGAGTCCGGGCCCACTACGACGACTCGGTGGCCGTGGACGGGGCCGCGGACGGTGCCGCGGCAGAGAGCGACGGCGGCGGCCCCCGCGAGGACGTGCAAGGCGACGCCGCGGTCACGTCGATCCGGGTCAAGGCGGCCGACGCGTCCACCTGACAACCAGTCGCGACCGCAGGTCGTGGGTGGGCCAGTTGCCCGCCCACGACCGACCCGGTAGAAAGAGCACGCGCCGACGCTTGCACGGGGTGAAGTGCATGCTCGGCGCTCGGAGGGGGACGACAGCAAGCTTCGGGGCGTCCGATGGGGGGCCACTCCACGAATCTCAAGGTGTCGTCGAAGTCGGCACCTCACAGTGTCGCCGGCGCGCTCGCCGGGGTCCTGCGCGACCACGCGACCTGTGAGATCCAGGTGATCGGCGCCGGCGCGCTCAACCAGGCGGTCAAGGCGATGGCGATCGCGCGCACCTACCTCGACAAGGACGGCTGGGACCTCACCTGCGTCCCGGTCTTCGCCGAGGTCGACATCGACGGGCGACCCCGCACCGCGATCCGCCTCGTGGTCGAGCGACGCACGGCCAACGCCAGCCCGGTGGAGGCGCAGATGGTTCTCGACGACGCGGTCCTGGATCCCGAGCGCGAGGTACCCGGCGGCCTCTTCGGCGCGGAACGCCAGGGGGCGTCCGCTGACGACACGCGCGCCTCGAGAGGCAAGGGCCCGACCGGGGATGTGCGGGCGTGACCCTCCCGCAATCGCGGGTGGTTTGTGTCGTGGGCGCGTCATCCTGCCCGCGTTTGGAGGGGGGTGCTCCCGTCCCGAACGCGGGCGATATGTGCCGCTGGCGGGCCATCCTGCCCGCGTTTGGAGGGGGTGCTCCCGCAATCGCGGGCGATACGTGCCGCTGGCGGGCCATCCTGCCCGCGTTTGGAGGGGGTGCTCCCGTCCCGAACGCGGGCGATATGTGTCGCTGGCGGGCCATCCTGCCCGCGTTTGGAGGGGGTGCTCCCGCAATCGACCCTCGGGGGCGGCGCGCCACCGTCGGTAGACTGCGCTGATGTCGCGCCGCTTCCACGTGCGCACCTTCGGGTGCCAGATGAACGAACACGACTCAGAGCGCATCGCCGGCATGCTCGAGGCCGAGGGGATGAGCGCCAGCGCCGACGCCGCCGAAGCCGACGTGGTCGTGTTCAACACGTGCTGCATCCGCGAGAACGCCGACCAGCGCCTCTACGGCCAGGTCGGTGCCCTCGTCGCCGAGAAGGCACGCAACCCTGACATGAAGATCGTCGTCGGCGGCTGCCTCGCCCAGAAGGACGGCGCCGCCCTCGCCGAGAGGGCAGGCCACGTCGACGTGGTCTTCGGCACCCACAACCTCGCGGACCTGCCGGAGTTGCTCTCGCGTGCGGACACGTCGGACACCCAGGTGGTCGAGATCGTCACCGCGACCGAGGTGTCTCCGTCGTCGCTGCCGGCGCGCCGCGACTCCGAGCACTCGGCGTGGGTGACGATCTCGGTCGGCTGCGACAACTCCTGCACGTTCTGCATCGTGCCCGCGGTCCGCGGCCCCGAGGTGAGCCGCCGCAGCGGCGACATCGTGCGCGAGGTCGGGGCCCTCGCAGCGGACGGAGTCGTCGAGGTGACCCTGCTCGGCCAGAACGTCAACTCCTACGGGCGCGACCTCGACGGGCGCCGGCCCCTGTTCGCCGAGCTGCTGCGGACGGTCGACGGCGTCGAGGGCATCCGCCGCGTCCGCTTCACCAGCCCCCACCCCAAGGACCTGCGTCCCGAGACGATCGCGGCGATGGCCGAGTGCGAGTCGGTGTGCGAGCAGCTCCACCTTCCCCTGCAGGCAGGCTCGGACCGCGTACTCGCGGCAATGCACCGGGGCTACACCGCCGAGCGCTTCCTCGAGCGCCTCGGCGCTGCCCGTGCGGCGATCCCGGGACTGACCGTGTCGACCGACGTCATCGTCGGCTTCCCGGGCGAGACGGAGGCCGACTTCGCCGCGACCCTCGAGGTCGTCGAGGCTGCGCAGTTCGACTCGGCGTTCACCTTCGTGTACTCGCCGCGGCCGGGGACCGCGGCGGCCGCGATGGACGATGCGGCCGGCGCCGCCGACAAGGCGGAGCGTTACAAGCGCCTCACCGACCTGCAGGACTCGATCTCGTGGCGCGCCAATGTGGACCGCGTCGGGACGCGTGAGGAGATCCTCGTCGAGGGCCCGTCCAAACGCGACTCTTCACGGCTCTCGGGCCGCACGCGTGGGGGCCGCCTCGTACACGTGGACGACCCCGGTGGGATCGCCGCAGGTACGTTCGTGGACGTCGAGATCACCGCGGCTGCGCCGCACTACCTCATGGCCGCGGTCGTTGGCGCCTGAGGCGCAACCGGTCCTCGCGATCTGCGGCCCGACCGCGTCCGGCAAGAGCGAGGTGGCGGCCCGCGTCGTCGAGGCTCTGCGCGAACGCGGTACCGCCGTCGAGATCGTCTGCTGCGACTCCATGCAGGTGTACCGGCGCATGGACATCGGGACCGCCAAGCCGGCACCCGCCGAACGCGCCGCGACACCGCACCACTGCGTCGACCTCGTCGAACCGTGGGAGGCTTACTCCGCCGCCGACTACCAGCGCGACGCGCGTGAGGCGATCGAGTCGATCACCTCACGCGGCGCGGTGGCCTTGTTCGTCGGCGGCACCGGGCTCTACCTGCGCGCCGCCCTCGACGACGTCGACCTCGGCGAGGGTCGCCCCGACCCGGACCGGCGTGCCCGACTCGAACAAGCCGGCCACTCCGATCTCGTCGACCAACTGGTCCGCCTCGACCCCGAGCGGGCGGCGCGCACCGACCTCGCGAATCCACGGCGGGTCCTGCGCGCCGTCGAGATTGCGCTCGACCGCGGTCCGGGCGCGGGACCCGACCGCGGCTGGACAGCAAGGGAGGGCCGGCCCGTGTGCCTCGCGGTCGTGACACCCGCGGAGCGCGCCGAGCTGTACCGCCGCATCGACGACCGTGTCGAGCGAATGCTGCGCGCCGGCTGGCTCGACGAGGTCCGCGACCTGCTCGCGGACCCCCGCGGAATGTCGCGGACCGCCTCAGCGGCCATTGGTTATGCTGAGCTCGCCGAGGTGGTCCGCGGCGATGCGTCCCTCGACGACGCGGTGGCGGCGATTCGCCGGCGTACACGGGGATATGCGCGCCGCCAGTTCACGTGGTTCTGCCGCGAGTCACGTGCCGTGCACCATCGCGGCGGCCCCGACTCCCTGGCGGCGTCGGTGATCGAGCAGTTCGGGAGAGCGCCAGGCGTATGTACCTCGCCATCGTGAAGGCCCACGGGACCGGCAACGACTTCGTCGTCGTCGAGGACCTCGACGACGCGCTCGTCCTCGACGACGCCGTCGTCGCAGGCCTCTGCGATCGTCGCCGTGGTGTGGGCGCCGACGGCGTCATCCGCATCGCGCCGGGGGCGCACGGCTCGGTGTTCATGGACCACCGCAACGCCGACGGCTCACGTCCGGAGATGTGCGGCAACGGCATCCGCGTACTCGCCAAGTACTGCTTCGACCGTGGCATCCTCGCCGGGAGCACGGCCACGGTGGAGACACGCTCAGGCGAGCGCCGTGTCGTCGCCCACCGCGACGCGTCCGGCCACGTGTCCCACGTCGGCGTCGACATGGGAGTGCCCGCCGTCGGGGGCCTCGAGACCCTGCTCGACGTCGGCGGCACGCCCGTCACGGCGAGTCTCGTCGGGATGGGCAACCCCCACGCCGTCGTCTTCGTCGACGACGTGACCACAGCTCCCGTCGAGGTTCTGGGCCCGGCGCTCGAGACGCACCCGGCCTTCCCGGACGGCGTCAACGTCGAGTTCGCCGCTGCCGGTCCCGGCGCTGGAATCGAGATGCGTGTCTGGGAACGTGGTGTCGGCGAGACCGCGTCGTGCGGGACCGGCGCGTGTGCGGTCGCCGTCGCCGCCGCCGAGACTGGGAGGGCTCCGCGGCGCGTCGAGGTGTCCCTGCCGGGCGGTGTTCTCCACGTCGACTACGCCGAGACCGTCGAGATGACCGGCCCTGCCGTCGAGGTCTACGAGGCGCGGGTCGATCTCGCCGCCCTCGGCGTCTCCGGACCCCTCGTGGTGGCCTGACAGGTGGCGCGCCGCCGTGACCGTGCCTCGGTCGTCGAGGAGGCGACTCGCCGTTCCGCCGGTGCCGGTCGCCGTGTGCAGCTCGGTCCCGACCAGATCGTGCGGACCGAGTGGGAGACCGATCGCGCGATCCTCGTCGGGCTCGCCCGCGACCACGGGCGTGTGGCCATCGAGGAGGAGTCCCTCGACGAGCTCTCCGCGCTCGCCGCAACTGCCGGAGCCGAGACGGTGGAACGGTTCCTGCAGGTGCGCGAGGCTCCTCATGCCGCGACCTACGTGGGCCGCGGCAAGATCGAGGCGATCCGCGCGGCAGCCGACCTGCACGACGCCACACTCGTCGTCTTCGACGACGAACTCGCGCCTGCACAGCAGCGCAACCTCGAGGAAGCACTCGGCGGGAGGCGCGTGCTCGACCGCACCCAGCTCATCCTCGACATCTTCGCGATGCACGCCACCACGGCCGAAGGCAAGGTGCAGACCGAACTCGCCCAGCTCCATTACCGGCTCCCGCGCCTGCGCGGCCGCGGCGCGTACCTGAGCCGCCTCGGGGCCGGCATCGGCACCCGCGGTCCGGGCGAGACCGTGCTCGAGGTGGACCGGCGCCGCATCGGCGAGCGCATCAAGCGCCTCTCCGGTCAGCTCGCCGAGCTCGACCGCACCCGCATGACGAAGCGCAAGGGGCGCCGCGCATCAGGACTCGCGCAGTGGTCGCTCGTCGGCTACACCAACGCCGGCAAGTCGACCTTGCTCAACCAGCTCACCGATGCAGGCGTCCTCGTCGAGGACAAGCTGTTCTCCACCCTCGACACGACGGTGCGCCGCCTCGAGCTTCCAGGTGCGCGGCGGGTTCTCGTCTCCGACACGGTCGGCCTCGTCGCGAAGCTCCCCCACGACCTCGTGCGCGCCTTCCACTCGACCCTCGAGGAAGTCGCCGAGGCCGACCTCGTGGTGCACGTCGTCGACGCGTCCGGAGCCGACCCGATGGGCCACGTCGAGGTGACACGGGAGGTCCTCCGCGACGTCGGCGCGCAGGACGTCGCCGAGGTCGTCGTGTGGAACAAGGTCGACCGCGCCGATCCCGGCACCGTGGGCCACCTCCTTGCCACGGTCCCAGGCAGCGTCGCGATCTCTGCGTCCACGGGCGAGGGCGTCGACAAGTTCCTCGAGGCTGCATGGGCACGCCAGAACGCTGCACACCCCGTCGTCGACCTCGAGATCCCCTACGCCGACGCGGGCGTGCTCGCGCGCCTGCGGGCGGCGGGTGAGGTTCTCCAGGAGGAGCACGGGTCGGCCGGCTCGCGCGTGCGGGTTCGTCTCGAGCCCGCCGAGGCGTACCGGTGGTCCACCTACCTCGTGGGTGACGACGTCTCAGAGGATCTCGCGTAGGAGCTCAGCAGCAAGCTCGCAGTCTGCGGCGGGAGCCATGGCGGCAAGTCGCACGAACCCCGAGCCTGCGCCCCCGAAGAAGCTGCCCGGGGTGACGACCACACCCGCCGCGACGAGGCGGCGGCACAGCGAGACATCGGACTCGCCGGGGGGGACGCGCATCCACACGAACGGTGTCGCCGCGCCGCCGTAAGCATCGGCCCCCGCAGCGCGCACGGCGTCGAGGAGGACACGGGCGCGGCCCATGAGCGAGACGCGCAGCGCCTCGGCGGCGTCGTCGTCGGCCCAAGCTGCGGCCGCGAGATGCTGGGTGAAGACCTGCGGGGCGAGGCCGAGCATCGCGCGCAGGCGCTTGAAGTCCGCGACGATCTCGGCCGGGCCGATCACCGCACCGCAGCGGAAGCCGGTGAGCCCGGACCGCTTCGAGAGCGAGGTGAAGACCACGACGTTCGCGCGGTCTGCCACCTCCAGCGCCGACACCGGGGCGGCGCCCGCGTAGACCTCGGCGTACGCCTCGTCGCTGGCGAGGACGAAGCCGTGACGACTCGCGAGCTCGGCTGCGTGTGCGTACAGCCTCGGCGGAGCGACGGCCGCGGTCGGGTTGTTCGGGTAGTTGAGCCACAGCACCGCGACGCGCTCCCACACGTGTGCACCGACGGAGTCGAGATCGGGTACGAACCCGTTCCCGGGATCGATCTCGAGCTCGACGACACCCGCCCCCACGAGGCGTGCCGCGTGCGCTGGTGTCGGGTACCCAGGGGTTGTGACCGCGACGAGGGGGCGCGTTGCCGGGGTCTCGCCGGTGGAGGCCACGAGCTGTGTGAACGACGCGATCGCCTCCTTGGAGCCGTGTGTCGGGATCACCTCGGTGTCGGGGTCGACGACGACACCGTGGCGTCTGCGTGCCCACGCCGCCACAGCGGCGCGCGCCTCGGGCGTCCCTGCGGCGAGTGGGTACTCCGACACCGGGGGCACACCCTCGGCGAGCGTGCGCACGAGGCCCGTGCCGACGTGGATGCGAGGGTCGCCGACGCCGAGGTCGAGGAGCCCGGCGCCGCCGTCGGGGGCGCCGGCCTTGAAGTCCGCGATCGTGCCGGGCGAGCCCGCGAGGATGTCCGCGAGCGCGGGGTTGCGTGGGGTGGTCAATGTGGTTCCGGCTCGGGACGTGTGAGGAATCGCGTGAGTGTCTCGTGAGAGCGCACGAGCGCCGCGACCGCGACGTGCTCCTCGCGGGTGTGCGCCAGCGCCGGGTCCCCGGGGCCGAAGTTGACCGCTGTCACGCCGCGCGCCGCGAACTGGGCCACGTCGGTCCATGCCTGCTTGGCCTGCGCGCCCAGGCGGCTGCGGCTTCCAGCGGGGCCCGAATTCAGCAGGCGCTCCACCAGCGGGTCGGATACGCACGGCATCGCGCCGGGCGAGTTCGAGTGCACCACGACCTCGTCGGCGCCGGCCGCGATCTCGGCCAGCAAGGTCTCGGCAGCGGTGGGGGTGCGCCGCGGCGAGTAGCGCAGGTTCACGCGCGCCTCGAAGGTGTCGGGTACCACGTTCGCCGCGCGTCCACCCGATGCCATCGTCACGCTCGCCACCTCGCGGTAGACGAGACCGTCGATGACGTCGTCGAGTGGTGCACGTGTTGCGAGCGCCTGCAGGGCGCGGATGCCCTTGTGTACGGCGTTCTCGGCGAGCCACGGCCGCGCCGAGTGACCGGTGCGGCCGTGGAACACCAGCGTGGCGTCCACGTTGCCGAGGCAGCCGAACTGAACGGTGTCACCCGTCGGTTCCATCACGATCGCGAGAGCGGCCCCGGAGAGCGCGTCGAACTCGTCGAGCAGGGGGGTGAGACCGCTCTCGGCGACGGCGACCTCTTCGCGGTCGTAGAAGACGAAGTCGACGCCGACCGTGGGCGACAGTGCGCCCGCGCCGATGTCCTCGGCGAGGGCCAGCATCACGGCCACGGCGCCCTTCATGTCGGCGCTGCCGACACCGTGGACCGTGCCGGCGTCGAGGCGTCCCGGCAGGTTGTCCTGCGCCGGCACCGTGTCGAGGTGGCCCACGAGCAGGATCCTGGGCGCCTCGGCCACGGGCTCGAACGCGCCCAGCGTCGCGACCGACTCGCGGCGCCGCACGAGCGTCCCGCCGAGACCGGCGGCGGACAGCCGCGCTGTCACGTAGTCGGCGACGGCGTGCTCGTCGCGGCTCGGCGAGGGGATGTCGACCAGTGCCAAGGTCGAATCAGCGAGCCTCCGGTCGAGGCCGTCGAGGGTCGTGCGCATGGCGCGCACCGTAGTCACATACGGCGGAACACCGCCACGACCTTGCCGAGGATCTGCACACCCGTGGTGAAGACCATGTCCTCGAGGTCGGGGTTCTCGGGGTGCAGCACGACAGCGCCGTCGCGCTTGAAGTACCGCTTCACAGTGGCCTCTTCACCGCCGCTGCCCGAAACCATGGCGGCGACGACCTCGCCGTTGCGGGCGGTGGAGGACTGGCGGACCACGACGAGGTCGCCGTCGAGGATGCCGGCGTCGACCATCGAGTCGCCCTTGACCGAGAGCATGAACAGCGTGCCGTCGTCGCCGACCCAGTCGAGAGGGACGGGGTAGGCCTCTTCGACCGCTTCCGCGGCGAGCACGGGCTGGCCGGCCGCGATCTCGCCGACGAGTGGCACGAAGCGGGCCGGGCGCCGTTCGGCGGCCGAGCCGGACTCGGTGTCGAAGCGCACCTCGAGGGCGCGGGGCTTGGTCGGGTCGCGCTTGAGGTAGCCGAGTCGTTGGAGGGTAGCGAGCTGTGCGTGCACGCTCGAGGACGACGAGAGGCCGACGGCGTCGCCGATCTCGCGAACCGACGGTGGGTAGCCGCGCGCCTCCATCTCCTCGACGATGTAATCCAGCACTGCTCGCTGACGTTCGGTCAGGTCGCCCATGATCACGTCCTCCGTCCGATCACCCCGCGGCTTCCCGCGGACTCCCCGAGTGGGGAACGTATGTTCGAATTTGTCGTTGACTCGAACGCACGTTCGCCATACTATCACATCAGGTCGAACGAACGTTCGCATTGCGAGGAGGTTCCCGACATGACAGCGATCAGTGTGACCCCCCCGAGTTCGGCGCAGTTCCGGCGATCGGGCAGGAAGGCGACCGGAAGCGACCCGGCGGGGGTCGGGTCGCCGCCGCGTCGGCGAGTCGCTGTGTCGGCGCGGCCGGTGTCACGCACCCGGTTGGCGCTGGGACTGGCCGTACTCGCCTGGCTCGTGGTTTTCGTGGGCGCCGGCATCGGGGCCGCCGGGGCAGGCGACGTCGATGCCGGCAACGCGTCCACCGTCCTCGCGGCGGGGCGCACGCACCGTGTGCTCGCGGGCGAGACGTTGTGGTCGATCGCCACGCGCTCGAACGAGGGCGGCGACACGCGAAAGGTCGTGGCGGATATCGTCTCGCTCAACCACCTGTCCGGGAGCTCGGTCGCGGCCGGCCAGGTCCTGATCCTGCCCTGACCAGCGGCTGAATCCCCCATCCCGGACGAACCTCTCTACCTGGTATTTCTCGTCTGCAGGCCGGGACAAACAGCCCTTATTAGCCCTATTGTTACGCGACGTCAGCCAGGCTTTGGGGGTGAACGAGCGTGCAATCGTGGGGCGTCGAGGACTCCGGCGCGCCAGTGGGGCCGACGCATGCGCTCCCGCCCCTCGAGCTGAGTGAGAACGCCCTCACCGTCCTCGAGCACCGCTACCTGGTCCGAAACCCCGACGGGACACCCGCCGAGACACCGGCAGGGCTCTTCCACCGGGTGGCGGTGTCGGTCGCCGAGGCGGAGCGGCGCTTCGTGCTCGCTGCCGAGGCCGATGCCGCCCACGCGCGGTGGTCGACGGCGTTCGAGTCGATGATGCGCAGCGGGTCCTTCCTTCCGAACTCGCCGACGCTGATGAACGCGGGACGTGACGCTCAACAGTTGGCGGCGTGTTTCGTGCTGCCTCTCGAGGACTCGATGGATGCGATCTTCGAGACCCTCAAGATCGCCGCGCTGGTACACAAGAGCGGCGGCGGCACCGGCTTCTCGTTCTCGCGGTTGCGGCCGCGCAACGACTTCGTGGCATCTGCGTCGGGGGTGGCATCGGGGCCGGTCTCGTTCCTCGCGGTATTCGACGCGGCGACCGAGCACGTGCGCCAGGGCGGCACGCGGAGGGGCGCGAACATGGCCGTCCTGCGTTACGACCACCCCGACATCGTCGAGTTCGTGGAGTGCAAGCTCGCCGACGAGGCGGCGATCACGAACTTCAACCTGTCCGTCGGCGTCGACGAGGACTTCATGGTGCGCGTCCGCACCGACGACCGTGTCGACCTCGTGAACCCCCGCACCGGCGAGACCGTCGGGGCGATCCGGGCCAGGGAGTTGATGGAGCGCATCGTCGGCGCCGCGTGGCAGTGCGGGGACCCCGGTCTCGTCTTCCTCGACCGCGTGAACGAGGTCCGCACCAACCCGACACCCGGACTCGGCTTGATCGAGGCGACGAACCCTTGCGGCGAGCAGCCACTCCTGCCCTACGAAGCGTGCACGCTCGGCTCGGTCAACCTCGATCGTTTCGCCGGCGGGGGAGCCGCATCGCTCGACTGGGGTGAGCTCCGGCGTGTCGTCCACGCAGCGGTGCGCTTCCTGGACGACGTGATCGAGGTGAGCCGCTTCCCCGTGGCCCAGATCGGTGCGATGACCCGCGACGGCAACCGCAAGGTGGGTCTCGGGGTCATGGGCTGGGCGGACCTGCTCATCCGCCTCGGCATCCCCTACGACTCCGAGGCGGCCCTCGACCTCGCCGCGGAGGTGTCGGGGTTCATCCAGACCGAGGCCGACGCAGCATCGGAGGCCCTCGGCGACGAGCGCGGCTGCTTCCCGAACTGGGAGCACTCCCACTACGGCGGGCTCGACCTGCCCATGCGCAACGCGACACGGACCACGATCGCCCCGACCGGGACCATCTCGATCATCGCGGGTGCCTCCTCGGGGATCGAGCCGGTCTTCGCCGCGAGCATCCACAGGCACGTGCTCGACGGTCGCGCTCTCGACGAAGTCCACCCCCAGCTCCGGGAGCTGCTGGAGCGCAACGGTGTCGACGATCCTGCCGTCCTCGACGAGATCGTGCGCACCGGCAGGGTGCGCGCCGCCGCCGGGGTACCCGACGCGGTCGCCGCGGTGTTCCCCACCGCCCACGATGTCGACCCCAAGTGGCACGTGCGAATGCAGGCGGCGTTCCAGCGTCATGTCGACTGCGCGGTGTCCAAGACCGTGAACTTGCCCCGCGACGCCACCCCCGACGACGTCGATCACGTCTTCAGGCTCGCACACGAACTCGGGTGCAAGGGCGTCACCGTGTTCCGCGAGGGCTCGCGCTCGCACCAGGTGCTCAACGCAGGCGTGGCGGAGCGGGCCGCGGCACGTGCGCCCGCGCCCGTGGCCCGGACGGGACCCGAGGCGGCATTCGAGGCCGCCGGCGGCAATCGGCGCGTGCTGCCACGGCCGGTTCCCGACGACGGCGACGGGCTGCCGTCGCGGCGCTTCCGTGTGCCCACGCCGCTGGGGACGATGAACGTGTTCGTCACCGAGCTCGCCGGCGACCCCTTCGAGGTGTTCGTGGTCTTCGGCAAGGCAGGCTCGGACCTCACCGCGATGAGCGAGGCGATCGGCCGGCTCGCTTCGCTCGCGCTGCGCAGCGGCATCCCCGTCGAGTACGTCGTCGAGCAGCTGCGCGGGATCGGGGGGAGGTCGTCGATCGGTTTCGGCGACCAGCGCGTCCTGTCGGTCGTCGACGCCCTCGCCAAGCTCCTCGAGACCAACTACGTCGCTGCCGGTGACAGCTCCGGAGAACAGCCTGCTTCCGTCGCCACCGCGCCCCGCCCACCGGGTGCAGACGCCGACGGGACTCCGGCGGAGGTCCCTCTCGCCGAGCCTGTCCTCGAGATCTGCCCCGAGTGCCAGGAGTACACGTTCGAGTTCGCCGAAGGCTGCGGCAAGTGCCACAGCTGCGGGTTCAGCACCTGCTAGTCATCCGGCATGCGACTCCAGGTCCGGCGACTGCGGCCCGACGCGCACCTGCCCACGTATGCCCATCCAGGCGACGCAGGATGCGACCTGCGAGCGGTCGATGCCTGCGAGATCGCACCCGGCGCGCGAGCGGCGGTGCCTACGGGGATCGCGGTGGCGATCCCCGAGGGGTGGGCAGGGCTCGTGCTCCCGCGGTCGGGACTCGCACGACGCCATGGCATCGGCCTCGTCAACGCGCCGGGTCTCGTCGACGCGGGCTACCGCGGCGAGGTCCAGGTGCTGCTCGTGAACCACGACCCCACGGAGCCGTTCGCGATCGCAGCGGGGGACCGCGTCGCTCAGCTCTTGGTGGTGCCACACGCGACGGTCGAGGTCGTCGAGACCGACGCGCTCGGCGACACGGCCCGCGGTGAAGGTGGCTTCGGGTCCTCGGGCCGGCACGTTTGCGGCGTTTCCCCGGTCCTCGCCTGCTCATGCAGATCAGCCCCGGCGTCGACGCGCGCCGACACCGAGTCCTCCACGGTTCCCGGCGCCGAGCCGGCGACCAGCGAGGGCGAGGATCGCCAGCATCACGATCATGCGCACCTTGGAGCCCGACTCGGGCATGTCGAGCTCGTCGCCGGGCGCGAACGCGGCGACGTCGGCGCCCGCATCGGAGGGAGCTGCCGAAGGGGGTGCGGCCACATGGGGATGCTGCGGTGCCGGAGGCTGTACGACGGGAGGCGTCAACTGCGTGATCACGTCGGCGGGCGCGGAGACAGGTCCGGGTGGGCGGTACTCGAACACGGCGACGTCGTCGGCGATGTGCACAGCTTGCCATCCGGGCCCCGTCGGGGCTTGAGGGGGCATCGCGGCACCGATGGGCTGCACCGGCTGCATCGTCGTGGGATCGTGGGGCACCGTGGCGTTGATCAACGGAGCGAACGCGGCGTCGACGGGGTTCTGTGCGTTGACGGCACCTGCAGGCGCGAACACCCCGACGGGCTCGGGCAGCGGTGTCGGGGCAACGGGCACCGGCGGGACGGGCACCGGGGGCGGTAACAGCGGGGCATGGGGCGGTTGGGGTGCCGTCGGGGCCCCGGTGGGAACCGGTGGCAGGGGTGGCAGCAACGGGGGCACCGGTCCCAGGTCCGCTTGGGGCGGTGGCGCCGGAAGTGACGGCCCGACCGTCGTGAAGTCCGGCACCGGTGCCACGGCGTCGATCGCCGCGGGCGGAAGCGAAGCTATGTCGAGCTCGACGGGCTCGGTGGCTGCGGCGGTCGGTACGGGAGGCGCGGAGACGGGGTGGCCCAGGAAGCACGTCCCGTCCATGCCGATCGGGACAACCTGCCCGCACCAGTCGCACATCGCTTCCATGCAGTTCCCTCCGCGAAACACTCTCGTCCCTGACATGTCGGCAGACACGCCCGCGAAGATGAGCCTCCGTGTCGAGATCGCCCAAGAGCTACCGTGTGCGCCACCCCGGCAGGTCGCGGGACCCGGCATACTCGCCGTCGGTCCGAGAGGACACGAACCAATGGACATCGGCCGCTACGGCATCTGGACCTTCCAGCTCGACATGGTTCCCGCGGTCGAGGCAGCCGCGCACGTGGGAGTCGCCGAGGACCTCGGCTTCGGTGCCGTGTGGGTTCCCGAGGCCGTGGGGCGCGAGGCGTTCACGAGCGCCGCCCTGTTGCTGCGCGGTGGCCACGGCATCGTCGTCGCAACCGGAGTCGCCCAGATCTGGGGGCGCGACCCGATGGCCGCCGCGGCGGCGCACAAGACCCTCACCGAGGCGTACCCGGACCGGTTCTTGCTCGGCCTCGGCGTGAGCCACCAGCCCATGGTCGAGGGCCTGCGCGGTGGGGACTACTCCAAGCCGTACTCGGCGATGGTCGACTACCTCGATGCCATGGACCGCGCCGTGTTCGTGGCGTCCCAGCCGCCCGTGGCACCCCAACGCGTGCTCGCCGCCCTCGGGCCGCGCATGCTCGCCCTTGCCGCCGAGCGTGCCGACGGCGCCCTCACCTACTTCGTCCCGCCCGAGCACACGGCCGTCGCCCGCACCGCGCTCGGTCCCGACGCGCTCCTGGCGGTCGAGCAGGCCGTCGTCTTGGAGACCGACCCCGACACCGCCCGCGACGTCGCCCGCACCCACACGCGTCTCTACACGGGACTGCCCAACTACACGAACAACCTGCGCCGCCTCGACCCGAGCCTCGGCGACGACGACTTCGCCGACGGCGGCAGCGACCGCGTCATCGACTCGATCGTCGCCTGGGGCGACGTCGACGCCGTCTGCGCCCGCATCGCCGCCCATCACGACGCCGGTGCCGACCACGTCTGCATCCAGGTCATCGACGGCACCCCGGCTGTCCCCCAGACAGCCTGGCACGACCTCGCCGCCGCTCTCGATCTCTAGATCCCCGCCCCGGGGGGCCGCTATCATGCCCCGCACGCGGACGTGGCTCAGTTGGTAGAGCATCACCTTGCCAAGGTGAGGGTCGCGGGTTCGAATCCCGTCGTCCGCTCCACAAGAAAGCGCAGGTCAGAGGCCCTTTACGGGGCCTCTGCTCGCGTCAGGAATCTGGCAACGCCGGGGTGGCAGTCAGGGATCGGGGAGTTCGCCGGGGTAGGTGACCTCGACTTCGGTGATCACCTTGGAGACCGATTCGATGCAACCTCGGCGAGGAGAACCTCGGCCCGTTCGACGCTCGAGGCCGGAGCGTCGGCGAGACGGGTGCTTCGGCCAAGGTCGAGGAGGTCGCGCAGTCGCTCGGCCTCGGCGAGCGCCTGGTCAGCACGCCGAACTCGGGGCGTGTCGGGACCGACGACGACCGCGACCGGTCG
Source organism: Acidimicrobiia bacterium (assembly GCA_046331095.1). Taxonomy (GTDB): domain Bacteria; phylum Actinomycetota; class Acidimicrobiia; order UBA2766; family UBA2766; genus JAIBAC01. The sequence continues at coordinate 682,865 of JAXLRM010000004.1, forward strand.
CCCCGACACGGACCCAAACGCGGGTCGTGTGTGTCGCTGGTGGGATGGATTGCCCGCGTTCGGGTGGGGGACAGGGGCACTTGGAGGCGCCGAAGGCGAGGCCGCACCCGCGGCCGCAAGGCGTGGCCGCACTCGAGGCCGCACCCGAGGCCGCACCCGAGGCCGCACCCTGGCCGCAAGGCGTGGCCGCACCCGAGGCCGCACCCGAGGCCGCTGCGAGCATCGGTGCCGATGCCGTCGAGAGCGCCCCGAGACGTGGTGTCGTGGCGGTCACCGTCCAGAACTGGCACGGCTCGGAGTCGGCAGGCGCTGCCTCGGCGTGATCGAGTGGGGGGCGACCAGCGGCCAGGGCCGCTCGCGTTCGACGGCGAGGGCGACGTCGAAGAGGAGGGCGTCGCCATGGTGAGGCGCGAGGACCTGCATGCCCACGGGCAGGCCGTCGACGCTGCCCGCAGGGATCGAGATCGCCGGGTTTCCGTGCAGGTTCGAGAGCATCGTGAGCGCGCCCATCTCCATCACGTCGGGTACGAGGCGGCTGCCGAGGTCGAGTACCGCTGCCGGGGCCTTGGGGAAGACCGCCCCCGCGATTCGCACCCCCGCCATCGCCTGGCGTACGAGGAACCTGGCGGCGGGGTTGGAGAGCAAGAGGTCGAGGGCCCTGTTCGGCGCGGCGCTCAACGCCGCGTCGGCCGGGAACGCGATCCCCGGGTTCGTGGCACTGACAATGAAGTCGGCGGCGGCGAATGCGTCCGCCATCTCCGCGTTCAAGCGTGCGACCGCCTCTCTTGCAGTGGCCACGGTGTGGATGTTGAACAGCGTCTCGGACAGGCGCAGGCCCATCGCGACCGCGTCGGTCATGTCGTGCGCACATGAGGGCCATCGTTCGCCGAGCGCGGCGACGAGGGAGGGCTGGCCGTCCATCATCCAGACCGCGGCGAGGGCGGGGAGGTCGACGTCCACGTCCACCTCGACCATCCCGGTGGTGCTGATCAGATCGGCGGCAGCCGCGCGGACCGTGTCCTCGACGCCGGGTTCGAGGTGGGCGCCACCGAGAGCGGGCACGACCGCGACCTTCTTGCCGGCGAGGTCGTGGGTGCCGAGGCGCGCCTCCCACGGGCCCGCGTCGGGCAGGCTCGCAGGGTCGTGAGGGTCGGGGCCCGCGCAGACGTCGTAGAAGCGAGCAGCGTCGCGTACCGACCGCGCCAGGCTGCCGAGAACGACGGCCTGCGAACCGGGGTCCGCGAACGGCCCGCGGGTGATGCGACCGAAGGTGCCCTTCATGCCGAGCAGGCCGCAGTACCCCGCCGGGATCCGGATCGACCCGCCCCCGTCGGATCCGGTCGCCAGGCTCACGAGGCCACCGGCGACGGCCGCGGCCGAGCCACCGGATGAGCCCCCCACCGTGCAGCCGTGCCGCCACGGGTTGTGGGTCACCCCGTGGAGCTTGGTGACGCTGACGTTGAGGCCGCCGAACTCGCTTGCAGCCGTCTGCGCCACCGGGACCGCCCCGCCGCTGCGGGTGAGACGGCCGAACTGGTTGGAGCTGTAGGAGGCGATCCGGTCGGCGAAGACCAGCGACGCGTGCGAGTGGGGCCAGCCCGCGACAGGCTCGAGCTCCTTGATCGCCGTGGGTACCCCCCCGAAGGGGAGCGAGACGTCCGCGGCGGCGGCCGCGGCCCGGGCAGCATCGGCGTCGACGTAGGTGACGCAGTTCAGCTCGGACGCGTCGATGGCGGCGAGCGTCGCCTCGAGCTCCTCGAGCGGTGATCGCTCCCCGCTGCGATAGGCGTCCACGAGCGAGCAGGCGTCACCCTCCCACGGCAGGTCGGACATCTTGGTTCCCTCTCCGTCGGTGCCTGCAGGCCGGTGGATCTTCGGCCGGGCGCCGCCCGTGCTGTTGGTCGCGTCGACCGTAGCTGACCCGGCGTCGATCGTGACGGGCCTCGGCGGCGTCGTGTCGGTGTCTGTAGAGTCGCCGGCGGCGAAGGGGAGTAGTTCCACGCCGAGTGATCGACACGCTGGGTGATGAGCCCCGGTCCTCGGGCCCGCTGCGGGGGTGAGCAAGACCTTCGGCCAGGCATCAACGATGCCCGGTCGGCGGCGCGCTCCGGTCGTCCTCCGGGCCTGACCGGAGGATCGTCGTGGAAGCGTTCTTGTTGAGCTTCGGGATCATCTTCGTCGCGGAGCTGGGCGACAAGAGCCAGCTCATGGCGATGACCTTCGCGGCCAGGTACCGGGCGCTGACGATCCTGTTGGCGATCACGGTCGCCACCGCCCTCGTGCACCTGGTGAGCGTCGCCTTCGGAGCAGTCGTCGGCGCCGCCCTGCCCACCGACGTCATCTCGATCGCCGCAGGCATCGCCTTCCTCGGCTTCGCCGTGTGGACACTGAGAGGCGACGAGCTCGACGACGGCGACCAGGCCCGCGCGCGACGCACCGACCGGTCGGTGTTCTGGACCGTGGGCGCCGCGTTCTTCCTCGCCGAACTGGGCGACAAGACCATGCTGGCGACGGTGACGCTGGCGACCGACGACGCCTCGGCCGGGGCCCTGGTCGGTACCTGGCTCGGTTCGACGCTCGGCATGGTGGCCGCCGACGCGCTCGCGATCGTCGTGGGCCAACAGCTCGGCGCCCGCCTTCCCGAGCGCGCCGTCAGGATCGGCGCCGCGGTGACGTTCGCGGTGTTCGGTGTGGTGCTGGTCGTCGAGGGGCTCCGCTGAGGCCTCCTGCGTGCGTGCAGCCTCCGCGCTCAGGACGTCGGTGGCGGCCGGAATGCCTTGCCCGGGTTCAGGATCCCCCCCGGGTCGAGCGCCGCCTTGATCCGCGCGTGCAGGTCGACGACGGCGGCGCCGGCTTCGGCGTCGAGCAGGTCGCGCTTGATCAGCCCGACCCCGTGTTCCCCCGTGATCGTGCCGCCGAGATCCAGGGCCGCCCGCGCCATCGCGTGGTAGGCGGCCTCGGCGCGCCGCCTCGAGTCGGGGTCGTGGCGCTCGAAGACCACCGTCGGGTGGAGGTTGCCGTCTCCCGCATGGCCGAACGTGCCCACGGTGATGCCGTGGTCGGCTGCGATCCGCTCGATCGCCGCGATCGCCGCGGTCACCGAACCGAGAGGGACGCACACGTCGTTCATCGCCGCCGCCCCCATCCGTTCCAGCGCCGGGTACGCCAACCGGCGGGCCGCGAGCAGCATCGCCCCCTCGTCGGGGTCGCTCGTGCGTGCCACGTAGGACGCCCCCGCGGCACGGGCGGCGGCTTCCATCGCGTCGAGCTCGGCGGCGCCGGAGTCCCCGCCCGAGTCGGACTGCACCAGGACGAGCGCGGCCGCCGAGGTGTCGAGGTCCATGCTCGCCTGGCTCTCTACCGCGGCGATCGTGGTCGCGTCCATGACCTCGAGCAGCGACGGCGTCAGCGTGGCGCTGATGGCCGAGATCGCCGCCCCCGCACCGGTGAGGTCGTCGAAGAAGGCCGTCAGCGTCACCGCGGGCGGCGGGGCGGGACGCAGCCGCAACGTCGCCTCGGTCACGATGCCGAGCGTGCCCTCGGAGCCGACGAACAAGGCGGCCAGGTCGTAGCCGGCGACGCCCTTGACCGTGCGGCGTCCCACGCGCACGACCGACGCGTCCGCCAGCACCACCTCGAGGCCGAGCACGTACTCGCGGGTGACGCCGTACTTGACGCAGCAGAGCCCGCCGGCATTGGTCGCCACGTTGCCGCCGATCGTGCAGATCTCGCGACTCGCCGGGTCGGGCGGGTACCAGAGCCCCGCGCGGGAGGCGGCAGCGCAGAGCTCCGCGTTGACCACACCGGGCTGGACGACGGCGACCAGGTCGGCGGCGTCGACGTCGAGGATCCGGTTCATCCGCATCAGACCGAGAACCACGGTGGCGTCGCCTGCGACCGCGCCTCCGGCTACGCCGCTGCCCGCGCCGCGAGGCACGACGGGGACGCCGTGGGTCGCGCAGACCCCGACGGCGGCCGCGACCTCCGCGGTGTCACGCGGGCGCACCAGCGCCCACGGTGAACCTGCGGCGGTGAACTCGGAGCGGTCGGCGCTGTAGGACGCGACGACGTCGGCGTCGCACTCGACCACGTCGTCGCCGAGGCGCTCACGCAGGATCTGCTGGAACCGGAGGCGCTGCACCCGCCCAGGCTATTGGACATCGCGGCGGCGATTTCCGCAGTGGCGTCCGACGCCGCAGCACCAACGTCCAAGTTGGTCCTTTCGGGACCACGTCCACCGCCTATAGAATTCGCATGGCATCTGCGATGCCGGTTGTCGTGTGCAGGGGGCCGCGGCAACGGCAAAGGGGAAGACCTTGGGGGGTGGCGCGAAACGCCGCGGAGGCTTCCGGCTACGTCCGGTGGTGGTGCTCCTGGCGGTCTGTGGCGTCTTCGCGGTCACGACCGGCCTCGTCCTCACCCCCGCAGCGCGCAGCGGCGCGACGCCCGAGGACTTCGTGAAGGGCAGTGCCGAGGCCAAGGCCGACACGGTCGCGGCCGGCATCGTCGCCGGTGGTGCCACGATCGGGCTCACCTGGGGACGGGTCCTCGCGCAGTACCAGGAGTCCGTCGGCATCGCCGAAGGTCGCAGCCTCGACCTCGGGATCCTCAAGTCGCTGCTCGGCACGAGCTGCGACGGGTCCCCGCCGGCACTCAACCCCGCCACGATCCCACCGGGCATCCGCGTCGACTCGCGCCAGTCCGGCGCCGAGGCCTCCCACGTGTCAGAGGCCCTCAGCCCGGGTGCCGACAAGCCGGGATCGCCGGTGGGAACCCAGGACGCGAAGGCGACGAGCGCGCCGTGGTCGTGGGCGGGCACCGACACAGGCGACGTCAACCTGTTCCTGGTCGGCCTCAAAGGTGGTCGGGCCGAGGTCAGCAGCCAGCTCGTAGACGGCACGCGTTACGCCAAGGCTGTCGTCACCGGCAGCGAGCTCGACGTGCTCGGCGGGCTCATCACATTCCGTGACCCGCGCTGGGAGGCCGAAGCCAAGAGCGGCGCCGAGACCTCGACGACGGGCAGCTTCACGTTCTCGGCCGCCAAGCTCTTCGGCATCGAGCGCAGCCCCGCAGACGCCGAGGCCGGCTTCGACCGCTTCGCAGCCGACGTCAGCAGGTCGCTCGCCGCCCTCGGAGTCCACCTCGACTACCCCAAGGTCGAGATCGAGGACAAGCGGGTGAAGGTAACCGCGATGACGTTCGGCATCACCGACCCGCCCAGCGGAGCGCGCTACCTCGCGCCGGCACTCGCGAAGCTCCAGCCGCTGCGCGAGGTGTTCGTCGACTACCTGGTGAAGACCGACTGCAACAACGCGACCACCGTCACCGTGCTCGACATCGCGCTGTCGATCCTCTCCGGGTCGGGCAGCGTGAACCTCAGCGTCGGCGGAGTCGAGGCGTCCACCGACGACACCGTCTACGCGAGCCCCTTCGGCGAAGGTGCGATCGGCCTCGGCGCCGGATCGGCCTCGCGCACCGCGGCCGCGAGCGCTCCGAGAGCCTCGGTCGCGGCGCCGGCAGCAGGCGCGCCGACCCCGGTGACGTCGGCGCCCGACGCGGTCGCGGCATCTCCCGACTTCGCCGAGGCGTCGAACCGTAAGTTCCTCGACGGGTCGACCGGAGGCGCAGCGGTCGCGGTCGGCGCCGCCGCTCTGCTCGGTGCCGCTGCGCTAGCCGCGGGGGACTTCCTCGTGATGCGCCGCGGGCGGCGGAGGATCCCCGACCTGTGAGCGCGACGAGACCCGTCACGCCGCCGAAGGCGCCGCCTCCGCGCACGGCGAGCCGCCTCGTCCGCGGATACGGGCCGCTCATCGGGTTCACCGTCCTGTTCCTGCTCATGTCGCTGTTCGTGCCGACGCGGCGCCAGGAGGTCGTGACCGAGCGGGTCGCGGCCGGTACGGGCGACGGCCGGGACGCAAGCGGCGGCCAGGGGTCCGGGGCCGGTGCTTCAGGTGCTGCGTCGGCGGCGGCAGCGACCGAGGGCAGCGGCACCACGGCGTCGGCCGGCGGCGCGGCTTGCCCCGACCGCGCGGACCAGGTGCCCGGCGACCCGTACTCGCCTCCCTGCGTCGCGTTCGCGGGATCCAACGGGGGCGCCACGTTCAAGGGGGTCACCGACACCGAGATCGTGATCGCGGTGCGTGTCAGCCAGGGTGGCGGCTTCCAGGACGCTCTCGCGACAGCGGCCGGTGCCGCGATCTCCGACACCGCCGAGGACACGAAGCGGACCCTGCAGGGACTCGCCGACTACTTCAACACGAACTACCAGTTCTACGGACGCAAGATCCGCCTCGAGTTCTACGACGGTCGTGGCGACCCGCTCAAGGAGATCCTCGGTGGCGGCCAAGAGGGTGCCGAGGCGGATGCGATCAGGGTGTCCGACGAGATCGGCGCCTTCGCCGACCTGTCGGCCGGGACCCCCCCCTATGCCGACGCACTCGGCCGCCGCCAGATCGTCAACATCGGCGCGCCGTACATGTCGCGTGAGTGGTTCTCCCAGCGTGCGCCGTACTCGTGGAGTCCCTTCACCGACTGCTCGATCATCGTCGAGACCGTCTCGGACTACTACGCCAAGCGCCTCGCCCGTCATCCCGCGTCCTTCGCGAAAGGGGACCTCGCGGGCCGTGACCGCGCGCCCGCGGTGATCGCGCCCGAGAACTCGTGGTACCAGGAGTGCGTCTCGGCGGGCCTCGCGATCATGGAGGCCCAGGGCCTCAAACCGACGGTCACCGAGAAGTACAAGCTCGACCTGAGCATGATGTCGAACCAGGCGGTCAACCTCGTAGCCAAGCTCAAGAGCGCGAACGTGACCACGGTCGTGTGCGGTTGCGACCCGGTGCTCCTGCTCTTCATGACGGGCAAGGCCCGCGAGCAGAACTACTTCCCCGAGTGGATCATCACCGGTGTCGCGTTCACCGACCAGGACATCGTCGGTCAACTCTTCGACCAGGACGAGTGGGCGAACTCGGTGGGGATCAGCTTCGCCGGCGACGTCCAGCCCCTCAAGGCGAGCCTCGGCTACAACGCCTACAAGACCGTGCGCTCCGACGAGCCCGCCTTCGCGACGGACGGTCTCTACTTCCAGATGTCGGTCCTCGCCCTGGGGCTGCAGATGGCGGGACCGAACCTCACTCCCCAGACGTTCCAGCAGGGCCTGTTCGACTACCCCGCCAAGACCGGCCCTGCGGGGACCTGGGCCTTCGGGCCGGACGACTTCACCACCAGCGACGACGCCCGCGAGATCTACTGGGACCCGAACCGCCGCTCGGTCCAGAACGGAGACCAAGGCGCGTACGTCGACACGAGCCCGGGGCAGCGCTTCCCGATGGGCCAGTTCCCGGCCGGGGAACCCAAGGCCGGCTGATGATGCCGAGTGCCGTCCTGGGCAAGCTCGACGGACTCTGGTCACGACGCTGGGTGCGCCGGCTCGTGGCGGCGGCCGCCCTCGCCGGCGGATGGGCGGCAGCCGCGGCGTTCCTGCCACAAGGGGCACCGCCGGGGCTCGTGCTGGCCGGTGCCGTGCTGGGCTCGGCGACCGCACTCGTCGCGCTCGGCCTCATCCTCGTCTACCGCGCCAACCGCATCGTCAACTTCGCGTACGGCTCCATGGGCGGCGCAGCCGGGATCATCGCGGTGAACCTCTTCCTGTCGTGGCACTGGAACTACTTCGTGTCCCTCGCCTGCGCGGCCGTGCTCGGCCTCGGTGTCGGTGCCCTCGTCGAGGTCACCGTCGTGCGGCGCTTCTCGCGGGCGTCACGGCTCGTGCTCACGGTCGCGACGATCGGCCTCGCGCAGGTCCTCGGCGGCATCGAGCTCCTCGTGCCGGGGGTCCTGTTCGGCTCCAAGAGCTCGATCCTGGGCGGGTACGCGACGCCGCTGTCGTCGTGGTCGGTGTCGGTCGGTCCGGTCCTGCTCAACGGTGACTACTTCCTCGTCGTGGTGTGCGTACCGGTCGCGGTAGCGGGCCTCGCCTGGTTCCTGATGCGCTCCGACGCGGGCACCGCGATCCGGGCGGCGGCCGAGAACCGTGACCGGGCGCGGCTGCTCGGCATACCCGTGCGCCGCCTCAACACGTTGATCTGGGCGATCGCCGGCGCGCTAGCCACGTTGACGTTCTGTCTCAAGGCGCCTTTCCTCGGAGTCACGCCCGGCGCCGTCGCGGGACCGACGCTGCTGCTGCCGGCCCTCGCGGCCGCGGTGGTGGCACGCATGGAGTCCCTGCCGGTCGCGTTCGCGGCGGCGGTCGTCCTCGGTGTCGTCGAGCAGATCGTGCGCTGGAACACGACGACGCCCTCGCTCGTGGACGTCGTCTTCCTCGTCGTCATCCTCGGAGCGCTGTTGCTGCAGCGACGTCCGAAGGGGCGCTCCGACACGGGCGACTCGTCCTGGCAGGACGCCGCCGTGGTGCGGGCTGTGCCGCGTGCGCTCGCGCGTCTGCCGGAGGTGCGGGTCGCCTACATCGCGCTCGCGGTGCTCGGCCTCGCGGCAGTGGTGCTGGTCCCCTTCGTCGCGTCGACGTCGGTTCTCAACGTGATGAGCGTGACCGTGATCTGGTGCATCGTTGCCGTCAGCCTCGTGGTCCTGACCGGCTGGAGCGGCCACATCAGCCTCGGCCAGTTCGCCTTCGCGGGTGTCGGCGCGATGGTGGCGGGCAACCTGTTGTGGCGCTGGGACGTCGACTTGTTCGTCGCGCTCGCTGCCGCCGGTGCCGGAGGAGCGGTCGTCGCCCTCGTGCTCGGCCTACCGGCGCTGAGGATCCGCGGCCCCTTCCTCGCAGTCGTCACACTCGCGTTCGCGGTCGCGCTCGACAGCTACTTGCTCAACCCGAACAACTTCCCCGGCTGGGTACCGCAGCAGGTGGTGCGGCCCGTCTTGTGGGGTCGCTTCGACCTCGAGGACGAACGCGTCGCGTTCTGGTTCTGCGCCGCCGTCGGCCTCGTGGCGGTCCTGGCCGCCTACGGGGTGCGTCGTGCACGCAGCGGCCGCCTCCTCCTCGCAGCGCGTGACAACCCGCGGATGGCCGAGGCGATGGCGGTGCCGACTCGCTCGGTGACGCTCACGGCGTTCGTGTTCAGCGGGGTGCTCGCCGGTGTCGCCGGGGGTCTGCACGTGATGATCCTGCACGGTGCACGTGTGGGCACCTATCAGCCCGGCCAGAGCATCGAGGTGTTCTCGCAGGCGACGATCGGCGGCCTCGGCTCGGTGGGCGGCGCCCTGTTGGGCGTGATTTCGCTGCGCGGCGTCGAGAGCGTCGTGACCACGACCTGGCGGTTGCTCATCGGCGGGACCGGGCTCCTCGTGGTGTTGCTGGTCCTACCCGGCGGCCTCGGCAGTCTCGTCATCTCCCTGCGTGACAGGTGCCTGCGCATCGTCGCACGACGGCGCGGCATGGTGGTTGCAGGTCTCGTCGCGCCGCGGGTCGCGTCGGAGCGGGTGCGTGCTCCCGCGGGGCCGCCGCAGGTCGCGCGGCCGGACTCGGATCGTCCGGTCCCGTGGCGGCAGGCGCCTGCGAACGGCCAAGTCGCAGCGGGGCTCACCACCGAACCCGTCCCCGTCGTCGAAGCCGAGCGTGGGGCGCCCCTGCTCGACTGCCACGCGGTCGACGCGTCATATGGCGCCCTGCAGGTCCTATTCGGCGTCGACTTCCAGGTGAGGCGTGGCGAGATCGTCGCCCTGCTCGGCACCAACGGCGCCGGCAAGTCGACCCTGCTGAAGGGCATCTGCGGTCTCGTCGACACCGGCAGGGGAGCCGTGCGTCTCGCAGGCAAGGATCTGTCGCGGATGGCGGCGGAGCGGATCGCGGGAGCCGGAGTGCAGCTCATGCCGGGCGGCAGGGGGGTCTTCCCGTCGCTCAGTGTTGCCGACAACCTGCGCCTCGCGGCATGGACGTTCCGCCGGGACCGCAAGCGGGTCGAGAGCGAGACCGCGGGGATGCTCGAGCTGTTCCCGCCACTGCGGCGGCGACTCGGCACCGCGGCGGGCAACCTCAGCGGCGGCGAGCAGCAGCAGCTCGCGCTCGCACAAGCGTTGATGACCCGCCCCGAGTTGCTCCTCGTCGACGAGCTCTCCCTCGGCCTCGCGCCGACCGTCGTCGCGCAGCTCCTCGAGGTCGTGCGTGGGCTCAACCGTCGTGGTGTCACGATCGTTGTCGTCGAGCAGTCCGTCAACGTCGCGCTGACGCTCGCTCAACGAGCGGTGTTCATGGAGAAGGGTGAGGTCTGCTTCGAGGGGCCCACCCGCGACCTCCTCGACCGGCCCGACATCCTGCGATCGGTATTCCTCGCCGGCGCCGGTGCGGTCACGGGCGGAGGCCCTCGGAACGGAGACCGCGCCGGGACCACCACGCCGGCTCGTGATGACGTCCTCCCCCCCGGCAACAACGGCACCGGCGACGCCAACGCCGACTCCAACGGACCGGCGCAGGGCGATGTGATCGCGAGCGTTCCGCTGGTCGAGTTGCCGATGGGGTCGCGGGCGGCCCCGCCTCACCACGCGTACTCGCGACCGCATCGTGGGGGCGAGATCGTCCTCGAGTGCCGCGCCGTGACCAAGCGCTTCGGCGGGATCACCGCCGTCGACGGCGTCGACCTCGGGGTGTGCGAGGGCAGCATCGTCGGACTCGTGGGCCAGAACGGCGCCGGCAAGACGACGCTGCTCGACTGCATCTCGGGCTTCGAGCGCGTCAACTCCGGCCGCATCCTCCTGCGTGGCCACGACATCACGAACTGGGCGCCCCACGAGAGGGCCCGCGCGCGGCTCGGGCGCTCGTTCCAGGAGGCGAGGCTGTTCCCGTCCCTGAGCGTGCGCGAGACGATCGCCACTGCGTTCGAGCGCAACGCGGCGTGCAGGTCGATCGTCGCCGACGCGTTCCACCAGCCGGCCAGCTTCGAGTCCGAGCTCGCAACGGCGGCGGGGGTCGACGGGCTCGTCGAGCTCCTCGGCCTCGGCGAGCACGCCGACAAGCTCGCGTCGGAGATCTCGACGGGCACACGGCGGATCGTCGAGCTCGCGTGCCTGCTGGCCGCCGACCCCGTGGTGCTCCTCCTGGACGAGCCGTCGGCGGGCGTGGCCCAGCGCGAGACCGAGGCGCTCGGGCCGCTGCTGATGCGTATCCGCGACCATACGGGCTGTGCGATGCTCGTGATCGAGCACGACATGCCGCTCCTGTCGGGCATCTGCGACCAGATGGTCGCGCTCGAGCTCGGCACCCCGATCGCGTGGGGCACACCCGCCGAGGTCCTCGCGGACGACCGTGTGATCGCGTCCTACCTCGGTACCGACGCGACGGCCATCGGCCGCTCCGGCGCAGTGCCCACGGCGGTGGGGCTGCCCGTGGATGTGCAGACGGCCGTGCCGGTGCCGGTGCCCGCGCCCGCGCCCGCGCCCGTGGAGATGCCGCCCGCCAGCCGTTAGTCGGCCACCGCCCCGAGCCGGGCGTCCGGTGGGGTGTTGGAGAACAGACCGGCCAAACCCCGGGGCTTGGAGAACTGCGGCGCCCGTACGGGTCACTTTCGTTCTCCAACACCGGCTGGCTGGCCGGATCGTTCTCCAACGGCCGACTCCAGGACCAAGGGGGGGTGCTCGGAGGTGCACCGCATCTACGACCACGACCTCGAGGCGGGATCCGGAGGCGACCTCTACCGGGTCCTCGTCGACCGCCTGTGGCCGCGGGGCGTGAAGAAGAGCGACGCCGCCTTGGACCTGTGGGCCAAGGACGCCGCGCCGAGCACGGAGTAGCGCCGCTGGTACGGCCACGACCCCGACCTGTTCGCGGAGTTCTCGCGCCGCTACCGCGACGAGCTCACCGAGGCCACGGCAGCGGTGGCGGTCCAAGAGCTACGCCAACTCGCCCGTGAGCGCCACGTGGTCCTCCTCACCGCGACCAAGGACGTCGCGCACTCCGGCGCGGTCGTCCTCGCCGGAGTGGTCGGTGACGCCACGTGACCTCGGGCGGCGAGAACCGGATCCCCGATCTGGGCGCCCACACCAGCCCGATGGGGCAGCCCGATGGGGTGGCGCGCCCAAGTCGGGGGAGTCGCGGGCGGGCGCGCCCAGGTCGGCACCGCGGACGGTGTCCCGCATGAGACGGGTCCGGGGCTGGTAGACCGGAGCCGATGGAGCCCGAGATCCTGTGGACCCCGCCGGCAGACGTACGTGAGCACTCGCGAATCGGGGCGTTCATGGCATGGCTCGACTCCGCCCGCGGCCTCGGCTTCGACGGCTACGACGACCTGTGGCGCTGGTCCGTCGACGACCTCGAAGGCTTCTGGGGTGCGATCTGGGACCACTTCGGCGTCGTCGCGCACGCCCAGCCCGAGCGCGTCCTCGCCGATGCCTCGCTGCCCGGCGCTCGCTGGTTCCCGGGCGCCACCCTCAACTACGCCGAGAACGTGCTCCGAGCCGCGGTGCAGGGCCCCGCCGTGGTGTCGCGTTCGCAGACCCGCGGCCCACTCGACCTGAGCGGCCCCGGGTTGCGCGACGCGGTCGGACGCGCGCGCGCGGGTCTCGCCCGCCTCGGCGTGGGTCGTGGGGACCGGGTCGCCGCGTACCTGCCCAACATCGCCGAGGCGGTCGTCGCGCTGCTGGCGACGGCGAGCCTCGGGGCGGTCTGGTCCTCGTGCGCGCCCGAGTTCGGGATCCGCAGCGTCGTCGACCGCTTCGGCCAGATCGGCCCCAAGGTGCTGCTCGGCGTCGACGGGTACCGCTACGGCACCAAGGCGGTCGAGCGCACGGCCGAGCTCGCCGCGATCCGTGACGCACTGCCGACGGTCGAGGCGAGCGTCGTCGTCCCCTATCTCGACCGCGACTCCAGGTGCACCGGGTGGCTCACGTGGGACGAGCTCTGCGCCGACGCCGCCGAACCCGACTTCGAGGCGGTCCCCTTCGACCACCCCCTCTACGTCCTGTACTCGTCGGGGACGACCGGCCTGCCCAAGCCGATCGTGCACTGCCACGGCGGCATCCTCGTCGAGCACCTCAAGATCCTCGCGCTCCACCACGACCTCGGCCCCGGCGACCGGTTCTTCTGGTTCTCCACGACCGGGTGGATGATGTGGAACTACCTCGTCTCCGGTCTCGCGGTGGGTGCGTCGGTGGTGCTCTTCGACGGTGACCCCGCCCACCCGGACCTGGGGGGGTTGTGGCGCATGGCCGCCGAGACCGGGACGACGTTCTTCGGCACCAGTGCGCCGTTCCTGATGGCGTGCCGCAAGGAGGGCCTGCGCCCGGGCAGCGCGGTCGACCTGTCCCGCCTCCGCGGGGTCGGCTCGACCGGCGCGCCGCTGCCCGCAGAGGGCTTCCGCTGGGTGTACGACGCCGTCGGCCAGGATCTCCTGCTCGCTTCGGTCTCGGGCGGCACCGACGTGTGCACTGCATTCGTCGCCGGTTGCCCCCTGCTGGCCGTCCGTGCAGGCGAGATCTCCTGCCGCTGCCTCGGAGCACGGGTCGAGGCCTACGACGCCGGCGGTCGCCCCGTCGTGGGCGGGACCGGCGAGCTCGTCGTGACCGCGCCGATGCCGTCGATGCCGATCGGGTTCTGGGGCGACGACGACGGGTCGCGCTACAGGGCTGCCTACTTCGAGCGCTTCCCGGGCGTGTGGTGCCACGGCGACTGGATCTGCGTCAACGAGCGTGGCGGCTGCGTGATCACGGGCCGCTCGGACTCGACCCTGAACCGCGGGGGAGTGCGCCTGGGCACGAGCGACTTCTACTCCGTCGTCGAGGCGCTCCCGGAGGTGGCCGACAGCCTCGTCGTCCACCTCGAGGACACCACCGGTGGCGCGGGCGAACTCGTGCTGTTCGTGCAGGTGCGCCCCGGGGCCGAACTCGACGACGGGCTGCGCCGCACGATCGCGGGCGAGTTGCGCACGACGCTGTCGCCCCGCCACGTGCCGGACACGATCGTCGCCGTGGACGCCGTGCCGCGCACACTCTCGGGCAAGAAGCTCGAGGTCCCCGTCAAGCGCATCCTCTCGGGCATGGACGTCGAGCGTGCGGCTGCGCTCGGCGCGCTCGCGGACCCGGGCGCGCTGGCGCCGTTCGCGGCGATGGCGGCCGAGCGGCGCAGGTAGCGGCCGAGCGGCGCCGGGAGGGGTCGGTAGGGTCGGAGGCCGAGATGGGCCACGCGCACAGCCACGATCACACGAGCGCAGGGGCGCGCCACCGCGGACGCCTCGTGACCGCGTTCGTGCTCACCGTCGCGTTCCTCGTCGTGCAGGTCGTGGTCGCGCTCGTATCAGGCTCGCTCGCCCTGTTGAGCGACGCCGGTCACATGGCGACCGACGCCGTGGCGCTCGGGATGACCCTCGCCGCGATCACGCTGGCGTCGCGGCCCGCGTCGGACCCCCAGCGGACCTTCGGGATGTATCGTCTCGAGATCCTCGTGGCGCTCGCGAACGCGCTCTTGCTCTTCGGCGTGTCCGCCTATGTCGTGTACGAGGCGGTGCAGCGCTTCGCCGCACCGCCGGAGGTTCACGAGATCCCGGTCCTCGTCGTCGGCGTCGCCGGATTCGCCGTCAACGCCGTCTGCTTCCTCCTGCTGCGCGAGGGATCGGCGCAGCACCTCACCTTGAAGAGCGCCTACCTCGACGTACTCGCGGACATGGTCGGATCGCTCGCGGTGATCGTCTCGGCGGTGGTGATCCGGCTGACGGGCTGGGCGGTGCTCGACCCCCTCGTCGGCATCGCGCTCGGTCTCTGGATCCTGCCGCGGGCGTGGGGAGTCGCGCGTGACGCCTTGCGCATCCTGCTGCAGGCCGCACCGGCGCACACCGATGTCGTCGCGATCGGTCGTGATCTAGCGGCCGTGCCCGGCGTCGTCGATGTCCACGACCTCCACGTGTGGACGCTGACGTCGGAGATGGACGTCGCCAGCGCGCACCTGATGATCTCCGAGGGCACCGACGGCCACGGCGTCCTCGACCGTGCACGCGACATCCTCGCCGAGACGCACGGGATCACCCACGCCACCCTGCAGGTCGAACCCGAGAACCACCGCGGTTGCGACGAGGTCGCGTGGTGACCCGCTGAAGTGCGCGCGTGCGTCGCGTGGGGAGGCGTGACTCGCGCACGTGTTCGGTTGGCGGCGGGAACGGCGGATTGTCGGGCCTCTCGCGGCGGGCAATACACTGGCCCGTCCACAGGGACACGATGGGAGACGCGATGGCGACCGCGACGGGCGCGGCATCACAGGTCACCGCCGACGGCGCCCGTTTCGACGACGGTGTCGTCGCGCCCCTGACGGTCTTCGACGGGGCGCGCGTCGCGCTCGGGCCAGCGGACCGGCTGCGCCACGTGCGTGCGCGGGCGCGTACCTTTCGCGAGGAGTTCCTCGACGACGCGCCCGTCCGCTTCTACGCCACCCGCGGGCTCGTGCGCGTCCCGTACCCGCGCAAGTACGGCCTGCGCGACGCCTGCACCGTTCCGACACCTCTCGTGCACATCCTCAACCGCCTCTTCGTGATCCGATTCGACTCCGCCGAGGGGACCAGGACGTTGCTGTTCTCCCCCTCCGACGTCGACGCCAACGCCGAGACACCGTTCTTCAAACGTCTCGCGACGATCGGTCCGCTCAGGTACGAGCCTGTCGGCCAGTACGGCCGCGACCTGCTCGCACCGAAGATCGCGACCGTCGTCGACGCGCTCGAGACGCTGGGTGTCGCACCCGCGTCGGTCGACTACATCAGCTACGACCACCTGCACACCCAGGACCTGCGTGGATGGCTCGGGAGTGGCGGCGCCGCCGGGTACTTCCCGAACGCGAAGCTGCTCGTGCACCGCCAGGAATGGGCGACCGCGCAGGCGCTGCTTCCCCAGCAGAGGCAGTGGTACTGCCCCGGCGGGACCGAAGGCGTAGACGCTGCCAAGGTGGTGTGCTTCGACGGCTCGATCCGACTCGGCACGGGAGTCGCCCTCGTGCACACACCCGGACACACCGAGGGCAACCACAGCCTCGTGTGCCGCACACCCGAGGGGATAATGGTCTCCTCCGAGAACGGCATCGGCCCCGACACGTACGCTCCGCATGCCTCGCGGATCCCCGGCGTCGCCCGCTACGCCGCCACGACCGGTATGGAGGTCGTGCTCAACGGCAACACGCTCGAGGGCGCCGTCGACCAGTACATCTCGATGGTGCAGGAGCGCGAGATAGCCGGCCCCTCGGCGCGCAACCCCGACTTCCCCAACGTGGTGAGCTCCTCGGAACTCGCTCACTTCTGGGCGTTCCCGGGGATCCGGCCGACGTTCTCCTTCGGCGAGCTCACCTTCGGCGAGATCACCCCCACCTGAAGTCCGACCTGGGCGCGCCGCCCCGGCGACTTCCCGACCTGGGCGCGCCGGCCCTATCGGGGTGGGGTGGGCGCGCCCGGAACGGGGGGTCGGGGCCGGGAACGGGTCAGAGCTCGGCCTCGTCGGCCTCGAGCACCCAGCGGTTGACGTGGTCGCCGAGGTGGGAGGTGTCGTTCACGAAGCGGACGCGGAGGTGGTCGTCGACGGAGACGACCCGTGAGACCGACGACTGGTCGACGCCGAACAAGAGCGCGCGGTCATCGAGACCCAGCGCGAGGGCGAGCACCATGTCGATCACACCGCCGTGGGCCACGACGACGACTCGGTTCCCGCGGTTGTCCGCCGCGATCGCACGCACCGCACCCCACCGCGCTCGCGGAAGCGGACGTGGTCCTCGGCGCCGGGGATCACGTCCCAGCGTCTCTCCGCGTAGATCCTCGCGAGGAGCGGGTGGCCGTCGGCGAGGTGGCGACGGTACTCGCCGCCCTCCCAGTCGCCCAGGTACACCTCGCGCAGGTCGGCGAGCTCGACGGGGTCGATCCCGAGCCGTCGCAGGAGCGGCGCCGCGGTCTGGTGCGTGCGCCGCAGCGGCGACACGTACACGGCGTCGATCCTGACTCCCTCGAGACGGCGTCCGAGCGCCTCGGCCTGCACGTGACCTTCGTCGGAGAGGGGCGGGTCGCCGTGCCCGTCGGCGGTGCGGGCCATCGGGGCGCCCTCCTGCCAGTCCTCGGAGCGGCCGTGGCGAACCCACAACATGTCGACGCCGTGTCGCGGGAACACCGGGAAGCCGGGGTTCTCGTACGTACGTGCCACCTCAGGCCCGCACCAGGCGCTGGAGCGGGTTGCGCACCGGGCGGAACTCCTGCGCGGTCTTCGTGAGGTGCGTGAACTCGTCGGCGCTGAGCTCCAACTCGGCAGCTGCCGCGTTGAACTCCACCTGCTCGACGCTGCTCGCGCCGGGGATCGCGACGACGTTGGGGTGGTGGATCAGCCAAGCGAGCGCCACCTGCGCCGGTTCGGCTCCGTGGCTCGAAGCGACGTCGCGGAGCGCGTCGTAGAGGTCGGTGGCACGGGTGAGGTTCTCGTCGCTGAAGAGGGGGTTGGACCGGCGCACACCGCCCTTGGGCGCGTTGGCGGGCCCGTACTTCGCAGACAGGAACCCCTGCGCGAGCGGGCTGTACGCGATCACGACCCTGTCGGACGCGGCTGCGTAGGGAACCATCTTGTCCGCTGGATGCCGCTTGACCATCGAGAACTGCACCTGGTTCGACAGGACCGTTCTGCCGAGCAGGCCCTCGATCGTGCGCCATCCAGCGAGGCTGAAGTTGCTCACACCGACGTGGCGCGCGAGGCCGTCGTCGAGGACGCGGGCGAGGCCCGCCGCCTGCAGGCGAAACGGGATCAAGGGATTCGGGAAGTGGATCTGGTACAGATCGACCGCTTCGACGCCGAGCCGCGCGAGCGACGCCCGTGCGCGCCGTGCCATCACGGCCCCCATGCTGAAGAGCGGGAACACCTTCGTGGCCACGAAGACGTCGTCGCGGGTGGCGCCCTCGATCGCGGACCCGACGATGCGTTCGGAACGGCCGAATGCGTAGATCTCGGCCGTGTCGACGACGTTGACGCCGAGCTCGAGCGCCCTGCGCACGATCGCGCCTGCCTCGCGGTCGGCGTACTCGTTGCCGTAGCCCCACTCGCGGGAGCCGAACTGCCACGTGCCGAGCCCGATGGCGGACATGCGGGCGCCGGCAACCTCCACGAACCTCATCGACGCAGTCTGCCACTCGGATCCACGCGGGAGCGGAATCGGCCACTGCTACGCTCCCAGGCTGACCGGGCGGCGTAGCCGAGTGGCTCAGGCAGAGGTCTGCAAAACCTTTTACGGCGGTTCGATTCCGCCCGCCGCCTCTACCAGTGGAACCACTCTTCCGCACGATGATCACGGCGGCTGCAGCCGCCTACAGCCCGCAGAACGCGCAGGCGTGGCGGTTCCTGCCCTGGGGTGACCGGCTGTACGCCCGCCTCGACCCCGCGCGCTCGTTCCCGACCGTGGACCCCCGGCACCGGGGCGGCTGGGTCTCGCTCGGGGCCGCGGTCGAGAACGCGCGTCTGGCGGCGAACGCATGGGGTCTCGACACCAACGTGACCTTCGACGTGTCGCAGGAGTGGCCGGCTGCGGTCCAGGTCATCGCCGGTGTGCCCGCCGATGCCTCCAACGTCGTCCTCGCCGCCCAGATGATGCTGCGCCGTACCCACCGGGGCCGCATGACCGGGCCGCCGCTCAGCCGTGCCGAGCTTGCCGCAGCAGGCCGGGCGGCGCTGCCGGGAGCCCGCACGGTGACCACTGCCGCCCGCGACCGCGTCCGCGTCCTCGACGCGGTCGAGTTCGCCGTCAGGGTGCAGGTCGGCGACAAGCGAGCGCGGCGCGAACTACACCGTTGGCACCGCTTCTGGCCCTGGGAGGCCTCCGGCGCCACGGACGGAATCCTCGCGAGCAACCTCGGGATGAGCCGTGTGCGCGGTTCGGTCGGACGCGTGCTGTCGGCACCACCGCTGGTGTCGATGCTGGGGGTGCCGTCACGTCTCGCACGCGAGGCACGCCGCGTGGCCGACACGTCGACGGATTTCCTCCTCTTCGTCGCGCCCGGCACTGACCCGGCCGCGCTCTTCGAGGGGGGGCGCGGCTGGCAGCGCGCAGCCCTCGCGCTCGCGGCCTCGGGCGCCGTCACCCATGCCATGACCGCACCCGTCGACGTTCCCGACGCTGCCACCGCGCTGAGGCGCATCCACGGGGTCACCGAGACCGAGGGCCTCGTCGCGTTCGTGCGCGCCGGAAGGCCCGAACACCTCCTGCCGCCGGCGCCGCGGCGCGACCCTGCCGATTTCGTCGACAGAATGGTGCCATGACATCGGTGGGCGCGGTCGTGCTCGCGGGCGGCCGGTCGCGGCGTTTCGGCACCGACAAGGCCACGGCTGTCGTCGGCGGATCCCCGCTGCTGCGCCGCGTGCTCGACACCGCGGCCCCGCTCGTCGACGAAGTGCTGGTCGTGGGTCCCTGGGCGCCGCCGGGGTTCGCGCGGACGCTGGAACCGGTGCGCTTCGAGGGTCCGCTCGCAGGCCTGGCGTGGGGATTGGCGACCATCCGAACCGGTCATGCGCTCGCGCTCGGCTGCGACCATCCATTCCTCGCCCCCGGTCTCCTCGGCCACCTCCTCGCGTGCCGCCGCGACGCCGACGCCGTCGTCGCGCGGGGCCCGAACGGGCCGGAGCCGCTCGTCGGCGTCTACGACACGGCGCTCGCGTCGGTCGCGTCGGAGCTCACCGATGCCGGCGAACGCCGCCTGGCGGCGCTTCTCGAGCACTGCTCGGTGGAGTGGGTGGACGAGGACCGCTGGCGTGACCTCGACCCCGAGGGCCTGTCGTTCCTCGACGTCGACTGGCCCGAGGACGTCGACCGGATCGAGGCGCGGCTGCGATCGGGCCCAGAGGTACCTTGGCAGCCATGACGACGAGCGCCGCCGCCGGTAGCCCTGTGACAGCGGCGGATCGGAGGCAGGTCCGGCTTCGCGAGTTCTGGCGCGGCGTCGACAGCCTCGGGGGGCACGCGTGGGCGCTCCTGGGGGTTGGTGTCGTCGTCGGGGGGTGCGGGTTCCTGATCCTGCAGCTGGGTGGACTCCTGTTGCCCGCCGCTATGGCACTGATCATCGGGGTGCTCGTGGCCCCGCTGGTCGGCATCTTGGAGCGTCGCGGGATGAACCGCCTCGCCGCCACCGCGATCGTGTTCTTCGGCGCCCTCCTCGCCTTCGGTGGGCTGATCTGGCTCGTGGTCCCACCGTTCGTGTCGCAGGCGACCAAGTTCGTCGCCGGGCTGCCCGACGTGCTGAGCCGCCTCTCCGAGGGCGCACGCAGCTACCAGCACCGCGTTGCCGCGCAGAACCCGGCCGCCGCGTCTGCGGTCGAGGGCTTCACCCGCGCGATGCAGGAGCGGTACCAGGCCGCGGCGGAGGGGCTCGGGGACACGCTCTTGGGGCTGGTGCGGGGCTCGTTCACGTTCCTCCTGTCGGCGGTGCTCGGCTCGTGCGTCGCGTTCCTCGCGATCAAGGACCTGCCCCGCTACGGGGCTGCGGTGAACCGGTGGCTGGCCCGCTCCGGCCGCGAGAGGCTCGTGGGCGCGGTCCAGCAGATGCGCCGCACCGGCACCGGCTTCGTGCGCGGCCAGCTCTTGCTCTCGCTCCTGGGCGGGATCCTCTCCGCGATCGCCTTCGCGATCATCGGCGTGCCGTTCTTCCTTCCCCTTGCCGCGCTTGCCGCCGTGGGAAGGCTCGTGCCCGGCATCGGTCCCATCATCGCCGCGATCCCCGCCGTGGCGCTCGCCTGGGCGAGTGGCGGCCCGGTCAAGGCGCTCGTCACCGGCCTCGTGGTGGCGGCGCTGACCGAGGGGATCTCCATGGTCCTCGGCCCGCTCGTGGTCGGCAGCGCGGTCGAGATGCCCGCGCTCGCGATCATGCTGATCCTGTTGATCGGCGGCGGCTTGCTCGGCGCCGAGGCCGTGATCGTCGCTGTGCCACTAGCGGCGATGGCCCGTGACGCGTGGCGCTGGTACTTCATGTCCGACGCCGAGGTGCACGCGGATTCGGGTCCCGCGGCCGTGCCCTGACAGTTCGACCGCAGGGCTCTCAGGACTCAGGTGGCGCTAGCGCCCCGGAGGCCCGAGCGGCGGTGGGTAGCCGGGCGCGTCGGGCGACGGGTAGAGGGGGCCTTGGCCGAGGGGTTGTTGTGGAAGCGGCTGCGCCGGGCCGGGTGCTCGCAGGGAGCGGAAGACGAGCTCGGTGCGTCCGACGAGCAGGCGATCGCCGTCGGTGAGCTCCTCGTGTTGGACGCGACGCCCGTTGACCCAGGTGCCGTTCGTGGAGTTCAGGTCCGAGAGCAAGACCGTTCCACCACGGGTCTCGAGGCGGCAATGCGCGCGCGACACAGCGGGGTCGGGGATCATCAGCGAGTTCTGCTCGTCACGGCCAATCGTCACGACCCCGCTCAACGCCTGGTGGATGCCGTCGGGACCGACGAGTTCGCCCACCGGGCCGCCTTCGGCCGGTGCCGGTGCGAGCTCGGTGCCGCAGTTGCCGCAGAAGGGCGCGTCGGGTTCCACGGAGGCACCGCAGGTGGGACACATCGCAGCCGGGGCCATCGCCCCAGCGGGTGCGAGGTCCTGTCGGGGCTCACCGAGTGGGGGCGGCGCCGGCTGGGCCAGGAACGCTTGGCCGGGTTGTGGGAGGGGTGGCATTCCGGGTTCGGCGAGGGGTGGCGGTCCGGGCTGGGTGAGGGGTGGCGGTCCGGGCTGGGTGAGGGGCGGTGGCTCCGGTTGGGGGAGAAGGGACCCGGGTTGGGCGAGGGGTGGTGGTCCGGGTTGGGCGAGGGCGGGCGATCCGGGTTCGGCGAGGGCGGGCGGTCCGGGTTGGGCGAGGGGTGGCATTCCGGGTTCGGCGAGGGCCGGCGGTCCGGGTTGGGCGAGGGGTGGCATTCCGGGTTCGGCGAGGGCCGGTGGTCCGGGTTGTGGGAGCGGTGGTTGGCCGGGCTGGGCGAGCGGCAGCAGTCCGGGTTGTGGGAGCGGTGGTTGGCCGGGTTGGGGAGGCGGGGGCGAGCCCGGAGGCGTGACCGGAAGCGGGGGCAGCGCACCCGACTGCGGCGGGGCAGCGGCGACCGGTGCCACATCCGACGGGCCGGTAAGGGGAGGTGACGCCTCGCCGAAGCCCGGGGACGCCGGTGGCAGCTGGTGTCCGCCAGGCGCGCCTGGCGGCTGAGGCTGAGCGTCGAAGGGGAGTTGGGGTTGTGGCGGCGCGGCGGCAGGCTGTTGGCCGGGCGCGACGAGGGCGGTCCCGCAGGCGGCGCAGAAGCCCGCCCCGGGCGCGTTCTGGGCGCCGCAGGTGGGACACATCGGGGGAAGGCCGGGCGGGGGTCCCATGGACTGGTGCTGCATCCTCTGGTGTTCCTCTCGGCGCTGCTGAGTCGCGCCCGATTCCAGCACGAATCGGCGCTGCGTGGGCGTCAGGCCTCCAGCGGTGCCAGTGAACGCAGGGCCGCGTCCACGACCTCGGACACGAAATGGTCCGTATCGTCGGCGACGGACTCGCGCAATTCGCCCATGAGGAAGCGCGAGAGATCGTGCATGACGATCCCCCCGACGAACTGCTGGGCGAACACCCAGGTGTCGCACGGACAAGCCTCACCGGCATCGACGAAGTCCTGGATGCGGTCCGAGAGACTGCTGTGCAGGCTGCCCATCAGCTCGGGCACCCGGCGGTCGCCTTCGAGCAGCCGCGACTCGGCGATGATGAGCTGGAACACCTCGAGGTCGCGGCGCACGATCTCGACGGTCGTGTACGCGGCCGCTTCGAGCGTCTCGCGCAGGCGCAGGTTCGCGAGCGCAGGCGCCCCGAAACGCACGTAGGGCTCGAGGTGGGCGAGGCCGTCCTCGATCACCGCGTCGAACAGGTCGCGCTTCGACGGGAAGTACCGGTACAGGAGGGCATCCGACACGTTCGCGGAGCGCGCGATCGCGCGGGTGGTCGTGGCGTGGTAGCCGTGCTCCAGGAAGAGGCGGCGGGCAGACACGAGCACCTGGTTCCGAGTCGCCGTGCCGCCGCGGGAGCGTGCCACCCGGGGATCCTGGGCGGGGGGCGTCTCGGGCATCTGGTTTCCCGGATCGGGGGCGCGGAGGCCCAGCGGTAGACTCGACGGCGGCCTGAAATCTACGTGACGCCGGTGTGGAGGCGCACCCAGCCCGGACGCCGGACCGCAGCGAGTCCTCCGAGGCCCTGTGACAGCCAACCCATCGGAATCCGGACCCACGCCCGCAGCAGCCGATCGGGGCCTGCGGGAGGTCAAGCTGCTGCGTCGCGCGGTCGCACGCGACTTCATCGAGGCCAATGTCCTGGGCGGCGCGATCATCGCCACCTTCTACGTGGCATTCCAGCAGGCATCGTTGCCCACGTCGACGCGGAGCTTCATCGCGTACGTCTCGCTGCTCACCGTCCCCGCCTTCGTGCTCGTGCTCTGGATCTCGTGGCGCGCAGCTCGTCCGCTCGTCGACTGGCTCGAACACGACGACGGCGTCAGTCACCCGCCGGAACGCCTGCGCATCTCGGTTGTGGTGCAGCCCGCGGTCCAGAGCGTCATCTCGATCTCGTTCTGGGTGGTCGCCGCGCTCGGCTTCGGACTCGCCGAAGGCATAACCGCGGACGGCTTCGCGGTTCGCAGGTTCGTGCTCGCGTGCGCGGGGACGCTCGTGGCAGGAGTCGGCACCTCGGCGATCGTCTACCTGCGTATCGAGGACGCGTGGCGCCGGTGGCTGCCCGTGTTCTTCCGCGGCGGGGACCCGGTGAGCCTGCCGCTGCCACCCGCCGACCGGCTGCGCGCGCGGCTGCGCTTCATGTTCACGATCGGGACGGTGATCCCGCTCGTGGCGATGGCTCTCGTCGCCACCTTTCGTGGTGAGGCGTCCACAGCGGAGTTGTCCTCGATGGCGTGGTTCCTCGCGATCGCAGGCATCTTCGTGGGCGCTGTCTTCTCGGTGAACGTCAGGCACTCCATCCTCGCTCCGATCCACGGGCTCCAGGACGCCATGGAGAAGGTCGAGGAGGGTGACTTCGCCGTGCGGGTGCCAATCGACCGCATCGACGAGCTCGGTCGCCTCCAGCACGGGTTCAACGAGATGGTCGAGGGGCTCGCTGCGCGTGAACGCGTCGAGGACCTCTTCGGGCGCCAGGTGGGTGAGCAGGTCGCGGAGGCCGCGTTGATCGCGGCGCGCACGGGCGAGGCGGAGATGCGCCTCGGTGGCGAGGTGCGTTCGGTTTCGGCGTTGTTCGTGGACCTGGCGTCGTTCAGCACGCTGGCGGAGTTCGCCCAGCCGACACAGCTCGCCCAGCTCCTCAACGTCGTCTTCGAGGCAGTCGTCGAGGCCGTCGAGGCCGTCGGTGGTCTCGTGAACAAGTTCCAGGGCGACGCCGTCCTCGCGGTCTTCGGCGCTCCTCGTGACGACGCCGTGCACGCGGTGCACGCCCTCGAGGCTGCTGCTCAGATCGCCGGGCGACTCGAGGGCATGCGCCTCGACTTCGGCATCGGTATCTCCTCGGGCGAGGTCTTCGCCGGCAACATCGGTTCGGCGAGCAGGTTCGAGTACACCGTCGTCGGTGACGCCGTGAACGAAGCCGCGAGGCTGCAGGAGCTGTCCCGCGAACTCGGGCGCACCGTCCTCGTCAATGGCGACGCCGCGGTCGCGGCGCGTGGTGCGGGGGGACGGGCGGCCGCCGGTCTCGTCCCGGTCGGCGAGTTCGTCCTGCGTGGCAAGACGGGAGCGACGGAGGTCTACAGCCTGAGCCCCCAGCTCTGGCGTGGAGCGTCGGTCGACGCGCCCGAGGAAGCCGGCGATGCCGGGGAACGCGGGGATGCGGGGGTAGCCATGGAGCCCGAGGAGGCCGAGGATGCGGTGGATGCGGGGCTTCTCGGGGAGGTCGAGGAGCCCGGAGAACCCGAGTTGCCCGAGGCGACGAGGGAGGCAGCCGAGGACGCCATCGCGCTCGGGACGGACCCGGCACCTGAGGAACTGGGCGCGGAGTCCCGGTGAGACCCAGGTCTTCGGGCTTGGAGAACAGACCGGCCAGAGTCCGGGGCTTGGAGAACCACGAGCGCGATTTCGCGCACTCCAGTTCTCCAACGTCGGGGGTTCGGCCGCATCGTCATCCGACCGGTGTTCCGACCGGTGTTCCGGGCGGCGTTCCGAGGCTGGGTGCCGTCAGCCAGCCAGGGCTTCGTCGACGAGGGCACGGACCAGTGCCGAGTCGACCTCGTCCTTGTGGGCCTTCATGATCGTTCCCATGACACGGCCGGCGTCCTTGGGCTCCGACGCCCCCGTCGACGCGATCGCGTCGACCACGAGCGCTCGGGTCGCCCCCTCGTCGAGGGTCGCGGGGAGCCACTCCGACAGGTAGCCGATCTCGAAGCGCAGCTTCTCGGCCGTAGCGGCCCCCCGCTCGCCCGCTTGCTCGTACGTGGGCAGCGCCTTCTGGAGCTTCTTGACGTAGCCGGCGATGACCTCGCGGCAGAGCGTGTCGGTGACCTCGCCACTCGCGCCCTCCGCGGTGGCCGCCTTCTGGATCTCCGTGCGCGCGTTGCGGATCGCGTCGAGGACCGGACGGTCCTTGGCGCGCATCGCGTCCTGGAGGCGGGCTGAGAGCTGCTGGTCGACGTTCACGGGCGCCACCCTAGTGGTGTGTCACTAGGTCGGGTCGCGCCTCCGGAGCAGCTGAGTTCCCGATGCCGACGCCACCAGCTCACCGTCGCCGTCGGTCACGGTCGCCTCGCAGAAAGCGACCCTGCGCGCCATTCGCACGACCCTGCCCCGCAGGGCGAGTGTGTCCCCGCCCTTGGCGCCGCGCATCCACGAGATCTTCATCTCCAGCGACGTGCATCCGTCGCCGCGCTCGAGGGCGGACAGCGTCGCGAACGTCATGAGCCCGTCGAGCACGACGCCGAATGTGCCGCCCTGCACGGGCCCGTTCGGGTTGCAGGCCAGCTCCGTCGGGATCCACGTCCCCGCGACCTCGCCCTCGGAGTACGACGTGAAGTCGACGCCCAGCGAAGCGAGCAAGGCCATGCCGCCGTCGCCGAGCCAGCGGTCCATGTTGCGAGCCATGTGCCTCTCCCGTTGCCCGTCCCGGCTCAGGCGCCGTGCTTCTCGTCGTGGCCACCGAACTGCTTGCGCATCGCCGACAGCACCTTCGCCGCGAACTCGTCGTCGCCGCGGGACGAGAACCGTTCGAAGAGCGCCGCGGTCAGCACCGGCACCGGCACCCCGACGTCGATCGCGGCCTCCGTGGTCCAGCGCCCTTCACCGGAGTCGCTCACGCGGCCGCCGAAGGACGAGAGCTCGGGGTCGGCACGCAGCGCGGCCGCGGTGAGGTCGAGCAGCCAGGACGCGATCACGCTCCCGCGCCTCCACACCTCGGCGACCGCGGCGGTGTCGATGTCGTAGCGGTAGTACTGCGGGTCGCGCAGGGGCGTCGTCTCGGCATCCGCGTCGCGTCCCTCCAGCCCGGCACCGGCGTTGGCGAGGACGTTGAGCCCCTCGGCGTAGGCGGCCATGAGCCCGTACTCGATGCCGTTGTGGACCATCTTGACGAAGTGGCCGGCGCCGTTGGGTCCGCAGTGGAGATACCCGCACTCCGCGGTCGTCGGCGCGCCGCTCGCCCCGGGAGTACGGGCGGCCGCATCGGCGCCCGGCGCGAGCGTCCGGAAGATCGGGTCGAGGCGCGCCACGACGTCCGCCTCGCCGCCGATCATCAGGCAGTACCCCCGCTCGAGGCCCCACACCCCGCCGCTCGTGCCACAGTCCACGTAGTGGATGCCTTCGGGCGCGAGCGCGGCGGCACGGTCGACGTCGTCGCGGTAGAAGCTGTTGCCGCCGTCGACGATCACGTCTCCGGAGTCGAAGGCCGCGGCGACCTCGTCGACGGTTGCCCCGGTCACGGCGGCGGGGACCATCACCCACGCGGCACGCGGCGCGTCGAGCTTGGCCGCGAAGTCGGCCATGCTGGCCGCTCCCGTCGCTCCCTCGTCGACGAGTGCCGCGACGGCGTCTGCGGACACGTCGTAGACGACACAGTCGTGGCCGCCCTGCATGAGGCGCCGGACGATGTTGGCGCCCATGCGTCCCAGGCCGATCATGCCGAGCTGCATCGCGTCCTCCCGGGTTCGCGACCGGAGCCCTCGGCCCGGTCGAAGCGCGAACGCTACCGGACGCGTCAGACGCCGAGGCGCGCCGTGCGCAGGTCGGCGGCGAGGGGGTGGTCGGCGGGGGTGAGGTCGACGCGTGCCGCGCCGCGGCGTCCCGAGAGGCACAGGGTGAGCTCGCCCACCGGGCCGGCGAGGGTCACGTCCGCGTCGGCCGGTCCGGCCCTGCGGGCAATCACGCCGCCGAGGTCGAAGGCGACCGTGCGTCCCGCTCCGGTGTCGTTGATCGCGAGGACGCCGGGGTGCGTACGCGCGGAAGGCGACGCGGGCGTTGCCCATCGCCCAGGGCGGGATCTCGTCGGCAGCCGCGCCCAGAACGTGTCCGGCCGTGCCCGAGGCGGTACGCGTAGGGGATGCGGCGGCGGCGGGGGAGGTCAAAGGGGGGCCACGGCGGGGTAGCTTCGGCCTCCCGAGCCGGAGCGGCCACATGCGCGTCATCGGAGTCGACCTCGGCGGCACCAAGGTCCAGAGCGTCGTCGTGGACGGCGACGTGCTCGCCCACACGAGCACAGGCGGTGACGTCGACCCTGCAGCGCTCGTGCTCGCCGAGGACCGCCGGCCCACTCCGCGGGGCGAAGGTCGTGACGGCGTGCTCGACGCCGTGATCGCGTCGGTCGAAGTGCTCGGCCTGCGTGACGTTGCCGCGGTCGGCGTCGGGGTCCCCGGGCCTGTGGACTCGGTTCGGGGGCGGGTGCTGCGCGCCCCGAACCTGGCGGGCTTCGATGTGGCGGTCGACGTCGGCCCGCTCCTGCGCGAGCGCCTCGGTGTCGACGTGCTCGTCGACAACGACGTCAACGTCGCCGTCCTCGGCGAGCATCGCCTCGGGGCGGCCCGCAACTGCGACGACGTCCTCGGTGTGTGGTGCGGTACCGGCATCGGTGGCGGGCTCGTGCTCGGCGGGGAGCTCCGCCGCGGCCCACACGGCTACGCGGGCGAGCTCGGTCACATGGTCGTCAAGATCGACGGCCGCAAACCGCCCGAGGGCATAGAAGGCTCGCTGGAGGCTTATGCCGGCCGGGCGTCGATGGAGGGGCGCGCCCGCAAGCGCATCGCCGCGGGTCACAAGAGCAAGCTCCTCGAGATCGCCGACGCCAAGGACAAGGACCACTTCACCTCGTCGGTCTTCCGCAAGGCCGTCAAGGAGGGCGACCGACTCGCAGTCGAGCTCATCGACGGCGCTGTCGAGGGGCTCGGGGCCGGGATCGCATCGGCGGTGAACCTGCTCGACCTCGAGCGGGTGGTTCTGGGCGGAGGAGTGGCAGACAGCTTCGGCGAGGACTTCGTCGACCGTGTGGGTCGCGAGATGCGGCGCTCCCTGATCGTCCCCGAGAGCGCACCCGCGGTCGTGGCGGCATCGCTCGGCGACTACGGCGGTGCACTCGGCTCCGCCGCGCTCGCGCTCGCGTCGCTGTGACGTCACGGGACCGGATGACGGAGGTGGTCCGGTGGCCGAAGCCACCGGACCAGGCGCCGAAGGCGGACTGGGAGGACGCCCTCCGACAACCACTCCGTCCGGGTCCGCGTCGCGACTGGGAGGACACGAGCCGCGGTCCCTTACCCCGGTTGCGGCACGAGCCCCCGTATCCGGGGACTCCCGGGGTTCCTCACACGATACTTCCATCGGGGCCGCGACGTGAAGCGCTCTCGGCAATTCGGTCCTGCCGGGCGCCTTGGCCGGTTCGCCACCCTCACGAGTCGACCGCGTAGAGTGGTCTCCGTGCAGGGTTCTGTCACACTCGGTGCGGACGCGGTGGTGGGGGCGTCGAGGTGAAACTGCCGGCCGCTCTCGGGCGCTACCGCCTCGAGGAAGTCCTCGGAAGCGGCACGTTCGCCACCGTCTACCGCGGGCGTGACGAGGCGCTCGACGTGACCGTCGCGGTCAAGGTCCTCGCCGACAACTGGAGCTTCGACCCCGAGACACGGGGCAGGTTCATCGGCGAGGCCCAACTCCTGCGCCGCGTCGACGGCACCCGCGTCGTCCGCGTGCACGACATCGGCCAGACCGAGGACGCGTGCCCGTACTTCGTGATGGACTTCGCGGAGCACGGCACCGTCGAGGACCGTATCGGCGTGCTCGCCGCCGAGGGCCGCAAGCTGAGCGTGGAGGACGTCCTGCGCTTCGTGCGCCAGCTCGCGGAGGGCATCGCCGAGGTCCACCGCCTAGGGGTGGTGCATCGTGACCTCAAGCCTTCGAACCTGCTGTTGCGCAGCACTCGCCGGAAAGGCGACATCGCCGCGACCACGGCCGCGGACGACATCGGCACGGCGTTGATCCGTATCGACGAGCGCCTGGTGGTCGGCGACCTCGGCCTCGCACGCGACCTCGACGGTCCCACGCGCTTGACCGCTGCCGTGGGCACTCCCGGCTACATGGCACCCGAGCAAGCAGACCCGTCGAGCCCGATCGACGCCCGCGCCGACCTGTACGCGGCGACCGCGATACTCCACACGGTCGTGGCGGGGACTCCGCCCACGGAGCCTGCTGTCGCCACCGTCGACGACGCGGCGCTGCCGCCCGCGGTCGCGGAGCTCCTGCGCCGGGGGCTCGCACGGCGGCCCGAGGACCGCTTCGCCACGGTCGGGGAGTGGCTCTTCGCGGCCGAGAGCGCCCTCGACACCGCCGGCGCAGGTTGGCAGACACCCGCCGTGCGGGTGCCGTTCCTCGACGGGCTGTCGACGCTGACGCGCTCGACCCCGCCGCTGCGGCGCACGCCGGCAGTGCCTGCAACTTCGGTGGCGCCCCCGACGGCGGCACCGGTCGCGCGGCGCAAGCGTCCCGGCATGGCCGTCGTGGTGGGTGTGACGCTCGGCGTCGTGGCTGCCGTGGGTGCGCTCGTCCTCTTGGTGGCGAACCGCGGCGGTGGGAGTGTCGCCACGAGCGCGGCCCCACCGGGCGGGATCGCCGGTGTCGACTCCGGCGCCGGCACGCAGTCGCGTCTCATCGATCCGATCGACGTCACGACTGGCACCGACGGCACCGCGTACATCGTGGAGACGAGCACGAACCGGGTGCGGCGCCTGACGGCCGACGGCACCCTGAGCACCATCGCCGGCACGGGTGCGATCGGTTTCTCCGGTGACGGCGGCCCCGCCACGCGGGCCACGTTCTCGTCGCCGATCGCGGCGGCGGCCGCGCCGGACGGATCGGTCGTCGTCGCCGACAACGGCAACGGCAGGGTGCGCCGTATCGCGCCTGACGGCACCGTCTCCACCCTGGCGGGCAACGGCTCCAGCGGGAGTGCGACCCCCGGAGCCGACGCGCGCTCGGTCGGACTGCTGCCCACCGACGTCGAGGTCCTCCCCGACGGCAGGGTCCTCGTCGCCGAGTCCCACGAGCACCGGGTCTGGATCGTGGACGACAACAAGCTGCGGCCGTTCGCCGGTTCGGGCGCCGAGGGAACTGGCGGTGACGGCGGTGCCGCCGTGGATGCCTCGTTCACCTCGCCGTCCGCGATCGCCGCCGCTGCCGACGGGAGTGTCTACGTGCTCGATGACGCCGCTGCGGTCGTCCGCCGCGTGGGCGCCGACGGCACGATCACGCGGGTTGCGGGCACCGGGACGGCGGGATCCGGCGGTGACGGTGGTCCCGCGATCGCGGCGCAACTCGACAGCCCCCAGGGCATCGTCGCCGGTCCCGACGGCGGCGTCTACATCGGCGACGTGCGCAACCGCAGGGTGCGCCGCGTAGGCACCGACGGAACGATCACGACCGTGGCGGGCACCGGCACCCGCGGGTTCTCCGGTGACGGCGGTCCCGCCGTCGCCGCCGACCTGTCGACGCCGTCGTCGGTGGCGGTCGGCCGCGACGGCGCCGTGCTCGTCGTCGACGGCTTCAACAACAGGGTCAGGCGAGTGGACGCCGCCGGGACGATCAGCACGGTCGCGGGCACCGGCCCGGCAGGACTATCCGGTGACGGCGGCCCCGCGACCGAGGCGCCCTTGCGCACACCCGAGGGAATCGCGTTCGACCCCCAGGGCAGGCTCGTCGTCGTCGAGGGCTACACCGGTGCCGTGCGCCGTGTCGAGGCCGACGGCACGATCGTGACCATCGGCGCGCCGAACGACGCCGGGCTCGCAGGCCTCGCGATCGCGCCGAACGGCCTGATGTTCGCCACCTCCGGCCTCACCTCGCAGGTCTTCGCTTCCACGACCGACGGGCGAACGGCGCCCGTCGCGGGAACCGGTACCGCGGGCTTCGGTGGCGACGGTGGCCCCGGGACTGCCGCCCAGCTCGACTACCCGATCGGGGTTGCCGTGGACACAGCGTCCCTCCTGGTCGCCGACAGCTCCAACAACAGGATCCGGCGCATCGACCAGGGCGGTGTGATCACGACGGTCGCAGGGTCGGGGCTGCCCCAGAACGACGGCGGACGTGACGTGGCCGTCGCGAACGCGAACCTGGCCCAGCCGTACGGCGTGGCGGTCGGTCCCGACGGATCGGTGTTCGTGACCGAGCTCGTGGGCAACCGCGTGCGCAGGATCAGACCCGACGGGATCGTCACGACGATCGCCGGCACCGGCCAGCAGGGTTACGGCGGTGACGGCGGCGCGGCGACGTCGGCGCGGCTCAACGCGCCCGCCGGCATCGCGGTCGCGGCCGACGGCACCGTGTTCGTGACCGAGCTCAAGGGGCACCGGGTGCGGCGCATCGCGACCGACGGGACGATCACGACCGTCGCCGGCACCGGTGAAGCCGGCTTCACGGGCGACGGCGGCCCGGGTGGTGACGCCGCATTGTCAGCTCCGGCGTTCTGCGTGATCGGCCCCGACGGGAACCTGTACGTTTCTGACTCCGGCAACGGCCGGGTGCGCCGCATTGCGAGCGACGGGACGATCACGACCGTCGCCGGCGCGTACTGAACCGCGACCGCCGACAGGAGGACACGAGCACGGGTGGCGATCCCGGACCGCATCGGCCGTTACCGGGTCGTCGGACTCCTGGGCACGGGCGCCTCGAGCGCGGTGTTCCGCGCGCACGATCCCGACCTCGACGTCGACGTCGCGGTCAAGGTGCTCGCTGACAACCTCTCGCAGCGTGAGGATCTGGTGCAGCGGTTCCTGCGCGAGGCGAGACTCTTGCGAGCGATCGAGGACAAGAGGGTCGTGGCCGTCCACGACGTCGGCGTGCTCGACAGCGGCCAGCCGTATCTCGTCATGGATCTCGTCGAGGGCGGTTCGCTGGCCGAGCGGGCCAGGGATCTGGACGCCGCCTCCGTGCGTCCGGGCGCCGCCGAGCTCGTTGCGGTCGGCGTCGAGCTCGCCGCCGCGGTCGAAGCCGTCGCGTCGCACGGCCTCGTCCACGGTGACCTCAAACCCGAGAACCTGTTCGTGGGTGGCGACGGCGACCACGCGGGCGTCCTCGTCGGCCCCCACGAGTACGTGGTGGTGGGTGACTTCGGGCTCGCAGCCGACACCGGCGCCACCACTGACGGCGCGGGTACGGCCGGGTACGCGGCGCCCGAACAGGAGAACGCCACCGAGCTCGACGTGCGGACGGACCTCTACGCGGCTGCGGCCGTGCTGTTCCGGCTCGCGACGGGGAAGCCGCCGGCGGGGCCGTGGCCGGCGGCAGGCACGGACCCCCACGTGCCCCTGCGTCCGTTCTTCGCGACAGCGCTGGCGGCGGACCCGACAGAGCGGCCCCCCGACGTCGAGTCCTGGCGTGGGGTGCTCGTCCACGCCGGAGCGCGCCACTTCCCGAGACGCGGGATGGTGCTGGCCGGCGCGGCGTTCATGGCGATCGCGGTCGCGCTGGCCCTGTGGCTGTGGCCGTCCGCACCACGCCTCGTCGCGCCGTCGGGCTTGGGGGCCGGCGCTGCAGGTGGGGTCCTGGTCGCCGACCCCGGCTCGCGCTCGGTCCTGTCGGTCTCCGCCGAAGGCGACGTGAAGACAGTGGCGGGTGATGCCGGTGACGTGGTCGCGGTCGCACCCACCGAGGAGGGGCCGCTCTACGTCGCCGACCGTGACGGCGCCGAGGTGCTGCGCATCGACAGAGGCAAGGTGACGGTTGTGGCCGGCACCGGCGACAGCGGCAGCAGCGGTGACGGCGGCCCCGCCACCCAGGCACAACTGGACCGCCCCAGCGGGGTGGCCGTCGGCGACGACGACACCGTGTTCGTCTCCGACTCGGCCAACAACAAGATCCGCCGCGTCAACCCAGACGGGACGATCGACACGGTCGCGGGCACGGGTCAACCGGGCTTCGCAGGCGACGGCGGGCAGGCGTCGGATGCCCAGCTCGACTCTCCCGCCGGTCTCGCGGTCACCGAGGACGGGGCCATCCTCGTCGCCGACGCCGGCAACAACAGGGTGCGGCGCATCTCCCGTGGTGGCACGATCACGACGGTGGCGGGGATCGGCTCGGCGGGGTTCGCTGGCGACGGTGGCCAGGCGGTCGACGCGCAGCTCTCCCGGCCCACGGCTGTCGCAGTGGCACCGGACCGCACCGTCCTCGTCGCCGACACCGCCAACGGTCGCATCCGGCGTCTTCTCCGCGACGGCACGATCGCTTCGGTCGCCGCGGACCTCTCCGACCCCGAGGGGGTCGTCGCGGTGGACGACGTCGTGTGGGCGTCCGACACCGGCGCCGGCCGCGTCCTGCCTGTCACGGGCACCGGTTAGCGCTGGCCCAGCGCTAGCCCCGACCCCGACCCCGACCCCGACTCCGACCCCGACCCCGCTTGACGTGGGGACGTGCGGTGGGTTGTGGACCCGTTTTGCGTCCCCACGTCGGTGTGGGTTGGGGACGTGGGGACGTGAGGTGGGTTGTGGACCCGTTTTGCGTCCCCACGTCGGTGGGGGTTGGGGACGTGGGGACGTGAGGTGGGTTGTGGACCCGCTTTGCGTCCCCACGTCGGTGGGGGTTGGGGGGTCCGGCGGTGTTCAGCCGAGGGAGCCGCCGCTGCGCTGGGCCTCGAGCATGCGGTCGGCGACGTACTGGCGGCCGCGCATGATCCGGGTCCTGACCGTGTTCAGCGGGACGCCGAGACGTTCGGCGATCGTGGCGTACTCGAGGCCCTCGACGTCGCAGAGCACGACCGGCTCGCGGAACTTCGGGTCGAGCTCCTCGAGCGCCTGGCGGATCATCGCCCGGCTCACGACGACCGAGCTCATCCGGCGCACCTCCGACGCGAGGCCGGTGAGGTCGTCGTCGGAAGGTCCGGCCACGTTCTTGTTGCGCCGCAGAACCTGGAGCGCCTCGCGCTCGGCGATGCGGTACAGCCACGTCGTGAAGCGCGAACGTCCCTCGAAGCTGCCGATCGCCTTGGAGACCTGGATCAAGGTCGTCTGCACGGCGTCGTCGACGTCGCGCTCGTCGATGAGGAGCTTGCGTACGGGCGCCTGCGCGAGGCGGTGCAGGCTGATGCAGCGCAGCAGGAGCTCGAGTGCCGCCGCGTCCCCGGACGCGGCCGCCGCCACGATCGGTGCCAGCGCAGCGTCCACGCGTGCGTAGTCGCCCGCGTCCCTAGCCGCCGCTATCTCCGTGTCGAGCCGCTCGACCGCGGCGGGATCGCCGCGCAGAGCGGACCCAGCAACGTGGTCCTCGGTCGGGTCGATCGGCATCGCCGTAGTATGCCCAAGGGACGCCGCCATCGGAACGGGAGGGAACGTGCGCCGCCTCCGGGTCGCCGACCCCGTCCGCTGCCGCCGCTGCAAGACGACGATCGAACGGGGCGAGGTCGCGTACTACGAGGCTCCGTCGTGGGTCCACGGTGACTGCCTCGTGCCCGATGTCGCGGAGCTCGACGCCGGGGTGCTCGCCGCCGTGGGTGTCCCCGCCTGGATCGGGTCGGACCGGACCACCGTGTTCCGCTCGGGGCTGGTGCGTCTCCTCCCGCCCGTCCTGATGGGTCTCGGGGTGGTCGTCCTCGCCGCAGTGACGTTCGCGCCGGTCCCACTCGCGGTCGTGGTCGTGGCCGGGTTGCCCCTGCTCCTCGCGGGACTGCGCGCCGGTCACCTCGGCGTCGACGTGACCGGCGCCGGCGAGGTCGTCGTGCACGGCTGGACGCGTTTGCGCCGATGCGGTGCCGACGATGTGGCCTGGGTCGCCGCGTCACGTGTTCCGGTCCTCGCGACGGCGGACGGGCGCACGCTCCCACTGTGGGCGCTGATGGCGGGGGACCCCGGCGATCTGGCACGTCATCTCGGTGTCGAGGTCCGATCCGTGGAACCCAACGGCCATACTCCGTGACGTGAGTTGGGCTCTCGGCATCGACTTCGGCACGTCGCGCTCTGCGGGCGCAATGTACGCCGACTCCGTCGTGACGCCCCTCGAGGTCGAGGGCAACCGTTGGATGGCGTCCGCCGTGGGTCTCGACCTCGACGGCACGATCGTCGTGGGCAGCGCGGCGGAGCACCTTGCCGGCGTCCATCCCGACCGTCTCGACCGCACGCCCAAGTTGCACGTGGGCAGCCCGGCCCCGCTCGTCCTCGGCGGCACGCCCGTCCAGGTCCGTGATGCCGTCGCCGCCGTGCTCACGGTCTTCCTCGCCGAAGGCAGGCTCCGCCGGGGAGGCAGCGACCCGCAGTCATGCGTGCTGACCCACCCGGTCCGCTGGGGCGACGCCCGCAAGGACGCCATCCGTGACGCGGCCGAGGTGGCTGGCCTGCCGCGCCCGTGGTTGTCGGAGGAACCGGTGGCCGCCGCCGTGCACTACGCCGCCGACCAGGTCTCCGTCGGCGACCACGTCGGCGTGTACGACCTCGGCGGGGGAACCTTCGACACGGCGATCCTGTGTCGTACCGATGACGGCTTCGCCGTGGTGGGCACCCCCGGTGGCGACGAGACCATCGGCGGCGAGCACTTCGACCACGCCTTGTACCGGTACTTCGGGTCCTGCCTCGCGGAGGACGACTCCGAACTCTGGGAGCGCATGAACACCGGCGAGGAGCGCAAGTGGAAACAGGCCGCCGTCGACCTGCTCGTCCAGTCGCGCCGCGCCAAGGAAGCGCTCTCGTCCTACACCTCGACCCAGGTGTTCGTGCCTCTCGCCGACCGCGAGCTCGTCGTGAACAGGAGCCAGTTCGAGGCCATGGTCGTCGACGACGTCGAACGCACGGTCGACATGATGGACGACACGATCGAGTCCGCCGGCCTGAAACCCGACGACCTCACGGCGATCTACCTAGTGGGGGGATCGTCACGCATCCCTCTGGTCGTGCAGCTCCTCGGTGATCGCTTCGGTGACCGTGTGACCACGCGAGACGAGCCCAAGAGCGTCGTGGCGCTCGGTGCCGCGCAAGTCGCCGGCCGCGGCCTGCCCGCCGAGGAGTCCCGCACCGCTCCGGAGCCCGACGAGGCGCCCGAGATCGTGTTCGACACGGCAACAGCGCAAGCCGCGCCGCTGCTGTGGCGCGTGCAGCTACCGCGTCCACCCGGGCTGATCGGCACCGACGCGCACGCTGTTTACGTCGGCTCGGAGGACGGCACGCTCTCGGCGTTCGAGCTCACCTCCGGGGCCCGCCGGTGGGCGGTGAGCCTCGGGGGGTTCGTTTGGCCGGCGCCCGCGTCCGACGGCGTCGTCGTCGTCGCTGCCGGGGCGGACGGGATCGCGGTCGCGCTCGACGCCGCCTCGGGCGGCATGTACTGGCGCACCCCCACGGGCGCCGCGGTCGCGGCGTCACCGATCCTGTCGACGGCGTCCGTCGTCGTCGCCAACGACGCGGGACTCATATCGTCGCTCGACCGCGCCTCGGGTGTCACGCGGTGGCAGCTCCCTGTCGGGGTGGCCGTGCGCAGCATCGTCGCAGCCGGTGCCGGACTGGTCGTTGCGGGTTGTGCCGACGGGCGCGTGTTCGGGGTCGCGACGGACACCGGAACCGCGGAGTGGCTGTACCAGACGGGTGGCCCCGTGGCCGCGCCGGCGACACCGGTGGGTGACACCGTGCTCGTGCCGTCGGGTGACGGGATCCTGTACGCCCTCGACGTTGCCGACGGGCACCCGGTCTGGGCCTACCGCACGGCCGGGCCGCTCGCGTCTCCCGTCGCAGTCGCGGACGGTCGCGCTCACATGGCAGGCACCGACGGGCTTCTCTACGCCGTCGACGTGTCTACGGGGGACCCTATCTGGCAGGCACGCCTCGGCGCGGGCTACTCCAGCGGTCCTGCCGCGCGTGCCGGGTCCGTCTTCGTCGACACCGGCGACGGTGAGACACAGGCGCTCGACCCGTCGGCCCGGAACGTGCGCTGGCGCGTGGGCACGGGCGCCTACAACCGATGCCGCCCCGCGCTCGTCGCCGGGGTCGTGATCGTGGGCACGACCTTCGGCCAGATCTACGCGCTGGTCGACCGCTCCGCCTGAGCCGGGGGGCTCGTCCGAACGCGGGTGGTTTGTGTCGCTGGCGCGTCGTCCTGCCCGCGTTTGGGTGGGGGGCTCGTCCGAACGCGGGTGGTTGTGTCGCTGGCGGCGTCCTGCCCGTGGGTGGGGGCTGTCCGACGCGGGTGGTTTGTGTCGCTGGCGCGCCGTCCTGCCCGCGTTTGGGTGGGGGGGCTCGTCCGAACGCGGGTGGTTTGTGTCGCTGGCGCGTCGTCCTGCCCGCGTTTGGGTGGGGGGGCTCGTCCGAACGCGGGTGGTTTGTGTCGCTGGCGCGTCGTCCTGCCCGCGTTTGGGTGGGGGGGCGTCCGGGTCAGGACCTCGCGGGTGCCCTGGCGGGCCGCCGCGCCAGAGCAGATCGCAGCTTCGCGATCTCCTGCTCGAGCATGGCCGTCTCCTTCATGGCCGCCTGGGCCTGCTGGGCGACCCTGGCGCGCTCACCCGCTTCCGCACGCAGGAGCTGTTGGAGCTCCTGGCCGCGCTTGTCGAGGGCCTTGCGACGCTCACCGAGACGTGCGTCGACCACGTGCTCGACCTTCTCGCGCGCGTCGAGGATGCGCAGGCCGAGCTCGGTGCTGAACTCCTTGGCGATGCCCTCGGCTCCGAAGAGCGCCTCGTTGATCACACGGTTGTACTCGGCCCTGCTCTGCATCCGCGACCGCTGCTTGTGGCGCAACTTCGAGATCATGAAGCTGAGACCGGCACCGATCCCGTACGCGACGAGGCCCAGCCCACCCGTGGCGAGACCCATAGCGCCCGCGGCGGCGTTGACCGTCGACGCGAACGAGAACGTCTGGGTCGCGAGTGGGATGCCGTCGTCGAGGAGTGTCACGTCCCCCTTGGTCGCGTCACGGCTCTGCGAGACCGCTTCGTCGATGCCCTCGGGCTTGCGCATCTCGCCCAGGACCGCGTCCATCCCGTCCACGTCGAACTCCTCGAAGAAGCCACCGAGCATCCGCGCGAAGTCCTCGTTGGCCTGGGCCGTCAGGTTGTTCCACGCGGCGTGCAGCGACCGCTCGAGCTCTTCGGGCAGCGTCTCTCCGACCTTGTCGACCGTCTTGGTCTCCTCGAGAAGCTCGCGGTAGTGGTTGCGGACCAGGTTGAGCTCGT
The DNA here is from genome assembly GCA_046331095.1 of Acidimicrobiia bacterium. Lineage (GTDB taxonomy): Bacteria > Actinomycetota > Acidimicrobiia > UBA2766 > UBA2766 > JAIBAC01. The sequence goes on from JAXLRM010000004.1 coordinate 721,363, forward strand.
GGCTGACCTTGCGGCCCGTCTCGGTCTGCATGCGCTGTATGCCGCTGTTGAGAGTCCCGCGCCACTTGGCTTGACGACCCATGAAAGCCTCGAGCTCGGCGCGCTGGGCCATGAGGTCGGCCTCGGCACCGGAGTCGCCCTGGCAGGCGCGCAGGCGCGCCGACTCCGCGGCCGAGACGTCCTTCACGAGAGCGGACGCGAGGTTGAGCAGATTGGCCAGGCGCAGCGCCTCACGCTTGTCGATCGTCGCGGTGAGCACGTGCTCGAGGACGTCGAGTCCGCTGCGCTCGCGGTAGCGCTCCGCGGCGTCGAGCCGGCCCGCTGCCTCACGTGCGGCCGCGCGTTCGGCCAGGAACGCCGACGTCCGCACGAACGGCGCGGAAGCGAGCCTGCGGAAGCGGCCCGCCGCTGCCGCCGCCTCCTCGTCGCCTTCGGCGGCGCGCTGTTCGAGCGTGTCGAGCCGTGTACCGAGACGGCGGCGGTCGTCGGCCTCCATCTCGTCGTTGGCCGCGTCGGTGGCGAGGTCCGCCTTGGTCAGGACGAACACGACCTGGTCGATGCGTGCGGCAGCTTCGGCGAGGAACTCGAGCTCAGAACGCGAGACGGGCTCCTCGGTGGAGATCGTGAACACGAGCACATCAGCCCGCGCGAGGGCGGACATCGTCATGTCCTTGTGGCCGCGGGTCATGCCGCCGACCCCCGGAGTGTCCACGACCACGAGCCCCCGTGAGAGCAGGGGGTTCACGAGCGTGACTTCGACGTCTGCGACGCGTGAGCGCAGGACCTCGTCGGCTTGCATCGACGCGTACGCCGCGAGCTCGTCGATGCCGACGGCGCGCCGCTCCGGTTTGCCGGTCTCGTCGAGGAGGGTGACCGCGGCGCTGTCGTCGTTCCCGCCGCGGACGACGAGGTGGACGCTCGTCGCCACGTCGGCGTCGACGGGGAGCAGGCGCTCACGACCCAGCAACGCGTTCAGGAGGCTGGACTTGCCCCGCTTCACGTCACCGGCGACGACGGCCCAGAGGGCGGTCTCCTTGAACCGGGCTGCCTCGGCGGCGAGGCGGTCGGCGCCGGAGGCGTCTCCCCGCCGTGTGAGCCACTGGTGGAGTTTGTTGCCGAAGCCGAGCACGGCGGTCTGCACGGCCCGCGCCTCTTGTTGCGGCCTGGTCGCGGCGGGCGCCGCGTGTTGTTGCGACGTGCGCGGCTGCGGCGTTTGCGGTGCCTGGGGCGGCTGCGGCTGCGGTGCCTGCTGCGGTGCCTGCGGTGCCTGCGGTGGCTGAGGAGCCTGGGGTGGCTGAGGAGCCTGGGGTGGCTGGGGTGGCTGCGGTGCCTGCGGTGGCCGGGGCGGGAGCGCCGCGTCGCTCATGCGGACACCCTGGTCCAGAGGAGCTCGTAGGCCTCCTTGACCCTGCGGGCGTGGCGTGCCTCGAGCGGGCTGCGTCGCGGGTCCCCGCCCCAGCTCCCCCAAGCGGTGGCACGCGCCAGGGCTTCTGCGGGGGCGCCCGCGGTGTCGGTTCCGAGGCGAGTGCAAGGGTCCTCGCCGGCGACGAGCCGGTCGAGGTCGTCGAGGAGGTCGTCGGGAAGCGCCAGCGCGCCCGTGGCAGCAGCCTGCATCGCTTCGAGCACGTGAAGATCGTGGACGTCGGCGTCGAGAGCCAGGTGCTCGAGGGGTGTGCGCAGGGACCGCAGGACCCGCCCCGCGTCGGCGTCGGTCCGCATGTACGAGATGCGGTCGAGGTCACACATGGCGACGTGGGTCTTCAGCAGGTCCGCCTGACGTCCGAAGCGTCCGAGCACGAGGTCGGCGACCTCGGCGAACCCGGAGCGCTGCTCGAGCGCGCGCAGGACCGCTCCGGCGCCACGCGCTCCGGCGTCGACCGCCGCGATCGCGACCTGGAGCCCGTAGAGGTCGAGCAGACCGAGCAGGCGCCGGCGCATCCCCACGTCGAGATCGACGCCGTCGAAGGACAGGAAGTCCTCGGCCGAGATCAGCATGTCCTCGCGGTCGAGCGCATCCTCGACGGTGGCGAGGCGGGCGACCGCACGGAAGTCGTCCTCGGTGAACAAGGCCGCACGCGCTGTCTCGGCGAGGAGTCCGATCACAGGTACGACCCGCGACACGAGGCCCCGAAGATCGTGGTTGACGCGCTGCGCGATCGGCTCCGCGACCGTCAGCGGGTCACCGTCACGGGCGAGACGATCGATGCGGCTCAGCACACCGACGGCGTTCACTGCGCTCAGGCCGGTGCCCGAGTACAGGTCGCGGAAGCCGCGCAGTACCGTGGCGTCCGCCTCGCGCAGGTGTGGCATGAGGAACACGAGCGCGTCGGCCTGGCCGATCGCGACCGCCGTGTCCGTGGCTTCCTTGGTCGCACCGACACCCAGGAACGCCGCCGTGTCGGCCTCGTGGACCTCGGTGACGGTGTTGAGGCCTGGCGTGTCGACGAGCGTCAGGTCCGTGAGAGCGGCATTGGACAGGTTCACGACCACACGCCGCACGGCCTCCGGTGGAGCACCGAGGCTCGCGGGCAGGCGGCCCCTGTCGAGCTGGACGTGGTAACGCTCGCCGGTGACGAGCTGGACCTCGGCGCGCTCGTGGGGGTCCCAGCGGAACCAGGTCACCACGCGGGTGCACTCGCCGGCGTCGACGGCCGCGATCTGTTGGCCGAGGAGGGCGTTCACGAGCGTGGACTTGCCCGAGCTCACCCCCCCGGCGATGCAGACCTGGAGGGGGGCGACCAGCTTCTCCCGCACCGCTGTCACGAGGTCGCGACCGTCACCGGCCGGCAGGCGCGCGAGCGCGTCGTCGCACAGCGTCAGGACTCTCTCGGCGGTGCCTGCCATGGCGGCGATGCTATCGAGCCGCCGGGAACCGGATTCCCCACCGAGCCGGGAACTCCTGAGGGGTTCGAATCATCGAAGGGCTGTTCGAGGGACGTTGACCAGGAGTGACCCATGGGCCGCATATCGCCGACCGACCTGCCACAGCCGATCTACCCGTCCGACAGGGGGGCGAGCCTTCCTCGGCTTCCTCCTGGGGGCGGTGTGAACGGGCGAGCTTCACTGTCGGCCCCGGTGGTTGTGCCGCCATCGGGTTCGGCCGCGGCGCCGTCTCCGGCCGGGAGCGCGCCTTCGTCGGGGGGTCCCCGCAGGCCCGTCGTCTGGGTGGTGGCTGCTGCCGCCACGGCGGTCGTTGTCGTCGTGGTCGCGGCAGTGGTCGCCCTCGCAGGCGGCAGGTCCGACGTGCCGCCCACGACCGCACCTGCCGCGACCGGCGGTGGAGCGGGCGGCACCGCGACGGGCGGGTCGGCGCAGACAAGCAGCGCGGTGAACAAGCTCGTGTCCGGCGTCCAGCTCACCAACTCCGAGTACCGCTGCGTGTACGACGGCGTCGAGGCGCGGTCCGGCCTCGCAGCCGACATCGACTCCGGCAGCTACGACACGACTGCCGCCGCCGACGTCATCGCCGGGTGCGTCTCACCGGGGGTGATCGCCGACCTCGTGGGTGTCGCCCTCGAGGGGTCCGGGGTCGCCCCGGTCCTGGCCGACTGCGTCCGCACCGAACTCGCGTCGATGAGTGAGGCGAGCCTCGCCGTCACCGTCAAGGCGTTGCTCGACGGCGACTCGAACGAGTTCTCGACCGTCCTCGCGACCGAGGCGTCCTTCTGCTTCCAGTCGAGCTGACGCCGTCGGGGCTTGGAGAACAGGGCGGCCAAACGCCGGGGCTTGGAGAACAGCGAGCGCGAACTGCGCGCTAGCGGTTCTCCAACCTGGCTCAGGTGGCCGGATCGTTCTCCAACCCCGGGACGAACCTCGGATCGGGATCCCGGGTCGCGTCAGCGGAAGAAGCCGGGACGCCTCCGGCCCGTGCCCGAACCCGAACCCGAACCCGAACCCGTGCCCGAACCCTTGGGCTCGGGGAGCTCGGTGGCCGTGACGACCTTGGGATCCCACGCCGGGCGGCTCGGCAGCATGTCGCGGTCGAGGAACGGGGTCGGCGTGGGCCGCTCCGGTCGGGGCCGCTGATCGAGCTCGCGAGGGATCGCGCCGGCGTCGACTGCCTTGGCAAGCGGGTGGAACGGAATGTCGGGGCTCTGCGCGGCCGACGCGCCGGAATCCGCCGCGATCCGGGCGGGGGTCTCGACGGGCGCGGCACGCCGCAGCGTGTGCGCCGCGCGTCCCGCCTCCGACAGGTCACCCTCGGCCCAGACGATGTCGCCTTCGGGACCTTCCCCACCGGGCATGTCGACCTCGGACGCCTCGGCAACGGCCAAGCGGCCGATCCAGCAGAGGCTCACCATGCTCTGGTCGAACGGCGGTGTCTCGAACACCGGCAAGTCGGTGCGCGGGTTGTCGAAGTCGAACGCGTACAGGATGTCGTTCTCGGTTGCCGCCCGTGCGGACAGGGGCTGGAACCCGAAGCGCCACGCGAGGAACGCCGGTAGCGAGGCGTGCGTGTGCTGGCCGTGCGCGACGAAGTTGCGTCGCGCCCACGGGCTCACCAGCACCGTAGGCACCCGGAAGCCCGCCTGGGTGATGAAGTCGTCGGTGACCGTGGGCGGCGCCACGTGATCGTAGAAGCCGCCGTGCTCGTCGTAGGTGATCAAGAGCGCGGTCTTGGGCCACAGGGGCGAGTTCATGACGGCGGACACCACGTCGGCGATGAAGCGCTGACCGGGCTGCACGCTCACGGGAGGGTGGTCGTCGGTGCCCACGAAGTAGCCGGGTTCGAGGAACGTAAGTGGCGGCAAGGTGCCCGCGAGGGCGTCGTAGTAGAAGCGGCTCATCGGCCGGAAGCGGTTGCCGTAGCGGAACACCAGGTCGAGGTAGAGCGCCGAGAACGGCAGGTCGGTGTAGTAGATGCCGAAGTCGAGGTCGGCCTCGATCATCTGGTGGAAGATCGTCTTCTCGCGCAGACCGAGGCTGCCTTTGGAGAACTCGTTGGACGTGCGCCCCGCCGACGTGCCCGCAAGCAGGTACTCGCGGTTGGGCCACGTGGGCCCGAGCAGGCCGCAGTACCAGTTGTCGAAGGTCGTGAACTCGCGGGCGAGGTGGTACAGGTACGGGAGGTCCGCCTCGGCGAAGTAGCCCATCGACTGGCTTCCCGAGTTGAGCACGAAGCCGGTGTTCTCGCCGCCGGCGAACTGCTGCAGGCTGTCGTCGTGGCTGTGGCCGAGGTCCCCGAGGGTGCACTGGAAGTCGCGATTGCGGTGGACGTAGACGCGGGTGCCGTCCTCGCGCTCGTTGTACAGATCACGGGACAAGCCGCTCGCGCCCGACAGACGGCCCAGCATGTGGTCGAAGCTGCGGTTCTCCATGCAGAGCACGACGACGTGCTCGATCGGGCAGGTGCTCGGGTCGGGCAGCGGACCGGAGGCGCCGGCAGGTCCGAAACGTCCCGCCGTGGTCGCTCCGATCGCGACCGCGGCGCCCCCGCGCAGGAAGTTCCTCCGACTCGTGACCATCTCCGAGACCCCCCGGGAATCGACCTCGTGCCCGTGCCACAGCCGCGGGCACGCACGACCGTCCCCACCGCTCTCGCATGCTGACACTTCGGGGCGCGGTGGCTCAGTTCCCGCTCTCGAGGCGGAACACGGCGCCACCGAGGTCGACGAGGTACAGGCGGCCGACGGAGTCGACCCCGAAGGAGACGACCTGAAGGCCTGCGGGGAGGTCCAGGATCGCGGTGACGTCGGTGGCCACCGTGGGGTCCGCGGCGTCGGTGGTCCAGACGTGGCCGCTGCACGCGTCGCCGAAGAAGTACCTGCCCACGTAGTCGGCGGCGAGCGGGCCGCGGTAGACGACGCCGCCGGTCACCGCGCACGTCCCGCCGACGTGGGTCGGGTACGTGAGCACGGGCTCTATCGCTCCGGCCGGTGCCGGCCCGGGGCGGTCGGGGTTCGCGCGGTCCCCCTCGCGTGCCGGCCAGCCGAAATCGAGGACAGGCGCCACGTCGACGGCATCGCGGACGACGTCGACCTCCTCGACGGCGTCCTGGCCGACGTCGCCGATCCAGAGGTCCCCGGTCGCGGGGTCGAACGAGTAACGCCACGGGTTGCGCAGTCCCAGGGCCCAGATCTCCGGAGCAGCGTCGGAGTCGACGTCGAGGCGCAGCATCTTGCCCAGCAGCGAGTCCGGGTTCCGGGCGTTGTCCTCGGGGTCGTTGGCGCCGCCGCCGTCACCGGTGCCGATCCAGAGCCTGGCGTCGGGGCCGAAGACGAGGTTGCCGCCGTTGTGGTTCGGGAACGGCTGGGCGATGTGGAGCAGCTCGCGCCGGGACCGCACGCTCGCAGGGGTCCCGGGTGCTGCGACGACGGGATCGACGTCGATCTCGACGATCCGGGTGTCCCCGCTGCGGTCGGTGTAGTCGAGGAACGCGCGCCCGTTCGTGGCGTAGTGCGGGTGCAGCGCCATGCCCAGGAGGCCCTGCTCACCTCCGGTGGAGACCTCGCCGGAGAGGTCGAGCCACGGTGTCGGAGCCGCCTCGCCGTCGCTGGACACCAGAACGCGTCCGCCCTTGTCGACCACGAAGATCCGCTGGTCACCCGGAGCGGCTACCGTGGCGACAGGCGCACCGATCCCCGACCAGTGCCGCACGAACCGCCCCACATGCGGAGATGGCGCCGCAGCGGGGGCCGTCCGGGTTGCGGCCTCGGGCCCTGGGGAGCAGGCTGTGGACATGAGCGCCGCAAGGCAGGCCACGACCACGACGACGGTGCCGTCCGAGCGGAGTCCCGACTTCATGTCGAGCCAGCGTAGGAGCGATCCGGCCATCGGTGGCCAAAGCGGTCAACTTCGCGTCCTGCGCTCCGATGTATCTGTGGGGGACGACGATGGGTGAACCACTCGAGGACATGATCGAGAGAACCAGCCCCGACGGGATGACAGCCGGCTCTGACACGAACCGGATCCTCATCGCCGACGACGACGCCGTTTCACGCAAGGTGTTGCAGGCGAAGCTGTCGCGCTGGGGCTACGTCGTCGAGACCGCGGCGGACGGTGACGAGGCGTGGGACAAGCTCGTCGCCGACGACGCGCCACGCATCGCGGTGCTCGACTGGATGATGCCGGGCATGGACGGCATCGACGTCACGAAGCGCCTCCGTCGCTTCCGTGAGGAGCCTTACACCTACGTGATCCTGCTCACCGGTCGCACCGAGTCGGCGGACATCGTGATGGGTATGGAGGCGGGTGCCGACGACTACGTGACCAAGGGTTCGGCCGACGCCGAGCTCGAGGTGCGGATCCGTGCCGGCAAGCGCATCGTCGACCTGCAGGCCGAGTTGTACGTGACGCGTGAGGAGCTGCGCCGCCAGGCCACCCACGACTCGCTCACCGGTGCCTGGAACCGCGCGTCGATCTTCGAGATCCTGAGGGGCGAGCTCGAGCGTGGCCGTCGCGCCAACGAGCCGGTCGCGGCAGTGCTCGTCGACCTCGACCACTTCAAGGTGGTCAACGACACCCACGGCCACCAGGCAGGGGACGCCGTCCTGACCACGGCGGTGGAGCGCATGAACGAGGTCTTGCGCGGCTACGACGCCCTCGGCCGCTACGGCGGCGAGGAGTTCCTCGTGGTCCTCTCCGGCGGCTGGCCCCAGATCGCCCGCCGTATCGCCGAGCGGATGCGTGCGGCGCTGGCCGCGACGCCGGTGGTGACCCAGGCGGGGTCCGTGGCATTCACGGCGAGCTTCGGGGTCGCTGCCGCCGCCTGGGAGATGCCTGCCGACGCCGACAGCCTCGTCCATGCGGCCGACATGGCCCTGTATCGGGCCAAGGAAGCCGGCCGCAACCGTGTCGAGATCGCCACCTACGAGGACTTCCCGCTCCCGCAGATGGTCTGAGCGACCTCGAGTGGTGGCCCCCCGTTCCAGGTGAGGGGCCGGACGGGTGGCCCCGGGCCCTGCGCCGAGGGATTTCCACTACGCGGATGGTAAGATTTCGGCCGCCGCAACAGCGACGTTCGGACCCCCCGACCCGACCAGGGCCCGACACGAGGACCGCACAGATGAGCGTCCGTGACACGATCACCCTCGACCGGCCCTACGAGTACGCATGGGAGGACGACGTCGAGTACGACGTCGTGCTGCCGCCCGGCATCGACGAGTCGACGGTCAGGGCGATCTCCGAGCTCAAGGGCGAGCCCGAGTGGATGCTCAAGCTGCGCCTGCGCGGCCTCAAGGCGTTCCAGCGCAAGCCGATGCCGGAGTGGCTCAGCTTCCCGCTGTCGGGCATCGACTTCGACGACGTGTCGTTCTACATGCAGCCCAAGGGCACGGGACACGGCAACACCGACTGGGCGAACCTGCCCGCCGAGATGCGCGACACCTACGAGCGCCTCAAGCTCACCGAGCAGACCAACGTGCTCGCGGGCCAGGTCGCCCAGTACGACTCGTCGACGGTGTTCCACAAGCTCCAGGCCGAGCTCGCCGACAAGGGCGTGATCTTCGTCGGCTTCGACGAGGCCGTCACCCGTTACGAGGACATCTTCCGGCCCCACATCGGGTCGGTGATCCCCCCTGGCGACAACAAGTTCGCGGCGCTGAACTACGCCGCGTTCAGCGGCGGGTCGGCGATCTACGTGCCGCCGGGGGTCAAGATCGACCAGCCTCTGTCGAACTACTTCCGCATCAACTCGGCGGGGATGTTCCAGGGTGAGCGGACGCTGATCGTCGCCGACGAAGGCAGCGAGGTCACCTACTACGAGGGCTGTAGCTCCGCGGGCCAGAACCTCAAGGAAAAGCGCGACCGGCCCGAGCCGCTGCACTCCGCCGTCGTCGAGCTCGTCGCGCTCGACGGTGCCACGATCAACTACATCACGATCCAGGAGTGGGCGGCCGACGTCTGGAACCTCGTGACCAAGCGGGCGGGCGCGTTCGGCGAGGCCAGCCGCGTCAACTGGGTCAACTTCGAGTCCGGGTCGGGCCACACGGCGAAGTACCCCGGCACGGTCTGCATGGGCCGCGGCTCGTCGACGACGATCGACACGGTCACGATCGCGGGACCGGGCCAGCACCAGGACTCGGGCGCCAAGATCGTCCTCGTCGGCGAGCACACCGCGGGCAGTGTCAACGCCAAGAGCATCAGCTTCGGCGGCGGCCGCGGCGTATACCGCGGGCTGCTCGAGGCCCAGGAGGGCGCCACCGGCGGCAAGCTCGTGTCGAGCTGCGACGCACTGATGTTCGACGACATCAGCGAGTCGAGCACCCACCCTTACATCGACGTGCGCAACCCCACAGTCCATGTAGCGCACGAGGCGACCACCGCCAAGATCGGCGAGGACCAGATCTTCTACCTGATGAGCCGCGGCCTCAACGAGCGGGAGGCGCAGGCGATGATCGTCTCGGGCTTCGTCGCCGAGACCGCCGAGAAGCTCCCCGTGAGCTACTACGCCGAGGTGCAGCGCATGATCGCCCTGCAGTTCGGCGACGAGTCGATCGGCTGAGGCCCCGAGAACCACGGACCGCCCAGACCAAGGCAACGTGCAAGGCTCGTATCGGTGCGACCACTCATCTCACGCGAGGCTTCGCCGCTGCCGAGGAAGACGTCCGTGAAGTCCCGGGTACGCCTCGGGGTCGCGGTTGCGGTCGCGATCGCCGTGCTCGCCATGTCGGCGTCGTCGCCGGCGGGGTCGCTCCAGACGCAGGGGAGCGGGACCCGCTACGTGGATACGGTGTTCGCGGCCGTCGACGTCACCGGCGGCGTCGTGTACGCGACGCCGACGGGCTGGGACGGGACGCCGGTCACGCTGCGGGCGGACGTCTACGAGCCCCGCGGTGATCCGGCGGTTGACCGACGTGTCGTGGTCCTCGTGCACGGTGGCGGCTTCGCCAAGGGCACGCGGTCGGATCTGCGCGGCGAGGCGATCGAGATGGCCCGCCGCGGCTACGTGGCGGTCGCGGTGGACTACCGCCTCCGACCGGATCCGACGATGACGTGGTGCGACTTCGTGCCCGGTGGCCCGGACTGCGATCCGCGCCTGGCCGACGCGATCGGCGACGCCGCGGCCGACGTGGGTGCAGCGGTCGACGCCGTCCGCGCCGCCCACGAGGACATGCGGGTGGACCCGGTAGAGGTGGCCGTGATGGGCTGGAGCGCCGGTGCGATCACGGCGCTCTACCTCGCCCACGGGACCGTGCCCGGCGGCCACGGTGGGGCGGCACCCACGCCGCGGATCCAGGCAGCCGTCTCGTTCATGGGCGCGATGGCTCCCGACGACGTCGCCTCCGGGGCGGCGCCGGTGCTCATGGTTCACGGCACCGACGACACGGTGGTCCCCTACGCCGCGGCCGAGGCGGCAACCCTGGCGGCGCAGGCAGCCGGCGACGACTCCCGCCTGGTGTCCTTCCCCGGGGTGGGCCACGGCTTCGATCCCCCGGATGCCGCTGCGGCGGCGGGTCAGGCGGTCGCATTCCTCGACGGCGTGCTCGGGCCGTGACCGGGTGAAGCTCGTCTTCGGCGGAGGGGTTTCGGGTGTGGTCGAGGGCCGTCTCGGCACCGGCGACATCGCTGGATGCCGTACGCGCTGAGGTGAAGTGGTCGGTGGCCCAGGGCTGAACACGGGGCGTGGCTCGACGACTCAGCGCCGCTGCAGCAGGTCGAGATCGTCGACGTTGATGATCCCGACGGAGAGAAGGAAGCCGGCGAGTGCCGGTCGGGCGTCAGAGACCTCGAGTCCTGCAACATCCGCCGCCTTGAGCTTGTCCCGGTACTCCTCGATGCGCCTGCGGACCGCTGTTTCCGTCAGGCCGAGGCGAACGCCGGCAGCTTCGTAGGTTCTCGGGCTCGGGTCCCAGCGGGGGTAATCGACCAAGTAGCCCTCGAACATCGCGGCCAAGGCCGCGCGTTGGCCTGCAGTGGGCAGCGGGAACTTCTGAGTCTGGCTCGAGTCCGACCCGGGTGCACCGGGTCGGCATGGCGATGGCGAGGGATCCAGGACCTCGCCTTCCTCGGACGTCCGGCGATTCGTGGCCTCGTGCTCGGCCTCCTCGGACCTTACGATCCGGATGCCATGGCGGTGTATGGCGCCCGTGATGACGAGGGTGACCGGGAGATCGGCAACGATCCGGGTCCCGCCGACCGGGACGACCGAGGGCAGTCCCGTCGATTCGCGGATCTCGATCGGGCGCGAGGTGCTGGTGTTCGTGACGATCACCGTGGCGTCGTCGAAGGCGATCGTTCCCGCGATACGAGAGATGCCGAGGTCCTTGATGTGGCTACCGTGATCGGCGTCGCCGGGTTCGAGGACGAGGGAGCAGCCTCGATCGCGGCCGAAGGTGAAGTCGGTCCCTTCGGCGAGCGGCGCGAGCTCGTCGACCGTCCTGCCGTGGATCCATTCGAGTCGGGCGCCGACCGCCACTACCGTGCTCCCTTCGGTCCCGTTTCGGGCTCGTGGGAGGCGCCCGCCCTGAGCGCGATGTCGGCCACCACCACCTCGCCCCCTGGACCGGACACCAGGTAGACACGCCCACCGGCGGTCGCGAGTGCTGTGACGGACTCCACTTGCGGCTCCACGCTGAGGGGTACGTCGGTGGTGACGTCGATGCCCGCGGGAGTGGCGCCGGTTCCCGGCAAGTACCAGACAGAACCTGGATCGCGGGTAGGGACGGGTATCGAGCCCGTCCCGCCGTCGAAGGTGACGAGCGTCCGCAGCGAGGTGCCGTCGAGGATGTCGAGGCGGCCTGTTCGTGGATCGAACCAAGCGATCCGGGCGGCCATTGTGCCGAGCGCGACGTGAGCGACAGCCGGGTGGTCGACGGTCCTGGTCCCCACGGCTGCCAGAGTGGTCGGGTCGCGGACCTCGACGCCGGACAAGGTGGCAACCAGGAGGCCGATCGGGCTGATGTCGAGAGCGGAGGCGTCCTCGGGCAGTGGCACCGATGTCGGTGTACCGCCGTCGAGAGGTATCCGCTGGAGGCACACCGGGCCTCCCGCCGGGCACATCGGGTCTGTGGTGGCGATTACAGGGTCACCGGGGCCCCGCCTCGTGTCGACGATGACGTAGACGGCGGCCGCGCTCCAGGTGAAGGGTTGGAGTGACAGCTCGGGTGTTGCCAGCACGGAGTCTGTTGGGATGAACCGGTCCGGGGTGAAGTTCGTGTACTCCTGGAACCCATTGCGCTCCTTCGACTTGGCGACGACCCACGTGGTCCCGTCTCTCACTCGCGTGGTCGGCGAGGCGAATGCATCGTCGACCGGGTGGAGTGGTTGCGGGCCTGCTTCTGGTTCCAGCGGGGCCGCATAGGTGGTCGAGTTCGAACGACCGACGAGGTAAAGGGCGTGGCTGTCTTCGTCGGGGAGGAACGTCGCTTCACCCAGGTGGGTCGTCCACGTGCGCTCTACGCGTCCTGACGAGTCGAGGAGTGCAATGGAGCCGTCCGCTCTGTCCAGGCGCATGACTCGACCGGAGACAGTGGCCAGGTCGGAGGGGTGCACCAATGCCGGTACCTGCTGGCGGACCTGCAGCGAGTCGGGATCGAGAAGGAGTACTTGGCCATCCGCGCCGAGTGCGATGCCTCCCTCGCTGACTTCCACCGGTGGGTACGTGCCTGCGCCGGAGGACCGGTACTGGCGCACATCTCCCGAAACCACGTCGATCGCGGCGAGACCCGTGAAGGCCTGCGTCGAGGTGTCCCACAGCGGGATGTACATGTTGGTGGCCCGTGTGAGCGGCCGCCAAGACGATGTGTCGTGACCGATGGGCAGCAAGTCGGACGGGATGCCGACGCGGCGACTTGCGACTTGATGGCCGCTCCCGAAGGTGACGAGCTCCGCCCTGTCGTCGTGGGCGTCGATCGTCTGGCGGAACGTCCGGGAGACGAGCACTTGCATCTCTCCGTCGATCACGACTGGTGGCGCAGGGTGGGCCGACGCGATGAGCTCGTACGAGCTCGATCCCAGGACCGCGAGGTTCTCGGGATCGAACTCCCAGAACTGCATCAACCCGTTCAGAGGATCTTCTGCGAGCGCGTAGAGCCGCTCCCCGTCCGATGTCAATCGGAGATGCTCCAGGGTGTGCCCTGGTCTCCCCTCGTCGTCGAGCTCCGCTCCTCGCGTGAACTCGAAGGAGGTCGGGTTGGAGCCGTCGGCTGCGAACCTGGCGACCTTGGCGTTGCCGTAGTCGTCCGACCATGGCAAGTAGAGAGCGTCGTCCATGACCGCCGGGCTGTCCACCTGTACGTCGGGGGGCGCGCCCGTGAGACTCGAGTGGCCAACTTCCCTCCCGGTGCTCGCGTCGAGTCCCCACACGGTCGTCACGTCGGGGCCGGAGAGGTCGGCACTCACCTGCGCTTGGACGGCCCAGACGATCCGCTCCGACGGGCCCGCCGAGAAGAGCTGGAGTGGCTTCGAAGGGTCGAGCCCGGTCGGTACGACCGGAGGTGTCTCCCGGCCTTGGCGGTCCGTCGACCTGATGTCCGTGATGGCGAAGTCGCCGCCGCTACGTGCGTTCAGTTCCACACCCCAGAGTCGGTCCCCGGCTGGTGTCACGGGTCCACCGCCCCAGCCGACACGCACGGTGTCGAGCAGGCCTGCCGCGAGGTCGACCGATCCGAGCATCGATACACCGTCGCGCCCGGTGAACCACGAGTGCGTCGCCGAAACGGCCGGCCTCGAAGGCCACCCGCGGAGCACAACCCAGGAGAGGCACGCGATCAGCAGGATCGGAGCGATGACGGCCACGAGGCGCGGCCAACGCCTGGGGGCCGTTTCGACGTCGGTGGGCGGTGTCGTCGGGCGCGGTATGGCCGCGAGTGCGGAGTGCAGGTCACGAGCGGTCTGGAATCGCTTCCGAGGGTCTTTGTCCAGGCATCTCTCGACGGCTGTGACGAGGCCTCCGGTGGGCTCGTCGACAACGAGGCGGCGCGGCTGGTCCACCTCGATGCGGCGCATGACCTGGCCGGGATTGTCGGCTCCTGGTCGGGAGAAGGGGGGGCGACCGTCAATGAGCTCGAACAGCGTCGAGGTCGCTGACCACAGGTCGCTGCGCGGCGTCGGTGTTTCGCCTCGAATGAGCTCCGGAGCAGCGTGGTGCGGGGTCAGGTGGAGGTCGTCGAGAGTGCCTGCGTCTGCCAGCACTTCGGGGCGCACGAGGCCGAAGTCACCGAGTTTGGCGCCACCGTAGGCACCGATGAGGATGTTCGAGGGCTTGACGTCGAGGTGCAGCAAGCCCAGGTCATGGGCGGCGCCCAGCGCGTCGGTGACGGACAGCATCAGGTCCAAGGCCTGCGGCCACGGGAGATGTCCCTTGTCGCGTAGGAGGTCCGCGCACGTGCCACCAGGGGCGTACTCCATGACCAGCCAACCAGTTGCGCTGGTCGTCACTCCGGCACGGTAGACGGAGATGATGGAGGGATGATCCGAGAGCCGCCCGAGGGCCGTGATCTCACGTTCGAAGAGCGAGCGGCCGGTTGCGTCGAGTGACCTCTCGAGGACCTTGACGGCGACCTCCCGGTCCATGTGCTGCTCACGTGCCACCCAGACGGTGGAGAACGCCCCGCTGCCCACGAAGCGCCAGTTGCTCAGGTCGTCCAGCGCTGCCCGGACGCTCTCGGGTGGCGACAGCTGTTCGGCCTCGACCGTGTCGGGAGCCGGGTTCCTTTCCATGCCCTCCCCTGTGTCCCCCGTGGTGGGCGACCCTAACCGAACACCTGGGGTGTTTCCCGGCGTCGCCGTGCGCAGATGGGTAGGGGACCCCTCCCCGTATCGCTCTTCGCTCCGGTGTCGCACAGTGGCGGCTGCCCGGAAGGTCCGGGACCAGGAGGAAGACATCATGTCCAAGCGCAGGACGAAGCTCAGGAAGGCACTGGCGTTGGCAGGGGCAACTGCAGCGGCGGTGATGCTGGTGGCGCAGGCGAGCCCCGCGGAGGCGTCCGTGCGGCCCTACCAGTGGGGGTGCACCGGCACGGTGACGAAGTACGCGTCCACGTCGACGCGGCAGTCGTCGATTTCTGCGAGTTCGTGCCTCTACGCCGCGGGCGGCAAGATCGCCGGTTGGGGCCGCGTCCACGTCGGCGGCGGGTCCGGCGACTGCACGGTCGGCTTCCCCGGTGGTTACACCTGCAACCCGTTCAAGGTGCTGCCCGTCCAGTACAACTCCTTCAAGATCTACGTCTCGGTAGCCGCAGGACCGTTCCCGCTCGGTACGTGGGTCTGCGACGCGACTTCGTTCTTCAACGGCTTCGGTACCCGCGACTACGACTGCTACCCCCCCAACTTCACGTGGTACGCCGACGCTGACTACGCCGTCTTGACCCGTGTCGTATACGACGTCAAGGACGACGGCAAGAGCAGCTTCACGTTCGACTCATGGAACCGCCCGTAGCGCACGGGCTGCTGTCGCCGGGGCGGATCCCCCGCCCGAGGCCCTGCCGGCATTGCCGGCCGGGCCTCGAGCGCGTCTCGGGACGTGTCGAGTGGGTGACGCGACTCCGACGGATGCGGTGGACGCGAGTGCCTTGAAGGGTCGCCATGTCGACGTTGGCCGTAGACTCCGGGGGCCGTACACTCCTTGTGCGATGGTGGACACCGACGTCGACGTCGTCGTGATCGGGGCCGGCATGGCCGGGGTGACCGCCGCACGGGCGCTCGCGGGTGGTGGGGCGAAGGTGGTCGTCGTCGAGTCGTCCGACCGTGTCGGCGGCCGGGTCCGCACCATTCGGGACTTCGCGGCGACCCCCGTCGAGGCGGGCGCCGAGTTCGTGCACGGTTCGCGTGCGGCCACCTGGACCGACGTGCGCCAGGCCGGACTGCGCGCACACCCCGTCCCCTACCGCTACTCGTGGTTCCGCATCGGCAAGTCGACACGGTGGCTGCCGCTGCAACTCCTGCACCCCGGTGTGTGGCGTGCGTTCGACATCCTGCGCTCGCTGCACCGCCACGACGGCGCCGACATGAGCGCCGCCTCGTTCATCGAGTCCAAGGGCTACCGGGGGCGGGCGGGCGAGCTGGCCCGCCTCACGCTCACGGCGCATCTGCCGGGGGGCGTGGACGACGTCGGTGTCGGCGGCCTCGTCACCGACGGGGTCCTCCACCTCGAGGAGGGTCTCAACCACCGCGTGCTCGACGGCTACGACCTGCTCCCACGTCACATCACGACCGGTCTCGAAGTCGTGTTCGGATTCCGCGTGGCGTCCGTGGCGTGGGGTGACGACGGCGTCGCGGTGACCGCCACCGATGGCAGGACCGTGAGCGCCCGCAGCGGTATCACGACGCTGCCCCACGGGGTCCTCGCGTCGGGCAGGGTCGCTTTCGACCCGGCGCTGCCGGCGGCCAAGCGCGCCGGCATCGACCGGATCGCCACGGGACCGGTGCTGAAGGTCCTGCTCCGCTTCGAGGAGCGGTTCTGGCCGCGTCGCATGGGTCAGCTCGTGTGCGGCTCGGGTCCGGTCACGTTGTACTGGCCGGTCTCGTTCGGCACCGGTGGCCCGCCGGTCATGGTCGCGTACGCCACCGGGCCGCGGGCGGCAGCGCTGTCGCGGATGGGACCCGATGCCGCCGTGGAGGTGGTCCTCGACGACCTCGGCCGGCACTTCCCCGGGATCCGTCCCGAGCGCCTCCTGGTCGGCTCCCGCGTGGTCGACTGGCTTACCGACCCCGACGCGCACGGCGGCTACACCTACCTGCCCCCCGGAGCTGTGGGCGCGCGTTCCCAGCTCGCGGCGGCGGACACGGGCGCCCTCGTGTGGGCCGGTTCCGCGACGGCGTGGAGCCCGGTCGCCGACACCGTCGAGGCCGCCTACCTGAGCGGCTTGCGCGCCGCACGCGAGGTGAGCGAGATCCTTACCCGACTACCTCGCTAGGGACAGCGGTTGGCATAGGGGTTAGCCTGGGCGTATGGAGCCGACCCGAGACGAGGCCGACCCGGTCGCAGGGCCCGACGCCGGCGACGGTCCCATGTCCGACGACGAGCTCGTCGACGAGGCGAGCCGGGAGTCCTTCCCCGCCAGCGACCCGCCGGCGTTCTAGGGCAGTCGCGGAGTCGTGGGCGCGCCCACCCGACGAATCCCCGACTTGGGCGCGCCGGCCCCATTGGGGTGGGGTTGGCGCGCCCAGAACGGGTTTGGGGTGGGTCAGGTCCGGCGCCAGAGGCTGAGGGCGAAGTCGGCGGCGGGGTCGGTCCACCAGCCCGCGGGGGTGAGGCCGGTGGCGGCGAGCTCGGCGGCGAGGCCGTCGCGGCGGAACTTGGCGCTGATCTCGGTGCGCATGCGCTCACCGGCGGCGAAGCCGACCTCCAGTCCGAGAGACGGAACCGTGACCGTCATCGGTCGTGTCGCCTCGAGCAGCATCTCGATCCAGTCCGCGTCGGTGTCGTAGCGGGCGACGTGTGCGAACGCGTCGAGGTCGAAGTCGGCGCCGAGCTCGCGGTTGACGACCCGCAGGACGTTGAGGTTGAACTCCGCAGTGACACCTGAGGCATCGTCGTAGGCGGCCTCCAGACGTGCGACGTCCTTGACGAGGTCGGTGCCCAACAGGAACGTCTCGCCCGGCGCCAGCATGTCCGCCACCTCGGCGAAGAACGCCTTCCGCTGCGCCGGGGCGAAGTTGCCGATCGTGCCGCCCAAGAACGCGATCGTGCGCCCCCCGCCTGCACCAGGGATCTCGCCGAGGTGACGGTCGAAGTCGCCGGCGATCGCGTGGACCTGGACCCCGGGGTACTCGACCGCGACCGCTGCAGCCGCGTCGCGCAGGGTGTGCTCGCTGACGTCGAAGGGCACGAAGCGGGCGAGGCTGCCCGCCTGCGCCATCGCGTCGAGGAGCAGTCGGGTCTTGTCGGAGGTGCCCGACCCGAGTTCGACGAGCGTGTCGCAGCCCGCCGCGGCCACGATTGCACCCGCATCGGCCTCCAGGATCGCCCGTTCGGTGCGGGTCGGGTAGTACTCGTCGAGGCGGGTGATCTCGTCGAAGAGCTGCGAGCCGCGGTCGTCGTAGAACCACTTGGGCGGTAGCTCCTTGGGCGTTGCCCCCAGCCCCTCGAGCACGTCCGCTCGCAGTGCTGCGTCGCGGTCCTCCGGCCGCACGTGGACGTCGACGCGGATCCGGCTCACTCGCTGCCTCCTGTGGCGGTGCGGAACCCGGCGAAGATCTGCCTCCTCTGGGGCCAGTCCCAGTTGCGGAAAGTCGCCGAGACCGCCCGCGGGTGCGCCGCCCAGGACCCGCCGCGCAGGACCTTGTAGCCGTCGCCGAAGAACACCTCGGAGTACTCGGCGTAAGGGAAGGACACGAAACCCGGGTACGGATCGAGGTCCGACGCGGTCCACTCCCACACCTGCCCTGTCGAGCCCGCGATCGCGCCCGAGGACGCGGCCTTCTCCCACTCGACCTCCGTCGGCAGGCGCCGCCGCGCCCAACGTGCGAACGCGTCCGCCTCGAACCACGAAACGTGCTGTACGGGCGCGTCGGGGTCGAGGTCGTCGTGCCACACGAGCGGGCCGGTGGCGGCCTCGTCCTGGAGCCACCGCAGCCCCGCCGGGCCCCAGAGCTCGGAGCGCTCGTAGCCGCCGTCGTCGACGAAGCCACGGTACGCCGCGTTGGTGACCGGTCCCGCGTCGATCGAGAACGCACCGACGTGGACCTCGTGGGCGGGCTTCTCGTCGTCGTAGGCCCATGCGTGGCGGTCGGTGCCCATCACGAAGGGCCCCGCGGGGACGTGCACCTCGCCCTCGGATCCGACTGCCCGCGGCCCCGACCCCGCGGGCAGCGTGCCCATGAGGCCCAGCGTCGCCAGCATCGTCTCGCAGTGCTGATGGTGGTGCATGACCACCATCGAGTACACGAACCCGTCGCGGGTGAGCGGCTCGTCGCCGTCGAGGTCGACCTTGTCGAGCAGTGCGAGGCCCGCCGCACGCACGTCTTCGTAGTACGAGCGCGCCTCGGACGGGTCCAACAAGGCCAACGAGGGCCGCTCCCAGCGCGGATGTTCGAACGCGTTGTACATGTCGTCGAGGCGGGCCGATCGTGTCGGGACGCCGCCGATGCGAGCCACGAGCCAGAGCTCCTCGTAGTTCGCCATGTGCGCGAGGTCCCACACGAGCGGGGACATGAGCGGCGAGACCTGACTCGTCCAGTCGGCCTCGGGGATCGGGTCGAGGAGCGCGAAAGTGCGCTCGCCCACCTCCGCGAGAGCCGCAGCCACGTCGTCGCGGACGGCCGTGCTCACGCGATCGCCACCGCGGCGTCGAGGGCTTCGTCGGCGGGTGTGCGGCCGCGGCACACGAAGCGGTCGGCGTACTCGCCCACGAGGTCCGCGTCGGCCCCGCCGAGGCGCTCGAGCGCGGCGTCGAAGCAGATCGCCGCCGCCGCCGCCAGCCGCGGGTCGCCGAGGGCGTGCCGAGCTGCCGCGTCCCAACACGACCCCGCACCAACGGCTGCCACCCGCTCGAGCGGCTCATCCGCATCCAGGAGGACGTCGGCGACGAGCACCGGCACCGGCCACCAGCGCCGCCCGGGCATGTCGACCATGCGCAGCTCGAACCAACCGCGGGGGCGCACCGGCGGGAACAGTGTCGTGAGGTGGTAGGCGAGGTCGTCCTCGGTCGGGTAGCCGAGGTCGTGGCCGTCGCGGATCCAGTCGCCGAAGCCGAGGGGCTCGTGCACGACGACGTAGTCGTCGTCGCCGCGGCGCACGAACATCACGCGGGCGTCGAGGACGTACCCGGCCCACGCCGCGGCGGGATCACCGACCGCAGCGACCGGTGCAGTCCGCGTCGGGTCGATCGCGAACCACGACGCGAGACGCGACGACTTCCAGCCGGTCGGCCCGTCGGGTCCCAGCGGCGAGTTCGCGAACGCGGCCGCCAGGACCGGCCCGAGCACCGCGGCGTTGCGCCATCTTCTCGCCATCTCGGCGGTGTCGGCCCCCAGGGCGAGGTTCACCTGCACCGAGGCGGTGGTGCACATCATCGTGGGACCGGCATCAGGGCGGTGCGAGCCGCCACCGCGGAAGTAGCGCTCCATCGCGGCATAGCGGGCCACGTGCAGGACCCGCCGCGGCGGCCGCCACGGGTCGCGGCCCGCGTCCGAAAGGACGAGACCGCCGGCAGCGGCTCGAGCCTCCAGGAGAGCCATGTCGGCTGCGGTCTCGGCGGCCGCGGCCGCGGCCGCCTTGTGCGGTCGGCTGCTGATCTCGACCTGGCCGCCCGGCTCGAACGAGAGTCGGCCCGCGTAGGCCCCGGGATCGCCGGCGGCCGCGGTCACCTCGTCGAGGCTCAGGTGGCGCTGCGGATCGCCGCGGTCGTGGAGGATCCACTCGACTTCCACGCCTGTGAGGGCTTCGGCACCGGGCGCGAAGCACGTGTCGCCGATGTACTCGGTCGCAGTGGCTGCCGAGAGGCGGGGCTGGGGGGCAGGCATCTGCGTCGCCCGGCCTACGCGTGCCCGTAGCTGGCGGCGACCCAGTCCACGTCCCGGATCGCGCCGAGCCGGAGGTGCATGCTCAGCAGCCGGCGGCGTCTCGTCGCGAGGGGATCGGCGGCGGCCCTGCGTGGGGTTCCCATTGCGGCTTCCTCCGGGGCGCAGGCAGTCCGGCCAACCTAACGCGCAGCTACCCCTCAGGCAACGGTGCAGCCGTCGACGGGGAGGACGGCGCCGTCGACGTAGCGGGCCTCGTCGGATGCGAGCCAGCAGATCGCGGCGGCGATGTCGGCGGGCTCGCCCATCTCGCCCGTCGCAGGGGCCATCCGCACCGATGCGGTGAGGTCGACGCCCTCGGGGAAGGCGAAGTCCGTGAGCAGCGGCGTCTTGACACCGCCGGGCGCGACGGCGTT
The DNA here is from genome assembly GCA_046331095.1 of Acidimicrobiia bacterium. Lineage (GTDB taxonomy): Bacteria > Actinomycetota > Acidimicrobiia > UBA2766 > UBA2766 > JAIBAC01. The sequence goes on from JAXLRM010000004.1 coordinate 742,122, forward strand.
GATGCGTACGCCGCGGTCGGCGAACTCGTGCGCGAGGGCTCGTGTGAGCATCGCGACGCCGCCCTTGGACGCGGCGTACGCGGCGCTCCACGGCTGGCCTTTGATGCCCGCGGTCGAGGACACGTTCACGATCGTGCCCCCGGCCTCGAGCAGGTGCCCGATCGTGGCGCGGCACATCAGGTAGGTGCCGGTCAGGTTCACACCGATGATCCGGTTCCACTCGGCGAGCTCGAGCTCCTCGAAGCGGTGGAACGCGCCGACCCCGGCGACGTTGGCGACGACGTCGATGCGCCCGAACGCGTCGACGGCAGCCGCGACGGTGTCGCTCACCGAGGCGGGGTCGGAGACGTCGCAGTGCGCCGACGCCGCGTCGCCGCCGCCGGCGCGGATCGACTCGGCGACCGCGTTCGCGGCTTCCGCGGCGATGTCGAGGCACATGACGTGCGCGCCCTCGGCGCCGAACTGCAGTGCGGTCGCGGCCCCGATGCCGGAGCCGGCGCCGGTGAGGACGACGGTCTTGGAAGCGAAGCGGGCTTGGGACTCACTCACGAGAACTGCTCCACGAGTAGGAACTTCATGACCTTGCCGGTGTTGTTGCGGGGGAGCGCGTCGACGATCTCGAGCTGCTCGGGGATCTTCTGCATCATGAGGCCGGCTGCCTTGCAATGGTCGGCCATCTCGTCGAAGGTGAGCGCGTCGGCCCCCTCGGCGGTGACGACCACGGCGCAGACACGCTCGCCGGTGTCCTCGTCGGGCAGGCCGACGACGGCGATGTCGCCGACCTTGGGGTGGGTGTAGAGGACGTGTTCGACCTCCTGCGCGCTCACGTTCTCGGCCTTGCGGATTATCACGTCCTTGAGGCGGCCGGTGATCGTCACGTACCCGTCGCCATCGCGCCGGCCGAGGTCGCCGGTGCAGAACCATCCTTCGGCGTCGAAGGCGTCCTCGTCCAGGGATGCGTCGTAGTAGCCCCTCATGACCTGGGGCCCGCGCGCGCGGATCTCGCCCTCCTCGCCCGGTCCGCACTCGGTGCCGTCCTCGCGCAGGAACCTGAGCTCGACACCGGCCCCCGGCCGGCCCTCGGTGTTGGCGAGCTGCTCGGTGGAGTCGGTCGTGCGGCCCATCGTGAGCAGGGGCGCCTCGGTGAGGCCGTAGCCGGAGATGATCCCGCTGCCGCCGAGCTCGTCCTTGACCTCGTGGAACAGCGCCGGCGGGATCGGGGTGCCTCCGCTCGGGTACGCACGCACGGTCTCGAAGAGGCGGTCGTCGGGACGGGCCCTGTTCACCGCCACGAACGCCTGGTGGATCGGCGGCGCTCCCGGTGCGACGGTCACGCCGAAGCGCTTGATGAGCTCGCTTGTGTGGTCCGGGGCGAACACGTCGGTGAGCACGAGTCGGGCGCCCACCTCCAAGATGCTCTCGAGGATCATCGTGCCGCCGACATGGGTGAACGGGAAGATCATGATCACCGTGTCGTCGGCCGCGTAGCCGACGCCGGTGGTGTTGACCCGGGCGCCGTGGAGGACGGTCGCCTCGGTGTGGCGGGCGCCCTTGGGCTCCGAGGTCGTCCCCGACGTGTAGCAGAGGTAGCGCACCGGGGCCGCGGCAGGATCGCCGGGCGCGGCGGGCACCGGCGGCAGCGTGGCGGGGTCGCCTCTGGGCAGAGCCACGTCCGCGGTGCCGGCCTCGACGACGAACCGCTCGAGGCCGGGGGCGAGCTCGGCGACCATGGCCTGGTAGTCGAAGTCGCGCCACGTCGACGGGCCGATGTAGAGGTCCGGTTCGATCTGGCCGAGGATGAAGCCGACCTCGCGCCGGCGGTAGATCGGCACCAGCGGGTTCTGGACGGTGCCGAGGCGGCTCAGCGCCGCCACGAGCACGGTCGCCTCGATCCACGTGGGGAGCTGCCACGAGACCACGGTGCCGTCGCCGATCCCGCGGTCGTGCAGGCCCGCGGCGACCTCCTCTGCGGTGCCGCAGAACTCCGCGAAGGTGAGGGTGCGGCCGGACTCGTCGACGAGGAACTCGCGATCGGGGGTCGCGGCGGCACGCTGTGCAACGAGGTCCCAGAGCGTCGCGGCGTCGATCATCCCGTCTCCGTGGCGGCGTGTCGGATCGAGAGCGTAACAAAGGTCCGTCACGCATCCCCCGCCTCCGCGTTGTGGGACCGAACGCAGCGGAGGAGGTTCGGTGACCGTCTACTCGAGGAGCTGGCCCGCGGCCCTACAGGACACGGCGGCGACCCTGCGCGGCGGGGCCGGCATGCTGCGCGAGGTCGGTGCCGGCCTCGTCGCCCATTTCGGGTTCACGGCGGGCGTGTTCGAGGCGCCCGTCGCCGACGACATGCGCCGTGTCGTCGCGATCCGCCGCGACCGTTACGCTGCCCACGCCGATGCGGTCGACGGCGTCGCAGTCCGGCTCGCCGCGGCCGCCGACGACGTCGCCGCCAAGATCGCCCGCATCGACGCCGGCCGGGCGCAACGGATCGCGGCCGGGACCCCTCCGGCGACCTGGCCCGAGCTCGACGACCGGTGGCTCTGAGGTGCGCATCGTGCTCGAAGCCGGCTGGCTCAGGCTCGCCGCCGACCGCATCGACGCCGCCGCGCACCGCGCCGACGCCGCCGCGTCCTCGATCGCCGGCGCGGCTGGAGCGGTTCCCGCATGCGCGGAGACCGCAGGCGTGCGAGCCGCGGTGGACGACGTCGCGTCGGGCCTGGGACGCGACGTGCGCGCCCTCCACGACGCCTTCGACGGTCCTCAGGCAGCTCAGCTGCGCGCGCTGGCCGACCTGATCGAGGCGATGGACCGGCCCACGTGGACCTCGGACAGCCTCGCCGAGGCGCTGCTGCTCTCGCCGCTCGTGCTGGGCGCACACGAGGGCCTCACCGACGCCGACCGGTCGACACGGGCGCTGATGCGCCCCGACGTCGACTACTGGAGCGGCGTGCGTCCCGGCGAGCTCCCGCCGGTGCTGCCGTGGGTGCGCAACGGCGACCGCGAGCTCGCCGACCTGACACGCCCGAACCTCGAGACCTTCGACGCCGTCGTCGACGAGGCGGGCCGGCGCTCCCGCGAGGACGGACGGCCGTGGGTGGTCTCCGTCGTCGTCGGTGCCGGCCTCGGCGGCTGGACGCCGCTCTCGTCGGAGTCGAGCTCGGGCGGGATCTCCGTCCCCGGGCTCTCGGGCAAGCGCGGGCACGGCAGCGAGTACGCGGTGCGCCCGGTGAAGCTGAGCGTGGTGGCGAGCAACGGCGAGGACGTGATCGCCCGCGACGTGCCGGCGCGTGACCGCCAGGGGCGGGCTTGGATCGTCGGCCGCGGCGTCAGCTCCGACGCCGGTGTCGCGGCCGACGTCAAGGGCGTCGGGGCCGAGGTGGGTGGGTCAAGCAGCCGCAGCGCGGGCGGCTACCACGGCGACGCCGGGACGGGATGGCGCTTCGAGGTCGTGCCCACGGCGGACGGGGCGGTCGCGGTGCCGTCGAACATGTCGCCGCTGCTCGACGGCAGCGGGTCGAACGGCGAGTTCCGCGTCGACGTCCTCGACGGTACCGGGAGGTAGCAGGCCGAGGTGCCTTGCGGTACGGCACGGACCGGAGCTGCACCAGCTCGACGCCGGGGTCCCGGCGATCCCTAGCCTCCGGGTATGGACGACACCGGGATCCAGTTCGTCACGATCCACGGCTACCGGCGTGCCTACAGGATGGCGGGCAGCGGCCCGGCACTGCTGCTCCTGCACGGCATCGGCGACAGCTCGCTGAGCTGGGAGCCGCTGATGCCCGCGCTCGCCGAGCGGTACACGGTCATCGCCCCCGACCTCCTCGGCCACGGCGCGTCGGACCGCCCCCGCGCCGACTACTCGGTGGCAGCCTACGCAAACGGCATGCGTGACCTGCTCGAGGTCGTCGGTGTCGAGCGCGCGACGGTCGTGGGCCACTCCCTCGGCGGCGGGGTCGCGGCGCAGTTCGCGTACCAGTACCCGGAGCGCTGCGAGCGTCTCGTCCTGATAGCGAACGGCGGTGTCGCCCGCGGCGTCACGCCTCTCCTGCGCGTCGCATCGTTGCCGCTCGCCGAGTTCGTGCTGCCGGTCCTGCAGCTTCCCCTCGGACGCCTCGGCACGCGGCTGCTCATCGACGCGATGCGGATCGCACACACCGACCTCGGACGCGACTCGACCGAGCTGAGACGGATCTTCGGCGACCTCTCCGACACGGCCGCGCGGGTCGCGTTCATCCGGACCCTGCACTCGGTCGTGGACTGGCGCGGCCAGGCCATCACCCTGCGCGACCGCGCCTACCTCACCGAGGCGCTGCCGATCCTGATCGTGTGGGGAGCCCACGACGGCATCATCCCGGTCCATCACGCCTACGCGGCGCACGCCGCGATGCCCCACAGCCGCCTGTCGATCTACGACGAAGCCGGCCACTTCCCCCACCACACCGACAGCGCTCGCTTCCTCGCCGAGCTCGACGAGTTCGTCGCGACCACCGAGCCGCTGCAGTTCTCCCACGAGCGCTGGCGCACACTGCTGCGCTCGGGCGGACGCCCCGGCCCCGAGCCGACCGAGGTGTCAGCCGGGGAGCCAGCCGGCTATGCGGCGGGATCGTAGCGCTCGGAACGGGTGCGGGCGCCGACGGTCCGCAACGCCGTGCGCATCGCCGCGTGGTTGACCTGGAGCGGGACGGCGCCGAAGCCCAGCCGCAGCGCCTGCGTGCCGGCTGCGAAGACGGCCGCATCTGTCCGTGACCACGCCAGGCCGAAGCGTTCGCGCAGCTCCGGGGGGAAGCAGCCGAACACCCCGACGCGCCCGACGAGGCGCATGAGAGGGTCGTGGAGGTAGGCGTCCTGCAGCGGCAGGCGCCACCGGCCCGCGACCGCCATCTCCAACGTCCGTTCGGCGGCGGGCGTCCGCTCCAGCTTCGTCGCCACGATGTCGCCGAACTTGCGCCGGAACGCCTGCAGGTCCGGCGGCACCGGCCGCATGCTCATCGCGTAGCACTCGTACCAGGACACCGTCTCGCGGTAGAGGCGTTCGGTGTCGACGCGGCGCAGCCCGCCGGCGTGGAACAACTCGATCGAGCGGAACACCTCCCACGTGAAGGTCGCATGGGCCCACCAGAACGTCTCCGGCTCGAGGGCGTGGTACCGCTTCCCGGCGGCGTCGACCCCCTTGACGTCGCGGTGCAGGTCGCGGATCGCCCGGCCCCGCTCCTGTCCGTCCCGGCCTGAGTCGAGCACCACCGCCCAGATCTGGGGGATCGAGCGGTACACCCGCCCGAAGGGGTCGTCGAAGAAGTCCGACTGCGCCGCGACCGCCTCGCCGAGGGGCGGGTACATGAGCTGCATGATGCCCGTCGCCCCGCCCGGCAGGAGCGAGCGGACGTCGCCCATGTACCGGCGCAGCAGCGCCATGGACTCCCTCATCGGATGCCTCGCCTCCGTGGACGGCATCGGCGCAGGTCAGGCTACCTCCCCTTGGAGCACGGAGGTGCCCGACCGACTACTCGAATCGAGCGAGAGCCCGTGGCGCCGAGACGGAACGATGTTCCGTCCCGAGGGAACGCCTCCAGGGTGTCAGCGGAAGGCACCCGAAAGGCAGGACCATGAAGAAGTGGCTCGACTCGATCGCACTGGCGCTGTGGACCGGATGGCCCTGCACCGACCTCGTCGGCCCGTCGCACCCGCCGCACCTGCGCCACGCCGCCCTGGCGGCGGGCCGGGGCGGCGTCCTCCACGTGTTCGAGGAACCCGGCTACGACCCCGACGCGGCCGGCATCCCCGACGAGATCGGCAAGCGCGGCCGTGTCGACCACTTCGGACTGATGGTCGCGGACGAGACCGAGCTGGTCGCGGTGGCGCAGCGCCTGGTCGCCGTAGCGGCGTCCGACGGGGCTGTCCAGGAGCTCGGTCCGGTGCTCTCGGTCCACTTCCGCGATCCCGACGGCCTCGTTGCCGAGCTCAACTGCCCGAACCCGGCGTTCGACCACGAGCGCGAACCGGGAGACTCCTACATCGAGATCGCAGCCGCCGACCTCATCAGGAGCATCGTGGGCGCCTCGGCCTGAAGCCGCGGCGACCTCGGCGGCCGGGGTGACGGCAGGCCGGAGGTGCGTGCCACACTGGACGTGTGCACTCCGGGACGGACGCGCGAACTGGCATCTTCGGGAGGGTCGAGCAGCGCGCAGCGCTCGAGCGGGCCGTCGCTGCCGGGCTCGACGGTGTCCCGACGCTGATCCTCGTCGCCGGTGACGCCGGCATCGGCAAGACGACCCTCGTCGATCTCGTCGTCGCCGGGTTCGCCGGCACCGACGTGCGCGTGCTGCGCGGCTTCGCGGACGAGTCGGGCAGCGCCGCGTTCTCGCTGTGGGACGGGGTCCGCCGTGGGCTCGGGGCGAGGGTGGGTCCCGGCGCCGAGGAGATCGAGGAGCGACGTTGGGAACACGTCGAGGTCCTCGCCGACTGCCTCGTGGATGCGGGGCCCGTCATCGTCGTGCTGGAGGACCTGCACTGGGCCGACGACGAGTCGCTGTGGGTCCTCGAGCGGCTGCCGCACGTGCTGGCCGGCGTCCCGACCGCGATCGTCGCCACGAGCCGTGACGCCTCCGTCGGTCGGGTCCGGCCCAACCATGTGGTGGCCCTCGCCGGTCTCGACCGCCACGACGTGGCCGAGCTGGTCGGCTCCCTGGGCGGTGACGTCACCGAGGGAGGGATCGGGCGCCTCGCCGAGCTGACAGGTGGTAACCCCTTGTTCGTGCGCGAGATCGCGATCCACGGCGACAGGGGCCAGGTCCCCGCAGCCGTCGGCGACGCCCTCGACTGGACCCTGAGGGACCTCGGCGACGACGTCCTGGACGTGCTCCTCGCACTCGCCCTCGGCGCGACCGGCGTACCACGGGAGGTCCTCGCCGCCGGTGTCGGCGCGGACCGCGGTGAGATCGAGGCGCGCATCGACCGCGCCCTCGACCACGGGGTCCTCGTGGCGGGTCCGCAGCGGCAGCCGACGTTCCGCCACGCCCTGCTCGCCGAGGCGGTGCGCAAGCGCGCCGGCGCGCCTCGCTGCCGGGCGATGCACGCCGCGCTCGCGGCAGGCTGGTCCGCGTCCGCCCCGTCGCCCTGGACCACTGCAGAAGCCGCACGGCATCTCCTCGCCGCCGTCCCCGATGCCGACGCTGTCGACGCGGCGGGCCTCGCCTCCGAGGCAGCCCGGGGGCTCGTGGGCGCGGGCGACCCCGGCGCGGCTGCCGAGCTGTTGGGGACCGCGGAAGGGGTCGTGGCCGGCCAGGTAGCCGGGGCGGCGCACCTGCGCGCGACCCTGCTCCTCGAGCGTGGGGACGCGCTCGAGGAGGTCGGGGCCGAGGCCGCCGCCAGCGAGGCGTACGAGGCGGCCGCCGCCAACGCGCGACGGGCCGACGACGCCCGCACCCTCGCGCGCGCCGAGGCCGGAGCGGCGCGGCACCTGAACCCATTGGAGCCCGCCCCGGAGACGGTGCGCCGCCTCACCGAGGCCGCCGATGCCCTGGGTGGCGACGACGACCCGCTGCGCGTGGCATTGCTGGGACGGCTCGCATGGGCGTGCGTGGCCGGGTCCGACGTCACGGCATCTCGACGTCACGGCGAGGAGGCCGTCGAGATCGCGCGCCGCCTCGGCGACCCCGACCTGCTCGCCGACGCCCTCGTCGACCGCTACTTCGCGGCCGTGGACCGCGACGACGTCCGTGACCGGAGCGCGGCCGCGCGCGAGTTGGTGGACCTGGGCGGGCAGCATCGGCGCCGGCGGGTCACGATGCTCGGCCTGGAGTGGCAGTTCGACGCCTTCCTCGACACCGGCGACCTCGCCGCTGCCGCTGGCGTCCTCGACCGCTTCGAGGTCTTCGCCGCCCTGGTGATGTCGCCGCGGCCGCGGCTGCGGGCGTGCATCCTGAGCGGGATCCTGATTCTGATGCGCGGCGACCGGGCCGGCGCCCTCGACCTGTTCGACCGGTCGCTCGAGATCGGGCGGGGGGCGCTCACCGACCGCGAGCTGCAGACGATGCACATGTCGCTGAGGGTCACGGCGTCCTGGGTCTGGGGCGTGCCCGACACGGCGTGGATCGAGACCTTCGAGGTGGTCCGCCGGCTCGACCTGCCGTCGACGTCGCCGTTCTACGGCGCCCGCCACGCCCAGCTCGAGCTAATGGGAGGCAACGAGGGCGTGGCACGGGCGCTGCTCTCCCCCCTGCTCGCGAACCCCGACTCCCTGCTGCGCTGCTACCAGGGAATCCCGACGCTGCTGCTCGTGGGCGAGCTCGTGTGCGACCTCGCGATCGGGGGGGCGCACGTCAAGACGCTGACGCGGATGCTCGAACCGCTCGCGGGTCTCCTCGGCATCGGTGCAGGCCTCGGCCCGGGCGTCGATGCAACCCTGGGGCGCCTCGCCCTCCTCGACGGCGGTCCCGATGCCGCCGTCACGCACCTGAGGGATGCGGTCGCGTTCACGTCGTCGATGCCGTCGCCGCCGCTCGAGGCCCGCAGCCGGTCCTATCTCGCCGACGCGCTCGATGCCGCCGGTGATGCCGCGGCAGCCGCGGCCGAGCGCGCCGCCGCCGCTGAGATCGCCGACCGCATCGGCATGGAGCTCCAACGTGACTGGACGCCCCGGATGGTCGCGGCGCCGGACGCGACGCAGCGGCGCGCCCGGCTCGTGCGACAGGGCGCGGGCTGGGACCTCGAGGCGCCCGGCGGTGCCGTGTCGGTCCCCGCCACAACCGGGATGGACCACCTTGCCAGGCTGGTCGGCCATCCCGGTCGTGAGGTTGCGGCGACCGACCTCGCCGGGATGGCCCACCCCGAGGCCGGTCTCGGACCGGTCCTCGACGCACAGGCCAAACGCGAGTACCGCAGGCGTGTGGCCGAGCTCGAGGCCGAGGTCGACGAGGCGCGGGAGTTCGCGGACCCCTACCGGGAGGAGCGTGCCCGCGAGGAGCTCGCCGCTGTCATGGACGAGCTGCGCAAGGCGACCGGCCTCGGAGGTCGGGACCGCCCGAGTGGCTCGGGGGCGGAGCGAGCCCGCGTCAACGTCACGCGCAACCTGCGCCGCGCGATCGCCGCGATCGGGGCGCAGCTTCCCGAGCTCGGCTCGCACCTCGAGGTGTCGGTGCGCACCGGCGCGTATTGCAGCTACACCCCGGAGCCCGCCGCCGCGATCGAATGGGTCGTCGAGCCCTGAGCCCCCCGCCCCGCCCCGGGCCGGGAAGCCCCGGGGCTTGGAGAACAGACCGGCCAAACTCCAGGGCTTGGAGAACCACAGCGCCCGACAGCGCGCTCGTGGTTCTCCAAACCTCGTCAGCTGGCCGGATCGTTCTCCGACCTCGGGGGGCCAGGGACCGGGCTGCCGGGGACCGGGCTGCCGGAGCGGGGGCGTCAGGGGGTGGTCACCGACCAGGTGAGCGACCCGGCCGCGAACGGACCCGAGGTGGAGAACCACGGCGTGGAGTCGGCTGCCACCCCGTCGATGCCCGCCCGTGGGAGACGTGAGAGCAGCAGCGGAGCACGCACGTTCACGCCGGCTCCTGGGTCGGACACCGACACCGACCCGACGTAGGCGGGGAGGCCGAGCACACGTGACGCGGCGACCGTCACGGTCGCGTCGCCGCCGTTGGTGCCGGGGATCGTGGCCGACCCGTTGACCTGGCGTGCGGGTTCGGCGCCCGGCGGGCCGACCGTGAACGTCCACGGTGGCACGTCGGCTGTGTTGGTGTAGCCGACGCGGCTGCCCGCCACGCTCACCCGCACTTTCTGGGTGTGGAGAGCCCACACCCCCGACTCGACGGCCCCCGGCGTGCAGCCGGGCGGGGCGACGAGGGGGTTGCAGCGCTCCGGTGTGCCTCCGGGGATCGTGAACGAGTACGAGCCCCGATCGGCGTGGCCGGGCGAGGGGAAGTCGGTCGAGATGATCTGCGCGCCCGAGTCCAACGCAGCTTGCGCCTCGCCGAGGACCACCTTGCCGTCGGAATCGGCCCGGGTCCGCACGATGTATCCCGCCGACACGAGCGAGCGGATCCGGTCGAAGTCGGCCACCGGGTCGTTGACGACGAACACCCCCGCCCACGAAGCACCGTCCTGGCCGGCAGGGAACGCCACCCTGTCCTCGAGCTCGGGATGGCCGTCGAGGTAGCGGTCCGTCGCCGGGCCCGGCCCGACGTCGAGGTAGAACAGGAAGCGCCCGCGCACGTCGTCGATCGCGGGCCAGCCCTCCGTGGCGAGGGCATCGGCCACGGTCGCGTGCGACCCGCGCACGTCGTCGGGGGTGATCAGGTCGCCGGGGCCCATCACCGAGCGGATCGCCGCGTCGAGGTCGTCGTAGCGGGTCGACGCCTTTACCGGCGACAGGTCGTCCTTGGGCTCGATGTGCACGAAGACCGGCGCGTGCGACGGATGCGCGTCGGACCACGTCTTCAGGACCGACAGGCACGACGTGAGCTCGGTGCACGACGAGTGCTGGTCGATCAACGGGATGTGCTTGACGCTGAACGGCCCGGTCGCGTGGTCCGAGTAGACGTCGATCTCGACCTTGCGGGCGCCCTCGAAACCGAGTTGGAGGTCGAGGGGGGCGTGGGAGTAGTTCAGCGCCGGGATCAGCGAGATCGGCCACGGCGCCTCGAAGCGGTAGCTGTTGTGGGTGCCCATGAGTTGCACCTGGTTCAACCGCACCGGTTCTTCGGCGCGCGCGGCGGGACCGGGCACAACAAAGAGCGCCATGCTCGTTGCGACCGTGATCGCGGCCGCGACCGTGATCGCGCCCGCCAACCCGCCCACCCTCTTCATGCCTGCCTCCCGGGACTCTCGGGACCTGCTTCCGCGCTCGGAGCCCGATCACCTGCACGAGGTCACCGCCGGCGATACCATCCGTTTGGCCTGCGATGGAGGGACTTATGCCTCTGGTAGAGCATCCGCTGCGTCAGTACGTAAGGCTGCTGTTCACGGTCGCGTTGGCGCTGTTCGTGTTCACGGTCGTGGTCGGGATCCTCAACGGGGCCGACCTCGTGAACTTCGACCAGAAGGCCCTCCTCACCCACGTGCACGTCGGCACGCTCGGATGGATCACGATGTCGGTGTTCGCGTCGTCGCTGTGGCTCTTCGGCCGCAACGGGGTCACGGGGGTCCGCCGCGCACTCGTGCCGGTCCTCGCTCTCACCGGGGCGGGCGCGATCGTGGGCTACTCACTCACGTTCCTGCTCACGACCGGCATCGCCCGCCCGATCCTCGGGACCCTCACCGTGGTTACGATCCTGGGCTTCTTCGTGTGGACCTGCCTGCAGGTGCCGCAGGTCCGGCCCCTCGCGGTACCCCACGTCGGCTACCTCGCCGCACTCGCGACGTCGGTCACCGGCGGGGTCCTCGGCGTGCTGCTCGGGATCATGATCGCCACGGGCAGGCACGTCCTGCCCGTAGGGGGCGAGGGCGCACACCCGGGCACGATGGTGATCGGCTTCCTCGTCCCCGTCGGGATGGCGACGATCGAGTGGTGGCTGGCATCGGACCGCGCGACCGCTCCGGCGACGCGGGGCGGGTGGTGGCAGATCGGGCTGCCGTTCGCAGGAGGTATCGCGATCATGCTCGGGCTGCTGCTCGCCGTCCCGCCGCTGCTGTTCCTGAGCCTGCCGTTCGAGATCGCCGGGATCGTCATCCTGTTCAAGCGCATGTGGCCGCACCTGCGGTCGGTGAACTGGTCCGAGCCCACACCGGCGCGCCTCGCGGCCGCCGCGGCGATCTTCCTCGCCGTCGACATCGCCTACATCGCAGGCCTCGTGATCGCGTACGAGGGCAACTTCGACGACACCCCGCCGCGCCTGCTCCTCGCCCTCGACCACATCATGTTCGTCGGGGTCCTGACCAACGCGATCTTCGGACTCCTCACGGGCGCCACCGCGGGCCGCGCCCGCGCGGGGTGGATCGACGAGGTCGTCTTCTGGGCGGTGCAGGTCGGGCTCGTCCTCTTCGTGGCCGGCCTCCTCGCCGACTCCGCGATGCCGAAGCGGATGGGCACCCCGATCATGGGCCTCGGGATCCTCGTCGGCATCGCGACGTACCTGCTGCGTCTCTACGCCCCCGAGCGCAGCGCCGCGCCCGTGTAGGGCGGGTGACGTCGCCCGGCGGGCGCGCCCAAGTCGGCCTGAACCCGTTCCGGGCGCGCCCACCCCAGCCGGATGGGGTGGGCGCGCCCAGGTCGGGATTTCGTCTGGCAGCGGTCGTCGGTAGCAGGTGGCAGGTAGGTCGAAGGGGATCGTCTGCACGTTGATCCGCGCCGGGTCGATCGTGCCGAACGCCGTCCAGCCCGGGGTCGCGCCACCGGAGGGGACAGTGGGCGCCGTGGCCCCGAGCGTGAACTGACCGGCGTTCGTGCCTCCGACCCACACCTCGACCCAGGCGGCGGCGACAGTGATGAACGGCCCCACGTTGGACTGCACGAGCGTCCTCATGGGGATCGTGATCTTGTAACCGCCCTGGAGGGTCTCCCAGCAGACCTGTGGGAGGACGCCGAAGCCGAAACCGGAGAGCGCTATCGTGCGGCCGGGGTCCGCGGGGTCGACAGTGGTCAGTCTCACGGTGCCCAGGCACCAGAAGAGCACACACCCGACATCGACGCCCACGCTGCCGTCGCGGGTGAGGGCTTCGGGGCCCGGGCAGGTCCAACCGCTGCAAGGCTGCTGGCGACCGACGTAGGGTCCGCTGATCTGAAGCCGGCCGAGCGTGGCCGTCCGGGGAGGGATGGCGTCTGCGGCCGCCGAGGGGCGATCCGGAGCCGCCGCTACCACGATCGCTGCCGCGACGATGCCTGCAACTGCTGCACGTACTTGCTTGCCCACCATGTCGATCCCCCCTCCCGACATCTCGACGAGGATGTTAGCTCGGGACTCCGGTCCGTGCACGACGTCTCCGAGGTTCGCGGGGTTCAGGTCGCAGGGGAGGTGGCGACGCACAGGAGGTGTGGCCGGCATGTTTCGTGCCTTACGCGACTTCAAGAACCTTGACCAGCGAAAGTGGAACGTGTTCTAATTCTGCGGGAATGGTCGAGTCCTCCACCCTTGCCAAGAACCAGGCGAAGCGCCGTCAGAGGGTGATGTCCGCAGCCATGGGTCTCGCCGCGAGCGGTGGCTTCGAGGCCGTGCAGATGCGCGATGTCGCGTCGGAGGCCGATGTCGCGCTCGGCACCCTGTACCGGTACTTCCCGTCGAAGGAACACCTGCTCGTCTCGGTCCTCGTCGAGCTCGTGGACGCGTTGCGGACCGGCATCGAAGCCGAGCCGGTCGAAGGTGACACCCCGAGCGAGCGCGTGGTGTGCGTGCTCCGGCGGGCCGTCGAGTTCCACCCCGACCGCGATGCGCTCGGCGCGTTGATCAAGGCGCTCGCGTCCGCCAACCCCGACGTCGCCGCGCTCGTGCGCGAGATCAACCAGAAGATGACCGCGGTCATCGTGGGCGCCATGTACCCCGAAGGCGGTGCCCCGTCCCCGCGCGACCTGCAGGTCGCGCGGGTCCTCCAGCTCACGTGGTTGTCGGCCGTCTTCGGCTGGATCAACGGTGTCGAGGACGAGTCCAAGGTGATCGAGGACCTCGAAGTCGCGACCGGCCTGCTGATGGGACCTTCCGCCGCAACGGCCGCGCCCGTCGCCGGGCGGCCTCGCAACGGCGCCGAGTCGAAGAGGCCCAAGGCGTGAGCCGTGTCGGAGACGAGGCGCTCCGCGGCGGCGTGGCCGCTCGGTCGGATCGCGCCCAGTGCTCGAACCAACAGAACAAACCAAGGGGGGAGATTCCTCGATGGCACGTACCGCCGAACGCGACATCGACAGCCTCGACGGCCACTTCTACGACGACCCGTGGGAGACCTATGCCTGGCTGAGGCGCAACGCTCCGATCTACTGGGACGCGAAGAACGAGCTGTGGGTCATCAGCCGCCACGAGGACGTGAGCCACGTGTCGCGCACTCCCGAGCTGTGGTGCTCGAAGCACGGAGTTCGCCCCGTGGCCGTCGACATGTCGCTGATCTCCAAGGACGAGCCCGAGCACACGCGCCTGCGCCGCCTCATCAACCGCGGCTTCACCCCACGCATGGTGGGTCGCATCAAGGACCACGTCCACGAGCTCGCGCGCGGCATCGTGGCCGACATCGCGCCGCGGGGGGAGTGCGACTTCGTGGCGGACTTCGCGATCCACGTACCGCTGATCGTGATCGCCGAGCTGATGGGTCTCGACCCGGACCAGCGCTCCAGGTTCTACAAGTGGTCCGACGACATGATGGCGGGCGACAACCACCTGGAATCCGACGACCCCAAGCTCGTCGCCGCCACCGACGCCTTCGTCGAGTACGTCGCGTACGTGCAGACCCTGATCGACGAACGCAAGATCAACCCCCGCGAGGACCTGATCTCGATCCTCACCGGCGCTTACACCGAGGGTGTGCTCGCTGCCGCGGGGGAGCATCAGAACCTCCAGGACGACGAGCTGCTCATGTTCCTCGTCCTGCTCGTGGTCGCCGGCAACGAGACGACCCGCAACGCGATCAGCGGCGGGATGCTGGCCCTGAGCGAGTTCCCCGAGGAGCGTGCCAGCCTCCTCGCCGACCTCGACGACCCCGAAGTGGTCAACCGCGCGGTCGAGGAGATGCTGCGCTACGTCTCGCCGGTCATGAGCTTCCTGCGCACCGTGACCGAGGACCTCGAGTACCAGGGTGTCAAGATGCGCGAGGGCCAGCGCGTCCTGCTCCTGTACCAGTCGGCCAACCGTGACGAGCGTGTCTTCGAGGCCCCCGACGTGCTGGCGCTCGACCGCGACCCGAACCCGCACCTCGCGTTCGGCATCGGCCCGCACTTCTGCCTCGGCGCCAATCTCGCCCGGATGGAGATCAGGGTCGTCTTCGAGGAGCTCCTGCGGCGCCTTCCCGACATCAGGGTGCGCCCCGGCTACACACTGAAGCGGAGCCCGTCCTCGCTCGTGCTCGCGATCAGCGAGCTGCCCGCGGTGTTCTCGGTCCCGGCCGAGGTCGCCTGATCCAGCCAAGACGAAGGAGCGTGACATGGCAATGAAGGTCGTGATCGACCGGAACCGCTGCGAATCGAACGCCTACTGCGAGCGCTACGCCCCCGCGGTCTTCCGCGTCAACGACGACGACGAGCTCGACGTCCTCCAGGAGTTCCCTCCGGAGGAGCTGCGCGCCGCGGTCGAGGAAGCCGTCGCGCGCTGCCCCAAGGCCGCGATCACGCTCGAAGAGGTCTGAGGCCGGCCCGTGACGTGCGCGCGTCCGGCACCAGGGGGTGGTGCGTGAACCGCGCACGTGGTTAGCTCTCTGCGCCGGGGCTCCGGGAGAGCGGGAGGGTGGATCATGCGCCGGACGGCTTGCACGCTCACGACGATCGCGGTCTTCGCCGCTCTCGTCGCGGCGGCCGCCGTCCCCGCTCGTGGTGCCGACCCGGCGCCAGGTACCGCGGCGTGGGCCCGGCGCGAGTGGCAGGCGTTCGTCGACGGGTTCGGCCGTACCCGTGAGCAGTCCGCCGATCCGGCCTATGGCCCCTCGGTGCGCGCCGAGGTGGCACGGCTCCAGTCGTTCTGGCGGGGAGAGGACGCGACCGAGTTCGAGGGACGCCCGCGTATCACGCTCACGCGCCTCCTCACCGTGCCGAACGTGGGCGATCCCTGGCGCAACGAGACCTCGTGGACCGGGACGCACCGGCGCCTCTACTTCTTGAACGGATGGGGGGCCAAGCTCACCGCCGACCTGTGGGGGCCCGCGGACCTGTTCGACTCCGACACCAAACGCCCCGCGGTCGTCATCACCGACGGCTCGATCCAGGGCAACTCGCGCATGTACTGGTGGGCGGCGCAGACGCTCGCGGCGGCCGGCTACGTGGTCATGAGCTACGACGTGCAGGGCCAGGGCGAGTCCGAGACGTTCGGGCACCACCCCGACGGCTCGATCTGGTGCGGCCCGGTCGACCAACCGCCCGACACGGCGCCGCTGCTGCGCGAGCTGGGACCGTGCCCGGGGTTCCCGTTCCAACAACCGTCGGTGTTCATGGGCGGCGCGGTGTGGGCCCACAACTTCTTCCTGTCGACGCCCGACGCTCCGTGGGAGCACTACCAGGACGGCACCGGCACCGCCGCCTACAACCCTTGGTGGGACCGCGTCGACGCGGACCGCGTCGGAGCGGCCGGCCACAGCTTCGGCGCCTCGGCCGTGAGCTTCGCGCAGGGCAACCCCGAGCTCTTGCGCAAGCCGATCCGGGCCATCGTCGCCTGGGACCGCATATCGGTGTGCCAGGCGTCGGTGCGACCCGGCGATGCCTGTCCGGCCGACGCCCTGGTGCCGGTGAACGCGCCCGCACTCGACATCGAGGCCGAGGACGTCCTCTTCCCGACGATCCGCCCGAGGGCGCCCGATCCCGAATCCAAGCTCGCGGGTCTGCGGCACTGGCGCGACGCCGGCGTCGACGTCATGTCGCTCACCTTGCGGGCGAGTACCCACCTCGAGTTCACGGCAGTTCCCTTGCTGCCGGCGTCGAAGCAAGGAGAGGACGTGGCGCGCTACTACACGTTGGCGTGGTTCGACCGGTACCTGCGCGACGACGCGACCGCGACCGACAGACTCCTCACACGCGAACTCCACGTCGACCACTACACACCGACAGGCGCGGTGCTGCCCCTCGTCCTGGCCCCGGCGGACTACCTCGCCTTCCGCTACCACTCGGGCGTCTCGACCCCGCAACGGTGCTCGCTCGACTGGGTCGCCGACACCGCGTGCTGACGCCCCGATCTTGTAACGTCGCGCCATGGATCTGCGGGCGGTCGCCTCGGTAAAGACGGTCGAAGACTTCTGCGACTGCCTGACCCACGCCGGTGACGCTGCCTTCGAGCACAAGCCCGCGCTGAGCCAGCGGGTGCGGGCCGCGTGGCAGACGGTCCCCTACGGCCAGCTCGACGCGCGCACACGCACCCTGGCAGCGCAGTTGCGCGGCGCCGGCATCGGCGACGGCGACAGAATCGCGCTCCTGGGCGAGTCGTCGGCCGACTGGGCCGTCGCGTTCCTCGGCGTCCTGAGGGCCGGTGGCGTCGCCGTTCCCCTCGACCCCAAGCTCGGCGCCGACGAGCTCGCCCCGATAGTCGCCGACGCGGCACCCGCGCTCGTCCTCGCCGATGCCGGCCTCGTCGCGGTCGCCGACGCGCTGGAACGCGAGACGAGCTCGGTCGGTGAGGTCCTGCTGTTGGGGCGCGGGGTTCGTGACGACTCCCACCGCAGCGCCGCCGACCTCTCCCACGAGCCATCCGGCGCACCTCGAGAGGATGCCGCGGCGCGATCGGTCGCCGAGACCGCGATGCTCGTGTACACCTCGGGGACGACGGGGACGCCCAAGGGCGTGATGCTGAGCCTCGCCGGCCTCGCCCACGACGCCGCCGAGGTCGCCGCCGCACAGCGGGCGTCGGCGGACGACGTGTACGTGTCGATCCTGCCGGTCAACCACACCTACGAGCTGACCTGCGGACTGCTGGCACCGCTGACGAGCGGCGCCCACGTCGCTTACGTCGGTTCGCTCTTCCCCGACGAGATCACGGCCGCGATCAAGCACTGGCGCGCGACGCGGGTGGTCGCGGTGCCGCTGTTCCTCCGGCTCTTCAAGCGCGGGATCGAACGCCGTGTCGCCGAGGGCGAGACCCTGCGGCGCGTGCTCTTCGGCGTCCTGTCGCGTGTGGCCGACGTCGTACCCGACCTGGGCGTGCGTCACCGCCTCTTCGGCTCCCTGCACCGCAACCTCGGTGGCCGCCTCACACGCTTCTACGTGGGCGGTGCCGCGCTCGACCCCGACGTCGCACGCTTCTTCGAGCGGGTGGGCGTGGGTGTGTACCAGGGCTACGGGCTCACAGAGACCAGCCCCGTGATCTCGACGTGCACGCCGTGGGCGAACCGCCTCGGCTCCGTCGGCAAGCCACTGCCCGGCGTCGAGGTGCGCATCGACGACCGCGGGCCCGACGGCGAGGGCGAGATCGCCGTCCGTGGCCCTGTCGTCATGCAGGGCTACCACGGCCGGCCCGAGCTGACCGCCGAGGTCCTCGACGACGACGGCTGGTTCCACACCGGTGATCTCGGCAAGGTGGACGGCGACGGCTACGTGTGGGTCACGGGCCGGTCCAAGAACGTCATCGTGCTCGCCAACGGCAAGAACGTGCAGCCCGAGGAGGTCGAGGCCGCGCTCGAGCGCTGCCCCCTCGTCGAGGAGGCGTGCGTCCTCGCGACCGCGGCTACCAAGGGTCTGTCCGCGGGTGGTGAGCAGGTGACCGCGGTCGTCGTGCCCACCGAGGCGGCGCTCGACGAGCACCCCGATGCCGATGCCTTGGCAAACGCGGTCACGACGGCGGCGCGCGAGTCGGTCAAGCACCTCGCCGCCTTCAAGCGGCCCGTGCGGATCCTCGTGCGCACCGAGGAGTTCGACAAGACCCCGTCGCGCAAGATCAAGCGCGAGGTCGTGCGCACATGGGTCGGCACCCACGCCTGACCAGCGTCGCAGCGGTCCGTGTTGTGCTCGCCGGGCGGCTCCCGCGAGTATGGGCGGCACCCCCGGGCGACCACCCGCGCCCCCTCGTCATCTTCCGACGCGCAACCGAGGAGCGGCCGTGGCCCGAGTTCGCACACCCCACGCCATCGCAAGGTCCGGCGACGAACGGATCAACTGGGTCACGTCGATCCCGTTCCTGGCACTGCACCTGCTCCCGTTCGTGGCGATCTGGACCGGGGTCGGTGTGCGGGCAGCGGTGCTCTTCGTGGTCCTGTACTTCGGGCGCGTGTTCTTCATCACCGCCGGCTACCACCGCTACTTCTCGCACCGCAGCTACCGCCTGAACCGGCCGATGCAGTTCCTGATGGCCTTCGGCGGCACGACCGCGGCGCAGAAGGGCCCGATCTGGTGGGCTGCGCACCACCGCAACCACCACCGCTTCTCCGACACCGACAAGGACGTGCACTCCCCGCTCAAGGGCTTCTGGTGGAGCCACGTCGGCTGGATCCTGTGCGACAAGTACAACGACGCCGATCTCGACCGCGTCAAGGACCTCACGCGGTACCCCGAGATCCGCTTCCTCGAGCGGTTCGACTGGATCGGCCCGTGGACCGTCGGTGTGGCCGCGTTCTGGATCGGCGGGCCGAGCGGGCTCTTCTTCGGGTTCTTCGGCTCGCAGGTGCTGGTGTGGCACGGCACGTTCATGATCAACTCGCTGGCCCACGTGTTCGGCCGGCGTCGCTACGTGACCACCGACACGAGCCGCAACTCGTTCCTGCTCGCGGTCGTGACGATGGGCGAGGGGTGGCACAACAACCACCACTACTACCAGGTGTCCGCACGGCAGGGCTTCTTCTGGTGGGAGTGGGACCCGACGTTCTACGTGCTCCGGGCGTTGAGCTGGGTGGGTCTCGTGAAGGACCTGAAGGTGCCGTCCGCGGAGGTGCGCGCGGGCCAGCGCGTGCGCGCGGGCCACTTCGACGTCGGCATGTTCGGCGCCTACTCGGCCAAGGCGCGGGCCGCGCTCGCGGCGGCCGGAGACCACGCCGCGGACTTCGCCGGCGCCCGCCGTCGTGCCCTGGAGCAGCTGGCGGCATCCACGCGCGAGACCGCCGACGGGCTGGCGCGCCTGCTCGAGGTTCCCACTCCGGCGACTGTGCCGGCGACCGGGGTGCGCCCACGACGGCGGCGCTGACCGCGGCGTGCGTCCTCGGTCGCGCCACTCGTCGGGAGGCTGGAATCGCGGCGAGGAGATCCGCCCGGGCACGCCGAAGCACGCCGGAGCACAGGGCCACACGACCCGACGGGAGTGACGTGAAGCTGCCCAACGTCAAGCGTCGCACGGAGATCCTCGGTCGCCGCGTGCGCGCCGTCGGGGAATGGCGCCGCCTGGCGCGGCTGCGTTCCGAGGGTGGCGACCTCGGCCGCCTTGCCAGGGGCCTGCTGTGGGGCCGCAACCCCGATCCCACCGCGGCAGAGAACCATCGGTTCCACGCGATCGAGGCGCGGCGGTGGGAGCTGCTCGCATCCGATCAGCAGGTCACCTTCGTCGACTTCGGCGCCATCTCGCCCGACGCGAACCTCTCCGAGTCCGAGATGATGCAGGGCAGCACCCGCACGATCCCCCTGGCGCAGGTGGCACGTGCGTCGAAGCCACAGTCGGCGGCGATGTTCCTCTACGGGGTGGTCCGCGAGTTCGCGCCGCGGACCGTGATCGAGATGGGCACCTGCGTCGGGATCTCGGGGTCGTACATCCTGGCGGCGATGCGGGCCGCGGGGAGCGACGGCAACCTCGTCACCATGGAGGGTGGGGAGTCGGTTGCCAAGATCGCCGACGAGACGTTCCACGGGCTCGGCTTCGACGGGGTCGAGATCGTCGTGGGTCGCCATCAGGACACGCTGGGCACGGTCCTCGCGGCGCACTCACCCGTCCAGTTCGCGTTCGTCGACGGCGACCACGGCGAGGGGACGACCCTGTCCTACCACGACCGGATCGTCGACGCGGCAGCAGACCGTGCCGTGATCTTCCACGACGACATCCGCTGGTCGGCCGGTATGACCCGCATGTGGGACAGGCTCTGCAACTCCGAACGGGCGGTGCGGGCGGTCGTCGACCTCTACGGCGTCGGTGTCTGCCTCGTCGACAAACACCACGTCGGCAAGCCCGAGCTGTTCCGGCTCTACATGGACTAGACGATCCGGTAGGTCTGCACTGCGTGCGCGACCACGCGGCCGTCGGAGTCGGTAGCCGTTATCTCGGTGAAGATCAGCTCGCGGCCGCGCTTGACGGTGCGCGCGTGACATAGCAGGTCCGAGGTCCTGGCCGTGCCGACGTACTGCACCGTCATCGCGACGGTGGAAGCACGCACGCCTTTGTCGAAGTCGTGGTTCGACCATGCGGCGAGGGCTCCTGCGGTGTCGATCACCGAGGCGACCACCCCGCCGTGGTACACGGTGCCGTCGTTGGTGAGCTCCGCCCGGAACGGGAGCCGCATCGTCACCGAGTCGGCCTCGAAGGACTCGACGGTCAGGCCGAGCAGCGCGATGAACGGCGTTTCGGGCATCAGGCCGGCGACGGCCCGGCGGCGTTGCTGCTGCTCGTCATCGGTGAGTGGCATCGGTTCCCCGGATCCGGTGGCCGACGAGGATAACCGGACGATCGGCACGGCCCTCGGACCGGAGGTCTCGCAGACGGAGGCGCACCAAGGGCTCGCAGCGGGGACCGGGCGCCCTTAGAGTTGCGGGCACTGGAGAAAGGAGGTGATCCGTTTGGCCCATAGTCATCGGACCCCGGAGGTGCGTGGTCGCTAGCGACCCCACTGCATTCCCGTGATTCAGGGACCGCAGCCGCTGGGTCCTGGCGAAATCCACCCAGCGCACCGATCCCGAGGGCTCCGACACTGGTCCGAGTCGGCCGGCACCTGCCGGAGCCGCCCTCGGGATTCCTCGCGTCAGGGTGCCGGCGCCTGCACCGCAGCGCCACCGGCACCGTGAGCCACCAGGGCTCGGTAGACCAGCCGGGCCGCCGCATCGCCCGCCGTGGCGTCGATGCGGTTCACCACGCCGGCGAGCACCTCCGCCCAGAACGGGGCGCGCCAGGACGCGTCGACGAGCGAAGCGAGCAGGCCCGTGACGCCTGCCTGGCGCAGGTGCGCGGCGAGGCCGTCGGCACCGCCCGTGTCGAGACCGGCGAGCGCTGCCTCGAGTGCCTCGCGCAACAACTCGTCGGGATGCGGCCACGTGTCGCGCACGACCGGCTCGTCCACCCCGGCGGCGACCGCGATGCGGCCCACGTCGGCACCGGCGATACCGTGCGCACACAGCTCCGCCACCGCCGCCCGGACAACCGCGAGTCGGGTGCGCGCGATCATGTCGCCAACCGTAGCCCCGCTCGAGTTGCTCCCGTCGTGACGTCGACGACTACCAACGGCGGCCCGTGCCGCGCCGGCGGGGCCTCCACTGGGTAGCTTCGAGCGATGGTTGCCGCGCAGCTCCCACTGTTCGAGACGCGGCCGGCGCCGCCGGCGATCTCGGGCGACGCCGACCTCCGCAGCCTGATGGCCGAGGTGATCGAGGTCGGGTTCCCCCACCTCTCGGCCGCCGAACTTTCCGAGGTCGAGGTCCGCTGGAACCTGCGGCTGCGCTCGACGGTGGGCCGCGCGTCGAGCGCTCCGCCGGGCCGTCCCGACGCCGTGCCACGCGTCGAGGTGTCACGGCTCTACCACGACGCGTATCCCGACGAGGTGCGCGAGACCCTCGCGCACGAGCTCGCACACGTGCTGCACTGGGGAGCCGGTCACGGGCCCGCGTGGCGCGAGGAGCTCGCGGCTGCGCTCGTGCGTCTCGGCATCGAGGTGCGCGCCTCGATGCGTCTCGCGCGCAGGTTGGCGCCGGCTCAGGGCAGCCGTTACACATGGGTGTGCGGACGCTGTGGAGACGCCATCGCGCATGGTGACCGGCGCCGCGCGGACGAGGTCGCGATGACCTCGAGGTGCTGCGGCGCCGGAGTCGTCGTCCTGGACGCGCGCCGTGACGGTCAGCCGGCTACGCCGCGGCCGTTCCTCGTGCGATGCGGAGCCTGTGGCACGGAGCTGCGGGCGTACGAGGACCGCCAGATGGCACGGCGCTTCGCACGTAGGCACCGTTGCGCCTGTGACGGCCGGCTTGGCGTGCTCGCCGTGTCGCGCGTTCGCGTTTGATCCTCGCACCGCTGACAGCCCAACCTGGTGGGATCACCGAGAGGGGCGGGGATGGCCTGGTCGGCAGCACGCAGGATCGCATTGATGGCGGCGTTCGTGGTCGCCGTGGAGATGACAGGCGTGCCGGCCGTGCGCGCCGCGCCCGGTCCCGTCGTGGCCACCGCGCCGGGCACGGTCGTCGGTCCGCTCGTCGCCGGGGACCAGGGCATCGGCGCAGACGAGGAGGCCGAGGCCGACTCGGTCGTCGCCGCCTTCTCCGACGACGACGGTGTCCACGACTGGATCGGCTTCTACAGGTGGTCCTCGGGCGTGTACGAGGTCCACGCCAAGCGCGGCTCGGTCGGATTCCAGCGCGAGTGGGACGGCGCGGGCTACACCTACCCGATCGTCTTCTCCGCAGGCGAGAACCCGTTCGCGAACACCGATCCCCAACAGGCGTGGGTCGACGACGATGCCACCGCGACGCTGTCCGAACGGGCTCGGCCTTACCCCTACGAGCGTCTCAGCGCCTTGTTCGACTCGCCCGACGCCCCGGACCTCGCGGTCGAGCCACACTGGCGCAACGACACCAGCGAGGCCACGCACTCCCGCATGGAGGGCCACTCGTCGAGGGCGCTGCTTGTGGTGTCCGGCCCCGGCTTCAACCACGAGGGAGTCGTCGACCGCCACGCCAAGCAGGTCGACCTCGCACCCACGCTCGCCGAGCTCGTGGGAGCGCCCCTGGTGGACGGCACCTACAAGGGCCGGCCCGCCACCGGAGTGCACGTCAAGTGGCAGGACGGCGACCCCCTCGACGACCTCCTCGACGGCACCCGTCCCGATCGCACCCTGCTCGTGACCTGGGACCAGGGCTTCACGCCGCTCGTGCTCGACATGTTCGACAAGGGCGAGCTGCCCAACCTCAGGAGCCTCGTGGACACGGGGACGATGTACCGCTACGGCCTCGTCGCCAACTACCCGTCCGACACGCTGCCGTCCAACAGCGTCCTCGCGACCGGGGCGTGGTCGGGCCACACGGGCGTGACCGGCAACCACGTCTACGACCGGGCCGGCGACTTCGTGTGGGACCCCGTCGAGCCCGAGTGGTTCGCGGTGAGCGACCTCTACACGTCACCTGCGGTCGAGACGCTGTTCGAGGTGGCCAAGCGCAGCTTCCCGGCGGCATGGACCGTCAGCGCGGACAGTCCGATGCACCGGGGCGCCGACACCGCGAGTGCGAGGCTCCTGAACGTCGGCTACCGCGCCAAGCGTGCGACGACACCGCTGCAGAAGCTCGACGTCTTCTTCGGCTTCCTGCGCGACATCCCGGTCCTCGACCCCCGTGGGTTGGCGGTCCCGATCGTGGACCTCCGCTGCGACCCACCCAAGGACAGCCTGCTCTCCAACGTGGTCGACGGGCTCGCGACGGCGAGCGTGGCAGGCCAGTTCCCCTGGACGCGGGCCGTCTCGACCTCGCCTCGGGGACTGCTGCCCCGCTTCCTGTGGTTGTACCAGACCCGCACCGACGAGATCGGTCACAGGTCGCGCTTCGACGACGCGTGCCTGCGCCGGGCGTACCGCGACGCCGACAGCCGCCTCGGCATCGCGCTCGCCGAGCTCGACGCGGCCGGTGTTCGTGACCGGACAGCGGTCGTGGTGACCAGCGACCACGGCCGCGCGGAGACCGGCTACGACGTCCCGCTCGCGTCGATCCTCGACACGGTACCCGGCCTCGACTACGTCCAGGCCGGGTACTTCGTGTACCTGCGCTGATCCGGCCCGCGTTTGGAGGGGGTCGCATCCCCAAACGCGGGCGGTTTGGCGCGTTGGCGGGTCATCCGGCCCGCGTTTGGAGGGGGTCGCATCCGCAAACGCGGGCGGTTTGGCGCGTTGGCGGGTCATCCGGCCCGCGTTTGGAGGGGGGAGGGGGCCTGGTGGGGCTACCAGCCCCTGAGGTCGACGGGCCACGCGTCGACGACGTCGCCATCGTGGACGAGGTAGATGCGCTCGTGATAGGCGACGGTGGGGTCGACGTGGGCGGGCACCACGCGGACCCGGTCGCCGACACGCACGCGCCGTTGCGGCGCGAACGTGAGGTGCTCGTCGGAGCAGAACCACACGGTCCCGCCTTCGACGTCGGGGTTGCCGTGGTCCATCCCGAGCGCCTTGAGGCCGCAGTCGGCGACGGCGTATGCGTCCGAGACGCTGACCACGGTCGCCATCACGGTGAGCGCGTTGCGGAAGGGGAGGTCGAGGTGGGCGTAGGCGGTGTCCATGAGCACGTAGGAGCCCGCCTGGATCTCGCTCGCGAACGTGTTGAGGTCGTATGTGCCGGTACCGCCCGCCGACACGACGCCGCCGCCGACGAGGCCGTGGGCCTCCGCGAGCAGCTCCATCGCCATGTCGCAGAGCCGCGTGCGTTCGCCGCGGTCGGCGAGGCCGACGACGTGGCCCTCGTAGCCCATCACCCCGCGCACCTCGAGGCCGCGGCCGGCCGCGGCCTCCGCGATGCGGCCCGCATCCAGCGGTGTGCAGCCGCAGCGGGGCAGGCCGACGTCGACGTCGACGAGCACCTCGCGGATGCCCGCACGGGCGGCGGCTTCGACGGTCGCGACCGAGTCGACGGCGACGGTGACCCGCGCGTCGAGGCGGGCGAGGCGGCGGAGCCGGTCGGCATCGACGACCTCGTTCGCGAGCAGCAGGTCGTCGCCGAGGCCGGCCGCGGCGAGGCCCTCGACCTCGCGCACGGTGGCAGCGCAGAACGAGTGGTGCCCGGCAGCGGCCTGCAACCTCGCGATCGCGGTGCACTTGTGCGCCTTGACGTGGGGTCGCAGCCTCGCGCCCGGCAGCGCGGCCGCCATCGTCGCGAGGTTGTGCTCGAGCGCGGCAGCCTCGACGCACAGCGCCGGCGTGGGGAGCTCAGCGACCGTCGTCAACCGCTTCCACCTTCGTGAAGCACCGCTGCTGCGGCTCGTTGCCCAGGTACCCCGCCAAGGCGGCCTTGTCGGGCTTGTGCACCGCCGTGAGCGGCAGCGCGTCGATCGCCACAACGCGGTCGGGTCGCTTGTAGTCGGCGAGGGAGAGCGCCACCCAGGCGCGCAGGTCGTCGAGGCCGGGAGGGTCGGCGGGGTCGGACGCGACGACGAAGGCGACCCCGATCTCGCCCAGACGCGCATCGGGTGTGCCCACGACGGCGCACTGAGCGACGCCGCGATGGCGGGCGATCGCGCTCTCGACCTCGGCGGGGTAGACGTTGTAGCCGCCGCGCACGTACATATCCTTGCGGCGCCCGACGATCTCGAGGTTGCCGTCGGGCCGCAGCCGGCCCAGGTCCCCGGTGTGGAAGAAGCCGTCGGCGTCGAAGGCGTCGATGCTCGGCACGCCTGCCTCGGTCCAGTACCCGCGCATCATCGTGGCTGCGCGCGAGCACACCTCACCCACGTCGCCGCGGGCCACGTCGGCGCCGGAATCGTCGACGAGGCGCAGCTCGACTCCCGGCAGCGGGCGCCCGACGCTGTGGGCCACGACGGCGTCGGGGTCGTCGGGGGCGGTCGCGCAGGTGCCGGCGAGCTCGGTGCAGGTGTAGCGCGCGACTACCGGGACCTGCATGCGCTCGCGGATCTCGCCGACGAGGTCGGCGTCGATCGAGGCGCCGCCGAGGACGACCCGGTGCACCGCGGAGAGGTCGGTGGCGTCGAAGCCGGGATGGTCGAGCATGAGCCGCCACTGCGGCGGCACACCGCCCGCGACCGTGACGCGGTGAGCCTCGAGCAGGGCAAGCGCCGTGGCGGCATCCCAGCGCGCCGGTGCCACCACCTGGGTCGCGGCGCGCGTCGCACGGGCGTGCACCTTGGTCGTGAAGCCGACGTGAGCCTGGGGGATCGCGGCGAGGTAGACGTCGTGGTGGCGCGAGGGCACCGTGTCGGCCTCCGCCAGGGCAGCGAGCGCCGCATGCGTGAAGCACGCGCCCTTCGGCGCCCCCGTGGTCCCGCTCGTCCACACCACGGCGACGAGGTCCTCGGGGCTGCGCTGCACCGGGCGCGACGGCGCCGCGGCGCCGAAGTGGGCTGCGAGGTCGCCGCGGCCGACCACGCGGCCGGCTGACGCGGAGAGCGCCGGTGCCAGCGTGGCCGCGTCCTCGACCACCGTGACCGCTGGGCGAGTGCGCGCCACGATGCTCGCCACCTCGGCCGGGCCGAGGCGCACGTTGACCCCCGACGTGACCGCACCCGCACGCGCGTTGCCGGCGTAGCAGATCGGGAACTCGGGCGAGTTGGCGAGCAGCAGGCAGACCACGGCCCCCGGACGCACCCCCCAGCGCTCGAGCGTGCCCGCCCAGCCTTGCGCACCGCGTTCGCAGTCGCCGTAGGTGACCACGCGGGCGGCGGCGCCGGGGCTTCCCGAGGCGTCGACGTACGCGGCACGGTCGGGCTCGCGCGTGGCGGTTGCCGCGAGGGCTGTGTCCCAGAAGGGCGTCACCGACGAGGGGGTCACCGGTTCCGGCATCACGTCCACCAGGTGACCGACTTGGGCTCCAGGAACTCACGCACGCCGTACGCGCCGAACTCGCGGCCGACGCCGGACCTCTTGACGCCGCCGAAGGGAGCGTGGTTGTTGACGACTTCGCCGTTGATGCCGATGCAGCCGGTGCGCACCCCGCGTGCGACGCGCAAGCCGCGGCGCACGTCCTGGGTGAACACCGCGCCCCAGAGCCCGAAGTCGCTGTCGTTGGCGACCGCGACGGCCTCGTCGTCGCCACGCACACGATGAACGACGAGGACCGGTCCGAAGATCTCCTCCCGCGCGACCCGCGCCCGCGTCGGGCAGCGGTCGAAAAGGGTCGGCTGCACCCAGTGCCCCGACGGCTGGTCGACGATCGGACCGCCACCGAAGACGAGTTCGGCCCCGTCGGCGACGCCGGACTCGATCATCCCGAGGACGCGTTCGCGGGCGGCCGCGGTGATCTGGGGCGAGTGCGTCGTGGACGCGTCGGCGGGGTCGCCCGCTGTCAGGAACCGAGCGAGGCCCGAGAGGCGCGAGACGACCTCGTCGGCGATCGACTCGTGCAGCACGAGGCGGGTCGTGAGCGCGCAGCCCTGACCGCCGTGGCCGAAGCTGCCCACGATGTCGATCATCGCTTGGTCGAGGTCGGCGTCGTCGAGGACGATCGCGGCCGACTTGCCGCCGAGCTCGAGCACGACCTTCTTCACGTCGCTGCCGCAGCGGGCGCCGATCCTGCTGCCGACCGCGGTCGAGCCCGTGAAGCTGACGCAGTCGACGTCGGGGTGTTCCACGATCGCGGCGCCCACCTCGGCGCCGCCCACGACGTACTGGAGCGCGCCGGGGGGCAGTTCGGCCGCGGCCGCCGCCTCGGCGATCAGCGAGCACGCGAGCGGGGTCAGCTCGCTGAGCTTGAGGACCACGCTGCAACCTGCGGCGAGCGCCGCCGCGACCTTGTGGGTCGCCACGAAGAACGGGAAGTTGAACGGCACGATCGCGCCGACGACGCCGACGGGGTCCTGGTAGATCCAGCCGCTCGCGTACTTGGGCCCCGTGGCAGTGTGCCAGGTGACCGGCGGCATCGGCTCGTCCCACTCGCGCCCGGCGAGCTCGGCGTAGTCGTGCCACCACTGCAACGGCAGTGCCGTGTTGACGTACTCGCACATGCGCCGGAACATGCCGCACTCGGCGATCTGGAGGTCGGCGAGGTCGTCGCGCCGCGCTGCGAGAGCGTCGGCCATGCGGCCCAGGACGAGGCGCCGGTCCTTGCGCGCGAGCCTGCCCCAACCGTCGTCGACGCTGCGGCGCGCACCCGCGACCGCGGCGTCGACGTCGGCGCTGCTCGACTGGGCGACGGTCGCGATCGTCGTCTCGGTGTAGGGGTTCTCGACCGCGAGCGGGGCCCCGGCCCCCTCGACGAACTCGCCGTCGAGGAATTGGCCGAAGTCGTGGTCCCCTGGCGCCATCGTCTCCCCGGGTCGGCTCGCCCGAGGGTAGTGGGGTCGTGAGCGCGCGATCAGAAGGCGAGCGCCGACAGGGGCTCGATCCAACGCTGCGACGCCGCCACGGCGGCGCGCCAACCGTCACCGTCGCTGCCGCGACGGTCGGCGCTCCACGCTGGCTCGAAGGTCCGCTCGACCGACGGCAGCGCCGCGACGGCGTCGAGGTCCCACGCCCCCACGGCGAGACCCGCTAGGAGGCCGCAGCCGTAGGCGGTCGCCTCGCGTTCGGTCGAGCGCAGGACCGGCACCCCGCAACGGTCGGCGATCGCCTGGCAGAGCACCTCCGATCGCGCGGCGCCGCCGTCGACGTGGACCGCGGTGGCCGTCGCCGCGGTGTCGGCGCCGACGGCGGCGACGCACTCGGCGACACGCCAGGCGATTCCCTCGAGCACGGCGCGGCAGGCGTGGCGCCGGTCGCTTCCGAGCGACAGGCCCGTGAGCGTGCCGCGGGCGCCGTAGTCCCAGTAAGGCGTGCCGAGGCCGAGGAGGGCGGGGACGTAGCGCACGCCGCCGGTGTCGTCGACCTGGCCGGCGAGCGCCGACACCTCCTCGGGGGACGCGGCGATGCCGAGCTCGACGAGGCCGCGCACCGCGTCCCCCGCCGAGATCACCGTCGCCTCGCGTCCGTACCAGGTCCGCTCGGGCGTCGACGCGACGACGACCGGGTACGTGGACGTCACCTCGATCGGGGGGGCCTCGGTGCCTGTGTTCACGTCGACCATGGCCGCGGTGCCCAGGGTCGCCTTGGTCACGCCGGGGGCGATGCCGCCCTGGCCCACCAGCGACGCCTGCTGGTCGCCGACGAGGCAGGCGAGCTCGGTCTCGACGCCGGCGATCGTGACCGGTCCCGCCGGCGCGCTGGTCGGAACGATGCGCGGCATCGCCGTCATCGGCACGTCGAGGACCTCGAGGACGTGGGGGTCCCAGCCCGTCACGGTGGCGTCGGCCATGGCGGTGACGCCGGCGTTGGTCGGGTCGGTCACGTGGAGTCCTCCGCCGGACCAGCGCCACGCGAGCCACGTGTCGAGGGTCCCGAAGCGCAGGTCGGCGTCGGCGACGCCCTTCTCGCGGCCGGCACGCACGAGCACCTGGCACTTGGTGCCGGACGCGTTCGGCGACATCCGCAGGCCCGCGGCCACCGCGCCCAGGCACTCACCCAGCGTGCGCAGGTCCTGCCAGCCGATCGCGGGTCCGACCGGCTCGCCCGTGGACGCGTCCCAGACGACCGTCGTGGACCGCTGCACGGTGATGCCGACCGCGGCGATGTCGTCCCCGGGTGCCGTGATGGCGGCGACGGTGGTCTCGGCGTCGGTGACGAGGCGGCCGGGGTCGTGCTCGACCATGCCCGGCCCCGGGACCGACGGTGGCGACTCGACGTAGTGGTGCGCGCCGACCGCGCCGGTGGGGTCGATGCGCATCGCGCGCACACCGGTCGTGCCGAGGTCGACGACGAGCACGTCGGCCATCAGTGCCTGCCGTCCCACACGATCGAACCGAGGCCGAGCTTGTCGGGGTTGAGGATCCCGTTGGGATCCAGTGCGGCCTTGACCGCGGTGAGCACCTCGATGCCGGTGTCGCCGAGCTCGCGCCGCATGAACCGCGCGCGCACGAGCCCGATGCCGTGGTGGTGGCTGATCGTCCCACCTGCCGCAAGCACCGCCCCCATCGCCGCGTCCCAACAGGCGTCGTAGAAGGCGTCGACCGAGTCGCGGTCGGGGTCGGGCACGCCCGCGAAGGTGAAGTACAGGCAGCCTCCGCTCGGGTAGGCATGCGACGAATGGGCAGTGCACGCGAGCGCCCTGTCCACGCCGAGGACACCCGACTGAACCTCGGTGTAGATCCCGGGGAGGCTCGACCACGGCGCCGCGATCTCGATGGTGTCGACCACGATGCCCTTGTCGAGCACCTCGTTCAGCACCGACACGTCGTTGCGGTGCTCGAGCCAGCGGTCGACGAGGGCGGCATCCTCGATGCGCGCGTCGAAGGTGTCGGCGACGGCATCGTGGACGACCTTGGTCTGCCACGCGACCTCGTCGGCGTCGCCCTCGGCAAGGAGGACCAACAGGTTGCGGTCGTCGGGGAGCTCGAAGTTGCGCGCCGACTCCGGGCCGTCGTAGAGGCGCAGGCAGGCCGGACGCGCTCCCGCACGGAGGGTGCGGCGCAGGATCTCGAGCCCGTCGGCGAAGCGGCCCAGCGTCCACGCCCGCTTCTCGACGGCGGGCGGCCGCGGCCAGACCTGCATCGTCGCCTCTGTGATGACACCGAGGGTGCCCTCGGCGCCGACGAAGAGGCGCATGAGGTCCGGGCCGGTCGCCGCGGCCGGTGCCGGGTTGGTGCGGAGCACACGCCCGTCCGCGAGGACGACCTCGACGCCGCGCACGATGTCCTCGATCTTGCCGTAGCGGTTCGAGTACTGGCCTGCACCACGGCACGCGATCCAGCCTCCGACGGTGGACATGTCCATCGACTGGGGGAAGTGGCCCCCGGTGAGGCCGGCCTCGTTGAGGGCGGCCTCGTAGTCGGGTCCGAACACACCCGCCTGGGTGCGGCACAAGAGGTTGTCGCGGTCGACGTCGAGGACCGCGTCGAGGCGTGTGACGTCGAGGCTGATCCCCCCGCGCACGGGCAGGCTCGCCCCGCACGCACCCGAGCGGCCCCCGAACGCCGTGACCGCGGTGCGCGCCTCGTTGGCGGCGGCGAGCACCGACGCGACCTCCTGGCTCGACCCGGGCCGGACCACGGCGGCCGGCAACGCAGGCCGGTCGCCCTGGCGCTCCCACATCTGGGTGAGCGGCCACCAGTCGCGACCGGCGTCGTCGACGGCGTCGCCCGCGACGAGGACGTGGTCGGGACCGACGGCCGCTTCGAGGCGTGCCAGCAGGGCCGGCTCGAGGGGTGTGGCCCCTCCGGGTGGGGTGAAACGGACGTTCATGCGCTCCTGCCTCCGGCGTCGGACGTGACCTTCTCGGCATCGCGGGTCGCCTGCACTCGTGCACGGTAGACGGTGGCCTCGGCGGCGCGGCGTGCAGGATCCCAGCCGAGCTCGGCGCCCATGATCGCGGCGACGTCCTCGACGGCGTCGCCACCGCGGCTGCGGTGCTCGATCGCGAGCCGGACGCGTCTCTCGAGGACGTCGGCGACGGTCTGGGCCGCTTCGTAGCGGCACGCCCACACGACCTCGGCGCGCAGGTACGGCAGCTCGGGCACGAGGCGCCGGCCCAGACCGGGGTCCGCGCGCACGAGATCGGCGACCGCTTCGGCGTGGGATCCGTGCCGGTGCAGCAGCGACGTCGCGACCTCACCGGAGACCGGGGCTGCGGGGTCGTCGCTCCAGGAGGCGGAAAGGGTGCCCGCCGGGTCGGCGGCCCACTCGCGGAACCCCGCACTGCCGTCGAGGCGGAGGCGACGCGTGACGCTGCGCCCTGCGCTCAACCCCGCCTTGTCCACCGCGTAGTCGACGGCGTCGGCGGCCATGCGCCGGTAGGTGGTGAGCTTGCCGCCGGTGATCGTGACGACGTTGGGCGAGCCCGGGATGAGCGTGTGGCGTCGGCTCAGGTCGGCGGTGCGGGCGCTGCGGGTGTCGGTCAGCAGCGGACGCAGTCCCGCGAACGTGGCGATCACGTCGGTGTCCGCGATCGGCTCGCGCAGCCAGGTGTTCAGGGCGTCGAGGCAGTAGCGGATGTCCGCGGGCGTCGCCTGCGGGTCGTCGAGGCGGCCGTCGTAGTCGGTGTCGGTGGTGCCGATCCACGCGACGCCGCCCCAGGGCAGCACGAATACCGAGCGCCGGTCCCGGGGCACCGGCACGATGAACGCCTTGGTGTTGGCCACCACCGAGCGCGGGACCACGAGGTGGATCCCCTTGGCGGGCCGCATCGCCGCGGGGTCGCGCCCTTCGTCGACGGCGCGCACTGCATCGGACCACACCCCCGACGCGCAGACGACGTGGCGGGCGCGGACCGCGAAGCGCTCGCCGCCGAGGCCGTCGTGCACGGCGACCGCTCCGACGGCGCCGCTCGCGTCCTTCTCGAAACCCTCCACCGCGCAGTAAGTGGCGACGTCGGCTCCGTAGCGCACGGCTGCGGTGCGTGCGATCGTCATCGTGAGCCGGGCGTCGTCGGTCTGCGCGTCGGGGTAGAAGAAGGCGCCGTCGAAGTGGCGCGGGTCCAGCGTCGGCATGTGCGCGAGGGCGGTCTCGGTGTCCACGCCGCGGTGGACCTTGCCGATGCGGAACCCGCCCGTGACGTCGTAGGCCCACAGTCCCGTCGAGAGGACCTTGCGCATCGCGGCTGCCCTGCGAGCCACGATCGGCACGCAGAAGTCGAGCTCGCGCACGAGATGGGGTGCGTTCGCGAGGAGGCGCTGGCGTTCGGCGAGGGCTTCGTAGACGAGGCGGACGTCGTGCTGTTGGAGGTAGCGCAGGCCGCCGTGGACGAGCTTGGAGGACTTCGAGGAGGTGCCCGACGCGAGGTCGTGGCGTTCCACGAGCGCGACGCGCAGTCCGCGGCTGGCGGCGTCGAGAGCGCAGCCGGCTCCGGTGATGCCCCCCCCGACGACGACGACGTCGTAGTCCGTGTTGCGGAGCCGCTCCACGACCGAAGGGCGTTGCGCCGACGAGAAGCTCGACATGGGCGCATCGTAGAGGCGTGCCCAGACCGGCGCCTTTGCGGACAGCGGCTCCTCCGGAGGAGGAACACGGTGGCGGCGCTGAGAAGTGGGAGCATGCGGGCGGAGACGTGATACGAGGAGTGTCTGTGCAAGACCCCGAAGCGGGCGCGCCCGGCAAGGACGAGGACCCCTTGGACGTGGACGTCGCCGTGAGCGTTGACCTCGGCGACGGCGAGGCCGCCACCGCCGAAGACGGCGGCGAGGCCGCCGATCCCGATGGCGCCACGGACGCCGACGACGGACCGGAGCCGCCACCCTCGGGCGAGGTGAGCAGGTTCTGGGACCGGCGCCGCCCCTGGCTGCGCCCGGGCACACGCTGCGCATCGCTGGCCGTCTGGCCGCCCTCTACCGAGCGGCGTGTACGTGCCGCTGATGGCGGGCGCCACCTCCTCGATGGCAGTCCTTCGTAGTCGCTATTACCTGTGGATCGTTTCCGGCCCGACGACGACCTGGTGCTGCGTCGCCCGGCGTGTCGCCGTGGGTGCTGACGGTCGTGTTCCTGGCGTTCGGTGCACTACGTGACGCGCAGCGTCAAGGCGCCGCGCCCTCGGCGTGCTCTTCCTCGCCCCGACGCTGGCGTTCGCGCGCTCTGGACCAGGGCCCAGTCCTTCGCCGAGTGGGTCGAGCTGGATCCCGGGAACGACCCCACGGTCTACGGCCTCACAGCGTTCGGTCCTGCGCCTCCGCCGTGGTCCTGCCGGGCCGCGACGGTCAAGTGGCAGCTCTGGGTGGAGTTCCCGCAGGTTTCTCGGCGTTGGAGCTGCGGTGCGATGGTCCGGGACGAGCGCTGGACGTGCCCTACTGCGACAACGACCTCCAGGCCCAGCGCGAGGCGGCGATCGACGAAGCCGAAGCCAGCGATTCCCGAGGCGACGCCGAAAACCGGGGATGCCGAAACCGAGGCCGCCGCCACCGAGGGGCCGCCGCCACCGAGGCCGCCGCCACCGAGGCCGCCGTCACCTGACTCCAAATGGTGTGACGTGTCGCGCCAGTGGACGGATTGCCCGCTTGGGACGCCCCCAACTCCAAACGCGGGTGACGTGTCGCCGGTGGGAGGACGGACCGCGCCTGGGACGTTCCCCTGCCTCCAAACGCGGGTGACGTGTCGCCGGTGGGACGGATTGCCCGTGCCGGGGACGCCCCCAACTCCAAACGGGTGACGTCGCCGGTGGGACGGATTGCCCGCGCCCGGGACGCCCTCAACTCCAAACGCGGTGACGCGGTCGTTTCAGTGGGACGATTCGCCCGCGCCGACGCCCTGCCTCCAAACGCGGGGTGACGTGTCGTGCCGGTGGGACGGATTGCCCGCGTTTGGTGGCCAGGCGCCGCCGTTAAGCCGAGGTAGGCCTCGACGAGACGTCCCGACTCCGTAGCTCCGTGGGTGTCCCCCATGCGACGAGGTCGCCGCGGTCGAGGACGGAAGCCGCGGTCCGCGATCTCGAGCGCGAGGTGGGCGAGCTGCTCCACGACGAGATGCCGAGGCCGAGGTCCGCGAGTGTCCGCAGTGTGTCGAAGAGAGCTGTTCTCGAGGGATCGGTGCGAGACCGAGGGACGGCTCGTCGAGCATCAGCATCCGCGGCCGTGCCATCAGGCCGCGCAGATCGCGA
The DNA here is from genome assembly GCA_046331095.1 of Acidimicrobiia bacterium. Classification (GTDB taxonomy): domain Bacteria; phylum Actinomycetota; class Acidimicrobiia; order UBA2766; family UBA2766; genus JAIBAC01. The sequence continues at coordinate 777,091 of JAXLRM010000004.1, forward strand.
GCACTGGTTGCTCGCCGCCCGAGAGCGTCCTGCCGGCTGGCGGCGCCGGTCGGCGAGGATCGGGAAGCGGTCGAGCAATGACCTCGAGGTCCTCGCGCACTTCTGCACCGACCCGACCTCGCGAATGGGCGCCGACGAGGAGGTTCGCCCCGACGGACTGGTCGCCGAAGACGAGGCGGCCCTGAGGGATCTTGCACGAGACCGAGTCCCCACGATCTCGGGGTCTCCGAGTGCTGGATCCACTGACCGCAGAACGCTATGCGCCCGTCCGAGGCAGGCACCACCCCAGAGGCCGCCTTCAGGACCGTGGGATCTGCCCGACCTGCTCGAGCCGAGCAGGGCGACGACCTCGCCGTTGCCCGCCCAGCCGGTCAGCTCGCGCACCGCCACGACCGGTCCAGCGCACGGTGACGTCGTGGAACTCGAGCACCTCACGCGGGATCCTGGGCGTGCCGGTGCCGGTGCCGGTGCCGGTGCCGGTGCCGGTGCCGGTGCCGGTGCCGGGTTCGGGGTGAGGGTCCCCCCGGCGCCCCCAGAGAGTGCTGTCGCCCTCCGTGCCGTTCACGGGAGCCTCGAAGCGCCGGGACCCAGGTATACGTCGACGACGCGCGGGTCGCGCTGGACGTCCGTGGGCGGTCCCTCGGCGATGACGGCACCGTTGTCGAGGACGGTCACCGTGTCTGCGAGGTCGGCGATCACGTCCTGGTGGTGCTCGACGACGAGGAGGGTGTGCCCTGATCCGCGCAGCGCTTGCAGTGCGTCGACCATCGAGGCCACCCAGCGCGGGTTCAGGCCGGCCGAGGGCTCGTCGACGAGGAGGATCCGCGGCTTGCGCGAAGCAGCGCGAGCGAGCTCGAGCATCTTGCGCTGCCCGTAGGAGAGCTCGGATGCTCGGCGCGCGGAGAACTCGCCGAGTCCCCACGCTTCGAGGAGAGCGAGCGCTTCCGTGGCGTGCTCGCGCTCCTCGGCCACGACAGCGGGTGTGCGCAGGAGCTGGCGCCACGCCCGGTAACGCGACGAGCTGCCCACCATCGCGTTCTCGAGCACCGTCATCGCGGGGAAGAGCCGGATCTCCTGGAACGTGCGCGCGATGCCCGCGCGAGCGCGCTGGTGCGCGGGGAGTGCCGAGATGTCGTCCCCGCAGAGCAGGACGCGGCCGCGGTCGGCGGGCACGAGACCGCACACGAGGTCGAGACACGTCGACTTGCCCGACCCGTTCGGGCCCATGAGCACGTGGATCTCGCCCGATTTCACCAGGAAGTCGATGCCGTCGACGGCTCGCACGCCGCCGTAGCTCTTGGCGAGGTCGCGGACCTCGAGCAAGGGGGCGCGCTCGACGAGCACCGTTCCGGCGGGGTGCGCGACGGCGTGGGTGTCGCCTTGTTCGCGGGCCGACAGCCCGATCGCGACGACTGCCGTGGCGTCGGCGCCGGTCTCTGACGCCTCGATCGGCGAGCGTGTATCGCCGTCGCCTCGTGCGGACGTGGCGGTCGCGACGAGGGTCTCCCCGGGGCCGGGAAGCAGCCGTCGTAGCGGGGTGCGCTGCAGGAGACCGCCGAGGCCGCGCGGCGCGAACGCGAGGATGGCGAGGAACACGAGCGCCGTGAGCAGCGCCTGGTAGGACCGGAAGTAGGTCTGGCCGACGTACACCAGCGCGATGGAACCGGCAGCGCCGAGGACGGGGCCTGCGACAGGCGCCGCGAGGCCACCGATGAGCAGGGCGATCACGAACGCGATCGAGTCCTCGGCCTTGAAGTTGTCCGGCGAGAGGAGCGGGTCGAACGACGCGTACAGCGCTCCGGCGATGCCCGCCAGCGCGGCGCTGAAGAGGAAGGCCCCCAGCTTCGAGGGCGTGATCGAGATGCCCAGCGACGAAGCCGCACCTTCGTGGTCGCGCACTGCTTGGAACTGGCGACCGGTGTGGGACCAGAAGACGTTGCGCGCTAGCGCAACCATCGGTGCGGCCACCAGTACGCAGAACACGTAGTAGCCGCGGTAGCCCGAGAGCACCACCGGGCCGAGCACCGGCCGCGGCACACCGATCACGGTCGCGGTCGCGCCGGGGCCGCTCACGACGCGGGGGATCGCGGAGATGAGCTGGATGACCAGGAGTCCGAACGCGAGCGTGGTGAGTGCCAGGTACGCGCCGCGCAGGCGTAGCGCCGGGAACCCGATGACGAGGCCGACGCAGAGGGCCGCGAAGACGGCAGCCACCGCCGTCACCACCCAGGGCAGACCGGCAGCGCCGGCGTATGCGCCGGCGTACGCGGCGGTTGCGAAGATCCCGACGTGTCCCAGCGACACCTGTCCGGTCGCGCCTATCAGGACGTTCAGTCCCGCGAGCACGATCGCGTAGATCGCGCCGTACTGGATGGCGAGGCGCAGGTAGTAGGGGTTGTCGGTGAGCAGCGCCGGCACCAACGCCACGACGACTAGGACGATCCCCAGTGGCCACCGGCGCGTGCCGGCGAGGACCTCCCTCATGCGACCCTCTCGGTCCTGCCACCGCCGAAGATCCCACGCGGCAACAGGAGCAGCACCATGATGAGGATCACGTACACGAACGCGTTGCGCAGGGGAAGGAGCCGGCCGCCTGCGATGTCGGACAGGCCCTCGCGGAGGAGCACCTCGGTGACACCGAGGACGATCCCACCCAGGGCTGCCGATCGGACCCGGTCGATCCCGCCCAGCAGCGCCGCGACGAGCGCCACGACGGTGTACATGGGCCCGTCGGTCGGCTTCGGGCTCACGAGCGGTGTGATCAGGAGGCCTGCGACGACAGCGACTCCCGCCGCGAGCGCGAACGCGCCGTAGACCACCCGTTGGACGTTGATGCCCATCAGCGCGGCAGCCTCGGAGTTGTAGGCGACGGCCTTCATCGCACGTCCGTATCGCGTACGGGACTCGAGGCGGTCGAGGGCGATCACGAGCACGAGCGCGCAGGCAGCCGTTGCGAGCTGGTCTCCGGCCAGCACCACGCCGAGGACCTGGAAGCTGCCGAGGCCGGTGAAGGGTCCCGGTACCGCGACGGCCTCGCCGGTCGCGCCGATGATCGTCACCAGGCCCTCCTGCAGGAGCGTCGCCATCGCGATCGTGCCCAGCACCCACTTGATCGAGCCCGAGAGGCCCTCCTGGAGCTTGCCGCGCAGCAGGACGAGCGACATCGCCGCGACCACGGCACCGGCGATCCAGACCCAACTCCCGGCGCTGCGTGCCAAGAGGGCGGCGACCATGATCGCGAGGACCGCGCCGCTCACGGCAGCGGATCCCTTCACGGCCACGAGGTAGACCGCCACGCCGAGACCGACGCCGACGACGATGCCCGCAACGGCGGCGACCGGGTACGGAAGTGGCCACAGCGGGTTCGTCGCGAGGACGTACGTGACGAACACTCCGACGACGAGCGTCTCGCCGTGCGCGAAGTTCAGCACGCGCGAGGTCCGGAAGACCACGGCGAGACCCATCGCGAGGAGTGCGTACACGACCCCCTGAGTGAGTCCCTGGACGAGGATCTGTACGGCGTCGCTCACGTCGGGCTCCCAGTGACCGGGGAATGGTGTCAGCCCGACTCGATCACTGCGAAATCCGGCGGGCTTACACCCCGACGTGGGGACGTGAGGTGGGTTGTGGACCCGTTTTGCGTCCCCACGTCGGGGGTGGGGGGTCTGGGGTCTTCGACGTGGGGCCGTGAGGCGGGGTGTGGACCCGTTTTGCGTCCCCACGTCGGGGGTCGGGGGTCTGGCCTCGACGTGGGGACGTGAGGCGGGTTGTGGACCCGTTTTGCGTCCCCACGTCGGGGGTCGGGGGTCTGGGTCTCAGTTCTGGAGGCTGGGCATCCTGGTGGCGCGGCCTTCGCTCTGGAGGGATTCGGCGGTCTTGCGGACCTGTTCGGTCTCGGCGACACGCTGGTCGAACTTGGCCTGGCCCTCGGCGGCGACGAGGTCCGCTTCGCGGGCGTGCAACTGGGCGAGCCACACCGTCGTGGCCTTCAGGAGGAAGTCGACGTCGCTGTCGTAGGAGCCGCTGAACATCTGCTCCTCCCAGTTGTACCGCGCCTGCTCCAGGGCCGGGATCGCACGCTTGTCCCAGTCCCACATCAAGTGGCCGTTGACGAAGCGGGTGACCCACGGTTCCCGTGGCGGGTCGATCGTGGCGTTGTGCCGCGTCGCAGACCACGTGTGGGTCTCGCCGACGCTCTTGTACCCCTCGGGGCGGACGAGCGCGGCGAGCACCTTGTCGGCGTCGGTGCTGCCCGCCACCTTGGCGGCCTTGGCGTAGATGTCGACCGCCTGGAACGCGGGTAGCTCGAGGCCGGGGTAGTCGGGCGAGACCGATCCGCCGATCACGAACGTCTTGAACCCGTAGCGGCGCAGGTAGTCGAAGAGCCACTGCAGGAAGGCCGGGTCGATGTCGTTGGTCTGGCCGTGCGGCGTCGTGAACACGGCGTCGTCGGAGGAGTCCTTGGTGAGCTCGCGGAACGCGCGCATGTACAGGGCCACGGTCCCGGCGAACTGGGCCCCGAACCCGATGCGGTCCATCGCGAGGCGCACACGAGCGCAGTCGGCGCCGAGGCCGATGCAGAGCACGACGTTGGCACCGGCGTTCTGGGCCGCCCGCACCTGGGTGGTCATGTCGACGTCACCGAGGAAGAAGCGCTCGGTGGAGACGACCCTGGCACCGGCGGCGTCGAAGCGCTTCGTGTACTCCTGTACCGCCGCGTCCGAGATCGGGTCCTCGCTCGCGACGATCGCGGGCTTGCGCAGGCCGCGCGCGTCGGCGAGGAAGTCGACGAGCACGTCCACGTCGCCGCCGGGCTGGATCGCGTCCGAACCGCTGCCGCCGACGCTGAACACGTTCGGGGTGGCCGCCGCGTCGATGTCGCCCGAGATCGTGACGAACACGGGCACGCCGAGTTTGGCGACGGCCTCGTTCCCCAGCACGTCGAGACCCTGGGGGGTGTCGAGGACGAGCATGTCGACGTCGTCGACGCTCACGAACTTGGTGATGCAGTTCGCCGCGGTCGTGTTCGAGAACTGGGTGTCGCACTCGAGCGACTCGATCTTGCGGCCGGTGATGCCGCCGCTCTCGTCGAGGACGTCTGCCGCGTACTGCACGCCACCTTTCATGGCCTGGCCCACGTAGCTGAGCGCGCCGCTGAAGTTGCCCACGAGGCCGATGCGGAACGGGCCGCTGGAAGTCCCGCCTCCGCTGCTGCCGCCGAAGCTGCCGCTGCCGCCGATGGTCTTGGGCGCGGAGCACGCGCCGGCGGCGAGCGTGGCGCAGACCACCGCGACGATCAGGCTCGTTCTGCGTGACATGGATTCACCAGGTCTTCGAGGGCGATGTCGAGGTCGAGGGCGACGGCGAGAGCCGGGGCCCGGCCGGAGCCGGAGCCTGGGCCGGGGCGGGCGCGTGTCACGGTTTCCGTGCCGTGGACTGCGAATCCTGCACGGCGACGGCGGCTGGTCCGTGCCGAGGCCGTGACGAGGGGTGTCGTCCGAACATCCCGTCGGGGCGACGAGCAGGAACAACCGCGTGCCCCGGCGAAAGCCGCCCTACAGGACGAGGGTGATGGGTCAGGTCCGAGGAGACGCAGAGGTGCGAGCCGGGTCTCCGTACAGAGGTACGGTGTGGTGCGCCGCGGTGTCACGCGTTTGCCTTCGGCCTCGGGACGAGGTATCACCGTGTGTGGTCGGCCGAGAGCGCGGTGCGCGATGACGAGTAGTGGGAGGGGGCAGTGATGGGTCCGTCACGCCCCTCGACCAGACGCCGGATCCGCTGGCTCGTCGTCGCGGTCGTCATGGTCGTCGTGCCCTCCGTCACACTCCCCCTCGTCAACGCGCAGGCGGAGGACTCCAAGGTCGTCCAGCAAGAGGTGGTTACGGCGCGCCTCGGCATCGACGGCGACGTGCGCGAGGTGCGTGACGAGACGTTCCTGCGGATGCAGGGTTCGGGCACCATGCGCGTCGAGCAGCCCACCGCCGCAACCGGCACCACCGCCGGCCCCGACTCCAAGATCAAGGTCGCCGACGGCAAGGTGCTCGTCTCCGCCGACGTGAAGAGCCCCCAGAACCCGACGAGCGTCTACTTCTCGGGCAACGGGGAGGTGCTCGACTCCGACGGAACCGTGATGACGTCGAGCGGCGCCCGCCAGCTCCCGATCCGCGTCAAGACCGAGTACACCTTCGACGGCGCCAAGGTGCGCAATCTCGAGGACCTGCGCGGCAAGGGCGGCACCCTCGAGATGAAGGTCACCGTCGAGAACGTCACGGGCCAGGCCCAGGAGGTCCAGTACAAGGATTCGACCTCGGGCAAGAACGTGACCGACGTCGGCTTCGTGTTCATGCCGCTCACGGTGAACCTCGGGCCGTGGTTCTTCGACGACTCGAACTGGAAGGACGTCGAAGTCGAAGGCGCCACCCTCACCCGCAACGGGACAGCGTCGGTGGTGCAGTCCTCCAACGTGCTGTTCCCGCCCACGACCCCCGGCAGCTACCAGATCAAGGTCAAGGGGCTCACCAAGGACTTCAACCTCCAGCCCGCCCGCATCACCGCCGTGCCCGGTATCGGCACCGACCTCCCCGACTCGGTTCAGGACAAGCAGCAACTCGGCGGGGGGGCCACCACCCAGCTCTACGACGCCCTGCAGAAGTTCCTCGACGGCTTCGAGAAGCTCACGAGCCCGACCTCCGGCCTGCCCTTCGCCGCCAACGGTGTCGACCAGATCATCCAACAAGGCCTGTTCAAGCTGAAGGACGGGATCAACGGCCAGGTGTTGCCCGGGGTCAAGAAGCTCGCGGACGGACTCACCCAGATCCGCGACTCGATCCGTGACCAGCTCGCGCCGGGCCTCGCGCAGATCCGCGACATCCTCGGACACTCGGGGTACACGCGGCCGCTGTGCCGCGACCTGCCGGTGAATCGCGCCGGCGGATGCACATTCGGCCAGATCCAGCTGGGTGAGTTGCCGCCCAACCCGGCCGTGCGCGACACGTTCGCGCTGGCAGCGGCTTGGGACCCCCAGGCGGGGCGGTACATCTACCAGCGCGTCCAACGCACGCGAGCGGGTGAGGTCGGGTCGGACCTCAAGGCGACACACCGCAACGACGACGGCACCTATCTGGGGTCGCTGTACAACTGGGCTGCGATGGCGCGCTTCGCGGTGGGTCTCGAGGCCGATGCCGACGGTGACGGCTTGTTCCCGGATTTCGGTGGGTTCGTGTGGCCCGACCCCGACGCGCATCCGGAGCTCTACACGGGCGCGGCGATGGGCGTGGTTGCCCGCAAGAAGGGCTCGCTCCTGCCCGGATTCACCGACTCGGGAGGGCCGGGGCCCAACAAGGACGTGCTCGCCGTGTGCAAGATCGTGGCGGCGGTCAACTTCGGTGTGCCCCAGCCGTCGTTGAACGCCATCAACGACGAGACCGACACCAACCACAACCGTGTCCACGACCTCGTCGAGCAGGCATGTGGCCCGGTGCCGTTCGCGGACGTGACGCTGAAGGACGTCCTGCAGAACACCGCCCTGTTGAAGTTCCCGCGGGTGTCGATCAAGTTCGGGTGCCTGTCCCAGCTCCTCGCGTTCTTCACCGGGGGTTCGGCGACATGCGGTGGTGACGAGTCGGGAGCGCGGCAGCAGTTGGCTGCGATGCTGGCAACCGTCGGGTTCCCGTCGGTGCGGCCGCCGCAGCCGCCCGACGAGTTCTGCCAGCAGATGCCCGGCGGCTCCGACGACCCGAACTGCAAGGCCGTGCAGACCTGGGAGATCCTCTTCGCCAACGCGCCGCTGATCCTCGACGTGCCCCTCGGCGACGTCCTCGTCACGAACTCCAACCTCGGCATCAACTACGCGCTCGAGAAACCCGCACAGCTGCACCTCAACGTGCGCCTGGGCAACCAGGACCGCCATGACAGGTCGACCGCGTGGATCGACTACAACTACAACGAGGACCGCCCGCCCTTCGTGATCCCGATCCAGCAGTCCTCGTGCCTCACGACCGGCGACGCCACCAAGCCCGACGGGCTGTCGGTGAACCTCGGCGAGCTCCTCGGTCTCGGCTGCAACGTCGCCTACGCCGGGTCCTTGGGCTCTGTCGAGGCGGCGACCACCGCGATCGGGATGCTGCTCTCCAATCCGGGCTGGAACTTCGACAACTGGTTGCGCGGCGACCCCGGCTACCAGGTCGCCGACCTCCAGAACACCGACACGGGCCCGAAGCTGTTCGAGGCGATGAACATCATCACCTACCAGCTCGACCGCAAGGACGCCCTCTGCCCGGCGACGCTCGTCACCGACCCCGACGGCAGTGGCACTCCGCGGCCGATCCCGCCGCCGCTCGACACACCCTGCGACCAGGTGCGGCCCGACTCGACGACGTCCACCAACGCGGCGGACCAGGCCAAGGACGCGACGGCGGTCGGCGCCCTCTCGAACCTGATCCTGCCCGGCGTCGGTGACGCCAAGCACCCGAAGTTCAAGGCGGGCCTGCCTGCGGACCTCGCGACCTTCCTCGGCTTCGTGTCCACGTCGATCGGCACGGACGACCCCGCCGACGTCGGCGTCACTCTGGCCGGCTCGCTCGCGGCAGTCCGCAACGGGCTCTCCGACGCTGCGACCCAGCTCCAGCCTGCGGTAACCGGCACGCCACTGCTCGTCGGCGCGGTCGGCAACGTGCAAGTGGAGGGCGACCTCCAGACGGCGTTGTCGAAGGCCGGCATCGAGCGCGCTAAGAACTGGACGTCGTTCCAGGGACTCGCCCGCTCCGACGGCAAGGACGCCGAGGGCCAGCTCGTCTTCGTGTTCGAGGCCCAGGGGCTGCAGACATGACCGCCCACCCGTCGTGCGATCGTCTGCCGCGGATGCGCCGTGTCGCCCTCGCCGGCGCCTGCGCGTTGGTTGCCGTCACGATCGCCGCGTGCTCGAGCGGCACCGACGCGTTCGGCGGCGACTCCCGTGACCTCACAGGCAGCAACTTCGCGGGCCGCCGCCTCGCCGGCCCCTCTGGTCCCGATGTGCCGTCGTTCGGCAAGAACCTCGACACCAGGCTGACCGTCGGCGTCGTGATCTCGTCGTCGGGGACCGGCAAGGACTTCCAGCAGCTCGCCAACGGCTCGCGTGTCGTACCGGTCCTCGTGGGCTCCGACGACGTCGAGGTCAAGGTCGAGGACGACCGTGGCACGCCCGAAGGTGCCGCAGCAGCGGTCGCGAAGCTGAGGGACGAGGGTGCGGTGGCGATCGTGTACGGCAGCGTCGGGCCGTCGGTCGACCCGGGGATCAAGGCGGCGGCTGCGGCCGGGCTGCCGGTGGTGCTCGCCTACGACGGCACGCCGGCACTCCTCGCGGACAACCCGAACGCGTTCAGCCTCGCCCTGCCGACACCGGCGGCCGCCGACAAGATGGTCGACTTCGCCGTCGACGACCGCAAGTACGCCAAGACCGCGATCCTCTGGGACCGTGACACCGCGTACGGCCAGGCCTCTGCGCAGGCAGTGCGCGACGCGCTCGCGCAACGGGGGCGCACACCGGTCTTCGACGCCGGCTTCGGTGTCGCCGATCCCACTTTGCGTCCCCTCGCCCTGCAGGCCGGTACGACCGACCCGGACTCGATCTTCGTCATGGGCGACGCGACCAGCGCATACCGCATGATCAACGAACTCCACGTGACCGGGACCGGGGCCCAGATGTTCCTCGCCCCGTTGGCGGCGACGCCGACGCTCGGCTCCCAGGACATCAACGCGCTCGCGCCGCCGGTGCGCATCGGCACGTTGTCCACCGGGCTCGCCGGCGGTCCTTGGAACCCGACACCGGCGGTCAGGGCGTTCTACGACCGGCGCACCGAGGCGTCGGGCAAGACCACTGCCGACTTCGGCGTCGCCGACATCGTGAGCTGTGACGCGACCCTCGCGGTAGTGGCTGCTGCGGAGAAGGGCGGCACCTCCGCCGGCGAGATCCGCCGCACCCTCGACGGCATGAGCTTCGACGGCGTCGGCGGCAGCTACACGTTCAAGAACCGTGTGGGTGTCGACCAGGACGACTACGCGCTCACGGCGTACAACCGCGAGCCGTCCGCGTCGCAGACCTACGTCGGCAGGCAGTTCCCCGACGTGCGCACCCAGGGGGGGTTCTTCGTCGCCGTGCCGGGAACGGCCCCGTCCCTGGAGAACCTCAACAGGTTCGAGGGCTAGGCGGGACCGAGACAGAGGAAGCAAGCGAAGTGTCATCGGCCGAGGATCGAGAGTTCGACTTCATCGCCCGCAACGCGGTGAGCAACCCCGAGATCTCGCGTCGCCGTCTCATGGACTGGATGCTCAAGTCGGGCTACACGCTCGGCGCCGCCGCGTTCTTGTCGTCGTCCGCCGTCGCCGCGTGCGGCTACGGTGGCGCCCCGATCGGCGGTCCCGGCAACCCGTCGGGCGGTTTCGGCGGCGGCACCGACACGCTCAAGCTCGCGGTGATCGGCCCGTTCTCGGGTATCGGGAGCTTCATCGGCGCGATCGCGACCCGATCGTTGAACGCGGCCGTGCAGCAGGTGAACAACACCGGCGGGATCGGGGGGCGCAAGGTCGAGGTCGTGGTGTACGACATCAACGCCGCCGACCCCCAGCAGCCGATCAACTCCTACAACCAGATCGTCGGCGGCCGCAACATCGCCGGGATCATCTGGGCGATCCCGGCGGCGCCGCTGCTGCAGCTCAAGGACCGCATCGCCGTCGACCAGGTCCCGATCGCGGCAGCGTTCGCTAACATGCACGACGAGAACCTGCTCTACCCCGCGGAGCAGGCGTTCCGGCCGGTGTTCCAGTTCCTCCTGCCGGACTCGTGGGCGATGGACACCCTCGCCAAGTACTGCAAGGAGATCCGCGGCTACACGCGCGCGGGGCTCCTCTACAACAGCACCTTGGGCGGCTCCGGCGACGACAACCCGACCGTGCGCCTGTTCAAGGACACGATGGACCGTTACGGGATCCAGGTGAAGGGCACCGCCGGCTACCAGCTCGGCGAGACGAACTTCGGGCCGCGCATCGCCGAGATGGGCGACGCCCAGACCGTGTGGATGTGGGGTCTCGCCACCGACACCGCGAACGCGGTGAAGTCCTTCGCCGACAGCGGCCGCGACTACGTCGACTGGGACGGCGCCCGCTCGGGTCAGCGACCGCACCTGATGGGCTCGCCCGCGGCCCTCGGCGAGAAGAAGTGGGCCGAGCTCGCGGGCGAGGCGGCACGGCCCGGCACGCTCACTGCGTGGCACGTGGGCGGGCTCGTCTACCTGCCCAGCTTCGAGATCGCGAAGTGGATGGCCGAGTACAACGAGCCGGGCCAGAACCGGCCCAGCGGCGGCGAGGAGACCCCGGCGGACGCCATGTACATCCTCGCCAACGCCGTGCAGCGCGCTGGCTCCACCGACGGCAAGGCGATGATCGAGGCGATCGAGAACGCCGGCCGGCAGCGGTTCGCGTCGATCGACTTCGAGTTCACCGCCGACAACCACCTGGCACGCGACAAGGACGACGTGATCATCGTCACCCTCGAGCGCGGCGGCGTCCCCGCCGACCCGACCTACACCCTCGGCCGGGAGTGGACCGAGATCTTCCCGCCGGGCTACGTCGGGCCGACCCACCTCGTCTACCCCACCCTCGAGGCGAACCAGCGCCGCCATCCCGACGTGATGGCCGAGGTGCTCGCGGGGCCGTGGGGGTCGATCCAACAGGACAACAAGCCCGGGCCCACCCACTAGGGCCCGGGGACCAGGACCGGTTCGGCACCGGCAGGGCCGGCCGGCAGAGCAGAGCGCAGACAGCAGGGACAGAGGAACGTGAGGGAAACAGGGGACAGCGGCTGCCAGGGGGGGACCCGGTGAACGAGATCATGCAGATCCTCGTCGTCACCGCCACCAAGGGGGCTTCGGTCGCGCTCGTCGCGCTCGGGATCAACATCATCTTCGCGACGACGCGCATCGTGAACTTCGCCCAGGGCGGCACGATCGTCGCGGCGGGCTACATCGCGTTCCTCTTCGCAGCCCCCGATCAGCTCGGCCTGAACGTCTGGGTCGCGTTCGTGTTGACGATGCTCGTCGGCGTCGGCATCGGTGTGTTCATCGACGTCTTCGCGATCGCGCCGCTGGGGGGCTTCAAGGCACGCGAGAACACCGGCTGGCTCGTGATGGCGGTCTCGCTCGTGCTGCTGATCGTGTTCTGGTTCGTCGTACCGGTCACCGCCTTGCAGATCCTGTGCGCCCTCGCCTTCGCGGTCGGGCTCGGCCTCGAGGTCGTGCGAACCCCGGCGGCGGCGAAGTTCGACCCGAACAAGAACCTGGGCTGGATCATCTCGACCTTCGCCCTCGGTGTCACGTTCATGCCGGCGATCATCTCGGCCGCGATCGCGACAGGCCCCCAACGGATTCCCGACCTGATCCCGGGGACGCTGGCGACGATCGCGGGGGTCCCGATCACCTACGGCGACCTCCTGCTCGTCGTCGTCGCCGTCGGGCTCATGCTCGGCATCGAGCTGCTCCTCGCCAGGACGATGCTGGGACGCTCGTTCCACGCCGTCAGCCAGGACCGCACGACGGCGTCGCTGATGGGCATCAACACCGGCCGCATCGTGCTCATCAGCTTTGCGATCGCCGGGTTGCTGGCGGCCGTGACCGCGGTGCTGATCGCGCCGACGCAGTTCATCAAGGAGGAGAACAGCATCCTGCTGTCGTTCTCGGCACTCATCGGCGCCGTCCTCGGAGGGCTCGGCTCGACACGGGGAGCGATCGTCGGGTCGTTCGTGGTGGTCTTCGTGCAGACGTTCTGCGCCACGCTGCTGCCACCCCTGGTCGGCATGAGCGCCGACGACGCGGGACGTGCCGGCGACCTCGTCGTATTCGTCGGGCTGCTGGTCGTCCTCGGCGTCAAGCCGAGCGGGCTCTACGGTCGTATCGCGGTGGAGAAGGTCTGGGGGCGGCGATGACACAGCAGCAGTTCCCTGCCACACCACCCGCCGGAGCAGGGTGGGCGCCTTCCGCGGTCGCTCCGGACGCCTCCCCGAACGGCCACCTCGGCGACCCGCCGCCGGCACCGGTCGCACCGTGGGACGGTGGTGGCGGCGCGGCACCGGTCGCGCCCGACACCGCCTCGGGGGCGTGGTCGGGTCCGTCCACCGACGAGGTCCCCGTGGTGGGGCCAGCGCCTGCGGGGGGCCTTGCCGGCACCGGAACGGTGGTGCGGCCGTCTCCGGGTGAGGTGGCGGTCGGGCTGCCGCCGGAGTTCGGCCACGAGACCGGTGGTGAGGTGCCGGGAGGGCCCGCGGCGCCCGCCGCGCCGCTCGGTCGCAGGCCCAGTTTGATGCCGTGGGTGAGCGCGGCCGTGTTCGCGTTGACCGTCTACTGCCTGTGGTACTGGCCGATCTTCTCCTACGTCTACACCGACCAGGGCCGCTTCTTCGTCTCGGCCATGATCGCGAGCCTGTGCCTCTCGATCGCGGCGATGGGCCTCAACCTCGTGGCGGGCTACACGGGCATGTTGAGCCTCGGGCACGCGAGCTTCGTCGGTTCGGGAGCGATCTTCATGGTCGCCTTCACCAACGCCGGCGTCTACCCGTGGCTGGCGATGCCGCTGGCCGTCGTCGCCGGGGCCCTCGTCGGCGCCGTCGTCGCGGTCGCGTGCGTGCACCTCAAGGGCTTCTACCTGTCGATCGTGACGTTCCTGTTCGCGTTCATCGTCCCGACGTTCGTCGCGCTCGTCACCGGCGGCTCGAACACGTTCACGCCCCAACGCCGGCTGCCGGGGCTCTATCCCGAGGAAGGCCTGATCGACCTCGGGTTCGCGCCGGCCGCCGCGTACCAGGTCCGCTTCTACTGGTTCGTCGCGTTCTGCACGGTCGCCGTGGTGGCGTTCACGTGGTTCCTGGTCCGGTCCCGCTTCGGGCGTGCGTGGCAGGCGATCCGCGAGAGCGACATCGCCGCCAAGGCGTGCGGGATCGCGGTCTACCCCTACCGCCTCTACTCGTTCGTGATCTCGGCGGCCCTCGCCGCCTTCGGTGGTGCCCTCTTGAGCCAGGACCCGAACAAGGCTCAGGTCACGACCGCCGACTTCGGCTTCCTGGCGTCGTTCACGCTCGTGTTCTACGTCGTCCTCGGCGGGCTCGGCTCGATCGCGGGCCCGCTGATCGGCGCGGTGGGCCTCGGGGTCGTGATCCCCTGGGTCTTCAACAACTTCCCGCCGGGCAACCCGATCAGCTCGTTGCCGGGAGCGACGGGAATCGTGCTCGGGACCTTGTTGGTCTTCAACGTCGTGCTCGCTCCCGATGGTGCCGTGGGCATGTTGCGCAACGCGCGCAGCCGTGTGGAGAAGGCGTCGTTGAGGCGGGGCCGGCCGCCGCGCAAGCCCAAGGATCCGCCCACGACCGAGGCGGACCGGGTGCCGCGGCCCCGTCACGACCCCGCGACTCTCTCGGGTCGCCCGATGCTCGAGCTGCGCGCGGCGTCGAAGATCTTCGGAGGCCTGCGTGCCGTCGACGCGGTCGACATGGTCGTCTGGCCCGGCAACATCCACTCCCTGATCGGGCCGAACGGATCGGGCAAGACAACGACGATCAACGTGATCACCGGCTTCTACCAGGCCGACGAAGGCCATGTGATCTTCAAGGACCACGACCTCACCGACGAGCGCAGCCAGCAGCGCGCCCACCGTGGGATGACACGGACCTTCCAGAACCTCCAGGTGTGGCGCGACATGACCGTGCTGCAGAACGTGCTCGTCGGCATGACGCCGCTGCCGGGAAGGGGCGGCGGTCGCGCTGCGTCGTCACGTGCGTTCGGGCTCTTGGAGTACGTCGGCCTGTCCGAGCGGGCACACGACAAGGCGGGCAGCCTCGCTCTCGCCGAGCTCCGCTACCTCGAGATCGCCCGTGCGCTGGCTGCCGACCCGGACCTGCTCCTCCTCGACGAGCCGGCCGCGGGCATGAACCCGGCGGAGACCCACGAGCTCACCGCGTTGATACGCGATGTCAACGCCCACGGGATCACGGTCCTCTTGATCGAGCACCACATGGACCTCGTCATGGAGGTGTCGGACTCGATCACCGTCCTCGACTTCGGGCGCAAGATCGCCGAGGGCACGCCGGTGGAGATCCAGAACGACGCACGCGTCATCGAGGCGTACCTGGGAGCGGAGGCGTAGGCGTGGACGACACCGGACCCGACCCTGGGCACCCGCCCGTGCCGCCCCAACCGCCCCGAGACCCCGCCGCGTACCTGCAAGGCCCGCCGCCGGCGCCTGCAGACTGGGACTTCTCCCGGCAGGCGCCTGCCGACCAGCAGTGGTCCGGGGCGCAGCAGTGGTCGGGGGCGCAGCAGGCACCAGTGGGCCAGCAGTGGTCCGGGGCGCAGCAGTGGTCGCCTGCTGCGCCGGCGCCTTCGCCGCCGTGGCCGCAGGACCAGACTGCGTGGCCGCAGGAGCACGTGGCCCCGCAGCAGCAGCCGGCAACCGCATGGCCCCAACAGGGCGCCGTCGCGGGTCCTGGTCCGCAGCCGCAGTGGGGCGCCGTCGCCGCGCAGTACCCCGAGGTGAGCGTGGCCGCGGACGGGATGCCGATGATCGACCTGTCCGACGGCGGACGGAGGCGGCCCACTCCCGGCGACGTGATCCTCACCGTCGACGACCTCGAGGTGTACTACGGCGCTGCCGTCGCGTTGAAGGGCATCGGCTTCGAGGTGCGCCAAGGCGAGGTGGTCGTCATCATCGGCGCGAACGGCGCCGGCAAGACCACGACGATGCGCACGATCTCGGGTGTCAGCGAGCCGTTGCAGAGCACCCGCGGCCACATCTCGTTCCGGGGACGCGACATCTCGAAGCTGCCCGCGCACAAGGTCCAGCGCCTCGGCGTCTCCCACGTGCCCGAGGGACGCCACATCTTCGGCGAGTCCAGCGTCGAGGACAACCTGCTGCTCGGCGCGATAAGGCGCGCGCGCACCGACCGCAGCGGCATCAACGCCGATCTCGCCCGCATCTACGACAGGTTCCCGGTGCTCGGCGAGCGCCGCAACCGCCCGGCGGGGCTGCTCTCGGGCGGCGAGCAGCAGATGCTCGCGATCTCGCGTGCGTTGATGAGCCGCCCCGACGTCGTCCTCCTCGACGAACCGTCACTCGGGCTCGCGCCGATCATGATCAAGGCGGTATTCGACCTCATCGAGGAGCTCGCCCAGGAGGGGACCACGATCCTGCTCGTCGAGCAGATGGCGAACCAGGCGCTCGCGATCGCCGACCGCGCGTACGTCCTCGAGACCGGGGCGATAACGCTGGAAGGCACCGGTGCCGCCCTCCTCGAGGACGAGCGCGTCAAGGCCGCCTACCTGGGCGCCTGAGCCCCGTTCTCGGCGCGCCCGACCCGGCCGATCCCCGTTCTGGGCGCTCGAGTCGGGATTTCGTCGGGTGGGCGCCGCGTCCAGATCGAGATTTCTCGAGATTTCGTTCAAGTTCGCGGCCGCGCGTGCCGAGAACTCCTGTCGGGCGGAACAAGGAAGTCCAAGGAAGGCCGGCTGTCAGGCTCGTTCGAGCGAGGGGACCCCAGTCCTCCGTCGAGCTGCCAGGCGGGCGACCAGCGTCGCAGTGGGAGGATCCACTGATGGGAAGTTGGCGGGACCACGCCAAGTGCCGGGGCCTCGACCCCGAGATCTTCTACCCCCAGGTGGAGGAGGTCGAGGAAGAGGACGCTGCGGAGGCGATCGCCGTCTGCACAGCCTGCCCCGTGCGTGAGATGTGCCTCGAGCACGCCCTTGCCCGGCGCGAGAAGGAGGGCGTGTGGGGCGCGGCGACACCACGCGAACGTCGCCGCATCATCCGCCGCCGCCGCCGTTCCGCCTGAGGCGAGCGCCGCGAATCCACGTGAGTCGACCGGAGCCCTCCGCGCGCAGTGCGCCGGAGGGCCCCGTCGCGCCCGGGCGCGGCGCCGGCCTTCCCGATCGGGCTCGCCGCGGAATACCCTCGCCGCTGCGGTGGCCCACCCGCCGGCATCCGTCGACCCCGACCGAGGAGTCGCGTGGACTTCGAACTGTCACCAGAGCTCGCCGAACTCCAGGCGACGGTGCGCCGCATCGCACGTGACAAGGTCCAGCCGCGTGCGCGCGAGATCGACCTGAGCGACGAGTACCCCGAGGACCTCTTCGAGGTCTTCGCCGCAGCCGGGCTCTTCGGTCTCGTGATCCCCGAGGAGCACGGGGGTTCCGGCGCGGGGATCATGGGACTCACGCTCGCGATCGAAGAGGTCGCCAAGTACTCCAACAGCGCGGCGCTGCTGCTCCTGCTGTCGCGGCTCCCCACGGGGCCGATCATCTTCGCCGGGACCGACGAGCAGAAGGCCGCCTACCTTCCCGCGATCGCGGACGGGACCAAGCGAGCCGCGTTCGGCCTCTCCGAGCCGGGTGCCGGCAGCGACGTCATGGGCCAGCGCACCGTGGCGGTGCGCGACGGCGACCACTACGTCCTATCCGGCCAGAAGTGCTGGATGAGCGGCGTCGACGTGGCCGACTGGTACACGGTCCATGCCAAGCTCGACGACCCGAACCACCGCGACCACACCCGGACGGTCTGCCTCCTCGTCGACCGGGCACTCCCCGGCGTGGAGGTCGGGAGTCTCGACGCCAAGATGGGGGTGCGCGGCATCCACACCGGCGAGCTCCTCCTCGACTCGGTGCGCGTCCCGGTTTCGCATCGCGTCGGGGACGAGGGAGCCGGGTTCAAGACGATCATGAAGGGTCTCAACTCGATGCGGCCGATCGTGGCGGCCCGCGGGATCGGCCTCGCCGAGGGAGCCCTCATGTACGCCGTGAACTACGCCAAGGAGCGCGAGGCATTCGGCAGGCCGATCGCCGACTTCCAGGGGCTGCAGTGGATGATGGCCGAGATCGCCGCGGAGATCGAGGCCGCCCGCCTGCTCACGTACCGGTCGGCGGTGCTGAGCGACCAGGGCCACTTCGGCAAGGAACATGCCCCCTACCTGTCCATGGCGAAGTACTACGCGACCGAGCTCGCAAACAAGGCGGCCGACCTCGCGGTGCAGATCCTCGGTGCCGCGGGATACATGAAGGACCACATGACCGAGCTGTACTACCGTGACGCCCGACAGCTCACGATCGTCGAGGGGACGACGCAGGTGCAACTCGGCCTCGTAGCCCGCGGCCTGCTGGACGGAGACCTCTGGTGGGACTGAGCTGGCCCGACGTCCTCGACTCGCTGCTCGACGGCGACGACCTCGACGCCCCGACCGCGCAGGCGTGCCTCGCCGAGGTCATCGGCGGCGGGACCGATCCCCTGGTGACCGCAGCCTTCCTCACGGCTCTGCGCGCGAAGGGCGAGACCGCCGAGGAGGTCGCCGGGCTGGCACGCTCGATGCGCGAGCACGCCGTCAGGGTCCCGGTTCCCGGCGACGCGCCCCTCCTCGACACCTGCGGCACCGGCGGTGACCGCTGCGGAACCGTGAACGTGTCCACGATGGCGGCGTTGGTCTGCGCCGGCGCCGGGGTGCGTGTCGCCAAACACGGCAACCGGGCCGCGTCGTCGGCTTGCGGGTCCGCGGACGTGCTCGAAGCGCTCGGCGTGCGCATCGAGCTACCGCCCGAAGGAGTCCTCGCATGCCTCGAGGAGGCGAACATCGGCTTCTTCTTCGCGCCCGCGTACCACCCGGCGATGAAGGCAGTGAACCCGGTGCGCCGTGCACTCGGCGTACGCACGGTGTTCAACCTGCTGGGTCCGCTCGCGAACCCGGCGGGCGTAACACGTCAGGTGATCGGGGTTCCCGCCAAGGACCTCGGCGAGCTCGTCGCCCACGCACTCGCGGGTCTGGGCGCCGTCCGCGCGTTCGTCGTGCACGGTGCCGACGGTCTCGACGAGCTGTCCACGACCGGCGCCAACGAGGTGTGGGAGATACGCGACGGGGGAGTGCACCACACCGTGTTGGACTCCGAGGACCTCGGGCTGGCCCGTGGGTCGCTCGACGACCTGCGCGGCGGCGACGCGGGCGTCAACGCGACGGTCGCACGCGCGACGCTGGACGGACGTGGCGGTGCCGTGCGTGACATCGTCCTGCTCAACGCGGCAGCCGGCCTCGTCGCAGCGGATGCCGCGTCCGGTTGGCACGATGCCCTCGAGCTCGCATCCGCCTCGATCGACTCGGGTGCCGCTGCCGGTTGTCTCGAACGCATGGTCGAGGTCTCGAACCGGTCGGAATGGCCGGTGTTATAGTCGCCCCGACCTCGTCCCCGGACGGGACCCATCGTCGTCGAGCAGGAGGTCGGGGGCCCGTGAGCCTGAAGGTCTACTTCGATTTCAACTGCCCGTACTCGTACCGCTTCCGCAAGTGGTTCGACCTGGCGGATCTCGGGATCGACGTGGACTGGTGTGGCTTCCTGCTCGCTCAGACCCGCGAGCGGCGACCCGGCTGGCGTGTGTTCGACCACGCCGACGAGAACCCGAGTGGACTCGCAGCACTCGCCGCGCACTTCTGGCTCAGCGAGCAGGACCCCCTCCACGCCGACGTCTTCCACCGCGCGACCCTCGTTGCGCGCCACGAGCAGGAGCTCGACGTCGACGACCCCGACGTCTTGTGCAAGATCGCAGCCGACCACGGCATCGACGCAGATGCGATGCGGGCGCAGATGACCGACCGCAAGGTCGTGCGCGACGTGGCTGCCATCCACGAGGACGCCGTGATGGCCCACGGCACTTCCGGCACCCCGACCCTCGTCGGTCCCGACGGCCAGACCCTCTACGTGCGCCTCGGTGCGCCACCGGAGGACGAGCCGACCGCGCAGCGGGTCGTGCAACAGGTCCTCGACATCGCGCTGGCGGAACCGTGGATCCGCGAGTTGCGCCGCACCTGATCGAGCGTCGTGGCCATGCGCGCTCAGGACTGGATCTGGACGTAGAGGGTGCGCTCGCGCGGGCGGTCGTCGAAGTCCACGAGCGCGATCGACTGCCACGTGCCCAGCGCGAGGTGGCCTCCGACGATCGGGACCGTCACCGACGGACCCACGATCGCGGCGCGGGCGTGGGCGTGGCCGTTGGAGTCCATCACGTTGTGGTGGTAGGAGCCGCCGCTTGGCACGAGCTTGTCGACGACCTCGCCGAGGTCGCGGTTCGCGCCCGGCTCGAACTCGAGCGCTGTGACGCCCACGGTGGTGTGAGGCGCGAACACCGTGCAGGTGCCTTCGTGCACCGCGCTGGACGCCACGGCCTCGCGGGCCATCGACGTCAGGTCGACGACATCGTTGTTACCCTGCGTGGAGAGGGTGAAGACGTTGGTCGTTGAGGCCACGGCGGAATCATAGGAACCGGGGATCCGGCGGTGTCGACGACCGAACCTCTCGTTGCGGCCGACGAGCTACTGAGCGCCTACTACGAGACGCTCTTCCGTGCCGTGCTCGAACGTCACCGCTCTCCCGGTGGTGCCCCACCGCCGGAGGCGCCGCCCGAGTTCGTCAAGTTCTCCCGGTTCCAGCCGGCCAAGGCCGTGAGCCAACCCCAGGTCCGCAAGGCGTTGCGGGCGATGTACGACGACGACCCGGAGCTGCCGGCGCTCGTGGCCGGGAGGCACAGGTGCCGGGGCGTGCAGCAGCCCGACGTCGACGCCGTGGTCGCTGCCGCGGCGGCCGGTGACCGCGCCCTGCTGGAGCGGATCGCGAGTTGCGTTGCGGCGACACGGCCGCCCGGATGGGAAGCCGTCCTCTCCGCGGCCGCCGCCGCGGTCGCCGCTCTTGCCGCGGGACGGGCATCCGGTGAGGCGGTCGCGACGAAACGGGTCGAGGACGAGGCCCGTCGTGCCACGTCCGCCGCGGAGCGGGCCGACCAGCAGCGTGAGCGACTCCGGCAGCGCAGCGCCGAGCTCACGGCGGTCCGGTCCCAGCGCGACGAGGCCCGTGCTGCGGTCGAGGAGCACGCGCGTACCGCGGGGCGCTTGCGCGAGCGTGTCGACGCCGTCCAGGCGGACGTCGGCGAGCTCAGGCTCGAGCGCGACGCGCTGTTGGAGCGTGTGCGCCACCTCGAGTCGGGCTTGCGCGGTCAGGAAGGATCGAGCCGTGAGACCGAGCGGCACCTGCGCGCCCGCATCGACGATCTCGAGTCCGCGTTGATCCCCGACCTCGAACCCCACGCCGTCGCACTCGAGCGCCTCGCCGGCGAGCTACGCGAGACCGTGCGGCGCCTGACGAGCGGTGAGGGCACCCGGCGTGTCCGCCGCCGCAAGACGCCCGAGATCCCCAAGGGAGTCGTGCCCGACTCCGCCGACGCCGCGCGGTGGGCGCTCCGCACCACCGGGCTGGTGATCGTCGTCGACGGGTACAACGTCACCAAACAGCCCGAGCGCGGTTGGGCCGCCAAGACCCTCGAGGACCAGCGACAGATGCTTGTCTCGCGGTGCTGTCAGGTGCGGCGGCGTGACGGCGCGGAGCTGCGTGTCGTCTTCGACTCCTCCGATGCCGACTCGCCCGGCTGGCGGCGGCGGCTGCCCGACGGGGTGGTGGTGGAGTTCAGCGGCGGCCCGATCGCCGACGACGCGATAGTCGACCTCGTGGGGGGCCTCGACGTCGACATCCCCGTCGTGGTGGTCACGTCGGACCGGGAGCTCCAGAGCCGCGTCGCCGCACGGGGTGCGGTACCAGTCCCGTCCCCGGCGTTCCTCGAGGCCATCGACGCCCCGCGCCGCTGAGCCCCCGCACCCTGATACCTAAACGCGGGCGATCTGTGTCGCTGGCGGGTCATCTCGCCCGCGTTCGGGGGTGGGGTCTCCTGTAAACGCGGGCGGTTCGGGGCGCTGGTGGGTCATCCTGCCCGCGTTTGGAGGTGGGGTCTCCTGTAAACGCGGGCGGTTCGGGGCGCTGGTGGGTCATCCTGCCCGCGTTTGGAGGGGGAGCCAGAGGCGACGATCGCCCGTCCGCTCTCGGACAAGTCGGGCGACAGGCTCGAACGCCGCTGCCTCGCTCTGTCGGAGCGCGGTCGACGTCAGCCGGAAGGGCTGCCACCCGGCTGCGACGAGCTCGTTCTGGCGCACGCGATCGTCGTCGAAAGTCCTGCGATCGCTGTGCCACGCGTAGCCGTCGAACTCGCAGAACACCAACTGCTCGACCCAGGCGAGATCGAGCAGGCGGCGGCGCCCACCGATCTCCACCGGGTGGTTGGGCACAGGATCGGGGAGCCCGCGGCGACGGGACATCCGCAACAGCAGCGCTTCCCAGGCATTGCGGGCCTCCTCGAGATCCGGGTGGCGATCGGCGATTACGCGGAGCACACGACCGCAGCCGTTGCGTCGCGGGGCGCGCAGCTCCCGCGCACGACGCTCGAGCCGTACCGGGTCGACCACCCGGGAGGTCACGCCGCGATCGCAGATGCGCTCCAACGCGTCGGTCC
Source organism: Acidimicrobiia bacterium (assembly GCA_046331095.1). Classification (GTDB taxonomy): domain Bacteria; phylum Actinomycetota; class Acidimicrobiia; order UBA2766; family UBA2766; genus JAIBAC01. The sequence goes on from JAXLRM010000004.1 coordinate 799,474, forward strand.
CGACCCGGCCGCCGATGTGAAGCACCGTCCTCTCCGGCGTGAGCGCCGGAATCACGCCCACCGACGTGAGGTCGACCGGATCGAGTCGATCGGTGACCGAGACGACGCCGGTGTGACGGTCTGACCACGCGTTGCGGCCGATGATCACCTCCGGCTCGTCCGGTGAGCACTCGACGAGGCCGTACATGTACGCGCTGCTGAAGCCCGCGGCATGGCCACCGGTGTGGAGGATGTGGGCCATCAGCAGTTCCTCGGTCGTCGGCGGCCCGGCCGCAGCCACCCGGTAGACCCGCGGGCGGACCTCGATCCAGGCACCGGACGTGACCAGGCGGCGGATCCGGCTGCGGGTGAAGCCGGCGGCAAGCGCCTGTCCGAGGGTGAACGTCCTGTGCTGACGGTTCGCCACAGCGGCGAGCCGGCTCTCGGATGATGGACACATGGCAGCAACCCTTCGACACGGAACGGACGGGCAGGGAAGCGGTCCTCGACACCCGGGGAAGGGCGCAGCCGTTTCGGCCACGTCCGGATCATCCCACGCCGGTGTGACAAGTTCCGCCGGTGGCCCGACCCGTGTCGTCGCTGGGCCGTCCTGCCCGCGTTTGGAGACGGCCGACCTGTAAACGCGGGTGGTTTGTTGCGCTGGCGGGTCGTCCTGCCCGCGTTTGGAGACGGCCGACCTGTAAACGCGGGTGGTCTGTTGCGCTGGCGGGCCGTCCTGCCCGCGTTTGGGAGGGGTGCGGGGCCGGGGGGCGGGGTCGGGGCGGGCGCCGGCAGGCGGTGGTGGGCATCGGGTCCGGCAGGTATCCGCGCCACGCTCGTCGTACAAGGATCCTTGTACGAGACAACCCCGGCCGAGGAGGGGCGAGGAGCGATGGGGGGCGATGCGGGTCGGGTCCGAAGGCGCACCTTCCTGCGCGGGAGCCGCGACCTGGCACTTCTGACGATGGTGCCCGCACCCGTGGTGTCGGCGTTCGTGTCGGGAGCGGAGCAGGCCGAGCCGGCCGCAGCAGCCGAGCGTGACGGGTACTTCCTAACCGCGGCCGAGCTCGAGACGCTGACCGCGGTGTGCGACCGCTTCATCCCGGGCCAGCCCGAGGACCCCGATCCCGGCGCGGTGCAGGCGGGAGTCCCGAACTACATCGACCTGTTCCTGGGCGCGTTCCTCGCCGGCGGTACCCCGCGCATCTGGGCAGGCGGGCCGTTCAGCGACAGGGCCGGCGCCCCCCACAACGACTTCGCCGACTTCCTGGAGCTCGACGAGCTCGAGGAGCTCGCGTGGCGCACCCGCATCGAGGGGTCCTTGGGCATACCCGAGCGGGAATGGGGCGGTCCCGTCGAGGGACTGCAGGAGAAGTACCGCAAGGGACTCGCCGAACTCGACAGCCTCGCCCGTGCCCGCGGGGGCCGGCGCTTCCACCAACTGCCCAAGTGGTTCCAGGACGTCCTGGTCACGTTCCCGCAGTGGGGCACGGGTCCCTTCTTGGACCTCGTGTGGGAGCACTGCATCGAGGGCATGTACGGCGCGCCCGAGTACGGCGGCAACCACGATCTCGCCGGCTGGGAGTACACGCAGTGGCCCGGGGACAGTCAGCCCCGTGGCTACACCGACGAGGAGGTCTCCGGCCCGTGACCTCGCACGCGGTGGTGATCGGCTCCGGGGCGGGCGGTTCGGTCGCGGCGTGGGTGCTGGCCGAGGCGGGCTGGGACGTGACGATCCTCGAGAAGGGACGCAACCGCTTCCGCGGGCTCGGCGATCCCCTCGGTATCGGTCCACCCCGCTTCGGCGGGGACGAGGTCGGGGCGAACCGGTTCACGCCGGGCAACCCACGCACGGGGCGGACCCAGGCCGAAGCCGCGGCGGGCGTGGCTCGCAGCCACGTCGGCGCCCTCAACAACCTGCCCGTCACAGTCGGGGGCGGTACGACGTACTGGGGCGCGTCGGTCCCGCGCTTCTGGGACATCGACTTCCGGATGGCATCGACCTACGGCCCGGTGCCCGACGCCCAAGTCGCCGACTGGCCGTTCGGCTACGACGACCTCGTGCCTTACTACGACGTCGTCGAGGACCTCATCGGCACGGCGGGAAGCTTGGCGGCAACTCCGGACTTCGTGCTCGCGCACATGCCACGGGGCGAGTACCCGCAGCCTCCCGGGCCCCCCACGTACGCAGCGCGCGTTTTCGCGACCGGCGCCGCCAAGCTCGGTTTCCACACCCATCCCATGCCGGGCGCGATCAACAGCGTTCCCCACGACGGTCGGCCTGCCTGCAACAACTGCGGCTTCTGCAACGCGTTCGGCTGCCCGATCCACGCCCGTGGGGGAGCTGCCGTCACGTTCCTGCACAGCGCCCTGCTGGCGGGCGCCGAACTGCGCACCCGGGCCTGTGTCACCGGCGTCCGGACCCAGGGCGGCAGGGCCGTGGCGGTCGACTACCTCGAGGGGCTGGGCCCGGATTCCGTCAGCGTCGAAGCCGACGTCGTCGTCCTGGCCGCGTCCCCGATCGAATCGACCCGGATCGCACAGCTGTCGGGCATTTCTCCCGAGAACGACCTGTTGGGCCGCCACCTCTGCTTCCACTCGTCGAGCTACGGGGCAGGGGTCCTGGACCACAGGGTCCACACCTACAAGGGAAGAGCGTCGGTCGACACGATGATGGACGCCGCGGTCCCCGACACGAAGTCGGGGAAGCTCTTCGGGCTGCCCTACATCAGGGGCGGTGTGGTCGAGATCGGCGCCGGTCAGTTCCTGATCGACGAGGCGCGATCCTACGACACCTTCCCGTTCACGCGGGGGCGGCGCCACAAGGACCTGATGCGTGCGTCGACCCTGCGGGACCGCCTCGTGGGCGCTCAGATGCTGGGGGAGGACCTTGCCCAGGCGGCGAACCGAGTCGACCTCGACCCGCGGGTGAAGGACATCTACGGGCTTCCGGTGCCAAGGATCACGTACTCGCTGCATCGCCACGACCGCATCGCGTCTTGGTACTGGGCCGCGAGGATCGCGCAGACATGTCGCGCCGCCGGGTGCGCGCAGGCCTACTTCCTACCCGACGGGCTCGGGATCCGCAGCGACGGACCCGTGTCGCCGACCCGCCACATTTCCGGCACGATGCGGATGGGGGCCGATGCGGACACGTCGGTGACCGACCAATTCGGGCGGATGCACGACATCGGCAACCTCGTCGTGTGCGACGGTTCGGTCTTCCCGACCTCGGGCGCGTTCAACCCGACCAACACGATCATGGCCGTGGCGATGCGGAGCGCAACGGCGCTCGCGCACGGCGAGGACCAGGCGAGCCGAGGCCCCGTCACCGGGATTGCAGCATGACCGCGCATGCGGTCGTGATCGGTTCGGGAGCGGGCGGTTCGGTCGCGGCGTGGGTGCTGGCCGAGGCGGGCTGGGACGTGACGATCCTCGAGAAGGGACGCAATCGTTTCCGCGGGCTCGGCGACCCTTCCGGTCTCGGTCCGCCCCGCTTCGGCGGGGACGAGGTGGGAGGGGACCGGTTCACGCCGGGCAACCCGCGCACGGGCCGGACCCAGGCCGAGGCCGCGGCGGGCGTGGCCCGCAGCCACGTCGGTGCTCTGAACAACCTCCCCCAGACCGTCGGTGGGGGAACGGTGCACTGGGACGCCAAGGTCCCGCGCTTCTGGGACATCGACTTCCGCATGCGATCGGAGTTCGGACCCGTCCCGGGCGCCGAGGTCGCGGACTGGCCGTTCGCCTACGACGATCTCGTCCCCTACTACGACCGTGTCGAGGACGTCCTCGGTGTTGCCGGCGACGCCGACGCGCTGCCTGATTTCGTGACTGCACATGCGCCGCGGGGCCCGTACCAGATGTCCCCAGGCCCTCCGATGTACGGCGCCTCCGTGTTCGTGCGGGGAGCAGAGGCACTCGGCTACGAGCCGTTCCCCTTCGCGATGGCCCAGAACACCGTCGAGCGCGACGGCCGGCCGCCGTGCAACAACTGCGGTTTCTGCTCCCACTTCGGCTGCACGATCCACGCCCGTGCAGGCGCGGCGGTCTCGTTCCTGCATCGCGCGCTGCTTGCCGGCGCGCAGTTGCGGACCCGGGCCAGCGTCACGCGGATCGTCACCGAGTCCGGGCGCGCCGTCGCCGTGGCGTTCAGAGACGGTCTCGGCCCCGAGGAGACGGTCGAGGCCGACGTCGTGATCCTCGCGGCGTCCGCCGTCGAGTCGGCTCGCCTCGCCCTGCTGTCGGGTATCGGCGACTCCGCCGGCACCGGCGACCTCGTGGGCAGGCACCTGTGCTTTCACACCGAGACGTTCGCCGCGGGTCGGATGTCGCAACGACTACACGCGTACCGCGGCCGGTCCGGCAGCCACTGCATGATGGAGCCGGCGGTCCCGGACAGGTCCGTCGCGCGCTGGTTCGGGCTGCCCTACATGCGAGGCGGGGTGGTCGAGATCGGCGGTGCGCCGATGCTGGTGGAGGAGGCCGGGATCTACGGCGGGTTCCCCTTCGGTCGGGGACGCAAGCACAAGGACATGATGCGCTCCTCCCCGTTCCGGGACCACCTCTGCTCGGTGCAGATGATCGCCGAGGACCTGTCCCAGCGCGGGAACGCCGTCGACCTCGATCCGCGGGTGAAGGACATCTACGGGCTTCCGGTGCCGCGGATCACCTACACGCTGCACCGCCACGAGATCCTCGCAGGCTGGTACTGGGGGGCGAAGCTGGCGGCGTGCCTCCGTGCCGCGGGAGCTTTCTCGACCTACTTCGTGCCACCGGCGCTGCACTCCCTCACGGGAGGTAACCCGATCGCCGCCGAGACCCGCCACATCTCCGGCACGTTGCGGATGGGCACCGATCCGGCCTCGTCGGTGACCGACCCCTTCGGACGCATGCATGACGTGGCCAACGTCGTGGTCTGCGACGGTTCGACCTTCCCGAGCTCCGGGGCGTTCAATCCGACCCTCACGATCATGTCGGTCTCGCTCCGGAACGCGACCGCTCTGGCGCACGGGGAGGACACCGCCCGGACCGGTCCGGTCACCTGAGCCGCAAACGCGGGTGGTGTGTCGTGCTGGCGGGCCGTCCTGCCCGCGTTTGGTCCTGCCCGCGTTTGGTGGGGGGCGGCGCCGCTACGCTGGCCGCCGATGCGCGACCTCGCCGACGACCCCGAGCGTGACTTCTACCTGTCGAGCTTCGAGGGCCGGGTGGTGGTGCTCGCCGCGGTCGAACGCGCCAGCGGGGACGAGTGCCGGGCCGTGGGCGCCGAGCTGGCCGCCGCGGGAGCACAGGTCGTCGTCGTGGTTCGGGGCGAGGACGATCCGGCCGTGGACCCGGCACGGATCGTCGCCACCTGGCACGCGCTCGGAGCCGGCCCGGTCACGCTCGTGTCGCGGGACGTGGTGGCGACGGCCGGCGAGGTCGCCTCGGCCGCCCGCGCACACAAGCTCGTCGTCGTGGATGCGGACCTCGTCGTGCGGGATCCCGCCGGAACCCGACGCAGCTTCGTGGACGTGGCCCGGGCGGGCCTGCCGGCACGCCTCCAGGCGGTCGCGCGGCCGCTCTACGAAGGGGTCGAGGGCCTGAACGTCGTCGGACACGGAGACCTCGACCGCGAACTGTTCACTTACGACGGCGCCGGCACGCTGATGACCATGGGCGACTACGGCGAGGTGCGCCGCCTCGGGTTCGCTGACTACGCGGCCGTCGCCGACCTCCTGCGCCGTGGCGTCGACCTCGGGTATCTGCGACCCCGGAGCGACGACGAGCTCGAGTCCCTCCTGCCGCGGGCGCTCGGCTTCTTCGCCGCCGGCGACGAGCCCGCCGGTGTCGTCGCCCTCGCCGACGCGGCCTACGGCGGTTCCGGCCTGGGCGAACTCGAGGCGCTCTTCACGATCAGCCGCTTCCACGGTGAAGGCGTCGGGCGCCGTCTCGTCGAGGCCCTCGACGACCTGGCGGCCGGACGCGGCCTCCGGGGCCTGTTCGCCGTCACCTCGAGCAGGGACGCCGCCGAGTTCTTCAACTCGTGCGGCTACGTCGAGGTCGACGCCGGGGAGCTGCCCGCTGCCAAGTGGGGCGGGTACCCGCCCGAACGCCGCGCCCGGGTGCTCTGCCTGCGGCGCGACCTCTGACCGGAAACGGCACCGGTGCCACAGATCGCTCCGGTGGAGTTGTAGCCTGCCATCGCGAAGGGCGTCCCGGTCGCGCCGAATGCCGGCACCGGCGCCCTCTCGAACATGCGACGAGTATCTACGCGCATCACCCGTGCCGTGCCGCCGGCCAAGGTCGCCAGCGTCCTGGCGGTCGCGACGTTCACGCTGGCGGCCGTGAACCTGATCGCGGTGGTGCCGTTGCGGTGGGCGCCCCACGTCCTGGTCAGCCCGACCTCGGTGGAACGCAACCACGACGGCCGCGTCGCGTTGCTCCTCGTCGGGATCGGCCTCGTCTTCCTCGCGAACCAGCTTCGCAAGCAGAAGCGGCGGGCATGGCAGGTCGCGGTGGTGCTCGCCGCGATCGCGGCACTCGTACACCTCCTCAGACCCCACGACCACGTCGCCACGGCCGTGTCCCTGACGGTCTTCGCCGGCCTGCTCGCCGCGCGCCGCACCTTCGACGTCGCCGGCGACCGCCTCTCGGTCGGCAGGTGCGTCCGCGTCGGATCCATGTACTTCGGGGCTGTGGTGGTCTACGGCCTCGTCATGCTCTGGGTGATGCGCAACAACCTCGACCCCGACCCGACGTTCACGGGCATGTTGCGCACCGTGATCTCGGGCCTCGTCGGCGCCGACGGGGCCTACGAGTACTCGCGTTCGTTCTGGCCGGCCCTGTTCGAGCTGTCCCTGGTCCTGCTCGGAACCGCCGGCGGGGTGATCGTCGCGGTCATGCTGTTCCGCCCTTACGTCCATCGCCACCGCCACGACCCCGGCGCCTACGCCCGCGCCCGCGACCTGGTGGAGCGTTTCGGCGACGGCACGCTCAGCTACTTCGCACTGCGTGACGGCAAGACCCACTTCTTCTCGAGCGACGGGCGCGCCATGATCGCCTACTGCTATCGCGGCGGGTACGCGCTGGCATCGGGCGACCCCGTCGGCCATCGGGACTCGATAGCGCTGGTGGTCGACGAGTTCCTCGCCATGTGCGCCGAGCACGGCTGGGGAGTCGCGGTCCTTGCTGCCCGCGAGCAGGACGCGGAGATGTACGCGAGCCGGGGGCTGCACGCCTACTACCTCGGCGACGAGGCCATCGTGGACTGCGAGCGCTTCACCCTCGTGGGCAGGCAGATCCGCAAGGTGCGCCAGTCGGTACACCGCCTCGAGAAGGCCGGATACACCTTCGAGATCATCGACGCGGCGCGTGCCGCGAACCTGAGCTCCGACTTCGCACGTGTCACGCGCAAGTGGCAGGGCAAGGCACCCGACCGCGGCTTCACGATGGCGCTCGGTCGCTTCGCCGGCGCGGACGACGGCGGGTGCCTGGTGGCCGTCGCACGCGATGACGGCGGCGTCGCACGTGGCTTCCTGCACCTCGTGCCCTTCGGCGGTGACAGTCCCGGGTACTCGCTGGACGCGATGCGACGCGATCCCGATTCGCCCAACGGACTCATGGAGTACATGGTCGTCGAGTGCATCAACGACCTGCGAGCAAGGGGCGCCTCACGCCTGTCGTTGAACTTCGCCGCGTTCGCGCGCCTGCTCCACGCGGACGCGGACCTGAGCGCGTTCCAGCGGCTTCAGAGGTGGGTGGTCCTGCGGTTCAACCCGTACTTCCAGATCGAGTCGCTGTACGCGTTCAATCGCAAGTTCCTGCCCGAGTGGCAGTCACGCTGCGTCTACTACGACGACAGGTGGAACGCCGTGCGTGTGGGGGTCCTCTACGGCGAGGTCGAGACACTGGTCCACATACCCCCGTTGCGGCGTCTCGTGACCCCGTCGGTCCCTCGGGGGCGTGCCTCGCGTCGCCGCGCGGCCCACGGTCTCGCGGCCGGGGCGGACTGACCGCGAGCAGCGGCTGCCGGGCGCCGCGGCTTTCTGTCACAGGCGATCCGTAACGTGGGTTCCGAGAGGGGATCCACCACGGTCTCCGTGACGGAAGAAGGTGCGAGATGTACGCCACCGACGGCGGTTGCTCGACGATCGTGGACTGCGACCACTGCCCTGTCACCGGTACCGGCTGCGGTGACTGCCCGGTGGCGTTCCTGTTCGGGCGCGAGCCCGACGACGCGGTCGTCTACGACCACGCGACCGAGCGCGCCCTCCGGTTGCTGCGCGAAGGCGGCCTGCTCGACGAGGCCGGCGATCCCCGCCGGGTCACCGTCGCCGGTTGATCGACTCCGAGGCGGCCGCACCCTGGGGCTTGGGGGCAAGCCGCGCTGAAGGGGCCAGGACCGCGAGCAGCTAGGCTTCGCCCACGTCGAGAGCTCGCCGCGTCGCGGTCGCCGGAGCCTATGCCCGAGTGCCGCCTGACGCCGAGGTCGCCTTTGCGAGAGCACGAATGAAATCTGTGAGGCATCGTGATACAGCTGCACGTCCTGGCCTTCGAGGGTGGCCAGTTGCTGCTCGCGGCCCATCCTGAGGCCGCGTCCGCCGGCTACAGCGTCGCCGTCGACGAGCAAGTCCTCGCGCTGCTCGGACCCGGTGGCGCGAACGCGGTGGGCGTCGTGTCGGACGCTGCCGTGGCCGAACCGGAACCGGAACCCGAGGCAGAGCCCGAGCCCGAGTTCGTCCTGCCCGAAGGCCCGCTCGAGGTCAGCTCGCCGTCGGAGGCCCTCGACGCGGCCCACGGCCTGTGGCTCGTGCGCGACGAGAACGAGGTGTCCCAGCTCCAGCTCCACGACGCCGTCCTCGCCAACCTCGAGAAGTGGAACGTGCGGATCGCGACCGAGATCCTCGACGAGGGCTGGTGGGTCACCAAGCTCGGTGACCGCGCGTGGCAGATCAGCTTCCGGTTCCTGTCGCGGGGTCGCATCCACGAGGCCGAGTGGGTCCTCGACACCGAGGACGCGCGGCTGACGCCCGAGAACCACTTCGCCGAGGTTCTCGCCTGGTGGAAGCCCGAGGCGGCGAAGCGATCGCGCAGGCGGCGGCGCTCGCGCTCGCGCGGCCGTGGTGGCCAGGGCGGCGGTGGTGGCCACGGCGGCGGCGGCGGCGGTGGCGGTCAGCGCTCCGGCCAGCGTGGCGGGCAACGCCGCGGCTGAGGTCCGCGGCAGCATCGGTCGGATGTCTCCTCGCGTCCTCTTGGTGACCAACGACTTCCCCCCCAAGGTGGGCGGGATCCAGGTCGTCCAGGAGGAGTTGTGCGCCCGCCTCGATCCCGCGCGCCTGGCGGTCCTCGCGTCCGGTCATCCGGGTGCGGCCCGCTTCGACGCGTCGCTTCCGTACCGGGTGCGACGTGTCCGCGCCGAGACGCTGCTCCCGGGGCGGCACCTTGCTCGCGAGGTCGATCGCGCCTGCGACCGCTTCGAGCCCGACGTCGTCGTGTTCGGGTCGGCACTTCCTCTCGGGTTGTTGCACGCAATCCCGCGCCGGCGCGGGATTCCCCATGCGGTCATGGTCTACGGTGCCGACGTGTCGGTGCCTGCCCGCCTCCCGGGGGCCCACACGGCGCTCCGGAGTGTCCTTGCCGCCGCGGACGGTGTCGTCGCGCTCGGCCCCTTCGTCGCGGCCGAGGTCCGCAAGGCGTGCCCGGCCATGCGCGCCCCGCTGCTCGAGATCTATCCCGGGGTCGACACCGACCGCTTCACACCCGGGCCCGCGTCGGTCGCGCGTCGCCGCCTCGGCCTCGATGCCGACCGCCCGACGATCACGAGCGTGAGCCGGCTCGTCCCGCGCAAGGGCATGCACCAACTCGTCGAGTCCGCGGCCCGCCTGCGGAGGCGCTTCCCCGATCTACAGGTGGCGATCGGTGGTACGGGGCGCGATCAGCGTCGGCTCGTGCGCAGGATCGGCCGCCTCGGCCTCGGCTCGACGGTGACCCTCCTCGGCCGCGTTCCCGACGACGCGCTCGCCGACCTGTACCGCGCCGGAGACGTGTGCACGATGTTGTGCCACGACCGCTGGCTCGGGATGGAGGCCGAGGGCTTCGGCATCGTCTTCGTGGAAGCTGCAGCCTGCGCGCGACCGGTGGTGGCGGGCCGTTCCGGTGGTGCCGCCGACGCAGTCGCCGACGGGATCAACGGTGCCGTCGTGGACGCAACGGATCCCGCTGCCGTCGACTCCGCCCTCGCTTCCTACCTCGCCGATCCCGCCCTCGCGCGCCGTCACGGTGACGCCGGGCGCGAGCGTGCCGTCACCACGTTCAGGTGGGACGTCCAGGCGCCACGCTTCGCCGCTTGGCTGGCCGAGACGTTCCCGCCCGGTGCTGCGGTTACCATCGACTGAGTTCCCCGAGTCGGAGGACGGGACATGGGCGCAACCATCATCGACACGTTCAACTCCAGGGCCGCCGAACTCGGTGACGCTCCGGCCCTGCGGACCAAGGTCGCAAAGGGGGACTGGTCGGTGCGAACGTGGACCGACTACGCGCGTGAGGTCCGCAGCCTCGCGTGCTGGCTCGCAGATGCCGGAGCCGGCCCCGGTGTCGGCGTCGCCGTGCTGTCGGGCAACCGTGCCGAGTACCACGTGACGGACCTCGCCGCGATCGCGACGGGCGCCGTCGCCGTGCCGATCTACCACTCGAACTCGCCCGATCAGGTCCGCTACGTGCTCGACCACTCCGACGCCTCGGTCGTGTTCGTGGAGAACGCCGCACAAGCGGCCAAGGTCGCCAAGATCCGCGACGAGCTGCCCAAGCTCGAGACCGTGATCACCTTCACCGACGGCGAGGCCGACCACACCTACGCCGAGGTCGTCGAGCGCGGGGCCGAGATCGACGCTGCGGACCGCTCCCGTTACGAGGAGCTCTGCAAGCGGGCGGGCCCCGAGGACGCTGCCTGCTACATCTACACCTCCGGCACCACCGGCCCGCCCAAGGGCGCGATCATCAGCCACGCCAACGTGGTCTGGACCGGCGACAGCCTCGGCAAGGTCGTCCCGATGAACTCGCCGCGGTTCATCTCGTTCCTCCCGCTCGCCCACATCGCCGAGCGCATGGTCAGCCACTACGGCCAGATCTTCTTCAGGGGCGAGACGTGGTTCGGCGGTGGCATCGACACGCTGAGGGACGATCTCGCCGACGTGCGGCCCACGGTGTTCTTCGCGGTCCCGCGTGTCTTCGAGAAGTTCGAGGCCGCGATCCGCGACCGCTTCGCGAGCCTCGAGGGCATACAGGGCAAGCTTGCGAAGCGCGCGCTCGAGGCCGGCACACGCGTCGTGCAGGCCGAGTTCGACGGCGTCTCCGCGCCGCTCGCCGACAGGATCCTGCACCCGCTGTTGGACAAGCTCGTGTCGGCGAAGCTGCGCGCACAGGTCGGCTTCGACGCAGCCACCGCGATCATCTCGGGAGCAGCACCGATCACGACCGAGACGCTCGTGTTCTTCCATGCCCTCGGCCTGCCGATCGCCGAGGTCTACGGCCAGACCGAGGACTGCGGGCCGACGACGCTGAACCCGCCGGGGCGGGTCAGGATCGGCACCGTCGGCCCGCCGATCCCCGGCGAGGAGGTCAAGATCGCCGACGACGGCGAGATCCTCGTGCGCGGCGGCAACGTCTTCGTGGGTTACTTCAAGAACCCCGAGGCGACGGCCGACACGCTCGTCGACGGGTGGCTCTACACCGGCGACCTCGGCGAGTTCGACTCCGAGGGCTACCTGCGCATCGTCGGGCGCAAGAAGGACCTGATCATCACCGCCGGCGGCAAGAACGTCTCGCCCCAGAACCTCGAGTCGGGGCTCAAGGCGCATCCGCTCGTGAGCCAGGCGGTCGTGATCGGGGACCGGCGCAAGTTCCTGTCCGCGCTCATCACCCTCGACGCCGACGCGGTGGCCGTGTGGGCCGAGCGCGAGGGCCTCGACCCCGACCCCGCGAAGCTCGCGGACGAGCCGAAGCTCCTCGCCGTGTTGCAGTCGCTCGTCGACGATGTGAACGCGACCGTCTCCAAGACCGAGGGGATCAAGAAGTTCCGCGTGCTGGCCCACGACTTCACCCAGGACGCCGGCGAGGTGACGCCCACCTTGAAGGTGAGGCGCCATCGCGTCGAGGAGAACTACGCCGACGCCATCGAGGCCATGTACGAGTGATCGACCTCGGCGACCCTCTCCACGCCGCCGACACGGGCTTCGTCCGTGCTGGGTCCGCCGACGTCTTCGCCCTCCTCGCCGACCCCTACGGCTACCCGGCGTTCTGGCCGGCGCTGCGCACGCTCGACCACAAGGTGGGCCGTCGCGGCGACGGCGGCGTCGAGCTCGCCGTCGGCGACAGGTGGCGGATCCGGGCACTGTTCGGTGCCGGCGGGATCGACGTCGAGGCCGAGGTGAGCGACCTGCGCAGCGCCGGGGAGGACCATCACGTCTGGATGGACTGGCGCGGCCACCTCGACCCGTTCGTGGGCTTCGCGCTGAAGCAGCGGGTCCTGGAGGCCGAGACCGAATGGTGGGTGCGTCCCTGGCCGGTGGCGGGAGCCGCCGCCCGGGGGAGCCTGGTCACGTTGTTCTGGCGCGTGCGATCGGTGCCGCTGCGGTCTCAGCAGCGTCTCCTGGCGCAGCTCCGACGGCTCGGCTGGCGCGGCATCCACGGCATCAAGTGCGAGTTGGAGAGACCTCGATGAACTGTCCGGCATGTGGAGCGCGCACTGCCGAAGGCGCGCAGTGGTGCGGGCTCTGTCACCAGCCCCTCCGGGCGGTGCACGAAGCAGCCGCGACCACCGCGCCCGCCGCCGCGGCCACATTCGACCCTGCGACGCTCGCGGCCGCCGAACGGGCGTGGGAGGCACTTTCCGGCCCCGGCGACGAACCCCCGGCCGCCCCCGCTTCGGAGCCCCGCGTCGCACAGGAGACCGGCCGCTTTCTGGGCGAGCACCAGATGGTCCTGCTCGACTCGGGCGAACGTGGATGGGTGTGCCGTCTGTGCGCTCACGTCCAGGCACTGACCGAGGCCACGTGCCCGGCGTGCGGCACCTCGTTGTTCTCGATCGAGACCGAGAGGGAGCGCCGCCCCACCGGCACCCCGGCGGCGGCGCTGCTGTGGTCGATCGTGCCCGGTGGTGGTCAGTGGTACCTGGGGCTGCGGGCGCAGGCGCTCGCCCGCGCGTCGCTCATCCTGCTCTCCCTCGCCGCCGCGATCAGCTTCCCGGCCCGAGGGGCGCTCGGGGCGCTCCGCCTCGCCACCGCGATGCTGTGCGCGTTGTTGTGGATCGTGTCCGCCATCGACGCGCGTGCCGTCGCGCGCCAGGGTCCCGGCGCGGCCCTCCTCACCGACAGGCGTCTGATGTGGGTGGCGATGGGGGTCACGGTGCTGCTCGTCGGCGCGGTGATCCTCGCGTTGCTGATGGGCACCGTGTCAGGAGGGGCCGGCACCGCCGGTGGCGTCGCAGGTGGCTGAATCGGACCCCGGCGACGGCGTCGACATGATCGCCCCGCCGGCCGTCGGCGGCGACCTGATCTGCCACGTCACCGTCGTCATGACGGCGGTCTTCTGCCTGGCGTCGTTCACGGCACTGTGGGTGCCGTCGCTGCGCGGTGCCTACGTGTGGGTCTGTCTCGCCTGGTTCGCGGTCGGGACCGTCGCCTTCGTGGCCGCGATCGTGCTCGCCGGCGCGCGGGCACTGCACGACGACGTCGGTGTGCGCTCGAGCGGACTCTTCCTCGCCGGGTTCGCGCCGCCGAAGCTGCGGTTGCGGTTCCGGGTCGCGATGGCCGTCACGGTGGTGGTTGCGGTCGTGACCGCATTGGCGAGCTCGAACCCCTCGCCGCTCGTGATCGACATCCCTGCGATGGCGTACGGGATCCTCGTGCCGATCCTGCCCTTCGCCCTCGCCGGTGTCCACGGGGCGCGTTACTGTCCGTGGCCGGTCCGCCGCGGAGGCTGACCCCGGAGCCGCCGAGGCCGCTTCCGACATCGGCGTCCGCGCAGGCCCCGTCCTATGCTCACCCGCGGTTTCGGCAAGGAAGTGGGCGCGGTGCGAATCGTCCTGTTCAGCGGCAAAGGTGGCGTCGGCAAGACGACGACCGCAGCCGCGACCGCCGTGCGTGCGGCGGACGCGGGTCGATCGGTCCTGGCGATCTCGACCGATCCCGCGCACAGCCTCGCGGACGCTTTCGGCGTCCCCCTCGGCGACGCGCCCGAGCTGGTCGTGGGCGATCTCTGGGGTGTGCAGGTGGATGCACAGCGACGCCTCGAGGAGGACTGGGCCCAGATCCAGGCCTACCTCATGGAGGTGCTCGACTTCTCCGGCGTCGGAGGCCTCGAAGCCGAAGAGCTCACGGTGTTCCCGGGCATGGACGAGCTCTTCGCTCTCGCCGACATCAAGGACTACGCCGACAGCGGCGAGTTCGACCTGATCGTCGTCGACTGCGCCCCGACCGCGGAGACGATCCGGCTCCTGAGCCTCCCCGACGTGTTGAGCTGGGCGATGGAGCGGCTCTTCCCGGCAGGCCGCCGCCTCGCTCGCATCGCACGGCCGGTCTGGAACCGCCTGCCCAACCTGCCCGAGATCGCCGGCGACGAGGTGTTCGGCCTCGTCGAGGACCTCTACGCACGCCTCGAGTCGGTACGTGAGCTGCTCAGCGACGGCGAGACCTCGAGCGTGCGCCTCGTGCTCAACGCCGAGCGCATGGTCATCGCCGAAGCGCAGCGCATGTACACGTACCTGTCGCTGTTCGGCTACCGGGTGGACGCTGCCGTGGTCAACCGGTTGATCCCCGACGAGGTGTCCGACCCCTACTTCGCGGCATGGAAGCAGCAGCAGGCGGGTTACCTCGAGGAGATCGCGGCCACGTTCGACCCGCTCGCGGTGCTGCGCTCGCGTCTGTTCGAGACCGAGGTCTGCGGCATCGACGGCCTGCGTGCGTTCGCGGACGAGCTCTACGCGCAAGCGGATCCACTCGATTCCCCGGTTGCCGAGAACCCGATGCGGGTCTACACCGACGGAGCCGACTTCGTGGTCTCGGTGCTGCTGCCCTTCGTCGACCGCGGCGACGTCGACGTGGTCCGCAAGCAGGACCAGCTCTTCCTCACGGTGGGCCCGTACAAGCGCATCATGTTGCTGCCCCCGAGCCTGGGTCGTCGCGACGTAGTCGGCGCCGGTCTCGCCGGCGACCGCCTCGAGATCCGATTCGGGAGCGCCGATGCTGCGTCTGCCTGACCCCGAGTCCGAACGGACAGCGGCACAGCCGGCACGGCGGGGTCCGGGGCGCTCCGCCGCGAAGGCTGCCGGCAGCGCCCGCAGGAAGCCGGTGGTCCACCAGGTCCCCGACCTCGATCCCGACCCCGGACCAGCGCTCGCGCCAACCCCCGTCGACCGGGCGCCCGCCGCCGACGCTGCCGGGGCTGCACGCAACCCGCTGTTCCGTGCGATCGACGGGGGACTCGCCGACCCCGACCCAGAGGAGGCCCCCAGGCCACGCCGGGGAAGTGCGCGCAGGGCGCGCCCCGCTGCCACGGCGAGGCGGGTGACCGGCGCACGCAGCCCGCGGCCGGATGCCGACGCCGGCGAACGCCTCCGACCCGAGTGCTACGGCTGCCCCGTCGGTCTCGCGTTCGGAACGGTCCGCGAGGCGTCCCCCGAGACTCTCGACCACCTCGTTGCCGCGTCGCGGGAGCTGGTCTCGGCCGCGCGCAGCGTGATGGAGGCGCTCGAGGTGAACCTCGACCGGCACTCGCGGCGGGCCCCGGTTCAGCACATCGAGCTCGACTGAGCGCGCGTCCCTGTGGCCGTGTCCGGAGGCGAACGTGGAGCGGGTGACTGTCGGCGTCGACGCAGGCGGGACCAAGATCGCGGCCGCGCTGGTGACGCCGCGGGGTGAGATCGTCGACAAGGTCTCGGTCGCGACCCCGCGTGACGACGAACGTGGCGCGCTCGCGGCAATCGTCGACGTCGCCGAGCGTGTGCTGGCGCAGGCACGCGGTCACGACCTAGCCGGCATCGGGTTGGGCTTGGCCGGGCTCGTCGACCGCGACCGCGGGGTCTTCGTGTACGGGCCGAACTTCCCGCTCCGCGACGCCGATGTCGGCGCTGCCATGGAGCGCTTCGGACTTCCGGTCGCGGTCGGCAACGACGCCGACTGCGCTGCCTGGGCCGAGTACCTCTTCGGGGCGGGGCGCCGGTGCCGCGACATGCTGATGGTCACACTCGGGACCGGCATCGGCGGTGGCATCATCAGCGGGGGCCGGCCCTTCGGAGGCGCGAGCGGCTTCGCCGGTGAGATCGGCCACCTGGTCTTCGCGGACGACGGGGCTCCCGGCGGTGACGGTGTCGACCGGCACTGGGAGCGCTTCGCGTCAGGTACGGCACTCGACGGCCTCGCGCGGGAGGCAGCGGCGCGTGACCCCGAGGGCGCGATCGTCGGTGCCGCGGGCGGGGATCCGGCGGCCGCCGGAGGACGGCATGTCGTCGCGGCGCTGAGCAGTGGTGATGCCACAGCCGCCGCCGTCATGGACGCTTACGCCGCGAGGGTCGCCGCCGGCATAGCCGGGCTCGTGCAGGTGCTCGACCCCGCCCGGGTTGTCGTCGGCGGTGGTGTGTGCGCGGCCGGTGACGGTCTCTTCGTGCCGCTGCGCCGTCACGTGCGGCGCCTCGTCAGCGGTGCCGAGCACCGCCCCGCGGTGCCCGTCGTCACCGCGGAGCTCGGCCCCGACGCAGGTGTCATCGGGGCCGCCTCCCTGGCTCTCGAGCTGTAGTCCGAGAGGCGCTCGGCGCTTCCGCCCACGGAACCGCGAACCACGCACATCGCGTCGTGGACGTCGATGGAGCAAGCACCTCGGCCTGCAATTCCAGCGCGGCAACGCGCGGTCAATCCCCTGTGCTGGTCCCGATCTCGTGGATGTAGTCGGCGAGGGTGCGGATCTGGTCGGGCGTGAGGGTGTCGGTGTAGGTCGGCATCCCCTCGACACCGTCGGTCATCGTCGCGGCCACGTAGCCGGCGTCGAGTCCGGTGCGCAGGTTCGACGCCTTGAGCCCGGCGGCGTCCACCCCGTGACATTCGGCGCAGTTGGCGACGTAGAGCCGAGCACCCTCGGACTCGGGATCGGGGGGCGCCGCTGTGGAGCACGCCCAGGTCACCAAACCCACGGCCACGGCGGCGAAGACGATGCGGCGCATGGGCGCCAAGGTAGGAGTGGCAATCGTCTCGGGACCAGGCGGTCCCCACAGCTACCCTGGGCGACGATGGACTTCCGCCGCATCGACAACCTCCCCCCCTACGTCTTCGGCACCGTCGACAGCCTGAAGATGCAGGCTCGCCGCCAGGGCGACGACATCATCGACCTCGGCTTCGGCAACCCCGACATCCCCTCACCCGACGTCGCGGTCGAGAAGCTCTGCGAGGCCGCGCAGAACTCCCGCAACCACCGCTATTCGGCGAGCCGGGGGATCCCGAAGCTCCGCAAGGCGGTCGCCGACCTCTACCAGCGCCGCTTCGGCGTCGATCTCGACCCCGAGACCGAGGCGCTCGTCACGATCGGCGCCAAAGAAGGCCTGTCGCACCTCATGTGGGTCCTCGCGCAGCCGGGCGACAGCGTGATCGTGCCGTCGCCGTCGTACCCGATCCACCTCTTCGCCCCCCGTCTGGCGGGCGCCGGCGTAACCGAGGTCCAGATCGGCCCCGACGTCGAGGACTTCTTCGCGGAACTCGAACGAACCTACGACCACACGTGGCCGCGGGCACGAGTGATCATCACGTCGTTCCCCCACAACCCGACCACCTACTGCGTCGACCGGTCGTTCTTCGAGCGGCTCGTGGCCTTCGCCAAGGACAACGACGTCATCTTGGTCCACGACTTCGCGTACGCCGACGTCACATTCGACGGGTACCAGGCGCCGAGCATGCTCGAGGTGCCCGGCGCCAAGGACGTCGGAGTGGAGCTGTACTCGCTCACGAAGTCGTTCTCGATGCCGGGCTGGCGCGTCGGCTTCTGCGTCGGCAACCCCGCGATCATCGCCGCGCTGCAGAAGCTCAAGAGCTACCTCGACTACGGCACGTTCCAACCGATCCAGATCGCGTCGATCGTGACGATGAACGAGGCGCCGGAGTACCCCAAGGTCGTCTGCGACATCTACAAGAGCCGCCGCGACGCCCTCTGCGACGGGCTCGAACGCATCGGCTGGTCCGGGGTCACACGCCCGAAGGGGACGATGTTCGTGTGGGCGCCGATCCCCGAGGAGTACCGCCACCTCGGCTCGCTCGAGTTCGCCGTCCGCCTCGTCAAGGCCGCCAAGGTCGCGGTCTCCCCGGGAGAGGGCTTCGGGCCCGGTGGCGACGGCTACGTGCGCTTCGCTCTCGTCGAGAACGAACAGCGCGTCCAGCAGGCCATGCGCGGCCTGCGCCACGCGTTCGACTCCGGCCTCTAGTGCCGTGGCCCGAGATTCCCGGTCACGGCGCTAGCGCCGTGGCCACCGCAACCGGGCCCTGATGCTTCAGGGCGGCACAGTGGGTGCCGATGGTGGGTGTCAAGCCAAGCCGGGGGCGGCCTGATGCTCACCTGTCCCAACTGCAGACAACCGTCCGCGCCGAGCGATCTGCGGTGCACACGCTGCGGCACGTCATTCCTCGGAGGGGGTGCAGCCGCGGCTTCCGAGTACGCGCCCGTGCCTCCGCCGAGGGCGGTGCCGGCGGTGGAGGTCGCTGCCACCTCGACCGCCACCGCTGCCGCGACCGCCTCTGCGACCGCGACTCAGGACGCGCCCGGCGTCGGGCAGTTCCAGCAGGACGCGACCGGCCGCTGGTGGGTGTGGACGACCCAGGGTTGGCAGCTCCACTCCGACCCCGTAGCCGCCGGCGCCAACGCGATCGAGGAGGCCGCGACGACGGCCGCCGGCGTACCTGGTGCGACTGCGACACTCGGCGCCGCTGCCGCCGACACCCATCCCGTCGAGCCCGCCGCGGAATGGCAACGCGACGCGACGGGGCACTGGTGGCGTTGGGACGGGACGGTCTGGGTGCAGTGGAGCGAGAGCGCCACACCGGGCGACTCCGGCTCGCACCAGCCCGCGCAGGACCCCCATGCCGTCGCGGCAGCAGAGGAGTACGAGCGTCGCGGCGACGGGGTAACGACCGAGGAGCCACGTCGTCTGCGCCTCGGCGACATCCTCGTCGAGGCCGGGGTGATCGACGAGCCCGCGTTGCGCAAGGCCCTGTCGGCACAGTACGGCCAGGGGACGCGCAGGCGCCTCGGCGAGGTCCTCCTCGACATGGGTGCCGTGACCGAGGAGCAGCTGATGCTCGCTCTGTCCCAACGCCTCGGTGTCGACTACGTCGACCTGGATTCCAAGTCGATCGACGACTCGCTACTGCAGGTCATCACGCCCGAGTACTGCAACAAGCTCCAGCTCGTCCCCTTCGAGGTCGACGCGGCGGATCTCAGCATCTCCGTCGCGCTCGCCGACCCGACCCAGGTGGTCGCGATCGACGACCTCACACTGCTCACCGGCCGCCGCCTCGTGCCCTACGCGGCGTTGCCGTCGGCGGTGGAGCGCGCCCTCGCGCGCATCCGCAGCGGCGACCTCGATGCGATGAGCAACGCCGAGGATTCCGAGGTGCGCACCGTGCGCCTCATCGACACCCTCCTCGGCGAGGCCGTTCGCTCGCGTGCGTCGGACCTGCACATCGAACCGGTCGGCGCCAAGGTCCTCGTTCGTGCGCGTGTCGACGGACGCCTGCGTCCGATCTTCCGGGCCGACATCGAGTCGTTGCCCCGCCTCGTGAGCCGGCTCAAGATCCTCGCGGACCTGGACATCTCCGAGAAGCGCCGGCCCCAGGACGGCCGGGCGCACTTCGAGACCGAGGACAAGCGCGTCGACGCGCGTGTGTCGACGCTGCCGTCGGTGCGGGGCGAGAAGGTCGTGATGCGCCTCATCGACCGCGACGAGTCGGCGCCGGCGCTCGGCGAGCTCGGCATGATCGACGCGAGCCTGCAGTTGTTCCGTGACGCCATCTCCGAGACCCAGGGGCTCGTCCTCATCACCGGCCCGACCGGTTCGGGCAAGACGACGACGCTCTACTCCGCGCTGTCGGCGGTGCTCGAGCCCGAGGTCAACGTCATCACGCTCGAGGATCCCGTCGAGCGTGAGTTGCTCGGGTCGACCCAGGTCCACATCGAGGAGAAGAAAGGCCTCACCTTCCCGGCAGCGCTGCGCTCCGTCCTGCGCCAGGACCCCGACGTGATCATGGTCGGCGAGGTGCGTGACCTCGAGACCGCCGAGATCACCTTGCGCGCATCGCTCAGCGGTCACCTCGTGTTCTCGACGGTTCACACCAACGACACCTGCTCGACGGTCACCCGACTGATAGAGATGGGCATCGAGCCGTACCTCGTCGGTTCGGCGCTGTCGGTCGTGGTCGCCCAGCGTCTCGTGCGCAGGATCTGCGCGAGCTGTGCGGAACCGGCGCCGGTTCCGGTCGAGGAGGCTCGCAGGCTCCGCGTCCGTCTGCCCGACGAGGGGTACTGGCGCCGCGGGGCAGGTTGCCCGGCGTGTTCGCACACCGGCTACAAGGGCCGCGTCGGCGTCTACGAGGTGTTACGCATCGACGACGCCATCGAGGAGCTCCTCGTCCCCGGTGTCACCGCGGCCGAGGTCTTCAAGGTCGCACGTGCGGCAGGGCTGCACTCGATGTGGGACGAGGGAATGCGCCTCGCCGCCGAGGGCGTCACCACCCTGGCCGAGATCGGCCGTGTCGTGAGCGGGGCCCGCATACCTCCCGAGCTCCTGGTGTCGCCAGGCGCTTGACCCTCCCGGACATCCCGTAGGCGTGTGGGCACGCAGCGGCGTGCGCGCCGGGCGTCGCGGGCGGTGCGCCTTCGACGGCACCGGTGTCCACCGGCTCACGAGTCGGGGGGGAGGCCGATGCCGTGGAGGCAGAACTCGACGGCGGCGCGGCCGACGGCGGCGGGATCGACGGTGCCCTCGGCGCTACCCCGATGGAGGAAGCGGCGCACGAAGGTCAGCGTGATCGTGGTGATGCCGTGCGCGAGGAAGTACGGGTCGGCGTCGGGGATCGACCCCTGCGCGATCGCCTCCTTGAGGTGGCGGGTGGTGTCGTCGACGACGATGTCGATGCCGTGACTCACCACGGGGGCGAAGTGCGCGTCGGTGCCTGCGAGGTCGATGAGCTTGAACAGGTCGTCGTGGTCGGCGAGGTATCGCAGCGACGCCTCGATGCCGTTGGTGACCCGCTCGATCGGGTCCGGCGTGTCCTCGATGGCGCGTTGTTGGGTGCGGCGCAGGTCGTGGAGCGCGTCGGCGAGGATTGCGAGGAACAGCGACTCCTTGGAGTCGAAGTACCAGTAGAAGACGCCCTTGCCCACCCCACAGGTGTCGCAGACGTCGGCGACCGAGGTGCGGTGGTAGCCCTTCTCGGCGAAGAGTCTCGTGGCGACCGCCATGAGCTGGTCGCGGCGCTCCTGGCCCCGGGGTGTGAGTCGCCTCGACATCTCCCAAGATTGGCGTGGCCTTGACCGCGCGGTCCAGCTAGCGGCGTGACCGGGAGCCGCGGGAGTGCTTCCACGAGGGAAACGCCGCGAACGTTGTCGGTCAACCCGCCTGGGGCCGTTCTGACCCCTCGCCGCCCCAACCCCAGGTCTGCTGCTGCGGCCCCGGCTCGGCGATCGCGGGCCACTCCCCGGTGCCGAAGCCGTCGGGTGCTCCGAGTGGACCGGCGATGCCCGTGGTGGTTGCCGCGTCGGCACCGGCCATCGCCGCTGCCGGGGGTGCCGGGAGAGCAGGCCGGTCGCACAGAGCACGCACGAAGGCAGCCGATCGTTCGGCCATCAGCGGCGCATCGTGGTCGAGCCACGCAGAGTGGAACGAGCGCTCCAGCCACACGAGCTCGCGTGAGGAAGTCCCCAAGGCGTCGAGGGCCGCCGTCGCATCGGAGGCAGCGACGACGTGGTCGTCGCGGGACTGGAACATCAGCGTCGGCACACGCACCGATGGGAGCTCCGCGGCGCCCAGGCGTTCGAGGTCGCGGGCGATGCGAAACGCGTCGGCATCCATGAACCCGGCCTGCGCCTCGGTCACGTCGTCGCGTTTGACGTCGAGGTCGAGGCCGCTGGCGCGTCCGGTGACGAGGGAGGCCAGGCGCGACCTGAACCGGCGCCTGTGGTAGGAGCGCACGGGCAGGTTGACGGTGACGAGGCCGTGCACTCGATAGGTCGTCGCGACGAGAACGGCCAGGGATGCCCCCAAGCCGAAGCCGGCGACGACGAGCGGCATTGTCGCCGCCTGCAGTGCCGCGACCCAACGGTCGACCGTGGACAGCACGTCGGCGAGCTCGAACGCGCCGAGACGCCCCGTGGAGTCGATCAGATCGTGGCCCGCCAGAAGGGGGGCAGCGGTCCAGAACCCCTCGTAGTACATCGCGAGCGCGGGACCGGCGAGACCCTCGGGAGTGACCCCGAAGTCGTGCAGGAGCAGCACCGCACCGTCGCGGGTGCCCTCCCACCAGAGGCCGCTTCGCAAGGCGGCGGCGTCGTAGTGGCCCCGACCGGTCTGCGGGGACGACTCGGACTCGGCACCCGTGGCCGGCCACGTCGGTACGAGTGCGGTCTGGCTGTGCCCGCCCGCTCCGATCTCGGTCTGCACCCCGACCACCTCTCGGCTCCCCGCCCCGCCCACGGTTCGGGAGAAAAGTTGAAACCTTCCACACCCGAGTCTTGTCGAAGTGCAAACGGTAGGCGCAACGGCGCGCTGAAACCGGCTGCCCCCGACTTTCACAGGATCGCCGTGCTGTACTGGTTCTTCAAGTTCGTGCTGACTCCCTTCATCTTCGTGATCTGGCGGATCAAGGTGCGCGGGGGGCGGCACGTGCCGATGCGTGGCGCCGCGATCGTGGCGTCGAACCACGTCTCGTTCCTGGACTCGTTCTTCGTGCCGGTCTCGGTGCTGCGGCGCATGACCTTCGTCGCCAAGGCCGAGTACTTCGACCGCTGGCGGACACGCTGGTTCTTCCAGGGCATCGGCCAGATCCCCATGAGTCGTGACGGGGGCAGCGCCAGCGAGGGGGCCCTCATGGCCGCCCGCGGGGTACTCGCGGGCGGCAACCTGCTCGGCATCTACCCGGAGGGGACCCGCTCGGTCGACGGCAGGCTCCATCGCGGCAAGACGGGCGTCGCCCGCCTCGCGATCTCGACCGGCGCCCCGATCGTGCCCTGCGGTGTCACCGGCAGCCTCGACGTCATGCCCAAGGGCAAGCGCCTACCGCGCGCGGGCAAGATCTCGGTGAGCTTCGGCGAGCCGATCGATCCCGCGCCTTACGCGGCGATGGCCGACCGCCAGCACGCGATGCGCCTGCTCACCGACGAGGTCATGCGCTGCATCCGTGACCTGTCGGGCCAGGAGTACGTCGACGAGTACGCCACGCGTCAGTCCGGGACCACCGCGGCGTAGTCGACCACGCGGTCCACGGCGCGACACCACGTGGCGTAAGCGGCGTCGGCGGCGGCTCGATCTCCGGTCGGCGTGAACCGGCGGTCGGCCTGCCACGCGGCCGAGACGTCGTCGAGGCCACCCCACACACCGGTGGCGATACCGGCCAGGAAGGCTGCTCCGAGGGCGGTGGTCTCCTTCTGGGCGGTACGGACCACGTCGACGCCGAGCTGGTCGGCCTGGACCTGGCAGAGGACGTCCATGACCGATGCCCCGCCGTCGACGCGCATCTCGGCGATCGGCTCCGGCAGCGTCCTGGCCGCGGCCGAGGCGACGTCGCGTGTCTGGAAGGCCATCGACTCGACCACGGCGCGCGCGAGGTGTGCCCGCGTGACACCGCGGGTGAGACCGAACACCGCGCCACGGGCACGCGGGTTCCAGTAGGGGGCGCCGAGGCCGGCGAGCGCAGGGACGAACACGACCCCGGACGTGTCGGGGACCGACTCGGCGAGAGGGCCGATCTCGGCCGCGGCGTCGACGACGCCGAGCTTGTCGCGCAGCCACTGGACAGCCGCGCCGGTGACGAAGATCGACCCTTCGAGCGCGTAGGTGTGGACGCCGTCGAGGCGCCACGCGACGGTGGCGACGAGCTCCTCGGTCGCAGGTGGCATCGTCTCGCCGGCGTTCACGAGTACGAAGCTGCCGGTCCCGTAGGTGTTCTTGGTCGCGCCGGGGGTGAAGCACGCCTGGCCGAACAGCGACGACTGCTGGTCGCCTGCCAGCCCGGCGACCGGGACCGCGATCGCGCACGCGTCGGGGTCGGTCGTCCCGAAGGCCTGGGACGAGTCGACCACCGCGGGCAGGGCACTCGCGGGGACGCCGAAGCGGTCGCACAGCTCGGTCGACCAGCGCCCCGCTCCGATGTCGTAGAGCATCGTGCGCGACGCGTTCGAGGCGTCGGTCACGTGGCATGCGCCCCCGGTGAGCTTGAACGCGAGCCAGGAGTCGACGGTCCCGAGCGCAAGGCGCGGACCTGCCTCGACACCACCGTGGCGCAGGAGCCACTCGAACTTGGTGGCGCTGAAGTAGGGGTCGCACAGGAGCCCGGTGGTGGCGCGGATCTCGGCCTCGGCGCCTTCGGCACGCAGCGCCTCGCAGCGGTCGGCGGTGCGGCGGTCCTGCCAGACGACCGCGGGAGCGAGAGGCTCGCCCGAGTCGCGGTCCCACGCGACCGCCGTCTCGCGCTGGTTGGTGATGCCGATGGCGCTGATCGCGGCGGGGTCGACGGCCTCGTCGTCGAGGACTTCGCGGATCGTCGCCTGCACGCCGGCCCAGATCTCGGCGGCGTCGTGCTCGACCCAGCCCGGCCGGGGGTAGTGCTGGGCGAACTCGCGCCGGCCGACCGCGACGACCTCTGCCGACTCGGTGACCGCGAGCGTCCGCACCGAGGTCGTGCCCGCGTCGATCGCCAGGATCCGTGCCTGCTGCGCCGACCGTTCGCCCATGGCGGCCGATCCTATCGGGCCCGGTCGCACCTCACTCGGGTGATGCCGGCGGGTGGGCGCGCCAAGAAGGCGGCGCTACTTTGGCAGCGGAGGTGATGGAGTCATGCGTATCGGGATGCTGACCGGGGGTGGGGACTGTCCCGGACTCAACGCCGTGATCCGTGCGGTCGTGCGGCGTGGGAGTCGAGATTCGGGCCACAGCTTCTTCGGCTATCGCCACGGCTGGCGAGGCGTGATGGAAGGCGACGGCTTCGAGCTCACGGTCGCGTCGGTGGGGGGCATCCTCGTCCGGGGGGGCACGATCCTGGGCACCAGCCGGACCAACCCGCTCAAGGAGGCGTCCCCCGAGGAAGTCCTCGCGCGGATCGCGACAGCGGGAGTCGACGCGCTCGTCGCGATCGGTGGCGAGGACACCCTCGGTGTGGCCGCGAAGCTCGCTGCCGCGGGCGGTCACGTCGTCGGCGTCCCCAAGACCATCGACAACGACCTGTCCGGCACCGAGGTGACCTTCGGCTTCGACACGGCGGTCCAGATCGCCACCGACGCGATCGACCGGCTGCACACGACTGCGGAGTCCCACGACCGTGTCATGGTGTGCGAGGTGATGGGGCGGCACGCGGGCTGGATCGCGACGCACGCGGGCATTGCCGGTGGTGCCGACGCGATCCTTATACCCGAGACGCCGTTCGACATCGAGGAGGTGTGCGGCTACATCCGCAGCCGCCACGCCCGCGGGCGCAACTTCTCGATCGTGGTGGTGGCAGAGGGAGCGGTACCCAAGGAGGGCACGTTCTCGCTCAGCGACGCCGGCGTCGACGAGTTCGGGCACGTGCGCCTCGGCGGGATCGCCAATCCCCTGGCGACCGAGATCGAGTCGAGGACGGGCTACGAGACGCGAGTCACGATCCTCGGTCACGTTCAGCGCGGCGGGACCCCGACCGCGTTCGACCGTGTGCTCGCCACGAGGTTCGGCATCGGCGCGATCGGTGCTGTCGACGACGGCGCATGGGGCGAGATGGTCGCGCTGCGGTGCGGAGAGATCGTGCGAGTGCCGCTCGGAGACGCCACCGGCACGCTCAAGACCGTCGATCCGGCGCTCTACGACGTCGGCCGCACGTTCTTCGGCTGAGTGGTGTCCCTGGTGCGGCGCTCCGCGGCAGCGGAGAGGGCGCCGGTGAGGAACGCGAGCCCGACGAGGACGACGACGCCGAGGGCGAGGAGCCGGAACCCGCTGTCGGAGGTGGCCACCGCGCCGAGGACCCAGACGACGACGAGCAGGACCAACATCGCGACGCCGAGGCCGAACGCGAGGCGGGACACGCGCGCGAGGCGGACCGCGCGTTCGCGGCTCTGGGCCGCGAACGCGGTAGCCAGTTCCTCGGCCTCCTCGGCCTCGGCCTCGGGCCGCACCGGCGCTGCGTCGTCGCCCATCAGCAGATCCCGCGGAGGTCGAGGGCGTCGTCACTCGTGTCGACCTCGGCGGGCACCAGCGTCGTCGGCTCGAGACCGCGGAGCATGCGCCACTCGCCGTAGCTGCGCCGAGGCGACGACGGCCGTGCCCAGCAGGCCTGAGCGCCGAGTCCATCACCGGCGTGCGCCGAGCAGCCGGTGTTGGAGCACGACCTTGCCACGGCCGGGGCGATCAGGTAGCCGAGCACGGTGCAGGTCACGACTGCCGCGACCGCGGCCGCGCACGCCGGCGCTCAAGGGTAGCGCCGCTCGCGGGCGTCCCGCTGCCGGAGATCGTCCGTCTCGGTGTCCACGAGGCCATGTTACGGACCCGCCGAGGGCAGCCTCAAGACTACCCTCGAACACATGTTCGAAGACGTCCTGTCCTGCGCAGGAGAGGACGTGACCGTGGCCGTCCACGCGGCGACGGGACGGCCGGCCGGTTTCGGGTGCGGCCACACGGTGACGGCGGTGCACGGCCACTGGCGCGAGTGGAGCGTGGCGGGTGCCGACATCGAGTGCTGGCGCGTCGAGAGCGACACCGGTCTCGTCGTCGTCCTCGCCCACGATCTCGACCGCGGGCGCTGGTATGTCGCCCGTGTCTGGGACTGACAGCAGGGGACGCGTGTACCGGCACCGTGCGACGACGGCGAGGACGTGGCCTGCAGCGACGGAACCACGGGACACATAGACTCCGCCCGTCCGTGCACGCCCAGTGCTCGACATGGCCCAGTGCCCACCAGGACCGGGAGAGACGCAGCGATGTCCGACGAGGCGCTCGAGAACCTGCTCGCCGAGGACCGCAAGTTCCCGCCGCCGCCGGCGTTCGCAGCAACGGCGAACGTCACCGATCCCTCGATCTACGACCGTGCCCGCAGTGACCCCGAGGGGTTCTGGGCCGAACAGGCCGAGGCGCTCGACTGGTTCAAGCCATGGGACGAGGTCCTCGTATGGGACCGGCCGTTCGCGCAGTGGTTCGTGGGCGCAGAGACGAACGTGTCCTACAACTGCCTCGACCGTCACGTGAACGCGGGTGGCGGCGACAAGGTCGCCTACCACTGGGAGGGCGAGCCCGGCGACTCACGCACGATCACCTACGCGCAACTCCTCGCGGAGGTGTGCAAGTGCGCGAACGCCCTGCTCGATCTCGGCGTCGAGACGGGCGACCGCGTGGCGATCTACATGCCGATGATCCCCGAGACCGTGATCACGATGCTTGCCTGCGCGCGCATCGGAGCACCGCACACGCTCGTCTTCGCGGGCTTCAGCGCCGACGCGCTCGCGAGCCGCATGCACGACTCCGGTGCCAAGCTGCTCGTCACCGCAGACGGCCAGAACCGCCGCGGGCAGCAGGTGAGCATCAAGCACAACGCCGACGTCGCCTTCGCCGACGCGCCCGAGTGCAACTACATGCTCGTCGTGCGCCGTACCGGCCAGGACGTCCCCTGGAACGACGAGGTGGACTTCTGGTGGCACGAGACCGTCGAGAACCAGAGCCCCGAGTGCCCCCCGGTGCGCCTCGACAGCGAGCACATGCTCTACCTGCTCTACACGTCGGGCACGACCGCGAAGCCCAAGGGGATCACGCACACGACCGGCGGGTACATGGTCGGCGTGGCGTCGACGCATCGCATGGTCTTCGACGTCAAGGACGACGACGTGTACTGGTGCGCGGCCGACGTCGGATGGGTGACGGGCCACAGCTACATCGTCTACGGGCCGCTGTGCAACCACACGACCAGCGTCATGTACGAGGGCACCCCCGACTTCCCCGACAAGGACCGGTGGTGGTCGATCGTCGAACGCTACGGGGTCACGATCCTCTACTGCGCCCCCACCGCGATCAGGACGTTCATGAAGTGGGGGGACGCCTATCCCGGCGCCCACGATCTGTCGTCGCTGCGCCTGCTCGGATCCGTCGGCGAACCGATCAACCCCGAGGCGTGGATGTGGTACCGCAAGGTGATCGGCGCGGGCACGACGCCGGTGGTCGACACGTGGTGGCAGACCGAGACCGGGTCGATCATGATCTCGCCCCTGCCCGGGATCACGACCACCAAGCCTGGTTCGGCGACGTTCGCGCTACCGGGGATCGACGCCGACGTCGTCGACGACGAGGGCAACTCGGTGCCCGACGGCAGTGGCGGGTACCTGGTGTTGCGCCGTCCGTGGCCGGCGATGCTGCGCGGCATCTACGGCGACGAGGAGCGCTACGAGGAGACCTACTGGCGACGCTTCCCCGGCATGTACTTCGCCGGCGACGGCGCCAAGAAGGACGACGACGGCTACCTGTGGGTGCTGGGGCGCGTCGACGACGTCATGAACGTGAGTGGGCACCGGATCTCGACGACGGAGGTGGAGTCCGCGCTCGTGTCGCACGACGCCGTGGCCGAGGCCGCGGTGGTGGGGCGCGACGACGAGACCACGGGTCAGGCGATCGCGGCGTTCGTGGTCCTGCGCGCCGGTGTCGTCGGCGACGACGCCTTGCTGGCCGAGCTGCGCAGCCACGTCGGCAGTGTGATCGGCCCGATCGCGAAGCCGAAGTCGATCGTGTTCACCGACGACCTCCCCAAGACCCGCTCGGGCAAGATCATGCGACGGCTCCTGCGCGACATCTCCGAACACCGCAAGCTCGGCGACGTCACGACGCTCGCCAACGCCGACGTCGTGAACGAGATCGCCGACCGCGCCGACGCGGCGCCGTCCGAGGACTGACCCCGCGCGCCGGAAGAGGTCGAGGATCACCCCGGGTTCGTCTCCGATAGGTTGAGTCGGAGATGGAAGCGAGGACCGAGCGCCTGTTCGCAGCCGACGAGGGCTTCGACCCGGCCGCCCTCGCGCAGGTGGCGCGGCGCGCAGGCGTACAGCTCGTGGCTACCGCGGTCGAACGCGTCATCGCCGAGTACGCCGACACCGACGACATGCGCCTGCTCCGCTGGGGCGCGACCTTGTCGCACGAGAGAGGGGCGGGCTGGCGCATGCGCGACGCGCTCGTCGACACCACGGTCCCGGGTATCGGCGCCGGAGTGCCGCCCGCAGCCTGCGACCTTGCTTTCGGAGTGGCCCGCGGCGAGACGGTGTCGGTCCGAGCGCGCGTGCGGATCACCAGGCGCGGAGTCGACATCGTCGGAGCCCACGGGGCCGCCCTCGCCGCGGTGCGTGTGGACGAGGTGGAGGTCGCCGGCACGGTCCTGGCGCCGGCGTCACCGGGCACCGACTTCACCGTGATCAGGCTCCTGTGGGGGCCCGCCGCGAGCCGCAAGCTCGTCGGCAGGTTGACGCGGTGCGTGGAACATCTCGGCTGCACGGCGGTGGCACCGACGTGGACCGCTGCCCGCTCCATGGACGCGGTCGACACCGTGCCCGAGATCTGCCGATCCGGCGCCGGGCCACGGTCGAGCATCGCGGCGGTGGTGCGCAGCGCGCTCGCGGGGTCGGCGCTCCGCCTCGTCGGCCACGATCCGCTCACCCGCGTGGGCGACGATCCCGAGGGTGTGCACCAGATGCGGGTCGCGACTCGGAGGCTGCGCTCGGACACGAACACGTTCCGGTCGCTGCTCGATCCGGCTGTCGTCGACCCGCTACGCGACGAGCTCGCCTGGCTCGCGGGCCTGCTCGGTGCGGTCCGTGACGCGGACGTGCTCGGCGAGAGGCTCGCGCTCGAGGTCACCGCCCTCTCGGGGGTCGACCGCGAGGCAGGGGAGCGTCTCCTCGCACGTCTCGTCGAGGACAGAGCCGGGGCACGCGAGCAGCTCCTGCAGGTGATGACCTCGGGACGCTACACCCGGCTTCTCGATCAGGTGGTGCGGATCGCGCAGGCGCCCCCCCTGGTCGGTAGGACGAAGAAGAAGGCGAGGGACGTCGGGGGCGCGCTGGTGCCGGACCGTTCCCTGCGCCGCGCGGTCGCGCGCCTCGGTCCCGAACCGGGCAACCGTGCACTGCACAAGGTCCGCATCAGGGCGAAGCGGTGCCGGTACGCAGCCGAGGCGCTCGCCCCGGTGTTCGGCCCCCCGGCCGAGCGCTACGCGGCTGTGATGGCGCGCTGCCAGGACGTCGTGGGTGCCCACAACGACGCGGTCATCGCACAGGCGTGGCTGCGCCGGGCGGCTGCGCTGGGGACGCGCCAAGAGGCTTTCGTCGCGGGGTATCTGGCGGGCCGGGAGCGCAGCCTCGCGGCCGCGCAGCGGGCCCTGTGGCCGTCCCTGCGCGACGAGATGGTCGCCAAGGACCTGCGCCGCTGGCTCCGCTGACCCTGGCGCGTGGTCCCTTCCCAAACGCGGGTGGTTTGTGGCGTGTGCGGGTCGGGTTGCCCGCGTTTGGTGGGGGGGCCGTTCCCAAACGCGGGTGGTTTGTGGCGTGTGCGGGTCGGGTTGCCCGCGTTTGGTGGGGGGGCCGTTCCCAAGCGCGGGTGGTTTGTGGCGTGTGCGGGTCGGGTTGCCCGCGTTTGGTGGGGGGGCCGTTCCCAAGCGGGTGGTTTGTGGCGTGTGCTCGTGGCTACTGGTTCGACAGCGTCGACGCGGTGCGCACGAACGCCATGTGCGTGAACGCCTGCGGGAAATTGCCGAGATGGCGGTGCGACGACGGGTCGTACTCCTCGGAGAAGAGCCCGACGTCGTTGGCGATCCGAGCGAGGCGGTTGAACAGGGTGAGCGCCTCGCTGCGGCGACCCTGCATCGCGTAGGCGCTCGCGAGCCAGAACGAGCACGCGAGGAACACACCCTCGCCGGGAGGCAGGCCGTCGGCGGCCTCCTCGCTGCGGTAGCGGAGCACGAAGCCGTCTTGGAGGAGCTCACGCTCGATCGCAGCGACCGTGCCGATCATGCGATCGTCGGTCGCCGGTAGGAACCCGATCGCGGGAATCTGCAGGAGGGCAGCGTCGAGCTGCTTGGATCCGTAGGCCTGCGTGAACGAGTTGAGGTCGGCGTCGAAGCCCTCCTCGCAGACCTGCCTGTGGATACGGTCACGCTGGGCACGCCACCTGTCTACGGGGCCGGGCAGGTCGAACAGCTCCACCGAACGGATCGCGCTGTGGAACGCGAGCCACGCCATCACCTTGGAGTGGGTGAACTGCTGACGGCCGCCGCGCATCTCCCAGATGCTGTCGTCCGGTTGGTGCCATGCGCCCTCGAGGAAGTCGAGCAAGGCGAGCTCGAGCGCCCACGCGTCCTCCTCGGACGTGGTCCGTGCACCGCCGGTCGAGAAGGCCGCCGCACGCACGAGCGCCATGGAGCCGAGAACCTCGCCGTAGACGTCGAGCTGGAACTGACGGCTCGCGGCGTTGCCGACCCGCACCGGCGCCGACCCCTCGTAGCCGGCCAGCCAGTCGAGGCTGTACTCGTCGAGGCGGCGTTCGCCCTGCACGCCGTACATGATCTGGAGCTTGGACGGGTCGCCCGCGGCTGCGCGCAGGAGCCAGTCGCGCCACTGCAGCGCTTCCTGTTCGTACCCGCCCGTCTGCAGGGCGAGCAGCGTCAGGACCGAGTCGCGCAGCCAGCAGTAGCGGTAGTCCCAGTTGCGGACGCTGCCGATCCACTCCGGCAGCGACGTCGTGGCCGCCGCCGCGATCCCGCCCGTCGGTGCGTAGGTGAGCGCCTTGAGCGTGATCAGCGAGCGCATCACGAGGTCGCGCTCGAGACCCTGGTAGTTGCAGTCGGCCGCCCAACGGCGCCACCACTGAGCGGTCCGCTTGACCGAGTTGAACGGGTCGTAGCTGCGCGGAGGATTCTGGTGCGACTGGTGCCACGCGAGCACGAAGCCGTACGAGTCGCCCTCCTCGACGACGAAGTCGGCCACCGAAGCCGCGCCGGCGCCCTCTACCTCCACGGGCGTGGTCAGCACGAGCGCGTTCGGGCCCGCGATCGCATGCAGGCGCCCGTCGCGCTGGGTCACCCACGGCACGATCGAGCCGTAGTCGAATCGGATGCGCAGGTCCATCCGCATCGGGACGCGTCCGGAGACGCCGTGGATGCAACGCACGATGTCGACGGACTGGCCCCTGATCGGCATGCAGTCGACGAGACGCACGACGCCGTTGTCGGTGTGGAAGGTCGTCTCGAGCACGAGGGTGTCGCCCCTGTAGGTGCGCTCCACCTTGCGCAAACCGCCGGCGGGCGCCAGCAGCCAGCGGCCGTTGTCCTCGGTGCCGAGCAACCGCGCGAACACGGCGCCCGAGTCGATGCGGGGCACGCAGAGCCAGTCGATCGAGCCGTCCTTGCCGACGAGGGCGACCGTCTGGGTGTCGCCGATGATGGCGTAGTCCTCGATGCGACTCACCAAGTGGCTCTCCTTGTACGTGGTTCCCGTCGTGAGTTCTAGCGTCCCCCGTATCCTGGACGTGTGTACGTCGCCTTGATTCGCGCGCTCAACGTCGGCACCAAGAACCGTCTCGCGATGGCCGACCTTGCCGCCGCGTTCGAGTCCGAGGGGTGCGCCGACGTGCGGACCTACGTGCAGAGCGGCAACGTCGTCTTCGATCCCCCCGCCGGCGGAGTCGCCTCCTTGGCAGCGGGAATCTCGGCGCGGCTCCTCGCCGAACACGGTGTGGACGTCGCGACCGTGCTGCGCAGCGGTTCCGAGATGACCGCGGTGACCGCCGCGAACCCGTTCCTCGCACGCGGTGAGGATCCTGCCGCGCTTCACGTCGTGTTCCTGGCGGACGCGCCCGAGCCCGGGCGTGGCGGTGGCCTCGACCCGGACCGATCGGCCCCCGACGAGCTCGCGATCGACGGGCGCGAGATCTACCTGTGCCTGCCGTCGGGCATGGGGCGCACGAAGTTGACCGGCGCGTACCTCGAGCGCAGCCTCGGTGTCGTGGGCACCGCCCGCAACTGGCGCACGGTGCGGGCGCTCGCCGAGATGGCAGGTGGGTAAGCGAGGCGGCGGACGGTTGCGGCGCGGCTCGGTGGGCGTCGACGGCAGCAGGCCCGACGGGGTGCGGGCGCGAAGTTGGAGGGACGTCCTCGCTGGTGTCCGCAAGGGGGTCAGGGAGGACAAGCTCGTCCTCGTCGCCGCCGGTGTCGCCTTCTACGCGATGGTCGCGCTGGTGCCGGCGCTCGCGGCGCTCGTCTCCGTCTACGGGTTGTTCTGGGACCCCGCGACGATCCAAGGCCAGCTCGACCAGATCGCGCGGGCCGTGCCCGACGAGGTGACGAGCATCGTCACCGAAGAGCTGCGCCGCCTCACCGCGTCGGGACCCACGTCGCTGAGCATCGGCTTCGTGATCGCGACCGTGGTCTCGCTCTGGAGCGCCTCGGCAGCGGTTCAGGCGCTCGTGGACGCCGTCGGCATCGGCTACCACGGCAAGGAGGAGCGCGGTTTCGTCAAGAGGCGCGGGCTTGCCCTGGTCCTCACCTCGGGCGCCGTCGTCCTCGCCGCCGTCGTGCTCGCCTTGATCGTCGTCCTCCCCGCGGTGATGGGCCACCTGCGTGTTGCCGACGCGGTCCGGACGCTCGTCTCGGTCGTACGCTGGCCCCTCCTCGCCGTGTTGATGGTGTTCGGCCTGGAGGTCCTCTACCGTCTCGGGTCGCCGCGCCCGGAGTCGAAGTTGCGGTGGGTGTCGCCGGGCGCCCTCGTGGGTGCTGCGCTGTGGTTGGCCGGGTCGGGCTTGTTCTCGTTCTACGTCTCCGAGCTCGGCCGGTACAACGAGACCCACGGCTCGCTCGGTGCCGTGCTCGTGCTGCTGTTGTGGTTGTGGATCTCGGCGCTGGCGGTCCTCGTCGGGGCGCGTGTGGACGCGGAGTTCGAGGACGCGGACGCCGGCGAGAGCGCCGGCGCGCCGATGGCCGATGCAGCCGCCGCCGATCGCGCATAGTGTGGCCAGTTGGAGCCAGAGTCGAACCGATCCCCGGGTAGCCGATGGCAACGACGAGCGTGCGCCCCCACCTCATCGAGGAGGCCGACCAGGCCGAGGGGGCGTCCGGGGTGGTCCCGGAGGTGGACCGGCTCCGGATCGCCTTGGTCGCCCCGGTGTGGCTGCCGATCCCGCCGCCCGCCTACGGCGGCGTCGAGTGGATCGTCGCCGAGCTCGCCGCCGGTCTGTCCGAACGGGGCCACGAGGTCACACTCGTGGCGACGGGCGGTTCGTCGGCGCCGGCGTCGCACCACGTCCAGCCCTACGACACCCCCCCGCTCGGACGCATCGGCGAGATCCTCCCGGAGCTGGTCCACGCCGTGAGCGCCTACCGCCACCTCGGTGACCACGACGTCGTGCACGACCACACCGTCGCCGGCCCCGTCATCGCGAGCGGTACGGGGCTGCGCGTTCTCCACACGGTGCACGGGCCGCTCGAGCGTGACGTCGTCCGCCTGCTGGGGCAACTCGACGGCGTCGACCTCGTGGCGATCAGCGACCACCAGCGGTCCACACGGCCCGACCTGCACTGGCTCGCCACCGTCCACAACGCCGTCGACGTGTCGTCGTTCCCGTTCCGGGCCACGAAGGACGGCTACCTGGCCACGATGGCGCGCATGTGCCCGGACAAGGGGATCGTGGAGGCCGTCGAGCTCGCCCGCACGCTCGGGATGCCGCTCGCGATCGCGGCGAAGTGCCACGAACGCGCGGAGCGGGAGTACTTCGAGTCACGGGTGAGGCCGCTGCTCGGCGGCGACGTCGAGTACGTCGGCGAGCTCGGGACGCACGCGAAGAAGGAGCTCCTTGCAGGCGCGACCGCACTCGCGTTCCCGATCCAGTGGGACGAACCCTTCGGGCTCGCGATCGTCGAGGCCCTCGCCTGCGGCACGCCCGTGATCGCCACGGCGCGTGGGTCGGTGCCCGAGCTCGTCCGCCACGGCGTGACCGGGGTCGTCGCGGACTCGGTGGCGTCGCTCGCGAACCGGACCGCGGAGCTGCTCGACGAAATCGACCCGCGGGCGTGCCGTGCCGACGCCGAGCGGCGCTTCGACGTCGCCCGGCTCGTGCGCGACTACGAGCGTCTCTACGGCATCGTGGCGCGGCGCACCTGAGGGATGGACGAACGACGGTCGCCCCCGGAGACACCGCCCTTCTCCGGAGGCGAGCACACGCCGCTCACGGGTGACGCGCCGTCCGGCTCGGTGACCCTGCTCGCCGGGACGCGCTTCCTCGTGTGCGACCCCGACGGCGACGTCGTCCCCGGCGGTGTGCACGGCTACTACGGCCAGGACACGCGGCTGCTGTCGCGCTGGCAGCTCCTGGTCGCGGGGGAGCGCCCTCGGTTGGTGGGCTCGCGCCACGGCGAGGACGATGCGCTCCTGAGCTCGGTAGCGTTCTGCGGCGACCCGACCGACGCCGCGCTGGTAGTCGCCCGCAGTATCACTCTCGGCGGCCATCTCACCCAGGAGATCGCCCTCATCAACCTGCGCGGCCGGAGCACGCAGGTCGCCGTGGAGCTGAGATGCGGCACCGACTTCGCCGACCTGTTCGAGGTCAAGCGCGGTTCCGACGCACGGTCCGGGTTCGTCGGCTTCGGTCCCGACGACACCGGTTACCTGATGACGTTCAACTACCTCGGTGTGCACCGCGCGGTCACGATCGCGCCGGACGCGCTGCACGAGTACGAGCTGGTCCGCGACGGGATCAAGTGGGTGGTCGAGCTCCCGCCGCACGGAGAGGAGAGGGTGGAGGTGGACGTGGTCGTCGAGGTCACCGACCGCAAGAACGAGCGCCCTGCCCTGCGCCTCTCTCACCACGAGGCCGAGGACTGGACGCGCGAACGACCGCGGCTCGCCTCGAACGACTCACGCCTCGGTCTCGCGTGGAACCGCAGCGTCGCCGATGTGGCGCACCTGCAGCTCTGGGACGACACCGACGCCGGCCCCGGTCCCCACTTCCCGGCCCTTGCCGCCGGAGTGCCGTGGTTCATGACGCTGTTCGGTCGTGACTCGCTGATCTCGGGGATGTTCGCCCTCCCGCTGGGGCCCGACCTCTTGCTGGGCGCCCTCACGGCGCTGGCCCGCCGCCAGGGCAGGGGCTACGACGACCGCACGGGCGAGGAGCCGGGCAAGATCCTCCACGAGGAGCGCGCGGGGGCCGCGGTCCAGCATCCCAGCGGCTGGGGTGAGCACTACTACGGCTCGGTGGACGCGACGCCGCTGTTCGTCATGGCCCTCGGTGCTGCGTGGAGGTGGGGCGCCGACGCAGGCGTCGTGGCCTCGCTGCTGCCCGCGGCGGAGCGGGCGGTCGCGTGGATCACCGGCCCGGGCGATCCCGACGGGGACGGTTTCGTCGAGTACCCGGGCGACGCCGGCGGGGCCGCTCCGGCCACTCAGGGCCTGGCCAACCAGGGTCTGGCCAACCAGGGTCTGGCCAACCAGGGCTGGAAGGACAGCCACGACGGGCTGCGCTACGCGGACGGGACCCTGGCGGAGGGGCCGATCGCCCTCGTCGAGGTCCAGGGGTACTGCGTCGCCGCGTTGAGGGCACTCGCCGAGTTGCGCCGCGCGTTCGGGACGGGCGACCCCGAGCCGCTGCGCGCCCGCGCCGAGCGTCTCGTCGGCCGGATCGACGACGCCTTCTGGATGCCGGACCGGGGCTGTCACTGCGTCGCCCTCGACGGCGACAAGCGTCAGGTCGACTCGGTCACCACGAACCCGGGCCACCTGCTCTGGTGCGGCGCGGTTGCCCCCGGGCGCAGCGCCGACCTCGTCGGGCGGCTCGCCTCCGACGACGTCGCGTCGGGATTCGGGCTGCGCACCCTCTCGATGACGAACCCCGGCTTCAACCCGATGAGCTACCACTGCGGGTCGGTCTGGCCCCACGACACCGCGATCGCGGTGGCGGGGATGTTCGCACACGACGAGGCCGCCGTCGCGCAACCGCTCGCCGCAGGACTGCTCGACGCTGCTGCCGCTTCGGGCGGGCGCCTGCCGGAGTTGTTCGCGGGGTTCGACCGTGGGAGGTTCGACCCCCCGGTTCCGTACCCGACGGCATGCACGCCGCAGGCCTGGGCGGCATGCGTCCCGTTCCTGTTGGTCAGCGCGTATCTCGGCCTCGCCCCGGACATGCCCGCGGGGGTGGTCCGGTTGCGCCCGCGCCTGCCCGACCGGCTCCGCTTCGAGGTCACGGGCATCCCCTGCGGCGACGGCCACCTCTCGGTCGCGGCCTGCGGGTCCGACTGCGACGTGGTCGAGGCACCCCCTGGAGTGCGCGTCGAGCTCACGTGAAGACCGACGTGGGGACGTGAGGTGGGTTGTGGACCCGTTTCGCGTCCCCACGTCGGGGGGTGCCCTGGACGTGGGGACGTGAGGTGGGTTGTGGACCCGTTTCGCGTCCCCACGTCGGGGGGGTCGTGTGGCTCGGGGCTACGCGACGACGTCGACGGGGGTACCGAGGGGGACCGAGGTGAGGAGGGGTCGAAGGTCGTCGTCGAGCATGCGGATGCATCCGTGGCTGACGGCGCTGCCGAGGTCGGAGGGGCGGGTCGCGCCGTGGATCGCGATTCGCGGGACGCCGCCCTCCCAGTCCGAGAGCGTCGGGCTCATCGACGCCATGCCGAGCACACCGGCACCGTACTCATCGTGGTTGCCCCGATCTGGAGTCCACACCGTCCACACGTACGACGCGCCCTCCGGGGTGGGCGTCGCACGCGCCCCGATGGCCACTCGCCAGCGCCCTACCTCGACACCCCGGACGAAGCGCTGCATGGTCCGCTCCGAGAGGTCGACGAGCAGGCGCTGGTCCTGGCCTGCGATCACGACGTCGCGCATGCGGACCCATCCTGTGGCGCCGTTGGGTTGGATCGGCAGGAACACGTGGTACCAGACACCGCCACGGGGACCGCGGGCCTCCTCGACGACCCTGAACGTCTGGGGATCGCCGAACTCGTTGTGGTCGCGGAAGGAGGCGACGGCTTCGGCACCGGGGTCGGGTGCGGAGTACGCGGTGAGCTGGTTGCGTGCGGTCGCCGACCAGGCCTCGTAGCCGGCCGGCAGGGTGGGCCCGGGTGGCACCGGCGCCGGCGTCGTCTCGGGGGCGGTTGCGGCGACCGGCCCCGAGGGTGGTTGTGTGCCCGCGTCCGGTCTTGCGGCCGCCGTGGTGGCGGCTGTCGACGCCGGCGGCAGGCTGGCCTGGATCGGCTGTGCGCACGCGGGTGCACAGAGGACGGTCGCGGTGAGCAGGAGTGCGGGGAGACGTCGCAACGGTGACACCGGTATTGACTCGAACATACGTTCGAACCATTATGTAGGGCAAGGGCGCCGGAGGGGATGCCCCGGTTCCGAGCAGTTCTACGTTCCGAGCAGTTCTACGGATGGGTTTCGTACACCTGCACACGCACTCGGCGTTCTCGTTCCGCGAGGGTGCGATACGCCCCGACGAGCTCGCCCAGGCCGCGGCCCGCGCAGGCATGGGCGCGGTGGCGCTCACCGATCACCTCGGCGTCTCGGCAGCGGTGCGCTTCACCGAGGCGTGCAGGTCGGCGGGGGTGCGTCCGATCCTGGGGGCCGAGGTGCCGGTCGCCGCGCCGGTGCCGGCGACACGGCCGTCCGGTGGTCGTGGGCGTCCGGGCACCCCCGACCTGCTCGGCGGGAACCACACCGTCGTGATCGCCCGTACCGAGGCGGGCTGGGCGAACTTGTGCCGCCTCCTCACGGCACTGCACCTGCCCGACGACCCTGGCCTGCGTATCGAGGAGCCCGAGATTCCGTGGGAGGTGTTCTGCCGCCACAGCGGTGGGCTCACGGTCCTGTCGGGGTGCGACCGCGGCGAGGTCTCGCGACACCTGGCACGCGGCGACCGCGCGGGAGCGCTGGCCACCGTGCTGCGCTACCGAGAGGTGTGCGACCCGGGTGCGTTCGCGGTGGAGGTGTCACACCACCTGAGGCCCGAGGACCCGCTCCGGATCGACGCGGCGCTCGCGGTCGCGGCCAGCGCGGGGGTCCCGGCGGTCGCCACCAACGACGTGCACTACCTGGATCGCCGCGACGCCGCCCTGCACGAGCTGCTCGTGGCGATGCGCGACCTCGTCCCGCTCGCCCCGACACGCCAACGCCGATCGACCGCCGAGTACGACTTCGTGTCCGAGCGCACCATGCGCGACCGCTTCGCCGGGGTCGAGGAGGTCGTCGACGCGACCGTCGCCCTCGCCGAGGCCTGCGAGTTCGAGCTCGACCTCGACAACCACCACCTGCCCGAGGTAGAGGCGAACGCCACGATCGCCCGCCTCTGCGAGACCGCATCCGGGCGTCTCGGCGGTGCCGGCCGCACCGAACTGCTCACGCGCGCGTGCGAGGCCGGTCTCGCCCGGCGGATGCCCGGCGCCGGCGCCGGCGTGCACGAGCGTCTTGCGCACGAGATCGAGGTGATCGCCAGGCTCGGCTTCTCCGGCTACTTCCTGATGGCGGCCGAGATCTGTGCCCACATCGTCGAGATGGGCATACGCGTGGCGTGCCGCGGTTCGGCGGCGGGGAGCCTGGTCACGTACGTGCTCGGCATCGGCGACGTCGACCCGGTCGCCCACGACCTCTGCTTCGCCCGCTTCGTGAACGAGCACCGGCGCACGCTCCCCGACATCGACCTCGACGTGGAGTCGCACCGCCGCGATGAAGTCCTGGCGTGGATCATGGACCGCTACGGGCACGAGCGCACGGCGATGGTCGCAGCCGTCGACACCTACCGTGCCCGCAGCGCGATCCGCGAGGTCGGCGCAGCATTCGGCTTCCCGCCCTCGGAGGTCGACACCCTCGCCAAGTACTTCCCGCACGTGGGGGCGGCGGGCATCGAGGCGGCGCTCGCGGAGCTGCCCGAGCTGCGCGACGTCCACCTCGACGACGTGCACGTGCGCCGCCTCTTCTCGGCGTGCGCCGCGATCGACGGGTTCCCCCGCGGCCTGTCGGTGCACCCGTGCGGGGTCCTGATCGGCCCCGCCGACTTCCGCGACCGGGTCCCGCTCGAGGCAAGTCCGCAGGGCCTGCCGCTGGCGCAGTTCGACAAGGACGACGTCGACGCGCTCGGCCTCGTCAAGCTCGACGTGCTCGGCGTGCGCATGCAGTCCACGATCGCGCACGCGGTCGCCGAGATCGCCCGCACCGAGCCGGGCGGCGGACCCCCCGATCCAGGGCCGGGGGGTTCGGGGGGGGACGAGGCCACCTACGAGTTGATCCGCTCGACGCACACTCTCGGCTGCTTCCAGATCGAGAGCCCCGGCCAGCGCGAGTTGCTGGGCAGGCTCGCTCCCGACCGCTTCGCCGACCTCGTCGTCGACATCTCGCTGTTCCGGCCCGGGCCGGTCAAGGCCGACATGGTCGGTCCCTTCGTCGACCGGCGCCACGGCGTCGAGGCGGAGGTCTACGCGTCGCCGGTGCTGGCGCCGATCCTGGGCGAGACCCACGGCGTGATCGTGTTCCACGAGCAGGTGATCCGCACCATCGCCGTCCTCGGCGGCGTCGACGAGGCCGAAGCCGACGCGATCCGGCGCCGTCTCGGCGACCCCGGCGACCCCGACACGATCGCGGTGGGCCGGTGGCTGTGCGAGCGGGCGGTCGATCTCGGCCTGGACGAGGCCGAGGCCGAGGCCGTGTGGGCGCAGGTTGCGAGCTTCGCCTCGTTCGGTTTCTGCAAGGCGCACGCGGCTGCGTTCGCGGTACCCACCTACCTGTCGGCGTGGCTCAAGGCGCACCACCCGGCGGCATTCCTCGCGGGTGTGCTCACCCACGATCCCGGCATGTACCCGCGCCGGGTCTTCGTGCACGAGGCCGCCCGCTTCGGCGTCGCGGTCCTGCCCGTCGACGTCAACGTCAGCGACGTCGACGACCGTGTCGATGCCGTCCCGGACACGAGACGGGAATCAGGAGAGGAGGATCACCCCGCCGCTTCGGCGGGATCCATGTGGAACGTGAACATGCGGCGCGGTTCGATGCACGCGTAGACGGCGCCCTGCAGCATGCCGTCCTCGGCCCACCAGTCGTCCCAGTCGGGGTAGACCTCGCGACAGCACTCGACGTAGCCGGCGTGCTCGGGTGCCCAGGGGTCGACCTCGTGGGCTCTGCCGTGCACGGTCACCGCGAGGTGCTCGCCCGGCAGGTGCGTGGCGCTCACGTCCGGTCTGCGGCGGATGTGGCGGAAGCGGACCGAGTCGGGCGAAGAACCGAACCAGAAGCGGCCGCGGTAGAAGATCCCGTCGACCGGCCCGCAGATCGGGCGGCCGTCCGCGGTCGCGGTCGCGAGCACGAGCAAGCGCATCCCCGTGAGCTCCTCGCAGAGGTCGGACGCGCCGACACGTCGTTGCGGGGTCGTGATCGAGCGCAGATGCGTACCGGCAGCCGCGTAGCTGTCGTCGAGGAGTCGCTGGAGGTCGTCGAGGTCGGCGGCGGTCTCGCGCACGTCAGCGCACCGTGACGAACATCTGTGTCGTGGCGGCAGAACCGATGGCGATCGCCGTACCGGACACGTCGATGCTGACCGTGCCGTCGGGTGCTACTGCGGTCACGGTCCCCTTGCAGCCCGGCGTGAAGCCCTTGTCCTCCATGTAGGCGAGCAGGTCGGACTGGACCTCGATGCCCTCGCCGACCTGTTCGAGGACGAACTCGGTACCGGCTTCGACCTCGGCGATCGTCACCGTCGGCGGAGCCTGGTAGCCGCTGCCGGGGATCGGGCTGCCGTGGGGGCAGGTGGTGGGGTAGCCGAGCACCTCGAGGGCGGCGTCGACGACGCGGTCGGAGAGGCCGTGTTCGAGCTTGTGGGCCTCTTCGTGCGCGATGTGCCAGGGCAGCTTGACTAGGTCGGTGAGGATGCGTTCGGCGACGCGGTGGCGGCGTACGACGTTGTCGGCGAGCTTGACTCCCGGCGGCGTGAGGCGCAGCTCGCGGTTGTCGGCGACCTCGACGAGACCGTCGTCGATGAGACTGCGCGTGGCTTCCGAGACCGACGGGGCGCTCACGTGCAGGCGGTCGGCGAGGCGGGCGCGGATGATCGGCGCCCCCTCCTCTTCGAGTTGGCGGATCGTCTGGAGGTAGTCCTCGCGCGCGATCGAAGGCCGGCGTTCAACCACGGGGGGATCGTATCAAGCAGCATCCGTGCGCCCCGCAGCCCGATCGCCGCGCGTCCGGATCGACGTGGGGACGTGAGGTGGGTTGTGGACCCGTTTTGCGTCCCCACGTCGGGGGGCTTAACGGACGTGGGGACGTGAGGTGGGTTGTGGACCCGTTTTGCGTCCCCACGTCGGGGGGCTTAACGGACGTGGGGACGTGAGGTGGGTTGTGGACCCGTTTTGCGTCCCCACGTCGGGGGGCCTAACGGACGTGGGGACGTGAGGTGGGTTGTGGACCCGTTTTGCGTCCCCACGTCGGTGTGTCGGGGGAACGGCTCCGCAGCCCGCGCCGAGGGCCACGACCGGCGGTCACCGGTCGGCGAGAGCGGCGTGGAGTGTGTGGCGGGCCACGTCGTTCATCTTGGTGCCGTACATGGCGAGTGCGAGTGCCAGCGCCCAGCCGCGGGCGCGGTCCCACGTGTCGTCATCTACCTCACCGGCAGAGGCACGCAGCACCGGGCGCGCCTCGGATGGCAACAGCATCCATGCGACTGCGAGATCGGACGCGGGATCACCGGCGGTGATGTCGCCCCAATCGATGACGCCGATGAGGCGTCCCGCGGAGGTGAGGATGTTCAGTGGGTGCAGGTCGCCGTGGAGCCACAGGGGAGGCCCCGTCCACGGCGGAGTCGCGGCCAACCTGGACCAGCAGGCGAGGATCGCCTCGAGGTCGACGGCGAGCTCGAGCGCCTCCAGGTGCTCGCGCACCAGGGCGTCGCGCTGCTGCAGCGGCACTCCCCGGTGGGGATTGACGGGGGCTCCCGCGGGGGCGGGCACGTGCAGTGCGGAGAGGAAGCCGCCTAGGGCGACGGCGGCGGCGACCGGATCGGCGGGCTCGGCGGACCCGGCCACCTCGCCGGGCACCCAGCGGGTCACGCTCCACGGCCACGGATACCCGGAGCCGGGCCGGCCGCTCCTGACGGGCTCGGGCACCGCGAGGGGAAGCCTCGGGGCGAGCCCTGGGAGCCACCGTTGCTCGTTCACGACGAGACTCGCCGCCGTCTCCCGCCTCGGGAGGCGCACAGCGAGGTCGCTTCCGAGGCGGAACATCTCGTTGTCCCAGCCCGAGTCGACATGGTTGAGCTCCCGCTGCGCGAGGTCCGGGTGCTGCTCGGCGAGCAGTGCGCGCACGAGGGCGGCGTCGATGTCGATCTCCGCCGGAGGCGTGCGGTCGGCGGCCATGTCACCTCCCGTCGTTCCGGGGACCGCCGGGGGAGCCCGGCACTGTCGGAGGCTACGCTGGGGCAACCTCGCCTCGATGCCGCCGACACCGACGCCGCGGAGGATCCCGTTGGCCGGACACATCTCACCCGGAACGCTGAGCCCGCCGCGGCCGGTGCCCAAAGGGATCGACAAGCCCTCGTACTGGCGCAGCGGCCACCCCAAGGAGCCCCGCCGCGTCCAGCTCCAGAAGTCCCCCGGCCAGATCCGGCGGATGCGCCGGGCGTGCGACGCCGCCGCCGAGGTCCTCACCCGTGTGGGCGCGGCCGTGCGTCCCGGGGTCACCACCGACGAACTCGACGCGATCTGCCACGACGCCACGATCGAGCTCGGCGGCTACCCGAGCCCGCTCAACTACCACGGCTACCCCAAGTCGCTGTGCACGTCGGTGAA
The DNA here is from genome assembly GCA_046331095.1 of Acidimicrobiia bacterium. Lineage (GTDB taxonomy): Bacteria > Actinomycetota > Acidimicrobiia > UBA2766 > UBA2766 > JAIBAC01. The sequence goes on from JAXLRM010000004.1 coordinate 843,471, forward strand.
CGAGGTCATCTGCCACGGCATCCCCGACGACCGCCCTCTCGAGGACGGCGACATCGTCAACCTCGACGTCACGGTGTTCCTCGCGGGCATGCACGGCGACACCTCGAAGACCTACCCGGTCGGCGACGTCGACGCCGAGTCGGCGCGGCTCCTCAATGTCACCTACGAATGCATGTGGGCCGGAATCGACGCAGTGCATCCCGGCGGTGACATCACCGACATCGGGCGTGCGATCCAGGGCCACGCCGAGGCGAACGGATTCGGGGTCGTGCGCGACTTCGTCGGTCACGGAATCGGCGAGCAGTTCCACACCAAGCCGAGCGTCACCCACTACTACGACCCGAACGCGTCGTTCGAGCTGCTTCCGGGCATGACGTTCACGATCGAGCCGATGATCACGATGGGGGACTGGCACGCCGAGGTGTGGGACGACGGCTGGACCGCGGTCACGGTGGACGGGCGCCGCACGGCCCAGTTCGAGCACACGGTCCTCGTAGCCGACACCGGTTTCGAGGTGCTGACGCTGGGGCCGCTCGAGACGCCGCCGGACCTCTAGTGCCGACACCTGACCGGAGCGCCCGATGACACGAGAGCTTTCCCACGGCGAGCGCAGGTCGATGCGCCCGGTCACCGACTTCGGCACGGCCGGGTTCATCTCGGGCTTCCGCGGCCCCTACGCCGACGGGGTGCCGCCGGAGGACCTCGAGGTCGTGACGCCCCCCCTGGGCGGGTTCGGCTTCGCCGAGCTGCGCCGCATGGTGGTCATCTACGTCGTCCTCGTCTACGCCGTCACCCGCGCCCTGGTGTCCCACGTCCTGCGCCGCCGCGGCAAGTCGTTCCTCGAGGCCGGCTACGACGGTGCGATCGACGGGTTCATCATGCTCGGGCCCACGTTCGTGAAGCTCGGCCAGATCCTCGCGAGCGCCGCGGGGATGTTCCCCGCGGGGCTGTCGGCGGCGGCACGGCGCTGCCTCGACGAGGTGCCGCCCTTCGGCGGCGACGCCGTGCGGCGCCTCGTCACCGACGACCTCGGCAGGCCGCCGAACCAGGTGTTCGGCCACTTCGACGAGACGCCGCTGTCGGCGGCGTCGATCGGGCAGGTGCACGCGTGCACGCTGCCCGACGGGCGTGCCGCGGTGGTCAAGCTGCAGCGGCCCGGCATCACCGAGCGCATGACCACGGACCTGCGGATCATGTACCGGCTCGCGGGTTGGTTCGAGAAGACCTCGTGGGGACGCACCTCGGGCGCGAAGGCGATCATCGAGGACCTCCACGCCGTCACGTTCCAGGAGCTCAACCCCGCGCTCGAGGCATGGCGCCAGCACCGCTTCCGCGAGAACATCGGCGCGTTCGGCGACAACGCGATGATCACGGCGCCGGAGGTCTTCTGGAACTTCTGCGGGCCCCACATGATCTGCATGGAGCGGGTCTCGGGCCTGCCCATGGACCAGTTCGACTCGATCCGCGAGCGCGGCATCGACGGCCAGCTCATCCTGCGGCGCGGCGCGAAGGTGTGGGCGGAGGCCGTGATGGTGCACGGCCCGTTCCACGGCGACATGCACGCCGGCAACATCTGGGCCCTCGACGACGGCCGCGGCTGCTACCTCGACTTCGGGATCATGGGCGAGCTCACCGGCGACTGGAAGCAGCTCGTACGCGACCTCTTCTACACGTGCCTGTTCGACCTCGACTTCACCCGGGTGGCAAGGTCGTACCGCAGGGTCGGCGTCTTCCCCGCCGATATCGGCACCGACGAGGAGCTCGGCGAGCGTCTCGGCATGATCATCGGTCCGATGGTGACCGCCGGGGTCGGCAGCCTCAATATCGGCGAGCTCGTGATGCAGTCGATGGACCTGATGAAGGCCTACAACGCCACGTCGCCCCAGGAGCTCGTGCTGATCGCCAAACAGCTCCTCTACATCGAGCGCTACACCAAGGGCCTCGCGCCCGACTACGCGATCACGACCGACCCCTTCATCGTGAAGAACATCTTCCCCGACGAGGCCGCCGAGAAGGCGGCCGAGCTCGGCCAGACCTTCCCCGACTAGTCGGTCCCGGTCCCAGGCCCAGGAGTGGCTCTGGAGTGATCAGGAGGCCGAGGCGGCCGCGTGTTCTGCGCGGGCCTCGAGGAGCTCGACGACGTCCTCGCGCTGTTGCGCGACCGCGATGTCGAGGGCGGTCTGGCCGCGGGGGTCGAGGGCGGTGACGTCGGCGCCGCCTAGGAGCAGCTCGCGGACCACGTCGGCGTGGCCTCCGAGGGTGGCGATGTGCAGCGCCGTGTAGCCGCCGGGGTCGACGGGATTGGGGTCGCCGCCGTTCCTGAGGTACCGGCGCACGTTGCGGCTGTAGCCGGCACGGGAGTTCCAGAAGAGGTACGGAGCATCGAGGGTCGCCATGGCCCGGAAGCTAGATGCTCGCCCGCCTCCCCGGTGAACCGGGCCCCGAACGCGGGCCGGATGGCTCGTGAGCGGGTCATGTCGCCCGCGTTTGGGAGGGGTGGCGTCCCGAACGCGGGCCGGATGGCTCGTGAGCGGGTCAGGTCGCCCGCGTTTGGGAGAGGGTCCCGCTTGACCCGAACGTACGTTCGGATAGGGTGGGGGGATGGGCAAGGGGATACGGCTCGGGCTGCACCACGTGGCGGGCATCGCCGACGCCGAGGCGGCGGCGATCGAGGCGGCACGCCGCAGTGGCGGCAGGTTCTCCTCGCTCGAGGACTTCGTGCGCCGCACCGGCGTGTCGCGGCCCACGTGCGAGAACCTCGTGCGGGTCGGCGCCCTCGACTCGCTCGCGCCCCAGGGCCGGCGGGCGCTGCTGTGGCGCATCGAGGAGCTGTGGGCGGCAGGCAGCAGCCGGAACGGGCGCGGCGGCGCCGCCGTCGCCGACGACGCCCAACAGGCGCTGAACCTCGACGTCCCCGCCGAGAGCGTGCCGCTCGCGGGCCTGCGCGACTTCACCGACGCCGAGAAGGTCCATGCCGAGCTCGAGGTGCTCGGCATGGACGTGACACGCCACCTCGTCACGTTCTACGAGCAGGAGTGCCGCAGCCTCGGGGTGGTCCCCGCCGCCGAGCTGCGGGACCGCCAGAATGGGGAGATGGTCACCGTGGCGGGCGTCAAGGTCGCGACCCAGACCCCCGCGATCCGCTCGGGCCGGCGCATCATCTTCCTGACAGTCGACGACCCCACCGGCCTCGTCGACGTCACGATCTTCCCCACGGTCCAGGCACGCTGCGCCCGCCCCGCGTTCGACGGCTTCGTGCTCGCGATCCGGGGCAAGCTGCGCCGCACCGGCCCCGCGGGCAGAGGTGTCAGCGTCGTCGCGTCCGAGATCTGGGACCTGCAGCGCGTCGGCGTCCCCGCGTCCGAGAAGCCACTCGGCCGTGGCGGCCCGCCGCGCCACATCTGGCACCGCAGCCCCGGCTCGCCCGGCGGCGCCGGAGCGGGGGCAGCGGCGTGAGCAGGCCCGGCCCCGTCTACCGGGTCGCCGACCTCGGGCCGCCGGCGGGGACCGAGACGATCCTGCACGCCGACATGGACGCCTTCTACGCCGCGGTCGAGGTGCGCCGCCGCCCCGAGCTGCGCGGCAAGCCCGTCGTCGTGGGCGGGGCGGGCACCCGCGGGGTCGTGGCCGCCGCCTCCTACGAGGCGCGCCGCTTCGGCGTGTACTCGGCGATGCCGGCGACCCGGGCGCGGCGCCTCTGTCCCGACGCCGTGTTCCTCCCGCCCGACTTCGCCGAGTACACCGCCGAGTCCGAGGCGGTGCGACGGATCATGGAGTCCTACACGCCCCTCGTCGAGCCGCTCTCGCTCGACGAGGCGTTCCTCGACGTGGCGGGGGCGGGCCGGCTCTTCGGCGACGCGATGGCGATCGCCCGTGCGATCCGCGACCGAGTCCGCGCCGAGCGGCGCCTGCCGGTGAGCGTCGGCGTCGCGGCCAACCAGTTCCACGCCAAGCTCGCCTCGCGCGAGGCGAAACCGACCGGTGCCGGTGCCGGTGCCGGGATCTTCTGCATCCCCGCGGACGCAGCCGTCCGCTACCTGCACCCGCTGCCGGTCGCGGCGCTCTGGGGTGTCGGCGACGCGACGGTGGAGCGTCTCGACCGCCTCGGGATCCGCACCGTCGCCGACCTCGACGCCGTCGCGCCCGAGAGCCTCGCCCGCGTCGTGGGCCAGGCCGGCGCTCGCCACCTGAAGGCCTTGTGCGCCGGGCGCGACGACAGCCCGGTGGTGCCGCGGCGCGACCCCAAGTCCGTGGGTCACGAGGAGACCTTCGAGGTCGACCTCACCGATCCCGAGACGATCCGCGCCGAGCTGCGCAGCCTCGCCGAGCGGGTCGCCACGCGGCTGCGCCGCGGAAGGGTCTCCGCCCGGACGGTGACGCTCAAGTGCCGCCTGCCCACGTTCCGGACCTTCACACGCAGCCGCACGCTCGCGGAGGCGACCGACACCGGCCCCGAGATCTACACGGTCGCCTGCGAGCTCTACGAACGCCTCCACCTCGACCGCCACGCCGTCCGGCTCCTCGGGATCTCGGCGTCGGGCCTCGTCGCCGGGCCACCCACGCGCCAGCTCGGCTTCGACCCCGCCCCGCAGTGGAGCCCGTTGATGTCGGCCGCCGACGCCGTGCGCGAGCGCTTCGGCGACGGCGCCATCGAGCCCGCACGCCTTCTCACCCGCACCGCGGGCCGTGACCACGGACATGGCACCACGGCGGCGAACGAGGCACCCCGGTGGGGTTAGGGATCGGTTTCGTCGGCTGCGGCTTCATCGCGACGATCCACGCCGGTGCCCTCACCGCGCTCGCACAGCGGGGCCACGTCGACGTGAACCTCGCCGCGTGCTGCGACCGCGACCCCCGACGGGCAGGCGCCTTCGCGGCCACCTTCGGGTTCGGGGCTCACACGACCGATCCCGCCGCGCTGGTCGCTCGCGACGACGTCGACGCCGTCTACGTGTGCACACCGACGGCCTCGCATCCCGAGCTCGTCGAGCTCGTGGCCGCCCACGGCAAGGCCCTCTTCTGCGAGAAGCCGCTCGCCTTCGACGCCGTCACCGCGGAGCGTATGGCGGCAACCGTGGCGGCCGCCGCGGTCGTCGCCCGCGTGGGGTTGGTGCTGCGCTTCTCGCCGACCATGCGCGAGGTGCGCCGCCGCGCCGCAGGTTCCGCCGGGATCATGGCGACCGTGCTGCGCGACGACCAGTTCATCCCGATCCGAGGCCGGTACGGCTCGACCTGGCGGGCGGACCGGACCCAGGCGGGCGCAGGCACGGTGCTCGAGCACTCGATCCACGACTTCGACATCCTCCGGTGGATCTGCGGCGACGTCGCCTCGGTCGCGGCAGTCACGCGTTGTGTCGCCGGCCACCCTGGCATCGAGGACACCGCGGTCGTGACGCTCGAGTTCGCCGGCGGAGCCGTCGGGTCGCTCGTCTCGGTGTGGCACGACGTCGACTCGCGCGCGTCCACACGCCGCCTCGAGGTCCTGTGCCGCGACACCTGGGTCGCCACCGACGACGACACCTACGGCGACGTGACCGTGCAGGGCTCTGCGGCGACCGAGGAGGTCGCGGCGCCGGACTCGGCGCTCAGGGTGTGCGAGGAGCTCGGCGCGCCGCCCGTCCTCGCGGAGCCCGGCGGCGTCTGGATGCTCGAGGACTGGGCCTTCTGCCGGACCGCCGCCGGCGCACCCGTGGAAGGTCCGACCTTCAACGACGCGGTCGCCGCGCATCGCTGCGTCGACGCCGTGTACGAGTCGGCGCGGCGCGGTGGCGAGCCCGTGACCGTGTCCCCCACCGGCGCGCGCTGAACGCCCACGTCGGACGGGCTGTTTCCGGCGCCCGATCTGGCACTACACTTGTGCCCACATCGTGGGCGGTCAGGACCCCGCACTTCCGTCGTCGTCCCGCCCGTTCCACCAATTTGGGGGTCGGCGTGCCTCTTTCCGAGGACGAGCAGCGAATCCTTGCCGACATCGAACGGCAGTTCCACGCTGAGGATCCCAAGCTCGCGCGCGAGGTCGCCCGCACGTCGGTGTATTCGCACTCGGGGCGTCAGCTCAAGTGGGCGATCGCCGGGATCGTGCTCGGGATCGTGCTCATGGTCGTGCTCCTCGCCATGCAGCTCGTCGCCGCGAGCCTCGTCGTCGGCTTCGGGATGGCGTTCGCGTGCGGAGTCTGGGCCTACTACGCGTTCCGGCGCATGACCCAAGCCGGGATCAACGACCTGCGCCGCAAGACGCGGTCGCTCTTCCCCAAGGGCATCAGCGGCGACGACTTCCGCCGCCGCTTCCAGCGCGAGTAGGCCGCCTCGGCCTCAGGCTGCGGGTGCTCACCTCTGCCCGCAGCCATCTTCGTGGGCTCTCGTGACGCAAGCGCCTGCGCGCTGCGATCACCGCTCTCGGTGCAGCCGCGTCTGCTCCGACGGTCCGTTCCGTCTCGGGCGGACCGTAGGTATCGGACACGTACGCGTCGGTGAGAGCGCCCAGGTCCACACCCGCCCGCCCGGCCGACGCGCGGACCTCCTCGGGCGAGGCGCCCGGAGCGAGCGCGACGTCGAGGTCGCGCAAGAGGTCGAGGCCCTCGTCCCAGGATCCGGCCGATCCGCGCCCGAGCCTGCGGCGCCGCCGCCACGCCTTGACGCCCACCAGCGCGAGAACCAGCGCGACCACGACCGCGACCACCGCGGCGACGGCCACGAGGAGGCGAACCCACGGCGGCGACGGTGCCCGAGGCGGTGCCCCGGCGTCGGTGTCCCCGCCCTCGGGCTGTGCTGCGGTCGTGGGCGGCGCCGTGGTGACCTCCCCGGGTACCTGCGACGTCGCCGGTGGGGCAACTGCCGACGTGGGTGGCTGCTCGCGGGGGACCGCGTCCCCGCGCGGTGTCGGGTCGAACTGGACCCAGCCCCAACCCTCGAACCACAGCTCCGGCCACGCGTGGGAGTCCGACCCGCGCACCTCGAACACCGTCCGCCCCCCGTTGCCGAGGCGGACTGCCTCGCCGCCGAGGTATCCGACGGCCACCCGGGAGGGGATGCCGAGATCGCGGGCGAGCGTCGCCATCGATGCGGCGAACTGCTCGCAGTAGCCCGCTTGGGTCTCGAGCAGGAAGCGGCGCAGCTCGTCCTCGTCGTGGCCGGGCGACACGTTCAAGTCGTAGCGGAACGTGTGCAACCTCGACTCGATGGCCACGGCCTGCTCGTAAGGGCCGTGCGCGCCCGCGACCGTCTCGTCGAGCCACTGCTCGACGTCGGGCGACGGTGACGGGTGCTGCAGGTAGTGCGAGACGGCGCGCGAGCCCGCGTCGGCAGGACCGACCTTGCGGAGCTTGTCCGCGTCGAACTGGGGGACCGCCGAGATCACCTCGTACGTGATGTCGTTTCGGGTGTGGTCGCTGACCACGACGCTGCCGGTGGCTTCGTCGATCGTCGTCGTCTGGGGTGGGCTCTGGGGGAAGGCGGCTGCCGGTAGCCACAGGCTGCGGAGATCCGTGATGTGGACCTCTTGGATCATGCGCGCGGTGCGTGAGCTCGGCGCGTCGGGCAGCGACGGCGGCGAACCAGACGCGCTCCACCGGTTGCCGTCGAACGCGTCGAGGGCCGTGAGGCGCCAGTACGAGCGCTGGGTCGCCTCGACCGAGAAGTTCACCTTGGGAGACAGGTCGACGAGACGGGGCTTGATGTCGACGAAGGGGTTGTCGTCGGAGATCACGTTGCCGACCTCGTTGCGGAAGTCGAGCGCCGCGTGACTGCCGTAGAAGGGGAGCTTCGGCGCGAGGAGCGTCCCGGCGAGGGCGACGATGCTGCAGAGGGCGCCGGGAACGAGGACCCTGTTCCACGAGACGCCCCGCCGCGTGTAGTCGTTGGCCACGATCGTCCAGACGACACAGACGACGAGGAGCCACACGGGCAGCGCCCCCGGGCCGCCCTGGGAGAGGATGCGGGCCGCGACGTAGATCGTGATCGCCGGTGTCGTCGACAGCGCTGCCGAAGTCGACGTCCACTGACCCGCGCCGGAGGCGGCGGCGCACCACCACACCGCTGCCGTCGCGATCGCGACGAACGGCGGCGCCGACTCGATCGGTGGCACCGTCTCGCGTGCGAGTCGCATGCCCGAGCCGAACCCGTTCCACAGCGCCGCGATCGTTCCCGGTGTCGGCAGGCCCAGGAACGTCGATTCGGGATAGAGCGTCCATCCGAGGACCGCCAGGAACAGCACGACGTGAACGGCGATCGCCCCCGCTCTCGACGCCCGTGGTGACCACGACCGGTGCCGGCGCCGCACCTCCACCAGCGACCGTTCGACCACCAGCGGGAGGACTGCCGCCAGCAGCACAGGTAACACCCAGCCCTTGGTGGCGAACACCGCGTTGAACCCGCTCACCGCCACGAGCCACATGGCCACGGTCGCGACGAAGGTCACCGGCGCCTCCCCGCGGCCATGGAACGTCGCATCGCTTGAGCTCCGCCGTGAGCGGCAGCGGCCGCCGCGATCCACGTGTGGACCAGATCGTCCGTGCCCGCCGGTTGCGCCACCGATCGACCGGGGCGCGCGAGCCTCGCCACGAGGGGGTTCGCGCCCGATGCCGCCGCCCGGGCACGTTCACCCGCGAACACGAGGAGCTGGGGGTTGCGCCGCCGCAGCGGGCCTGCGAGCGCGCCGAACAACGCGTTGTCGCAGAGGCCACCGCAGAGGAGCAGGGGTCCCGCAGGCGCGCTCCTCACGGATTTGACGACGTCCATGACGGCATCGCCTCCGGGGGTGAGCTCGGCATACGCGAGCCGGTCCATGGCGTGGCCGAGCATTCCCGGAGCGTCCACGTCGAGCACGACCGCACCAGGGGCACCGAGCACGAAACGCACCTGCCATCCGGACGCGACGAGTGCCTCGACCGCGGACGCGGCCGCGCACACGGCAACCTCGAAGGAGGCTGCGTCGGCGTACGCCTCCGCGCGGCAGTCGAGTACGAGCGAGATCGATTCGGTTCGGTCGGGATCGGTCTCCTTGACGACGAAGTCACCACGCTTCGCGGACGAAGCCCAGTGGATCCGGCGCGGGTCGTCTCCCGGCGCGAACTCGCGCAGACCCCGGAAGTCGAAGCCGCCGGTCGCGGCGAGGTCGGGGGTGGACGGGCCGTCGAGACCGGCGGCGGCGAGAACCGGCTGGACCGCAACCGTGTGGGGCCACACGACGACGGGGTCTGCGCCGGCACTCGTGAACCTGTGCGCGAACAGACCCATCGGGTCGGTGCGCGCGACCGAGGTGGGCCCGAGCACGTGCACGCCCCGTGGTAGCGCGGGAAGGTCGACAGCGACCCTCCGGTTGGCGATCGCCCCGCTGAGCGTGAGGCGTTCGGGCTCGTGCCCGCTGCGGCGCACGAGTTCGACGGCGTCGGGCACCGGGAACAGCAGGTCGTTCACCACCTGCAAGGAGTAGACGACGCGGACCGCGTCGCCCGCGCGGATCCTGTCGGGCGTCAGGTGCCGGTGCAGTTCGATCCCGGGGCGCAGCGAGGCGACGATCACGAACCACACGAACACGTAGAGGACGACCGCCACGCCGATGACGAAGAGGTTGCGCGTGTCGACGGCCCATGCGGCGAGGAGGCAGGTGATCCCGACGACCAGGACACCGACTCCGCGCGGGGTGAACACGAGCGGTGACCGCAGCCTGCGCCCGAGAGGGGCGATCGGGGTCCACTCGGGTAGGCCGGCCACAGCGGGGCGACGCGGCGCGGGCGGCGGGGCGGAGGCGGGGGCGCCCATGGCGTCAGCGGCGGGCCGTAACGGGCACCGAGTCGAGCACGCGTGCCAGGACGTCGGCGGCGCGCACGCCGCGTATCTGTGCCTCGGGCTCGAGCGCGAGGCGGTGTTCGAGCACAGGTCCTGCGAGCCACTTGACGTCGTCGGGGACGACGTAGTTGCGCCCGGCCAGGGTCGCGGCGGCCTTGGCAGCTCGGACCAGGTGGACGCACCCGCGCGGTGAGACACCGAGAGCCACGTCGGGATCGGCCCGCGTCGCGTCACCGATGTCGAGCACGTAGTCCTTGATCGGAGGGGCCACGTAGCAGGCGTCGGCGATGTCCGCGAGCGAGGTCACGTCGGCGGGGTTGCTCACCGGTCCGAGGCGCTGGTGGTTGTCGGCGTGGTCGGTGTGGACGTCGAGCATCCGCAGCGCGGCGTCACGCGACGGGTAGCCCATCGTGACCCGGACCAGGAATCGGTCGAGCTGGGATTCGGGCAGGGGGTAGGTTCCCTCGTGCTCGAAGGGGTTCTGCGTGGCGATGACCAGGAACGGCTGGGCGAGGGGGAACGTGTTTCCGTCGACGCTCACCTGGGCCTCCTCCATGCACTCGAGCAGCGCCGACTGCGTCTTCGGCGACGCGCGGTTGACTTCGTCGGCGAGGAGGACGTTGGCGAAGATCGGCCCCGGGTGGAACGTGAACTCCCGTGCTTCGGGGTCCCACATGTTGACCCCGACGAGGTCGGCGGGGAGCAGGTCCGGGGTGAACTGCACGCGTCGCCACTGGCACCCGAGCGACTCGGCGAGGGACTTGGCGAGCAGCGTCTTGCCGACACCGGGGACGTCCTCGATCAGCACGTGGCCGCCGGCGAGCAGTGCCACCAGGCAGAGACGGATGGCGTCCTGTTTGCCCTGGAGCACGCGTTCGACGTTGGAGCGGATGCCGTCGATCCGGGCGCGGGTGAACGCGGCGATGTTGTCGGTCTGGGTCATCGGTAGGGCCAGCGTACCCGAGGGACAGGGGTGTTGAACCGGGGGGTCCTGGCCCTCGACGTGGGCGGCACGAAGCTCGCCGCGGGACTCGTCGACACCGACGGCAGGGTCGAGGCGTTCCGTGAGGTGCCCACGCCTGCGGGTGGGGAGGAGTCCGGCGAGGCGGTCTTCGCCGCGGTGGAGGGACTGCTCCGCGGGGTGGTGGAGGCCGCCGGACGGCGGCAGGTCGCAGGTATCGGAGTCGGCTGCGGCGGTCCGATGACGCGCACGGCGGTGTCACCGCTCAACATCCCGGGCTGGCGCGGCTTTCCGCTTGCCGCGTGTCTCGAGGACACCTTCGGGGTTGCGGTGGTCGTCGACAACGACGCCAAGGCGATGGCGCTCGGCGAGGGCTGGCTCGGCGCCGCTCGCGGTGAGACGTGCTACCTGGGCATGGTCGTCTCCACCGGGGTCGGCGGCGGGATCGTCCTCGACGGACGCCTGCTGCACGGGCGCGAGACGAATGCCGGCCACATCGGCCACGTGGTCGTCAACCCCGGTGGCGAACCGTGTGCGTGCGGCGGCCGCGGTTGCCTCGAGGCCGAGGCGTCGGGCACCGCGATCGCGCGCAAGGCCGCCCGGCGTGCGGAGAGCCACGCGACGCCGATGCTGGTGCCGGCGGGGTCAGCCATGACGGCCGTCGACGTCGCACGGGCTGCGCGTGCGGGGGATCCGGTGGCCGCCGGTGTCTTCGAGGAGGCCGGGGCGATGATCGGCCTCGCGATCGCGGACACCGCCAACCTGCTCGACCTCGGGCTCGCCGTCGTGGGCGGGGGAGTCGCCGGCGCCGGCGACCTCCTCTTCGACCCGTGCCGGCGGGCAGCCTCCGAGAACGCCCGCTTGGTGTACTCCCGCGACGTCCAGGTGGTGCCCGCCGCCCTCGGCCGCCGCGCCGGCGTCGTCGGCGCCGCCGCCCTCTGGTTCGCGCAGCACGACGTGGGGACGTGAAGCGGGTTGTGGACCCGTCTCGCGTCCCCACGTCGGTGTGGGTTCGGTGGTTCGGATGGACGTGGGGACGTGAGGTGGGTTGTGGACCCGTTTTGCGTCCCCACGTCGGTGTGGGTTCGGTGGTTCGGATGGACGTGGGGACGTGAGGTGGGTTGTGGACCCGTTTTGCGTCCCCACGTCGGTGTGGGTTGGGTGGTTCGGATGGACGTGGGGACGTGAGGTGGGTTGTGGACCCGTTTTGCGTCCCCACGTCGGTGTGGGTTGGGTCCGGTGTCGGTCCGGAACGCTTGCTAGAAATGGGTCGTGGACTCCCCGCGACTCGGCCCACGTGCACTCGCCGGAGTAGCGCTGCGGCCCTGGCTCTGGCGCGACGCCGCCGGTCTCGCTCTCGATCTCGCTTCCCGCAAGTGGTGGACGCGGACGCCGCCGCTGCCGCTCCCCGACCCCCGCTACGTGGCCTGGCGCCTGCAAACCGCCTACGGCGGCGACGGGACCGCCACGCCCGCCGACGAATCCCGCGACCTCGTCTCGCTCGTGTCGTACCGCCGCGAGCTCAGGCGCAGCGCCTAGAGGTCCGCGTCGTGGGAGGCGGCTCACTGCCTCCCGGCATCCTCGGATGCCTCACCGTCGGTAGCTAGCTTCACACGATGGGTGACCTCGAACCGCCCGCAACCGAACCGCCCGCAACCGAGGCGTCGGACACGACGGCGGTGCTGGGTTTGGGCTGGTTTCACGGCGACCGCCGCATGCCGGCGTGGATTCCCCGGCTCCTGCTCCTCGTGCTGATGACCGCAGCGGTGGCGGTGACGGCGACCTGGGCTGTCGTCCGTCTCCGCGGCCTGCTCTACATGATCCTCCTCGCGCTGTTCCTGTCGTTCGCGATCGAACCCGCGGTCAAGTTCCTCGCGGATCACGGATGGCGGCGCGGCGTCGCCACTGCTGTCGTGTTCGTCGTCCTGACGCTCCTGCTTGCCGGGCTCATCGGCACGATGATCCCCCTCGTGGTCGACCAGGTGGGCCAGCTCGTCGCGCGTGCGCCCGACTACCTCCACCGCAGCGTCGACCTGCTCAACGAGATCCCGGGGGTCCACCTCACGTCCGACAACCTCGGGGACCAACTCGCCAACCTCCAGCTCGACCTCAAGGGCGTGGCGGGCAACGTGGCCGGCAGCGTCCTCGGCTTCGGAACAGCGGTGCTGGCCGCGCTCTTCCGCGGCCTCACGATCGCGCTGTTCACGTTCTACCTCGTCGCCGACGGCCCGCGGGTGCGGCGCACGATCTGTTCGACCATGCGCCCGGAGCGTCAGCGCGAGGTCCTCCGTGCCTGGGAGTTGGCGATCCAGAAGACCGGCGGTTGGCTCTACTCGAGGGCCCTCCTGGCGTTCGCCGGTGCGTTCGTGAGCTTCTGGGTCCTGACGGTGCTCGGTGTCCCGTTCGCCCTCCCACTCGCCCTCTGGCTCGGCGTCGTCAGTCAGTTCATCCCCACGGTCGGCACCTACATCGGCGCCGCGCTGCCGTTGCTCATCGCCCTGCTCAGCAGCCCGTGGGACGCGCTCGCGTTCCTGGTCTTCGTGATCCTGTACCAGCAGCTCGAGAACTACCTCCTCGCCCCCAAGGTCACAGCGCGCACCATGGAGATGCATCCTGCGATCGCATTCGGTGCGGCGATCGCCGGTGCCAGCCTCTTCGGCGCGACCGGCGCGGTGCTCGCCCTGCCGGCCGCGGCGACGATCCAGGCGTTCGGTAGCACCTACGTCCGTCGCCACGAAGTGGTGACGAGTGACCTGACGTCGACACGCGTCACAGACGACGACGGAGGCGACGACGACGGGTGAGGCGCAGTGGTCGCGCGTGCACGCGGCCACGCCTCGGGCGCCGCAGCGAGCGGCCCGCACCGGCGCAGCTCGATAGACTCCCTGCGAGCCACCGGTTCCAGGACGGATCACATGTCGCGCGCGCTGGTGCTGAACGCCACGTACGAGCCCCTCTGCTTGGTGGCTGCGCGTCGGGCTGTCGTACTCGTGATGCGGTCCAAGGCCGAGGTGGTGCGCGAGCACGACGCACCGTTCCATTCCGCCTGCCTGACGGTGCCATCCCCGTCGGTCGTACGCCTGACCCATTACGTGCGCGTGCCCCATCGTCGCTGCGCGACGCTTTCACGCCGGGCCGTCCTGCTGCGCGACGGCTACAGGTGCCAGTACTGCGGTGATGCAGCCGAGAGCGTCGACCACGTCGTCCCGAGGTCCAAGGGCGGGGCACACGCCTGGGACAACGTCGTCGCCGCGTGCAGGCGCTGCAACAGCCACAAGGAGGACCGCCTCCCGCGTGAAGCAGGCATGCGTCTGCGGCGGCGCCCGGCCCCACCGGCCGACTTCACGTGGCTGGCAGCGAGGGTGGGGCGGATCCACCCGCACTGGGAGGAGTTCCTGGTGCCCGCGACGGCCAGCGCCTAGCCGCGGTGACGGGCACGATCCCGAGCGCGGGGCTCGTCGCGGGCGGGTACCTGCTCACCCATCGCGGGGACACCCCCGACGTCGACGGCTACCTGAGTGCCAGCGAGTGCGTGACCTGTCAGTTCCCCGGCTACTGGGCACTGTCGTGGACCGACGTGGACATCGAGGAGCGCCGGGCGCTGCTCGCGCACTGGGGCGCCGATCCTGCGAGGCTGCCCGAGATCGTCGCAGCCGCGACCGATGCGTTCGAGTCCGGCACGCTCGCCTGGCCCGCGGTGTTCACCTCGCTCAAGGCCGCCCGCCGCTTCGCGCGACGCAATCCGGTGGGGCACCCGACGCTCACGCTCATCGGAATCGCCCTGCCGTCTGCCTGCGTCGGCGACTTCCTCGGCGACGGCGAGGACGACGGCTTCACCGAGGCGGTCGCCAGGGGCGGCGCGCTCGCTCCCGGGGCCGATGCAGGCTGGGAGATCCTCGCCGACGACGGTGGCTCGTTTCACTCCTGGCACTGCCACCCCGACGTCGAGGCCGACGTCGCGCACCGCCACGGCATTGCCGCGGGCCCCGAGGGCCTTCTCGCCGATCGGTCGGACGCCGAGCAGGTTGCCGCCGTCTACGAGTCCGATCCCGGCACCGAGGATGTGCGCTGGCTCCCGTGGCTCGTGCGGCGCTACTCCATCTGAGAAGACGTCCCCTGGTCCACGTCCCGGTCCTCGTTCTCGGCCTCGGGAGGCACGGGTGCGATGAGGACCGCGCAGGTCGCACGGTGCGCGATCTGGGTCGAGACGGATCCCATCAGGAAGCGTTCCACGGCCGAGAGGCCGCGGTGGCCGATGACGACGAGGTCGGCCTCGCGCTGCTCGGCTTCCTCGACGATACGGCGCGCAGGTGACCCGACGAGTGCAACGTCGGTGTGGCTCACCCCGGCTGCGTCGAGGATCTCGCCTGCCTCCGCGAACGCTCGCTTCTCCAGTTGCAGCATCAGGTCGTCGAGGGCGTCGACAGGTGTCGTGCCGCCGAGCGCGAGCACGGCGGGTGGGCTGCTCACGTGGACGAGGACGACCTCTGCTCCGTAGCGGGCGGCGATGTCGGCGCCCAGGCGCGTTGCGGCGTTGCCGCCGGGCGAGCCGTCCACGGCTATCAGGATCCTGTGGAGCATTCCTCTGCCTCTCGTACGGCCGTTTGCCGTGGTGCACGGTAGTGGGAGACCGCGCCGCGGCGCGACACACGGCGCATCCACATATGGACTTTCGGCCCTCCCGCAATCTGCGGTGGAGGCGCAGGCTGTGCTTGAAGCCGACCGGTCAGACACGCACGACGGAATCGGGGGGAAGAACAGGCGATGCAGGTCCGGAGTCTGATGCGCAGGGTGCCGGTGACGGTGTCACCCGACGAGAGCCTGCAGGGCGCGGCATCGATCCTCAGTGACGAGGGTATCGGGGCACTCCTGGTGACCCGCCGCGGCCGTCTCGTCGGAATCCTCAGCGAGCGCGACCTCGTCGAAGCTGTTGCCGAAGGCGAGGTCGAGGGCCGGCTCGTCTGGGACCACATGGTCGCGGAGCCGGTGACCATCGCCGAGGACACCACGGTCGGCGAGGCAGCCGAGACCATGGTGCGAAACCAGTTCCGCCACCTCCCCGTCGTCGACGCCAGGGGCGGGTTGAAGGGCATCGTGACCGTCCGCGACCTCCTCTTCGCGGCGCTGAGCGAGACCGCGTCCGAGGCGCGCCAGGACTGGTGGGACTACCTGTTGAGTGGGACCGTTCAGACCTCGCACGACGGGGGTTGAGGTGGTGGCCACCATGGAGACGGCGATGCGGCTCACCGATGCGAACGGACTCGAGATCCTCGATCTGTCCGAGTGCCGGGAACTGCTCGCCGAGGCGCGGCTCGGGCGGGTCGCGCTCGGGTCGAAGGGCCGCCCCGTGGTCTTCCCGGTCAACGTGGTGGTGACCCACGACACCGTGTTCGTCCGCTGCGGCCGAGGATCGCTCCACCGCGAGGCCGAGGCCGGCCACACGGTCGCCTTCGAGATCGACGGCACCGACCCGACCTACCAGACCGGGTGGAGTGTCCTCGTGACGGGTAGCGCTCACGTGGTCTGCGAGGACCCTGAGCTCGACGAGGCCCGGCACCTTCCCCTGAGGCCATGGGGGACCGGAGCCAAGGATCACGTGGTGGCCATCGCGATCGAGACGGTGAGCGGTCGCCGCATACCCGATGTCAGGGAGGTCGAGGCAGAGGTCTGAAGTCTTCTCCAGCTAACGCCCGTGCGGCTTCGGCGGCACCTTATCCGTGTGGGCGTGAGACCGTGGAGCGCAGGCGGCGGCTTCGAGCTGCTCCACGGAACCCGAGTGGACCGGGCGGCCCGGCGGTCGCCCGGTCCACTCGCGTCTGGGGCTCCGGTGGGGCGAAGTGGGAGAAATATCTAGGAGAGTGGGGGAGAGTGGTTGACAGTGGGGCGCGGGTGGGGTACCGTACGGCGACTCGCAGTAACGCACTCCGGTGTCGACCTGTCACGGTCCGTGGTAGGGCGGCAGCGGATGGCAAGGTAGCTACGACCGAAGTCCCCAGACGTGTCGATGGAGCGACGTTGACGAGGCTCGGCACGAACAGGCAGGCCCGGAAGTGCTCTTCGGGGAGTTCAAGCACTCACTCGACGACAAGGGGCGCCTCACGATGCCGGCCAAGTTCAGGGATGACCTGGCAAGGGGGCTTTCGATCGTGAGGGGAGAGGAGTACTGCCTCCTGGCGTATCCCGAGGAGAGTTGGGCACAACGGCGTGACGAGGAGCTGGCCCGTAACCGCGGCACGAGGGCGAACCGGGACATCGCCCGGGCGATCCTCGGAGGTGCGGACACGGACCTGCGCCTCGACAAGGCCGGACGCGTCCTGATCAGGGAGAACCTGAGGGAGTACGCAGGGCTCGATCTCGAGAGTGACGTGGTGATAGTCGGCCTCGGCAACGTCATCGAACTCTGGAATGAGCCAGATTGGATAGAAGCAAGGCAGAGAGGTCTCGACCGAATAGCTAATCGGGATGAGGCTGACCCTGTCGTGGTTCAGAGTGATTGAAAACAGAGTTGGTTGAGCGAATGCATGGCATTCGGCTCAGCCTCAGTCCCCCGGTGGTTCGGTGGAAGGCCCCTACTCCGCCCGCTTCTGTCGGATTCCAACCGGGGGGCTGAGGGTGAGCCGAACGTTCGGACACCAACCGGTGCTGGTACGCGAGGTTCTCGAGCTTCTGCGCCCTGCCTCGGGCGGCATGATCGTCGATGCAACCGTGGGAGGCGGTGGTCATGCCCGCGCTCTGCTCTCCTCGCTGGATGAGTCTACCCATTTGTTCGGGATTGACAAGGACCAGGCTGCGATAACCGCTGCAGAGAAGGTGCTCGCAGATTACAGTTCACGAGTTGTCCTGAGGCGTGGGGACTTCCGTGACCTGGCTGACTTGGTGGAGCAGGAGAAGATGACATCGGTACAAGCAGTGCTGGCCGACCTGGGAGTGTCGTCCCCGCAGCTCGACTGGACTGAGCGCGGATTCAGCGTTCACCGCGAGGCCGCACTCGACATGCGCATGGACGCAGGATCCACCAAGACGGCTGCGGACGTGGTCAACGAGTACAGCGAAGACGCCCTCGCCAGGGTCATATCCCACTACGGCGAGGAGCGCTTCGCGCGCAGGATCGCGGCCGCAGTCGTCGCGGCACGGCGAGCACGGCCGATCCGGACCACGACCGAGCTCGCCGCGATCGTGACGGAGGCGATCCCGGCGGCAACACGCCGCACGGGGCGACACCCGGCGCGCCGTACCTTCCAGGCGATCCGGATCGAGGTCAACGACGAGCTCGGCGCCCTCGGGTCCCTCCTCGAGGACGCTCCAGGGCTTCTCGCGCCCGGCGGCGTGTTCGCGGTGATCTCGTACCACTCCCTGGAGGACCGGATGGTCAAGAGGGAGATGCGCCGGCTCGCGACACCGGTTCCGATGCCACGTGGGATGCCCGTCGCGCCCGCTCCGGCCGCATTCGAGCTCGCTACGCCCAAGGCCGTGCGTCCCGCATCGTCCGAGCGCGAGGCGAATCCACGCTCCGTGTCGGCCCGCCTGCGAGCGGTCAGGCACCGGGACGGGGTGGCGGCATGACCGCACCGTCCCGCGCGCCGTCGCGGCACCAGGATCCGGGCGACAGCCGCCACCAGCCCAAGCACGCTCGTAGGCCGCGCCTGCGTGACGTCACCGAGCTGAGGCCGCGGCGGCGCAGCCGCATGGTCCCGTTCGTCGTCACCGTCGTCCTCCTCGCGTTGTTCGGGATCCTCTACGTCCACGTACGTGCAGCTCGCAGTGCCTTCGAGCTGGCACAGATCGAGAAGACCGTCCGTGCCAAGCAGGACCAGAACGAGAAGCTGTCGGTCACGAAGGCCTACCTGGAAGCCCCCGAACGCATCCGCCAGGAAGCGACCGGCCGCCTCCGCATGAAGGCTCCTGCAACGGTGCACTACCTGTCGGGCGGGGAGGTGAGCGGCGCTGGCACCCCCACCTCGGACCCCGACGAGATCCCGCAGGCCCCGGCCCTCCCACAGCCCTGAGCCGCCACGCCGGCCCAACCGCCCCGGGCACCGGGAGCCGGGCGGCGACGGCTTCCGCCGTACCGGCATCCCCCCCGAACGCGCGCGTGCGAGGACGCGGCAGGCTGCGCCCGAGACGTGGACCGACGACATCCGGCGCCGCTTCCGTGCATACCGCAAGCGGATGCAGCATTCGGGCCAGCGGATCGCGAAGACCGAGCTGCGCCGCCAGAGCAGCCGCCGCCTCGCGGTCTTCGCCGTGGTCACGGCGCTGGCGTTCATCGTCGTGGTCGCCAAGGTCGTCGACCTTCAGGCGCTCTCGCGCGACGACCTGACCGGCAAGGGCGACGCGCAGCGCATCGATCGCACCGAGATCACTCCGCGGCGCGGGGACGTCCTCGACCGTCACGGCCACGCACTCGCCGTCAGCGTCGACGTCTCGAGCGTCTACGCGACACCGCGCGACATCGCCGACCCCGACCGCGTCGCTCGCGCCCTCGCGCCCGTACTCGGGATGGCCGAGGCCGATCTGCGCGACAAGCTCGCTTCCGACAGGGGCTTCACCTGGGTCCGGCGCAAGATCGACGACCAGAAGGCCCAACAGGTGAAGGACCTCCACCTCGACGGCATCGGGCTCGCACCAGAGGCGGATCGGCGCTACCCGTCGGGGATGCTCGCGGCGTCGGTGCTCGGATTCGCCGACATCGACAACAAGGGCCTCGCCGGCATCGAGCAGCGTTTCGACGCTCAACTCAAGGGCGAACCGGGCGAGCTCGTCATCGAGCGCGATCCTCAAGGTCGCGCGATCCCGTCGGGTGAGCGCAGCGTCGACCCGGGCCGGCCGGGCACCAACGTGCAGCTCACGATCGACTCCGCCATCCAGCACGAGAGCGAGTCCGCCCTCGCAGACGCCGTCACGCGGTTCCACGCGAAAGGCGGCGTGGCCGCCGTCATGGATCCGCGTACGGGCGACGTGCTCGCCTACGCGACCGCCCCGAGCTTCGACCCCAACGACCCCGGCAAGTCCCCGACCGACTCCCTGCGAGCCTGGGGCGTCGGTGACGTCTTCGAGCCGGGCTCGACGTCGAAGGTCGTGACGATCGCGGCCGCCCTCGAGGAAGGCTTGGTCACGCCCCAGACACAGATGACCGTGCCGGACCACATCCAGATCTGGGATCGCCAGCTCGCCGACGACGAGAACCATCCGGCCATCCCGATGTCGGTGCGCCAGATCATCGCGCAGTCGTCCAACGTCGGGACGATCAAGATCGCGATGACGCTCGACGCGAGCCGCCTCGACGAGTGGCTGCGGCGCTTCGGTTACGGCACCAAGACCGGCATCGAGCTGCCCGCGGAGTCGCGAGGCATCTACGCCGATCGCAAGGACTGGTCCGGCGTGAGCGTCGCTTCGTTCGCGATCGGACAAGGCGTCGCCGTGACGCCGCTGCAGATGCTCAGGGTGTACGGCACCATCGCCAACGGTGGGATGCTCGTCGAGCCGCGTCTCGTGGCCGGCACGGAGAACGCCGACGGCTTCTCCGCCGCGGACAGGCCGGCACAGGTTCGTGTCGTCAGCACCCAGACCGCAGCCGCGATGCGCGACATGCTCACCGGCGTGGTGTCCGAGGGCACCGGCGCGAAGGCGGCTGTCGAGGGCTACACCGTCGGCGGCAAGACCGGCACCGCCCGCAAGCCGAAGATCGACGGCAGCGGCTACTACCAGGACAAGCACGTCGCGAGCTTCATCGGGATGGCACCTGCGCAGGATCCCCAGGTGGTCGTGCTCGTCGCCCTGGACGAGCCGGACCAGGTTTACGGGGGTCTCACCGCGGCACCTACCTTCTCGCGCATCACCGCGTTCGCGATGAGGGTTCTGCGGGTTCCGCCGAGCCCGCAACCCCAGGAGATCGCGGGCCCTCCGCACTACAAGGGGGGCGGGTCGTCGATGGAGGCCTACAAGCCACCGACTCCGCTGCAGATCGACAAGGGCGCCGCGGGAGGCTGATGGTTGAGGTTGTCACTGGTTCGCGACCGCATCGGGGCACCGACGCTGGTCGGCGACGGCACCGTCGAGGTGACCGGCTGCTCGTTCGACTCGCGTGACGTGGTCGCCGGGGACCTCTTCTGTTGCGTACCCGGCTTCACGGTCGACGGCCACGACTTCGCGGCCGGCGCCGTAGGGCACGGCGCGACCGCGCTCCTCGTCGAGCGCGAGCTCGACATCGACGTCCCCCAGCTCGTCGTGGGTGCGGTCCGGGCGGCGATGGGGCCTGCCGCGGCGCTGATCTTCGGCGACCCGTCCGCGGATCTCGACGTCGTCGGTGTGACCGGAACCAACGGCAAGACGACGACGGCCTACATGGTCGAGTCGATCTGCGAGGCGGCAGGCATGCGCGTCGGCGTGTCGGGCACGATCGAGACGCGGATCGCCGGTGTCGCCGAAGCCGTGCGCCACACGACACCCGAGGCGCCCGAGGTGCAGCGCCTCCTCGCGCGGATGCGCGACGCCGGCTGTGTGGTCGCCGTCATGGAGGTGAGCAGCCACGCCCTTCATCAGGGGCGCACCGACGCGGTGCACTATCGGGTCGGCGCGTTCACCAACCTGTCCCAGGACCACCTCGACTACCACAGTGACCTCGAGTCGTACTTCGCCGCCAAGGCGATGCTGTTCGCATCAGAGCGCACCGACGTCGCGGTCCTCAACGTGGGCGACGAGTACGGACGCCGTCTCGCCGCGACGACCGACTGCGCGACCGTCGTGACCTACGAGGTGATCGCCGGTGACGCCGCCGGGAGCGACGCCGACGTCAGCGCCCGTGTCACCGGTGTGGCGCCCACCTCGGTGGCGCTCGAGCTCGCCGGACCGTTCGGCTCCACCGATGTCGTGCTCGGTCTCGGAGGGGCCTTCAACGCAGCCAACGCCGCGTGCGCGGCCGCGTGCGCGGGAGCACTCGGCGTGGACGCCGCCGCGATCGGCGCCGGGCTCTCCGACCTGCGGGCGGTCCCCGGGCGCTTCGAGCCCGTCGACGCCGGCCAGGACTTCACAGTCGTCGTCGACTACGCGCACACGCCCGACGGTGTCGCGACCGTGCTCGACGCCGCGCGGGCCGTCGCGACCGGCGCCGTCGTCTGCGTGCTCGGCTGCGGTGGCGACCGCGACCGCGCCAAGCGGCCGCTCATGGCGGCGGCGGCGGCACGGCGGTCCGACCACGTGGTGGTCACATCCGACAACCCGCGCTCGGAAGACCCGCAGGCGATCGTCGCGGAGATGCTGCCGGGCATGCGCGAGGGGACGGCTACATACGAGGTCGAGCTCGACCGCGCCCGCGCGATAGAGCTCGCGATCGGGCGCGCCCGCCCCGGCGACGTCGTCGTGATCGCGGGCAAGGGCCACGAGAGCGGGCAAGAGGCGGGCGGGACCGTCACCCCCTTCGACGACAGGCTCGTCGCTCGCGACGTCCTGACCCGGGCGGCCGGTGGTGCGGCATGATCCAGGTACTCATGGCGGCGTTGACCGCGGGTCTGCTCACCCTCGTCGTGACGCCGTTCTTCATCCGCTTCTTGCGATCGCGTGGTGTGGGCCAGGAGATCCGCGAGGACGGGCCCGGCACGCACCACGTCAAGCGGGGCACCCCGACGATGGGCGGCGTGGTGATCCTGATCTCGGTGGTCGCCGCGTACGTGCTCGCGCACGCGCCGGTGTGGTCGACGCCGCGTCCGATCAGTTACCGGGCCCTGCTCGTCCTCTTCGGGGGATGCGGCATGGGCTTGCTCGGGTTCCTCGACGACTTCCTGAAGTACCGCAACCAGCGCTCGCTGGGGTTGAACAAGACCGCGAAGATCGTCGGTCAGGTCGCGATCGCGATCGTGTTCGCGATCCTCGCGTTGCGCTACACGGGGGTCTCCACGGCGGTCAGCTTCGTACGGCCGACAGCGCTCGTGCTGCCGGTGGGGCTGTTCGTGGTCCTGGTCCTGCTGCTCTTCGCGGGGGCGTCCAACGGGGTCAACCTGACCGACGGCCTCGACGGCCTCGCGGCGGGTTCTGCGAACTTCGTGTTCGCGGCGTTCGTGCTCGTGGCGTTCTGGCAGTTCCGCCACCCGGCGTTCTACTTCCCCGACCTCGTGGCGCAGGGTCTCGAGCCACAGATCCTCGACCTCGCCGTCGTCGCGGCCGCGTTCATGGGCGCGTGCGTGGGCTTCTTGTGGTGGAACACGAACCCGGCGCGGATCTTCATGGGCGACACCGGATCCCTCGGCCTCGGTGGCGCGCTCGCCGCGCTCGCGGTGCTGACCAACACCGAGTTGCTCCTGTTGGTGATCGGCGGTCTCTTCGTGGTCGAGACCGTCTCGGTCATCGTCCAGGTGTTCAGCTTCCGCGTGTTCGGTCGCCGCGTGTTCAAGATGGCGCCGATCCACCACCACTTCGAGATGATCGACTGGCCCGAGATGACGATCATCGTGCGCTTCTGGATCATCTCGGCGATCTTCGTGACCGCGGGGATGGGCATCTTCTACTCGGATTGGCTCAGGTTCGGGGCAGTGGAGTGACGGCGGGCGCAGTTGACAGCGAGAAGGCCCTCGTGGTCGGCATCGGGCTGTCGGGGGTGGCCGCGGCCAGACACCTGGCGGCCGCGGGCACCGCGGTCGTCGCGTGCGACGACGAACACGGTGACGCGGTCGTGCGCCGCAGCGAGGAGCTCACCGAGCTCGGTGTCGACGTCCGCCTCGGTCGTGGGTTCGGCGCCGGCGCTCCCGACGACGTCGCTGCCGGCACCGGCGCGTTGCTCGCGGGGGTCGATCTCGTGGTGGCCAGCCCCGGTGTGGCACCGCGCCACCCGCTGGTCGCCGCCGCGGTGGCGGCAGGCCTGCGCGTGTGGAGCGAGGTGGAGCTCGCCGCCCACGTGGCCGCCGCCGACATCGTCGCCGTGACCGGGACGAACGGCAAGACCACCGTGACGACGGCCATCGGGCAGGTCCTCGGCGACTCGGGGATGCCGGTGGCCACGTGCGGCAACATCGGCACCCCGATGATCGAGGTGGCGGCCGAGCTGTCTTCCGACGCGGTCCTCGTGGTCGAGGTCTCGTCGTTCCAGCTCACGCTGACCGATTCGTTCCGGGCCCGTGTCGGCGTGCTGCTCAACGTGACCGAGGATCACCTCGACTGGCACCGCAGCTTCGCCGAGTACGCGGGCGCCAAGGCGCGCGTGTGGGCCAACCAGAGCGCGACCGATCTCGCCGTGGGCAACGCCGAGGACCGGACCGTGTCGGAGCTGCTCCGCGGTGCCCGCGGGCGGCACGCGACGTTCAGCGCGGGCGTCCCCGCCGCCGTTGGGGCCGGCTACCTGGACGGGCGCCTCGTCCTACGCGGGAGCGCGTACGGCGACGCCGACGTCATGGCTGCCGCCGCGCTCGCCGATGCGTCTCCCGCAGGCCGCGCCAACGCCGCAGCCGTGGCGTGCGTGTGCGCCGAGCTCGGCGTGTTCCCCGACGCCCTGGCGGAGTCCCTCGCCGTCTTCCGCCCCCCTGCGCATCGCCTCGAGGATCTCGGCGTGTGGCAGGGGATCCGCTTCGTCGACGACTCCAAGGCGACCAACCCCGCGGCCGCCCTCGCGGCGCTGGCCGCCTTCGACCGTGTGGTGCTCCTCGCAGGCGGTCACAACAAGGGTCTCGATCTCGGCGTCCTCACCCGGGCGGCGGACCGTCTCGTCGCGGTCGTGGCGATCGGGGACGCAGCCGGGGAGGTCGCGGAAGCCTTCGCGAACACGGGTAGCCCCGTGGAGACGGCCGCCTCGATGCATGATGCTGTCGGCGCCGCCATCGCGAGCGCCGCGGACGGCGACGTGGTCCTGCTCTCGCCGGCATGCGCGAGCTTCGACTGGTACTCGGGCTACGCGGAGCGAGGCGACGACTTCGCCACCGCGGTGGCCGCGAGGACGGGACTCGACACAGGAATGACCCGTTGAGACGTGCGACCGATGCGACCGAACGCCATACAGGTGAACGCAGCGGGGTGACTGCAACCGGCACGTTGACACCGGGGGAGCGGGTGCGGCGCCTCGCCCGGTCGGGCACCACGCCGCTGTGGCTCCTGGTGGGACTGATCGTCACCTTCGGCCTCGTCATGACCCTGTCGGCGTCGTTGGTCTACGCGCTCGACTCGACCGGGTCGGCCTACACGGTGTTCGTGCGCCAGGCGCTCTGGGTCGCGGCGGGCGTCGTCGCGATGCTCGCCTGTGCCGCGATCCCCTACCAGAAGTGGACCCGCTGGGTGCCCGTGATCGTCGTCTTGGTCTTCGCGCTCCTGGTCATGGTGAAGGTCCCGGGGCTCGGCATCAGCGTCAACGGAGCGCGGCGCTGGGTCGGTTGGGGTCCGATCCGCCTCCAGGCGTCGGAGTTCGCGAAGTTCGGGTTCCTGATCGTGGCCGCCGCGCTCCTCGCCCGGAAGCGGAGGCTGCTGCACGACCCGGTCAACGCGGTCGTTCCCGTCGTGTTCCCGCTGTGGATGGGTGTGGCGCTGCTGGTGATGCTCGAACCCGACCTCGGCACCACGCTCGTGATCACCTCGATCTGCTTCCTTCTCCTCTTCGTCGCCGGGGTGAGGCTGCGGCTGATGGGGATGCTCGGCGCGATCGGCGTGGTGGGAGTCACCGTGCTCGCCTACATCGAGCCGTACCGCCGCGCGCGGATGCTCAGCTTCATCAATCCCTTCGAGGATCCGCAGGGCGGTGGGTACCAGGTCGTCCAGGGCATGATCGCCATGGGCTCGGGCGGCCTGAGCGGGGTCGGACTGGGAGCGTCGCGCCAGAAGTGGATGTTCCTGCCGAATGCCCACACCGACTTCATCTTCGCGGTGATCGGCGAGGAGCTCGGGATGGCGGGTTCGCTCGTGCTCCTGCTGCTGCTCTTTCTGCTCGTCGCGTACTGCGCGCGTGCCGCGCGGCGGGCGCCGGACCTGTTCGGCACACTCGTGGCAAGTGGCGTCGCCTGCTGGATCGCGGTGCAGACGCTGCTCAACATCGGCGCCGTCACCGCTGTGCTGCCGATCACGGGTGTGCCGCTGCCGCTCGTGTCCGTGGGCGGCTCGAACATCCTCGTGCTCCTCGCATCGCTCGGGATCGTGATCAACATCGCGCGTCAAGGCGACCTCGAGGTCGCACGCTCCGAGTACCGGCGCCGGCGCTCGCGCCGCACTGCCGAGGCCGTCCACGATGCCGTCTGAGGCGATGCCGCCCGAGGTCGCGCCGCGCTGGGACGTCGTCGTGACGGCAGGAGGCACCGGTGGTCACGTGCTGCCTGCTCTCGCAGTCGTGGAGGAGCTCGTCGCACGTGGCGTCGGGCGCGACCGCATCGGGTTCCTCGGTGGGCGCCGCGGGATCGAGGGTGAAGCCGTGCCCGCAGCCGGGATCTCGTTCCGCGGCCTCGACGTCCGCGGCCTGCGCCGCGGCTTCTCGTGGGCAGCCATCGCCGCCAACGTGTCTGCTCTGTGGGCGATGTTGCGTGCCGTCCGGGCCGCGCGCGGGATCCTCCACGCGAGCGGCGCCGGAGTCGTGGTCGCCATGGGCGGCTACGCCAGCGTGCCCGCCGTGCTCGCGGCGCGCCGGCGCTCCCGGCGCCTGGTCGTATACGAGTCGAACTCGGTCCCGGGTGTCGCGACCAAGCTCGCGGCACGGCGGGCGACCGTGACCACGTGTGCGTTGGAGTCCACGGTCGCGCTCCTGCCGCGTGCGCAGAGGATCGGGTTCGTGGTGCGGCGCCCGCTGGAGCGTTTCGGCACGGACCCGGCCCTCGTCGAGGACCTCGCTGCCGAGGCGCGTGCTGTCTACGGAATCGACGCCGCCCGCAGGGTGGTCGTGGTGATGGGCGGCAGCCAGGGTGCTCACAGCCTCAACGAAGCGGTCCTCGGCCTCGCGCGCGAATGGCGCGACCGCGACGACCTCGCAGTCGTGCACCTCGTCGGGCGCCGCGAGATCGACGCCGTCCTGGAGGCGGCCCGTCCTCTCGAGGGGTCGGCGCTGACGTACGTGCCGATCGGCTTCGAGGACCACATCGACCGCGTGTACGCCGTCTGCGACCTGATGGTGTGTCGCGCGGGTGCGTCGACCTGCGCCGAGCTCGCGGCGACGGGGACGGCGGCGGTCTGCGTCCCCTACCCACACGCGACTGCGGACCACCAGCGCCTCAACGCAGAGGCCCTCGCCGCCGCCGGCGCCGCCGCGGTGCTCCCCGACGCGGCAGTGAGCGCCGCTTCCCTCGCCGAGTGCGTGGGCACCTTGCTGTCGGAGCCGCATCGCCTCGGCGCCATGCAGGCGGCGGCGGCCGCCTTGGGAGCTGCAGACGGGGCGGCCCTTCTCGCCGAACGCGTGATCGGCCTCCTCGGGGAGGCGGCATGAGCGCGGTGGCCGGCGGCTTCGACCTGTCGACGCCGCGGCGCATCCACGTCGTCGGTGCCGGCGGGACCGGCATGAGCGCGATCTGCACGCTGCTGTCGGCTCGGGGCCACGACGTCAGCGGCTCCGACGCGAAGGACGGGCCCTTCGCGCGCTGGCTGCGGGCCCACGGTGTCCGCGTCGACGTCGGCCACGATGCCGCCCACGTCGCGGGCGCCGACGCCGTCGCGATCTCGTCGGCCGTCGGCGCCGGCAACGTCGAGGTCGTCGCCGCACGCGAGGCCGGTATCGCGGTGCTCAGCCGCGCCGAGATCCTCGCGCTGCTCACCGCCGCGTACCGGACCGTCGCTGTTGCCGGCACGCACGGGAAGACGACGACCGCGTCGCTGCTCGTGCACGCGCTCGACGGCGCGCGACTCGATCCTTCCTACCTCCTCGGGAGCCAGCTACTCGCCACCGGCGCCAACGCCCACCACGCCGGCGACGTGCTCGTGTGCGAGGCCGACGAGAGCGACGGGACCTTTCTCGAGCTCGTGGCGGCGGCAGGGATCGTGACCAACGTCGAGGCCGACCATCTCGAGCGGTGGGGCGACCTCGCCGGTGTCGAGGCGGCGTTCCGCGAGTTCCTGGAACGGGTCTCCGGCCCTCGTGTCGTCTGCGTCGACGACCCCGGCGCGCGGCAGGTCGGCGCAGGGCTCGACTTCGTCGGGTACGGCCTCGGTGCCGACGCGAGAGTCCGCGCGGTCGCGGTGGAGCCGTCGGCACGTGGTGCGAGGTTCCGCCTCGTGGTCGACGACGTCGACCACGGCTGGGTCAGGCTCGCGCTGCCGGGACGCCACAACGTCGTGAACGCGACCGGCGCGCTCGCGATGGCCCACGCGCTGGGCGCGGACGTATCCGCCGCCGCCGAGGGGGTCGCGCGCTTCCGCGGCGTCGGACGCCGCTTCGAGTTCCGGGGAACCACCGGAGGGGTCACCTTCGTGGACGACTACGCGCACCTCCCGACCGAGGTCGCGGCCGCGATTGCCGCGGCGCGCGACGGCTCGTGGGCAAGGATCGTCGCCGTGTTCCAACCCCACCTGTACTCGCGCACGATCGAGCACGCGGATGGTTTCGGTGCTGCCCTCGCCGGTGCCGACGTCGCCGTGGTGGCCGACGTGTTCGCGGCCCGCGAGGATCCCGACGACTTCCCCGGGGTGTCGGGACGCGTCGTCGCCGACGCGGTGGCCTCTCGCGGTGGCACCGCGGAGTACGTGGGCGAGCGCGCCATGCTGGCGGCCCGAGTCGCCGCGATCGTGGAGCCCGGCGACCTGTGCATCTCGATCGGTGCCGGTGATGTCACCGATCTCGCCGGCGAGATGCACCCCCTCCTGGAGGGGTCCGCGACCCTGCGCAAGCGCGACGCCGTGGACGCGGTCGAGGCCGATCTCACGCCGTTGTTGCGGACCGCGCCTGTTCGTGACGTCGAGACGGGGACCCTGACGACGTACCGCGTCGGCGGCCGCGCTGCCCTCTTCGTCGAGCCGTTCGACGTCGACGAGCTCCTCGCTGTCGCCCGTGCCGTGCGTGCCCACGACGTCGACGTCCTCGTCGTCGGCCGCGGCTCGAACCTGCTGGTGGGCGATGCCGGCTTCCTGGGAGTCGCGTTGCGCCTCGGCCCGGGTTTCAACTGGATCGAGACCGACGCGGCGACGGTGCGCGCCGGCGCTGCCACACCGCTGCCGTTCCTTGCGCGAGCCGTGGGCCGTGAGGGCCTTGCCGGGCTCGAGTTCGGCGTCGGAATCCCCGGATCCGTGGGTGGCGCCGTGCGGATGAACGCCGGTGGCCACGGTGCCGAGATGGTGGACGTCCTCACGAGGGTGGGACTCGTCGACCTGGCGCGGCCCGAGGCGGGTGTGGTGGAGCGGGCCGCGCCGGACTTGGGCCTCTCATACAGGCACGCCGCCCTGCGCGACGACGAGATCGTCGTGTGGGCGGAGTTCGGGCTCACGCCGGGGGACCCCGAGGCGATCAAGGCTCGCCTCGCCGAGATCGTGCGCTGGCGCAAGGAGCACCACCCTGCCGGCGAGGGCAACTGCGGCAGCGTGTTCACCAACCCACCCGGCGACCATGCGGCACGCCTCATCGATTCTGCCGGTCTGAAGGGCATGCGGGTGGGTGGCGCCTACGTCTCGGACAAGCACGCCAACTTCATCATGGCCGAATCGTGGGCGAGCGCCGCCGACGTCGTCGAACTCGTCGACGCGGTCAGGGCGCGGGTGCGCGCACGCCACGGAGTCGACCTGCATCCGGAGCTGCGCACGGTCGGGGAGTTCACCTGATGAGTGAGAAGGTGCGGACTCGTGGCCGCGTGGGCCGTGGGGTACGCGACGGTTTGGAGCTCACACGCCGCTTCACAACCGAGGTGAGCGCCTCGATACGGCACCGGCCCGGGCTCGACCGTGCCGGAGGCCGGCGCAGGAGCCGGCCGGTGGACCACGACGACGGCACCGACGTGCACCGTCGCATCGCTGCACGCCGGGCCGAGGTGGCCGCCGACGACGCCTTTGCGCGGCGGAGCCGGACCGTGAGTCTCGTCCTCGGGATCGTGCTCGCAGGCGCCGTCGCAGCGGTGCTGTTCCTGACGCCCGTCCTCTCGGTACGCGAGATCGAGGTGGCCGGCCTGGACGCGAGCTCCGGCGTCGACGCCGACCAGGTGCTCCGCAGCGCCGGCGTCCACGAGGGCGAGAACCTCCTGCTGGTCAGCTCCGCGGTCGTGACCGGCGGTGTCGAGACCGTGCCCGGTGTCGAGTCCGCGTCCGTGCACAAGACGTTCCCGGGCAAGGTCCGCATCGACGTCGTGCCGCGTGTGGTCGTGGCCGTCACGCCGGCCCCGCACGGTTTCGCCCTGCTCGACGGATCCGGGACCGTCGTAGAGGTCCGCGCCGACGTGAGCGACCTGAAGGTGCCTGTCGTGCGCGGCTCCGACGCGGTTGTTCCGGCCGCCACCGACGTGGCTCTCGTGGCCGGTGACCGGTGGGAGGACGGGCTCGGTCGTCAGGCGGTGAGCGCCGTGGCGGCCCTGCCTCCGGGGCGCCTGCCTCCTGTGCTCGAGGCGGGCTTCGAAGGTGGCGCGTTGACGATGACGTTCGCGAACACCCCCAAGGTGGTCTTCGGCACCGCCGATGCGATCGAACAGAAGGCCGACGTCGTCGTCCGCGTCCTCGCCGACCTGCACGCGAGGGGCGCGGTCGTCGACTACGTCGACGTCTCGAGTCCGATCGTGCCCACGATCCGCCCGAAGTAGCCACGTGGGGGCGGGGCGTCATGCCCGAGATTGGCGTCGCGGGAGCGCAAACGCGCGCGCGGCCGGAGTCCTTGACCCCGGCCACGAATCTCCCTAGAGTAGCTGCAACCTCAACCCGAGGGTGAAGCTGCATCGACAACGGTCGCAGTAACGGTACACCGGTCTGAAGTAGACGTCAAGTCGAGCTTTAGGGTTGGTCAGGAGCAGCGGTGAACGCAGCCACGCAGAACTATCTCGCAGTCATCAAGGTCGTCGGCGTCGGCGGCGGCGGCAACAACGCCGTCAACCGAATGGTCGAGGCCGGCCTGCGAGGCGTCGAGTTCATCTCGATCAACACCGATGCCCAGGCACTCCTGATGTCCGACGCCGACGTCAAGCTCGACATCGGCCGCGAGCTCACCCGTGGCCTCGGCTCGGGCGCCGACCCCGAGGTCGGCCGTCAGGCCGCCGAGGAGCACCGCCACGAGATCGAGGAGGTCCTGCGCGGTGCCGACATGGTGTTCATCACCGCCGGCGAGGGAGGCGGAACCGGCACCGGCGGAGCACCGGTCGTCGCCGAGGTCGCCAAACAGCAGGGCGCACTCACCATCGGGATCGTCACACGCCCGTTCGGTTTCGAGGGCAAGCGCAGGGCGCACCAGGCCGAGGACGGCATCGAGGGCCTCAAGGACAAGGTGGACACGATCATCGTGATCCCCAACGACCGCCTCCTCGAGGTCAGCGACGAGCACACGTCGATGAACTCGGCGTTCCGCTTCGCCGACGAGATCCTCTTCCAAGGGGTGCAGGGCATCACCGACCTGATCACGACCCCGGGTCTGATCAACACCGACTTCGCCGACGTCAAGACCGTCATGCAGAACGCCGGCTCCGCCCTGATGGGCATCGGCCGTTCCGGCGGCGACGACCGCTCCGCCAAGGCCGCCAAGTCCGCGATCTCGAGCCCGCTGCTCGAGTCTTCGATCCAGGGAGCGAGCGGGATCCTGCTCAACATCTGCGGTCCGTCGGACCTCGGGATCTTCGAGGTGAACGCGGCAGCCGAGATCATCGGCGAGGTTGCCGCCGCGGACGCGAACATCATCTTCGGGGCGATCATCGACGACGCGCTCGAGGACGAGGTCCGCGTGACCGTGATCGCAGCCGGCTTCGAAGCCGACCGGCGCGCGGCGCGCCTCTCCGCGCTGGGCGGCGAAGAGGTCGACCTCGGCGGCGACGCCGAGCTGTCGTCGTTGTTCCAGAGCGACCTCGGCCTCGGCGACGACCTCGGCATCGACGAGCCGGCTCCGCGAACGTCGCGTGCGTCGCGCTCGTTGGGGACGTCGGGCCTCTCCGGGCTCGAGGACGACGACATCGACGTCCCGCCTTTCCTGCGCTGAGCGCGGCCCGGTCACCGGGGCTGCCACCCGGCTTCACCGTGCGCCGCGTGCCCGGCGCGATCGTCGTGGAGGGCCCACGGGCCGCAGGGGCGTTCACGATGCGGTCCGGACCCGTCGACGGCGCGTTGGGCGGCACCAACCTCTCGGCCACCGTCGGCGACGACCCCGGCGACGTGCGCGCTGCCCGCCGCTGGGCCGGCGGTCTCGTCGGCGTCAGCGGCGACGATCTCACGTTCGGGTACCAGAGCCACGGCTGCGGGGTCGCGACCGTGGTCGACACGTCCGCCGCCGTCGGCGTGGCGCCTTCTCCGCTCGAGGCGACCGACGCCCTCGTGACGGGCCGGTCCGGCCTCGGCATCGGCGTACTCGTCGCAGATTGCGTGCCGACCCTGCTCGTCGGCGATTCCACTGTCGGTGTCGTCCACTCCGGCTGGCGTGGCCTCGTCCGCGGAGTCGTCGCTGCCGCGGTCGAGGCGCTGCTCGGGGTCCGACCCCAGCGGAGCGGGTCGCTCACCGCGTTCGTGGGCCCCGCCGCCGGGGTCTGCTGCTACGAGGTGTCCGACACGGTGGCGCAGGAGTTCGCATCTCGCTGGCCCGCGACAGTCGTCGAGGTCCTCGGGGAGGCGCGACCCCACGTCGACCTGCGCCTCGCGGTCGCGCTGGCGCTCGCCGACGCAGGCGTGGAGGAGTCGTATCCGATCGGGTCCTGCACCGTCTGCGACACCCGCATGTGGTCGCACCGCCGCGGCGAGGCCGGCAGGCAGGCCCTCGTCGCCGCGGTGGCGCCGTGACCTCTCCCGACGAGCGGGCGCGCACGCTTGCAGGACGCATCGAGACAGCCGCCCGTGCGGCCGGACGCGATCCCACTACGGTCCGCCTCGTAGCGGCCTCCAAGACCCGCACCGTCGCGGAGATCGTCGCGGCCGCACGCACCGGCGCAGTCCACGCCTTCGGAGAGAACCGCGTCCAAGAGGCGCTCCCCAAGATGGCGGCGACGCCGGGCGAGGGTCTGCGTTGGCACTTCATCGGCGGGCTCCAACGCAACAAGGTCAAAGACCTCGGCGGCTTCGAACTCGTCCACAGCGTGAG
Organism: Acidimicrobiia bacterium; assembly: GCA_046331095.1. Taxonomy (GTDB): domain Bacteria; phylum Actinomycetota; class Acidimicrobiia; order UBA2766; family UBA2766; genus JAIBAC01. Next base: position 876,341 of record JAXLRM010000004.1, read on the forward strand.
CTCGGCCGCCCTCGTGGACGCGATCGCCGAGCGGGTGCCGGCAGTGCCCGTACTGGTCCAGGTGAACATGGGTTTCGAGGCCCGAAAGGGCGGCGTCGCAGTCGACGCTGCCGGTGAGACCGTGCACCACTGCCTCGTCCGGGGTGTCCACGTCGAAGGTTTGATGACGATGGCCCCCCGCGGCGACCGCGAAGCCGCGAGGCGCTGCTTCGCGGGTTTGCGCGCCCTGCGCGACGAGATCTCCCACGATCTCGGCGTGGCCCTGCCCGAGCTGTCGATGGGCATGACCGAGGACTTCGAGATCGCGATCGCGGAGGGTGCCACTCTCGTGCGCGTGGGCCGTGCCCTCTTCGGGGACCGCCCACCACCGCGTCGAACCACCGGGTGACGCGCCGGTGAGCGAGGCGGCGCCAGGTCCGGTCCCCGGTACCGGGGGGCCGAACATGTAGGCTGAACCGAGGCTTACCGTGAGGGTGAGCCGCGCCGGACCCAAGGCACCGGAGGCGTCGTTGCCCACGGCATGGCAGAAGTTCATGGGATTCCTCGGCCTCGGCGAATACGACGAGCGCGAGTACATCGACGATCCGCATGGCCAGATCGACGACGACATGTCCTTCGACTCGGTCCCCTCGGTGGTGCCACCCGAGCCGCCCCAGCCACCGCCACGGATCAAGACCCTCGCCGCCGACGAGGAGCCGTCGAAGGACGCGGTGATGCGCGAGCCGCGCCGGGCCGAGCGACTCCACGTGGTCGCACCCGAGAACTACAACGACGCCAAGGAGATCGGCGACCAGCTCCGCAACGACGTCCCCGTCATCATCAACCTCGTCGAGGTCGACAAGGACCTCAGGCGCCGCCTCGTCGACTTCGCCTCCGGTCTCGCCTACGGCGTGCACGGCAAGATGGAGCGTGTGGCCGACAACGTCTTCCTGATCACCCCGAGCAACGTCGAGGTGTCCGCCGAGGAGCGTCGCCGGATGCGCGAGCGCGGCCTGTTCTCGAGCGGCGTCTGACGCGATGATCGGTGGTCCCGTCGGCAGCGTCGTCTGCCTCCTGCTCTACGCCTACCTGATCGTGCTCGTGGTCAAGGCAGTGCTGAGCTGGTTCCCGATCGACTACGACTCGCCCCTGCAGAAGGTGCGCCACGTCCTCGATGCGATGACCGAGCCCGTACTCACCCCGCTGCGCAAGGTCATCCCCGCCCTCCAGATCGGTGGCATAGGCCTCGACATGAGCTTCATGGTCCTCTTCCTCGGCATCGTCATCCTCCAACAAGTGATCTGCGGACGCTGACCCGACTCGCCTGCTCCCGGAGGCATCTACACTCGTCAGGGTCCGGCAAGCGGCCGGGAGCCAGGCCCTAGGAGGCTGAATGGAACTGACCGCCATGGACGTCCGGGCGGTGGCCTTCGGAACCGCGAAGAAGGGCGGATACAACCCGGCCGAGGTCGACGAGTTCCTCGACCGTGTCTCCCGTTCGCTGGACATGTACGACCAGCGCCTGCGCCAGTACGACGAGCAGCTCCGCCAAGCCCAAGCGGCAGCGCACGCGAACCAGGACCGTTCCGGCGCAGCCGAGCAGCTCATCTTCATGGCCCAACAGCGCGCCGACGACCTGATGCGCCAGACCGAGGCGCAGGCCCAGGCACGCATCGCCGACGCCGAGCGCGAGGCAGCGCGGATCAAGGGCGAGGCGATCCGCACCCAACAGGAGCTCGCCGGCAACTACGAGGGTGCCCGCCGCTCGGCCGAGGACCACATCGACTCCCTCGAGCACTTCGTCGACGACTACAAGCGCAACATGCGCACCGCGTTGCAGCGTCAGCTCGACATCCTCGACGAGATGAAGGTCGTCCCGCGGGAGTTGCCCGCTGCTCCCGACGTCCAGATCGGGGTGTCGGGGGTCGGCGTTCCTGGAGTCGGCGTTCCCGGGGTCGGCGTTCCCGGTGTCGGAGGGCCGGGCGTGAGAGCAGCCGCTCCACCTGGCGTTCCAACTCCGCCCCAAGGCGGGCCTGGCCCGGAGATCCGTCAGCCGGTCGGGACGGGAGCCGAGCGCGGTGGACCCCCACTGGCCCAGACGGCGCCGGCGACTCCGTTCGCCTCCCCCGGCAGTCCTCCCGGCGTGGTGCCACCTCAGGGCCCGGGGACGCCGGCGTACGACACGGGCACCGGCCCGGTGCCCTCCGTGGGCAGCGTCGGTGCCGCCGGTGACTCCGGCAGGCTCTCGTCGTTCCCCTCGCTCGACACCAGCCGTCCCGAGGTACGTGTCGGCCCCGCCCTCGGAGGGCCTCAGCCCGGTATCGGCGGCGCGCCACAGCCCCAAGGGGTGCCGGGGCCCGTACCGCCGGGATCCCCGACTGTGCCACCGACGATCCCGGGAGGTCTGACACCGCCGGGTCAGGTTCCTCTCGGTCCACAACTCCAGGGTGGTCCCGGTGTGCCGGGTCCGGGTGGTCCCGGTGGTCCGCCGCCGGGGTTGGGTATGCCGGCACCGGGGGCTCCGGGTCCGGGTGTGCCGGGTCCGGGTGGTCCGCCGCCGGGGTTGGGTATGCCGGCACCGGGGGCTCCGGGTCCGGGTGTGCCGGGTCCGGGTGGTCCGCCGCCGGGGTTGGGTATGCCGGGGGTACCGGCGCCGGGGCCGCGCGGTGGCCCCGTCGGACCCGAGGGTGCTCCAGCGGCCCAGGCGATGCGACCGCCCACGATTCCGGGCCAGGCGATTCCGGGGCAGGCGATTCCGGGGCAGGCGATTCCGGGGCAGGCGATTCCGGGGCAGGCGATTCCGGGGCAGGCGATTCCGGGGCAGGCGATCCCCGGACAGCCTCCCCCAGGTACCCCCGTTATGGGCCCGCCCGGTCCCGCAGGTCCGCCCGGGCAGCCGTACCCGCCGGCCCAGCCTGGGCAGGCCCCGCCCGAGAGCCCCGAGAGTTCCGGTGGCCTCTTCCAGCGCCTCGTGCGCCGCGACCAGGAGTAGCCGCGCCCAGAACGGAAGCGTGAGCGCCGGGGGGCTCAGGTCTACGTGGCGGCGCGGTCGAGGCTGACAGCGACGGCCTCGCCGTCGAGGTCGACGGTGACCGCGTGCGCCAGGGCCGCCCCCGAGCGCTCGAGCGAGACGGCGAGCGCCTCCGACATCACGTCGTCGCCGTGTGCGTCGAGGACGGCCGCCGTGCGTGCGCCGCCGTCGACGACGAGGCGGATCCGGTCCGAGACCTCGAGCCCGGCGGTCTTGCGCAGGTTCTGCAGGTGGCGCAGCAGCAGCCGGTAGTCGCCCTCGACCCGCAGTTGCGGCGTCAGGGCGAGGTCGAGCGCGACGACCTGGTCGCCCTCGCTGGTGACGCCGAGGTCGTCGCGGGCGGGTTCGAGGCGGATCGAGAACTCGCCGGGGCCGAGCACCTCGCCGGCGACCGTCGCCGTCGAGTCGTCGCCGAGGACGAACTCGCCCACGCGTGCCGCCCCCAGGACGTCTTGGACCTTCGCCCCGAGCCGCGGCCCGAGCGCCCGCGGGTCGGGCACCACCCGCGGCGTGGCGAGCTCGCCCGCGTCGGCGACGACGCGCACGTCCTTGACGTTGGCCTCCGCTGCGATCACGTCGCGGTAACGCTCGACGACGCCGGGGTCCGCCCCGGCGACGAGCAGCCGCGAGAGCGGCTGGCGGTTCGGGACGCGTGCCTCCGCGCGCAGTGACCGTGCGGTGCTGACGAGGTTGCGCACCGTCTCGTTCTCCGCGAGGAGGCCGGCGTCGGCCCAAACTGCCACCGGCTCGGGCCAGTCGGCGAGGTGGACCGAGTCCGTGGCGCCGAGGCGCTCGTGCAGCTCGTCGGCGAGGAACGGCAGCAGCGGCGCGACGACGAGGGCGCACCGCCTCAGGACCGTGTAGAGCGTGTCGAACGGCTCGCGCTCGGCGCCCTCGACCGCTCCGGTCGGGCCGTAGAAGCGCCGCCGCGACAGACGGATGTACCAGTTGGTGAGCCCGTCGAGGAAGCGGCCCACCGCCTCGTACGCCTGCGCGAGCTCGAAGGCGTCCATGTGCGCGGTGACCTCGTCGCGCATGCGCTCGGACGCCGCGAGCACGTAGCGGTCGAGCGGGTGTGCCGGCGCCACCCCGGCGGCGTCCTCGGGCGGGCCCGTGTAGCCCGCCGTGGCGGCGTAGGTGGAGAAGAACGTGTACGCGTTCCAGAGGGGCGCGAGGAAACGCCGCGACGCGTCGCGCACGGCGTCGACGCTGACAGCGCCGTCGCCGCCGCGCACGATCGGGCTCGCCAACAGCGCGGCGCGCAGGGCGTCGGAGCCGTACGTGGCGATCACGGCGTCGGGGTCGGGGAAGTTGCGCAGGCGCTTGGAGAGCTTGCGCCCGTCGTCGCCGAGCAGGATGCCGTGCGCGAGGCAGCTCCGGAACGACGACTGCTGGGTGAGCGCCGTCGCGATCACGATCAGGGTGTAGAACCAGCCGCGCACCTGGCCCAGGTACTCGACGATGAAGTCGGCGGGGTACTGGATCTCCGAGACGGGCTCGCCGAGCCAGTGCGCCTGGGCGAAGGGCATCGAGCCCGACTCGAACCAGCAGTCGAGCACGTCGGGGACGCGCCGCATCGTGGCGCCGCACTCGCACGCCCAGGAGAGCTCGTCGACTGCGGGGCGGTGCAGGTCGGTGACCGTCGTGCCGGTGAGCTCCTCGAGCTCCGCGATCGACGCGGGTACGACGTGCATGCAGTCGGGCCCGCCGGCGTCGCACTTCCACACCGGCACCGGCGAGCCCCAGAAACGGTTGCGCGTCAGGGCCCAGTCGGGCGCGCTCGCGATGCCGTGGCCCATCGCGCCGGGACCGACGTGGTCGGGGATCCAGCGGACGGCGGCGTTGGCGTCGAGCATCTGGTCTCGGAGCTTGTCGATCGCGACCATCCACGAGTCGATCGCGCGGTAGATCAGGGGGCTGTCGCAGCGCCAACAGTGCGGGTACGCGTGGACGTGGGGCGACGCCGCGAACACCCGGCCCCGTTCGCTCAGCAGGGCCTCGATGCCGGCGTTGGCGTCGAGCACGTGGACGCCTGCGAAGTCGTGCACGACCGGGTCGAAGGTGCCGTCGTCGCGCACCGGCATCGGGCCGCGCACTCCCTCGGCGTGGCCCACACGCGCGTCGTCCTCGCCGAAGCCGGGCGCCATGTGGACGATGCCGGTGCCGTCGCCCTCGGTCACGAAGTCGGCGGCCACGACCCTGAACGCGCCCTCGACGTCGGCGAAGTAGTCGAAGACGGGCTCGTACGCGTGGCCCACCCACCGCGACCCCTTCGCGGTGGCGACCTTGGCCCACCCGTCGAGGGTGTCCGCGTACGACGGCACCGAAGCAGACGCGAGCACGACCTCGCGGTCGCCTTCGGGCGAACGCCACGTGTCGTAGTCCATGTCGGGGTTGACCGCCGCGAGCACGTTCGACGGCAGCGTCCACGGTGTCGTCGTCCACACGAGCAGCGACGTCGACGGCGACTCGACGAGTGGGAGCCCGACTGTGAGGGTCGCGTCGGTGCGCTCGCGGTAGCTGTCGTCCATGCGTGTCTCGAAGTTCGACAGCGGGGTCTGGCACGACGTGCAGTACGCGAGGACCTTGTAGGACTCGTAGACGAGGCCGCGACGGTGCAGCGTCTCGAAGATCGCCATAACCGTCTCCATGTAGGACAGGTCGAGGGTTCGGTACTGGTCGTCCCAGTCGACCCAGCGTCCGATGCGGTCGATGACCTTGCGCCACTCCTCGGCGTAGGTGAAGACCGAGTCGCGACAGACCGCGTTGAACTCGCCGACGCCGAACTCGTTGATCTCCTTCACGCCGCGCAGGCCCAGCTTCTGCTGCGCGTCGAGTTCGACGGGCAGGCCGTGGCAGTCCCAGCCCCAGCGCCGCTCGACGAGACGGCCCCGCATCGTGAAGTAGCGCGGGATCGAGTCCTTGACGTAGGACGTGAGGATGTGGCCGTAGTGGGGCAGCCCGTTGGCGAAGGGCGGCCCGTCGTAGAACACGAACGCGGGCGACCCGCGGCGCTGCTCGACCGAGCGCCGGAAGGTGTCGTCGGCGGCCCAGCGCGCGAGGCGTCCCTCCTCGAGGGCGGCGAACGTGTCTGCGTCTGACGGGCGGGGGAAGGGGGTCGTCACGGGTGGGCTCGTGTCGGTGGTCGATGGCGGCGCCGGGCGATGATACCGAGACCGCATCGGCGGCCCTTGGGGCCGTGTCGCCCAAGGCGCGACGACGAGGCGTGTCGGAAACGCCGCAAACGTTTCCTGTCACGGCACTGACTAGGACACGTCCACGGTTCGTGCTTGATCAGCCGCGTGTCCGACCTTCAGGAGTCGCGGTCTGGCGATGAGCCAGAATACGACGATCGCCGGCGACATCGGCCCGAGAGCCAGCAGCATCACGACCCACATGCTCTTCCACGAGCCAATCGCACGGTACACGCCTCTGGGGATCCTGATCGCTTCGACCAGTGTCCATACCACGACACCGGTAAGAGCGATCAGCATGACCAGGCCGAGCGATAACACGAGGGTTTCCACTACCGAAACTCAGGCGGAACGGTGCATTTCGAGGCCCACTTCGCGAAGTGTCGTTCGATTCCGGGCGGATCGGTCCGGTTGTCGACGAGAAGGGTACCCAGAGGCGCGGGCCGCGGACCTGACCGCCGCACGTCAACCGGTGTGGTCGGCGCGGTTCCACCACGCGACCGTGGATGCCACGCCGCACGTGCCGACGCCGAGGACGAGGCCGTAGCTCCACGGCCCGACGGTCGGGCCGCCTTGTCCGGCGACGCCCGCGGCAAGGGCAGGCACCGTCCAAGGGAACCACGGGCCCCAGCCGGTGGCACCGAGGACCTGCGCCGTCACCAGCGCACCGAGTAGCGCGGCGACACCGGCGGGGTAGCCGCGGCCGGCGCTGGCGGCGAAGCCGAACGGCGTGACGATCGCGAGCGTGAGCACCAGGCCGGTGAAGGCGCGACCGAGCGTGCCCACGGCGAACGACGCCGACCATCCTCCGAGGCCCAGTGCGGCCCCGACTGCGGTGCCCACCGCGACGACCAGGCCAGCGAGGAGTGCCGACCAAACGGCGGCGACGACGAACTTCGCGACGACGATCACACCGCGCGGAGTCGGCAGGGCGAGCAGGTCGGTGAGGGTGCCGTCTGCGTACTCACGGCCGAACACCCACACCGTCACGAAACCGAAGAGGAGGAACCCGCCCACGGCGAGCGCCTGTAGCAGGATCGCGAATAGCGACTGCCAGTCGGCCTGCAGGGTCATCAACCGCGCCTTGTCGGCCACGAGTCCGAGGCGTGCACCGAGGGCGGGATCGGCGACGATGAGCATGAACAACCCCCCGACGAGGGGTATCAGGCAAGCAGCCGCGGCGGTCACCCACACCAGCCGGGACCGCCGCAGCACGAGCGCCTCGGCCCACAGCGCCGCCGTCATCCCGCTCACGCCGCTTCCCGCGTTGTCGGAGTCGCGTCGGCCAGTCCCACGGCCCGCAGGAAGTGCGACTCGAGGTCCTCCTGCTCCACGGAGATCCGTGTCGGCGCGACTCCTGCGCGTACGAGAAGGCCGGAGACCTCGTCGGGACGCTGCCACGCCACGCCGTCGTCGACGCGGATCATGCCGTCGGGCTCGTCACCGACCGAGAAGCCCGCACCGAGAAGCACTGCCCGCGCGGCGGCGCGGTCACGTGCGTCCACCACGAGACGCCGCCGGCACCGTTGGGGCAGGTCGACCGTGTCGAACTCCTCGACGAGGCGGCCCGCGTGGATGATCCCGACCCGCGTCGCCACCCGGGCCACTTCGGCAAGGATGTGGCTGGACAGGAACACGGTGACGCTGTGGTCCGCGGCGAGGGTGCGCAGCAGCTCGCGGACCTGGACCACTCCCGCCGGGTCGAGACCGTTGACGGGCTCGTCGAGCAGGAGCAGGCGCGGCTCGTGCAGGAGAGCCTTCGCCAGCCCGAGACGCTGCGCGTTGCCCAGCGACAGCGTGCGCGCCGGCCGGTCCGCGTACGGGCCGAGGCCGAGTCGTTCGATCGCTGTTGCGACCACCGTTCGGTCTTCCAGCCCGTGCAGGCGCCGGAATACCTCGAGGTTCTCGCGGACCGTGAGCCGGGGGTACCCGCGGGGCACGTCCACGAGGCTGCCGACCGGGCCCAGGGCGGCGGGTCCGTCCGTCCGCGGCCGACGCGCGCGCCCAGGACCGTCGCCTGCCCTGCCGTCGGGCGCACCATTGCGAGCAGCATGCGGATCGTCGTGGTCTTGCCCGAGCCGTTCAGGCCCAGGAAGGCGTAGATCTCCCCGGGCTTCACCCGGAGCGAGAGGCGATCGACGGCGACATGATCGCCGAAGCGTTTCGTGAGGGCCTCGGTCACGATCGCATCCACGACTTCACCCCTTCTCCCGACCCAGGGCCCTGAGCGATCGGCTCACCATGCGGGCGAGGTCCTCGGTTCCGCCGCTCTCGGCCCATGCGATGACACCGGCGACCATCACCGCGGTCGCCGCGGTCGCCACGACCTGGGCCCGGAGCTCGCCGACGCCCGAGTCGACGAGAGCGGCGGCGAAGACGTCACGACCGAGGCTCTGTTGGTCCCACATGCGGCTCCGCAGCGCCGGGGTGTCGAGGATCAGGCGGACACGCTCGGCGAGCTCGGCCCGTTCGGAGTCGGGGATCGTCGCGAAGCCCGCCGTGATCGCGTACCTGATCCGTGCCAGCGGAGGTTCGGACCGGGGGCGGCTCCGCACCAGCTCGGCCAGCATCGGGTCGTAGTCGTCGGTCAGGACGACGTCGTCCTTGGACGCGAAGTACCGGTAGAAGGTCATCGTGGACACGCCGGCCGCCTCGGCGATCTCGGCCACGGTCGTGGCCTCGTAGCCCCGGTCCAGGAACAACCGCAACGCCTCGTGTTGGAGCCGCGCCCGTGTCTCTGCCTTCTTGCGTTCACGCAGCCCGACGGCAGGCGCCTCCGCGCTTCTGTTAGTCAGCACCATTCGTTATGGTCTAACAGAATCTTGCTTCGGGGGGAAGCGCCGGTGCGGATCGCATAATCAAACGCATGACAACGCCCGTGCCCACGCGCTTCACCGACGAGGAGCTCGCCCTCATCGACGAACTCGTCGAGCAGGGCGTCGGTGGTAGCCGGTCGGCGGTGATCCGCCGAGGCCTGCACCACCTTGCAGACTCGGTACGCCGAGCTCGCGTCGGAGCGTCCATCGCGCAGTCCTACCGGGACCTGCCCCAGACTCACGAGGACGACGAGTTGGCCATGGCGAACGCCATCGCGATGACCGATCAGCCGTGCCGAAATCGGTCCTGACCACGCGCCTCGGCGCGCTCGGCACCGGCGGGCGCCAGCAGATCTGTCGAGCCCTCGACGCCGTCGCCGACTGCTGACCCGTTTGCGGCGCGCCCATGGGGTTCGTGTTGGATCATGGACGTGTTCGAGTCGGCATCCGGTGATCCCGCCCGGGAGCGAGAACCGTCATGGTCGAGTCCCGCCCTGCAAGCCTCGTCGAGACGCTGATCTCGGTGGTCGTCTTCGTCGGCGACCGTGTGTACAAGCTCAAGAAGCCGCTCCGCCTCGACTACCTCGACTTCTCGACCGTCGAGGCGCGCAGGCGCATGTGCGAGCGCGAGGTGGAGCTGAACCGTCGCCTCGCACCCGACGTCTACCTCGGCGTCGCCGACGTGACCGGGCCTGACGGCACGGTCTGCGACCACCTCGTCGTGATGCGGCGCATGCCCGACGAGCGGCGCCTGTCCACGTGCGTCGCAGGCGGCACCGACGACCTCGACGCGTGCCTGCGCGACCTCGCGCGGCTGCTCGCGGTGTTCCACGCCCGCGCCGAACGCGGCCCCCGCATAGACGCCCTCGCCGGTGCCGGCGCCGTCGAGGCGCGCTGGGCCGACAACTTCGCGACGATGGGACCGTACGCAGGCACGGTCTTCGATGCGGGCGACCTCGACCGCGCCGAGCACCTCGCGACACGGTTCATCGACGGCCGCGGCGCACTCTTCGACGAACGCGTCGCGGGCGGCCACGCATGCGACGGCCACGGCGACCTGCAGTGCGCGGACGTGTTCTGCCTCGACGACGGGCCGCGGGTGCTCGACTGCATCGAGTTCGACGACACGCTGCGCTACGGCGACGTCGCCGAGGACGTCGCGTTCTTGGTCATGGACCTCGAACGCCTCGGCGGGGCGGAGGTGGCGCAGCGGTTCCGGCGCGACTACGAGGAGTTCGCGGGGGAGGTCTTCCCCGCGGCGCTGTTGCACCTCTACGTCGCCTACCGGGCGCAGGTGCGCGCCAAGGTGGCGGCGCTGCGCTGGGGCCAGGACGCGGACGAAGCCACCCGTCAGGAGGCGCGTCTGCTCTTGGGGCTCTGTCTCGCCCACCTCGAGCAGGCCCGCGTGCGCTTCGTCCTCGTCGGCGGGCTGCCCGGCACGGGCAAGACCACGCTCGCACGCGGTCTCGCCGAGGTTCTCGGGTGCGCGCTCGTGCGCACCGACGAAGTCCGTGACGCGATCGCACCCGCGGTCGACGAGCAACCAGGGGACGGCTACAGGCAAGGCGCGTTCACGCCCGAGACGACCGACGCCGTCTACCGCGCCGCGCTCGCTCAGGCGCACACGGCGCTCGCGCGTGGGGAGTCCTGCATCCTCGACGCGTCCTGGTCCGACGCATCACAGCGCGAGGACGCCCGCGACCTGGCACGGCGCGTCGGCGCCGCCCTCGTCGAACTGCGCTGCGAGGTCGATCCCGCGACCGCGGCCGCTCGCATCCGTGACCGCCTCGCCGCCGGCCTGGACGCGTCCCGCGCGACTCCGACGGTCGCCGAGCGTATGGCCGCCGACGCCGACGCCTGGCCCGAGGCGGTCGCCGTCGACACCACGGCCACACCCGCCGACACCGTCGCCGTCGCGGTCGCGCACCTGCCGGGTCGGGGGAGCTGACCCGCCCCCGACGGTTCGACCCGCACGCCGCGACCACGACCATGTCCAGCAACGCGTCGCCGAGTTGTGCTTCCAGCCAGCGCAGATGCCGGGCGTCGCGGTCTGTCAGGGGGTGCGTGGCTGGTGTCGAGGAGGCCGCGGCGTCGGCGGTCATCCATCGGCGCAGGGTCGCCGGGCGCCGCAGGTGCTGGCCTTGCTCCCTTGCGACGTGTTCGAGCAGCTTGCTCTCTCAACCGGCGAGCCGGCGTCGCCGATCCCGCCGGTGCGGTCGTACTCGAGGACGAGCCGGTAGAGCTCGTAGAGGTCCGAGGCTCGCTTGCGTGGCTCGCGGGGTCGGCCGCCCAGGACCGCACCGGACTTCATGGCGACGAGCGCCGCGGGTGTTGCCACGCGGATCGACGCGTGCTCTGTCCCAGCGACGATCTCGGTCTCGGTGGCCGTGTCGAGCGCCCAGCGGTGGCTCACGACGAATACCCGGTCGTCCAGGTCGAGACCGTCGAGGTCCTCGTACTGGAAGGAGGCGGTGTCGATCTCGTCGATCTCGACGCCGGCGACGAGCACTCGGTTCGGTTCGCCGGGTCAAGTGCGCCGATGCTCGATGTGATCACCTCGACGGCCGTGGGCACGGTGGTCTCGGTGACGGTGTCGACGTCCTGGGTGGCACGGTGCACCGCCGCCAGCCGACACATGACGGCGAGTCCGCCGATGAGCGCGTGGGGGCCGAGGTCCACGCTTGCGAGTCGCGCGGTGGCGTGGACGAGCCGCGCCGCGGCGCCGTCCACGTCGCCGGCGAGGACGAGCGCTCACCAAACACGGGTGAAGTCCTCCGGTTGCCAGTCAGCGAGGATCTCGGTACCGCGGGCGCGGTCCTGCGCCAGGTCGAGCGCGGCGAAGAGTCCGTGAGCGAAGCGCCAGTGGCCCCACTCGTCGCTTGCCCGGTCGACCCGCTCGGCGCACACCAGGGGCGTCGGCGCGACGGCCGCCGTGCAGGCCCGCTCCTCGAACCGTGTCGCCTCGCCGAGGCGGAGCGTGGCCTGGCGGAGCTCTCCTGCTGACGGGACGTAGAAGTCGGGCGCGAAGGCGGCCCCGATCGCCAGGGGTGCACCCCAGGCTGTCGCTCCGACGGTCCCTGCGACCGCCCACCGGGGCCGGGCGCGTCGAGGTTGACGCCGAGGACGGCGTAGTTCCCAGCGTCGCGTGGAGGTGGGAGTTCGGCGAGCGGGGTCGGGCGGGGATGCCACTCGTCGGCGAGCGCCCAGAACAGCTCAGGGACCAGTGGCCGCCCGTCAGCACGGACGAGGGAGGAATCCTTCAACCGCTTCGCCGCCGCGACGATCGCCGAGTGCGACAGCGACACTCGTCGAGCCACGTCACGCCTCGACGGCGGATCCTGCGGTGACATGAGCAGGGCGGCAGCCCAGGAGATCCCCGCGGAACCGGAGATCGGCCTTGGCGGGCCGCCCGCCGTCTGCCGGCCATCGGTGGGCACGTCGGCGTCGATGTGCACGCCCTTCGCTCGCAGCACGACATGGCCCCGCCGATCCAGCCATCCCCACCCGGCGTCACCCAGCGCCTCACGGGCCGGTCCCGTGATCAGGTCGCCGACCACGACGCGAGTGACTCCAGTCCTGCGCTTCGGCGAGGAACCGAGGAGCCGCTGGACCGCCTCTGGGTTGACGACCGAGACCCCCTTGATGTCGACGGGGACGTCCATGCCGTCCACCGTGACGACCACGTCCGCACCGGTGCCCTCTGGCGCGTCCGTGACTCGGTGGCCCAGCGAGCGGATCGCGCGAGCGAACGCCGAAGCTCCCTGTGACGTGAGACTGGCCTTGGTCGTGCGAGCCACACGCCTACCATCGCCTGGTAATGGTTGGTGGTCACTAATAAGTGACCACCAACCGAAAGGCGAACGGCGACAGGCCGGACTCTGCCCATGCGGGGGTGGCGACGCGGGCCGGGCGGTGCCGGTGGGGTAGTCCTCAGGCGGACGGCCTGGTCGTAGGTGGTGGTGGTCGTGGTGCCCAGCGGTCGGTGACGCGCTGGTTGTCGACCCAGATCCGTATACCGCCCGTATCAAAGGCAGAAGAGGGTTTCGAGGTGGGGGTCGAGGGGTGGTCGGGTGGCTCCGATGAGGGTGTGGTCGGGTCGCCAGAACTGGAGTTCTTCTTCGGGGTTTCCTGTGATCAGGAATCCTCGGCTGGTTCGGCATTGATGGTGGTGTACGCACAGTAACAGGCCGTGGAATGTGTCGGTCGGGCCTTGGGGGTAGGGGGGTTCGTGGTGGATCTCGAGGCCGATCGAGTTCGAGCATCCAGGCCAGCGGCAGCAGCCCCGGTCGCGATGTTGGATGCGTCGCTGCGCCATGGGTGGCCAGTGGTTGGTGACGTGGCCGATGCCGATCGGGCGGCCCGCGAGGTCGTCGAGGCTGGTGTCGATCATGGCGTTGTGCAGGAGTCGGCGGAGCTCGTCGGCGCTGACTCTGGCGGGTTGGGGCCAGTCGATGACCGCGTCGTTGTCGTCGAGGCCGGCGACTGTGGCGAGGTCGGCGTGGATGGTGACCACGGCGCGGTCGGCCCAGTTCGATCGTCTGGTCGAGGTGGTCAGGTCGAACAGCGCCCAGGCAATGCGTTCGCCGAGGGGGTCGTAGGCGTCGGTGTCGGGGTTGCGGGGGTAGGTGTCGGCCTGGCGGCGGAGCGCGGCTTCGACGAACGCGGCGGTGGCGATGTCGAAGGTGGCGACGAGGCGTGCGCCGCTGCCGTCGGGTAGCGGCGTGAAGAACGCGGTGTTGGTGATCGGCGCTTCGGACCCGCCGGCCGGCTCGGGCCCGCCTGGGGGCTCCGCCGGGCCGGTCTCGGTCCCGTCGGGGTCGGGGTCCGGTTTCGGGTCCGGCGTGTCCGGGTCCGGGGGGTCCGGGTCTCGGCGCTCCCGGCGGTGCTGTCGGGCGCAGACCTCGAGTTGGCGCACCGACAACTTCGGGGCTTCGCCGGCCCAATGGGCGTCGGTCTCGGCGGTCGCGAACCGCACCAGGATCCCCATCTGGTCTTCGGAGAGGCTCCCGTCCGCGAAGCGTGCCCAGATCTCGGGCAGGTCGGCGGCGGCGTTGGCGATCTCGACTTGGGTCCTGGCGTGGCGGCGGCTGTGGCGGCCGGTCTCTTGGATCCATCCGTTCAGGGTCCTGGATCCGTCGCGGCAGTGGCATCCGCGTTGGGTGATGAGGGCGTGGGCGGCGGCCTTGTGTGCTTGCGCGGATGCCTCGAATGCCTGCATCTGGGTGACGTAGTCGCACAGTTGTGCGTCGCTGAGCTTGTCGAGTTCGTCCCTGGTGTCACCGTAGGACCACATGAGAACAGGATACCACACTATCCGAACATATGTTCGAGAGATCCTAGGAAGTTGACACCAATATCCGTACGGTTGACGGGGCCGGCCGAGACGTCCTTTGCCCGCGCCTTCCGGCTCTCGTCGTGCTCTCGCTGGAGTTCGTGGTCGTCAACGTGGCCATCAACGGCATCACGGTCCATGTGGGCGGTCCCGGCATGCTCGCGCTGCCGTCGTTCACCGTCCCCGCCTGGCTGGGCGGCTACCCCGTGGGCCGCACGGTCGAGACGGCGGTGGTCCTGCGCGCCGCTGTGGAAGGCTTCGTCGTGGTTGATGTGGTGGCGGCCTTCGGTGCGTTCAACGCGGTCGTGTCCCACTACGAACTCGTGCAGATGGTCCCGCGTGCGTTCCACGACCCCCGGCCTCGTGGTTGTCGTCGCGATCGCGTTCGTGCGGTCGGTGGTCTCGTCCGCACTTTGAGGCGTGAGGCCGACCGCGCCCGCACCGGCGGCATCGTGGTGCGGCGCGGGCGCATCGTCCGCCTCGCCGTGCCGGCCCTCGAACGCGGGATGGAGAAGGCGCTCGCCCGCCGACTCGATAGACGCCCGCGGGTTCGGGCGCGCTGTCGCAGCCGTGCCCGAACGAGTGGCGGCGTGGTGTGGGGTCGCGGCGCTCGGCGCGGTGGAGGCCGCGTTCCTTGCGCTCGTGAGCGAGGCCCGCGACGTCGGTCGAACCCGCTACCGACCACGGCGTCTCCGCCGAGCGGAGTGGCTCGTGATGGCGGCGTGCATCGCGGCGCCTGTCCTTCTCGTCTACTTGAGCGCCGCGACCGCAGCCCCGCTCGTGTGGGACCCGGCCACGCCGTTGCGGTCACCCGGCTTCGCCTCCTCGCCGTTGTGGTGTTCGCCATGCTCGTCGCACCGGCGCTCGTACCGGCCGCCGAATCCGAATGGGCGCTGCCGGTAGTGCCGGCGCCGGGCAGGCCCGAGGGAGGAGAGCTACGCTGGTCGTGTGCGGGTATTGCTCGCCCTGATCGGCAACAAGGCGAGGACGTTGGTGTGGGCCAAAGCAACTGGCTGGTGCTTGACACGGAGACTACCGGGTTGGGGTCAAGCGCCAGGATTGTTGAAGTGGGATTCGTTGAACTCGCGGCCGATTATGCTGTGATCGGGGAGTTCGACACGCTAATTTATGTGGGTTGTGGGCCAGGGCCATCCTGGATCCATGGAATCTCCGCTTCGATGCTCGAATGTGCACCGTCGTTCTCTGATATTGCCGATGATCTCGCACGGCACATTGAAGGCCACATCGTTGTTGGTCACAACCTTCGCTTCGACTGGAGGCTTCTACTCGCAGAGTTCAGACGTGTTGGCCTTGAGCCTCTGTATCGTGTCGAAGGTGTATGTACGGCCGCTCTCACTGAGAGAGTCGTTGGATCGCGACTGAGCCTGTCGGTCGCCTGCCACATCATGGGAATTCCGCATGCAAGGGCACATCGAGCGCTACCAGACGCAAGAGCCACCGCAGCGCTCCTGCCGAGGCTCCTCGACGCCCTCCCCGAACGACTCGCGCCGCGTGCATGCCCGCCGTTCCACAGATTCAGCGGACGACGGTGACCTGATGCCTGAGACCGTCGATGATCCGATCGATCGTTGGCTGCGGGAACGCACGCCCGAGGAGCAGGGCTGGCTCGCGACACTGTGGGGGAAATCCGAGAAGGCCGGCGGTCCCTCCTTGCTGGTTCAACACATGCTCGATTCCTTGGCAGTAGCAGAGCTGATCTGGGACCGATTCCTCGCACCCTGCCTGCGGCGGCGCTACGACGAAGCAACCAGTATGCGCGGACGCTCGCTCCTCATGTGGCTGTCCGGTCTTCACGACCTTGGAAAAGCCACGCCGGCTTTCCAATGCCTCGATGACGTGTTGTGCCGGCAGGTCGAAGCGGCGGGACTCCACATCGAACATCGGGGGCTACATCCGGGCCATCTGTGGCGTCACGACCGCAGTGGAGCCGCAACGATGCGTGCAGCGCTGCACGAGGCAGCTTCTGGCGCAGATCAGTCCGTCGAATGGTTGTGGCCCCTGATCGGCGGTCACCACGGCCGGTTCATGCGGAGCGGAGAGCTCTTCAACGTCGAGTCTCGGCTCCCGCGGGAGACCAGGTGCAACGTCGGAGAAGGGCCGTGGGGGCGGGCGCGGTCGCTGCTGGTCGAGCTCATCACCGCCACAACCACCTTCGGCTCCGTCACCGACATCGTCCGACTCGCCCCACCGGCCCGCGCCGACCAGCTCGCCCTCAGCGGCTACGTGATGATGGCC
The DNA here is from genome assembly GCA_046331095.1 of Acidimicrobiia bacterium. Classification (GTDB taxonomy): domain Bacteria; phylum Actinomycetota; class Acidimicrobiia; order UBA2766; family UBA2766; genus JAIBAC01. The sequence continues at coordinate 892,949 of JAXLRM010000004.1, forward strand.
GATTGGATCGCGAGCTCGTTCCCGGGCGTCAATGACTGGGAGGACATCTCCCTTATTGCGGCGCGCCTGCGGGCAGAGACGGCGTGGGTGGAGTTGGACCTCTCGGGAGGATGGAAGGATCTGCCTGATCCGGGCCACGACCCGATCCGCGAACGGTTCGGCCGCTCGCCGTATCCCACGCAGGCACTTGCCGTCGATAGTGCCCGCTCGCTGAATGCACCGGGACTGTTGATCGTGGAAGCGCCGATGGGCGAAGGCAAGACCGAGTCGGCCTTGGCAGCAGCGGAAGTGCTCGCGTTTCGATTCGGAGCCGACGGCGTCGCCATCGCGATGCCCACACAGGCAACGGCCGACCCCATGCTGGAGCGCGTCTCCAAATGGGTTGGCACCGTTGATCCCGACATCCAGGTGGCGTTGCTCCACGGCCGTCGCCGCTTCAATCCGCTTTGGCAGGCGATGCTCGCACGTCGCAGCGCGACCGCTGCCGCCGGTGTCGAGTCTTCCCGTCTCGACGCCTACGGCATGGCCGACGACCTGGAGGAGTTCAGCATCGAGGATCCCGACGTCCCCAGCGTCAGCGGGATCTGCGAGGACGCTGGCGCCGCAGTCAGTGACGGCCTCGCGCTTGCGGCCTCAGAGTGGGTGCTCGGCCGTCATCGCGGCCTACTCGCCGGGGTCGTCGTGGCCACCTTCGACCAGCTCCTCTACGCAGCGACTCGCACCAAATATGTCGCACCGCGCTATGCGGGCCTCGCCGGCAAGGTCGTGATCTTCGACGAGGTCCATGCTGCCGACGAGTACATGACCGAATTCCTCCTGGAACTTCTCGCCTGGCTGGGTAGCGGGCGAGTTCCCGTTGTCCTGCTGTCTGCCACACTCCATACGGCGCAACGTGACCGTATGATCGCCGCGTACGCCTCGGGTGGCCAGACGAGCCCCGAAGGTCACGACGCGGAGACACAGCAACCCACCGGATACCCCGCCGTGACATCGATGTCAGATGGGGGTGTTGCGACCCGCGCAGTCTGCGAACCGGCACGGCGGGACAGGACCTTTGTAGTCTCGCTGCTGGAAGACCCGTCACCATCAGCGGATCCGAATCAGCAGGTGGTCGACGAGCTGCAACGCCTCATGGAAGAGAGCGGCTGTGCACTGATCATCCGGAATACTGTCGACCGCGCCCAGGCGACCTTCCTCGCACTGCGTGCTGTATTCGGCGAGGACGTCGTGCTATTGCACAGCCAATTCACGGCGGCCACTCGTGCTGAGAGGACCGAGCAGCTCGTCAGGGAGCTCGGACCCGACGGGAAAGACCGCCCACGCAGGCGGATCGTGGTGGCGACTCAGGTCGCCGAGCAGTCCTTCGACGTCGATGTCGACCTGCTCGTGACCGACGTCGCCCCGCTGGATCTGGTCTTGCAGAGGGTGGGTAGGCTCCACCGCCACGATCGCCCCCATGACGCTCGGCCTTGGAGCCTGCGCGATCCGCGCGTGCTCGTGACGGGCGTCCAAGGGGCCGATTCGGGACGGCCGCAGTTCCCCAAGGGCGCAGAGGCCATCTACGGCCGGCACCGACTCCTGCGGTCGCTCGCTGCCGTTAAGACGGCCAAGGCCGAAGGGGGTTGGCGCCTCCCGTCTTCGATTGCGGCGCTGGTCGAGAGCGCATATGCGCCCAATCCGGTGATTCCGCGGGAGTGGTGCGAGGACGAAGCCAGTGCCCGGAGAGATAGGCAGCAGGAGGTCGAGAGGTGCCGGGCGGTCGCCGCTTCGTATCGTCTGACCAAAGAGGGGGAGCGCACGAAGACCACGCTCGAAGGCCTGACCGACTCTGCATCCGACGTTCCCGAAGACCTGGCCGCCTGGATCGGCGTCCGAGAGAACGACATGGGAGAGGAGGTCCTTCTTGTCCGCAAGGTCGACGGCCGCTACGAGACTCTCGATGGGACGAACCTCGGCGTCAACGGGGAAGCGGTCCACGGCCACGATCCTGTCGCGGTTCTCGGCGGGACCGTCAGGCTTCCGGGACACGCCAGCGGGCTCAACGTCGCGGCCAAGGCGCTGGACCCCCTGCCGGAGTGGCACGACCACCCCTGGCTCGGCCACACGAAGGTCCTAGCCCTCGGCGGAGAACTGTCCGAGGGGACGCTCGAGGCGAACGGCAGGCGATTCCGTGTCTTCTACGACGACGACCTGGGCTTGAGGTGGGAGAGGACGTGAAGACCCGGCAGAGCGACGGCCGCGACGTCCCAGCCGGTTCATGGCTTGACCCATGCCCCGCCCCGGCGGGATGGCTCAAGCTCGTGGAACCCGCGCCCTAGTGTGAGCGTGCGATCGACTGGGAGGAGCACCGGCAATGCGATTCAGTGTCGTCGACGAAGCAACGATCCCTGCGTCGACGAACCAGGGGAACGAACGATTGTCGATCCGCGACCTGCTCCACCGCTCCCACGAGGTGCGCGCCCTCGCCGTCGAACCCCGCACCGTCTATGCCGCTGTCATGCGGCAATTGCTCCTGCCCATCGTGATCGACGCTGAGGGGCCGCCCACCTCCGAGGTGGAGTGGAGGGCACGCTTCCTTCGGGGAGGCTTCGATCGCGACCAAATCGACGCATACCTCGACAGATACGCGGACCGCTTCGACCTCTTCGACGACGAGAAGCCGTTCGCACAGGTCGGCGGGCTGGTCACCACGACAGGTGAGGCCAAAGGCGCAGGCTTGCTGCTCCCTGCACTTGCGTCGGGCAACAACGTTCCGTTGTTCTCAGCCGCCACTGAGGCCACTCCGACATGTCTGCCTGCAGCCGACGCGATGCTGTGGCTGCTGCACGCACATTGCTATGACACCGCAGCGATCAAGTCGGGTGCTGCCGGCGATCCCCATGTGAAAGCTGGGAAGACCACGGGAAATCCCGTGGGGAGCCTGGGGCGCCTTGGGGTGGCGCTGCCGAGTGGACCCAACCTCTACGAGACGTTGGTGCTCAACACTCCCGTTAGGCCGGACGGTGCTGACCCCGCAGATGCGCCTTGGTGGCGGCGGCCACCACGGGGGCCAGCGTGGGATGAACGGCCGGCGAGTGGCCTGCTCGATCTGCTGACGTGGCAGTCCCGCCGAATTCGTCTCTTCCCCACACCAGGTGACGAGTCAGTTGAATCGGTCGTGCTCTGCGCCGGTGACAGGCTGAGCACAGTCCCCGAATTCGAGCCCCACACACTGTGGAACCTAGAAACGAAGCCCAAGGCCGGTCAGCCGCCACGCCGGCCTCGTGCCCACCGCTCCGGGCGGACAGCTTGGCGCGGACTGTCTGCGCTCCTCGCGCTGCCTGGCACGTCGACCTCCGGTGAGGTGGCTACGGCAGGTGTCATCTCCGGGATCGCCGACCACTCGGCCAAAGGCTCGCTTCCCGCCGGATACCCCCTGAACATCGAGATCATCGGAATCGAGTACGGCAACCAGTCCGCCGTCGTGGAGAACGTTATCCACGACGCGATACCGCTGCCGTTGGTCGCTCTAGCTGACTCCGACGGGCGTGATGCCGTGGAACGCTTCGCCGCCGATGCCGAAGAGCTCGCCAGAGCCGTCGACCGCCTCGAGCGAGGCTTGAAGCTCGCGATGGGCGGCGATCTCGTGCCCTGGGACAAAGGGCAGAGAGCCAGCGCCCGGCTGCTCGCGATGCTCGACATGCCCGTCCGACGATGCCTTGCCGGCCTTCAGCGATCACCCGGCCGTTTCTACGACGCCGTCGATGCCTGGTGCGCAACTGCCCGCAATGCTGCACTCGACATCCTGGAGGAGCTCATCGGCTCTGTTTCCGCCATCGCCTTCGCAGGCCACAGCTATGACGACGCCAAGGGCGTCGCCAACGTGTCCACGGCTGAGCTGAGGTTTCGTGCCGACCTCAACCGCATCCTTGGTCCGAAGCCCCCGCTCGAATCCGATCCGAATCATCGAGAGGAGGTCTCCGCGTGAGTGAAGCTGCAATCGCCAGCACCGGCCGTCGGTATTGGGATCGCTATGCAGACGGCGAAGGTGGATGGCGGGATCCGTCCCGCACTCCGCCCGGAGACGAACTTGCGGCACTCCGCCGCGGTGCGGGACGGCCACCCTGGACCGTGCCGTCCATGTGGCCGTTCCTGACCGAGGATGTCGACGACCGCTTCAGGGGTCCGGACGGAGACCGCAAAGAACTGCCGCCCGGGGTCATCGCCGAACACCATGCGTTGGTGCTCTTCGCCATCCACCAGCAATCGCAACGTAGACCTGTGCACATGCGGGGTGTCGGTCTCGGGACAGCGGTGCGCGCTCTGCACGGGAGCAACCGGTTCACGAAGCAGGCAGTCGATCGGCGCTTCTACAGTGCCGTGACAGCCGACGAGTTAGGCGAACTGGTGCACCACTTGCGCCACATCATTCGCTTGCTTCACGGACTACCGAACGTCGTCGCCTTGGACTACGGGCGTCTCATGAGCGACATCAGAGACTGGCGGTGGCCGGGTGGCCGGGATCGTGTTCGTCGCCGTTGGGGCCTCCAGTACCACTCCTTCCACGCGGGCGGCGAAGGATCGCCAGCACTCACTGACAGCACGCCCGACACGCCGTAAGCACACCATCAGTGTCTGAGAACAGGAAGCAAAGCAATGGCAAGTCGCTTCGTTGACGTCCACATCATCCAGACAGTCCCGCCATCGAACCTCAACCGTGACGATGCGGGTTCGCCGAAGCAGGCGGTCTACGGAGGGGTCCGTCGTGCCCGGGTGTCCTCGCAGGCCTGGAAGCGCGCCACCCGAAAGTTGTTCGCGGAGAAGACGCCCCCACTCGCCCAGGCGACACGTACCCAACGGATTGCGAAGCTGTTAACTGACCGGCTCACAGCGCGGACCGAGCTTGATGAGGACCGGGCACACGACATCTCTTCGGCTTTGCTCGAGCAGTTGGGTATCAAGAAGAAGGAGAAGCAAGAGAGCGACACGGCTTACCTGCTCTTCTTCGGCAGGGCCCAGATCGAGTCGTTGGTCGAGTTGGTTATCCCGCTGCTACCGGAGATCGCGGACCTCGAGCCCGACGCCCTGGTCGACGCTCTCAGTGGAGTGTCTGTCGAGGATGCGCTGACGAGTGGACATCCTATCGACGTGGCTCTCTTCGGCCGTATGGTTGCAGATCTGCCGCATCTCAATGTCGATGCAGCCGTACAGGTGGCCCATGCGATTTCCACCCATCCGGTGGAAACCGAGTTCGACTACTACACCGCGGTCGATGACGAGAAGTCACGTGCAGCTGGTGATGACGCCGGCGCAGGCATGATCGGCACCGTCGAGTTCAACTCGGCAACTCTCTACAGGTACGCCAGTGTGGCCGTGGAGCTACTCAAGGAGAACCTGGACGGTGAAGTGACAGTGACCGTTAAGGGCGTCCGCGACTTCGTGGACGGCTTCGTCCGGTCTATTCCCAGCGGGCACCAGAACGCGTTCGCTCATCGCACCTTGCCCGACGCCGTTGTGGTCGTCACGCGGGAAGACCAACCCGTCAACCTGGTATCCGCCTTCGAGGAACCCGTTCCGCCACGTCAGATCACGACGCAGTCCATCGTTCGCCTGGCAGGCGAGCTCGAATCGGTCGCAGAGCGCTGGGGCCTCGAACCCAACGCGGTGCTGGCGAACTACAGGGACCTCAACGGCAGCTCGGAAGCGGTAGCTGCCCTCGGGGATTCTGTTCGATTCGATCAGCTCCTCGATTCCCTCGAGGCGCTCATCTCTGAAGCGATCACCCAATGAGCACCAGGCAGTGCCTCGTACTGCGCTTGGCAGGCCCACTGCAATCCTGGGGTAGTCACAGTCAGTTCAACCGACGCGAGACGGACGGTGAGCCCACAAAATCGGGGGTCGTCGGCCTGCTGGCCGCGGCGAGTGGCCGGCGGCGGTCAGACCCGATCAGTGATCTGGTAACGCTTGAACTAGGAGTGCGCATTGATCAGGGTGGGTCACTCCTGCGCGATTACCACACTGTCAGTGACTACCGCAGGGTTGCGCTGTTGTCCGCAAAGGTGAACAAGAAGGGGCAGCAGGTTCACACGTCGCCATCCAAGTTCACGGCAGTCACCCAGCGCTATTACCTCCAGGATGCCGTGTTCGTGGCGGCAGTCGGCGGCGACCCTGAACTCCTCACCGGACTGGCAGATGCGGTGCGCCATCCGGAGTTTCCGCTGGCACTGGGTCGACGAAGCTGCGTCCCCACAATGCCGATCCTGCTGGAGCCGCCCTCCGAGCGCCGGGATCGACTCTGGAACGGCAGCCCTGAGGACGTCCTAGGAGATGTGCCTTGGCAAGCGTCACCTACGCACAGGAATCATCTCATACGGTCTGGACGCTTGAGCAGCGTCGTACGGCTGGCCTCGACAATCGAGGTCCCCGAGCTCCGCACCGGAGGATCGATCCCCGAAGGCGGCGTAGACACGCGTTCTGATGTGCCCGTGACTTTCGAGCATGCTCGCCGGGCCTTCACGACTCGCCTCGTCCGGCATTGTTGGCATGACCTGCCGACAGGCCACGAATCAGAGGAAGCAGCGGGGATACACGACCCGTTCGCCCTCCTGGGGTGGTGAGTCCATGGCCCACCTCTCCCGGATCCGTCTCAACCCTCGTCGAAATCAGGCGAGACGCTTCTTCCGCGACCCACATGCGCTGCATGCGGCCGTGCTGGCAGGTCTGGTACGCCAGCCCGTGCGTGAAAGGACGCTGTGGCGCCTGGACACAGACGACCCTCTGCGCCCAGCACTACTGGTGCTGACCGAATCCGTGCCGTCATGGGAGCACCTTGTGGAACAGGCCGGCTGGCCCTCCTCCGACGATCCCTACGACCCGCAAGTGCAGGTGAGATCCTACGAACCGCTCCTCGAGCGACTCGACGCGGGTCAGGAGTATGCCTTCCGCCTCACGGCTAATCCGGTCTCCTCCACGCGCAACCCCGACAGGCTCACGCCGTCTCAGCGCAAGAAGCTGTCGGCTGACCCACGCCGCTCACGAACTGTGGCGCACCGTACCACGAGCCACCAGCTCGACTGGCTGCTGGCCCGCCAGGAGGCGCTTGGCATCGAGATCCCAGCCGCTAGGGCTTCCGCCACCATGGGCGAGTCGGTCCCGGACGTCCGCATCATCGACCGCGCGCGTAGAACATTCCGCCGCAACGGGTCGAAGGCCCTGGTCACGATCCAGACGGCGACCTACGAAGGACGGTTGTGCGTGATCGATCCCGATCTCCTCAGGTCCGCTCTCACCGAGGGCGTCGGACGGGCCAAGGCCTACGGCTGCGGCCTCCTCACGCTCGCGCCGTGTCCGACGGCGCACGGCGCTCTTTGATATGTGGTGGCGAGCGGAGGCTCAAGACCTCCATCGCATCACCGACCGCGTGTCGACCCTCTATGTGGAACGGACCCACGTGGACCGTGACGAGAACTCCGTCACGCTCATCAACAAGGAGCGGACCGTTCGTGTCCCGGCCGCCTGGGTGGCTGTTCTTCTCCTCGGCCCCGGCACACGCATAACGCACGGTGCCGTCAATCTGCTCGGAGATTCGGGCACGTGCATTTGCTGGGTCGGCGAGCATGGGGTGCGCCTGTACGCCAGCGGACGCGGCCCCAGCCGCGGCTCGAGGCTGCTCGTCCGCCAGGCCCGTTTGGTGAGCAACACCTCGAGTCGGCTGGGCGTCGCTAGGGCCATGTATGCAATGCGGTTTCCCGGCGAGGATGTGAGTTCCCTCACGATGCAACAGTTGCGCGGTCGCGAGGGCACGCGTATCCGCCGCACATATCGTCACCATTCGGAACGAACAGGCGTCCCTTGGCAGAAGCGGGAGTACCGCGCCGGCGATCCGTTCGCGGCCGGGGACGACGTGAACCGACTGCTGTCAGCGGGGAACGCCTGCCTGTACGGTCTCGCCCATGCCGCAATCGTCGGTGTCGGTGCGTCGCCGGGGCTCGGCTTCGTCCACACGGGTTCGGCCCTTTCGTTCGCTATGGACGTAGCGGACCTCTACAAGGCCGAGTACACGATCCCGCTTGCGTTCGATCTGGCCGCAGCGAAGAGGACCGACGAGCGAGACATGCGATTGGCGCTTCGAGATCAGCTCGTTGACGGCCGACTCCTTCACCGGATGATCCGCGACATACTGGCCCTCTTAGGAGGTGAGGATCTTCCCGAGGGCGACTCGACGGCGCTCTGGGACGACGAAACTGGTGAAGTTGAAGCAGGCGTGAACTGGGGCGACTGGGACGACGAGCTCTCGACTCACCCTGCACATCGAGTTGTGAGCGGACCCGTGATGGAGGATCCCGCAGGTGAGGTCTCTACGTGACCGTCGTTGTCTTGGTGGCCGCCCCTGAAGGGCTGCGAGGCCACCTGACGCGGTGGATGGTGGAGGTGGCTGCGGGCGTGTTCGTCGGCCAACCGAATCGCCGTATCCGCAACGGCCTTTGGGACGTTCTCTCGGATCGAATCGGTGATGGTCAAGCCGTCATGATTGAGCCCGCCCGGAACGAGCAACGCTGGACTGTGAGAACGGCCGGCAAGGACAGGTGGTACCCCGTGGACTACGACGGACTGATCCTGTCCGCCCGGCTCCGCCGATAGACTCCCAGGTCAGGAAGTGTCGTCCCCGCCCACGCGGGGGTGTTCCCTGGTTGAGCGATGTGCGTCAGGTCGGACCCCATCAAAGGCCGCAAGTCGTCCCGCCACGCGGGTGTTCCCCGGATGGTGGTCGTCCCCGCCCACGCGGGGTGTTCCCACGGCCGGTCGACGCGGGGTGTTCCGATCGTCGTATCCTCCCACGCGGTGCCGGACGAGTACGTGTCGTCCCCGCCCGCGGGGGCCGCGATCGGGTGTTCCGCATTCTCGACCGGTGCTGCGGGTGTGAAGTCGGAGTACGGCTCTCGAAGTCCCGCCCACGAGCCGCCAGGTCGTCCCCGCCCCGCGGGGTGTTCCGGCACGGCCAGATGGAGTTCGCCGCCACGGGGTGTTCGGAGCTCTACGACCGTCCACGCGGGGGTGCAACGGTCGTCCCCGCCCACGCGGGGTGTTCCGGCCGCCGGACCACGGGTGTTCGATTGTACGTTCTCGAAGTGGGAGTCGTCCCCGCCCTTGAGCAAGTAGGTCGGAGGCCCCGACGCGGGGTGTTCATCCGAGGTCGTCCCCGCCCGGGGTGTCCCCGATCGGGGGTCGTCCGCTGAGCGCGAGATCGGCGACCCCCGCCGACGGTCGTCCCCGCCCCGCGGGGTGTTCGGTTCGGTGGTGTGGGAGAGGTCGTCCCGCCCGCTCCGACCCAGCGTGTGGGTCGTCCGCCCGCGGGGTGTTCCGTCTCTATCGCTGGAGCGCCACTCGTCGGGCATGTCGTCCCCGCCCACGCGGGGGTGTTCCGGTCCTGCGGCGGTACCGGTTCAACGTCATCTTGTCGTCCCCGCCCACGCGGGGGTGTTCCGATTCGGGCCGATCGGGGAGAACCTTCCGAGGCGTCGTCCCCGCCCACGCGGGGGTGTTCCGGCATGCCAATGCTTAGGAGGCTTGCTAGAGCCGTCGTCCCCGCCCACGCGGGGGTGTTCCACACGAACCGGGACGGCACCGGCACCATCGCCAGTCGTCCCCGCCCACGCGGGGGTGTTCCCGCCAGGCGACGGGACAGCCGATCAAGCCAATCGTCGTCCCCGCCCACGCGGGGGTGTTCCCTGCAAGCCGTCGGCGGTGACAGCGACGTCCCGGTCGTCCCCGCCCACGCGGGGGTGTTCCGAAGTCGTCACCAGCGGCGAGCCGGGCGTCCTCGTCGTCCCCGCCCACGCGGGGGTGTTCCCTCGACCATCCATGCGTACCAGTTCGGCGTGTAGTCGTCCCCGCCCACGCGGGGGTGTTCCCAGATGCTCGCCCTGTCGTATCCAGCGGTGGTGGTCGTCCCCGCCCACGCGGGGGTGTTCCCGGCCAGCTCGCACTGGGCGGCAATGCGGGCACGTCGTCCCCGCCCACGCGGGGGTGTTCCGGACGAGTGCTTGGCGGCGTGTCACTCGGAACCGTCGTCCCCGCCCACGCGGGGGTGTTCCGATCGACGTCCTCGTCGGGGCATGGGCGCCGACGTCGTCCCCGCCCACGCGGGGGTGTTCCGGCGGGCTCGACGGTGCCGATGGTGGCGATGCGGTCGTCCCCGCCCACGCGGGGGTGTTCCGTTCGCCGTCTACCGCGCGCCATCCGCCTTTGCGTCGTCCCCGCCCACGCGGGGGTGTTCCCGTCACGGTCGAGGGCAGCGTCACTTCGGAGTCGTCGTCCCCGCCCACGCGGGGGTGTTCCCGCTGTCTGCCACGTCGCGCCGAACCCGATCTCGTCGTCCCCGCCCACGCGGGGGTGTTCCGCCCCGAGAATGTCATCCCGAGTCAGAAGCCCAGTCGTCCCCGCCCGCGGGGTGTTCCCTTCCCACTGCAACCGGCGACGAGCCAGCGGCGGTCGTCCCCGCCCACGCGGGGTGTTCCCCCTGCAAGCCTGGACCGAGGCGCTCAACCTCGGTCGTCCCCGCCCGCGGGGTGTTCCTACGACATCGCCGCTCCGGCGCTCCTGGGGACGGTCGTCCCCGCCCACGCAGGGTGTTCCGGAGCAGCGACAGTATCGCCGCAGGTGACAAGGGTCGTCCCCGCCCACGCGGGGGTGTTCCCGTACGCGTCGACCGCTGACGGCATGCTGCTGTGTCGTCCCCGCCCACGCGGGGGTGTTCCCTCTCCGGGATGGCTGAAATCGGCGGTGGGGACGTCGTCCCCGCCCACGCGGGGGTGTTCCCGGAGAGGTCTTGGCACGGCGACCCGAACGTGAGTCGTCCCCGCCCACGCGGGGGTGTTCCCCGCGACAGCAGCACCGCCTGCACAACACGCACGTCGTCCCCGCCCACGCGGGGGTGTTCCTCCCGTCACGCCTTTCTCTGCCTGCGTGCCCGCGTCGTCCCCGCCCACGCGGGGGTGTTCCTGCCTCGGCGCTGCTGATAGCCGCTGGGTAGGTGTCGTCCCCGCCCACGCGGGGGTGTTCCCCGTCACCAGCTCGGCTGGGACTCGATCGGCATGTCGTCCCCGCCCACGCGGGGGTGTTCCTGACGGTGAGGGAGATGCTCAGCCGCATCTCCTGTCGTCCCCGCCCACGCGGGGGTGTTCCGTTGATTTCGTTGATCAGGATGACGGCCCCGAGGTCGTCCCCGCCCACGCGGGGGTGTTCCCTTGGTGCATGTCGCGCAGACGTTCGATGACGAGTCGTCCCCGCCCACGCGGGGGTGTTCCCATCATCGAGCAGCGAGAGGTCGACATCCCCGAGTCGTCCCCGCCCACGCGGGGGTGTTCCTCGGCAGTGGTGAGGCATGGGGCAGCCCGACAGGTCGTCCCCGCCCACGCGGGGGTGTTCCTCCGTAAGGAAACAAGGGCGACACCGAGCGATGGTCGTCCCCGCCCACGCGGGGGTGTTCCCAACGACAAGGGCGACATCACCGGAATCGTCGGGTCGTCCCCGCCCACGCGGGGGTGTTCCCCGATGTGACATTACGAATGTGGGCACTGCCAGGTCGTCCCCGCCCACGCGGGGGTGTTCCGAGTGCCAAGGCGCTCGATAGGTGTTACGAGGTGTCGTCCCCGCCCACGCGGGGGTGTTCCCTACGACACTTACGGCGTCGGGTTCGACGGGTTGTCGTCCCCGCCCACGCGGGGGTGTTCCGATTTTCGGGGTGCCCGACCGTAACGCGAAGGTGTCGTCCCCGCCCACGCGGGGGTGTTCCGACGCTGCCGGGACACCGATCGACCTGACCGGCGTCGTCCCCGCCCACGCGGGGGTGTTCCGGTCCGGGTCAACCTCGCCCAGTGCCTTGAGCAGTCGTCCCCGCCCACGCGGGGGTGTTCCGCAGTAGCCCACTATGCGGACTGGCCAGTTAACGTCGTCCCCGCCCACGCGGGGGTGTTCCGTATCACCCCAAGTCCCGGCCATACCACTGCGACGCGTGCTCGTGCTGGTGCTCCAGCACCAACGGTACCGCCCGCTCACGCAGCTCTCTCGGATACTTCCCTCGTCTTGGCATAGCTCCATCCTGCACTCAAGGAACGGAGCCTCCATGGATCCCGGGGCGGATCACAACGCCACGAACGGGTCGCAACGCCCACGAGCGGCAGGCCGCCCTACCCTCCCGCAACGACGCAGCGCAGGACCCGAGTCGACCCGTAGCGACGTTCGGGCCTGCAAGGCGGGCGGCGGCAGGCCAGACTCCCCCCATGGCGGCCACCGACGCGTCCCCGGCAGTCGTGGACCTCGACGGCCTCGACGCGCTCCTGCACGCCGTCGCGGCCGCGGGCTACACGGTGGTGGGCCCGACGCGGCGTGACGGGGTCGTCGCCTACGACGAGATCGACACCGTCGACGACCTCCCGATCGGGTGGACCGACGACCAGGACGCCGGCACCTACGCGTTGGTGCGGCGCGGGGACTCCAAGGCGTTCGGCTACGCCGTCGGCCCGCACTCGTGGAAGCGTTACCTGTTCCCCGAACGCAGCCGCCTCTTCGCCGCCCACCGCGCCCCCGACGGCACGGTCACCGTCGACGCCGATCACGGGACGCCGCCGCGGTACGCGTTCGTGGGCGTGAGGGCTTGCGAGATCGCCGCGATCGCGATCCAGGACAGGGTCTTCCTCGGCGGGGACCATCCCGACGCCGTCTACGCGCACAACCGCGACTCCAACGTCGTGGTCGCGGTGCAGTGCGGCGACCCCGCCGGCACGTGCTTCTGCGCCTCGATGGGCAGCGGCCCCGCGGTCACCACCGGATACGACCTGCGCCTCACCGAGCTCGTCGACCCCGTCGCGGGAACCCTCGAGATCGTCGTCGAGGCCGGCACCGCCACGGGGGCCGCGCTGCTCGAAGAGGTGCCGCAGCGTCGGGCGAGCGACGCGGACCTCGCAGCAGCGCAGGCGGTCGTCGAGGCGGCAGCAGGGTCGATGGGGCGCAGCCTCGACACGTCGGCGCTGCCCGGCCTGCTGAGCGCGAACCCCGACGCGCCCGAGTGGGACGACGTCGCGAAGCGCTGCCTCACGTGCGCGAACTGCACGCTCGCGTGCCCGACGTGTTTCTGCAGCACCGTCGAGGACACCAGCGACCTCACCGGCGTGCACGCGGAGCGGTGGCGGAGCTGGGACTCCTGTTTCACGCTCGGCCACAGCCACCTCCACGGCGGGCCGGTGCGCGCCGGCGCCGCGTCGCGCTACCGCCAGTGGATCACCCACAAGCTCGACACCTGGTACGACCAGTTCGGCGAGTCCGGCTGCGTCGGCTGCGGACGCTGCATCACCTGGTGTCCCGTCGGCATCGACATCACCGTCGAAGCCGGCCGCATCGCCGCGCACGCCGCTGCGGGGGAGGCGACGTGAGGGACCTCGCCACCGTGCTCGCGGAGTTGGACGCGTTCGAGGTACTCGACCGCGAGCACCTCGAGGAGCTCGCGGGTTGCAGCCGGATCGTGCGCTACCGGGCGGGCGAGAGGGTCTTCGCCGAGGGCGACGCCGCGCGGAGCTGCCACGTCGTGCGCCGCGGCCGCATCGCGCTCGCGATTCACGGCGTCCAGCGGGGCAGCGACGTGATCGCCACCTACGGAGCGGGCCAGATCGTGGGCTGGTCGTGGCTCTTCCCACCGTACCGCTGGCAGTTCGACGCCCGCGCGACGCTCGACTCGAGCGCGATCGTGATGGATGCCGCTTGTGTGCGCTCCAAGTGCGACGCCGACCCCCGCTTCGGCTACGCCCTCGTCAAGCGCGTGGCCGCGCTTGCCCTCGACAGGCTGCAGGCGACGCGGCTGCAGCTCCTCGACCTGTACGCGGGCGACGGCCGATGACGATGATCCCGCGGCGCTACCGCGTCACCGACGTCAGACCCGAGATGCGGGCGACGGTCACGCTGGCCCTCGCCCCCGTCGACGACCCGATTGCGGCGTGGGCCCCGGGCCAGTTCGCGATGCTGTGGGCGTTCGGTGTCGGCGAGGTGCCGATCTCGATGAGCGCACGCGCCGGCGCCCCCGACGGTCTCGTGCACACCGTGCGCTCCGTCGGCGCGGTCTCCGAGGCGCTCTGCAAGCTCGCACCCGGCGACGTCGTCGGGGTGCGCGGGCCGTTCGGGACGGGCTGGGACCTCGAGTCGGCACGCGGCGGCGACGTGGTCGTCGTCGCGGGCGGCATCGGCTTGGCGCCGGTGCGCCCGATCGTGCACGCGGTCCTCGCCGACCGCGACTCCTTCGGCCGCGTCGACGTCCTCGTCGGGGCGCGGTCGCCGACCGAGCTCCTCTACCCCGACGAGCTCGCCGCGTGGACCGACGACCCGGGCATCGGCCTGCACCTCATCGTCGACCGCTCGACTCCGGGCTGGGCCGGCGACGTCGGTGTCGTCACCGAGCTCGTCCCCCGCATCCGGTCGCGGCCCGGCACCACCGTGGCGTTCGTGTGCGGACCCGAGGTCATGATGCGCTTCGTCGCCAACGCCCTCGTCGACAGCGGCATCGACGCCGGCCGGGTGCGCGTGTCGCTCGAACGCAACATGAAGTGCGCCGTCGCCCACTGCGGGCACTGCCAGCTCGGCCCCGTCCTCGTGTGCCGCGACGGGCCCGTGCTCGCCTACGACAGGGCCGCCCCGCTGATGAGGGTGGGCGAGCTGTGACGGCGGCCGCGTTCGCGTCGAAGCGGAAGCCGTCGCTCGCGGTCTGGAAGTTCGCGTCCTGCGACGGGTGCCAGCTCACGCTGCTCGACTGCGAGGACGAGCTCCTCGAGGTCGCCGGCGCCGTCGACATCGCCTACTTCCTCGAAGCGACACGGGCGACCGCGGCGGGCCCCTACGACCTCTCCCTCGTGGAAGGCTCGATCACGACGCCCGAGGACGCCGTGCGAATCCGCGAGGTCCGCGAGAGGTCGCGCTTTCTCGTCACGATCGGGGCGTGCGCGACCGCAGGGGGGATCCAGGCGCTGCGCAACTTCGCCGACGTGGCCGAGTTCATGGCGATCGTCTACGCCCAGCCGCAGTTCATCTCGGCCCTGGGGACCTCGACGCCGATCGCGTCGCACGTCGACGTCGACCTCGAGGTACGCGGCTGCCCGATCGACAGGGCCCAGCTCCTCGAGGTGATCTCGGCGTTCCTCGCGGGGCGCCGCCCGAACCTGCCCGCGCACAGCGTTTGCGTCGAGTGCAAGGCGGCGGGCAACGTCTGCGTCGTCGTCGCCGGTTCGACCCCGTGCCTCGGCCCGGTCACCCACGCCGGCTGCGGTGCGCTCTGCCCCGGCTTCCGGCGTGGCTGCTACGGCTGCTTCGGCCCGATGGAGACCCCCAACATGGACGCGCTCGAGGCGTTGCTGCAGGATCTCGGCATGAGCGGCGCCGACACCGAGCGGTTCTTCCACACGTTCAACGCGTGGGCGGCGCCGTTCCGCAAGGCCGGCGGCGGTCCGGCGGCGCAACGGGGGGGCGCGCGCAGATGACCCACAAGGCCCCGGCGGGGCGGACGCTCGCTGTCGACGGGCTCGCACGTGTCGAGGGCGAGGGCGCCCTCTACGTCGAGACCGACGGCGACGACGTCCTCGACGTGCAGCTCCGCATCTACGAAGCGCCGCGGTTCTTCGAGGCGTTCCTGCGCGGCCGCGCCTACACCGAGCCGCCCGACATCACCGCCCGCGTCTGCGGCATCTGCCCCGTCGCCTACCAGATGAGCGCCTGCGCCGCGATCGAGGACGCTTGCGGGGTCAGCGTCGACGGGCCCCTCGCCGACCTGCGCCGGCTCCTGTACTGCGGCGAGTGGATCGAGAGCCACACGCTGCACATCTACCTGCTCCACACGCCGGACTTCCTCGGCTACCCCGGCGCCGTCGAGCTCGCCCGCGACGCCCGCGACGTCGTCGAGAAGGGCCTGCAGCTCAAGAAGATCGGCAACGACGTCGTGGAGCGCATCGGCGGGCGGGCGGTGCATCCCGTCAACGTCAAGGTCGGCGGCTTCTACCGGACGCCCACCAAACGCGAGATGCGCGCGATGCGCGACCCGCTCCTGCGTGCACGCGACCTTGCCCTCGAGACCGTGCGCCTCGTGGGCACCTTCGAGTTCCCCGAGCTCGAACACGAGCACCCTTACGTGGCGCTGCGCTCCGACGACGAGTACGCCGTGATCGGCGGCCGCCTCGTGTCCTCCACCGGCATCGACGCCTCCGTCGCGGAGTTCGCCGACCACGTCGTCGAGGAGCAGGTGCCGCACTCGACCGCGCTGCACGCGCACCTGCGCGACGGGGACCACTACCTCGTCGGGCCGCTCGCCCGCTTCGAGCTCGGCGGCGACCTGCTCTGCGACGCCGCACGTGACGCCGCCGCGAACGCCGGGGTCGAGCCGGGCTGTCGCAACCCCTACGAGAGCATCGTCGTGCGGGCCGCCGAGGTCGTGCACGCGTGCGAGACCGCCGTCGCCCTCGTGGAGGACTACGAGGAACCCGACCGGCCCGCGGTCGACGTGGCGCCACGTGCAGGCGTCGGCCACGGCGCCACCGAGGCGCCCCGGGGCCTGCTCTACCACCGCTACGAGCTCGACGACGACGGCACGATCCTCGACGCCACGATGGTCCCGCCGACGGCGCAGAACCAGCCGTCGATCGAGCACGACCTCTTCCACGTCGTCGAAGCCAACATCGGGATGGCCGACGAGGAGCTCGTGCTGCTGTGCGAGCAGACGATCCGCAACTACGACCCGTGCATCTCGTGTTCCACGCACTTCCTCGACATGACCGTCGTCGACCGCGCGAAGGGATCGCGGCGGTGACCGCCGTGGATGCGCGCCCGCTGCGGACCCGGTGGGTGCTCTCGTGCGCGGCGGGAGAGGTGATCGGCATCACTGCCGCCGCCGCGATCGCCGTGGGCGGCCGTGTGCTGCTGGGCGAACCCCACGACGCTGCGACCGCAGCCGTGGTGGTCGCCGCGGCAGTGGCCGGCGGCGTCGTCGAGGGCCTCGCCGTCGGCTTGCTCCAGTGGCGCGTGCTGCGCCGTGTGGTTCCCGCGATCACCGCACGCGCCTGGGCCGGTGTCACCGTCGCGGTCGCGGCCACGTTCTGGTTCCTCGGGACGTTGCCCAGCACCATCGTCGGTCTCGGGGCCGCGTCGACGACGGCCGCGCAGTCCACCGGCGCGGAACCGCCGGTGATCCTCGTCGTGGCGGGCGGCGTCGCGGGCGGGGCGGTGGCGGGCGCGGCCTTCGGTCTCGCACAGTGGGCGGTCCTGCGGCGCCACGCGCGGCCGGCAGGCGGGTGGATCTGGACGAACGCGCTCGGCTGGGCAGCCGCGCTCGGGTGGATCATGCTCGCCGCCACGCTGCCGACCGAGTCCACCCCGCTGCCGGTCGTCGTCGCGGGCGGCGCCCTCGGCGGGCTCGCGGCGGGCATCTCGGTCGGCATCGCCACCGGTTGGTGCTTCGTCAGGCTGCGCCCGCTGCGCGCAGGCCGCCGCGTCGTGATCGGGATCGGCAACACGTTCCGCGGCGACGACGGCATCGGCGCCGCGGTCGCGGGCGAGGTCGGCGACCAGGCCGGCGACGACGTCACCGTCGTGGAACTCGACGGAGAGCCCGCCCGCGTCGTCGACGCGTGGCGCGACGCGTCGCTGGCGATCGTCGTCGACGCGATGAGCGCCGGCAGCGAGCCCGGCACGGTCAGGCGGTTCCGCGTCGGCGTCGACGCGTTGCCGCCACCCGCTGCGGGCGCCAGCAGCCACTCGCTCGGTGTCGCCGAGGCCGTCGAACTCGGGACCGCGCTCGGGGCGATGCCGGCCACGCTCGTGGTCTACGGCGTCGAGGGCGCCTGTTACGCCGACGGCACCGGCCTCTCGGGCCCCGTCGACGCGGCCCGCGGTCGCGTCGTCGACGCCGTCCTCGCAGAACTGGGGTCCTGACGGTGTGCATGTCGTGTGTCGGCCGTGTCGTCGAGGTCGACGCGGGTGCCGCATCGGCGCTGGTCGAAGCGGACGGGCAGCGCCGGGAGGTGTCGCTCGTGGTCCTCGACGTCGAGGGTCGCACGCCGGTCGTGGGCGACTGGGTTCTCGTGCACACGGGCTTCGCGGTCGAGGTCCTCGACGCCGAGGTCGCGCTGGCAGAGCAGGAGTTCGGGCGCCGCGTCCGGGCCGCGGGCGAGGAGGCAGCAGATGAGCGTTGACGGGATCCCGCGGACTCGCCGCGCAGGCATCTGGCTCGCGGTCGCGACCGCGTGCGTGAGCGGGGTGTCGGTGTTCGTGAACGCGTACGCGGTGAAATCGGTGTCGGACCCGACCGTGTTCACGACGCTGAAGAACCTCGTCGCAGCCGTCGTCGTGGGTGGGCTACTCGCGGTCGCCACCGTGCGGCGCTCGCGTGCGGGCTTCACCCGGCCCCGCAACGGCCGCGACGCCGCCGCGCTCGGTCTCGTCGCCGTGATCGGCGGCAGCGTGCCGTTCGTGCTCTTCTTCGAGGGCCTCGCGCGGGCATCCGCGAAGGACGCCGCCTTCGTCCAGAAGACACTCGTGATCTGGGTCGCGGTGCTCGCCGTGGTGTTCCTGCGCGAGCGCCTCGGCCTCCTGCAGGTCGGTGCGGTCGTCGCGCTCGTGGCCGGTCCCGCCCTGCTCGGCGTGCACCTCGCCGCCCTGCGTCCGGGCCGGGGCGAGGCGATGATCCTCGCCGCGACGCTGCTGTGGGCCGTCGAGGTGATCGTCGCGAAGCGTCTGCTCGGCCACCTCTCGCCGCTGACCGTCGGGACCGCCCGCCTCGGCGGGGGAGTGGTGCTCCTCCTCGCCTACGTGGCGTTGCGCGGCGACGTCGGCGCGATGGCCCCGTCGGCATCGGCGTGGGGCTGGGTTCTGCTCACCGGCGTGCTCCTCGCCACGTACGTCACCACCTGGTTCGCAGCCCTCGCCCGCGCGCAGGCGGTCGACGTCACCGCCGTGCTGGTCTTCGGCGCGGTGATCACCGCCGCCCTCGACGCCCTCGCCAAGGGCACCCCGATCGTGCCCCAGCTCGCCGGCCTCGCGCTGATCGTCGCGGGGACGGTCGCGTTCGTGGCCTTGGCGACGCGCCGTGGCCGTGAGGTGCTCGACGCCGGTGCCGACCCGCTGTGAGCTCGACGGCGGCGCCCGCTCCCGGGGTGGTGGCCCGCTCGGGGGCGACGCGCTTCGCCCGCTTCGCGTACCCGCCGAACGCGCTCGGCCTCTGCGGCCCCGACGACTCGCGTGCGGTCCTCGAGTACGCCGCGGCCGGTGTGGTCGACGCCGGCCTCGTCGAGCTCGCACGCGGCTTCGAGGGCGCCTGGCCCTACCTGGAGCTGATCGCTGCTGCCAACGGGATCGCCGACGCCCTCGACGCGGCGGTGGTCGAGGCGTACGGGGTCGGCAACGCGCTCTCGGGCCGGGTGGGCCTGGCCGAGCTCGGCCGTGACCTCGAGACGCGCTTCCGGGGGCGTGCCGGTGTCGCCTGGGAACGGATCGTGGCGGCGATGACCTCGGGGGTGGCGGTCTGTCACGGCTTCCACGTTTTCGCCGTGTACCCGTGGGTGGGGCTGTTGCGCAGCGGCGCCGGCGACCACGCCCTCGACGTGTTGGACCGCTGCCGCATCCGCTGGGGCACGGTCGTCTGCACCGACGCCGTGTCGGGCACCGCGGTCGTGCGGTCGCGCAGGCTCCGCTTCGACGGTGCGCGCCTCACGCTCGGCGCTGCCGAACCCGAGACGGTGACGATCGCCCGCGACGGCTACGGCTTCGTGGCCGACCTCGCCCCCGGCACCACGGTCGCGCTGCACTGGGACTGGATCTGCGAGACCCTCACCCCCGCCGCGGCCGCACGTCTGCGTGCCGACACCGCGACGCTGCTGCGCCTCGCCCGGCTGTGACCGACGGGCGCGCCGGGCGAGGGGCGACCTGGGCGCGCTCCCCCGACGAAATCCCGACTTGGGCGCGCCCACCCCCGCCACGTGGGGTGGGCGCGCCCAGAAGGGGATTTGGTCTGGTGGACGCGCCCAGAACGGGCGAGGGGCGGGACCTTCGGCCCGGTTCTGGCCGGTGCCGGCGTGGCACAGTGGTGACGGAGGCACGTCGTGAACGAACAAGTTCGGATCGGGCGCATCTTCGGCATCGAGGTCGGGTTCAACTGGAGCCTCCTCGTCATCTTCTGGCTCGTTGCATGGACGCTCGCGTCCGGCTACCTGCCCGAGGCCGCGCCCGGGTACGCCCGCTTCGAATACTGGGTGGGTGGTGCCGCCGGCGCCGCGCTCTTCTTCACGTCGTTGCTCGCGCACGAGATGGCGCACTCGGTCGTCGCACGTCGCCACGGCGTCGAGGTCGAGGGCATCACACTGTGGCTCTTCGGCGGGGTCTCCAGGCTTGCGGGCGAGCCGCCCGCGCCCGCCGACGAGCTCCGCATCTCGGCGGTCGGCCCGGCGACGAGCCTCGTGATCGGGCTCGCCTTCGGCGCCGTCTCCTTCGCCCTCGGGCCGTGGCCCGTGGTCGCGTCACTCGCTTGGTGGCTCGGCTTCGTCAACGTCTTCCTCGCCGCGTTCAACCTCCTGCCCGCGGCGCCGCTCGACGGGGGGCGCGTGCTGCACTCGGTCCTGTGGCGCCGACACGGCGACCGCCTCCGCGCCACGGTGAGCGTGTGCCGCGCCGGCCGCGCTGCCGCCTGGCTCCTGGCGGGCCTCGGCCTGCTCGCGTTCGTCGGGGGCGTGTTCGTCACGGGTATCTGGTTCCTGTTCCTCGGCTGGTTCCTGCACCAGGCCGCCTCAGGCGAGGAGTCGTCGGCGCGCCTGCGGGCGTCGCTCGGCCGCCACAGCATCGGCGACATCATGACCGCGCACCCCGACACCGGCCCCGGGTGGGTCAGCGTCGCGTCCTTCGTCGAGCACACCGTGTTCGCCAAGGGCCACTCGACGTACCCCCTGCGCGACCGCTCGGGCGCGGTGGTCGGGTTCGTGACGCTCGCCCGCCTCGAGGCGGTCCCCGCCGCGGCGCGGCACGACACCGCCGTGCGCGACGTGGGGGTGTCGCTCGAAGAGGCGGTCGTGGCGGACCCGCGCGAACCGGCCGTCGAGGCGCTCGCGCGGATGAGCGACCACGGCGACGGACGCATCCTCGTGATGGACGGCGCCGAGCTGGTCGGTATCGTGACACCTTCGGACATCGCGAGGTGGATGCAGATGGCGGCGCTGCGGCCTCCGGGCCCATCGGCGTCGCCGCACGCGGCACCCAATTGAGTCACGTGAGGGAGGGACCATGGGATTCTCGAAGATCCTTGTGGCGACCGACGGGTCGCCCGGCGGCGACGCGGCGGTACGGCTCGCCGCAGACGTGGCCAGCAAGATGGGCGCAGAGGTGCACCTGCTGCACGTCTACGAGACGGCGCCTGCCTTCGTGGCCGGTTTCGAACAGCCGATGGCACTCGAGGTCAACGACGCGCTCGAGGCTGCCGCAAAGCGCGTCGTGAGCTCGGCCGAGGCGATCCTCGCCGACGAGGGCGTGACGACGAAGTCGCACTGCCTCGGCGGCCACCCCCCCAGCCTGATCCTCGACCTTGCCGAGTCCGAGGGCGCCGACCTGATCGTGCTCGGCCACCGCGGCCACGGACTCTCGCGCTTCCTGCTCGGTTCGGTCGCTGACCGAGTCAGCCACCACGCCGAGTGCGCCGTCCTGCTCGCAGCACCGCCGGAGGACGTCGAATGAACGACGGCATCGCCTGGATCGCCGAGCTCGGCCTCGCAGACGCCGACGTGGTCGGCGGCAAGGGCGCCAACCTCGGCGAGCTCGCACGCGCCCGCTTCCCGGTGCCCAACGGCTTCGTGGTCACCGCCACCGCGTTCACCGACGCGATGCGGCGAGGGGGGGTCGCCGACACGCTCCATTCCGTGTCCGCCGACGTGGACGTCGACGACCCCGCCGCGCTCGAGAAGGCGTCTGCGGCGTTGCAGTCGGCCGTGCGCGAGGCGGGCGTGCCCGCCGACCTGCGCGCCGCGGTGCTCGACGCGTACTCGCGTCTCGGTGGAGGCAGCACGGTCGCGCCCACGGTCGCGGTGCGCTCGTCGGCGGCCGGCGAGGACGGCGCCGACACCTCCTACGCGGGGATGAACGAGACGTTCACGAACGTGACCGGCGCCGACGAGCTGATGCGTGCGATCGTCGACTGCTGGGCGTCGGTGTTCGGCCAGCGTGTCGTCGCCTACAGGGCCGGGCGCGAGGTGACCGCCGACCCGGCCATCGCCGTGGTCGTACAGGCGATGGTGGACTCCCAGCGCTCGGGGATCATGTTCAGCGTCGACCCGTCCACGGGTGACCGCACCCGCTTGGTCGTCGAGGCGGCGTTCGGCCTCGGCGAGGTCGTCGTCGGCGGCCTCGTCGAGCCCGACACCTACGTCGTCTCGCGTGAGAAGCGCAGCATCCTGCACACCCGTGTGGGCCACCAGGACTTCCAGATAGTGCGCGGCCCCGACGGTCACGACGCCAAGGTCGAACTCGACCCTGCCGTCGGGACTTCGAGGGTCCTCGCCGATTCCGAGGTGCTCGCACTCGCCGACCTCGCGCTGCGTGTCGAGGCCCACTACGCCAGCCCCCAGGACATCGAGTGGGCGATGGACTCCGGCGGTGTCGTCTACCTGGTGCAGTCGCGGCCGATCACGACACTGGGGCCGCTCGAGGCCGCTCCGCCTGCGGCCAAGGCCGAGACCGCGGGCACCCCGCTCGTCACCGGCCTCGCCGCGTCGCCCGGCGTCGTCGCAGGGAAGGTGCGGGTCCTGCGCGCGCCCGAGGAGGGCGCGACGCTCGTCGACGGCGAGGTGCTCGTCGCCGAGCGCACGACACCGGACTGGGTGCCCACGATGCGGCGCGCGAGCGCGCTCGTCACCGACAGCGGTGGCCTCACCTGCCACGCCGCGATCGTGAGCCGTGAGCTCGCGGTGCCTGCTGTCGTGGGTACACGGCAGGCGACGACGGTCCTGCGCACCGGCGAGCTCGTCACCGTCGACGGCGGCACCGGCGAGATCTACGCGGGGGACGTGCGTGCGGCGCTGGGCCGTGGAGACGCGACTGCGGCGGGATCGGCCACTGCCGTGGCTGCCGTTGGTGCTGCACCGGCGCCGACAGCGCCCGAGCCGCTCGCGACGAAGCTGTATGTCAACCTCGCCTTCCCCGAGCGCGCCGCTGAGGCAGCGGCGCTCGACGTCGACGGCGTCGGTCTGTTGCGCGCCGAGTTCATGCTGACCGCGGCGCTCGCCAACACCCATCCCAAGAAGCTCATAGCGGACGGCGAGGGCCGGTCGTTCGTGGACCGCATGTCCGCCGCGCTGTTGGAGATCACGCGGCCGTTCGCGCCGCGCCCGGTCGTGTACCGCAGCACCGACTTCCGCACCAACGAGTTCCGGGCGCTCGAAGGCGGCGACGAGTTCGAGCCGCACGAGGAGAACCCGATGATCGGGTTGCGTGGCTGCTACCGCTACATCCGCGACCCCGAGGTCTTCGCGCTCGAGCTCGAGGCCCTCGCCCGGGTGCGCGAGGAGACGCCCAACCTGCACGTCATGATCCCGTTCGTCCGCACGAAGTGGGAGCTCGAGGCGTGCCTCGAGGCGATCGACGCGAGCCCGCTCGGTGCCCAGAAGGGTCTGCACCGCTGGGTCATGGCCGAGGTGCCCTCGGTCGCCTACCGCATCCCCGAGTACGCAGCGCTCGGCATCGACGGCGTCTCGATCGGCTCCAACGACCTGACCCAGCTCGTGCTCGGTGTCGACCGCGACTCCGAGACGTGCACCGAGCTCTTCGACGAGGCCGACGCCGCAGTGCTCGACACGATCCGCCGCATCGTCGGCGCCTGCCGCGAGGCCGGGATCACGTCGTCGCTGTGCGGCCAGGCCCCGTCGAACCGCCCCGAGTTCGCCGAGCACCTCGTGCGCTTCGGGATCACCTCGATCTCGGTCAACCCCGACGCCGCCGACGCCGCCCGCCGGACGATCGCGTCGGCCGAGCGTCGCATCATCCTCGACGCCCTCCGTTCCTGACAGTCCAGACCCCAAACGCGGGCGGGATGTCCCGTGTGCGGTACGGGTTGCCCGCGTTTGGGTGGGGGCTTCCCCGTGAACGCGGGCGGGATGTCGCGTGTGCGGTACGGGTTGCCCGCGTTTGGGTGGGGGCTTCCCTCGTAAACGCGGGCGGGATGTCCCGTGTGCGGCATGGGTTGCCCGCGTTTGGGGTGGGGCCGGTGGTCAGGGCCGCGGTGGCTGGCGCCGTCCGCGGCGGTGCCTGAGCCGCTTGTAGACGACGTCGGCGCCGAGCAGGACAGCGGAGCCGGCCAGCGCAACCGACCACGCGACCGGCGGCGGCGGCGCCTGCCCCAGCACCTGCGCGATCGGTTCGATCCAGAGGACCGCGGCCAAGAGTGCGAGCTCGGCTGCCACCGCCCAGAGCAGGATCCTGTTCGTCGTCCATCCGAGCTTCCAGGGCGTGAGAGTCACCGATCGGCACGCGAACGCGTTCGCCACCTGCCCGAGGACGACGGCCGAGAACGCCGCCCCCGACGCGGACAGCAGCGCCGTGCTCCCCTCGGGGGGGAACGCCTGACCGGGTCTCCACCCGAGCGCGACGAGCGCGACGACGAACGCGAGCATCCCGAAGACCGCCTCGATCGGCCCCAGGAGCGCGAACACGCGGCGCAGGACGGGGCCGTCGAGGAGGTGGCGGCCCTGACTGCCACCGAGCGGTAGCGCCATCACACGCTCGTTGGGGGGCTCGGCGCCGAGAGCGACGGCCGGGAGGATGTCGGTGCCGACGTCGAGTGCGAGCACTTGCATCACGCCCAGGGCGAGGGGGAAACGGCCGGCGGAGAGGGCCCACACGACGAATGGCGTGAGCTCGGCCACGTTGTCGGTCAGGTGGTAGGTGAGGAAGCGGCGGATGTTCGCGTACGCGCCGCGCCCCTGAGCCACCGCGGCGACGATCGTCGCGAAGTTGTCGTCGAGGAGGACGAGGTCCGCGGCTTCGCGTGCTACGTCGGTGCCGCTGCGGCCCATGGCGACGCCGATGTCGGCCTCCTGCAGCGCAGGTCCGTCGTTGACGCCGTCGCCCGTCATCGCGACCACATGGCCGCGGGAGCGCAAGGCACGTGCGATACGGAGCTTGTCCTCGGGTGTCACGCGTGCGAACACCACGCCGTCGCGGTCGCACAACTCGGCGAGGGCGGCGTCGTCGTCGGGCAGGCCGGCGCCTTCGACGACGGGCGAACCGTCCGTGCTCAAGCCGATCTCGGCCGCGATCGCCGCCGCCGTGCCGGGGTGGTCACCCGTGACCATCGCGACCCTGACACCCGCCCCGCGGCAGTCCGCGAGCGCTTCCGCCGCCTCCGCGCGCGGCGGGTCCTCGAGTCCCAGCAACCCGAGGAGATCGAGGCCGACCTCGATGGCGTCCGCGTCGGTCTCCCGTGCGGCAGCGTCGTCGAGGCCGGTCCGCCGCGCCACCGCGAGGACGCGCAGGCCACGCCGGACGAGGTCGTCGATCGCGGCGGCCGCTCCGGAACTGCTCGCCGCCGTGCAGCGCGGCAACACCGCGTCCGGCGCACCCTTGACACACAGCGTCCCTCCTTGCAGGAGGACCGACATGCGCCGCCGTCGCGGGTCGAAGGGGAACCTTGCCAGCACCTCGTACTCGCTCGAGACGGCGTCCACGCGCCGGGCGAGGGCGTCGATGGCGGCCTCCATCGGGTCGCCGCGTGCAACCCAGGTCCCGTCCTCCTCGACCGCCCTGCCCGTGGACGCCGCCAGCGCCGCGCTCGCTGCTTCCCCGAGGCGCGCTCGGACACCTGCGCCGGCCTCGACGGTCGCTGCCGGGCCGTACCCGTCGCCGCGCACGACCGCGCTCCCCGCCGCGGTCCACACCTCCACGACCTCCATCTCGTTGTGTGTGAGGGTGCCGGTCTTGTCGGTGCAGATGAACGTCGTGGACCCGAGGGTCTCGACGGCTTCGAGGCTGCGCACGAGGGCGTTGCGTTCGGCCATGCGCCGCGCACCCACCGCCAGCGAGAGTGTGACCGTAGGCAGCATCGCGGTGGGCACGAGCGCGACGGTCACCCCGACGGCGAAGAGGAAGCCCTCGCTGAGCGGAGCCCCCACGAGCAGCGCGATCGCGAAGAAGGCGATCCCGACGCTGATCGCGATCGCCGAGATCAAGCGGACGACGCGGTCGAGCTCGCGGGCGAGCGGGCTGCGCGGCCGCTTGGCAGCGCTGGTGAGCGCGGTGATCTCGGCCAAGCGCGTCCCCGCACCGATCGCGGTCACGTCGCCCTCCGCGGCGCCCTCGACCACGAAGGTGCCTGCCAGCACGGCGTCGCCGGCTCCGGGGCGCTCGGGCACGCTCTCGCCGCTCAGCATCGAGGTGTCGACGGCGAGGCCGTCGCTGCTCGCGAGACGGATGTCGGCGCAGACTCGGTCACCGGGTTCGAGCACCACGAGATCGCCCACGACGAGCTCGGCTGCATCGACGTCGACGACTTCTCCGTCACGGCGCACCGATGCCCGCCGAGGGAGGAGGTCGTGCAACTTCGCCGCCGCCCTCTCGGCCCGGTACTCCTGCGCGAACGAGAAAGCCGCGTTCAGGACGACTACGACACAGATCGCGATCGAGAGCTGGGCCATCCCTGCAACCAAGGCCAGAGCAGCCGCGACCCACAGCATCACCGCGAAGAACTCGACGAGGTGTCCTGCGAGGCGTCGCCACAGCGGTCGTTGCTTCGCCCGGGGGAGGCTGTTGGGCCCGTCGCGCAGTAGGCGCGCCGCGGCTTCGGTGCTGGTGAGGCCACCCGCGTGCGGTGGTGCGGTCATGGGAACCGGCCTTCGCCAAGTTGTCCGAGCATTGCCGGAATCTTCCAACTAGACTCACGGCACTTCGAGCACATGAACGGCCTCAGGGTCAAGTTCAACTCGACGTTCATAGTTCTGACCGGGATCGCCGTGGTGAGCTGTCAAGTGCCCATCTCGGCGTGCCGATGACGACCTGGGAGCCTCGCCCACGAGACGGGTGCGCCCGGGCGGCCCACGAAACGAGACCAAACATGGCCCAGGTCATGTCAAAAACCAAGGCAGCCTCGCAGAGCCCCACCGGCGCATCCGCCGACACGACGGCCACGGCATCCAAAGCCGGGACCCGCGACAGAGCTGCGGGGAAGCCTTCAGAGCCGAAGACTGCGACACAAGCCCGCAAGGCCCGTTCGAGCACCGGGGCCAAGGCGGCCACGGCCAAGGCCAAGACGGCGTCATCGAAGTCGACGCGGACCAAAGCGACGACCACGAAGACGACACCGGCCAAGTCCACCGCCACCGGCACTTCGAAGCGGGCCGCCGCGGCCAAACAGGCCGGATCGTCAGCCGCGCCGAAGGAGCCGGTGGCCAAGGGCGGCTCCCGGAAGCCGACCACGACCGGCAACGGGGCCTTGTCCAAGTCGCACGCACGCCTGAGCCGCAAGATGCTCGACGAGCGCGAGAAGCTGGTGCGTCAGGCCGAGGAGCTCGAGGCCGAGCAAGCGGCTCTCGCCGCCGACCCCGACGCCGCCGAGATGTCGGGCGACATCGAGTCGGGCGACTGCGTCGCCTCCCGCGAGCGTGAGGTCGACTTGCGTGTGTCCGCCCACATCGAGGACATGATCGCCCAGATCGACAGGGCGACCGAACGGCTCCACACCGGCACCTACGGGGAGTGCGCACGCTGTCACAGCCGCATCCCGGCGGCCCGTCTCGAGGCGCTGCCCTATGCTGAGCTCTGCGTGAGTTGCCAGGAAAAGCACGAGCGCCTCTACTACTGACCCCCGCCCTGGATCCCCGACATGTCCGCCGACGGCCCAACGCGCGCGTGGCGCAACCGTGCACTCGTCGGTCTCGTGGCGGCGGGTGCCGTCGGACTCGACGCCCTCTCGAAGCAGTGGGCGGTGTCGAGCCTCGAACCCGGGTACCCGCGTGAGGTCATGGGGGGCGTCATCCGCCTCGACCTGTCCTTCAACCCCGGGATGGCGTTCAGCCAGTTCCGCTCCGGGGGCGCGGTCTTCGGCGTCGTTGCCGCTGTCGCCGTCGTCGCCATCCTCTGGTACGCCGGGCGCGTCACGTCGCCGCTGGTGCTCACGGGGCTCGGCTTCATCTGCGGCGGCGCCGCCGGCAACCTCGTCGACCGCATCTTCCGTGGACCCGGCTGGCTCGAGGGGAACGTCGTCGACTTCGTGAGCTTGCCGAGCTGGCCGACGTTCAACCTCGCCGACACCTTCCTCACCGTGGGGGTCGTGTGCGTGGTCGTGGGGATCTTCCTCTCCGACCGGCGCGAGCGACGCGCCCATGCCGCCGGGACCGATGCCTGACGCCGTCAGCGTCGTCGCCGGCGCCGACGACGCAGGCGACCGTGTGGACGCGATCCTCGCCCGCCACACCGGCATCCCACGCTCGCGTCTGGTCGCTTCGGGGGTGAGTGTCGACGGCGCGCCGGCACGCCTCAAGGACCGAGTCGCCGGTGGAGCCCGCATCGCCGCGACCGTGGAGGAGCCGCAACAGCCGCGGCCGGAGCCGGCCGACGTCGCATTCGAGGTGGTCTACGAGGATGCCGACGTCGTCGTCGTCGACAAGCCTGCGGGGGTCGGCGTCCACTCGCCTGGGACGAGCGCGGGTGGCGGCGCATATCTCGTGAACGGCCTCCTGGGTCGCTACCCCGAGATCGCCGCGCTGGCCGAGGACGACGCGCCCGAGCGGCCCGGCATCGTCCACCGCCTCGACCGCGACACGTCGGGCCTCCTCGTCGTTGCACGTACGCCGGCGGCACTCGCAGGGCTGCGGCGTGCGGTCTCGGAGCGCTCGATGGAGCGGGAGTACGCAGCGCTCGTCGGGGGCGGGTTCGACGCGCCTGCCGGTGTGGTGGACGCGCCCATCGGCCGCCGCCCCGGGAGCCGCACGTTCGCGGTGCGCTCCGGCGGGCGTCCTGCACGGACCCGCTACGAGGTGGTCGCAGGGTGGGCGCGGCCTCCGGTGACTGCGCTGCGGGTCCGCCTCGACACCGGCCGCACCCACCAGATCCGGGTCCACCTCGCCGCGATCGGCCACCCCGTCGTCGGCGACCGGCCCTACCGCGGCTCCGCGGTGCTCGGCGCCACCCGGCAGTTCCTCCACTCGCACCGGCTCGCTTTCGAGCACCCGTGCGGTGGGGGGCGGGTCGTGGCCGCGTCGGTGCTTCCGCGTGACCTCCTCGACGTGCTCGACGCGGCGGGGGAGGTCGCGACCGGGGCGGTGCCGGAGCGGTGGCTCAGAACTGCAGGGTCCGGTGCGTGACCGGTGCTTGAGGCGTGGTGACATCCCAAGGCTGCGATGCCGGCATCGGCGCCGGCGACGGTGTCCCCCAGCCCGGGCCGGCGCCTCCGGTCGGCGGACTCTGGTGCAACAGCATCTTCGACCTGTTCACGAGCTCCCAGAGCGCGCGGAAGAACTCGTCGGGCCGCGGCACGCTGCGGAGCTCGCGCACGAGGGAGTCCTCGTTGGCGGACAGGACACGCACGGTGCCGATCCTGAGCTTGCCCTCGATCCAGTTCTGCTCGTAGGTGACGTCGGTGATCCGGTCGAGCGGTACCGTGAACGCCTGCCGCCGCCAGACGCCTTCGACGCGCATGACGCGCTTGTTGGTCACGACGTACCACGCGAGCCGCCAGCGGGCGAGGCGGACCCCCACCCACCAGAACAGCGCGACGAATCCGGCCAGTGTGACCCATGCGATCGGAGCGCCGTTACCGCCAACCGCGGCGACGGCGCCGAGGACTGCGGCGATCGCGAGCCAGAGTGGGACCTTGGGCAGCCACGACTGCAGTGACGGTTGCACCTCGACGGCGATGAACTCCCCGCCGCCGACGTGGACGAAGCGGCGGTGGTCCCAGAAGCCGTAGTCGCGCGGTACCGGAGCACCCGGGACACTCCGCGGTTCACGCTCGCGTGGTGTCCCCACGGGCGCCCTGTGGCGTCCCGAGTAAGGGCGCAGGCGGGCGAGGTCGACGAGAGGCTGCCGTTGCGCCCGGTGGGGCTCGGGCTCCGGCCCGGGCACCGGGCTGTTCGGCGCGGGGGGGTTCGGCGCGGGGGGGTCGGGCGCGTCCTGGTCGAACGGGAAGTCGTCCGGCACTGCCGTCTCGGGTCGGGTGGTGGCGGTCACGTCGGCGGCGCGCACCCGCTCGACATGCAGGTCGCCGCACGCTGCACGAAGTGGATGACACCCGACAGCGCGTCGCCTGCAAGGTGGACGACGTTCCACACCGCCGAGTTGAACCCCATCGGTTGGAAGAGGAACAGGTCGACACCTGCCCAGACGATCAGGACGAGGACGAGGATTCCGGCGAGCTTGAGGAGGTGAACCATCTGCAGCCTCGGCATCCCGTTGGGTGGTCGAGGCCCCTACTTCCCGTCGCGGGAGGATACACCCCCTGGGGCCGGACCGATCCCGACCCCCGAACCCCCGACGTGGGGACGTGAGGTGGGTTGTGGACCCGTTTTGCGTCCCCACGTCGGGGTTCTGTGGGACGTGGGGACGTGAGGTGGGTTGTGGACCCGTTTTGCGTCCCCACGTCGGGGTTCGGATGGACGTGGGGACGTGAGGTGGGTTGTGGACCCGTTTTGCGTCCCCACGTCGGTCCGGGTCTGGGGGACGTCAGGCGCGACGACGGGTGAGGGTCACGGTGGCGCGGGTGGCGGGCTCGGTCTCGAGGATCGTGCTGAGGCCGAGGGGTACGACGGGCGGCAGGGTGGGCCGGCGCGGCAGCCGCAGGCCTGCGACGAGCCTGCGGGCGGCGACGGCAGGCGGGTTCGACATGACCGCCGCGGGGATGCCGCTCATCACACGACCCCGGGCACGGGTGAGGGTGGCCGTCGCGAGCGGGACGACCGCGGCCGCGGGCTCGTGGCGCAGCGCCATCGGGAAGTTGGCGTCGAGCACCCGCAGGATGTTGCGGGCGATGCGGCGTCCCGCAGCGGTCGCGAACTCGGCGGTCGCTGGGCAGTCGCCGCCGGCGAGCAGGTGCGGCACGGCAGCGGCGTCGCCGGCCGCCCAAACGCCGTCGGCAGCCGCGACCTGGAGCTGGGGCGTGACCACGATGCGCCCACCCGCCGAGTGTTCGGCATCGATCAGGGTGTCGACGGCGGGACTGGCGCGGTTGCCCGCGGTCCACACCACGGTGGCGGCATCGACGACGACGTCGCTCCGGCGGGTCAGCGAGGTCGGGCCGACCTCGACGGCCGCGTCGTCGGTGACGACTTCCACACCGGCGTGGCCGAGCGTCGACTCGACCGCGTCGCAGAGGTCACGGGGCAGGCCGGCCACGAGGCGCGGCTTGCGCTCGACGAGGACGGTGCGCGCCACGTCGGCGAGGCCCGGGTCCCAAGTCCGCACCGCGGCTGCCTGCAGCTCGGCGACCGCCGCGGCCGCCGACACGCCCGCGAGTCCGCCACCGACGACGACCACCGTGGCGTGACGGCTTCTCGCCTCGCGGTCGATCCCCGAGGCGGAGACGGCGATCCCGGTGAGCACCCGGCGGCGCAGCTCGAGGGCGTCGCCGATCCCGCGGAAGCCGAGCGCG
This sequence comes from Acidimicrobiia bacterium, assembly GCA_046331095.1. GTDB lineage: Bacteria > Actinomycetota > Acidimicrobiia > UBA2766 > UBA2766 > JAIBAC01. The sequence goes on from JAXLRM010000004.1 coordinate 924,561, forward strand.
TGCGTGGCGGCGCCGGGGACGCGGCGGTCCTCCCAGGCGCCGCCGACGGTCAGGACGAGGTGGTCGTAGGCGACGTCGAGGCTCCCGGCGGAGCCGGGGAGCTCCACGGTGACGGCGCGTGCGGTGGTGTCGACCCGCTGCGCCCGCCCCGGGATGTGGCGTGCACGTGGGGCGATCACGCCGATCGGCGTGCACACGGCTCCGAGGCCGGCGCGCCCCGCCGTCAGTGCCCCGAGCGCCGGGGTGCGCACGAGGGCACCGTCGGGGTCGACGACGGTCACCTCGACCTTGCGGCGCCGGGCAGCCGCGTCGAGCCCCGCCGCGACAGCAGCGCCTGCGAAGCCGCAGCCGAGGATCACGACCTTGGAAGGTGCCATCGCAGCCACGCTACCTCAGTGCCGGCGCCGCCTCAGGGTTCGCAGCGGGCGGCGAACACGTCGACCGCTGCAGGCAGGCCGCGCAGCTCCACGGGTCCGCGCTCCTCGAACGACACACGGCCGAGGTCGGCGCCGACGGCGTCGCGCACCGCGGTGGTGACGAGGACCTCGCCCGAGGCGGCCGCGTCCGCGAGCCTCGCCGCGAGGTTGACGTCGCTTCCCACGAGATCGGTGCCCGCCTTGATCGGGCGTCCGAGCGCGAGGCCGCCACGGATGTGGATCTCGGCTCCGGGATGAGCGGCGTTGTCGGCGGTGAGGCCGGCGAAGCAGTCGCACATGGCCGCGAGCGCCGCCGTCGCGTTCGGGAAGCGCACGAAGAGCCCGTCGCCCATGCGTTTGACGATCGTGCCTCCGCGGCCACGGATCGAGGGTTCGACCACGAGCGCATGGCGGCGCAGGAGCGCGAGGGCCGCCTCGTCTCCGTGTTCCTCGGTGAACGACGTGAACGCCTCGATGTCGGTGAACGCGATGCAGATCTCCTCGGGCCAGGGCTCGCCGTTGCGGACGTCGCGCACCTCGAGCACCGCGGCGAGCGCCTCGAGGCCACCGATGCCGGCGCTGCCGAGACGCTGGTCGCCCGACGCCGCCACACGGGTCACGAGGTTGCCCAACAGCACCCGTGGGTCCGGCGCCGACACCGGCGCGGCGTCGGGATCGGCTGCCGCCTCGGGGTTGAGCATCCCCAGCCGCGCGAGCTTTGCCTCGAGCGCGGGATCGGCCTCGATCGCGCGCCGCACGACGTCACGGCCGATCTCCACGAGCGAGCGCATCCGTCCGGTCCGGACGACAGGGCGTCGTCGCCTGCGGTGTGCGAGCGCGAGGGACTCCGCGACCTCGGCCTCGACGGCGTCGGGGTCGAGGCCGTCGAGATCGTCGGGGCCCGCGGGATCCGGGGGGATCGAGGGCTCGGAGGCGCCGTCGCTGCCAGGCATCGGGTCAAGTTACCGCAGGTGAGAGGGGGTCCTCGGGCGCGTGGCCGGCGCCGCATATCGTTGCCGCCATGGCGGACTCGTTCGTGCACCTGCACGTCCACACCGAGTACTCGATGCTCGACGGGGCGACTCGCATCGGCGCGCTCGTGGACAAGGTCGAACGCGACGGGATGCCGGGGGTCGCGATCACCGACCACGGCAACATGTACGGCGTCGTCGAGTTCTACGAGGCCGCCCGCAGCCGTGGCGTGAAGCCGATCATCGGAACCGAGGCGTACCTCGCCACGAGCGGCAACCGCTTCGACAAGGCGCGCAGCTCCGGTGACACCTACCACCTGACCCTGCTCGCCGAGAACAACCGCGGGTACAAGAACCTGCTGAAGGTGTCCTCGGCGGCCTTCATCGACGGGTTCAGCTACAAGCCGCGCATGGACCTCGACGTGCTGTCCGAGCACAGCGAGGGCCTGATCGCCACCACGGGCTGTCTCGGCGGCGAGGTCGCCCAGCGCCTCCTCGAGGACGACTTCGAGGCGGCGGTGCAAGCGGCCGCCCGGTACCAGGACGTCTTCGGGCGCGACAGCTACTTCGTCGAGCTCCAGGACCACGGCCTCGCCGAAGACGCCAAGGTCAACCCGCGCCTGCTCGACATCGCCCGGCACATCGGCGCGCCGGTCGTGGCCACCAACGACAGCCACTACACCGACCACGACGAGGCGGAGTCCCACGACGCACTCCTCTGCGTCGGGACGGCGTCGCTCGTGAGCGACACCGACCGCTTCAGCTTCCACACCGACCAGTTCTGGGTGAAGTCCGCGGCGGAGATGCGCCACCTCTTCCGCGAGCTGCCCGAGGCGTGCGACAACACCCTGTGGATCTGCGAGCGCGCCGACCTCGACCTCGAGTTCGGCCTCGACCTGCTTCCCGACGTCGACGTGCCGGAGGGCCACACGCAGGCTTCGTGGCTGCGCGGGCTCGTGATGGAGGGAGCCCGCGAGCGCTGGGGCGCGGACCTGCCGGCAACCCACCTCGAGCGCCTCGACTACGAGCTGCGCGTCATCGAGGACATGGGCTTCCCGAGCTACTTCCTCATCGTCGCCGACTACATCGGCTGGGCACGCGACAACGGGATCCGGGTCGGGCCCGGGCGCGGCTCGGCGGCAGGCTCCGCGGTCAGCTACTGCCTGCGCATCACCGAGATCGACCCGATCGAGCACGGACTCATCTTCGAGCGCTTCCTCAACCCGGGCCGCAAGTCGATGCCCGACATCGACGTCGACTTCGACGACCGCTACCGCGGCCGCGTCATCGACTACGTGAGCGACCGCTACGGCAAGCAGAACACCGCGCAGGTGATCACGTTCGGCAAGATCCTCGCGAAGCAGGCGGTCAAGGACTCCGCCCGTGTGCTCGGCTACGAGTTCCGCACCGGCGACGAGCTCACCAAGCTCATGCCGCCCGCCGAGTTCGGGCGTCCGCCGTCGCTCGCCGACTCCCTCGACAAGTCCAAGGACTTCGCCAAGGCCTACGAGGAGGACCCCGACGCGCGCCGCATCATCGACCTGGCGACCAAGCTCGAGAACCTGACCCGCCAAGAGGGCGTGCACGCCTGCGCGTACGTGATCAGCAAGGAGCCGCTGCTCGAGCACGTCCCGCTCGCGATCACCAAGAACGAGAAGCGCGACGTCATCACGCAGTTCGAGATGGGCTGGATCGAGAAGATCGGCCTGCTCAAGATGGACTTCCTCGGGCTGCGCAACCTCTCGGTGATCGAGGACTGCCTCGCCATGCTGCGCGCAGAGGGCGTCGAGCTCGACGTCGACGCGATCCCACTCGACGACGCCGCCACCTACGCGCTGCTCCAGCGTGCGGAGTCGGTCGGGGTCTTCCAGCTCGAGGGCGGCGCCATGCGCACGCTCATGCTGCGCCTCAAGGCCGACCGCTTCGAGGACATCGTCGCGCTCGTGGCGCTGTACCGCCCCGGCCCGATGGGCCGTGGCATGCACACCGAGTACGCGGATCGCAAGAACGGCCGCTCCGAGATCGGCTACCCCCACCCCGACCTCGAGCCGATCCTGGCGCCGACATACGGGGTCCTGTGCTACCAGGAACAGGTCATGGAGATCTCGCGGCGGATCGCGGGCTACTCGGCGTCGGAGGCCGACGACTTCCGCAAGGCGATGGGCAAGAAGAAGCGCGAGGTCGTCGCCGAGCAGAAGGTCAAGTTCATCGACGGCTGCGTCGCCAACGGCTACGACCGCGAGCTCGCCGTCGACCTCTTCGCCCAGATCGAGCCGTTCGCCGACTACGCGTTCAACAAGTCCCACGCCGCCTGCTACGGCTACGTCTCCTACCAGACCGCGTACCTCAAGGCGCACCACCCCGCCGAGTACATGGCCGCGCTGCTCACCTCGGTCAAGGACGACAAGGACAAGCCGACCGTGTACCTCGGCGAGGCGCGGGCGATGGGCATCAAGGTGCTTCCCCCAGACGTCAACGCGTCGGGCATGGACTTCTCCGTCCGCTCCGCGCCGGAGGGGGCGGGCCCCGACAAACCCTGCATCGTGTTCGGGCTCTCGGCGGTGCGCAACGTCGGCGAGGGCGTCGTCGAGCACATCCTCGCGGCTCGCACCGAGGGCGGCCCCTTCGCGGACTTCGTCGACTTCGCGATGCGCGTCGACCCCCAGTGCCTCAACAAGCGCACGGTCGAGTCGCTGGTCAAGGGCGGCGCGTTCGACTCCCTCGGCCACACCCGCAAGGGCCTCCTCGGCGTCTACGAGGACATCGTCGACAGGGCGCTCGACAAGCGCCGCCAGGAGGACGCCGGCCAGTTCAGCCTCTTCGACGGCCTCGGAGCGGCCGACGGCGGCGAGGCGGCCCAGGCAGACGGTGGCCCCAGGGTCGCCGTCGACATGCCCGTGATCGGCACCGACGAGTTCGACCGCCTCGTCAAGCTCAAGTACGAGAAGGAGATGCTCGGCCTCTACGTGAGCGACCACCCGCTGCGCGGCCTCGAGCGGGCGCTGCGCGAGAAGGTCGACGTCACGATCGCCGAGGTCAAGGACAAGCCGCCGGCGGGCCAGCGGGTGTGGCTCGGCGGGGTGGTGGTGGGCGCCGAGTACCGCCACACCCGCAAGGGCGACCGCATGCTGATCTGCCAGCTCCAGGACTACACGGGCTCGGCGGAGATCATGGTCTGGGCGTCGACACTGGCCAAGCTCGAGTTCCACGTCGAGGAGGACGTCGCCTACCTGATGCAGTGCCGCGTCGACGTCAACGACGACGAGGTCCGCCTCGCGGCGCTCGAGATCAAGAAGCCGAACCTGACGACCGACGCCCGCGAGGTCCGCCTCGCCGTGCCCGCCGCCCGCGTCACCGAACGCCTCGTGAGCGAACTGCGCACGGTCCTCGCCCAGCACCCGGGCCGCTCGCCGGTGTACCTGCACCTGCGCTCCCACGACGCCGAGACCGTGGTGCGCACGAACCAGAGCGTCGAGGCGCGCTCGGGCCTCTTCGCCGAGCTCAAGTCGATCCTCGGTCCCGAGGCCCTCCTGCTCACGGGCGTCTGAGGGCGGTCTGCCACGCCGACGCGGACGGACCCTGCCGCAGCGAAGGTGACGCTCCTCCCCGTCGCCGCTGTCGTGATCGGGGTCCTCCTGGTGTGCGCGTCCGCCGTGTGGGAGGTGCGCCCGCACCTGACCGGCTCCCCGCCCGCGCCGATGCTCGACCTGCACGTGTACCAGAAGGCCGGCGTGGACGTACTGAGCGGCCGCGACGTCTACGACGACTACGACGACGCCGCCGACGGCGCCTGGTTCCTGTACACGCCGTGGGCTGCCGTGGTCGCGGTCGCGCTGGCGCCGATCCCGCACCCGGTTCTCGTGGTGGTGTGGACGCTGCTGTCGGCCGCGGTGCTCTTGTGGTTGGTCCGCGTCGGCTTCGCCGCGTCACTCGGCCGTGTGCGCCCGGAGTACCGCGTCGCCGCCGCGCTCGTGATCACGGCGGCCGTGATCCGCCTCCAGCCGGTCTCGGAACACCTCGGCCTCGGCCAGGTCAACCTGGCGCTGGCAGCGCTGTGCCTGGCCGACTTCGTGCCCCGACCCAGGTGGCTCGCATGGCTCCCGCGTGGGGTCCTCGTCGGCATCGCGACCGCGCTCAAGCTGACGCCGGCCGTCTTCGTCGTCTACTTCCTGCTCACGGGGCGGCGGCGGGCGGCGCTCAGCGCGGTCGCGACCGCGCTGGCTTGCACCGTGGTCGGCTTCGCCGTCCTCCCGCACGAGTCGATCGCGTACTGGGGCGGCCTCGTCGTCGACCCGGCCCGCCTCGGCTACCCCGAGTACACGTCGAACCAGGGCCTCTACGGGATGTTGCTGCACGCCACCGGGTCCCAGTCCACGGCCATGAAGCTCCTGTGGCTCGCCGCCGCCGCGGTGGTGGGGACGCTCAGCATGCGCAGGGCGATGCGCGCGGCCCGCTGCGGCCTCGAGATCCACGGTGTGGTCACGGTCGGGCTGCTCGGGGCGCTGCTGTCGCCGCTCGCGTGGATGAACCACTTCGTGTGGGCGGTGCCCGCCGTCGGCCTGGCGCTGGGCGACCTGCGCAGCCGGACCCGCGTCGTGCTCACCGCGTGCGTGGTGGCAGTGCTCTGCACCAGGGTCCCGTGGCGGTGGGGCGACGTGCCCGCACCGGGATTGGCGGGCGCCCTCGTGGGCAACCTCTACGGCCTCGCGTTCGTGGCGCTGGTGTTCCTCGTGCCGGTGTCCGGGCGTGTCGGGGGGGACGCAGGCGATCAGGCCAGGTGGAGGGCCCGCCGGGTGCGGCGTGCCGGTGCCGCGCCGGCGAGCTGAGCCGCCATGCGCTCCGCCGGTGCGGGCCGCGCGAAGAGGTGGCCCTGGGCGGCGTCGCATTCGAACGTGAGGAGCTGGTCCACCTGGGCCTGGGACTCGACGCCTTCGGCGACCGCCTGCAGCCCGAGTGTGTGCGCGAGGGCGACGGCCGCGCGCAGGATCTCGGCGGCGGCGGGGTCGTGGCCGACGCGCATGACGAGGGAACGGTCGATCTTGAGGCGTTGCAGCGGCAGGCGCTCGAGCGCCGTGCGCGTGGTGGCGGCGGTGCCGTAGTCGTCGAGGTCGAGGCCGACGCCGAGGGAGTCGAGCTCGACGAGGCAGCGTTCGAGCTCGGACTCGGCGTCTGCGAAGGTGCGCTCGGAGAACTCGAGGCGGAGCCGCCCCGGAGGACAGCCGGTGGCGGCGAGCGCGTCAGCCACGACGGCGGGCAGGTCGCGGGCGAGCACCTGCTCGCGCGACACGTTCACCGACACGACCGGTCCGCCCGTCCCCCACTTCGCGGCCTGCGCGCACGCCGTGCGGATCGCCCACGAGCCGATGTCGACGAGCACGCCCGCCTCGGCCGCGAGGTCGAGGAACGCCGCCGCCGCGACGACGCCGCGTGTGGGGTGCTGCCAGCGCAGCAGCGCCTCGACGCCCAACACGCCGCCGTCGCCCAGGTCGATCTGGGCCTGCCAGTAGAGGCGCAGCTCGCCGTTGCCGAGCGCCTCGCGCAGGGCCGCGATGGTGCCCTCGCGGCCCGAGCCGTTGCGGCGGTCGTCGCCGTGGACGGCCACGCGGTCGCGTCCCGCCTGCTTGGCGCGGTACATGGCGAGGTCGGCGGCGCGCAGGAGCGACTGGGGCGTGTCGTCGGGGCGGCTCAGCACCACGCCGATGCTCGCCGTGGTGTGCGCCTCGGGCCGCTTGGAGCCTTCGAGGCGGAACGGCGAGCCGAGCACCTCGCGCACCCTCGCGGCGATGGCGAGTGCCTCCTCGGTGTTGGCGACCTCGTCGCAGCAGAGCACGAACTCGTCGCCGCCGAGGCGCGCGACGGTGTCGCCGGGGCGCAGCGTGTGGCGCAGGCGCCCGGCGACGGCGGCGAGCATCTGGTCGCCGGCCGCGTGGCCGCAGTCGTCGTTGACGGCCTTGAAGTGGTCGAGGTCGAGGAACAACAGCGCGATCGGCTGGCCGCTGCGGCGCGAGCGGGCCAGCGCCTGGTCGATGCGGTCGATCAGGAGGGTCCGGTTGGGCAGGTCGGTGAGCGGGTCGTGGGTGGCCTGGTGTGCGAGGCGGTCCTCGGTCTCCTTGCGCTCGGTCACGTCGCGGGCGATGCCCTCGATCGCGACGATGCGGCCGGCGGCGTCGAGCACGGGCGTGGCGCGGTTCTCGATCCAGCGCCGTGTGCCGTCGCGGTGGCGGACCGCGAAGCAGGCGGGCGCCGCCTCGTCGGGGAAGCCGAAGCGGTCCATCGACTGCATGTAGGAGGGGTCGAAGATCTTGGCGACGATGCTCGGGTCGGCGTAGATCTCCTCGGGGCTCCAGCCGGACACGTCCGCGGTCGCGGGGCTGATGTAGTCGAAGGCCCACTGCGGTTCGAGCCTGAGGCGGTACACGACGTCGCGTGCGTTCTCCGCGAGGCGGCGGAAGCGGGCCTCGCTCGCGGCGAGGGCTTGCTCGGCGGCGTCGAGGCGGCGGATCGTCGTGACCCGGTCGGTGGTGTCGAGTCCGACGCCGACGGTGCCGGCGAGGGAACCGTCGTCGCGGCGCAGCGGCTCGACGTGGGTCTCGAATGTGCGTTCTCCCCATGCGAACGTGGCCGCGGCGACGGCGCCCCCTAGGGCCGTGCGGCTCGCGACGGCGACCGCGTCGGAGGGGACCGTGCCGGCGAAGAGCTCGCCGATGCCGCGGCCCATGTGGGCCTGCGGGATGTCGTCGTCGTGCGCGAACGCGGCGCCGCTCAGCGAGGTGAGGCGCAGGTCGGCGTCGGTGGTCCACAGGATCGCGGGCGCCTGATCCATCAGCGCCGACAGGCGCGCCTCGCTCGCACGACGGTTGCGCTCGTTGGCGGCGGCGTCGCGGACGGCGGCGTTGCGCGACCGCGTCAGCGCGAGGGTGAGCCAGCTCGACACCACTGTGAGCGCGATACCGACCGCGAAGACGACGTAGGGGAGGGGGGTCGGGGCCGGGTCCCGGCCCGCCGCCGCACGCTCCGCGAGGGTGGCTGCCAGTGTCACGAGGACTCCGAGGACGAACACGGCCAGGGCTGCCGAAGGCAGCCGGTTGTGGCGGCCCGGGGACTCCCGGCGGCCGTTCTCGCCTCGATCCAGCACTCTGCGCGCTCCCAGTGGTGGCGCGACCGTCCAGCGAAGCTTACCTGGGGATTGAGGTGGTGCGAACGGGCGAAAATGCCCCCACTCCACGCATCGAGTAACGGCGCCAGCGTGTCGGCGTACTCACGAACGCGCGCGGGTAGTCCTCGTAGAGCCACCGCATGAAGTTGCGCCGGGTCCAGTCGTTCGCCCCGGCGAGGCGCAGGCCGTACTCGATCCCGCGCCGGTGCGACAGCGCGTGGCGCATCATCCACCGTGAGAAGCGCAGGTCGAGGCCGAGGCCGGACTCGACGTCGTGGCGGTAGCGGTGCCCGACCGTCGCCGGTGCGCCGCCCGCCGCGATCGCCTCCGCCGCGAGGCGCCCGGTCGTGAGCGCCTGGCCGATTCCCTCGCCCGTCATCGGGTCCACGACCCGGGCGGCGTCGCCGACGAGCAGGACGCGGTCGCGCACGAGCTCGCTCAGGTCGGGGTCGGCGGGGATCGGCCACGCCTGCACCCGCCCTGTCGCGACGGGGTCGGTCCCGATCCTCGCGCGCACCTCGGGCGCCGCCAGGAAGCGGCGGTACAGATCGGCGAGGCCGCCGAGGGCGACGCGGCCCTTGTCGTTGGTGAGCGCCGCCAGCGTTTCGACGCCGTGGTGGGACGGGTCGCGCTGGACGCCGACGCCGAGGTTCACGCCGCCGCCGGGGAGGGGGAAGATCCAGCCGTAGCCGGGCAGCAGGTCGGAGCGGAAGGTGACGGTCAGGAGGTCCGACTCGGGCGCGTCGAAGTACTGGCGCAGGGCCTGCATGCCCGGCATGCGCACCTGCGACGGCCCGAACGCCGCGGTCCGGACCCGCGACTGGGCGCCGTCGGCGCCGATGACGTAGCGGGCGTCGAGGACGGTTCGGGTCCCGTCGGCCTCGTCGAGGACCACCTCGACGCCGTCGGGGCGCTGTTCGAGTCCGCGGAAGGAGAGGCCGGTCTCGTGGCGCGCCCCCATGTCGACCGCACGGGCCACGAGCTCCTCGTCGAGGCGGAAACGGGCCGCGACGCCGATCATCCAGGCGCCCGAGGCCAGGGTCACGTCGAACTCGACGCGGGTCCCGCGCGGTCCGAAGACCTCGGTGCGGCGCACCTGCTGGGCGATCGCGGGCACGTCGACGCCGAGGGTTTCGAGCTCGCGCAGGGCCCCGGCGGTGAGGCCGTCGCCGCAGGTCTTGTCCCGCGGGAACGCGGCCTTGTCGACGAGGGCCACGTCGAGGCCGGCGCGGGCACAGTGTGCCGCCGCCGCCGCCCCCGCCGGGCCGCCGCCGACGACGACGACGTCATGGCGCATCGACCGACCGTAGCACCGAGCTCCGGATGGACGTGGGGACGTGAGGTGGGTTGTGGACCCGCTTTGTGTCCCCACGTCGGGGGTTCGGATGGACGTGGGGCCGTGAGGTGGGTGGTGGTCCCGATTTGTGTCCCCACGTCGGGGGTTCGGATGGACGTGGGGACGTGAGGTGGGTTGTGGACCCGCTTTGTGTCCCCACGTCGGGGGTTCGGATGGACGTGGGGACGTGAGGTGGGTTGTGGACCCGCTTTGTGTCCCCACGTCGTGGATGGACGTGGGGACGTGAGGTGGGTTGTGGACCCGCTTTGTGTCCCCACGTCGGGTGCTCGGATGGACGTGGGGACGTGAGGTGGGTTGTGGACCCGCTTTGTGTCCCCACGTCGGGTGCTCGGATGGACGTGGGGACGTGAGGTGGGTTGTGGACCCGCTTTACGTCCCCACGTCGGGTGGGTCGGGGTCGGGTTCGGGGTTGGGTTCGGGGCGGGCGGCGAGCGCCGCGTCCGTATGATCCTGGCGTGATCGAACGGGGCGCGTTTGTGCGGGGGGTGCGGCGCAGCCTCGGGATCTGCGCAGTCGTGGCGGGATTCGGCGTCCTCTACGGGGTGGTGGCAACGGCGGCGGGGATGCCCGGATGGCTCGCCGTGGCGTCGTCGTTCGTGGTCCTCTCGGGGGCGGCGCAGTTCACGCTGGCCGCCCTGTTGGGCATCGGCGCCGGCCCCGGCGCCCTGATCGTTGCGGCATCGGGCCTCGCCCTGCGGCACCTGCCGATGGCCGCCGCGCTGCGGCCCTTCCTCGAACCAGCGGACGGGGCCAAGCGCGCGCTGATGGCCTACGTCCTCACCGACGAGACCTTCGGCCTCACCCTGGTTGCGGCACAGGCGGGCGAGGAGCGCCCGGGGGACTTCCTGCTCGGTGCCAACGCGGCGCTGCTCACCGGCTGGGCCGGCGGGACCGCAATCGGAGTCGTCTTCGGCGCCGTCATCGACCCGGCCGCCCTCGGCCTCGCGCTCCTCCTGCCGCTGCTGTTCCTCGGCCTCGCCGGCGACCACCTCCACGACGCCCGCCACCTCGTGGTGTCGGCGATCGCGATCGCGGCGTCGGCGCTCGCGGTCGTGTTCGTGCCGGGACCGTGGCGGATCACGGCTGCCGCGTTCGCGACCGCCGCGGTCGCGGCCTTGTTCCCGTGGTCGGGTGGGGAGTGAGCACCACCGCGCTGGCCCTCACGATGGTGGCGATGGGCGTGGTCACCTACGCCTCGCGGGCCCTGTTCCTGTTCCGCGCGCCACCGCGCCTGGGCGGCTACCTGGGCAGGTTCTTGGACCTGTTCCCGCTCGCCTTGTTCGTGAGCCTGGCGGCGACGGGACTGCTGGCGCCCGACGGGCACCTGGCAGCCGGACCGGGACTGGCGGCGCTCGCGGCCGGGGCGGTCGCGGTGTGGCGACGGGCGCCGGTGTGGGCGGTCATGCTCGCCGGGTACGCCGCCGCGATGGTGGTCCGCCTCGTGTGACGGGAAATCCAGCGTGACGCATGCTTCCATCCCGCGCCGGGCAGTTCAGCGAGGAGTAGTTGAGGTCACGTGAGGGCAGGATTAACCTGCCTCCCCAGGGCTCCGGGGTGGACGACGACAAGCGTCGGCACGGAGCTGGCCCGGCGAGAGAATGGGTAGGGCTATGGGTGATCAGCCTGTCATTGGGACAACGCGCGTCTCACGCCGCGACGTGCTCAAAGGTGCTGCCGCACTTGGCGCCGCAACGGCGGCCGGGGTCGGTCTCTCTCCCCAGCCGGCGCAGGGAGCGGTCCCCGACCCGCGGGCCGGTTGGTGCGTCTACGACCAGGACATCGTTACTCCTAAGCACCTGGCTGCTCTTCAGTCGGCCAAGCCCACTCTCATCCGGTGGTTCCTGTCCTGGGATCGTTTCCACACCCTGACCAGTGCCGCCGCATCCATCCCACCGGATCCACCGGAGAAGCAGCGCCAACTGTGGAGCACGGCCAAGGCAGTACCCGATGCAGGCGGCTACTACGGGTTCGGAAACCTCTGGCCCCTCTTGCTTCCGTCGGCCGCGAACCCACGCGGGACCAGGCTCGTCGTCCAGATGAACATAAGGGATCGCAGGAACTGGGCGGGAGACAACTGGCCAGCTGGCAAGCCAGGTACAACTTGGGCGCGTACCGACCTCAGCGTGCCATTCAGTAGTAGTTGGTCTCCTGGTAGGGAGTACCCAAATGTTGCTGGCATCGGAATCGAGAAGTCTTACGCTGCCTTTGTCCAGGAATTGGATGTGTTCCTTGCAAATAGGGGCCTCGACTACACCTTTGGCGCCTGGAACGAGATCGACCTAATGGACAAGAAATGGGGAGGTGGCTACGCGCAGCAGAACTACCTTGATCCTTGGTATGTATCCGATGAGACGCCATGGTTCGGCTGGAGCGGTGGAAGCAAGACTCTCTATGACCAACTGTTCGCATCACGGGGCACCAAGAACTGGACTAGTTCAGGCGTGGTGTACAGGGAGTGGATGACGCCCACGATCAAACAGCGAGTGTCCGAAATCGACCTTCACCTGTATTGTGACAATGCAAAGCTTCGGATTGATGCTAACGGCAAGAACCTTTGGCGCCCGAGGCTCACCGACCAGATTGTGATCAAGTACCCTTGGCCTTCGACTACCTCGACATCCCTTGATTACCTGAATGGATGGGATGATGCCTGCGCAAAAGCCGGTAAGCCGAAGCTTCCGTTCTTCATCGGAGAGACCGGCCCGACAGGCGGTGGTTATGTCAACGACCGTCAGGAGTTCTTGAAGCAGTGCGCCCGTTTGTACTGGCGCCATCAGGACCTCAAGACATGGTCAGCATCCACCGCGCCAGCAGATGCTCAGTTCTACGGGCGCTACCTCGGTATGGCATCGCACATCTTCTGTGGAACGGGTAGTTCCCCACGTGCGGTTTGGGATTACTTCGCCGACGATCCCCTGCTCCCGGTGTTTCTCACCTGGTGGAACTGGCATCCCGAGTATGCGTCCGTCGACCCGGGCGGGACCCTCTGAATCAGGCACCGACAGGGGCCCTTACCCGAGGAAACCGCGCACCACAGCGGCGAAGGCCTCGGGCGCCTCCATCGGCGCGAAGTGGCCGGCGCCGGGGACCGCCCGGAGGGTGCAGCGGGGCATGCGCTCGGCGAGCAGCGGCCAGTACTCCGCGGGCAGCTCGCCGGGCTCGGGATCGCCGCCGCGCCCTCCGCCGTAGAGCAGGAGCGTCTCGGAGCGGACCTCGGGCAGGACGTCCCAGCCACGGTGGCGCGGGCCGTGGTCGTACATCTCGGCCTCGATCGAACCCGGGCACTTGAGACGCACACCGCCGTCGAGGTCGTACGCGCCGTACCTGGCGTAGTCCTCGAGCACACGGCGGTCCCACGTGCTCATCGGCGGCTTCGAACCGAGGCGCTCGACGAGGTCCTCACGCGACGCGAAGTCCATGCGACGCCGGCGTGCGCCCTCCACGAGCGGATTGGCCTGACGCGGCACGTCGGGCGGCAGGGGCGGGAACACGATCGGCTCCATGAGCACGAGGCGGCCGAAGCGCTCGGGCGCCGCGGCCGCAGCGAGCACCAGCGTTGCGCCGCCCGAGGAGTGACCGACGGCGTCGGTGCGTTCCACGCCGAGCTCGTCGAGGACGGCGAGGCAGTCCCCGGCGTAGTTCTCCCACGCGTACGCGTCCGAGTCGGTGGGTTTGGAGCTGTCGCCGTGGCCGCGCTGGTCGTAACCGAAGTTGCGCCGACGGGGGACCGCGGCCACGACCCGGTCCCAGGTCCGCGCGCAGAAGCCGGTCGCGTGCACCCAGAGCAGCGGCTCGCCGCCGCCGCCCCAGTCGTGCACCGCCAGTTCGACGTCGCCGTTGCGTGCCATCGCGGGATTCTCCTGAGGCGCCCGGGCCGGAGGCGAATCGGCTGGTACCGTCGGCCGGCGCGAGGCAGCGGAGAGGGGCGGCATTGAGCTATTTCGTCGAGGAGTTCAACGAGGGCGAGGCGGCGCTGCTCGCGCCTTTCGTCACCAACCTCGACCGGCCGGTCTTCGCGCTGCGCAACCTGCCCGAGGTGACCAAGGGCGCGCTCTTCGCCCGCTACTCGCGCACGAACAAGTCGCTGCGGCGGCTCCTCCTCGACGAGTTCCTCGAGGCCGGCGCCGTGGTCCCGGATGCCGACGCGGGAGCCGGACGCGCCGATGCCTTCTACGAGCGCGTCCTGACCGACTACGGCGACGACTCCGTCGCGCAGCTCGGGTTCGCCCACGTCGCGTGCGAGCAGGTCTCCAACGTGTTGACCAAGGTGATCGAGCGGGGTCGCCTCGCCTCGTACCTGGAGCAGTCGACCCGTTACCTGCCCTTCGACCAGCCACTCGGCGAGCGGTACCGGTACGCGCTCGAGCCCGACATCTGCGCCTCACCGCTGGCTCACGAATACACCGAGACGATGGACGCCCTCTTCGGCACCTACTCCGAGCTCGTCGGCGTCTGCCAGACCTACCTCGAGTCGCGGTTCCCGCGGGCGGCCGACGACCCCGAACCCGTGTGGCGCCGCACGATCAGGGCGAAGGCGTTCGACGCCCTGCGGGGGTTGCTGCCCGCGGCGACGCTGTCGAACGTGGGCATGGCGGCTTCGGGGCAGGCGTTCGAGGCCTTGCTCCTGCGGCTCGCGGCGAGCCCGCTGGCCGAGGCCCGCGAGTACGGGGCCATGATGAAGGACGAGCTCGACGCGGTCGTGCCCGCGTTCGTGCGCCGCGTCGACGTCGCCGAGCGCGGCGGCGCCTGGAGCGAGTACCTGTCCGCGACGCGGCGGGCGCTCGAGGGCCTCGCCGCCGAACTCGGCCTCGCCGGCGTCGACACGGAGCTGCCCGCGTCGCCCGAGGCGGTCCCGGCCAACGCCGGGGTGACCCTCACGGACTGGGACCCCGACGGCGAGACCAAGCTCGCCGCCGCCGCGCTCTATCCCCACTCGACGCTGCCCGACGACGTCCTCCTCGCCGAGGTGCGCGCACTCTCGGCCGAGGACCGCGCCCGCATCATCGCGGCGGCGGTGGGGGAGCGGGGGAACCGGCGCCATCGCCCCGGGCGCGGCTTCGAGCGCGTCGGGTACCGCTTCGACGTCGTCGCCGACTACGGCGCGTTCCGCGACCTGCAGCGCCACCGCCTCCTCACCGTCGAGTGGCAGCAGCTCGCGGCGTCGCCGGCGCTCGGCTACGAGGTGCCCGAGATCGTCGACGAGGCCGGTGCCGGGCCGCGCTTTCGCGAGGCGCTCGCCCGGTCGGCGGACCTCTACCACCGCCTCGTCCCCGAGTTCCCCCACGCCGCTCAGTACGCGGTGTGTCTCGCCTACCGGATGCGCTTCGTGATGCACATGAACGCCCGCGAGGCGTTCCACGTGATCGAGCTGCGCTCCTCCGCGCAGGGCCACCCCGCCTACCGCCGCATCGCGCAGGCCATGGCCGACACGATCGCCGAGGTCCACCCTGGCGTCGCCGCCGCGATGACCTTCGTCGACCGCGGCGACGTCGACCTCGAACGCCTCGAGGCCGAGCGCCGCAGCGAGGCCCGCCGCCAGGACAGCACCCAAACGCGGGCGACCTGACCCGCTGGCGGGCCGTCCTGCCCGCGTTTGGGGGTGGGGCCGGGCGGGGGCGGCCGGGCGGCAAACGCGGGCGATCTGGCCCGGTGGCGGGCCGTCCTGCCCGCGTTTGGGGTGGCCGGGCGGGGGCGCCGGGCGGCAAACGCGGGCGATGTGGCCCGGTGGCGGGCCGTCCTGCCCGCGTTTGGGGGTGGCCGGGCGGCAAACGCGGGCGATGTGGCCCGGTGGCGGGCCGTCCTGCCCGCGTTTGGGGGTGGGGCCGGGCGGGGGCGCCGGGCGGCAAACGCGGGCGATGTGGCCCGGTGGCGGGCCGTCCTGCCCGCGTTTGGGGGGGCCGGGCGGCAAACGCGGGCGATGTGGCCCGGTGGCGGGCCGTCCTGCCCGCGCTTGGGGGGGCCGGGCGGCAAACGCGGGCGATGTGGCCCGGTGGCGGGCCGTCCTGCCCGCGTTTGGGGGGCCGGGCGGGAAACGCGGGCGATGGGCCTCAGGGCCGTCCTGCCCGCGCTTGGGAGGGGGGCGGCGCGGCTACCGGCGGGAGGCGAAGAAGTCGGCGTCGATGCGTCCGAGCTCGGTGCTCGGGGGGGCGTCGCGGACCCATTCGCTCGCGATGCGGTGGAAGTTCGCGGTCGCACGCAGGCGGGCCAACACGGCGACGATCCCGATCTCCATGCGCCCGATCAGGATCG
The DNA here is from genome assembly GCA_046331095.1 of Acidimicrobiia bacterium. Taxonomy (GTDB): domain Bacteria; phylum Actinomycetota; class Acidimicrobiia; order UBA2766; family UBA2766; genus JAIBAC01. The sequence goes on from JAXLRM010000004.1 coordinate 940,710, forward strand.
CGTCGGGGGGGACGTTGAGCTGGCGCGTCAGCGAGTACCAGTCGTTGCGGGGGTCGCTCGCTGACGCGACGGTCTCGGCGACCATCTCGGGCGTGACCGTCATCACGGCGTCGTCGCAGATGAGCTCGCCGAGCTGGGCACGCAGCCAGCCGAAGAACCGCTCGGGCTCGACACGGTCGGGCCGCGGGACGAACCCCGTGCGCACGCACTCGGCGAAGAGGCCGTCGACGTCGCCGTCCACGAGCAGCGCCGCGAGGCCGACGAACTCCTGAAAGGTCTCCCGGGGGAGGACCTTGGTCGTGCCGAAGTCGTAGAAGACCACACGGCCGTCGTCGCAGAACGCGTAGTTGCCCGGATGGGTGTCGGCGTTGAAGAACCCGAAGCGGTACAGCGTCCCGAACGCGAACCGGAACAGGATCTCGCCGGCACGGTCGCGCTCGGCCTGGCTCCGGGCACACATCTCGTCGAAACCGGCGCCGCTCACCTCCTCGGCGACCAGGGTGCGCTCGCCGCACAGCTCGGCGACGACGTCGGGCACCACCACGAAGGGATGACCGCGGTACGCCTCGGCGAAGCGGTGCTGGTGCGCGGCCTCGGCCCGGTAGTCGAGCTCCTCGAGCAGGCTCCGCTCGACCTCGGCGACGAGCGCGTCGGAGTCGAGCCCCGGGGCGAACAGAGGCATGAGCCACGTGAACGCCTTCGCGTTCTTCAGGTCGGCGCGGATCGCGTCGGCGATGCCGGGATACTGGATCTTGACGACCACGGCCGTGCCGTCGAAGAGGCGCGCCCGGTGGACCTGGCCGATCGACGCGGCCGCCATCGGCTCGTCCTCGAACTCGGCGAAGACCGCGTCGGGAGGGCCGCCGTGGTCGGCCTCGAAGACCTCGGCGACCTGCGCCGTGGTCATCGGCGGGACGCTGTCGCGCAGCTCGGCGAGGACCTCCTGGTAGATCTCGCGGTACTCGGGCGGGATCATGCCGTTGTCGACGAAGCTGGCGAGCTGGCCCAGCTTGGTGGCGGCGCCCTTCATCTGGCCGAGCACGAGGCGCATCTGCTCCGCGGCCTTGCGGTGCGCGTCTGCGTAGAGGTCCGCCTTGCGGTCGTCGGAGCGTCCCAGCCCGCGCATGCCCGCGAGCGCGAAGCCCGTCCCGCTGCGGATCCCGAGCCCGCCCGACTTGCGCGCCCGGCCCACACGGCCGGTGCGCAGCTTCTTCTGCGGCTCCTCGGGGCCGCTCCGATCCGATGCTCCCATGGCGGGGAGTGTGCCAGTCAGGCGCCCGGCACGTGAAGCGGCAGCCAGCCGGCCTTGCCCGCGATCGCGACCGCACGCTCGGGCCCCCACGAGCCGCGCTCGTACAGCAGCGGCTCGCCGCGGAGGTCGAGGACCTTCTCGACGACACGCCACTGCGCCTCGACCGCGTCCTGGCGTGAGAAGCGGCGCGTGTCGCCCTCGCTCGCGTCGAAGAGGAGGCGCGCGTACGCGTCCATGCGGTTGCCGACCGCGGTCTCGTAGTCGATCGCGAGCTCGACGGGCTCGGTCACGATGTCGTCGCCGGGGTGCTTGACCTGGAGGCGGATCCCGACGCCGTCGCGGCCCGCGAGGCGGAACGAGATCCGGTCCGGCTCGGACTCGTGCGCCGTCGGCGAGAACAGCAGCCGCGGCGGCTGTTTGAACTGGATGACGGCCTCGGTCGCCGACGTCGCCATCGCCTTGCCCGCGCGGATGTGCCAGGGCACGCCGGCCCAACGCCACGACTCGATCTCGAGCGTGGTGGCCACGAACGTCTCGACGTGGGAGGTCTTGGAGACGTTGGCCTCGTTGCGGTAGCCGTCGTACTGGCCCCGCACGACCGCCCGCGGCCCCAGCGGCTTGACCGCCCGCAGGACCTTGACGACCTCGTCGCGCAGCGCCTCGGAGGTGTTGTCCGACGGCGGCTCCATCGCGAGCAGCGTGACGATCTGGAGGATGTGGTTCTGGAACACGTCGCGGATCGCACCGAGGCCCTCGTAGAGCTTGCCGCGGGTCTGGACCCCGAAGGCCTCCGCCATCGTGATCTGGACGTTGTCGACGTAGTTGCGGTTCCACACCGGTTCGAGGAGCGTGTTCGCGAAGCGCAGGACCATGAGGTTCTCGACCTGTTCCTTGCCCAAGAAGTGGTCGATGCGGAAGATGCTCCCCTCGGGGAAGACCTGGTGCAGGATCGCGTTGAGCTCCTGCGCCGACGCGAGGTCGCGCCCGAAGGGCTTCTCGACCATGACGCGTGCGTCGGTGGCGAGACCGACGGAGTCGAGCGAGGTGACCACGGTCTCGAACAGCGACGGCGGGATCGCGAGCATGAACTGGGGGTAGCGGCAGCCCTTGGCGCGCACGGCCTCGGCGAGCCTCGTGAAGGTGTCGGGGTTCGCGTAGTCGCCCGAGACGTACTCCACGTTGCGGGCGAACTTGGAAAAGTCCGCCGCGGTGTGGGCCACGCCGTTGTCGGCGAGGGCGCGGGCCGCGTAGTCGCGCAGGTCGTCGGCTGACCACGGCGACGACGCAACGCCCACCACCGGCACGCGCCACCGGTCGCTGCGGTAGAGCTCGAAGAGGGCCGGCCAGATCTTCTTGTGGGCGAGGTCTCCGGTCGCGCCGAACAGGACGAGGACGTCGGAGCGGTGCTGCATGCGGCGACACTACCGCCGTCCGGGACGGGACCTCGGCGCCGTGGTAGCCATTACGGCCATGGCGGCCCCCCAGCAACGCACGGCCGTGGGCGGCCTCGACCGAGGCGACCCCCGCCTCGACCGGACCCTCGTCGGCGGCGTCCTGTTCCTCGCGTCGGAGCTCATGTTCTTCACGGGCCTCTTCGCGGCGTGGTTCATGCTGCGCGCCCAGACCCCGGTGTGGCCGCCCGCAGGCGTCGAGCCCAAGCCGTGGATCGCGCTCGCCGCGACGGCGGTCCTCGTCGCGGCAGCAGTGCCCGCCCACCTCGTCGCCCGCGGCGCACGCGAGCGGCTCCTCCTCCTCGGTGCCGCAGGTGCGCTCGTCTTCTGCGCCCTGACCGTGTGGGGCTGGGCGCGTGCCGGCCTCGGCATCGGCGACCACGCCTACGCGTCCCTGTACTACGCCCTCACCGGACTGCACCTCGTGCACGTGGTCGCCGGTGTGGCCGTCGTCGCCGCCGTCGCCGTGCGCGCATCCTCCACCGGCGCCCGCACGTCCGCCGACGTGTTGGGGGTGGTCGCGTGGTTCACGTGGTGGCTGGCCGCCGTGGCGGTCGCGGTCTTCTGCCTGATCTACCTCGTCGGGTGAGGGCGCCTGTGGGAGCGACGCGACGCCAGTGGCTGAACCGGGCGCTGTGCGTGTGGGCGTTGGTCGCGGCTGCCGTCGTGCTGTGGCCCTGGCCCTGGCCCGGCGACGCCGCGACCCCCGATGCCGGCCCCCAGGTCGACGATCGCACCGCCTCGGGCAGGACGCTCTACGAGACAGGCTGCGCCTCGTGCCACGGCACCCGCGGCGAGGGCAGCGACGACGCCCCGCCGCTCGTCGGCGTCGGCGACGCTGCCGTCGACTTCATGCTGCGCACCGGACGCATGCCGGCTGCGTTCCCGCAGAACCAGGCGGCGATCGCGGGCACGCCCAAGTACGGCGACGACGAGCACGCACGCATCGTCGCCTACGTCGCGAGCCTCGGCACCCCCGCCGCACAGGGCCCGGGGATCCCCGACGTCGACCCGGGCGCGGGCGACCTCCAACGTGGCAGACGCCTGTTCCTCGAGAACTGCGCCGCGTGCCACGGCATCTCCGCGACCGGCGACGCCGTCGGCGAGGACGCGGTCGCGCCGAGTCTGCGCAACCTCGACGCGACCGTGATCGCCGAGGCGCCGCTGGTCGGGCCCGGCGTCATGCCCCGCTTCGACGACGTGCTCGGTCCCGACGACCTCGACTCGATCGTGCGTTACGTGCAGTCGACCGAGTCGGGCCAGGGCGCCCACGCCGGCGGGATCACGATGAACGACACCGGCCCGGTCATGGAGGGCCTCGTGGCGCTGGTGTTCGGCCTCGGCGCCATCCTCGGCATCGCCCGCGTCGTGGAGTCCGTCAAGCGCGAAGGGACGCCATGACCCCCGGGGAGGCGCGCAGCACGCGGGCCGTTGCCGTGGCCCTGTCCGTGTCGATCCTGACGGCCCTCGGCGCCATGGTCGTCTACGCCCTCGGCGGCCAGACCCAGTGGGAGGGCGTGCTGTTGGGCCTCGCCCTCGCCGGGATCGGCGTCGGTCTCGTGGTCTGGTCCAAACGCCTCCTCGCGCCCGAGGTCACCGTCGCCGAACGCTACGGACCGTCCCCGGAGGCAGACCGCGAGGCAGCCGAGGAAGCGCTCGAGGCCGGAGTCGGCCAGATCGAACGCCGGCGCCTGCTCACACGCCTCCTGCTCGGCGCGTTCGGGGCGCTCGGGCTGGCGGCGATCTTCCCGATCCGCTCCCTCGGGCCGGCGCCGGGCAACACGCTGTACTACTCGCCTTGGCAGGCGGGCAGGCGTCTCGTCGACGAGAACGGGGACCCGGTCCCGGCCGACCGCCTCGACACCGGCGGCGTCCTCACGGTCTTCGCAGAGGGCGCCACGAGCGAGACCGACCGCGCCACGGGCCAGGCGATGCTGGTGCGGATCGACCCGTCGACCTACGAGCCGATCGCGGGGCGAGAGGGCTGGATCGCAGGCGGCAACCTCGCCTACTCCAAGGTGTGCACCCACGCGGGCTGCCCCGTCGGCCTGTACCAGGCGTCCTCGGCGGAGCTCACGTGCCCGTGCCACCGCTCGACGTTCGTCGTGACCCGCAACGCCGCGGTCGTCTTCGGACCAGCGGGGCGGCCGCTGCCCCAGCTTCCCCTCGACGTCGACGCCGACGGGAACCTGGTCGCGACGGGCGGGTTCAGCGACGCGGTCGGCCCCGCGTTCTGGAACCTGCGACCCCAGCCCGAGGCGCAGGCGTGAGGCGGCGGCGTTCGGCCGGCGACGGCGACGGCGACGGCGCCAAGCGGGCGCCGACACCGATGATGAACTCCATCGTCGACTACCTCGACGACCGCTTCGGCAGCGCCCACTTCGTGCGCGTCACGCTGCGCAAGCCGTTCCCGGACCACTGGTCGTTCATGCTCGGCGAGATCGCCCTGTACTGCCTCGTGGTGCTCGTGCTCACCGGGATCTTCCTCACCATGTTCTTCGAGGCGTCGACCGAGAAGGTCGTCTACAGCGGACCGGTCGAGGCGCTGCAGGGCCAGACCGTGTCGATCGCGTACAACTCGGCGCTGCAGCTCAGCTTCGAGGTGCGCGCCGGGCTGCTCATGCGCCAGATCCACCACTGGGCGGCGCTCACGTTCGTGTTCGCGATGTGCGCGCACCTGCTGCGCATCTTCTTCACGGGCGCGTTCCGCCGTCCCCGCGAGCTGAACTGGGTCGTGGGTTCGGTCCTGTTGCTGCTCGGCATGGCGGCGGGCTTCACCGGCTACAGCCTCCCCGACGACCTCCTCTCGGGCACCGGCGCCCGCATCGCCTACTCCGTCGCGCTCTCGATCCCCGTCGTGGGGGAGTGGCTCGCGTTCTTGGTCTTCGGCGGCGCGTACCCGACCAAGGACATGATCCCGCGCTTCCTGGTCATCCACATCATGTTGCTGCCCGGGCTCATCCTCGCGGCCGTAGGCGTGCACCTCGCGATGGTGTGGCGCCAGAAACACACCGACCACAAGGGCCCGGGGCGCACCGACGACAACGCCGTCGGCCACCCGGTCTGGCCGAACTTCGCGATGACGAGCATCGGCTTCTTCTTCCTGATCGCGGCGGTGCTCGTCTTCCTCGGCGGGCTCTTCCAGGTCAACCCGATCTGGAAGTACGGCCCCTACGACCCCACCGTCGTGAGCCAGCCCGCGCAGCCGGACTGGTACATCGGCTGGCTCGAGGGCTCGCTGCGCCTCGCGCCGAACTGGGAGTGGCACGTCTTCGGCCACACGATCCCGGCGCCGTTCCTGCCCGGCGTCGTGATCCCGGGGATCTTCTTCACGGTCCTGATGGCGTGGCCGTGGATCGAGCGGCGCATCAGCGGCGACCGCGCCGTGCACAACCTGTTGGACCGGCCGCGCGACCTGCCGTGGCGGACGGGCTGTGGCATGGCGGGCGTCACGTTCATGGTCGTGCTCACGGTCGCAGGCGGCAACGACGTGCTCGCCGCAGTCCTGGGGATCCCGCTCGAACCGTTCACGTGGGCACTGCGAGTCGCCGTGTGGGTGCTGCCGGTCGTGGTCGGCTACGCCACGTACCGGATCTGTCTCGGCCTGCGTGGGCGTGAGTTCTCGCCGGTGGGACAGCCGGCCAGGAGGCGCTTCCACCGCAACCGCAGCGGCGGCTTCGCCGACGCGGGGGCCGAGTGAGCACCGTGGGGTCCTGGGGTCCCGGGTCCTGGGGGTTTGGGGTCCCGGGGGTTTGGGGTCCTGGGGTCCCGGGGTTCGACCATTGGAGCACCAGATGGCCAAGTTGGAGGGGTCGTGGAGCACCAGGCGGCCACGGGTGGCCGCCTGGTGCTCCAACCCCGTCCGTTTGGCCGCGTGGTGCTCCAACGGGGGGGGAGCGGGTTAGTCGCGGACGGCGCGTTGGAGGCCGTAGCCGAGCACGACCGCGCCGACGAGGGTGATCCAGAGGCTCCACACGAGACCGGCGGCGACACCGGCGGCGCCGAACGCGATCCAGATCGGCCAGCCGCTCTGGAGGCGGAAGTCACCCGCGGGCGAACCGGCTTCACCGGCCGAGCCGCCGGGGCCGTCGGCGCCGGGGTCGGCGTCGCGGCCCTCCGACGGCGCCGGGGTCCCATCGCCACGGCGGTGGTACAGGAGCCAGCCCGCCGCGACCCAGACCGAGATCGACCACAGGCCCAGCATCACGATCCCGAACGGGTCGCGGGTGACCACGGCATACGCCAAGCAAGCGGCGGCCGCGAAGACGGCGGTGCCGACGAGGACGCGGGTCATCGTCCTCACGACCCGCCCCGGACGCCCTCGGGTGCCTCGAGCTTGCCCTCCGCGACGAGCTGGTCGAACACGGGCCGCTCCGACCGGATCGGCGGCAGCGAGTCGAAGTTGTGCGGCGGGGGAGGCGAGGTCGTAGCCCACTCCAGCGTGTGGCCGTCCCACGGGTTGTCGCCCGCGGGGCGACGCCCCTTGCGGCGCAGCGACACGACGAGGTTGACGACGACGAGGAGCACCCCGACGCCCATCACGAACGCGCCCACGGTGGTGACCTGGTTGACGAAGGTCCACCCGGCGCCGGGGTCGTACTCGTTGATCCGCCGCGGCATCCCGCGCAGCCCCGCGAACATCATCGTGACGAACGTGAGGTTGTAGCCCACGAACACGAACGCGAACGACACCTTGGCGAGGCCCTCGCGCATCATCGAGCCGGTGATCTTGGGGAACCAGTAGTGCAGCCCCGCCATCGCCGCGAACAGCGCCCCGCCGACGAGGACCTGGTGGAAGTGCGCGACCACGAAGTAGGTGTCGTGCACGGCATAGTCGATCGGCGGCGCCGCGACCATGACGCCCGTGATCCCGCCGATCAGGAAGTTCGCGACGAAGCCGAGCGCGAACAGCAGCGGCGCGTCGAGGCGGAGCTTGCCGCCCCACATCGTCCCGATCCAGTCGAAGATCTTGATGCCCGTCGGGATCGCGATCAGAAAGCTCGCCGCGCTGAACCAGTTCGTGTCGATCGCGCCGGTCGTGAACATGTGGTGCGCCCACACGGTCATGCCGAGCCCCGCGATCGCGAGCGTCGCGAGCACCAGGCCCGTGTAGCCGAAGACCGGCTTGCGGCTGAACGTGGCGAAGATCTCGGTCACGACCCCGAACGCCGGCAGGATCAGCACGTACACCTCGGGATGGCCGAAGAACCAGAACAGGTGCTGGTACAGGATCGCGGAGCCGCCGTGGGTGGCGTCGAAGACCACCGAGCCGAGGCGGCGGTCCATCAACAGCAGCACCATCGTGAGCGCGATCGGGGGGAACGCGAACAGCACGAGGATCGACTGCACGACCATGTCCCAGCAGAAGATCGGCAGCCGCCACATCGTCATCCCCGGCGCCCGCAGGGTCAGCACCGTCGCGATCAGGTTGACGGCGTTGGCGATCGAGGCGAGGCCGATCATGATCAGCCCGACCGCCCACAGGTCGACGCCGGGGCCGGGGTAGGTGAACCTGCTCGACAGCGGCGCGTAGCCGGTCCAGCCGGCGCCGGCCGCGCCGCCCATCGTCGCGAAGCCCGACAGGACCACGAGGCTGCCCGCCACGAAGAGCCAGTACCCGAGGGCGTTGAGGCGCGGGAACGCCATGTCGGGCGCCCCGACCTGCAGCGGCACCATGTATGTGGCGAAGCCGGTGAACAGCGGCGTGAGGAACAGGAACACCATCACCGTGCCGTGCATCGTGAACATCTCGGCGAAGACCTGGCGGTCCACGACGTCGGGCTGGGGAGTGGCGAGCTCGGTGCGGATCACGAGCGCGAACGCCCCGCCGAGGAGGAGGAACACGACAGCCGTGACGACGTACGCCGTGCCGAGGCGCTTGTGGTCGGTCGTGGTCAGCCACGCGGCGAGGCCGCGGCCCTCGGACCCGGCCGGCTGCGGTGGCTCTCCCGAGGACACAGGGGCGGGGGACTCGGTCAGGGTCACGGAGTCGTCCCCGCCGTCGCCGGGGTCTGCGAGCGCACCCAGTCGCGGTAGGCGTCGGGTTCGACGACGTCGATGCCGAAGCGCATGCGGGCGTGGTCGAGGCCGCAGAACTCGGCGCACTGGCCCTCTTGGAGGCCTGCCGCGGTGAGCTCGACGTCGAACTCGTTGACCTGGCCGGGGATGGCGTCCTTCTTGAAGAGCCAGTCGCGCACGTAGAAGCTGTGCGCGACGTCGGCGGATCTCACCACGACGTGGACGGTAGCGCCGAGGGGCAGCGAGATCTGCGGCGGCCGGGACGGCGTCCCCACGACCTCGAGGGGTTGGCCGTCGGCGCCGGCCTCGCCCGGGAACGTGAAGCGCCACGACCAGTCGAAGCCTTCGACCTCGAGGGTCATGTCGCTCCGGGCGGAGACCTGCTGGATCCGCTCGTTCACCGGGAACACCACCAGGAACAACGCGACCACGATCACGAACGGGATCGCGGTGTAGGTGATCTCGAGCCAGGGCAGCTCGCGGGTCTGGCGCGGGATCGCACGGTCGTCACGGCGCCTGCGGTGGCGGACGAGGACCCAGACGAGGAGGGCGTACACGAGCACGGCTATGGCGGCGCCGGCGTAGACGAAGACGCGCCAGACCTGGTGCACGTCGGCGGCGGTGCGGGTCGCGGCGGGCGGCATCCCGAGGTCGGCCCCGCAACCCACGAGGGCGGTGCAGGCGACGGCAGCGGCGGCTACGAGGACCATGCGGCGCATGAGGGCCGAGTCTGCCAGGCCGCGCGCGCCGCCGCCTGCAGCGTCGCGACGGAGCTGGCGGGCTGACGTGTCCCGGCTCGGCACCCGGGCAGGAATCGCTTGACCGCGGGAACCACTTGGCCGATTGTCGCATCAACAGGTCCGTTACGATCCAGCCCGCCCCGCCGGGGTGACGCGAACCAAGGGACCCATCATGAGCGACAGGCACATCAACGAGGTGACCGGTACGCCGATCGACATCGACGGCGACCGCGAGACCGACGCCCTTCTGAACGGACCGTTCGACGTCACCGGCGACGGGGTCGCCGACACGGTCACGGCCGACGTCGACTTCGACGGCAACCCCGATGCTGCGATCATGGACCTCGACGAGGACGGCGAGATCGAGACCGTGGCTAGCGCCGCCGACCTCGACGGCGACGGCACCGCCGAGTCGGCCGTCTTCGACGTGGGGATGGACGGCAACCCCGACCTCGTCGTGGCCGATGCCGCAGGTGACGGCAGTCCCGACGTCCTCATCGCCGACACCGACGGCGACGGCGAGCTCGACACCGCCGTCGTCGACACCGACAACGACGGCGACTTCGACACGATTCTCGAGGACGACGGCACCGTGACGTCGGCCGACGACATCGGCGGCGGCGCCACCTACGGCAGCAGCCACGACTTCGGGCGCGTCGACGGCGGCGGCCACACGGGCGGCACCTTCGGCGGCGACGTGGAGGGCGACACCGGCTACTCCGACGTCGACGGGGTCGTGGCGTTCGACTCGACCGGCGACCTCGGGACGACATCGGTCGACGACACCGGCGACTCCCTCTCACTCGACGGCGACGTGGCCGACTACAGCGGAGTGGCGGACTACGGCGGTGTGGCCGACTACGGCGGTGTCGGTGGCTACAGCAGCATCGACTCCGACACGTCGTCGAACTCGATGATCATGGACTACTCGAACGACACGTCGCTCGAGGACCCCGTCACCGCCACCGACGCGTGGGACAACGGCCTACGCGACACCTACCAGACCAACACCGACGCCAGCAACGAGGCCTACCAGCAATCGACCGACGCATGGCTCGCCGGCGACCAGGAAGCCGCTTACGACCTCAACCAGCAGTCCCTCGAGTACGGCGCCGTCGCCGACCAGGCCTGGGACACCTACTCGACCTGGGACTCGTCGTCGTCGAGCGACTCGGGCGAGTACTGAGCGCTTGCCGGCTCGCCTGCAGAACGTTCGAGTGAGCAGGGTCCCGCTGCGGCCGGGCCCCGCTCACGCGTACAGGCCGCTCGAGTCGACGTAACGGCGCAGCCGTTCGCCCGCGAGGTCGTCGCGGTGGAAGCTGTCGAGGGCCTCGGCGAGCTCGAAGACGTTGCCGCGGCGCCTGACGCGGAGGACCCCGGTGCCGAACGCGGCACCGTCCTCGGTCCGGAAGACGACCGCGGTCCCGACCAAGGGGACGCGTCCGAAGTCGATGCCGACGAGCTCGTCCCACCTCGCCTGGCGGCGTGCCAGTGCGGTCCGCATCCGGACCCCGTCGGTGTCGACGACCACGCGCGCCAGGAGGTTCGCGATCCCGACGACCGTGAGCGGCACCGCGGCGACGATGAACGCGATGCCCGTGAAGTGAGCTGCGCCGGACACGTCGCTGCCGGCGTACACGTAGTCCTGGCCGAGCGTCATGACCGCGGTGACCACCAGGACCGCGGCCAGCGCGAGCTGGAGAAGGGCCGGGACGACGGCGGTGATCGTGACCGAGGCTTCGTCGTTGCCCATCAGCGCACCGCTGTCGGGAACTCGGCGGCGGGCCCGGGGGATGCCGCCGGTCCGGCGAAGGTGCGGGTCACGGACCAGACGCGCGTGCCGGCTGCAGTCACGGCGGCCACGACGGCCGGTCCCGCGGTGAGGCGCGTCGACACGGACGCGAGGTTACCGGTGGTCCCGGCCCGGTGACGCGGTGTGGGAGCCTGGGCGGATGACCTATCTGCTCGTACACGGGGGCGGGACCACCGCCAGGTACTGGGACAGGCTCCTGCCCTACCTCGACCACCCTCACCTCGCCGTGGACCTGCCCGGGCGGGCGGACAAGCCCGCGGACCTCGCGACGCTCACGGTCGAGGAGGAGGTCGCGTCGGTCCTCGCCGACGTCGAGGCCGCCGAGGTGGCCGGCACGATCGTCCTCGTCGCGCACTCCTCCGGTGGCCTCGTCGCGCCGGGTGTCGTCGCCGGCCTCGCGGGCCGTGTCGCCCACGTCGTCCTCAACGCCGCGCTCGTACCGACCGAGGGCGGCTGCGGCCTCGAGGGCATGCAGTCGCGCCACGCAGAGGGACTCGCGGCTGCCGTCGAGTACGCACGCGAGGAGGGGACCGTCATCACGGTGCCGGCCCCGCCGGCCGACCCCGAGTCGTTCCGCAGGACCTACGGGGGAGATCCCCTCGACGACGAGACGCTTGCGTTCGTCCTCGACCCGCTGCGGTGCGTGACCGACACGGTCAACCACTACTTCCAAGCCGTGCACTGGTCCGTGGCTGCCGGTGTTCCGCTCACCTACGTCGTCAACGAGAGGGACCGCCCCATCCCGGTGGCACTGCAGGAGGAGATGATCGGGCGTCTCCCCCGGGACCCGCCTCCGCGAGTCGTGCGCCTCGGCGGCGGGCACGTACCGGCGGTCACCGATCCCGAGGCGTTCGCCGCCGTTCTCGCCGAGGCAGCGCGCTCGATCCGGCCCTGAGCGCGTTGGTACCGGGGCGGTGTCGTCGCGGTCCCCGGTGAGCGCGCGTCAGCTCTCGGCGTCCGAGCGGGCGTAGTCGTCCTGCAGCCTGACGATGTCGTCCTCGCCGAGGTAGTCGCCACGCTGGACCTCGATGAAGACGAGGTCGAACTCGCCGGGGTTGGCGATGCGGTGCGCCACCCCGACCGGCACGTCGATCGTGTCGCCCACGACGAGGTGGTGGTCGACGTCGTCGAGGACCACCGTGGCGCTGCCGGCAACCACCACCCAGTGCTCGCGGCGGCGCCTGTGCACCTGGTAGCTGAGGCGCTGACCTGGACGCACGACGATGCGCTTGACCTTGTAGCCGACGCCTTCGTCGAGGACCGTGAAGGCGCCCCAAGGACGCTCGTCGTGGATGGGGTTCGGGTCGTCCATACCGGAGTGCTCGGTCGGCGGCGGGAGCAGTCACGCTACAGATGCCACCGCGGCGGTTGCCAGGTCGTCGCGCCGGACGGCGCCGCCGCCTACCAGGAGAAGCCCGAGATGATGTCCCAGTGCCAGTCGGTGGTCGTCTCCCACGACCACCACGAGATCCCGACGGCGCCGGAGTCCTTGGCCGCCTGCATGGCGCCCTGGGCCGCGTCGGCGGTGGGGTAGGAGCCGCTTCCCTCCATGGGGTAGGACTGGCCGATCACCGACACGGGCAGGCCGTACTTCTCGAGCAGCTTCACGGACTTGGACACGAACGCGGCGCCGTCGGAGGTGACGCCGGTCCAGTAGTCCATCGGCGACATCACGTTGAAGCCCCGAGCCAGCTCCGCGAACGGGTACCAGGACTCGTGGTAGTTGGGGTTCATCACGATCGCGACGAGCGGGTAGTTGGGGCCGACGGCGGCGCGTAGCTGCGCGGCGTAGTCGGCGGCGCGGGGACGGTCGAGGTTGGGCGCACGTGTTCGCTCGATGTCGGCGCCGAGGGCGTCGATGCGGTGTCCGCTCGTTGTCTGGAAGTCGATGACGCTCTTGGCGCGGGCGACGTCGGAGGGAATGTCCTCGAGGGAGGGACCGTCGTAGGCGACGACTGCGATACCGGCTGCGTGCGCGAGCGGCAGCAACTCCTCGAGTACCGGCTTGACGTAGAAGCCGTCGACGGGGTTCGACGCCCGGATCACGAGGTGCTTCAGGCCGACGGCCCTGGCCTTGTCGACGACCTGGCGTGGGGTGCCGATGTTCTCCATGCGGTACAGGTACTGGCCCTTGCCCGACGTAGCCGCGACGGCGCGGTCGGTCGCGCTGGCGTCGCCCTGAGGGCGGGTGGTAGCGGCAGCGGTGGACGGATCCGGCGTCGCCGCCACCGAGGCTGCGCCCGTGCCCGCACCGGCGGCGATGTCGCGGACGCGGTCGAGCGCAGCGCTGCCCTTCGCGTCCAGGTACGCCTGCTCGTCGGCAGCGAGGCGCCGCTCACGCATCTCGCGCTCCACTCGCGAGGCCACCGAATCGGGATCGGCGAAGGGGTCGCGTGCGCCGCAGGCGCCGGCGAGCAGGCAGATCGCGGCGAGGCAGGCAACGGCCACGGCCGTGCGCCCACCTCGCGATGTCGTTCGGGGCATGAACCACCATCTCACGGCGACTACGCGATCGACCCGCTGCCAGTGTGGGGATCGCTGGCCCAGGGCTTCGGCATCCACCGGGCCGTACCCTCCCCGGCACCTGCGGGACCTGTCAAGGCTCGGGGGTGAGCTCGTGGGCGAGCACCACGAGCCGCTCGTGGAGATGCACCTCGCGGGCGAGGGCAGGGACCGTGGTCGGCGTCGCGAGCCCGTCCTCGCTGAGCCACCCGCCGAGGCCCCGCCACCGGACCTGCTCGAACGCAGCGCGGCTCGGGTCGGCGACGATGCGGCGCTCGATGACCTCGGTGATCGTGTTCGGCACGAGCTTGGCCGTCGCAGCGACGACGACCGCGCGTTTGCCGGCTTGCTCGGCGACGGCCGCGAGGGGCCGGGTGCCCACCTTGTTGACGGCGCCCTCGGGCGTCACGGCGTCGGCGCCCACGACGACGAGGTCGGCGCAGTCGACGGCGACGGCAGCGGCCGCGTCGGGGATCGCTTCGGCCCTGATGCGCAGAGCGCGCAACCGTTTGGCGAGCTCGGCACCCTCGGAGCCGGGGCGTGCCTCGCAGCAGTAGACGGTCTGGATGCGGCCGGCCTTGCCGAGCGCCACGAACGCCGCCTCGAGCGTCGTCGACGCCGACGTGGTGACGATGACGCCGCGGTCGGGCGCGAGCGCGGCGAACTCGTGGATCATGCGGTCGTTGTGGCGCTTGGTGCGGCTCGCCACCGAGCGAGCGGTCGCGGCGACGGCGTCGGAGGCGAACTCGTGGGACTCGGCCGCGTCGGCCTCGATCAGGCAGTCGTTCACGAGCCGCCAGAGGGCCGCCATCGCTGGTTGGTGCACGAGCAGGACGCGGGCGGCCTCGAGGAACGCGGGCGCGAACTCGTCGGGTTCGGGGCTCTCCTGGGCGAGGGCGGCAAGACCCGCCGCCGCCGTCAGCACGATCGCCGACGACCCGCTCTTGCGATCCGTGGCTGCCGCGTCGATGAGTTCCGGGGCGCGCATCGACGTCACGGTACCGCCTCGGGTGGTTCCCGATGGGGACCGTCGGCATAGCATCGCCGGCCATGGACTTCAACGAGTCCCCTGACCACGCCGAGTTCCGCGCCATCGCGCGTTCGTGGCTCGAGTCGGTGAGCGAACCCGCCCGCGAGACCGAGGTGCCGTCGTCGGCGATCGTCGCGGAGTGGTCGCCGGCGGAGGAGGCCGCCAAGATGGCGGCGGCACGCGAGTGGCAGCGCCTCAAGTTCGACGCCGGGTGGGCCGGGATCACGTGGCCGGTCGCGTACGGTGGCCGTGGTGGCACGACCGTCGAGTCGGTGATCTTCGCCCAGGAGGAGGCCGCCCGCGACGTGCCACGCGGGGCCCTCACCGTCGGCCTCGGCTGGCTCGGCCCGATGCTGCTCACCCTCGGCACCGACGCTCAGAAGCAGCGCTACATCAGGCCGATGCTGCGCGGTGACGAGGTGTGGTGCCAGCTCTTCAGCGAGCCCGGCGCGGGCAGCGATCTCGCGGGACTCGCCACGATCGCCGAGCGTGACGGCGATCTGTGGCGCCTCACCGGCCAGAAGGTGTGGACCACGTTCGGCCACATGAGCGACCACGCGATCGTGCTCGCCCGCACCGATCCCGACGTGCCCAAGCACCGCGGTATCTCGGCGTTCGTGCTCGACATGGACCAAGCCGGTGTGGACGTGAGGCCGTTGCGCCAGATGACCGGCGCGCAGAACTTCAACGAGGTCTTCCTCGACGGCGCCGTCGTGGCAGCGGACCAGATCGTCGGCGGACCCGGCGACGGATGGCGCTGCGCGATGGTGACGTTCATGCACGAGCGCAGCGGCGGTTCCGGCGCCGAGGTGGGGATCTCCAAGCTCGTCGACCTCGTCGCCGCCGGCGGCCACGCCGGGGACGCGAACGTGCGGCAGGAGTTGATGCGCTGCTACATCGGTGCCCGCACGCTGGCGATGAGCGCCCAGCGGATCCTCTCCGCGGTGCTCGCGGGCGGCGCGCCCGGGCCGGAGGGATCCACGATGAAGCTCGCGTACACGAACCTCACGACGCGCATGGCCGACCTCGCGCTCGCCGTCGAGGGCGCGGCCGGGATGCTCGCAGGCGACGATGCGCCGCTCGGTGGGGGTTGGCAGTCGTTCTTCCTCGGCATGCCGGGGATCCGCATCGGCGGCGGCACCGACGACGTCCAGCGCAACATCATCGGCGAGCGTGTCCTCGCCCTGCCCGGCGACGTGCGTGTCGACAAGGACGTGGCCTGGCGCGACGTCCCGCGCAACTCGTAGTCCCGATCAGGCGGCACCGACGGTGGTCCAGCGCGGACCGTGGTAGCGGAGCCCGTTGGCGACGCCGCGGCCTGCCTCGAGTACGGCGATCGCGGCCCACAGCCCGGCGAGACCGGCACCGAGAGGGAGGACCGCGATCACCGCGGGGATGAACACGACGACGTTGACGACGATGCCCGCCCACGCGAGGAACCGGTGGTCACCGGCACCGATGAGGACGCCGTCGAGGACGAACACGTACGCGTTGAGGGGCTGCATGGCAGCGACGGCGAGGAGCGACATCGCGGCCGCGGCGACGACCTCGGGGTCCGAGCTGAACAGGCGCGCGAGCGGATAGCGGGCGAGCGCGACGACGACGGCGAGCACGACGCCGGAGACCATCGAGAGCTGGACCATCCGGCGTGATGCCGCGCGGGCGGCCTCGGGGTCGCCGGCACCGAGATGGCGTCCCACGAGCGCTTGCGCCGCGATCGCGAACGCGTCGAGGAGTAGGGCGAGCAGGTTGAGCACTCCGAAGCCGACCTGGTACGCGGCGAGCTCGACAGTGCCGATGCGCGCCGCGACCGCGGTTGCTGCCAGAAGCGCTGCGCGCAGCGACGCCGTGCGCACGAGGAGGGCTCCGCTGGTCGACGCCACCGAGCGCACGGCCGGGGCCGTGGGGCGCTTCGGCGTCCCGGCGAGACGGGGGCCGACGAGGGCGAGGAACGCGATCGCGGCGCCGTACTGGCACAGCACCGTCGCCAGCGCCGACCCTGCCACGCCGAGGTGGAGGACGAAGACGAGGACGATCTCGACGGCGAGGTTGGTCGCGTTCGCACTCAGCGTCACCACGAACGGCGTGCGGGTGTCCTGGTGGCCGCGCAGGAAGCCGGAGCAGACGAGTGAGACGAGGATCGCCGGGCCGCCCAGGGCGCTGATGCGCAGGAACGTGATGCCTGCGGCCGCGACGTCGGCGTCGTCGGCGAGGATGCGCACGAGCGGGCCCGCGAAGGCCACTCCGGAGACGGCGAGGACGGCGCCGACGCCGACGGCGAGCCAGAGCGCGGCGACGGTGTGCGCGGACGCGGCGCGCTCGTCGCCGCGTCCGACCGCGCGCGCCACGGCGGCGGTCGTTCCGTAGGCGAGGACGATGAAGAAGGCGAAGCCGGTGGCGAGCAACGTGGACGCGACCGCGACGCCGGCGAGCGCGGTGGTGCCGAGGTGGCCCACGATCGCGGTGTCGGCGAGGAGGTACAGGGGCTCGGACGCGAGGTCGCCGAGGGCCGGCACCGCGAGCCGAAGGATGTCGCGGTCGTGGGGGTTGCGGCGGGGGATCGGCATCGGCGCAACGTAGTATCGACGGCCATGGCAAGCGATGGCGACGCCGACCGCGACAGCGATGCTGACAGCGACGGTCAGAGCGACGGCGACGGTAAGAGCGACGACGACGGGAACCCCCGTATCGGGTGGCGGCACGAGTGGGGCACGCTCGCGCTCCTGTGGGCGATGATCGTCTGGCTGAGCGTGACGATCCTCGGCACCCGTGGCGCGGCGACCTCGTACGTGACCCTCGCCGACGCCGTCGTCGTCGCGTTCGCCCTCGTCGGGGGGGCGCTGGGGACCCTCACGATCGTGCGTGCCGCACGGATCCCGATGCTGTCGGCACCGTTACCCACCGCCGCAGCCGCTCTCGACCTCGACGCCGAGCCCGAGGCGCCCGCGGCGGCCGGGGAGGCCGAGAAGGCCGAAGAGGCCGAGAAGGCCGAAGAGGCCGAGAAGGCCGAAGAGGCCGAGGAGCCGGAGGCGGCCTCCGACGAGCCGGCGGTGGCCGAGAAGGCCGAGACGGCCGAGAAGGCCGAGAAGGCCGAGACGGCAGAAGAGGCCGAGAAGGCCGAGAAGCCGGGGAAGGCCGAGAAGGCCGAGAAGGCCGAGAAGTCGGGGAAGGCCGAGAAGTCGGGGAAGGCCGAGAAGTCGGGGAAGGCCGAGACGGCCGAGACGGAGCCGACGGGCGAGGGCTGACCCCCGCTTGGAGAAGAGATCGGCCATCTGCGCCACTTTGGAGAACCAGAGGGGCGCTTTCGGGCGCTCCTGTTCTCCAACCCCTCGAGTTTGGCCGCCCTGTTCTCCAACCCCTCGAGTTTGGCCGCCCTGTTCTCCAAACCCAACCGCTAGCCCGAGGCCGGAGGTCCGAGGCCTAGCGGAAGTAGATGCGCCGGTACTCGCGTGACATGGGGTGGACGAGCGCGACGACCCAGGCGACGTCGAAGATCAGGCCGAGGATCGCCTGGAACTGGCCGGCGAACAGGACGATCAGCGACGAGAGGGTAACCGTCGATGCGAGCACAAGGCCGACGGTCCAGCCCCACTTGCGCTCGCTCGAGATCCCGAGACCGGCGGCGACGCAGCCGACCAGCCCGGCGATCCCGAACAGCGTTGCCAGGAATGCCGGCAAACCCACCCAACTCGCGAAGAACCGAAAGACGCCGCCGAGGTCGAACAGGGCGAAGAAGCCGGTGACGTAGCTCAGGATCACGCCGATCTGCAGCGTCTGGGGCAGGCTCGGGTTCCACCAGCGCATGTCGTTCACGCGGCGCCACTCTCCTGGTTCGGGCGGCGCAACGTTAGCGGGGCGCGTCCGGCGAGGAGTTGACCGCATGCCGCCTCGATCGAGGTGCCGCGGTTGCGGCGCAATGTCGCGTTGACCCCCTCCGCTGCGAGCACCTCGACGAACGTGCGGCACGCTGACGGCGAGGAAGGCCGGAAAGCCGGGTCCGCCGTCGGGTTCATCGGGATCGCGTTCACGTGGACCGGCCGCAGGGGCCGCAGCAGCGCTGCCAGCGCCCGCGCCTGCGGCGCGGAGTCGTTGACGCCCTCCATGAGGGTGTACTCGAAGGTGACGCGCCGGCCCCCGGCCGTCCGGTAGTCGGCGACGGCGGCGAGTACGTCGCCGATGGGCCAGCGACGGTTGGGCGGCACGAGGCGGTCTCGCAGCTCGTCGTCGGGTGCGTGCAGGCTCACCGCGAGCGTGACCGGCGGCAGGTCAGTCGCCATCTGCCGGATCCGGTCGGGGATACCGATCGTGGACACCGTGACGTGGCGGGCCGACAGACCGACGGCGCCGCAGAGCCGCTGTATCGCGGCGGCCACGTTCGCGTAGTTGGCGAGTGGTTCGCCCATCCCCATGAAGACCACGTTGGATACCCGCTCGGGCGAGATCCCGTCGTCGAGGCCGGCGAGCTCACGGCGGGTCACGAGGACCTGCGCGAGGATCTCGCCCGTGCTGAGCTGGCGCTCGAAGCCGCCCTGTCCGGTCGCGCAGAACGGGCACCCCTGGGCGCACCCGGCCTGGGACGACACGCACACCGTCGTGCGGTCCGGGTAGCGCAGCAGCACGGTCTCGAAGCTCGATCCGCCCGACTCGAACAGCCACTTGAGCGTCGCGCCGTCGTCTGCGCTGCGCCGGGCGACCTCGGTGAGTGGGGACACCCCGACCTCGGCCAGCCGTGCCCGCAGGCCGAGTGGCAGGTCGGTCATCGCGTCGACGGACGCGACGGCGCGGCCGTACAACCAGCGTCGCACCTGCTCGACGCGATACGAGGGCCCGCCGACGATCTCGGCGAGCGCGTCGTCGTCGAGGTCGAGGAGGCCGCCCGGGGGAGTGCGTGCGGGGGTGTCAGGATGCGGCGACATACTCGGAGTTGCCGCGGCGGCCTTCGTCGAGGTCGACGATCCAGAAACCGCCCTTGTCGTTGCACCCGACAGCAGCGGCGAGGTCGACGCCTTCGACGAGTCGCGACACGCCCGGGGGCAGGACCTCGCCGTGCGTGCAGACCACGACGCCGCCCTTGCCCGCCCCTGCTTCCAGGGCGTCGGTGACGACTGCACAGAGCCGCTCGGCGAGCCAGGCCTCGGCGGCCTCCGGGAGCGGTCTGTCGGCGTCGTTGACCTCCGCGATCTCGAGGAGGCGGTCGTCGGTGCCGACCGGGACGCCATACCGGCTCGCCAGGGGCGCGACCGTCGCCACGCATCGCAGGCTCGGGCTGGACACGACCAGAGGCGGCGGTTCGCCGTCGAGGCGGTCCGCGATCCGGTCGGCGACGGCCTCGGCCTGCTGCCGGCCCTTGGAGTCCAGAGGCCTGCTGCCATCGGGGCCTTCCCAGCGGCCACGGGGGACGGCATGCGCGTGGCGGACCAGGAACAGCAGCATCCCGGCCACTGTAGTCGTCCCTACCGGCGGCTCCCTCGCTACCGCCTCCGTTGCCGCGCCGGCGGAGTCACCCCTAGGGTCGGCATGCGCCAGTCCCATCTGCCACGGAGTTGTTCCAATGACCCAGGCGACCCAGGCCTCGACCAACGCGCCGGACCGCAACCTCGCGCTCGAGCTCGTCAGGGTCACCGAAGCTGCCGCACTGGCAGCGGCGCACTGGATGGGCAAGGGCGACAAGAACGGCGCCGACGGTGCAGCCGTCGACGCGATGCGGTTCGTTCTCAACACCGTCGACATGGACGGCATCGTCGTCATCGGCGAGGGCGAGAAGGACGAGGCGCCGATGCTGTTCAACGGGGAGCGCATCGGCAACGGGATGCCGCCCGCGACCGACATCGCGGTCGATCCGATCGACGGCACGACGCTGTTGTCCAAGGGGCGGCAGAACGCGATCGCGGTCGTGGCTCTGTCCGAGCGCGGGACGATGTTCAACCCGGGTCCGTGCGTCTACATGGAGAAGATCGCGGTCGGTCCCGAGGCGGCCGACGTCATCGACATCGAGGCACCGGTCGCCGAGAACCTCGCACGCGTCGCAAAGGCCAAGGGCATCATGGTCGAGGACGTCGTGGCCGTGATCCTCGACCGTGACCGCCACCGCGACCTCGAGAAGGAGGTCCGCGAGGCGGGCGCCCGGATCAAGTCGATCACCGACGGCGACATCGCCGGCGCGATCATGACGTGCCTCGACGACTCGCCTGCAGACATCTTGCTCGGCATCGGCGGCACTCCCGAGGGCGTCACCGCAGCGTGCGCGCTCAAGTGCTACGGCGGCCAGATCCTCGGTCGGCTCTGGCCCCGCAACGATGCCGAGCGCCAAGCCGCCCTCGACGAGGGCTACGACCTCGACGAGGTGCTGACCATCGAACGGCTCGTCCACGGCGACAACGTGTTCTTCGCGGCGACGGGAGTCACCGACGGCGAGATGCTCGACGGCGTGCGCTTCCGCGGCAACGGTGCCTACACGAACTCGCTCGTGATGCGGTCGCGCTCGGGGACGATCCGTGAGATCAAGTCCTTCCACGACCGCGGCAAGCTCCGCGAGATCTCCGCCATCGCGTACTGACCAGCCACGGGACCCGTTCTGGGCGCGCTCCCCGGACCAAGACCCGTTCTGGGCGCGCTCCCCCCATCCGGCTGGGGTAGGCGCGCCCAAGTCGAGGATTCGTCGGGTGGGCGCGCCCAGGTCGGGGTTGGGCCGGGCGGGCGCGGGAGTCAGGCGAGGAAACGCTCGCCGGTCTCCTCCTCGATCTCGTCGACGAGGTGGGCGAGCTCGGTGGCGACGTCGACGGCGGGGCGGTCGAGGTGGGCCTTGAAGATGAAGCGGCGTGCGATCACGAAGCGCAGCGCCCACGAGAGCAGGAACGACGCGATCACGACGGTGATCTCCGCCCACTGCGGGAGGCGGCCGCTCGCGGGTTCGAAGGCCCACTCCACTGCCCAGACCATGGCCTCTGCGAGGGCCACCGCGGCCACGTTCATCACGAAGAACATCACGACCTCGACGCGGCGGTCGTGGCCGGAGTGGCCGGCGAAGACGAAGCGCGCCGAGATCCAGTAGGCGAGCAGGATCGCGGGCACATTGGCGATCGCGATCGCCCCGTACGTGGAGACGTGCCACGCCGACTCGGGGTCGCGGAACACCGGAAGGGTGATCAGCACCAGGTAGATGGGCCAGTACACCACCGTGGCGCCGACGCCGGCGATCCCGAACTTGACGATCTCGTGCAGGGTCGATTGCTTCGATCGCACGAGCCCTCGCACCCGTGCCGGCATCGGGACACGGTCGATGAAGAACGTGAGGACCGCCCCGAGAAACCGTTCCAAGAGGTCGAGGAGGTTCTGCATGGAGAATGAGTCTCGCAGGGGAGGGGGTGACGGGAACGGTTCCGCAGACAGGTTCGGCGCCGGCGCCACTCTAACCTGCCCGGCATGGGCCGACCCAGAACCCCCCGCGGTAGGGCACGCCTCACCGCCGAGCGGCTCGCCGAGGAGTACCCCGAAGCCGAGTGTGCCCTCGACTTCGGGACCCCGTGGCAGCTCCTCGTCGCGACGATCCTGTCTGCGCAGTGCACCGACGAGCGCGTCAACACGGTCACCCCGGTCCTCTTCGGCCGCTTCCCCGACGCCGGGTCGGTCGTGCCGGCACCCGTGGAGGAGATCGAGGCGATCATCAAGAGCACGGGCTTCTTCCGCAACAAGGCGAAGTCGATCAAGGGCGCCGCGCTCGCGGTGGAGGAAAGCTTCGGCGGCGAGGTGCCCGACCGCATGGACGACCTCGTCACGATCCCCGGGGTCGGGCGCAAGACCGCAAACGTTCTGCTGCACGTGGCGTTCGCCAAGCCCGGTATCGCCGTCGACACCCATGTCCAGCGACTCGTGCACCGCATCGGCCTGACCGGGGAGACCGACCCGGTCAAGATCGAGTTCGCCGTCTACGACCTGATCCCCAAGCGCGACAGCGGCGTGTTCGGAATGCGGTTGATCCTGCACGGCCGCCGGATCTGCACGGCGCGCAAGCCCGACTGCGCCTCATGCGTTCTGGCCGACTTCTGCCCCTCGGCGTTCACCTTCTGATCCGCCGCCTTCGGAGCCGCCGACGGGATCGGCGCCGGGGCCGTCCCAGACCGAACGGACCCAATCGGTGACACGCTCGTAGAAGAAGACCGGGTCGTCGACGGGCAGCGTGTGGCGGGCGCCGGGGACGATCTCGAGGGTCACGTCGGGCAGGAGCATCGCCATCTCGCGTGACGTGTGCACCGGTGTCAGGCGGTCTCCCTCGCCGGCGAGGACCAGGACCGGGCATGCGACGTCGGGCAGCAGGTCGCGGGCGGTGTGGAGCTGCAGGGCGCGGAACATGCGGATCAGCAGGACCGGGTCGAGGCGCTGCATGTGCGCGAAGTACTCGGCCATGATCTCGGGCGGGGCGTGTTCGCCGATCATGCGCGTGGCACGGCCGATGCTCTCGGCGACGCGGGCCTGGCCCGACCCGGCCCGCCACACACCGCGTGTCAGCCACGGGACGGGTTCGGCCGCGAGCTCGAGGGCGGCGAGCGCGACGCGGCCCATGCCGGCGGGGTAGACGGTCGAGAGCGCGTGCTCAAAAGGTCCCGCGGCGAGGATCATGGACCGCACCCGGGACGGCGCGAGCCGGTATGCCTCCAGGGCGGTGGCGACGCCCATCGAATGGCCGACGACGACGACGTCACCGGCGCCTGCAGCATCGGCGGCGGCCCAGAGGTCGCGCGCCGAGGAGACCACGGTGATCTCGTTCGGGTTGGCCGGCTCGCCCGAGCGTCCGTGGCCGCGGTAGTCGTAGTAGACGACGCGGATGCCGCCGGCGGTGAGGTGGGGGACCAGGTACGTCCAGTAGCAGTCGGCGCACGCGATGCCGTTGGCGAGGACGACGGTCGGTGCCGCCGCGTCGCTTCCGTCGAAGCCGAAGCGGGCGTAGGCGATCCGCGTGCGGTCGAAGCTGCGCACGGAGTCGAAGGTCGCGTTCAGCGCCACGGAGTCTCCCCCTGGGACCGTCCACCCGCGGCTGCACGTCGGCGCTGTCCTGCCAAAGCAACCATCCGGGATGCCGCCGTAGGCTACCGTCGCCGCCATGGCCGGCACCCACTCGAGAGCGGACGGCGCGCTCCTGGCGGTCCACGACCTGCGCGCCGAGCCCGGACTGCTCGCGGACGCGGTGGCGCGGCCTGCGGCGGGCACCGGCACGGAGCTCGAGACCGTGCGGGGCATCATCGCCGACGTACGTGCGCGCGGCGACGCCGCCCTCGTCGAGCTCACACGCCGCTTCGACGGCGCCGACGTGTCCGCGCCGGGGGCCCTGCGCGCACACCCGGACGAGCTCGTGGAGGCGTGGAAGGGCCTCGACCCGGTCCTGTGCGACTCGCTCGAGACGGCGGTACGGCGTGTACGCGCCTACCACGACACCCCCGCGGCCGCGCATCGTTACGAGGACGAAGGCATCGCCGTCTCCGAGCGGGCGGTGCCGGTCGAGCGGGCAGGCATCTACGTGCCCGGCGGGCGTGCCGACTACCCCTCGACGGTGCTGATGACCGTGATCCCGGCACAGGCCGCCGGCGTCCGCTCGATCGCCGTGTGCGTACCGCCGCGCCGTGACGGCACGCTGCCACCCACCGTCGCGGCTGCGGCCCACCTACTCGGCGTCCCCGAGGTGTACAAGGTCGGCGGGGCGCAGGCGATCGCGGCCCTCGCGTACGGGACCGCGACCATCGCTGCCGTCGACGTCGTGGTCGGGCCCGGCAACGCGTACGTGGCGCTCGCCAAGAGCGAGGTCGCCCGTGACGTCGGCGTCGAGTCACTCGCGGGGCCGAGCGAGTGTGTTGTCGTCGCCGACGCCGGTGCCCCGGTGGCGGCCGTCGCCGCCGACCTGATGGCGCAGGCCGAACACGGCCCGGGCGGGTTCACGATGCTCGTCACTTGGAGCGACGACCTCGCGGCCGCGGTCGTGGATGCGCTCGCCGCGATGGTGGAAGCGTCGCCACGTGCCGAGCAGATCCTGTCGACCTTCGGCGACGGTGGCCGTCTCGTGCTGTGCCGCGACGCCGCTCACGCGATCGAGGTCGCCAACGCGGCGGCGGCCGAGCACCTGCAGCTCATGGTCGCCGACCCGTCGGCGCTCGTTCCGCTGGTCCGCAGTGCCGGCGCCGTCTTCTGCGGCTACGACACACCGGTCGCGCTCGGCGACTACCTGGCGGGTCCTTCGCACGTGCTGCCGACGGCGGGAACCGCCCGGTTCGCATCCGCCCTGCGCCCCGCTGACTTCGTCAAGTCGGTCCACGTCGTCACGGCTTCCCACGACGGCCTCGGCCGTCTGGGCCCGGTAGCCGCGACGCTGGCGCGTGCCGAGGGTCTCGAGGCGCACGCACTCAGCATCGACGTCCGGCTGGACCGGTGAGCGACGGGCCACGCGTGCGTGCGGACCTCGCGGAGCTCGTCGGGTACCACACGCCCGACCTCGACGTCGACGTGCGGCTGAACACCAACGAGAGCCCGTACCCGCCGCCGCCGGGCTTCGTCGACGCGCTTGCGGATGCGGCGCGCCGCATCGCCTACCACCGCTACCCCGACCGCGAGGCCCGGGCGCTGCGTGTGGCGATCGCCGCTTCGCTCGGGGTCGATCCCGAGTCGGTGTGGGCCGCGAACGGGTCGAACGAGGTCATCCAGGTGCTGCTGCTCGCGTTCGGGGGGCCCGGGCGGCGTGCGCTCGTGTTCACGCCGACCTACTCGTTGCACACCAAGATCGCCGAGGCGACCGCCACCGAGGTCGTCGCAGTGGGCCGCGGCGAGGGTTTCGGCGTCGACGCCGCTGCCGTTGGCGCCGCATGCCGCGAGCACGACCCTGCCGTCGTCTTCTTCTGCAGCCCCAACAATCCGACCGGCAACCTCGAGTCCCGCGCGGCGATCGAGGCGGCCGCCGACGACGAGGGGCGCCTCGTCGTCGTCGACGAGGCGTACGCGGAGTTCTGCGACGAGTCCTGCCTCGACCTCGTCGCCGAGCGCCCCAACGTGGTCGTGGTCCGGACGATGTCGAAGGCGTGGAGCATGCCGGCGCTCCGGCTCGGGTACATGGTCGCGCCGCCGGCTCTCGTCGGTGCCCTCACTCCGGCGCAACTGCCCTACCACCTGAGCGCGTTCATCCAGGAGGCCGGCCGGATCGCGCTCGGCTTCGGCGCCGAGATGGCCGCCCGCGTCGCGCTGGTGCGCGAGGAGCGCGGCCGCATCTACACCGCCCTGACCGAGATGGAGGCGATCAGGGTCTGGCCGTCCGCCGCGAACTTCCTGTTCCTCGAGGTCGATGGCGGCTCACGCTCGAGAGCCGACGCCGTCTGGGACGGCCTCGTCGCCCGCTCGGTGCTGGTGCGCAACTTCGCGTCGCTGCCGCACGCGCCGGGCTGCCTGCGTGTCACGGTCGGCACACCCGACGAGAACACCAGGTTCCTCGTCGCCCTCCACGAGGCCCTCGCCGAGACCGACCCGCGGTCCCGACCGCCTGCACCGGAATAGGCTCCACGGCGTCACGGTCCCTCGCGAGCTCGGAGTGCCACGATGTCCTTGCGACGTCACGCGAACGCCCTGGTCGCCGCTGCCGACGCGCTGGTGGGGCGTGAAGAGCCGATGGCGGTCCCCGATTCCCACTACGTCAACGGCCACGCCCTCGTGCCGCCCTGGCCCGACGGGTTCGGGACCGCCGTGTTCGCCCTCGGTTGCTTCTGGGGGGCGGAGCGCAGGTTCTGGCAGACCGAGGGGGTGTGGACGACGGCGGTGGGATACGCAGGCGGGTTCACGCCGAACCCGACTTACGAGGAGGTCTGCTCGGGCCGCACCGGCCATGCCGAGGCCGTGCTCGTGGTCTTCGACCCGGCGCTGGTCCCGTACGCGGAGCTGCTCCGCG
Source organism: Acidimicrobiia bacterium (assembly GCA_046331095.1). Taxonomy (GTDB): domain Bacteria; phylum Actinomycetota; class Acidimicrobiia; order UBA2766; family UBA2766; genus JAIBAC01. The sequence goes on from JAXLRM010000004.1 coordinate 967,430, forward strand.
TCTTCTGGGAGAGCCACGATCCGACCCAGGGGATGCGCCAGGGCAACGACCGCGGGACCCAGTACCGCTCTGCCATCTACGCCGACGGCGCCGACCAGGCGGAGCTGGCCGCGGCGTCGTTGCGTGCATACCAGGCGGCCCTTTCACGGGCGGGCCTCGGCACGATCACGACCGAGATCGTCGACGCCGGGAGCGCGCCCTTCTTCTACGCGGAGGCCCACCACCAGCAGTACCTCGCCAAGAACCCGGGTGGCTACTGCGGCTTGGGTGGCACCGGCATCACGTGTCCAACCGGCGTCGACGTCGCCGACACCCGGGATCCGTAACGGGGGGCTGACCCTCGACCTCTGGTCGAGGCTCAGGTGATGGAGTCGCCCTCGAGTCCCATTTCTGGGACTGCTGGGCCGAATCCGTAGGACATCGGGGACCCACGTAGAAGCCGTGAGTTCGCGAGAGTTCGGCCGTCGCCGGCCACGGGTCTCCAAATGTGGTCGGGCGGCACAGCGATTCCGGCAGGCAGCGATTCCGGCAGGCACAGGGGTGACGCCTTGAACTCGGTGACGAAGACCACACGTAGGCTGATCACACTGGTTGTCGTGACGGGCATGCTCGTCCTCGGCGGCCCGCTGATCGAACCGGCATTCGCCCAGAAGGTCTCCAACCCGGGCAACTTCTCCCTCAACGTCGGGGGTGGTCAGCTCGCGATCGGCGCGACCTCGTTCAGCCTGACCCCGAACCCGCTGCCCCAGTGCAGCGACGGCATCGACAACGAGGCCAGCTCGAACGCCCCGCTCGACGGCAAGATCGACTACCCGACCGACCCCGAGTGCAGCTCCGCGCTCGACGACAGCGAGCTCGTCGGTGGCTACCAGCCCAAGGTCGACGTGTCGATCAGCGGCACGATCGACGCCGCCGGCAACGTCAACGTGCCCACAAGCGGCGTCGTGTTCCCCAACGCGTACATGTACGACGCGACCGCGGGGATCATCACCATCCAGATCATCCCCTCCCACGCCGCCACCGGCACCCTCAACCCCCTCACGGGCGCTGCCAGCATCCGTGTGCGCATCTACATCAAGCTCACCAACTCGGGCGGCTCCGTCAGCCTCGGCAGCTCTTGCACGATCGGCACGTCTGCGAGCCCGATCGACCTCAACGTTCTCACCACCGGGACGACCTCGCCGCCGGGGCCGAACACCCCGATCACCGGTGTGCCCTACAACCCCGCCGACGGCACCGCCACCCTCGTCAACAACAGCTTCTCGGTCCCGGGTGCATCCAGTTGCGGGCCCCTTGGTCTCGCCAACAGCTCGATCAACTCGGCCCTGGGGCTGCCCTCGGCGGCCGGGAAGAACACGGCGATAATGTCGGGTTCGGTCACTCCGATCCTGGGCAAGGGCGTCGTAGCGAGCGGCACGGCCACCCCCGCGTCCGGCTTCACGCCGCTACCGGTCAACTTCGACAGTTCCGCATCGACGGCCAGCGCCGGCATCGCCAATCGCCAGTGGGACCTCGACGGTGACGGCACGTACGAGGCCACGGGCACGACGGCGTCGCACACCTACACGTCGGGCGGCACGGTCAACGCAAAGCTCAAGATCACCGACACCCAGGGCGACACCGACGTCAAGACGATCCCCGTCACCGCCAACGTGCCCGGTAACAGCCCGCCTTCGGCCGCGCTGACCGCGACGCCGACGAATGGGCAGGCACCCCTCGCGGTCAGCTTCGACGGCTCCGGGTCGTCGGACTCCGACGGGTCGATCGTCTCCTACGACTGGAACTTCGGCGACGGCAACACAGGCATGGGGGTCAGCGCCAGCCACACCTACACCACCGGCGGGTCGTTCACGGCGACACTCACCGTGACCGACAACCAGGGTGCGACGGCGACGGCGTCGACGACGGTCACGGTCGCGCCGCCGAACCAGGCACCGACAGCGTCGTTCACGCGCACGCCCACGAGTGGCAAGGCCCCCCTCGCGGTCAACTTCGACGCCTCGGCCTCGCAGGACCCCGACGGCTCGATCGCGTCGTGGGCGTGGGACTTCGGCGACACCGGCACCGGCACGGGCCAGACCGCTAGCCACACCTACACGGCACCGGGCACCTACACGGCGAGCCTCGTCGTGACCGACAACCAGGGCCTGACCGCCACCACGACGCGCACCGTCAACGTCGTCGCCAACCAGGCGCCGACGGCGAGCTTCAGCCGCACACCGGCTGCCGGCGCGGCTCCGCTCACGGTGAGCGTGAACGCAGGTTCCTCCAGCGACCCCGACGGCTCGATCGTGTCCTACGGCTGGGACTTCGGCGACGGGAACACGGCGACGGGCGTCACGGCCTCGAACAGCTACGGCACGCCGGGCACGTACACGATCACGCTGACCGTCACCGACGACAACGGCGCGACCGCGACGGCCACACGCAACGTCACGGTCAACCCGGCGTCGTCGGGCAACGCCGACCCGATCGCCGCGTTCAGCCGCACGCCGTCCCTCGGCGACTCGCCGCTCGCGGTCGCGCTCGACGCGTCCGCATCGGTCGACACCGACGGCACGATCGCGTCCTACGACTGGGACTTCGGCGACGGCAACACCGGCACCGGCCTGACGGCGAGCCACACCTACGCGGCGGCGGGCAGCTACACGGTCTCGCTCACCGTCACCGACGACGGCGGCGGCACCGACACCGCCACCCACGTCGTCACCGTGACGACACCGCAGGCGAACCAGGTCCCGGTGGCGTCGTTCACCCGCACGCCGTCGCACGCCAACGCGCCCGCCGCGGTGAGCGTCGACGCTTCGGCGTCGTCGGACCCCGACGGCAGCGTCGCCTCGTACGCGTGGGACTTCGGCGACAGCGCAACCGGCACCGGCGTGACCGCGAGCCACACCTACTCGGTTGCGGGCACGTACACGATCACGCTCACGGCGACCGACGACGACGGCGCCACCGCGACGACCACGCACACCGTCGTCGTCGATGCCGCGCTGCCCACCCCGAACCAGAACCCGGTCGCCGCGTTCACGCGCAGCCCTGCCTCGGGTGACGCGCCGCTCGCGGTCCACTTCGACTCGTCGGCCTCGTCGGACTCCGACGGCACGATCGTGTCGCGGGCATGGGACTTCGGCGACTCCACCACCGACTCCGGCGCCACCGCCGACCACACCTACGCGGCGCCCGGCACCTACACCGCGGCCCTCACCGTGACCGACGACGACGGCGCGACCGCCTCGACGGAGCACACCGTCGTCGTCGCGGCGACACCGAACCTGAGCCCGATCGCGTCGTTCACGCGGACTCCGGCCTCGGGCGAGGCGCCCGTGTCGGTCGCCGTCGACGCGTCGGCGTCGAGCGACACCGACGGCTCGATCGCCTCGTACGCTTGGGACTTCGGCGACTCGAGCACCGGCTTCGGCGTCACGGGCTCGCACTCGTACGCGACACCGGGCACGTACACGATCACCCTGACCGTCACCGACGACCTCGGCGCCACCAACTCGGTTTCGCACGCGGTCACGGTCCTCGCCGCCAACGCGGCGCCGACGGCTGCGTTCACGCCGACCCCGTCGAGCGGCAGCGCGCCGCTGGCGGTCAGCTTCGACGCCTCGGCCTCCTCGGACCCCGAAGGGCCGCTCGCCTCCTACGCATGGGACTTCGGCGACGGCAACACCGCCACCGGCGTGACGGCGAGCCACACCTACACGGCGGCGTCGGCCTACACGGCGACGCTGACCGTCACCGACGGCGGCGGCAAGACCGCCTCGGTCACCCACAACGTGACGGCCAACGCCGCGTCGGCAGCACCGGCGATCGTGAACACGGCCACTTCGGACGGCATCCCGAACTGGGTCCAGACCCAGACCGTGTCCCGCCCCGACAGCGCCAACGGCAACCCCGATGCATCCGTGTACAAGGCGACGTTCCTGGTCAAGTTGGACCCGGGCGTGTCGATCAGTGGCGTCAAGACCGACTTCGACTACAACGGCACCGACAACACGTCGTCGGCCACGGCGTCGATGACGGGCGTCACGGTCGACAAGCCCCTAGGCAGCTTCAACTACGCGCGGGTGACCTACTCGGCGGCCTTGCCCAACCAACCGAACGGCTGGAGTTGCCCGTTCCTGGGGACGGCCACACGGCGCCAGGACCTGCCCGTGCGCTTCCGGGTCGCCACGTCCGTGGGCGACATCGCCCCGTTGTCCACGAACGTGCACATGATCAACGGCTTGGACAACTGCACGGTGGCGACCAACAGCAACGACTTCGCCCACCTCAAGTCGGGCCAGACCCAGAGCGTGACCGACGCGACACCTGGCCAGGCCCTCACGATGACGTTCAAGTGCGACGACATGGACACGATCCCGAGCGGTGACCACTGCGATGCCTTCCGCTGGCGCACGCGCCGCCTCAACGACGGTGCCCTGAGCACCGTGACCGCGGTTCCGGGCAGCCTCGCCGACAACACGCTGTACACGTTCAACGTGACCGCGCCGGCCACGCGGGGCCGCTACGTGGTCGAGGCCCAGCTCGCATCGAACACGAACGCCTACGACGACTCGGGCTGGTGGCAGCTCGGCACCTTCGACGTGAACACCGCCGCGGCTACGAGCCCGACCGGCTCGATCGGCGGCCCGTCGTCGGCGCTGACGAACTCGGTGTTCGGTCTCACGGCCACGGTTGCCGACTCCGCCGATGCCGGCGCCGGTGGCAACGTCCAGATGATCGAGTGGGACGCCGACGCCAACGCGACCAACGGGCCCCTCGGTGACGGCTTCGAGCGACGCGAGCTCGCCGACCCCGAGTCCGCCGGCCTCAACGCGGCGCAACTCACCCAGGTGGTCGACACCCACGGCTGGGCGCCCGGCGCCCACACGATCAGGGCGCGCATCACCGACAACGGCGCCCTCAACGGCACCGACCCGATCCGGCGCACGCTGGTCCTGTCCAAGTCGGTGGACGTGTCGAACCCGAACACCGCCCCGAACGCGCAGTTCACCCAGAACCGCACCTCGGGCGCCGCGCCCCTGGCCGTGAGCTTCGACGGCTCGTCGTCCACAGACGACGTCGGCGTCGTGTCGTACGCCTGGGACTTCGGCGACGGCAACACCGCCACCGGCGCCACGGCGTCGCACACCTACGCGACACCGGGGGCGTACGTGGCGTCGCTGACCGTCACCGACGGCGGCGCGCTCACCGACACGGCCCAGCGCAGCGTGACCGTAACCGGCACGCCCAACGCGATCCCGACCGCGGCGGCGGCGCTGAGCCCGCACCAGGGCGACGCGCCGCTCGCCGTCAGCGCGGACGGCTCGGCGTCGTCGGACTCCGACGGCACCATCGCCTCCTACGCCTGGGACTTCGGTGACGGCAACACCGCCACCGGCGCCACCGCCAACAACACCTATGCGGCTGCGGGCACGTACACGGTGTCGCTGACGGTGACCGACGACGACGGCGCCACCGACACGACGACCGCCCAGGTCGAGGTGGGCACGGCACCGTCGCCGCTCAACCAGATCCCGACCGCCGCCCTGTCGGCGTTCCCGACGATCGGGATCGCTCCGCTGGCCGTGAGCGTGGACGCGTCGGCGTCGTCGGACTCCGACGGGTCGATCGTGTCGTACGCGTGGGACTTCGGTGACGGCAACACCGCCACCGGCGCCACCGCCAACAACACCTACGCCGCTGCGGGCACCTACACGGTGTCGGTGACGGTCACCGACGACGACGGCGCCGCCGACACGACCACCCGCGTCGTGCAGGCCGAGGTCGCGCCGGCGAACGGCGCACCGACGGCGGCGTTCACACGCTCGCCCGCATCGGGACTCGCCCCCGTCACCGTGAGCTTCGACGGATCCGCGTCGTCGGACCCCGACGGCACGGTGGCGTCGTACGCGTGGGACTTCGGTGACGGCAACACCGGCACCGGCGCGACGCCGACCCACATCTACACGGCTGCCGGCGTCCACGTCGTCGCCCTGACGGTGACCGACGACGACGGCGCCACGGACACGGCCAAGACCCCCGTCGTCGTCGGCGTCAACCAGCTCCCGACGGCGGACTTCACGGTCACGCCCAACGGCGGCGAGGCGCCGCTCGCGGTCAACGTGGACGGATCGACGTCGAGCGACCCCGACGGCACCATCGCCGATTGGGCGTGGGACTTCGGTGACGGCAACACCGCCACCGGCGCCACCGCGTCGAACACCTACGCCACCGCAGGCACGTACACGATCACCCTCGTGGTCACCGACGACCACGGCGGCACCGACACCACGACCGCGACCGTCACCGTCGTGCCCGCCAACGTGGCGCCCACCGCGAGCCTCACGGTCACGCCCGACAACGGCATCGCCCCGCTGGTGGTGTCGGTGGACGGCTCGGCGTCGTCGGACGGCGACGGCACGGTCGTCGACTACGCGTGGGACTTCGGCGACACCGGCACTGCCGCCGGGCCGACCGCCAACCACACCTACACGATCCCGGGCACCTACATCGTGACCCTCACGGTCACCGACGACGACGGCGCGACGGGCTCGGCGAGCCACGGGGTCACGGTCGTGGCCCCGAACCTGGCGCCGACGCCGAGCTTCACGCTCAACCCGAACGCAGGCGTCGCGCCGGTGACCGCAGCGGTCGACGCATCGGCGTCGAACGACAGCGACGGCACGATCGTGTCGTACGCGTGGACCTTCGGCGACGGCGGCACCGCTACGGGCGTCACCGCCAGCCACACCTACACCGCCGGCGGCAACTTCGTGGTGACCCTCACGGTCACCGACGACGACGGCGCCACCGCAACAGCGAGCCAGTCGATCGCGGTGACCGTCAACGCCGCGCCGACGGCGAGCTTCACGGCCACGCCCGCGAGCGGCACCGCGCCGCTCAACGTCGCTGTGAACGCGTCGGCGTCGAGCGACATCGACGGCACGATCGTCAACTGGGCGTGGGACTTCGGCGACTCGAACACGGGCTCGGGCGTGACGGCGTCGCACAGCTACACGACACCGGGTACGTACACGATCACGCTGACCGTCACCGACGACCTCGGCGGGACGGGTTCGACGACCCACACCGTCATCGTGAGCGGACCGACGGCGAACAACAAGAAGGTGACCCACATCAGTGGCGTGGCGACGTTCCCGTCGACGGTGTCGGGCCAGGCTACGGTCGCCTTCGACGTGAGGCCGTTCGTGTTCTTCGGCAAGGTGATCCTCTACATCGGCAAGGCCAACTACTCGGACCCGGCGGCGAACAAGCAGGCGAACGGACTCGTCCTCTTGGGCGGCAACGCGATCACCCGCTACGGCCTCAACGGCGCGCAGTTCACCGCTTTCGGCTTCGGTCCCGGCTTCACGTCGGGCCAGATCACCTACAAGGTCGAGGACCTGTCCGCCATCGGCGGTATCGACAAGGTGTCGATCGACGCCGGCGGCACGCTCAACTACCACAACCCGGGCGGCGACGTGACCACGGGCAACGTGACCGTGCTCCCAGCTCCCTGACACGAGGCAACCAGGTCGGCGCCCGTCGTGGGGGATCCCGCGGCGGGCGCAGCCGCGTCTGCACGCTGGGCCGCCGGGGTGTCTCGCACACGACCACGCTGCAGCGACGGCCCGTAACATCGGGTCATCGTGACTGATCAGACGCGCGGCACGTCGTCGGAGCCGTCCGCGGTCCCCCCCGAATGGGGTGTGCCGTCGGGCTCGGAGTCCCGTCTGCCGGCCCTGGCAGCAGTCGTCGTCGCGATCGTGCTCTACGAGACCCTCCCGGCGAAGCTGAACGTCGAGCCGGGCCGAGCGCTGCCGATGCTCGAGGCAGCCCTGATCATCGCGTTGCTGCTCGCGGGCCGCACGACGATCAAGCCCGAGTCCCGCAACGTGCGCTGGCTCTCGCTCACACTGATCGGTGTGATCAACGCGGCGAACGCGGCGTCGCTCGTGCTGTTGGTCCACGCCCTGATCGGCAGCGATCCCCGCATGCAAGGGCGCCCGTTGATCTTCGCGGCGATCTCGATCTGGATAACCGCCGTGCTCGTGTTCGCGCTCTGGTACTGGGAGCTCGACCGGGGCGGCCCGCACGCCCGGACCACAGCGGATCACAGGGAGCCGGACTTCCTCTTCCCGCAGATGACGACGCCGCGGTCGGCGCCGCACATGTGGAGCCCGTCGTTCCTCGACTACCTGTACGTGTCGTTCACGAACCAGACGGCGTTCAGTCCGACCGACACGATGCCGCTCACGGTGCGAGCCAAGGCCATCATGCTCGCCCAGGGGGTGGTCTCGATCGTGACCATCGTCCTCGTCGCGGCGCGGGCCGTCAACATCCTCACCTGAGGCCACGGCCGCGTGGCAGGCTGTCGAGGACGTGGGATTCAGGAACCGACTCGAGGCGGGCACGCGTCTCGCCGACGTGCTCGTCGGTGAAGACCGCGGCGAAGCGGTCGTGCTCGCGCTGCCACGGGGCGGGGTGCCCGTGGCGGCGGCGGTGGCCGCCCGCCTCGGCGCGCCCCTCGACGTGCTCGTCGTGCGCAAGGTCGGGGCGCCGATGCAGCCCGAACTCGGTGTGGGCGCCGTCGGCGAGGGCGGCGCAATCGTGCTGAACAAGTCGCTCTTGCGCCGCCTCGGTCTCACCGGGGCCGACCTGGAGGTGACCATCGCTCACGAGCGTGACGAAGTCGAGCGGCGCGTGCGCGCGTTCCGCTCGCCGGGTGCGGCACCCGTGCCAGTCGAAGGCAGGACCGTGCTCGTCGTCGACGACGGCCTCGCGACCGGAGCGACAGCGGAGGTCGCCGCCGCGGTGGTGCGCGAGCGCGGCGCCGCACGGCTCGTGCTCGCCGTCCCCGTCGGTCCGCCCGACACGGTCGAGCACATGAGCCGGGTCTACGACGAGGTCGTGTGCCTCGACACGCCGCCCGGCTTTCGCGCCGTCGGTCAGTTCTACGAGGACTTCCGCCAGCTCTCCGACGCAGACGTCGCCGCCGCCCTCGCGGCCGCCCGCGACGGTTGACCCCCGACTCGGCCGCCGACCTGGGCGCCAGCCCGAGGATTCTCCCAGAACGGGGTGGGACGGTGCGCCGAGCCGGGTGCCGTAGGCTCGCTCCCATGTGGAGACCGATACGGATACGTCTGCCATGGTGAAGAGCGACAGCAGCGAGGCCGGTGGCGCGCATACCCCCTGGGAAGCCACCAAGATGACCGAGCGGCACTACCAGCACGAGCTCGAGGGGCTCCAGCGCGAGCTCGTCAAGCTGCAGGAGTGGGTGCGCCACGACGGCATCAAGGTGTGCGTGCTCTTCGAGGGCCGCGACGCCGCCGGTAAGGGCGGGACGATCAAGCGCATCGCCGAGCGCACCAACCCGCGCATCGTGCGTGTCGCCGCCCTCGACAAGCCCACCGAGCGCGAACGCACCCAGTGGTACTTCCAGCGCTACGTCCAGCACCTGCCCGCCGGAGGCGAGATCGTCCTGTTCGACCGGAGCTGGTACAACCGCGCCGGCGTCGAGCACGTCATGGGTTTCTGCAGCCAGGACGAGTACGAGGAGTTCCTGCGTTCGTGCCCCGAGTTCGAGCGCATGCTGATCCGGTCGGGGCTCGTGCTCGTCAAGTACTGGTTCTCCGTGAGCGACGAGGAACAGGAGCGCCGCTTCCAGTCCCGCATCAAGAACCCCGAGAAGCGCTGGAAGCTGAGCCCGATGGATCTCGAGTCGCGGGCGCGCTGGGCCGACTACTCGCGTGCCAAGGACACGATGTTCCAGTACACCGACACGAAGTGGTCGCCATGGTGGGTGGTCGACGCCAACGACAAGCGCCGTGCGCGGCTGAACTGCATCCGCCACCTGCTGTCGATGGTGCCCTACCAGGACGTCACCTCCAAGGCCCTTCACCTGCCCCGCCGCCAGCCCGACGACTACATCCGCCCGCCGGTCACCGACCAGACCTTCGTCCCCACGGTGTACTGACCCGCCCCGCCCCTCCCCTCCCCGCCCCCGGCCCCTCCCCGCCGCCGGCCGCACCGCCCCGCCCCCGGCCCCTCCCCGAACGCGGGTGGTTTGTGGCGCTGGCGGGTCGGGTTGCCCGCGTTTGGGGGTGGGCCCCTGCCCGAACGCGGGTGGTTTGTGGCGCTGGCGGGCCGGGTTGCCCGCGTTTGGGGGTGGGCCCCTGCCCGAAGGCGGGTGGTTTGTGGCGTTGGCGGGCCGGGTTGCCCGCGTTTGGGGGTGGGTGGGGTTGCCCGCGTTTGGGGGTGGGCCGGGTCAGGGGCAACCGGACAGTGCGGGCCCCGTGACCGTGACGTCGGCGCGTTCGAGGTAGGCGTCGCCGAGCGCGTTGCGCAGGATCAGCGCTCCCAGGGTCCAGTCCTGGAAGGGATGCGGCGGACCCAGGTCGACGTCGACGTCCAGCCTGCCGTCGGCGCCCGCACGTGTGTCCCTGGTCGACGTCGCTCCGCGCCGGGTCGCGGTGACCACGTAGCCGAGGCCCGGGCAGTACGAGGCCGCGGTGCGCACGTGCATGGTGCCGGTCCCACGGGCGACGAAGCCGGAGCGCCCGGCGCCGTGGAGCTCGGCGAACTCGAGGACGGGTCGCGTCATCGTGACGTCCCACCCCCAAGCCGAGAACTGCGGGTCGGCCGACACGTAGTCGAAGGTGTCCGGCGCCGGACGTTCGTTCGCGACCGCCGCTGTGAGCCACGCGATCGACGCCACCAGGTCCTCACGCCAGTACGTCCACGAGTGCGTGCCGGGCCGGCGCACGACCGCTGCCGCCACGCCCGCTGCTTCCGCCTTGCGCGCGAACGACTCGTTCATGGCGGCCAGGAACGTCTCAGCGAGGGACTTGCGCCAGTCCGGGCTATCAGGCGGGACCTCACGGCCGTCGCCCCAACGCAGCATCAGGGCCGTGTGGCCCAGGTTCACGGCGAGGTCGGCGGGGTTGCGTGCCCGGAACCGCACCTGGTCGCCCATGATGTCACCCCAGACCATCCCGGCGGTGACGTGGTGGGGGCCGAGCTCGAACGCGGCCACGAACCAGACGCTCAGCGGACCGAGGACGACTAGGTCGTCGACGCCGCTGAACGAGGCGGCGGCCTCGAACAGCTCCGGGTGGCGGGCGGCGTATCCGAGCGCGCCGTGGCCACCCATCGACAGGCCCGCGATCGCGCGCCGCCCCGGTGAGATGCGGTAGCGGGAGTCGACCAAGGGCAGCAACTCGCCGATGTGGTAGCTCTCCCAGCGGGGGCCGCCTTCACCCCAGCCGTAGTTGTCCGTGTACCAGCCTTCGGCGCCGCCGTCGGGCATCACGATCACGAACGGCGAGCCGGCCGTCAGCTCGACGGCGTCACCCTTGGTGGCGTCGGTCCACGCCGTCCACGAGTCGCCGCCGCCGTGGAGGAGGTAGAGGACGGGCCAAGCCCTCGACGTGTCGTCCGCGTAGGTGTCGGGCAGGATCACGCGCACCTTGGTCTCGGAGGCGAGTGCCGGCGACCAGAGCGTGAGGATCTCGCCCCGCGGTGCGGGTTCGGTCGAGACGACCGTCGGCCCCGAAGGCGCCTCGCCTGCACGCGCGGCCGTGGTCGTGGAGGCGGGTATCGCGGCGAGCACGGCAGCGGTGCAGAGGGCGACGACCCGCACCGTCGCGGCCCGCCGGACCCCGACGCCCTCGCCCCTTCCCCCACCTCTATGCCCCTCGCACATCGCCCCGCCATGGTACCCCGGCGCCCCGTTACGGCCCGAGGTCCCGCCCGCGTTTGGAGGGCCGTCCGGAGGCGGGCCGTGCGCAATCGCGGGTGGTTTGTGTCGCTGGCGGGTCGTCCCGCCCGCGTTTGGAGGGGGGGGAAGGTGCGGCGGAGAATAGTTTCGTTACCGGCGGGTGCAGGGAGCAACGGGTGTGAGAGCAACCAGGACGAGGCGTACGCTCGCGGCGATCTGCGCGATCTGCGCATTTGCGCTGACGACTGCTGCATGCGTGCGCGAGACACCGAAGTCGCGCCAGTTCGTGACCGACTCCGAAGGCCGTGCGCTGATCCTGCACGGCGCCAACATCTCCAGCGCCGCCAAGGGGACACCGGACCACCTGCCCCTGCAGACCGAGGCCCAGTACGCACGCATGGGCTACAGCGACTGGGGCATGAACTTCGCCCGCGTCATCCTGCAGTGGTCCCAGCTCGAACCCGAGCCCGGTGTCTACGACGAGGCCTACCTCGACGCGTTGGCGGAGCGGGTGCGGTGGCTCTCCGACGCGGGCGTGTACGTCGTCCTCGACATGCACCAGGACATCTACGGCCCCGCCGTCGGCGGCAACGGCGCCCCCCCGTGGGCGACTCGCACCGACGGCATCCCGTCGCTGCCGATCCCCGGCCCCTGGCTCCTCCAGTACCTCCAGCCCCGAGTGAACCGCGCGTTCGACCACTTCTGGTTCGACGCCGACCTGCGCGGGCACTACGTGGCCGCCTGGGCGCACGTCGCCGCCCGCTTCGCGTCGACACCCAACGTCCTCGGCTACGACCTCATGAACGAGCCGTGGGCCGGGACCCAGCAGAGGTACTTCGAGGCGGGCCACCTCGCGCAGATGTACCGCGACGTGATCGGAGGCATCCGCGAGGTCGACACCGACAAGTGGATCTGGCTCGAGCCGCGCTCGGTCGGGGTCAACCAGGGCTTGCCGTCGGACCTGCCCAGGATCGACGACCCCCGCGAGGGCGACGACCGCATCGTGTACTTCCCGCACCTGTACACACCCGAGATCGACATCACCGGGCGCTACGACGGCGACACCTCGTTCTTCGACCTGTGGGCCACCAGCAGGACCCGTGAGCTCGCCCGCTTCGACCAGCCGATGCTGATCGGCGAGTTCGGCCTGGGCTGGTCGATGCCGGGCGCGCAGGCTTGGCTGCGCGAGGCCCTGAAGGTCGCCGACCAGACGAGCTCCGGCTGGGCGTACTGGTCCTACGAGGTAGACAGCGGCCCCGACAGCTGGGGGCTCCTCACCCCGGCGGGCGAGGAGACGCCTCAGGTGAACGAGCTCACGCGCACGTACGCACGGGCCGTGGCCGGCCACCCCGAGTCGATGTCGACCGACCCCGAGACGAACGTCTACACGATCACGTTCACCGAGACGGGCGTGTCGGCGCCGACGGAGATCTTCGTTCCCGCGGAGCGCCACTACCCGGGCGGGTTCGAGGTCAAGAGCAGCGACCCCGACGGCTCGTGGACTCAGTCGTGGGATCCCGCCCGCCAGATCCTGTCGGTCACGAGCGACGCGTCCCAGGGCTCTCACACGATCACGGTCGAGCCGGCTGCGTGACCGCCGCGGCCGCGCCCGGGCCGGCCGACGGCTTCTCGGGCTTGCGCTACAGCCGTGTGTGGGAGGACCCCGCCGTCGCCGTCGCCGCACTTGCACCCGGCCCCGACGACGCCGTCCTCGCCGTGTGCAGCGCCGGCTGCAACGTGTTCGCCCTCGCGCTCGCTGGAGCCGGGCGAGTGGTCGCGGTCGACCTCAACGACGTGCAGCTCGCCTTCGCCGAGCTCGTCATGGCCGCAGCCGCCCGGCTCGACCTCGACGACTACCGCACTCTGCTCGGCTTGGTCGGGCCCGATGCCGCCGATCGTGCACGCCGCAACGGGCTGTACCGCCGTGTGCGTCCCCACCTCGGCGAGCCGGCTCGCGCTCTGTGGGATTCACGGCCCGACGACGTCGACTTCGGCCTCGTCCACGCGGGACGGCTCGAGCGCTACTTCCGCGGCTTCCGTCGCGTCCTGCCCGACGACCTCGACGACCTCGTCACCGAGGTGGTGGCGGCGCCCGACCTCGACGCGCAGCGGCCGCTCGTGGACGCCCTCCTCGCCGGAGGCCGCCTGCGCACGGCAGCGCTCGAGTACTTCTCGACCGAGCGCCTCGCCGCCGGCGGCCGTCACGAGAGCCAGTACCGCCACGTCGACGTGGCCGACACGGCGGCGCAGTTCTTCGGTCGGCTCGAGGCGATGCTGCAGCGCAGCCACGTCGGCACGAACGCGTACCTGCGCCTCTTCCTCGATTCCAGCTATCCCGACGACGACGCGTACCTGCCGCCGCACCTGAGCGCCGCGGGCCACGCCGGTCTCGGCGCCGCCGCAGGACGGGTCGAACTGGTGCGCGCCGACCTCTTCGACGTGCTCGCAGACTCCGAGCCGGGGGAGTTCTCGGCGCTCTACCTCTCCGACGTGCCCGAGTACCACGCACCCGAGATCTTCGAGAAGCACCTCGCCGCGGCGGTCGAACGGCTGCGCCCGGGTGGACGAGTCCTGTGGTGGTCTCTGCTGGTGCCGCGGCCCCTGCCCGCAGCCCTCGACGACCGCATCGAGGACCGCGCCGCCAGAGCCGGAGCGCTGCACGCGACCGACCGTGTGTTCTTCTACCGCGCTGTCCACCTCGGCGCTGTCCGTGGGCGGGCGCGATGAGCGAACGCCGCGCGGCACGTCGCAACGACGTCGGCGCCGAGTACCCGATCGCGGTCTCGTGGAGCGACGGCGGCACCGGCGCCGCACCCGTGACGGCGGCGATGGCCGACGCGTCCAACGTCGCCTTCGCCGCCGTGGTCAGCGGCGCGGTGTCCGGGACCGAGACCGGTCAGCGGACCGAGGTGCGGCTCACGTGGGCGGGAGGCGAAGCCACCCTGGCCGACGCCGAGGTCGTCCGCGTGCAGCCGGGAGCGGGCTCCACTGTCGTCGTCTTCGGCCTGGCCCACCAGCGCGATCGTGACGCGCTCTGGCTCCTGCGGGACCGGTGCCGGCGGGGCGGCGCCGCTGCGGTCCCCGCCCGCAGCCAGGACCGGCCCGACCCCGTGCCCGGACGCGGCCACTACTCCGAGAGCGCCCGCCTCGAGCGACTCCGCTGGCTGCGCGAGCGCACGGGCGAACGACTCGACGCGTTCACCTCCGTCCCGTTCGACCCCACGAGCCTGAGCGGCAACATCGAGAACCTCGTCGGCGCGGTGAGCGTGCCGGTCGGCCTCGCCGGTCCGCTGCTCGTCACCGGCGAGCACGTCAGCGGCGAGGTCGTCGCGCCCTTCGCCACAACCGAGGGCGCACTGGTGGCGTCGGCGACCCGCGGCGCCCTCGCGGTCTCGCGCGCCGGTGGCGCCCACGTGCAGGTCCTGCGCCAGCTCATGACGCGGTCGCCGGCGTTCACCTTCGAGAGCGTCGCTGCTGCCGCCGCCTTCGGGCGCTGGCTCGGCGACCACCACGACGAGATCGCGGCGGAGGCCGCCGTCGTGTCCGGCCACGCCCGCCTCGTCGCGCTCGAGGCGCACCAGACCGGGCCCACCGTGCACGTGCGCTTCGCGTTCGACACCGCCGACGCTGCCGGCCAGAACATGACGACCGCGTGCACCGCGCACGCGACCGGCTGGATCCTGGGCCGCCTCGCCGATCACCCCGTCCTGCGGCCGCTGCACTCCATGGTCGAGGGCAACCTGTCGGGCGACAAGAAGCTGAACTGGCTCAGCCCCGTCTCCGGGCGTGGGGTCGCCGTGACCGCCACCGTGACGATCCCCGCCGACGTGCTCCGGGAGGTACTCAAGGTCAGCGCCGAGCAGATCACACGCGGCTACCACGTGGGCCTCAGCGGAACGCTCGCGTCGGGCACCGTCGGATACGACATCAACGCCGCCAACGCGATCGCGGCGATCTTCACCGCAACCGGACAGGACATCGCCTGCGTCCACGAGTCGTCGGTCGCGTACCTGGACCTGCAACGGCGCGGCGAGGACCTGTTCGCGTCGCTCACGCTGCCGTGCCTCGTCGTGGGGACGATCGGCGGTGGCACCCACCTGCCCGCCCAGCGTGACGCACTGCGGATCCTCGGCTGCGACGGCGCCGGCCACGTGGGCCGCCTCGCCGAGATCGTCGCCGGCTTCTGCCTCGCGCTGGACCTGTCCACCCTCGCCGCGGTCTGCGGAGGCCAGTTCGTCGCCGCCCACGAGCGCCTCGGGCGCAACCGCCCGGTGCGGTTCTTCGGCACCGAAGACCTCACGCCGGCCTTCTTCGCCGACGTCGCCACCGCGGTGTCGGGCGACCCGGCGGCCTCGGTCGTCGCGGCCGAAGCGGTCGAGGCCGAGCTCGAGGACTCGATCCTCACCGAGATCACCTCGCACCGATTGCGTCATCTCGTCGGCCTGCACCCGTACCGGCTGTCGTGGCGGAGCCCGTCGGGCGGCGGTGGAGCCGCGGACGTCGTCGTCAAGGTCAAGCCCGTCGACGCGGAGCTGCAGCTCCTGATGCGCTCGCTCGCGAGCGCCTGCGGCGACGCCGTCGCCGACGCGCTCGGCACCTACGAGGATCGTCTGGCGTTCCGCGGCTCCCACTTGCGCGAGCTCGAGATCTACGACCAGAGCGACCCGCGCTTCTGCGCCCACGCACCCACCGCGTACCGCACGTACCGCGACGACGCACGCGAGGCGTACGTCGTGGTGCTCGACCTCGTCCGCCCCGGGCCCGGCGTCAGGCTCCTGAACTCCGGTGCGTCCCCGGGATCATGGGGCGGCGCCGACATCGACACGGCGACGCGGGGCCTCGCGGCGCTGCACGCGATCTGGTTCGGGCGCGACGCCGAGGTGCTCGGCACCGGCATGTGGGGACCTCACCTCGACGCGGTCGACATGAAGGAGATGTCGCCGCTCTGGGACGTCCTCGTGGAGCACGCCGCGGCCGAGTTCGGCGACCTCGTGCCCGCGGCTGCGGCACGCCGTTGCAGGACGCTGGTCGCCGCGGGCGACTGGTGGAACGAGATCGAGAAACACCCGCGGCAGCTCACCCACGGCGACTTCAACCCCCGCAACATCTGCCTGCGCACCGGTGCCGACGGCGTCGAACGGCTCTGCGCCTTCGACTGGGAGCTCGCGTGCTGGCACCTTCCCCAGCGCGACCTCGCGGAGCTCCTCGCGTTCACCCTCGACGACACGGTGACGCCCGCCGTCGTCGACGCCCACGTCGAGGTGCTGCGGCTTGCGCTGCAGGACGAGACCGGCGCCGTCCTCGACCCGCGATCGTGGCGACGCGGCTACACCCTCGGCCTGTACGACTTCGCGGTCAACCGCCTCATGCTCTACCTGATGGGCCACACCGTGCGTGACTTCGCGTTCTTGGCCCACGTATGCGCGACGACGTGGCGACTCCTCGAGATCGAGGCTGCCGGCGGCGCTCCCGAGCTCTGCGGCGCGGCGTCGTGACCGCGACCCAAGCGCAAGCCCCCCGGGCGGCGACCAACATCGCGTCGCGCATCCTCGAGTGGACCGCGGCGACACCCGAGCGCACCGCGCTGGTGGTGCCCACGAGATGGCGAGAGCACGCCGTGACCGCGGAGGAGGTCGTCACCTACGGCGACCTGGGTCGTCGCGTCGCGGCCTTCGGCGACGGACTCGCCCGCCACGGCATCGGCAGGGGCGACCGCGTGGTGCTGCTGTTCCCCGTCAGCGTGGACCTGTTCGCCCTCGCGCTCGCGACGCTCGCCAGCGGGGCGGTCCTCACCTTCGTGGACACGAGCATGAGACCGGGCCGCATCCGCGCGGCCCTCCGGTCGGCGCGGCCTGCAGCGATCGTGACGGTGGCGCGGATGCTGCGTCTCGGTGCCTTCGTCCCCGAAGTCGGATCGATCCCGTTGAAGGTGAGCGTCGACGCTGCGGTGCGCGGCGCCGTCGCACTCGACGACCTGCGCGGCGACCCCGGAGCCGCCGTCGACATCGCCGCGGTGAGCGCGCACGACGAGGCCCTCGTCACGTTCACGTCGGGGAGCACGGGACGACCCAAGGGCGCCGACCGCAACCACGGGGTGCTCGCGGGCCAACTCGACGCGGTCATGGCGGCCTTCCCCGGCAGCGGCGACGACGTCGACCTCGCGGTGCAGCCGATCGGGGCGCTCGCGGACCTCGCCGTGGGCGCCACTTGCCTCCTGGCACCGATGGACTACCGCGATCCCGCCTCGCTCGACGCGGCGGTCGCGCTCGACTACATGAACCGCTGGGGCGTGACGCGCCTGGGCGCGGCGCCGCACTTCCTCGACAGCATCGAGGCCCGCGCGCGCGAGTCGGCCACGAAGGTCCCGACGCTGCGGTACGTGTTCTCCGGTGGGGCGCCCGTCGCGCCGGAGCTCTGCGCGCGGATCCTCGGGACCTTCCCCGATACCGAGGGGATCGTCGCCTACGCCGCGACCGAGGCCGAGCCGATCGCCACGTGCAGCTTCGCCGAGCTCGTGGCATCGACGGGCACCGACGCCGACACCGGGGGATACCTCGTCGGCCGGCCCGTGCCCGAGGTGCGCATCGTCCTCGCCGGCCTGCCCGACGGTCTCGAGCGCCTCGGCCCCGACGGGTTCGCGCCGTATTCGACCGGCCCAGGCGAGGTCGGCGAGGTCGTCGTGAGCGGGCCGCAGGTCGTGACCCGCTACGTCGACGCCGACGCCGCGGCGCGGGCGACCAAGATCCGCGACGACGACGGAGCCGTCTGGCACCGCACCGGCGATCTCGGCCGCATGCGCCCCGACGGCAATCTCGAGCTCGTGGGACGCACCGCCGACGTGGTCCACACGGCCACCGCCGCGGTGCTGCCCTACCCGGTGGAGCGCGAGGTCACCGCGAACCCCGGCGTCGCATGGGCCGCCCTCGTCGCCCACGCGGCACGCCCGACGGGCGAGTTGCTCGTCGTGGCAGCTCCCGCCGCGACCGCGCACGCCGCGGTCGCGGCAGCCGCCGCGGTGCTCGCGCGCCATGAGGTCACCGGCGTGGACGTGGTTGCGGTCCCCACACTCGAACTGGACACGCGCCATCTGAGCAAGCTCGACCGTCCCGAGATCCGCCGCACACGCGTGGCGCAGCACCTCGCCGCCGTACTCGGGCTCGGTCGCGTCCCGGGCGCGGTGCGGCTCGCGCGCCTGTTGCCCGACAAGAGCACGGCGCGGCTCGTATCGCGACTCGAACGGACCACGAGCGCCCGCGGGGGCCGGCGATGACCGACACCGCAGGATCAGCCGTGCCCGGCACCGTTCCCGGAGGCCCCGCCGACTCGGTCTCGATGTCGGACCCGTGGATACGGCGCTGGGCTGCGTGGGCGCTCGAGCGCTTCCCGCCGGGGCGTGCAGCCGCGGTGCTTCTCATCTTCGTGCCGGTGGTCGTGTACGGCCGCTGGCTCGTCGCTCCGGCGGGGGTCGCGCCGGCGCTCGGCTGGCTCGACGTCGCCGGCTTCCTCGCCTTCCTCGGCCTCCTGTACACGATGCGCGTCATCGACGAGCACAAGGACTACGACGAGGACTGCGTCAACTACCCCGAACGTGTGCTCCAGCGCGGCCTCGTCACGAAGGCGCAGCTGCGAGCGACGCTGCTCGTCGCGATCCCGCTCCAGATCGGCGTGAGCCTCGCCTACGACCACGGCATCGGCGCCGTCACGGCAGCGTGGGCGGTCACGTTCGCGTGGTTGCTGCTCCTGTGGCGCGAGCTCTTCGTCGGGCAGTGGTTGCGGCGCCACTTCATGGTCTACGCGCTCACGCACGTCCCGATGTTCCCGCTCATGACGTTCTGGGTCACCACCATGGGCGCACGCCGTGGCGTCGGCGGCGCCGACGTGGTGATCCTGCTCGCGATGACCTTCTGCGTCGGCTTCGCGGGCGAGATGGCCCGCAAGATGCGCGCACCCGAGCGCGAGCTCGAGCACTACGTCACCTACACCAAGGTGCTCGGCACACGCCGGGCCTGCGCCGTGGCTTCGGCCCTGCTCGTGGCGGGCACGATCCTCGCCGTCGTGCTGCTCGCCCGCACGGGTGGTGCCGACTACGTCACGATCCCCCTCGCCGCGGCCACCGGCCTCTACGGGGTGGTGACCGCGGCCGTGTTCGCGCGCAAGCCGACGCCCAAGGCCGAGAAGCTGATGTTCAACGGGATCGGGTCCGCGATGGTCACCTTCTACGTCCTCTTGTTCACCGCCGTCGTGACCGGTGCGGGCCTCGCGTGGACCTGATCGGTTGCGGTGAGACGGCAGCGCCCCCCGGCGCCGTCGGCGGCAAGGCCGCCGGGCTCTTCACGATCGTCGCGGCCGGCTTGGGCACCGCCGACTTCTTCGTCGTGCCCGCAGCAGCGCACCGCAGGCACATGCGCGACCCCGCCGTCGCCGCCGCGCTCGGAACGCTGGCGTTGGAGCTCGAGGACTGCGCGGACCCTGCCGCCGTCGCCGCGACCCGCTCCCGCGACCTCCACGACGCGGTGCGTGGCGCGGCACTGGACGCCACGCTGGCCGAGCGCCTGCGCGCAGGAGCGCGCGAACTCGGCGCCGGCCCGTACGCGGTCCGCTCCTCGATGGTTGGCGAGGACTCCGCCAGGCACTCCTTCGCAGGTCAGCTCGCCACGGTCCTGCAGTGCCCCACGCCCGAAGACGTGACCGCTGCGGTGCCGGCCTGCTGGGCGTCCGCCTACAGCGGCCACGCGCTCGCCTACGCGGTCCGCAACGGCTTCACGATCGCGTCGCTCGCGGTCGCCGTGGTCGTGCAGCGCATGGTCGCGCCCGAAGTCGCCGGAGTGCTCTTCAGCGCCGATCCCGTCACCGGCCGGAGGGACCGCTGCCGCGTCGCGGCCGCCTACGGCCTCGGCGAGGGCGTCGTGTCGGGGACGGGCGCAGCCGACGAGTACGTGTTCGACCCGGCCTCAGGACGCGTCGAGGCCACGGTCGCGCACAAGGCGACCCGGATCGTGGGGTCCGCGGACGGCGGTGTCGGTGTGACGGACGTGCCCGCCGGCCTGCGCGACGTGGCGTGCCTCGACGACGCCGCGGTGGCGCGGCTCTGCAGGGCAGGCCTCGAGCTCGCGGCTGCCGTCGGCAAGCCTCTCGACGTCGAGTGGGCCATCGCCGGCGGCGAGACCGTGTTCCTCCAGGCGCGGCCGATCACGTCGCGGCTCGCCGCCGGCGGCGGCGGGCCCGCCCCGCTCGTGTGGGACAACAGCAACATCCAGGAGAGCTTCTGCGGGGTGACGACACCGCTCACGTTCTCGTTCGCCTCCTACGCGTACGAGACGGTCTTCGTGCAGACCTGCAAGGTGGCGGGCCTCTCCGACGCGCAGCTCGACGCCGCCCGGCCGCTCTTCGCGAACCTGATCGGCTTCGTGGACGGGCGTGTGTACTACAACCTGGCGAGCTGGTACGCGTCGATGAGGCTGCTGCCGTCGTTCGGGCTCACCAAGGAGAACTTCGAGCGTGCCGTGGGCGTCACCGACCCGGTCGACTTCGTCGAGGACGAGGTGCTCGGCACCGGCGAGAAGCTCGCACGCGTGCCCCGTCTCGGCGCGAACGCAGCCCTCGTCGTCCCCGCGTTCGCGCGGCTGCGGCGCGACATCGCCGCGTTCCACGCCCGCTTCGACGCCACGTCGGCCGGAATCGACCGCGACGGCCTCGCAGACCTCGGCTACGCGGAGCTGTTCTCGGTCTTCGACACCATCGACGCCGAGATCTCCCAGAAGTGGACGGCGCCGATCATCAACGACTTCGTCGTCCAGCTCACGTGCGGTGCCGTCGAACGGACGGTGGAGTCGCGCTTCGGCGACGAGTCGGCGCCGATCGTCGCGGGCCTCTTCTCCGCCAACGACGGCATCGAGTCGATCGAGCCGACCGTGGTCCTCTTCGAGGTGGCCGACGCCGTCAGGGCCGATCCCGAGGCCGCCGCGGCCTTGGGGCGCGGCGCCGCGTCCGCGGGCCTCGCGGCGCTGCGGGACCTGCGCCCCGGAGTCGCCGCAACGCTCGACGGGTGGCTCGCGCGCTACGGCGACCGCTGCATGGGCGAGCTCAAGCTCGAGACCGTGTCGTTGCGCCAGGACCCGAGCTTCCTCGCCGAGGTCCTGCGCGGCTACGTCGCACGCGAGGACCTCGACGCCACCGCGTACCGCACCCGCGAGCGTGCCCACTACGACGACGCCGTCGCGGCGCTGCAGGCCGAGCTCGGGCCGGCCCGCTGGGCGGTCACGCGTCGCGTGCTCGCACGCGCACGTGAGGCCGTGCGCGACCGCGAGTCGATGCGGCTCACGCGCACGCGCATGTTCGGACTCTGCCGCGACGTGTTCACGGCGATGGGCGCGCGCCTGTGCGAGGCCGGCCGCATCGACGCGGCCCGTGACGTGTTCTGGCTCAGCCTCGACGAGCTGCGTGCCCACAACGACGGTCGCGCGGTGACCACCGACCTCGCCGCCCTCGTCGCCCTGCGCAAGGGCGAGTACGACCGCTACCGCCACGCCGACGCCCCCAACCGCTTCGAGACAGGACGCCCGCCCTACGACACACGCAGCCCCCCCCACGACGACGCGACCCCCGCAGCCGGCACGGGAGACGGATCCGCGGCCGCCGGCCTCGACGGCATCGCCTGCTATCCCGGGGTTGTCGAGGCAGAAGTGCGTGTCGTGTCCGGCCCCGACGACGTCGCCGGGCTCTCGGGCCGCATCCTCGTGGCAGTGCGCACCGACCCCGGCTGGACACCGCTGTTCCCGACGGCGAGCGGGATCCTCGTCGAGCGCGGCTCCTCGCTGTCTCATTCCGCGGTGGTCGCACGCGAGCTCGCCATCCCCGCGATCGTCGGCATCGACGGCCTCACCGCCGCCGTCCGCGACGGCGACCGGGTGCGCATGGACGGCGGCCGCGGGACCGTCGAGATACTCGCCCGGCGGGGAACGCAGCCATGAGCGGCGACGCGCCCGCGGTGGCCGACGCCGCCGTCGCGGCTGCCGGGCACGCCGGCCCGGGCCGTCGGGCGCGTCCGGTCGCCGCCCTGCGCGTGTTCGCCCGCGTCGGTCTCGGGGCCCTGTGGTCGGATCGGGCCCGCAGCACGCTCGCGATCGTGGGCGTCGCGATCGGGGTCGTCGTCATCGTCGCCTCCGCGATCCTCACCCGCGAGCTGCGATCACCGTTCGACACCTTCGCCGCGCCCCTCGCCGCACCCGAAGGGGCCGCACGCGTGATCGAGGTGAGGCCCGTGGTCCAGGGCGGCCTCGAGCCCGGCGTCGTGGAGCGCCTCCGCGGCGTTGCCGGCGTCGAGGCAGCCGTGCCCGTCGTCGCGGACCTGCTGCCGCTGCGCAGCGGTGGCGCCGAGGCAGGCGCGCTGCTGCTCGGCGTCGACTGCAGCGTCGAGGCTCTCGTGGGCGACTTCGGCTGCACCGAGCTCGTGCCCGATCCCGGCGCGCTGCCGAGCGAACCCGTCCTCGCCCTGAGCGAGCCTCTCGCCGCCGACCTCGGCGTCGCTCCCGGCGGGACCGTCCGACTGCCCGGCGGCGACCCCGCAGGGGTGCCGGTCGGGCTCGTGTTCCCCGCCGACGCGCTGCGCGGCCTCGGGGACGCACGCGTCGCGCTGACCGCGTCACCCGCCGTCGCTTCGTCCCTGCTCGGTCGGCCCGCCATGCTGACCTCCGCCGAGGTCGTGGTCGCCGCTGACGCCGCCGGCGACGTGCGTGCCCGGATCGAAGAGGCCGTCGGCGACACCGCGACGCTCGACACCCCCGGTGCGCGGATGCCGCCTGCGCTCGTGACCGTGCAGGCCGCGCTGGGGTCGGTCTCCATCGGCGGCCTCATGGTCGGCATCGTGATCGCCTTCAACAGCGTCCTGTTGGCCACGGACCGCAGGCGTTCCGTGCTCGCCACCCTGTGGGCGATCGGCGCGACACCGGGACGCCTCGTCGCCGGCCTCCTCGCAGAGGGCGCGATCCTGGGCCTGTTGGGCGGCGCCCTCGCGATCCCGGGCGGGTTCCTGCTCGGACGTGTACTCGTCGGCCTCTTCGGCAACGCCCTCCTGCGCGGCACCGGCGTCGTGCTCAGCCCGCACCTCGCGGCCGCCGACATCGGCGTAGCGCTCGGCGGCGGCCTGGTCGCCGGGCTCCTCGCCGTCGTGCCGGCAGCGGTCTCGGTCGTGCGTGCGGGACCGCTCGCATCCGCGGGCGGGGCGACCGGCACGGCCACCGTCCGCGCCCTCAGGATGTGGCCCCTGTTCGCCGGGCTCGTGTCGGTGGGCCTCGGGGTCTGGGTGATGCGCGCGTTCGGGCGCGGCGAGCTGCCCGCGGGCGCCGCGATGGCGGGTCTCGGCCTCGGGTTCCTGGGCCTCCTCGGCGCCGCCGTGCCTCTCGTTCCGCGTGTCTCCGCCGGTCTCGCCGCCGTCCTGGGCCGCATCCGCCCCGTCGAGGGCCTGCTCGCGTGGTCGGACTTCCGCCGCTTCCCGCGGCTGCTCGCGGGGACGGTCGTGACCCTGGCGGCCGCGGCGGCGCTCGCCGGGAGCTTCGCGAGCATCGGCGCGCTCGCGGCGCGGAGCGCCGCGGACGCGGCCGCAACCGCGCTGGGTGGGGACCTCCTCGTCTCGGCGCAGGGACTCTGGGACCAGCGCGACGCCGCCATCGCAGACGCCGCCGCGGCGGCCGTGCACGGCGTGGCCGGCGTGGACGTGAGCGAACGGCGCCGCGCCGTCCTGCCCTCGGACACCGCGCCGCGCGTCGTCGTCGGTGTCGATCCCGCCGGCGCCGCGCCAGCCCGTTCGATCGCAGCGGGCCCGGGGTTGCTCGCCGCGCTCGGGCCCGGCACGGTGGCGCTGTCGACCATCGCGGCGTCGCGCCTCGACGCGACCGCGGGCGGCGAGGTCGAGTTGCCCACGGCGCACGGGCCGCGAACCTTCACGGTGGCCGGAACCTTCGATCCCGTCCTCGCTGACGACTCCACCGTGGGTGACTGGGTCCTCGCCGACCTCGGGACCGCGACGCGGGAGTGGGGAGCGATCCGCACCCAGATGACCGTGCACCCGAGGGCCGGCACCGACACGGGCGAGGTGCGAGCGGCGCTCGACGCGATCGGGACCGTCGAGGTCTTCGACGCCTCGCGCTGGCGCGCCGAGGCCACCGCGTCGATCGAGCGCTACTTCCGCCCCTTCGTCCTCAACGGGTACCTGATCATGGTCGCCGCGGCCGTGGCGCTGTTGAACATGCTGCTGCTGGGGATGCTCGAACGCCGCCACGAACGCGCGGTGCTGCGCGCCCTCGGGATGGAGGTCGCGCAGGAGCGGCGTGTGATCCTGGCCCAGGCCGGCGTCGTCGCGCTCGTCGGGGCCGTCACCGCCGTGGCCGTGACGTTGCTGTTCACATGGTTGCTATCGCTCGCGTCGACGGCCTACTACGGGGTGTCGGTGCGGTGGGCCGTGGTGCCCGCCGCGATCGGGGCGAGCGTCCTGGCGGCGGTCGTGCTCGCGGTCCTGTCCGCGCTCTGGCCGGTGGCGCGGGCGTCGCGCCTCGACACCGCATCGCAACTGCACGCCGACTAGGGCGGCGCGTCCGAGAGGAGAGGTCATCGACATCCAGACGGCAGCGGCCACCGAAGGCGTCTCCGGCGAGTTCTCGGCGCTGGCCCAGGACGTGTACGGGGGCGATCCGAGATGGATCCCCGAGGAGGCCGAGGTCCTAGCGGGGTTCTTCTCGGCGGCCAACCCGCTGCTCGCCCGCATGCAGGCGCGCACCTGGTGCGTGCCCGGCCGGTCGCGCCTCGCCGCGTTCGTCCAGGACGGTCTCGTCGTCGACGGCGCCAGCGCGGCGTTCTTCGGTTTCTGGGAGAGCGCCGGCGACGAGGCGGCGGACGCGGCCGTCTTCGACGAGGCCACCGCGTGGGCGGCGGGCCACGGAGCACGATGGATGTACGGCCCGGTGGACGGGTCGACGTTCGGGAACTACCGACTCGTGGTCGGCGGAGGCGGCGGCTGGCTGCCGTTCCCGGGTGAGCCGTACAACCCGCCCGAGTACCCGGAGCGGCTCGAGCGCCGCGGCTTCGAGGCCTTCCGCCACTACCACACCCGCTACGCGAGCTTCGACGACGTCGGCCCGCTCGCCGAAGTTATGGCCGAACCGGCCGGGCGTGCCCGCGCGGCCGGCTACGAGGTCCTGCCGATCACCGAGGACCTCTGGCTCGAACGCCTCCCCGAACTGCATGCCGCCGCCGACGCGACGTTCGGCCACGCGTTCGCGTACACGCCGCTGAGCTACGAGGAGTTCGCGGTCGCGTGCGGGCCGGCTTTCGTCGCGAAGATGTGCCCCCACTCGTCCAAGATCGGCGTCGACGCCGACGGTGCCCTCGCTGGTTTCCAGCTCACCTACGCGGACTTCGGTCCCGTCGTCGTCGCGGGCGCAGGCGCCGATCGTGTGCCGCTGTCGCGCCTCGACCACGCCACCGGCTTCCCCAGGCTTGTGGCAAAGCTCGGCGAGGAACGGCCGGCTGCGATCCCGAAGACGACTGGGGTGCTGCCGGGGCACCGCAAGGGCGGCGTGATGGCACTGGTCGGCCTCGAGGTATGGCGCGAGATCCAACAGCGCTACGGCTCGATGGTCTACGCGATCACGGCAGTCGACAACCCGGTGCAGATCCTGACCGCGAACCTGGCGGACGGCCAGCGCAACTACGCCCTGTACCGCCGCAGCATCGAGGAGGCGAGCCAGTGACCGAAGGCACCAGCCTGCCACCCGGGCCACCCCAGCCCCCCCCGGCGCCCCGGTCTCCCGGATCGGCGTCGGGTCCGCAGCCCGCTGGGGTGGTCATCCGCCCCGTCCCGTCGTCGCCGACCGGCGCCGACGACGGCGCGCAGCAGTGGTGGAAGCGCCGCGGCGCGGTCGTGTCGATGGTCGCAGGCGTGGTCGTCGTCGTCGCCGCGATCGTCCTCGCGGTCGTGCTCGGGTCCGGATCCGCCGACGACGCCACCGACGAGGCGGCACAGGACCGCCCGGCGGCAACCAGTGGGGGTTCGGGCGGCGCGCTCCTCGACATGGACACGTCGGTCTCGACCACCGCCGCGGGTGGCGACAGCACCGGAGCCGGCGACGCTCCCGCGGCCGGCGCCGGTGCGACGGAGGCCCCGGGCGGCTCCGGGGCGAGCGCCACGGGCGGGGCCGGCGGCGGCGCCGCCGTGCTCGTACCGCGCTTCGGCGCGTACACGTTCACCGGTTCGGGCTCGGAGAAGACGATGCCGTTCCTGCCCAACCCCGTAGCGCAAGGGCCGACGAAGCCGGCGACGGTGACCGATGCCGGCGGCGGCTGCTGGCGCCTCAGCATCCGACAGAACGCCAACCACGGCGACGAGGCGACCTTCTGCGCGGGCGCCGACGCCAGCCTGACCCTCGACAGCCTCGTCACGCACCAGACCAACAACCTGGGAGCGTTCGGGCAGATCGACTCCACGCTCACGACGACCTGCAGGCCCCGCGTGGCAGTCGTCGAACCTGCGATGGCGCCCGGCGCCCGCTTCCCGCTGAACTGCACGAACCACACCGAGGTGACCAACGTCGCGGCCCCGGCGGACATGAACGCGACGGGGTCGGTGACCTTCGTCGGGATCGAGACCGTCGCCGTCGGTGGAGTCCCCGTGGCCGCCTACCACCTGCGCCAGGATGTCGATCTCGTGCCGACCGACGGCACGCAACCGGGGTCGCGGGTCTCCGACGTCTGGATCGCCACCGACAACGGCATGGTCCTGCGCGAGAGGCGATCCATGACGGCGTCGGCGAAGCTTCTCGGCCAGGTGAGCACCTACATCGAGACGAGCGAGCACGTCCTCGACGCCCGCTGACTACGGTGGGTGCGGTGAAGCCTTCCGCCGCCGAGACCCAACGCTGCGCTCCGGGTACCGATCACCACGTGTCGCTGCCGGGCGGGCGCCGCCTCGGCTACAGCGAGCTCGGCGACCCCGACGGCTTCTGCGTGCTCTTCTTCCACGGCACCCCGGGCTCGCGCCTCGACGCGTTGTTGTTGCACGAGCCCGCCCGCGACGCCGGTGTCCGCCTGCTCGCGGTCGACCGGCCCGGCATCGGGTCGTCGGACCCCCAGCCGGGCCGTACCTACCTCGACTGGCCCGCCGACGTCGCCGAACTGCTGGGCCGCCTCGGGGTGAGCGAGTGCTCCCTGCTCGGGTTCTCGTCTGGGGCCCCTTACGCACTCGTGTGCGCGTGCGCTCCGCTGCCCGGCCTGCACAAGGTGGCGGTCGTGAGCGGGAACAGCCCCGTCGACGACCCCGCGGTACGCCGTGTGCTGCCGCCGGACTCGAAGGTGTACTTGTTCCTCGCCGAGCATGCGCGTTGGGCAGCGTCGGCGGCGACGCTGGCCCTGCTCGGTCCCGCCCGCCTCGTGTCCCAGCGGTGGCCCGGGATCGGAGCGCGCTTCTACTCGCTGCTGGTGTCGCCCGGCGACCGCCGTGTCATCGCCGACTACTCGGCGGAGCTCGGGCCGGAAACCGGGCTCGCGGGGATCAGCGAGGCCCTGCGCGGTGGCACCCGCGGGGTGCGCGACGACGTCGCGATCGAGTTCGGCGACTGGGGCTTCGACATCGCCTCTGCGTCGGTGCCCGTCGAGGTGTTCCACGGGGTGGAGGACCCACTCGTGCCCCTTCCCCAGGCCGAGTACGTCGCGCAGGTGCTGCCCGATGCCCGCCTCCACGTGTTCGAGGACATCGGCCACCTCGTCCTCTACGAGCGCGCAGCCGAGATCCTGGCCGCGGTGGTCCCCTGAGCGGCGGGGCCCGGGACGGGTTCGCGACCGCGCGGGTGCCGCTCGCGTGGGCAGGGCCGCACCGCCAGACGCTGCGGCGTCACCTGGTCCGCGACGCGCCCGCGCTGCCGGCGCGCGGCGCCGAACGGCTCACGGTCGCCCTCGACGACGGCGACGAGCTCGGCGTCTGGCTCAACCGGCCCGAGATCGACCCGGGCGCGCCCCGCTCCCTGCCCCTCGCGGTCGTCGTGCACGGCCTGGGCGGGTCGGCGCAGAGTCCGTCCGTGCGCGCCACGGCACGCCACCTCCACGACCTCGGCCTGGGCGTCGCCAGGGTCGACATGCGCGGCAGCGGCTCCTCCGCCGCGACGACCGAGGGCGCCCACCACGCCGGACGCAGCGCCGACGTCGCCGCCGTGGTCGACCACCTCGAGCGGTCACGGCCGGAGCTGTGCCGTGCGGGCGTCGTGCTGGTGGGCATCTCCCTCGGCGGGGTGCTCGTGCTCAACCTCCTCGGCGGGCAGGCGAGCACCACGGGCCGGGTCGTGGCGGCCGCAACGGTCTCGGCCCCCCTCGACCTCGTCGAGGTGGCGGCGGGCATGGCGCAGCGGCGCGCGTGGGCCTACTCGCGTGTGATGCTGCGCTCGGCCAAGCGCCAGATCCTGCGCCCAACCGCAGCGCTCACAGCGGCCCAGCGCGCCAGGATCGTCGACGCGTCGTCCTTCGCCGAGCTCGACGACGTGTTCATCGCCGGCGCTGCCGGCTACCGCGGCGCCCACGCGTACTGGGTCGGCGAGTCGCCGCTGCCGCGCCTCGACGCGATCGGCGTGCCGACCCTCGCGATCCACGCCGCCGACGACCCGGTGATCGCCGATCCCACCTACGGACGCCTCGGCGCCTCCGGAGGCAGGGGTGCGGTCGCGGTCGAGCTGTCGTCGTGGGGCGGCCACGTCGGCTTCCACGCCGCCGGCGACTCCGTCACCTGGGCCGACCGCCGCATCGCCGCTTTCCTCGGCGACATCCTGGGCTGACGGCCCCGCTGTACGATGCCGGCGATGATTCAGACCCAAGGGTCGTCGGCGGAGATGACATGACCCCAGCAGGCGACCGCCCGACCGGCTGGTCCGGGATCCTGAGCCCCCCGCTCGACGGCGAGGTCCCGGGCCAAGTGGGCTACCCCGAGGTCGAGGGCACGCCCGGCCTGCGCGTGGAGCACCGCGCCAGCGGGTTCGGCGGCGTCGTCGTGCGCCGCGAAGGCAACGGCGTCGTCGTGCGCAGCCCGTCGGGGCGCGAGCGTCTCCTCGAGCCGCGGCCGGGCTCGTTCAGCGTCGACGGCTACGCGGTCACGCTCGTGCTGCCACCCAAGGAGGCGGCGGCCGCCGGTGCGGGCGCCTCGGTCGGGCGCACCGCGAGCGGTTCGATAGCCGCGACCCCGGCCGGAGCACGGGTGGCGCGGCCCTCGCGCATTCTCGTCGAGGGCCTCCACGACGCCGAGCTCGTCGAGCGGATCTGGGGCGACGACCTGCGCCACGAAGGCGTCGTGGTGGAGCGCCTCGACGGACTCGACAACCTGCCGGCATACGTGAAGACGTTCGACCCCGAACCCGGCCGGCGCCTCGGGGTCCTGTGCGACCATCTCGTGGACGGCTCGAAGGAAGACCGCATCGCAGCGGAAGTCGCGTCTCCGCACGTGCTCGTGCGCGGCCACCCCTTCGTGGACGTGTGGCAAGCGGTCCGTCCCGGCGTGATCGGCCTCGACGCGTGGCCCGAGATCCCACGCGGCCGCCCCTGGAAGGAGTCGCTGTGCGAGGAGCTCGGGTTCGAGGACCCGCGTTCGCTGTGGCGCACACTGCTCTCGCGGGTGCGCGACTGGGGCGACCTCGAGACGCCGCTCGTCACCGCCGTCGAGGAGCTCATCGACTTCGTGACCGCCGGAGACCACTGAATCGCGGGTCGGCACCACTATCCTCGGCCGTTCCCGCCCCGCCCGAGAACAGGACGCGCCATGCCCGCAGCGCCCGAGATGCAGATCGACGCCGACAAGAAGTACCGGGTGACGATCACCACCGACAAGGGTGTGATCGTCGGCACCCTCGACCCGTCGCTGGCGCCCGTCACGGTGAACAACTTCGTGGCGCTCGCCCGCCAGGGCTACTACGACGGGCTCACGTTCCACCGAGTGGTGCCCGCGTTCGTGATCCAGGGCGGTTGCCCCGAGGGCAACGGGCGCGGTGGGCCCGGCTACCGCTTCGCCGACGAGCCCGTGATGGGCGACTACGTGGAGGGCTCGTTCGCGATGGCCAACGCCGGCCCCGACACCAACGGGAGCCAGTTCTTCATCACGATCGACGACTGCCGCCACAAGCTCGACAAGGCCTACAACCTCTTCGGCTTCGTCGACTCGGGGATGGACGTCGCCAAGTCGATCGCAGTGGGCGACGTGATGCGCAGCGTCGCCGTCGAGGAGATCCCGGCCTGAGACGCGGCTTGAAGCGGTTCCTGGGCGTCGTCGTCGCGGTCGTCGTGGTCGCGGCCCTCGCGGTCGCGGGCATCTACGGCGTCAAGAGGCTCCGCGAGCGGAGCGAGTCGCAGCCGGGACTGTTCGTACCGGCGGCGATGGCCACGTCCATCGCGGCGCTGCCCGACGGCGGGTTCCTCTACGGGGAGCAGCGCTCCGGGCGTGTCTTCGAGATCGGCCCCGACGGGACGGCGCGGGGCCTCGTGGCCGAGGTCGACGTCGCGACCAACGGCGACCGCGGGCTGCGCGGGCTCGCAGTCGACGCCACCGGACACCGCCGCTTCGCGTCGTGGGTCGCGCCCGACGGGCGGTTCAGGGTGGGCGAGTTGACCCCCGGTGGTGTCGTCGTGGTGTGGGACGGCCCGCTCACGGGTGAACGTGGGAACGGCGGACGCATCGTGTGGGCCCCCCGCGGCGTCGTCGTGTTCGGGGTCGGCAACCAGGACGGTCCCAACCGCAGTGCCGAGCCGGCGTCGCTGCTGGGCAGGCTCCTCCTGATCGCGCCCGTGGGGCCACCGACGCAGGTTCCCGCGACACTCTCGTCTGGCTGGAACGACCCCGGTGGGCTCACCTACGACCCCGCCGGGCATCTGTGGGTGGCGGACGGTTCCGCCGCGGTCGCGGGGGCGCGCATCGCCCGCGGCGACGTCGACGGGCGGCCCACGGAAGCGAGCCCGCTCTCGGACGGCGTCTCGCCGGTCGGCCTTGCCGCCACCGATGCCGACGATCTCGTGACGTGCAACTCGGCGCCCGGCAGCGTGCAGAGGTACTCGACCGCGGGTGGGCGGGCCGAGCTCACCCAGGACCAGGTCACCCCGTGCCGTTACGACGTCGCCGTGCTCGCCGACGGGCGCTGGGCGATCGCCCTCGACGACGGCATCCGCGTCGAGGACCCCCCCTCCGCCGGCACCGGCGCGAACTAACGTGGGGACGTGTCTGATGGACGTGGGGACGTGAGACGGGTTGTGGACCCGCTTTGCGTCCCCACGTCGGGGTGTTCTGGTGGACGTGGGGACGTGAGACGGGTTGTGGACCCGCTTTGTGTCCCCACGTCGGTCTGGGTTCGGTGGTTCGGATGGACGTGGGGACGTGAGACGGGTTGTGGACCCGCTTTGTGTCCCCACGTGGGGAGTCGTGAGTGACGTGGGGACGTGAGACGGGTTGTGGACCCGCTTTGCGTCCCCACGTGGGGTGTTCTGGTTCCGGACATCCGGACATCCGGACATCCGGACATCCGGACATCCGGACATCCGGACATCCGGACATCCGGGGGGAGATGGTCGAGGTGCTCAGGAGCGGGGGATGTCCTTCCAGGGTCCCTTGTCGGCACGGGGCTCGCCGGGGAGGCCGAGGACACGCTCGCCGAGGATGTTGCGCATGATGTTGGAGGTGCCGCCCTCGATCGTGTTCGCCTGGGAGCGCAGGAACGACTGTTGCGGCGACGGCGCCGAGGCGTTCGGGGCCGCCCAGTCGTCGGGGTAGAGGAGCGCATCGGCGCCGAGCAGTGTCATGCAGAAGTTGTGGATGCGCTGGTTCAACTCCGCCTGGAAGAGCTTGCCGACCGACCCTTCAGGACCGGGGTTGCCGCTCTTGGCGAGCCCGCGGACGCGCAGGTTCGTGAAGCGCATCGCCTCGGCCTCGATCCACAGGCGCGCCATCCGGTCGCGCGCCACCGGCCCTCGATCCTCGCTTGCCCGCCACAGGTCGAGCATCCGGTTCACCCACAGGTTGCGGCTCGACGCACCGCCTCCGAGGGCGACGCGTTCGTTCATCAGTGTCGTGATCGCGACCTTCCAACCCTCACCACGCTCGCCGAGGCGCTCGCCGTCGGGGATGCGCACGTCGTCGAAGTAGACCTCGTTGAACTCGGCGTCGCCGGTGATCTGTCGCAGTGGTCGCACCTCGACGCCGGGCGCGTGCATGTCGACCACGAAGTAGGTGAGGCCCTTGTGCTTGGGCTGGTCAGGGTCGGTGCGCGCAAGCAGCATCCCGAAGTTCGACACCTGCGCGAGCGTCGTCCACACCTTCTGGCCGTTGACGACCCACTCGTCGCCGTCGAGCACCGCCGTCGTCGCGAGCCCGGCCACGTCGCTGCCCGCGCCGGGCTCGCTGAAGAGCTGGCACCAGATGTCCTCGGCGTTGAAGATCCTGCGCAGGTAGCGGTCCTTCTGGTCCTCGCTGCCGTAGGTGAGGACGGTCGGGGCGCCCATACCCCAGCCGATCGGGTTCGTGGCGAACACGTGCGGCGCGTCGACCTCGCGTAGAGCCGCGTTGACGATGCTCTGGTGCCGTTTCGAGACACCGAGCCCGCCGCGCCCCTCGGGGAAGTGGACCATCGCGACACCGAGGTCGTACTGGGCGCTCCAGAACTCCGTGGCATCGGTTGCGCCCGGGGGGAACTCCGAAACGAGCCGCTCGACACGCTCCTGCACGAGCCGGGCATCGGGATCGACCTCGGCGCCGGCCCCGCCCTGGGGGCCAAAGGATGTCGCGTCGGTCGTCATCGTGGGCCCCCTCTCACACGGCTACGGCAGCCAACGTTAACTCAGGCGAACGCCGAGATCGGCTGTCCGGCCCGTTCCGCGCGCGCCAGGGCACGCAGTACCGCCGCTTCACCGTGGCGGCGGCGCGCGATGTCGACGAGAGCGTGGCTCACGAGATCGTCGACGAGGACGGGCATGGGCGGCGGCTCGACGCCGGTACTCGTGGCGAGGTCGTCGGCGTGGACACGCAGTTCGATCATCCGGGTCACGAGGTAGTCGTCGAGGACCATCGCGATCCCGCCGAAGACCGTGACGCCACGATCGGGCGGCGCGGCCGCGAATACCTCGCCGAGGCGGTCGAGGCAGCGCTCCGTCGAGTCGACGACACCGAACTGGCCTCCGGCGGCGGCCTCCTCGCCCCGCGCCTTGATGCCCGCCGCGACGTTGTCGTCACCCGAGATCGCCTCGGTAGCGGCGACGAAGTACCCGACCGTGTCGAGCGTCTCGGCGCCGGCGGGAGGTTCGCCACGGTCGAGGTACTCGGCGACGGAGGTCACGCCGCGGGCCACGTGCCCGCACAACGTCGACACCGGCCAGCCGTCGAGGCTGCTCGGGCGCAGCCAGTTGGCGCCGGTGGTGGGCGCCGCGACGAGCTCGACCACGCTCGCGCCTGCTTCGAGAAACGCCTTCCTGACCTCGTCCACGCTCTTCGTCTCCCGCGTCGGCACCGTCGGAGCCAGGGTACGATGTCGCTTCCCGCCGGGAGCGACCGACCACGGAGGAGCGAGTACATGCACCTGCGAGTGAGCGTCCTCGGCGGCGGGTCGTGGGGTACGACGGTGGCGAACCTCGCGGCGCGCAACACCCCGACGCTGCTCTGGGCGCGCGACGCCGAGATGGTCGCCGAGGTGAACTCCGAGCACACCAACCAGCGCTACCTGGAGGGGTTCGAGCTCGCCAGGTCGCTGCGGGCAACCGAGTCGCTCGAGGAGGCGGTGCGCGGCTGCGACGTGCTCGTGATGGGCGTCCCTTCGCACGGCTTCCGATCCGTCCTCGCCGCAGCGGCGCCGCACGTACGGCCCTGGGTCCCGGTCGTGAGCCTGACCAAGGGCCTCGAGCAGGGATCGCTCCTGCGCATGTCCCAGGTGATCGAGGACGTCCTGCCCGGCCATCCCGTCGGCGTCCTCACGGGACCGAACCTCGCGAAGGAGATCATGGCCGGCTTCGCGGCCGCGACCGTGATCGCCACGACCGACGAGCACATCGGCACCGAGTTGCAGAAGGTCTTCCGCACGGGCCTGCTCAGGGTGTACCGCAACCCTGACGTGGTCGGCTGCGAGGTCGCGGGAGCGCTCAAGAACGTCATCGCGATCGCGTCGGGGATGGCCGACGGCGTCGGTGTCGGCGACAACACACGTGCGATGGTCATCACCAGGGGCCTTGCCGAACTGAGCCGCCTCGGTGAGGCGATGGGTGGCAAGGCATCGACGTTCGCGGGTCTTGCCGGCATGGGCGACCTGATGGCGACCTGCATCAGCCCCCAGAGCCGCAACCGCTACGTCGGCGAGCAACTCGGCAGGGGACGGCGCATCGACGACGTCGTCGCCGAGATGCACATGGTCGCCGAGGGCGTCAAGACCGCCAAGGTCGTCATGCAGCTCGCGGAGCGCTACGGCATCGAACTGCCGATCGCGCTCGAGGTGTACCGGGTCCTCTACGAGGGCTCCAACGCGATGGACGCCTACCGTGGCCTCACCCGCCTCGAGGCGCGCACCGAAGACGACATCGCATGACCGACCCCGCCCTGGTCTCTCTCGAGGAGGTCCGGGCAGCGCGCGAACGTATCTGGCCGCACCTGCGCGAAACCCCGGTCGAGGAGGGCCACGCGCTCAGCCGACTCGCAGGGCGGCGCCTGCTGCTCAAGCCCGAGCAGCGCCAGCGCACCGGATCGTTCAAGATCCGCGGTGCCCTCGAGTTCGTCTCGCATCTCGATCCCGGGACCGAGGTCGTCGCCGCGTCCGCCGGAAACCACGCCCAAGGCGTCGCCCTCGCGTCGGCGCTGCACGGTCACAGCGCGACGATCTTCATGCCCGTAGACGCCGCGCTGCCGAAGGTCGCTGCGACACGGGGTTACGGAGCCGAGGTCGTGGCCGTCGAGGGTGGTGTCGACGAGTGCATCGCGGCTGCGGCTGCGGCTGCCGGGGACCGCGGGGCGACGCTCGTACCCCCGTTCGCGCATCCGTGGGTGATCGCGGGTCAGGCCAGTGTCGGCCTCGAGATCGCCGACGAGGCGCCTGGAATCGAGGCTGTTGCCGTCCCCGTGGGCGGCGGTGGCCTCGTCGCCGGCATCGGCGCTGCGCTGACGCGAGTGCGGCCCGACGTGCGCGTCGTCGGGGTCGAGGCGGCCGGTGCCGCCAAGGTGTCTGCGAGCCTCGCGGCGGGACGGCTCGTGACCCTCGACCACGTCGACACCATCGCCGACGGCATCGCGTTGCGAACCGCGTCGGAGATCACCCTGGCCCACGTCGTCGCGTTCGTCGACGAGATCGTGACGGTCACCGACGAGGAGATGGCGGTCGCGATCGTGGCCCTGGCCGAGCGGGTCAAGGCGGTGGTCGAGCCCGCAGGTGCCGCGGCGGTGGCCGCCGTGGTCGCGGGCAAGGTCCCCGGCGACACCGTCCTCGCCGTCGTGAGCGGCGGCAACGTCGACCCGCTCCTGCTCGGTCGTGTCCTCACCCACGGCATGGCCGCCGCCGGGCGTTTCCTCGCGATCGAGGTCGTCCTCGCCGACCGGCCCGGTTCACTCGCCGCGCTGACCCGTGACATCGCCGCGCTGCGGGCCAACATCCTCTACGTGGACCACCGCCGTGTCGGACTGGACGTCGCGGTGGCGGCCGTCGCCGTCGAGTTGCACCTCGAGACCCGTGACGGCGGCCACGCCGACGCCGTCGTGGCGGGCCTGACCGATCGCGGCTACGAGGTCCGGTCGCGGCGGTAGCGGGAGCCGGTCCCCGTGTCCGGCTCCTGCGGGTTCCGGACGTGGGGACGTGAGGTGGGTTGTGGACCCGTTTGGCGTCCCCACGTCGGTCTGGGTGTCGGACGTGGGGACGTGAGGTGGGTTGTGGACCCGTTTGGCGTCCCCACGTCGGTCTGGGTGTACGGACCGGTCCGTCGGTGCGGGGGCGCGGGAGGCCGGGATGCGCCGACGACGACGTCTGCGCCATCCTGTGCCCGGGAGGAACCCCAGGCGAGACCCCGAGGAGGAACCGGAGGAATGGACGAGACCACCGCCGTCGTCACCGGGGTCGGCTTCGCGTGCCCGCAGGGCATCGGCTCCACCGACGTGTTCGACCGGTTCGTCGAAGGCGAGAACGCGATCCGCGACGAGCGTTTCGGCTACCCCGTGGCGCTTGTGCGCGAGCTCGACGCGGAAGCGGTGATGGGTGGCAGGAAGGCCGCCCGGCGCGCCGACCGCGCCACCCAGCTCGCGGCGGCTGCTGCTGCCGTGGCGGCCGAGCACGCAGACCTCGACGTCGACGTGGTCGACGCAGATCGTGCCGGCGTGTCGATGGGCACCGGCGCAGGAGGCCTGTCAACCGCGATCGAGAACCACACCGTCTTGCTCGAGAAGGGCTTCGACCGGGTCTCGCCCATGATGGTGCCGATGTTCATGTCGAACGCGCCCGCCGGCGAGGTCAGCCAGCGCTACGGCCTGCGCGGACCGAATGTCACGTTCGCCACGGCCTGCGCGTCCGGCAGTCATGCCGTCGGCGACGCGATCGACCAGATCCGCGCGGGACGCGCGGATGTCATGCTCGCGGGGGGCACGGAGGCAGTCGCCTTCGACCTGCCGATGGCGGGCTTCGCACGTGTTGGTGCGCTCAGCCGCACGGGCAGCCGACCCTTCGCCGCCGACAGGGACGGGTTCGTCATGGGTGAGGGTGCCGCCGTCCTCGTGATCGAGTCCGCTACGCACGCCGCGGCCCGAGGTGCGCGGACCCTCGCGATCGCGGCAGGCCACGGGCGATCCGCCGACGCCTACCACGTCACCGCACCGGCACCCGACGGCGCAGGCGCACGACTCGCGATCGAGCGTTGCCTCGCCGACTCCCGTCTGAGCACGGACGACGTCGACTACGTCAACGCGCACGGAACGTCGACGCCGCTCAACGACGCCGCCGAGGCGGCAGCCTTGCATGCGGTCTTCGGCGCATCGCCGCCACCGACGTCGTCGGTGAAGTCGATGATCGGCCATCTCATCGGGGCGGCAGGTGCCGTCGAGGCAGCCGTGACGGTCCTCGCGCTGGCGTCGGGGATCCTGCCACCGACGATCAACCACGTGAACCCCGACCCCGAGATCGCACTCGACGTGGTTCCCAACTCCGCACGCGAAGCCGAGGGCATGCGCGCTGCGATCAGCAACAGCTTCGGGTTCGGAGGGGTGAACGCGGTCGTCGCGTTCCGGGCGCTGCCGTGAGCTGTCCGGCGCCGTGCGAGCTCGTGAGCCAGCGCGTCGAGGCCGTCCGTGGTGACTTCCGGCAAGGCGAGTCGGGCCTGTGCCACTCGACCGAATCCCCTATCTTCCCGCCCATGGAGACCCGCGCCCTGTCACCACGCGTGCTGGCCCGTGCGAGTGTCGATCGCATCGTCGAACGGTTCGCGCTCGCCGAGGACGCGGCCGACGACGGCGGCCCGCGGCTCGAGTTGCAAGCGCCGGGTAACGGCAAGCGGGCCGGCGTGTGCCGTTCCTGGACGGGCGGCCCGATCGAGCGGCTCGTCTACGTAGCGCTCGAGATCGACGCGATCGGCCTCGACAGCCACATGCTGTACGCGTTCACGACGCCGGAGTCGGCGGTGCCGCATTTCACACTCGACGCCGTCGCGGCACCCGGGACCTGCGCGTTCCGCCTCGATCTCGTGCCGCGTGTGGACCTCGGCGCCCACCTCGAGTACGTGCGGTACTGCTACGACATCCTCACCGACACGACGCTCGACGTCGCCTCCTGGGAGGGGCTCTCGCCGGCGTCGCTGACGCCGTTGCAGTACTCGATGACGTCTCCGTGGATGCTCGTGCACCGCGTCACGGAGTCTGACTTCGCGCGTGTAGGCGAGCCCGTCGGCGAGTACCTGGCGCACTGGTTCGCGCTGGTCGAGGACGGTCTGCCGCCGCACGTGTCGAGCAGCCTCGACATGTCCTGGCTACCCGAGCGCGATCGGCGCCTCCGGGCGGCGCTGTTCGATCCCGCCGTAGATCCGGCGTGGGGACAGATGGACAGCCTCGTCGGCGCTGACGACTCCGCCGCGATCCGTTCGATCCTCCGCGGCGACTGACGCCACTGCCCGCGTTCGGCAGGGGCGCCTTCGTCTTTGTAAACGCGGGTGGGATGGCGCGTCAGCGTTACGGGTTGCCCGCGTTTGGGAGGGGCGTCTTCGTGAACGCGGGCGGGATGGCGTGCCAGCGTTACGGGTTGCCCGCGTTTGGGGTTGGCGGGGCGCCTTCGTGAACGCGGGTGGGATGGCGTGCCAGCGTTACGGGTTGCCCGCGTTTGGGGTTGGCGGGGCGCCTTCGTCTTTGTAAACGCGGGCGGGATGGCGTGCCAGCGTTACGGGTTGCCCGCGTTTGGGAGGGGCGCCTTCGTAAACGCGGGCGGGATGGCGCGTCAGCG
Organism: Acidimicrobiia bacterium; assembly: GCA_046331095.1. Lineage (GTDB taxonomy): Bacteria > Actinomycetota > Acidimicrobiia > UBA2766 > UBA2766 > JAIBAC01. The sequence goes on from JAXLRM010000004.1 coordinate 1,006,586, forward strand.
TTACGGGTTGCCCGCGTTTGGGGTTGCGAGGGGAGGGGAGGTCACCCGTAGGTGCCGGTCAGTGTCGCGACGCCCTTCTGGCCGGGTTCCGCCTCGACGGCCGCTCGCGTGGGGTCGCTTCCGAAGTCGGTGGCGTGGTCGAAAGCGTAGATCGTGAACACGTACGTGTGAGTTCCCGACGGCGGGCACGGACCGCTCCAGCCCCTCGTGCCGGCGTCGTTGCTGCCGGCGACTCCCTCGGTGGTCGCCTCGCCGACGCCCCCACCCGGGGGGTCGAGGCCGGTGAGGACCCAGTGTGTGAAGCCGCCGGGTTGGGAGGCGTCGGGATCGACGACGACGAGAGCGAGCGACTGCGTGCCGTCGGGCACGGCGCTCCACTGAACTGGCGGCGACACGTCCGCGCCGTTGCACGTGAACTTCGATGGTATTTCGGCTCCGTTGGCGAAGGCCGGGGATGTGATGCGGAAGTTGCCGACTTCGTCCGCTTCAACGTGGCCGTGCCCGCCCTCGCCGCCTCCGCTGCCCGGCGACTGGGTCGAGGACGGTTCCGGGGAGGCGGCCGGCGTCGAGGTTCGGGCGTCGGATCCGGATCCCGGGCCGGAGGGACCGGACTGGTCGGCGCTTCCGCTGCAGGCACCGGACCACGCGGCGAGGAGGGCGAGGAGGATGACGAGGGCGAACACCCCGAGGGTTTTGCGCATCCCGGTTGGCTACCAGACATTGACCCCTTCGGACAGTCAACCTCTACCTTGGCGTTTCGTGGACGTCACCTCGTTTCTCGGCCTAGAGGCAACCGGAGACCCGTGCAGGTGGCGTCTTCCGGTCTCGCAGGGTGTGTGCTCGGGCGTCGGCGCGCTCTTCGGCGGCGCCGGTCTGGGTGCGGCGGTGCAGGCCCTCGAGGAGACGACCGGCCGGCGCTGCGTGTGGGCCGTGGCGCAGTACCTGAGCTTCGCACGGCCACCGTCGGTCGTCGATCTCGAACTCGTCGAGGCCAAGGTGGGAGGCTCGGTGACCCAAGCTCGCGTGGTCGCCAGGGTCGACGGCGAGGAGATCTTCACGGTGAACGCGGCCCTCGGGGACCGGCGCGAGAAGCACGTGGGCGAGTGGGCCACGAAGCCGGCGGTCCCGCCCCCCGACGAGTGCCCGCCACGGATCATGATGTCACGCCACGAAGGCACCATCACCGAGCGCCTCGATGCCCGCCTCGCCGACGCCCGTCGGTTCGAGGACCTCGACGGCACCCCGGCGCCGGGGGGGTGTTCGTCGCTGTGGGTGCGGATCCCCGAGCTCGGCTCGCATCTCGGCACCACGGCCGCCGCCCTCGCGATCGTGGGCGACTTCGTGCCTTTCGGTGTCTCCCAGGCGCTCGGACGCCCGGTCGGCGGGACGAGCCTCGACAACTCGCTGAGGATCGTGCATCGCATCGAGTCCGAGTGGGTCCTGGCCGACATCCGGATCCAGGCGGCGGCCAACGGCTTCGCGCACGGCGCGTTGCTCCTGTGGTCCCGATCGGGCAGCTTCCTCGGCCAGGCGAGCCAGACCGTCGTGGTCCGCTCCTGGCGGTGACTCCTAGAGATCCATGCCGGGGACGGTTCCGTCGAGGACCGCCGAAGCCCGCGCCCAGTCGATCAGCACCAGGTCCGGGTCGGAGTGGTCGACCCGCACCGGCACGACACTGCCTTGGTGCACCTTGCGGAGGAACATCTGAGGTGTCGCCTGGGTGAGCTCCACCTGACGTGGACCCATCGGCCCGTCGACGCCGAGGACGTAGTGCACCTGCGGGTTGGCGTTGATCTCACCGCCGTAAGGTGGGGTGAGCTCGAGCACGGTCGCGGGAGCCTGCCGACCCGAAGCGAGCAGCTTGGTGGAAGGCTTGTCGCCTGCGGTCGCCGCGACGACGAGGAACACGACGCCGAGCAGGATCAGCACGATCGAGACGATCAGGCCCAGCCAGAAGAACACGCCGCCCAGGAACAGCGACACGACCAACGCCAGGACCCCGATCACGATGAACGGCAACGCCACGATCATGAACGGCTTCTTCAACATGGGCCGAATGGTACGCGGCCTGCACGACGGCGACGACGTGCGGCCTCAGCCGCCTGAAGCGTCGGGTGGCAGTGTCGTGGACGGCACCACGCCCACGCGGCACTGTTCCGCGAGGGCGTCGGTCTCGGCACGCACGGCCGGGTCGGCAACCGGGTTGCGCATCCGCTCGAGGGCGGTACGGCAGCTCAGGAGGGTCTGGTCACGCACCGCGAGCTCGGCCTGTAGCTGCTCGCGCACCTGCTGGACCGACGGCGGTGCGGTGACTATCGAACGTGCGGCGCCGAGGCCGAGTCCGAACATGAACATCGACGCGCCGACGGCCACGGGAACGAGCACCGGCGCCCACTGGCGCCGCGGGGGCCGACCGGAGCGGACGCCGGCGCGGGCGGACTTGGCCTGCGCAGCGTGTTGCACGACGCCAGCGTACCCGGCTGCTGCACGTGCTTGGACTGGGGCCGGTGCGCGGCGATACTGCGGAGCGCCGTAGCAGCCGCCGTCCGCGCGACGGCGTCCCGGATGCCCTCGATGGGAGGACCCCCTGTTCGGGCACGTGCGTGCCATGTTCGACTTCGACAGGAGCGAGTGGCGTGTGCTCGCGCCGCTCACGCTCGCGGGGTTCTTCGAGAGCTACGACAACACGCTGCTTGCGGTGGCGGTACCCACGATCGCTCTCGGGCTCGGCGTCTCGGTGGAAGCTCTCGGTGGCGGCATCGCGGTCGTCCGTCTCGGTGCGCTGGCTGCGTACCCGTTCCTGCGTCTCGCCGACAACTGGGGGCGACGCAAGATCCTGCTGCTCTCCCTGCTGTTGTTCACGATCCTCACCGGGGCGACCGCTCTTGCCTGGAGTCTGGTGGCCTTCGTCACGTTCCAGGTCGGCGCACGGTGCTTCCTGCAGGTCGAGGGGGCGCTCGCGAGCATCGTGATCGCCGAGGAGGTGCGGCCCGACCGGCGCGGCGCCGCGCTGTCGATGCTCGGGATGATCGCGGGCACGAGCGGCGCAGCCGTGCTCGCCCTGCAACTCGTGGCGCATGCGGTGGGCGACTGGGGCTGGCGCTTGTTCTACGCCTTCGCGCTGGTTCCCCTCGCGATCGTGGCGTGGTTGCGACGCAACTTCGAGGAGACGCGGGCGTTCAAGATGGCCGCGGAGTCCGAACGTGTCCAGCACGGTCTGATCCCCCACGTCGACGCGGAACACCGCCGGCTCCTCCTGCGCGCCGCCGTGCTCGCGGCGGGTTTCGGTCTCGCGAGCACACCGGGCTTCGTCTGGGCAGGCAATCTGGCGGAGAACGACTACGGCTGGAGCGGCCTCTACGTCGCGATCCTCTTCAGTGCCGGGATCTTCGGCTTCGTGGGTTTCCTCCTCGGGGGCAGGCTGTCCGATGTCGTCGGCAGACGCAGCGTGACCGTGGCAGCGATGGTGCTGCAAGGGGCCGGGTGGGTCCTCGTCTTCAGCGAGGTGCGTTCGCTGTTCGCGCCCGGCTACTACCTCGCGCTCATGGGTTTGAGCGCGTTCCAGACCGTCTCGTACGCGTACCTCGCGGAGCTGTTCCCGACGGAGGTACGTGCGTCGCTCGCCTCGTTCGCGATCACCCTCCAGATCGCGACGGGCTCGCTCGGTCTCGTCCTCGTCAGTGCCTTCTCCCGGACGGTGGGCCCGTACCGAGTCATGCTCGCCCTTGCCGCCGTGGAGGTCGTCGCCGCGGTGGCGGTTCTGGGTTTGCCCGAGACCGCCGGTGCGGACGTCGTCGGCGCGGGTGGCCCGGCCGAGACAGCCGGCGACCTCGATAGGTGAACACGCCTTTCCGTTAGTGTGGCGGCGTCTCAGGCGACATCGGGGGACGCATGCCCGCCTTCACACTGCGCAGCGGCGAGAACGACGCGCTCGACGACTTCGAACGGCGCAGCTACACCTTCGACGCCAAGGCGCGTGACGTCTACGTGAAGGGCCGGGGTCCTGGCGTCGTCGTCGTACACGAGGTCCCGGGGATCACACCCGAGGTCGCCGACTTCGCCCGCCGCGTCGCGGACCGCGGGATGACGGCGGCGATGCCGCACCTCTTCGGCGAACCCGGGCGTGGCCTCTCGGTGCCGTACGCGTTGTCGTCGCTGGCGTGGACGTGCATCGCGCGCGAGTTCACGACGCTGGCCACCGGGGCGACGAGCCACGTGACCACCTGGCTGCGCGGCCTCGCGCGCAGCCTTCACGCGGAGTGCGGCGGGCCCGGGGTCGGCGCGGTCGGCATGTGCATGACCGGCGGCTTCGCGCTTGCGATGATGGTCGACGACACGGTCGTCGCTCCCGTCCTGAGCCAGCCTTCGCTGCCGCTGGCACTGCGTGGATCTCAACGCGCGGCTGTCGGTGTCAGCGACGCGGACATGGAGAGCGTGAAGGAACGTACCCGCGAGGGTGCATGCGTGCTCGGTCTCCGGTTCACCCACGACCGCTTGGTGCCGGGGGAGCGCTTCGAGCGCCTCCGCCGGGAGCTCGGCGATTCGTTCCTGGCGGTCGAGATCGACTCGGGTCCCGGCAACCCCGATGGGATCCCACGGATCGCGCACTCGGTCCTCACCAACGACCTCGTGGACGAGCCCGGTCATCCGACGCGTGCGGCCTTGGATCAGGTCCTCGACTTCTTCGCCGAGCGACTCGAGGTGTGACGCCGGCTGCGTCTCAGCCGGGGCCGGATTGCGCCGCGACGAGATCGGTCCGCACGTGCTCGAACTCCGCGGCCAGGGACGCCATCACGCCGCTCAGGGTCCCGAGCTCGCGTGCACGCCCTGCCGTCTCGATGGTGCGACACATCTCGGCGAACCTCGTGGCGCCCATGTTGGCTGCCGCGGACTTCATGGTGTGGGCCGTCTTGAACACCGCATCGTCGTCCTCTGCGTCGAGGGCGACCTCGAGGCTGTCCAGGTAGGTCCGAGTCGAGCTCACGAAGTCGTCGACGAGCTCGGCGAAGAACTCCGCGTCGCCCAGCTCCAGGAGGGACGCGATCACCTGGGCGTCGAGGCTGTCACCCACGGCCGCGTCCGTTCGGGCGACTGCCGTGGCTGCTGTTTCGTCTCGGGGGTCGGTCCACATGGCCCCGTCTCCGGCGTGTTGGGGTGTCAGCGATCGTCATCGGCCGGATCCGGTTCGGACTTGCGCGATTCCTGCGTAGCATGCCCTCGTTGCCGTCGTTCCGGAGGAGGTCGGAGTGTACGGAGGGTGGCGAGATTCTGCCGTGCGCGTCGGGGATGTCGCCGGCGTCTCGGTGTGGACCGTTGCGGGCGACATCGCTGCCCTGGACGTGGACGTCGTGGTGAACGCCGCGAACGACCGCGGTTGGATGGGGTCGGGAGTCGCGGGTGCGATCAAACGCGGCGGTGGCGCGGTCGTCGAGGACGAGGCGATGGCCACCGCGCCGCGGCGGCCGGGCACCGCGTGGACGACGAGTGCAGGCACGCTCGCCGCGGGACACGTCGTGCACGCGGCGGCGATGGGCCAGGACGCCAGGACCGATGCCGGTCTCATCGAGGCGGCCACGCGTGCCGCCGTCGCATGCGTTCGCGAGTTGGGCGCCGAGACGGTCGCGTTCCCCGCACTGGGGACAGGGGTGGGGGGCTTCCCGTTGGTGGAGGCCGCCGAAGTGATGGCACGCGCGGTCGCCGGCGAGTTGTCCGAGGCAGCGGCGTCGATCACCGACATCGTGTTCGCGATCTGCGACCCTGCCGCGGCGCGCAGCTTCGGGTCAGCCGTACGCGTGGCGCTCTCGCCGGCAAGGGCGAACTGATGCTCCTGGGACCGGTTCCGGTCGAGGTGATCGTCGGCTACCGCCAGAGCGGGGGCCCGCGGCTCTCGCCCGACGGTACTGCGATCGCCTGGCTCGAGGGCTATCGGGGCCGCGCGGACATCATCGTGCACCCCCTCGACGGCAGTCCCGCGGCGACGGTCACGACCGAGCCGACGATCGCTCCGAACGTCTCCCACGCGGGTGGGTGCTTCGCGTGGACGCCGGACTCGCGGCGCATCGTGTTCACCGCAGGTGGCGGAGATCTGTGCACCGTCGATCGCGACGGCGGACCGACACTGACCCTGGTGGCCGATGCCGGCGCCGCGGCGCCCCGATGTGGTGGCGGGGTGACCGCGTTCGTGCGGACCACCCCGACCGGCCAGGACGTCGGCGTGGTCGACCTCGACGGGACCACATGGCCCGAGCGGCTCTCGCGCGGTGCCGACTTCTGCTTCGACCCCGACGTCGCCCCCGACGGCACGGTGGCTTGGCACGAGTGGGACGTGCCGAACATGCCGTGGGACGGCGGCCGTATCGTGGTCTCGCGTGCGGGCAACGACAAGCCCGTTGTGATCGACGGCGACGACGACGTCTCGTTCGGGGAGCCGCGCTTCTCGCCCGACGCACACCGTCTCGCGTACCTCTGCGACCGCAACGGTTGGCGCAACATCTGGGTCTGCGACCTCGCCACCGGTGAGCGGCGCGTGGCTGTCGCGGAGGACGCCGACTGTGGGCCACCCGCATGGGGTCCCGGCAACTGCAGCTACGCGTGGTCGCCCGACGGCACCCAGGTGGCGTACCTGCCAATCCGGGACGCGGCCACGACGCTCGCTGTGGCCGACCTCACGTCGGGCAAGACCCGCGTCGTCGACGACGCTCAGGGCACGTACTCGCACGTGACATGGGCCGGCAACTACATCTGCGCCCTCTACAGCGACCCGGGTACGCCACCCGAGGTGCGGCTCGTGGATCCCGGCAGCGGCGCGCGGTCTGTCTACTCGCGTGTCGGCGTGGGCGGGTTGCCCCCCCTGGGCGACGCGAAGCACGTGACGTGGAGGGGCGACGACCGTCAGGACGTCCACGGCATCCTCGTGCGCCCGCCCGGAGCGAGCGGGGCGACGCCGCTGCTCGTGTGGCCCCACGGGGGCCCGACCGATCAGTCGCGCTTCGCGTTCAACCCGCGGTTGCACTGGGCGACCTCGCGGGGTTGGTCGGTCCTGTTCGTCAATCACCGCGGTTCGACCGGTTACGGGCGGGCATACACGCAGGCGCTGCGCGGATGGTGGGGTGAGGTCGACTGCGACGACGTCGCCGCCGGCGTGAGGCACCTCCTGCGTGCCGGCCTCGCCGAGGAGGGTCGCGTGGCGATCATGGGCGGGTCGGCGGGCGGCTACGTCGTGCTCCAGTCCCTCATACGTCACGGGGACCTGTACGCCGCGGGCGTCGACCTGTACGGCGTCGCCGACCTGACCAAGCTCGCCGAGACGACGTGGCGATTCGAGGCTCACTACACCGACGCCCTCGTCGGTCCGTTGCCGGACCGGGCATCGGTTTACCTGGATCGATCGCCCGTCCACCACGCCGACAGGATCACGGCGCCGCTGTTGATACTCCAAGGCGGGCGCGACGAGTCCGTGCCCCCCGAACAGTCCGCCGCGATCGCGATGGCGGCACGCGCGGCGGGGGCCGTCGTCGAACACCATGTCTACCCCGACGAGGGTCACGGCTGGTCTGCCCCCGAGGTCGTCGCCGACGAGCTCGCCAGGATCGAGTTGTTCCTGCGGCGCCACGTGCTCGGGCGGGCGCTGCCGTAAATGCGTTGACACGTGTGTCCGGGGCTGCGACACTCGCGGGCGGCCGTGGGCAGCCCGCGGCCGGCCAGCTCGCCGGCAAGCGCCGGAAACAGCCGCCGGAACGGTCGCCGGCAACAGTCGGAGGATGCACGCAAGTGCTGTGGTACGGATTCGCGAACGAGGCGCATGTAGGGCATCGTCCCTGCGCGTCCTCGCGTGCGTATCGTGGCCTCGCCGTCGTGAACTGCCTCGACGTCGTCATTCCGGCCAAGTTCACGATGCTCGAGTGGGGGAGCGCCGACGGCTGAGCTGAGACCACCCAGGGTTCACGCGAAGGCCGTCGGCACCAGCCGGCGGCTTTTTCTTTGTCCGGTTCCGATGCCGGATGCAGTGATCGAGAAAGGGAGAGTGCACATGACCAGCACGATCGACGACGTCAACGGGGGCCTCGTGGGGCAGGTCCACTCCGAGGAGTTCCGGGCCCAGGCGCGGTGCGCCGACCCGAGTGGTCAGCTCACCGACCTGTTCTTCTGCGAGGACATACCCGAGATCCGCCGCGCGAAGGCGATCTGTCGGGGCTGCGAGGTGCGCATCCTGTGTCTGCAGGGCGCACTCGAGCGGCGCGAACCCTGTGGAGTCTGGGGTGGCGAGCTCTTCGTGAACGGCAAGGTGCTCGCCGTCAAACGGCCTCGGGGCAGACCCCCCAAGACCGGAGAGCAACTCACCGCGTAGTGATGTCCGACCAGACCCGCGGGTCGCGGCTTGCCCACGAGGGCCCGCGGCTCGTGCCGGTGGTCGGGGCCGCGTCGACGCGAGGACGTGATCGGGCGCATGACGTCCTCTCGCGTCCTCGCGTCGGGGGTTCGCAGAGGAACTGCCTCAGGCCGGGGTGGTCTCGAGGGCGCGTCGAGGACGCGAGGGGTGGCGCAATTTCGACATCGCCTTCGCCTCGATCTGGCGCACGCGCTCGCGGGTGATGCCGAAGCGCCGGCCGACCTCGTCGAGGGTGCAGGGCTCGGTGTCGCCGAGGCCGAAGCGGAGCTGCACGACGATGCGCTCGCGTTCGGTGAGGTCCGAGAGCACGGTGAGGATCTCCTGGCGGCGCACCTCGGTGTATGCCATCTCGAATGCGTTGGGCGCGTCGCGGTCGGCGAGGAAGTCCTCCAGCTTGGCATCGTCGCCACCGAGGGGGATGTGCAGGGAAACCGGATCCGGAGCCACACCGAGGGCATCTCGCGCACGTTCGACGCTGAGGCCTGCCTCGTCCGCGACCTCCTCGACGGTCGGGGCGCGCCCGTTGTCGCGCTCGAGCGTAGCGGCGGCGCGCCGCACCTGGGTCATCGTCTCCATCATGTGGACGGGTACGCGGATCGTCCTGCCGGTGTCGGCGATCGCGCGACTGATCGCCTGACGTATCCACCACGTGGCGTAGGTGGAGAACTTGAAGCCACGGCGCCAGTCGTATTTCTCGACGGCGCGCATGAGCCCCAGGTTCCCCTCTTGGATGAGGTCGAGCAGCGGTAGCCCCGAGCTCGAGAAGCGCTTCGCGATCGAGACCACGAGGCGAAGGTTGGCCTCGATGAACCGGCGCCGGGCTGCTTCGCCTTCGGCGATCCTCGCCTCGAGGAGTGGGCGTGCGGTCGGCTTCGCGTCGGCGACGGCAGCGGCGGCTTCGCGGCCGCGCTCGAGTGTCTGTGCCAAGGAGATCTCGTCCTCGGCCGAGAGGAGCGGGTGCAGGCCGATCTCCTGCAGGTACTTGTCCAGGAGGGCATCCTGGCCCCACATGACTCCCCGGCTCGCGCTCGTCTGCGTGCCCGACGTCGCCACCGCAGCCTCCCCAAGGTGCGTCGCGTACGCTTGCAGGCCTGTCGTGATGCGTTCGTGCGATGGCCCGCGGCGAGCCTAGGCCAGTCTCGTGCACTTGTGAAGCACGCTTGCACTGGGGGCGGCGCGCCTACCCTGCAGCCGATGCCGGATCCCCTGATCATCGTGTCCGCCTGTCTTGTCGGCGTCGAATGCACCTACGAGGGCGGTTGCGAGACGCGTCCGGATCTGCTCGGAGCCCTCGCCGGGTGCGCAATCCTGCCGGTTTGCCCCGAGGTCGAGGGTGGGCTCGGGGTGCCGCGGCCGCGGGCGGAGGTGGAGGGGGGCGACGGCACTGCGGTGCTCGACGGCGGCGCCGCGGTGCGGACCGCTGCCGGAACCGACGTCACCGGCGCGTACCTGCGAGGAGCTCACGCAGCCCTCGATCTCGCGCGAGCCGCTGACGTGCGGGTGGCGGTGCTCAAGTCGCGTAGCCCGTCGTGCGGCTCCCGTGGCATCAACGACGGCACGCACACGCGGACGCTGCGCCCCGAAGGCGTCGGCGTCACGGCCGCTCTGCTGGCCCGCAACGGCATCCGTGTCGTCGGCGAGGACTGCGACCCCGACGCCGTCCGTGTCCTTGCGGCCAGGTAACCTAGTGCCGTGGCCGGGAACCTTGGGAGTGTCTCCACGAGGACTCGGTGTCTCAGGCAAGGCGCGTCGACGAGGCGGAGCGGGGCTCCGGTGAGGAGGCGGAACGCAGCATGAGAAGGCGAGGACCGGGGAAACGCCGCAAACGTTTCCTGTCACGGCACCAGCCGGCCCCGCACCCACGAGCTCGGGTGGCGCAGTCCGGCAGCGCAACGGCCTTACAAGCCGTAGGTCACAGGTTCGAATCCTGTCCCGAGCACACGAAACCGCAGGTCAGAGGCTATGCGAATCGCGAAATCGGCCCGATTGATACCCGATTGATACCCGCAGATTCTCAGTCGGTCCCGAAGATCACGGCGGCGACGGTGTCAGCGGCGTCCCGGTGCATCACCGGCGTCGAGTGCGTGTAGATGTCCAACGTCGTACCGATCCGTGTGTGGCCCAGCCGGTCAGCGACGACCTTGGCCGGCACTCCGCTCTCGAGAGCGAGGGTCGCCCAGGTGTGCCGTAGTCCGTGCGGCGACAGCGGCGGCACGTCAACGCCACGCAGACTTCCCTTGAGGAGTTCGTTCACACGTTTGGGTCGGAGCGGTTCACCTGTCGGGCGGCACCACACGAGGTCGTGGTCGCGCCATCCCGGCCCCATCATGAGCCGCACCTCGCTCTGGCGGCGACGCTGGTCCCGGAGCGCAGCGACAGTGACGGCGTCGAGAGCGACGGGCCGGGCGCTCGACGTTGTCTTCGGTGTGTCCACCATGAGCAACCCGTCCGCTAGGACGACTTGCTGCACGATCCGGCAGTGGCCTGCGTCGAAGTCGATGTCTGCCCAGCGGAGTCCGAGAGCTTCGGCCCTGCGTGCTCCTGTCGTCGCCAGGAACGTCCACAGCGGCAGCCAAGGGTCATCCGCAGCGCGGCACGAGTCGAGGAACGTGCGGAGCTGCTGAGCTGTCCACACGGGCAGCTTGTGCGCCTTCCCGCCCGACGAGCGTGGCGGGTCTGCCGAATCGGCAGGGTTCCTCGGTATCTGCTCCCAGCGGACAGCGTCGCGGAACATGCGGTGTACCACGGCGTGTACGAGCCGTACCGTCCGGGCCGACAAGCCACCGTTGCCGTCGGCACGGCCGTGGTCCCGAAGGTTCGCGTAGAGGGTGTTCAGGTCCAGCGGGGACACCTGCCCGAGCGGCAGACCGCCAAGGTGGGGAACGACGTGGAGCTTCAGGTAGCGGCGGTACTGCTCGAGTGTCGTCGGCTTCACCGTCGATGCGATCGTGACGAGCCATTCGTCTGCGAAGGCACGCACGGTGTCCTGTGACGGCTCCAGGTACGTGCCGTGCGCGACGGCACTGACGGCGGTACTGAGAGCGTCCTGTGCTGCCTTCTTCGTCGGGAACCCGCGGCGCATCTTCTGGCGGCGGTCTCCGGTTGCCGGGTCGGGCGGCCCGTCGTACTTGATCGCCCATCCTTTGCCGCTGCGAAAAACGCTGCCTTGGCTCATTGCTCGCCTTTCTGTCCGCGTCCGGGCGCGGGACCCAGGAAGCCCCGCTCCCGCGCGGCCTGTACGTGTTTCGCTGCGGTGCTGCGGTTCAGGTAGAGCTCGGCTGCGACAGCGTTGGTGGGCGCACGGCCCGCTGCCCGATAGATGCGGGCGACCTCGCGGAGATGGTCGTCGGTGATCGCGTTGGAGGCAGGTTCGCTGCGGCGGTTGCGTCGCCATGCCGGCGCTGCGTCCCGCGGGCCTGGGTCGGGTTCGTCGCTGCTCGATCGCAGGACTAGGTCGCCGCCGTCGTTCTCGATTAGGCGCATAGCGACGGCTCCGACTGCTTTGCGTGTCCAGCGTTGTATGGGGACGTCGCGTAGGCGTTCGTTCGTGACCGGCGGGCCGTTCGGTCGGCGGCGGGCCTCGAATCTCTCGCACACGATCCGTCCGCGTTCGTCGGCGGCGAGGGTGAGGTCGACGTCGAACGGCACGGCTGCGTCTGGCGTGGATGAGACGTGGATGGGGAACGGCACTCCGATGCCTTTGTCTTCCATGATGAGGACGCGGCCGCCGGTTCCGGCGCTCGCAACAATCTCGTTCGTATTGTCTGTCACTGCCCAACCTCCAGGCCATACCGCTATACCACGACAGTAGCGGACGGGATGGCATGGGCGCTAACGGTACGGCACAGTGTCGGCATGAACACAACACGACTGCCCGACCCGAAGGCAGAACCGACCCTCACCGTCGAACGCGCCGCAGGTGTCCTCGGCGTCTCCCGCGGCAGCGCCTACGAAGCAGCGCGGCGCGGGGAACTCCCAACGATCCGAGTCGGCAGGCGACTCCTCGTCCCGACCGCAGCGCTCCTCCGCCTCATCGGATACGAACCCGCAGCGCCATCGCCAACGTCCACCCCGACTGCAACCTGACAGGAGAACCATGTACGACATCGGAACCGACTACGTCATCATCACCCGCGACGAGGCCATGCACGTGTTCGGCCTCGCCGCCATCAGCGAACACCGTGCCATGGACGAGCAGGTTGCCTTGCTGCGACTCGCTCGGTGGCTGGACCTCGTCCCGAGAGAGGACGCTGTGGACATCGCGTCGATCACGTGGAGGATGACCGACGACGAGTGGGTGACCGGCGAAGACCACGCCGCAGCGCTCGACGCAGCGGGGCTACTGGTCGAGACGGCCGTCCACTGACGCGCTGCGGCCCCAGGAGGCAGCGGAACTCCTGGGGCCACCGCCGTACATCTCGACATAGCGACAAGCCGAAGACACATGAACAGTACCCGCGGCGCCGTCATCATCGGCACCCTCGAAGCCCGCATCGTCTCGCCGTACGCGGCGAAAGACGAGCTCAAGACCATCCCGGGCCGGCGGTGGGACAAAACCGCCCGCCAATGGGTCATCCCCGCCGCGTACGCGTACGACGCAGAACAAATTCTGTGGCGTTACTGCACCCACGTCGACGTGCGCGACAACAGGCCCGCACCTCCACCTCCGCCGCCGCCGGCCCAGAGCGACAACCCGTTCACAGCGTTGCTCGAAGCCGTCCCAGACGGTCTACGCCGCAAGGTTTACCGCTCCCTCGCTGCGGTGCTGCATCCCGACCACGGCGGCAACGAGGCACTAGCGAAGGCACTCAACGCAGCGCACGACCGTGTGAGCGCAGCATGACCGCCACGATGCGCACGGCGGCTCTCGAACTCGCCGCGGCCGGGTGGCCTGTGTTCCCGCTGCGCGGCAAGACGCCGCTGATCGCGAAACGTGACGGCGGCCGGGGCCTCCACGACGGCACCACGAACGCCGAACAGGCCGCCGCATGGTGGAACCAGTGGCCCACGGCGAACGTCGGAGCCCGCGTCCCCGACACCCTGCTCGCCATCGACGTCGACCCGCGGCACCTCGGAGACCACGAACTGGCGGCACTCGAAGCCGAACACGGGCCGCTGCCGCCCACGCTGGCAGTGTGGAGCGGCCGCGGCGACGGCGGAAAGCACCTCTACTTCCTTCACCCCGGCGGGAAGGTCACCGACTCAGCGTTGCCGCGCGGCATCGACCTCCGCAACGGCGGCGCCGCCTACTGCGTCATGCCGCCCAGCGTTCACCCGGACAGCCGGGAGCCGTACCGGTGGGATGACCCTGCCGTGCCGCCGGCGGCCGCTCCTGCGTGGCTGATCGGCCTGCTACGGCCCGAACGGCCCCGCACCCGACCCTTCACCGCAACCCCGGCCAGACGCGGGTACGGCCCCGCAGCGATCGCCAGCGAAGCCACACGGGTCGCAGCCGCACCCGAAGGGGAACGCAACAAGACGTTGCACCTCGGCGCGTTCCGCCTCGGCCAGCTCGCCGAAGCGGGCCACGTTGACGAACAGGACGCCGCCGCCGCCCTCGCCGAAGCAGCCGCAGCGGTGCGGCCTCCCGACCTCGAAGCGCGTGAACACGATCAAGTCCGGCCTCGCAGGCGGCCGCAGCAACCCCAGGAGCAGCAAGTGACCGTGCCGCCCGTACCCGGCTCGCCGGAAGCCGATCGACGCTGCTGTCGCAGCGTCTCCGTCGCCACCTCCACCTACCCGACCCCGGGCCCGTCTACGTGACGCTAGCGACCGTGATCGCTAACCGCCGGCCCGGAGATCCCGTCTGGACGCTGCTCGTCGGCCCGCCCGGCTGCGGCAAAACCGAAGTCCTCGGCCCGCTCGCATCCCTCCCCGACGTACACGCAGCAGCGACACTCACCGAAGCATCGCTGCTGTCGGGCGTCCCAAAGAAAGATGTCGCCGCCGGATCGAAAGGCGGCCTCCTACGCGACATCGGCGACTACGGCATCGTCGCCCTCAAAGACTTCACGAGCGTGCTGTCAATGCACCGCGACGCCCGCTCGTCAGTCCTCGCCGCACTGCGAGAAATCTACGGACGGCTCCTGGACCCGTGACACCTCGGCACCGACGGCGGCCGCCGCCTCCACTGGGAAGGCAAAGTCGGAATCGTCGCCGGCTGCACCCACCATCGACCGCCACCACGCCGTCATGGGCTCGATGGGCGAACGGTTCGTGCTCTACCGCATGCCGGCCATCGACGAACACGAACAAGTCATGCGTGCCCTAGAGCGCAGCGACGAGCGGGCGATGCGGAACGACCTCGCCGCAGCCGTCGCCGCAGCACTCGACGCCGTCGACCTCACCAGCGAACCTGACCGGCCCGACAGACCGGGGACCGCCTCATCTCGCTCGCATCCCTCGGCAACCCGTTGCCGGTCCGCGGTCGAGGCGTGACGGCTACCTGCGCGAGGATCGAACTAGTGCCCGGATCCGAAGCGCCCGCACGGCTCGCGCTCGTGCTGCGCCGACTCCTCGACGCCCTCACCCTCCTCGGCGTCGACCACGCGACAGCATGGAACCTCGCCACCCACATCGGCCTCGGATCCATGGCGGCGATCCGCAAGGTCCTCCCAGAGCAGCTCGCCGCCGCCGACGGCCCCCAGGCGACGAAACCGCTCGCCGTCCACATCGGCTACCCGACGAACACAGCGAAACGTGCCCTCGAAGACCTCGCCGCGCACCGCGTCGTGACACGTCACGCTTCTGCGGGCGGCAACCAAGGCGACCGGTGGGAACTGTCCGACTGGACCCGCCGACAGTGGCAAGCCGTCTGCGAACCCGAAATGTCGGATGACCTGTGCAGCGAACCCGAAATGTCGGATGACCTCTCCTCTCTTATATCTCCATCCGCACAGAAGAAGACTTTTCGGGTTAGCAAAGTGGACGGCAACGGCAACGGCGACAGCACCGACCCCGACGACGAGCTCTTCCCAGAATTCGAGGAAGGATGGATCGGATGACCGCGGCGCAGCTTGTCCGCGACGCCCGCCGGCAAGGTGTCCGTCTGTACGTCGACCACGGCCGCCTTCGATACCGCGCCAAGGGGCCACTGGACGAGGAGCTACGTGACCGCCTCGCAGAGTCCGCCGCCGAGGTCGTCGACTATCTGCTGACCTTGCCGACTCTCGATTGGTCGGACCGTCGCCACTGGGTGAAGAAGAAGCTGCCGTGCCGGTACTGCCGCCGTGCCACGAACTTGCGGGACGAGAACGGCACGCCATCGCACAAGGTCTGCGCTGAACGTCACAGGGCGTTCCGCGTCGAGAAGCAGAAACCAACCAAGGAGACAGCATGACCACCGAGACACTCGTCGAATTCATCGACCGTAAGCTCTGCGAACACCGGCCCGACCGGGCCGAGAACGACGATTGGATGGACGCAGTCGTAGAAGCCGTCATCGCTCGCGCCGAGAACATGACGCCGGAAGATGCAGCGAAGGAACTGGCGGGACGCTCACGCTATGGGAGCGTTCGACGATTCTGAGGAGGACGACTACGAGACGTTGCTCGCCAACGCTGCTGCCTTCTCGCTGCTGGCTGCCGGTTTCGGCCCGACGAGACGTTCCAGGACTACAGCTCGTAAGGGCGAGGCCACCATGATGGACGCCGGGGAAACCCCGCTCCGATGACCGCCGACGAGCTCGACCTACGGGGCCTTCTCGAGAATGGCGTCACCATCGTCGTGAACCGTTCCAAGGCCGGCCCCCACGCCCGACTGTGGACGTGGGCAGTCGACGAAGGGCTCGCCACCTATGTCGGCCGGCCGGACAGGTGGGGGCGGTGGCCCGCCGACTGGGCGAACCCGTACCCGCTACCAAAGGACGCCACCGACACAAAACGGGCCGCAGTCATCGAGAAGTATCGACACCACCTAGAGGGGCACCGGAGCTACTCGATCGCATTCGGGAACTGAAGGGCGAGTACTCGGATGCTGGTGCCGCCCGCTGGCGTGCCACGCCGATGTGCTCGCCGCCATTGCTAACCGACAGGACTTCCCATGACCGGCGCCGTCTGGACCGACGACGATGCTGCGGAGCCGATCGGTCCCGCCGCCCGAGAGGGTTCGCCACAGCGCTCGTCACCCAACTGTTGACCGGCGACCCGATCCCTGCCGCAGTGCTCGAGGATGCATGCTCGAGACCACCGTTCGGTGCCGCCGTGATCGGCAACCTGCTCGAGCATTTGGGCGCAGCACTCGCCGACAACGCCCGGTTGATCTTCGGGCAGCGACGACATGGAAACGGCGGTTGTGGTCGCACGGGGACTTGTGGGCCCGGTACTCGGTCCGCCTCGCAGCACTCGAGGCTGATACCTGACAGGGGTATCGGGTATGCTCGGGGTGCCTCATCCGGGGCCGGAGTTCACTCCTCGCCCACCCCTGCGGCCGGGCTGAGGAGCCGAGACGTCAAGCTCACAAGACCGAGCATGGCGACCACGTCGGAGGAGGCGCTTGTACGACCAACGGTCGGAGGGCGCCCCTGCGTCCTCTCGACCCCCACGAGAAGGACAACCGACGAATGACCTACCACGCACCGCCAGTCGACGTCCCGGCCGGCGACCATCGCTGAACGGGCCCGGATCCTCTCCGACCGCCGCCACACCCTCTACATGAGGATGCAGGCCCTCGCCGAGACGGGCCGGCCCCTCAACTCCGACGAGTCCGCCACGTTCGACGCCCTCGCCCGAGAGTGCGAAACACTCGACGACGACGAAGTGATGCGTCTCGACGGGCAACTCCAACGCGCAGCCAGCCACGACAGCTACCGGCGCCTCGCCGAAATCGGCGCCATCACCACCGGAACCGACCCGCGGCCCGACACAACCGGGCTGCTGCCATCCATGCGGGACTACAAAGCCGGCCAGGAACGCGCCCTCAGCGAGGGTACCGGCACATCGGGCGGCTACCTCACCAACCCGCAGCAGAGCTGAACTGGTTCGACAAGTTGCGTGCCAACAGCGCCGCACTCCAAGCCGGACCGACCATCCTCGACGCCACCTCTGGACGGGCCTCGACGTGCCCGCGATCGCCGCGTCCGTGACCGTCGCGATGACCGCAGAGAACGCCCAGATCGCCGCGACCGACCCGGCCTTCGCGCAACCTCGCCCTCGTGCCGAAGAAACCACCGCGATGACCCACGTCAGCAACGAGATCAAGTCGCAGACTCAACCCGTCCGTGCGGGACCTCGTCGCGCTCGACCTGGCGAAGCGATCGGCACGAAACTCGACCAACAGCTACTCGAAGGCACCGGCACCGCCCCGCAGATCCGGGGGCTCCGCAACCAGTCCGGGATCCTCGCCACCAGCCTGGCGACGAACGGCCGCGCCCCGACCATCGACGACGTCGCCGACGCGATCGGCAGGATGGAGGGCCGCAACGCCAACTGCACCGCGATCATCATGAGCCCGAGGACTTGGGCGACGTACCGCAAGGTTGCCGACACCACGAGCCGCTACCAACTGTCACCAGACCCGTCCATCGACGGGACGAAGTCGCTGTTCGGCGTGCCCGTGTTCACGTCGAGTCAGATCTCGACCTCGGAGACATCGGGCACCAACAGCGACTGCTCGTGGATCGGGTTCGTGGACACGGCCCGCTGGATCGTGGCCCGCCGCAAGGAAGTCGAGCTTGCCTACTCGCCGCACTTCAAGTTCGACTACGACCAGGTGTCGATCCGTGCGATCGCCCGCTTCGACGCCGGTCTCATCGACACCGCGTCGGCAGAGCTGATCACAGGCGTCCGACCCTAACCAGCACGGTTTTCCCTGATGGCATCGGGGGAGAGTGACCGTCCGGCCGGGCGTCCGTTTCACGGGCGGACGCTCCGGCCGGGCGGGTCCGGCCCCGCCAATCGGGAGGGGAGCGGGGGCCGGATTTCTGGAGGCCCCGGGATTCGGAATCCGCCGCTTCGTCTGGAACATGCCGCCGCGATCCGTGAGGTGAAAGTCTCCGAGGGGAGTGGGCGTCGGATTTCTGGAGGCCCCGGGATTCGGAATCCGCCGTTTCGTCACGCACGCGGGGGCACAAGTTTCGCGATTTCGGTCCGGTGGAGGAAAGGCCGGTTGAGTGAGTGACTTTTGCCCGAAGTGCGGGACTGTTGTGGTGCGGCCGGGCCGAGGGAGGCCCGCTACGTACTGTGGTGTGGCGTGCCGCCGGGCGGCAGAGTATGAGTTGCGTCGCTTGCAGAGGGCGCTTGGGGCTGCGGAGGGTGAGGTGCGGTGGCGCACGGTAGGTTTGGCAGATATCGATGCGGGTGCTGGTTGGGGGGTCACGAAGCATCTAGCGGCCGAGGTGGAAGCTTGGCGGTTGGAGGTGGGCCGGTTGGAGGAGCGACTTCGTGTGCTGTTGGCTGGCGGGGCCGACGTTGATCCTCTTGGGTGAGAGTGGCGCGTTGTAGGCTCGCCGGGTGGTCGCTGCGCTTGCCCCGGTTGCTGATCCGCTTCCCGACGGGCTGTTTCACGATGGTGTGGGCAGGCTCGTCGAGGCTGGGCTTGTCGCTTGGGCGCAGGATGCTGGCAGGTGGCTCAAGTGTGGGGACTTGGTCCCGGCCCGTGACCGGTCGCGCTGCGAGACGGCGTGGGAGCTGATCTTGCGTCGCCCGCCCGGGTGCCCGCTGATCGACGTTGCCTGTTTGCTGGCGGATGTTGACGAGCTGGCGATCTGGGCGTGGCTGTGGCGCCGCGCCGTCGACGCCGCTGGGCTGTAGTGCTAGCTGCGCCGTGCGACGCCGACCCATCCTGTGCCGAGCTCCCAGACGACGTCGCCGACTTGGAGGGGCGACCCGTCGGGCCGGTCCTCCGTGACGGTGTACAGGTCGGCTCCGGAGGACTCGAGCGTTACCACAGCTTCGACCTCGGCCTCGTCGAGGCAGACCTCCGGTGGGAGCCAGTCTTCCGACCAGCGGCCCGGGCACACGTCGTCGGGGCCGACAGCGCCGACGAGCAGGACGATCATGGAGCGACCCAACTGGGAGGCGGTCACGAGGGAACCTGCGTGGCGTACCAGCGGCCGGTCGGCTGGTCGTAGTCGATCCTGTGCCCGTCGGTGGTCCAGGCGCTCTCCATGTCGTCGCCGAGCTCGGCTTCGGTCCGCTCGACGTCGTACGCCGGGTGCGCGGCCACGACATCCCAGAAGTTGAGCTGGGTCCGGTCGTATTCGTCTGCGGCCCGCCAGCGGTCCTCGAAACGGTTGAGCTCGGCGACAAGGCTCGCTGCTGTCGGCTCGCCCATGGTGGTCTCCCTGTCTCGTGAGCGGCCCCGATGCCGCTCCGTCCCGGCAAAGGGTACGCCGCGGGTGCGACATGCGCCCGGGGGAGCGCTGCGGCTCCGGCGGGCCGGAAACGGAGCTTCGGTGATACCCGATTGATACCCGCAGGAATAGAATCGGGTATCACTGGGCGGCATTAGGCAACATCCCGGTTGTGCGTTACCGCAGGTCAGAGGCACTTTCTGACACAGGACGGTACTGGCGGTAACAGCGGCTGCACAGGTTCGAATCCTGTCCCGAGCACACCAAACCGCAGGTTCGTCAGGAGATGGTCAGCCCGAGCGTCGGAAGACGACGAGGACCTCGAGCAACCCGTGGTCCTCGGTGCGGGCGGGCCCGAAGCTCGGGTTCGGGATCGAGTAGTCGGCGAAGGTGATCGGGATCGACCCGCTCACCTCGATGTTCTCGCCGTTGCGTCTCGCCGAGAGGTTCACCTGCACGGTCCTGGTCACGCCGTGGAGGGTCAGGTCGCCTGTTGCTTCCACGTCCACGGGTGTGGCGTCGGTGGGCACGCTCGCGAGTGGAATCGGCTCGGTCAGGTGGAACGTCGCGGTCGGGTACTTCGAGGTCTCCATGATGCGGCCGCGGAACTGGTTGTCGCGGCGGTCCTGGTCGCTCTTGACCGACGTCATGTCGACGCCGAGGTCGACGGCGGTGACCGTGGTTGCGTCGATGGTCATCTTGCCCGTGACCTTGTCGGTGCGTCCGACCGCCTCGGCACTCTGGCCGAAGAGGACCTCCTTGACCCGGTAGCCCGCCTGGGACCCCGCTGCCGGCACCCACGTGCCCGCGATCGTGCCGCCCGACACCGCATCGCCGGTGCCCGCGCCTGACGTCCCGGCACTGGTGGGCGGGTCGTCGAGGGACAGTGGCGGTGGAGCGTCTCCCTCCACGAAGTGGATGTAGGCGTACGTGCCCGCGGTGACGACGACGGCGAGGCCCACCACGACGGCGGCGACGATCCACACGAGGCGTTTGCGCACCCAGGCTCCGATCTCGGGAACGCAATCCCTACCACGTCCGGACACCGGTAACCCCCCACGTCGGGGGTGCTGGTGGACGTGGGGACGTGAGGTGGGTTGTGGACCCGTTTTGCGTCCCCACGTCGGTGTGGGTTCGGTGTTCGGATGGACGTGGGGACGTGAGGTGGGTTGTGGACCCGTTTTGCGTCCCCACGTCGGTGTGGGTGGGGGCGTGGCACACTGCGGGGGTGGAAGACGACCGCTGGTTCCACCCGTCCGAGGGTGCGCCCGATCCCGGCTCCGACTACTACGACGACGACTCTGCCACCGGCACACGAAGGCGCCCGTCGTGGGTGAGGGCCTTGGCGCTGGCCCTGGCGGCAGTCCTGGTCCTGAGCACGGTCGGGACGGTGTCGCTCGTGTTGTTGCGCCGTTCGGCGCGGGTGAACTGCGCTGCATCGGTACTCGGCGAGCTCGACCTGATCGGCGCCACCGTGAGCGAGGCGCGGCGCACACTCACCCGCGCGCCCTACCGCTGCGAACGCGACACGACGATCGAGATCGCGGTAGCCGACCTCGTCGATTGCGACCGCGACCGGCCCGGCACGATCGTGCGGCAGGACCGCATCGACTACGACCCGGAGGGCAAGCCCTTCGTCACGGTCGCGGTGTGCGGTTCGGTGTCGTCTGCCTGAGCGGTATACAGTCGTGGGCGATCCACACACCCGGGGAGCTCGGGAGAACCGAGCTGAGAGGGTGGCCCTGCCCCACCGTGGGCCCGCCACCGACCCGCGAACCTGAACCGGGCAATGCCGGCGGAGGGAGCGTGCAGGAACGAAACGTCCTGGTGTTCACGGGAGGCGGTGACGCCGGACCGCTGCCGGCGGACGACTTCGAGCTCGTGATCGCGGCCGACTCGGGCCTTGCGCTCGCGTCCTCGCTGGGACGTCCTGTCGACCTCGTCGTGGGCGACATGGACAGCGTCGACATGACCGCGCTCGACGCGGCTGCCGCTGCGGGAGCACGCGTGGAACGCCACGATCGCGACAAGGATCGGACGGACCTCGAGCTCGCCCTCGACGCGGCCCGCCGCCACGGCGCCAGCCGCGTCCACGTCGTCGGCGGTGCCGGTGGTCGGCTCGACCACGTGCTCGCCAACGCCCTCTGCCTGGCTGCGGAGGAGTGGTCGGCCTTGGAGATCAGGGCGACTTACGGCAGAGCGCGCGTGTGGGTCGTGCGTACAGCGGCCACGATGGGGGGCCGCCCGGGCGAACTCGTCAGCCTCGTGCCGGTCGGCGGTCGCGCCACCGGGGTCCGCACGACCGGGCTGCGCTGGCGCCTCGGTGGCGACACCCTGCATCCGGCATCGGGGCGCGGGATCAGCAACGAGTTCGCGGCGCCGCGGGCGACGGTTGCCCTCGACGTGGGGACCCTGCTCGTCGTGGCGCCCGGCCCGGAAACACAGACCGGAAGCGGAGGGATGCGAGAGTGAGACCGAAACCGTTCGTCGCCGCCGCGGTCGCTGTCTGCGCCTCGTTGCTCGTCGCGTGCGGCAGTCCCGAGCCGCCCGAGGGGTCACCGAAGGAGGTCACGGTCACGCTCATGACCCACGACTCGTTCAACGTGAGCGAGCCGGTCCTCGACGCGTTCCGTGACGAGACGGGCATCACCGTCGAAGTGCTCACCGGCGGCGACGCGGGCGCGGCGCTGAACCAGGCGATCCTGTCCAAGGACAACCCCGTCGCCGACGTGTTCTACGGCGTCGACAACACCTTCCTCGCACGCGCGCTCGACGCGGGCATCTTCCAGGAGTACACACCCGCGGCCGTATCGGAGGTTCCCGCCGAACTCCGCCTCGACACGTCGGGCCGCCTAACTCCGATCGACTACGCGGACGTGTGCGTCAACGCCGACGACGCGACCCTCGCGAAGACGGCCACACCGGCGCCCGCGGACCTCGAGTCGCTCACGGATCCGCGCTACAAGGGCGACCTCGTCGTCGAGAACCCCGCGACCTCGTCGCCCGGACTCGCCTTCCTGCTCGCCACGATCGCCGAGTTCGGACCCGACGGGTGGCAGCGTTACTGGGAAGCCCTACGCGCCAACGGCGTCAAGGTCGTGGACGGCTGGGAGAGCGCCTACTTCACCGAGTTCAGTGCGGGTGGCGCAGGAGGCAGCCGCCCGCTCGTCGTGAGCTACGCGACGAGCCCGGTCGCGACCGTCGTCGACGCCGACCCGCCCGTCGATCGAGCCACCACGTCGGTGGCAGCGCAGACGTGCTTCCGCCAGGTCGAGCTCGCCGGCGTCCTCGACGGCACACGCGTGCCCGGACCGGCGCGCCGTGTCGTGGACTTCCTGCTGTCGCAGCAGTTCCAGGCCGACATGCCGCTCCAGATGTACGTCTACCCCGCTCGTGCCGGCATCCCACTCCCGCAGGTGTTCGTCGACAACGCTGCCGTCGTCGAACACCCCCACAGCATTCCACCCGCGGAGATCGCGGCTCACCGTGACGAATGGATCGACGCGTGGAAGCAGGTCACGCTCGGTTGAGGAGCGCCTTCGACCCGCCCGGCACCGCGGCGCCCCCAGCTCGCACCCGTGCCGGGTGGACCGCTGCCGGGCGCGCCGGCCTCGTGGCGGTGCCGGTCGCCTTCTGGGCCCTGCTCTTCGCGTACCCGATGGTTTCGATCGTGGAGCGTGCGCTCGCACCCGGCGGCTACCTCGACCTCGGTCCCGCTGTCCGCGTCCTCGCCGAGCCGACTACCCGGGCGGTGTTCTGGTTCTCGTTCTGGCAGGCGGCGGTGTCGACGTCGATCACGCTCGTGCTCGGGCTCCCGGCCGCGTACACCTTCGCGCGCCGGGATTTCCGGGGCCGCAAGGTTCTTGAAGGCCTCTTGACGGCGGCGTTCGTGATGCCCACCGTCGTCGTCGCCCTCGCGTTCCGCAGTGTCC
The DNA here is from genome assembly GCA_046331095.1 of Acidimicrobiia bacterium. Lineage (GTDB taxonomy): Bacteria > Actinomycetota > Acidimicrobiia > UBA2766 > UBA2766 > JAIBAC01. The sequence continues at coordinate 1,030,197 of JAXLRM010000004.1, forward strand.
TCGCCCCGCTCGGGCTCGGCTCGGGGCTCGTTGCGATCCTCGCGGCGCACTGCTTCTTCAACTACGTCGTCGTCGTCCGCACCGTCGGAGTCGTCTGGGCCGACCTCGACCCCTCGGCGGCCGAGGCCGCCCGGACCCTGGGCGCCACCAGAGCGCAGGCCTTCCGGCGCATAACCCTGCCTTCGCTGGCACCGGCGATCGCGTCCGCGGCCGCCATCGTCTTCTTGTTCACGTTCACCTCGTTCGGGGTCGTGCTCGTCCTCGGTGGGCCGGCCTACTCGACCGTCGAGGTCGAGATCTGGCGACGCTGGACCCAGGATCTGGACCCGGGCGCGGCCGTCGCGCTCGCGCTGTGCCAGATGCTCGCGGTCGCCGCGGTCGTCGCGGTCTCGCTCTGGTTCGGGCGTCACCGCGCGAGAAGCGTCGCGCTCCGACCCCGCGATCCCCTGCCGCGGCGCCGGGGAGGCCTAGCGGTGGCGACCACCGTCGCCGCGTGTGTGCTCCTCGTCGGTTTGCCGCTCGGCGCCCTCGTGGTCCGAGCGTTCAGCGCAGGTGGACGTCCGGCGCTCTCCAACTGGACGCGCCTCGGCAGCAACCCCCGGCAGAGTGTCCTGGCGGTCGCACCGCTGGAAGCGCTCGCGAACTCGGTCGTCATAGCGGTGGCGGCGACGATCGTGGCGGTCTGCGTCGGTGGCTGTGCCGCCGTCGTCGTGGCGCGGCGCCGTACAGGAAGGGCGGCAGCGGCGGGCCGCGCCCTCGACGTCGCGCTGCTGCTGCCCCTGGCGGCGAGTGCCGTGACGATCGCGCTGGGCTTCCTGGTCGCGTTCGGCCGGCCACCATTCGACCTGCGCACCTCACCTGCGCTGATCCCGCTCGCGCACGCGCTCGTCGCCGTTCCCTTCGTGGTCCGCCTCGTTGCCCCCGAGCTCGGCTCGATCGACCCGCGCCTGCACGACGCCGCGGCGACCCTGGGTGCCGCGCCGGCGCGGGTGTGGCGCGTGGTGGACCTGCCGATCGTATGGCGCGCCCTGCTCGTCGCGGCCGGCTTCGCGTTCTGCATCTCACTGGGCGAGTTCGGCGCGACGCTGTTCCTTGCCCGCCCGGACCTGCCCACGGTTCCGGTCGCGATCGCGCGGCTGCTGTCCAAGCCCGGAAGCGCCAACCTGGGCCAGGCCGCCAGCCTGGGTGTAGTACTCGTGGCGATCACGGCCGCGGTGGTGCTCCTACTCGAGCGCTGGCGTCCACGCGAGCTGGGGGACTTCTGAGGACTGTGGTGGCACGAGACGTGAGCTGGTTCCCGACCGGTCCGACTCATCGGCGATTCGAGAACGTGTACGAGTGGGCCCCCGAATGGGACTGGGCCCGAGATCGCGCCGACGTGTTCCGCCGCGTCGCGGGCGACGACGACACGGCGGTGTACGAATTCCTTCCGCGCAGAGCGAAGCCGGCCGTATGTCGCGACCCGATGCCTTGACTCGTCTGCGCGTCCGCGGCGTGGGGTTGCGTCGCGGCGCGGAGATCATCCTCGACGGGGTCGACCTCGACGTCGCCGCGGGCGAGACGGTCGCCGTCATCGGGCCCAGCGGCTGCGGCAAGACCTCGCTGCTGCGCGTGATCGCCGGGCTCGAGGCACCCGACGCCGGCACCGTCTCGTGGTCCGGTGCCGACCTCGCCGGTGTCCCGCCGCACCTGCGCGAGGTCGGCTTCGTGTTCCAGGACTACGCGCTGTTCCCGCACATGGACGTCGCCGCGAACGTCGCGTTCGGCCTGCGGATGCGGCATCTGGCCCGTGACGAGATGTCCCGCAGGGTCGGCGCCGCGCTCGACGGTGCGGGGCTCGCCGCGCTGGCGCACCGGCGTGTCGACCGCCTCTCGGGTGGCGAGCAGCAAAGGGTCGCCCTGGCACGTGCGCTCGTGATCGAGCCGCGGCTGCTGCTCCTCGACGAACCGCTGGGCGCGCTCGACCGCACTCTCAAGACCGAGCTCCTGAGCGAGCTCGGCGGTCTGCTGGCGGGGCGCACCACCGTGCTCGTGACCCACGACCAGGCGGAGGCCTTCGCGCTCGCCGACCGCGTCGTCGTGATGCGCGCCGGCGCGGTGGTGCAGGCAGGAGAGCCCGAGGCGGTCTGGCGGCAGCCCGCCGACGAGTGGGTGGCACGCTTCTGCGGCCTCGACACCGTCGTCGGCGCTGTCGTGGCATCCGGCGAGGCGGTCCTGCCGTGGGGAACGCGGCTGGCCTACGACGGTCCCGGCACCGAGGTCCGCGTCGTCGTGCACCCGGGGACGTTCCGCATCGCCGGTCCCGGCGAGCGCGGGGATACGGTCGCGGCGACGGTGAGGGAGCGGCGCTTCGCCGGCTCGTCGGTGAGCCTCGCGGTGCGTGTCGCCGACGTCGACGTCGACGTCGAGGTCGACCCGCTCGTCGCCGTCGGCGCAGGCGACAGCGTGCGGTTGCGTGTGGATCCGGCGGGCCTCACGATCCTGGATCCGGAGGCGGGTCCCCTGCCGGAGGCGCAGCTTCCTCGCGGATCCGCAGGTGCCTTGCCGCCGAACGGTTCAGGACCGGCAGGAGCGGCAGGCCCCACAGGATCGGCAGCCACTGGCTCACGAGGCGCCAGCCGAGCACCGTAGACGTCGCAGCCGCCGCGGGCGCCCCGGTCGCCACGAGCGCGGCGGTCATCGCGACCTCGACGGTGCCGATCCCGCCTGGCGTGATCGGCAGCGCCATCGTGAGCTGGGCCACGATGTAGGCCAGCAGCAGCGACGGCAGCGGCGTGCCGTAACCGACCGTCATCGCCATGACGATGACTACCGCGAAGTCGAGGAGCCAGTTGGCCGCGGCCCAGCCACCGCCGAGCGCGAGGGCGCTGCGGTCCGCGACGAGGTCGGCGAGGTTGCCCAGGAACGAGGTCACGTGCGCGCCGACCACGTCGGCCTTGACCCTGTCGCGCAGTGGCCCCACGGCGCAGCGGCGCACCAAGCGGGCGGCCATCGCGCCGGCGGCTTCGGCACGGTGCAGTGCCGGGCGGGCGGCGATCACGACCACCACGATCACGAGGGCCACCCCGGCGGCACCGAGGGCGATGCTGCCGATCTGTCCGCCCAGGAGGGAGAGCAACGCGGCGATCGGGAACAGCAGCGCGAGCGTGAGCGAGGACACGACCCCCGACGCAGCCAGCCCGGCGACGACGGTGGGCCGGTCGATGCCGGCTCGTCCCAACGTGTCGACCTGGACCGCGAACGCGGCGGAGGCCCCTCCCGGGAGGATGCGGCCCAGGGCGTTGCCGACGAGCGCGGTGAGCCGCAGGAGCCCACGTGGGGCCGCCTCGCCCATGGTCCGCAGGTTGTTGTGCAGCAGCTCGGCGTAGGCGAACAGGCACGCGAGCTCGAGCACGATCACCAGGACGCCCATGAGCGGGAAGCCGACCAGCACCGCGCGGGAGGTGTCCTCGAGCTGGCTGATCTGCGGGATCAGCAGGCGGATCGCGAGCGCCACGAACGCGGCTTGCACGAAGTACCAGATCCAGCTGCGCCGCTTCTTCCCGGGGCGGAGCCCAGGATCCGGTGTCGCGTCGTCCATCGGGGGAACAAGCTAACGGCCCACAGGACCTCAGACCGCGGTGCCGGTCATCCCCGGGTAGCCGCCGCCGCCGTAGGCCGCGTCGACCGCGTCGCGGTCGACGACACCGGTCCCGGTGCGTGGCAGGGACTCGACGAAGACCACCTCGCGCGGCTTCTTGTACGACGCCATCTGCGAGCGGCAGTGCTCGACGAGACCGGCGGCGTCGACATCTGCGCGGGCGCCGTCCACCAGGACGACGACGGCCTTGACGTGCTGGCGCCACTTCGGGTCGGGAACGCCGATCACGCAGCAGTCGGCCACGGCGGGGTGGCGGCGCAGGCACGATTCGACCTCGGCGGGGTAGACGTTCTCGGCCGCCGACTTGATCACCCGTGAGAGCGGGCCGACGAAGGTCAGCGACCCGTCCGCCTCGCGCCGGCCGAGGTCGCCGGTGTGGTGCCACCCGCCGTGCTGCCTCCGCGTGTTCAACTCGGGGCGACCCAGGTAGCCCACCATCGCCGTGAGCCCGCGCACGACGATCTCGCCGGTCTCCCCGGCGGCCACCTCGGCGCCGTCGGGATCGACGATGCGGATGCGCGCCACCGGCGACGCGCGCCCGTGCGCACCGATGGCGTCGCCGCCGAGCGCGTTGGCAGACACGAGGCCCATGAGCTCGGTCTGGCCGTAGCCGCCGGGTGCGCGTGCCCACGGGCTCGTGTCGACGGTGACCATCTCGTTCCACGCCTTCGTGTAGGGGACCGACCGCAGCGACGAGAGGTCGTACCGGCGGTCCGCGTTGCAGGCGACCATCTGGTCCATCGTGGGCGGCATCAGGAACGCGTGCGTGCAGCGCTCGCTCTCGACCAAGCGGCACAGCACCTCGGCGTCGACCCTGGGCGTGTAGACGTTGGTGCCGCCGAAGTGCAGGGTCGCGAGCGTCGTCATGAGCGCGGCGACGTGGAAGAGGGGCCCGCAGTTGAGGCACACCGACGTGTGGTCGACGTCTTGGACCTTGGCGATCACGAGGTCCTGCGCGATCACGGCGAGGTGGGCGAGTTGGGCTCCGTTGGGCGTCCCACCGAAGGCCGCGGTGTACATCTGCAGCACCGGCGACGACGCGTCTACGGCGACGCCGGGCTCGGCGGGGTCGCCGCCCGCGAGGAACGCCTCGTAACCGGTCGGGTCGCCGGCACCGGCGTCGTGGCGCAGCCAAAGGGCCGCGCCCCGGTGGCCGCTGCGGGCCGCGGCGACGCGTGCGCCGATCTCGTCCTCCTGGCACACGACCACGCGCGGGTCCGAGTCGGCGAGCACGAACCCGAGCTCGGCCGCGGCCAGGCGCCAGTTCACGATGCAGGCGACCGCTCCGATGCGAGCGCAGCCGAAGAGGACCTCCACGAGACGGAAGGAGTTCTGGCCCAGCCACACGACGCGGTCACCCGCCTGCACCCCGGCGCCGGAGAGGGCGTTGGCGAGGCGGTTCACGCGCGTGTCGGAGTCCGCGTACGTGATGCGAACGTCGCCGTCGACGGCGGCGAGCGCGTCGGGGTGGCCCGCTGCCACCTCGGCGAGGACGTCACCGAGGCTGAGCTGGTGAAGCAGGTCCACGTCATTCCTCTCTGCGGAGCTGGGGCCAGAGCACCGCGACGACTGCGATCGTCGGGATCCAGATCAGCAGGCCCGCGGCGCCGAGGGTGTGTTCGCCGATCACGAGCGCGACGACCGAGACGTGCAGTACCTCGACCGCGAAGACCGCGAGTGCCGCGACCTGAGGGTTGGCGAGTGGCCGCTCATCGACCCCTCCGGCCGCCGCGGTGTCGCCGCGGGTGAGCAAGGCGAGGAGTCCGCACAGGACGATGCTCACGCCGAGCCAGCCGGCCTGGGAGCCGAGCGGCAGGCCGAACCAGAATCCCGAACCCGAGTAGTGGAACAGGTCGCCGAGATACCACGCCGCTCCGCGCTGGCTGACGGGGTCGAGTGTCCACGTCGACCACGTCGCGAAGACGACCGCGAGGACGTACGCGGCGACGCGCGACCTCGGGACGCGCTGCCACGGGCCGGCTGCCACGCAGCGGGCGCCGTAGAAGCCGAAGAACATCACGAACGTGTAGCTCGCCGGCACGAACAGCGGGACGTCGCCGAGCCAGACCTCGTTGCCGCGCAGGCCGGCGTCGAACGCGTAGCGCGTGTACGGGAAGCCGTAGCGGACCGACGCGTTCTCCGACACGGCCGCCACCGCGAACGCGGCGACCGTGTACAGCCCGAGGCGCTTCCAGCCGAGCAGGCGCCGGCCGAGGAACACGTACGCGGCCGCGAACAGCCAGACGAACCAGCGACCCGCGAAGGTGCCCCACAGCTCGTGCGCCATGCTCAGGCCCGGTCCGCTGGGGCGTCGGCCGCCGCCGGGGTGGCCGTGTCGGCGAACGCGATCGCCACCGCGGCGGCGAGGTCGCCGGCGTCGATGCCGAGGTGAGCGTCGGCCTGCACCACGTCGGGGCGCGCGAGCACGGCGGCGAGCGCTGCCGCCACGGCGGCGCCGTCCGCTGCGTGCACGCCCACGAGGGCGGCGGCGCAGTCGTCCATCGCATCGGGCGGGGACACGAACATGTCGCCCGCGACCATCGCGGCGACGATCACGGCGGCGGCATCGACGGCGATCCCGACCCGGATCAGCTTGCGGGCCTTGTGGAAGCCGAAGCCCACCCGCGATCCCGCCGGCGCGGTGGCGCGGAAGCGTGCCGACGAGACGCGCAAGAGGTTCTCCTCCGATGCCATCTGCTGCGCCAGCGCGGCTGTGCCGGCGCGCTCGGCCGGGTCGAGGGGCACCTCGCGGCAGCGGTGGGGGGTGTGCGCCTCGAGGGCGGCGCAGAAGGCGACCTTGGCGTCCGTGAAGGCGACGGCGCTGCCGCCGGCGCGGATCTCCTCGGGTGTCACGATGTAGTGGATCGGGTCGTCGGTGGCCTTGTCCGCGAACTTGGCGGCGGGCACCTTCGCGCAGCGGGCGTACAGGTCGAGGTCGGGGCGGCGCAGGTTCAGGTAGCCGCCGACGGCGATGCAACCGAGGACGGCGTTGGCCATGAAGCTGCCGAGCTTGCGCCCGTGCCAGCGCACGTCCGAGGATCCCTCGAAGCCTGCCTCGCCGAGGCCGAGGCGGTCGAGTGCGTCGGTGACGACCGGCTGCCACGCCTCGAGGGCGGCGTCGAGGCCCGCGAACTCCTCGGCGCGCACGAGCTGGGACACGAACATGACGGCGTCGGCGTCGTAGTACGCGGTCCCGCCGCCGTACACGGGGCGGCGCACGAGCTCGACTCCCTCACGCCTGCAAGCTGCGACGTCGACTACTTCGTCGACGTCGTCGAACCAGCCGACGTTGAAGTGCGTGGTGCCGAAGGTCCCGATGACGAGCACCCGGTCGTGCGTCCCCGACAGGATCGAGGCGCACACGACTGCCATCCGGCCCATGTTCTCGGCGCACGTGGACCCCGAAACGTCGAGAACCCGCCACGGTGACCCTTCGGCCATGTTCCCCTCGCCACGCAGCCCGGACCGCGACCTCGTCGCGCGAGATTCTTGCACGACCCCGGCGCCGTCGCGCACGGACGGGCCGATCGTCGGCGAACGGACCGGACCACGTCCCGGGCCGGCCCCTACACGACGCGGACGACGCCGCCGCGGCGGGAGTCGCCGGCGCCGGTCCCGGACGCGAGGTCGACTGTGTGGACGCCGCCGAAGTAGAGGTTCGCGGCGGGCCAGACGTTGACGCGATACCGTGCCGCCAGGGTGGTGATGGCGTCGTCACGGCATCCGGGCTCGATCTGGCAGACCGCGCCGTCCCAGTGCAGGCGCGGGCCCGCCACCGCCGCGGCGACGTCGACACCGCCGTCGACGATCGCCGCGATCACCTGGAAGATCGCCGTACGGATCCGCTTGCTGCCGCCCGAGCCGAGCACGAGACGGGGCCGCCCGCCGTCCATCACGAGCGTGGGCGACATCATCGAGCCGATGCGCTCGCCCGGTGCGGCACTGTGGAACCCGTCGGGGTGCAGGTCGTCCTCGCCGAGCATGTTGTTCAGGATCACCCCGGTGCCCGGGACCACGTAGCCCGACCCCTCGCCGTTGGAGGTCGTCATCGCGGCGACGTTCCCCTCGGCGTCGGCGACGCTCACGTGCGTCGTGCCGCGCGACACCCCGGCGGTGCGGCGCCTGTCGACCTCGACGAGGATCTCGCAGCGGCGCACGAGCTCGGCGCCCGAGCCCAACGCGAGCGGCGCGCCACGCCCCTCGAGGAGCCGCAGCGACTCCCCCACGAGCGTGCCCCCGAAGCTCGGCGGGGGATTGGCCAGGATGCGGAGGCCGCGGAACTCGCACTCGAGCGGCTCGCGCTCGACCACCTCGTAGGCACCGAGATCCTCGAACGTGACGAGGCCGTCGCCGTCCGCCATGTCCGTGGCGATCGTGCGCGCCGGTGTCCCGGCGTGGAGCCCGGCCACGCGACCGGCCCCGAGGTCCTCGAGGAACGCCGCCAGTTCGGCGTTCGCGAACGTGTCGCCCTCGACGAGACGACGACCGGCGGGGGCGAAGAGCGCACGCATGGCGTCGGTGGACGTGAAGATCGGCCACAGCAGCTCCATCACCCACGCCTGCAACGGCGTCACGGCGACTCCTGTACGGGCGAGGGTCACCGCCGGTGCGACGACCTCGGTGAGCGGGAGCCGCCCGAGTCGGCCGTGCACGTGCAGGTAGCCGGGCAGCACACCCGGCACCGCGACCGAGCCGCGACCGATGTGGAACGCCTGCACGGCCGCGCCGAAGTCGACGTCGACGGAGTGGAAGTGCGGCTCGGGTGCGTGGTGCAGGCCGCGACCGGGTGTGTCGCAGAAGAAGTCGAACACGACCTCCTCGCCTGCCGCGGTGTGCGCAAGGAGGAAGCCGCCGCCGCCGAGGCTCGTGAACCCCGGCTCGCACACCGCAGCAGCGAAGCCCGCGGCGACGATCGCGTCGTAGGCGTTGCCGCCGCTGCGCAGGACCGCGTCTGCGGCGGCAGCGGTCCCGGGGTGGCCCGCGGCGACGATTGCCCTGCCCGGGCGGGCACCGGCGGCCACCTTCAGCCCGTACCGGAGCCCGTGCCGGAACCGGAGAGCCCGATGCCGCCGACGTGGACGGTCTTGACCTCGGTGAAGGCGTGGACGGCCTCGATGCCGCCCTCGCGGCCCACCCCCGAGGCACCGACGCCACCGAAGGGCGCGCCGGGGGTGATCGCCGAGTAGGTGTTGACCCACATCATCCCGGTGCGCACGGCAGCGGCGACGCGGTGTGCGCGGGCCAAGTCGGTGGTCCAGAGCCCGCCGGCGAGGCCGAAGCGTGACGCGTTCGCGGCGGCGACTACCTCGTCCTCGCCGTCGAAGGGCTGCACCGAGACGACCGGACCGAAGATCTCGTCGGTGCAGAGCGGGTCGTCGGCGGCGACGCCGGTGAGGATCGTCGGCGGGTACCAGTAGCCGCGGGAGTACTCGCCGCCGCTCAGGGGTGAGCCGCCGCAGTGCAGTGTCGCGCCTGCGGCGACGGCTCCGTCGACGTAGCGCTGGATGCGTTCGAGGGCGGCTGCGGAGATCACCGGCCCGGTGGGCGTCTCGAACGAGGTCGGATCTCCCGGCGTCCATCCGGCCGCGGCCGCCGTGTACCGCTCGACGAAGGACTCGAACACGGGTCGTTGCACGAAGAGGCGGCTCCCGGCGATGCACTGCTGGCCGGTGAAGAGGAACACCGCCTGGCACGCGCCCTCGACGGCGGCGTCGAGGTCGGCGTCGGCGAAGACGATGTTGGCCGACTTGCCGCCGAGCTCGAGTGTGACGCGCTTGAACGACTCCGCCGCGGCGACCCCGATGCGCCGTCCGATCTCGGTGCCGCCGGTGAAGGTGACCTTGTCGACTCCTGGATGCGAGACGAGGTGGCTGCCGACGCCGGGGCCGCCGGTCACGCAGTTGAGCACCCCGTGCGGCAGGCCCGCCTCGATGCCGATCTCGGCGTAGGCACGGGACGCGAGCGGGGCGAGTTCGGCGGGCTTGAGCACGACGCTGCACCCCGCGGCGAGGGCAGGGCCGAGCTTGAAGGCGGTCAGCATCGAGGGGACGTTCCACGCCGTGATCGCCGCGACCACGCCGACGGGTTGGCGCAGCGTGTACGTGAGCGCCCCGGCCAGCGGTGTCGGCACGACGGCACCGCGCACCTTGTCGGCGTATCCGGCGAAGTGGCTGAGGTAGTCCGAGGCTGCGAGCACCTCGCCCACCGAGTAGCGCATCGGCATCCCGACCTCGGCGGTGGAGAGTGCGCCGATGTCCATCGCGTGGTCCATGACCGCGGCGGCGAAGCGTTCGATGCGGCGGCGGCGTTCGAACGCGTCCATCCGCCCCCACTCGCCTCTCAGCGCTCGGCGGGCTGCATCGACGGCGGCGTCGACCTGTTCGAGCGACGCGGAGCCGACGACGGCGAACTCGTCGCCCGTCGCGGGGTTGAAGTCGACGATCGGCTCGCCCTCGCCGGCGACGAACTCTCCGTCGACGACGAGACGGGAGTCGGCGGGACCGGGGACCGTCGCGGTCGCGGTGTCGCTCATCGTGCGCGACTCTAGGCTCGCGGCTGAAGTCGAGAAATCGAGCAAGCGGGAACGCGATGGAAGAGCTGGCGGGCAGGGTCGCTGTCGTGACCGGGGCGGCGAGCGGCATCGGCCTGGCGCTGGCGCGCGCCTTCGCGGCGGAGTCGATGGCCGTCGTGCTCGCCGACGTCGAGGAGGCCGCTCTCGAGAAGGCGGCTGCCGAGCTCGCCGAGGCCGGCGCCGACACGCTCGCGGTCCCGACGGACGTCAGCGACGCCGCCGCGGTCGCCGACCTCGCGGTAGCGGCTTACGAGCGCTTCGGTGCCGTCCACGTGCTCTGCAACAACGCGGGCGTCTCCGGCGGCGGCCTCACGTGGGAGATCCCGCTCGCGGACTGGGACTGGATCCTCGGCGTCAACCTGCGCGGCGTGATCAACGGGGTGCACGCGTTCGTGCCCCGCATGATCGCGGGCGGCGCGGAGGGCCACGTCGTCAACACCGCCTCGATCGCGGGCCTCGTGTCCACGCCGTTCATGGCGGGCTACAACGTGTCCAAGCACGGCGTCGTCGCGTTGTCGGAGACGATGTCGGTCGAGCTGGCCATGCTCGGCACGCCGATCGGGGTCTCGGTGCTGTGCCCGGGCTGGGTCCGCACCCGCATCCACGAGGCCGACCGCAACCGCCCCGGCGGTTCTGCGTCCGGAGGCGATCCGGCCGTCGCGGCGATGCGGTCGGTGGTGGAGCAGTGGATCGCGGAGGGGATGGATCCCGCCGACGTCGCCGCCGCCGTCGTCGACGCGGTCCGCAACCGCAGGTTCTACGTCAAGACCCACGCCGCGATGGAGGAGCTCATCCGCCGGCGCCACGCCGCGATCGAGGAGGGCGCCGACCCGCCCATGTCGATGCCGACCGACTTCACGGCGAACTGACGGTGGCGTCGTCGTTCGGGACGCTGTTCCGCATCACCACCTTCGGCGAGTCCCACGGGGGCGGCGTCGGCGTCGTCGTCGACGGCTGCCCGCCCCGCCTCGCGCTCGACCCCGCCGCGATCCAGCACGACCTCGACCGGCGCCGCCCGGGCCAGTCCCGGCTCACGACCCAGCGCCGCGAGGCCGACGCCGTCGAGATCCTCTCCGGCGTGTACGAGGGGCGCACCACCGGTACGCCGATCGCGATGGTCGTCCGCAACACAGATGCGCGCTCGGAGGCCTACGACCACCTCGCCGACGTGTACCGCCCCTCCCACGCCGACTGGACCTACGAGGCCAAGTACGGCTTCCGCGACCACCGCGGAGGCGGCCGCGCGTCCGCCCGCGAGACGATCGGCCGTGTGGCGGCGGGCGCGGTGGCGCGGGCGCTGCTCGCCGAGGCGGCGGGCATCGAGGTGATCGCGTGGGTGTCCCGGGTCCACGCCATCGACGCGGACGTCGACGTGGACTCGGTGGACCTCGCCGCGGTCGAGGCGAACGAGGTGCGCTGTCCCGACCCGGCCGCGGCGCAGCGGATGGCCGCCGCGATCGAGTCTGCGCGTCGCGACGGCGACAGCCTCGGCGGCGTGGTCACGTGCGTCGCGCGGTCGGTCCCGGCGGGTCTCGGCGAGCCGGTCTTCGACCGCCTCGAAGCCGACCTCGCCAAGGCGATGCTGTCGCTGCCCGCCGCGAAGGGGTTCGAGTCCGGCAGCGGCTTCGCCGGGACCCGCATGACCGGCCGTGAGCACAACGACGCGTTCACGCCGGGCCCCGACGGGCGGCCCGTCGCGGTCACGAACCGCTCGGGTGGCGTGCAGGGCGGTATCAGCAACGGTGCCGACGTCGCCGTTGCGGTCGCCTTCAAGCCGACGGCGACGATCGCCTCGCCTCAGCAGACCGTGACCCGAGAGGGCGCGGCCGTGACGCTCGAGGCCAAGGGCCGCCACGACCCGTGCGTGCTGCCGCGGGCGGTGCCGGTGGTCGAGGCTATGGCGCTGCTCGTCCTCGCCGACCACTGGTTGCGCCAGCGCGCCCTCGACGTCTTCCCGCGCTGAAGGAGTTCGGATGACCAAGGGTTTCGTGCACCCCGACTTCGGCGCCGTCGCCGGTGTCTTCGACCGCGTCCTCGCGTCGCAGCGCCTCGGCGGCGCGTCGCTGTGCGTGTACCACTGCGGCGAGAAGGTCGTCGACGTGTGGGGCGGCGACCGCAACGCGGCGGGCGACCCGTGGGAGGCCGACACCGTCGTGTGCTCGTTCTCGACGACCAAGGGGGTGGCGTCGACCGCCGTGCACGTCCTCGCCGACCGCGGTCTCGTCGACTACGACGCCCCGGTCGCGCAGTACTGGCCCGAGTTCGCCGCCAAGGGCAAGGGCGCGATCACGGTCCGGCAGGTGATGTCGCACGAGGCCGGCCTGCACGGCATCCGCAGCCTCGTCGACCACAGCTCGCGCATGCTCGACTGGGAGCACATGGTCGCCGCGCTCGCCGACGCCGAGCCGGCGTTCGAGCCCGGCAGCGCCAACGCGTACCACGGGATCACCTACGGGTGGCTCGCCGGCGAGATCGTGCGCCGAGTGAGCGGCAAGTCGATCGGGGCGTTCGTGCAGTCCGAGATCGCCGATCCGCTCGGCGTCGACGGCCTCTTCATCGGGGTGCCCGAGGCGATGCGCGGACGCGTGGCGCGGCTGATGCGGTGGCCGCGCCTGCTCGCCTGGAACGCGACGGCGGCGGCGGGCACGTGGTTCCGGCCCACCCGTGACTTGATCGAGGCGCTCCTGCCGGCGGAGCTGCACCCGGCGATCTGGGACGACGAGACCCTCGCCGCCGAGATCCCCGGCGCTGCCGGCGTCTTCGACGCCCGCTCGCTCGCGCGCATGTACGCGGCGCTGTCGTGCGGGGGCAGCATCGACTCCACGTACCTGGTGTCGCCGGCGACGGTCCGGGCGATGGGGGCGGTGCAGAACCGGCGCCTCGACAAGGTCCTGCTCGTGCCGATCGTGTGGCGCCTGGGCTACCACACGATCTTCACGACCGCGGGGGTGTCACGCCGCGGGTTCGGCCACTACGGCTACCTCGGCTCGGGCGGGTGGTGCGACCCCTCGCGCGAACTCGCCTTCGCGTACGTCACCAACCGCACCACGACCGTCGACTACACGCCGATCGCGCGCATGGGCGGCACCGCGATCCACGCCGCCGACCGCCGCGCCCGCCTCTGACCCCGTCCCGCAAACGCGGGCGACCTGTGCCGCTGGCGGGTCACCTTGCCCGCGTTTGGTGGGGGTCCGTCCCGCAAACGCGGGTGGTCTGTGCCGCTGGCGGGTCATCCCGCCCGCGTTTGGTGGGGCCCCGTCCCGCAAACGCGGGTGGTCTGTGCCGCTGGCGGGTCATCCCGCCCGCGTTTGGAGGGGGACCCCGTCCGCAGGGGTCGAGGGGGGGGCCGGGCGCCTGTCAGCTAGCGGCGCGGTCCTTGGAGACCTCGTCGAGCATCTCGTACTCCTCGCCGGTGTCGACCCAGTCCTCGAACTGGATCGCACCGATCTCGGTGAAGCGGTCGCGCAGCCAGCCGTCGGCGGCGTCGAGGAGGCCGAGCTTCTTGCAGTTCGGCACGATCTTGGAGAACAGCATCGGCGTGAACTGGTCCTGGACCGGCGGCCGCGACAGGAACCAGCGCACGAGCTCCTTCTGGTCGACGCCGACGTGCTCCCAAACCTCCTGTTGCATGAAGCGGTCGCGCATGCGTACGGCGGCCTCGAAGGCGAACTCCTGGCGCTCGCGGATCTCGGCCGCCGACATCTCGTCGTAGACCTCCTTGAGCGAGAGCACGCCGAACGCGACGTGGCGCGCCTCGTCGCTCATGACGTAGCGCAGCAGCTTCTTGAGCAGCGGCTCGGTCGTCATCATGTGCAGGAACCCGAACGCCGCGAGTGCGAGGCCCTCGACCATGATCTGCATGCCGAGGTAGGTCATGTCCCAGCGGGTGTCGGCGATGATGTCGTCGAGCAGCATCTGCAGGTGGGCGTTGATGGGGTAGTGGCCGCTCAGCTTGGTGTCGAGGTAGCGGGCGAAGACCTCGACGTGGCGTGCCTCGTCCATCACCTGGGTCGACGCGTAGTACTTGGCGTCGATCCAGGGCACCTGCTCGACGATCTTGGCGGTGCACACGAGCGCACCCTGTTCGCCGTGCATGAACTGGCTCAGTGTCCAGTTCTGCATCTGCACGCCGAGGTCGACGAAGTTCTGCTCGTCCCAGCCGTACAACGGGCTGGAGGGGTCGTTGCGGGAGCTCTCGCGCATCATCTGCGCCTGGATGTTGGCGGCGGCGTTCTCGGCCGCGACCTTCTCCTGGTCCACCTCGATCGACCAGTCGAGGTCGGTGGTGGCGTTCCACTGCGACGTCTTCGCCTTCTCGTAGAGCTTGACGAGCGGCGCACGCTGCTGCTCGTAGTCCCACGTGAAGATCGTGTCGCCGCCGGTGGGAGAGACGTGCTCGACGGCGTCGTAATCGTTGTTGCAGATCGCGGCGATGCGCTCGATATCGTTCACCTGCTCGGGGGTGAGGACGTCGATCAAGCGCTGCTGGACCTCGGGCTCGGTCATGGCTGTTCCCCTCTTGTCTCGTGTGTCTGTGCCGGCGCGGTACCCGTAGACCCGCCAGGGCGGAACGAGTCGACGAGTCGGCGCAGCATCGCCGACCAGGCGGTGGGTTCGGGATGGGCGAAGTCCATCGCGTCGAACAGTAGGAATCCGAACACCAGGGCGAAGCAGAATCGTGTGACCGAGTCCGTGTCGATCTCGTCGATTACCTGTCCCTGCGACCGGGCCTGCTCGACGAGCACGGCGAAGGTCGCCTCCCGTTGTTCGATGAGGTCGCGGATCGCATCGCGCACGTCGGGGTCGCGCCGCACGGCGACGAAGGCCTCGATCAGCAGAGGTTCGCGGTCGTCGAGATCGCGGGTGGCGAGCTCGGACCCCATGGCCGCGACCGCGTCGAGGGGGTCGGCGCCGGACGCGATCACGTCGACGATCTTGTCGAGTTCGAGCTCGGAGAGGTGGCGGATCGCCTCGAGCAGGAGTTCGGACTTGCCGGTGAAGTTGGCGTATATGGCGCCTGTGGTGAGCCCGGCACGACGTGCGATCTCGCCCACACGCGCGCCGTCGTAGCCCTTCTCGGCGAACACCGCGGCGGCCGATCGCACGAGGCGCGTGCGGACGGGGTCTTCGGTGGCGTCGGCGAGGGGGACGACGCCCAGGGGCTCGGCGGCAGCGGCTGGCGACATCGTCTCGATAGTAACCGCTACTCCCGGAGCGGCAAGGGGGTTCTCGGGGTTGCCGGGGTTGCCGGGATGGACGTGGGGACGTGAGGTGGGTTGTGGACCCGTTTTGCGTCCCCACGTCGGGGGTTGGGATGGACGTGGGGACGTGAGGTGGGTTGTGGACCCGTTTTGCGTCCCCACGTCGGGGTCGGGGGTCGGGGGTCGGGGTTGGTCCGGACGCGCCGAGTGGACGCCCGACAGGCGTCCACTCGGTGGACCGGTGACCCGGTCTCGGGCGGGCGGTTCCCGCTCGCTGCCCCTTCGATATGGGAGCCGCAGCCGTGCCCGTATGTGTCGTCCCCTTGTTTCCAAGGGAGAGAGCCGACAGCCGCTGCGCCGGGGAGATGCGACCCCGACACGACTGCCGACGACCCGTCCGAGAGGCACCATTCCCGTTGGACGGACCGTTGATCTCGACGCCCTCAGGAATTCCTCAGGCCTGGCGCGCCCTCCTGCCGTCCCGCGTGCCAGTCCCACTTTCTGGGACTCGGTGGCGGGAATCCCCGGAGCCCCCAGGAATGGCCGGCACAAAGGGTGGGGCGCCCGCACGGCCCGTGGGTACGATGCGCCACCATGGACTCCGTACTTGCCGGCATCTGCGACGACACACGGGCGCGTGTCCTCGCGGCACGTGCGGAGGTGCCGCTGCCCGACGTGACCGCAGCGCCGTCCCCGCGGACCCCGGACCTCGGCGACTTCGGCGTGATCGCCGAGGTGAAGAGGGCGTCGCCTTCGGCGGGGCCGATCGATCCCGACGCCGATCCCGCCGCGCAGGCGTGCGCCTACGCAGATGGGGGGGCGGCGGCGGTGAGTGTCCTGACCGAGCCTGCCCGCTTCGGCGGCAGCCTCGCCGACCTCGCTGCCGTGCGCGCTGCGGTCGACGTGCCGCTGTTGCGCAAGGACTTCGTCGTCGACGCGTACCAGGTCGCCGAGGCCCGGGCCGCGGGCGCCGACATCGTGCTCCTCATCGTCGCGGCCCTCGCCCCCGGTGAACTCGCCGACCTTGCCGACGCAGTCCGCGCCCTCGGGATGACCCCCCTCGTCGAGGTGCTGGACGTCGCCGAGGTCGACGCCGCGCTCGGCGCGATCGCCGCCGGTGGGCTCTTCGGCTGCAATGCCCGCAACCTCCACACTCTCGACGTGGACCTCGCCACGTGGGAGGCGGTCGGCGCGGAACTGGTGCGGTCTGCGCCGGAAGGGACGGTCGCGGTGGCCGAGTCCGGCGTTCGTGGTCCCGCCGACGCCGCACGGGCCCGGGCGGCGGGCTACCGCGGTGTGCTCGTCGGCGAGGCGCTGATGCGTTCGGGCGATCCCGCCGCCGCGATCGCGGAGTTGCGGGCGGCGGCTGCAGCGGAGGCATCCACGTGACGGTTCTGCGCGAGCGCGGCGACGGGCGCGTCTGGGTGAAGCTCTGCGGCTTCCGCGACCCCGAGATGGCCACCGTAGCGGTCGGCGAAGGTGCCGACGCGATCGGCGTGGTCCTCCACGCGGACAGCCCGCGCAACGCCACCGTGGGCGCCGCGGCCGAGGTCGTCGCGGCGGCGGCGCCGGTGCCGGTCGTCGCGGTCGTCGTGGACCGCTCGCGTGCGGACCTCGAGCGGATCGTCGGCGATACGGGTGTGGCGGGCGTGCAGCTCTGCGGCCGTGAGCCTGCCGCCGACGCCATGTGGCTTCACGCCACGTTCCCGGGCGTCTGCGTGATCCGGACCCGCCACGTGGCGCCCACGGCCACCGGCTGGGGCCGCCTCGAATCCGACGGCGCGGACGCGGTGCTCGTCGACGCCGATGTCGAGGGCATCGCGGGCGGCTCCGGCACCGGGCTGCGTTGGGAGGCCCCTGCGATCGCCGCAGTGCCCGTCATCCTCGCGGGGGGACTCGACGCGTCCACGGTCGCCGGTGCCGTGGCGGCCGTGCGACCCTTCGGCGTCGACGTGTCGTCCGCCCTCGAGGTCGAGCGCGGCAAGAAGGACCCGGCCCGCATCCGGGCGTTCATGGATGCCGTCCGGGCGACGGTGACGGTGTGAGCGGCGGCCGCGACCCGGATTCGCTCCTCGGCGACGGTCGCTTCGGGGACTTCGGCGGCCTCTTCGTTCCCGAGACCCTCGTCCCGGCGCTGGAGGAGCTCGAGGCCGCCTTCACCCGAGCATGGGCCGACACCGGATTCCGTGCAGAACTCGACGCGTTGCTGCGCGACTACGTCGGCCGGCCGTCTCCACTCACCGAGGCCCGCCGCCTGAGCGAGCGCCTCGGAGGCGCGCGCATCATGCTCAAGCGCGAGGACCTGAACCACACCGGCAGCCACAAGATCAACAACACCCTCGGCCAGGCACTCCTGGCGCGACGGATGGGCAAGACGCGGGTGATCGCGGAGACCGGCGCCGGCCAGCACGGCGTCGCGACGGCGACGGCAGCGGCGCTGTTCGGGCTCGAGTGCACGGTGTTCATGGGCGAGGTCGACGTCGCACGCCAGGCCCTCAACGTCGTGCGTATGCAGCTCCTCGGCGCCGAGGTCGTGCCGGTGTCCTCTGGGAGCCGCACCCTCAAGGACGCGACCAACGAGGCGCTGCGGGACTGGGTCGCGTCGGTCGGCGCCACCCACTACGTGATCGGGTCGGTCGTGGGGCCGCACCCGTTCCCCGCGATCGTGCGCGAGCTCCAGCGCGTGATCGGTGCCGAGACCCGCGAGCAGTGTCGTTCGGTGACCGGACGCGATCCCGACGTCGTGGTCGCCTGCCTCGGGGGCGGCTCGAACGCTATGGGGATCTTCGCCGAGTTCGTCGGCGCGGAGGGCGTGCACCTCGTGGGGGTCGAGGCCGCCGGGGACGGGCTCGGGTCCGGCCGCCACGGCGCCGCGATCGCCCGCGGCGTGCCGGGGGTCCTGCACGGCACGCGCACGATGCTGCTCCAGGACGAGTACGGCCAGATCGTCGAGGCGCACTCGATCTCGGCGGGGATGGACTACCCCGGCATCGGGCCCGAGCACGCGGCGATGGCCGCCGCCGGCCTCGCCACCTACGTCTCGCGCACCGACGACGACGCCGTTGCCGGCTTCCGCCTCCTGACCGAGACCGAGGGGATCATCCCCGCGCTCGAGTCGGCCCACGCCGTCGCCGAGGTCGCCCGCCTCGCCCCCGAACTGCCGCGCGACGCGACAGTCGTCGTGTGCCTGTCGGGACGCGGTGACAAGGACGTCGACCAGGTGGCGCGCCGCCTCGGCCTGCTCGGGGAGGGCGCGTGACCGGAGCGCCGCGCCTGTCGGAGGTCCTGGAAGCGAACCGCCGGAGCGGGCGGCCGTCGCTCGTCGCGTACGTGACCGGCGGCCTGCCCGACATGGCGACGACCACGTCCGTGCTCGAGGCGGTCGTCGCCGCGGGCGCCGACGCCGTCGAGTTGGGCGTGCCTTTCAGCGACCCGATCATGGACGGTCCCGTGATCCAGGCGGGGAGCCAGGCGGCGCTGGATGCGGGCGCGACTCCGCCTGCGGTGCTCGCGTGCGCCCGTGCCGTGTCGACTGACGTCCCGGTCGGCTTCATGACCTACGCGAACCTCGTGGCGCACGCCGGTTGGGACCGATTCGCGGCCGACGCCGCCGCGTGCGGGGTGTCGGCCGCGATCGTGCCCGACCTGCCTCTCGAGGAGGCGGGCGCATGGCTGGGCGCATGCGGGCGACACGGCATCGAGGTGGTCACGTTCTGCGCGCCGACCTCGCCCGACGACCGCATCGTTGCGAACGCCGACGTGGCATCGGGCTTCCTGTACGCGGTCGGGGTTCTCGGTGTGACCGGCGAGCGCGAGACCGTGGCGCAGACCGCGCTCGAGCTCGCGCGGCGGGCCAAGGCGCTCACCGACCGTCCCGTGCTCGTCGGAGTCGGCGTCGCAACACCCGCGCAGGCCGGCGAGGTCGCGTCGGTCGCGGACGGCGTCGTGATCGGCTCGGCGATCGTGCGGCGTGTGCTCGAGGCAGCCGCGCCGGCGGACGCGGTCGCGTCGGTGGGCGAGTTCGTGGCGGAGGTGCGGGCGGCGCTCGACGACGTCGCGGTCGACCAGCCTGCGCCCGACCCGCGCTGCGACCTGTGCGAGGCCGCCCGCCTCACCGACTGGCACTTCGAGGACGACTTGTGCTGGATCGCCGACTGCGAGATCTGCGCGGTGCCGATGGTCGTGTGGCGTCACCACGGCTTGCCGAGCACTGCGGACGCCGCCGCGATGGTGGCGCGCCTGCGCTCGGTCGCCGACTCCCGGCTCGGTCCCGAGGGCGAGGCGTGGTACGTCGACGGCAACCGTCGCAACATCCCCGACCACTGGCACACCCACGCCCGGCGCCGCTGGCGCCTCTGAGCCGCCCGTCGAAACCGCCCGAAGTCCCGGGCTCGGAGCACCAGCGTGCCACAGTCCCGGGGTTGGAGAACTGGGAGCGCGATTCTTGGTACCGCAGTTCTCCAAACCCGGCGGATTGGCCGGTCTGTGCTCCAAGCCCCGGCCGTCCCGTCCCGTCCCGCCCCGGTTGGAGAACGACCCGGCCACCTGCCTCACTTTGGATAACCAGGAGCGCGTATTCGGTCGTTGCTGTTCTCCAACCCCCGCTTCCTGGCCGCCAGGTGCTCCAACCTCCGGCCGTCCCGTCCCGTCCCGCCCGCGGTTGGAGAACGATCCGGCCACCTGCCTCACTTTGGATAACCAGGAGCGCGTGTTCGGTCGTTGCTGTTCTCCAACCCCCGCGTGGACGTCTAGCGAGGAAGCCCCTCGGCCTTGTTGTCCGATGAGGCGCTCGGGGCTTCCTCCTGCGGGCGATGTGAACCACGCACCGTGTCGCGTGGACGTCTAGCGAGGAAGCCCCTCGGCCTGCTACTCCTTGCGCGATGGTGAAGCTGCAACCCGGTGACAAGGTGCCCACGTTCGCCCTGGCCGACCAGGACGGCAAGACCGTCCGACTGGCCGACTTCAAGGGCCGCAAACTCGTCGTGTACTGGTACCCCAAGGCCGACACACCCGGCTGCACGACCCAGTCCTGCGCCGTCCGCGATGCCCGTGAGGACCTCGACGGCATCGGCGTCGACGTCGTCGGGGTGAGCCCGGACGCGCCCGCGAAGAACAAGAAGTTCGACGACAAGTACGGCCTCGGCTTCCCCCTCCTCAGCGACGAGGACCACTCCGTCGCCGAGGCGTGGGGCGTGTGGGGCGAGAAGTCCCTATACGGCAAGAAGTACATGGGGATCGTGCGATCGGCGTTCGTGATCGACGAGAAGGGCAAGCTCGTCGAGGCCTTCTACAAGGTGAGCCCCAAGGACACCGTCCCCAAGGCCCGCAAGGCGATCGACTCCGCGTCCGCCTAGGCCGGCCTCGGGGCTACGCCGCGGTACGGGACAGGCGGCGCCAACGCGGCAGTAGGGCGTGCTTGGCACCCATCCACAGCGGCGGGGCCGCACGCCGCAGGGCCGGCAGGCGCGGATAGACGGCCCGCACCGCTGCGTCGACGCGATCGAAGCGCCGCCGGCGGCGTTCGTCCCACTCGAACCCGTACATCTCACGGATCCGTTGCGGCAACAGCCCGACGGCGAGGGCCGCCAGCTCGGCCTTGAGCAGTCGGGGGGCGAGCGGCACCGGTGGGTTCAGGATCGACTTCGACACGCTGAGGGCGGTCGGGCTCACCGCGAGCTCGTCACCCTCGAGCATCGACGTCCAGTAGATGTCGAAGGTCTCTCGGTCGGGGGGAACCAGGGCCGCGGGGATGCCGAAGAAGTCGGCGAAAGCGACCCAGTCGGCGTAGAGGCCCTCGCGCTCGCCCGCGGCCAGTCCGCCCGTGTAGCGCTCGGCGACGACCTCGACTGTGTCGACCAGTGTCGCCCACACCCACAGCAACAGGCGCGGATCGTGCGCCGTGTAGCGCTCGCCGCGGGCGAACGTGCCGGCGTCGTAGTGCAGCTCACCGTGGATGCGGTCGTGGACCTCCATGATCGACTCCCAGGCCGCCTGGGGCTCCCGGCCCTCGCCCCAGACGATCGTGAGGACCTTGTCGGCGGTGCCCACGAGGCGCCGGATCGGGGTGCGGCGGAACCGGCTGTGGTCGTCGACGCCCGTGGCGACCTTGGGGTGGGCGAGCTGCAGGAGCAGCGCACGTTGCGCGCCGGCGAGCAGGACCGGTTCGGACGCGTAGCGGCGCAAGGGGCTTCCGGGACGCAGCGGCGCCGCCGCCGGCTCACGGACCCACGTACCGGGGCCGGGCACTGTCACGTCGTCGGCTGCTGTCGTCATTCGTTGCTCCTGGGGTGCAACGAGTCTAGGGACCTGCGCGCGCCGTTCTGGTGCGCGCAGGTCGGCCCGTGCCGCTCCCCGGGTCAGCCGGAGCCCGGTTCGGGGTCGAGGAGCGCATCCTGCGCCGGCTCGGCACGCGCAGGGAGCCACAGCGCTGCGATCACCGCTCCGACGGTCACGACCGCAGCCGCCACGAACATGGCTGTGACCGCACCGCGGGTGAACGCGATCTTGGCGGCCTCGCCGACCTCGGGACCCTCTGCCAGGGCATGGGCGAGTGAACGCTTCGCGGCGGCGAGGCGGTCCGGTGGCACGCGCAGGACGCGAGCGAGGGCGTGCTGGTAGCGGACCGCGAGGATCGTGCCCAGGACCGCGATGCCAATGCCGCCGCCGAGCTCGAGGGTCGTGTCGTTCATGGCCGAGCCGACCCCGAGCTTCGCCGCCGGGACCGAGCTGAGCACGGCCTCCTCGGCCGGCGTGAGGCTGACGCCGAGGCCGAGGCCGATGAAGACCAGCATCACGAGCACCATCCAGTACGGTCCGTGCGCGGTGAACTGGGTCCCGACCAGGAGCCCGACCACGATCAGGGCGAGCCCGCCGGCAACCGCGACCTTCGTGCCCACCACACGCAGCGTCACGTGCGAGAACGGCGACACGACCCCGACGAGCACGATCGCCGGCAGAAGCGTGAGCCCGGCTTGTAGCGGCGACAGGCCGAGGACGAGCTGGACGTACTGGGTCGCGATGAAGGCGAGGCCGTACAGGGCGAACTGGGTGAGAGCGACCGCGAGGTTGGCGACGGTGAAGCGCGGGTTGCGGAAGAGGTCGAGATCGAGCATCGGATGGCTCGTGCGCCGCTCCCACCACACGAACACGACCAGCAGGACCACGCCACCGAAGATCAGACCCACGTGGGTGAGGTGCAGGCCGCTCTCGCCGGCCTCGATCACTCCCGCGATCGTGAGGGCGATGCCGAGGGTCCACAGGACGGTCCCGGGGATGTCGGCCGGCGGGGTGGTGGGGTCGCGTGAGGTCCTGACGATCCACAGCGAGCCGACGAGCGCGACGGCGCAGATCGGAAGGTTGACGAGGAAGATCGAGCCCCACCAGAAGTGCTCGAGCAGGATGCCGCCCACGAGCGGCCCTGCCGCGATCCCGAGCCCGAGGCTCGCGGTCCAGATCCCGAGCGCCTTGGCACGTTCCTCCCGCGGGAAGGTGGCCATCAGGATCGACAGCGTCGCGGGCATGATGAGCGCACCCGCCGCGCCCATCGCGACGCGTGCGAGGACGAGCAGCGAGGGTGTCGGTGCCAGCGCAGCACCCAACGAGGTCAGTGCGAAGAGCACGAGGCCGACCTCGAGAACGCCCTTGCGTCCCCGCCGGTCGGCGAGCGAACCGCATGCGAGTAGCAGCGACGCGAACACGATCGTGTAGGCGTCGGCGATGCGGGCGAGGTCACCTTGGCTCGCACCGAGCTCGCGGGCGATCTCGGGCAGAGCCGTCGTGACGATCGTGTTGTCGATGCTCACCACCGAGAGCCCGACGCAGAGGACCGCGAGCGCCCACCACCGGCGCGGGTCCGGCGCCGCGTTCGCCCCGGGGACCCCTTCGAGGTCGGCGGGAAGGTCCGCGCTGTCGGGATCGACCATGGCGGCACGCTAGTTCCCGGTCGCGGCACGAGTCACGACCGACGCAGTTCGCGGTGCTCCTCCGGCCCGCGCAGCCGAGCGCGTCGCCGGAGTGGCCATTTCGTCCGTTGCGGCTACCTTTCCCGGATGCCAGCGCCGGGGGAGTGGCAGGGCTGTGCAAGCGCAAGCACAAACCGACGTGCTCGCCGAGGTGAACCGCGCGTTCGCCGAGGTCGAGACCGACTATCCCCGCCTCGTCGCACGCATCGCCCGGACCGTCGCCGAGACGCTGGGGGACCTCTGCGTCGTCCAGGTTCTCTCGCCCGAGGGCGGCGAGTTCCTGCCCGAGAGCCACCACCACGCCGACGCGTCGACGCACGCGCGTTTCGAGGCGATCCTCGCGACGGCGCGCCAGCGCGTCGACGAGGGCGTGAGTGGGCAAGCGGTGCAGAGCGGCGCTCCCGTCCTGGTCGCGCAGTGGCGTCCCGACGACTCGAACCCGCTCGCGCGCTCGGACTTCCTGCCCTTCCACCGCAGCGTCGGCACGCACAGCGTCATGTCGGTGCCGATCACCGTGGCCGGCGCCGGCGTCGGTGCGCTCTTCGTCTCACGTGACCGCACCGCGGCCCCGTACACCACCGCGGACCTCACCCTCGCTACCGCCATCGCGAACCAGGCTGCGCTGGCGGTCCAGAACGCTCGCCTCTACCAGAGCCTGTGGGACCTGAACCGCACGCTCGAGGATCAGGTGCGCGACCGCACCATCGACCTGCTCGACAGCTACGAGAGCCTCGACCGTCAGGCGGCGGCGCTTCGCGAGAGCGAGGACCGCCAGCGAGCGTTGCTCGACGCGATGCCGGACGCGATGCTGCGCTTCAGCCGCGTGGGCTCCTTCCTCGACGCGCGTCGGGGTGTCGGCTTCGAGTGGCTCCCCGACACGTCCGAGATCCTCGGCGCCGACGTGGCCGACGTCTTGGCGCCCGGCCTGGCGCACCGCTTCGTGCAAGCGATCTCAGCCGCGCTGCCCACGTCCGGCGTCGAGTCGTTCGAGTTCGAAGTCGGGACCGGCGAAGGACTCAGGGCCTACGAAGCCCGCATGGTCTCGAGCGGCAGCGACGAAGTGATCGCGATCTTGCGCGACATCACCGACCGCAAGCGAGCGGAGGAGGAGGCGCGCCACCTCGCCCTCCACGATCCCCTCACGGGTCTCGCCAACCGGCGCCTCCTGCTCGACCGCCTCGAGCACGCGGTCGGGCGGCTCCAGCGCCGTCCCGGCAGTGTGGCGGTCCTCTTCTGCGACCTCGACCGCTTCAAGGTCATCAACGACACCCTCGGCCACACCGCCGGCGACGCGGTGCTGCGGATCGTGACCGAGCGCCTGCGGGAGACGTTCCGGGGCGATGACACGATCGCACGCATCGGTGGCGACGAGTTCGTCGTCGTCGTCGAGGACCTCGACGAACCGGCCGACGCCGCGCTCGCCGGGGACCGCCTGCAAGAGGCGCTGCGCATGCCGATCACGGTCTCCGGCGCCGACGTGTTCACCTCGGCGAGCATCGGCATCGCGGTTGCGACGGTGCCCGGCACGTCCCCCGAGGACCTGCTGCGTCACGCCGACACCGCGATGTACCGCGCCAAGGACGGCGGCCGCGCCCGTTACGAGATCTTCGACGAGGACGTGCGCTCGTCGCTTCGGGCCCGTCTCGAGCTCGAGTCCGACCTGCACCGCGCTCTCGACCGTCGCGAGCTCGCGGTGCAGTACCAGCCCGTGGTGGCCCTACCGGGCGGACAGCCCGTCGCGGTCGAGGCGCTCCTGCGCTGGGATCGCGGCGGTGACCTCGTCGCGCCGGGGGAGTTCCTCGACATCGCCGAGGAGACCGGTCTGATCGTGCCGATCGGGACGTGGGTGCTCGAGACCGCGGTGGCCTACGGCGGCGACCTCGCGGGATCGTTGCCGGCGGGGGCCGCCCTGCACGTGAACGTGTCGGCGCGTCAACTCGCCGACAACGGCTTCCTCGACCACGTCGCGGCCGTACTGGAGCGGTCGGGCCTGCCGGCCTCGGCACTGGTGCTCGAGCTGACCGAGTCGGCGCTCATCACCGACCCGCCGGCAGCGGGCCAACGCCTGTCGGCGCTGACCCGGGATCTCGGCGTCCGCATCGCGCTCGACGACTTCGGCACGGGCTTCTCGTCGTTGTCGCACCTGGTGCAGTTCCCGATCGACATCGTGAAGATCGACAAGTCGTTCGTGGCCGGCCTCGACGGCGACGGCGCCCACTCGACGATCGTCGAAGCCACGATCGGGCTCGGCCACCGCCTCGGCCTCACGGTCGTCGCCGAGGGTGTCGAGACCGACGAGCAGGCGCGTCACCTCACCGACCTCGGTTGCGACCACGCCCAGGGCTTCCTGTACGCGCGACCGCAGCCGGACGTGTCGGCGTGGCTCGAGGGCTACACCGTCGGGTCCTGAGGCGCAGGCGCGACCGCGAGCGCCGAGTCGAGGCCGAGCTGGGGGAACGGGCCGACGAAGAGGTGCTCGTGCATGCCGTAGCCGGTGTGGGTCGCGCCTTCGGGGCCGTGCAGTTCGAAGCGGGCGCAGTGCTCGACGATCGCGAACCACGCCCACGTGTCGAGCTCGGCGTCGGGCCACGTCCTGGCCTCCACGACGAGGTCGCCGCGGTACATGCCGTGGCGGAAGTCGTCGCCGAGGCCGTAGCCGGTGCCGACGGCCATGTAGTCGTGGGTCAGCGGAGTGCACACGATCTCGATCGGGCCCCCCGGGGCGTGCGGGAACATGAACGTCGACGGTCGTGTGATCATGCGCGTCCCGGGGTCGAGCACGTGGCGGTACTCGGGCCTCCCGAGCGGCTCGGGAGCGCGCGACGGGTCGTGCCAGATGCGGACGGCGTCGTCGATGGTGCGTGAGCCGTCGGGCTCCTCCTGAAGCAGGTACAGGACGGAGAAGCCGTCGAAGCGCATCGGCGCGTAGTTCCACATACCGACGAGCTGGGGCAGGTCGCGGCGGATCCCCTGGGGTTCGGGTTCGCCCACGGGGCGGATGCCCCACGAGCGGTCGCGGGCGCCCCACCAGCGCTCGGGTGTGACCGCGAAGGTCTCGTCGCCGACGACCAGGGTCCCGCTCCAAGAGCCGTTCTGGGCGAAGCGGACAGTGTCGAAGACCGTGCGCCCGTACTGGCGGATGACGTGGCGGGGCTCTTCGTAGGGGACGTGAACACCCTCCCATGTGAGGTCGAACGCGAGCGTGTGCTCGGTCGGTTCGAGCACGAAGCGGAGGCGCTGGAGGGGTTCGAGGACCTCGAGGCGGAACGGGCCCACACTCAGGTCGGCACGGTCGCCGAGTGCCCGCGACGCCCTGACGACGTGGTGGGTGCCGCCGCGTGCGCAACTCGCGAACACGTCCTGGGTGCCGAGGTTCGGGTACACGCCCATGCCGAGGACCAGGAAGATCTCGTCGCTGCAGGCATGGCAGTTGAAGTAGTAGCGGTCGTAGAAGTTGCGGTCGCTGGTCCCTACCTGGCGGACCGGCTCCGCGACCTGGTGCACCGGGAAGTCGTCGAAGCTGCTCAGCATCGGGCCACGGTACCCGCCCGCCCCGCCCCGACCCCTCTCCGAACGCGGGTGGTTTGTCGCGTTGGTGGGTGATCTGGCCCGCGTTTGGGGTCTGGGCCCCCGGCGCGGCCCCCTCCGAACGCGGGTGGTTTGTCGCGTTGGTGGGTGATCTGGCCCGCGTTTGGGTCTGGGCCCCCGGCGCGGCCCTCTCCGAACGCGGGTGGTTTGTCGCGTTGGTGGGTGATCTGGCCCGCGTTTGGGGTCTGGGCCCCCTCTCCAAGGGGGTTCAGATCGGGATGGACTCGCTGTGCAGCTCGATGCCGCGGTCGTCGACGAGGCGCAGTACCGCGCGGTTGCCCGCAGGGTCGACGTCGACGAGACCGACAGCGTCCGAGGTCGCCAGCCCCTCCCCGTTCTCGGTCCACAAGACGCCGGCCTTGGCGGGTGTGTTGTGTTTGACGGGGTTGTGCAGCGGGCAGGCGAGCAGCTCCCAGACGTTCGTTCCCGGTCGGGCGAAGGCGCCGGCGTGCTTGTCGCCGCAGCAGAACAGGACGGTTCCGCCCACGCGTGACTCCACGAACTCGGTGATCTCCTTCTTCTCGCCGTGGGAGAAGTACCAGGTGAACGTCTGCGGCATGAACACGACCTTGAGCCGTGCCCGCGACGCTGCGAGGCCCGTGAGGAGCCAGTCGCGCTGGGCCGCACCGAGCATGGATCGGTAGCGCCCGTTCTCGAACGGGCCGGGTTCGGGCGCGTCGGCGAAGCGTCGGTTGTCCGTGAGCCAGAAGTCCACGTCTCCGGCGGTCCACGTGCGCCAATTCGGACCGGTGGCCACCGCTCCGGGGACGACGGCCGCGTACGCCGCTGCCGTGAAGGGCTGTACGGTGTCGCGCCACGCGCCGTCGCGCCCGTAGTCGTGGTCGTCCTGGACCCCGAAGAACCACGAGGAATCGACCAGCGGGCGGAGGTCCTCGGATGCCAGGAACGACCTGAACATGGACCTGTACGCATCCTCTGTCTGTGCGCCTGCGTGAGTGTCGAGATAGCCGAGGTCGCCGATCCACGCGAACAGCAGAGGGTGGGTCGCGGCTGCTCGTGCGAGGACGGGCACCGGTTCGCCCTGCAGGGCGCACGCGCCGAAGGCGAACGTGAACGGGGTTGCGGTGCCTGCTGGAGGCCGCGCGGGAAGCGCACGCACGCGACCGGGGGCACCGTCCACGACGGGCTGCCAGCTCACGTTCTCGGTGGGGACACGCGCGGCATCGACACGGACCATTGCCACATCGCCGGCACCGGTGCGTACCGACGGGGATTCGTAGATGGTTGCCGGGTCGGTATCCGCCCAGATCCGGATCGTCACGCCGGCAGGGGAGCGCGTGCCCACGGCGAAGGTCGTGATCCCCGTCGCGTCGTACGTGGCGACCCCGAAGTCGTCGGCACCTGCCGTGGTTGCCGGTGTCGCGCGCAGGGGACTCGTGCAAGCCGCCGTCGTCAGCGCCGCGGCGCCGGCGGCGAGGAGCGTGCGGCGGTCGATCGTTCCCACCACGATCACGCTACCCGCGGAACCCGACCCCCCAGACCCTTCCCGGTCCCCTCCGATCGCGGGTGGTTTGTCGCGTTGGTGGGTGATCTGGCCCGCGTTTGGGTCTGGGGCCCCTCCGATCGCGGGTGGTCTGTCGCGTTGGCGGGTGATCTGGCCCGCGTTTGGGTCTGGGGGCCCCTCCGATCGCGGGTGGTCTGTCGCGTTGGTGGGTGATCTGGCCCGCGTTTGGGTCTGGGGTCTGGGTGGGGTCGGCGGGGTCGGTGGGGGCGGGGGTCGGTGGGGTCGGTGGGGTCGGTGGGGGCGGCGGGCGGTGGGCGGCGGTCAGCCGTCGAAGGAGAGGACCTGCTGATAGGTGGGGCGGTTCTGCCAGCGCATGGTGGAGCCGTTGAAGACGTAGGGCACGAAGCGGACCCGCTCGAGCCCGGCGGTCTTGCGCCACAGGTCGGGGCGGCCTCGAAGCCAGAGCCACTGAGTCGACGCCGCGCGCTGGTAGGCGATGTCGAGCCAGTGCCAAGCCTCCGTTGGTGCCGCCGCCGCGATCGCGTCGAACTCGAGCGACATCCAACCGCTGCTGAACGCCTCGCCGTCGGAGTTCGGTGGCGCGTCGGAGGGCCCGAGAGGGAGGTCGGCGATCGCACCGCCTGCCCGCGGCGCCACGGCGAGCGCGGCGAGAACGGGCCAGATCTGGTCCGACACGACGAGAGCGGCGTCGTCGTAGACCCAGTCACCGTCACGGTCGCGCCGATGCGCGCCCGCCGCGACCCACGAACGCAGCACGTCGCGTCCCCGTGCGAGGGCGGCGCTGGGCGGGCTCGACCCCTCCAGCTTCGCCAGCAGGGCCGGCAGCACGAGCGCGCCGCGTGCATCCGTGGTGGCGGCCTCCTGAGCGACGGCGACCGCGTCGGCCGGTGTCATCCCGCCGGGGTGGGCGACGAAGCCGGCCTCCACCCCGCGTGCGAGCAGGTCGACACGCTGGTACGCGCCCGTGTCCCACTGGTGGTCGGCCATCAGCCAGCCGTGTGCCGTGCGGTTGTTCCAGCTCACGAGATAGCCGGCGGGCGGGTCGACGGCCTGGGGGTGGGCCTTCCAGTCGAGCACGCCGCGCCACTCGTAGTCACCCGTACCCCACGTCGGCATGTCGGCCAGAGTGCCTGCGGCCCGGACAGGGAAGCGCCCCGAGTGGAAGTAGGCGATGTCGTGAGCGTTGGCGTAGCCCCAGTTCATCGACATCGGCACCACCGACAGAGTCGGGGCGAGGTCGGCAGCATCGGCGACCTGGCCGCTGTTGAGCTTCCACAGCGCAGCTGCCGACATCGCCTCGAAACCCCGCGACGCACGCTGCTGGCTCACCGCGACCGGCCGCCCGTCCACGCTGCCGCGGTGGGTCACGGGCCCGTGCACCGTGCGCCACAGCGTCGACGTGTGCGTCGCGGTGCGGTACATCGGCGTGCAGGCACCGTCGAAGAGGTACGACGTCGACTCGCGGTTCGGTTCGGAGCCGTCGGGTTCGCACAGGACCTCGATGCGCTCGTCGACGACGTCGTTGCGCGCGGCCGTGATCGTCCACGCGTACGTGTCCGTGTGGCCGATCAGGACCGCGAAGCCGAGGCCGGGCACGGTCACACCCGACGCCCGGTACCCGCCTCCCTGCAGCTCGATCTCGAGCAGCATCGACGGCGACACGTAGCCCACTTGGGGGCCCGAGACCATGATCGGGCGACCCGAGGCCGAGTGGGCGGCGTCAACGATCACGAAGTTGCTCATGTGCGGCGGCGCCTCTCGCGACGCAGGTCCAGCCGCGCCGTCGAGGATCGGTGCCGACGCCGGCAGTGGCCACGGCGGTGGGGTCGCGGCGGCGCTGCTGCCGTCGTCGAAGACGGGGTACGGCCAAGTGCCGTCGACGTGGCCGCGGGCTGCGGGGTCGTCGGCGCGTCGGAACCACGCGTACGCGTCGCGCCCGGCCTGGGGGCCGAGGCGCTCGACCAGGGAGCGCAGCGCGGCGGCGTTCTTGGTCTCGATGCCGCCGCCCTGGCCGAACATCGCGCCGATCGCGATCGCGCATGCGACCACGTCGGTGCGCTTCCACTTGGGCCACTGCACGCCGAGCAGCTTGAAGGCCGCGGGTAGGGGCGGGTTGGCGTCGAGCCACGCGTTGACGCCGGCGACGTACGCGTCGATGCGGGCAAGGAGAGCGGGGCCTTCGGCCGGATCGGAAGCGACCGCGTGGTCGATCTGGGCTTGCAGCTCGTCGTCGGAGTAGTCGATCGTGCCTGCGGCGGGGTCGAGGCCGCCGAGGAGCTCGTCGGCGGTGGCGTCGCGCAGCTCGATCATCCCGCTGCGCCCGATCGCACGGAACACCTCGGCGTAGAGAAAGCGTGCCTCCATCGTCGCCCACCCGGCACCGTATGCGACGTCGTCGGCGGTGCCTGCGAACACATGGGGCTTGCCGTGGCCGTCCCAGACGATGCGGGCCCGCCCGCCGGGTTGCTCCTCGCGCTCGACGTCGCCGGCCGCGACACCGAGACGGTCGTCCTCGAAGTAGCGGCCGAGGCCGGTGTCGTCGAGCGTCCCGTCGGCCACCGCGTCGTCGATCGCGTCGTAGCCGCGGCGCTGGTCGTCGAGGTGGGTGCGCGTGGGGCCCACGAAGTAGCCGTTGCCGGGGTTGAGGGAGGACCAAGCCGTGTTCGCGGAGTCCTCGACCGGGCCGTCGACGGGGCCGATCCGGGGGGCGCCTGGCTCGTCCCCCAGCGCCGGCACGGTCGCACCAGCCAGCGCGCACGCGCAGGCGACGGTCAGCACCCGGAGTCGACCACTCCACCCCACGACGCCACGGTAGCCGCCGTCGTCGTCCCCGCGCACGCCGGCTCGCCGATCCGTCCCGCACCCGCGGCCCTGGACAGCCGCGAGGGGCGCCCTTAGGATCTGGCCGACTACCGAACGCTCGGTAGCCCGCCTCCGCGCGAGATCCGAGTGGGGTTCGTGTCCGAGGCGGGGGTGGGACCTCGGCAGGTGCCGGGTGGGGCTCTAACGGTGCCCAGGCCACAGCAGGTCCTGCGGATCGGCGGCCTCCGGGCCGCCGATCCCGCGTGTGGCGAGCCCGTGTGGTTGCACCCCGCGGGCCCGGCCCGCGGCCGAGAAGAGCGTGTCCCGGGCGTACATCAAGCTGGTCCCTGAGCGCTGACGCACCATCGGGGCAGGGGCCTGCCGACGGAATCCACGCGCCTATTCTCGACTTCAGAGGTTGACAATGTGGATATCGCGCAAGACCGACTACGCGACGCGTGCCGTGCTCGCGCTCGCCCTCGCGGGGGAGGGCGCGACCCTGAAGATCCAGGAGATCGCGGAGCGCACGCGCACGCCGCCGGCCTTCCTGGAGCAGATCCTGCCCCAGCTCCGCGGTGCCGGGATCGTGCGCTCCGAGCGCGGGCCCCGTGGCGGCTACCGGCTCAACCATCCTCCCGCGGACATCACCCTCGACCGCGTCGTGCGTGTCTTCGAGGGTCCCCTAGCTCCGATCTCGTGCGCGACCCGTGCCGAGCCCGAGCCGTGCCCGATGGATGTCGGCTGCTCGCTGCGCGAGGTGTGGGAGGAGGTTCGCGACGCCACGATCGCGATCGTCGAGGCCTACACGTTTGCCGACCTCGCCGACCTCGCCGCCCGCGCCGGTGGCGCCTGGACCGAAGCCGACACCGACGGCGCCGCAGCCGCCGCCCCCAACCCCAACCCGCAGACGAACCCCCAAACGCGGGCGGTCTGACCCGCTGGCGGGACGTTTCGCCCGCGTTTGGCGTGGGGTGGATCCCCAAACGCGGGTGGGGTGACGTGTCAGCGGGACGTTTTGCCCGCGGTTGGGAGGGGCCCGGACGGCCCGGACCCCAAACGCGGGCGGTCTGACCTGCTGGCGGGACGTTTTGCCCGCGTTTGGCGTGGGGGCGGGCGTCACCCGAACGAGACCACCCGGCCCGACGCGGCCGACTCCATCGCGGCGAAGGCGATGCGGTGGCTCTCGAGGCTCTCGCGGGCCGACACGCGCGGCTCGCGCCCCGTGCGAACCGCGTCGAGGAAGTCGACGAAGAGCGGCCGCTCGCCGCCACCGTGGCCGTCGTAGGCCGCCGGCACCGGGATCGAGCGCACGCGGGAGCTCTTGTGGTCGGCGATCCGCAGCGAGCCGCCGAGCGCGTGTAGCTCGCCGAAGGCCGAGCCGCGGGTCCCGTCGACGCGCACCTGCCGCATGCTGCGGTACGACGAGCTCTGCAACGTGAACGCGGCCAGGACGCCGTTGGCGAAGCGGATCGAGACCGTCTGCGCCGACGGCTGGTCGTTGTCGCCGACCTTGTAGACGCAGCGGCCCCAGCGGGTCGTGCGCAGGGCCCGGTCGAGGCCGGCGGTCGTGTGGTCGTCGGTGACCGCCGAGACGGGCCAGCGCCACCACTGCAACCGCCCGCGCAGCGCAGGCACGGGCATCCGTAGCAGCCAGGGACGAGCAGCCCGAGCCGCGGCCGCGAGCGCCCCGAGCCCGCGGGGGCGCGCGGTCATGGCGAGGTCGCCGAGCAGCGGGTCGAGGTCGCGGTAGATCGCGACCGCGTCGTAGGGACACGACCGCGCGTGCGGGCAGCCCTCGATGCAGTGCGCTGGTGCGTCGAGCGGGGCGTTCGCGTCGGTCAACTCCGTGGGGCGCGTGAACGACGACACCGCGGCGGCAGGCGCGCCCGCCATCGCCGCGATCAAGTCGAGGTCGTGGCACGACTTCTGCAGTAGCCACGGCACCGACGACCGCCGGGTGTGGCCGCGCACGTAGCTGTGCGCGTAATGCCAGTAGGCGACGTTCTCGGACTGCTGTATCGCGACGACGTCGCCGAGTTCGCCCGCGTCGATGACCTCCTGGAGGCGCGCGAACAGGTGCGAGTAGCGGTACACGTGGCACACCGCGATCACGCGCCCGGCGGCCCCGGCGGCCTCGACGAGGCGCACGCAGTCGGCTTCGGTGAGCGCCATCGGCTTCTCGAGGAGCACGTGGTAGCCGGCGTCGAGGGCCGCGAGGGTCGGTGCGACGTGGTGCGCGTCGCCGGTGGCCACGAGCGCGAAGTCAGCGAGGCGGCCTCGGCCCGGCGCGAAGAGGTCCTCCCAGCGGGGGAAGCGGCGCTCCGTGCCGACGGAGTAGCGGGCCGCGAAACGGTCGCGGCGGTCGGCGTCGGGCTCGGCGACGGCGACTATGCGCCCGGCCGCGGGGTCGTCGACGAAGAGCCGTGTGTACGCGTCGTAGCCGCGGTCTCCCGCACCGACGACGACGCCGGTCACGGGAGAACGCGTGGGGGCGGCGCCCGTGTCAGCCCCCCGCATCGCGGCAGCCGGACCCGTGGCACGTGCTCAGCACCGCGAGGCGAGCGGCCAGGTCCGCGGTCACGGCGGCGTTGGCGGCGCGCCCGGCGGGCGTGGCCAGGAGGTTGTCGAGCTGCCAGGGGTCTGCCTCGAGGTCGTAGAGCTCGTACTCGTGCAGGCCGAAGAGCTCGCGGTCGTACCACTCGATGTAGGCGTAGCGCTGGGTGTGGACGCCGCGGTACGACGGCACGTCGGCGCCGACGAGCAGGATCAGGACGACCAGGTAGGCGAACGGGGGCCAGGTGTCGCCGAGGCCCGCCGTGAGCCCGGCGCTGGCGTACTGGATCGGGAACGCGTCACGCCACGGTGGCGAGGCCTCGCCGTGGAGGAGCGGCACGATCGAGCGCCCGTCGACGTGGTCGGGGACCGTCATGCCGGCGAGCTCCAACACGGTCGGCGCGATGTCCGTCAGCAGCACGGGGTGATCGTCGGTTGCGTGCACGACGCCGGGACCGGCCATGACGAAGGGCACCCGCAGCGACTCCTCGTACGGCGCCATCTTGTGCACGAGCCTGTGCGCGCCGAGGTTGTAGCCGTTGTCGGACGCGAAGATCAGGTACGTGTCGTCGAGCGTGCCCGCCGCGTCGAGTGCCGCGACCGTGTTCGCCACGAGGTCGTCGACCGCGAGCAGCGATCCCATGCGGTTCTCGTAGTCCACCTTGTTCCAGGCCCGCCAGGCGGAGCGTGCCGTGGCCGACACCCGCAGCCACCACGGCTTGTCCGACACGTCCGCTTCGAAGAAGTTGGGGTTCGCGGGAGGGTCGGCGTAGCGCCACGGATGGTCCCTGTATCGCGGCGCAGGCGGCTGGGGCATGTGCGGCGCAGTCGGGGCGACGTAGGCGAGGAACGGTGTCCCGGGATCCGCTGCCGCGCGGGTCACGAAGTCGACGGTGTGGTTCGCGACGACGTCGGCTTCGTAGTCCTCGGGCTTCGCGCCGTGCCAGACGAGGGTGCCGTTCTCGTTGAGGGCGTAGTTGTAGCCACCCTCGATGCGGTCGTTGGCGCCGCCGTAGTACTCGTCCCAGCCGGGGGGCACGTGGGTCGGGTCGACCTCGTTGAGGTACTTGCCGACGAGCATCGTGCGGTAGCCGGCGTCGTGCAGGGCGAGCGGGAACGTGCGCTCTTCGCCGCCACCGGCGTTGAACGCGGGCCAGCCGCCGTGGGGCCCGGCGTTGGTGAGCACGCCGGTGTTGTGGCCGTACTCGCCGGTGAGCGTCGTCGCCCGCGCCGGGCAGCAGATCGGTGTCGGGGCGTAGGCCTTGTCGAAGGCCACGCCGCGGTCGGCGATCAGGGCTCTGGTCTTGGGCAGGGCGTCCCAGTACGGCGACGTGAGGGCGTCGAGGTCGTCGACCAGGAAGAGCACGAAGTTCGGCCGTCTCGTCTCCGCGGCGGCGGAACCGGTCGCGTACACGGCGGGTGTCGTCGGGGCGACGGTCAGGGTCGCGACCAGCGCTGCCGCGGCGCAACGCCATCGTTGCGCCTTGCGCCTCCCCGCGCCCACGTCGTCTCCCCTTCGGTGCCGGCCGTCCCGAGCTTCCTGCAAGACTCGGCCCGGGTGGCCGTCGCGTCAAGTCGGGACCAGAATCGTCGACGTGGCGGTGCCAGACGGCCACCTTTGCCCGACGCGTGTCCGGAGGGTCCGGTCCTGTGACAACCTCGCTGCAGCGATGACGTCCGCACTTCGCGGGATCGACCTGCTCGCCCCGTTCCGCCACCTGCATGCCTGGTTCGGCGACGCGGACGGGCGCGTGCACAGGCGCGCCCACGTGGTCGAGAACCGCGCCCACATCGAGGTGCGCGGTGCCCAGGACCCGGCCCGGGCACGGATGCTGGCCGACCTGAAGGCCGCGTTGTCGCGACTCGACGGCGTCGACTGGGCCGAGGTCGACGCGGTCGTCGGCCGCGCCGTGGTCCTGTTCGATCCGGAGGCGCTCGAGCTCGACGACCTCGTCTCGGTGGTCGAGGACGTCGAGGGCGACCACGACGCCGGCGACGAGACCTTCCCCCACGACCGCCCCGACCACCCCGCCGATCTCGACTCGGTCAGGAGACAGGCGATCTCCCTCGGAGCCGACGTCGCCGGCCTCGGCGCGGCCGTCGCGGGCCAGGCGCTGCACATCACCGGGATCCCCGCCGAGATCCCGGGCCTCGTCGCCCTCGTCGAGACGCGACCGCGGGTGCGCCGCTTCCTCGAGAACCGCCTGGGACCACCCGCCGCCGACACGCTGCTCGCGACGACGAGCGTCTTCGCGCAGGCCGTGGGTCAGGGCCCGCTCGGGATCCTCGTGGACGTTGCGTACCGCTCGTCCCT
Source organism: Acidimicrobiia bacterium (assembly GCA_046331095.1). Classification (GTDB taxonomy): domain Bacteria; phylum Actinomycetota; class Acidimicrobiia; order UBA2766; family UBA2766; genus JAIBAC01. The sequence continues at coordinate 1,066,313 of JAXLRM010000004.1, forward strand.
CGTCGCCGAGCAGCTTGCAAGGCGCCGTGCCTGGTCCCGACGCGAACCCGAGCTCGTACTCGGGCCGCACAGCGTCGGGCACGCGGCGGTCGTGCTACCGGATCGTCCGGCGCTGCCGAAGGGCCCGGTCGAGAGGTACGCCGACGCGGCCGGCATCGCGTCCCTCGGCCTCGTCGGGACCACCCTCGCCCTCACGCGTGACCCGCGCCGCTCGGCGGACCTCGTCTTCGCCGGTGTGCCCAAGGCCGCGACACTCGGGCGTGAGGCGTTCGCGGCCCACCTCGACGTCGTGCTGGCCCGCAAGGACGTGCTCGTGATGGACAAGGCGGCGCTGCGACGCTTCGACCGTGCGTCGACGCTCGTGCTCGACGCCCGCCTCGCGACCTCCGATCACTGGTCGGTCGACAGGATCGAGGCGGTCCACCAGGACGCCGACGCCGCGGTGTGCGCCGCCCGCACGCGGTCCCTTCTCGATCCCGCCGACCCGTCGGGGACGCACGGCGGGGGTTCGTGGGTGCTCGCGCCGTGGTCCCGCGACGACCGTGCTCCGCGTGGGTCCGAGTCCTTGGCGCGCCGCCTCCGTTCCGGTGGCCGTCACGCGCTCGCCCTGTGGCGCGGCGACCAACTCATGGCGATGGTCGCGGTGGCGCCCGATCCGGTGCCGCTCGGCCCCGAGCTCGTCGCGGCCGCCCGCGACAGCGGCCTCGAGGTCGTGCTGGCGGGCGGCACGGACGCGGTCGCGGAGCGGCTCGGGGGAGTGGTCCGCTGGGCCGCCAAGGACGTCGTCGCGGAGATCCGCGCCGCCCAGTCCGACGGCGAGGTCGTCGTGTTCGCGAGCGGGCGTTCGCACAGGGGCCTTCGCTCGGCCGACGTCGGCATCGGCGTCGAGACCCCCGGTAGGAAGGCGCCGCTGGGAGCAGACGTCGTCATCCGCCAGGGGTTGGCCCAGGGTTGGCTCCTGCTCGCCGCGATCCGGCGCGCGCGGGCCGTCAGCAGACGCAGCGCGCTGCTCGCCGCGGCAGGGGCGTCGGCGGGCGCCTGGTGGGCGCTGGTCGGCCCTTCCGGGTCGTCGGCGCAACGGATGCTCCTCGCCGTCAACGCGAGCGCGATGGCGTCGGTCGCCAACGGTGCGGTCTCGGGTGCCGGGCTCCGGGCGGTGGTGCCGCCGGCGCCGCCCGCTCGTCATCGGTGGCACGAGCTCGAGCCCGACGACGTCCTCGACCTGGTCGGCTCGACCGGTGCCGGTCTCGACGGCGACGAGCAGGCAGCGCGCCGCAGCGCCGAGACGGAGCGCATCCACCACGAACCCGTGGGGCTCGCACGCGCCGTCGCGGACGAGCTCGCCAACCCGCTGACGCCGGTCCTCGGGCTCGGCGCCGCCCTCGCTGCCGCGGTCGGTTCGCTCACCGACGCCGGGCTCGTCATGGGTGTGGTCGGCGCGAACGCCGTCGTGGGTGCGCTCCAGAGGATGCGGACCGAGCGTGCCCTCGTCGACCTCGAGGACAGCGGGGCCTCGACCGTGCGTGTCCTCGTCGCAGGCGAGGCCGTCGAGATCCCCGGCGACTCCGTGGTCGTCGGCGACGTCGTCGAAGTGGATGCGGGCGACGTCGTGCCGGGGGACTGCCGCATCCTGGATGCAACTGCTCTCGAGGTGGACGAGTCGACGCTGACGGGCGAGTCGCTCCCGGTCCGCAAGTCGGCGGCGCCCGCGCCGGGGGCGGCGGTGAGCGAGCGCACCTCGATGCTGTACCAGGGATCGGTGGTCGCCGCCGGCGAGGCGAGCGCCGTCGTCGTCGCCGTGGGCCGCAACACGGAGGCGGGCCGCAGCGCGGCCGCCGCCGCCGAGCCGCCCCCGTCGGGCGTCGAGCAGCGGCTCAGCCGGTTGACCCGCGTGACGCTGCCGGTCACCCTCGGCGCCGGGGCGGTTGCCGCGGGACTGGGGTTCCTGTACCGGCGGCCGGTGCGCGAGGCGGTCGGCGCGGGCGTGTCGCTCACCGTCGCCGCCGTGCCCGAGGGCCTGCCCGCGTTGGCGACGCTCGCGCAGGTGGCGTCCGCGCGCCGGCTCGCGAGCCGCAACGCGCTCGTCCGCAACCCGCGTGCGATCGAGGCACTCGGCCGGGTCGACCAGGTGTGCTTCGACAAGACCGGCACCCTGACCGAGGGGGCGGTCTCGCTGGTGTGCGTCTCCGACGGGGAGGCCACCGAGGCGGTCGGCTCACTCACGGCCGGGTGCCGGCGTGTCTTGACGGCGGCGCAGCGGGCCACGCCGCGGCCGAACGGGAACGGACCCCTGCCGCATGCGACCGACCGTGCGATCGTCGCCGCGGCGGCCGAGGCGGGAGCGGACAACGGCTGGGTGCGCACAGGCGAGCTGCCGTTCGAGCCGAGTCGCGGCTACCACGCGGTGCTGGGCGGTGACGAGCGGGCCGCGTCGGTCGTGCTCAAGGGGGCGCCGGAGGTCGTGCTGCCGCTGTGCGCGGCCTGGCGCCGTGGCGGCAAGGCCGCGCCACTCGACGCCGAGTCGCGCCGGGTCCTCGAGGACCACGTCGAGAGCCTGGGCCGGCGCGGCTTGCGGGTCCTCGCGGTCGCGACCGGCGCGGTGGCCGCGGGCAGCACGCTGGAAGGAGAGGCCGACGTCCCGCCGCTGGACCTGGTCGGGTTCGTGGGCCTCGCCGACCGGGTCAGGGCGACCGCGGCGGCGGCGGTGGAGACCCTGGGCGGCGCCGGGGTGCGGGTCGCGATGGTCACGGGCGACCACCCGAGCACCGCCGAGGCGATCGCCGCCGAGCTCGGGATGCTCAACGGCGGCCGCGTCCTAACGGGCAGCGACCTCGACGACCTCGGCGACGACGAGCTCGACGCGGTGATCGGCGACGTTGCGGTGTTCGCCCGCGTGACGCCCCTGCAGAAGGTGCGTATCGTCGCGTCCTACCAGCGTCGTGGCCGTTCGGTCGCGATGACCGGTGACGGCGCCAACGACGCCGCCGCGATCCGCCTCGCCGACGCGGGCATCGCCCTCGGCGGGCGCGGCACCGACGCCGCCCGCAGCAACGCCGACCTCGTCGTCGTCGACGACAGGATCGAGACCATCGTCGACGCCGTCGTCGAGGGCCGCGCGATGTGGGAGTCGGTGCGCGCCGCCGTCGCGATCCTCGTCGGCGGGAACCTGGGCGAGGTCGGCTTCACCCTCGCCGGGACGGCCCTGGGCGGGTCAGCCCCGCTGAACCCGCGCCAGCTCCTGTTGGTGAACCTCCTCACCGACATGGCGCCCGCACTAGCCATCGCGCTGCGCGAACCGCCCGACCGCTCGCCCGAGACGCTGCTGCGTGCGGGCCCCGACAGCTCCCTCGGTCTCGCCCTCACCCGCGACATCGTCGTGCGCGCCGGCGCCACCGCGGCCGGAGCTACCGGAGCGTGGGCGTTCGCGCGCATGACGGGTACGCCGGCGCGTGCCCGCACGGTCGGCCTGGCAGCGCTCGTCGGGACCCAGCTCGCCCAGACCCTGGTGGCGGGCGGCACGAGCCCCAGCGTGATCGGCGCCACCGCCGTCAGCGTCGCCGCGCTCGTCACGGTCGTGCAGACCCCGGGGCTGAGCCACTTTTTCGGGAGCCGTCCGCTCGACCCGCTCGGTTGGTCGACGGCGGTGGCCGCATCCCTCACGGCGACGGCGGCGTCGGTGGTGGTGCCGTGGGCGGCCGAGCGCACCGGTGACGCCGTGATCGTGGCAGCCGGACGCACCGCCGGCTTCGCGTCGGGACTCGTGCGGCAGGCCCCCGCCGAGACCGGTTGAGCCGCTCTCGCTGGGCGTGGCGTGGTTGGTGTCGGCGGCTGACGCGGAACCACCAGGACGGTCAGGTCCCGCCGTCGATCATCTTCGCGAGCCGCGCCAGGGCGCCGAGGCCGCGGGATGCGTAGCCGTCGGGGAGGACGAGCACGGGCACGATCGGCTTCGTCGCTGACTGCCAGGCCGACCGCCAGTCCGCGACCGTCGACGCGTCGGGGGGCCCGGCGCCGAGGCCGTCCAAGAGCGCATCGTCGTCGATGGCTTCGCCTCTCTCCCAGTGCGCTGCGAAGAGCGCGTGGCGGAGAGCCGCACGGCCCGCCGGCGGAGTCCCCGCGTAGCGCCGTATCGCCGCCGCCGTGTTCACCTGCCGTCGCGGCAGCGCCAGGCGGTCCGTCTCGCCGGGGCGGAGCAGTCCCCTGACCTGGTCGAGTTCGGCGGTGAGCATCACCGCGAGGTCGCCCTCGACCTCCGAGCCGTCCGGAGGGATCCCGGTGTCGTGCTCGACGCCACGCCATTCGACGGTCGCGGCGCCGCGTCGTTCGACCTCCTCGGCACGGGCGCTCGCGAGAGCGCTGAAGGGGCAGTTGAAGTCCCCGTAGACGACCAGCGCTGTCATCGCCTGGCCTCTCAGCGGTACGCGACGGGCATTGCCTTGATCCCGTTGAGCCAGCCCGAACGCAGCCGCCGCGGCGGGCCCGTCGGCGCGATGTCGGGGATGTGGTCGGCGATCGCGTTGAAGACGAGGTCGATCTCCATCTTTGCGAGATGGGACCCGGGACAGAAGTGCGCCCCGCCGCCGCCGAAGCCGACGTGGGGGTTGGGGGAGCGGTCGATGTCGAAGCGCTCGGGCTCCTCGAAGACCGTCTCGTCGTAGTTCGCCGACCCGTACAGGAGCCCGATGCGCTGGCCCGCGGCGATGGCCTGGTCGCCGATGACGGCGTCCTCGGTGGCGGTGCGCTGGAACATCTGCACCGGGGTGCCGAAGCGCACGACCTCGTCGGCCGTCGTGGCGGGCCGTTGCGCCTTGTAGCGCTCCCACTGGTCGGGGTCGTCGAAGAACGCCTGCATGCCGTGGCTGATCGCGTTGCGGGTGGTCTCGTTGCCGGCGACGGCGAGGATGAGCACGAAGAAGGCGAACTCCTCGGAGCTCAACACGTCGTCGTCGCTGGCCGCCACGAGGCGGCTGACGATGTCCGCACGCGGCCGCCTCTTGCGGTCCTCGCCCATGTCGACGGCGTAGCCGAGGATCTCGGTCGCGGCCACCTTCGGGTCGACGTCGAAGTCGGGGTCGTCGTAGGCCATCATCTGGTTCGTCCAGTCGAAGATCCTCTTGCGGTCGTCCTGGGGAAAGCCCACGAGCTCCGCGATCGCCTGCAGCGGCAGCTCGCACGCGATGTCGTCGACGAAGTCGCCGCTGCCCTTGTCGCGTGCCTCGAGCACGATCCGCTTCGCCCGTTCCGCGAGGGCGTCCTTCAGGCGGGCGACCGAGCGTGGTGTGAACACGCCACGCGAGACGACCCCGCGCACGCGCGTGTGGTCGGGGTCGTCCATGTTGAGCATCATCCGCTTCTGGATCTCGCGCTCCTGGTAGCCGACGGTCTCGCCGTCGAAGCGCACGATCGCGGTGTTCTCCTCGCTGGACCACCCCGTGCGTGCGCAGGACACGGTCTTGACGTCCTCGTGGCGCGAGAGCACCCACAGCCCGCCGTCGTCGAAGCTCGACTCGGCTCGTGTCTGGGCGTTCCAGAACACCGGGGCGTTGAGGCGCAGCCACGCGAAGTCCGCGAGCGGCACTGCGTCCGCGTAGATGTCGGGGTCCGTGAAGTCGTAGTTCTCAGGTACCGGAACCGGCATCGAGGGCCTCCAATCGACGGTCGAGGTCAAGGTGGGCGGCAGCCATTGCGTCCCATTCTGGTTCCTCGAAGGCGAACCGTGCGGCCGAGAAGAGCTCGGTCTCCTCGACCTCGATGTGGTTGGCGAGCTCGTAGTAGTGGTGCCGGTCGAACGCGCCCGCCTCCAAGGCCCCCCGCAGCGCACGGTGCTCGTGCTCGAGCAGCCCGCGATCCTGGCCCGAGAGCTCGCCGAGCTCGACGAGCTCGGGATAGAGGCCGCGCTCCTCCTTGGCCGCATGGACCTGGAGGAGCGCGAGCAGGGCCTCGGCCTCGTCCGCGGGGGGATCCGCTCCGTTCCCTGCCGCCTCCGCGAGTGCCCACGCCATCGCGAGGATGCGCTCGTGTTCCTCGGTCAGCTCGGCGATCGGGGCGAACGCGCGACACCCGCAGTGGTCACACATGGGGAGTTCCGGAGGTGTCGCCGGCCGGTCCGTGTCCTCCGTGGCCACAGTGGAGGTCGGCAACCTGCGGGGCCACCTCGACCATCACGTGCTCGGACGCGTACACGGCCTCGCCGTGCAGGTTCCGGCTCACGACGGCGATCAGGCGCCCCTCGTCGGCGCCGTCGTGCTCGATGCTGAGACAGCCGGTGGAGATCGAGCCGTGGACCGTGACCACGCCGGGTTCGGCGCGCAGGGAATCGATCGTGTCGTTGAAGCACCACGGGCAGTTGGCGCCCGCGACCGAGATCTCGGTGGTGCTGACCGCTGCGTGGCTGCTCATCGTGAGTCCTCCTTCGGGGCACCGGTGTCGAGCACGGCCCGACCCCCTCTTTTTCTAGTGGTTGCTAGAACTTTTGGGAAGGGTGTTCCGCGAATCGCGCATCGAGGCCGAGGTCCGCGCGTTGCGACCTACGTGGTTCCCGGGAGTGGGCACAGGTCGGCGACTCCCTTACCGGACGCGGTGGTCGACGCCCTCACGTCGGGGTCCGTCGAGGCGGCGCTGCATGCCCTGCGCACGAGCTCCTCGCTGTCCAAGTCGGACATGGCGTACACGAAGCTGTTGCGCATCGCCGCCGGGTGGATCCACAGCGCACCTGCCGCGTCGTGGCGCACCGCCCCCGGGAAGCCGAGAGCCTCGCCGAGAAGGCGGCCCGACGTCAACGAGACGACCTCGATCGTCGCGGCGGTGGCCAACACCACCTCGCCGCCGCCGGGATCGACGCTGATCGACGTGACTGGGGCCTCGACGTCGATCAGGTGCCGTGACAAGACGTCGGCGCCGTCGGCGGTGAGCAGGCTGACCGAGTTGCCGGCAGCGAGGACGAATCCTGTCGCGTCAGGCAGAGCGGCGACCAGCGTGGCGCCCGGGTGGGTCAACTCCGCGGGGGAAGGGTGTTCCGGGCGCGTTCGCCGGTCGACGTCCCACAACTCCGTCTCCTGGGCCTGGCCTTCCGCCTCCTGGCCCCGTGACTGCGAGACGACGAGCAGGCGCCCGTCCGTTCCGAGGGTGACCGAGCTCGCCGCGTTCGCGCAGCAGCCATCCAGGTCGACGACCTCGGCTTCGGACGGCCCACCGTCCCCGAAGTGGATGCGGCGCAGGCCGACTCCTGCCACCGCGACGAGCACGGACCCGTCGCCGCGTGCACAGGCCAGGGACACCGGACTCGAGCCACCACCGCCGTCGGACCCTGGGGCGGGGATGACAGCCGTCGCGGTGTCAGGAAAGCGCAGCACGCGCACGGCGTCCTTGCCGGGAACGGCGAGGACGCGCGTCGACGCGCATGTGACCGTCCTCACAGTCGCGGGCCGGGCGTGGCCGAGCGGCAACGTCTCCTCCGTACCGGCCACCGCCGCGACGAGCTCGCAGCAGTCCGTCCCGACCGGTCCACGTGGACGCAGGACGAGGTCGCTGCCTTCGAGGGGCATCGCCGGGTTCTCGTCGGGCACGCCGGCATTCACGAACGGCTGCCCGGGAGCGAGGGCAGACAGGCGCAGCACCCCGTCGGCGCCGCCGCCGATCACGAACGTCCCGGTGGGATCCACGAGACCCGTCGTTCCGCCGCTCCGGAACCGGCTCCTGGTCTCCACGGGGCCGATGCCGAGGTTCGTGTCGGCGCTCTGGGTGTAGAGGAATCCGTCGGCGCCGGCCATGAGCACCAACAGGTCGGACTTCTGCTCCCCGCGGCTCGGAACCCATCCCTGCTGGGTAGAGAACAAGCCGATCGGCGCGTAGGGCACCTGGGCATCCACAGCCCGACGCACCAGGCCCTGGTCGGTGTCGGAGAGGATGCTCAGGACGTGCGCGTGGGGTTCGGATCGGACGTCGAGGAGGATCGCGTCGTCGCCGCTCGACAAGCGGCATTCGAGCTCCGCGCAGCGAGGGTCCGAGACGGATGACTCACGAACCAACGTGCCCGTCCATCCCCCCGCACCCTGTGACATCCCCCATTCCCTCCTCGTGACCGTGGTACCCACGAGGCTGTCCGCCCAGACCACCGCGGGGTACCCCCCGGGGGGATCCCAGCGGATGTCGGCCCACCGGATACCCGGGTCGGGCGCAGTCCACACCGGGGTGAGCCCACCGCACCCCGTCGTCGTCTGGGCACAGCCGAGGTCCCACAGGTTCCCCGCCCGGTCGACGGCGAGGTCCGTGGTGGTGGGACCGAATCGAGGCGGCGCCACCGCCCCGGCGAGGACACCGACCTTGCTTGCGCTGCCATCCGACCCCAGAACGACGAGCTCCACGCCTCCTGCGGTGCGGGCCGCCAAGAACCGCGCGTCCGGTGCGATCGAGAGAGAGTCGGCACCCATGTCGGGCGCGGGTGTCAGATCCACGCTGGTGACGCGGGAGGACTCGACGGCTCCGTACTCGAGGTCGCGGACCTGGAGGTCACCGCTGTCGTCGAGAGTGGCCAGCAGCTCGTGTCGCCCCGGGATCGTGCCGAAGGGGAGCTGGGGCTGGGATGCCGCCAGCGACACGACCCGGCGGCCCTCGTGGGCCGGTATGTCCTGCCTGCTCGGGGTGACGACCGTGGCCAGGAGCACGGAACGGACCTCCTCGGCAACGGACGCCCGTAAGCCCTCGTCGCCGATCTGGCTGTGCAGGCCCGCGACCTCGACCGCGGTGAGAGCCGCGACCGTGGGACTGTTGTCGCGCTCGTGCATGGCGTCGGCCGCCAGGCCGGCGGCGTTACGGGCGAGAGACGCCTCGTCGAGGCGTTGGGAGCTGTGGACACCCCAGAAGGCGGCAACGGCGACGGTCACCACGAGCCCCGCGAGCGCCGTGAGCGTGAGGCGGCGTCGTCGCCGCACACTGCCTGTGTCCGCCTCACGCGCGACGGCCACGAGCCGGCCGTCAGGTGGTGAGGCGTCCTTGCGGCGGACCCGGAACGAACCGTCGGAGGGAATCGGCACCCCGTCGTGTGCGAGGGCAGCGGCTGCCTCCGCCGAGACCGAGGTCTCGCCCGGGGAGGCGGCCGCGCCCAGCGCACGTACGCGCGCGACCGCCGGGCCTGTCACGTACCCCTCGCGTGTGGACGCTCTCCCCACGTGCAGTCCGGCGCTCACGTGCAACCCGATGCCGGGTTCGTCCAATTCGGTGACGAGCTCCGAGATCGCCACGGCCGCGGCGGCGGCCCGAGCGGGCTGGCCGAACACGAACAGCGCCGAGCGCTCGTAGCCCGGCGCCGCGACCTTGTGACCACCACCGGTGGCGGCGAGGGACTCGGCTGACTTGGTGAACCGTGCCAGCGCAGCCGCTGCCTCGTCGGGTCGATCCTCCCAGGCGATGTCGCGTACGTCGCACGAGACCGACAGGAAGGCGACCTCGCCTTCCGGAAGGGCGCCGTCGAAGGCAGCGCGCAGGCGAATGGCGAACTCGCCCGCGCTCGGGGGGCGCGCTGCGGGGTCCGGCGACAGGCCGGTGCTCACGACACCCTCCACGGCGGCACCCTCGCGCGAAGTCAGGCCGGTCCAGACCCGCGGACTGCCATTGGGTGGCGCACCGGTGAGCAGGGAGACCGTGGCGGCGGCCAGCGAGTACACGTCACTTCGGGTGGACCTGGGGCTTCCTGTCTCCACCTCGGGAGCCACGTACCCTTTCGTCCCCTCCGACACGAGGGCACCCGAGTGCGCCGAGGACCCGAAGTCGACGAGAACGACCGACCCCCGCGACGTCCTGACGATGTTCGCCGGCTTCACGTCGCCGTGCACCACCGGCGGTTCGTGGCCGTGCAGGTGATCCAGCGCCTCGGCAACAGCGCTGATCGAGTCGACGACGAGCCCAGGTCGGAGTCCGGGCGCGCCGGTCGCGGCGAGCACAGCGCCGAGATCGTCGCCGTCGATCCAATCCATGACGACGACCTGGCGCCCATCCTCGCGGGTGAACCCGTCGCGTGCGACAGGGAGGTTCGGGTGTGGACGCACGCTCAACAGCGTCCGGATCTCCTCCACGCCGCCGTCGCGGCGGATCTTGAGAGCGACGTCGCGTGCATAGCGGAGGTCTCGCGCACGCCACACCTCGCCTTCGCCGCCTTCGCTGACATGCTGTACGAGGCGGTATCGCTCCTGCCAGGGCTCCTGGGCGTGCGGTCGGGCCGAGCCGGTTGTGGTGTCACTCGGTGACGGGGTCCGGGTCGCCGCGTCCGGGTCGTGCCAGAGGACCTCGACGGTTTCGAGTGGCTCCGCCAGACCCTTGAGGGTCAGGGCGCCGCGTGCCTTGAACCGGTGCCTTCCACGAGTGCCGGCGAGGACGCGTACGACGTCGGAGGCGAGGACGGCACCGGGTTGTGCGACCGCGCAGAGCCGCGCTGCCTCGACGACGGGAATGCCGTGACAGTCGCCGCTGCGGTAGGCCACGTCCCCGGCGCTGAGGCCGACCCGTAGCTGCAACCCTTCCGGGGTGCCCTTCCCGCGCGCTGTCGTACGGCAGAGGGCCACTGCTGCCCTGACCGCATCCGAGGCGGCTGCGAAGGTGGCCATGAATCCGTCACCCATGTCCTTGACCACGGTGCCGTGACAAGCCACGACCTCACGGCGCAACAACACCTCGTGCGCGTCGAACAACTCGTCCGCGGCGTCGTCGCCCAGCTCTGCGCGCAACCGCGTGGATTCGACGATGTCGCTGAACAGAACGATGGCGGTGCCGGTTGCGCCCTGGTTCATGAGCCACCAGTCGGGGTGGCATTCAGGCTACGCCCCGGTCCCGCACATGAACACCCCTGAACTTCGAGGAATGCCATTCGGTAAGGCAGCGACGACTTCTCGACAATGCTGGTCGAGGAGACGCATGAGGCGAACCTCTTGCTTGCATATCGAGAGAATCGACTATTGCAGTAGAAGCCAAGGTTAGGGCTCGCCTCTGGACAAGTTACCGAACGCTATTCGGAGGCGAGCCCTTGGTTGGGTGTCGTCGAACGAAGGGCCCCCTCGGTGGGGCTGCTGCGGTGGTCGCCGCCACCGCCACCGGGAGAGGGGTCAGGCGGCCGGCGTGATCTCGACGCGTACCTCGGGGGCGCCGGTTGCCGCGGTGACGTAGAGGACGTGTGCGTCGCCGGAGGCCACACGCCACGTGGCCCCTGCGACTGTGACGGCGTAGCCGTGGGGGTAGTGGCGTTCCAGCGGCAGCCAGATCTCCGTGGGGGAGCTGATCGCGGGGTTCGGTGTGTAGGTGAGCCGGAACGACGCGGTGGCGGCGTCGAAGGAATGGTGCCGCGGCACACCGGCGATCCTGCGTGCGTAGGTGCGCTCCAGGACGTCGACCTTGGGCCGCAGGACGACGGGGCCCGTGTCGTCCTCGACGAGGCGGGCGTCCTTGTGCGTCGTCGGATCGCCCCAGTTCTTCCATTCCCAGTACTGCCAGCCGACGAACTCCCGGTCGAAGATGTCGGCTTCGTCGTCGATCCCGTCGATCAGGTTGCTGGCCCCGTACTCGGTCACGAGCCAGCCGGCGCCGACGCCGTCGCTGTAGGAACGGGCGCCCCGCAGCGTCGCGTCGTCGAGGGACCTGCACGCGTCCTCGGGCCAGAGCTGCCGGCCGAAGATGAACGAGGCGGCGCAGTAGACGTGGAAGCTGAGGGCGAGGCCCGAACCCGGCGCGAACGTCATGCGGTCGTGCAAGAACTGCGACGACGGGATGCTGGGTTCCCAGAAGATGGTGTGTTGCGCGTCCACCGCACGGATCGCGGGGATCACCTTGTCGTACATGCGCTGGACGGTCAGGCGGTCCTGTGGCAGGAACCACAGGGGCGACGTCCAGGGCTCGTTCAGGATGTCGTAGCCGAGCACGTAGGGGTTGGCGGAGAAGCGCTCCGCCACCTGGCGCCACATCGACGTGTACTGGTCGAGGATGCCGTTGCGGTTCCACCAGAAGTCCCAGTACGCCATTCCCAGCGATGCCTGGCTGAAATAGGTCAGCGCCCAGTTCGGGCGTTTGGCGGCGCCGGGGCGCAGGACCGCCCAGTCGGGTGCGCCCTCGCCGCCCCACCGCTCGTTCCAGAGGTCCTGGTGGGAGTCGACGAGGACGTGGATGCCGCGCTCGCCGAGGAGGTTCACGAGTTCCTCGTACCTGTCGAGGTAGGCGGTGTCCACGGCTCCGGGGGATGGCTGCATGCCGGCCCAGATGAAGCCGAGACGGACGGTGTTCCACCCGAGCGATGCGATCCGATCGGCGTCCGCGGGTCCGAACTCCTCCGGCGACGGGATGTAGGGGGCCACCTTCCGTACGACGTTCACGCCGTGCAACAGGACGACACGTCCGCTGGCGTCCCGCCACCAGCGCCCGTCCGCTGCCAGCCCGTCGGCAGGGTCCGCATTGGCAGGGCCCGACGCGACGAGGAGTCCGGCAGCGACCGCCAAGACGACGCCGAGGGCGCAAGCCCGCACGCGGACGCTGCTGCCGAGGCCCCGGGCCGTTCCCCTTCCCCACATGGCGGCCAGGATATGCCGGCACCCGATGGTCCACCAGATCTGCCGGCGGGAGTCGCACGATCAGACGCCGGGCGAGCCCGGCTACCTCCGGTTCTGGCATGGCCGCTCGCGGCGGGTGCGAAGCCGGGCCTTCGAATGGCCGAGGTGGGGCGCATGCCGGGCCACGCCCAAATACGACTCCGCTGTAGTCGTGGCGGCTCCTCGTCCATTCGATTCGATCCCGACGTTCGGGCCCGGTTGGCAGCGTACGTGCGGGCGCATCCCGGCCATGTCGCAGTCCTCGGCGACGAACCGGTTGGTCGACGAAGCACTGCGCATGTGGCAGCACACGATGGTCGTGTTCCGAGACGGAGCGAGTGGAAGGCGCGCACGCCTCGTCGGCGGTCCCGACGTCTGGGGGGTGATCCGGGCGGTGCGGTCCGCGCGAGCGGCCGAGCCCGAAATGGACGCCGACGCGATCCTCGAACCCTCACGCTCCGAAGGACTGCGGATGTTGAGAATGGATCTCACCATCCATCCCGCGCGGAACAGTACGTCTGACATGCGGTTCTCCCATAGCCTGTGCGTCCTGCCCGGCCGGTGACGGCCGGTTTGTGGGCAAGATGAGGGCAGAAATGTGGGCAGAGCGAGTGCGCTCGGGCTGATCGGTCACATCGGATCACGTCCCGGCTCGCTCAGCGACGGCGGGCCCGGCATCGCGGGCAGCCTCGTCCACAAGGCCACGAAGTCGTTCCGACTGGTGTGACACCCGATTCAGGCATGGCCGCTTGCCCGGGGCCAGGCGCTGGTTGGGGCTCGCCTCCGAATAACGTTCGGCAACTTATCCAGAGGCGGGCCCTTAGTCCTGTGCTGCGCCGACGGCGTTCTCGAAGCGTTGCCGAGCGGCTTGCTTGGATACTCCGAGGACCATCGATATCCGGCCCCAGGACCGCCCGGCCAGTCGCGCCGCAACGACGGCGTCGCGAAGCTGCTCCTCGGCATCGGCCACTGAAGAAAGGGCAACCGCGATCGCACGCAGGTCATGGGTGTCCTCAGCTTCAAGTTCGGCTGGATCCACAGAATCAAGCCACGCCTCCGCTTCGAGGGCGGCTCTCTTGAGTTCCTCCTGCGTTCTCGGCAACGTTCTCACCTCCACGTCGTCTGGGGTCATCTGAGCAAGTCGTAGAACTTCTCTCTCAGGGGCATCGCGTGTATCACCACCGGATCGTCATCGGGGTCGACGACGACGATCTCGAGGAGTCTGCCGCTGCGGTCTGCGCCGATGATGAACAGGCCGTGTCCGGTAGGGAACGAGCGGAACTCGGCTCGGACTGCTGCTCGGATGTCGTCGTCGGTGATCCCATGCTTCCGGGCGCTGCCGACGATCTCCATGCGACAATGTACATTGTCGCCAGACAACAGGTCAACCTACCTTGTCGTCCTGAACCGATGCCTGAGCCCTTGCCCACCATGACCCGCGCCTACGCGCACTTGTGGGCAGAGTGTGGGTGCGACGTGCTGAATACTGCATTCGCGCTGCTCAGAGGTGGTGCCCGGGGAGGGACTTGAACCCTCACGCCCCGAAGGACTGCGGATTTTGAGTCCGCCGCGTCTGCCGATTCCGCCACCCGGGCCGGGTGCTTGACCAGGGTGGAACCATACGTGACGGCTTCACGTGACCGTGGTGCTCCCTGCGGAGTCGCCGTTCTGGGCGCGGGTACCGGCCAAATCCCGTTCTGGGCGCGCCGGGCCTACGGGGATGGGTTGGGCGCGCCCAAGTCGAATTCGTCGGGTTCAGGCTTGGGGCATGGCCCGGATGACGTAGTCCTCGGGAGCAGCCAGCGGCGGTGGACGTCTCGCCAGCGCCGCTTCGACGGCACCTTCGAGGCGGCGGGCCTTCTCGGCTTCGAGGGCGTCGGCGGTGTCCTTGAACTCGGCCAGGACCTCCTTCGCGAAGAGGTCCATCGACTCGCAGATGTCCTCGTGGCGGTTGCGGCCCGCCTGGGAGACGAAGATGATCTGGTCGACACCGACTGCGGCGTAGCGGCGGATCAGGTCCCGGATCTGATCCGGCGTTCCGATGGCGCCCCGAAGCGCCCCGAGTCCCCTTTGCATGACCTGTGCTCCCAGAACACCGCCGGTCTGCGCGGCGATGTCGCGGTCGAGCCCGAAGAGCGAGCGGTTCTGCAGGAACTCCTCCCAGATGTTCGTGCGGGCGGGACGGTGCTGGCCGAACACGTAGTAGTGGGCTAGGGAGTACCCGAAGAAGTGGGCGCCGTCGAGGCCCCGCTCGATCGCGGTCTCCTCGTCCGCGTGGCACATGAACGGCAGCACGATCGCGATGTTGGGGTTGACGGCGAAGCCTGCCGGCACACACTCCGATGATGCGATCGTGGCGTAGTAGTCGTCGACCCAGGACCGCGCCTCCTCGGGTTCGATGAAGCTGAAGCTGAGGGCGCCGATGCCCTTGGTCGCGGCGAGGTGGATCGTCTCGCGCCGGCTGCACGCGACCCACAGGGGCGGATGCGGCTTCTGCAGAGGCTTGGGCACGACGTTGCGGGGCGGCATCTGCAGCCACCGCCCGTCGTAGCCGGCGAAGGGCGTCTCGACGAACATGCGCGTGATCGCGTCGAGGTTCTCGCTCCACTGGTCCCGCTTGTCCGCCCGGTCGATCCCGAAGCCGCCGAGTTCGGACTCCGACGACGTCTCGCCCGTGCCGAAGTCGACACGGCCGTCGCTGACCAGGTCGAGCGTCGCGATCCGCTCCGCCACCCGCGCCGGATGGTTGTAGCGCCCGGGTAGCGCGACGATGCCGTGGCCGAGACGCATCTCCCGGGTGCGTTGGGAAGCAGCGGCGAGGAACACCTCCGGCGCGGAGCTGTGGCTGTACTCCTCGAGGAAGTGGTGCTCGACCTCCCACATGTAGTCGATGCCGAGGCGGTCGGCGAGCTCGACCTGCTCGAGCGCGTCCGCGAGGATCTTGTGCTCGTCCCCGTCCTCCCACGGGCGAGGTAGCTGGTGCTCGTAGAAGATCCCGATCCTCAACGTGGTCCCCCTCGGCGTGCGGTACCGACGGTAGCCGTTAGGGCTGCCACCTCCGCGCGGACCCCCCTCGTGAGCGCAGCGGCGCGGGCGGCCTCGCTTCAAGCGGGAAGGAGCCGCTCGATCGTCGCCACGAACTCGGGATCGTCGGGTGCCACGGTGGGGCGGAAGCGAGCGACGACGTCACCGTCGGGTGAGACGACGAACTTCTCGAAGTTCCACGCGACCTCGCCGGCTTTGGAGTCGGCGTCGGGCGCCGCGGCGAGGATGTCGTAGATCGGGTGGCGATCCTCCCCGTTGACGTCGATCTTCTCGTAGAGGGGGAAGGTGACTCCGTAGGTCTCGGTCACGAAGTCGCGGATCTCGGTGGCGTCGCCGGGCTCCTGCTCGAGGAACTGGTTGCACGGGAAGCCCAGCACCGACAGGCCCCGGTCGGCGTAGGTCTCGTGGAGGCGCTGCAGTCCCTCGTACTGCGGAGTGAGTCCGCAGCGGGAGGCCACGTTGACGATGACCAGCACCCTGCCAACGTGCTCGGCGAGGGTCGCAGGCGCGCCCTCGAGCGTCGAGATCGGGATGTCGTAGATCGTCACTGGGACCTCTGTTCATGGGGGCCGAGCGGGTTCCGCCTCGTCGGGTGCGGGCGAGCACTGACGGGTGTCGCGATGGTCAACGGGCTCACTCGGCGAAGTCCGCCATCACGTCGCGGGCGAAGGTCTCGACCCGGCCCTGGCCGGCGCCGGGCCAGCCGCACACGAGGTAGCCACAACCGCTGTCCCGCCACATGGCGGCTTGCTCGGCGGCGGCGTTGATGTCGTCGAGGGACAGGGACCTCGCGCGCACGATCGACGCCGGGTCGCGTCCCGCCGCGGCTGCGAGCTCGTCGACGCGGGCGTCGGCGTCGCGGAGCGATTCCCGCGACCCGAACGCGTGCCACACGTCGGCGTAGCGGGCGACGAGGGGGAGGGTCCGGCGTGGGCCGCTGCCCCCGATCCAGATCGGGGGGTGGGGCCGCTGCACGGGCGCGGGGCGCATCTGCGCGTCGCTCAACGACACGACCCGTCCCGCGTAGGAGACGACGTCGCCGCTGAAGAGCCGGGTGACGATCTCGAGGGCGTCCTCCAGCATGTCGAAGCGCGACGCCACCGGCGGGAAGTCGATGCCGAGCTCGCGGTGCTCCTTGTCGTACCACGCCGCGCCGAAGGACAGCTCGAGGCGGCCGTGGGATGCGTGATCGACCGTGAGCGCCTGCGCCGCGAACACCGACGGGTGACGGTAGGTCATGCCCGTCACCAACAACCCGAGGCGGATCCGGGTCGTGGCGCCCGCGAGCGCGGCGAGCGTGGTCATGCCCTCGAAGGTCTCCCCGGGGCCGTCGCCGTACATGGGTTGGAAGTGGTCGAAGCCCCAGACCCCGTCGAAGCCGAGGTCCTCGGCGAGACGTACGCGCCGCACGACCTCGTCCCACGGCATCCGCTGTTGAGCCACGTCGAGTCCGAAGCGCATGACGACCAACATAGGTCGGGGCCAGGCAGCAGTGCGTGTCAGGGGGTCGCGGTGTCCCGCAGGGCCGCGCCGAAGTCGAGGTGGAGGCCCCAGCCGTCCGCAGAGGCGTCGTAGACGCCGCTGTCCCACGCCGCCCGGGAGTAGGTGGCGTCCCAGCGCCGCGGCGGCGGGTGGAGGTCGACCTCGGCGCCGTCGACGACGAAGGGCTGGCGGCCGTAGCGGGGGGTGAAGCCGAAGGACACCTCGCCCTCCGACGGTGAGCGGTACTTCACCGTGAACCCGTCCCAGGGCCAGTGCAGACAGAACGCGCCCGGCGCCGAGAACAACGGCGGACACGGCGTCCTGCCCGCGTAGGGGCGCACCGCCGGCTTGGCGGCCGTGACGGCGTCGACGAACGCGGCGAAGGGGTCCGAGGCGCCCGGGTAGTCGGCGGCGCGGCCGACCTCGGTGATCCAGACGTCGTCGGCGCCGCCGCGGGCGACGAGGTCGAAGCGCCCGCTGAGGCCGCGGGTGAACTCGGTCGCCGCGTCGTAGTCGCGCCAGCGCGCCGGCCGCCACGACCACAGCGCCACGTAGCCGTCGCCGCGGCGTCCGATCACCCAGCCGTCGCGCTCGACGACGGAGTCGAAGCGCTCGGTCGGGAAGAACGCGTGCGTGTACGGCTCGTAGCCGAAGCCGTAGCCGCTCTCGCCGCCGAAGGGCAGCGACGGGTACTGCGGCGCGTACACGGCGACGAGGGTGCGGCCGTGGTGGGCGACGCGGGGCAGCGCCGCCTCGCCGGTCCAGTAGCCCTCGCGCTTCTCGGGATCGGCCAGCGACGGCACGCCGGTGCGCGGGTGGTTCGTGAACACGAGCGCCTCGGTGTCGAGGGTCGCCTGCCACACGTGGGCCTGCTCGGATCGCTGCCCGGGCCGCCAGTCCTGCGCCGCGGACAGCATCACGTCGCTGCTGCGCCACGTCGACGTGTCCACCTCGCTCAGCAGGCCCGGGTTGAGCGCCACGGCGAGGAAGCGTGCGATGAGCCGCAACGCCTGCGGTGTCGCGATCTTCACGATCGGTTCGAGCGCGCCCGCCTGGCGGAAGTTCGACGACTGCCACAGGCCGAAGTCCTCCATCGCCTTCGCCGACGTGGGCGCCATCTGCCACGGGAGCTGCGCGCCCATCGCCCACCACGTCATGAGGCCGTCCTCGCCCTCGAACGTGAGCCCGTAGGGCGCAACCGGTGCAGCCGAGACCGGGGCGAGCGGGTCGAGGGGCAGGCTCTGGTGCTGGCGCACGGTCTCGTCCGCCGCCGACGCCGCGATCCGGCGAGCCACCTCCGGCGGGCGGTAACGGGCCGCGACGGCGACGAGGGTCGCGCCGTCGATGCCGGTGTATGCCGGCGGGGTCCGGTCGAAGACCATCTTGGCGAGGTTGAACGTGTCGTCGTCGCGGCCGCTGAGCTTGTCCTTCATGTACGAGCGGCCGTGGGTGGACCCGAACGAGCCCTTGTGAAGGTGCTCGGCGAGCTCGACGAACATGACGTCGAGCATCATCGACGCCTCCTGGCGGACCCACGCGTCGCCGGCGAACTCGGCGAGCAGCAGGAGGCCCTCGAGGTCCTCCATCCAGTACACGTTCGAGAGCCACTCGCTGAAGCCGAAGCGGGCACGCAGCTCGAGCCAGCGCCGGATCCGCGGTTCGGCGTGCGCGACGTGCTCGGCGCCTGTCATCCCCGAGTTCGTGAACGTCGCCTCGGGGAACGCCTGGCCCGCGACGTACTCGTTCGCGAGGTAGATGATCTGGTGGTTCTCGGTCCAGTAGTACTGGCTGTCGACCACACCGGGCGGCGTCGGTTCGGTCCACCAGTACTTGAACGCGAGCACGCGCTCCTCGACCGCGGCCGCGAGGGCGGGCGAGAGTGCGCTGCGGTAGCGCAGCACCAGCGTGAGGAGATCGTTGACGTCGAAGTCGCCGGTGTCCGCGAACGCGGCGAGCTTCGCGAAGATCGGGGCGAAGTCCTCGGGCTGCGCGGTGGCGACGCCGCCGTCGTAGCCGGGTTCGCGAGCCGCCCGCTCGGCGTGGGCGACGAGCGACAGCGGGCTCCCCTTGGCGACGGGCCCCGACGTGATCGCGTGCAGGTAGTCGTCCTGGCGCTCACGCCACCGGTCGGCGGGCACGAGGCCCGCGTCCGATCCGGCAGGCGCCGGGGCGACGGCGACGGCGGGTGTGTCCGCTCCCGCGCGTGCGGGCACCAGGCCGCTCAGGCACGCGGCAGCGGCGAGCACCGCGAGCGTGCGGGCCCAAACGGTCCTCGAGAAGGTCCTCGAGACGGTCTGTGAGCTGCCTCCCACCGGTGTGGGTTCTCGACGGCGCCGTGTCCGTCCTGCTCGCCCACCTCATCGCCGGCGGTGCAGGACTCAGTCGTTGACGAACTTGTCGTAGAGGTCGTCGAAGGCGCCGTCGGGGTCGAGCTCGGACTTGGCGGCCACGTAGGCGTCGCGGTTGTAGATGCGCCAGAAGTCGTCACGGGAGTAGTGGTTGCGGCCGATGAGGGTCTTCACCCCGCCGAGGCGCTGCGTCTCCTCCTCGAGCTGGACCGAGTAGTCGACGTCGCGGCGCGCGTTGGCCTTGCCGTACACGGCGCAGTCGACCGCGAGTTCGCCGGCGAGTCCGGCCGCGTGGTCGGGGTCGATCCACCGGTACGGCCGCGGCATCCGGTACGGCACGACCCAGAGGGGCCAGAAGTCGAACACCGACGCGTACCAGTCGAAGAACTCGCCGAAGCGGCTCCCGGGCACGAACACGTCGCAGACGACGTCGGGACGCCGCCGCAGGCGGAGGATCCGGTCGAGACGGCGGGACCAGCGGATCAGGTTCGTGGAGCCGAGGAACCACCGCCCGAGGAGGCGCCGCACCGGCCGCCACTCGAGCGGAGGGACCGTCCGCGAGAGCCAGTGGCACTCGGTGTCGTAGCGGAACAGGTAGTCCTCGGTGCGCAGGTAGTCCTCGTCGCGCGCGGCGACGCTGCGGTAGTAGACGCCGTCGCGGCGGTAGTCGCTCACGTACGGCGCCGACGCCACCGGGTGGCCGAGGCAGAGCACGAGGTCGTCGGGGCCGAACACGATCGCGTCGACGAACACGGGGTGCCCGCCGTCGCCGCCGTCGCCGCCGGTGGCGGCCTCGCCCAGTGCCTTGTCGAAGTCGGCGAAGGACGTGTAGCGGCGGTAATCCATACGCACGAACGGCAGCGCCGCGATCAAGCGGAACGTGACCAGCGACACGATCCCGAGGGTCCCGTAGGAGCCGTGCACCATCTCGAAGAGGTCGGCGCGCTCCTGCGGCGACACGGTGACGACGTCGCCGCTGCCGGTGATCACCTCGTACTCGAGGCACGTGTCGTGGAAGCCCCCGTAGAGGTACGAGAGCGACTCGAGCGAGCAGCCCGCGACGGCGCCGCCGACGGTGATCCCCTCGAGTTCGGGCACCACGGCGGGCACGAGGCCGAGCGGCAGCGTCGCGGCGACGAGGTCGGCGAAGGTCACGCCCGGCTCGGCGACGCAGGTGCGAGCGTCGGCGTCGAGCGAGACGACGCGGCACAACGCCGAGATGTCGACGTGCGCGCTGCGGTGGCGGGCGTCGCCCGGCAGCGGAACGAGGTGGTGGACGCCGCCCTTGTCGACGTGGACGCGGGTGCCGGCGCCGGCCTTCAGGGCGGCGCACACGTCGGCGACCGCCGACGCGTGCTCGGCAAGGGTTGCGGTGCGCACTAGGCCGGGCCCCATGCGCGGCGGTGGCGCTCGGCGGAGGTCATGCGAGCCCGTCGGCGACGAATGGCAGCGACTGGTAGCGGCGCACGAAGTGGCCGGGGGCGAACTCGCCTGCTGCCGCGTCGACGGCGAACTCGGGCATCCGCGCGAGGAGCTCCTCCAGTGCGACGCGGCCCTGGAGGCGGGCCGCGGCAGCTCCGAGGCAGTGGTGGGCGCCGTGGCTGAACGTCATGATCGGCGCGGGCTGCTTGCGCGTGACGTCGAGCTCCTCGGAGTCCGGCCCGAAAGCGCGTGGGTCGCGGCTCGCCGACGCGTACAGCAGCATCACCTTGCGGCCCGCGGGCACGGCGGTTCCGTCGATCTCGACGTCGCGGGTGGTCGTGCGGGCGAGGCCCTGCACGGGCGAGGTGAGCCGCAGGAACTCCTCGACGGCGTCGCCGATGCGGCCCGGGTCCTCGACGAGGAGCGCGCGCTGGTCGGGCTGCTCGGTGAGCAACTCCGCCGCCCCGCCGAGAAGCCCGGTGGTCGTGTCGTTGCCTCCGGTGACCATCGTGAACGCGAACCCGAGGATCGCGACGAGGTCGACGGGATCGGCGTCGGGATCGGCGGCCACGAGCTGGGAGATCGTGTCGTCGCCGGGATCGGAACGGCGCTTCTCGACGAGGTCGGTGAAGTAGCCGAACAGTTCGCCGACCGCCTCGATCGCGGCGAGGGGGTCGCCGAGCGCGTTGGCGGCCACGATCGCCTCGGACCACCCGTCGAAGCGCACGCGGTCTGCCTTGGGCACCCCGAGGTAGTGCGCCACGACCATGCTCGGCAGCGGCTTGAACACCTCGGCGACGACATCGCCGGCGCCGGCCTCGCGGAGGCGCTCGAGGCGCCCGGCGACGAAGGCGCGCACCTCGGGCTCGATCTCGGCGACCCGGCGCGGCGTGAACCCGCGTGCCACCCGGCGGCGCAGCACCGTGTGCTCGGGCGGGTCGAGCATGACGAGCGGGCGGGCGTGCTCGATGCCGAGCTTCTCGATCTCGCCGTAGGTGAACGTGAGGCCCTGCGCCGACGAGAACGTGGCCGAGTCGCGTGCGGCCGCGAACACGTCGGCATGGCGCGACAGGACCCAGTAGTCGCCGTCGACGACGTGGTGGACGGGATCGTGGTCCCGCAACGCCGCGTACATCGTGAACGGGTCGCGCCACGACGGACCCGACCGCGGCACGAACTCGGCGCGCTCGGAGGCGAACGTGTGATGCGTATCGGTGCTCATCCCGGGAGGATCGTACGGAAAGACCACGGCGTCGTGGTGCACTCATCGACAGCAGGGCGGGACCTGTACGATGTCCGACCCATGGCGTTCCTCCTGAAACGGCGGCTCCGCAGTGTCGGCGAGCGGATCACGGCCGCGCGCGAGGAGCTCGCCCGCCTCGACGAGGAGGTCGTGGACCTCGACATGACACGCGACGACGCCGAGGTGCGCGCAGTCGTGTCGGAGTCGCCTGGCGCCGCCGCCGAGTTCGGCGACGCCGACAAGCACCACCGGGTGATAGCCCGCGAGCGCGAGCGGTTGCGCGACGAGCTCAGCCGTCTGGAACGCCGCCGCGACGAGTTGCTCGACGAGCTCGCCGAGAGGAGTTGAAAGCGCCAATGGCCGGAAGCGATCCGCAGCCGCGAGTGGTCATCGCCGAGGACGAGGCGATCATCCGCCTCGACCTCAAGGAGATGCTCGAGGAGGAGGGCTACGAGGTCGTCGGCGAGGCCGACAACGGTGACGACGCCGTCCGCCTCGCCCGTGATCTCCGCCCCGACCTCAGCATCCTCGACATCAAGATGCCCGGCACCGACGGCCTCTCGGCCGCACGCGAGATCGTCGCCGAGCGCCTCTCGGCCGTGCTCATCCTCACGGCGTTCAGCCAGCGTGAGCTGATCAAGTCAGCGCGCGACGCCGGCGCGTACGCCTACGTCGTCAAGCCGTTCCAGAAGTCGGACCTCATCCCCGCCATCGAGCTGGCACTCGGGCGCTTCGGCGAGGTCCAACAGCTCGAGAGCGAGGTGCGCGACCTCAACGAGCGCCTCGAGGCACGCAAGGTCGTCGACCGCGCAAAGGGCAAGCTCATGGACGAGCAGGGCCTCTCCGAAGCCGAGGCGTTCCGAGCGATCCAGCAGGCGGCGATGCGCGCCCGCATGACGATGCGCGACGTGAGCACGCGCCTACTCGAGACCGGCAGCCTCGAAACCTGACGGAGACGGACCCACTCCAACCATCGAACCCCGGGGGGTCGGAGAACAGACCGGCCACCTGGCCGGGTTTGGAGAACGGGAGTGCGCCTGGAGGGCGCGTTTCTTCTCCAACCCCGGGACTTTGGCCGGATCGTTCTCCAACCCCGAACCCCGGGGGGCGAGGTGCGCTCAGTCCTCGTACTTGAACGAGACCTTGACCTTGGCGCGGTAGGCCACGACGTTGCCGTCGTCACCGAGCTGGAGGTCGAGCTCGGACACCTCGGCGATACGCAGGTTGCGCAGCGTCTGGCTCGCACGAGCCACGGCAGCCGAAGCCGCCTTCTCCCACGACTCCTCGCTCGTGCCTACGAGCTCGATGACCTTGTACACGCTCTCGGCCATGTCGTCTCCCGTCCGGGTGTCGGAACCGTCGCTTCGGGCCGTACGCTACGCCGTCGGCGTCGCTGCTGCACGCGCGAAGCCGCAGGTCACCCAGGTGGACGGGGAACGGCAGGTCATCCTGGCGGGGGCCCGCCGTAAGGAGGTGCGCCGGGTGGGCCGGAGCCGAAGCCGTAGCCGCCGTCGCCGGGCAGGATCTGCCCGCCGCCTGCAGCGACCGCCTTGAGCTTGGGCCGCGGGATCGCCATGTAGAGGATCGGCATGATGATCATCGTGATGCCGCAGCCGAATCCGAGGACGAGTCCCACGAGGATCAGCAGCAGCAGCCAGGTTGTCTTGTTCTCCCCGGCAGCCGCCCACTGGTAGTCGGGTCGGCGGGCGCAGTCGACGATCGCCCAGATGTTCCAGGCGAGGATGCCCAGGCCGATCGCGATCGACACGGCCCAGAGAACCCAGAACACCGGCGAGACGTTGCCTGGTGCCACATCGGCGAGGACCGTTGTCACGAGGGCATCCTTGCGCTGAAGAACGTTCGGTTGAACGTGAACAGTACCGGCGAACCGGGATACCGCCGGGCCACGCGCTCGCCGTATGCCGACATAAACCGGTCTCGGAGGCCGGCGGGCAGCCGCTCCAGGTATGCACGCAAGCCGGTCCCGCGCATCCAGTCGACGATGGCGTCGGAGCCGTCGAGCACGTGGAGGTACACCTTCTCGAATGCCTCGACCTGCGTTGCGCCCAGGTCCCACAACACCGTCGCGTACTCCTGTGGCCTCAGCACGGGCGGGGTCTGGCGCCAATCCGAGAGCGCGGCCGCGAAGGGAGGCTGCTCCGCTACCTCGCGGGCGAGGGCGTGGGACGGGTGGTCGTGGTTGGCGGGCACCTGCACCACCAACTGCCCACCGGTGGCGAGCATCGAGTGAAGCCTGCCCACGATGCCGGCCTGGTCGGCGACCCAGTGGATCGCCGCGTTGGAGATCACGAGGTCGTACTCGCCGTCGAAGGTCTCGAGGTCGGCGAGCTCGAATCGGAGTCCGTCGCGCGCGAACTCAGCGGCGCGCGCGAGCATCTCGGGCGAGTTGTCGACGCCGACGACCGTGGCGTCTTCGAGGGAGTCCGCGAGGCGGCGTGTGAGCTCACCCGTGCCGCAGCCGAGGTCGACGACCGACATCGCCGCACGCCGGTCGACGAGCGCGACCAGGTCGTCGAAGGGCGCGAAGCGCTCGGCTCTGAAGCGCAGGTAGCGGTCGGGGTCCCACGCGATCGGCGCGTCGCTCACGCGAGCTCGGCGGCCCAGTCGCGGGTCTCGATGATCTCCTTGACCCTCTGGAGGAAAGCGGCGCAGTAGGCCCCGTCGAACGCGCGATGGTCCCAGGTCAGGGAGATGTTGCCGACGGCGTGGATGGCGATCACGTCGCCGTCGGGGGTCTCGACCGCCACGGGCCGCTTCTTGACGCCGTCGGTCGACAGGATCGCGACCTGGGGCTGGTTGATGATCGGAATCGTGATCAGCGTCCCGTACTGGCCCACGTTGGTGATCGTGAAGGTGGCGCCCATGATGTCGTCGGGGGTCAGCTTCTTGGACCGTGCCCGTGCCGCGAGGTCGTTGACCTCACGTGCGAGATGGCGCAGCCGCTTGGTGTCGGCGTCGTGGCTCACCGCGACGATGAGGCCCTTGTAGTCGAGGTCGACGGCGACACCCAGGTCTATGTAGTGGTGCACGACGAGGGATTCGTCTTCGACGGTTGCGTTGACCTCGGGGAACTCCCGGATCGCGTCGATCGCGGCCCTGCTCACGAAGGGCAGGTAGGTGAGGCCGAAACCCTCCTCTGCGCGGAACGACTCACGTGATGCGCGACGCGCGCGTTCGAGGTTCTCGTAGTCGACTTCCATCACGATCGCGGCGTGTGCCGAGGTCGCCTTCGACATCGTCATGTGCTCGGCGGTGCGGCGCCTGATGTTCGAGAACGGGATCACCTCGTCGCGCCCGGGGGCTGGTGCCGCTTGCGCCTCGGGAGCGGGAGCGGGAGCGGGAGGGGCCGGAGCGGCCGAAGCCGGAGGCGGAGCGGCCGGGGCCGGAGCGGCCGGGGCCGGAGCGGCCGGGGCCGGAGCGGCCGGGGCCGGAGCGGCCGGGGCCGGAGCGGCCGGGGCCGGAGGCGGTTCATCGGCAGTGGGCGCCGCTGGGCCTGTCAGCTCGCCGTTTCCACGCGGCTCGACGACGGCGAGGACGTCGTCGCGGGTGATGCGGCCTCCCGCGCCGGTCCCGGCGATCGTCGAGGGGTCGAGGCCGTGTTCGTTGACGAGGCGGCGCACGACAGGGGAGAGGAGCAGAGGAGGCGGCGACGCGGGAGCCGTCGCTGCCGGGTCCGGCAGCGGTGGTGCCGGTACCGCAGGTGCCGAGGGTGCAGGTGCCGGGGCGGCCGGAGGAGTCGCCGCCGCGGGTGCGGGTTCCGGTCCGGGTGCCGGGGGGGCGACTGCGGGCGGCGGCGACGGCGGAGCGGGTACGGGTGCGGTTGGACCTGGGGCTGGGGCAGCGGCAGCGGCAGCGGGTGCGGGTGCGGGTGCGGGTGCGGGGGCCGGGGCCGGGGCCGGGGTCGGGGTCGGGGGGGTGGCCGCAAGTGCCGGGGTCGGGGCCGGCTCGGGGGCCGTGACCCCGCCTCCGGCGGGCACCTCGTCGGCGATCACGCACACGACCGTGCCCACGTCGACGGTCTCGCCCTCGGCGACGACGATCTCGACCAGGTAGCCGCCCGTGGGTGAGGGGACCTCGGTGTCGACCTTGTCGGTCGAGACCTCGAACAGGAGCTCGTCGGGCTCGACCCTGTCACCGACCGCCTTGAGCCAGGCGGTCACCGTACCCTCGGTGACCGATTCCCCGAGTTGGGGCAGGGTGATCTCCTGGCGTGCCATGCCTGGCTCCTTGGGGCGCGATTCGCGGCGGGCCGCGGAACACGTTAGCCCGCCCCGGCGGGCGTGGGTCCGGCTGCCTCGACGAGGGCGAGGATCTCGTCGCCGTAACGCTCGAGCTTGGTCGGCCCGATGCCCGGACAGGCTCCGAGCGCGTCGAGCGACGCCGGTCTCGTGACGGCGACGGCGCGCAACGAACGATCGTGGCACACGACGTACGCAGGCAGCCCGTCCGCCCGGGCCCGCTCGCGGCGCCACTCTCGCAAGGCCTCGAAGACGGCGAGGTCGGCGCCTGCCAGATCGGCGTCGTCTGCGACCGCAGGCGACACGAGCACCGGTGCCTGCACACGCGGGCCGTGACCACGGATCGGGGCGACGTCGCGGCCGAGCATCTCGTCGACGAACGGCGCGGATCGCGTCGAGTCCGACACCACGACCAACGAATCGATCGCACGCGTGATCGCGACGTGGAACACGCGGCGCTCCTCGTCCACCTCGAGGTCGCCACGGGCGAGATGGTGCGGCAGCAGGCCGTCGTGTGCACCGAAGACGACCACACGCGGCCACTCCCTGCCCTTGACCCTGTGCACGGACGAGAGCTCCACGCCTTCGGAGCCCGCGGCGCCGAGCACGTCCTGCAGCCACTTCTCGAACTCGGCCGGGTCCGGACAAAGCGCCGCCGCCGCCTCCAGCGCGTCGAGGTCGTCCACGTGACTGGAGCGATCGGCGCTCGAGCGCGACCCGTCGAGGACGCCCATCACGCTCCCGAGGCCGATGTCGTCGCGGATCATCCGCACGATCGCCGGCGTGTCGCGGTCGCGGCAGGCCTTCGCGACGAGCTGGAGGTCCTCCACGTAGGAGTCGAGGCGATCGCGGTCACGGTCGCTCGGGACCGGCGTGCCCGCGAGGCTCTCGAGGCTCCAGTGACGCCGGCGCCGGATCATCTCGACCACCTCGCGCCGGATCCTGCGCGACGGTCGCCGGATCGTGTCGACGACGTCGGCGCTGCGCACCGCGTCGGGGCGCAACCCGATGCGCAGGTACGCGAGCAGTGTGCGCGCCCCGGTGCGGCCGAGCACCTCGGGGCCCAGGGTCGACCGGAACGGCACCCCGGCCCCTGCAAGTGCCGCCTGCACCGGCAACAGGGCGGTGTTGACGCGCGCGAGCACCGCGACGTCGCCCGGCGGCGTGCCCTCCGTGAACCAGCGGTCGACGCGCGCCACCACCGCGCGCGCCAACTCCGACGTCGGCACCGCGACGACGTCGAGCGCATCCGCGGGGTCGGACCTCCCCGGCACCGCCCGGATGGACTTGGGGACGCGCTGACGGTTGTGCTCCAACAGGCGACCGGCGGCGACGACGACGCGCGGGGGGCAGCGGTAGTTGACCTCGAGCGAGTGGTGATGCGCTCCCGGGAAGTAGCCGTCGAACTCGACGAGGAAGCGTGGATCGGCGCCGACGTGGCCGTAGATCACCTGGTCGTCGTCGCCGACCCCGAAAACCGAGAACGCGGGTGCCGCCACCAAGCGCAGGAGGAGCAGGTACGCCGGCGTGAGGTCCTGGAACTCGTCCACGAGTAGATGGCGGCAGCGGCGTTGTGCCCGCACGCGGATGCCGGGGTCGCGCAGCAACAGCTCGATCGCCCTGTACACCTGCTCGTCGAAGTCGGCGGCGCCGCGGTCGGCCAGGAACCGTCTGTACCGGTCGAACACGCCGGAGAAGCCGGCCACGTCGTCGCGTTCGGCCTCGACGTCGTCGGGGTCACGCAGCCCGATCCGGACGTCGGCGAGGGCCTCGAGGAACGGTGCGAGCACGTCCGCGTTCGCCCGGTGGCGCACGTCGACCATGCCGTCGAGGATGCGGCGCACCTCGCGCTCGTCGAGGACCGTCACCTCCGCGTCCATCGAGCAGATCCACAAGGCGAGGGAGTGGATCGTGCGCACGTGGGGCGACAAGGCGGCCGTGCGTTGGCGCAGCTCCTCGGCGGCCTTGCGGTTGTACGCCACGGTCGTGACGACCTCGTGTTCGAAGCCGCGGTCGTCGAGAAGGTGGCGGAGCCGCTCGGTCAGCACGCGTGTCTTGCCCGAGCCTGCCGGCGCGATGACGCGGGCGGGCCCGGCACCGTGGAGCACGGCAGCCGACTGATCGTCGGCGAGGCCCGCGTCGGCCGCCGCGGCCCGCCACGGCGGCGCCGGGGTGAGGCGCCCGCACTCGATCGACTCGCGGTGCACGACGAGCGCGTCGGGCCCGACAACGCCGTCGATGGGGCCGCGGGGGCCGCCGTCGCACCAAGCGGGTCGGCCGTCGGGGAGGACGACGTCGGCGGGGCCCCTCGACGTGGCGCCGATGCGGACGGCCTTGCGCGCCCTCCACCACACCGGCGCGGGACCGCGCAGGTCCCAGTTGTTCGCCCAGACCGCGAAGTTGAGCCGTTCCCGCTCGAACGTGAACCGCGGCGAGAGCGAGTAGGGCGCGGTCGTGCACACCTCGGGCGCGGCGAGAGCGGCGGCGTCGGCGCCGAGCTCGACGACCACGGGGCTGCGATTCGCCCAGTGGCCGTGCAGTCGTGCTGCCGTGGCTGCCGGGCTCGCGAGCACGGCATCGTCGACGCGGATCGACGGCGCGCCGGCGAGTTCTGCGGGTGGGTGGCTGCCGGCGGGCACGACGCCACCGCGGCCGAAGGCTTCGGGGCCCGGGAAGGCGGGTGTCATGCACCCCAAGGTATCGGGGCGGTGTGACGACCTTGCGGTGTCCTCATCGGGCGCCCCGCGTGGCGGCCGGAGGCGGGAGGACGAGGGCGAGGCCACCGAGGAGGAAGCAGAGGGCGCCTACGAAGGTGCCGCCGTTGGCGAGGTTGGTGTTCAGCAGCGTCCCGGTCTCGAGTGTGTACGCGCCGATCGCGCTGAAGCCGAACGCGACCGAACCGACCAGGTTCACCGCCGCGATCCGACGGTCGCGTCCGGGGCGGTGGTCGACGGGGATCAGAGCTGCGACGCTCGCGGCGAGGAAGCACACGGACCCGTACACGTCGGGGCGCCACACGACCGTTGCCGCCACCGCGGCGCCGGTCGCCTGGTCCAGCGCGCGGAAAGTGCTCACGTTGAAGAAGACGGTTCCGAGGAGCTGCACAGCGGTGGCCCACCACACGAGGCTGCCGGCTTGGACCCACTCCGGCCGTGCGGGCAGCCCTGCGGCCGACGCCGGTACGTTGACCGCCTGGACGAACTGCAGTGCTGCCGCGGTCGTGAAGAACAGCGACCCGACGAAGAACGTCGCGGCGTCCGCGACCGCCCCGACCGACGACGTGTAGGCCGGCACGGGCCCGACCGCGAAGCAGATCGAGCCGATCGCGAACAGGGCACCGATCCAACGGTTCGTGACCCACGTCCAGCGCGTACTGTGGTCGCCCACGAGCGTCAACCGGCTGCGGGCCGGCCGGCCGTCTGCTTGGCCCAGCGGTAGTCGGCCTTGCCGTTGGGGCCGCGTACGACCTTGTCGACGAAGACGTACGCCTTGGGGAGCTTGAAGCGTGCGAGGTGGCGGCTGGCCTCCTCGGTGAGGTCGTCCCCGGTGGCCGGTGACCCGGGACGAAGGGACACGATCGCGACCACCTCGCTGCCCCAGCGCTCCGAGGGCCGCCCCGCGACGACCGCGTCGACGACGTCGGGGTGGTACTTGAGGGCCTGCTCGACCTCCTCGGCGAAGACCTTCTCGCCGCCGGTGTTGATCGTGACCGAGTCGCGTCCGAGGAGCCTGTACGTGTCGGCGTCGATCCACTGGGCCCGGTCGCCCGGCGTCGAGTAACGCACACCGTCGATCTCGGGGAACGTCGCCCGCGACTTGTCGGGGTCGCCGAGGTAGCCGAGCGGGACCGCGCCGCGCTGGCCCAGCCACCCGACGTCCTCGGAGGGCCACTCGATCAGGCCGGTGCGGTCCTCGTCGAGGATCACCGAGTTGGCGTCCTTGGCGAAGTGGCCCGAGGAGACGTCGCCGGCCGCACTGGCGCTGTGGCCGCCCTGCCGGCCGGTTTCGGACGCGCCGACGGCGTCCATGATCGTCACGTGCGGCACGAGCTCGAGCAGCTCGGCCTTGAGAGGTTGGGACAGGATCGCGCCGCCCGAGACCACGAGGAACAGCGACGACAGGTCGTAGGACTTCACGCGGAGCTGGTCGATCAGGGGCCGCGCGAAGGCATCACCCACGATCGTGAGCGCGTTCGCCTTGTCGCGCTCGATCGTCGACCAGATGTCGTCGGGGTCGAGGCGAACCGTGTCGCGTTGGATGACGACCGTACCGCCGCTGTGCCACGTCAGGAACGCCATCCAGTGCGCGGCGCCGTGCATGAACGGCGGTGCCGCGAGCATGCGCATGCCCGCGAAGCCCGCCTGGGCGACGATGTCGTCGACGGTCTCGGGCGGCTTGGCGACGAACGACAGCGGCAGCAGGGCTGCCATGAAGATGTCGTGCTGGCGCCACAGCACGCCCTTGGGCATGCCGGTCGTTCCGCCCGTGTAGAGGATGTAGAGGTCGTCGCCAGAGAGCGCCTCGTCGGGCCGCTCCGGTGACGCTGCCGCGAGCGCGTCCTCGTAGTCGACGGCGCCGTCGAGGAGCGCGTTGCCGCTCGCGTCGGCGACCTGGATCAGGATCCGCAGCTCCGGGAGGCGGTCGCGGATCGCGGCGAGGCGCGGCGCGAACTCGGCGTGGTAGACGATCGCAGTCGCATGCGCGTCGTCGAGGAGGTAGAGGAGCTCCTCCTCGACGTAGCGGTAGTTGACGTTGAACGGTGCGCAGCGCGCCTTGTAGCCGCCCAGCATCCCCTCGAGGTACTCGTTGCCGTTGTGCAGGTACAGGGCGAGCTGGTCCTGGCCCGACTCCCACCCTGCGAGCCCGGCACGCTCGGTGTGGCAGCCGAGACCGGCTGCGATCAGGTGGTTGGCGAGCCGGCGGGTGCGCTCGGTGACGTCGCCCCACGTGAAGCGCCGGTCTCCCCGCACGATGCAGTCGCGGCCGGGGTCGATCGCGGCGATCGCCTCGTGGATCTCCGCCAGGTTGAAGCCGTCCACGTACCCCCCCGGGCCTCGCCGTCTCGAGATCGAACGGCGAGGGTATCCGAACGGGCCCGGGCGGAGGTGGCCGACGGCGCAGTCACGCGTCAGGGGGCCGGGGTGTCCCCGTTGAGCTCGCCGGGGCGCAGGATGCCGCTCTCGTAGGCGAACCTGGCCAGGTCGGTCTGCTTGTGCGCCCCGGTCTTGGCCGCGATGCGACGCCGGTACGTCCCGACCGTCTTGGGGCTGAGACCGAGGTCGACCGCGATCTCCTCGCTCGTGCGGCCCTTGACGACTTGCAGCAGCACCTCGAGCTCACGGCTGCTCAGCGCGGTCGTGCCCCCGAAGGTCCGCCGCGTCTTGGCGAGAGCCGACTCGAGCACGTCGTACACGGCTGACACCGGATCGATGCCCAGGGCTCGTGCCACCGCGGCGGTGGACTCGCCCTGGGCGACGAGCGTGAGCACGTCGTCCTCGGCAGTGCTGATCGAGTCTTCGCCGTCGACGCTGCGCAGGTGGCCGCGGACGAACGCCGCCAGGGTCGGCGACACGTGGCAGCCGTTCTCGAAGATCGTGCGTACCGCGGACATGATCTCGGAGCTGCCGCTGCGTTTGGTCAGGTATCCGACCGCACCTGCCGCGACGGCCGTGAGCACCATCTGGCGCGACCCCGTCGCGGAGACCACCAGTACGGGCAGTCCCTCGCGCACGAGGAACGCCACCGCTTCGGGACCTTCGAGCCCGGTGAGGCCGAGGTCGAGGATCGCGACGTCGGGCCTGACGAGCACCTGCTGGCCGTACTCCTCCACCGACGAGTACGTGCCGGCGAGGTCGAGGTCGTCGGCTGCGCTGATCGCGACGCTCAATCCCATGCGGATTATCTCGTGGTCGTCGATCACGGCGACCCGGATCACCCGTCACCGCCTTGGATCATCTCACGCCCCAGTCCGTCCCGGGTGAAGCCCGGTCACCGCTGCCGGAATCGCTCCGGCGACGCCAGGTTAGAGGGCCGCTGCGACACGCGCGCGCTGTCGGGCGAAAGGCGTACACCGAGGCCAGGTGGGTGGTTTCGTGGTCTACGGTCCGGAATGCCCGGTCGGCGGGGACCGGGCGGGCTGGGAGGCCCCTGGCTCCGTGCCGGGGGTTGCCCGCAGTCCCCGCCGGCGGGAAGCTCACTCACTTCACTACGACGCGGCGCAAGGGCACGCTCATACGTACGACCGTGCCCCTGCCTGAACGCGAGTCGATCACCACGTCGCCGCCCACCGCGTGCAGGCGCCCGCGGATCGAGTGCTCGATCCCGTAGCCCGGGTTGTCGGTCGCCGTGTCGAATCCGGCCCCGTCGTCGGCGACGGTGACGGTCACCGTGGCGTCGCGGCATTCCGCGGTCACCATTGTCGAGCAGGGTCCCGCGTGTTTGAGCACGTTGACCATCGCCTCGCGCGTCGCGGCGACGAGCTCCTCGGTGGCGCTCGCCTCGCATCCCGGGAGCCTGCACGGCTCCAACGTGATGTCGAGGCCCACCTGCCGGTACGTCTCGACGAGGTCGGCGAGGGCGGACTCGAGGGGCAGGTCCGCATCCGACTGCGAGAGCGCGCGCCGCAACCATCGGGCATCGGAGGCGGCGAGTGATCGCAGGCTCGCGTCGTCGGCGTGCCAGTCGCCCGACACCGCCTCGAGTGTCTGCAGGACGGTGTCGTGCAGGAGGCGGTGGGTGCGCTCGCGTTCGAGCTCGACTGCGGCCGTCTCGGCGTCCACGCGCGCGGATTCGCGCAGCGCTTCCATCTCGGCTTCGATGGCACGCAGTCGGCGGGCGATCACCGCGATCGTGCCCGCGGTGATCAACGGCTCCAGTGTCGCGGCGACCACCGGCACGGAGAGCTCAGGTCGGCGCCGACGGAGCCGCACGAGCGCCCACGACCACGAGGCGCAAGCTGCGACTACGGAAACGACGGCGACCGGAGCGAAGTCCGCCGTGGCCGCAGCCGAGACCCAGAGTGTGGCCATCTGGCGGAAGTGCGGACCCATGGGATCGCCGTCGTGGTCCCAGGTCGACTCCGCCAGGTTCATCGCGGCGGCCAGAGCCGCGTCGGTCACGATCCACCGACGCCGGTATCGCCGCCGTCTCGCGATGTCGACCAGGCCGGCGATCGACAGGGCGATCCATGCGGCGCGGTATGCGCGGGCCACCTTGGTCCTGGGCGACGTGGACGTCTCGATCAGGCCGACGCCGAGGTTGGAGGCACGCGAGAGGGCAGCACCCAGCGTGACGATCTTGTCGACGTCCAGCGGCGAACGCCTCACGGTGCGAGCCTCAGGTCGCGGTGGATGTCACTGCCGCGCAAGGTGACCACGAGCGTGTCGGCGACGCGGTCGACGAAGAGGACCACGTGCCTGATCGTGCCCGCCGCCGAGCCCTGCGCTGCCTCCGCGACCTCGCCGCGGATCGCCTCCACCGCCGCGGGCGCGAGCGTGAGGTCGCGTTCGCCGTACACGACTTCGAGATCGATCCCCCACTCGGCGGCCTCGTCCACGACGGGCGCCAGTTCGGGCCGGTCGCTCTCGTTTGGCAGCAGCACTCGGCGCAGACGCCCGGCCTCGAGGTTCGCGGCGCGGCGTAGGCCGGGATCGCGCGGGTGCTCGGCGGCTGCAACCGACTCGAGGACGGTCACTGCGCTGGTCTGCAGTTGGCGGCGGTGGCGCGCGCGGGAGTGCTGGCGAGCCACGTCCTCGGCGGCGCGCACGGCAGCCACGTGGGCGTCGTCGAGGCGCTGCCCGTTGCCGAGTAGGACGTCCGCGAAGAAGCCCGACGACACGCTGAAGAACGCCATGGCCGCTCCCGTCCGCGCGACGTCTCCCCAGTCCGTGCGGCCCGGCGTGAGCGCGCTGCCGGCCGCATGGGATGCGATCAGGGCCGACGTCATCGCGATGCGGTGGGCCCGGTCCGGGATTAGGACCGGGGTCGCCCGTGCCTGCGCGAGGGCGTGCTGGATGTGCCACGAGCGCCAAGGGTCGCCGTCGTCGGGTTCGAGCGCATTGGAGAAGAGCACGAGCAGCGCCGCCGACACGGCGGTGTCCACCCATCCGGTGACCGCTCGGCGATGCCGCGACCCGCCGCCGAGGAGCCGCCGTGTGGACCACGCGAACTCGGCCGCCATGAGGAGCCATGCGGCACCGGCGAGGCGTGGGCGGCGGAAGTGGGCCCGTGTCTCCCAGGTGCTCGTGCCATAGACGACCACCGACAAGGCACGCCACGCGACGTACAGCGACAGGAGGAAACGTTCGTACCCGCCCGCATGGTCGACGTCGTGGCCGCTCGTTGGTACCACCGGACCCTCCCGTGCCCGAACGGGTCCCCGACCCGGAGCGCTCAGACTAGTGCTCCGGCACCGAGAGACCGGCGTCAGCCGGAGGGCACGCTCATGCGGATCACCGTGCCCCGGCCCACGGACGACCGGACCACCACGTCTCCGCCCATCGCCGACAGTCGCCTTCGGATCGAGTTCTCGATCCCGTATCCGGCGAGACCGGCCGCCGTGTCGAAGCCGCAGCCGTCGTCGGTGACGGTGACGCTCACCGTGGCGTCGTCGCGCTGCGCCGCGACTCGCGTGGTGCAGGGCCCGGCGTGCTTGAGGACGTTGGTGAGCGCCTCACGTGTCGCGGCCGCGAGCTCCTCGGCGACGGTCCCCGCGCATCCCGTCGGCGGGCGCGTCTCGAGCGTGACGTCGAGGCCGGCTCGTCGGTAGGTCTCGACGAGGTCGGCGAGGGCCGGCTCGAGGTTCTTGCGGGTGTCCTCTTCCGCGAGAGCCTGTCGCAACCATCGGGCATCGGAGGCGGCGAGTGATCGCAGGCTCGCGTCGTCGGCGCCCCAGTCGCCCGCTGCCGCCTCGAGTGTCTGCAGGACGGTGTCGTGCAGGAGGCGGTGGGTGCGCTCGCGCTCGAGCTCCACCGTGGCCGTCTCGGCGTCCACGCGTGCGGCCTCGCGCAGCGCGTCCAGCTCGGTCTCGATCGAACGCAGTTGGCGGGAGACCGCAGCGACGGCGCACATCGCCAACAGCGGCTCGAGTGTCGCTGCCACGACCGCCACCTGGAACTCCCCCCGCCGGCGCTGCAGCCCGGCGAGCCCCCACGCCCACGCCGCGCAAGCTGTCACCGTGGACACGACGGCCACGGGCGCGAAGTCGGCCGTGGCGGCGGCCGAGACGCACAGGGAGGACAGTTGCTGGAAGCGCTGCTCGACGGGTGTGTCGTCCTGGTCCCAGCTGGACCTCGACAGGTTCGTCGCCACGACCAGGGCCGCGTCGGCCACGATCCAGCCGCGCCGGAGCCGCCGCGTGCGCGCCATGTCGACCAAGCCGACCAGTGACAACAGGATCCAGGCGGTGTGGTAGGCGCGGGCGACTCTGCCCCGACGGTGCCGGCCGGCGTCGAACATGCCGGTGCCGAGGTTGGAGACCCGCGAGGCCGCCGCCGCGACCGTGGCGATCGCGTCGACGTCCAAGGGGGGACGCTTCACAGTGTGATCCTGACTTCGCGCCGCACCTCGTTGCCGCGCAGCGTGACCACGAGCGTGTCGGCGACGGCGTCGACGAAGAGGACCACGTGGCGGACGATGCCGGGCGACGCATCGCGACCGGTCAGCGCGACTTCGGCGCGGATCGCATCGACGGCAGCATGTGGCAGTGCCGTGGGGACGTCGCCGTAGACGACTTCGAGGTCGATCCCGCGCGCCGCAGCCTCGTCCACGACATCTGCCAGTTCGGGGTGCGCCCCGTCGGCGGGCACGAGGAGGCGTCGCAAGCGTCCGGCTTCGCGGTTGGCGGCGAGGCGCAACTCGGCGACGCGGGGATGCTCGGCCACGGCGATCGCCTCGAGGACCGTCATGGCGCGGCCTTGCAGATAGCGCCGATGTCGCGAACGGGAGCGTTGGAGGGCTGCGTTCTCGGCGGTTCGCACGGCATCGGTGTGGGCGCGTTCGAGGCGCTTCACGTTGTCGCGCACGACGCTCGCGAAGATGCTCGTCCACAGGCCGCGGAACGCGATCGTGGCTCCGGTCCGGGTGACGTCGCCCCAGTCCGTGGAGCCGGGTGCCAGCACCTGGGCGGCTGCGTGTGCGGCGACCAGCGTAGCTGTCACGGCTGCGTGCTGGCTCCGGCGTGGAAGCAGGAACGCGATCGCCTCGGCGTGCAGGATGGCCTGGGAGACGTGCCAACCGCGCCACAGGTCGGCGTCGCCCGGTTCGAGTGCATGTGGGAGGAACCCGACGATCGCGGCAGTCGCTGCGGTGTCGACCCAGCCGGTCACCGACGCGTCCTGGGTGTGCCGGCCGCGCAGGAGCCGCCGGGTGGACCATACGATGTCCGCTGTCATGAGCAGCCATGCCAACGCTGCCACGCGTGGGCGCCGGTAACGGGCCCGGGACTCCCATGTGCTTGCTCCGTAGACGACTACGGAGATGCCGCGCCACACCAGGTACATCGTCAGCATGAAGTCTTCGTAGCGCGCGTGGTCGACGTCGTGGCCGCTGGTTGTCGCCACCGGACCCTCCCGCGTCCGTTCGGGCCTCCTCGACCCCGGAGCAGTCAGACTAGTGCAGTTGTTCCGGAGGCCCGGCGGGGGTCCGCGCCTTGGCACGCATGGCGCTCAGAGCCGGCCCGTCGAGGGCGAGGGGGTCGTGTCGGGGCCTGCGGCCCAGGTCGGCGCGCAGGCCGGCGAGGATCGAACTCACCTGCTGGTCGTCGGCGGGCGGCTCCGTGGTCGCCGTTGCGCGAGGGTGTGCTGGACGGCGGCGCGCCCGCACGAATGTGTTGGTGAGGCGGCGGATCTCCGAGGGGTGGGGGGTGGCGCCCACCCCGTTGGCGAGGACGTGCTCGCGCAGGGCGGACTCGGCATCGTCGGCGTCGAGGTCCGCGACGATGAAGTAGGTCGCGGCGACCTGCTCGTCGTCGTAGCCGGGCTGGGGCCACACGGCCCGCACCCATTCCGAAAGGCGTTTCCACTCGGCGAGTTCCACGGTGCTCCCGAATCACACGAATGTGGTTCAGGCTATCACGGCACCGTGTGCTGGACCGCGTGGCGCTCGGCGAGGATCGGGGCGATGTGGTCGCGGATCACGCGCTGGTGTTCGGGGTGGTCGCGGTAGACGAGATAGGCGTCCACGTCGTCGAAGTCCGCCACGATCACGAATTCGCAGTTGCCGTCGTTGACGCCTGCGTCGGGGCCGAAGCGGTACTCGCGGACGCTGCCCACCAGCGCCGGCAGTGCGGCGAGCTGCGCGGACACAGCGGCCACGTCTTCGGGAGTGGCGTCGTCTCTCCACCTGAACATCACTACGTGGCGGAACATCCGATCACCTCACGTGAGGACCCGAGTGGCGCCCCCGGGCTGGACACGTCGGCCACCGCGGCGCGCAGGCACGTGAGGCCGGGGTCCATGTGTGCGCCTCCCGCTCGGTCGCTACGCTGCGGGCGCACCATAGCCAAGTGCGAGGGGACGGTGGATGGAGGCGGCGGGCCAGGGCATGCTGCTGGGCCGTGTCGCCCTGGTGACGGGCGCGGGCTCGGGGATCGGCCACGGGATCGCCGCCGCGCTCGCTTCCCGCGGGTGGCGTGTCGCCGTCAACGACCTCGACGCCGAGATCGCGGGTGAGGTGGCGGTTGAGGTCGACGGGATCGCGCTCCCGGGGGACGCGTACGACGACTCCGCTGCCCTCGTGGAGCGCTGCGTCGAGGTCTGCGGCCGCCTCGACGGACTCGTGAACAACGCAGGCAAGGAGCGCCGCGCCGGTCTGGAGGCGGTGCGACACGACGAGATCGCCGACGTCATGAACCTCAACGTCGAGGCGCCCCTGCGGTTGATGCAACACGCGCTCGCCCATCTCGAGGTGACCAAGGGTGCGGTGGTCAACATCACGTCGGTTGCGGTGGACACGGCGCCGCTGGGGTCGGCCATGTTCGGTCCGTCGAAGGCTGCGCTCGCGGCGTTGACGCGCCAAGCCGCGGCCGAATGGGGGCCGCGGGGGGTTCGCGTCAACGCGGTCGCGCCCGGTTTCGTCCGCACCGCGATGGCCGAGGTCGTCTCCTCCGGCAGCGACGTGTGGGAGCGGCGCCGCGGGATCGTGCCCCTGCGCCGCACCGGCACCCCTGCCGACGTGGGGGCGGTGGTGGCGTTCCTGCTCTCCGACGACGCTGCCTACGTTACGGGCGAGACCGTCACCGTCGACGGGGGCCTGACCTGC
Organism: Acidimicrobiia bacterium; assembly: GCA_046331095.1. Taxonomy (GTDB): domain Bacteria; phylum Actinomycetota; class Acidimicrobiia; order UBA2766; family UBA2766; genus JAIBAC01. The sequence continues at coordinate 1,104,933 of JAXLRM010000004.1, forward strand.
GTCGCGGTGGAGGACAGCCTCGCCTGATCACGCCGGCCGCAGGGATTGGAGCGCGAGAGCGCCGGCGGAATGGGTTGGAGCATCAGGCGGCCACGGGTGGCCGCCTGGTGCTCCAACCGGGGCTCCCTGGCCGGCTGGTGCTCCAAGCGGCGGCGGCCTGGGCAGCTCGTGAAGGGGGCGGACGTCACCTCAGGCACTTGCCCGTGTCGACGAGTTGGCTGCGTCCGCGGCCGATGTCGAGGATCGGAGCGATCTCGGCGCCGGTGAGGGCGTAGCCGACCGAGCTGTCCGACGAGGATGCCGCGAAGACCATGCCGTAGACGGTGCCCGCCGGCGACACCAGCGGTCCGCCGCTGTTGCCGGGCCGGATGCGCACGGCGATCTCGTAGATGCTGCGGTCGACGATGTTCTCGTCGTAGATGTCGCGGCCCGTGGCGACGAGCTTCTGGCGCACACGGCCGGGCGCCGAGGTGAACGCCTGGTTCTGGGGGTAGCCGAGCGCGGTGACCGACAGGTCGTTCGTCGCGTCCTGGGTCGTCCAGCTGACCGCCGGCGCATCGAGGTCGGGCGCGTGGACGACGGCGACGTCGCGCTCGGGGTCGAACGCGACGATGTCGCCTTCGGAGCGGCGGCCGTGACGGGTCTCGATGTCGACGCTGCCGTCCACGCCCGCGACCACGTGGGCGTTCGTGGCCACGTAGCCGGGGGCGAAGACCCAGCCTGAGCCCTGACTCCCGGTCCGGCACGCCTGGCCGAGGATCTTCACGGTCGACTCGCCGACGGTGTCGACCTGCGGGTCCGCGGTGATCGACGGGTCCGGGGGCGACGTGTGGCCGCCGAACGCGGCGGGGAGCTCGTCGAAGACACGCGGGAACCCGGTGGCCTGCAGGGCGGACTGCAAGGACCCCATGACGTTGCGCGGCGGCGGCTGCGCCTGCACGACGTGCATCGCGAGGGAGTCCTTGACGCCCGTGGACAGCGTCTCGAAGGGGCTCTCGGCCAGGGGCATCGCGATCAGCCAGGCGACGAGGGCGACGCTCAGCATCGCAGTCGCAGTACCGGCGGCGGCGTCCACGCCGCGTGGCCAGCCTTGCGGGACGCGGTGTTTGACCCACGCCCCGATCGCGGCCCCGCCGGCGTAGAAGATGCCGATCACCGCGATCACGGTCGAGATCGCCACGATCGCGCGCGCGTCGGTGTCGAGCACCCGTTGGGACAGCCACACCGCGAGGCCGGTGCCGGCGAGGAAGCCCAGGCCAAGTCCGACGAGGATCACGACCTGGGACACGAAGCCGGTCACGGCGCCCCACCATGCGGCGATGAGAAGGAGCCCTACGAGGACCAGGTCGACCCAGTTCACCGCGTGCAGGCTACGCGGGCTCGGCGAGTGTTCGGCCCCGAGTCGAGCGAAGGCTAGGCTTACTGACTCACTAATCAGTTTGTTTGGAGGCGCGATGAGCGACGCCGTCCTGACCGAGGCGCGGGGCCGAACACTCGTCATCACCCTGAACCGGCCCGACGCCCGCAACGCCGTCAACGGGGACCTCGCCGCGGGCCTCGAAGCGGCCGTGGACCGCCTCGAGGAGGACGACTCGCTCTGGGTGGGTGTGCTCACCAACAACGGCCCGGTCTTCTGCGCCGGCGCCGACCTCAAGCTCATCGCGACGGGACGCGTCGCCGAGATGATCACCGCTCGGGGCGACTTCGGCGGGTTCGTGCGGCGCGAGCGGACCAAGCCCGTGATCGCTGCCCTCGGAGGCGACGCCTACGCAGGCGGCTGCGAGATCGCCATCGCCAGCGACCTGATCGTCGCGGCAGCGGGTGCGCGCATGGGCCTGCCCGAGGTGAAGCGCTCCCTGCTCGCGATGGCCGGTGGCATCGCGCACATGCCCCGCCTCGTCGGCGAGAAGGTGGCGTTGGAGATGATCATGACCGGCGACCCGGTCGCGGTCGAGAGGCTGCACACGCTCGGGCTCGTGAACGACGTCGTCGAGCCCGACGTCCTCGTGGACCACGCTGTCGCCCTCGCCGAGCGGATCGCCGCGAACGCCCCGCTCGCCGTGCGCGCGTCGCGGGCGGCGGTCGTGGAGGGACGCGACCTCGAAGCCGACGGCCGCTGGCGGCTCGCCGTGGACAAGATGACACCGCTGTACGCATCCGAGGACTTCCGCGAGGGGCCTCGGGCCTTCGTCGAGAAGCGCGCCCCGGCATGGAAGGCCCGCTGAGGTGGGCCTCGATCCGCGGACCCCGGTTCTGGTCGGGGTCGGACAGGCGACCCGCCGCCACCAGGTGTGGCCCGACCTCGCCGGGCCCCTCGACCTGATGGCCGTGGCGGCCGAGGTCGCCATCGCGGACGCGGGCGGCTTCCCGCCGGAGAGGATCGACGCGCTCAGCGTCGTGAACGTGTTCTCGTGGAACCACGGCGACGCACCGGGCCTGCTCGCCGGCCGCCTCGGCGTGGACGCGGCGCAGCGCAACTACCTCGAAGTCGGCGGCAACACGCCCCAGGAGGAGGTCAACCGCCTCTGCGTGAGCCTCCAGAAGGGCGAGATCAGGGCAGCGCTGCTCGCCGGGGGCGAGGCCGGCGCCGCCAAGAAGGCCGCCAAGAAGGCGGGCCACCGCGCCCACTGGCCGACGAGCGAGACCCCGCTCGAGCCACGCGCCCAGCGCGAGCCCGTGCACCCGAGCGAGATGCGCCACCTCGCGATCCTGCCGATCCGGACCTACCCGATGTTCGAGACGGCACTGCGGGCTGCCGCCGGGCGCAGCATCGAAGACCACCGCGCCCACATCGGCGCGCTCATGGCGCCCTTCACCGAGGTGGCTGCGGCCAACCCATACGCCTGGTTCCCCGAGGCTCGCAGCGCCGCGGACCTGATGACGGTGTCGGCAGCGAACCGCATGGTGTGCTGGCCCTACCCGAAGTCGGTCAACTCCATCCTCGACGTCGACCAGGGTGCAGCGCTCCTGCTCACGACGGTGGGCGAGGCGCGTGCCGCCGGGGTGGCCGAGGACCTATGGGTGTTCCCGTGGGCGGGCAGCGACTGCACCGACATCTGGTACGTCACCGAGAGGGCCGCCTACGACCACTCGCCCGCGATCCGCACGAACGCCGCCAACGTGTTCGCGATCGCGGGCGTCGACGCCGACGCGATCGCGGCCTTCGACCTGTACTCGTGCTTCCCGTCGGCGGTGCAGCTCGCGATGGAAGCCCTCGGGCTCGAAGCCGACGACCCGCGGCCGTTCACGGTGACCGGCGGGCTGCCGTACTTCGGCGGTCCCGGCAACGACTACGTCACGCACTCGATCGCGTCGATGGTCGCACATCTGCGGGAGCGTCCCGGCGAGCTCGGCTTGGTCACCGGCGTGGGATGGTTCGTGACCAAGAACAGCATGGGCCTCTACTCCACGCAGCCGCCGTCGCAGCCCTTCGGGGTCAACGACCGCGTGGCCGACGAGGCCGCGGTTGCCGCCCTCGATCACCCACGACTCGAGGCCGAGCCGGTCGTCGGCGATGTCGCCACGATCGAGGCGTACTGCGTCCCCTACGACCGCGACGGGAGCCCCGTGACGGCGATCGTGATCGCCCGCCTCGGCCCGGACCGGCGCGCGATGTTGTCCACCGCCGACACAGCGGTCGCGGCGGCGATGACCGAGCGGGAGTGGCACGGCACCAAGGTCGAGGTCGGCCCGAACGTGACGTTCGTCCCGCTGTGACCGCGTGGCCCGCACCGCACGCGCCGGGAGGAAGCGTTGGACCGTGACCGCCTCCCCGTGATCGTCGGTGCCGGCCAGGTCACACTGCACAACCAGCAGTGGCCCGACATCGCCGGACCCGTCGACGTCGCGGCCGAAGCGGTCCGGGCAGCAGCTGCCGACGCGTGTGCGCCCGTGCTCGGCCAAGTGGACCACCTCAGCGTGGCGCCGGTGATGTCGTGGGACTACGGCAACGCGCCTGAGCTCCTCGCCGAGCGGCTCGGCCTCGGTCCGGGGGAGCGCCGCTACCTCGACGTCGGCGGCAACACCCCCCAGCAGGCGGTCGCCGACGTCGCCGGGCGCCTGCAGCGGGGCGAGATCGAGGCCGCGATCGTGTGCGGCGCGGAGTGCTCGGCCGGCAAGCGCAACGCCAAGCGGTCGGGCCACCTCGTCGACTGGGGCCGCAGTGCCGTCCCTCTCGAGCGGGAGCACGTGGACGCGACCGACATGCCGACCGAGGCGGAGTTGCGCCACTCGGTCGTGCGCCCCATGGAGATCTACCCGCTGTGGGAGCCGGCGCTGCGGGCCGCCGCGGGCCGCACCGTCGCCGAGCACGCAGCCGCGATCGGGTCGATGCTCGCCGCCATGACCGAGGTCGCAGCCGCCAATCCGTACGCGTGGAAGCGGGAGGTCCGCGCCGGTGCGGAGCTCATGGCGCCGCGGCCCGACAACCGGATGACCGCGCTGCCGTACACGCTCGCGTGCAACAGCTACATGCGCGTCGACATGGGCGCCGCCGTGATCCTCACCACCGCGGCGCTGGCGGCCGAGTTGGGGGTGCCGACCGACAGGTTGGTGTACGTGTGGTCGGCGGCGGACGCCGTCGACGTGCACGCCGTGACCGAGCGGGTCGGCTACGACCACTCGCCCGCGATGCGGATCTGCGCGGAACGCTGTCTCGGTCTCGCCGGCATCGACGCCGAAGACGTCGACCTGTTCGACCTGTACTCGTGCTTCCCGTCGGCGGTGCAGCTCGCCGCCGAGGCGCTCGGGATCGGCACCGACGACCCGCGCGGGATGACGGTGACGGGCGGGATGGCGGCCTTCGGCGGTCCCTGGAACGACTACGTCACGCACTCGATCGCGACGATGGCGTGCGAGCTGCGCTCCCGGCCCGGCGCCGTCGGTGTGGTGACCGGCAACGGCGGGTACGTGGGCAAGCACTCGTGGGGCTTGTACGCGTCACGGCCGCCGGTGACCGCGTTCGGACGCAACGACGTGGGGGCCGACCAGGCGGCGATCGACGCGGAGGCGCACCCGCGCATGGACCTCGACACCGAGGCAGCGGCCACCGTCGACGGCTACACGGTCACGTTCGGGCGTGACGGCGAGCCGGAGCAGGCGATCGTGCTGGCGCGCCTCGATGCCGGCCGCCGGACCCTTGCCGCCACGTACGACCGTGACACCTGCGAGGCCCTGTGCGAGGGCGACTGGTACGGCGCCACCATCTCGGTCGGCCCCGCCGGCCGCCTCGACCCTCTGACCCCCGGCGGCTGGCCGTGCGCGGTTCGGCGGCCCGGCCCCTGACCCCGGACCCCAAGCGCCGTTGGCTTGTGTCGTGGGCGGGTGGTTCTGCCCGCGTTTGGGGTCGGCGCCCCCCGAAGCGCGGCATCTTGTGTCGTGGGCGGGTCGTTCTGCCCTCGTTTGGGGTTGGGGTCAGTACCTCGCCGACGCGGGCGGTTTGTGTCGTGGGCGGGTCGTTCTGCCCGCGTTTGGGGTTGGGGTCCGGCCCCTTCCCGAACGCGGGCGGTTTGTGTCGCTGGCGGGTCGTTCTGCCCGCGTTTGGATAACTTGCCGCGATGGCCAAGCTGCTCGTGCTCGACGGCAACTCGCTCACCTACCGGGCGTTCTTCGCGCTGCCGGAGACCCTCACGACACCGGACGGGCAGCCGACCAACGCCGTCTACGGGTTCACGAACATGCTCGTGCGCATGCTGCGCGAACGGCGGCCCGACTACGTCGCGGTCGCGTTCGACACGCGTACTCCCGCGTTCCGCAAGGACGCCTACCCCGGCTACAAGGCCCAGCGCGAGGAGACGCCGGCGCCGTTGCGCTCCCAGATGGACCTCGTGCGCGAGGTGCTCGAGGTGCTCGGCGTGACGATCCTCACCCACGACGACGCCGAGGCGGACGACATCCTCGCGACGCTCGCCCGCAAGGCGACCGAGGGCGGTGTCGACGTCGAGCTCGTGACCGGCGACCGCGACATCTTCCAGTGCGTGCGCGACCCCCAGGTCAAGGTGATCTACACCCGCCGCGGGATCAGCGAGGTCGACGAGATGGACGAAGCCGCCGTGCACGCCCGCTACGGCGTGACACCGGCGCAGTACGTCGAGCTCGCCGCCCTCCGCGGCGACAACAGCGACAACCTCCCCGGCGTCCCCGGCATCGGCGACAAGACCGCGGCGAAGCTCCTCGACAAGTACGGGGGCCTCGACGCGATCATCGACCACGTCGCCGAGCTGACCCCCAAGCAGAGCGAGAACGTCGCCGCGCACTGGCCCCAGGTGGTGCTCAACCTCGAGCTCATGCGCCTCCACGACGACGTCGACGTCGGCGTCGAGATTGCCGACCTCGAGGTGGCGCCGTGGGACGTCGACGTCATCCGGCGCCTTTTCACGTCCCTCGCGTTCAACGAGATCTTCAACCGCGTCGTCGAGCTCGACCGGTACATGCCGGCGGGGTCGATCCCGGCGGACGTCGCGACTGCGGCGCCCGAGCTCGACGTCATGGTCGTCGGCGACCGCGATGAGCTCGCGGGCGCGCTCGCGGCTTTCGACGGCGCGGTCGGCATCGCGGCGGCGGTATCCACCGGCGGGCCCGGCCTCCCAAGGGGCGACGCGTGGGCGGTCGCCGGCGAGGACGGCCGCTGCGTCGTCTTCGGCGCCGACGTGTTCGACGCCGACGCGGTGGGCCCCCTCGTCGTCGGGGACGGGCCGCGCTTTCGCGCCCACGACGCCAAGCCGATCATCGAGGCGCTCATCGACGAGGGCATCGACGCCGCCGCGTTGGAGCTCGACACCGAGATCGCCGCGTTCCTGCTCGACCCCGCCACCGGCAGCCACCCGATCGAGGACCTGGCACGCAGGTACCTCGGCTTCGAGATCTCGGGCACGGCAGCGGTTGCGGCACCCGGGACCCAAGGCGAGCTCGCCCTCGGCGTCGACGCGGACGCCGAGCTCGCACGCGACGAGGACCTCGCCCGCCGCGCCTGGGCCGCCGCGGTCCTCGCGCCGAAGCTGCGCACCCAGCTCGACAACGTCGGCTGCACGGGTGTCTACGACGACCTCGAACGGCCGCTGACGCGCATCCTCGCGCGCATGGAGGCCGCGGGGATCCGCGTCGACGTCGACTACCTCGCCGAGCTGTCCGGCTCGCTCACGGGGCGCATCGCCGAGCTCGAGCGCACGATCTGGGACCACGCCGGCCACGAGTTCCAGGTGAACTCCACCAAGCAGCTCCAGGAGGTGCTCTTCGACGAGCTCGGCCTGCCGCCGCAGAAGAAGACCAAGACCGGCTTCTCGACCGACGCCGCCACGCTGGAGGTGCTCGCCGTCGAGCACCCCATCGCCGAGGCGCTGCTCGAGTACCGCAACCTCGAGAAGCTGCGCTCCACCTACACCGACGCGCTGCCGCCGCTCGTCGACCCCGCCGACGGCCGCATTCACACGCGGTTCAAACAGACCGGGGCGGCGACGGGACGCCTCTCGTCGGAGAACCCGAACCTGATGAACATCCCGATCCGCACCGAGGAGGGCAACCGGATCCGGCGTGCGTTCGTGCCCGCCGACGGCTGCCTGCTGGCGTCGTGCGACTACTCCCAGATCGAGCTGCGGATCATGGCGCACCTGTCGGGCGATCCCGGGCTCATCGACGCGTTCCACGCCGGCGACGACATCCACCGCGAGACGGCGGCGCGGGTGTGGGGGGTCGAGACCGCCGACGTGAGCGGGGAGCAGCGCCGCCGCGCCAAGGTCATCAACTACGGCCTCCTCTACGGGATGCAGACCTGGGGCCTGGCGAGCCGGATGGGCATCGAGCGCGACGAGGCCCAGTCGGTCATCGACGCCTACTTCACGCAATTCTCCACACTGCGCGCGTACATGGACGAGATCGTCGCGACCGCGACCGAGGCCGGCTACACCGAGACGCTGTTCGGGCGCCGGCGCCTGTTCCCGGAGCTGCGATCGCGCAACCCGCGGATCCGCCAGATGGCGGAGCGGCAGGCGCTCAACGCGCCGATCCAGGGCACGGCGGCCGACATAATGAAGCTCGCCATGGTCCACGTCGACGCGATCCTGCCCCCCGACGGGTCGCGGGGCCGCATGCTGTTGCAGGTCCACGACGAGCTCGTCGTCGAGGGCCCCGCGGGGGAGATGGAGGTCACCGCCGCCGAGATCGGGGCGGTGATGGAGGACGTCGTCGATCTCAAGGTCCCCCTCGTCGTCGACGTGCACACCGGCGCCTCGTGGGCCGAAGCCAAGTGACGTGCGCGCGTGTGTGACCGGGGGGTGGTGCGTGACGCGGGCGCGCGAGCGTTGGTCCTCGGTGGTGGCGGATCGGTAGGCAACGCGTGGGAGATCGGCGTCGTCGCCGGCCTGTTCGATGCCGGACTGGACGTGACCGTGGCCGATCTCATCGTCGGGACGTCGGCCGGAGCGACGGCCGCCGCCCAGATCACCGCCGCGAACCCGACCGAACTGCTCGCCGCCATCGTTGCCGCCGCGCCCCCGTCTCGGACAGGTCCGGCCGACTCCGGCGGAGGGCGCGTTCGCGTCGGGTCGGTGGCCGACCATCTGGAGCGGACGAACCGGATCATCGCCGCTGCCGCCGATGCCGCCGACATGCGCCGCAGGATGGGTGCGGAGGCGATCGCGATGGAAGCGGCGCCGGACGGCTCCGGGTCGACTCGGTGGCGGGCCACCGTCGCCGCCAGGCTGCCCGGTCGGAGCTGGCCGGAACGGGCCATTCTCATCACGGCCGTCGACGCCCGCACGGGCGAACCCGTCGTGTTCGACCGCCGCAGCGGAGTCGACCTGGTGGACGCCGTCGCCGCCAGCACTTCCAGCGGACCCGCCTATCGGATCGGCGCCGACACGTATATCGACGGCGGCTACCGACGCAACGAGAACGCGGATCTGGCGGCCGGATACGAGCGGATCCTGGTGCTGTCGCCGTTCGGGGGCAGGTCGCGCCACCCGCCGGAGTGGGGCATGCAGCTTGCCGCGCAAGTCGACGAACTACGCGCAGGCGGAAGCAGAGTCGAGACGATCTTCCCGGACGACAACTCCCTCGATGCGTTCGACGCCAACATGATGGATCTCTCGACGCGGCCGCCCGCTGCTCGAGCCGGTTTCGGCCAGGGCAGAGCCCTGGCCGCGCAGGTCACCGACTTCTGGCGCTGATCGCCAACGGTCCTCAACGGTCCTCGGCCGTGGTGAGGGCGAGGAGCTCGGGCTGGGTCTCCTCGCATCGGCTGATCGCCTCGGGGCTGCCGAGGTCGAACCACGGCCCGGCGAGCTTCTCGACCCCGACCGGGACGCCTGCCGCGAGGGCGGCGCGCAGCGCCGTCGCGATCTCCTTCTCGCCCCGCGGCGACACGCCGACGGACGCGAACCTCTCGAAGAACCCGCGATCGAAGACGCCCACGCCGCCGTCGGCCCACCCGCGCGTGACGCCCGGGGGCTTCTCGGTGAAGCCCGTCATCGTCATCGCCGTGTCGAACTCGACGAGAGCGCCGACCGAGGGGTTCCCGTACACGACGGTGGTGAGCGCGGCGACCGGCCGTGCACGCCATGCCGTGGCGAGCACGTCGTAGTGCGCCGGGGGGACGAGGATGTCGGTCCAGGTCAGCAGGGCGGCCTCGACGCCGTCGAGGCGGGCGCGTGCGCAGGCGGCTGCGTCGGCCGTGCCTGCAGGGCTGGCCTGCTCCGCGTACTCCAGCGCCATGCCGTCGTGCACGCCCCCGAGCTCGTCGCGGACCATGGCGCCCATGTGGCCAACGACCACGACCGTGCGCGTGAAGCCTGCGCGTGCGAGGCCGGTGAGCACGCGGGCGAGCATCGGGCGGCCGCCGACGGGCACGAGTGCCTTGGGCAGGTCGGGCCGTCGCATCCGCGTGCCGAGCCCTCCGGCGAGCACGACGGCCACCCGGGGGCGGTCCCGGGGTACCTTGCGCGTCGTGTCGGACACCCCGCCCTCCCATTGGTACCAGCCGGTCGCCGAGTTCCTCGGCGAAGCGTATCTGCGCAACGCGTTCACGAAGGGGACGCGCCAGGAGGTCGACTTCCTGATGCCGCGCATCCTGCCCGACGGTCCGGGGCCGGTCCTCGACGCCGGATGTGGTCCCGGCCGTCACGCGCTGGAACTTGCCCGGCGCGGCTGTACGGTCACCGGCGTCGACGTGTCACCACGGTTCGTCGAGATCGCCGCGGCCGCAGCGTCCGAGGAGGGTCTCGGCGTCGACTTCCGCCTGGCCGACCTTCGCGACCTCGACGAGGTGGACGCGTACGACGCCGTGGTCTGCCTGTGCCAGGGCGGTTTCGGCCTCGTCGGCGCAGGCCTCGACGGCGACACGGCGATCCTCGCGAACCTGGCGGCGGCGTTGCGTCCGGGCGGTCGCCTCGCGCTGACGGCGTTCAGCGCGTTCTTCGCGGCTTGCGGCTTGTGGGACGACCCCGGCCACGGCTTCGACGCCGGCACGGGCCAGTTCCACGAGGTGGCCGAGCTGCGCGACTCGGCCGGAGCCACCCGCCAAGTGCCGATGAGCACGACCTGTTACACACCGCGGGAGTTGCGCCTGCTCGCCTCGGTCTGCGGCCTCGAGGTGATCGCCGTGTGGAGCGTCGCTCCCGGGGAGTACCAGGAAGCCGAACCGGTGCTCGACCAACCCGAGTTCCTCCTGCTCGCCCAGAAGCAGAGCGACGTGGGGACGTGAGGTGGGTTGTGAGCCCGTCTTGCGTCCCCACGTCGGTGGTGGAGAGCGACGTGGGGACGTGAGGTGGGTTGTGAGCCCGTTTTGCGTCCCCACGTCTGTTGTGGAGAGCGACGTGGGGACGTGAGGTGGGTTGTGAGCCCGTTTTGCGTCCCCACGTCTGTTGGGGAGCACGACGTGCGGCAAGCGGGCGTTAAGGCGCGCTAGGCGTCGTCGGGTCGTCACCGACCAGTGCCTGGAGGCCCCCGGTCGAGCGGCCCAGTAGGGACCCGACGGTGAAGGTGACGAGCTTGCGCTCGATGAGTGCGAACACACCCAGGTAGAGCACCATCGCCACCGCGAGTCCGGCGACCGCGGCAGGCCAGAGGCCACCGCCGAGTGCTTGGGTCACGAGCCACCCGATCGCACCGGTGCCGAACGCCGCCACGACGATCGGCCAGGTGCAGCGCACCGCGGAGACCTTTCCGAGGAGCTTGCGGATGTAGTAGGAGCGCACGACGTACAGCCACACACCGATGAGCACGATCGACACGTAGATGCCGGGCACACCCATGACCCACACGATGGCGAGGAACGCCGGCAGGGTGAGGTCCAGTGCCCCGGTCAGCTTCGACATCGGCCGGGTCTCGCCACGGGCCCGGTAGAACACGTCCCAGTCGAACGCGAGCGTGCCGAACACGAAGAACGCCCCGACGGACTGCATGAACGGTACGACCGGGGCCCAGTCCGGCTTCCAGAACGTGACGAGGTCACGTGAGAAGTAGACGAGCACGACCCCGACGGGGGCGCTGATCGCCATCATGATCTTGTTGCTCACCACGAAGAGGCGCTTCTGGGACTCGATGTCGCCGCGACGGTTCACGACCGCGGGGTACAACGCCAGTGTCGACTTCAGGTTGAGCCGGTACTGCAGCTCCACGATCCGCCACGCCACCGAGAAGAAGCCGACGATCGCGACCCCGAACAGGATCGTGATCACGTTCGTCGTCAGGAACAGGAACACGAAGATGAAGATCGAGGCGAGCCAGACCGGCCAGCCGTAGGCGAAGTACTCGCGATAGGCCGGCTTGTCCCACACGAAGCGAGGGCGCAGCTTCTGGCCCGGCCAGAGAGTGACGAGGCCCACCACCATCTGGACCGGGAACCCGATCACGAGCGCCCACACCCCCCAGCCCGCGACGGCCGCCCAGACCGTGGCGACGACACCGCTCAACTGAGCGACGCCGAGACGCCAGAACCTGCTGCGGAAGTCCATGTTGCGGACCATGTGGTACTCCGGCAGCCCCACCAGCGCGCCGAGGCCGAGGGGGGCCATGGCGAGCACAAGCCACGTGAGCTCGCTGTCGCCGTAGGCCGCACCGAGGATCGGCGCGCACGCCGCGATCACGATGGTGCCGCCGAGCGCGAGCATGAGCTCGAGGCTGAACGCGATGTTGAACGCCTCCTCCCGTGGCCGTTTGCGGTCCTGGATGTACTTGAGCCCCGTCGAGAAGTCGCGCAGTTGCAGGGCAAGGAACGCCACCGCGGCCGCGATCGCGTAGTTCCCGCGTTCCTCCGGCGTGATGAAGACCGGGAGGATCAGGAACTGCACGAGCGTGGCGACCTCGACGGTGCCGGCCGACACCATGTTCCACAACATCCCGCGGCTCACGGTGGTCGAGACGTTCTCGCCCTCGGCGGCGCGGTCCGCGGCCTCGAAGTCCGCGACGACTTCCATCGCGTCGACGTCGGGGTCTCCCGAGGGCACCACCTCGTGATGGGTGTCGGCGATCCAGTCGTCGGCCCGGGACTCGGGTGCAGATTCGGACAACGGTGGCCTATCGGCAGCGGGAAGTGGAGGCAGCAAGTCGAGAGTTCGTCCGGGCTGCACCTGCCTCCTGCCACGCCGGGCCGGACGCCGGGAATGGGTGCTCGCTACACTGGCCGTTCGGACCCATCGGTCCACCTCGACGCGCGTCCGCTGCACGGTGCCGGGGACACCCGAGCAACGCAGCAGATGCACATGGTTGAGGCAACGATCCCAGCGGCCACCGTGACCGGCGACCCCGCCGACTCGCCGATCATCGACATCGACGTCGACCTCGACGACCTCGATGCTGTCATCGAGGCGTCCCTCGTCCCGGTCGAGGACGGCCGCATCGTCGAAGGCACCGTCGTCCGCATCGACAAGGACGAGGTCCTCCTCGACATCGGGTACAAGTCCGAGGGCGTGATCGACTCGCGCGAGCTCTCGATCCGCAACGACGTGAATCCCGACGAGGTCGTCAGCCTCGGTGAAGTCATCGAAGCGCTCGTCCTCGAGAAGGAGGACAAGGAAGGTCGGCTCAAGCTCTCCAAGAAGCGCGCCCAGTACGAGCGCGCGTGGGGCAAGATCGAGGCGATCAAGGACGACGACGGCATCGTCGCCGGCCCCGTGATCGAGGTCGTCAAGGGTGGCCTCATCCTCGACGTGGGCCTGCGCGGATTCCTGCCTGCGTCCCTTGTCGACCTGCGTCGTGTGCGCGACCTGCAGCCGTTCGTCGGCCAGGACCTCGAGTGCAAGATCATCGAGCTCGACAAGAACCGCAACAACGTCGTCCTCTCCCGCCGTGCCTACTTGGAGGAGACCCAGGCCGAGCAGCGTCAGGAGTTCCTCGACAACCTCGAGCCCGGCGAGATCCGCCCCGGTGTGGTCTCCAGCGTCGTCAACTTCGGTGCGTTCGTCGACCTCGGCGGCATGGACGGCCTCGTGCACGTGTCCGAGCTGTCGTGGAAGCACGTCGACCACCCCGGCTCGGTCGTCGCCGTCGGCGACGAGGTCACCGTGCAGGTCCTCGACGTCGACCGCGAGCGCGAGCGCATCAGCCTGTCGCTGAAGGCGACCCAGGAGGATCCCTGGGAGGCATTCGCCCGCGAGAACACGACCGGCGACATCGTCGCCGGCAAGGTCACCAAGCTCGTCCCGTTCGGCGCGTTCGTGTCCGTCGCCGACGGCATCGAGGGGCTCGTCCACATCTCGGAGATGTCGGCCGACCACGTCGAGACACCCGAGCAGGTCGTCGTCGTGGGCGAGGACGTGCAGGTCAAGATCATCGACATCGACCTCGCGCGGCGCCGCATCAGCCTGTCGATCAAGCAGGCCGGCGGGACCACTTCGGGCGGCTTCGACCCGTCCGTCTACAAGGACTCGCCCTTCGAGGAGCGTGAGGACAAGGGGCGCGGTCCCCAGCGCGAGCGCGCTGCCTACGCCGGTGCGTCCGGATTCAAGATCGGCGACGAGCACTCCGAGGCCCTCGGCGACCTGAAGGCCGCGCTCGAAGCCCAGGAGGACGAGCCTGGCGGCGTCGCTGCAGACACCGAAGGCGAAGACGGTGGTGCCCCGGTAGGGCCGGAAGGCACCGCCGGCGACGGCGAGTGACGGCGCCCACGCGCTGTCCCAACTGCGGCGCGGCGACCCGTCGCGCCTTCGTCAAGAACGGCTACACGATCGTGCGTTGCACGCGCTGCCGGCTCGAGGTCGTGGATCCGATCCCCGACGACGACGCCCTGCGCGCCCAGTACGACGACGAGGAGTGGTACGACTGGACCTCGGTGTCGCGAAGCGAGACCGATCTGGAATCGCTGAGGTCCTCCGACGTGGCGCTACCGGCTTCGCAGCGGCGGGCGTACGACGAGCTCCTCGACGCCGCCGAGGAAGCGGTGGGTGCCAAGGGCTCCTTGCTCGACGTGGGCTGCGGCAACGGGCCCCTGCTCCTGCGCGCACGCGACCGCGGCTGGGACGTGCACGGCCTCGAGACATCAGAGTGGGCGGTGCGCTTCGACCGTGAGGTCCTCGACCTCGACGTGCGCCGCGGCGTCCTCGAGTCCCACCCCTACGCTGGGGAGCGCTTCGACGTCGTCACCCTGATCCACAGCCTCGAGCACATGCCCCGACCGGTGGCCGCGCTGCGGGCGGTGCACGAACTGGTCACCGAGCGCGGTGCGATGCGCGTCGAGGTACCCAACTGCGGCTCGCTGGGGCGCCGGCTCAACCGCGAGCACTGGCGCGCGTACGTGCCGCCGAGCCACCTGTGGTACTTCACACGTGGCACGCTCGTCGACACGCTCGCCAAGGCGGGCTTCGACGTGTTCGAGGTCGACAACCGCGGCTTCACACCCGGCACCTGGAGGACCTCGGTCACCGCCGGCGGCCGTGACGACGTCGACGCTGCGCAGCCGTCGGATCCCTCCGACACAGGGGCGCGGTCACCCAAGCAGCTCGTCAAGCGGTACCTGCGCGCACCGCTGCAACGCCTCTGGCTCCTCGACGGACTCGGCGCCTGGGCGCGGGCGGCTGCCTGAACAGTTCCGGCTCGTGATCAGCGCGCAACGGAGACTGCCGGGCGACGTTGCATCTCCGACGGCATCCGAGCGGAGGTACACATGTCTGCAACGAGGGGCGCCGCCCTCGTCGAGATCAACGAGCCAGGTGCACCGGGCAGCGCCGTCTGGCCGGAGCTGGACTCGAACGGGATTCCCGTCCTGGAGCCGGGTGAGGCCGTGCATGCCCAGATGCGCGCATCGATCAAGTTCAAGCGCGGCGCCGACCCGGACCGCCTAAGGGTGCTCTGGGAGCCGGACGACAAGGCGGATGTGTGGATCACCGACCGTCGCGTCGTCTACGCCATCACCAAGTACGACAAGGGTGCGTATCACGGGGCCTTCACGAATTCGATGACCGGAGCCGCGTTGAAGGCGGTCTCGCGGGGGGTGGCGCGAGCTCGCCGTGGCGGCAAGATCGCAGCGGGTCAGGTCCGCTACGAGTGGCCTGTCGACGTGGTCGTGCACAGTCGGCTGCGTGGGCCGATGAAGCGAGTCGGATTGTTCGCGTACGACTGTCACGCGTCCGGGCACGGTGATGTCTCGCCGGCCTTCCTGCGCGTGGACTTCTACGTGAGCAACCTTGCTCCCGGGGTGGAGACCCAGCTCGTCGGCCACGTGGCCCGGTGGCGTGCGGTCGCCCGGCACCACGGCGACCACGACGGCCACCGCGCCGCGTTGATCGCGATCTCCCAGGATCCCGGGCATGCCACGAAGATCGTGGAGAAGGGCAAGGGTGTGCGTTACTCGATCCCTGGGGCGACGGACGTGCCACCTCCCGGCGGGTTGGCGTCGGGCGTTCCCGCAGCGCAGGTTCCGCAGCCGTTGAATGCCGTCGCCGCGCCGGACGGGCACCCGCATCCGGCGCAGCCGGAGCCTGGAGCGGCTGTCCCGGCGGCGTCGATGGTGTCGAGCCCTGTCGACGCAGCGGTGACCGATGGCGTCGTGGTCGTTTACGAACGCTGCGTCCCACATGCTGTGCCCGAGATGCAGATGTGCTGCGGTGCAACGGAGATGGCCGAGCCCATGGGCACCGAGGAGGTGGTTGCCTCGTTCGTCGGTGTGTCTGCCATGGAGGGCCACGCATGGCGGCTCGGTGCGGGCCAACCCGTGTCGCTGGGCGAGATCGGGGTCGTCGGAACCACATCCGTTGTCAGGACGCCGTCGCGTGTGCTGATCATCGTCGGCCCCGATTCGGCGGGAGAGCCGGCGATCTGGATCTCGGCGCACCGGTCACGTGTTCGGGTCGAGGCCCACGGAACCCAAGGCATCACGAAACGCCCTCGCTCGATCACGCTCACCGGACCCGGCTGGATGGTCGTGGTCCAGCAGGTGGCGGAGGTGTTCCGTCACAGCGGCCGGTACCAGACCGGCCAGGAGAGGGCCTTCCTGCAGGCCCTGGTCGGCTGATGCTTCCCCGCCGACGCGGGTGCCGGCAGATCCTCGCGCCTTCGGCTCCGGTGGCTACTCGAGGCGGATGATGCCGAGCTTGACGGCTTGTACGACCGCCTGGGTGCGGTCGTTGGCGTCGAGCTTTCCGTAGATCGACGCCAGGTGGTTCTTCACGGTCTTGATCGAGATATAGCAGCGCTCGGCGACCTCCTGGGTGGAGAGGCCGTCGGCGATGTGCTGGAGGATCTCCTCCTCGCGCTTGGTCAGGATCGGGCCGGGCTGGCGTTGGTCGCCGCGGGCGAGGCGGCGGAACTCCTCGAGCATCGACGTCGCCAGCTCGGGGGTGAGCGCCGTGTCGCCGCGGGCGGCGGTGCGGATCGCGTCGGCGACCTCCTCTATGCGTGCGTCCTTGAGCAGGTAGCCGGATGCCCCCGCGCGGATCGCCGAGGTGAGCGTCGGCGAGTCGCTGTGCATCGTCAACATGACCACGGGCAGCTCGGGGTTCGTGCGGCGCAATCGCTTGGTCGCCTCGACGCCGTCGCACACGGGCATCGACACGTCCATGAGGACCACGTCGGGCGAGATCCGCGCAACCGCGCTCACGGCTTCCTCTCCGTTCGACGCCTCCCCGATCACCTCGAGGTCGTCCTCTTCGGAGAGGCCGCGGCGGAGTCCGTCGCGGACGAGCGTGTGGTCGTCCACCAGCAACACGCGGATCATGCGTTCCTCCGTAGGGTTACCCGGATCGACGTCCCCCCACTGGGCCGGGAGTCGATCGAGAACCGGGCGCCGATCGCCGTTGCTCGCTCCGACATCCCGGCGAGGCCGAAGTGCCCGGGCTTGCGGACTCGCGGGTCGAATCCGGCGCCGTTGTCCTCGATACGCAATTCGGCCGATTCGTGGTCGACCTGAAGCGAGACCCCGATCCAGGTCGCGCCGGAGTGCTTGACCACGTTGCCGACCGCCTCCTGGCAGATGCGCCACAGCTCGCGTTCCTGCGGCAGCGGCAGCCGCACCCCCGAGGCCGGGAGCTGCAGGTCCACGGTCATGCCGCTGCGCGCGGCCACCGAGGTGACGTGCTCGCGGACGAGCTCTGCGAGGCCCTTGGACTCGGTGACGTCCGTGCGCAGGTCGCCGATCGTCTCGCGCAGGTCCTCGATCGCGGAGCGGATCTCGGTCGCGAGCCCGTTGATCTCGTCGCCGAGCGCCTCGGCGGGTGGGGGAGCTTGTGCCGCGGCCGCGGCCTCGGTACGCGCCTCGAGCTCCGCCAGCGCGACCTTGCGTGCCTGCCGCCCGAGGCGGTCGAGCTCGAACGCGATGAACGCAAGGTGCTGTGCCGTGCGGTCGTGGAGCTCACGCGCTATGCGTGCCCGCTCTTCGGAGGTGGCCAGGGTCCGCAGCCGCGTGAACAGCAGCGCGTTCTCCAGCGCGACCGAGACGGGTCCTGCGAAGCCGGTGAGCAGCGAGATGTCCTCGCCGCCGAAGCGCTCAGGCTCGGAGTCCTCGAGCGCGATGAGTCCGAGCGTGCGCCCTTCGCGTCGCAGCGGGACGTAGAGCAACGAGCGCGTGCCGTCGTCGAGCGGGTCTCCCGGCCGAGTGTGGGAAGCAGCGACGGGTCGCTGGATCGCGAGCCGCAGCGGTGCCGGTGCGGTGTCCAGACGGATCGGCGCGACGGTGAGGACTGCGCCGCGGCAGCCGAGGACGCGCAGGGCCTCGTCGTCCTCGAGGAGCAGGACCGCAGACGTCTTGACCGGGAACAGCGCGTCGAGGCGGTCGAGGGTCGTGTTGACGAGCCCTTCGAGGTCCAGTGTCGCGGGGAGCTGCTGAGCCACCTCGTGCAGGTCGACGAGGAGCTCGTTGGCGTCCTCGAGGGTCTCCACCCGGCGCGCGGTCTCGCGCCGCTCGTCGGCGAGCAGGCTGCGGGTAGTGGCGAGCGCGATCGCCTGGCGGCGCGCGTATGCGGCGATGCCGCCCGACACGACGTAGACGAAACCCCACGTGGACGCGGACGCGAGGATCTGCCATGTGATCCCGCCCTCGTCGACGGCCGACACCAGTGTCGGTGCCAGGGCCGCGAGCGTCGCCACCGCGGCGGCTGCGCGGAAGCCCGACAGGAATCCGGCGTCCAGCACCGGCGCGAAGGCGAAGAGGAGGAACGGCGAGGTCCACTGGCCCGTGTAGTAGACGAGCACCGTGGTGACCGCGACCTCGACGAGGATGACCGCCTCGGTCGCGCCCCGGTAGCGGAACGTCCAGCGCTCCATCAGGGTCTGGGCCGCGACGAGTGCGATCGCCACCGCGCCGGCTTCGAGCGCCGCCCACGCCGGCGTCTCGCGTGCCCCCACGGCAAGGACGACGGCGAGCGCGAGGGATGCCCAGCGAAACGCGATCGCCGGTTGTGGCAGATGCCGGGTGACGACCGGCGCCTGCGGCGCGGCCTGCTTGCCTCGAGCCCTCACGTCCGGGTTATCGGCGCGGCAGGCGCCCTGGTGTAGACACGTTCGACGGTTCCACGGGCTGGTAGAGGTGCGAGCGTGTTCCAGGTAGGACTGACGGGCGGGATCGCGTCGGGCAAGTCGACGGTCTCGCGTCTGCTCGCCGCCCACGGTGCGGTCGTCGTGGACGCCGACCTCGTCGCGCGTGAGATCGTCGAGCCGGGCACACCCGCGCTGGCGCAGATCGTGGCCGTCTTCGGCGACGCGATCCTGCACCGCGACGGCAGCCTCGACCGCGATGCTCTCGGTGCGATCGTGTTCGCCGATGCCGACGCCAACACGAAGCTGCGGGCGATAACCCACCCCGCGATCGGTGCGCGCATCGCCGAGATGATCGAGGCCGTGCGTGAGACCGACGCCATCGTCGTCCTCGACGCGCCCCTCCTCGTGGAGGCGGGCTGGACCGGGATGCCCCTCATCGTCGTGGCCGCGGACCCTGACCTCCAGGTCGACCGTATGGTCCGCGACCGAGACATGTCCGCGGACGACGCACGGGCCCGCATGGCCGCTCAGGCGTCTCTGGAGGACAAGCTCGCCAAAGCCGACGTCGTCATCTGGAACAACGGCTCCCTCGCCGACCTCGAGTCCCGTGTGGACGAGGTCTGGGCCGGGCTGTGCCGCCTGCGCGATGCTGCCGGGCCCTGAGAAGGCCGAAGGGGGGATGACGCGGTAGGTTGGGTCGTCGACATCGGGAGGGTCGCCATGCTCAGGGTCACGGCAAGCGCAGTCGTCGCCGCGGTTGTCGTCCTGGGCGCAGCAGCGGTCGGCCCGCCGATCGTGGGTCCGGCAGATGCGGCGACGACGCCGAGCACCGCGGGGCTCGTGCTCAACTACAAGTTCGACAACGACGCGGGGAACGTCGCCCGAGACTCGTCGGCCAACTCGATCAATGGCACCTACGTCAAGACGAATGCGGCAGCGGCGAGGTCACCGAGCGTGTCGGGGGCCGGGAGCGCGATCAAGCTGGTGGGCACACAGCACCAGTTCGTGTCGGTACCCGAGCGCAACGCGCTGGACGTCAACGGGTTCACGGTCGCTGCTCTCGTGAAGTACACGGGCGTCCAGAACGACATGACCTTCGATCGGTGGGAGGTGCTCGAGAAGGCGGGCGCCTATTGGATCAACGTCCGCACCGACGGCCATGTCCGCGTCGGCGGGTTCTTCGGCGGATGCGCGGTCTCCCGGTGGCAGAACCTCGACAGTAGCGTCGTGATACCCACGAACACCTGGACCCACGTCGCGAGCACGTACGACGGCTCGACCCTCACGGTGTGGATCAACGGAACGCCTGCCGGTAGCCGGGCGATCACCGGGACCACCTGCCGGAACAACCGGCCGCTGGCAGTGGGTGCCAAGAACTATCCGGTTGGAGCGCCCGAGGCGTTCTGGGACGGACAGCTCGACGACGTCCGGATCTACGACCGGGCGCTCTCCGGTGCCGAGATCAAGGCGCTGCTGCCGAGCTGAGACGGGGGGGCCGCTGCCGCCAGACTGTCCACATGTGCGCAGCAGGTTCCGGTGCCGAGACCGTCGTCGTGTCCCAGCGGTTCAGGGGGCCTCCCAACTCGGGCAACGGCGGGTACGTGTGCGGGCTCGTCGCGCAGCATGTGAGCGGCGATGCCGAGGTGACGCTGCGTGCGCCGCCGCCTCTGGACACCCCGATGCAGATCGTGCACGCCGGCGACGGGGTGCGCCTCCTCGACGGCGATCGCGAGATCGCCAGCGGTGTCCCGGCACCGGCCCGTCGCACCCGAGAGCCGGAACCGCCGGCCGGGCCGCCGACACGGGCCCAGGCCGAGGCCGCCTCGATCCGCTACCCGGGCCACGAGGTCCACGTCTTCCCGACCTGCTTCACGTGCGGGACCGCACGCGAACGGGGCGACGGCCTCTGCATCTACTGCGGGGCCGTCGACGGACACCCCGGCGTCGTGGCGGGGCCATGGACCCCGACGCCCGACCTCGCCGGCGGGGACGGCAGAGTCCGTCCCGAGTTCGTATGGGCCGCGCTCGACTGCCCGACCTACTGGGCACTCCCGGGTGCGGGGACCGTACCCGCGGTGCTCGGCCGGCTCGCGGTGGTCTTCGAGAGTGCACGGCCGCAGCCGGGCGACGACCTCGTCGTCACCGCCTGGCCGCGTCCGGGCGAGTCCGAGGGACGCAAACACCGCGCCGCCGCGGCCCTTCACGACGCTGCCGGTACCGTCCTCGCCCGCTCCGAGGCCCTCTGGATCGAGATCGACCCCACCCGCTTCGCCTGACGATCGGGCCCGCGAGAGCACCGGACCCCCTACCTACACTGGCTCGGTGAGCACGCAGACGTTCAACCTGGTCTCGGAGTTCCGCCCATCCGGCGACCAACCCAAGGCGATCGAGGCGCTCGTCGCCGGCCTCGAGGACGGCCTGCGCTTCTGCACTCTCCTCGGCGTCACCGGCACCGGCAAGACCTTCACCGCCGCGCACGCGATCGCCGAGGCTCAGCGACCGGCCCTGGTGCTCGCCCCCAACAAGTCGCTCGCCGCGCAGCTCGCCAACGAGTTCCGTGAGGTCTTCCCGGAGAACCGGGTCGAGTACTTCGTGAGCTACTACGACTATTACCAGCCCGAGGCGTACGTCCCCCAGACCGACACCTACATAGAGAAGGACGCCACGGTCAACGACGAGATCGACCGGCTGCGCCACTCGGCGACGTCGGCGATCCTGAACCGCCGCGACGTGATCGTGGTCGCGTCGGTGTCGGCGATCTACGGCCTCGGCTCGCCCCAGAGCTACCGCGACAACCTCGTCTACCTGCGCCAGAACGTCGCGTACGACCGCGACGCGGTGCTCGCCCGCCTCGTCGACGTCCAGTACGAGCGCAACGACTTCGACTTCGCGCGGGGCCGCTTCCGGGTGCGTGGCGACACCCTCGAGGTGTTCCCGGCCTACGACGAGACGGCGGTGCGTGTGGAGTTCTTCGGCGACGAGGTCGACCGCATCAGCCGCATCAACCCAATCACCGGCGAGGTCATCACCGAGCTCGACGACGTGAGCGTGTACCCGGCGACGCACTACAGCACCGACCGCGAGTCGCTCGAGCGGGCGATCGAGGGCATCGAGGTGGAGCTGCAGGAGCGTCTCGCGGAGCTCGAGCGCGGCAACCGCCTGCTCGAGGCGCAGCGCCTACGCATGCGCACCACCTACGACCTCGAGATGCTGCGCGAGGTCGGCTACTGCAGCGGGATCGAGAACTACAGCCGCCACCTCGACGGGCGTGCGGCAGGCGAGACGCCGTACTGCCTGCTCGACTACTTCCCCGACGACTTCGTGGTCGTCCTCGACGAGAGCCACGTCACCGTGCCCCAGCTCCACGGCCAGTACGAGGGAGACCGCAGCCGCAAGGAGGTCCTCGTCGAGCACGGCTTCCGGCTCCCCTCGGCGATGGACAACCGGCCGCTGCGCTTCGACGAGATCCTCGACCGCGTCGGCCAGGTGCTGTTCCTGTCGGCGACGCCGGGCCCGTTCGAGCTCGCCGAGAGCGACGTCGTCGTCGAACAGATCGTGCGGCCCACGGGCCTCGTCGACCCCGAGGTGCAGGTGCGCCCGACCGAGGGCCAGATCGACGACCTCATCGGCGAGATCCGTGCGCGCACCGAGGCCAACCAGCGCGTGCTCGTGACCACGCTCACGAAGAAGATGTCCGAGGACCTCTCGGACTACCTGTTGGAGCTCGGCATCCGTGTGCGCTACCTGCACTCGGAGGTCGACACGCTCGAGCGCGTGGAGATCCTGCGCGACCTCCGCCTCGGCACCTACGACGTCCTCGTCGGCATCAACCTGCTGCGCGAGGGCCTCGACCTGCCCGAGGTCTCCCTCGTCGCGATCCTCGACGCCGACAAGGAGGGCTTCCTGCGCTCGGAGACGTCGCTGATCCAGACGATCGGCCGCGCTGCCCGCAACGTCGACGGCCAGGTGGTCATGTACGCCGACAGGGTCACGGACTCGATGAAGCGCGCGCTGTCGGAGACGAACCGCCGCCGTGCCCTGCAGCAGGCCTACAACGTCGAGCACGGCATCGACCCCCAGACGATCCGCAAGAAGGTCACCGACATCCTCGTGATGGTGCGCGAGCACGACGCCGGCGCGTCCGAGGCCGGCATCGGCGCCGGACGTGACCGGCACGGCGACGGCGAGGTCCGCAAGGGCAAGGATCGTGCGGCTCGCCGTGCGGACGCCAAGCTCGCCGCAATGGCAACCGACGAGCTGCCCACCGACGAGCTGCGCTCGCTGATCCGCTCCGTCGAGGACGCGATGCACAAGGCTGCCAAGGAGCTCGAGTTCGAGTACGCCGCCCGCCTGCGCGACGAGCTCAAGGCCCTGCGCCGCGAACTGCGCGAGCTCACCGAGGCCGGCATCGGCTGAGACCGGGCCGGTGCCCGCTGCGATCCCGTCGGGCGAGTAGCCTCCCCATCGCGACACTCGGAGGCGGCGGATGGCGGACGAGTCGGCAGTGGCTCCTGCGGGCGGAAGCGAAGATCCGCGCTACAAGGCGGCGAAGAAGCGCGTCGAGGACATCAAAGGCTTCTACGTCCACCTGCTGATCTACGTGTGTGTCAACGCCGGTCTGTTCGTCATCAACGCGGTGACCTCGTGGGGCGCCTGGTGGTTCTACTGGTCCATGATCGGTTGGGGCATCGGGTTGGTGGTCCACGCGCTCACGGTGTTCGTGTTCGAGGGCCGCTGGCTCGGCCCCGACTGGGAGCGGCGCCGGATCGACAAGATCCTGTCTGCGGATTCCGCGCCGCCCGGGCCTTCCGGGCCCGGCACCGGTGTGCCGCCCGACACCGGAGAGGGAGGACCGGAGTGAACCAGCCGATGCAGCCACCGGCCGAGGCGGCTACGCAACCGCAGCCCAAGTCCCACGTGGGCGCCGTCGTGCTCGTCGTGATCGGTGTGGTCCTCACACTCGTCGCGATCGCCCTGGTCACCGCCGGGGGCCTGTTGCTGTGGGCCTACGGCACCCAGCGCGACGCCGACGGCTTCCTCTCCACGCCCACTCGCCGCTTCGAGACGACGTCGTACGCGATCACGACCGAGGACATCGACCTGAGCGCGCGTGCGGACGACGACGTGGTCGACCTCGGCGACATCGCGACACTGCGCCTGCGGGCCGAGGCCGCCGGCGAGCGCTCGGTCTTCGTGGGCATCGCCCGCAGGGGCGATGCCGACCGCTACCTCGACGGGGTTGCACGCGCCGAGGTGGTCGACATCCGGACCTTCCCCTTCAGCGTCGCGTACGACCACTTCGGCGGTCACGCCCCCACGGATCGGCCGGACACGCGCGACATCTGGGTGGCGTCGGCGCAGGGGACCGGTGTGCAGACACTCGAGTGGCGTCCCCAGTCGGGCAGGTGGGTGGTCGTCGTCATGAACGCCGACGCCGGCGCCGGTGTCAGCGTGGACGCGTCGGCAGGCGTCAGGATGCTGTGGCTGCTCCCACTGGGGATCGGCCTCTTGTCGGGCGGCCTGGTGCTCTTGGTGATCGGCGTCGTCCTGCTCGTCGTCGGCGTCGTCGCGCTGGCACGGCACCGCCACATCGAGCTCGGCGGGCCCGAGCCCGGCCCCGGGTCCACCGTCGTCCTGGAGGGCCGCTTCGAGGGGGCTCCGAACCGGGCTCTCTGGCTCGTCAAGTGGCTCCTGCTCATCCCGCACTACATCGTGCTCGCGGTGCTCTGGATCGCGTTCTGGGTGGTCAGCGTGATCGCGTTCTTCGCGATCCTGTTCACGGCGCGTTTCCCGCGGGCGCTGTTCGACTTCAACGTCGGCGTGCTGCGCTGGTCGTGGCGTGTCGCCTACTACGGCTACGGCGTTCTCGGCACCGACAGGTACCCGCCGTTCAGCCTCGGCCACCACCCCGACTATCCGGCCACGTTCGAGGTCGCGTACCCCGAGCGCCTCAGCCGTGGGCTCGTCCTGGTCAAGTGGTGGCTGCTCGCCATCCCCCAGTACCTGGTCCTGACGCTGCTACTCGGCGGGAGCACGGCAGCGGCGAACGACGCGGGCTGGAGCTGGGTCCTCTCGACGGGCCTGATCGGTGTGCTCGTGTGCTTCGCCGCTCTCGCGCTCCTCTTCGCCGGCGTCTACCCGCGGGGCATCTACGACCTCGTGATGGGCCTGAACCGGTGGGTCTACCGGGTGATCGCCTACGTGTCGCTCATGCGCGACGAGTACCCGCCCTTCCGTCTCGACCAGGGCGACACCGAACCCGCCGCGCCTGCCGCGCCGGAACAAGGGCCGGGTCCAGGGTCGGTGCCGGTAGCGGCGCCGGTCCCTTCGATGGACACGGAACCGGAACCGGACCCGGACGCTTCGCCCGAGTAGTCCCGGATGCGCTGTTCTGGGCGCGGTCACCCGGGAGATTCCCGTTCCGGGCGCGCCCACCCCAGCGGGCTGGGCCTGGCGCGCCCAAGTCGGGATTCGCTCGGCGTACAGGGCACTACCGCCATGTGTATGTTGCGCACATCATGCACGTGATGAGCGTCGAGGGCCTCACGAAGGCGTACGAGGGCCGCACGGTCCTCGACGGCCTGCGTTTCGGCATCACGACCGCGGACCGCATCGGCGTCGTCGGCGCCAACGGGGCCGGCAAGTCCACGTTGCTGCGCATCCTCGCCGGTGTCGAGGAGCCCGACGCCGGTCGGATCACCAAGAGCGCCGACGCCACGGTCGTGTACCTCCCCCAGGAGGCGAGCCTCGACCCGTCGTCGACGCCGATCGAGGCCGTCGCCGCTGCAGCCGGCGAGCACCATCGCCACGACGCCACGCACGCGGACTGGGACGCCCGCCCCGCGGCAGCCGCGATGCTCGACCGCCTCGGCGTGCGCGACGTGTCCACGCCGGTGGGCAACCTCTCCGGTGGCCTGCGCCGGCGCGTCGCCTTGGCGGGGGCGCTCGTGGGCGAGTCCGACCTCCTGATCCTCGACGAGCCCACCAACCACCTCGACGCCGACGCGGTCGAATGGCTCGAGGGCGAGTTGCAACGTCGCCGTGGCGGCCTCCTGCTCGTCACGCACGACCGCTACTTCCTCGAACGTTTGTGCAGGCGCATGTTCGAGCTCGACGGCGGCACCCTGTACCGCCACGAGGGCCGCTACTCCGACGTGCTCGAAGCCCGCGTTGCACGTGTGGAGCTGGCGGGCAAGGCGGAGGCCCGGCGGCGCAACCTCCTCCGCAAGGAGATCGCATGGCTGCGGCGCGGCGCGCAGGCACGTACGTCGAAGCCGCGCTTTCGTGTCGAGCAGGCCGAGACGCTCATGGCGGCCACGCCGGACGCGGGCCGCGGCCAGCTCCAGCTCGGCACGGGCCGGCGCCGCCTCGGTAACGACGTCTTCGAGCTCACGGCGGTGTCGAAGTCCTACGGCGACCGTATCGTGCTCCGCGACGTGGACCTCCTCGTCGGGCCGGGCGACCGCGTCGGGATCGTCGGCCCCAACGGCGCCGGCAAGACCACGCTGCTCGACATCCTCGCCGGGGGGCTCGTACCCGACTCGGGCGAGGTCCGCGTGGGACGCACCGTCGAGTCGGGCTACTACACCCAGGACGTCACCGTCGCCCGCGGCGACGAGACCGCGATCTCGATCGTGCGCGACGTCGCCGAGTGGGTCCCGCTGGCGGACGGCCGCCGCATCTCGGCATCGGCGCTGATGGAGCGCTTCCTCTTCGACGACTCGATGCAGCACCGGGTGACGTCGACGCTGAGCGGCGGTGAGCTGCGCCGTCTCGCGTTGTGCCGAGTGCTCATGGCGGCGCCGAACGTGCTGATCCTCGACGAGCCCACCAACGACCTCGACCTCGACACGCTCGCGGCGCTCGAGGACCACCTCGACGGCTTCGCGGGCACGATCGTGGTGGCGAGCCACGACCGCTACCTGCTCGACCGCCTCGTCGACACCCTCTACGGGATCAGGCCCGACGGCACCGTCACGAAGTACCCGGGAGAGTGGGCGGCCTACCGGCAGATGCGCGCGTCGGTGGAGAAGCGTCCGGCCAAGGCCGCCGTCGTGCCGGCACGCTCCCGTGCAGCGACCAAGCCCAGCTACAAGGTCGTCCGCGAGCACGCCGACCTGGAAGCGCGACTGCCCGTCCTGGAGGCGCGCCGTGCCGAGCTCCTCGCCGGGATCGAGGCCGCGGCCTCGGACCACGAGCAGCTCCTGGAGCTGACGGCGGCACTCGACGCGGCGCAGGCCGACCTCGACGCGGCCGAGACCCGCTGGCTCGAGCTCGCAGAGCTGGTCGGGGAGTGAGCGTGAGTAGTCGAATCCGCCCGATGCCCAGACTCGTGGCGACGGCCATCGCAGTCCTGCTCGCCACGACCCCGATCGCGTCCTGCGGTGGGGGTTCGGGCGACACCGCACCCACCCTGGGCGTGCAGGCCGACCTCGCCAAGCTGGTCCTGCCACAGGTGCCTGCGGGGTTCACGCTCGTGACCGACCCCGGCCGTAGCGGCAGTATCGGCATCGGCGACGTGGTCTCGTTGGAGGGAGCCACGGGCCAGGAGGGCACCACCCTTGCTGCCTTCGGGTTCCTCGACGGGTACCAGAAGACCTTCACCGGGCCGACGCCCGACGAGTCGCTCTACGTGACCGTCGAGCAGTACACGTCGGCGGAGGGCGCCGCCGACCGTTTCGCGGACGCCACGACACGCGCCGACGGCATCGAGGACCGCATCGGCTTCGACGTGCCCACGATCCCCGAGGCGCACGGGAGCACGTTCAGCGGGGCAGCCCAGGGTCTCACCGACACGAGGTTGTACCAGGTGCTCTTCCCGTTCGAGGACCTAGTCGTGCGCGTCGAGCGCACGACTACCGCCGACAGCGGCGTCACGTCTGCGGATGCCGTCGCCATCGCCGAGCAGCAGTACCAGGTGCTGCGCGAGCAGTGACGCCCGGGGTTGGAGAACAGACCGGCCAAAGTCCCGGGGTTGGAGAACAGAAGCGCGCCTACGCGTCGTCGCAGTTCTCCAACCCCTCGGGTTTGGCCGGATCGTTATCCAACCGCGCCGACGTCGACCCCCGACCTCGCCAGAGCGCAGGCCCGACAAGGCGGCCAGCCAACCCGAACACGCGTTCGCACTACTAGGCTGGTGTCGGTGCCCGCGAAGAAGACCGCCGCGAAGAAGGCCGTGGCCGCCAAGGGTGCGCCTCCGCAGAAGCGCACGACGGCAAAGGCCGCGAAGAAGACAACCGGGAAGGCCGCGCCTGCCCCCAAGCGCGCCCCCTCTCGGCGCGCCCGCACGGCCGTCGGGACGGCCAATGCGGCCACGATCCACGTCAAGGGCGCCCGCGAGCACAACCTGCGCGACGTCGACCTCGAGCTGCCCCGCGACAAGCTGATCGTGTTCTGCGGGCTGTCGGGGTCGGGCAAGTCGTCGCTCGCGTTCGACACGATCTACGCCGAGGGCCAGCGCCGCTACGTCGAGTCCCTGTCCGCGTACGCCCGGCAGTTCCTGGGCCAGATGGACAAGCCCGACGTCGACTTCATCGAGGGCCTCTCCCCGGCGATCTCGATCGACCAGAAGTCCACGAGCCGCAACCCGCGCTCGACGGTCGGCACGATCACCGAGGTCTACGACTACCTGCGCCTCCTCTTCGCCCGCATCGGCAAGCCGCACTGCCCCAACTGCGGCCGTCCGATCGCACGCCAGACCCCCGATCAGATCGTCGACAGGGTGCTCGCGATGGACGAGGGCACGCGCTTCCAGGTCCTCGCGCCCGTCGTGCGGGGCCGCAAGGGCGACTACGAGACGCTCCTCGCCGACCTGTCCAAGCAGGGCTTCGCCCGCGCCAAGGTCGACGGCGAGGTCGTCGACCTCGCCGAGGGGCGCCGCCTCGAACGCTACGAAATGCACACGATCGAGGTCGTCGTCGACCGCCTCGTCATGCGCGACGGCATCCGGCGGCGCCTGACCGACTCGATCGAGACCGCGCTCGGCCTCGCCGAGGGCGTCGCCGAGATCGAGGTCGTGCCCCGAGACGTCGACGACGGCGACGGCGCCATGGCCGAGACGCTGGTGTTCAGCGAGCACCTCGCGTGCTCGGAGTGCGGGCTCAGCTTCGAGGAGCTCGTGCCGCGCAACTTCTCGTTCAACTCGCCCTACGGCGCCTGCGAGACGTGCGACGGCCTCGGCACGCGCCACGAGGTCGACCCCGAGCTCGTCGTGCCCGACCCGTCACTGTCGATCAACGAGGACGCGATCGCGCCGTGGTCGGGGCGCGCGGGGGAGTGGTTCCGTCGTGCGGTCGAGTCGGTTGCCGCCGACTACGACTTCGACCTCGACACCGCATGGGAGGACCTAACCAAGGCAGCCCGCAAGGTCGTCCTCGAGGGCGTCCCCGGGAAGGTGACGGTCAAGTTCCGCAACCGCTACGGCCGCACGCGCACGTACAGCACCAAGTACGAGGGCGTGATCCCGTGGATCGTGCGGCGCCACACCGAGTTGGAGAGCGACCGCACCCGCGAGCAGCTCGAGGGCTACATGCGCCTCGTCGACTGCCCCGCGTGCGGCGGCGACCGCCTCAAGCCGCTCTCGCTCGCGGTCACCGTCGGCGACCGCAACATCTCGCAGGTGTCGCGCCTGCCCGTCGAGGCGACACGGCGGTACTTCGCGGAGCTCGAGCTGTCGGACCGCGACCGCCACATCGCCGAGAACATCGTCAAGGAGATCGACGCGCGCCTCGGCTTCCTCGTCGACGTCGGCCTCACCTACCTGACCCTGCACCGCGGCGCCGGGACGCTATCGGGCGGCGAGGCGCAGCGGATCCGCCTCGCGACCCAGATCGGCTCGGGCCTCGTCGGGGTCCTCTACGTCCTCGACGAGCCCTCGATCGGCCTGCACCAGCGCGACAACCGCCGCCTGGTGACCACCCTCGTACGGCTGCGCGACCTCGGCAACACGCTCATCGTGGTCGAGCACGACGAGGACACGATCCGTTCGGCGGACTGGGTCGTCGACATAGGCCCCGGCGCCGGCGAGCACGGCGGCGAGATCGTCGTGGCGGGCTCGGTCGAGGACGTCGAGGACGAGGCGCGCTCGCTCACGGGGGCTTACCTGTCGGGCCGGCGGGCGATCACGACTCCCGCGGTGCGCCTGTCTCCCGACGGGCGCGACCTCGTCGTCCGGGGTGCCCGCGAGAACAACCTCGCCGGCATCGACGTCGCGTTCCCGGTCGGCCTCATGACCGCCGTCACCGGTGTGAGCGGGTCGGGCAAGTCGACCCTCGTGAACGACATCCTGGCGCGCGCCGTCGCCCAGCGCCTCCACCGCGCCAAGGACGTGCCCGGCAAGCACAAGCGCATCGAGGGACTCGATCACTTCGACAAGATCATCGACGTCGACCAGTCCCCGATCGGCCGCACGCCGCGGTCCAACGCGGCCACCTACTCCGGCGTCTTCGACCACATCCGCAAGCTGTTCGCGCAGACGACCGAGGCGAAGGTGCGCGGCTACCAGCCCGGGCGGTTCAGCTTCAACGTCAAGGGTGGCCGCTGCGAGGCGTGCGCCGGCGACGGCACGATCAAGATCGAGATGTTCTTCCTGCCCGACGTGTACGTGCCCTGCGAGGTCTGCAAGGGCGCCCGTTACAACCGTGACACGCTCGAGATCCTGTGGAAGGACCACTCGATCGCCGAGGTGCTCGACCTCTCGATCGAGGATGCCCTCGACGTCTTCGGCGGGATCCCGCCGATCGCCCGCCACCTCCAGACCCTCGTCGACGTCGGCCTCGGCTACGTGCGCCTCGGCCAGCCCGCACCGACGCTCTCCGGCGGCGAGGCCCAGAGGGTCAAGCTCGCCTCGGAGCTCGCCAAACGTTCGACGGGACGCACCCTCTACGTCCTCGACGAGCCCACGACCGGCCTCCACTTCGAGGACGTGCGCCGCCTCCTCGGCGTCCTGCGCCGCCTCGTCGAGTCCGGCAACACCGTGATCGTGATCGAGCACAACCTCGACGTGATCAAGACCGCCGACTGGGTCGTCGATCTCGGACCCGAAGGCGGTGACGCCGGCGGCCGTGTCGTCGCCGAGGGCACCCCCGAAGCCGTGGCGAACACCGCGGACAGCCACACCGGCGAGTACCTCGCCCGGGTGCTGGGCTAGCCGGGGCTAG
The DNA here is from genome assembly GCA_046331095.1 of Acidimicrobiia bacterium. Lineage (GTDB taxonomy): Bacteria > Actinomycetota > Acidimicrobiia > UBA2766 > UBA2766 > JAIBAC01. The sequence continues at coordinate 1,135,988 of JAXLRM010000004.1, forward strand.
CCGGGGCTAGCGGTGTGCACGGGTGGTCGCGGGAACCTCGGCGCCGCCGGCAAACGCGGGCGATCCATGCCGCTGGCAGCCCGTACTGCCCGCGTTCGGGTGATCGTGGCGCAGTCTCCCTTTCTGGGACGGATCAGGAACCTCTCAGCAAACGACCGTAAACAACACAGACAGATAGGCACCTCTGTCCACGTCGATCCATCGGGATCCGGGTGCTGTCTCTCGCCCTGAGGTGTCGATGCGAACACGAGTGATCCTGGCGATCGTTGCGGCGGGCGTCGTGGCCACCCTCGGCGCGTGCTCGCGTGGGGGAGAGGCGACCTCGCTGGAGGCCCAGAAGTCCGGCGAGACCGAACAAGCCGGCCCCACAGCGTCCGCCACGCCGGTCACGACCACGCCCGAAACCCTCTCCGACGGGACTCCGCAGGGCGCAAACGGCAAGATGAGCGACGAGCTCGTGCCCCCCGAGCAGTTCCCCAACGAAACGATCGACACCGCCGGATCGAGGGAGCTGCCGGCGATGATCCCCGGCTACAACTTCCGCGAGATCAACCCGGGTGACCAGATCTCCAAGGCTCAGCCCGGCCTCTCCGGATCCGAGATCACTGTTCGCATCCTCGACCCGCAGCAACGCACGGGCGAGTCGTACCACCCGACGATCCTGGTGATAAAGACCGGGGACTCGCCGATGGCGGGCCAGATCGCCGCCGTCTTCTCGGGGGGCCCGTGGCAGGGCACCGAGAAGACCATCGCGGGTCGCAACGTGTGGGTCAACGGCGACGGGCCCAACACCGAGCTCGCCTGGGTCAAGAAGTCCGACACGGTCATCATGATCACGGGTGCTCCCTTCGGTGTGCTCGAGCCGATCATGGCGTCGATCATCACCCTGGAGACCTGAGTTCGCGGTCGTGACCCTCTCGTGGGACGACCACGCGGACTGGTGGGTGAGCGGCTTCGGGGCCGGCCGCGACCCGGTCTGGGCCGAACAGATCCTCCCGCTGGCAGCGGACCTGCTCGCCGGTCGGGGACGGGTGGTCGACCTCGGCTGCGGCGAGGGTCAACTCCTCAGGCGTCTCGCGCCGGGGTCCGTGGGGCTGGACGCGTCGCCGCTGCTGTTGCGTGCAGCAGCCGCGGCCGGTCCCGGCTCGCTTCTCGTCACCGGTGACGTCACGGCCCTGCCGTTCGCCGACGCGTCGTTCGGCGGGGCCGCGATCGTGCTCGTGCTCGAGCACGTCGAGGACGTGGGTGCCACGATCGGGGAGGTGTCCCGTGTGTTGGTGCCGGGCGGGCGGCTGGTGACCTTCGTCAACCACCCGCTCTTCCAGGCACCCGGGGCCGGGTGGGTCGAGGATCACGTGCTCGGCGAGGCGTACTGGCGCGTGGGCGGGTATCTGGTCGAGTCGGTGTCCGAGGAGGAGGTCGAGGCCGGTGTGCGCCTCCCGTTCCACCACCGCCCCCTGTCGACGTATCTGAACTGCCTCGCCGACGCCGGCTTCGTCCTCGAGCGGATGCTCGAGCCGGCGCCCCCGCCCGGCTACCTCGACGCCGACCCCGCCCTCCGGGCGACCACCTCCATCCCCCGCATCGCCGTGCTCGTGGCCTCTCTGATCGACGTGGGGACGTGAGGCGGGTTGTGGACCCGTTTTACGTCCCCACGTGGGGTGCTCTGGTCGACGTGGGGACGTGAGGCGGGTTGTGGACCCGTTTCGCGTCCCCACGTCCATGGGGGGGTTCGGAATCCGGAGAACCTTGCGTGCAGAATTAGAACGTGTTACAAAAAGCGCCGTCATGCGCCCGGAGGTCCGGGCCGCCGCAAGGGGAACACATGGTGGACTCGCTGCACGCGCCCCACACGCTCGCGTACGACTACACGCGCAGCACCGGCCCGGTGATCGGACGGTTCCTCTCGGGACTCCGGGAGCACCGTGTCGAGGGCATCCGCGGTGAGGACGGACGCGTTCTCGTCCCGCCCCAGGAGGCCGACCCGCTCACGGGTGCAGACCTCACCGAGTGGGTCGCGGTCGGCGACGCCGGGACCGTGACGACATGGGCGTGGGTGTCCGACCCCAAGCCGCAGGCCCCCCTCGACCACCCGTTCGCGTGGGCGCTCGTCCGCCTCGACGGTGCCGACACGGCGCTCCTGCACGCTGTCGACGCGGGCGCGGAGTCGGCGATGTCGACCGGCATGCGGGTCCGTGCCCGCTGGGCGGACGAGCCGCAGGGAGGCATCCTAGAAATCGCCTGCTTCGAGCCGGAGGCCTGACGTGACCGACCACACCGATGCGCCGGGAGCCGCGATGGTCGTGTGCCCGTCGAGCGTGTCCTACGACTACACCTGCGGCGAGGCGGCAACCCGCTTCCTCCGCGAGGTCGAGCAGAAGCGCTTCGTCGGCCAGAAGGCCACCGCGGACTCCCTCGTCTACACGCCGCCGCGGGGCACCGACCCCGCCAGCGGCCTGCCGACCGACATCGAGGTCGAGGTCGGCCCCCGCGGCACGGTGACGACCTTCTGCGTCGTCAACATCCCCTTCGCAGGCCAGGCCGTCGAGTGCCCCTACGTGCAGGCCCACGTCCTCCTCGACGGTGCCGACATCCCGATCTTCCACCTGCTCCAGGAGGTCGACGCCGCCGACGTCCACGCCGGGATGCGCGTCGAACCGGTCTGGGTGCCCGACGACGAGATGGGCCCGACGATGGAGTCCGTGGCGTACTTCCGCCCGACCGGGGAACCCGACGTCGGCCTCGACGAGCTCCGCCGTGACAACCACATCTGACCGCGACCGGGTCCTCCAGGGGGAGACAGTGCATGCGTGACGTCGCCGTCGTGTCGTTCTCGCAGGCGCCGAACGTGCGCCGCGAGCAGAACCGCAACGAGGTCGAGATCCTCAGCCCCGTCCTCGTCGACGTGCGCGAGAAGGTCGGCCTCGACAAGTCCGACATCGACTTCGTCTGCTCGGGTAGCTCCGACTACCTCGCCGGGATGCCGTTCAGCTTCGTGGGCGGCCTCGACGGCTACGGGGCGTGGCCGCCGATCTCGGAGTCCCACGTCGAGATGGACGGCGCCTGGGCTCTGTACGAGGCGTGGGTCAAGCTCCTCGTCGGCGACATCGACACCGCCCTCGTGTACGCCTTCGGCAAGTCCTCGCTCGCCGACGACGTCGCCCAGGTGCTCACCCTCCAGCAGGACCCCTATCTGGTGGCGCCTCTGTGGCCCGACGCCGTCTCGCTGGCCGCCCTGCAGGCACGGGCCCTTCTCGACGGCACCGACAGGACAGCGGCGGACATGGCCGCGGTCGCGGTGCGCGACCGCGCCAACGCCAAGGACAACCCGTTCGCACAGGTGGCCGGCGACTTCTCCGTGGACGCGATCCTGGCCGAGCCCTACGTCGTGTCGCCCCTGCACCGCAGCGACTGCCCCCCGATCACCGACGGCGCCTGCGCCGTGGTCCTCGCCGCCGGCGACCGGGCCCGCGCCCTCGTCGACAACCCGGCGTGGATCCGCGGCATCGACCACCGTGTCGAGCCGCACCAGCTCGGCGTGCGCGACCTCACGGTGTCGGAGTCGACCCGCATCGCAGCCGACAAGGCGTCGGCTTCGGGCGGCTTCGACGTCGCCGAGTTGCACGCCCCGTTCACGCACCAGTCGCTGATCGTCGAGGAGGCCCTCGGCCTCGGCGCGGACACGGTCGTCAACCCCTCCGGGGGCGCGCTCGCCGCCAACCCGATCATGGTGGCGGGCCTCACCCGCATCGGCGAGGCGGCTCAGCGCATCCTCGACGCCAGCGCCGGGCGCGCCCTCGCCCACGCCACGTCGGGAGCCTGCCTGCAACAGAACATGGTCTGCGTACTGGAGGGGTCCTGATGGCCGAGCGGGTGGCGATCGTCGGCTGCGGCCAGACCAAGCACGACACCAAGCGCGACGAGCTCTCGATGCACGGCATCGTGCGCGAGGCCGCCAAGCGCGCCCTCGACGACGCGAACATGTCGTGGGCCGACATCGACGCGGTCGTGATCGGCAAGGCGCCCGACACGTTCGAGGGTGTGATGATGCCCGAGCTGTTCCTCGCGGACAGCCTCGCGGCGGCGGGCAAGCCGCTCATCCGTGTGCACACGGCGGGCTCGGTCGGCGGGTCGACCGCGATGGTCGCCGCGAGCCTCGTCAAGGCCGGCGTGCACGAGCGGGTGCTGACGGTCGCGTTCGAGAAGCAGTCCGAGTCCAACGCGATGTGGGCGCTCGCCCCCGTGATCCCGTTCGCGCCGCCGCTCGTCGCGGGCGCCGGCGGCTACTTCGCTCCCTACATCCGCGCCTACATCCAGCGCTCCGGCGCGCCCGACGACATCGGTATCAAGGTCGCCCTCAAGGACACCAACAACGGCCCTCTCAACCCCTACGCCCACAAGCAGATGACGGTCACCTACGAGGAGGTGCGCGACTCGATCATGCTGTGGGACCCGGTGCGGTTCCTCGAGACGTGCCCGTCCTCGGACGGCGCCGCCGCGATGGTCATGACCTCGGAGGCGCACGCGGACGCGGGTACGGCGCCGCCGGCGTGGATCCACGGGATGGCGTGGCGCTCGGAGCCGACGATGCTGGCCCACCAGGACAAGGTGAACCCCCTCGCCGGACGCGACTGCGCCGCCGACGTCTACCGCCAGGCCGGCATCACCGACCCGCGGCGCGACATCGACGTCGCCGAGGTGTACGTGCCGTTCTCGTGGTTCGAGCCCAAGTGGATCGAGAACCTCGGCTTCGCCCCCGAGGGCGAGGGCTGGAAGCTCACCGAGGAGGGTGCCACGGCACGCGACGGCGACATCCCCTGGAACCCCAGCGGCGGCGTGATCTGCTCGAACCCGATCGGGGCGTCGGGGATGCTGCGCTTCATGGAGGCGGCGATGCAGGTGCGCGGCCAGTGCGGCGAGCACCAGATCGACGGCGCCCGCACCGCGCTCGGCCACGCGTACGGCGGCGGCAGCCAGTTCTTCGCGATGTGGGTCGTGCGCGCCGAGAAGCCCTGACACCGAGGAACCTGTGATGACCGACTTCCAGATCGCCGACGTCGTCGAAGCCGTCTGCGATGCCTGCGCCGACCGCGACGCCGTCGTGTGCGGGGACACGCGCCGGACGTTCGCGGAGCTCGACGAGCGCGCCACCCGCCTCGCACATGCGCTGGCGCAGCGGGGCATCGGCCGCGGCGACCACATCGGCACCTACATGTACAACGCGGTCGAGTACGTCGAGACGATGCTCGCCGCGTTCAAGATCGGAGCCGCCCCGATCAACGTGAACTTCCGCTACGTCGAGGACGAGCTGCGCTACCTGTTCACGAACGCGGATCTGAAGGCCGTCGTGTTCCACCGTGAGTTCGCCCCCCGCATCGCCAACGTGCGCGGCGAGTGCCCCGGGCTCGAGACGCTCCTGTACGTCGACGACGACTCCGGATGCGACGTGGCGGACCTCGGCGCAGTCGCGTTCGAGGACGCGGTCGCGGCCGGCTCGCCCGCACGCGACTTCACCGGCCGCAGCGGCGACGACCTCTTCATCATCTACACGGGCGGCACCACCGGCATGCCCAAGGGGGTGATGTGGCGCCACGACGACGCCTATTACGCGTGCTTCGGCGGTGGCAACCCCGTCGGCGACGACATCACCGACATCGCCGCCCTCGTCGACAAGGCGGTGACCACGGGTCAGTACATCTCGATGCTCAACACCGCACCGCTCATCCACGGTGCGGCGCAGCTAGCCACGTTCATCTCGCTGATCGCCGGCAACAAGTGCGTGTTCCAGAAGACGTTCGACGCCTCCGACGTCCCGCGCATCGTCGAGGCGGAGAAGATCACCACGCTGTCGATCGTCGGCGACGCAATGGGGCGCCCGATCGCAGACGCCCTCGAGGCACAAGCCGCCGCGGGCAACGCCCACGACGTGTCGCCGCTGATCATCATCTCGAGCGCCGGGGCGATCTTGAGCGAGCCGGTCAAGGCGAAGCTGAAGCAGTACCTGACCAACTGCACGATCCTCGACAACTACGGCTCGTCCGAGACCGGCTTCCAGGGTATGGGTGCCGGGGGTGAGACGAGGAGCTTCGGCAAGGGCCTCTCGTTCAACATGAACAGCCGCACCGTCGTCCTCGACGACGACCTGAAGCCGGTCGCACCGGGGTCGGGGATGAGGGGCCGGGTCGTGCTGACCGGCCACGTACCGATCGGGTACTACAACGACGCGGCCAAGACCGCCGAGACGTTCGTAACGATCGACGGGTTGCGCCACTCCATCACCGGCGACGTCGCCGAGGTGCTCGAGGACGGCACGATCAAGCTGTACGGCCGTGGCAGCCAGGTCGTCAACACCGGCGGCGAGAAGGTCTTCATCGAGGAGGTCGAGAACGCCGTCAAGGCCCACGACGCGATCTTCGATGCCGTCGTGGTCGGCCTCGACGACGACCGTTACGGCCAGCGCGTCGTCGCGCTCGTGTCGATCAAGCACGGGTATGTGGCGCCGACCGAGGACGAACTGCGCGAGCACTGCCGTGCCCACATCGCCGGGTACAAGGTGCCCAAGGAGATCTACGTGGTGGACGCGGTGTTCCGCGGCCCCAACGGCAAGGCGGACTACAAGCTGTCGCGCACCACTGCCGAGGAGCTCAGCCGGGCGCGCTGAGTGCCCGCCTGCCGCGCCGCCGCGATCGAGCGGCCGGCTACGAACACCACCGAGGGCACCCATGCGAGCGCTGCCACCACGGCACCTCCGGTCGCGGACACGTGGATGCCGACCAGACCCAGGATCGGCGGCAGCAGGACGGCACCTGCCGCGATCGTCAGTGCGACGAAGCCGACGCCGACCATCACCAAGCGGCGCGTTCGGGGCTGCTGCACCGAAGGCGGTGCTTGGACTGCGGGAGGGGGGGAGAGGGTCTCGGTAATCATGTTGGAGCGCCGAGCCGGGGATTCGGGGACCGGTCTCGACCCATGGGTAGAGCCTTCCCGACGAAGCTGAGGCGATCCTGGGTTCCTGGCCCCGTTTGCGATCTCTTCCGTACCTGAACACTCCTACTCGGCCACGGTCCGTGGCGGCCGGACAACGGAGAGTCTGCCAGGTTTCCGTGGGTAGCGGTTCCGCCACCCTAAGGCCTGAAGCCGGAGAAGGGGTGGATGCCCGCGTCGCGGCCCCGGCATCTCGGCCGGCGGGCACGTATGCGGCTGCTGGCTTGCAACAGGGGACGATCGGGGCGAGAATTAGAACTCGTTCTAGTTCCGTTCCAGTCGTTGTCCGTTGCCGCCGAGGACCCGGGGGAAGCCGCCGTGCACACCGAGCTCTGTGACCGTCTCGGGATCGAGTTCCCGATCTTCGCGTTCAGCCACTGCCGCGACGTCGTGGCCGCCGTCAGCCGCGCGGGCGGCTTCGGCGTCCTCGGCGCAGTCGCGTTCCCGCCCGAACAGCTCGAGGTCGAGCTGAACTGGATCGACGAGCACGTCGGCGACAAGCCCTACGGCGTCGACGTCGTGATCCCCGGCAAGTACGAGGGGATGGGCGAGCTCGACCCCGTGAAGCTCGAGGCCGACCTCCTCGCAGCGGTGCCCGCCGAGCACCGCGAGTTCGCCGACCGGATCCTCGCCGAGCACCACGTCCCCAAGTTCCCGGCGGGCGAGAAGCCCGTCGGCGACCTCCTCGGATGGACAGCCGCGACCGCCACGCCCCAGGTCGACGTCGCCGTCAAGCACGAAAAGTGCAAGCTGATCGCGAACGCGCTGGGTACGCCCCCGGCGGACGTGATCGACGAGATCCACGGCCACGGCCTGCTCGTCGCCGCCCTGTGCGGCTCGGCGCACCAGGCGCTGCGCCACAAGGATGCCGGCGTCGACATCGTGATCGCCCAGGGCACCGAGGGCGGCGGCCACACCGGCGAGATCGGCAGCGTGGTCCTCTGGCCCGAGGTCGTCGACGCCGTGTCGCCGACCCCGGTCCTCGCGGCGGGTGGGATCGGCTCGGGCCGCCAGATCGCCGCCGCCCTGGCCCTCGGCGCACAGGGCGTGTGGACAGGGTCGCTGTGGCTCACCGTCGAGGAGGCCGAGACCGGCCCCGTCGAACTGCAGAACTACCTCGGCGCCACGAGCCGCGACACGGTCCGGTCGCGCAGCTTCACCGGCAAGCCGTGCCGCATGCTCAAGAACGACTGGACCGAGGCGTGGGAGGACCCCGCCAACCCCGACCCGCTGCCGATGCCGATGCAGTTCATGGTCAGCGGCGACTGCGTCGCCCGCACGCACCAGTACGAGGCCGAGGGCGAGGCAGACCGGGTGATGTTCAACCCCGTCGGCCAGATCGTGGGCCGCATGAATGCGGTCCGTCCCGTCAAGGACCTGATGTTCGACCTCGTCGAGGACTACGTCGAGGCGACCGAACGGCTCCAGGGCCTCGCCGAGGGCTGACGTCCGAATTCGACGTGCGCGCGTGACGTGCCACCCCCTGGTGCTCCACGCGCGCACGTGACGTCCGAATTCGACGTGCGCGCGTGACGTGCCACCCCCTGGTGCTCCACGCGCGCACGGGGTGGTCGGGAGCGCTAGCGGCCCGTGAAGTTGGCGGGGCGCTTCTCGAGGAAGGCCCGGGGCCCTTCCTTGGCGTCGTCGGAGTTGAACACGGGCAGCCCGATCGCGAGCTCCCTGTCGAACGCCTCGGCCTCGGGCGTGAACTCGGTCTCGACGACGGCCTGCTTGATCGCCTTCACCGCGAGCGGACCGTTCGCCGCGATCGCGTTCGCGATCTCGCGTGCCCGTGCCAGCGCCTTGCCGTCGTCGACGGCGTAGTTCACGAGCCGGATCCGCTCGGCGTCGCGTCCCGAGAACGGGGCGCCGACGAGGAGGATCTCCATCGCGTCCACGTAGGACACCTGCCGCCGCAGGCGCACCGTCGAGCCCGCCATCGGGAACAGCCCGCGCGCGACCTCGGTCAGCGCCAGCCTGGCGTTGTCGCCCACGACGCGGATGTCGCAGTTCTGCAGGATCTCCATACCGCCCGCGTAGCAGTACCCCTCGACTGCGGCGATCAGCGGCTTCGCCAACGTGTGGGTCTTCAGGAATCCCTTGAAGATCAGCGTGAAGTCCTCGCGGATGCGCTCCTCGAACTCGTTCTCGGGCGGCAGGCCCTGCACCATCGCGGACACGAGGCGGTCGAGGTCGGCGCCCGCCGAGAAGTTGCCGTCGGCGCCCGTGAGGATCGCCACGCGGACTTCGTCGTCGCCGTCGATCATGTCCCACGTGTCGCCGAGGCGGACCAGCATCTCGGCGTTGAAGGCGTTGCGCTTGTCGGGACGGTTCAACGTCACCGTGACGACGTGACCGTCGCGCTCGACGAGGACTGCCGGCTCGCTCAACTGACTGCTCCTTCGGCGACGTCCCCTTCGGCGATGCGTCGGGCCCAGCGGTAGTCGGGCTTGCCGCTCGGCGTGCGTGCGATCTCGTCGACGACGACGAGGTCGCGCGGGACCTTGTACCCGGCGAGCTGACCGCGGCAGTGCGCCGCGAGGTCGTCGAGGCCGGGCGACGCGCCCGGGGCCGCGGACACGACCGCGGCGACGCGCTGGCCGAAGCGGTCGTCGGCGACGCCGACCACGAGTGCGTCGAACACCGACGGGTGGCCCTTGAGCACCGACTCCACCTCCTCTGGGTAGACCTTCTCGCCGCCGGTGTTGATGCAGCCGCTGCCGCGGCCGAGCAGCGTGATCACCCCGTCGGCGTCGACGGTCGCCATGTCGCCCGGCAGCGCCCAGCGGCGCCCGTCGGGGTCGGTCACGAACGTCTTGGCGGTCTTGTCGGGGTCCTTGTGGTACCCGAGCGGGATGTGGCCGGTGCGGGCGAGCATCCCGACGGTGTCGGAGCCCGGCTCGACGCGCCGCAGGTCGGCGTCGAGGACCGCGGTCGTGTCGTCGACGAGGAAGCGCGGCGCCGCCTCGGTGTCCCCGGGCGGCTTCGACCCCTGGTATCCGGTCTCGGACACCCCGAAGCTGTCGAGGATCGTGATGTTGGGGATGTGCTCCCTGATCATGTCCTGCACGGCGGCGGAGAAGATCGCGCCGCCCGAGCCGATGATGTAGAGCACCGAGAGGTCCCGCGGCGTGCGCGCCATCGAATCCGCGAGCGGGCGCGCCATCGCGTCGCCGACGATGGTGAGGATGTTCACGCCCTCGGCGGCGACCGCGTCGAGGACCGCGTCGGCGTCGAACCCGCCCGGGACGAGCACGACCGTGTCGCCCCCGAAGAACGCCATGAACACCGTCCACTGCGCCGCGCCGTGCATGAGCGGGGCGCACGGCATCTGCTTCAACCCGGGCCGTGCGGTGACCGTCTCCGCGAGCTGCTCGGGGGTGCTCACCGGCTCGCCGATCGGGTTGCCGCCCCTGAGGCACGCGAAGAACGCGTCCTCCTGGCGCCACATCACGCCCTTGGGCATTCCGGTCGTGCCGCCGGTGTAGATGACGTACAGGTCGTCGCCGCCGCGGACGCCGAAGTCGCGCTCGGTGGACTGTGCGGCGAGCGCCGCCTCGTAAGCCTCGCCGGCAGCAAGGACCCACCGCAGTGCCGGTGTGCGGACCTCTTCGACGCGGTCCAGGTACTGCGGCTCGCAGATCACCCCGACGAGGTCGGCGTCGTCGAAGAGGTAGCGCAGCTCGTCCTCGACGTAGCGGTAGTTGACGTTGACTGGGACGGCGCCGAGCTTGAACCCGGCGAGCATCGCCTCGACGTACTCGACGCCGTTCTGCAGGTAGAGGCCGAAGTTGTCGCCGCGCCCGATCCCCTTGCCAGCAAGGAAGTGGGCGAGCCGGCTCGCACGCGCGTCGAGCTCGGCGTAGGTGAACCGGCGGTCGCCGACCACGAGGGCTTCGCGCTCGCCGACGGTGTCCGCGACGATCTCGAACAGGTCTGCCCAGCTGAACGACGCCATGGTGGTCATCGTACGGTCCGGATTCGGGCCGGGTCGAACCGGTCCGCGATACTCGCCGCCATGTCCGAGCTCGTCCTCCTCCGCCACGGCCAGTCCACCTGGAACCTCGAGAACCTCTTCACCGGCTGGGTCGACGTGGCCCTGTCGGCCCAGGGCGAGGTCGAGGCGATGGAAGCCGGCAAGGGGCTCGGCGAGCGCCGCTTCGACGTCGTGTTCACCTCGACGCTGCGGCGGGCGTGCGAGACGGCGTCGCTCCTGCTCGCCGAGATGGGCCACCCCCACGTCGAGACCGTGCGGTCCTGGGAGCTCAACGAGCGCTACTACGGCCGCCTGACGGGGCTCAACAAGGACGCCGCCCGCGCCGAGTTCGGCGAGGACCAGGTCCACATCTGGCGCCGTTCCTACGACGTGGCGCCCCCCGGCGGGGAGTCCCTCGCCGACACCGCCGCCCGTTCGATCCCGTACTTCGAGACGCAGATCCTCCCGCGGGTGCAGCGCGGCGAACGTGTGCTCGTCGCCGCGCACGGCAACTCGCTGCGATCGATCGTGATGAAGATCGACGGGCTCAGCACCGACGAGGTGCTCGCGCTCGAGCTCGCCACCGGCGATCCGCGCATCTACGCGTGGGACGGCGCATCCCTCACGCGTGCGTGACGGCGGATCTACACTCGCGCCAGCGAAACAGGGGGACTCGCACGAACCCGCTCGTCAGATTCAGCCGGAACCTGAACCGGTCTCTCGGGAGGCTCGCGCCTGCCCGCATGTCGAAGGCGCTGCCGAGGACGCTCAAGTTCATCCTCGACGCAGCCCTGCCGCGGCGGGCGAGCCCCGACGCCCCGCCCCGGCCCGGTCTGAACCCGTCGCTGTTCGCCCACGTCGCCATGGACGAGGCGATCATCGCAGGGGCGATGGGGCCGAACCGCTTCCCGCGCTCGAACGACTACGTCCGCGTCGCCCTCGAGCTCGAGGAGGCGCACGACTTCTACCGCAGCCGCGGCTGGCTCGAGCGCCCGCGCTCGTACCATCGCGTGCCGCCGCCGCTGGCCGACCCGCTCGTGATCCCGTCGATGACGGTCACCGGTCGTCGCTTCGAGAAGGTCATGTTCGAGAGCGGCTTCGAGCCACATCCCGGTGAGCCGGGCGGGGAGCGCTGGCAGGGCTTCGTCCCCAACCACATCGCGCATGCCTGGATGCTGCGCCACCCCGGCGACGAGCCGCGCCCGTGGGTGGTCTGCCTGCACGGCTTCGGCATGGGCATCCCCGTCGCCGACCTCGTCGGCTTCCGCGGGACCCACATCCACAAGGAGCTCGGCTACAACGTGCTCATGCCGGTCCTGCCCCTGCACGGGCCGCGCAAGGTCACCTTCCTCGGCGGCGAGGCCTTCATATCCTTCGACATCCTCAACGGCGTGATCGGCATGGCCAACGCCGTCTGGGACGTACGCCGTCTCCTGAGCTGGGTGCGCACCCAGGACCCCGTCTCGGTGGGCTTGTACGGCGTCTCGCTCGGGGGCTGCGCGACGGCGCTCTCGGCCGGATTCGTGGGCGACCTCGACTTCGTGGTCGCCGGGATCCCCGTCGCCGACCTCCTCGGCCTGTTCCGCTCCCACGCTCCCGCCAACGTGACACGCCGCGCTGAGGAGTACGGGATCTTCTCCGACGAGACCGACGCCGTGCTGTCGGTGACGCGTCCGACCACTTTCGCGTCCCAGGTCGGCAGCGAGCGCAGCTACATCTATGCCGGAATCGGCGACCGCATGGCGCTGCCCGAGCAGGCGCACACGCTCTGGAAGCACTGGGGCGAACCGCGCATACTGTGGTATCCGGGCAACCACGTGGGCTACCTGTGGTCGAGCGACGTGCGGCACTTCGTCGACGAAGTCCTCACGGCTCACGCATCGAGGGACGGCGACGAGCGCGGTTTGCACGTGGCTTGACGAGGGGGGGCGACGATGACCGTCCAGCAGATGGCTGGGGTCGACGCCGGTTTCCTCTACCTCGAGACGCCGACGCTGCACATGCACACGCTCAAGGTCGCGGTGATCGACCCCTCCGGTGTGCCCGGCGGGTACACGCCGGCGAACCTGCGCGCCCTCCTCGCCGCCACGTTGCCGAGCCTCCCCGGCTTCCGGCGCAGGCTCGTGCGCGTCCCGCTCGAGATGACCCATCCGGTCTGGATCGAGGACCCCGACTTCGACCTCGACCGCCACGTCCGCTTCGTGCGTGCGCCCGCGCCGGGCGACCAGGCCGCCCTGTGCCGTGTCGTCGGCGACATGGCAGCCGACCAGCTCCCCCAGGACCGGCCGTTGTGGGAGATGGTCGTGGTCGAGGGCCTCGAAGGCGGCAGGATCGGCATCGCCGTCAAGATCCACCACGCTCTCGCCGACGGTGGCGCGGCCGTGGCGATGCTCAACAACGTCCTCACGGCGGAGCCGGGCTCGGCTCCCTCGGGCGAGGACGACTGGGTGCCCGACCCGATGCCGACGCGGTGGAAGCTCACACGCATGGCCTTGCACGGCGTGATGATGCGCATCGTGCTGTTCCCGGTGGTGATGTGGCGGGCGCTGCGCGGCCGCGTCCAGATCCTCTGGAGACGTGTCCGTGGCATCAGGCGCCGCGCCGCCCTGTTCCGCACTCCACCGACGCCGTGGAACGGGTCTCTCACCACCCACCGAGTGTTCGCGACGGCGCGCCTGCCCCTCGGTGATCTCAAAGCGGTGAGGCGTGCCACGGGCGTTTCGGTCAACGACGTGTTCCTCGCCGTCTGCGCCGGCGCCCTCCGGTCGTACCTGCAGGCCCACGGGATCGCCACGGATGCACCGCTCGTGTCGAGTGTCCCGGTGGGAACCGACCGGCGTGGCGATGCCGCCGCGCCGCGCCTGGTCGGCAACAAGCTGTCGACGATATTCAGCTTGTTGCCGACGAACGAGGCCGACCCGCTCGAGCGTGTGCGCATCGTGCACGAGACCACCAAGGGCGAGAAGGCCGAGCTCGCGATCAAGGGCGAGTCGATGCTCGAGGAGCTGGCCGAGTACCGCCCGCCGAAGCTCACGTCGTGGGCGATGCGCACCTACTCGCGTCACCGCCTCGCCGACCGGCACAGGGCGCCGATCAACCTCGTGACCTCCAATGTGCCGGGGCCGCGCGAGCCGCTGCAGATCGGCGGGGCCAAGCTGGTCGAGATCTACTCGGTCGGGCCGATCCTCGAGGGGATCGGCCTCAACGTGACCGGCTGGAGCTACGTCGACACCCTCTACCTGGGCCTGGTCGCCTGCCCCGAGGCGATCCCCGACCTCGACCACATGGGAACCCTGTTCGAGGCGGCGCTCGTCGAACTCGTGGAGGCCGTCTCAGACGATCGCGAGCATGCGCTCGAGGGCGACGCGCGCCCAGCGTGACGTGTCGGCGTCGACGCTGACCTGGTTCACGACGTCGCCGTCGACGAGGCTCTCGAGCGTCCACGCCAGGTGCGGGGCGTCGATGCGGAACATCGTCGAGCACGGGCACACGAGCGGGTCGAGCGAGAACACATCGACGCCGCGTGCCGCCGACTCCACGCGGAGGCGGTCGACCATGTGGATCTCGGTGCCCACCGCCCAACGCGTGCCGGAGGGTGCGTCACGGATCGTGCGCAGGATGACCTCGGTCGAGCCGACGAAGTCCGCCAGCGAGACGACGTCGTGGGAGCACTCGGGGTGGACGATCACGTTGACGTCGGGGTCCGCCTCGCGCGCGGCGGCGACCTGGTCCGGTGTGAAGCGCTGGTGCACGGAGCAGTGGCCGCGCCAGAGCAGGATCGGCGCCTCCTTGATGTCGCGCTCGTCGAGACCGCCCTGGACTTCGCGGGGGTTCCAGACCCTGCAGTCGTCGAGGGAGTAGCCCATCGAGATGGCGGTGTTGCGGCCCAGGTGCTGGTCGGGGAAGAAGAGGACCTTGTCGGCGCCCTGGTCGCCGTAGGCCCACTCGAGCACCGCGCGGGCGTTCGACGACGTGCAGACCGCGCCGCCGTGCTCGCCGACGAAGGCCTTCAGGGCGGCGGAGGAGTTCATGTACGTGATCGGCACGACGGCGTCGGTCCCGTAGACCGCGTCGATGTCGTCCCACGCGTCGAGGACCTGGTCGAGGTGGGCCATGTCGGCCATCGAGCAGCCGGCGTTGAGGTCGGGGAGCACGACGATCTGGTGCTCGCCGGTGAGGATGTCGGCGGACTCGGCCATGAAGTGGACGCCGCAGAACACGATGAAGTCGGCCTCGGGGTGGTCGGCGGCGTGGCGGGCGAGCTTGAAGGAGTCCCCGGTCGCGTCGGCCCAGCGGAAGACCTCCTCGCGCTGGTAGTGGTGGCCGAGGACGAGGAGGCGGTCGCCGAGCTCCGTCTTGGCGGCGGCGATACGGGTCGCGAGCTCGTCGTCGGAGGCCGACGTGTACTCCGCGGCAAGCTGGCGTTGAAGGCGGATCATCTCGATGCCCTCCTCGGCGGTGCGGCAGGCACCGCCTCTATGTCCACGCCGAAGTCCGGCGGTGCCGGAAGGGTCCGGCTGTCCCGGTCGGCCGGTGAGGCGGTTCCCGTCACCTCACGGGGATGTCGGCCCCGGGACTCGATCGTGCAGCTCTGTGCGAGCGGGAACGAGCTCACCGGGAACTTTACCACCGCTGTTGTGTCCCGGCCGGTCCCCGGCCGGCCCCGACGGGGCCCTTCCGCGGCCCTTCCCAAACGCGGGCGGTGTGGACCGCTGGCGGGTCATCCTGCCCGCGTTTGGAGGGGGGGCCTTCGCAAACGCGGGCGGTGTGTGTCGCTGGCGGGTCATCCGGCCCGCGTTTGGAGTTAGCGAAACGAATGCGTTGCGTTTTGGCCCGGGCTGTGGCTAACGTACTTGCGATACGCCACAGTCTCGAAAAGCACCACGCAGGAGACCCAGGTGACCGCAGCCGCCGAGACCACCGCCCCCGCCCTCGCCGAAGCACCCGAGGTGAACCCGCGCCGGTGGGCCGTGTTGGGGGTCCTCTGTTTCAGCCTGCTCGTCATCGGCATCGACAACACGATCCTCAACGTCGCGATCCCGACGATTTCCCGCGACCTCGGCGCCACGTCCGGCCAGCTCCAGTGGATGATCGACTCCTACACGCTGATCTTCGCAGGGCTGCTCCTCGTGGCCGGCAGCCTCGGCGACCGCTTCGGGCGCAAGGGAGCGCTCGCGATCGGCCTCCTGATCTTCGGGGCGGGCAGCGTCCTGTCCGCGCTGACGAGCACCCCGGGCCAGCTCATCGTCACACGCGGGATCATGGGCATCGGGGCCGCGTTCATCATGCCGACCACGCTGTCGATCATCACCAACGTCTTCCCGGCCAGCGAACGCCCCAAGGCAATCGCGGTGTGGGCCGGCTTCTCGGCACTCGGGATCGCGATCGGTCCCGTCACCGGTGGCTTCCTGCTCGAGCACTTCTGGTGGGGATCGGTGTTCCTCGTCAATGTTCCCGTCGTGATCGTCGCTCTCGTCCTGGGCCACTTCATGGTGCCGACCTCGAAGGACCCGGCAGCGCCCAGGGTCGACTGGGTCGGCGCGGCGTTGTCGGTGACAGGCCTTGTAACCGTGGTCTACGCGATCATCGAGGCGCCCGGCTGGGGCTGGACCTCACCGCGCACGCTGGGCACGGCCGCTCTCGGGGCCGTGGTCGTGACGGCCTTCGTGGCGTGGGAGCGGCGCTGCGCCGAGCCCATGCTCGACGTCACGGTCTTCAAGAACCGGCGCTTCAGCGGTGCCAGCATCGCGATCACGCTCGTGTTCTTCGCGATGTTGGGCTCGATGTTCCTCAACTCCCAGTACCTGCAGTTCGTGCTCGGCTACGACGCCCTCTCCGCCGGCCTCGCGATCACGCCGGTCGCCCTCTCCATCGTGGTGTTCGCCCAGATCGGAATACGTCTCGCAGCCCGCATCGGCACGCGCCCGGTGGTCGCGCTCGGGTTCCTCGGAGTGGCCGCCTCGATGCTGGTACTCGCCACCGTGGGCGTCGACTCGGGTTACACGCCGATCCTCGTCAGCATCCTCCTGCTCGGCGCCGGGATGGGGACCGCGATGTCCCCGGCGACGGAATCGATCATGAGCACCCTGCCCAAGGCCAAGGCCGGTGTGGGTTCGGCCGTCAACGACACCACCCGCCAGATCGGAGGTGCCCTCGGCGTCGCAGTGCTCGGCAGCGTGTTCGCCTCCTACTACGTGAACCACCTCGGTGCAGCCGTCACGGGCCTGCCGCCCGAAGCCGCCCAGGCGGCACGCGACTCGATCGCAGGCGCCCTCCACGCGGCACAGGCCATCGGCGGCGAACGCGGCGGTGCCCTCGCGGCCGCTGCCATGCAGGCCTTCGTGGACGCCAAGAACGTCGCCGTCGTGGTCGGTGCTGTCGTGGCGGGCCTCGGAGCGGTCGTCGCCGCGGTTTTCCTGCCCTCGCGGGCACGTCCAGGTGACGAAGACGCCTCCGGTGACGCCGACCTCGAGTCAGACGACCTCGAGTCCGCCGACCCCGGAAGTGCCCTCGACGCCGAACTCGAGGTGGCCACTTGAGCCCCGCACACACGCCATCATGGTGCTCATGAAAGCGCTGCTCCCGGATTCGAACGCCGCGTCGGGCGAGACCCGAGGCGAGACCGGAGGCGAGACCCGAGGACGGGGCCGACCTCGCAGCGCCGTCGCGCACCGGGCCATCCTCGATGCTGCGATCGAGATCCTCGCGGAAGGCGGGATCGAGTCCGTCACCGTCGAGGGGATCGCGGCACGTGCGCGTGTCGCCAAGACGACGATCTATCGCCGCTGGCCCAACAAGGAGCTCCTCCTCGTCGAGGCGGTGTCCAGTGTGGTCAGGGGCGAGGAGGCCCTGCCCGACCACGGCAACATCCGCGACGACCTCCTCGACCTCGCTCGTTCGGTGCGGACCCGCTACGCCGACGGTCCGCTCGGGCGCATCCTGCCGGCCCTCCTCAGCTCGCAGCTCAGGCGACCTGAGTTCGCCGCGGTCGTACGCGAGCAGATCATCGAGCCGCGGCGTGCGTTCGTGCTCGGCATCGTCGAGCGTGCCGTCGAACGGGGTGAGCTGCGTTCCGGCGTCGACTCCGAGCTCGTGTTCGACATGGTCATCGCCCCGGTCTTCTACGGCGCCGTCGTCCTGGGCCGGCTCCCGGACGAGCGGGCGCTGGTGCACATGGTCGACCTCGTGCTCGACGGCTGCCGCACCTGAACCCGCACCCCGAACACACACCTACGATGACGCTGTGATGCGGCGTCCCGACGTACCGATCCCCACCGAGCCAGGCGCCTACCTCTTCCGCGACGCCCACGGGCGCGTGCTCTACGTCGGCAAGGCCAAGAACCTGCGCGCCCGGCTCGCGAACTACTTCGCCGCACCGAACCGCATGCACCCCCGCACGGCGGCGATGGTCGAGGCCGCCGACTCCGTCGAGTGGGTCCTCGCCGACGGCGAGGTCGAGGCGCTCATGCTGGAGTACTCCCTCATCAAGGAGCACCGGCCGCGCTTCAACGTCCGCCTCCGCGACGACAAGAGCTACCCGTACCTCGCGATCACGCTGAACCAGGAGTGGCCGCGGCCGATGGTGGTGCGCGGCCGCAAGCGCCGCGGAGTCCGGTACTTCGGCCCTTACGCCCACGCGTACGCGATCCGCGAGACGCTCGACCTGCTGTTGCGAACGTTCCCCGTCCGCACCTGCAGCGACGGCAAGTTCCGCCAGCACGAACGCCTCGGGCGGCCGTGCCTGTACTTCCACATCGAGCGGTGCTGCGGCCCGTGCGTGGGCAAGGTCGACCACGAGGCCTACGACAAGCTCACGGCCGACCTGATCGCGTTCCTCGAGGGCGACCACAAGCCGGTGATCGAGCGGCTCGAAGCGCAGATGCACGCTGCCGCCGCCGCGCTCGAGTTCGAGCACGCGGCGAGGCTGCGCGACCAGCTCCACAGCGTCCGGCGCGCCTCCGAGCGTCAGCAGCTCGTTGGCGACCGCCGCATCGACATCGACGTCGTAGGTACGGCTGGCGACGAGCTCGAGACAGCGGTGCAGGTGTTCTGCATCCGTGGGGGCCGCATCACGGGCCAGAAGGGCTTCATCGTCGACAACGTCGAGGAGAAGAGTCCGCCCGACCTCCTGCGAGACGTGCTCCTCGAGCTCTACGCCGGATCCGACGACGTGCCGCGGCGCATCGAGGTGCCCGTGATGCCGGCCGAAGCCGGGATCCTGTCGGAGCTGTTCACCCAGCGCAGAGCTGCGCTCGAGGACACCCGGGGCAGCGGCCGCGA
This sequence comes from Acidimicrobiia bacterium, assembly GCA_046331095.1. Classification (GTDB taxonomy): domain Bacteria; phylum Actinomycetota; class Acidimicrobiia; order UBA2766; family UBA2766; genus JAIBAC01. The sequence goes on from JAXLRM010000004.1 coordinate 1,155,228, forward strand.
CGGCACCCGCGCAGGTTCGCTTGCGCTCACGACCGGCGACCCCGGCATGGCCAACCACGAGACCGGCAGGGCACGGGGGGGTCGTGTCGCGATCCACGTCCCCCAGCGCGGGAAGGTGCGCACGCTGTTGGAGACCGTCACCGCCAACGCCGAGTCGGTGTTCCGAACGTCGCGGCTGCGGCGCCAGTCCGACCACAACGCCCGTGCCCGGGCGCTGAACGACCTGCAGGACGCCCTCGGTCTCGCCGATGCGCCTCTGCGGATCGAGTGCTACGACATCAGCCAGGTGCAGGGCTCGAACCCGGTGGCGTCGATGGTCGTCTTCGAGGACGGCATCGCCAAGAAGGCGGACTACCGCCGCTTCGCGATCCGCGGCGTCGAAGGCCAGGACGACTTCGCGATGATGCGCGAGGCGCTCACGCGACGTTTCACGAGCCTGCTGCGCGAACGGGCGAAGCCGGTCGAGGAGCGGTCCCGGTTCCAGTACCCGCCCGGGCTGCTCCTCGTCGACGGTGGCCGCGGCCAGCTCAACGTCGCGCTCGAGGTCCTCGATGTGCTCGGCCTCGACGCCGAGATCCCCGCCGCCGGGCTCGCGAAGCGCTTCGAGGAGGTTTACGTGCCGGGCGAGCCGGACCCGCTGCAACTCCCGCGCGGGTCCGAGGCCCTCTACCTGCTGCAGCGCGTGCGTGACGAAGCCCACCGTTTCGCGGTGACGTATCATCGCAGCCGCCGCGACACGGCCATGACGAAGTCGATCCTCGACGACATCACCGGGCTTGGCCCGGCACGGCGACGGGCGCTGCTGGTCCGCTTCGGCAGTGTCGAGAGGATGCGCACTGCCGCCCTGGGAGACATCGCCGGGACCCCGGGAGTGCCCGAGGCCGTGGCCCAGGCCGTCTACGACAAGCTCCACCCCGAGACAGTGGGCACCCCTTGAGCGATCCGACGACCCCCGAGACCACTGCTGCCCATGAGCCTCCCGCGACCCAACCGGAGGTCGTGATCGTGACCGGCATGTCCGGCGCGGGACGCTCGACAGCCGCCGACGCGCTCGAGGACATCGGCATGTTCGTGATCGACAACATGCCACCGGCGCTCATCCCGCGAGTCGTGGACCTCGCGAGCGACCGATCCGAGCACACCCGCATCGCGGTCGGCTGCGACGTGCGCGAGGGGCAGTTCTTCACCGAGATCGACACTGCCCTCCACCAGCTCGCCGAGCGCGGTGTGCCGGTGCGCATCCTCTTCCTCGACACCTCCGACGAGGTGCTGCTCAGGCGCTTCGAGGAGTCCCGCCGCCCCCATCCGCTCGGTCGCGGCGAGGGTGTGTCGGCGGGGATCCGTCGCGAACGTGACGTGCTCGCCGGCCTGAAGTCGCGCGCCGACCTCGTGCTCGACACCTCGGACACGAACGTCCACGAGTTCCGCGCGAAGGTGAAGGGCTACTTCGCCACCGACTCGGGTCCGCACTCGCTGCACGTGACAGTGCGCAGCTTCGGGTTCAAGCACGGTGCCCCACGCGACGCCGACATGATCCTCGACGTGCGCTTCATCCCGAATCCGTACTGGATCGAGCAGCTACGCCCGTTCTCGGGCCGTGACGAGCCGGTGCAGGAGTACCTCGCGGCACTGCCCGAGACCGAGGAGTTCCTGGGACACCTCTACGGCCTCGTCGAGTTCCTCCTGCCGCACTACCTCGCAGAGGGCAAGAGCTACCTGACGATTGCGTTCGGCTGCACCGGCGGCCGGCACCGGTCCGTGTACCTCGCCGAGCTCCTCGCCGACCACATCGACGCGCTGGGTTACTCGGTCAACGTCGCGCACCGGGACGTCGGCGCGTGAAGGCGGTCGCCCTCGGGGGCGGACACGGTTTGGCAGCCGCGATCCGGGCGCTGCGCCGGATGGACGCGGACGCCGGGCCCGGCGTCACGGTGGAGATCACCGCGATCGTCTCGGTCGCCGACGACGGCGGCTCGTCGGGGCGGCTCGTGCGCGAGCTCGGGATCCCACCGCCGGGCGACGCGCGCCGCTGCCTGCTTGCCTTGAGCGACGAGTCCGAGCTCACCGAGCTGTTCGGGTACCGCTTCAAGGCGGGCGAGCTCGCCGGGCACGCACTCGGGAACCTCGTGCTCGCGGCGCTCGTCGACGAGACCGGTTCGATCGCCGAAGCCTTGGGGCGTGCGGGCGAGCTCCTCGGCGCACACGGGCGAGTGTTGCCCGCCGCGGTCGATCCGGTGCGCCTCGCCGGGGACGTGGGCGGCGTCCGCGTACACGGGCAGTCGTTGCTGACCGACACGGCCGGTATCCACCGGGTGGTCATCGACCCGCCCGACCCCGACGTCCACCCCGATGCGATCGCTGCGATCGGCGCGGCCGACCTCGTCGTGGTCGGCCCCGGGAGCCTGTTCACGTCCGTGCTCGCCGTCCTGGAGATCCCGCGCATCCGCGATGCAGTTGCAGCCGCGCGCGGTTGGCGCGTCTACGTCTGCAACCTCACCGAGGAGCACGGCGAGACGCTCGGGCTCGACATCCCCGGTCTCGTCGGCGCGCTCGTCGGCCACGCCGGGCCGATCGTGGACTGCGTGCTCGTCAACACCCATCCGGTGAGCATGGGAACTCCGCTGCCGATTCCACCGGGGGAGGAGCTCAGCGGGATCCCCGTGCTGCGGCGCCCACTGGCCGCCGACCACGGTGCCGTACACGACGCCGCGAGGCTCGCGGCCGTCCTGTCGGAGCTGCTCGCTGACCCCCGCCCCTTCTAGCGGCGTCCGGACGTGGGGACGTGAGGTGGGTTGTGGACCCGTTTTGCGTCCCCACGTCGGGGGTGGTGGTGGACGTGGGGACGTGAGGTGGGTTGTGGACCCGTTTCGCGTCCCCACGTCGGTGTGTCGTCCGGACGTGGGGACGTGAGGTGGGTTGTGGACCCGTTTTGCGTCCCCACGTCGGGGGTCGTCCGGACGTGGGGACGTGAGGTGGGTTGTGGACCCGTTTCCCCACATCGCGTCGTCCGGACGTCGGTGTTGTGGACCCGTTTTGCGTCCCCACGTCGGTGTGTCGTGGACGTGGGGACGTGAGGTGGGTTGTGGACCCGTTTCGCGTCCCCACGTCGGTGTGTGGTGGACGTGGGGACGTGAGGTGGGTTGTGGACCCGTTTCGCGTCCCCACATCGGGTCGGGGTGGGTCAGCCGGCGCGCCGTTCGGCGGTCTCGGTCTGGATCTGGACGTAGATCTCTTCGCGCTGGACCCCGACGTGGCGCGGTGCCTCGATGCCGAGGCGGACCTGGTCGCCGCGCACCTCGAGCACCGTGACGACGATGTCGTCGCCGATGTTGATGCTCTGGTTCGGCTTCCGTGTCAGGACAAGCACGCCGACTCCCCTTCGGGCTGCTCCGGCGGACCCCCGCCCGCTCGAGCATGTGGCTACGTCCAGTGATGGTACCGCCACTCCGAGGGGCCTCGAACCACTCCCCGATGCGCTCGCTCCGCCTCCGCTCGGGGGGCTTGGGGAGGTGAGGTGGTGGGCTACCAGGAGACCTCGTGGGGCTTCGAGTCGTCCCAGGAATCCTCGCGGTAGGTCCACGAGACCGCAGGCTCGCGGGCCGACGGCAGGATCTGCATCGAGGCCGGACCTGCGGGGAGACGGAATCCGAAGCGGTACGTCTGGGACTCACCCGCCTTGAGGTCCACCTTGTACCCACGCTCCCAGTTGGCCCCGGCGGGGCCGTCGACGACGAGGAAGGTCGACGCGTCGGGCTCGGTGAGTTGCGAAGCGAAACCGGGCAAGGTGACCGACAGCACCCCCACGTACTGGCCCGCCACGAAGCCGGTGTCGGGTGCAGGGCCGAGGATGTAAGGGACCTCGTCGGTGGGCGCGCCGTTGCCGACGTGCACCGTGATAGCCGCGTCGACGGTGCCGTCGGGCGCCACGTCACTCCCGATCTGGAGCTCGCTGTCGACCGTGACGAACTGGTCGAGCTTGTTCCCGGACCGGTTCTGCAGCCCGAGGAGGAGGTCGTCGCGCCCGATAGAGCCGCTGACCCCGGCGGCTTGCCACGCGTTCTCCTGCTCCGGATTCGAGGACCACGCCAACACGTGGCGACCGGATGCGGCCCGTGCGAGGCCGCGCCCCATAGTGAGGATGTTCCAGTTGCCTGCGGTGAGGCGCCCCAACACCGACGCCGCCACTTGCGACAGCGCCTCGCGTCGCTCGCTCTGGTCGGCTCGGTGTTCCTGGACCTGGGCACGCCGCGACGCCCTGTCGGGGGCGCCGTCCTGGATCCCCGACACCCCGAATTCGTGGTACTGGTTGCGGAAGACGAAGTCGAGGATCTCGCCCTCACGAAGCTCGCGCCCGTCGATGAAGACAGGGCCGGTCGCGCCGACGACGGCCTTGAGCGCCACGGGGTCCAGGACGAGGACCCCGTCGACGGGACCGAGTCCGGCCGACTGGTACATCTGAGCGGCGAGCGCGCCGGTAACGTCGAAACGGGCGCTGCTGGCGAGCTCGCGCCAGTCTTGGGCGGGGTCGGCCCAACCCCAGTTGGCCTGGTACTCGGGATCGACCTGAAGTGGCGTCCGGGGGAGGGGGGCATCCCCGGACGGCTGGAACTTGTCGAGGGACAAGTTGCCGTCCTTGGTGGTCAGGGTTCCCATGCTCAGGAACATGCCCGATCCATTTCGCATCTCGGCGTTGTTGGCGGCGAACACCGCGTACCGGTTCGGTCCGCGCAGGAACGCCTGTGTACCCGCGGCGACCGCGGAGATCGTGCCGAGGCGGTCACGGAGCTCGTCGAACTGCTGGACGAACTCGTCGTGTTGGCGCGCCACGGGCCCGACGAGCGCATTGCTCGGACCGAGGTCGACCTCGTCGAGCTGGCGGCTGGCGTCGTTTGCCGCGTCGGCGACCTGCCCGAGCGCGTCGAGCCTCCCCTGACCCGTGCTCAGGTCGGTCCCCTCCTTGATCGCGGCGGCCTTGCCCAGCAAGCGCCGTGAGACGTCGGCCACGTCGGACGCCCCGGCAGTCATCGCGGATGCGGAACGGAGCTGGCGGCCGAGCACCGGCGCCGCGCGCAGTGGCAACAGCCACCAGGCCTGCATCGTGCGCGAGGCCTGACTCAGCTTCGCCTCTGCCGTCGCGAGGTTCTCACGCAGCTTCTCGTCGAAGGGGTCGCGAGCGGGATCGGCGATGTCGCGCTTGACCTGGCGTATCGTCTGCGCTCCCGACTTCGCCTTGCCGTAGGCGCCGTACAGGGCCACCCCCGCGAGGACAGCCCACACGAGCACCAGCACGCCCGCGGCGATCAGGCCGATGCGGATCCTGCGGCGCCGCCGCCTGTCGCCGCCGCGGCGCGACCTGGTCCCCGACTTGGAGCGCGTCGGCGGCGGCTGAACGGCATCCTCTGATCGATCGTCTGTGGTAGTCACGTTCGGGCAAGGGTACGCGGCGCCGGGAGGGCCGAGCCCTGTCGTCGTAGGCTGGGCTGATGCTGCGCAACTTCTGGGGCTGGGGAGATGCCGGAGCGGCGCTCGACACCGCCACCCTCGAAGGGCTCGGCAAGCTGCTCGCGGTCCGGTTCCCGGGTTGGACCCCCGACCTCGTCCGTGCGCCTGCGGAGTCCGAGGTGTCCCTGCGCTCCCCGCGGGTGCGACCACCGGCGTCGCTCGCGCATCTCGTCTCCGACGATGCGCTCGACCGTGCGGGCCACGCCTACGGGAAGGCGCTGCGCGACGTGGTGCGCGCGCTCCGGAGGTCGTGGCCGGCGCCCCCGGACCTGGTCGTCCGGCCCACGAGCGCGCTGGAGGTCGCCGCGGTTCTCGACTGGTGTGCCGGTGCCGGGATCGCATGCGTGCCCTACGGGGGTGGGTCCAGTGTCGTGGGCGGCGTCGAGACCGCTTGCGGCTCGGATGGGGGCGTCGTCTCGCTCGACCTCGGGCGGCTCGACCGCATCCTCGAGGTCGATGCCGTCTCCCAGGCTGCCCGCATCGAGGCAGGCATCCTCGGTCCGGCCCTCGAGGACGGACTGCGCCCGCACGGACTGACGCTTCGGCACTTCCCCCAGAGCTTCGAGTTCTCGACCCTGGGCGGCTGGATCGCCACACGCGCGGGCGGCCACTTCGCGACGGGCCCGACCCACATCGACGACTTCGTCGAGTCGATCACGATGCAGACCCCGGCCGGCGAGATCGAGACGCGCCGCCTACCCGCCTCGGGCGCGGGTCCGAGCCCGGACCGCCTCCTGCTCGGCTCCGAAGGTGCCTTCGGTGTGATCACGTCGGCGTGGATGCGGGTGCTGCCGCGGCCCACGCACCGGGCTTCGGGTGTGGTCACCTTCGACAGCTTCGAGGTCGGAGCCCGGGCCTGCCGTGCGATCCTGCAATCGGGAGCGAGGCCGTCGAACTGCCGCCTACTCGACCCCGACGAAGCCTTGCTCGCCGGCGCCGGCCCGGGGGCGCACGCGGTGCTCCTGCTCGCCTACGAGTCGGCTCACGTCCCCGTCGACGACATGCTCGCGGTCGCCGTCGAAGTTGCATGCGACCACGGTGGGACCGCGACACCGGGCCCGGCAACCGGGCGCGACAAGGCCGCGGACTCGTGGCGGTCGTCGTTCATGCGCATGCCGTACATGCGCGACGGCCTCGCACGCCTCGGTGCGATCACGGAGACCTTCGAGACCGCCATCACGTGGGACCGCTTCGACGAGTTCGTCGCCGGCATCCGTGCGGCGATTCACGCCGTGCTCGAGGAGACGTGCGGCGCAGGCACGGTGACCTGTCGGCTGACCCACGTCTATCCCGACGGAGCCGCCCCGTACTTCACGGTCGTGGCACCGAGCACCCTCGCCGACCAGCTCGAGCAGTGGGACACGGTCAAGGCCGCCGCCTCGGAAGCGATCGTCGCTGGAGGCGCCACGATCACCCACCACCACGCCGTTGGCCGCGTGCACGGGGACGCATACCGCCGCCAGGTGCCCGCGCTCCACCTCGAAGCCCTCCGGGCCGTGAAGGGTCGCCTCGACCCCGCGGGTGTCATGAACCCGGGTGTGCTCGTACCTTGAACTCCCGGCCGGAGCGCAGGGCCGAAGCCGAGTTCGGCCAACTCGGACGAACACGCCGAGAGGTCCTGTGACCTGCGGATTTTCTTGCGCTCGAGGACAGGGCGGGCTACTCTTTGCGTCGAAAGACTGCGGTACATCCCTATTGGGCGCATTACGATGCGGCAGGAGGGCCGTGGGGCAGTCTCTCCCGAGAGAGATGTGGCCGGTGCTGGGAGGCACCACAACCGACCTGGTGAAGACGAAGGTAGAGGTCAGACCATGAAGTTCCTGAGGCGGATCGCAGCCCTGAGTGCTGCACTGATGCTCGGTCTCGGCCTGTTCGCAGTTGCGGCCGAGGCGTACCCCAACGCACCCAGCGGCAGCGTGTCTTCCCACGGCGGCCCCGGCGACCCCGGCGACCCCGGCGCCAAGGCCAGCATCGCCGACCCCGGTACCTCGGAGTCCCTCCCGTTCACGGGCGGTGACGTCCTCGGCCTCGTCGCCATCGGTGCCGTGCTCGCCGGAGCCGGCTTCGTCGTGGTCTACGCATCGCGTCGTCGCCACGCCCTCTCCTGACAGACACCGCTTCTCACCCCGACGCCCGCGGCACTCGCCGCGGGCGTCGGCGCGCATACGCTCGCGTCGATGATCCCTCAGCACTGGGCTCTCCTGCGCAGCTTCTCGACCGACCGCAAATCCCTGGCGGGACACCGGCTCGAACGTGACACGCTCGCGCGCGTCCTCCGCTTCGCGCGCCCGTACCGAGCGAAGCTGATCTGGTTCGTCGTCACGATCGTCGTCCTCGCGATCGTCGACGTGTTCCCACCGCTGCTGCTGAGATCGCTCATCGACAGGGCGATCCCCGAGCAGAGTCGCACACTGGTGATGCTCCTCGCCGCTGCCGCCGCCGCCATCGCGATCGCCGACGCAGGCCTCGCGCTCGTACAGCGCTGGCTGTCCGCGGACATCGGCGAAGGCCTCATCTACGACCTTCGCACGGCGCTGTTCGACCACGTCCAGCAGATGCCGATCGCGTTCTTCACGAGCACCCAGACCGGTGCGCTCGTGAGCCGCATGAACAACGACGTGATCGGCGCCCAACGCGCGTTGACCCAGACGCTGAGCCAGATCGTCGCCAACGTGATCGGCGTGGGCGCCACCCTCGTCGCCATGTTCGCCTTGAGCTGGCGTGTGACCGCCATCGCGCTCTTGGTCCTGCCGGTGTTCATCTTCACGTCGAGACGGATCGCCAAGCGCATGCAGGTGCTCACACGCGAGGCGTTCGACGTCGACGCCTCGATGAACACGATGATGAACGAGCGCTTCAACGTCGCGGGAGCGATGCTCGTCAAACTGTTCGGCAGGCGCCGTCGCGAGCTCGACGAGTTCGGCTCCCGTGCCGGGCGCGTGCGCGACATCGGCGTCGTGACCGCGGTCTACAACCGGGCGTTCATGCTCGGCTTCGGTCTCGTAGCGTCCCTGGTGACCGCCGGGCTGTACCTGATCGGGGGCCTCGGCGCCGTCGAGGGGACGTTCGCGGTAGGCACGATCGTCGCGCTCAGCATGTACCTGGCCCAGCTCTATCCGCCCTTGACCGCCTTGACGACGACCCGGGTCGACTTCCTCACGGCGATGGTCAGCTTCGAGCGCGTGTTCGAAGTCCTGGACCTCGAACACGCGATCGCCGAGCGTCCCGATTCGGTCGCGCTCGACGAACCCCGGGGGCGGATCACCTTCGAGCACGTCGGCTTCGAGTATCCGAGCGCCGCGCAGTCGGCGCTCGCATCGCTCACGGACGGGATCGTCTCCGCCGAGGGGCGCCAGCAGGTCCTCTACGACGTCGACTTCGAGGTCGAGCCCGGCGAGCTGATCGCCCTCGTGGGGCCGTCGGGGGCGGGGAAGACGACCACGGCATCGCTGGTCCCCCGCCTCTACGACGTGACCGAGGGCAGCGTCCGCGTGGACGGCCACGACGTCCGCGACCTCACCCTCGAGAGCTTGCGTGCTGCCGTGGGGGTGGTGAGCCAGGATCCGCACCTGTTCCACGTGTCGATCGCCGAGAACCTCCGGTATGCCCGACCCGGCGCCGACATCTCCGATCTACGCCGCGCTTGCCGTGGCGCCCAGATCCTCGACCTCGTCGACTCGCTCCCGGACGGATTCGACACCGTCGTGGGAGAGAGGGGCTACCGGCTCTCGGGCGGGGAGAAGCAGCGTCTCGCGATCGCACGCGTGTTGCTCAAGGACCCCGCGATCGTGATCCTCGACGAGGCGACCAGCCACCTCGACACCGAGAACGAGCGCCTCGTGCAGCGGGCCCTGGACGAAGCGCTGGAAGGCCGCACCAGCCTGGTGATCGCACATCGCCTCTCCACGATCGAGGGTGCCGATCGGATCCTCGTGCTCGACCGCGGACATGTCGTCCAGACGGGCACCCACGTGGAGCTACTCGCCGAGGGTGGCCTCTACGCCGACCTGTACGCAGGCAGGTTCGCCACGTCGCCGGCTCAGGTCCCCGACGCATCCGGCACTGGCGGCGCGTGACTTCCACGTGCTGTCCTTCTGTAGCGGCGCGGGCGCACCGACCACGCACCTCCGTCACTCGACCCCGACCGCAGGAGGCAACGTGAGACGAGCGATGCCGGCCGCCGTAGCAGCGGCATTGACCGGCGTTCTGGCCCTGACCGGTGCCTGCAGCAGCGGCGCGGAGACGTCGACGTCGACGACGGCCGCGTCACCGACCAGCGCGCCCGACGTCGTCACGACCGACGGTGGCTACGTGATCGGCGGCTACCGCGTGACCTCGGTCGAGCCGGATACGACCGGCATCACGCTCCCCTCGGGTCTCCAAGGCGTCACCGGGTACCGCTACGCGCAGGGCTCCGACGAAGTCGCACTCGGGATCCAAGGGTTCCTGCCCGAGACCGAGTCGCCCAACGACGCGAGCCTGAAGCGGGTCCTGGGCGAGGTCGCCCCCGGCGCCACTGCCACCGAGATCGGCATCGGCGAGCAGCGCGGATTCGAGGCCGAGGCCGGCGGTCAGGTCTTCGTCGCCAACCTGCTCGAGGACGGCACCGTCAACGTCGTGCGCGGCACCGACAAGGCTGCGCTCGTCGCGATGCTCGTCGCCCTGAACACCGCCACCTCCGTAGCCCAGTAGTCTCGGGCGGCCCGTTTCCAACCCCTTCAGCCGGGAGTTCAGATGACCCCCCTCCGACGTGCCCCTCTCCTCGCCGCCGCGGTGTGCGCCGTGGCCCTGTTCGGGGCGGCATGCAGCGTCAAGGCCTCGATCGGCGGTGACGACACGACCACCACTGCCGCGACCACGACCAAGGCCACGACCACGACGGCCCCGGGCTCCGACGGCACCACCGATACCAACACGGGGACACCTGCCGTGGGGACGACCGAACAGGTCGGCGCGTACACGCTCACGATCGTCGACCCCAAGGAAGCCGGCCTCGCGACGCCCCAGGGCGTGACCGAGGTCACCGCCGCGTCGATCACCAAGAGCGGCGACCCCATCGGGCTCCTCGTCAAGTACACCGTCGACGGCACCGTGACCGACGAGAACATCCGCCAGATCCTCCAGACCGCCGGTGAAGGCGCAGCCGTGTCGCCGGTCACCATCAACGGCAAGCAGGCTTACGACGTGACGCTCGCGTCCGGTCAGGTCGTGGTCGCACGTGCCACCGAGACGGGCGACATCGGCCTCGTCGTCGGGGTCCCGGGCGTCACCAAGGACCAGCTCGAGCAGGCAGTCGCCGACGTCACCAGCTGACCGCTCCGCTTCCGCACGCCCGTACCGCCATCGTCGCGGGCGAGCCACGGCGGCCGCAGCGGTCGTGATCCTCTGCACGATCGCGGCCTGCGGCGGTGGCGACGCGCAGTCACGGGCGCAATCGACGACCACCGCCGCGGCCGACGACCCCACGGCGGTGCCGTCGGCGGGCACGGTCGCGGTGGCGGGGGGGTACACGGTGGTGTTCACCGACCCCTCGCTCGCCCGCGTGCCCCAGTCGCTCTCCGCGCAGGCCGAACGCGTCCAGGCCGCCACGATCATCTCGCCCCGGAACGAGCCGGTGGCGGTGTTCGTGCTCATCACGCCCAAGGTCGGAACCGTCCTCACCGACGCGATCCTCGCCCAGGTGCTGGCAAGTCAGTTCGGCGCGGCGCCGCGCCAGATCTCCGTCGCGGGCAAGGCCGCCTTCGCGGCGACGTCGGGTGACGGCACCGTCGTGATCGCGCGGGTCAACGAGGACGGTGTGCTCGCGATGTTCGTCGGCTATCCCGGGGTCGACGCGCAGGCGCTGACACAGGCCATCGAGGCCGTGACAGCGGTACCGGCAGGGTCGTGAGAAGAACTGCGCTCCTGCGTCGCGTGGTGGCGTCGGGTGTCGCGGGCACCGCTCTCGCGCTCGCCTCCGGTGCGTGTGACCCCGGCTCCAACGAACCAGAGGAAGCCTCCTCGTCGTCGAGCACGCCCGTGGCGACCACGACAGCGAGCCCCGGTACCGGTTTCGACGATCGCCAGGAGGTCGCCGGGTACACGATCGCACGCGTGCCGGCGCCTCGGGGTGCGACGCTGCCCGAAGGTGTCGGTGACGTCGCCACATACGACATCACGACCGGCTCAGGAGCACCGGTCGCGCGATACCTGCGCATCACCCCTGCCGGGGGCGCACGCGCGAACGACACCACCGTGCAGTCGCTTCTCGCCGACCTCGCCGGCGCGCACGGCGGTGGGACTCCAGTGCAGACGACGATCGCGGGCTTCCCGAGTTGGGAGGTTTCGGGCACCGACGGTACCGTGGGGATCGCCCGGGCATCAGAGGACGGCCCAGTGGTGGTGTTCCTCGGCACGGACCGGGTAGCCGTCGAAACCATGATCGACGCCGTGTCAGCGGCGCTCGACACGCCCCCATGACACGATCCCCAGGAGTGCCGCACCGATGACCTCGACCCGACCCAACCGGCTGCGGCTCCCCGCCCTGCTCGTCGCCGTCGCGGCCGCCGCGATGCTCGTCGCCGGGTGCTCGTCTAAGGACAGCACCGCGACGACGACGACGACGGAGGCCTCGCCTGACCAGGCGCAGCAGATCACCGTCGCCGGCTACACGTTCACGATGAACCCGCCCGACACCAACCCCACCGAGCTCCCGTTCCCGGAGGGCACCTTCGTCGACATCCAGGGATTCGACATCAGCAAGGACGGCACGAAGATCATGAGCGCCTACTCGACGACGCTCCCTTCGGGCGAGCCGGGTGACGCCACCACCGTCGACAAGCTGCTCGCCGCCGCGAAGGCAACCGACCCCCAGCCGGGCGAGGTGCAGGGCCAACCGTTCACGTCGGCGACGCTTCCCGACGGCCGCGTCCTCATCCTCGCCGCCTCGGGCGAGCAGGTTGCGGTCGCGATCGGCCAGGACCGCGACCAGATGATCAAGGCCCTCACCGAGACCGCCCAGGCGCCGCCGGATCAGACCGACCAGCCGACTCCACCGGACCAGTGATCGCGGTCCGCGGCACCGTGCGGACTCGGCCCGGCACGGCGCCCAAATAGAATGGGCCACGACGGCCATGGCAAGATCGGGGCTTCCAACCAGGGCGTCCCGGAGAACCACATGGCTGTCAAGGTCGGCATCAACGGCTTCGGTCGGATCGGCAGGAACTTCTACCGGGCCCTGCTCGAACACGGCGGCGACGTCGACGTAGTCGCCGTCAACGACATCACCGACGCCGCGACGCTCGCCCACCTCCTCAAGTACGACAGCGTGCACGGGGTCCTCGGCGAGGACGTTTCAGTGGACGGCGACTCGATCGTCGCGGGAGACGACCGCATCAAGGTCCTCGCCGTGCGCAATCCCGCCGAGCTGCCCTGGGGCGACCTCGGCGTGGAGATCGTGATCGAGTCGACCGGGCTGTTCACGTCGAGGGACAAGGCCGCCGCGCACCTCGAGGCGGGTGCCAAGCGCGTCGTGATCTCGGCGCCCGCGAGCGAGCCCGACAACACGTTCGTGCTCGGCGTCAACGACGACAGCTTCGACCCCGACAACGACTGCGTCGTCTCGAACGCGTCGTGCACGACCAACTGCGCGGCGCCGCTCGTGACGATCCTGCACGAGAGCTTCGGGGTCGAGAGCGGCTTCATGACCACCGTGCACGCCTACACCAACGACCAGTCGATCCTCGACCTGCCCCACAAGGACCTGCGCCGCGCCCGCGCCGCCGCTGTCAACATCATCCCGACATCGACGGGCGCCGCCCGGGCGATCGGCCTCGTGATCCCCGAACTGAAGGGCAAGCTCGACGGGATCGCGCTGCGCGTGCCCGTGCCCGACGGCTCGATCACCGACTTCGTCGCGACCCTGGGGCGCGAGGTGAGCGTCGACGAGGTCAACGCCGCGTTCCGCAAGGCCGCCGAGCAGCCCCGGTGGAAGGGGATCCTGCGCTACAGCGAGGACCCGCTCGTGAGCTCCGACATCGTCCACGACCCCCACAGCTGCATCTTCGACGCCAAGATGACCCAGTCCCTCGGCAACCAGGTCAAGGTCCTCGGCTGGTACGACAACGAGTGGGGCTACAGCAACCGCCTCGTCGACCTGGTCGCCAAGATTGCGTGACCTCGCCCGGCTCGACATCTCGCCCGGCACGCGGGTGCTGGTCCGCGCGGACCTGAACGTCCCGATCGACGACGGCGTCGTCCAGGACGAGCTCAGGATCGACGCGGTCCTGCCGACGCTGGCAAACCTGAGCGAGAGGGGCGCGGTCGTGGTCGTGTGCAGCCACCTGGGCCGGCCCAAGGGCAAGGTCGTCCCCGAGCTGTCCCTGGCGCCCGTGGCAGCGCGACTGGGGGAGAAGCTCGGGGCCGACGTGAGCCTGCAGCCCGCCGTCGTCGGCGCCGAGGTCGAGGCGAACGTCGCCGCGCTCGGGCCCGGCGACGTCACCCTGTTGGAGAACCTCCGCTTCGAGGCGGGCGAGGAAGCCGACGACCCAGCCTTCGCGGCCCGGCTCGCCCGCCTCGCCGACGTGTACGTGAACGACGCGTTCGGCGTCTGCCACCGTGCGGCGGCGTCGGTCGTCGGCATCTGCGCGCTGCTGCCGCACGCGGCGGGCCTTCTCGTCGAAGCCGAGGTGAAGGCGTTCGGTCGCATCCTGGCCGACCCGCCACGACCGTTCGTGGCGATCCTCGGAGGCGCCAAGGTGAGCGACAAGCTCGGCGTCATCGACGCGCTCCTCGACAAGGTCGACGTGCTCCTCGTCGGCGGCGCGATGGCGTTCACGTTCGCCCGCGCCGAGGGCGGCAGCATCGGCAGGAGCCTCTGCGAGGACGACCGCCTCGGCGACGTGCGCGCAGCGGTGGCGCGTGCGGGCGAGCTCGGCAAGGAGCTGCTGCTCCCCGTCGACGTCGTCTGTGCGACCGAGATCGCCGAAGGCGCCGACACCCGCGTCACCGCGCCGACGGAGGTTCCCGACGGTTGGATCGGCCTCGACGTCGGCCCGCGCACCGTGGAGCTCTTCGCCTCGCGCATCGCGTCCGCGGGCAGCGTCCTGTGGAACGGCCCCATGGGGGTCTTCGAGACGCCGCCCTTCGACGCCGGCACACGTGGCGTCGCCGAGGCGTTCGCGGCAACCGGGGCGTTCACCGTCGCGGGGGGCGGGGACTCCGCCGCGGCACTGCGCCGCATGGGCCTCGCCGACCGCATCGACCACCTCTCGACGGGCGGGGGCGCCTCGCTCGAGTACATCGAATCCGGCGACCTGCCCGGCCTCGCGGCCCTGCGGTCCCCGGATCCCGTTTGAGACGTTCCAGCCGACAGACCCCAAGACCCTGAGGGAGAGCCCGTGGCCCGCAAGCCGATCCTCGCCGCCAACTGGAAGATGCACAAGACCCACGCCGACGCGTTGCAGTTCGCACAGAAGCTGCACTACAGCCTCGACCGCGACGAGTGCGAGCGCGCCGACGTCGTGATCTGCGGCCCGTTCACGTCGCTGCGGACGCTGCAGACCGTCGTCCAGTCCGACAAGATGCCCTTCGAGTTGGGCGCGCAGAACGTGTACTGGGAGGACAAGGGCGCGTTCACGGGCGAGATCTCGGCGCCGATGCTCTCGGCCCTCGACGTCGAGTACGTGCTCGTCGGCCACAGCGAGCGCCGCGAGATCTTCGGCGAGACCGACGAGTGGGTGCGGCGCAAGCTCGATGCCGTCCTCGCCGGAGGGATGACGCCGATCCTGTGCGTGGGCGAGACCGAGGCCGAGCGCGAGGCGGGCGACAAGGACGCCAAGGTGTCGCGCCAGATCGCGGCGGGCACCGACGGCCTCGCCGGGGACCAGGTTGCCGGCCTCGTGGTCGCCTACGAACCGATCTGGGCGATCGGCACCGGCCGCACGGCGACCCCCGAGGACGCCCAGGAGATGTGCGGGCTGATCCGGCGCCTGCTGCGGGACTCCTTCGGCGACGCCGCCGACGAGACGCGCATCCAGTACGGCGGTTCGGTCAAGCCGGGCAACACCGCGACGTTGATGGCCGGCGCCGACGTCGACGGCTGCCTCGTCGGCGGTGCCTCCCTCGACCCCGAGGACTTCGCCGCGATCGTGCGCAACGCCCTCTAGAGCCCCAATCCCCCAAACGCGGGTGGTTTGTGGCGTGAGCGGGTCATCCTGCCCGCGTTTGGGTGGGGGGGCCGCTCGGCGGCCTCGGCGCCCTCGGCGCCCGAAGCCTCCGCAAACGCGGGTGGTTTGTGGCGTGAGCGGGTCATCCTGCCCGCGTTTGGGTGGGGGGGCGTCCGCAAACGCGGGCCTCGGCGCCCTCGGCGCCCGAAGCCTCCGCAAACGCGGGTGGTTTGTGGCGTGAGCGGGTCATCCTGCCCGCGTTTGGGTGGGGGGGCGTCCGCAAACGCGGGTGGTTTGTGGCGTGAGCGGGTCATCCTGCCCGCGCTTGGGTGGGGGCGTCCGCAAACGCGGGTGGTTTGTGGCGTGAGCGGGTCATCCTGCCCGCGTTTGGGTGGGGGGGCCTCCGCAAACGCGGGTGGTTTGGGCGTGAGCGGGTCATCCTGCCCGCGTTTGGGTGGGGGGTTTGGGTGGGGGAGGGGTCCGCCTTACGAGTCGGCGGGTGGGGTGCAGAGCGGAATTCCGGCTTCGTCGTAGGCCGCTTTGAGGGCGCACGCCATCGCGTCGCCGACGACGGCGCGGCCAACGTCGGCGGTGTCGAACCACGCCCGCACCGAAAGCGTCGTGCCTCCTCCTGCGAACGAGGTGACGAGGACCTCGGGTTCGGGATCGGCGCGCACGTGCTCCAACGCCTGCACCGCCTCGAGTGCGACGGACTTGGCACGGTCGAGCCCGACCTCGTGAGGCACGGTCACCTCGACGAGCGCACGACGCCGGCCCATGCGCGTGAAGTTCGTGATCGGGTTCTTGTAGACCGTCGCCGACGGGATCAGCACGAGCTCGCCGTCGAAGCTGGTGAGCTGGACCGTGCGCAGCGTGATGTCCTCGATCGTGCCCTCGA
The DNA here is from genome assembly GCA_046331095.1 of Acidimicrobiia bacterium. Lineage (GTDB taxonomy): Bacteria > Actinomycetota > Acidimicrobiia > UBA2766 > UBA2766 > JAIBAC01. The sequence continues at coordinate 1,171,773 of JAXLRM010000004.1, forward strand.
AGCCAGCCGTGGCGACCGTGTCGCCGCGCCGGAACGGACGCGACATCTGGAGGAACAACCCCGACAGGAGGTTCTCGAGGATGTCCTTCATCGCGAACGCGATCGCGACCCCGAAGACACCGAGGGCGGCGAGTACGGCGCCGAGGCCGCGCACCTGCAGCGAACCGAGCGCGGCGACGATCCCGACGATCATGATCGCGTAGGTGACGAGGCGGCCCACGAGGCGCCCACCGAGCTCGTCGCCGTCGCTGCGCCGCACGGCCCGGTTGATCACGCGGCGCACGAGCCACGACACGATCAGCGCGGTGACGAGCAGCACGGCCGCGAACAGCCAGTCACGCCAGTCGCGCGAGACGCGAAGCTGCTCGAGCTGGGTGGCGCTCGGGGCCGAGGGCACCTGGGCGAACATGGCCGCCAACATTACGTGAGGCCACCGAGTCAAATGCATACCCGCCCGTCATCTAGAGTGACGAGGCTGTCCCAGATCGAGAGCGCCAGCCAGCCATGCTCATAAACGTCATCGTCGGCGTCGTCCACTTCTTCGCCTCCGTGTTCCTCGTCGTGTTCATCTTGTTGCACTCGGGCCGCGGCAGCGGGCTCTCGGACATGTTCGGTGGAGCCGGCGCCGGTGGAGCCCTCGCAGGCGGCACGGTCGTCGAGCGCAACCTCGACCGGATGACGATCGTCGTGGCGCTCGTGTTCACCTTCGCCAGCGTCTTCCTCGCCCTGCGGCTGCAGCCCCCCCAGGTGCTGCCGAGCGACACCGGCGCCGACACGCCTGTGACCGCGCCTGGTGACGCCGGGAGTCCCACCGATTCCTTGCCCGTGGACGTGCAACAGCCAGTTTCGGGTGGGCCCGCAGGGGAGGGCCCCGCGTCCACGCCGGCGCCGACCAACCCGGGCTGACGTGCGTCGAGTCCTTGGCGTTGCAGTAGTCGCCGTTGCTCTGCTCGCGGCGTCGTGCACGAGCAGCGGGCCGTCGACGGGCCCCGACAGCCCGCCGAGCACGGACGCGCCGGGGGAGCGCCCCGACGTCGGCGGCACGATCGTGGTGGCCCTCGAGAAGGAACCGGCGACACTGAACCCGTGGGCGACCCAGGGTGCCGGCCCCGAGACCGCCGTGATCGTGGGACCGGTGCTGGCCCAGCTCCAGATCTACGACCCCGACATGGTGCGCCAGACCCAGCTCCTCGACGGCTACCCCGAGGTCGTCACACCGGCGCCACTGCGCGTGCGCTACCGGTTGCGCTCCGACGCTATCTGGGAGGACGGGACGCCGGTGAGCGCCTCCGACGTGCAGTACACCCTCACCCAGGTGCTCGCTCCCGGCAACGACGTCGGCTCCCGGGCGGGATACAACTTGATCCGCGACGGAGCGCTTCAGGACATCTCCGCCGACGGCAAGGAGTTCACGCTCGAGTTCACCCAGCCCTACGGTGCGTGGCGCGATCTGTTCACCTCGCCGTCGCAGCCGATCCTCAAGGCGAGCGCGATGGCGGGCCAGGACTTCAACGTCGCCCTGAACGACTTCGTGCCGTTCGCATCGGGGCCGTTCCGCTTCGACAGCTGGCGCAAGGGCCAGGAGCTCGTGCTCGTGCGCAACGAGTCCTGGTGGGGCGATCACAAGTCCTACGTCGATCGCATCGTGTTCCGCTTCGTCGAGGCGCCGTCGCTGCAGGTCGACGCGATGCGCAGCGGTGAGGTGCAGATCGCGAGCCAGACACTCCAGCCGCAGGTGGCGCTGGACATGGCGCCGCTGCCCAACGTGGACGTGCAGGTCCGCCAGGGGCCGTTGCGCGAACAGTTCGACATGAACCAGCGCGACAGCGTCGTGGGTCTGCCCGAGGTGCGGGAGGCGATAGCGTTCGCGATCGACCGGTCCAAGATCGTCCAGGACGTGGTGGCGCCTTACGACAGCCAGGCCCAGGTCCTGCAGAACGCGATCTTCGTGTCGGGCCAGCCCGGGTACCAGTCGCACTGGAACACCTACGAGCCGAACGCCACCAAGGTCGCCGACGCCCTCACCCGGGCCGGCTTCGCCAAGGGTCCCGACGGGTCGTGGCAGAAGGGCGGCAACAAGCTGAAGGTCACGATCGCGACGACGCAGGGCAACAGCGAGCGCGAACGGGTCGCGGGGATGATCAAGGACCAGCTCGCCGCCGTCGGCATCGACTCCGCCGTCGACGCGGTGCCGTCCCAGGATCTGTTCTCGCGCCTTGCCAACTGCGAGTACCAGGTGGCCCTGTACGCAACTCGGGCGTCGCCGGACCCCGGTGTGTCCGCCGACCAGTTCAGCGGCAACCAGATCTCGTGTCCGGGGCCACGCCAGAACCCCGACGGCAGGAACTCCACCGGTTTCGACGACACCGAGGTCACCCAGCTCGTCGACGTCGCCGGCGCCGAGGTCGACGCCGCCAAGCGCGACAACCTCTACGACCAGACCGACACGCTCCTGGTGCCGCCGATCCCGACCCTGCCTCTGTACCAGAAGGCCACCACGCTGGCGTTCTACCGCCAGATCCACAACGTCGTAGACAACGCCACGATCCAAGGACCGACCTGGAACGCCGTCGACTGGTGGATCAAGCAACGCTGAGGCCGACGAGGTGCGCCTCGGGAGGCCGGGGCCTGTGGCGGTGGGTTGGAGCACGAGGCGGCCATTGGCGGGGGGTTGGAGCACGGGGCGGCCACCTGTGGCCGGCTGGTGCTCCAACCCAGGGAATTTGGCCGGCTGGTGCTCCAAGCCCCGGGATTTGGCACGCTGGTGCTCCAAGCCATGGCGGATCGCCGCCCCGCCTGGGCCGGGGACGCCGGGGGCCCGTTGCTATGATCGGCGCCGCTGTCCCCGCCGCCTCCCGGGCGACCCGGGGATTACGCTACGTCGGAGTGGCGGAATTAGGCAGACGCGCTAGGTTGAGGGCCTAGTGCCCGATAAGGGCGTGGGGGTTCAAGTCCCCCCTCCGACACGTACGGCTACCCCACGGGGTCGAGACCCGACTGTCACGGTGCCGCTGGGGTTGTAGCGCAGCGTGATGCCGAGTTCTCGGTAGTAGGACTTGTCAGATTCCTACCATGAAGGTTACCGAGAAGGGCCAAGTCACCATCCCGAAGGACCTCCTGGACGCCCTCGGCATCGGGGCCGGCACCGAGGTCGAGTTCGAGCGCCGCAACGACACCATCGTCGTCCGCAAGAGCGCCCGGAACCCCACTCGGGGGCGCCGGCTCGCCGAACGTCTCAGGGGACGCGGGGATGTCGAGATGACGACCGACGAGATCATGGCCCTCACCCGGGGCACCTGACGTGGCCGACGGCACGCTGGTCGACAGCAACGTGCTGTTGGACATCCTGACCGAGGACCCGGTGTGGGAGGACTGGTCCACCGACGCGTTGGCCGCCGCCGCCGAGGCCGGACCCATATACATCAACCCGATCCTCTATTCAGAGGTGTCGATCCGGTTCAGCACCGTCGAAGCGCTCGAGGCGGCCCTTCCGCCGCGGGACTACCGGCGCGAGGCGATCCCGTGGCCCGCGGCGTTCCTGGCCGGAAAGGTGTTCCTCGACTTCCGACGGAACAAGGCCACGAAGGGCGGAACGCTGCTATCGCAGCCGCGGCAGTAACGAATCGCCGGCGCCGTAGTGGCGTGAGCTCCCCGACGGGTTCGCCGTTACTGGTGATCGTGTACGTCTCGCCTCGGCGCAGAGCGCGCATGATGCGGCCACTGGTGTTGCGCAGCTCCCGCTGGCTGATCTCGGTCGACATGCGAGCAACGAAGCACGGCGTGCGACACCTTCGACCTGACGCTGTCACGCTGCGACCGATCGACACGAACTCAGCGCGGTGAGCGGCCCGTCCAGGCGACGAAGGTCTCGGTCGCGGTCGGGTCGGGCGGGGGTTCGACCTCGGGGCCGAACGCGCCCTGGTCGCCGCGCATCTTGTCCTGGGGGATGTCGTCGACGTAGCCGTGGGCGAACTCGATCACGTCGTCGGGGATCACGACGTCGAAGCCGGCGGCGCGGGCGATGTCCCAGCCGTGCACGTACAGGTCGATCGCCGGGAAGGCCAGCCGGTCGGCGACGCTGCGGGGCCCCATCGGCGTGTCCATGACCATGTCGAGGTCGGCGCCGACGAGTGCCGTGCGGGCCCGCTCGGCGATGCGGGCCCAATAGGCGGCGGGGTCGCCGTCGACGAGGTCGCCGGGCTTCGAAGCGTTCGGCCACGACGGCTGTTGCCCTTGCAGGATCGAGATGCCGAAGTCGATCGAGGTGCCGAGGTGGCCCAACACGTCGAGGGCACTCCAGCCTTGACACGGCGACGCCAGCGCCCAGTCGTCGGGGCCGAGTCGGGCGACGACGTCACCGAAGAAGTCGAGTCCGGTGTCGAAGGCGGCGTCGGAGCGCAGTGCCATGGTCTGTCCCGTCGTTGTCCGGAGTTGGCGGCACGGAGAGGATATTCCGGCAGCGGCCGATCTCCGCGCCCGGCCGCGGTGAGGCGCATAGCGTCGTGGCATGGGCCTGCGCTACCTCGACTACGAGTCCTCGAGAGGCGTGCCGAACATCGTCGTGGACGGCTCCGCCAACGAGTCGACCGTGCTCACGTTGAGCCACTGGCCCGGGGCCGCGACCCCGCCGGAGCTGAGCCGGGACCTGTCCGCGGAGATAGCGTTCGCGTACCTCGACACACCGAGCGCGCACCGAAGCGTCGAAGCCGTCACCAACAACCACCTCGACCAGGACGGGCTCGTGTCGGTCCACGTCCTCGTCGACCCGGATCTGTCGATGCAGCACCGTGACCTCCTCGTCGACGTGGCGGCGGCCGGGGACTTCGGTACCTACCGGGATCGGCGCGCGGCGCGCGCTTCGATGGTGATCGCGGCCTGGAGCGGCGACGGTTGGGGTTACGACGAGATGCTGGTCCGCCTCGTGGCCCTCGCCACCGATCCCGAGCCGTACCGCTCGATCTGGGCGGCCGAGGATCTCGAGTTGAGCGCGAGCGAGGCGGCCATCGCCTCTGGCAGGGTCACGCTCGGCGAGGAGCCCGACCTCGACCTCGCTGTCGTGGTGGTCCCCGAGACCGACGCGAGGCTGCACCCGATGGCGCTGCACAACGCGACCGGGTGCTTCCGGATCCTGCTCGTCCAGGGCCGGCGGTACCGCTACACCGACCGCTACGAGACCTGGGTGCAGTACCGCTCGCGGCCCACACTGGCTCGCGTCGACATGGGTCCGCTCGCCGCCGCGCTCGCAGCACGGGACCGTGTGCCGTGGCGGGCAGGGTCGCCGGGTCAGGTGTCGCCGACGCTCACCCACGAGGGCGAGTCGGCGCTCTCCCTCGACGACGTGGTCGGGGCGGTCAGGGCGCACCTGGGCGCGGCCTGACTCCTCGTCGGACCGCGGGCCGCAGCCCCGACGTGATCGTTCAGGGGATGCGGGCGACGTCGCACATCTGGGCGCGCAGGGGTGAGCTGCCGCTGATCGGGTCGCTCGGCGTCTGGGACAGCACCAGGTTGAGGTTGGCACTCGCAGGACCCAAGGGTGCGTAGCCGTCGAGGCCGAGCTCCTCGCAGGCTGCGAACCAGCCGTGCTGGCCGCTCACGACGCCGGGGTCGAGTGTGTCGTCGAGTAGGGCGCGGGCGCGGACCGCGCCCTTGGGGGTTCTGATCTCGACCCAGTCTCCCTCGCCGATGCCGCGTGCGGCGGCGCTGTCGGGATGCATCGCGACGGTCGGGTCGGGAAGGTGGCGGCGCACGGCGGCGACTTGGCGGTGTTGGGTCTCGCAGAAGTGCAGCGGCTTGTGGCAGGTGAGCACGAGCGGGAAGTCCTCGGCGAGGTCGGGCCGCGATCGGGGGCTCGTCGCCGGTTCGGTGAAGGTCGGCAGCGGCGGCTGGCCGATGTCGAGGAAGTCCTCGACGTAGAGGGCGATCCGCCCGGTGGGGGTCGCGAAGCCGGCGGGCCGCCCGTCGTCGCCTGCCGCCGCGTACTTGCGGTGGCGGGTCTGCAGCGGCAGGCGGACACCGGCGGGATCCGCTCGGAGCTGTTCGAGGGTGACACCGCTGGGCGCGAGCTGGTGCTCCCAGCCGGCGTCGACGTCGCCGTCGAAGAAGTGCTCGCCGAGGCCGAGGCGGGTGGCGAGGTCGAAGACGACCTCGATGTCGGAGCGGGCCTCGCCCGCAGGCGGGACCAGCGCCGTGCGCAGCTGCACCAGGGACTGGGCGTCCTGGGAGACCTCGAAGCCGACCTTCAGCCCCTCGGCCTCGAACGCAGCGGTCACCGGCAGGACGATGTCGGCCTGTTCGGCTGTGGGGCTCGTGAACAGGTCGAGGTGGACGTGGAACTCGAGTGCCTGCAGCGCGTCGCGGCCGCGGGCGCTGTCGCCGTGGGCCATGAGCAGGTTCGACCCGAAGCTGACGAGCCCCCGCGGCTTGTACGGACGGCCTTCGACGGCTGCGGTGTAGAAGTCCTCGCCGGTGACGAAGCCGAAGCGGGCGGTGCCGAGGGGACGCTCGGCGAGGCCGATCGCCTTCGCCGCCTGCGCCTCGTCGAGGAGGTCCGCGCCCGCGATCGGGTTGGTGGGCACGGGCGTGAACAAGACGTTGCCCCCGGGGGCGTCGATGCAGCCGGTCAGGGCGTACAGGACGTTGACCGCTCGCACGATCTGGGTGGTGCCGCTGTGCTGTTCGAGCCCGCTCCAGGTGTAGAAGGCGACGGGGCGGTGCTCCCAGAGCACACGGGCGGCGTGCTCGATGTCGGCCGCCGGCACGCCCGTGATCTCCTCCGCGACCGCCGGCGCGAACGCGCGGCACTGTTCCGCGAGCAGATCGAACGCGGGCCGGCACGCGACCGTGGCGTCGACTGTCGACACGTCGACGGTCCCGGCCAGGGCGAGGCGGCCGCCGCCGGCGTCGACGTCGGCGCCAACCGCTGCCGGGTCGACGACGATCGGGCGGCCCGCAGCGGTGTCCCAGGCGACGTAGCGGTCGGGGCCTCCGTCGCCGCCGACCGCGTCGTCGGTGTCGTCGGCGAGATCGCCGGCACGGAGGAACCGGCCCGTGTCGCCACGGACCAGGAGCACGGCGTCGGTCCAACGGGCCACGAACGCCTCGTCGTACCAGCCGCGCTCGATCATCACGTCGACGATCGAGAGCGCGAGCGCCGCGTCGGTTCCCGGCCGGACCCGCAGCCACGGATCGGCCTTGGCGGCGAGCCCCGTCCGCCGCGGGTCGACGACGACGAGCTTCGCGCCCCGGTGCAGCGCCGCCCGTGTCGCGGTCGCGTGCGAGAGCCGTGACACCGCCGGGTTGTAGCCCCAGAACAGGATGCACTCGGCGCCGTCGAGGTCGGGCATGTACTCGCCCGGCACGGACGCCCCGTAGGTGTACAGCGACGCGAGGTAGCGCCCCCAGCCGCACAGCTCCATCGCCCCGACGAAGTTCGGGCTGCCGAACGCCCGCTGCAGGCGCTGGATCCAGTCGATGCAATCCTCGATCGCGGAGGTCGAGGGCGACACCGAGGCGAACACCACCGACTCGGGGCCGTGCGCGGCCGACAGCGCCCGGAGGCGCACGGCGACGGTGTCGAGTGCCTCGTCCCAGGTGATGCGCTGCCACCCGGGGTCGGGCGCGCCCTTGGGGTTCGTGCGCTTCATCGGGTACCGCAGGCGTTCGGGGTGCGCAGTGATCGCCGCTGCCGCCCGCCCCTTGACGCAGAGCACCTTCCCGGTCGGGTGCGAGGGGTCGCGGTTCAGGGCGAACGTCCCGTCGAGCACCGTTGCCAGCGCGCCACAGCGTGACACGCACAACGGGCAGTACGTCGCCACCTCGGTCGGCGTCGGGGCTTGGGCCATACCTGCGCACCTCCGGGTGTGCACGCCAGCGTAGGTCCGCCGCGGCAGCCGAGGCCCGAGAACGGGCGCTACGCGACCGCGGCTGCGAATGCGGCGTAGAGGTCGCCTGGTAGCGCCACGTCGAGCTCCCAGGTGATCGCCATCGGCTTCTCGCCGACGTGGCCCCGATAGGTGGCGGGGCCGAGGAACCAGAACGCTCGGTCGTCGGAGCGGAGGCGGCTGAAGAGCAGGATCGCGCGGCCGTCGCGCTCGTGGTGGCGGTAGCGCAGCCCCGTTGGGCTGTGCTCGCGCGTGGCCGATTGGCTTTCCCAGTGGATGTGAGTTCGGCTGATCGCGTAGTCGCGGTAGCGGGTGGTGGGGGAGAAGCCCCCGCTGCTCTTGTCGAGGGTGAATGCCAGCAGCTCGGCATGCGCGGGCTTCGCTTCGTACACGCCGCTCTGCCAGGGCGGGATCTTCCCACGGCCACCCCCTTCGCCCATGGCTGCAAGGATCTCGATGCGGCTGTAGCGGGCGTGGATCTGCAGCGGAGCTTCGGGGTGGGTTCCAAGCGGCTGATGCAGGTGATCGATCCGGTCGGCGAGGACGCCGAGCAGCTCGGCCAGCTCGGCGAGCACCTGTGGGTGGCGCCACAGGAGGTGCACTCCGTCTTGGAGGGATGCACCCTTGGCGAGCGCCTGGTCGGCGAGTGACGCGACGAGCATGTGGGCGAGGCGCCGGGACCGCTCCGGCAGATTCTCTACTTGGGGTGGGTCGCCGGCGACGAGCCTCCGGTAGGTGTCCATGCGCTCGGCGTCGTCGACGTGCAGCAGTCGCCCGACAGCCCGTCGGATGGCTTGCTCGTTCGGGCCGGAGGGCTTGGCCACACCGCCGGCAGCCTCGACGAGATCGGACCAGCTCTTGTTGCCGGAGTAGACGTCGTCGAGGTCGAGGCCGGTCTCGTCGAGGTATTCCCTTAGGCCGACGTCGGGGCGGACGCGTCGCAGGGACCGCAGCTCGTCGACCTTGGCCTTCCATTGCGACGGGATCGCTTCGCGCAGGCTGCGCAGCACGATCTCGGCGGCCTGCTCGTCGAGCTGCATATTGCAGCCGGCAGGAAGGAACGGGAAATGCATCTTCACCGCGTGCTCGACCTCGCGGCGGGTGCCGCCGAGCAGCGCCCGGTAGCGCCGGTCGAAGCGGAACTCCTTGCGGTGGTTGCCCACGAAGTCCAACACGGTGCAGCACGCCTTGCCCTGCGTCTTGCGGAGGCCCCGTCCGAGCTGTTGGAGGAACAGGACCGGGCTCTCCGTCGGGCGCAGCATCAGCACCGTGTCGACGTTGGGGACGTCGACCCCCTCGTTGAAGAGGTCGACCGAGAACACGACTTTGACGGCCCCTTTGGCGAGATCTCTCAAGGCAGCCTCGCGCTCTCCCTGGGGGCTGTCGCCCCAGACCGCGACCGAGGCAATCCCGTGGCTGTTGAAATGACGGGCCATGAACCGGGCGTGCTCGACGCTCACGCAGAACCCGAGGCCGCGCATCGCCGCAGCGTCGACGTGGTCGCGCACCTGCTTGACGACGAGGCGGGCCCAGGCGTCGCTGCTCGTGTACAGATCGGTGAGGGCCTCGACTTCGTAGCCGCGCCCGCGATGCCACGGGATGTCGGTGAGGTCGAGGCTGTCGTGGATCCCGAAGTAGAGGAACGGGGCGAGGTGCTGCTGGTCGATGGCGTCCCACAAGCGCAGCTCGGCGGCGATGCGATCGTCGAACCAGTGCAGGATCGGCAGGCCGTCGCTGCGCTCCGGCGTCGCCGTCAAGCCGAGGAGCTCGACGGGTTCGAGGTGGTCGAGCACCTTCTTGTAGGACGACGCGGCGGCGTGGTGGAACTCGTCGACGACCACGACGTCGAAGTGCTCCGGTGCCAGCGCATCGAGGCCGGATGCGTTGAGGCTCTGGATCGACGCGAACACGTGCTCGAACCGTTCGGGCCGCTTGCCGCCCACCCACTTCTCGCCGAAGGACGGGTCGCGCAGCGCGTGGCGGAAGGTGGCGAGGCTCTGGTCGAGGATCTCCTCGCGGTGGGCGACGAACAAGAGTCGGGATCGGCGCAGTCGTTCCCGCAGGCGGCCGTAGTCGAGAGCGGCCATCACCGTCTTGCCGGTCCCCGTCGCTGCCACGAGGAGGTTGCGGTGGTGCCCGCGCTCGCGTGACACCTCGACCAGCTCGAGGAGCCGTTCCTGGAACGGGTGTGGCCGCACCTCGATCGGGCTCAGCATCACCTGCGGGCCGGTATCGGTGCGCCCGGCGCGGCCCTGTTCCGTCACAAACTCCTCGGGGTCATAAGGCCGGAAGTCGCCGCCGGACCAGTAGCCCTCGAAGACGGCGCCGAACTTGGCCACCACGTCCGGGTTGCGCGCGGCCGAGGCGCGCACGTTCCACTCGAGCCCGGTCACCTGCGCCGAGTGGGTGAGGTTCGACGAGCCCACGTAGGCGGTGGAGAAGCCCGATCCGCGATGGAACACCCACGCCTTGGCGTGCAACCGGGTGGTGCCGGTGTCGTAGGAGACCCTGATGTCGGCGCCGAGCGCGGCAAGTTGGTCGAGTGCCACCTTCTCGGTGGACCCGGTGTATGTCGTGGTGAGCACCCGAAGGCGACGGCCGCGATCGCAGTGCTGCCTGAGTGCATCGAGGAGGGGGTTGATGCCGCTGCGGCGGATGAAGGCCATGACGACGTCGACGCGGTCGGCCGACTCGATCTCTGAGCGCAACTGGTTCCACAGGTTGGGTTCGCCCGGGGCATTGGTGAGCAGCGTCGTGTCGAGCAGTGGAATGAGCGGCTGCGCGACCGCCCGGGGGCTGCCGTCGGGTCGACGGCCGAGGATGGCGTGCAGCACGGTTGCGGAACCGGAGGGGGAGCCGGAGCGGTCGATCTCGACCATCTCACCCAGACGGTCGAGCAGCGCCCGGGCAACCGCGACGCCGACGCGCACACGGTCTCCCTCGCTCACGTCGGACAGGGCCCGTTCGATCTCGCGGCTCAGATGCCAGGCGATGCGATCCGGGGCTTCGGCCGCCCGTAGGTCGCGTTGGTCCTGCAGATCGCCTGCGATCGCGGCCAGGCGTTGTGCCAGGCCCTCGGTGACGAGGACTTCGTACAGCCCCGGGGCCAGCTCCTCCACGGGTCATGAAGCTACGAGGACACGCAGTCGGCGCGCGGGATGGCCCCGGGCTCAGGTGGCGCGGGCCACCATCAGCACGGCGCCGAGGGTGCCGGCCGTCGTGTCGGCGATGTTGTTGGCGATCCGTTCGCCGAACTCGGGACCGAACAGCGCGGCCGGGCTGAGCGCGCCGGGGGTCGGTGGGCCGCCGGCTGCGTTGGCAGCGGTGCGGTCCTCGTCGTGGTCGACACCGAAGCCGGCGCCCTCGAGCAGTGCGGCGTAGCGCTCGCGGGTCTCCACGAACGACGACGCCTCGTCCTCGGCCCACGGGAGCGGGAAGGTGAGGGCACCGTCGCCGAGGCGCATCTGCTCGTAGACCGAGAACAGGCCACCGGGTTCGAGGACACGTCGCACCTCGGCGAAGACCTGCGCCTTGTCGGCGATGTTCATCCCGACGTGGTTCATCATCGCCCGCGAGAAGGACGCGTCTGGGTATGGCAGGTCGGTCGCGGAGCCGACGTCGTAGCCGACCTGGTTGCTCAGCCCGACCCGTTCGGTCAGCGACCGCGCCAGGTCGACGAAGTCGACGCTCAGGTCGATCCCGCTCACCTTGCAGCCGTTGCGTGCCGCCGCCATGCGTGCCGGCCCGCCGACGCCGGAGCCCACGTCGAGCAGCGACATGGCCGGAGCGAGGGCGAGCCGGTCGAGCAGGTACGCGGTGGCGGCACCGAAGCCGGCGTGGAGCTGGTCCACCCCGGCGAGGTCGTCGACGTGAAGGTCGTCGACGTCGACGCCGGCGGCTGCGAGGGCGCCGAGTACGAGTCCTTCCAGGTCGTCACGGCTGTAGTGCAGGCGCACGAGTTCGTTCGGATCCATTGGCGCCTCCCGGCCGGCGGCTGGCCTGGTGGTCCTGCGGTGACTCCGCGGCGATCCTAGATCTCCTTGCGACCCCTTGCATGGCGGTGATCCTCGACGCGTGGCCACCGGGCTCGAGACACCGCTGCGGCAGTGAGTCTGGAAGACCCGGTCGACCGCGTTCAGCAGGGACGTCGTCCAGCGTCGCGTGCCGAGCACACGCCGCCTCCGGACGCCACGTAGATTCCGGACGTCGACCGTCGCCGAACCAGGAGTGCTCGCGAACATGCCAAACGGGCAGGACACAGCCGCGCCGGCGGCGGACGGGCAGCCGCCGTACGCCTGCGACGCGGCCGAGGTCGTCGCGTCGCTGCATGCGGACCCGGTGGCGGGCCTCGACGACGCCGAGGCGAAGGTCCGACTGGCACGGTACGGGCCGAACGAGATCACGAGTGAGACGCCGCCGTCGGTGTGGGCGATCGCGGTGGGCCAGTTCCGCAACCCGATGAACATCATGTTGGTCGCGGTCAGCGTGGTGAGCTTCGCGATCGGCGAGGTCTCGACCGGGATCATGGTCGGCCTGCTCATTGTCCTCAACGTCGTGCTCGGTTCGCGCCAGGAGCTCAAGGCCCGCGAAAGCGTGACCGCGCTGTCGAGCCTGCAGGTGCCCCAGGCCAAGGTTCTGCGTGACAGATCGCTCATGCTCGTGCCCGCGGTCGATCTGGTGCCGGGTGACGTCGTGCAGGTCGAGGCGGGCGACATCGTGCCCGCCGACGGCCGCATCCTGCGGTCGGCGACCCTGGAAACCCAGGAAGCAGCGCTGACGGGCGAGAGCGCACCGATCGGCAAGGACGCCACCACGCTGGCGAGCGCGGACGTGGCGCTGGGCGATCGCTCCAACATGTTGTTCCAGAACACGTCGGTGACGCGGGGCACCGGGACCATGGTCGTGACCGCGACCGGGATGCAGACCCAGATGGGCCGGATCGCATCCATGCTGACCGCGGTCGAGCGGACACGGTCGCCGCTCCAGCGCGAGCTCGACTCGCTCACCAAGGTCCTCGGCCTCATCGCCTGGGGAGCGGTCGCGTTCATCTTCGTCGTGGGGCTCCTGCGTGGCATGGCCGCCCAGGAGCTGTTCCTGCTCGGCACTGCGATGGCGATCTCGGCGATCCCGACCGGCCTCCCGGCGTTCGTGTCCGGGCTCCTCTCCGTCGGTGCCAAACAGCTCGCCGACGCGAAGGCGATCGTCAAGAACCTCACCGACGTCGAGACGCTCGGCGCGACCAGCGCGATCAACAGCGACAAGACCGGCACGCTCACCATGAACGAGATGATGGTGTCGGTCATGTACGCCAACGGCACTTGGTTCGGGGTCGAGGGCGAGGGCTACGCCAAGACGGGCGCGATCACGGCCGCAGCGGGGGCAGCGGTGCCGGACTTCACCAACCTCGCGCTCGGCCTGGTGCTCGCGAGCGACGCGACCGTCGCGGACGACGGCGCCGTGGTGGGCGACCCGACCGAAGCCGCCCTCGTGGTGCTCGCGGCGAAGCTCGGTGCCGGAGCAGAGGAGACCCGGCGTTCCTACCCGCGCCTCGCCGAGGTGCCCTTCGATTCCGAGTACAAGTTCATGGCGACGTTCCACCGGGCGACCCTCGACGGCGTCGAACGTGTGGTCCAGTTGGTCAAGGGCGGCCCCGACGTGGTGCTCGGCCGCTGTGCCCGCTCCGGCGGGCCGTTGAGCGACACGCACGTGCCGATCGCAGACGCGCGCTCCGACATCGAAGCGGCCAACGCCCGCATGGGCGAGCAGGGCCTGCGCGTCCTCGCCTTCGCGGCGCGCTTCGTCGGCGAGGACGAGCTCGAGACGATGCAGTCGGAGCCGATGTCGCTCACCGGAGACCTCGACTTCGTCGGGCTCGTCGGCATCATCGACCCGTTGCGTTCCGAGGCGAAGGGCGCGGTCCGGACCGCTCTAGGAGCGGGTATCGACGTGCGGATGATCACGGGCGACCACGCCGTCACGGCGGAGTCGATCGGGCGCGACCTCGGCCTCGGACCCGGAGCGATCAGCGGCACCGAGCTGCAGGCGCTCTCCGACGACGAGCTCGCCCGCCGCCTGCCCGACCTGCACGTGTTCGGGCGGGTGTCGCCCGAGGACAAGCTCCGCCTCGCCCGCATCATGCAGGACCAGGGCCTCGTCGTCGCGATGACCGGCGATGCCGTCAACGACGCCGCCGCCCTCAAACAGGCCGACATCGGCGTCGCGATGGGATCGGGCAGCGAGGTCACGAAGCAGGCGGGGCGCATGATCCTCACCGACGACAACTTCGGCACGCTCGTCCACGCAGTCGAGATCGGCCGCCGCGTCTACGACAAGGTCGTCGCCTACGTCCGCTACCAGATGACCCAGCTCCTCGGCCTCGTCATGCTCTTCGTCGCTGCGACGGTCTTCAACGTCAACGAAGGCGTCGCGCTGACGCCGATGATGGTCATCTACCTGCTGATCTTCGTGACGGCCGCCGGTGTCGTCGTGATCGCCCTCGACCCCGGCGACCCCGACATCATGGAACGGCCGCCGCGGGACCCGAAGATGCCGATCACGAACCGCGTGGCGGTTACCCACTGGGTCGTCTACGGCGCGGTCCTCGCCGTGGCCGCGTTCGTCCCGCTCGTGTGGGGCCCCGACAACCCCAGCACCACCGGACCGAGCGCGTCGCTGACGATGACGTTCGTGGTCATGGGCCTCGGGACCGTCTTCAATGCCCTCGCCAACCGCCGCGATCCTGCCAGCGGGCTCGCGAGCCCGATCCTCACCGCGTTGGGCGTGTCCCTGTTCCCGGTGGCGATGGTGTTCGGCGCCACCCAACTGCCGAGCCTGCAGCACGGGCTCCTGACCCAGCAGTTGAGCGGGCTTCAGTGGCTCGCCACGATCGGCCTCGCTCTGGCGCTGCCGCTCGTGATCGAGACGGCCAAGTGGCTGCGGCGCAGGCGCGAACCGGGGGCCGCCGTTGTCGATGTCGGCAACGCGGTCGCTCCGGCACGGGGTGTCCCTTGACGGCGGCACCGTCGAGGCAGCGTCGACGTCGGCTGTGAGGCGCTCTGTGCCGTCGCGTGCAGGACCGAACTCCGGCGACCGCTTCGGCCGGGAGGCTCGGTCGCGTCGGGGGTCCTGTACTGGGCGGACCGATCGCGCCATCCTCACGGACGGAGTCATGACGTCTCGTCCTGTTGAGGCCCAGCGGTGCACTACGAGGAACTCGTATCGGGAGCTGTGAAGGTCGTCGAGGCCGCCGGCGCGCTCATCATGGTCGCCGGCGGGCTGTGGGTCCTCGTCGCATACGTGCTCGACGTGTCGAAGCCCGACATGCGTGCCGGTGCCTACCGCAAGCTCCGCCAGAACCTCGGCAGGGTGATCCTGCTCGGCCTCGAGGTGCTCATCATCGGCGACATCGTGCGGACCATCATCGTCGACCCGACCGTGGAGAGCGTCGCCGTCCTCGGCATGATCGTCGTGATCCGGATCGTCCTCAGCTTCTCGCTCGAGGTCGAGATCGACGGGACGTGGCCGTGGAGCCGCTGGCGCCTCGACCGCTCGGGCTAGCGCCGGCCAGTGGCCGGCCCGTGCGGGGCCGCGACCTTGGCATCGGGGCGCTGCGAGCTCACCGCATCAGGACCAGAACCAGTCCCCGAACGTAAGGCGGTCGACCTCGACGGCGCAGCTACGGCGTGTGGCGGGAAACCAGGCCAACTCGCGCCCCGCCCCTTCGGGCGCCCGCGCGGAACGGCAGCGGACACCGCGCAGGCCGGCCGCCTTGGCCTCCTGCCCGACCACCTGGCAGACCGCGTGCCCGACGAGGCGGCCGCGGCGGTCGAGGGGATAGGTCGGCGGCAAGCCAACCGCCGCCACTCCCTCGACGGAGTGGGCGTCGCACACCCGCTGGGCACGTGGAAGCGTGGCGGCCACCAGGTGTGGTCCGGTGTCGTCGCGCAGGTCTTCGGGTTCGTAGGGCCAGCCGGCGACGAAGCGGCGCAGGTTCATGCGGGCTGTGACGACGTCCTCGTTCAAGTAGAGGGCGGCGAAGCTGCCGGGAGCGTTCCAACGACCGCCGAAGCGCAGGGCGTAGGTCGGCTCGAGCGGGTTGGCCCAGGCGGCGTCGGCGATGCGGTACCAGACGTGCCGATCGACGAGCGGCTCGTCGATCAAGCCTGGACGCCCTCGAAGTCGAACATGGCACGACAGGCCGCCAGGACGGCGCCGGTCCCCTCCTCGGCTGCGATCACGACGAGGGACCTCCCGCCGAGGCGGTCGGCCGGGCGCCTGACCACGGCGGGGATCCGCTCTCGCACCACGTAGCGCGCGAGGATGTCGGTGGCCGCGGCGATGTCGGCGACCTCGGGAGCGCGAGCGGGAGGCACACCCCCGGCGAGCCACTTCCCCAGTGCCTGTCGCGACACCCCGAAGAGCGCGGCGGCCTCGGCAGGCCGAAGGCCCCAGACGTGGAGGATCCGCCGCAGGTCGCCACCCCGGCTCTGCGCGAACGCGTCCTCGAAGGAATCGAGCCACTCGGGGGAACCTGCGTGCGCGGCGACGATCCTGGCGGCGAGGACCTCGGGGGCTGCATCCACGCGGGGGTTCACGCGCGCAACCATATGTCAATCGCAACCGTATGTCAACCTGCGCCGACCGCCTGTCACGGCACTAGATAGGTTCCATGAGCTCGATGCGGTTGCCGAACGGGTCCGACACGTAGACCCGGTCGTAGCCCTCGAGCGGCTCGTCGTCCACGACCTCGACGCCCGCGCCCGCCAAGTCCTGCACAAGTGCACCGAGCCCCTCCACGAGCAGGGCCGGGTGTGCCTTGCGGGCCGCACGGAAGCCGGCCTCCACCCCGAGGTGAACTTCGACACCGTCGGCGGCGAACCAGCAGCCGCCACGCGCCGCAAGGTGCGGGGGCTTGGGCAGCTCAGCGAGGCCGAGCAGGCCGGCGTAGAACGCCCGGGCCGCATCCTCCTCGCCGGCCGGCATGGCGAGCTGGACGTGATGGATCGCACGGACTCCCATGGTCGCGAGGCTACGCCCGGTCGCCGCCGCTCCGCTCCCATCGCGTGGGAACACCGGCACCAGGAACCGCCGTAGGTATGCCGCCAGGTCCGGCCCCGACCGGAGGCGACACCCGCTTCACGTGGGACTACGAGCAGACCCGCGCCCCGCGCTCGCCACGATCGGCCTCGCTCTGGCGCTGCCGCTCGTGATCGAGACGGCCAAGTGGCTGCGGCGCAGGCGCGAACCGGGGGCCGCCGTTGTCGATGTCGGGCACGCGGTCGCTCCGACACGGGGTGTCGCTTGACGGCTGCAGGGGAGCGACGCTGACGGCCGAGCACGGCAAGCACGAGGGCGAGCCGGAGCACGGGCGGGCGACGAAGATGCCCAACAAGGAGTACCAGCACGAGCTGCGCCGCCTCCACGGCGAGCGGGGTGGCATTGCAGGACTGCGGACGAGCAGACCCGCCGCCTCGAGAGCCGCGTCGACGGCCCGCGCGAGACTGGAAGCTGTCGGACATGGACCTCGCGTCCTATACGCGCTGGGACGACTACACCCGGGCGGGTGACGAGATGTTCGCGGCGACCGGACCCGCGTGGGCGCCGTGGCACGTGGCCGCACCGACGACAAGAAGAGAGGGCGCCTCCACGTCATCTCGCACCTGCTGGGCCGGATCCCCTACGAGTCGCCCGCGCGCAAGGAGGTTGCCCTGCCCGAACGGGTCATACACGACGACACCGGGTACGGCACCGTCGAGCCGCGCCACATCCCGACTCCGTTCTGAAGGCGCCGGCTCGCCCGGGTAGCGTCGCACACATGAAGCTCTCGCCCCGGTACGGGACAGAACCGCTCATCCGCTTGGCAGGGTTCCCCCCTGGAGCGATCGCCGAACCGGCGGTGAGACAGCGGCGACGGCTTGCCGCCGCGCTCGGGTCTCTCACCGACGAGCAGTGGGACCACCCGAGCCGCTGTGCGGGCTGGACGGCACGTGACGTCGTCGTGCACCTCGACAGCACGAACACGTTCTGGACTTATTCGATCCGGGCGGGCCTGCGCGGCGAACCGACGCGGTTCCTGGCGGATTTCGACCCGGCGGCGTCACCGGCCGCGATGGTCGCGGCATCGAGGGATGTCCCCGTCGGCGAGGTGCTGGACCGCTTCACGGCGTCGACGGAGGCTCTCTGCGACTCGTTGGGCTCGGTAGCGGGCGACGACTGGTCCGCTCTCGCGGAGGCCCCGCCCGGGCACCTGAGCGTCGAGGCGCTGGTACATCACGCCCTGTGGGACGCGTGGGTGCACGAGCGCGACATCATGCTGCCGCTGGGGCAGCCCTCGCCCGAGGAGGCCGACGAGGTGGCGGCCTGCCTCCGCTACGTCGTAGCGCTGTCGCCGGCGTTCTCGATCAGCCAGGCCGGTGCGGGTGGCGCCGTGCTCACGGTCGCGGCCACGGACCCCGAGACCAGCCTCGTGGTCGAGGTCGGCCACGGGGTCGAGGTGAGGCCGGGAACCGCACCTGATGCCGACGTGGGTCTCGAAGGCGACGCGGTCGGTCTCGTCGAGGCTCTCAGCGTGCGCGAACCGCTCGACGCGGCGGTCACCGCCGAGACCGTCTGGCTCGTCGATGGCCTCGCGCGGGCGTTCGACATGGGGCAGCCCTGAACGGACACCGCGGCCGTGGGCACCCGGTCCGTCCTGGCCCACTCTGCAGGACGCACTGCGCGATGGGTGGCAGCACCCACACGTGACCGGCGGGGCCGCGAACATCGTCGTCGGGTTCGGCGCGGGCCTTTGGCAGCGTCTGCAGGACGGGCGTGCGGTCGCCCAGGGGATCGGGCCCTTCACGGAACTGGAGGGCCGCGACGGACCGGGAGCGCGTCATCGGGCGCCGGTCCGGGCAGGCATGTGCGCGCCCAGTCCGCGATTCGTGGGAGTCACCCGATCGCGCCATCTTCACGGACGGAGTCGTGACGTCTCGTCCGGGTGAGGCCCAGCTCGCCGCCTCGCCCCACGGCGAACGCGTCCTCGAAGGAATCGAGCCAGCCTGGCGTTGCCGAGTGTGTCGCGATGATCCCCGCGGCGAGGGCGCCCGGGGAACTGTCGAGGCGTACCGCCATGGCGCAACCGTACGTCAACTGCAACCACTTGTCAACCGGGAGGGCGCCTGGGTCGGCGTCGCGGACCAACGCTGACGGAGCGAAGGAGCCGGCGCAGCTACTCGTACTGGTCGCGTGCCATGATCCGGGTTTGGAGAAGACAAGCGCCTCCCATGCGCACTCCCGTTCTCCAAACCCGGCCAGATGGCCGGTCTGTTCTCCAACAGCGACGCTCGCGGCCGCCGGACCTACATGACGAGTCGGCGCCGGGCCGGGCACCCTCAGCCGTCGGTACCCATGAACTTGGGGGCCTGCTCGTCGGCGAGGAAGTCGAGGACGAGCTGGTTCACGACGCCGGGCTTCTCGAGCGGCAACGCGTGTGACGTGCCCGGTACGACGCCGAGCTGGGCGTCGGGGATGCGACGCACCACGTCCGCCGCGTGCTCCACCGAGATGATGTCGTCGTCACCGCACAGCACCAGGGTCGGTGCGGCGACCTCGGCCAGGACATCGAGGTCGAGGTCCGGTGCGACCTTGTAGAGGTCCGCGAGCTTCCCGAAGACCACGTCGAAGTGCTCGGGGCCGTCCGGGGACACCGCCGCGTACATGTCGCGCAACATCGGTGGCGGCTCCGCGAGGAGGGTGCCGGAGTCGAGCATCTCGCGGAAGTGAGGGGCGTAACCGTCGAGGTCGAGGTTCTGGCCGATCATCACGAGCTTCGCGACGAGGTCCGGTCGCTCGAGCGCGACGAGCAGACCCACGATGGCGCCGTCGCTCCACCCGACGAGGTGAGCGCGGGCGACGCCGAGCGCGTCCATGAATGCGATCGTGTCGGCCGTCATGACCTCGTAGGTGATCGGGCCGTCGACATCGGGCGTGCGCCCGTGGCCGCGGCGTTCGGGGACGTACACCGTGTAGCGCTCGGCGAGCGCCGGCACCTCTGCGCCCCATGTCTCCGCCGTGCACAGACCGCCGTGGAGCAGCACGACCGGGGGGCCGTCGCCTTGGACCTCGTAGTAGGTGTGCACGCCGCCGGCGTCCTGGTAGGCGGACACCTTGTCTCCGGTCGGGGCCGGGGTCGGGGCCGGGGTCGTCGTCGTGGTCATCGGGTCCTCCTTCTCGTCGTCACACCGACGGTAAGGCGCGGCTGCGAAGGCTGCATGAGGACATGTCCCTACAGTTGGGGGAGAGTCTCGTGACCGACGAGGCCGTGCTGCATGGCGAACATGGCGGCCTCCGCCCGCGACGAGACCCCGATCTTGGTGTAGATCCGCTCGATGTGGTTGCCCGCCGTCTTCGGCGCGATCCCGAGGGAGCGGGCGACGGCCTTGGTCGTCGCGCCCCGCGCCGCGAGGACCAGCACCTCGACCTCGCGGGGTGTCAGTCCCGCCGGCGCCGTCGGCTTGTGCCGCACCGGGTGCCCGGCGGCCGCCAGGACCGCGTCGACGGCGCTGCCGTCGAGCTCGCCGGCGCGCGCCATGCGCCGCAGTTCGGCCTCGGCGTCGGCACGCGGCCACGCCGGACGGTGCGGCCTGTCCTCCCGGAGCGCGTGGTACGTGTCCGCGGCGGCCAGGACCCGGGCGAGCAGCGGGACCGAGGCACCCCCGATCGCACGCGGGTAACCGGACCCGCCGCTGCGCTCGTGCGCGGCCGACGCGACCTCGGCCAGCACGGCGAGCCCGCCGGCGCGGTTCAGCATGCGGTCGACGTAGTAGGCGTGCAGGCGGACACGCTCCGTCTCGGTCTCGCTCAACTCCGCGGGTTTGTCCCAGATCGAGTTGGCGATGCCGTTGCGCCCGAGGTCGTGGACGAGGGCGGCGCGGCGCAGGACCGTCAGCTCCGGCTCCGGCAAACCCAGGTGACGCCCGGACTCGACGGCCAGGTACGCGACGCCGCGGGAATGGCCCGTGAACCACGGCGACTTGAGGTCGGCGTAGTCGGCGAGGAGCTCGAGGGCGTCGTCGAGCTCGTCCTCGGTGAGGGGTCCGCGCCCCGCCGGCTGGTCGTTCAGGACACGCTCCCACGAGGACTCGAGGTCGATACCCTCCAGCACCGCGTCGGCGACAGCGACCCATTCCGCGGCCAGGTGCGGGTCGACCTCGCTACCGCCGACGTGGCGCAGGAGGACCCGGGTGCCGTCCACGCCTTGCTCGCGGTCGACGACCTCGACCATGTTGGCGACGTTGGCGATGCGGCTCGCCAGCCGGATGTCCTCGCCCCCGACCCCCCGCGGCAGGCCCTTGCCGTCCCATTGGGCGAAGGTCTGCCGGAGCGCTCCCGCCACCTCGTCTCCGAGGCCGAGGCGTTCGGCCATGCGGGCGCTCACGGCGCAGTGGGCGAGGAGGGACTCCTCGAGCGCGGCGATCCCGCCGACGAAGAACCCGGCGCGGACCCGTGTGCGACCCATGAAGCCCCGGTTGCTGCCCGCGCACTTGAGCAGGAAGCGCACTTGCCCGAGGGGCGACGCCATCGCCATCTCGGACGCGCCCGCGCGGAAGGCGATGTCGTCGCCGAAGAGGATCGACATCTCGTAGGAGACCCCGGTGCACCCCGCCGTGAGGAAGAGGGTCGTCCAGTACGTCGCGTCACGCTCTTCCTGCGTGACACCGAGATGGTCGGCGAAGCGGGTGGCGATCACACACGAGCGCAGGACGTGGTCGAGCGGCTGGCCGGTCCCGAGGTCGGCCGCGAGGGCGATCGCGGCGACGACCTCGGCGAGCTGCACGTCGGGACGGGCCCGACGCTCGGTGTCGGCGCTCGTCATCGCACCTGTCAAGCTACTCAGACGACGGTGCCCATGTCGCGGCGGTGGGCGCGGGAGCCTGGGGCCGCTAGGGCTTGGGCGGGGGCGATCCGTCCGCGGCGATTGCCTCGAGAGCCGCCTCGGTGGTCGGGTAGAAGTGGTCGTGGTCGAGGGTCTCGAACAGACCGTAACGCTGCACCAGGCCCGCGAGCCGGGTGCGCAGCTCGACGAAGGCCATGTGGATGCCGGCGTCGTTGAGCTCCTGGTCGAGCTGTTCGAGCATGGCGGCAGCGGTGACGTCGATGTCGGTGATCGCCTCGCACTGGACCACGACCCATCCGGGGCCGCGCTCGCGCACGAGCTTGCGGATCTGCTGGCGGAACGCGCCGGCGTTGGCGAAGAACAGGGGCGCTTCCCATCGGTACACGACCACGCCGTCGACCTCGTGGGCGTCGTCGAACTGGTCGACGCCGTGCCACTCCCCGTTGGCCAGTCGGCCGAGCACGGCCCCGTGGGGCCACCAGTTGCGGCGGAAGAAGAGAAGCATCGCGAGGACGATCGCCAAGAGGATGCCCGGGAGGACACCGAGGACGACGACACCCGCGGTCGCGGTGAGGGAGAGCAGCAACGACGAGGGCCGCACGCGGGCGTACTGGCGGACGGCGCCGACGTCGGTCAGCGACACGGCGGCGGCGATGACGACGGCGGCGAGCACCGACTGGGGCAGGTCGGCGAGCAACCCGTTGAGGAAGAGCAGGAGCACGACCACGAGGCCGGCGCCCACGACCCCGGTCACCTGGCTCTTGGCCCCGGCCTGTTCCGCGACTGCGGTGCGCGAACCACTCGTCGACACCGCGAAGCCCTGGAAGAAGCCGGCCGCGACGTTGGCGGCGCCGATCCCGATCATCTCCTGGTCGGGCTTCAGCTCGTCGCCACGGCGTGCCGCGAAGCTCGACGCCGTCGCGATCGTGTCCGTGAGCGAGACGAGCACGATGCCCATCGCGGCGAGGACCAGGGGGCCGGCGTCGGCGAGGGACGTCCACGGCAGCGACGGAGCCGGGATGCCGCGGGGGAGCGTGCCGACGGTCGCGACGCCGCGGTCGGCGAGGCCGAGTGCAGCCGAGGTGATCGTGGCGCCGACGACCGCGACGAGCACCGCCGGCACCCGCGTCGTGAACCGCGGCAACACGAACAGGACCACCAGTACGGCAGCGCCGACGGCGAGCGCGGCGGTCTGGGTCTCCCCGAGGTTGGCGGCGAAGGCGCGCAGCTCGCCGAGGAACGAGCTCGCGTCGGTGGAGAAGCCGAAGAGCTTGGGGAGTTGGCCCACGATGATGGTGATCGCGAGGCCGTTCATGTAGCCGACCTGGACCTCGCTCGAGAGCAGGTCGGCGACGAAACCGAGCTTGCAGACGCCCAGGCCGATCTCGATGAGACCGACGAGCACGGCCAGCATCCCGGCCAGGACCACAGCGCTGGCGGGATCGTCGCTCACAGCCAGTGGGACGATGGCGGCGAAGATGAGCGGCGACACCGACGAATCGGGCCCCAGCACCAGCACCCGCGACGGGCCGAAGATCGCGTAGCCGAGCAGGCACGCGACCGTGGTGTAGAGGCCCGTGACCGCCGGCAGGCCCGCCAGCTCGGCGTAGGCCATCCCCTGGGGTACGAGGATGGCGGCGAGCACGACGCCGGCCACGACGTCGGAGCGCAGCCAGGCGCGCCGGTAGTTGCGGGCGGTGGCGACGCCCGGTATCCAACGGCTCACCGAAGTCGAGACCGATTCCACGCCGCGATCCCTCCTGGCCCTGCGTCGGTGCCTGCCGCCGCAAGATAGGGGGTTCGCGCCCGGCACGAGGGGACGGCACGGGCTCGGCGCGCCGACGCCACTTCTTGTCACAGCCCACAGATATCATCGAACATATGTTCGTATGACGAGGCAGGAGGTGGGCCATGGCGGACGATCAGATCCTCGGACGGATCCGGGCCCTGCTGGCGAAGGCGGCCGACACGGACTTTCCCGAGGAGGCGAAGGTCTTCGCCGAACGGGCGCAGGAGCTGATGGCGAAGTACCAGATCGACCAGGCTCTCCTGAGATCGGCGAGCCACGATCCCGCCGAGCGGCCGGTGGTCCGGACCTACACGGTCCAGGGGCCGTACGCCGCGGCGAAGCTCGCCCTGTGGTTCGCGGTGTTCACGACGTCCGCTTGCAAGGGCGTCTCCCTGGGCGGCCACGGCGACGGCGGGACGCGGCGGGCGAGCTTCGTCGGCTTCGCGTCGGATCTCGCCTACGCCGAGACGCTCACCACGGTGCTCGAGGCCCAGTGCGCAACTGCGATGTTGCGAGCCACGAACCCGTCGCCACGCGACTCGACCCGCAAGTTCCGCTCCGACTTCGTGGTCGGGTTCGCGGCGGAGATCCGGGAGCGGCTCCGTGAGCGCCGAAGACGGGCGACGCGTGAGTACGGTGCCGCCTCGGCCGCGTCGGTCGCCCTCGTGATGCGTGACAGGTCCGCGATCGTCGACGACGCGTTCCGGAGGGAGTTCCCCCACGTGAGGAGCGGACGGGCCCGACGCGTCGGCGCAGGCTACGGCAGCGGCAGGCACGCTGGAACCGGAGCCGACATCGGCTCTGTGAGGCTGTGCGGCGGGCGTCGCGCCATCGGTGCCGGGTGACGGCCTGGCGCGTGCGCCACCGGTGCGATCCTGCCCGCCGACGGCGGCCGGGGATCCGCACGAGCTGAACCCGGCTCGCCGGGCCGAGCGCGCGGGGGGTCGCTACGATCGACTCCGTGGTGAACCTCCTGCACCGTGATCGCCCCCTTGGGCTCGCGCCGGCATCGGTGAACGACTACCGCGACCTGGCCCGCCGGCGTCTGCCGCGCCAGCTCTTCGACTACATCGACGGCGGCGCCAACGAGGAATCGACGATGGCCGCCAACCGTGACGACCTCGCCCGCGTCCAACTGCGCCAGCGCGTCCTGCGCGACGTGAGCGAACGCAGCCTCGCAACCGATGTGGTCGGCGAGAGCCTCAGCATGCCTGTCGTGCTGGCGCCGGTGGGCCTCGGCGGCATGTTCGCGCGCCGCGCCGAGGTGCAGGCGGCGCGGGCAGCCGAGGCGGCGGGTGTGCCGTTCTGCGAGTCGACGGTGTCGATCTGCGGCGTGGAGGAGGTGGCGGCCGCGACAACGACCCCGCCGTGGTTCCAGCTCTACGTCATGCGCGACCGCGGTTACTGCGAGGACCTCATGGGGCGCGCGCACGAGGCGGGATGCCGCGTCCTCGTGCTCACGGTCGATCTCGCAGTCGTCGGGGCGCGCTACCGCGACACCCGCAACGGTGTCGTCGGCGAGCTCGCCCTGGGCAAGCGCCTGATCCGGGCGGCTGATCTCGCCACCCATCCGCGGTGGGTGGTCGACGTGGGTTTGGGCGGCAAGCCGCTCACGTTCGGCAACCTCGAGGCGGCGGTGCCGGGCGCGTCCACGCCCGACGAGTTCAAGGAATGGGTCGACGGCCAGTTCGACCCCGGTGTGACGTGGAAGGATCTCGACTGGGTCCGCGCGCACTGGCCCGGCAAGCTCGTCCTCAAGGGGATCCTCGATCCCGACGACGCCCGGGAAGCCACCGAGTGCGGCGCCGATGCCGTAGTCGTCTCCAACCACGGTGGCCGCCAGCTCGACGAGGTGTCCTCGACGGCGACCGCCCTGCCGCGTGTGGCCGAGGCGGTCGGCGACAGGACCGAGGTGCTCGTCGACGGCGGCGTCCGCAGCGGCCTCGACGTCGTTAAGATGCTGGCGCTCGGAGCGCGGGCGTGCCTGATCGGGCGGGCGTGGGCATACGCCGTCGCGGCACGTGGCGAGCAGGGCGTCGCGCACGTACTCGACATCATGCGCGCCGAGATGCTGGTCGCCTTGGGCCTGACCGGCTGCACCGACGTGGTCGATGTCGACGCGCGGTGCCTGACCTCGGAGAGGTGATCCGGGAACCGGCGGCCGGGCACGGTTCGGGCGTGCCCCGATCGTGTGGCCCTGCGCTCAGGCTTCGGCCAGGAGCCGGTACAGGTCCCTGCGGGCCTGGTTCACGACTTCGGTTGCCTTTTCGATGGTCGCCGGTGATCCGGTGATGCCCACCTGCTTGGCGGCGAGGTGGAGGTCCCGCACCGCCGACCTGAAGCCGCCGCGGTCGCCTTGGCCCATGGCCTCCCACGGCCGGCCACCGGTGGCGACGCGCTCCTCGGCCTGCGTGCGGCCTGCGCTCGTCAGTTCGAAGACCCGCTTGCCGTCCTGTTCGGTCTGGCTGAGGAGGTCCTCGTCGGCGAGCATCTGGAGCTGCGGGTACACCGAGCCCGGGCTCGGCTTCCAGCGCCCCTCGGTCTTGGCCTCGAGGCGCTGGATCAGTTCGTAGCCGTGCGCCGGGCCGTCGAGCAGCGCGACGAGGAGGGCGATTCGGACGTCGCCGCGCCGCATCCGGCTGCGACCCCAGGGGCCGCCGTCCTCGCCGGGGCCGCCGGATCCTCCGGATCCGCCGGATCCCCGGCCGCGTCCGCGTCCTGCTCCTCTGCGGCCCTGGCCTCCGCGGCCGGATCCGCGCGGCTCGCTTGGGTCGCGGTGTCCACCGCGCCCGCCTCGGTTCCTGTTCTGTTCCTGTTCGTTCATGACAGTCACGATATATCGCGAACAGTCAGGATTGCAAGACGAGCCGAGCCGCCCGCGGCCTGGAGGACTGTGAGCGTCGATCCGGCCAAACTCCAGTGGTTGGAGAACCAGGGCGACACGTACGGGCGTCCCAGTTCTCCAACCCCCACGTTCTGGCCGTCCTGTTCCCCAACCCCCTCGGGAAGGCCGTCGGCACGTACGCCGAGGCACCGACCTCGATCGGGTCCCCCTCAGTGGGGCGACGGCAGAAGTCAACGCCCGTTGCTCGAGAAGTGCTGGAAGTCGCGTGCGCCGGACCACGTTCCGCCCCAGACCCAGCCGACCGAGCCGAACGCCTCGACGGCCGCACCGTCTGCCGAGATCACTCCGGCTGCCGTGGTGCCCCGGTCCAGGTAGGGCCTGCTGCGCTTGTGCGCGGTGGTTCCGCCGGCAGACACGTAGGGGTTCTCGAGCGGGTTGACGTCGACGGCGGTCCCGTAGCTGTGCTGGGAGTACTCCGCCGCCGACCCGGTGCGGAGCCGGCAGTTGAATGCGGACGTGTTGTCGGCCTCGATCGACGCGAAGTCGTCGGCGCCGTCGGCGCGATCGTCGGCGCGACCGAAGTCGTCGACGAGGGTCATGCGCCGGATCGGGAAGCGCGCGTCGTAGAGCCTGCGGAACACCCCTGTGACGTCGTCGGCGACATCGCGGTGCACGACGAGCTCCCCGGTCGCAGGCGCCGAGTCGAACGTCCAGTAGGAGACGCGCAAGTAGCGCAGGTCGTCGAAGCCCACGGGGCAGCCGGGCTGCATCGAGACGCCGTCCATCCGGTGCCTCACGGCGGCGGGGATCTCCGACGTTTCGGATTCGAACGGCGGCGCTGCGGGCTGCGTCGCCGGTTCGGCGATCTGTTCGGTCGTCTGGGGGGACGGTTGGCCGACCGGCGGAGCATGGATGAACGAGCTGGCCGGAGTTCCGCTGTCGTCCCTCACCTCCTCCGGTACCGCGTGGCGCGGCGGGCTGCACCCGGCCGCCACGACGGCGGCCACCGCGCAGAGCACCAGCAGCGAGGGGCGCTTCACGGGCTCAGCATGGCGTGGTGATCGTGAGCGGGTCCCAACCGGGGGCATCGAGGAACGCGGCCGTCATGTAGTTGCCGGTCTCGTCGCGGACCCACACGGTCGTGGGCGCGCCGAGGATCGCGGAACGCACGCTGTCGCCGCGGACCTGGCAGACCACACCGACGGTATCAGCCTCCGGTGCGCGCCGCACCTCGGGCGCGCGAGTGGTCGGTCCCGTGCGGATCGACAGGAAGCAGTCGCCGCGGCCGGTCGGCCCGCAGGTCCGCGTGACCCGCGCCTGCCTCGTCGGCGCCGAGGTCGGTGGCGGTGGCGTGGCGACCGGGGCCGGTGCGGCCACGGTTGTCTGTAGCGAGGGGACGGCGGTTGTCGCGACAGCACTCGTGTCCGGTGCCGAGTCGTTCCCGCCCGATCCGTACCTATCGGCCAGGAGCACCAGTGCCAGGACGATCGCCCCCAGCGCGACGACCACGCCCGCGGCGGTCGCCGCGAGCAGCGCGGTGGCGGGTCGTCGCCCTTGTGCCGGCACCGCGACGTCGCGGGCCGCAACGGGCCGTGACCGCACCATGGTTGCCTCGGCCGCGGGGACCGCAGGTCCCCTCGAAAGCGGAGGTGGAGCCGGAAGCGGCGGCGCCGCGGAAGGCGGGGACGGAGAAGGGACGTGACCGAGGTGGGCGCCGCAAGTTCCGCAGTGCAGATCTGAGGCGAGCGCTTGGGCGCCGCAGGCCGGACAGGGGAGCGCGGCGATCTGTCGTGGTGTGCGAGGTTCGGGCTCGGTCCAGACAGGGACGGGCTCGGGTCCGACTGCGCTTCGTAACTCGCGCGCCCAGGCGAGGAGCGACCGGGGCCGCAACGCAGGGTCGGTCGTCATCGCGCCTTCGATTGCATGCGTCAGGCCTCCCGGGGCACCGGGTGCGGCGCTCGTGATGGGCATGCAGTCGCCGTCGGCGGCCTGGCGGACGACGTCCGCCATCGAGTCCCCGTGGAAGGGGGGTCGGCCTGTCAGCAGGAAATACCCGAGGGCGCCCAGGGAGAACGTGTCGGTCGCCGCTGAGGGATCGGCGCCGGCGACGATCTCGGGCGCGGTGTAGCCGAGGGTCCCGGCGAATCCACCTGCCGCGGTGTGGCGGGTGGAGTCCACGGTCCATGCGAGCCCGAGGTCGCCGAGATACACGTCACCGTTCTCGGACAGGAGCACGTTGCTCGGCTTCACGTCCCTGTGGATCACGCCGTGGCTGTGCATGGCTGCGAGGGCCTCTGCCGTAGCCGCCAGGATCGTGACCACCTGCGCAGGTGGCGCCGGCCCCCGCCTCGAGACGAGATCCTCGACCGATCCACCCGCCATGAAGGGCATCACGATGTAGAGCGCGCCGCCGTCGGAGCCGATGTCGAGGACCGGGAGCAGATGCGGATGCTGGAGCTCCGCCATGTGACTGGCCTCGGCGAGGAACCGCACCTGGAGCTCGGGGTCGACATTGGTGAGACGCTTCACAGCGACGGGGCGCGGGAGTTTGGGATCCTGTGCCAGGACCACGGTCCCCATACCGCCTGTGCCCAGTGTCCGGATCAGGCGATAGGGACCGATCTGATCGGGTCGGCCAGGCGTCATCGGCAACATCTCCTGGGCAGCGCACCCGTGCGGGATCGCCCTACCTGGTGTCCCAACGGTGGCGGAGCGGCTGCGTTGCAAGCACGTGCTTGACTACCGGGGATGAAGCCGATCGACGCCGAGGTGGACGGCGGCGGAGCCGCGCGATACGAGCGAGGCACCGAGGAGTTCGCCCGCTTCTGCAACTTCTCCGACGCCGTGTTCGCCATCGCCATGACCTTGCTCGTGCTGCAGGTGGCGATCCCGATCGGAACCGACCAGGCGCAGCTGCGTGACAAGGTGGCCGAGCTGAGGCCGCAGATGATCAGTTTCGCGATCAGCTTCGTGGTGATCGGGTACTACTGGATCGCGCACCACCGCCTCGTGTCGCACCTGCGCTCGCTCAACGGCACGTTCCTCTGGCTGAACGTGATCTACCTGGGGATCGTCGCGTTCTTCCCGTTCCCGACGTCGCTGATGGGCGAGTTCGCATCCGAGCCGCTCTCGCTCGTCCTGTACGCGTCGACGGCTGCGGTCCTGAGCGGCATGGAGGTCGTGCTGGTCCTCATCGCGCACCGGGGCGGCCTGATGCGCAAGCACTGGCCGCCCGAGATCCTGCGGTACAACGTCATCGCGTCGACGGTGCCGGTCGTGGTGTTCCTGGCGAGCATCGCCGTCGCCTACCTGACGTCGTCGAACCTGTTCGGCGGCCTCACGTGGTTGCTCTCGATCCCTGGCGAAGCCCTCGTGGACCGTGTCTTCAAGCCGGACGACGCCGCCGAGTACGCCTAGGCGGTTCGCTCCGGCGCGGGGACCCTCAGCGATACACGTGGAGGACCGCGGCGCCGTCGACCCGGCCGGCGTCGAGGTCGCGAAGGGCGCCGAGGCCGTCCTCGAACGCCATCGGGGTGACCGTGGGCCGGATCGGGATGCGCGCAGCGGCGTCGAGGAACGCCTCGCCGTCGGCGCGGGTGTTGGCGGTCACCGAGCGGATCTGGCGCTCGTGGAAGACGTGGCGCTCGTAGTCGAGTGCGGGGATGTCGCTCAGGTGGATGCCGGCGATCGCGAGCGTGCCGCCGGGGCCGAGGGCTTCCAGCGCCGGCGGCACGAGGTCGCCGACGGGAGCGAACAGGATCGCCGAGTCGAGCTTCTCCGGCGGCGGGTCCGCGGCGCCTTGGGCCGACGCGGCGCCGAGCTCGAGCGCGAGCGTGCGGGCCGACGCGTCGCGGGTCATCACGTGCACGGTGGCGCCTTCCGCGAGCGCCACTTGTGCCGTGAGGTGCGCCGAGCCGCCGAAGCCGTAGATGCCGAGCACCCCGCCGTCGGGCAGGTCGGAGCGCTTCAAGGCCCGGTAGCCGATTATGCCCGCGCACAGCAGCGGCGCGGCGTGCTCGTCGTCGAAGACGTCGGGTATCCGGTACGCGTAGTCCTCGGGCACGACCGCGTAGTCCGCGTAACCGCCGTCGGCGTCCCAGCCCGTGAACAGCGGTGATACGCACAGGTTCTCGTCACCGCGCGTGCAGAACTTGCAGACGCCGCACGTGTGGCGCAGCCACGCGATGCCGATGCGGTCGCCGACGGCGAAGCGCGACGCGCCGTCCCCGAGAGCGTCGACGCGGCCGACGACCTCGTGGCCGGGCACCAGGCGGCGCCGGTGCGGTGCGAGGTCCCCCTCGACGACGTGGAGGTCGGTGCGGCACACCCCGCACACCGAGACCCGCACCCGAACCGCGCCCGGTCCCGGCTCGGGCTCGGGGAGGTCCGCGAGCGCCATCGGCGGGTGCGGCCCCGCCACCGGCCCCGGCTCGGTCACGACCCATCCGCGCATCCGCTGAGACTAGGACCGCCCGTTTTGCGTCCCCACGTCGGTCTGGGTTCGGTGTTCGGATGGACGTGGGGACGTGAGGTGGGTTGTGGACCCGTTTTGCGTCCCCACGTCGGGGTGGGTTCGGTGGTTCGGATGGACGTGGGGACGTGAGGTGGGTTGTGGACCCGTTTTGCGTCCCCACGTCGGGGTGGGTTCGGTGGTTCGGATGGACGTGGGGACGTGAGGTGGGTTGTGGACCCGTTTTGCGTCCCCACGTCGGGGTGGGTTCGGTGTTCGGATGGACGTGGGGACGTGAGGTGGGTTGTGGACCCGTTTTACGTCCCCACGTCGGTCTGGGTTCGGTGTTCGGATGGACGTGGGGACGTGAGGTGGGTTGTGGACCCGTTTTACGTCCCCACGTCGGGGTGGGTTCGGTGTTCGGATGGACGTGGGGACGTGAGGTGGGTTGTGGACCCGTTTTACGTCCCCACGTCGGTCTGGAGTCGGGGGTCGGTCAGATTCAGAGGTCGGCGAGGGCGGGGACGAGGCGATCGCAGACCTCGGTCACGTACGCGACGGGATCGCCGAACGGCATGAGCTCGACGAGGCCGACCCCGAGGGCGGCGTAGTCGGCCATCGTCGCCACGAACGCGTCCGGGTCGGCCAGAGGCGTGCCCATGTGCAGGATCGTCTTGTCGATCTCGCCAGGGTCACGTCCCTCGGACTCGCAGTGGCGGGCGAGGACCTCGAGCTTGTGGGCGAGCTCCGTCGCCGACGTCGTGGCGAGGTTGCAGGCGTCGGCGTAGCGGGCGACGAGCTTCAGGGTCTTCTTCTCGCCGCCGCCGCCGACGAGGATCTCGGGGCGCGGCGAGCTCACGGGGCGGGGCGAGCAGAGGGTCTCGGCGAGCTGGTAGTGGCGACCCACGAACGGCCCGTCGTCGTCGCTCCACATCTGGAGACATATCTGCAGCGTCTCCTCGAGCCGCTCGAATCGCTCCGACACCGCCGGGAACGCGACCCCGAGGCCCTTGTGCTCGCGCTCGTACCAGGCGGCGCCGAGACCGAGTCGCGCCCGCCCGCCCGAGAGGACGTCGAGGGTCGTGACGATCTTGGCGAGGAGCCCCGGGTGGCGGTACGTGACCCCGGTGACGAGCAGACCGAGCTTCATCCGGGAGGTCTGCCCCGCCAGGAACCCGAGCGACGTGTACCCCTCGAGCATCGGCTCCTCGGCCGCGAAGAACTGGTCGAGCTGGAACCAGTGGTCCATCAGGGTGAACACCGCCACGCCGCCGTCCTCGGCGGTGCGGGCGGCCTCGGCGAGCGCCGGCCCGATCGAGGCGGGGTCGCCCGGGTTCGAGAAGCTCACGTAGTGGATCCCTACACGCACGGCTACCTCCGTGTTCAGGACAGGGCGTTGAGGAGGCGCAGGAAGGGGGGATCCATGTCGCCGGTGGCCTTGCCCGCGTCGAGCTGGGCGTCCTGGCGCAACAGGGCACGTCGGGTCAGCTCGGCGCCGATCCAGCGCAGCGGTTCGGGCGGGAACGACGCCTCGTCGGTGTCGACGAAGCACAGATCCCCGAGTGGGCCGTCGCGGCCGAGGACCTTGTCGTGGAGGACCTTGGCGACCGTGTGCGACGGCGCGACGCCGTGGCCGTTGTAGCCGATCCCGTAGTGGAGGCGGCCGTCGAGGAGCGTCCCGCAGATCGGCAGGAACGTGGGCGTGATCCCGACGGGGCCGCCCCAGTGGTGGGTGAAGCCGACGTCGTCGAGCTGGGGGAAGGTGCGCCGGAACGTCGACTTCAGGCGGCCCAGCACGTCGGCGTTGGTGTCGAGGCCCGGCCCGATTCGGCCCCCGTAGTAGATGATCCCGTCGCTGCCGCCCCACAGGATCCGCCCGTCGACGGTGCGCCGGTAGTAGTGGACGTAGTTGCGCTTGTCCTCGACGCCCTCGAAGCCGTCCCAGCCGACCCGGTCCCACTGCGCGTCGCCGAGCGGCTCGGTCAGGACGATGTAGGTGTAGAGCGGCACGACGTGGTGCGCGTGCCACGGCGTCCCGACCGCCCACGCGTTCGTGGCGAGCACGACCTGGTCGGCGCGGACGGTGCCGCGTGCGGTGGACAGGTGCAGCCGCCCGCCCGCCTCGCGCACGTCGTCGACGTGGGTGCGTTCGAACACCGACGCGCCGCGGCGTTCGGCGAGGTCGGCGATGCCGCGCACCAACTTGGCGGGGTGCACGACGGCGCAGTGCTCCTCGTAGAGGCCGCCGACGTAGGTGGGCGAGTCGAGGCGCGCGCGTGCGTCGGCGGCGGTGAGCTCGGACACGTCGGTGAGTCCGAGGGCATCGGCGGCGTCGAGGTCGGCACGCACTCGCGCCATCTGGCCCGGCGACGTCGCGACGTCCATGAGGCCGCCGTGGCGCCAGTCGCAGTCGATCGACTCCGCCGCGACGGTCTTGCCGATCTCCTCGACCGACGTGGCGACCGCCTCGTGCGCGGCACGGGCGGCGTCGTCTCCGTGGTTGCGGCGCAGGTGCGCGAGGCTCATGTCGAGCAGGGTCATCGCGAAGCCGCCGTTGCGCCCGCTCGCCCCGAAGCCGATCTCCTCGGCCTCGATCACCGCGACACGAAGCCCGGGGTCGGACTCGAGCAGGTGGCACGCGGTCCACAGGCCCGTGAAGCCGCCGCCCATGACGGCGACGTCGACGTCGAGGTCCTCGCGCAGGTCCGGGCGCGGCACGTACGGTGCGGTCTCGAGCCAGTGCACACGGGTGCCGTAGCGGCTCTCGAAGGCCGGGTCGGTGCCCATGGGGTCGCCTCCTCCTACGGTTGCGCCCCGAGGGTAGGGCGGGGCGGGACGCCGGGGTCGAAGGCCATCGCGACCGTACGCGGGAACAGCGCGCCGAGCTCGGTCAGCTCGACCGCGTCGGGGCCGGTGGAGACGAGGTCGGCGAGGTCGCCGGAGCCGAGCGAGTCCAGTTCGGACGCAAAGTAGGTGTGCGGGTCGACGCCGAAGCGGGCGGCGACCTCGGCCCAGCGCACCCCGCGGTTGCACATGAGCGAGGTGATCACGTAGCGGCGGACGTCGTCGTCGCGGGTGCGCACGTAGCCCTTCGCGGTGGCGGGCTCACCGGCGTCGATCGCGCCGTGGTAGGCGCGCAGGTGCTTGTGGTTCTGGAAGTAGCCGCCTGCGACGTCGCCGATCGCCGACGCGCCGAGGCCGACGAGGTCGTCGGCGCGGGCGATCGTGTAGCCCATGAAGTTGCGGTGCAGGCGGCCCTCGGCCTGGGCGGTGACGAGCTCGTCGTCGGGGCGGGCGAAGTGGTCCATGCCGATCCACACGTATCCGGCAGAGGTGAGGAACGTGACCGCTTCGGCGAACATCTCGAGCTTGGCGCGCGGCACGGGCACGGCAGCGGTCTCGATGCGGCGCTGGTTCGGGCGATCGCCGGGGAGGTGCGCGAACGAGAAGACCGCGAGGCGGTCCGGGCCCAGGGCGACGGTCCTGGCGAGCGTGCTGCGGAACGTGGTCATGTCCTGGCCGGGCAGCCCGTAGACGAGGTCGAGGTTGATCGACGCGAAGCCGTGGCGGCGGGCGGCGTCGACGAGGGCGTGGGTCTGGGCTTCGGTCTGGTGGCGCCCGATCGCGGCCTGCACGCCGGCGTCGAGGTCCTGGACCCCGATCGAGATGCGGTTGAAGCCCATCTCGACGAGCGCTTCGACGTGGGCCTCGGTCGTCACCCGGGGGTCGGCCTCGACGGACCACTCCGCTCCCGGGACACGTGAGAAGTGGCGGTCGAAGCTGCGCTGCAGGCGGCGCAGCTCGTCGGGGGAGTAGTACGTCGGCGTGCCGCCACCCCAGTGGTACTGGGCGACGCTGCGGCGGTCCCCGAGTGCTGCGGCGACCATCTCGATCTCGGCGCAGAGGTCGTCGAGGTAGGGCAGGGTCGCCTCGTGCGAGCGCGGTTCGATCGCGTGGCAGGCACAGAAGGAGCAGCGGTGCTCGCAGAAGGGCATGTGCACGTAGACCGACAGCGGCTCGGCGGCGAGCGACGCGTCGGCGGCAGCGGCGAGGTGTTCGGCGTAGGTGGCGGCGCCGATGTCCTCGGTGAGCGCCAGAGCCGTCGGGTACGACGTGTACCGCGGGCCGGGGCGGTCGTAGCGGGCGAGCAGGTCCGCGCTCACCTCGGGGGAGCTGGTGAGGTTCGCCTTCATGGCCCGTCCACGATAGGAGCCACCGGCCGGCGGGGGCCATCGGTGCCTGCCTCAGCGTGGCCCCACGAGGGCGCGCACTGCCGTTTGCGCGGAGCGCACGGCGCCTTCGACGCAGGGTTGCACGAGCCAGTCGCCGCAGAAGACGACGGGCGGCTCCTGGGGGAGGGCGCGCAGACGCGCGAAGTAGCCCGGCGAGACGATCGGGACGGCTTCGGGCCAGCGCACGAGGCGCACCACGTCTGCGGTCTCGAGCGGGAAGATGCGCGGGTCGATCGCGGCGGCTGCCGTCCACATCCGCTCCACGGTTTCGGTGTCGCCGAGGTCCGACAACGCGCCGCTCGTGGCCGACGGCGCGCAGACGAGCAGCCACTCCCACTCCTCGGGCACCTGACCCCACGCGCCGCCGCGCCCGCACGAGAGCTCCACGGTCGCCACCGTGTCGTTGGGGAACGCGTGGATGCCGCTGCGGGGCCAGTGCCCGTGGCCGGGAGCGCGTCGAGCCGCGTACAGGCGGACGTGGGGCGCGTACGCAACCGCGGCAAGCGCGCTCGCCGCCGGGTGAGCACCCACGAGGCGTACGGCCTGCGGCGCCGGGACCGCGACGACGGCCGCGTCGAAGGCGGCAGCGTCACCTGCTGTGGTGCCGATCTCGACGCCGCTGCCCGACGCCCGCACGGACTCGACGCCGACGCCGGTGCGCACGTCGAGGCGGAGCGCGAGGCGCCGCCACGGCCCGTCCATGCCCCCCTCCACTCTGAAGAAGGTCCCGGTCGCGAGGACCCGCAGCCAGGAGCGCACGAGCGCCGCCGACATCTCCTCGAGCCGTGAGAAGAAGGGGCCCTCGAAGGTGGGGCGGACCACGCGTTCGACGGCGTCGGTGCCCGCGCGTCGGAGCGCTTCGACGGCGGGCACGTCGTCGAAGCGGGGATCGGCGCGAAGGTCGCCGCGCTGGGTCAGGACGAGTGCGGACATGTAGGCGAGGAAGCGAGCCTTGGCGCCGGGGCGCAACAAGGCGGATCCCAGGATGCGGGGGAGCGAGTTCGGCGCAGGATGGATGTGGCCGTCGATCATCAGGTCGCCACCGCCGCGGATCTGCAGCGGGCGGAGGCGGTTGCGCTCGCCGAGCTCGTCGAGGAGCGCCAGCGTGGCCGGGTAGAACGACGCGAGCCAGCCTGCGCCGGTGTCGCTCCAGTGCCCCGGGCCGAAGTGCTCGGTGTGGGTGCGGCCCCCCGCCACCGGCTCCCGTTCGAAGACCGTCACGGAGTGCCCGCGGCGGGTGAGCTCGTGCGCCGCCGTCAAGCCCGCCGGGCCCGCTCCAACAACAGCTACGTCCACTTCGCGCGGTGCTCCTCGCTGCCGGCCCCGCGACGACTGTACCTGCGCCGAGCGGGCACGGCTCAGGCCGGATCGACGCGGCCGCGGGAGCCGTCGACGGTGATGTGCTCGCCGTCGTGCCAGCGGGTCGTGGCGCCCGTGACGCCCATCACGGCGGGGATGGCGTACTCGCGGGCGAGGAGGGCGCCGTGGCTGAGGACCCCGCCGGTCTCGGTGATCAACCCGGCGAGGAGCGGGAACACGCTCGTCCAGCCCGGGTCGATGTTGTGTGCGACGAGCACGTCGCCTGCCTCGACGCCGGCGAGATCCGCGATCGAGCGCACGACGCGAACGGGGCCGGCAGCGGCCCCGCGGGACGCCCCGACGCCGCCGGGCTCCTGTTCCGGTCCTCCGGGGACGGGGTCGCCCTCGACGATCTCGCCCTCGGTCTCGACGCCGTCGAAGAGGAACGTGGCCGGGAGCCTGTCGCGCCACTTGCGCCAGTGCTGTTTGCGCGCGTCGACGCGATCCGCGAGCCCCGGCGCCGGCCGGCCGCCGGCGGCGAGGTGGCGCAGCTCCTCCGCTTCGAGGAAGAAGACGTCGGACTGCTCCCCGATCACACCCGCGTCCGCGAGGCGCCGGCCCTGTTCGAGCACGAGGCGGCGCAGGTGCGTGAGGACGTAGTCGAGGTGGTAGCGCTGGTCCTCGCGGAACGCGGTGTAGGTCACCGTCCAGTGCGCGACCCGGCGCAGCGTCGCCGCCCGTGCAGGCCCGAGCGGGCCGGCACCGGCGCGGCGCAGCGCCTCCGCCAGCGCCGCCTGGTGGCGTCGCCGCGCCTGCTGCTCGAGGATCTCGGGGTCGGGCGGCGGCTCGTCGCCGTGGACCTGCGCCCGCACGAGCGCGAGGACGTCGTCGGGGGTCTCCGCCCACCGCGGCCGGGATATGTCGCGGGAGTCCGATCGGTGCCCGTGGGCGCAGAGGAAGGCGTCGAAGCCCGCCCACAGCGGCGCGTCCGGGTGCCGCGCACGCGCCTCCGCGTAGGGCGTGCCGGCGCGCAGGGCCGCGAGCAGCTCGGCGTCGTCACGCGCGACGACGCCGAGCGCGTGCACTTCGCGGTTCATCCGTGCCGTGCGCGTCGTGGGCAGGCCGGCCACGATCGCGCCGTACAGGTCGCCGTCGTCGCGTGCCCACCGGACCAGGAGGTCGCGCAGGCTCGCGTGCAGCAAGGGGTTGTGGCGGGTCATCCCCCAGCGGATCACGCGGAAGTGCTCGACGCCGAGCGCCTCGACCGCGTCCATCTGGCGGGACCACTCCATCGGCGACAGGGCCGTGTAGTCCTGTGCGAGCTCGGGGAACAGCGACGTTTCGACGTCGCGGCAGTGGCGTGCGAGGGCGCCGGCGTTGCGCCTCAAGGGGCCACGCCGATCGCGCAGCGGCGCCGCGAGCCAGCCGAGCATGTACCGGGCCACGAAGGGCTCGGCGCGGATGCGCTCGACCCACAGGGGCGTGAACCACGCGGCAGCCTGGTCCGCGCGCATGTCGACGGGGACGGCCTGCATCAGCTTCGCGACGAAACGGCCGCTCATGTAGGAGTAGCCCTCGTGCAGGCGCACCGGTTCGAGGCCTTCCATGTCGGTGCGGCCCGACAGGCGTGTGAGCTCGGTGAACGCGTACTCGCCGATCCAGTGGCCCATGAGCGTGTGGCCGAGCGGCACGGAGTACTCGGCGAGGTACTCGTCGCCGAAGCGCCGCGTCCACACCTCTGCGGGCCGCGCCGGGGGCAGCCCCGTGATCGGGCGGTCCTGCAAGACCGTGAGGCGCCCGTCGCTCATTGCCCACTCGACGTCGCGGCGTGCGCCGATGCCCGCGTCGACGCGGCGTGCCAGCGCCGCGAGCGCGTCGAGGCGGGCGCCGTCGAGGCAGGGACGGCCGCGGTCGCACTCGGGCGTGGCCTCCGCGCAGACGCCCCGGCCGGGGACCCGGCGCAGTGCACGGTCCTTGGCGCCGATCCGCTGCTCGCGCACGGACCCGTCACGGCTGTCGAGGACGAAGTGGTCCGGGTCGACGCGCCCCGACACGATCGCCTCGCCGAGCCCGTACGACGCGTCGACGACGAGCTCGTGCGCGAAGGGGCGGTGCGGGTTCGCGGTCAGCAGCACCCCGGCTAGGTCGGGTTCGAGCATCGGCTGCACGAGGACCGCCATCGACACGGCGTCGCCGAGGCCCTTCTCGGCGCGGTATGCGCGGGCGGCGTCGCCGTGGAGGCTGGCCCGGCACTCGCGGACGGCGTCGACGAGCGCTGCCGTCCCCTCGACACCGAGGCGGGTGGTGTAGAGGCCCGCGAACGACGCCTCCTCGAGGTCCTCGGCACTCGCCGAGCTGCGCACCGCGAGGACGGGACTCTCGGTGCGGGCCGCGAAGCTGCGCCACAGGGCCTCGAGCTCGGCGTCCAGGGCAGCGCCTTCGGGCGCGGACGCCGGCACGCACCAGGTCTCGGGAACCTCGATCCCGGCGGCGAGCAGGCGCACGAGCCCGCAGCCCTTGCCCCCCACCACGGCGGGATCGGGTGGCGTGGCGGGGTCGAGGCGGAAGATCACGGCCGCGACATCACGCGCATCAGCGCCGGGAGCTGGCACGAGCGGCGCAGCACTTCCACGGTGGATGGCCGCCACACGTGCTCGACGATCCCGTAGCCGGTCCGTTCGGTGACGCCGTCGCTCAGCGTGAAGCGCGTGTGCACCTCTTCGAGCCACGCGCCTTTGCGCAGGAGCGGGAAGCGGCCGCGGGCCTCGCCCGTCACCGTCCACTCCCGCGCCCCGCCGGCCTCGAGGCGGAGCCGCACGGCGGCGGGCTCGTGGGTGCGGCCGCCCCAGTCGTAGTCGAGGTCGATGCCGGTCACGGCGTGGTTGTCCCCGTCGACGTGGACGAAGCCGCTCGGCAGCTTCGCGCCGGCGGCGTCGACGACGAGCGTGGCGTTGAAGGCCGCGTCGGTGCCGAACTGGCCGCTGATCCAGTCCCAGCCGGCGACGGCACCCCAGTCGCGCACGCCCCAGGACTTGTCGCGCTGGCCCGTTCCGGCGACCTCACGGCGCTTGCCGCGGAACTCGGTCCAGCCCTCCACGGTGCCCGCCTGCTCGAAGTGCGACGCGGCGAGCTCGGGCGCGAACGTCGATGCGCCCGACGCCTTGTAGTCGAAGGCGTCGGTGAAGGCATCGAAGACGAGGTCCATCCGGTGCGGCCCGTCGAGGGTGAGGCGGAAGCGCCGCAGCGGCTCCACGACCTCCAGCGCGAGCTTGCCCGCGGCGTAGGTCCCCGGCGGTCTGCCCGCGGCCGGCGGGATGCCGCGCACGTTGACCCCCGGGTAGCAGTACTCGGGGCGGCCGTCGGCGATCGCGAGGACGAGGCCGTCGGCGCGGCCGTCGGCGAAGCGGTACCCGACACGGGCCAGCCCGAAGACCTGCCCGCCTGCGTCAGCCCAGTTGAAGTAGTAGCTCTCCTGCCAGTGGCGCTCGTCACCGGGCTCGTGAAGCTGCTCGTCGGTCGCTGCGACCATGGACACGTCCCGCTGTCTCTGCCGGCACCGGCGTGGCGCCACCGGGAAGCTACCGGCGATGGAGCCGCACGCGGCGGCCGCGTAGGCTCACGCACCTGCATCGGCGATGTGGGTCACCTTCTCGGGAGCCGCGGTGGCAGGCCATCAGGACGCAACGGGAGCGCACCGGCATGGGTGCTGAGGCGCTTGCCGCCGTCCTCGCGGTCGTAACCGCGTTCCTCTACACCGCCGGGCTCGCGATGCAACAGCGCGGCAACCTCGACGCGATGCGTTCCGAGA
The DNA here is from genome assembly GCA_046331095.1 of Acidimicrobiia bacterium. Lineage (GTDB taxonomy): Bacteria > Actinomycetota > Acidimicrobiia > UBA2766 > UBA2766 > JAIBAC01. Next base: position 1,211,952 of record JAXLRM010000004.1, read on the forward strand.
CGGGGGCGACGGCGACCTCGGGGGCCGTGGTCGCGGTCCTGAAGCGACCCATGTGGCTCCTCGGCAACCTCGTCGGCTTCGCGGGCTTCGGCGTCCAGGCACTCGCGCTCGCGTTCGGTCCGTTCCTGCTCGTCGTCCCGATCCTCGCGACCGAGCTCGCGTTCATGGTGCCTGCCGGCGCGTGGGTGGTGCGCTCGCGCGTGCAGCGCTCCGAGTGGGCCCCCGCCATCATGGTTCTCGTCGGTGTCGCCGTCTTCGAGGTCGCGTTCAGGCCCCAGCCGGGGCGCGACACGGGCACCGCCGGGGCGTGGATCGTCACGTTCGCGGTCTCGATCGTGCTGATCGCAGCCCTGTTCGCCCTCGGGCGGGCGCTGCCCGACTACCGGGCGGCGCTGTACGGGTGCGGTGCCGGGACGTGGGCGGCGCTGCTCGGGGCGCTGCTCAAGGACGTGACCGGCGGGTCGCTCTGGGCCCTCGCGGCGATCGCGGTGGCGGGCCCGCTCAACGTCGTCCTCCTCAACATCGCCGTCAGGGCAGGGCGGCTCTCGTCGGCGCAGACCACCGTCGTCGCGATCGGCACGGTCGTGTCCCTCGTCGTCGGCGTGGCCGTGTTCTCCGAGACCGTCCAGCTCGGCGTGTGGAGCGTCGTCGCCGGGATCGCCGCGGTGGCGGTCGCGGGATGGGGCATCGCCGGCCTGGCCCGCTCGCCGTCACTGCTGGTCCTCGACGAGATCAGCCACGAGTGACCTACGTGCGCGTGGTGTGCCACTGGGTGGTACGTGACGCGCGCACGTGGGGTGGTCAGCGGCGCCAGCCGGCGAGGAGGTTCGCGTAGTTGACACGCTCCCACGCGTATGGGTCGGCGACGTTGTCGAGGGCCATCACGCCGCAGGCCTCGGTCACGGACTCGTAGCCCATCTCGGCGAGCCAGGCGACGAGCTCGGCGGCGATGCCGGCGAGGCGCGCGGGGCCGCCGATCAGGAGAGCCGAGACGACCTGGACCGCGTCGGCGCCGCTGAGGATCGCCTTGGCGGCGTCACGGCCGCTGTGCACGCCGCCGGTCGCGGCGAGGGAGAGGTCCACACGGCCGCGCAGGAGCGCGAGGGCGTGCAGGCGCAGGGGCAGCTCGGCGTCGGTGGAGAGGTGCAGGTGGCGGTCGACGTCGAGGCTGTCGACGTCGATGTCGGGCTGGTAGAAGCGGTTGAAGACCGTGACGCCGCTCGCGCCGGCCGACTCCAGGCGTGCCACGAAGTTCGGCAGCGCCGTGTAGAACGGCGACAGCTTGACCGTCACGGGGACGCGCACGGCGTCGACGACCGACGCGACCGTCTCGATCTCGGCGGCCTCGATCTCGGCGCCGGGTTCGTCGAGGCTGGTCGCGACGTCGTAGAGGTTGAGCTCGATCGCGTCGGCTCCGGCGTCCTGCATCTGCGCCGCGATCTGTGTCCACCCACCCGGCGTGGCGCCGTTGAGGGACGCGACCACGGGCACCTCGACTGCCGCGCGGACCTTCTCGAGGTGGGCGAGGGACGCCGCGGCGCCGGCGGAGAACATCGTCGAGTCGGGCAGGAACGAGCGCGCCTCGGCGTCGTTGTCGATGCGGGCGTCGACGAACTCGTGCACGGCGAGCTGCTCGGCGACGAGCTGCTCCTCGAAGACCGACCGCATCACCACGGCGCCCGCACCGGCGTCGACGAGGTCGCGCAACGTGGAGCGGTGATCCGACAGCGGCGACGCGCCGATCACGAAAGGCGTCGCGAGGTCGAGGCCGAGCCACCTGGTCCGCAGCGGCACGCTCGTCAGATCGGTCGGGTCAGTCATCGTCGGCCCCCAGCGGGTAGCGGATCCGGGCGAGCTGGTCGTAGAGGGCGTGGCGGTCGCGCACCGCGGCGGCGGCGGCGTCGACGAGCTCGGTGAAGCGGTCGGGGTCGCGCATCTGGACCATCCGAAAGCGCGCCTCCTGTTCCATGTAGTCCCGGATCGGCAGCGAGATCGGGTCGGCGTCGACCACCAGCGGCGGCTCGCCCACGACGGCACGGCGCGGGTCGTAGTGGTACAGCGGCCACGCCCCGCTCGCGATCGCACGCGCCTGCTGCTCGGGCGAGTGCACGAGGTCGTAGCCGTGCGCGATGCAGGGGCTGTGCGCGATCACGAGCGACGGGCCGGTGTAGGTGGCGGCGTCCTCGAGGATCCGCAGGGCGTGGCGGTTGCGGGCCTGCATCGCGATGCTCGCCACGTAGACGTGGCCGTAGCTCATCGCGAGGAGGCCGAGGTCTTTCTTGGGGGTCTCCTTGCCCGCCGACGCGAACTTGGCGACCGCGCCGATCGGCGTCGCCTTCGACTGCTGGCCGCCCGTGTTGGAGTAGACCTCGGTGTCGAGGACGAGGATGTTCACGTCACGCGTCGACGCGAGGACGTGGTCGAGGCCGCCGGCGCCGATGTCGTACGCCCAGCCGTCGCCGCCGACGGCCCACACCGTGCGGGGGATGAGCGACTCGGCGACCTCGGCGAGCGCGGCAGCGTCGGGGCGGTCGTCGCCGGTGAGGGCGCCGCGCAGCTCGGCGACCGCGGCCCGCCTGCGCTCGAAGCCGGCGTCGTCGACGCAGGGGGCGGTGAGCGCGGCCACGAGCGCGTCCGGCAGGGTGGGCGAGAGGGACGCGAGGAGGACCTCGGCGCGGCTCGTGAGCGAGTCGAGGCCGACGCGGATGCCGTACGCGAACTCGGCGTTGTCCTCGAAGAGCGAGTTGGCCCACGCGGGCCCGCGGCCGTCGTCGCCGGTCGTGTACGGCGTCGTGGGCAGGTTGGCGCCGTAGATCGACGAGCACCCCGTCGCGTTCGCGATCACGAGGTGGTCGCCGAAGAGCTGGGTCAGCGAACGTATGTAGGGCGTCTCGCCGCAGCCCGCACACGCCCCGGAGTACTCGAACAGCGGCGGCAGCAGCGCCAGGGTGCGCGGTGTCCGCGGGATCGCGCTGCGGGCGAGGTCGGGGATCGTGGTGAAGAACGCGAACGCCTCACGTTCGTCGTCGCGGTGCTCGGCGACGGGCGCCATGCCGAGCGCCTTGCGCTTGGGCATCTTGCGGTCCTTGGCGGGACAGATCGCGACGCAGAGGCCACAGCCCGTGCAGTCGTCGGGCGCCACCTGGACCGTGTACTCCAAGCCGGCGAGGTCGGCGTTGTGGCTCTCGGGCTGGTGCTTGAACGACGCCGGGGCCTTGACGGCATGGGTCGCCACGAAGACCTTGGTCACGATCGCGGTGTGCGGGCAGATCGTCGAACAGCGGTTGCACTGGATGCACAGGTCCGGTTCCCAGATCGGGATCTCGAGCGCGATCGCGCGCTTCTCGTACCGGCTCGTGCCCGTAGGCCACGTGCCGTCGGGTGGGAACACGCTGACGGGCAGCGCGTCTCCGTGTCCCTCCAGCAAGGCGCGGGTGACGGTGGCGACGAAAGGTGGCGCCCCTTCGGGGATCGTCGTGAACTGCGAGGGCGGCGCCGTCGCAGCCTCGGGCACTGCGACCTCGTGCAGTTCGGCGAGCGCCGCGTCGATCGCGTCGAGGTTGCGGCGCACGACCTCGGGCCCGCGCTTGCCCCACGTGTCGCGCACAGAGTCCTTGATCGCCTCGATGGCGTCCTCGACGGGGATCACGTCGGCGAGTGCGAAGAAGCACGTCTGCATGATCGTGTTGATGCGCCGCCCGAGGCCGCTGGATCGCGCCACGCGGTTCGCGTCGATCGTGAAGAGGCGACAGCCCTTGTCGACGATCGCTTCCTGGGCTCGGCGCGGGAGGCGGTCCCACACCTCCTCGGGCGGGACCGCGAGGTTGACCAACAGGGTGGCTCCCGGAGCGGCGCGGGCGAACACGTCGCGGCGCTCGAGGATCCCCGGATCGTGCACGGCGACGAAGCCGGCGCTGCGGATCTGGTACGTCGAGCGGATCGGCGCCGGCCCGAAGCGCAGGTGCGACACCGTCGTCGCGCCCGACTTCTTGGAGTCGTAGACGAAGTAGCCCTGGCACGCGAGCGGCGTCGAGTCGCCGATGATGCGGATCGACGCCTTGTTGCTGCTGACGGTGCCGTCGGAGCCGAGGCCGTAGAACACGGCACGGCTGACGCCGTAACCCTCGGTGTCGAGGCCGTCGTCGACGGGGAGGGATAGGTGGGTGACGTCGTCGGTGATGCCGACCGTGAAGCGCCGCCGCGGCGTGTCGGCGCCGAGCTCGTCGAGGCACGCCTTGACCATCGGCGGGGTGAACTCCTTCGAGGACAGCCCGTAACGGCCGCCGACGATGCGGGGCAGCGCGGCGAGGGTGCCGGCCGCGACGGCCTCGACGAGCGCCGCGGTCACGTCGAGCAGGAGCGGCTCGCCGACCGAACCGGGCTCCTTGGTGCGGTCGAGCACGGCGATCGACGTGGTCGTGGGCGGCAGGGCGGCGACGAAGCGCTCGATCGAGAACGGGCGGTACAGGCGCACCTTGACGATGCCGACCCGCTCGTTACGGACGGCGAGGTGCTGGACGACCTCGTGGGCGCACTCGGCGCCCGAGCCCATGAGGACCAGGACACGTTCGGCTTCCGGGTGACCCACGTAGTCGAAGGGCCGGTACGTGCGGCCCGTGAGCTCGGCGAAGCGGGCCATCGCCGCTTCGACCTCGTCGACGCAGCGGTCGTGGGACAGGTTCGCCGCCTCGGCGGCCTGGAAGAACGTGTCGGGGTTGTGCGCCGTGCCGCGCACGACGGGGTGTTCGGGCGAGAGGGCACCGTGGCGGTGCGCCCAGACCGCCTTCATGTCGATCAGGCCGCGCAGGACCGCGTCGGAGGGCGGGCTGATCTTCTGGATCTCGTGCGACGTGCGGAAGCCGTCGAAGAAGTGCATGAACGGCACACGTGTCCTCAGCGTCGCGGCGTGGGCGACGGCGGCGAGGTCGGCGGCCTCCTGGGGCGACCCCGACGCGAGCATCGCGAAGCCGGTGCCGCGCGCCGCCATCACGTCGGAGTGGTCGCCGAAGATCGACAGGGCGTGGGTGGCGATCGTGCGTGCCGCCACGTGCATGCAGAACGCGTCGAGCTCGCCCGCGATCTTGAACAGGTTGGGGAGCATGAGGAGCAGCCCCTGGGACGCGGTGAACGTCGACGTGAGCGCGCCCACCTGCAGCGACCCGTGCATCGCCCCGGCGGCACCGCCCTCGGACTGCATCTCGACGACGTCGGGGACCGTGCCGAAGAGGTTGGTGCGCCCCGTCGCCGCCCACTCGTCGGCGTGTTCGCCCATCGGCGACGCCGGTGTGATCGGGTAGATCGCGAGGACCTCGCTGAGGCGGTACGCGACCCACGCCACCGCCTCGTTCGCGTCGACGGTCGCCTCGGTGGTGCCGGCCGCCTCGTCGGCCCCCGGCGCCTCCACCGCTTGCACCATCCAGCTACTCCCCGCGCATCGCCGCCACAGCCTCGCCGGCCAAGGTAGTGCTGCGTCCCCACGTGGGGGGTTCTGTCTGATGGACGTGGGGACGTGAGGCGGGTTGTGGACCCGCTTTGCGTCCCCACGTGGAGGGTTCTGGTCGACGTGGGGACGTGAGACGGGTTGTGGACCCGCTTTGCGTCCCCACGTCGGGGGTCGGGGGGTCGGGGGGTCGGGGGGTTCGGGTTCGGTGGGTTGTCGGGGGGACACGCGTCTGGGACAGTTGTGCCCGCCGCACAGGAGGTGTCACACAAGAGATGGCCGACAAGGCGCGGTTCGCCGTCGTGGGCGCGGGCATGGCCGGGATCCTGAGCGCGATCAAGCTCCAAGAGGCCGGCTACGGCGACTTCGCCGTCTACGAGAAGGCCGACCGCCTCGGTGGGACCTGGCGAGAGAACACCTACCCCGGTGTCGCCTGCGACGTGCCGTCGCACCTCTACAGCTACTCGTTCGCGCCGAACCCGGACTGGAGCCACGTGTTCTCGCCCGGGGCGGAGATCCTCGCGTACTTCGAGGACGTCGCCGCCCGCTTCGGCGCCGACCGCTACATCCGCTACGGCACCGAGATCCGCAGCATGGAGTTCCGCGACGGGCGCTGGCGCATCGAGACCAGCACCGGCGAGCACGACGAGGCCGACTTCGTCATCGCCGCGACCGGGGTGCTGCACCACCCGTCCTATCCCGACATCGACGGCCTCGACACCTTCGCGGGACCCTGCTTCCACAGTGCCCGCTGGGATCACGGCGTCGACCTCGCGGCCAAGCGTGTCGGGGTCGTCGGGACCGGCTCGACCGCCGTGCAGGTCGTCTGCGCGCTCGTCGAGGAGGTCGGCCACCTCGCCCTGTTCCAGCGCACCGCCCAGTGGGTCCTGCCGATGCCGAACCCCGAGATCAGCGCCGGCCTGCGTGACGAGTACAGGGCCGATCCCGAGCTGATGGCGACCACACGCCGGGAGCTCTCGCGCACGTTCTCGGACAACTTCGCGAACGCGGTCGTCGACGCGGACTCCCCCCAGGTCAAGATGATCCAGGACATGTGCGTCGCCAACCTCGAGCTCAACGTCGCCGACCCGGTCCTGCGCGAGAAGCTGCGGCCGGACTACCGGGCGGCGTGCAAGCGCCTCGTGGTGGCGCCGGACTTCTACCAGAAGGTCCAGCACCCCGGCGCCCGTGTGGTGACAGAGGCGATCGCCGCGGTCGAGCCCGCCGGGGTGCGCACCGACGACGGCGTCCTGCACGAGCTCGACGTCCTCGTCCTCGCCACCGGCTTCAGGGTCGACCGCTTCATGCGCCCCATCGACGTGCGCGGCCGCGGCGGCGTCGCCCTCGAGGACGTGTGGGCGCAACGCCCGTCGGCGTACCTGGCGATCTCGATCCCGGAGTTCCCGAACCTGTTCATGCTCAACGGCCCCAACGGTCCGGTCGGCAACTTCTCCCTCATCGAGGTCGCCGAGCTGCAGTTCGGCTACATCATGCAGCTCGTCGACGCCGCCCGCGCAGCGGGCGCCACGTCCATCGGCGCCACCCACGCTGCGGCGCAGCGCTTCGAGGCCGAGCGTGTCGAGGCCGCCCAGAAGACCGTGTGGGTCACGGGCTGTCGGAGCTGGTACCTCGACGACCGTGGCGTCCCCGCCGCGTGGCCGTGGACCTTCGACCGCTTCCGCGAGATGATGGCCGCCCCGCTTCTCGACGACTTCGAACTGGAGATGAGCCGATGACCCTCGACGACCTCGTCGCGATCCACGAGATATCCGCGCTCAAGTACCGCTACCTGCGCACGGTCGACCAGAAGGACTGGGGCGGCCTCGTCGCGTGCCTGACCGAGGACGCCACCGCGAGCTTCGGCGGGGGAGCGATGGAGCTCGGCTCGCGGGCCGACATCATGACCTTCATGGAGAGCCTCCTCGGGCGCACGACGATCCTGTCGTGCCACCGGGTGAGCCAGCCCGAGATCGAGGTGACCGGCGACGACGAGGCCACCGGGACCTGGGCGCTGCAGGACAAGATCATCGACCTCGAGCACGGCTTCACGATCTCGGGCGCCGCGTACTACACGGACCGTTACCGCCGCGTCGACGGCGCCTGGCTGATCGCGCACACGGGCTACAAGAGGATGTTCGAGGAGATCTTCCCGCGGGCGAGCATCGACAACCTCCAGGTCACCGCGCACTGGTGGGACACGGACGGCCGCTCGATGGTCGGGGCCGCACCCACGTGACCCCTCCGGTCGGGATGCCGGAGCCGCCGGCGGTCTCGTTCGCGTCCGACAACGCCGCCGGTGTGGCGCCCGCGGTCCTCGACGCGATCGTGGCAGCGAACACACCCGGCGCGCTCGCGTACGGCATGGACCGCTGGACGGGTCGGCTCGAGGCGGCGATGCGCGACCTGTTCGGCGCCCCCGTCGAGACCCTCGTGTGCTGGGGCGGGACCGGCGCCAACGTCGTCGGCCTCGGCGCGGTCCTGAAGCCGTGGGAAGCCGTGCTGTGCACGGACGCGGCCCACATCTACGTCGACGAGGGCGGCGCCGTGAGCCGGTCCACGGGCGCGATGGTCGTCCCGGTGGCCACCGAGGACGGCAAGCTCACGCCCGACGCCCTCGCCGCGCACGCCGGTTGGGCGGGAGTCGAGCACCATCCGCAGATCGGTGCGGTGTCGCTCAGCCAGGTGAGCGAGGCGGGCACGGTCTACACAGCCGACGAGATCGCGGCCGTCTGCGACGGCGCCCACGGCCTCGGCGTCCGGGTGCACGTCGACGGGGCCCGCATCGCCAACGCCGTGGCGGCCTCGGGCACCGATGTGGTGGCGATGCTGGGTGACACCGGGGTCGACGTCATGACCTTCGGGGTCACCAAGAACGGCGCCATGTTCGGTGAGGTGGTCGTGTTCCTGAGGCCCGAGCTCGCCGCGGGCGCGGCGTACGTGCGCAAGCAGGCGGCGCAGCTCCCGTCGAAGGCGCGCTTCGTGTCGGCGCAGGTGCTCGCCCTCCTCGACGGCGACCTGTGGCTCGCGAACGCGGCGCACGCCAACGCCATGGCGGCGCGGCTCGCGGACGCGGTGCGCGACGTGGCCGGCGTCGAGCTCGTGCGGGAGCCCGCGGCGAACGCCGTCTTCGCACGCCTTCGCCGGGACGCGATCGCCCGACTGCAGGACTGGTCGTTCTTCTGGACCTGGGACGACGCCGCCGGGGTGGTCCGCTGGATGACGAGCTTCGCCACGACCGACGCCGACGTGGACGCGTTCGCCGCCGGTGTCCGGGCGGCCTGCGCGACGGGCACCGACGACGGTTCCCGAGCGGCGAGCACGTAGGACGTCGACGCCGCGAGCCCCCCGCGGGCGGGCCTCAGGGCCGGTTCAGATGGCTGCACGCGTGGCGTCACCAGATGGTGGCCAGGGGCGCGAAGCCTCGTAGTGCTCGGTCCTTGGTGACCAGTGCGGCGTTGAGCGACATCGCCGTTGCGGCGATGATGCGGTCGGCGGGGTCGCCGTGGATGCCGTCGCGGGCGAGGAGCGCTGCGTCGACTGCGAGCGAGGTGGTGAGCTCGAGTGCTGTGATCCGCTCTTGAGCGAGGGCCTGGCGGATCCAGGTGCGCAGATCCCGGTCGAGGTGGAGCTTTCCGAGCCCGACCCGGGTGGCGACCTCCCAGCAGCAGATGGACGGAACCCCCAAGAGGTCGGCATCTCCGATGGCGTCCCTCGCGCGTCGGCTCAGCTTGGCCGGTTCGCTGACCCACCAGAGCCACACGTGGGTGTCGAGCACGATCACGTCTCGGCGTCCCATTGCTGGGGCAGCGGAGCGACGAGGTCGGCCTCGGTGGCGTAGCTAACGGAGCCGAGCAGTGGCGCCGGTGCTTCGACGGGGACGACCTTGGCGACGGGCCGTCCCCGCTTGGTCACGATGATCGTCTCACCGGTGGCCGCCACCTCGTCGAGCAGGGCGAGGCAGCCGTTCTTGAACTTGCCTGCGGGTATCTCGCGTGGTTCGACCATGCGGGCGAAGTTACCATGGCCATGCGGCCATGGCCAGAGTGTCACGTCAGGCAACCTCACCGTCGCACATGACACCGACACGACAGGTACGCAGGAAGCGAATCGAGGAAGTCGGCCAGGTTTGTAGTTGTTCGTATTACACTCACGTGGTGACCTCGCGGCTGGATCTCGACCTGCTCGATGACGACGAACCGTTCGAGATCGACCGTCAGGCTGCACACCTGTTCAAGCACGTGACCCTCGGTATCGACGACATCCACGAGGTGTGGCGATCGGACCCGCTCTTCAATCCCGCAAAGCAACCAGCCGACTGGCTGATGGTCAGCGAGGTATCGGAGGACCGATGACCAAGAAGATGACTCGCCAGGAGGAGTACGAGTTCTACGCCAGGCCCGAGAATCAGGAACCGCAAGGTCAGCCGCGCAGGCGCAAGTCGCGACTCACCGAGCCGGTCCCGGTGCGGTTCCCGCCTGAGACACTCGATGAGGTACGACGCCGCGCCGACGCCGACGACCGGTCGGTGTCCAGCTGGATCCGTCGGGCGGTCGAGCACGAACTCGAGCGGCAGCCGTGAGGCCATGACCGCTCTGCACCGGAAGTCATCGACACCTCCCGCAGCGGCGGGGCTATCGCGCTCTCGGTGATCGCCGGGACCGGGCTCGCCTACCTGCGTCCCGACGGCATCGCCGTCAGTCCCGTCACGGGGCCTCGTCCGCAGTGGTGGCGGCCCCGGAGCTGGCGCCTTGACACACACACACCGGCAAGAGACTCGCCGGTGCTGGGGGTGCTCCTCCGGCGGTCTCGTCGATCGGGAGTGGAGGGGAGGTGTCGTGATGAAGACCAAGACGGGAGTCAAGGCAGGCGCTTGGCGCAAGAGGTGATCTTCGTGTCGGGGTCGGCGGGGTGGCGGTGCGTCCGCTGCCGGCGTCGGGTCTCGACTTCTTCGTCATGGTTGCTGCCGTCATCCTCTTGTGGGGGTGGCGGCAGCGCCGCGTCTCGGGTCTTCCGCGAGGTGTGTATGATGCGCCGATGAGGCGTATACAGCTCCATCTCGATGAGGCGATGGATGACGAGCTCGCGACAGAGGCCCGTCGCCGTGGTTTGTCCAAGGCCGCGCTCATCCGTCTCCTGCTGTCGCAGCAGATCGGGGTCGCCGTGGCGGACCCCGTCGATGCCCTGATCGGCTCCGGCGACGGTGGACCCGTCGACGACATCGACGCCGTGGTCTACGGGCGGTGATCCGTTTCGCGGACACGAGCTTCTGGTTCGGCCTCTACACCAAGGCCGATGCGCGCCATGCGGACGCGGTGGCGTTGTGGCGGTCCTCGACCGATCGTGTCGTCACGAGCAACCTCGTGCTGGGTGAGACGTGGACCCTGTTGGTGCTGCGCCGCACGTCCCATGGGAAGGCCGTGGAGTTGCTCGACGCCATCGGCGAGTCGCCGCGTGTCGAAGTCGCCCGCATCGACGAGTCCGACGAGGAGCGCGCCTGGTCATGGCTGCGACGCCACGACGAGCGGGCATATTCGTTCGTGGACGCCACGAGCTACGCGCTGATGCGGCGCCGCCGGATCCAGGAGGCGCTCGCCTTCGGCGGCGACTTCTCTGCCGCCGGGTTCGTGGAGGCCCGCCCCGGCCGTTCCTGATCCGATCACCGACGCCTACCTCGGTTCCCTCACCGGAGGCCTCGACTTCTTTGTCATGGTTGCTGCCGTCATCCTCTTGTAGGGGTGGCGGCAGTGCCGCGTCCGGGGTGGGTCGGTAGGATCCCGCTACGGCGGGGAGGAGAATGCTGGCTGGGAGAGTGGGGCGTGTACCGGAGGTCGTGCAGGTCTCGGGTATGGACTGTGGGCCGGCGGCGCTGTCCGCGTTCCTGCGCGGTGTCGGTGTGGCGGCGTCGTACCCGCGGTTGCGGGAGGTGTGCCAGACCGGTGTCGACGGCACTTCGATCGACGTGTTGGAGGAGACCGCCTGCGCTCTCGGTGTCGAGGTCGAGCAGGTGGTCGTTCCGGCGGAGTTCGTGCTCGCCGACCCGCGCAACCTGCCGGCGATCGTGGTGGTGGTGCTGCCCGACGGGTTCGGCCACTTCGTGGTGGCGTGGCGGCAGCGCCGCGGCCGTGTCAGCGTCATGGACCCCGCCGTGGGCCGCCGCAGCGTGGCCGCAGAGCGGTTCCTGGCAGACCTGTTCGAGTTCCCCCTCGAGGTCGACGCCGACGACTGGCTCGAGTGGGCGACGTCGGAGGACTTCCTCGGCCCCGTGCGCGCCCGTCTGACGGCACTGGGTATCAGCACCGCCGACGCGGACGAGCTCGTGAGCGCGGCAACGGCGGCGGAAGCATGGGAGGGCCTCGCCGCGCTCGACGCCTCGTTGCGCGCCGCTGAGCGGCTGCGTGGCGGTGGCCGGCTGCGCGGCGGCAGCGACGCCGCCCGAGTTGTCGCCGCCGGGGTGGCGGATCCCGCCCTCGTGCCCGAGACGTGCAGGCGGATCACCGACGGCGGCGACGGGTCCCTGGTGATGCGCGGGGCGATCGTGGTGCGCCTCGCAGACGGGGCCGGGGCAGAGCCCGCCACGACCGTGGCGGACCGATCCGGCGTGGCAGCCGCCGCCGCGGTGGCGGATGTGCCCGAGGTGTTGCGTCCGGTGCTGGAGGACGCACCGCCGCGGCCGGTGGCGCACCTGTGGTCGATCCTCGGCCGGGCTGCCCGCATCGAGGTCGGGCTGCTGGTCGCGGCGCTGGTGGCGGCGGGGCTGTTGCGGGTGGTCGAAGCCTGGCTCTTCCGTGAGGTCGCCGAAGGTCCCGTCGCCGGGGTGGCTTCTGTGACGGGCCGCCTCGTCGCGGTCGTCGTCGCGCTTGCGGCCCTCGAATGGGTCGCCCAGGCCGGGCTGATACGGCTCGGGCGCCGCCTCGAGCTCGTGCTGCGCCGCGAGGTGACCGAGCGCATCCCGCGGCTGGGTGACGCCTACTTCCGGACCCGGCCGTCGTCGGACACCGCCGACCGGGCGCACTCGGTGTACCGGGTCCGGGTCGTGGCCGAGGAGTCCGGCGCCATGGTCCGCACCGTGGCCCAGTTGGTCGGGACGCTGGTGGCGCTCATCGTGGTCTTCCCTCCCGGCTGGCCGCTCGTGGTGGCCCTCGGAGTCGCCGCCGCGGCGGCGCCCATTCTGACCCTGTCGCTCGTGGGCGACGCGGACCATCGGCTGCGCACCCTCGCCGGCGCGCTGTCGCAGTTCCACCTCGACGCGCTGGTGGGCGTCGGCGCCCTGCGGGCGCACAGGGGCCAGGCGGCGCTGCGCCACGCGCACGACCGGATGTTCGCGGGGTGGTGGGCCACCGCCAGATCCCTCGTCGGGCGTGTCACCGCCGTCGCCGGCAGCGCCGAAGCGGTGTTGGTGGCGCTCGCCGCGGCGCTGGTGCTCTGGGCCGCAGGCCAGGAGGGCGGCGTGGGGGTGCTGCTCGTGGCGTTCTGGGCTCTGACGGTGCCCCTGCTCGCCGCCGAGCTGATGGTGCTCGCTCAAGCCCTGCCCTCGATCCGTTCCACGTTGTTGCGCCTGCTGGAACCGCTGAGCGCAGCGCTGGAACCACCGGCGCCGGACACCCCCGACGCCGCCGCCGGTGCCGGGGCTGCGGTGGCCTTCGAAGCGGTGGGCGTCGACGCCGGCGGGCATCGGGTCCTGCACGACGTCGACCTCGCCATCGCTGCGGGCTCCCATGTGGCTGTCGTGGGCGAGTCGGGCTCGGGCAAGTCGACCCTGTTGGGGCTGCTGCTCGGCCTGCACACCCCCGCCGCCGGGCGGGTCCGCGTCGACGGCGAGGAGCTGAGCGCCGACAACCTCGCCTCGTGGCGCCGCCAGGTCGCATGGGTCGACCCCCAGGTGAGGCTGTTCAACACGTCCCTGGAGGACAACGTCGCGTACGGGCACCCGCCGGGGGTCGACGTCGACGCCCTCGTCGCACAGGCGGACCTCGAGGCCGTCGCGGCTCGCGTCGGCGGTGATCTGCTGGGCGAGGGCGGCGGTGTGCTCTCGGGCGGGGAACGCCAGCGGATCCGTATAGCCCGGGCGCTGGGCAGGGCGGGGGCGCGCCTGGTCGTGCTCGACGAGGCGTTCCGCGGCCTCGAACGACAACGCCGCCAGACGCTGCTGGAGGTGGCGCGGCGGCACTGGGCGGACACGACGCTGCTGTGCGCATCCCACGACGTGTCCGCGACGCTCGGCTTCGACCGTGTGGTGGTCCTCGAAGGCGGCCGTGTCGTCGAGGACGGCCGGCCCGCGGAGCTGCAAGGCGATCCCGCCTCCGCCTACCGGCGCCTCCTCGACGCGGAAGCCGCCCTGGAACGGGTGTGGGAGCGATGGCGCGACCTCACCGTCCACGGCGGCCGGGTGAGCGAAGCGGGTCACCGATGAGTGGCGACTACGGCCCGCTGCTCGGCGCAGCCGGCATCCCGCTGCGCACGAGACGGCGCCGGCCCCGCCGCCCCGGCCCCGACGGCGCCGAAGTCGCAGTGGTGGTGAACGCCGGCAGCAACCGGATGTGGTGGGCGCTGCTGGCGGTCGCCGTCGTCGCCGAACAGGCAGCGTTCATCGCCAGTTGGTGGGTGCTGGGCGGAGCCGTCCTCGACGACACCGGCGTCACCGCCGAGCGCGCCATCGCCTGGGTCGTCCTGCTCGCTGTGACCGTCGCCGCACGTACCGCCTCGGTGTGGGTCTCGGGACGCATCGGTGTCGGTATCGGCGCCGGGGCCCGGCGCCGGCTCATCGCGTCCATCCTCGGCCTCGACCCCGACACGATCTGCCACCGCGGTGCCGGGCAGTTCCTCGGCGTCGTCGCCGAGACCGGCGTGGTCGAGACCGCCACCGTGGCTGGCGCGCTCGCTGCTGCCACGGGCCTCGCGTTCGCCGCCGGCGGTGCCGCAGTCGTGATCGCCGTCGGTCCCCCCGCGACATGGCTCGCTCTGTCGGGATGGGCGCTCGCCATGGCCGCCGGCGCCACCGCGCTGTGGCCGCGGCGGCGGCGCTGGCACACCGAACGGCGCCGCCACACCGAGACCCTCATCGAAGCGCTCCTCGGGCACCGCACCGTGCAACTCCAGGACGACCACCGGGCACGCAGGGCGGGTGATACCGCGGCTCTCGCCCGCTACGACGCCATCTCGCGCCGCGCCGACCGCCTCGCCGCGGCTCTCGCCGCAGGCGTCGGGCGGACCTGGCTCGCCGTGGCGGTCACCGCCCTCACGGTCACCGTCGACACCGACGCCTCTGCCGCCCTGCTCGCCGCGTTCGGCGGATGTCTCCTCGTCGCGCAGGGCAGCGAGCTCATCGGACGCGGAGTGCTCGACCTCGCCGATGCCCGCCTCGCTGCGCGTGCGGTGGCCGAGATCACCGGGCTTCCCGTCGCGCCCGCCGTTGATCCGGGGACGGGCCGAGGCGGCGAACCCGTCGTTGCCGACAAGCTCGGCTACACCTATCCGGGCACCGAGACGCCGGCCATCGAGGACGTCGACCTGACGGTGAAGGCGGGCGAGCGGGTCCTGCTCACCGGGGCGTCTGGGTCGGGCAAGACCACCCTCGCCCACGTCATCGCAGGGCTGCGCCCACCGACGACGGGCACCCTCCACCGCAGCGGCACCACCGCCCTCGTACCCCAGTACGACGACAACCACGTCCTGTTGGGCACGATCGCGTACAACCTGCTGCTCGGTCTCGCCTGGCCGCCCCGAGCCCACCACCTCGACGCTGCCGAGGCGGTCTGTGCCGAACTGGGCCTCCAGCCGCTGCTGGAGCGCATGCCGTCGGGGATCTTCGAGAACGTCGGTGAGACCGGCTGGCAGCTCTCCCACGGCGAACGCGCCCGCATCTACCTCGCCCGCGCCCTGCTGACGTGTCCCGACCTCGCGATCGTCGACGAGAGCTTCGGCACCCTCGACCCCGACACGCACCGCCGCGCCCTCGCCACCGCCGTCGAGCGCAGCCGGTCCACGATCGTGATCGCGCACCCCTGAAGCCGGGGCAGCCCGGGGTGGGGGTGGCGGCTCGTGTGTTTGGCCGCCGGCGCGATGCTGCCTCCAGTTCCGCAAGATGAGCCGCTCCAAGAACCGGAGGACGTGGCCCGCCGCATCGGGGCCGTCGCCGCGTCCGGGCGGTCCTGTGTTCCCGACGACGGTGCTTGACCCACGCACATCACGCCTTAGACTGCTGGGACACCGGGGCGGCGGCCTCCGGCGCCTGGCCGTGCGGCACTCGCGGGAGGTGAGCGATGAAGGCCGAGACGGGAGTCAAGGCAGGCCCGTTGCGCAGCGTCTGATGTTCCGCTGACACCGCGGTGTCGCCGGGACAGTGCCGGGACAGCGGGCCATGGCACAGTCTCGGTCAGTAGCGAGGACGAGGAGCCCGGCGACCACCACTCCGCTAGGGGTGTGCGGTGCGGGAGTTCGGAGAGGTGGAGAGGAGGTGTTGTGATGAAGGCCAAGACAGGCGTGAAGGCAGGCCCCCGACTCAGGTTCTGGTAGGCGGGGTTTGTGGTTCGTTGGCGATCGCCGCCCCTTCCCGCCCCGGCTGGTAGGGGTGTGCGGCGCAGGAGTTCAGGTGGAGAGGAGGTGTTGTGATGAAGGCCAAGACGGGAGTCAAGGCCGGTCCGCCGGCTCGTAGGGGTTGATTAGGGCTTGTGGTTCGTCGGCGACCACCACCCCGCTAGGGGTGTGCGGTGCAGGAGTTCGGAGAGGTTGAGACGAGGTGTCGTGATGAAGGCCAAGACAGGCGTGAAGGCAGGCCCCCGAATCTATGGCGGCCGCTGAGGCTTGACGACGAAGCCTTTCGTCGGTGCGAAGCGGCCGTCCTGCGCGATCCGGGACCTCCGCTTCCTCCCCGTGACGAGCTCGTCGTCGAGGATGTCAGCGACGGAGACTGGGATGCCTTGTTCGAGGCGCTGGAGGACGTATGACCAATGCTGTCGTCGTCGACACGATGGTCGTGGGCTGGCTGCTGAGTGATCGCCCTCCGCTCGAACGGCTTGCTGAGGAGCCGGTCCCGCCACCTTCGTCGGGGGTTGGGTCCGTGTGCATCGATGAGGATCAGCACGGGCCGCTCGTCCTCGATGCCATCAAGGCGGAGCTGAACCGGGATGGGACACCGGGGGTGGTGGCCTCCGGCGCCTGGCCGTGCGGCACTCGCGGGAGGTGAGCGATGAAGGTCGAGACGGGAGTCAAGGCAGGCCCGTTGCGCAGCGTCTGATGTTCCGCTGACACCGCGGTGTCGCCGGGACAGTGCCGGGACAGCGGGCCATGGCACAGTCTCGGTCGGTACCGAGGACGAGGAGCCCGGCGACCACCACTCCGCTAGGGGTGTGCGGCGCAGGAGTCCAGGTGGAGAGGAGGTGTTGTGATGAAGGCCAAGACAGGCGTGAAGGCAGGCCCCCGACTCAAGGGTGGCTGAGGCTTGACGACGAAGCCTTTCGTCGGTGCGAAGCGGCCGTCCTGCACGATCCGGGACCTCCGCTTCCTCCCCGTGTCGAGCTCGTCGTCGAGGATGTCAGCGACGGAGACTGGGATGCCTTGTTCGAGGCGCTCGAGGACGTATGACCGATGCTGTCGTCGTCGACACGATGGTCGTGGGCTGAAGCGCCCCGGGTTTCGTAGAGGCTCGGGCTATTGGGTCACGGCCGGGTCGGCTGTGACGGTCTGACGGTAGCGGGCGGTCTCGTGGGCTGCCGGGGTGGTGTAGCCGGGCCCGGGGGTGATGGTGCCGTGCAGGCGCCGGTTGTTGAACCAGTCGATGTAGGTCATGGTGGCGAACTCGACGTCTTCGATGCCGGCCCAGGGACCCTGGCGGTAGATGAGCTCCCACTTGTAGAGGCCGTTGAACGACTCGGCCAGGGCGTTATCGAACGATTAACAGGCAGTCGCCCTTGGAACCGACCGACGCGACGATCTCGTTGACCTCGAGCCGGTCGGTGTAACGGATGGACAGATATTGCACGCCCCTGTCGGAGTGGTGGATAAGCCCCGACAGGTCGGCGCCCCCACGTTGGCGGTTCCAGATGGCCATCTCGAGCGCGTCGATGGCCAGGTCCGAGCGCAGCGACTTCGACGCCTGCCAGCCCACGACCATGCGGGAGAACACGTCGACGATGAACGCCAGGTACACCCACCCCGAATGAGTCTTGACGTAGGTGATGTCAGCGACCCACAGCCGGTTCGGGGCCGGCGCCCGGAACTGGCGGTCGACGAGATCGGCGGGCCGCTCGAGGGTCTCGTCTCCTTCGGTGGTGCGCACCCAGGTGCGGCCCCGCCGGCAGCCCGCCAGTCCCATCTCGCGCATCAGTCGCTCGACGCGGCAGCGCCCCACCTGGATCCCGTCGGTGTGGTTGAGGTGGGCCCAGATCTTGTCGGCCCCATACACCGCCAGGTTGGCGTCATAGACCCGCTGGATCTCCACCATCAGCTCGGCGTCACGGACCGCCCGCGCCGACGGCGGGTGGCCCTCCCCTCGGATCGTGGAGGCATCGACTATGAGGAGATGCCATGTCAGAGTCACGTCGGAGGTTCGATCCGGAGTTCCGGGCGGGCGCGGTACGGCTGGTCCGCGAGTCGGGCCAGTCCATCGCTGCGGTCGCTCGTGATCTCGGGATCCACGAAGGCACGCTGGGTAACTGGGTCGCGAAAGACCGTGCCGCCCGCGGTGACGACACGGTCTTGAGCGAGGACGAACGCGCCGAGCTTGTTCGGCTCCGCAAGGACAACCACGAGCTGCGGATGCAGCGTGATGTCCTCAGACGATCGGTGGTCCTCTGGGTCGACGAGGCGATGGGTCGCAGCAAGTGACTGCTCACATCGCCGCCCAGAGGGCCGACCATGGCGTCCCGGTCGCGGTTTCGTGCCGGGCGTTGGGGGTGTCGGAGTCGTGGTTCTACAAGCACCACGGCCGCCCGCCGACCCGGGCGCAGCGCCGTCGCGATGGTCTCGACGCGAAGATCATCGAGGTCTTCGAAGCCAACCGGGGCGAGTACGGGTCGCCGCGGGTCCATGCCGACCTCGTCGACGTGGGCGAGGCGGTCAGCGTGAACACCGTGGCTGCCTCGATGGCACGTCTCGGTCTCGTGGCCAAGAAGCAGCGGCGACGCCGGTGCTTGACGAAGGCTGACCCTGCCGCCGCCAAGTTCGACAACGTCCTGGCCCGCAACTTCGGGCCGTCGGCTCCCGACGTTGTCTGGTGTGGCGACATCACCGAGATCAAGACCTGGGACGGCAAGCTCTACCTGGCGACGGTGCTCGATCTGTACAGCCGGCGTCTGCTGGGCTGGGCGGTCGCCGATCACTGCCGTGCGGACTTGGTCTGTGACGCCCTCCGCGTCGCGGTCGCGGTGCGCGGTGGTGTTGCCGGGATGCTGTTCCACTCCGACCGGGGCAGCCAGTACACGTCCGGCAAGTTCGTCGGACTCTGTCAGCACTTCGGGATCGGTCAGTCGATGTCACGCACGGGCTCGTGTCTCGATAACGCGGTGGCGGAGTCGTTCTTCGCGACGCTCAAGACCGAGCTCGTGTACCGCAGCACGTTCATGACCAAGACTGCCGCCCGCGAGCGGCTCGCTGTGTGGTTCCACCGCTACAACCACACCCGGCGACACAGCTACTGCGGTCTCGTCGCCCCGATCACCTACGAGACAGCTACCGTCAGAGCGGCCGAAGCCGCATGAGGAACCCTCCACGATCCCGGGGGAGGCCCAGGGCGACCCTTGGCTGCGTAGTAGGTCTGGGGAGCGATCCCGCACACGGCGCAGATCGGCTCGACTCCCCACACCAGCCCGTCGACGGTCCGACGGTCCCGGTTGGCGTCGATGAACGCGATCACCTCTTCGACTGGCGGTCGAGCTCCGCCCCGAAGAAAGCCGACGCCGCCTTGAGGATCTCGTTCGCGCGGCGCAGCTCGGCAACCTCGCGCTTGAGCCGCTTGATCTCAGCCGACTCCTCCGAGGTCACCCCCGGCCGAACCCCGCCATCGATCTCGGCCCGTCGGACCCACTTGCGCACCGTCTCCGGGGTCGGCCCGAGCTTGTCGGCGATCGAGCCTATCGCCTCCCACTGCGACCCGTACTCGTGCTGATGCTCCAGCACCATCCGTACCGCGCGCTCACGTAACTCGTTGGGGTACTTCCCCGGCCGTCGTTGGTCTGTCATGGCTCCATCCTCTCAAGGAACGGAGCCTCCACCAGACCCGGGGCGCTTCAGGCTGGCTGCTGAGTGGTCGCCCTCCGCTCGAACGGCTTGCTGGGGAGCCGGTCCTGCCACCTTCGTCGGGGGTTGGGCCCGTGTGCATCGATGAGTACCAGCACGTGCCGCTCGTCCTCGATGCGATCAAGGCGGAGCTGAACCGGGATGGGCGCCCGGGGCGGCGGCAGCGGCGCGTCCGGGGCGGAGGCGACAAGTCCCTGTCCGCAGGCCTTGGTACTGTTGGGTAGATCGCCGCCAAGGAGTGCTTGACATGCCGCTCCCCAAGTCGCACGAGGATCTGGCAGACGAAGAGCCGCTGCGGCTCTGGACGACCGAGGAACTCCTGCGCAATCCGGGACCTCCGCTTCCTCCCCGTGACGAGCTCGTCGTCGAGGATGTCAGTGCCGGAGACTGGGATGCCTTGTTCGAGGTGCTCGAGGACGTATGACCAATGCTGTCGTCGTCGACACGATGGTCGTCGGCTGGCTGCTGAGTGATCGCCCTCACCAGATGGAGGAGGTCTATCGAAAGCTGATCGGTGGCCGCACGCTCTGGGTTCCGCTGCAGGTCGTCGCCGAACTGCGCTTCGGCATGCTCAAGGCTGGATGGGGCGACCTGCGCTGCGCCCGCGTTGAGCGCAAGCTCAAGGAACTTCGAGTCCACCAGCCCGATGAGCCGATGGCCATGATCCACGCCGCGCTTCGACACGAGTGCTGGAAGGACGGCCACGCCCTCGGGCAGAAGGACCATGACGGCGACCGGTGGATGGCAGCGACGGCAATGCGGCTCGAGGTCCCGCTGGTCACCCACGATGCGATCTTCCGCGGGGCTCCGAAGCTCGTCATCGAAACCGCCCTGCAGTAGGCGTCGTTGCGCTTCCCGGGAGCCGGTGGACGGAGCGCCAGGGGAGGCCGCCGGCGGCCGGCCTTGCACACGCGAAGTGAGTCCCAACGGCTCGGCCATGAAGTCGAGGATCCACCCGCAGCGCCGAGGTGCTGCACTACCGCGACCAGTACGGAGTGGAGGCCGACGCGGTGGTGCAGTTCCCCGACGGGCGCTGGGGCGCGTTCGAGATCAAACTCGGCGGCCGCCTCGTCGACGAAGGCGCCGCCTCGCTCCTGCGTTTCCGTGACGCCATCGACACATCCCGCACCGGCGCGCCTGTCGTGCTGGCGGTGATCGCGGGGAGCGGGTTCGGCTACATGCGCCCCGACGGCATCGCCGTGATCCCAGTCGCCGCGCTGGCGCCCTGATCCGGCGCTGGTGGTTGACACACACACACACACGTGGGCCCGCGGTGGAGGGTGCGCCAACGTCGTTAGTCGAGACCATCGGCTGGCTCTGCGTCGACGCGAAACCGTCTCGTCGCAGGCAACGTGAGCCGCCTTCGTCGACGGTTCTCACCCACCGGTCCCTCGGCGGACGATCCACTGCACGGGCTGTCCGGTCACAGCAGCTACGAGGTCGAAGTCGTGGTCGTAGTGCAACACGGTGGCACCGTGGACCTCGGCCGTCGCTGCGATCATGAGGTCGGGCAGTGGCAGTCGATGCCGGCCACGTCGGGCAAGTAGACCCTGCACCTCCATTGCCCGGTCCATGACCTGCTCGTCACAAGGCAGCCATGGCAGGGTACTGATGCCCGTCCGCAGCTTCTCGTAGTCGTCGCGGTTGCGGGCTGAGTACAGGACCTCGAGCGCCACTACATGACAGGATGCGAGCGACCCGTTGGACAGCAGCAGAGCGAGTAGCTCACGGGCGGCCTGGCTGTGCCGGCGTTGTTCGAGAGCTGACTTGTCTGCAAGGTACAGACGTGTCATCGCCAGGCGCCGCGCATCACCTCGGGATCGGCGAGGTCGGCTGCCGCCTCGTCGAGGTCATCGAGGAACGCGAGACGCGCCTCCCGGGCAGCGACCTCGGCCAGCGCCCGATTCACGGTCTCCACCTTGGTCGACGTACCCAGCACCAGGGCGGCCGCCTTCAGGCTCTCGTCGTCCACATCGATGACGGTGCGGGTCATGAGCACTCCTCTGATATCACACGCACGGGAAGAAGATATCACGGTGCGCGGCCGGAGCTCACCCCAGGTGCGCGCTGCGCTTCGGCCATCGATGACTTGCAAGCTCGACATCGCAGGGCCACGTGGGTGAGAGAGCGTCGCTGCTTCAGACGAAGCCGCGGCAGTGGTCACCAATGCACGTCGGTGGGTGCGCGCTCATCCCGAAGCGCCAGGGCGGGGCGCAGCGGTGAGCCTGGCGTGCTCGGGGTGATCGCCGGGAGCGGGTTCGGCTACATGCGTCCCGACGGCATCGCTGTCATACCTGCCGGTGGCCTCGCCCCCTGTTCCGGCGCCGGTGGTTGACACACACACACACACGAGACTTGTCGGATGCCGGGGGTGATTCTTTCGGCGGTTGTGTCGACCGGGAGTGGAGGGGAGGTGTCCTGATGAAGACCAAGACGGGAGTCAAGGCCGGCCCAATCAAGCGGGGATCCTGATCGAATGTTTCGTGTGGTTGCTGCCGTCATCTCCTTGTGGGGGGTGGCGGCAGCGCCGCGTCCGGGGAGGCTCAGGTTCCTGTGTAGAGGCGCTCGAGGTCGACGAGCTCGACATCGTGTGGCGTCGGGGTGAGGTCGGGGCGGAAGCCGCTGCGGCTGAAGACGATGAGCTTGGCTCCTCCTGCTCGTGGTAGTAGGTCTCGGATGTGGCGGAGCCGTTCGACGACCTCGGCGCCGACCGCTTTGGTGTGCCATTTCGCTTCGCCGACGGCGACGATGTGGTCCCCGGCCTTTGCGATCAGGTCGACCTGGTGGGTCTGTTGGTGCTCCTTGCAGGACACCACGGTTCGGCCGACCTCGGGCAGGGTGGCGCCCAGGGTTGTCTCGTCGGCGTGTACGGCAGCCCACTCGCGGGCGAGGTCTTCGAAGTGGGGGCCGTAGATGTTCGACGCCACCGTCGGTGCGGCTTCGGCCCACACCCGGTCTGCTTGGCGGCGGGTGAGGCGCAGTTCATGGGGGCGGACGACGAGTTGGTGCAGCCGCAGGATCGGCTCTGCGATTTGATAGGTCGAGCGTCGCTGGCGAAGGATGTCGGGGCGTCGAGTCACCAGCCGGGTCTGTTGGAGGACTGTGAGCGGATGTGCCAGCGCGGTCTCTTTCCGCCCGAGCGCAGCGGCGATCTCGCCCGGGCGTGTCTTGGCGTTGCCGATCGCCGTCAGGACCGAGTAGTACAGCGAGAGGTCCGACAGGGCCGACTCTTCGGACAGCAGGACGCGTCCCTCGCGGAAGAACGCACTGGCGGGGTTCAAGAGGGTGCGGGTGACCCAGGCGTCGAAGTCGGTGCCGGCTGCGGGGGTGTCGTTGCCGCAGTAGTCGAGGTAGGCGGGGGTGCCGCCGCAGAGGGCGTTGACCCGAAAGGCGAGGTCCCAGTCACCGTCGAGGCCCCAGAACGCGGCTGCGGTGCGGAAGTCGAACGGGTCGATCTGCAGCTCGAGCGGGGCCCGCCCCCGCAGCGGCGCTGTTCCCGCCAGCAGGTTGCGCATCGTCGAGAACGCCGAGCCGCACAGGATCAGCCGGGTCCGCGAACGCCGACGTGGCCTGCCCCGAGGCTGCAGCGCCGCCTGTATCACCGAGGGGAGTTCGGGTACCGCGGCGACGAGATAGGGGAACTCGTCGAGAACCACGGTCACCGGTTCGTCGGTGTCCTCGCCGAGGAGGAACAACTCGGCGACGGCGTCCGCCCAGGATCCGAATCGGACGGGCGCGCCCACACCACGGGCGGCTGCGTAGAACGTGCCGAAGTCCTCCAGGCTCTGCCCCGCGGACTGCTCCAACGCGGTGAAGAGGAAACCGTTGGTTGCCTCCTGTAGGCATTCGAGCAACAGCGACTTGCCCTGGCGGCGTCGGCCGTACACGATCGCCAGTTGTGCGCCTTGGCGTTCGTCGGTCGCGAACGTCGTGAGAGTCGACCATTCGGCGACGCGGTCGAAGAGTTCTGGCGGGTGAGTAAGCATAAGCCCAGTTAGTATAAGACGAGCTATAGGACTCGGCCCAAGTCCTGTTGGCGACATCGGCGGTGGTGGTTGACACACACACACACACACGCACGAGGCTTGTCGGATGCGGGGGTGATTCCTCCGGCGGTTGTGTTGACCGGGAGTGGAGGGGAGGTGTTCTGATGAAGACCAAGACGGGAGTCAAGGCTGGCCCAGTCAAGCGGGGGTGATCGAATGTTTCGTGTGGTTGCTGCCGTCATCTCCTTGCGGGGGTGGCGGCAGCGCCGCGTCGGGGTAGCTACCAGATGGTGGCCAGGGGCGCGAAGCCTCGGAGGGCTCGGTCCTTGGTGACCAGTGCAGCGTTCAGCGACATCGCCGTGGCTGCGATGATGCGGTCGGCGGGGTCGCCGTGGATGCCGTCGCGGGCGAGCAGTGCGGCGTCGAGAGCGAGCGCCGCTGTGAGGTCGAGTGCTGTGATCCGCTCTTGGGCGAGGGCCTGGCGGATCCAGGTGCGCAGATCCCGGTCGAGGTGGAGCTTTCCGAGCCCGACCCGGGTGGCGATCTCCCAGCAGCAGATCGACGGAACCCCCAAGAGGTCGGCGTCTCCGATGGCGTCCCTGGCGCGTCGGCTCAGCTTGACCGGTTCGCTGACCCACCAGAGCCACACATGGGTGTCGAGCACGATCACGTCTCGGCGCCCCAAGGCTGTGCCAGCGGCTCGACGAGGTCGGCCTCGGTGTCGTAGCTCACGGAGCCGAGCAGCGGGGCGGGAGGTTCGACCGGGACGACCTTGGCGACGGGCCGCCCCCGCTTGGTCACGATGATCGTCTCGCCGGTGGCCGCCACTTCGTCGAGCAGGGCGAGGCAGCCGTCCTTGAACTTGCCCGCGGGGATGGCTCAGCCGGCGTGGGCGCCGCATCTCCGCTCGCGGGCGACCCTGCGCACGGCGCCGAAACGTCATTTCGTGGACCCGTCACTCGCGGTGGCAGCACTCGGCGCCGGCCCGGAGCGGCTGCTCGCCGACCTGAACCTGCTCGGTCTGCTGTTCGAGTCCCTCGTGATACGCGACCTCCGGGTTCTCACCCAACCGTTGGACGCCGCGGTGCTGCACTACCGCGACCAGTACGGTGTCGAGGCCGACGCGGTGGTCCAGCTCCCCGACGGGCGCTGGGGCGCGTTCGAGGTCAAACTCGGCGGCCGCCTCGTCGACGAAGGCGCGGCCTCCCTCTTGCGCTTCCGCGACACCGTCGACACCTCCCGCAGCGGTGAGCCTGGCGTGCTCGGGGTGATAGCCGGGACCGGGTTCGCCTACATGCGTCCCGACGGCATCGCCGTCATCCCCGCCGGTGCGCTGGCGCCCTGATCCGCCGGTGGTGGTTGACACACACACACACGAGACTTTTCGGATGCCGGGGGGTGATTCTCCCGGCGGTTGTGTTGGCCGGGAGTGGAGGGGAGGTGTTCTGATGAAGACCAAGACGGGAGTCAAGGCCGGCCCGTTACGCAAGTGATCGATTGTTTCGTGTGGCTGCTGCCGTCATCTCCTCTTGGGGGTGGCGGCAGCGCCGCGTCGTCGAGGTCATCGAGGAACGCGAGTCGTGCCTCACGGGCAGCGACCTCGGCCAGCGCCCGATTCACAGTCGCCACCTTGGTCGACGTACCCAGCACCAGGGCGGCCGCCTTCAGGCTCTCGTCGTCCACATCGATGACTGTGCGGGTCATGAGCGCCCCTTTGATATCACGCGCACGGGAAGCGGATATCAAGGTGTCTCGGCCGCAGTACGCCCGACCCGCTCGCCCGCAGCCGGCTCAGGCGGCGGTGATGCCGTACTGCTGCTCGCAGATCGTGCGGACCCGGGCGACGAAGGGGGCCGACGACAGCGGGCGGCCGGTGGCGTGGTCGACGAGCTCGTCAGGCAGGCGGCGCCGCCCCTCGGAGTGGACGTTGCGCCGCAGCCAGTCGAGCAGGCCGCCGAACTCGCCCGCCTCGAAGGCGCCGTCGAGGTCGCCGAGCTCGGCGGCGGCGGCCTCGAAGAGCTGCGCCGCCACCAGGTTGCCGATCGTGTAGGTCGGGAAGTACCCGAAGGCGCCCATCGACCAGTGGATGTCCTGGAGGACCCCCTCGGCCGCGGTCTGCGGGCGGATGCCGAGGAGCTCCTCGTAGGTGTCCGCCCATGCGCCGGGCAGGTCGGCGACGCCGAGGTCGCCGCCGATGAGGGCCTTCTCGAGCTCGAAGCGGGCGAGGACGTGGAGGTTGTAGGTCACCTCGTCGGCCTCGACCCGGATCAGGCTCGGGGCGACGACGTTGAGGCTGCGCCACACCGCCTCCGCCGTCGTCTGGGGTTGCGCGGGGAACGCCTGCTGGAAGCGGGGCAGCGCCCAGCGCCAGAACGGCAGCGAGCGCCCGACGAGGTTCTCCCACAGGCGTGACTGCGACTCGTGCACGCCAAGGGAGACGGCGCCCCCGAGCGGGGTGCGGCGCCACCGCTGGGGGAGGCCCTGCTCGTAGAGGCCGTGGCCGGCCTCGTGCATCATGCCGAGCAGGGCGGGGCGGAAGTCGGTCTCGTCCCAACGCCACGTGAGGCGCACGTCACGGTCGTTGAGGCCCGAGCAGAACGGGTGCGCCGACGCGTCGAGGCGCCCGGCGTCGAAGTCGAAGCCCATCGCGGCGGTGACCTCGAGCCCGAGCGCCCGTTGGGCGTCGACGGGGAAGCTGCCGCGGGCGGCGGACTCGTCGACGGTCACACCGCTCGCGGCGACCGCGCGCAGGAGCGGGACGAGGTCGGCGCGCAGCCCGGCGAAGAGCTCGTCGAGGCGTGCGGCGGTCGCGCCGGTCTCGTACTCGTCGAGCAGGGCGTCGTAGGGGTCGCCGCCGTCGGCGAGGGCCGCGGCACGCTCGCGGGTGAGGTGCAGGACGCGTTCGAGGTCGTCGGCGAAGGCGGCGAAGTCGTCGGCTTCGCGGGCGGCGCGCCAGACGCCGAGGGCGCGGCTGGTGGCCTCGGCGAGCGCGCGGGTGAGGTCCTCGGGCACCCGCTGGGCACGCTGCACGAGCCGGCGGGCTTCGCGGGCCTGAGCGACGGTGACGTCGTCGGCGGCGCTCTCCTCGGCCCCGTCGATGGCGTCGAGGAGCTCGGGTGCGCACAGGCGCTGGTGCGCGATCCCGGCGAGGGTCCCGAGCACCCGCCCACGGCCTTCCGCGCCGGCGGGGGGCATGTAGGTCTCCTGGTCCCACCCGAGGAGCGAGGAGGCCGCGCCGAGGTCCTCGATCTCGGCCCACCGTGCGAGGAGGTCGGTGGCGGCGGGGCTGGTGTCGGCGGTCACGGCCGCACGATAGCGGCCCGGGATACGCTGGCGATCCGAGCCCCGAGCTCACGGAGAGATGGCGATGGCGATCACCGGAGCGCACGTGCTCCTCTACAGCCCCGAGGCCGACGCCGTGCGGCAGACCCTGGCGGACGTGTTCGGCTGGGACCATGTCGACGCCGGCGGCAGCTGGCTCATCTTCGCCCTCCCGCCCGCCGAGCTCGGCGTCCACCCCTCCGACCGGGCGGTGCACGAGCTCTCGCTCATGTGCGACGACTTGGAGGCGACGATGGCCGAGCTCGAGGCGAAGGGGATCGAGATCCGTGGCGAGCCCGAGGACGCCGGGTTCGGGGTGACCGTCAAGATCGTCCTCCCCGGCGACCTCGAGGTCCTCCTGTACGAGCCGCGGCACCCCACCGCCGTGTAGCCCTGGTCGACGTGGGGACGTGGGTGGGCGTCACGCGCCCGTTTGCGTCCCCACGTCGATTCCGGAGGCGGGAGGGGTACTCTCCACCTGTCGATCGCCCACGCATACCGGGAGCCGCCCCGCATGCCCGCACCCCGTCCCTGGTACCGACGCCGCATCGTCGTGGCCCTCGTGATGGGCATCGCCGCGCTCGTGCCGACCCCGGCGTTCGAGGCGGTCCGGCCACCGGGTGACGTGCACGCCGCGTCATGGGTCGTCGACGACGACGGCGGCAACGGCTCCGACGACTGACGAGGTCGACGGTCACCGCCCGCAGGAGGGGACATGGCAGGTACCGCCAACACCGACGGACGCGTGCTGCTCGTGGGCACCCGCAAGGGCGCCTGGCTGCTGCACGCCGACGCCGCCCGCCAGGCGTGGACGGTCCCCGAGCCGCTCTACCTGGGCCACATAGTCCAGCACGTCGTGCTCGACCCCCGCGACCGCCGCACGATGCTGATCGCCGCGGGGACGGGGCACCTGGGCCCGACCGTGTTCCGCTCCACCGACTGCGGCCGGACCTGGACCGAGGCGGCCCGCCCGCCTGCGTTCGTCGCCGGTGACCGCCTCGGGCGCAGCCTCAACGTGGTGTTCTGGCTCAGTCCCGGCCACGCCGACCAACCGGGTGTCTGGTACGCGGGCGGGTCGCCGCAGGGCTTGTTCCGCACCGACGACGGCGGCGACACGTGGGAGCCCGTCTCCGGCTGGAACGACCACCCGATGTGGGAGACGTGGGCGCAGTGGCCGGACGAGGGCACGCCGAGCGGGGCGATGCTGCACTCGATCAACGTCGACCCCCGCGACCCCGGGCACATGTACATCGGCCTCTCCGGCGGTGGCGTGTTCGAGACCACCGACGGCGCCACGGGCTGGGCGCCGCTCAACGCCGGGAGCCGGGCGGACTTCATGCCCGACCCCTACCCCGAGTTCGGCCACGACCCCCACTGCGTGCGCCTCCACCCGCTCGCACCGGACCGCCTGTACCAGCAGAACCATTGCGGCTTCTACAGGATGGACCGCCCCGAGGGGAGCTGGGTCCGCGTCGGCGACAACATGCCCCGCGAGGTGGGCGACATCGGCTTCCCCGTCGAGCTGCACCCCCGCGATCCCGACACGGCGTGGACGTTCCCGATGGACGGCACCGACGTGTGGCCGCGCACCAGTCCCGACGGCCGCCCGTCGGTCTACGTCACCCGCGACGCCGGCGAGTCGTGGACCCGCTGCGACACGGGCATGCCCGCGCGGGCCTGGTTCACGGTGAAGCGCCAGGCGATGACGACCGATACGGCCGACCCCGTCGGCGTGTACTTCGGGACGACCAGCGGCGAGGTGTGGGGGAGTGCCGACGAAGGCGCGACGTGGTCCAACATCGTGTCCCACCTCCCCGAGATCTACTCGGTCGAGGCCGCCGACACGTCGGGGTGACGCCGTGGACGTCCGCATCCCCACCCCGCTGCGGTCCTACACTGACGGCCGGGCGGTCGTCACCGCCGAGGGCGCGACCGTCGGCGAAGTCCTCGACGACCTCGACCGCCGCCACCCCGGGATCCGCTTCCGGATGGTCGACGAGCAGGGCCGCCTGCGCGAGCACATGAAGGTCTTCGTCAACCTCGCGGCGGTCCGTGACCTGAGGATCGTGGTCGAGGACTCCGACGAGGTCACGATCATGCAGGCCCTGTCGGGGGGTTGACGACCCGTGCTGAAGTGGTTGCCCCGGTTCGCTTAGTTCCGTACAATGTGCCGTACAGAACTCTTCGGAGAAGCGATGGCAGTCAAGACGGACCGGCTCGAAGCGCGGCTCTCGCCCGATGAGCGAGCGCTGATCGAGCGCGCAGCCTCCACCTCCGGCGTGTCGGTGTCGGCCTTCATGGTCGGGGCAGCCGTTGTTCGGGCGGATGAGGTCATTGCAGCTGCGACCACGACGCTGGTGCCGGCCGACTACTTCGACGCCCTGTTGGCCGCCCTCGATGAACCCGACCGCGCTCCTCGCCTGGCCAAGGCGGCCAAGCGCGCCCGTCGGAAGGCTCGAATCACCGCTCGGTGACGTACCACGTCGAACCGCTCGGCGACCACGATCTCGCCGAGTTCGATTGCGGGAACGCCGAGCTCGACGAGTGGCTTCGTCGACACGCACGCACGGCGACGGGCCAGGGCACCCGCACCTATCTCCTCGTCGACGGTGACGGCTCGGTCGTCGGCTACTTCGCGATCGCGCCCCACTTGCTCAGACGGGAGGACGCCCCGCGGCGGCTGGCGCCAGGAGCTCCGGAACAGATCCCAGCGGTCCTCCTGGCCAAGCTCGCGCTCGACTCAGCGGTCCAGGGTCAGGGGCTGGGATCGGAGCTTCTCGTGTTCGCCCTCGACGTCGTCGTCGCAGCAGCGCGTCGAGCTGGGGGGCGAGTGGTGCTCGCCGACGCTGTCGACGACGAGGCCCGTGCCTTCTACGAGCACCACGACTTCGAGCTGCTTCCGGGGCAAACGCACCGCCTCGCCATGAAGCTCAGCTCCGCGGCAAAGGCGCTGGGCGTCCCCTGGCCGTAGCGCCGACGGGTCGTGGAGGAACAGGTGCCAGGTGCTGCCAAGCGCCGGGGCGGCAGAACTGTGCTCAGGTCCCGAGGACCTCGACGAGGCAGCGGATGCCGTGAGCGCGGGACAGGCGACGGTCGGCGGTAAGCAACGCCCAGCCGAGGTGCTCGGCGAGCGCCACGTACGACGCGTCGTAGGCAGTCAGGTTCGCGCGGAGCTCGTAGGCGCGACGCATGAGCGGCAACGTGGGCATGCGAACCATGGCGAGATCGGCGAGGTCGTCGACGGCGCTCGAGAAGCGGCGCGCGGTGAGGTCGCCGGCACGCCATCGTCGCCGCAGGACCGACACGGTCTCGACGTCGACGAGGTCCGGCGCGGCGAGCTCAGGTGCGTCGATCAAGCGCCGCCGCGCAGTGTCGCCGTCGGCGCCGTCGTCGGCCAGCGCGTTCGCGACGACCGAGGCATCCACGACGATCACCGGTCGGCGCGTCCGGCGGCGAGGTCCTCGACAGCGGTCTGGAGCCCGACCCGGCCGCCCCGTCGGCGATCCACGCGATCGAAGAGCTCCTCGACCGTCGGCTGTGACGCGAGGCGCGTCAGTTCCGCCGTCAGGTACTGCTGGAACGATTGGCCACGACGCTTGGCCCGCAACTGCAGGGCGGCGTGCACGTCGTCGGGGATGTCTCTCACGAGGACGTTCGGCATGCTTGCATTATGCAAGCAGCCAGGACGGTCCGCAAGCCCCCCGAGGAACCGCGGAGGCTCGGCGGTGGGGCGGACCCGCCCGGGCTGCTTGACCATTCTTGCAGTCATGCTGTCAGCGAAGCTGATGCTATTGTTCGCCGATGCGCACGACCGTCACGCTCGACGCCGACACCGAGGCCCTCCTCCGGCGCCACATGAAGGCGAAGGGCGTGTCGTTCAAGGTTGCGTTGAACGACGCGGTTCGTGCCGGACTCGCTGTGCCGAGCCGACTCGACGAGGCTTTCCGGACGGTGACGAGCGACATGGGCGTGCCGGCGGTGAACCTCGACCGTGCCCTGCAGCTCGCTGCCGAACTCGAGGACGACGAGCTGCTGCGCCGCCAGCAAGTCGGCACGTGAGGATCGTCGACGCGAACGTCCTGCTCTACGCGGTCAACGAGGCCGATCCGCGTCACGCGAGCTCGGTCGCGTGGGTCGACGCCGCGATGAACGGGCCGGAGGTCGTCGGGCTACCGTGGCTCGTCGTCCTGGCGTTCCTGCGGCTGTCGACCAAGGCCGGATTGTTCCCGCGTCCCCTCGCGATCGAGGCAGCCCTGGCCCGGGTCCGGGAATGGCTCGCGCAGGCGCCTGCGACCCTGTTGGAGCCGACCCGCCGTCACTTCGACGTGCTCGCCGGACTGCTCGGGGAGGTCGGCACAGGTGGAAACCTCACGAGCGACGCGCACATCGCGGCCCTCGCGGTGGAGCACGACGCGACGATCGTGACATACGACGTCGACTTCGGCCGTTTCCGCGGCGTCCGCTGGGCACGCCCCGAGGACCTGGTGTAGCCCAGTTCGGCCTGCACGCACCTAGTCGAAGTCGGGCTGCGTCTCACCCGCCCGGAGTGGTGCGGCGCAGGCCATCGAAGCTGTCGCGGTCGTTGTCGTAGCTGCAGATACCGGCGCCGTGGTCGAGGGCGATCGCGGCGAGGTGGGCATCGGTGCGATGTCGATCCGGCTACTTCCCGGCCCTCATCTTGCGGATGGCCTCCTCGTCCTCTCGGCCCCCGGCGGCGAGGACACGGTCGAGGTTGACCAGCGGGCGGCCCATCCGCCTGGTGGGGACGCGCGCGCTCGCGCCCTGCCGGTGCGCGCCACGCCGGATCGCCTCGTTGACGGCCTCCTTGAACGTGATGCCGCTCAGCCATCGGCGCCTTCGGGATGCGTGCACATCGGGGTCGAGGTCGCGGTGGTGCGCAAGTTGTCAACATCCAAACGTCAAGGTCTTGATGCGCCGATGTCGCCGTGAGCGGCGCGGGACGAAGCACGGCAGCCTGCGACATCGTCGAATACCGCAGCCGTAGAGGTGATGATGTCCGACGTGTTGATCAGGGACGTCCCCGACGATGTCGTGGCGGCGATCGGCGCGAACGCTCTGCGCCTGGGCGTCACCGCGCATTGCCTGCGACGGGCGCTGGCCCGGAGGCGACGCCCCTCGGTGTGGTCGGTGTCGACGAACTGGCGGTCTTCGGTGAGCGCTTCGGCGCCCTCGCCGATGATGAGGTGATCGAGCAGGCTTGGCGGTGAGCGACCTGGCTCATCGACTTGATCCGCACTCGTGCAGCTCAACGCAAGCCTTGGCACAGCTGAGGGACGAATCGGGCGGAGTGCGCTTGTATCCTGCTTGCATGCGATCCGGCAGCACGGGCCATGCAGGCACGGGTGTGTGCCGGGTGGACGTCGCGACCCACGAGGAGATCAAGCGGCTGGCGAAGACGATCTCGCGCGACGGTCGAGACCGTGGCGTTGGCGGTGCGAAGGCTCCGCCAAGAGCAGATGAGCAATGAGCTGACCGCCCCGCTGCGTGAAAGACGAATCGGCATGGCTCGATGCTGAGGCCGGGTGATGTCGTCGAACTCGGTCTGGGCCTCCCGGCAGGGCGCGAGGCCGGCTTCTCGCATCCAGCTTGGTCGTCGTCACCGCGCAGCGAATTCACAGATGCGCGACGACGCTACAGACCGGCTGCGACAATCCTGGATCGACGAATATCCTCATCGTGGTGGAGAGAAACCGAGTTGCGCGCATGGTGTTCGCGGCGCCGGAGCAAACCGCGAGCTGGACACGATCCTCCGCCCGGATCGACCGGTTGCGCCAGGATCTCCGGTACCCAGGTCGCCGAGGCACGCAGGTGGATCTGTTCACTGCAGCGCCTGTCCTTCGCCGCGGTCAAGGAGCAACTCCATCGAAGGCTACGGCGTCGCCTCACTCGACGACGTCGTGGCCGCAGTCGACGACGACCCCCTCGACGCCGACGAGGACCCGCCACACTACAGGGCTACCAGGGCGCGATGACCTGTGCTTCCAGCTCGCCGCCGATACCCCGCTTCGATACTCCTGATGCCTGGCTGCTGCGGGAACCTCGCTTCGCGGTGATGGTCAAGCACGACCTCTCCAAGAACCCGGGCCGATGGCGTCCCGGCGGTCTTCGTGCAGGACCGGCGACCGGTCGTGTCGTCTGAGGCCCCGACGCAAATCGTGTGCCGGACCTCGTCGCCAGTTCGTCACCACCGCAACCGCCCACACCGGAGGTTGCCGCCCGTCCTCGTGCGGGCGGCCATGGCCCACCTCGATCTCGTGATGATCCACCCCTTCAGTGACGGGAACGGCCGCATGGCCCGGTGCGTGCTGGCGAGGCCCTCGTGCTCGGCTCGGGACCAGATCGTCGCCGCCCGAGGTCCGCGAGCATCGAGGAATACCTGGGCCGCAACACCCGCGCGTACTACGACGTGCTCGCCGAGGTCGGACAGGGCTCGTGGCACCCCGGCAACGATGCCCGCCCGTGGATCCGCTTCTGCCTCACCGCCCACCTGCGCCAGGCGAGGACGACGTTGCGACGGGCCGAGGAGTCCGAGGACCTCTGGTCCCGGTGCGAGCACGAGGTCGAGGCCACGGACTGTCGCCACGGACCACGTCTGACCCTCTTCAGCGCGGCCCTCGGGTTCCGCATCCGCAACCCGACCCACCGTGCAGCCGTGCGGCAGGGCCACGGGGAGGACATCTCCGAGAGCCGACGGCGAGTCGCGACCTCAGGCAGCTCGTGGACGCAGGTCTGCTCGTCGCCCACGACGAGAAGCGAGCCGCTACTACAGCGCCGGCGCAGCGATCAGGGGCCACGCAGCGAGCATCTACCTTGCGCAGCCCAGGCGGCGCGCGACGAGTCGGACCTTCGAATAGGGTCTCGGTCGTGACTGGGACAGCGACGTCGACGGCGACGGTGGCGACCCCGAGGTCGGCCAGGTGGTGACGGTGCGCGACCGCCACTGGGCTGTGACCGACGTGCGGGCGTCGGCGTTGCCGGCCGACCCGGCGCTGCCGGCCGCGGTCCCAGCATCTCGTCGAGCTGAGAACCGGTCGAGGACGACGGCTTCACGGCGACGGTCGGTGTCGTGTGGGAGGTCAGGCCGACGCCGCGTCCTCGGCGCGGCGACACTGCCGACCGCCCGGCTACCTTCGGTACCCGACCGCCTCGACGTTCACCGACGGTCCGCTGGGCGATCGCGTCGGCCGACGACTCGGCGCTGCAGGCCCCGTTCCGCTCCGGCATCCAGATCGACGACTACCAGCTCGACCAGGTCGTGCGTTGCCCTGCGCATGCGGGTGAACCTCCTCATCGCCGACGACGTCGGCCTCGGCAAGACGATCGAGGCGGGCCTCGTCGTGCAGGAGATGCTGCTGCGCCACCGTGCCCGCACCGTCCTCGTCGTCTGCCCGGCGAGCCTGTGCATCAAGTGGCGCGACGAGATGGCGTCGAAGTTCGGCCTCAGTTCCGCATCGTCGACGCCGCCGCCGTGCGTGCGCTGCAGCGGCGCCACGGCGTGACCGCCAACCTCTGGCGCCACTTCCCACGCCTGATCGATGTCGATCCAGTGGCTGCGCATGCCGCAGGCGCAGGCGCTGCTCGGCGCGGTCCTGCCCGCCGACCCGACGACCTACCCGCAGGCGTTCGACCTCCTCGTCGTCGACGAGGTCCACGTGCGCGCCCGCGAGCAGGCCGCTACGCCACCGACTCGCTCAGCACCCGCACGATCCGGCGCATCTCGCTGCACTTCGAGCACCGCCTGTTCCTGTCGGCCACGCCCCACAACGGCTACACGAACAGCTTCACGTCGCTGCTCGAGCTGCTCGACCCCAGCGCTTCGCCCGCGACGTGATGCCGTCGGACACCGAGCTGGCGCGTGCGATGGTGCGGCGCCTCAAGTCGGAGCTGCCGCCCCGCGACGACGGCACCCCCGCGCGGCACGCAGGATCGCCCGCTCGAGGTCGACTACACCGGCACCGACCGTGAGGCCCACGCTCTCCTGGCCGAGCCATTGCGCCAGGCGCGCGGCGCAGCGGCGGGCTCGAAGTCCCAGCGGGCGGCATCGGAGTTCGTGATGCTGCTCAAGCGGCTCTTCTCGTCCCCGGCGGCGTTCGCGTCGACGTAGCCTACATGTGGACACCCTCGCCCGCAAGGCCGCCCCCGCGACAAGGCTCGGGCCCCTGCAGGCCGGCGTTCGGGCGCCTCGACGACGACGTCGCGGACGACGACGAGGCTCGGCGGCCTGCCGGACGCCATCGCGGCCGCGGCCCGGGCGGGCGGTCCTGTGACCGACGCCGAGGCCGCCGCGCTCGCGGGCCTGCAGCGCTGGGCCAACGGCCCGCGGGCAAGGTCGACGCCAAGACCGCCGCGCTCGTCGCGTTCTCGTCGAGACGTGCCGCCCCGGCGGCCGCTGGAACGACGAGCGCGTGATCGTCTTCACCGACCGCGAGCAGAACTGGCTCACCGAGGTGCTCACGTCCGAAGGTCTCGGTGGCGACCGCCTCGCGCTCGTCTACGGCGGCATGGACCGCCGAGCAGGCGGATCCGCGCCGAGTTCCAGGCGGACCCGCGGCGCACACCGGTGCGCATCCTCTTGGCGACCGGCACGCAGCGAGCGAGGGCATCGACCTCAGCTCCACTGCCACCAGGTCGTGCACCACGGGGTCCGTGGTCTCCAGCACCGCCTCGAGCAGCGCAACGTACGTCGACCGCCACGGCCAGCCCGCCGCCGAGGTGCTCGTGCACCACTTCGTGCCCGCCGGCGGCTGGCGCAGGCGGCGGCCGCGCCGCAGCGAGGACGTCGCTCGACGGCGACCTCGACTTCCTGGGCCGCATCGTCGCCAAGGTCGACCAGGTCCGCACCGACCTCGGCAGCGCCAGGCCCCTGCTCGCCCGCGGCGTCGAGGACTTCATGTTGGGCCGCAGCGGCAGCGCCGCCGCCGGTCGAGGCGACGTCGTCGCCCACCGGCGCCGCGGGCCGCGCAGTCCTCAAGGTCGAGCGCGACCTGCGCGCCGACCTCGCCCGCCTGCGCGAGACCCTCGACACGTCGGTGAGCGAGCTCGGCATCAACCCCGCCGCGGCCGCACGAGGTGGTGCAGACCCGGCCTCGCGCTGGCGCACCAGCCGCTTCTGCACACCGACGGTGCCGACCCGGCGGGCACCTACCGGGTTCCGGCGCTCACCGGCGCCTGGGCGCGGGCGACGATCGGTCTCGCCGACCCGATCGACGGGACGCCGCGGCCGATGCTTCGACCACGCCGTCGCCGACGACCACGGCGAGGCGGTCGTCCTGGCGCACCTGGGCCATCCCCTCGTGGCCCAGGCCCAGCGGCTCCTGCGCGCCGAGGTGTGGGCGTCGGACGCCGACACGCGCCTCGCCCGGGTGACGGCGGCTCGCCAACGCCCGGCACGATCGGCACCGGCAACGGTCGTGCCACGCCCGCCTCGTGATCACCGGCGCGGACGGGCGCCGCCTGCGCGAGCAGGTCATCACGGCGGGGCGCTGGCGCAACGGCCTTTTCAACGTCGGCGACACAGGCGCGCTCGCCAGCGACCGACCGCCCGCGCCCGGCACGGCCTACGCCGACGCTCACTTGCGCGACTGGGGCCGCATCGAAGGCCCGCTCAACGACTCGATCACACGCCGTGGCGAGGA
This sequence comes from Acidimicrobiia bacterium, assembly GCA_046331095.1. Classification (GTDB taxonomy): domain Bacteria; phylum Actinomycetota; class Acidimicrobiia; order UBA2766; family UBA2766; genus JAIBAC01. The sequence continues at coordinate 1,248,587 of JAXLRM010000004.1, forward strand.
CCTGGCCCACTCGATGCAGGCCACCCTCGACGACAAGGCACGGGCGGAGGCAGCCGCGATCACCGCGGTGCTCGAGCAGCTCCGCGACTCGATCGCGGCGCAGCTCGCGCGTGCGGAGATGCCCGAGCAGCTCAGCTTCGACGAGTCCGAGCAGTACGAGCGCGACCTCGACGCCCTGCGCCGCCGCCTCGACGAGATCCCCGAGGAGATCGAACGTGAGGTCGCCCACGTCGCGGCCCGCTACGCCGACCCGAGCCGGCGGCTCTTCCCCGTCGCCGTCACCTTCGTCGTACCCGAAGGCGCACGCTCTTGAAGTCGAGGAAGGGGACCAAGGCCCACCACGACTGGCTCGCGCTCGTCGAGCCGGTCGGCGCCTTCCTGACGATGCCGGTCCTGCGCCGCGTGTTCCCCGACGGCCTGAACCGCACCGACGCGGTCCTCGCCGCCGACGCCCGCGACCGCGCGGCGGGTCTCGGGTCCGACGTCGCCGAACGGACCGTGTGGCTGCGCTGGCTCCTGGCCGACCTGCTCCGCTGGGGCGATCGTCTCGCCGAGGGCCCCGCGGTGCCCCACACCGCCACGACCGACGGGGACCTCGGCACGCACCTGCGCCCCGACGCCTGCCTGCTCGACGCCGACGGACGCCCCGTCGTGGTCGTGCTGCGCTGGCCCCTCGGCACCGACCTGGCGGCGCGGGTGGCAGGGCAGCGCTGGGGTGCGTCGCCGATCGAGCGGGCCCAGCGCCTCTGCGTCGACACCGGCGTCCCCCTCGCGCTCGTGACCGACACCGACTCGGTCGCGCTCGTGTGGGCGCCCCGCGGCGCCGCGGCGGGCCACGGCACCTGGACGACGTCGCTGTTTGCCGAGGCCGCCGAACGCGAGCACCTCGACGCGTTCACGTCGCTGCTCGACGCGTCCCGTTTCTTTGCCGCCGCGGAGGACAACCGCCTCGACGCCATGTTCCGCGAGTCCGCTGGTGCGCAGGCGGAGCTGACCGACACCTTGGGCCGCCAGGTGCGCCGCGCGGCCGAGCTGCTCGTCGCCGCGATCAGCCGCTCGGACCGCAACCACGGCGGCGCCCTCCTCGCCGACGTCGGCCCCGCCGACGTATACGCCGCGGCGGTCGCGGTGCTCATGCGCCTCGTGGTCCTCCTCGCGGCCGAGGAGCGCCGCCTGCTGCCCGTCGACGACGACGTGTACGCACGCAGCTACGCGGTGTCGACGCTGCTGGACGCCCTCGAGGCCGACGAGCAGCGCCACGGCGCCGACCTCCTCGAACGCCGCCACAGCGGCTGGGCGCGCCTGCTCGCCACGTTCCGGGCCGTGTGGGGCGGAGTCGCGCACGACCGCATCCGCGTCGCGGCCTACGGCGGCGAGCTCTTCGACCCGCACCGCTGGCCGTTCCTCGCAGAGGTCGCCGTCGACGACCGCAGCGTCAAGGCGATCTGCGACGCCCTCCTGTACCTGCGCGAGGGCAGCGACGCGCGCCGTATCTCCTACCGCGGCCTCGACGTCGAGCAGATCGGCCACACCTACGAGGGCCTCCTCGACCACGGCTGCGTACGCGTCGACGACGACGCCGTCGGCCTCGGCCTGGTCGGCAAGAAGGGCGACGAGCCCGAGGTCGACCTCGCCACCCTCGAGGCCAAGGCCGCCGCCGGCCGCGATGTGCTGCTCGACTGGCTCCACGACGAGTGCGGCGCCAGCCCCAAGGCGCTCGCCAAGCTCCTCGACGCCCCGCCCGACGCCAACGACCGCGCCCGCCTCCTGGCGGCGTGCGACAACGACGACGACCTCGCCGCCCGCCTCGCCCCCTACCTGGGCCTGCTGCGCCGCGACCTGAGCGGGCTCCCCGAGGTGTGGCTGCCCGGCAGCCACTACGTCACCCAGACCTCGGCCAAGCGCGACTCGGGCACGGCCTACACGACCAAGGACCTCGCCGACGAGGTCGTCGCGCACGCCCTCGCCCCGCTCTGCTACTCGCCCGGCCCCCAAGACGGCGCCGACCCGTCGCAGTGGATGCCGCGCTCGGCCGCGGAGATCCTCGACCTCAAGGTCTGCGACCCTGCCGTCGGCTCGGGCGCGATCCTCGTCGCCGCGTGCCGCTACCTCGCCGACGTGCTCATCGAGACCGGCGCCTTCGACGACGACGTCGAGGCCCGCCGTGCCGTCGCCGACCGCTGCCTCTACGGCGTCGACCGCAACCCGATGGCGCTCGAGATGGCGAAGCTGTCGCTGTGGCTCACGACCATGGCCCGCGAGCGCCCGTTCACGTTCTTGGACCACGCCCTGCGCAGCGGCAACGCCCTGTTGGGCATCACCTCTCTCGACCAGCTCACGGCCCTGCACCCCGACCCGCCCGCCGGGCGTGCCCTCCACGGCGGCACCCTCTTCGACGTCGCCGACGAGGTGGAGCCGCAGGTCAAGAAGGCCCTCGGCCTCGCCCGCGACCTCGCGATGCCGGTCGTGACCGTCCGCGACGCCGAGACCAAGGCCGCCCGCCAGGCCGAGCTCGACGCCACCCTCGCCCGCCTCTCCACCCTCGGCGACGTCGTCATCGGCGCCGCCCTCGCGTCGAGCGCCAAGGGCTCGCTGGGAGTCGAGTCCCGCCTCCTCACCGCCGCCGACCACGTCCGCAAGGCCGACTGGGCCTGGCTCGACGCCGAGTCCAAGGTCTGGCTCCAGACCGACAAGCCCCCCCTCGAAGCCGACCGCACCTGCCTGCACTGGCCCCTCGCCTTCCCCGAGGTCTTCTTGGATCCCGACCGGCCGCCGGGCTTCGACGCGATCGTCGGCAACCCGCCGTTCCTGGGCGGCAAGCGGATCAGCGGCGCCATGGGCGCGGCCTTCCGCGAGTACCTCGTGACCTACGTCGCGGATGGCCGCAAGGGCAGCGCCGACCTGATCGCCTACTTCTACCTGCGTGCCGCCCAGATCGCGCACGGCCTCGGCCTCCTCGCCACGAACACGATCGCCCAGGGCGACACCCGCGAGGTCGGCCTCGACGCCATGACCGCCGACGCCTGGACGATCACCCGCGCGGTCAAGTCGACGCCCTGGCCCGGCGCCGCCACCCTGTCGATCTCCAAGCTCTGGATGCGCACCGGGGTTTGGGACGGCTCCGTCGTCCTCGACGGCGCCCCCGTGCGTGGGATCACCCCGAGCCTCGACCCCGCGGGACGGGTGAGCGGTGAGCCGCACCGGCTGGCGGCGAACGGGGGGAGGTCGTTCATCGGTTCCTTCGTCAACGGCATCGGCTTCGTACTCGACCCCGACGAAGCCCGCGCCCTGATCAAGCGGGATCCCCGCAACGGCGACGTGCTCTTCCCCTACCTCAACGGCGAGGACCTCAACAGCCGCTCGGGCCAGTCACCGAGCCGCTGGGTGATCAACTTCTTCGACTGGCCGCTCGAGAAGGCGGAGGAGTACCCGGACTGCATCGCGATCGTGCGTGAGAAGGTCAAACCCCAGCGCGATCACGTCAACAGAGAGGCGCATCGCAAGTACTGGTGGCATTACGGCGACAAGAGGCCTGCCCTCTACGCAGCGATCGCAGGCCTCCACCGGGTCCTCGTGATCGCCCTCGTGAGCAAGACCGTGATGCCCGCATTCGTGCCGAACGGCCAGGTGTATGCGCACAAGCTCGCCGTCTACGCCTACGACGACGACGCCCACCTCGGTCTCCTGTCCTCGTCCTTCCACTGGTGCTGGGCGTGGGCGAGATCCTCCACGATGCGAATGGACCTCAACTACTCACCCTCCGACGTGTTCGAGACGTTCCCCCAGCCCACCCTCACCGACGCCGTCGGCGAGGCGGGGGCGGCGCTGCACTCGCACCGGGCGCCGATGATGCTCGAGCGCGACGAAGGCCTCACCAAGACCTACAACCGAGTCCACGACCCCGACGAGCACGCCGACGACGTCGTCGAGCTGCGGGCCCGTCACCTCGTCCTCGACTACGCCGTCGCCGACGCGTACGGCTGGTCCGATCTCGACTTGGGCCACGGCCACCACGACACCGCCCAGGGCACCCGCTTCACTGTCGCCCCCGCCGCCCGCACCGAGCTCCTGGATCGTCTCCTCGAGCTCAACCACGCCCGCTACGCCGCCGAAGCCGCAGCCGGCCTCCACGACAAGAAGAAGCCCAAGACCAAGGCCAAGAGCAAACGGCGCCCGCCCCAGGACCAGTTGGGACTCGAATCGTGAAGACCAAGTCCCGCCGCTTCAGCGCCCTCTACGTCGTCCTTGTCGCTGCGGTGCTCTCGAGCGCCGCGTGCACCCGAGCCGTGAGCGAGACCGAACCCGAGTCCACCACCACTTCCGCGGCGGCGTGGACGGCGTCTGCGGTTGCATCCCTGCCCCAGCCGGCCACCGACTTCTGCAAGGCGGCGCAGGCGTCCCTGGGAGCGATGGCGCTCGGCGACCTCCCCAAGACCGTCGTGGACGCCCGTGCCTTCTACGAGGACTCGTGGACCAGCGTCGCGCGGGCATCCGAGACCGCTCAGGTGCGCGAGTCCGCCGAGAGCGTCCTGAACATCCGCTCGACCGCGGAGCTCACCTCGGAGGTGCGGGTCCAGGTCGCGACCGAGATGCTGACGGTCTACCGGGCGGTCTCCGACGAGTGCCCCGATCTCGCCGAACCCGTGCGGATCTTCCTGACGCGGATTCTGGTGACGGCCGAGACCAAGCTCGAGATCGTCACGGAGATCTGGCGTTCGATCCTCGAAGTCAGCCCACTGCCGGAACTCGCACCCGCGCCGTCGGCATCGACGGACTCCACCACCTCGACGACGACGACGCTGGGACCCCCGACCGGACCCACATGGACCGAGGCCGGGTACACGATCTCCCAGGCCGACCCGTCCCTCTCCGGCCTCGCCGTCTCACCGGGGCAGTACTGCGCAAACGCGATCCGCGTCGACAAGGGTTCCCAGCTCGTCGGGATCGGCGTCCAGGACACCTGCGGCGACCCCCCAGCGGACCTCGACATGGCTCTGCGGGCCAAGGGCGCCGTCCTCACTCCCGGCAACAAGACCGCCGCGAACATCCACACCACCGATGCCTTCGTCTACACGGGCACCAACGTCGGCGTCATCGTCGCCACCCCCGCCGCCGACCAGATCTGGACCGGCCCCGACAAGGACGCCCTCGTCACCATGCTCGAGACGACGTGCTACCTCGAAGGCATCACCGCGTCCCTCCACTCCCACACGTCCTGCGGCGACTAATCAGCGCTCACCGGTCTCTGACGTTTCAGCTGAAACGCCCGACGCGCCCTTCGACGTCTGCTCCACGGCTCCGGGCGGCCTGCAGATCTGGAAGCCCACCGCAGCCTCCAGCGCTGCGCGCTTCTTCTGCAAGCCGTTGTCGGCGGACACGAACATGTCGACCTGGCTGAGCCACGCCGACAGGAGCTGGTCGCGGTCACCGAGGTTCCTGTCGCCCTTCAGGATCTGAGCGATGTGTTCGTCCATTCCGACTGCTTCGTCGCCGGCGAGAACGGCGAACCCGTCGAGGCGGCTGTGGCCGATGCGGAATGCCTCCACGCTCGGCACCGGCTGGAATCCCGGGTCGAACTCCAGATTCCGGAGACGGATCTCGATCCGCCCGGCGTCGACCCATTCACGTCGGCTCACGCTCGAGTACCGGATGGGAGCGATCCTGCCCTGGCGAGCCAGCCTGGCCAACTGGTCGAGCTCCTCGGGGTGGTTCTCCCTTGTGTCCAGGAAGCTGATGAGGCAGTCGGAGTCCCACATGAGCTTGAGCTGACACAGCTCTGCGCGGACCTGTTGCAGGAGCAGCCCGAGGCGGTTCTCCCCGGTGCCCGACTCTGCATCCACGCCCCAGTAGGAGTCGCCCCACGTGTTGCCCTCCACGAGCGGTCTATCGCCCGTGTCGAGCAATCGCTGCCTCAAGGGCGGGCGGTCGAACTTCTGGCGCAGGAGGGCGAGCATCACGGACTCCTTGCGACCTTCCCAGCCCGGATCGGGGGGAGATGCGCGCCCGAGCTCGGCTGCCTCGGCCGGAGTCTGCGCCGCCTGGATCGCCGCACGGAATTCGCGGTCGGTGCGCTTGGCTGCCTGGTAAGCGTGCTCCACCGATGGGTAGGTCAAGCCCGAGAGCATTACGGCGATCCCATCGGCATAGAAGTTCGACAGGCAGAACCACTCGCCCCGGAACCTGTCGATTGCGGCCATGCGGCAGGTTACGGATCGAGGTGCGTGCCGCCCGTGACGATTCCCTCGTCACCGAGTCCCGGTGGTCCCCTTCAGTAAGCAGCGAGCGTGCCGTCCTCGCGCTGGAGCCGACCGTTCAACACGTCCAACTCCCAGCCCGGGGTGCGGCCGCCGGCCTCGTGGACCGCCGCACGGATGGAGCCGACCCCCTTGACGAAGGCGTCCTCAGCGACGGCCGCGGCCACTGTGATGTCGACTTGGATCTCGCCGGTGGACAGGGCCACACCGACGGAAGGGTCGGCCATGTCGGGGTCTGTTTCGGCGAGGTGGACAAGAGCCTCCATCAAGGCGTCGCAGAACGCCGACAGGTCATCGCCGGAGACGATGACACCGGTCTCGGGATCGGTGATGTTGGCTTCGACAGTGATCGAGCTCTGGATCATTCCTCGGTCACAATACCGGGGTGTCCGTCAGGCGGATCGTCTGCCGGATCCTCGGCTCGGGCAGCGGCCCTCCGTGCGGGGGTGTCGACGTAGCAGAGGACTGCGTAGTCGAGGTCGAGGCGGGTGCCGTCCCAGGTGCCGGTGATCGTGTCGGTCGCGATGTCGATGCCGGCTTTGCTGTTGCGCTCGCGGATGTCGGGGCCCGAGGGGGACGAGGCGCTCGCAGGTTCGGCGAGGATCGGAGTGCCGTCGGGTCGTCTGAAGAGGACCTCGCCGTTGTCGAGATGATCGCAGCCGTAGCCGCCCTCGTGGTGGAGCCAGTGATGGTGACCGCACAGAAGGAGGGTGTTCGCGAGGTTCGTGGCGCCGCCGTCGATCCAGTGGCGGATGTGGTGGGCGTCGCAGAACAGCGCGGGGGTGCCGCATCCGGGGAAGCGACAGGTGCGGTCGCGCACTTGCAGGGCGCGCCGTAGCGCGGGTGGGACCGTGCGGGTGCGGCGGCCTACGTCGAGGGGGTTGGCCTCGGCGTCCTCGATGACGAGGACGACGCCGGCGTCGCAGGCGAGGCGGCGGGCGGTCGCCCTCGCGATGGCGGGGCCGTCCTCGAGGTGGCAGCGCAGTCCCTTGGTCTCTTCTTGGTTGTCGGCGCAGAGGAGCTCGACGTCGGCGTGGACCACGACCTGGTGGCGAGCCGCGGTGGAGCGGCCGCCTTCGATGCCGTTGCCGAGCGCGGCCTCGGCAACACGTACGAGAGCGTCGGCTGCGCGCTGCTCGGTCGACGGTGCCGCTGAAACGTCGCCGGCGCCGGTGCCCGGCAGCGATTCGCGGGCCTGGCGCACGGCAGCGAGGAAGAGAGCTCCGGCTTCGGGTGTGAGCCGTGCCGAGACGACCAGGGAGCCGTCGGCGAAGTCGGTGTGCCACGTGAGCTTGCGGGCCTCGTGCGCTGCTGCGGCCTTGTCGTCGCCGGGGGCGAGGGCGTTGCGGTACGCCCTCACGAAGCGTTCCAGCGACGACGTCGGTGCGTTGCGGGCGAACTCCACGAGGTCGGCTTCGTCGTCGGAGGTCGCGACACGTGTGATGGCGCGCACCTTGGAGTAGCTCAGCCGTCCGGCGGCGAACTCGGCGGTCACGAGCGGGAGGTCGGCCAGGGCGCGTGCCACGCGCAGGCGTTCGCGGGCGGCTTCCAGGGACAGGCCGCACTGCCAGTTGAGCCAGTGAGCGCAGGACTTGCAGCCCCACACCGCCCAGCCGTCGCGGCGTTCGAACTCGCCGATGAGGAGGATCCAGCGGCACTCCGCCGCGGCGATGTGGCCTGCCAGTTCGGTGATCTCGGCCTCCAGCCGCTCAAGGGGAACGTCCTCCAGCGTCGCCGCCCCGACCCGCTCTTCTGCCATCACTGCACCCATCGCACACCCCGCTCATCTACCCAGATATCGAACGCACGTTCGATTCTAGGGAGGACCTGTGACACGTTCGGCTGAAACGTGAATCGGGCGTCCATCCGCAGGCGTGTACTACCTTGTATCACATGGTTGCCTCCAAGAGGGAGATGGTCTCTGTCCGGATGCCGGCTGAGACCGTGCGGGCGTTGGAGACTGCAGCACGGCGGTCCGGCAGCTCGAGGTCGGCGCTCATCGTGAACCTCGTCGACGAGGGACTGCGCCGGGGCCGCCACCCACGAATCACGTTCAAGGACGGGCCGTCGGGGCGGCGGGCGGCGATCGTGGGGGGTCCCGACGTGTGGGAGCTGATGGGGTTCGTCCACGATTCTGGGCTGCGAGGTGACGAGGCGCTGATGGGGGCAGCCGAATGGTTCTCCCTCCCCGTCGAGGACGTGAGCGCCGCCATCGCGTACGCAACGGAGCACGCGGACGAGATCGGGGAGCTCGTCCGTCTGAACACCGAGGTCGCATCCGAGGCACAGGCTTCGTGGGAGGCCCCGCGGGACCTGATCGGCTGACGTGCGCCTGCTCTTGGACGAGATGTTCCCGCACGCCGTCGCTGTGGCGTTGGGTGACCTCGGCCACGACGTGGTGTCGGTCCAGGGCGATCGCAATACGCTGCGTCACGTCGCCGACGCCGATGTCTTCGCCGCCGCGCAGCGAGAGCGCAGGGCGGTGGCCACCGAGAATGTCGTCGACTACTTGGCGATCGTCGGTACCTACCAGGCACAAGCGCGTGCGCACTGGGGCCTCGTGCTCACCTCGAACAAGGCGTTTCCCAGGCACCGGCCGGCCAGTGCGATCCGTGCCCTGGTCGCGGGATTCGACACCCTGCTGAGCCAGCGTGCCGACTCTCCCTTGCAAGACGAGGCGACCAGCCTGGTCGTGTGGCTCCAGCCGCCTGATCGGGCGACCGAGGATCGCTCCTGACTCATGCACCCTGGCGTCGAGAACCAGGGAGTGGAGCACCCCTCTGTGTCAACCTCGGGTGAGGCGGCTCGTGTACACGATTTGTTGAGTTGAGAGGGTGGGGAGGAGTTCCCCGAATGAGTATGACCATCCCTGTTTCTGTGGACGCGCGCGTCCAGACTGGCGGTGTGAACGACACGACCGATCCAGATCACAATCCGTGAACGTTCATGGGACGGATGTTCGGCCGGGGGGGGTCCGGCACAAGGGTAGGGGGCATCGAATTTCTGGAGGCACACGGATTGTGTGCCCGCCGCTTAGCCTCGCTCGCGTGAGCACAAGTTCTCCGACTTGGGTCAGGTGGAGGTGAAGCGTGGCCGCTGTCGCTGCTCTGAGGCCGTCGACGCCGTGCCCTAGGTGCGGGACGGCCTTTGTCCAGCATGCTGGATGTAGGCGCGCGCCGGGATCTACTGCTCGACGAGCTGCCGCCGGGCTGTCGAGTTCGAGATCCGCCGGGCGAACCGGCACTTGGAGGGGGCGGAGCGGCGACTCCAAGCGCAGCGGGACCGGGTCGTCGAGATCGAGAGTGGGGTCGGCGGGTTGGGGACGCTGGCGAACGCTCGGCAGCAGCTCGACTTCGCTCGCCGGCGGGTCGGGGAGCTCACGGCGCGGCTCGAGGAGCTGCTCGCCCCAGGGCAGCTGACCGAGAAGGAGGGGGGCGTCACATGGCGCCCCCCTCCGGGGGGATCGATGAACCCTTAGGGCATTCCCCTGGTCACCGTCTTGATCTCGCGGTAGAGCGCTTGCCCTGCCGCCTCCCAGGCAGGTCGGCCCGATCCGACCTTGCCGGTAATCGGATCGATCAGGTTCCCGGCGAAGACCGACTCGCTCGTCTTGATCGGCTGCGACTCGGAAGGCTCCCGAGTTGGACGGTCGAAGTTGACCTTGGCCAAGGCACGTGCGGCATCGCCATAGCCCACCCCGTCCTGGCGAGCGAGGTAGACGGCATACGCGATGGCGTACTGCACCCCAGCTGCGCCGAGCAGGGAGGCCTCACGGACCTGCGCGGGCGTCTTCGTGCCCGCGATGACGTCCGCTAGACCGTCGATCGTGCCTAGGCCCTTCCACAACTCGACAGCGTCCACCATCGCCGCGTCGGGGTCGTCCTCGACGGCGCCATTCGCCGCCTTCTCCCATCCCGCGGTGGTGCGTTGGCCGACACCGATCATTGCCGTACCGGTAATGTACCGGATCGTCTTGAAGCTGAAGAGCCTGGCGCTCAGCTTGGCCGGCGAGTCCTTGAGGAACTCGACTCGGTCCCCTCCCTCGAACAACGGCACATCAGACCGCTGCACTAGGTCGACGACGAACCGATTGATCGCCTGTCGGCGGTCCATGGACATGCCGATGCTTCCGCTCGGCGGTTTGGCATTTCGCTGAAGGTCTGTGAAGTCCTGGGCACGGTGCAGCGGGTTGTCGTCGATGACCACTACGGCCGGCTGGCCGGACCCGCGAAGCCGTTCTAGGACAGGGTCCCCCTCCTCGTCATGGCGCTTGATCACGTCCGAGTATGCCCCGATACGGTGCTGGCCGTCTCCGACGTCGAACTCCGCGCCGTAGTTCAAATGCAAGGTCCCGAGGGCCACCGGGGCGTCCTCTGCCCCAGGGTTCGGCTCGAACCTCGCCTCGCGAGGGCTCACATAGAGCACCACCGAGCCGAGCACGAACTCCTCTTCCTCCTCGAGATACTGCGCTATCCCCTCGCGGTGAGCCTTGTCCTGCGGTCTGTTGCCATGCGGCTGGCTCCCGATCGGGTTCCATGTGTCTGGCTGCGTGACCAGCTTGACGAGGGCGACGGGGTCCATCGCCGTGACGACCATCGGGCGCTTGCCCTGCTTGTACTGGATCCCCGGCAGGCTGAACTCCATCATTCTCCATCATCCTTCCGTCGCACTCGGCGCGCCTTCCGTGGGGCGCTTCCCAAGACCGACTCGATAGCCTGCATACGGTGCCGACCGTCGGCGATTAGCGGCATGGTGCCCCAAGTCAACCGATGGACGGGTTCCTGATGGGTGAGGGCGTTCTTCGCCCTGATCGCCCTCTTCATGACGCTGTGCATTGACGCATCCTTCCCTCGACTACGCCGGATGATCGTCAGCTGGGTTGCTGACGATGACCGATCGTACCACAAGATCGGCGTAGCAAGATGCATTTTCCGCGTAGATCAGCAATTGTATGACGTAGCGGCTACTGTTGGGGCAGTCATAGGGGTAGCCCTCCCCCACCGGACCGCACTGACGGGTCAGCGGCCTACAAGGCGAGGTGGAGCCGGATCGCCTCGTCGAGGTCGGCCATGACCGCGGCCGGGAGATGGCCGACACGCCGCCCGATCCTCGAGACCGCGATCGAACGGATCTGCTCGGCTTGGGCCTTGGAGTCCGACGCGAGGCCTGTCTCGTGGGCTGTCAGGATCACCTGGAACGGGTAGACCGCCTCGGCGTGGGACGTGACCGGCACCACGGTCACGGCGCCGTGGCCCAACCGGGCAGCGGTGGTGTTCGCCCCGTCGTTGCTCACCACGACGGCGGGGCCGGTCTTGGCGGCTTCGGCTCCTCGGGCGGGGTCGAGATCCACCAGCCTGACCTCGCCCCTTCGCATCAACCGAGCCCGTCGCCAGAGGTCGGGTCCCACAGGTCGCCCTCGCCCGACGCAGCCCACTCGGCCCATGCCTCCTCGTAGTCGGCACCGAGGTCCGTAGCCCGCAACAGCCGCACGGCCTTCTTCACGACGGCAGAGCGGGACCCGATCCCCTTGGAGCGGGCGTAGGTGTCGAGGAACTCCACGTCCTCGTCGGGCAGGCTCACACTCACCTTCATACCGGCAGCGTACCGAGAGTAGGAAGGGCGTACTACCACCGAGGCGGGTCGCGCATACGGCCGCGTGTACGCAGCGATCCCCGCCGCCGGTTGGAAGCTACGAAGCGCCCGCGCAACCCGGACGGCTTCGGCGAGCCGCGTGATGGGTACCGGCTGGACGCCTATGAGGTGGCGATCTCGGCTGGTCGCTCAGATGTACGCGGCCGAGTCGAGCTGATCGATCAACCGGAGGACTTCATCGGTTCGCATCTCGGCGATCAGATCTGCGGGCCGTCGCCTGCCATGTCCACCGACCCGCCCGGGCACGACCGCAAACGACCGTTGCAGGACGACCGCGGACCGTTAACAAGACACAGGTTTCGTTAACGGTCGTCGTCGGAGCCAGAACTGGATCGGCGCCGCGAACGCCACGATCGAGTCGGCGGGCTTCGTGCCTCTGCCACCCGATCGGATCCATGAACTCCTCGCCGAGGACACATGATCCCGAGTGCGGAGGGACGCGAAGCCCTCGGTGGATCTCCTGATCGTCGCCACCGCCCTGACGGGAGGTCTTCCGTGGCCACCGACGTCGCAGGGCCTTGGTAGCGTCGCCGTCATGGTCGGTGAGGACGACACGCCAGCGGCACGGATCGAGACGCCCTCCCCGGAGGCCTTGCGCGACGAGCTCGAACGGCTCATCGTCGCAGACCTCCTGGGGCCAGTGGGCGGCGAGGACGAGCAGCTCCCGGGGCGATGGCCCGTGCGCGACCTGTACCTGCTCGGGATGCTCGCACCCGCGGGGACCGTGGCCGTCGACGCCGCACGCGACGACGACACCGCGACCTACGGCGAGGAGTCCGACTCGGGCCAAGGCGACACCGGGAACCGTGGTCCTTCGCTGTTCCCGTCCTCGATGGGGCTGTCCTTCGCCGTCGCACCGGGATGTGATGCCCTCGCGGTGCGGGCGTCGTGGGGCCGCTACCTCAAGGAGTCCGCCGAAGCCGACGACGAGAGCGGCGACGGGCCCGAGACGGTCCCCGTGTGGCAGCGGTACCCGGTCGCGGCGTCGGTGCGCGTACCCATCACGTCCGACGGGGCGCTCGGCCCGCTGGAGCTGTCGGCCGATTCGCCCGGCGTCAACATCCGCGGCCGCTGCCGGACAGCCGGCAACGGGATCCGCCTCGTCACCTTGTTCCTCGTCAACGAGCAGAGCCCGCAGGGAACCCAGAACCGCGACGAGTGGTGGCTGTTCCAGCCAGAGCTCGACGTGACCGGCGGTGACGGGAGCGCCGTGTTCGTCGGACGCCGTGACGCGCTCGGAGCGGACGTCGGCCCCAGCGACCCCGACGAGGCGAGCCTCGACCTGCTGTACCGGCGCAGGGTGGAGTTCGCCACCGGACACGGCGGCGCCACCCACGCCGACGTCGACCCGCAGGATCCCTGGCGCGCACGAAGGCTGCACACGGTGGTCGCCCCGAGCCACGACGTCGCACGCACCGAGGCGCCCAGCCCGGCCGAGGTGCCGGCCCTCGCCGAGGTGACGCTCGACATGAGGGACCTGAGCGAGACCACCGGCCCCGACCTCCCCGCCGCCCTGCTGCCCCTCGCCGACGCCTACGACACGTGGCTGGACGCCGAGGGATCGCGCATCGGCAGCGCCGACGACGGCCTCGACCGCGACGTCGAGACGGCCCGCACGAACCTCGCCGAAGCTCGGGCCATCGCGGCTCGCCTGCGGTCGGGTATCGAGCTCCTCGGCACGAGCAGCGAAGCGGCCGAGGCGTTCCGCTTCGCGAACGCGGCGATGTGGCAGCAGCGGGTGCACACCGTCGCCGCCGCGCAGCGGCGCGACCGGCCGGAGCTGACCCTCGGGGACGCACTGCGGGCGGTGGACACGCCGGAGAACCGGTCGTGGCGGCCGTTCCAGATCGCGTTCGTGTGCCTCAACGTGCCCGCCCTCGTCGACCCCCACCACGAGGAGCGGGCGAAGCCGGGTCTCGTCGACCTGCTCTTCTTCCCGACCGGCGGCGGCAAGACCGAGGCGTACCTCGGCCTGACAGCGTTCACGCTCGCGATACGCCGGATCCAAGGTGTCGTGTCGGGCCACGACGGCGGCGACGGCGTCGCCGTGCTGATGCGGTACACCCTGCGCCTCCTGACGGCACAGCAGTTCCAGCGGGCAACGGCGCTCATCTGCGCGTGCGAACTGCTGCGCCGCGAGCGCGTCGACGCCGACGACCCCCGCTGGGACGGCACGCCGTTCCGCATCGGGATGTGGGTGGGGACGTCTGTGACCCCGAACCGCGAGAAGTACGCCCAACAGGCCCTCGAAGAGCTCCACTCGGGCTGGGGTGCCAAGGCGAAGGGCGCCAACCCCGTGCAGCTCGCCGCGTGTCCGTGGTGCGGCGAGGAGATCGACCCCTCCAAAGGCCACGCGCGGTCGGACCCGGACCGCTGGCGCACCCTGGTCTTCTGCGGGGACCGCTTCGGGGACTGCCCCTTCACCGAGGCGAAGAGCCCCGGCGAAGGCCTCCCCGTCGTCACCGTCGACGAGAGCATCTACCGCCTGCTGCCGTCGCTGGTGATCGCGACAGCGGACAAGTTCGCGCAGCTCCCGTGGCAAGGGCCGCTGCACATGCTGTTCGGGCGGGTGACACGGCGGTGCACACGCCACGGCTTCCGCTCGCCCGACCTCGACAGCTTCGGCGATCACGACGAGCGGGACAGGCACAACAAGACCGCGACCCTGCCCGCAGCCGAGACGCTGGACTGCCTGCCGCTGCGGCCACCCGACCTGATCATCCAGGACGAGCTGCACCTGATCTCGGGGCCGCTCGGCTCCATGGTCGGCCTCGCCGAGACCGCCGTCGACGAGCTCTGCACATGGGACTGCGACGGCGCGCGCGTCCGGCCCAAGGTCGTCGCCTCCACGGCGACGATCCGCCGTGCGCAGGACCAGGCGTACCAGATCTTCTGGCGCAACCTCGCGGTCTTCCCACCGCAGGTGCTCGACGCGGGGGACTCGTTCTTCGCGCGGGAGCGTCCCGTCGAGGAGACCCCGGGGCGCCGCTATCTGGGCATCTGCGCACGCGGGACGCGGCTCAAGGCGGTCGAAGCGCGCGTGTTCACGACCGTGCTCGCGGCGGCCCAGCTCCTCGCCGACCGCTACGGGTCCGCCGCCGATCCGTGGATGACCCTCGTCGGCTACTTCAACTCGCTGCGCGAGCTCGGCGGGGCGCGGCGCATCGTCGACGACGACGTCACCAACCGGCTCCGCCGCACCGACCGCCGCGGCCTCGCGCGCAGGACGGGCCTGCTGATCCGCGAGCTCACGAGCCGCATCGCGTCGACCGAGATCCCCGAGATCCTCGACGAGCTCGGGATCCGCTACGAGGCCGACCGCGACAAGGGCGATCCCCGCAACATCGACGTGCTGCTGGCGACGAACATGATCTCGGTCGGCGTCGACGTGTCCCGCCTCGGACTGATGGTCGCCGTCGGCCAGCCCAAGACGACCGCCGAGTACATCCAGGCGACCAGTCGCGTCGGCCGCGACCGCAGCGGGCCGGGCCTCGTGCTCACGATCTACAACTGGGCCCGCCCCCGCGACCTGAGCCACTACGAGGCCTTCGAGCACTACCACGCGACCTTCTACCGCAACGTCGAGGCGCTCTCGGTGACCCCGTTCTCGCCCCGCGCCCTCGACCGGGAGCTGACGGCGGTGCTCGTGGCAATGGCCCGCCAGCTCGACGCCGACTGGAACCCCAACCTTGCCGCCGATGACGTCGACGTCGACGACGATCGCATGAAGGCGATCGTGGACCGCATCGCCACACGCGCGGCCGAGGTGGGCGACGGCAAGCGCAGCGCCGATCTCGTGCGCGACATGCTGCAAGCACGGCGGGACAAGTGGGCGGCGCTGCGCGCCGGGGAGGCCGCGATCAGCTACAGGCCCGCGAAGGGCCAGACCCGCCCGCTGCTCGAGGAGCCGACGGGGGAGCGCTGGAGCGAGTGGACCTGCCCGACGTCGCTGCGCGAGGTCGAGCCGAACGTG
The DNA here is from genome assembly GCA_046331095.1 of Acidimicrobiia bacterium. GTDB lineage: Bacteria > Actinomycetota > Acidimicrobiia > UBA2766 > UBA2766 > JAIBAC01. The sequence continues at coordinate 1,264,466 of JAXLRM010000004.1, forward strand.
AACCTCGTGCTGGACGACCGCGACGAAGGGCCGGGCCAGCCGCCGTGGGCGCCGCCCCAAGCGCAGGAGGCGTCGCAGGCGCCGGCGGCGGACACCGACGAGGATGCAAGGACCTCCGAGACCACCGATCTCGAGGAGGTGTACTGATGGCGCTGCGCAAGGAGGCACCGCCTCGCGTCGGTGCCGTGCGTCCCAGCCAGCTCACGTTCAGCCACGGGGTCGGCTCCCTAGTCGACCTGCCCAACTTCACCGTCGTCGTGAGCGGCCTCGACGCGTGGCGACAGGACGACCAGGCGGTGATCCCCGAGGAACGCCTCCTCGCCGCAGTGGCGGCGACCGACGGCCTCGGCAAGGTCGCGGAGCTGCGCGCGGCGCCGTGGATCGAGGAGACCAACAACCCCTTCGAGGAGTGGGCCCGCACCGGCGTGCCGGTGTACCCGTTCCCGAGGTGGCTGCGCTGCACCCGCTGCAACATGCTGGCGCGCATCGACTCGGGGCTCTTCGAGCGTAAGGCGAATCCCTACCGCCCCGACCTCACGCGGTACGTACACAAGGGCTGCCAGATGAAGGGAAAGCCGCCGCTGGCGATCCCCGCACGGTTCGTGACCGCGTGCGAGGACGGCCACCTCGACGAGTTCCCCTGGGTCGAGTTCTGCCACAAGACCGTCGGCCAGTGCAGCGGCAAGCCCATGTTGCGCATGAACGAGATCGGCAGCGGCACCCGCTCGACCGAGGTCCAGATCGAGTGCCGCACGTGCGGCGCCAAGATGCACATGTCCCAGGCCTTCGGCGAGCCGGGCAAGCGGACCATGCCCGGCTGCCGGGGGCGCCATCCGCACATGCGCTGGTTCGATCCCGAGGGCTGCGCCAACCAGGTGCGGGCGCTCCTGCTCGGGGCATCGAACGCCTGGTTCGCCGACACCAAGCGCGCCCTGTCCATCCCCAGGACGTCGGACCCGATGGGCCAGTTGGTGGACGAGGTTTGGGACGTCCTTGACGACGTCGGCGACCGCAGCGACCTCGACGGTGCCGTCAAGTGGAACGAGACGTTGAACAAGCGCCTCGGCGGCACCGACCTCGACGCTGTGTGGCGCGCAGTGGAAGCCAGACGCGCCGCCGGTGCCGACCCCGACGACGTCCTCGACCTGCACAGGCCCGAATGGGAGACCCTCACCGACCCCCAGCGCGCCCAGTCGCTCTTCAGCGCGGACTTCCGCGTCGAGTCCGTGGCCGTGCCGGCGCAGTTCGCCGGTCGGATCGACGCGGTCGTGTTGGCGCATCGCCTCCGCGAGGTCGTCGCGCTGTGCGGTTTCACCCGCATCGAGGGCCCCGACTCCGGCGTCGCCGACGACGTGACGGCGAGGCGGTCGGCTCCCCTCACGCTCGAACCGAGATGGGTGCCCGCGACCGAGGTGCGTGGCGAGGGCATCTTCGTCCAGCTACCCGAGGACGCCGTCGAGTCGTGGGCCGGCCGTGTTGCCGGGACGCCCCGGATCGAGGCCCTGCGCGCCAGCTATCAGCGGTGGCGCAAGCGGAGGGGGCTCGACCCGTCGGTGGGATGGAAGGGCGAGCGCTACCTCCTGCTGCACTCCCTGGCGCACGCGCTCGTCAACGCGGTCGCGCTCGAATGCGGCTACGGCGCCGCGTCGATCAGAGAGCGCATCTACTGCGAGGAGCCCGGAGGCGAGCGGCCGCCGATGGCGGGGATCCTCCTGTACACGTCGGCGCCCGACTCCGAGGGCACGTTGGGCGGGCTCGTGTCCCTGGGCCGGCCGGAGCGTTTCGGGCGGATCCTCGCCCAGGCGCTGGATCGGTGCCGGCTCTGCAGCTCGGATCCCCACTGCGGCGAGCACTGCCCCACCGACACCGAGGAGTCGCTCCACCTCGGCGCCTGCCATGCCTGCCTGTTCGTACCCGAGACGAGCTGCGACAGCGGGAACCGCTACCTCGACCGCGCGCTCCTCGTCGACACGATCGGCGGCGACCACCTGGAGTACTTCGCTTGAGCCCCGTAGCCGACGCGGCAGGTCGGGCAGCGCGGCGATGGCCCCGGCCCATGTCGAGGCGATGGCGCGGGCCGTCGAAGCAGCGCCGGGTCACGGTGACGGCGTCGTGGCCGCGGTCGGTCGCACCGTGCCGTCGCCGGTGTTCAAGGGCCAGGCGAAGCCGGTCCTCGACGCGTGGGGTTCGGAGCCGGCGCTTCCGGGTGTCGCAGTCGCGATGTCGCTGCGAACCGCGCTCGCCTGCGTCGAGGCCTCCGCGGCAGAGCAGAGCATCGAGATCGTCTGGACCGGTCCGACGACCCCGGACGTGCCCCTGCGCCGCACCGACGTCGTGCTCGGCGAGGTGATCCGGGCGGCGCGGGAGCGGATCGTGCTGGTCAGCTTCGCCGCGTACAAGGTGCCGGCCGTCGTCGACGAGCTGACCGCCGCGTCCGGGCGAGGCGTCGACGTGACCCTGGTCCTCGAGACCGCCGATAGCGGTGTCCTGAGCCACGACGCCGTCGACGCGTTCGCCGCCGTGCGCCACAGCGTGCACGTGCTCGTCTGGCCGCTACACCGGCGCAAGCACGGTGCCGGGTCCGCAGCCTCCACGCCAAGTGCGCCGTCGCCGACGACCACACCGCGTTGGTCACGAGTGCGAACCTCACCGGCGCGGGTCTCGAGCACAACATGGAACTCGGCCTCCTCGTGCGTGGCGGGGGAGTCCCGCCGCCTCGCGCCCTCTGGTCATCACTCGCCGCCTCCGGTGAGCTCGTGCAGGCATGAAAGGACACCAATGGGTGGCGTAGACACCTTCGTCGGGTTCGGAGGCCATGAGATCCTGCCCGGAGGCGGCCATGTAGCCGCCCGGGCGTGGCCAAACTCAAGGGGTCAGGCCACACCCGAGACCGTCAGTTGCGCCCGACTTGACCTGCCCTACCAAGAGCCGCCGCCCCCTCCGCCTGGCGCCTTGGCACCGATGTTACAGTCGGTGAACACTTCGCTCACCGTCTTGCCTGTCATGAACCAGCTGACTCCGTTACTGAACTTGACGAGCCCAGGAGGCACGGGACTCCGCTCGGGTCCGCGTAGCCATATGGTCTGCTGCGTGAAGCGGCTCTGGGTGGCTCGACTGTAAGAGAACCCTCCCGGCCACATCACTAACGTCTCCTTGCTGTACACGGACATGCTGATGACCTCCACCGGCTTCTGCACAGCCCGAGGTTCGTCCAGGTAGTCGACGAGGCCGGACGCGGAGTTGATGGCCGCCTCCCCAAAATTGCCGGCACCCAGGTCGCCAGCGACCCCCGTTCCGGGGATCTTCACATCACGCATCGCTGCCAGTGAGCCGTCTTTGCCATCGGGGCCGGTCCCGATCCCCCCTAGGGCGTCGATGACTGATCCAAACGCATAGGCACAGAGACACTTGTTGAACTTCGCAAGCTCGGCCGCAGTCTCGGCCTGGTATTGGACCAATGTGCTGTAATCAACCATGGTGGTCGCGCCGCTGGGATCGCTCTTGTTGACGGGGTCGTTCCCAGCGTACGGGTACGCGTTGAGGTGCGACACGGGATCCTCGCTGATGAACCGCCCGATCGCAGGGTCGTACCAGCGTGCCCGCATGTAGTAGAGCCCGGTGTCTTGGTCGAACTCGCGGCTCCGGAACGTGAATGCATTCTGTGACTCGCCGTTCTGTGTCACCTGCCCGAACGTGTCGTACGAGTACGTCGTGTTCACTGTGCCGTCTGCCTCGGCGACCGCCACGATGTCTCCTTGGCCGTTCGCCAGGAGCTGCGCTGTAGACCCGGCCTGTGTCATCGCGATCGGCTGATCCACGCCGAGCATGTGGGTGTAGGCGGCCGTCACCTGATTGGCGGCATCGAGCTCTGCGACGACGTTCGCGCCGTCGTAGGCGAACCGCGTGATGTCTCCCGCTGCGTTCGTCTCGATGCGGCGACCGATAGGGTCGTACCGGTAGCTGATCGTCTCGCCGTCGGGTTGGTGGACGGCGACGAGCTGGCCGCGACCGTTCCAGTCGTAGAGGGTCTCTTCGCCCGTCGTTGCGACCGTGCGTTTGCGTAAACGCCCCTCGGCGTCCCAGTCGTACGTTGCCGCGCCGTCGCTGCGGAGGCGATGGTCGCCCTCGTACGTGTACGGGCCGCTTGGGGCGGTCGAAGCCGTTTGGCGGTTGCCGAGCGGATCGTAGCTGTAACCGACGTGCGTGCTGTCGGGGAGAGTGACGTCGGTGACACGCGAGGCTGGGTCGTAGTCGTAGACCGTAGTTCCCGAACCGTCGGTGCGGGCGTCGACACGTCCGAGAGGATCGTAGGTGTAGCTACTCCCCACGAGGGCAGCGGCCCCAACCCGCGTGACACGCGATTCGATCCTGCCAGTCGGGTCGTACGACAGCACGTCTTGGAGGCCACCCGGCCGAGTCAAGGTGGCCATCCTCGACATCGAGTCGTATGTCAGCCGATACGTATCGGCGCCTGCCGACAATGTCTCGAGACGTCCCAGATTGTCGTAGTCATAGTCGACGGCCCCACCAGTGCCTTCGTAGTGACGGCGGAGACCGAGTGCGTCGTACTCGTTGCGAGCGTCGGTTGGCGCGAGACCGGTGCCGTCAGCTGGTTCGAAGTGCTCCCGCAGCGTGCGTCCGAGCGGGTCGTACTCTCGCGTGATCGAGCCCGACTCGTTCGTCAGTGTCCTCGCGCGGCCGAGTCCATCGTAGGCGACAGTGGTGGTCTCACCCGTGGACAGGGATGTCTTCACAGCTCTGCCGGCGGCGTCGTAGCGGAAGGTTGCGATGACACCGTTGCGATCTATGGCACGGACGAGTTGGTCTGCGGCGTCGTACTCGTAGCGGGACTCGGCGCCGGTCGCGTCGGTCACCGTGATCAGGTTGCCGAACGTGCCGTAGGTGTAGTTGCGGTGGCGGCCACCGGCATCGACGATCTCTGTGACTCGCCCGGAGTCGTCCCGTTCGTAGGTCGTGACAGCCCCGGCGGCGTCACGCAGACGGACCACGCGACCGGCACCATCCCTGTCGATCCGGGAGGTCTGTCCTGTCGGCCCGGTGCGCTCCACGAGGTTGCCGAGTGTGTCGTATCGGAAGGTCGTGGTGCCGTTGCGGTCCTCGATGGCGGTCAGGAGTCCGCGGGAGTCGTACGTGTAGTCCTCGAAGGTTCTGTCGGTGCGGTCCAGGCGGTCGACCTTTCCGAACTTGTCGTAGGTGAGCCGTACTGGCGTGTTGCCTTCGGGGTCCTCGGCTGTTTCGAGTTCCCCGGCGGGGTTGTACCGGTAGGTGGTGGTGTTGCCGGCGTCATCGGTGACTGTGCTCACGTTGCCTGCTGAGGTGTACGAGACGCGGGTCTCACCGCCCATAGCGTCGACCACTCGGGTGGGCAGATCGAATCGTGGGTCGTATTCGTATTCTGTTTCGTCGGTGCGTCCGTCGTGGACCTGTTTCACCGAGATCGGGTTTCCACGCTCGTCGACGCGGGTGATGGTCGTGAGCAGCCCCGTCGGATCGGTCAGCACCTCCGTCCTGGCATCGATGTCGACACCGAGGGTCACTGTGTTGCCGAGGGCATCGGTGACCGACTCGAGGCGGCCTTCGGCGTCGTAGCGCATCGTGCGCTGAGGATGCCCGGAGGCATCGCTGATGCCCGTGAGGTTGTGGTCGGAGTCATAGCTGTAATGCGTGGGCTGGCCGGTCTGGTCGACCACTTCCACGAGATCACCGGCGGAGCTGTAGGTGTAGCGGACCGTCTCACCCGCGGGACCGGTCACCTGATCGATCCGACCTCTGGCGTCACGGACGAAGCGGATCTCGGGCCCGCTCGTGGAACGGACACCATCAGCACTCACGGTCAGGGCGTTCCCGTATACGTCCGTGATCGACTCGACACCGCTCGAACGGTTCAGCACGATGACTGTGCCGTCTCGGGTCGTCAGTTTGAACCGCTGCGGGTTGTAGACGGCACCGCCACGGTCGAACATGCCGCCGTAGACCATGCGGGCGTTCTCCCAGCGCAAGTCCGGACTGTCCGCGTCCTCGAGTGTGGACGTGGCACCGTCTCGCGGTGTGAAGATCGGCGGGGCGAGTGACTGGCCACCGTCGAAAAAGGTGGTGCCATCTGCCGGCTTGAAATCGAACGTCTCGGTGCGGCCCAGTGGATAGGTGACAGTCACGTACGAGGCACCCTGTCTCTTGAACTGCACCTTCGAGCCGATGAAGCCCATCGGAACGAGCTCCCGCTGCCATGTCCCCTCACCGAGTGTCCGGTTCGTCGACACACGCATGTCAGCAACATCCACCGACCAGCCGACACCGAAGTCGCCCGTGCGACCCTCGAAGCTGTCGTAGCTCCGAAGAACCCGCATCCGAAAGCCCGCTACCGTGGCTGCGAGATCCTCGAACTGCATGCTCACACGACCCGGCTTCAGACCGCCTTCAACGACCACACTGTGAACGGCACCGGACTCGGCACCGTTCGACGCCGTCGCCGAGACCGTCAACTGGTAGATGCCGTTCGCCAGCGTGGTCGGATCCAGCGTCGCCAACGCTGCCGGCGGACTGCCAGAACCCGACGCCAGGATCCGCGGGCTACCGCCGTCGACACCGACGATGCTCACCGTCCAGGACTCGATCGTGTGGCTGGCCGGCGCGGTGATGGTCGCCTCGATCGGGGTCGGCGCCGTCACAGCCGCCCCATCAGCAGGTGCGACATTCCCGACCGCAGGCGCCGGCCCCGGCGGCGTGTACACACTGACAGTGACCGTCGCGGGAGCCGACACATGCCCGGCCGGATCGGTCGTCGTGTATTCGAAATCCTGGGTGTAGAAGTCGCTGCCCTGCTGCGGTCGAGCCTGATCGGGCGGCACGTACACGAACGCCCCATCCGTCCCCACCGTGAGCTCGCCGTACGCAGGCCCACGCGTGACCGTGACCGTCAACGCGTCACCGTCGAGGTCGGTGTCGTTGCCGACCACACCCGGCGCCTCGACCACGAGCACAGCGCCGACCTGGGTGCGATAGTCGTCATCGACCGCCACCGGTGCAGCGTTCGGTGCCGCCACCGTCACCGTCACCGTCGCCGACGCGATTGCTCCCTTGCCGTCCGTGATCGTGTAGATGAATGAATCTGTGCCTGCGAACCCGGCCACCGGAACATAAGTGACCCCGGCCGGACCCGCCACGGTGCTGCCATGCGCCGCCGCAGTCACACTCACCAGCGTCAACGGATCACCATCAGGGTCGGTGTCGTTCGCCAACACCGCTACCGCCGCAGCCGTGCCCACGAGCGTCGTCGCCGAATCAGGATTCGCCACCGGCAGCCCATTCGGCTGCAACAGAACATGCACCGTCAACGTCGCCGAAGCCGTGCCTCCGTGACCATCGGAGATCGTATATGTGACGGTATCAACACCCAGGAAACCCTCGTCCGGCGTATATGTGACAGTCCCGCCGTCCGCCGTGGCGGAACCGTGCTCCGGATCCGACACTTCGGACACCACCAGCGGATCACCATCGACATCGCTGTCATTCGTGACAACATCGGCGACGACCCCAAGACCCGCCCCCGTGCTCGCCATGTCTGCTACGGCAACCGGCGAATCGTTCACCGGCTGCACCTCAACGGTGATACCCGCGTTGTCGCATTGGCCGACGGCGTCACAGACCTGATAAGCGAGGACGTCCGTCCCGTGGAAGTCGCGGGCCGGGGTGTAGACGATCTTGTCACCGGCAACGGCCGCCGTGCCTGCCGCCGGGGCCGTGCGTATCGATAGGCTGGCCGGGTCGAGGTTGTCGTCGGCGTCAGTGTCGTTGTCCAGAACCGGGATCGCAACGGACAGGTCTTCGTCCGTCGTGGCGGTATCGTTCCTGGCATTGGGCGGTGGATTCACGATATTGGTAGCAGTTATGCGTAGATCGCTGAGGACAGGAGATGTACCTTGACTGTCAGGACGGAGGGATGTTCGCACCTCGATGAACCGTCCTGGCAGATCGAATGCCCCGCCGTTCTGAACTGGCTGGTAGTCCTGTGACGTGAGGGCGTCGCGGGTGTCAGCTACGCGTGCCTCCACGACGATGTCCGCACCAGGCGGGATAGACCCTTCGGGCTCGCTGTTCCACGCGATCTGTCCCCACTCGGCACCGAGGCCACCATCTTGGACCACTCGCCACTCACCCTGCGGTGCGCCACACGAGATTTCGCCGGGGGCACGCTCGACCCACCTGAAGGTGGCAGGCTGTGAGAAGGTGTAAAAGCCGAACGAATTGTCCGGGAATCGGGCGAGGCCGACGTCAGCAGGCGAGATGTCGAACTGCGTCTGACCGTCGACAAGCACGCGAAGACGATCCGACGTGTGGCACACGTCGAACGCGTGAGCGAAACCACTTGTCCAGCCAGTACTCGCCAACGTGGTCGCCCGCCGGAGCTCCGCCACTACACCGGTGCTGCAGGCGAAGTCCCGGTGGCCCCAAAGCTCGACTTCTGCCGGGACGCCCGTGATCCGGGACAGGGCCATGCCCCGCGCCCCGAGCACATAGACGGGGTCGCAGACGAAGCCGTTCTCGTTCTGGTTGTTCTTCTTCCAGTCGAGCAGGAGATAGTCCGCGTTCGGGTTCGTCGAGTCACCCCGTTCGAAGCCCATAACGAAGCCTACGTAGTCGTCATCTGATCCTGTCGGCGTGATGGTGAACGAAGACACCCCTGAGTTCCCTGGACTCACGAAAATCGACGGGAACGCGTTGGTAGTCTGACTGACGCTCGTGTTATCCGCCGACAGAACCCAGACTGGCGTGTCGTTTATCCCCTCAAGCGGTTCTGGTGTCCATTGGTTAAAGGGATGGTTCTCTGAACCTGGGGTGCTGGCGAGAATCATCAGCGTGTCCGGTGTCGATGTGCTGGCGGCGTTGAAGAGGTCGCCAGTGGCAAAGTCAGCTGTTGTCGTGTACAGGACATCCCGCTGGGCCGTTGTGTACACGTGGATGGTGGCAGTGTCTGAGCCACCGTGGCCATCGGAGACCATGTATGCGAGCTGATCCTCGCCAGCGTAGCCCTCGTCGGGCGTGTAGCCAACGCGAACCCCATCGGTTGATGCCGACCCGTGCGCCGGCTGTGTGATCGATTGCACAGTCAGCGTGTCCAACTCAGGGTCCGTATCGTTCCCAAGTGGCTCGATCGCCAGCACCGGACATGTGGAACTGCCGGCATAGGCATTGTGGCTCATGGACCTCCACATCGACGTGCCCGATGCGATGTTGGTGAGGTCCCCGAAGACAACGTGTGGGGTTGCCTCGTACGTGGCCGCATCGATGAATGTGGCACCTTCCAAAAGCAGTTCACCGTCATAATATGCTTGGACCAAGCCATGTGGTCCAACGATTAGGCGGTAGTCATGGAATTCACTAGTGGTGTCCACTAGTGCGGCTGGACCTCTAGTCATGTTGCTCTCAAGGAGGAACACTTCATCTCTGCCGATCCAGAGATAAGCACCCTCATGGCCACCGAGATCAATCCGTATACCTGCCTGAGCTCGGGCAGTATGGCTTGTCGAACCGTCCCCAACCATGACAGACGCCCTGGCTGTAATGGTGTCAGGCAACGCCAGGTTGTTGCCGGAGTGGCCGTAGGAACTCAACTCGGAGTGCGAAGTTGTGCGGAGTGTTAGGACGCCATCATTGAGCGTTCCTGGCAGATAGGTCTGCTCCCAGCGTGGGCACGAATCGTCCGGTAGCTCACCTCGTGATGCAAGGTAGAAGACCTGTCGCTGACTCTCCATTGAGGTGGTAAGGGTGGCCGTGTCGTCGACCGCTACCGGTGGGTCGTTGACGGGGGCGATCGTGATCGTGAGGGTGGCGGTGTCGCAGGCGATGATGTCGCAGACCCGGTAGGTGATCGTGTCGGTCCCGGATGCGTCGGGTGGTGGGGTGTAGAGGATGCGGCCGAAGAATGCGACCGAGCGTGCACCGGGGAGGGTGGGGCCGGCGACGACTGCGAGACTGGCGGGGTTGAGGTTGCCGTCGGGGTCGGTGTCATTGGCGAGCACGTCAGCCTGGATCGGGATGTCTTCGTCGGTGTTGGCGCCGTCATCGGCGGCGTCGGGTGCCCGGTTCGGTTCAAGGGTGAGATGGATCGTGACGGTGGCCGTGTCGGTGCCGCCGTGGCCGTCTTCGATCGTGTACGTGAAGCTGTCATCACCCTCGGCCCCTGCGGAGGGTGTGTAGACGAGGGACTGCCCGGCGATCTCCACTCTGCCCTTGGAGGCCAGAGTGACGTCGGTGAGCGTGAGCGGGTCCGCTTCGGGGTCGGTGTCGTTGTTGAGTACCGCAAGGCTTATCCGCGTGTTCGGTTCGAACGGTGTCGAGACGCGGACCCTGTGGTCTTCCGTGACGTAGACGGCGCCCGTTGTCGAAACCGCGATTCCGTATGGGTGGGGGAGGCCGGCGTCGGTCGCGATTCCGCCGTCACCCGAGTGGGCGCACAACCCGTTGCCTATGACGGTTTCGATGATGCCGTCCGGTCCAATGCGCCGGACGCGACATGCCCCGGTGTCAGCGACATATAGCGCGCCATGCGAGTCAAAGTCGATGTGAGCAGGGTTGGAAACCGTTGCTTGTAGAGCCGGTCCCCCGTCCCCTGTGCTGCCTGCCTGCCCGTTACCCGCGACGGTCCAGACGAGTCCGCTCGAGTCGATCTTGCGGATGTAGTGCCGGTGGTAGTCGGTGAAGAAGACTGTGCCGCTGCCGTCGACCGCTAGCCCATCGACCAGTCCGATCTTGGTGGCTGGTGTGCCATCAGGACTGAATCCATCGGTGCCGTCACCTGCGACGGTGTGGATGATGCCGGCCGCGTCGACGCGTCGGATGCGCCGGGCGTCACTGTCTGCGAGGTAGAGGTCGCCGCCCCGGGTGGCGAAGAGATGACTGGAGGTCCGGATAGAGATCTGCGCGGCGGTTGCCGGACCGCCGTCACCGCCAGATCCGTCAACCCCTGTCCCGGCGTACGTGCTGATGATGCCGGACGGGTCGATTCGCCTGATTCGGTGGGCCGAGACCTCTGCGACAAAGATGCTGCCGTCAGGCCCTACTGCGACCGAATCGGGGCGGGTTAATTGGGCAAGCACTGCGGGGCCACCGTCACCACTAAAGCCGGGTGTCCCATTGCCCGCTAATGTCTCGATCACACCGTCCGGTCGGAGTATTCGGACGCGGGAGTTGTAGAAGTCGCTTATGTAGACATTGCCCCCATCGTCAACCGCCAGGGTGGGGCCATTGAGTTGCGCCTGCACCGCGGGTCCGCCGTCACCGGAGTACCCGGCGACGCCCGTGCCGGCGACAGTCGTGATGATGCCAGCGGGCCGCGAGACAGCATTGACTTCGTCATCAACAGCGGTGGGCGGCTGGTTGGCCTGGCCGACCGTCACCGTCACCGTGGCGGTGTCGGTGCCGCCGTGGCCGTCAGCGACGGTGTAGGTGAACGAGTCGGTACCGGAGAAGCCTGGGTCGGGGGTGTACTGGATGTGGGTTCCGTCGGTACCGGCGCTGCCACTGGCGGGGTCGTCGACGGTGGCGACGGTGAGGGTGTCGCTGTCGGGATCGCTGTCGTTGGCGAGCACGTCGACCACCACCGGCGTGCCGACACCGGTGGTGGCGGAGTCGTCTTGGGCGTCGGGTGGCTGGTTCGGCGGCGGGTCGACGGTGACAGTGACCGTGGCTGTGTCAGTGGCGCCATCGGCGTCGGCGACGGTGTAGGTGAACGTGTCGCTGCCGGCATAGCCCTCGTCGGGGCTGTAGCGAATCGCGGCATCGACGACCGTGGTCGTGCCGTGGTCGGGGTCGCCGGGGTCGGTGACGGCGAGCGGGTCCCCGTCGACGTCAGTGTCGTTTGCCAACACCGGGATCAGGATCGGGGTGTTCGCCGGAGTGGTGGCGGTGTCGTCCGCGGCCGTGGGCGGATCGTTGACGGCGATGACCGTGACGGTGACGGCAGCGGTGTCGCAAGCACCGTCGGTGTCACAGACCCGGTAGCCGAACGTATCGGTCCCCGAAAGGTTCGGGTTGGGTGTGTAGCGGATCGTGTGATCGGTCCCGATCTCAGCGGTACCCAAAGCGGCCGGAGTGGTGATGGTCAGAGACGATCTGTCGAGTTCGCCGATGTCATTGCCGAGGACGTCGATGTCGACATAGGTGTCCTCGGTTGTGGTGGCGACGTCCTCGACAGCGTCAGCGGGGGCGACGCCGACGATCGTGATCGACGTCGAAACCTGGCGGCCGTCTGTTGTGTAGAGGGTTGCAGTGATCGGGTTCGGGCCGGCAACGATGCCTCCCACGGTTGCCGTCCAGTTACCGAGGCTGTCGAGACTGGCCTGCACAGGCGGCTGGCCATCGCGGGCGACGTCGACCCGGTCGACTCCGGCTGGCTGATCCAACAGCGCTCGCAGCTGGGTCGGGTCAGCCACGGTCGTGCAAGTCCCGCCCGTAGCCGTCGCGATCTTCGACAGCCGCGACTTCGATCCGCAGCGGTCGGCTCCAGGACCGATCGCGAAGGTGTGGACCACGATCTTGGCGCGCACAGCCGCAGCGATCGCCGAGTCGGTCACCGTGCCCTTGCCGTCTGAGAGGAAGTAAGCGACCCGGGACGGTTCCGTTGCGGTCCGGTTCGCCTGCACGAGCGAGTTCAACGCAGCGGTGAAGTTCGTGCCGTCCTTGAGTGTCTTGGCGCCGAACTTGCCGACCTTGACCCGGGTCAGGGATCGTGCGACCTCGGCGATGTCAGGAGTGCCGTTGCTGTTCGTGTCCGCGACAGGAGTCGTGGTCTGCTGTTCGCCGCTCGCAGGAGCGAGGTCAGCGACCACGCCAGTCCGGGCGAACGCCACGAGGCCGACGGTCACGTCGGTGCGTCCAACCAGGGTGCCGTTGAGAGCGAGTACACCGCTGATCTCGCAGTCGAGGACTTTGCCCGCCTTGCCATCGCCGTTGAAGTCGTCACCCGGCAGACGCAACGCACCGTCGCCGTCACAGTCGCCGCTGGTGGCACGAGCGTCAGTGCTGCCCGAGACGTCCACGACATAGGTGAGCCGGGTCGGGCCCGAGGGGGTTGCTCCCGCAGCGGCACGGCCCCACACTGCGACCTGGCCGACAGGCACGCGTGCCCCGTCGGCCGGTGAGTCGATGAAGACCGTCGGTTTCGGTGGCGCCGACATCAACGGCGACGCAGTCATCAGGTCGACGAGCGCGGGCATCCCGTAAGCAACAGAGCTGAGGCCCAGAGAGACCGCTACGACCGCTACCCACCATGGCCATCGGAGCGGAGAACGTCCCTCTCGCGGATCTCCCAATTGCGCAGCAAGTCGCCCCATCTGATGCTCCCAATCCCCGAACGATCCCGCCCCGCAGCCCCCCGAAAGACATCTGATGCTTCAGACCTCCACTTGAAGCACCTCGTGCCCTCAGCACACGCAACGGGGCAACACCGTACCATCAGTGCGACCACGGGAACAACGGAAGGCGACAGCGTTTGCGGGCCCTCGGATTTCAGGGACAACTGTCGCTGTTGGGGGTCATGCGGCTTCGTGCCAGAGCAGCTGGGGCGAGGCGGGCTCGGTCCAACATGATCATGGTGATGAACGCTTCAGGGTCGTGGAAGCCGCGGGCGTTGGTGCGGATCCGGCCGATGGAGGCGTTGTTGGATTCGGCGATCCCGTTCGTGAGGCGCGGGCGAGCTTCACGAACGGCGCCAGCTTCGACCGCGACGCGTACGCGATCCACTCATCGAGGGCCTCCTGCGCCTGCAAGAGCGGCAGCGAGAGTACGGGGACAACTGACGCTGTCGGGGGTCATGCTGCGGTGCCGTGCCACGTGGGTGTTGACGGGTCGCGTGGCGGGTACCACGACGGCGAACCGCCGTAGCGGAGGAGGACACGACGGTCAGTCACACGCGAGGGTCAGACCCGAGCACCGGGACCACCATCTGGGAGTCTCCTCCAACCCGTCCGGATCGGGCACTGTCATGATGGCTGTCGCACCTCGTCGCTACAGTCGCCGACGTGGCAACTCGGTCCGGATCTCCTGTGCTCCCGCGTGTCGAAGTGGTGCCTGTCGCGTACGGGCTGGCGGCCGCGGAGGCGCTGCACCGCTGCGTGGCCGCAGCCAAGGAGGGTGACCCGCTCGCTCCGGTGACGATCGTGGTCCCGTCCAACTACGTCGGGGTCGCGGCACGGCGTCGGCTGGCGTCGGGCGGGCTCGGTGCCCTGACCGGTTCCGGGGTGGGGGTTGCCGGTGTCGTGGTCTTGACGCCGTACCGCCTCGCCGAGCTCCTCGGTGCCGCACGGCTGGCGGCGGCGGGGCGGCGGCCGGTGTCGACGCCTGTGGTGGCGGCCGCCCTGCGGGGTGTCCTCGCCCGGGATCCCGGTGTCTTCGCAGGTGTCGCCGACCACCCGGCGACCGAGGAGGCACTCGTGGGCGCCTACCGCGAGCTGGCCGGTGTCGGCGACGCGGCGCGTGCGGCGGTGTCGGCTTGCAACGACCGCACCCGGGACGTCGTGCGCATCTGCGAGGCGGCCCGCGCCGACCTCCGGTCCGCCTGGTACGACGAGGCCGACCTCGTCGACGCCGCCCTCGCCGCGCTGCCGGGGAGTCCCGTCGCCCGTGAGCTGGGCACGGTCGTGCTCCACCTGCCCCAGGAGACGGCGCCGCCGCTGACCCGGCTGCTCGCGGCCGTGGCTGCGGCGCGCCCGGTCGTCGTCGTGGCAGGGCGCACCGGTGTCGACGCCGCCGACGCCGACGTGCGCCGCCTGCTCACGGGCATCGGGGCCGACGCCGCCGGCTTCGACGCCTTCGACGCCCACCACGACACGTCGTCGCCGGAGGTCGCCGCCGCCGACATGGAGGTGATCTCCGCGTCCGACGCCGACGACGAGGTCCGCAGCGTCGTGCGCCGCATCGTCGACGCTGCGCGGGCCGGGATCGCGCTGGAGCGGATGGCGGTCCTCTACGGCACGGACGAGCCCTACGCCCGACTCCTGCACGAGCACCTCTCGGCCGCCGGCCTCGCGTTCAACGGGGCCGCCGTCCGGCCCGTGTCCGAGCGCGTCGCCGGGCGGTTCCTGCTGGACACGCTCGCCCTGCCCGAGGACGGGTACCGTCGCCGTGACGTGATGGCCCTCGTCGCCGGCGCCCCGGTGCGCGACGGCGCGGGCCGCCACGTGCCCGCCACCCAGTGGCAGCGCCTCTCCCGCGAGGCCGCCGTCGTGGGCGGCGACGACTGGGACCGCCGCCTAGACCGCTACGCCAGCTCGCGCGCGGCCGAGGCAGGCGACGCGAGGGCGGACGAACAGGATGCGCGTGCCGAGCGGCTGGAGCGCGACGCCGAGGCGGCGCGGCGGCTGCGGGAGTTCGTGGCGAGCCTGAGGGTGCGCCTCGAGGGCGGGGCCGGCGCGCAGACCTGGGCCGAACGCGCCGTGTGGGCGCGGGCCCTCCTCGTCGACCACCTCGGCCCGGAGCACGAGCGGCGCACGTGGCCGGAGCACGAAAGGCGCGCGGCCGAGAAGGTCGAGGCCGCCCTCGACCGCCTCGGCGGCCTCGACGACGTCGCTCCCGGCGCGACCCTCGCCGAGTTCGGTCGCACGCTAGAGCTCGAGCTCGACTCCGACCTCGGCCGGGTCGGCCGCCTCGGCGAGGGCGTCCTAGTGGGCCGCGTCGGCACCGGGATCGGCCAGGACCTCGACCTCGTCTGCATCGTCGGCCTCGCGGAGGGCCTCCTGCCCGCCCGGATCGCCGAGGACACCCTGCTCTCCGACAGCGAACGGGCAGCCGCGGGCGGCGAGCTGCGGATGCGGACGGGGCGCAGCGACGTCGAGCACCGCCAGGTCCTCGCCGCGCTGGCCGCGGCACGACGCCACCGCGTGCTCTCCTTCCCGCGGGGGGACCTGCGGGCCAGCAGCGAACGGATCCCGTCGCGCTGGCTCCTCGACGCGGTCGAGGCACGCACGGGCGTGCGGGTCTGGTCCGAGGACTTCGCCGCCCTCAGGGAGCCGTGGGTGCGGCAGGTCCCGTCGTTCGCGTCCGGCGTCACGACCGTGGCCTTCCCCGCGACAACCCAGGAGTACCGGCTCCGGGCGATGCGAGCCGACGCGACGTGCCCGGGCGACCCCGTCCTCGAACGCGCCGCCGAGATGCTGAGGGCCAGGCGCAGCGACGCCTTCACCCGCTTCGACGGGAACCTCGCGGGCCACGGTCCGATCCTCGCGACCGACCGGGCGGTCTCCGCCACGGCGTTCCAGAACTACGTGACGTGCCCCCACGCCTACCTGCTCGAGACCGTGCTGCGTGTCGCGACCGTCGAGGACCCCGGCGAAGTCCTCCGGATGAGCCCGCTCGAGTACGGCAACCTCGTGCACGAGATCCTCGAGCGCTTCGTCACCGATGGCATGGGTTCGGGGGACGCGGGCAGGTCGGACCGGGACCGCCTCCTCGCGATCGCCGACTCGGTCGCAGCCGAGTACGAGGCGCGCGGTGTCACGGGAAGGCCGCTGTTCTGGCACGCCGACCGGCGCCGCCTCGAATCCGACCTGCTCGGGTTCCTCGACAGCGACGCGGCACGACGGGCGGCGACCGGTGCGGCGCCGATCGCGGCCGAGCTCCCCTTCGGCCTCGACGGCGCCGACCCCGTCGAGATCGAGGTGGCCGGCGGCCGCACGGTCGCGTTCCGGGGCCGGGCCGACCGCGTCGACGCGTGCGGGGACGGGCGGCTCGTTGTCTACGACTACAAGACCGGCAAGGCCAACGGGTACTCCGGCCTGTCCGAGACGAACCCCGACGCGTGCGGCACACGCCTGCAGCTCCCGCTGTACGGGCTGGCAGCCCGCGCCCGGGCCGGCCGTCCCGACGCCCGCGTCAAGGCCGAGTACTGGTTCGTCACCGGCAGGGGCAGGTTCGCGACGAAGGGGTACGACGTCACCGATGCGGTGCTCGAGCGCTTCCGCGAAGTGATCGGCACGATCGTGGCCGGGATCGACGCCGGGATGTTCCCGGCCCGGGCACACGAGCAGAGCTACTCGGGGTTCCCGACGTGCATCTACTGCGACCCCGACCAGCTCGGCACGCTGGACACGAACATCGCGTGGGAGCGCAAGAAGACGGCGGCCGCGCTTGGGTCGCTGCTCGCCCTCGTCGAGGCGGAGGCCGACGCCGATGCCTGACACCGCTCCCCCCGACCAGGCCCAGCGCGACCGCATCAGGAGCGCCCTCGACGCGACCCTCTTCGTCGAGGCGGGGGCGGGGTCGGGCAAGACCACCGCGCTCGTCGACCGGATCGTGGCGCTCGTCGGGTCGGGCGTGCCGCTGCGGTCGGTCGCGGCGATCACCTTCACCGAGAAGGCCGCCGCCGAGCTGCGCGACCGGGTCCGCCAGACCCTCGAACGTGAGGCCCGCGGCACGGGTGACGCCGCGGCGCCGTGCCGGGCGGCGCTCGACCAGGTCGACGCGGCCGCCGTCTCCACCCTGCACGCCTTCGCGCAACGGATCCTGCGCGAGCATGCGATCGAGGCGGGCCTGCCCCCACGGGTCGAGGTCCTCGACGAGGTCAGCTCCGGCGTCGAGTTCGACCGGCGCTGGCAGCGCTTCTTCGACCGCCTGATCGAGGACGACGCGCTGGGCGCGTCGCTGCTGCTCCTCATGTCGACCGGTGGCAACGACACGGACCTGCGCCAGATAGCGCGCGTGTTCGGGGACAACTGGGACCTCGTCGCCGAGCGCGTCGACCGCGATGCCCCGCCCCCAGATCCCGGGCTCGACGGGGTCCTCGCCGAGGTCGAGCGCATCTGCGCCGACGCGCACCTGTGCGAGGACCCCGGCGACGGGCTGCTCGGGATCCTCGAACGGAACGCCGACCTCCTAGGCCGGGCACGTGCAGCACCGGACGCCGCCGAGGCGCTCAGGATCCTGGAGCCGCGCGGAACCAACAAGGTCGTCTTCCGCGGGACCCAAGGAAAGAAGGAGAACTGGCCCGCCGGCGTCTGCGCCCGCATCAAGGCGGACCTGAAGGCCATCGACGCCGCCTACCTCGACTGGCGCAAGGACCTCCAGGAGGCCTGCCTCCACCACTTGGGGGCGGCGCTCGCCCGCTTCACCCTCGAAGCGGCCGCGGCGCGCCGCCGCGACGGCCGCCTCGAGTACCACGACCTCCTCGTGCTGGCACGCTCGATGCTGCGCGACCCCGACCGCGGGCCGCAGGTGCGGGCGGCGTTGGCCGGCAAGTACCGCCACCTGCTTCTCGACGAGTTCCAGGACACCGACCCGATCCAGATCGAGATCGCGGTCCTGATAGCGTCCGATGACCCCGGCGCCGGGAGCCTGCCCTGGCAGGACGTCGACGTGCGACCCGGCGCCCTGTTCTTCGTCGGCGATCCGAAGCAGTCCATCTACCGCTTCCGGCGGGCCGACATCGCCCTCTTCCTCGCTGCCCGCGGCACCTTCGGGGAAGGGGAGCCGCCCGTCGGGCTGACCGCCAACTTCCGCTCGAGCGAACCGGTGCTGGCCTGGGTCAACGCCGTCTTCGCCGAGCTCATCGAGGCGGTCCCTGACGCTCAGCCCGAGTACGTCCCGCTCGAAGCCGTGCGGGCAGCACCGGATGGCGGTCCGGCCGTCGTCGTGTTCGGCACCGCAGAACATCCCGCCGGCTCCAGGGCCGACGACGTCCGCGCCGCCGAGGCGAGCGACGTCGTCGCCGCCATCGGTTCGATCATCGGGGAGCGGTGGCGCGTCGGCGACGGCGAAGGCCGTGTGGCCGGCCTCGGCGACATCGCGGTGCTGCTGCCGGCGCGGACCTCGCTGCCTGCCCTCGAGAAGGCGCTCGACCACGCCGGGATCCCGTACCGGGCGGAGAGCAGCTCCCTCGTTTACGCGACGCGGGAGATCCGCGACCTCGTCACCACGATGCGCTCGATCGACGACCCGAGCGACGAGCTCGCGACGGTCACCGTGCTGCGGTCGCCGCTGTTCGGTTGCGGCGACGACGACCTCTTCGAGTGGAAGCAGCAGGGTGGGCGCTGGAACCATCAGGCGCCGCCGCCTGCCGGGGCGGCGGACGGCGACCCCGTCGGGGCGGCGATGGAGTACCTGCGGGAGTTGCACAGGGTCCGTCAGTGGAGCTCGCCGAGCGAGCTGGTCGACAGGGTCGTGCGCGACCGCCGCCTCATGGAGATCGGCTACGTCGCCGGCCGTCCCCGCGACCTGTGGCGCCGCGTGCGTTTCGTCGTCGACCAGGCGCGGGCGTGGGCCGACGCGGAGGGCGGCAGCCTGCGGGGCTGGCTCGACTGGGTCGAGCACCAGTCCGACGAAGGCGGCCGGGTGCAGGAGGCCGTGCTCCCCGAGACCGACGACGACTCGGTCCGGATCCTCACGATCCACGCGGCCAAGGGCCTCGAGTTCCCGGTCACGATCCTCTCCGGCATGTCGTCGCGCGTCAGCGCTACCCGCGGAGTGGACGTGCGCTTCCCCCGTGAGGGCGGCGTGGCGTACAAGCTGTCGGGGATCACCACCGAGGAGTACGAGCGGGTCAAGCCCCTCGACGAGCAGATGGAGCACCACGAGCGGATCCGGCTCCTGTACGTGGCCTGCACCCGCGCTCGTGACCACCTCCTCGTGTCGGCCCACCGGCCGCCACGCAAGGGATCGGTGGAGCCCGAGAAGAGGTCGAACGCCGAACTGATCATGGGCGCGCTCGGGGCGGCGGAGGGCCTCTACGAACCGCTGGCCGCCGGGGCGGCGGCGAAGTTCCACGCCGAGGCACCCGAGGTGGCCGCCCTCCCGCCCGAGGACGAGTGGCGCCGCGAGCGTGAGGCGGCGATCGCGGCGGGGTCGCGTCCGCGCACGATCGCGGCGACGACGGTCGCGGCCCTCGGAGAGGCACGTGCGGCCGACGACCCCGGCATGGACAAGCGGCCCCGCGACCTCGACCTGCCGCCGTGGCAGAAGGGCCGCTACGGCAACGCCGTCGGCCGTGCCGTCCACGGGGTCCTGCAAACCGTCGACCTCGCGACGGGGGAGGGGGTCGACGCGGCGGCCGCCGCGCAGGCGGCTTCGGAGGGGGTGGTCGAGCACGAGGCCGCGGTAGCGATGCTCGCGCGTCATGCCCTGACGGCGCCGTGCGTGCAGGCGGCGGCCGCGGGCCAGTACTGGCGCGAGACCTACGTCGCCGTGCCCGTGGGCGACGCCACCCTCGAGGGCTACGTCGACCTCCTGTACCGCAGCCCCGACGGGCTCGTCGTCGTCGACTACAAGACAGCGGGCGGCGCCGACGCCGCCGAGATCGACGCCCGCGTCGAGCGGTACAGGCTCCAGGGCGGCTCGTACGCGCTGGCGGTCGCAGCGGCGACGGGCGAGCCGGTTGCCCGCTGCGTGTTCGTCTTCCTCACCGACGACGGCGCCGTCGAGCGCGACATCGCCGACCTCGCCGCCGCGGTCCGCGACGCCGAGGCGGTCGTGACCGCCTGACGGCGACGTTTGACCGTCACACCTGCCGAGTATCGTCGGTCTGTGCCGTGCTCCCTGAGGTCGAAGGCGGTGCGCGACCGTGAGCGTCCGGGTCGATGTTCCACCGAACGTGCTGGAGTGGGCACGTGCGCGTTCCGGAATCGGGGCTGACGACTGGGCGCGGCGGTTTCCCCGCTTCGATGCTTGGCTGGTCGGCGAAGCCGCGCCGACCTTCAAGCAGCTCGAGGAGTTCGCGCGCAAGGTCCACGCTCCGGTCGGATTCCTCTTCCTCGACGAACCGCCGGACGAACCCGTCCCGATCCCCGACTTCCGCACCGTCGGTGACCGACCCGTCGGCTCCGGCGGAGGCGCTACCGCTGACCTGCTCGATGTCGTCTACACGTGCCAGGCTCGCCAGGAGTGGTACCGCGACCATCAGCTCCTCAACGGCGAGTCTCCGCTCGAGTTCGTCGGCACGGCGACGACTGCGACGCCACCGGAGCAGGCTGCTGCCGCGATGCGAGAGGAGCTGAGCTGGGCTGTCGACGCAACGGCCGGGTGCCGCAGTTGGGACGATGCCCTCAGCCTGCTGCGGGAGAACGCCGAGGCGGCGGGCGTACTCGTGATGATCAGTGGGATCGTGGGCTCCAACACCCACCGCAAACTCGATCCGGCTGAGTTTCGCGGGTTCGCGCTTGCCGACCCTTACGCAGCCGTGGTGTTCGTCAACGGCGCGGACAGCAAGGCGGCCCAGGTCTTCACGCTCGCCCACGAGCTCGCCCACCTTTGGCTCGGCGAGACCGGTATCTCCGACCTCGACCCGGCATCCCTCGATACCAACACCGTGGAGCGGTGGTGCAACCGGGTCGCAGCGGAGCTATTGGTCCCGATGGAGGAGTTCCGTGCCGTGTTCGATCCGGCGGTCGGTGTCGGTGATCAGCTACAGCGATTGGCCGAGCGATTCCGGGTGAGCACCCAGGTCATCCTCGGGGTGATGCGGCATGCCGGTGCACTCACTTGGGACGCGTATCTGCGCGAACTCGGCACCGAGAGGGAACGGGCCGCCACCGTCGTCCGCCGGGGTATCGGCGGGAACTACTACAACTCCAAGCCCGTCCAGGTCAGCAGGCGCTTCGCCCGTGCGCTCGTGGCCAGCGCCATGGAGGGGCAGACGTCCTACACGGAGGCGTTCCGGCTGCTCGGGGTGAGGAAGGCGTCGACGTTCGAGCGCCTCGCCGACGGGCTCGGAGTCCAGTGATGGCGTTCCTGGTCGACTCCGACGTGTTCATCAGGGCCAAGAACGATCACTACAGATTCGGGTTCTGTCCCGCGTTCTGGGACTGGCTCGACGCCGCGAACGCGGTGGGCACTGTGCACAGCGTCGAGCGCGTCTACGACGAGCTGATCGAACGAGGCGACGACCTCAGCGAATGGGCAAGGGCGCGGCGCAGGTTCTTCCTACCGCTGACCCTCGACGACGTGAGAGCAGTCGCAGAGGTCAACCGGTGGGCGAACGACTCCGCGGGGCCCGAGGAGACCTGAGGGCCGGGAGGGTCAACGCGGCAGCAGGGCGCGGATCGCGTCGAGCGTGTCTGCTGCCGCGGGGTCCTTGTCGGGGCGGTAGCGGCGCACCCGGGCGAAGCGCAGCGCCACGCCGCCGGGGTAGCGCGTCGACGACTGGGCGCCGTCGACGGCGATCTCGACCACGAGCTCGGGGCGCACGAACACGGTGATGCCGTCTCGGCCCGTCTCACGAGCGAGCAGCTCGTCGGTCTGGAAGGCGAGCAGCTCGTCGGTGAGGCCCTTGAACGTCTTGCCCACCATCACCGGCGGCCCGCCCGACGGGTCGCGGGCGCCGAGGTGCAGGTTCGAGAGCAGTCCGGTGCGCCGTCCGTGGCCCCACTCGACGCCGATCACGACAAGATCGAGCGTGTGGACCGGCTTGACCTTGTGCCACGCCTTCCCGCGGCGCCCGGCGGCATAGGCGCTGTCGAGCGCCTTGACCACGACACCCTCGTGGCCGGCGCCGACTGTGGCCTCCATGAATGCGGCGGCTTCGGCGGCGTCGGCGGTCACGATCCCGTCGACGACGTAGGGACCCGCCACCTCGCGCAGCGCCGCACGGCGCCGGTCCAGGGGTTCGTCGAGGAGGTCGGTGCCGCCGGCGTGGAGCACGTCGAAGAAGTAGGGGCGCACGGTCGTGGGCGACGTGGTGGCGTCGTCGCGGCCGAAGCGGCTCATCGTGTCCTGGAACGCCGTCGCCTCTGTCCCCTCGCGCACGCCGAGCAGCTCGCCGTCGAGGACGAACGTGGGGACGGGCAGCGCGGCGGCCACGTCCACCACCTCGGGCAGGCGTGTTGTGACATCGTTGAGGTTGCGGGTGAAGATCCCGACCTCGTCGCCGTCGCGGTGGACCTGGATGCGGATGCCGTCGAGCTTGGCCTCCACCGAGGCGGCGGTACCGCCGGTGAGGGCCTCGGACACGTCGCCCGCCGTCGCGGCGAGCATCGGCAGCACCGGCCGCCCGACCCGGAGGCCGACGGCTGCCAGACCGGGGCGACCCTCCCCGAGCGCGATCGCGGCGGTGCGGCCCACGTCGCCGGTGAGCATCGCGGCACGGCGCACCGCCGCGAGGGGGACGTCGGCGGCCCGGGCCACGGCGTCGGTGACCACTCCCGCGACGGCACCCTGGCGCAGGTCGCCGAGGAGGAGCCGCTTCAGGAAGTCGGCCTCGGCCGGGGTCGCCTGCCGGAACAGGGTGGCGAGCCGGTCGGACCGGAGCGCACCCGAGCCGGCGCCGGTGGTGGCGGCGAGCCGGGTAAGGGCCGCGTCGACATCGCCGACGGTGAGGGTGAGTTCGCGAGCCTCGCCGGGACCGACGTCGCGCAGGCTCGCCCAACCGACGCCGATGCGGCCCTGCCGCGGCTCCCCGACGAGGAACGCCACGACGGTCGCCGCCTCGTCCGGGCGGCAGCGGCGCAACAGGTCGGCGAGCGCGGTCACCTTCCCGCTCCGAGCCGAGGTGGCGGCGACCGCGGCGGAGGTCGTGGCGACGTGATCCAGCAGCACCCACCCATTCTGGCGTCCCCACGTCGGGGGGTCGGGATGGACGTGGGGACGTGAGGTGGGTTGTGGACCCGTTTTGCGTCCCCACGTCGGGCTGGTTCGGGGGTTGGGATGGACGTGGGGACGTGAGGTGGGTTGTGGACCCGGTTTGCGTCCCCACGTCGGGGGTTCGGGGGTCGGGGGTTCGGGGCTCGGGGGTCGGGGGTCGGGTCAGTCCGTGACGACCACTGGGGTGCCGAGGGGGACGTCCGCGAGGAGGCCGGCGACGTCGGTGCTGCGCATCCGCACGCAGCCGTGTCCGGCGCGGCCGCCGAGGGACTCCTCGGTCGCGGCGCCGTGGATGCCGATGCGGGCGTCGCCGGGCCAGTTCGAGGAGTCGAGCACCTCGCTGAAGCCCGACAGCCCCAGCACACCGGGCCCGTACGCCGCCGGCGGGCCGTCGTAGTACTTGGTCCACACGAAGAACGACCCGTGCGGCGTCGGGAACCGGTCCGGGCCGATCGCGACCGGCCACGAAGCGGCGACTGCGTCGTGGTCGTAGAGCACGAGCTCACCCGAGCCGGTGTGCACCTCGATGCGCATCGTGCGGCCCTCGACGGCGAGCGCCGACGCCGGCAGCCACCCTGTCGTCCCGTTGGGTCGCACCGGCAGTTGCACCTGCACCCACGCAGCACCGTCGCTGCCCCACGTCTGGGCCACGAGGGCGAGGGTCTGGGGATCGCCGAACTCGTTTCGCGGCGCCAGGTCGGCGACGGCGGCGGCGTCGGGGTCGGGCGACGAGCGTGCGGTGGCCGCGGTGGCCAGGGTGCCGCTCCAAGCGGAGAAGCCCGCCGGCAGCACCTGGGGTCCGGGCAGGTCCACGGGAGCGGGGGCCACGGCTGCGGGGACCGCAACCAGCTCCTCGGCATCGGCGTGTGGCGAGCGAGTGCCGGTCAGCCTCAGCGCCACGGCCGCCGCGACCGTGCACAAGACGAGGGCCACGGCGACGTGGAGCACGGTCCGCACCGCATGGGCAGCGGGCCGCACACGCTCGGGCGGGCCCGTCCACCTGATCGCGGCGCCGCACGCCGCTGCCGTCGCGATCGCGTCGGCTACCGCAGCCGCGCCGTACGCGTCGGCCCGACCGCCATCGCGCGTGGGTGCCGCAGGCACCTCGGTCCGGCGCGGGACGAGCTCGATGGTGGGGGATGGGGCCAGAGGTCTCCCCGATCGTGAGGCCTACCACCGAGTTGTCGGCGCCCACCGTGCACTTCCTTGAGGTCCGGTCCGCCGGTCCGCCGGGCCGCCGGGCCGCCGGGCGATCAGAGGTACAGGCCGGTGTTGGGGTCGGCCTCGAGGCGTGACGCGGCGACGGCGTGGACGTCACGCTCACGCAGGAGCACGTAGACGGCACCGGCGACCTCGACCTCGTAGGGGTCGTCGGGGTTGAACAGGACACGGTCGCCGACGAGCACGTTGCGCACCAGCGGCCCGACCCCGCAGACCTCGGCCCACGCCAGGCGGTGGCTGAGCTGCGCGGTCGCGGGGATCAGGATCCCCCCGGTCGAGCGGCGCTCGCCGTCGGCGCTCTCGACCATGACGAGGATCCTGTCCTGGAGGAGCTTGATCGGGAGCTTGTCGCCGGTTTCGGTGCGGTCGTCGTCCATGCGTCCTCGTGTGTCAGAGCGTGAGCGCGGGCATGACGGCTTCGACGAGCGCCGGGCCCGGCTCCGCGATCGCACGCTCGAGCTGGGTTGCGAAGTCGGCGGCGGTCTCGGCACGGGTGGCGGGCACGCCCATGCCCCGGGCAAGCGCCACGAAGTCGAGCGGAGGCTGCGCGAGGTCGAACATCGCCTTGGCCCGCGGCCCCGGTTCGGCGCCGACACGGCCGAGCTCGACGTTGAGGATCGCGTACGAGCGGTTGTTGTAGATCACCGTCGTCACGTCGAGGCCCTCGCGTGCCTGTGTCCACAGCGACTGCAGCGTGTACATGGCGCTGCCGTCGGCTTGGAGGCAGACGACCTTGCGCTCCGGCGCCGCGATCGCTGCTCCCGTCGCGAGCGGCAGGCCCTGGCCGATCGCGCCGCCGGTCAGGGTGAGCCAGTCGTGCGGCGGTGCCCCGGCCGTCGCGGCGGGCAGCGGCAGCGACGCCGTGTTGGACTCGTCCGAGACGATCGCACCCTCCGGTAGCAGCGCGCC
Source organism: Acidimicrobiia bacterium (assembly GCA_046331095.1). Taxonomy (GTDB): domain Bacteria; phylum Actinomycetota; class Acidimicrobiia; order UBA2766; family UBA2766; genus JAIBAC01. The sequence continues at coordinate 1,290,176 of JAXLRM010000004.1, forward strand.
GACGACGGCCGCGGCCGTGTCGACGGCGAGCGCCCCACCGGGCAGGTCCGGGCGCGACGGCGCCGCGCCGACCGGGGACGAGGTGGCCGCCCCGGCCGCGTCGACGAGAGCCTCGAGCGCGGCGGTGCCGTCGTCGCCGAAGCCCGCGAGGGTGAACACGTCGGCGCCCTCGGGGGTCAGCTCGCTCGGCTTGCCCGGGTACGCGAAGAACGACACCGGCGCCTTCGCCTCGACGAGGACGAGGTGGCGCACCCCCTGGAGCTGGAACTGCATGAACTCGGCGAGGTAGCCGAGCCGTTCGATCGCGGGAATGCCGGCGCCGCGCTCCATACGAGCGGGGAAGGTCTCGGCGAAGACCTTCGCGCCCGTCGCGGCCGCGATCCGCGAAGCCGCGTCGAGGCCGGCCCGCCGCAGGGTGGAGCCGCCGAGGAGGATCGCGACGCTCTCGTCGGAGCGCAACAGCTTCGCGGCCTCCTCGACCGCCGACGCGTCGACGCCGTCGCGAGCCGGCACCGCCACGGGCGCGGCAGCCGCGGCGCCGTCGCCCCACGAGACGTCGGCGGGGAGGATCAAGGTCGCGACCTGACCTGGCGGCCCGTACGCCGCAGCGACCGCCGCGGCGGCGTCGCGGCCGATGTCGGCGCTGGAGGCCGAGGTCCGCAACCAGCCCGGCGAGACCGCCCCGGCGATGCTCGCGACGTCGGACGTGAGCGGCGCGTCGTACCGGAGGTGGTAGGTGGCGTGGTCGCCCACGATGTTGACGAGCGGGGTGCGCGCCCGGCGTGCGTTGTGGAGGTTCGCGACCCCGTTGCCGAGGCCCGAGCCGAGGTGCAGCAGCGATGCCGCGGGCCTGCCCGCGATGCGGCCGAACCCGTCGGCGGCGCCGGTGGCCACCCCCTCGAAGAGGGCGAGGACCCCGCGCATCTCGGGCACGGTGTCGAGCGCTGCGACGAAGTGCATCTCCGACGTGCCCGGGTTCGTGAAGCACGTGTCGACGCCGCTGTCGACGAGCGTCCGGATCAGGGCCTGCGCACCGTTCATCAGTCGAAGACCTTTCCCGGGTTGAGGATCCCGTTGGGATCGAACGCCGCCTTGATGCCGCGCATCAGGTCGATCTTGACGGGATCCTCGAGCTCCATGAAGTACTTCTTCTTCTCGGTCCCGAGGCCGTGCTCGCCGCTGATCGCGCCGCCGAGGTCACGGCCGATCTCGAAGAGGCCCCCCATCACCGCTGCGAGGGTGTCGGGGTCCTTCTGGAACACCGACATGTGCACGTTGCCGTCGCCTGCGTGGCCGCACCCCGCGACCAGGGTCTCGTTCGCCTGCGCCAGTTCGGAGACGCGGCGCATGAACTCCGGCACCGAGGCACGCGGGACGACGATGTCGATGATCTCGTCGGCGCCGGCGGTCTTGGCGACCCAGAACGCCTTCTCGCGGGCGTCGATGAGCTGCGCCGCCGACCCCGCCGGGAGCACGTAGACGTCGAGCGCGCCGAGGTCGGCGACCAGCGTGGCGAGCGCCTCGACGTCGTCGTCGAGACGGTCGGCGTGGGTCTGCTCCATCATCACGACGAGGTAGGCGAGCGCTGCCGACTTGATCTCCTCGGGGATGCCGAGGTCGATGCCGAACTGGTAGCTCATGGCGGCCATCGTCATCATGTCGATGTACTCGAGGATGAGCGGGCCGACGCCGCTCGCCACGATCCGCGGGATGGCCTCGGTGACCTCGTCGAGGGTCGCGAACGGCGCCAGCACGGTCGCCTGGTGCTCGGCACGGGGGTAGAGCCGCAGGGTCGCCTCGGTGACCAGGGCGAGGGTGCCCTCGCTGCCGACGACGAGTTGGGTCAGGTCGTAGCCGGTCGAGGACTTGACGATCTTGCCGCCGGTGCGGATCACCTCGCCCGAGGCGAGCACGGCTTCGAGGCCGATGACGTGGTGGCGCGTGACGCCGTACTTGACGGCGCGCATGCCGCCGGCGTTGGTGTTGACGTTGCCGCCGAGGCTCGCCGAGTACTCGCCGGGGAACACCGGGTAGACGAGGCCGCGGGGCGCGAGGTGCTTGTCGAGCTCGTCGAGGGTGACGCCGGGCTGCACGACCGCCATGTGGTTGGCCTCGTCGATCTCGAGCACCTCGTTCATGCGCTCGAAGCTGACGAGGATCCCGCCCTCGACGGCGACACCGGCACCCGACATCCCGGTGCCGGCGCCGCGGCCGGTGACGGGGACGCGGTGCTCGTTCGCGATCCTCAACACCGCCGCCACCTCGGCCGTCGCGGCGGGGCGCACGACGTAGCCGGGCCGCTGCCCGGCGGAGGTCAGCGCCTCGTCGTGGGTGTAGTCGTCGCCGATCGCGTCGCCGGTGAGGACGTGCGCGGCGCCGACGGCGTCGGTGAGCAGTTCGGTCAGGTCCATGCGATCCGGTCTCCCTGGGTCCGCGGAGGCGAGTGTGGACAACGGCGTCACCGCGGTCAAGGCGGCTTCGGTGCGACGTGGGGACGTGAGGTGGGTTGTGGACCCGTTTTGCGTCCCCACGTCGGGCTGGTTCGGTGGTTGGGATGGACGTGGGGACGTGAGGTGGGTTGTGGACCCGTTTTGCGTCCCCACGTCGGGCCTGGTCGGGGCTTCGGTGCGACGTGGGGACGTGAGGTGGGTTGTGGACCCGTTTTGCGTCCCCACGTCGGGGCTGGTCGGGGCGGGGTCGGGGGGGTTCGGCTGCGAACGGTGGCCGGGCGGCTACGGTGCGGTCCATGACCGAACCCGGGAGCGAGGCGCCCCAGGAGCGCGACGAGGCGGCAGAGGTCGACGCGATCCTCGCACGCCTGAGCGACGACGAGAAGATCGCGATGCTCTCGGGCGACGGGTGGTGGCCCTGGGAGGGCGCCAAGATGCTGCGCCGCTACAACGCCCGGCCGATCGTGGCGGGCGCACTGCCCCAGCACGACATCGACGGCATCCGCTTCACCGACGGCCCACGCGGGGTCGTGATGGGCAACGCCACCGCCTTCCCCGTCCCGATGGCGCGGGGCGCGACCTTCGATCCCGAGCTCGAGGCGCGCATCGGCGACGCGATCGGCGTCGAGGCGAGATCGCTGGGCGCGAACCTCTTCGCCGGCGTGTGCGTCAACCTCCTGCGCCATCCGGCGTGGGGCCGGGCGCAGGAGACCTACGGCGAGGACCCCCACCTGCTCGGCGAGATGGGTGCCGCCCTCGTGGAGGGCACCCAGCGCCACGTGATGGCGTGCGTCAAGCACTTCGCCTGCAACTCCATGGAGAACGCGCGCTTCAAGGTCGACGTGCGCGTCGACCCCGACGACCTCGACGACGTCTACCTGCCCCACTTCCGCCGCTGCGTGGACGCCGGCGCCGCCGCGGTCATGAGCGCGTACAACAAGGTCAACGGCGAGTGGTGCGGCCACAACCACGCCCTCCTCACCGAGATCCTCCGGGATCGGTGGGGCTTCGACGGCTTCGTGATGTCGGACTTCGTGTTCGGGGTCCGCGACGCGGCTGCTGCCCTCAACGCCGGCCTCGACCTTGAGATGCCGGTCCGCCGCGTGTTCCGGTCGCTGCCGGGCGCCGTGGCAGGCGGCAAGGTCGGGCGCTCCCGCATCGACGACGCGTGCAGGCGGCTGTTGCGCATGCAGGTCCGCTTCCGCGAGCGGGGCGAGCCTCAGCGCTACGGTCCCGGCGCCGTCGCATCCGGCGCGCACCGGGCGCTGGCACGGGAGGCCGCCGCTCGGTCGTTCGTGCTCTTGCGCAACGAGACGTCGACACTCCCGCTCGCCCGCGGGATCGACTCCGTGGCCGTCGTCGGACGCCTCGCCGCCGTCGCCAACACCGGCGACCACGGCTCGTCGTGGGTACGGGCGCCGCACGTGGTCACGATCGCCACGGGTCTCGGCGCCGCCGCGTCCCGCCACGGTGTCACCCTCGTCGAGGCCTGCACCGACGACCCCGGGACCGCGGCGGATGCCGCCGCGTCGGCGCAGGCGGCGATCGTCGTCGTCGGCTGCACCCACCGCGACGAGGGCGAGTACGTCCTGCGCAGCGGCGGCGACCGCGAACACCTCACGCTCTCGCCCGGGCACGTGAGCCTCGTCGAGGCCGTCGCCGCCGTGAACCCCCGCACGGTGGTGGTCCTGATGGGCGGCAGCGCGTTCGTCACCGAGTCGTGGCGCTCCCAGACCGCCGCGGTGCTGATGGCGTGGTACCCGGGGATGGAGGGCGGCCACGCCGCCGCCGACGTGATCTTCGGGGACGCCGAACCGGGCGGACGTCTGCCGTGCACCTGGCCGCGCAGCACCGCGCAGCTCCCCGACTTCGACCGCCACGCCCGCACGGCGACCTACGGGCCCCTGCACGGCTACCGCCTCATGCACGCGACGGGGCGTGACCCGGCGTTCTGGTTCGGCTTCGGTCTCGGCTACACGACCTTCACGTACCGCGCCGCGATGGCCGGTTACGGCATCGTCTCGGTCGAGGTGACCAACACCGGCAACCGTGCCGGCACGGAGGTCGTGCAGTGCTACGCCGACCTCGCGCTGGGCACCTACCCGGCTGCGCTGCCGACGCTCGTCGCGTTCGAGCGGGTGCACCTCGACGCCGGCGAGTCGACGATCGTGAGCTTCGAGAGCGATCCGAGCTGGTCGCGTGCGTGGGTCGGCCCGAGCGCGGACCCGGCGTCCCTTCTCGAGGCCGAGGAGGCGTGAGCGGCGCCCACTGTGGTATCTGACGGGTCGTCAGATCTAGCATCGGCCGCTCCGAGTGGAGGTGCCATGGCGGATTCGGGTTCGGAGTCGGCGCAGTCGCCCCTCGGCGGGGTCCGCATCATCGAGTCGTCGCTGCTCGGGCCGGCGGCGATCACCACGCACCTCGTCGACCTCGGCGCCGAGGTCATCAAGGTCGAGTCGCCCGCGGGCGACTACGTGCGCGAGATGACGTGGCCGATCGTCGAGGGCGTCTCGCTCATGCACCTGCACCTGAACCGGGGCAAGAGGTCGATCACCCTCGACCTCAAGAGCCCCGAGGGAAAGGCCATCTACAAGGATCTCGTCGCGTCCGCCGACGCGGTCGTCGAGGCGATGCGTCCCGGAGCGCTGGCGCGCCTCGGCCTCGGGTTCGAGGACCTCAGGAAGGTCAACCCCCGCGTCGTGTTCTGCTCGATCTCGGGCTACGGCGCGACCGGCCCGTACAAGGACATGCCCAGCCACGGGATCGCGTACGACGTGTGGGCGGGCCTCGTGAACCCCGCCTACGACGAGGACGGGTACTGCTACATCCCCGAGCACCCGTCGATGGGCATCCACGCCGGACCGCTGATGGGCGCGCTCGGGATCCTCGCCGGCATCGTGCGCGCCCGCGCGACGGGGGAGGGCTGCGAGATGGAGCTCGCGCAGTCCGACGCCGCCGCCTACATGGACTGGTACCGCTCCGAGTCGTGGGTCGCGTACGAGCGGCCCGAGGACGTCGTGACCGGCAACAAGGCCGACGGTTACGTGCGCCGCGCCCCCGGAACCGCCGGGATGAAAGAAGGCGTGCGTTACAACATGTACGACTCCGCCGACGGCCACGTCCTGTTCATGGCGTCGGAGCAGGCGTTCTGGAAGAACTTCTGCGAGGCGCTCGGGCGCATGGACCTCTTCGAGCGCTGGCCCGGCTCCAAGTTCGCCGACCACGCCCGCGGCAACCGCGAGCTGCAGAAGGAGCTGCGCGAGATCTTCCGCACCAGGACCACGGCGGAGTGGGTCGCGTGGTCCGACGAGGTCAACACACCGATCGCGCCGGTGAACACGCCCAAGACCATCGTCGACGACCCCCAGTTCAAGGCGCGCTTCGAGTGGCTCGACCACGAGACCCACGGCGCCGACATGCTCCAGCTCCCGATCCACTTCGGCGGCGACGTCGGCCTCGTCGACCCGCCCGAGGCGCCCACGGTGGGCGAGCACACCGACGCCGTCCTGCGCGACGTCCTCGGCTACGACGACTCGCGTGTCGCGGCGGCGCACGAGTCCGGCGCCCTCGGCTGAGCGCCGGGGCGTGCCGGGCTACGGTCGGACCGATGAGCAACCTCGATCGGGTCTCGGAGCCGACACGGTGCGGCGGGACGGCCGGGATCGCCACGGCGCCGGTGCGCGAGGTCTTCGACGGCCGCGAGGTCGCCCTCGGCGAATCCACGATGGTGCGCAGGCTGCTGCCCAACCGGGGCAGGCGGCTGGTGGGTCCGTGGTGCTTCGTCGACCACTACGGCCCCGACGACATCGCCGGCGGACCTGGCATGCAGGTCCCGCCTCATCCCCACATCGGCCTGCAGACGGTGAGCTGGCTCCTCGACGGCGTCGTGCACCACCGCGACAGCCTCGGCAGCGACGCCCTGATCCGTCCCGGTGAGCTCGGGTTGATGACGGCGGGCCGTGGCATCAGCCACGCCGAGCAGTCACCGCAGCCGCACCCGGATCTGCTGCACGGGGTCCAGTTCTGGGTCGCGCTCCCATCGGGGTCACGAGACGTCGAACCCGCCTGGGACCACCACGCCGACCTGCCGATCGTGGCCGAAGGCGGCGCGGTGGCGACCGTGATCCTCGGTTCGCACGCGGGGGCGACCTCTCCCGGCCGGGCGTACTCGCCGATCGTGGGCGTCGACGTCGCCCTCGACGGCAGCGGCGACACGCTCGTGCCGCTCGAGGCCGAGTTCGAACATGCGGTGCTCGTGATGTCGGGGGCGGCCGTGGTCGACGGGGCCGGCCTGGACACGGGCTCGATGCTCTACCTGGGCTGCGCCCGCCACGACCTGCGCCTCGGCGCCGCCGGGCCCGCCCGCGTGCTCCTGCTCGGCGGCGCCCCGTTCGAGGAGGAGATCGTGATGTGGTGGAACTTCGTCGCGCGCAGCGGCGACGAGATCGCGGACGCACGTGAGCAGTGGGTCGCGGGCACGACCTTCGGCCGTGTCGCCGGCTACGGGGACCGGCGCCTGGGCGCGCCCTCACTGACCGCGGGGCGCCTGAAGCCCGGTGGTGCCGTGCGCCGGCCCCCGCCCTGACCCTCTGGCCGGGCCGGCCGGTCACCTGATCGGCACCGACCGCGTCACGGGCGGCGGCCGATGAACGCCAGCAGCTTGGTTTGGGGGTCTGCATCGTCGGGGACCTCGACGCGGGGCCCGTAGTGGCCGCTCGCGCGGAGTGCCTCCTCCATCGGCAACATCGCGTCGTACATTGCCGCACACCGTTCGGGGTCGAGCGTCTCGTCCTGGCCGGTCGCGCGGGCGAGGTCCCACCGGTGGAGGAAGATGTCGGCGGTGTAGATCCGGTCGGTCACGTCGGCCAGGGTCGAGCGGCCCATCGGGCCGAACTCGTGCTCACCGCCGGACACCACGGGGTCGTCGAGGAGGGCCTGGACGGCGTCGGTGCGGACCCGCCACGCCCCGACCGGGTCGACGTCGACCGACGGGCCGGCAGGGAGGTCGATGCCTGCAGTCGTCCCGAGGAAGGCCGGGAACCACTCGAGGAGGTGGCGGACGACGTCGCGGGCCACCCACCCCTCCGGTGGCGCCGGCGCCTCCCACAGGTCGGGCGACACGCCCTTGACAGTGCCGGTGAACTCGGCGGGCGACGTGGCGGTGCGCCTCGGCGGGGGTCATCGATCGGCGAGGACGGTCTTCTCCATGCGTTCGCATCTGGTCTCCATGCCGGCGGCGAGCACAGTGCAGCGTCTCGCTCTGTTCGGTTCGGTGTTGGGGGGTCGATTCGCAGGTGGAAGCGACCTGGACTTGCTGGTCGAGTTCGAACCGGGTCGCACTCCGGGACTGCTGACGATCGCGGCGATGGAGATGCAACTGGAGGCGCTCGTGGGTCGCCGGGTCGACCTGCGCACCTACGCCGAGCTGAGCCGGTACTGGTACTTCCGGGACCAGGTCGTCGCAGGAGCGAGGCCCATCTATGCAGCCTGAGGACCGGGTCCGCATCAGGCATCTGGTGGATGCCTGTTCCCGCAACTCGCTCGGATACTTCCTCGGTGCTGGCATCGCTCCATCCTTCCGTGGGATCGACGCCTCCACCAACCCCCGGGCGGCTCAGTCCTGCACACCGCGTTCGGCGATCACCCGTTCGATGCGGCGGTCGGGGACGAGCCATATTACGGCCACCGCCACGAAGCAGCCCATCGCCACCCACAGGGGCGCCGCCGTGTCGGTCCCGATGAACCAGGCAGCGGCGATCCCGACGAGATAGAGCACCAGCGAAGCGATGCCCTTCGAGTCCCTGCCCACCGCTTGCCGCAGCGGCGAGTCCTCGCCCTGGGATGCGATGATCGCACTCTGCAGCACCTTGTAGGCGAAGGCAGCACCGAGCAGGTCGACGCCGTAGACGATCACCGGCACCCTGGCGAAGCGGGAACCGTCCATCCACGCGGTGGTGACAGCCCTACGCGTCGGAGGCGCCGACGCCGTCGCGGTCGGGCGCTGGGAGCACCTTGTGGCCGTGACTCGTCGGGGCCGCTCCCGACTGAGGATCGCGGCGGCGGTCGGAACGCTACCTCCGTGCCGGGCGCTCAGCCGCCCGGTCTCTTCGGGGTCGCACGACCCCACTTGAAGTCCCGGATGAAGGCGCGCCGGCCGAACTCGACCGAGCCGATCTCCTCGACGGCGAAGCGCGCCCGCTCCAGGGCGGCGATCGTGTCGGGGTTGGCGCGGCACCCCCCCGACAGCCATCGCCATCCCGGGTTGAGGCTGTCCTGGAGCGTCCCCCACTTCGGCCGCTTCGAGCGCACGTGTTCGGCGAAGACGAGCGTGCCGCCGGGGCGCAGCACCCGCCGGATCTCGCCGAGAGTGGCGTCGACGTCGTTCATGGAGCACAGCGCCAGCGTCGAGACGACCGCGGAGTACTCGCTGTCGCCGTGAGGGAGGCGTTCCGCGGAGCCCATGTAGAGCTCCGCGTGCGCCGGCATGCGGGGGCGGAGCCTCGCGGCCATGTGGGGGTCGACCTCCACGAGGTCGATGTGGGTCACCGAGTCGGGGTAGTGCGCGAGGTTCGCCCCGGTGCCGGCACCGATCTCGAGCACCGGCCCCTGCAGGGGGGACAGCAGTTGGGTGCGGACACCGCTCATGAGGGCATCTTCGAGCTTGGCCGTGAAGCGGTCGTACGCCGCGGCGTTGAACCTGGCTCGTATGCGTCCCGCCTGCTGGTCGCCGTGGCGGCGTGTCGAAGCGGCCGCGGCGTCGAGGGGGAATCCCTCGCTGCGCCACCTGTCCGTGCCCCCGGCGAGTTGGCCGGCGTCGAATCCCCTGGCGCGGAGCATGTGCACGGCGGGGATCGACCTGTGCGCGGTCTTGCAGATGGCGACGACCGGGCGGCGCGGGTCGAGGTCGAGTCGGTCCAGGTTCCAGCGCAGTGCCTGGATCGGGCTCGACACCGATCCTCCGATGTGGCCCCGGCGGTGCTCGAGCTTCGTTCTCACGTCGACGAGTTGGGGGCTCTCGGCGTTGTCGAGGGCCCGGTGGAGCTCTGCCGGGGTGATCTCGGGAATGCCGTCGGTTTCCGTGAACGTCGGGCTCATGGCTTGCGGCCCTTCTCCGGCAGCCGTCGCGGCGACGCCTCTTCTCTGGAGGCCTCGCTCATCCATGACGCTACCCGGTCTCGGTCGGACACCACCTCGGGTCTCAGGTGTCCTGTTCGGTGGGGCGGATGAGGATCTCGTTGACGGCGACGTTGCGTGGGCGGGTGACGACGTAGGCGATCGCGTCCGCTATGTCCTCGGCGCCGAGGCGTTCGACACCCGCGAAGCGCTGGAATGACGCGGCACGCACCTCGGGGCGGACGTGGGTGCCCAACTCGGTGAGGGTGGCACCGGGTTCGACGAGGGACACGCGGACGTGGCGCTTGGCCACCTCTTGGCGCAGCGATTCGCTGACCGCGCCGACACCGTGCTTGGTGAGGTTGTAGACGCCGGATCCGGAGCGGGCGACCCGTCCCGCGACGGAGCTGACGTTGACGACGTCGGCGACGTGCCGGGGTCCGGTCTCGGCTGCGGCGACGAGGTGCGCCAGCGCGGCGTGGGTGCACGCGAGGAGGCCGCGGACGTTGAGGTCGATCATCCGGTCCCACTCGTCGAACGGCGCGTCGACGATCGGCCCGAGCAGCATGACGCCGGCGTTGTTGACGAGCGTGTCGAGGCGGCCGAACCGGTCGACCGTGGTCGCGACGAGCGCTTCGGCCTGGGCGCGGTCGGTGATGTCGCATTCGACGGCGAACGCCGCGCCGCCGCCGGCCTCGATCTCGCGGACGAGGTCGTCGAGGCGGTCCTTGCGCCGGGCAGCAGCCACGACCGTGGCGCCGTTGCGGGCGAGTGCCCCGGCGGTGGCGTGGCCGATGCCGCTGCTGGCGCCGGTGACGATGGCGACGGTCCCGTCGAGCCGGTCGGTCATGTCTTCTCCTTCGCGTCGGTGGGCCTCGGTGTGTGCGGCGGGACCCGGCCTCCTTCTACACCCGGTGGCGGTACGATCGGTCCCGTGTCGGACGCGAAGCTGGTCTATTCCACCGACGGTGGCGATCAACGGCCACGTGGGCGTTCGCGTGTGCCTGCGCCGGCCTCCCAGGATCCGGGCGACGGGACGGTCCGCGTCTTCCGCGAGAAGAGCGGGCGCCGGGGCAAGACCGTCACGGTGGTGCGCGGGCTCACGGGTGACCTCGATGCGGTGGCGGGCGAGCTCAAGCGAACCTGCGGCACCGGGGGTTCGGTGAAGAACGGCGCCGTCGAGATCCAGGGCGACCAGCGCGACAAGGTGCTGTCCTGGCTCCAGGCCTCCGGGTACCGGGCGAAGGCCGCCGGCGGCTGACGGGGTTCCCCCCGAGGGCGCCCGCGGGCTCGCCTCCCGAGCGCACCGGCCGCCGGGCGCCGGTCTTCACGGCATGCCGGTGCTCATCGCCAAGACGCCGAGGATCCGCGCCAACACCGCCACCCCGATTGGGAACCATTCCCGAAGACGTTTCCGCTGAAACGCCTCAACGCGCGCCCGGCTACAGAACCGTCAGGTTGGCGTCGCTGGCCCGCGGGACGGCGGACAGAGCGATCGCACGGTCAAATGTGACGAAGCGACCGGCGTTCACGGTGGCAAGGGCGAGAAGGTACGCGTCGGTCACCTGTCGGGGACCGTGGATACGAGTTGGGTCCACGAGGTCGGAGTCGAGCACGCTGATCTCGCACGGCCAGTACTCGTGCGCGGGTCCTGCGCACGCTTCCGCCAGCAGCTCCATCGCCAGGGCTGGAGTCACCGGGCTCGGGTACCGCGGTTGGCTGATGATCCGGACGAAGCCGTTCTGGGTGATCGCACACGAGGCCCATCCTGATGCGATCTCGCCGTCGACCCAGCGGCGAGCCCGATCGTGGTCGACGTGATCAGCGTCGAAGAGGGCCAGGAGCACGTTGACATCGAGCAGTGCCCGACTCACTCGGGCTCCTGCTCACGGAGGTCGTCGATCAGCGCGTTCGAGACAGCGGGACCCCGGTGCGGAAGTGGCCGGAAGCCGTGGAACGACGCCGTCGTGTCGTGGTCGGCTCGACTCTGCTGTCCGGTCAGCGCGCTGCGGGCGAGCTCCGACAGCACCTCGCCGGCGGTCCGCTTCTCCCTTCGGGCGCGCTCTTTGACAGCCATGAGGACGTCGTCGTCGATGGTTACGGTGGTGCGCACGCACTTGATGCTAATACATCATCGGGCGGCGAGGTATCGCCGCCCTCGGCGCTGGTGCTCAGGACCCGTGCCTGATCATGTCGGCGCACTTCTCGCCGATCATGATCACGGCTGCGTGGATGTTGTTGCTCGTCACCTGAGGCATCACCGACGCATCGGCGATCCGCAGCCCGGCGACGCCACGAACCCTCAGCTGCGCGTCTACGACGGCCATCGGGTCGGTCTCGGGGCCCATCTTGGCGGTGCCGCACACGTGGTACTCGGTGTCGGCGTGGTCGCGGAGGGTCTCCTCGATCTGGGCGGGGTCGTCGCGGTCGTAGTGGATCAGCATCTCGCCGCGGTAGGGATCGAACGCTGCGTTGCCCATGATGTCCAGCGCGACCTGGGTCCCCTTGACCAGGGTCTCCATGTCGTAGGGATGGCTGAAGTAGCGGGGATCGATCAGGGGCGCGACACGCGTGTCGGCACTGGCGAGGCGCACCTCGCCCACGCTCTTGGGCCGGGCGAGCAGCAGGTGGGCCGAGTAGCCGTGGCCGAGGTGGAGCTTGCGGCCGTGGTCGTCGCCGATTCCGACGATGAGCTCCATCTCCATGTCCGACACCTCGACGTCGGGACTGCTGCGGTAGTAGACGCCCGACTCGGCCGCGCAACTCGTGATCAATCCGCTGCGGTGCCGGCGCCACTCCCAGATCCCCCTAAGCAGCCGTGCCACGCCCCTCGGGGAGATTCCGACGGTGTCGTCGTCGATCCTGGCTCGGTAGATGAGCAGCGCCGAGATGTGGTCCTGGAGGTTCTGGCCGACGCCTGCCACGTCGAGGACCGGCGGGATGGCGAGCTCCTGGAGGTGCTGGCCCGGGCCGATCCCCGATGCCATCAGGATCTGGGGCGTGCCGAAAGCGCCGGCCGACATCACCACCTCGCGGCGGGCCCCCACGGTCCGGGTCTGGCCGTCACGGTGGTACTCGACGCCGGTCGCGCGGCGCCCGTCGAAGGTGGCCCTGGTGATGTGCGCGCCGGTCCGAACGTCCAGGTTCGGCCGGTCCAGGTTCGGATGGATGAACGCTGCCGCGACGCTGTGGCGCTCACCGTCGCGCTGGGTGACCTGGACGTGGTAGCAGCCGTGGTGCTCGGCGCCGTTGAGATCGGGGTTGAACGGGATCCCCTGGGCCTGGCACGCCTGCAGGAACACCTCGTTGAGCGGGCTCGGGCTGCGCAGGTCGGTCACCTGCAGCGGACCGTCGACGCCGTGGAAGGGGGAATCACGGTGGATCGCGTTCGCCTCGGACTTCTTGAAGAAGGGAAGCACGTCGTCGAAGCCCCATCCGGGGTTGCCCAGCGCCTCCCAGTTGTCGTAGTCGGAGCGATGACCACGGGCGTAGATCATGGCGTTGATGACGCTGGAGCCGCCGAGCGCCTTGCCCCGCGGCTGGAAGCCACGTCGCCCGTCGAACCCCGCCTGGGGCACCGTCTGGTAGTTCCAGCTGTTGATTCCCCGCGGCATCGCGATCGTGAAGCCGAGGGGGGCGCGGATCAGGGCGCCACGTCCCTCGCCGCCGGCTTCGAGCAGGCAGACCGTGACGGTCGGGTCCTCGCTCAGGCGGCTCGCCACGACACAGCCGGCGGACCCACCGCCGGCGACCACGTAGTCGAACTCCTCCACCGCGCAGACGCTACAGCGTGGCCGGCTACCCGGTCGTCACCACGGCGTGGTTGACTCGGCGGCCATGCCCGAAGGTCATGTCACGCACCGTCTCGCAGCCGAGATCGAGCGGCGTTTCGCACGCCGTGTCGTGCACGCCACCAGTCCCCAGGGCCGCTTCCGCCAAGGCGCCGCGATGGTCGACGGGCACAAGCTGGTCGGCGCCGACGCGACGGGCAAGCACCTCTTCGTCCGCTTCCCCCACGCCCGATGGATCCACGTACACCTGGGCATCTACGGCAGGTTCACGTTCGGGGACGCTCCCGAACCCGACGAAGTCGGCCAGATCCGCCTCCGGTTGGTGAACCGCACGTCGTGGGCGGACCTGCGGGGAGCGTCACGTTGCGAGCTCGTCGACCTCGACGGCAAGGACAGCATCGAATCCCGCCTGGGCGACGACCCGCTCCGCCCGGGCGCGACGGGCCAGCGGGCCTGGGCGCGCATCCACAAGAGCCGCGCGCCCATCGCCACCTTGTTGATGGACCAGTCGGTGGTGGCCGGCACGGGGAACATCTTCCGGGCCGAGGTGCTGTTCCGCAACAGGATCGACCCGATGCGCCAGGGGCGGTCGATCACCGAGGACGAGTGGGCGGCGATGTGGTCCGACCTGGTCGGGTTGATGGCCTACGCGTACGACCACGGCCGCATCGACACCGTCGCCGACGGGCACACGCCCGAAGCGATGGGGAGGCCGCCGCGTGAGGACCGTCACGGCGGGGAGGTCTACGTGTACCGGCGTGCGGGACAGCCCTGCCATGTCTGCGGCGACACGATCCGCCGGATCGATCTGGGCAATCGCAACCTGTTCTGGTGCCCGACCTGTCAGTCCGGCCGGCCCCGTTGAAGCGTCCCTGCAGGCCTGCGCGCGGTGGCGGTCGGGGGGGGTCTGGGTCTGGGCCGTCCGCAAACGCGGGCGGTTTGGCCCGCTGGCGGGTCATCTTGCCCGCGTTTGGGGTGTGGGCCGTCCGCAAACGCGGGCGGTTTGGCCCGCTGGCGGGTCATCCTGCCCGCGTTTGGGGTGTGGCCGGGGTCGGGGTTTGGGGGCTGGGGCTGGGGCTGGGGCTGGGGCTGGGGGCGTCCGGGGACGGGAACTCGAGGACCTGGGAGTAGACGTGGGTCGGGCCGAGCTGGCCGCGGACCCAGGCCACGTCGGCGCCGTCGACGTCGGAGGAGTAGTTGAACACGAGCCAGCGGCGATCGTCGAGGCGCACGCCGGAGGCGAACGCCGTGTCGCCCCTCGACGGCAGGTCGAGCACCCACCGCACCGCGAGCGTGGCCGGATCGACCTCCCACAGCGAGGTGCGCTTGGGCGTGACCCAGTACGCGAGCTCGTGTAGGAGGCCCTGGGCGGCCCTCGGAAGGCGCCGCCGGCCGAGGTCGTAGCGGCCCCCGAACGACACCTGGCGCCGGGCGACCAGGTACACGCGGCCGTCCTGGGTGAACATCCACGGGGAGTCGAACTTGCGGGGATCGTGCGTGCAGGTCCAGTCGGCGCGATCGGCGGCGGGTCCGCGGCAGATCACCGACCCCCACCCGCCCGCGTCGCCGGCCTCGTTGCGCAACACGGCGACGAGGTCGCCGGCGTCGGTGAACACGAAGTCCGCCTCCGACGCGCCGCCCCTGTACACGCAGGCGCGGGTGGGGTCGACGGGGGTCCAGTCGTAGCCGTCGGTGGTCGTGAGCCACTCGACCTCGAGGGGGTCGGTCGACGTCGAGTAGATCGCGGCGCCGCCGCGGTAGCGCATCATGTAGGGGACGCCGTCGACGACCTTGGTGCGCCACACCACGTAGCCGGGTGGCGTGATCGGGACCGGCACCGTCCACGTCACGTCGCCGCGGCGCTCGGACGCGAACACCCGCCCCGGCACGAACGCGAACGGGTTCCTGCCCGCCTCGAAGAAGTAGAGGAACAGCTTCCCGTCCCACGACAGCAGACGCGGCTCGCGCAGGTCGCGGCCCATGTGCACGGTCGTCTCGGCCACCCACGTCCGGCCGCAGTCGCCGGAGGACACGACGTGCAGCCACGTCCAGGGCGACGCGAAGTGGAAGATCCCGCTGCGGAAGGCGAGGTGGAGCCGGCCGTCGTGTTCGACGACGTCGAGGTTGTTGTTCGCCCGCCTCGGACGTAGGTCCTGGGGCATGCCAGGGCCCGGCACCTGCCGGGTGAGCCCGGTGATCGCGGGCAGCGGCGCCGCGGTGGGATCCGGGACCGTGGGTTGTCGTGGGGGTTCCGCCACGAGGGACTCCAGCGGCGGCTGGCCGATCGCCGTGTGCCTGCGGCTACGGTAGTGCGATGCCGTGCCACGTGTACCAGGGAAGCGGGTCCGGCGCCGGTGGCGGCGCGGTGATCGGCAGCGGTGGCTGAGTCCCCGTTCCGCTGGGCCGACGTGCCGGCGCCCGTGCTCGCAGCGCTGGCCGATCAGCTCCACCTCGACGGCGGCGCCGCGGTGGCTGCGCTGGGTGCCACCTTCGGCTCGCCTCCGCGGACCGCGTTCGTGCGCGCCGCGTGGCCCGTCCTGCGTGACGTCTGGCTCGCGGGACGCACCGACGTGCGTGCCGGGCTCGCGTCGGGCCTGCGTGCCGAGGGGATCGGCGACACCTCGCTCACCGATGACGCCGAGTACCTGGCGACGTGCCCGAACGGGCACGAGCTGCGCTCGCTGGTCCTCGCGGCCTTCGTGGAGTCCGCACAGGAGCACGTTGCCGATGTGGGTGCGGTGGACACCGCAGACGGCAGGGACGCAGCGCAACCGGCGGGTGCGTCCATGTCGCCGCAGGCAACGATCGAGATCGAGTCGCTCGAGCAGCTCGACAGGGCAACCGAGATGGTCCTCGCGGCCCTCGACGAGGGCGACGGCCCCGTGGGCCGCAACGAGGACGGCGACATGCTCGTGGCGCACGGCACCGCCCTGACCTTCGTGCGCCCTGCGGTCGGGCCGCCCCGGCTCCGCTTCGCGTCGCCCCTGCTCAGCGGCGTGCCGGGAACCGCCGAACTGCTGTCGAGGCTCAACGACATGAACGCCCGCATCTCGTTCGGGCGCCTCTACCACCAGGACGACACCGTCGTCGCCGAGATGGAGCTGATCTGCCGGCCGTTCGTGCCCGAGCACGTCGCGATCGCGACGAACATCATGTCCCATCTCGCCGACGTGGCCGACGACATGCTCCAGGACGAGTTCGGCGGCAAGACGTTCTTCGGCGCCCAGGTGCCGCCCAAGGCCGCGGAGCCGTACGGCTACGGTGGTTACCTCTGAGAGAGAAGGCCTGTGCACCGCAACGGCCGACACATCCCGACAGACACAGACGCAGGGAGGACACGGGTGGCCCGTATCCCACCGGAGCAGTTGCCCCAACCGATCTATCCGGGCCAGCCGGGCCCCGCCCCCGCCCCCGCCCCCGGTGCGGCAGGCGCCGCTGCCGGATACGCGCCGGGCGGTGCCGGTCCCGGTCCCGGCGGTCCCGGCGGTCCCGGTGGTCCCGCCAAGAAGCCCCCGACCGCGCTGATCGCCGGCATCGCCGGAGCCGTGGTCGTCGTGATCGTCATCGTTGTGGTGCTCGTGCTCACACTCGGGGGCGACAAGAAGACGGACCCGGCCAAGACGACGGTGCCGGGCAAGACCCCGACGTCGGCGGCACCCGGCGGCAACGGCGGCGGCGGCGGTTCGCAGGCCAAGACGGCGGCGAACAACCTCGTGGGCCAGGTGCCGATGCCCGGCGGCGAGTACCAGTGCGTGCTCGACGCTCTCGACGGGAACTTCGCGCTCGCAAGCGCCGTGGTCTCGGGCACGTCGGATCCCACGGAGGTCGCCAACCTGCTCGTGAGCTGCGTGTCGGCCAACACGATCGCCGACGCTGTCACCAAGGACCTCGCGGGGCAATACCCGCCCGGGTGGATCGCGTGCTACCACTCCAACATCGCGTCGATGGACGAGTCGAGCCTCACCGAGCTCCTGACCGCCACCCTCAGCGGTGACGGCCAGTCGGCCCAGACGATCCTGTCCTACGCGGCGGTCGGCTGCTGAGACGGCGTCTCAGTCGGGCCAGGCCGGAGGCGGCGACGGCTCGGGTCCTTCGAACGCGACGACACCGAGGCGGAAGGTGAGCGTCGCGCCTGCGAACGCCGGCGACGACGAGTGGTAGTGGGAGCCGACCAGAGGCACCACCTCGTGGGCCTGCCCGCTCCCACCGGTCCACTCGGGGTGCATGTCGGGATAGCGGCCCCAGTAGGTGCCGAAGGGGTTGACGCGCACCTCTCCGCCGCGCACCCGCAGCGGTAGGGCCGCCGGTCCCGCGAGGACGCGCTCGTCGAAGGCCACGAGGACGCCGCTCCCGTCGGCCGCCCCGAACGCCGCCCACTCCGGTGTGAGGTGGTTGTTGACGCTGTCCTGGTCCTCGACGATGTCGTAGGTGGAGCGGGCTCCGCAGAAGTCCGCCTTGTGCACCGTGACCGGCAGGGCCCAGTCGAGCACGATCGCGCACGGCTCGACGGCGTCCTCGTCGACGTCGTCGCCGAAGGTCACCGTCACCCAGAACGCGATGCCGCCGTCGCCGAACGGCTCCGGTGCCGAGAACCGCGCCGACCGGTGCGCCTCGATCCGACCGGCCGGGAGGTCCGGCGCTCCCGAGCCGAGAGCGGGGCGGGCAAGCTCGGCGGTGCCGAGCTCGGCGACGAAGCCGTCGACGGTGGCCATCCGGTCGGGGTGCAGCAACGGCGTCGCGAGGCCGAAGTTCGTGGTCTTCGCCGCCAACAGGCGGCGCTCGACCGGCGCTCCGCGGCGGCGTCCCTCGACGATGGAGGTCCACATCCGGAAGTTGACCGGCTTCTCGGACCAGTTGCCGTAGCCGTCCATGGCGCCGTCGGCGAGATCGCGGTGCAGCGTGACGTCGCGCAGCGGCGCGTGGGTCTCCAGGTAGCGGTCGACGGTGCAGCACCGCACGAAGTCGAGCGTGTCGAGCGCGGCGGCGGTCGCCTCGAGGAACGGCGGCCACGTGATCGAGTCGGCGTCGAAGCTGACGTGGAGGAGCCCGTCGTCGTCGCCGCACGATTCGGCCACCGCCTCCAGCCACTGGTTCATGTCGCCGAAGTCGAGGAGGTCGCCGTGGTTGTACATCGGGACGAGTGTGATCCAGGCGTCGCCCTCGGGTGTGAACAGGCGCAGCGGGTTGTACGCCTCGGCGCCGTCGAGGCGGACGTCGCGGCGGAACGCGGTGAACCCGCACGCACCGTAGAAGAGGCTCACCCACTCGACGCCGGCGCCGCGCAGGCGCCGCGGGAGTGCGGGTGTGTACATGCACTCCTGCGGGTAGCAGCCCTCGACGAGATTCTCGGCTCCGAAGGTCGCCGTCAGGTCGGCGCGGCTGCGCCGGAAGGACTCGGTGAACTCGTCCTCGGTGAGGGCCGAGAGGATCTCGCCGGCCCAGCTTATGTGCCGGACGACGTCACCGCTGTCGCGCACACGTGACACGAGCCGTGCGAGCAATGCGGGGTCGTGGGGGAGCGCGTCCCGCAGAGCCCGTGCGCACTCCCAGTCCCAGTCACACACGAGGCCGGGGTGACGTTCGAGGACGTCGAGCGACCGGCCGATCACGTCGAAGTCGTGGCCGAAGCCGTCCTCGGTGGGCGAGTCGCCCCGGTAGGAGTGCCAGAAGTCGACGTGCTGGCCGAGCGCCACATAGATCGTCATGGGCCGACCCTACGGGAGCCGGAACCGGCCTCGGCACCGCCGGGACCGCCGGGCCGGCCGCGGGGGTTGGAGCACGTCCGTGCCACAGCGCGGGGGTTGGAGCACGTCCGTGCCAAAGCGTGGGGGTTGGAGCACGTCCGTGCCACATTTGGCGCTCCGGTGCTCCAAGGTCACCGCCCCCCCACCCCGGGCGGCCCGGGGCTAGGTCAGTCCCCGGCTTCGAGGGTGTCGAGCATGCCCTGGTTGAGGACGAAGATCGCCTCGCCCTCGGCGCAGAGGGTGTCGCCGTCGTGGAGGGTGCCCCTGCACGTGAGCTTGCGGCCCTCACGCGGCAGCAGCCTGCCTTCGTAGCGCAGGGGCCGCCCGAGCGGAGCGGGGGAGCGGTAGCGCACGGTCAGCGTCCCGGTGAAACCGGCGAGGCCCGACAGGGTCTGGGTCGCCCCGAGCAGGTCGTCGAAGGCCGCCGCGATGAAGCCGCCGTGGACGCCGCCGGGCGGGCCCTCGAACTGGGAGCCGTAGGTGACCTCGCCGACGACGTAGCCGCCCGCGTCCTGCAGGGTGATCGGCGGCGCCATCGGGTGCGACGTCCCGAATACCGGAGACCACTCGCTCCACACGTAGAGGTCGTGGGGCACCGCGGGATCGGGGTCGAAGGGGTGCAAGGCGCCGCGGGGCTGGTTCGCGAACAGCGCCGCGAGGCCCTCCACGGTGTCGGCGGCGGCTTCGAGGGTGGCGGCGCCGGCGCCCGTGGCCACCGTCTCGGCGACGAGACGACGGACGGCGGCGGCGAGGCGCCGGTGCGCGAGGCGCTCGGGTGTCTCCAACGCCGGCGGTGCGGGCTGCCAGCGGTCGTAGAGCCACTGCGCCACGTCGCCCGGCAGCGACAGGTCCGCGACCCCGGGCCGTTCGGGTTCAGGCACCGGCCGCCGCTCCGAGCACGTCGTCGGCGACGAGCGCGTCGAGGTAGCGCTCGTCCCACCAGTTGAGCTGCAGCGCCTTGGCACGGCGGAAGTAGAGCTGGATGTCGGCCTCGAGCGTGAAGCCCATCCCGCCCCAGACCTGCACGCACGTCGCCGTCGTCTCGCGGAACGTGCGGCACGCGAACGACTTCGCCATCGGCGCGAGGCGCGTGGTCGGGCGGCCCACCGACTGCGCCCACGCCGCCTCGTACACGAGCACGCGGCCGCCCTCGATCGCGGTGTCCGCGTCGGCGAGGTAGTGGCTGATCGACTGGAACGCCGCGAGGGGCTTGCCGAACTGCTCGCGGTTGAGCGCGTATTCGACGGTGATGTCGAGCGCCGCGCGCGCCCCGCCGATCGCCTGCGCCGCCAGCAGCACGATGCCGTCGTGCATGACGGCATCCCAGTCCGCCCACGACGCCGTGCCGACGCGCTCCGCTGCCGCCTTCTCGAAGGTCACGCCGTACTGGGTCGCGGACGCGACCGTGAGCTGCTGTTCGAGGCCGACCCCGTCGGCGTCGCGGTCGACGAGGAACATGCCGACCTCGGCGTCGCCGTGGCGGGCGAGGACCAGGAGCTTGTCCGCGGCCGCGGCGAAGGGCACGTGCCACTTGGTGCCGCTCACCTCCCAGCCGCCGTCGGTCGGGTCGGCGAGCGCGGTGACGCCTGCGGGCCCGAAGCCGTGGTTCGGCTCGGTCCACGCGACCGTGACGACCGTCTCGCCCGACGCGATCGAGGGCAGCAACTGCTGTCTCTGGTCCTCGGTGCCCGCACGGGCGATCAGCCCGCCCGCCATCACCGCCGACACGAAGTGCGGCGACGGCGCCAGCGCCGCGCCGAGCTCCTCGTAGACGATCGCGGCCTCGACCAGCGACTGGCCCGAACCGCCGTAGGCCTCGGGCAGCGTCAACCCGATCAGGTCGAGCTCGGCGAGCTGCGCCCACAGCTCGGGGGGATAACCGCTGGGGTCGTCCTCCATCGCGCGCACCACGTCGACGGGTGCGTACTGGGCGCACACGCCGCGCACGGTCTCGCGCAGCAGGTCCTGTTCCTCGGTGAAGTCGAGGTCCATCACGGCCTCCAGTCGTCGCCGTGGCGCCGCCACGGGTTGTCGTCCTCGGACACGGGCAGCGCGACGCGCACCTCGCAGGTCGTGCAGACCTTGTCGCCGACCGAGAGCGTCACGTCGAGGTCGACCCAGCCGCAGCCGCCGTCGTCGACCCCGACATCGGTCACCGTGGCGGCGAGCACCATCGTGTCGCCGGGGAAGACCGAGTCGCGCATGCGGAACCTCATGCGGCCGAGGCGGCCCGCGGGGCCGGTCCAGTCGGTCACGAAGCGCTCGAACCAGGCGGCCTGGTTCGGCGTGTTCATGAAGATGTCGCGGGTGCCGTTGCGGACCTGGGCGAAGTCGCGGTCGTGGTGCATGGGCCGCCAGTCGCGGCTCGCGAGGGCGCCGAGGATCACCGTCGTCGCGGTCACGTCGTAGGAGAGCTGCGGCAGGGTGTCGCCGGTTGACACCTGGTCGAGAGTCAGCGAGCTCACGCGTCCCTCCTGTACCCGAAGCCGGTGTAGGACTCGACGCCGACGAGGACGCCGTCCTGGTTGTGGTACTCGACGTCGATGACCCAGAAGCGGCCGGTGCCCAACTTGGTGGTCTTCTCGTCGCTGACCGAGCGCAGGATCTGGCGCGACGTGATCTCGTCGCCGGGGCGCACCGGCTCGCCGAAGGTGATCGTGTTGTCGGTCATGACCGCCTCGGGCAGGCCGAGGATCTCCTTGAGGTCGAAGTGCACCCGCAGGGGCAGGTGCTCCTCGGTGCGCCCCGGCGCCCAGTGGTGGGGGCGGAACCACACCGACAGCATCGTCGGCGGCGCGATCGGACCGTCGGTGATCGCGGCGGCGACGTCGTCGTCCCAGAAGAGCGGGTTGGCGTTCTCGGTCGCGGCGCAGGTGTTCCACACGTAGCCGCGCTCGACGGGGAACCCGCCGGACTCCTCGTACCTGACCTCACCGATCATCGCCGCGACCGCGGCGGGCAGGTCGCTCACAGGACCACTTCCTCTTCTCGCAGGGCTTCGATCTCGGCAACCGAGTAGCCGCACGCGCCGAGGAGCGCGTCGGTGTCGGTCTCCGCGGCGTCGCGCAGCGGTACCGGGGTGGACGCGCCGGGTGCGGGCATCCCCGCGAGCGGCGGCGCCACCTGCTCGAACGTCCCCGCCGTGGGGTGGGACGCCTCCACGAAGAGGCCGCGGTGGCGGTACTGGGGGTCGTGGACGACCTCGGTCACGTCGAGCACGGCGGCCACGCACGTGTCGGCCGGCGCGAGCTCGGCGACCCAGTCGTCACGGTCCCTCGTCGCGAACACGGCGCGCAGCTCGGCGCGGATCTCGTTCTGGTAGGAGTCCTCCATCTGGTGTGCCGCCCACTGCTCGAGGCCGAGGAGCCGGCACAGGTTCGCCCAGAACCGCGGCTCGATGGCGGCGACCGTGAGCCACTTGCCGTCGGCTGCCTGGTAGCTGTCGTAGCAGGCGTAGCGGCCGGTGAGGATGTAGTGGCGCGGCCCCGGTTCGGTGCCGGTCGCGAGGTACTCGTCGACGTAGAGCGACATCAGCGAGAGGACCCCGTCCGCGGCGGACACGTCGAGGTGGCAGCCCGCGCCGTCGTGTCCGCGCCCCACCAGCGCGGCGAGGATCGCGGTGACCGCGTGCATGCCCCCGCCGGCGGAGTCCGCCACGGTCGCTCCCGGGATCGGCGGGCCGCCGTCGGCGCGCCGCTCGCTGCAGTGCAGGAAGCCGCCCACGCCGAGGTAGTTGAGGTCGTGGCCGGCCCACTGGGCGTGGGGGCCGTCCTGGCCGTAGCCGCTCGTGGAGCAGTACACGATCGCCGGGTTGCGCTCGCGCACGGCGTCGTAGCCGATGCCGAGTCGGTCGACGACACCGGGACGGAAGCTCTCGATCACGACGTCGGCGCCTTCCGCCAGGCGCAGGAACGCCTCGCGCCCGGCGTCGGCCTTGACGTCGACGTGGATGCGTTCGAGGCCGCGGCCGCCGCTGTACGCGTACGCGGGCGGGGTGATCTGGACGCCGCTGCGCGGCATCGGCGCGACCTTGACGACGCGGGCGCCGTAGTCGGCCAGTGCGCGCGAGGCGCGCACGGCCGGCCCGACGCTGGCGAGGTCGAGGACGACGACGCCGTCGAGTGGTGCCTCGCTGCCCATCGTCAGAAGTTCTTGGGCATGCCGAGCTTGCGGCGGGCGAGGATGTTCTTCTGGACCTCCGACGTGCCGCCGCCGATCGTGTCGAGGGTCGTGTAGCGGTACGTCGACTCCGCGCGGCCGGCCATCGGCGCGGTCTCGGTGCCGACGCGCAGTTGGGTGTCGGGCCCGCCGAGGTCCATCGACGCGTCGGCGAGGCGCTTGGACAGCTCGGTCGCGAAGAGCTTGTAGCCGGACGCCTCGGCCGTGGGCGGCTTCGCCCCGACGTTCTTGGCGGCGGCGACGAAGCGGAGCCCGAGCACACGCGCGACCTCGGCCTCGGTCGCGAGGCGGGCGATGCGGCGGCGCACCTCGGGGTCGTCCCGCAGCGGCTCGCCGTCGCGGGTCGCGGACTCGACGTAGTCGACGAGGAGGTCGAGGCGCGCCTGGATCGGCGAGAACGTGAACATCGTGAAGCGTTCGAGGTCGAGCGCCTCGCTGATGTACTGGAAGCCGTGGTTGAGCTCGCCCACGACGTAGTCGTCGGGTACGAACACGTCGTCGAAGACGACCTCGTTGGTGCGCTCGTCGCCCATCGTCCAGATGGCGTTCACGGTGAGGCCGGGGTGGTCCATCGGGACGAGGAACAGCGAGATGCCGTGGTGCTTGGGGGCGTCGGGGTCGGTGCGGGCGCCGACCCAGTACCAGTCGGCGAAGTGCGCCGACGTCGTCCAGATCTTGGTGCCGTTGAGGGTCCAGCCGCCCTCGGTCTTGACCGCCTTGAGCTTCATCGCCGCCGCGTCGCTACCGGCGTCGGGTTCGCTGTAGCCGACCGCGAACTCGATCTCGGCGTCGAGGATCTTGGGCAGGAACTCGGCTTTGAGCTTGTCGGAGCCGTGGCGGATCAGCGTCTTGCCGATGATGCCGACGCCCTTGCCGATCTGGGGTGCGCCGCGGCGGGCGAGCGCCTCGTTGAGGAGGTACTCCGAGACGCCGGAGCCGTTGCGGCCGCCGAGCTCGGTCGGCCACGTGATCCCGAGCCAGCCCTGGGACGCGAGCTGCTTCATGAACGCGCGCCGCTCGGGCGTGTCCGAGATCTGGGCCATGTTCTCCCGCGTCGGGTCCATGACGGCGGGGTCGTGGTGCGCGTCGAGGAACTGCTCTACCTCGGCGACGAACTCGCGTTCGTCCTCGGTGAACTCGAAGTCCATGCGGCCTCTCTCGGGCAGGGCGCTCGTGGCCCGGGATCCTTGCGCCGCATCATATCTGACGACCCGTCAGATCCGCGAGTCCCCCTCCTCGTCCCCGCCCCTCCCGTTCGGGGGCGCTCAGGTCGGCGGCACACGTCGGCGGCACAGGTCGGCGGCAAGGGGTAGCTTCTCCGCAGTACCCGAGCCGGCCCGGTGGTCACGATGGAAGACATCGACGCTGACGCGACGGCGGAGACCGCATCCGCTCAGGACGTGGACGGATCCGAACAGCCTCCGACTCCGGAGCCGCCCCCTGCCGCTCCGCCCGCGCCGGCCCGCCGTGGCCCCGGCGCCGGCGTCTGGGCGGCGCTCGCGGTGGGGGTCGTGATCCTCGTGGTGGCGGCGGCCGCGATCGGCTACTACGCCGGGCGCGGCACCGGGACCGACCACGAGACCGGCGGAGGGGACGACCGAAGCGCGGTCGCCGGCGACACGGCACGCACGGACCAGAAGGTCTGCACGGAGCTCCTCGGTGCGTTGCGCGAGATCACCGGCAGCGAGGGAGTTACCGCGGCGCCCATGCAGGCCGTGATGCGCAGCCACCTGGCAGGCCTCCTCTCGGACGCACCCTCGTCGCCGACCACCGCATCGGTGGAGGACGTCTACGACGCTGTCACGGAACTTGCGGGTGCAAGCAACCCAGCCGACATCGTCGCACTGCGCTCCGCCTACGAGGAGAAGCTCGTCATTGCCGAGTACCAGTGCAACAAGATCGCCACCTGGGACTGGCCCGGCACCTGAACCTGCTTCGCGATACCCCCTGGGGTATGATCGGTGCGACGGTCACCGGAGGAGAGGTCAGCGATGAAGGCGATCGAGACGACTGTTGACATGTCGGTGGAGCAGGCCGAGGCCGCCGTGCGCGAGGCACTGGCCGGGCAGGGCTTCGGCGTGCTGACCGAGATCGACGTGTCCGCCACCCTGAAGGCGAAGCTCGGCGTCGAGCGGCCCCCGCTCAAGATTCTCGGCGCGTGCAACCCCGGCTTCGCCGACAAGGCGCTGCAGATCGACCCGAACGTGGCGCTGCTGTTGCCCTGCAACGTCGTCGTCGAAGCGGCCGGGGACAGGACCCGCGTCGGAGCCGTCGACCCCCGCGAGCTCATGGACGATCCCGCCTTCGCCGAGGTCGCCGCCGAGGCGGCGGCGAAGCTGCGGGCCGCGGTCGAATCGCTCGGGACCTGAGCGGTCGCTAGGGACCACGGTGACCGTGCGCGCGGTCACGGTGGCGGAGCGCCGGGCGCGCCTCGCCACGCGCCACCACCTCGCCCCCTTTACTCGCACCGACGACGTCACCGCGATCGCCGACGACGTCGTGGCGCTGCACTCGAGCGACCCCGTCAGCGTCTACCTGAGCGCGGCGGCCCGTATGGCGACCCCCTCGATCGCCGCCGTCGACACCGCGCTCTACGAGGACCGCAGCGTCGTGCGCCTCCACGCGATGCGCCGCACGTTGTGGGTCGCGAGCGCAGGAGTCGCGCGGTCGGCGCATGCGGCCGCGACGACCAAGCTGGTCGCAGCCGAACGGCGCCGCCTCGTGAAGCTGCTCGAGGACAACGGCGTGGACGACGGTGGGGCGTGGCTCGACCGCGCCCGCGCCGACGTGCTCGCCGCCCTCGACGACCTCGGCGAGGCGACGACACGCGAGATCGGCGACGCGCTCGCGCACCTGCGCCACCCGCTCGAGCTCTCGCCGGGCAAGAGCTACGGCCAGACGGTCTCGGCGCACACACGCGTGCTGCTGGTGCTCGGCTTCGAGGCCGAGGTGCTGCGCACGAGACCGGTGGGGACCTGGGTGAGTGGCCAGTACCGCTGGGCGCACGCCTCGTCGTGGATACCCGGCGGCATCGACGGCGCGGACGTGGGGGAGGCGTCGGCCGAGCTCGCCCGCAGATGGTTGCGAGCCTTCGGGCCGGCACCGGCCTCGGACCTGCAGTGGTGGGCGGGCTGGACCAAGCGCGACACCGCGGCCGCGCTCGCCGGCGCCGGCGCGGTCGCCGTCTCCGTGGACGGGGCGGAGGCGTGGCTCGCCCCCGACGACGTCGACGCGGTTCCCGGCGTGGAGCCGTGGGTCGCGTTCCTGCCGGGCCTCGACCCCACCACGATGGGCTGGAAGGACCGCTCCTGGTACATCGACGCGGCGCACGCCGCGCGGGTCTTCGACGCCAACGGCAACGGCGGCCCCACGATCTGGGTCGACGGCCGCATCGCCGGTTCATGGGCGCAGCGGCCCGACGGCGACATCGCCTACACACTCTTCGAGGGCGTCCCCGTGGGGCGCGGCCCCGAGGTCGACGAGGCCGCGGCTGCGCTGGCCACCCTCTTGGGCGACACCCGCATCAGCGTCCGTTTCCCTGCGCCGATCGCCAGGGACCTCCTCGCCTGACGCGCGAATGGCCCGCGGTCCGGCTCGCGGGCCAGGATTCGGGGCTGCACATCACCTTTGCCGGGAGTGGTCGACGTGGCGCACAGCAAGTCCCGGGCGGGCTCTGTACCCGCCGACTCGAGTTTCGACGTCGTGGTGGTTGGCTTCGGCGGTGCGGGATCGGCAGCCGCGCTCGAAGCGGTCGGCGCAGGCGCACGCGTCCTCGTCGTGGACCGCTTCGGTGGCGGCGGCGCCACCAAGATGTGCGCCGGGATCGTGTACCTGGGCGGCGGCACCGACCAGCAGCGCCGCGCCGGCTTCGACGACACACCCGAGGCCATGGAGGCGTACCTGCGCACCGAGACCGCCGGCGCCGTCGACGACGACACCGTGCGCGCGTTCTGCCGCGAGAGCCTCCCCAACTACAGGTGGCTGCGTTCCCACGGCGTCGGCTTCCCCGAGGAGTTCTACGCACCGAAGACGACGGTACCGGGGGACCGCTACGGGCTCTACTACTCCGGCAACGAGCTCCAGCGTGCCGACGCGGCGGCACCGATCCCCCGTGGACACCGGGTCGCGGGTGAGGGCTTGTCGGGCAAGTACCTCTACGCGGCGCTGTCGGCGTCGGTGATCGCGTCGGGGGCGACGGTGTGGAGCCACACCGAGGCGGTGCGGCTCCTCACGGACGACTCCGGTGCCGTCGAGGGCGTCGAGTTGAGGGTGATCGACGGCCGGTGGGCGCGGGCGCGCCACAAGGCCATGGCCCAGACCTACGCCGCCCTCGCCGCCGCGGGCATGCCCGGCGCGCGTCGTGCCCTGCGTGCACTGCGGGACTTCGAAGTGCGCCACGGCAGGACCGTCACCGTGCGGGCCCAGGCGGTCGTGCTCTGCAGCGGCGGCTTCGTGTTCTCACCCGAGCTGATGGACCTCCACGCCGGGCCCTACCGCGACGTCGCGCCGCTGGGCACCGCCGGCGACGACGGCGCCGCCCTGCGCCTCGGCACCGCGGTGGGGGCCGCGACCGGCCAGCTCGACCGCTTCGCCGCGTCCCGCTTCATCTGCCCGCCCGACGCGTTCGTGTGCGGCGTCCTCGTCAACGCCGCCGGCGAGCGCATCTGCGACGAGACCCTCTACGGGGCGTCGCTCAGCGCGAACATCGCCGACAAGGGCGCCGGCGAGGCGTACCTCGTCATCGACCATGGCCTGTGGCTGCGCGCGCACGAGGAGATGCAGGACGAGGAGCGCCTGCGCGACCTGCCGATGCGGGTCGTGCTCAGCGGCGGGCAGAACCATCTCGTGTTCCGCAAGGGGACCGCTTGGCTGAACCGCCACGTGAACCGCAAGCGGGCGCGGACTCTGGCTGATCTGGGCCGCGCCGCCGGTATCGACCCCGCCGGGCTGGCCGCGACCGTCGCCGCCTACAACGACGACGCTGCCGCAGGGCGGCCCGACAGCCACGGCAAGGCGGCCGGATACGTGTCGCCGCTCGTCACGGCGCCGTTCTACGCGATCGACGCCGGTCTGGGCTCCAAGCTGTTCCCCGCCCCCTGCCTCAGCCTCGGGGGACTCCAGGTCGACGGCACCACCGGCGCGGTCCGCAACACAGGCGGGGACCAGATCGCGGGCCTCTACGCCGCCGGCCGTGCGGCCGTGGGTGTGTCGTCGCGGTCCTACGTCAGCGGGCTCTCGATCGCCGACGGCATCTTCAGCGGACGCAACGCGGGACGTGCAGCCGCTGAGGCGGCGACCGCGTCTCGCGCCTTGCGCTGACACCGTGCCGTCCGCGACGCGCCTCCGCGCAACGGCGTGGCCGTCGCCTCAGCGGCCACTACGGTGACCGGGGATAGCGGCCCCCGGGGTCGGCGACGAGGACTTGGGCGGTGCCGTATCCAATCAGATGATGGGGATTGTCCGGGTAACTGGCTCACGGAGGTGCCATGACCGCTCTGCGTCGCCCTGTTCTCGTGGCCGTCGTGGCCGTGCTGGCCTGCACCGGTGTGCTCACACCGGCCGCCGGCGCGGCGGAGATCCCGACGGGGCCGATCCCGAACTCGTCGGGCTACACGAGGATGCCCAACTTCGTCGGGGCGAGCGTGCCCGCATCACCCGTCGCGATGGCGACGCCACCCCAGCACCCCCACATGGTCGCGTCGTCGCACAACAACAACATGCACGGCGACTCGTACGCGTCCGACGTGAACAGCGGCGGCCCGTCGGGGAACGCGCCCGCGGTCCGCTCGGCCCGGTACGACTCCACCGGCGGCGAGTGTGCAGGCCACGTCTTCGACAGCAGCGGCCGTCTCGTGACCGTGTGCGGCACGATCAAGGGCATGTTCCTGCGCGTCTACAACCCGGCGACGCTGGGGATCATGGGCAACATGTTCCTGGGCCAGCGTGCGTCGACACCCGAGTACCTGTTGACGCTGCGCATCGACAAGATCTTCACCGACACGTCCGGCGGCGCGTACTTCTACGTCGACGACCAGGACAGGGTCGTGCTCGCCGACCCGAACCAGAAGCTGCGCGTCATCCGCATCACCGACGACGGGAGCGGCGGGGTCACCTTCGGCGACGACCACGTCTACGACCTGATGCCCTACATCGAGCACGACTGCTGGAGCCTCTTCCACCAGAACCCGACCGGCAAGTGCGACGCGGTCACGACCGTGCTGCCCGACTGGGACGGCCGCTACTGGTTCATCACGCGTGAGGGCAAGATCGGCACCGTCGACCCCGGGTCCGGCGCGGTCGCGGTCGTCGACGCCCACGAGGAGATCCAGAACTCCTTCGCAGTCGACGCCAACGGCGTGTACATCGTGAGCGACACGGCGATGTACATGTTCCGTGCGGGCTTCGCGGGCGAGCCCGTGCAGGTCTGGCGCGAGCCCTACGACCGCGGGACGTACCAGAAGCCGTCGGGACAGCTCAACTGGGGGTCGGGCACGACGCCGACGCTCATCGGCGACGACCTCGTCGCGATCACCGACAACGCCGACGACATGAACGTCGTGTACATGGACCGCCGCGAGACGCCTGCCGGCCCGCGCACGCTGTGCACGGTGCCGACCTTCGGCGCCGGTCGCAGCGCGAGCGACAACTCCCTCATCGGCGGGGAGCTCGCCGACGGCAGCGCGTTCGCGATCGTCGAGAACAACTTCGGCTACAAGTTCTTCCTCTCCCAGATCTTCGGCAACTCGGTGCCGGGCGGCGTGAAGCGCATCGACATCAGCGCCGACCGCAACACGTGCTCGCTCGCGTGGACGTCGGATGTGCGCGTGCCGTCGTCGGTGTCGAAGCTGAGTCGTGACACGGGCCTCGTGTACGTGTACGAGAAGCCGCGGACCGCGAACCTCGTCGACGCGTGGTACCTGACCGCACTCGACCTCGCAACCGGCGCCACAGCCTGGAAGAAGCTCGTCGGCACCGGCTGGAGCTACGACAACCAGTGGGCATCGCTCACCCCGATGCCGGGCGGCAAGCTCTATGCCGGGGTGTTCAACGGTCTCGTCGAGGTCGCAGACACCCCCTGAGCCGCCCACCCGCGACACATCACTAGGGCTCGACCACGACGGGGTCGCCGGGACGGATCGTGCCCCCACGCAGCACCCAGGCGTAGAGGCGGCTGCTGCCCGGATGGCGCACGTGTGACATCCGGTGGAAGTCGCCCCCCACGAACCACCGGGCGTTCTTCTTGCACGGTGTCGTGTACGCGGAGACCTCGGCGAGGACCTCGCTGCCGAACCGGACCCGCATCCCCGGGACCAGCGCTGCCCAGTCGAGGCCGGACACCGTCACGTTCTCGCCTGCCGCGCCCGGGCGGATCGGGTGACCCTCGGCCGCGAGGTCCGCGATGACCTCGACCGCCCACAGGCACAGTGCCTGGAACGGGCGCCCGTGGTTCCTGCGGTCGGCCTGGACGTCGCCTCGGGCGCCGAGGCGACCCACCACGAGTGCGGGCACCGCCGGCTTGGGCACGCCGCCACCCGAGGCGTGCAGCGTGGCGACGGTGCCGGTGCGGGTCGCTGCGCCTGCATGCACGACGCGGCCCGCGGCCCGCAGCGAGTGGACCACTACGTGGGGGTCGGCGCGGGAGGCGCCCTCGATCGCATCCGCGAGCGGCTTGAGCTCGGCATTCTCCCCGGCGCCGTCGACCACGAGGTTCCACAGCGAGCGCGCCTTGCGCACGAGCGCGTCGAGGTCGTCGGGCGTCCAGTCGGAGAGGTCGAAGTCGCATTCGGGGCAGCGTCGCGCGGGCATCCGTACAGTGTGCCAGCCGGAGATCCAGCTACCTTCACCCGGGTACGGCCGGCCGCCCGAGGAGGCCATGGGCCTGCGAATCGCGTTCACGATCAGCGGCGCGGTCTCCCTCGGCGCCTACGAGGGCGGCGCGCTCGCCGCGCTCGTCGCCGGACTGCAGACGGTGTGCGACGGCGACGACCCGCCCGTCTACGTCGACGTCCTCGGCGGCGCGTCCGCGGGTTCGATCTGCGCGCTGCTGGCTGCGTGGTGCCTGCGCAGCGGCCTCGATCCCGTCGCGGTCTTCCGGGAGGCGTGGGTGGAGCGCGCCGACATGGCGTCGCTGCGCCGCGGCGCCCGGACAGCGCCGCTCAACGGTGCGGCCCTCGACACGATCGCGCGTGTCGTGCTCACGCCTGCACCGGACGGCCCCGCGCGTCCGCGCCAGCGCCGCCCGATCAAGGTCCGCATGGCGCTCACCCCGTTGCGCGGCCTGCAGTACCGCATTCGCAGCCTCGAGGCCGACGTCGCGGGCGGCGAGGACGACGACGTCGAGGCGGTCGCGGCTGCGACGTTCGTGGACTGGTGCGACTTCGAGATCGGACCCGCGACCACCGCCGCCGACCTGCTCGCCGCCTCGGGACCGGTCGACGCGGCCCTCGCGTCGGCCGCGAATGCGTGGGCGTTCCCGCCCAAGTGGCTGGACCGCACCGCTGTGGTCGAGAAGTACCTCGCCAACGGGATCACGAACCTGCCCGAGACCGGCGGGCTCTGGTTCACCGACGGGGGCACGGTCGACAACGAGCCGATCGGACGGACGCTCGAGGTGGTCGGCGAGGCCGACGCGGACGCTTCCGAAGCCGACGCGCGACTCCTCGTGCTCGTGCACCCGCACCCGGGTTCGACGACGCCCGTCGACGACTGGGCATGGGCAGACCGTGCCGACGAGCCCGAATGGCTCGCGGGGGCGTTGCGGGCGCTGCGGATCATGACGAGCCAGAGCGTCCACGACGACCTGCGCCGCCTCGAGAAGGTGAACACGCGACTGACCTGGCTGGAGACCTTCACCGAGTCGCTCGCGTCCGCGTTCGACCGCCTCGACGACGGCGCCCGCGATGTCCTTGCCGCCGCGATGGCTGCAGTGCTCGACGGCATCGACGCGGACCGGGCGCGTCTGAACCCGGGACGGGATGTCCGTGCGGATGCCGCCGGCAGCGGCGACGATGCCGATGCGGCCGACCTGATGCGGCGCATCGTCGCCCGAATCGGCGGGTTGCGCGGCAAGCGCCACGTACGCGTCGACGTGATATCACCGCGCCTCGTGGACCCGCTCACGCCCGTCGAAGAGCTGCTGGGCGGTGAGATCCTCGTGCGTTTCGGAGGCTTCCTCGACCGCGAGTTGCGCCTCAACGACTTCCGGCTCGGGTACGCGAGCTCGCTGGTGTGGCTGCGCGAAGGCGGCCTCGAGCGCCACGGCGTCGACGGCGGTGTCGCGGCGGCGATCCTCGCGGCGGCCGAAGCGGCCCTACCGGGCGAGGACAGCTTGAGCGCCGACGACTTCCGCCGTATCGGGGCGACGACGGTTCGCGACCTTCCGGTGCGGGCCAAGTACGAGCTCGCACGGCTCCTGGCCCACCTCAGCCGCGTGATCCTGCGCGATCTCGGCCACGACTGAGATCCGCGTCACGTCGCCGATATCCTCGACGGCGTCACGCGGGGAGTGCCTCCTCGCGGGCGGGGGGTCCGTCGAGGCAGCTCATGACGTCTTCGTGGATCCGACGGACCGCTCGGATCTCGGCCGAACGCCGTCGCGGCGTCCAGTCGAGGAGCCGTGCCATCTCGGTGGCGGCGACGTCGAGGCCGGCACCGACGGGGTCGAGGCCGAACCACGCCCGCCCACTGCGGCGGACCCAGACGTCGTCGAGGCGCAGCGCGCCTTCGCAGGTGACCGCGTGACGCACCTCGGCGGCGACGTCGCCGCCGTCGGCCGCGATCGCGGCCGCCTCGGAGCCGTAGAGCTCCACGAGACGGCGGGCCGGCTCGGACCCGAGCGTCGGCGTCAGCTCCGCGACGACGGCTTCGACGTCGAGGTCGCCGCCCACGAGACGAACCGCGTCGGTCGCGCAGCCCGACGCTGCGAGCCCCAGGTCCGCGGCCACTGCGTCCACGACGCGGGCAGCCATGGTCCGGTAGGCGGTGAGCTTGCCGCCCGCGATCGAGCGGACGCCGCCGGGTCCCACCCACGTCTCGTCCTTGCGGGAGACCTCCGACGCCGACTTGCCCTTCTCCGTGACCAGCGGGCGGATGCCGGCCCACATGGCCACCACGTCGGATGGATCGAGGCGCGGGCCCGCGAACGTGTCCGCCATGGCGTCGAAGAGGTAGTCGACGTCGGTGCGCTCGATGCCGGGCCAGAGCTGCGCGTCCGGGTGGAACGTGTCGGTGGTGCCCAGGTAGGTGACCTCGCCCACCGGAACCGCGAAGAGCGGGCGGCGGTCCCGTCCGAGGGTGATCACGGTCCCGCGTGCCCCGAGGCGGTCGGTCGGGACGACCACGTGGATGCCCTTGGTGAGCGTGAGGCGTGGCGGCGCGCCGGGCTGTTCGAGGCGGCGGACTGCGTCCACCCACGGTCCGGCGGCGTTGACGACGGCCCGGGCCCGGATCCGGGCGCCGTGGTCCTCGCCCTCGAGGCTGCTGTGGCACTCGACCCCCGCGGCGCGCCCGCCTTCGACGATGATTTCGGTGACCGGGGCGTGGGTGAGCACGGTCGCGCCGGCGCGTGCCGCGGAGCGCACGTTCGCCAGCGTGAGCCGCGCGTCGTTGGTCAGGAACTCGGCGTAGACGACGCCCTTGTCGTAGCGGTCGGGGCGCAGCGACGGTTCACGTGCGAGCAGGTCCGCATGTCCGAGGACGCGGTGGCGCTCACGCTTGGGCACGCGGCCGAGGCGCTCGAACACGGCCAGGCCCGCCCGCATCGTGGCCAGCATCCTGGGCGTGCACGGCATCGTGAACTCGCTGTAGCGGGCCAGGTGTGGTGCGATGCGCCGCAGGGTCTGGCGCTCCCGGGCCGCTTCTTTCACCAGGGCGACGTCGCCCTGGGCCAGGTAGCGCAGGCCGCCGTGGATCATCTTCGAGCTGCGGCTCGACGTGGCCGCGGCGACGTCGTGGGCCTCCACGAGCGCGACGCGCAGGCCCCGCAGGGCGGCGTCGTGGGCGATGCCGGCTCCGGTGATGCCGGCGCCGACGACGACGACGTCGAACGTGGTGGACTCGGCGTCGGCGAACGCCGCGGGGCGGGCGAGTGCGTCGAGCGTACCGGGCAGGTCAGGCATCCTACGACTGTAGACTCATGACGACGAATAGGGTAATGAGTCCTGCGTCGCGTCTTGCGCCGAGGGGGTTGTCGTGGAGCTCCGCCAGATCAGGCACTTCGAGGCCGTGTACCGGCTGCGCAGCATCTCCCGCGCCGCCGAGGAGCAGCACCTCACCCAGTCCGCCTTGAGCCGCAGCATCAAGGCCCTGGAGGCCGAACTGGGCCAGCCACTCTTCGACCGCTCCACCCACGCCGTCGCACCCACCCCCTCGGCCGACGAGCTCGTCACCCACGCGATCGACACCCTCGCGGCCGTCCGCTCGTTCGAGCAGAGCGCAGCGGTCCTCAACGACGGCGACACCGGCACCGTGCGCCTCGGCACGGGAGCCTTCCCGCTCCGACCCCTGATCACCACCGCGATCCGAACGGTCTCGGGCGAGCGCCCCAACATCAAGGTCAAGGTGACGGGCGGCCGCCCCGGGGACCTCGTCGCCGCCATGGTCCGGCGCGAGCTCGACGCCGTGGTCTGTGACACCAGCAAGTTCGAGTCCGTCGACGCCCGCACGGTCACGGTGGAGCCGCTTGCCCCCGAGCCGCTGGTCATCGTGGTCGGCGCAGGTCACCCGTTGGCCGCGACCGACCCCGGCGACGACGACGTGGCCCGCCACCCGTGGGCGCTGCCGCCGGTGGCGCCGGCATCGTTGCGGCACCTGCCGGCATCGTTCCGGCGCCTGCCGGCCGCCGGGTTCCCTCGCTACGAGCTGGACTCGGTCGCCGCCTGCTTGGACCTCGTCCGCGACCAGCGCAGCGTCACGATGACCCCGCTGTCGGTGGCCCGCGCGGACTGCGCCCCGCGCGGCCTCGTGTTCCGCCTGGCCGGGGAGACGCTGGTCACGCGAGACGGCATCCACGTGCTGCGTGCCCGCACCCCCGCCAAACCGGCCCGGCTCGTGCTCGACGCCATCGCAGGCGAGGCCCGCCACCTCGCGGGCGAGGCCGAGAAGTGGCGCCGCGCCGCCACCGGGACGTGGACCTCCGCCTAGCGCGGCGAGTACTCGACGGCGGTGTAGCGCTCGAACGCGAGGTCGTCGGACCAGTACCCGCGGGGGAGGCCGGCCTTGCGCCAGAGGGCCGCGACGAAACCGGCGGGTTCGGGCAGCGTCGACCAGACCGAGGGCAGGAACGTCGCACGCCCACGCGGGTGCTTGACGACGAGGCCGTCGACACCGGGGCGGAGCGTGGCCAGCAGCGACTCGAGCGACGTGGCTTCGAGGGCTTCGAAGCCGCCGAGCTCGCTCACCTTGATCGACATGTGGTCGAGGTCGTCGTGGGTGACCGCGGGCAGGCGCGGGTCCTCGAACGCGGCGGCGTAGGCGTGGCGGGCGACGTCGACGACGAGCGGATCGCGCTCGGTGAGCGAGCCCACGCACCCGAGCAGGTCGCCGTCGCGCTCGAGCGTGACGAAGGTCCCGGCACGGCGCCGCAAGCGTTCGGGGTAGAGCGCGGGGTCCGGTTCCCAACGTTCGCCCTCGAGACCGCGGGCGACCGCGGTCGCCGCGATCGTGCACAGGATCGCGGCGTCGTCACCGTCCTCTGCGACCGCCGTGGGCGCGGTCGTCGCCGTCGTCGCCGTCGTCGCGCCCGGGGATTGCGGGGGGGCGAGGACGAAGGCGCCGTAGCCGACCACGCGGTCGCGCGGGCCCGCTGTGTCGCCGGAGTTGCGCAGGTCCACCAACGACACGTCGAGACCGCGCTCGCGGGCCACGCGGAGCAGGCCGCGCAGCGGGTGGGCGCCGCACGCGTCGCGGTCGCCGACCATGTCCTCGTCGAGCGCGCACACGGCCTCGGCAGTGCGCCGGTCGCGCGCGGACGCGCTGGCGTAGTCGAGGTAGTGACTCAAGTCGGTGCTGACCACGACGAGGGTCTCGGGGCCGCCCCAAGCCGCGTCGATGACCGCCGCGACCTCGGCGTCGCCGGCGTCGCCGACGAGGACGGGCACGAGCACGAAGTCGTCGAGGACCCGCTTCAGGAACGGCAGGTGCACCTCGAGGCAGTGCTCGTCGGCGTGCGCGAGGTCGTCGACGGCGACCCCGGGCAGCTTGGCGAGGCGGTCGACGGCGTCGCGGTCGACCTCGACGGGGCCCAGGGGCGTCTCGAAGCGGTCCACGCTGGGCACTGCGAACCCGCGCACGTACACGCGGTGGGCAGGGCCGAGCAGCACCACCCGCCGCACGGTGGTGTGCAGGGGCCGGATGCGCCGGTACGCCGACGCCGCGACGGGGCCGCTGTAGCGGTACCCGGCGTGGGGGGCCACGATCGCGACCGGGGCGGGCTCGCCTGCCACGACGTCGACCGCGGCGAGCTCGGAGTCGACCATGAGCGCGAGGGCGTCCGCGTCCGCGGGGTAGAACGTGCCCGCGACGGCGGCGCCGCGGGCGCTCACTGCGAAGCCGCCGGGAGTGCGAGTTCCGCGAGGCGAACGGGCCGGCGCCGGGCGCCCCAGTTGCCCGGCGCGCCGTCGAATCGGCCCGCCAGAGCCGTGCCGCACGCGAGGCACCTGCCGCGCTCGTCGAGGCGGTAGCCGCCGAGCACGTACCAGTCGCGTTCGATCACGACCGCGCCGCAGCCGCTGCAGCGCGTCGCGCCGCCGGCGCCGTCGTGGACGTTGCCGGTGTAGGCGTGGTGCACACCGTTGGCGAGGGCGATGTCGCGGGCGCGTGTGAGCGTGTGCGCGGGCGTCGGGGCGATGTCGAGCATCTTGTAGTCGGGGTGGAACGCCGTGAAGTGCATCGGGACGTCGGGACCGAGATTGTCGACGACCCAGCGCGTCATCGCGTCGATCTCGGTGGTCGAGTCGTTGACGCCGGGGATCAGCAGGTTGGTGATCTCGAACCACACGTCGGTCTCGTGACGCAGGTGTTCGAGTGTGTCGAGCACGGGCCGCAGGTGGCCGCCGGAGATGTGGTGGTAGGAGTCCTCCGAGAACGACTTGAGGTCGACGTTGGCCGCATCCATGTGGGCGAAGAAGTCACGGCGCGGCTCGTCGCAGACGTAGCCCGCGGTGACCGCGACCGTCCTCACACCGCGCTCGCGGCACGCGTCGGCCACGTCGACGGCGTACTCGAGGAAGATCACCGGGTCGTTGTAGGTGAACGCCACCGATCGGCAGCCGAGCTCCACGGCAGCGCCCGCGATCCGCTGCGGCGACGCCGCGTCGGCGAGGGTGTCCATCTCCTTGGACTTGGAGATGTCCCAGTTCTGGCAGAAGCGGCACGCGAGGTTGCAGCCGGCGGTGCCGAAGCTGAGCACCGGCGTGCCCGGCAGGAAGTGGTTGAGGGGCTTCTTCTCGATCGGGTCGACGCAGAAACCCGACGAGCGACCGTAGGTCGTGAGGACGATCGCGTCGTCACGGCGCTCCCGCACGAAGCAGAGGCCGTGCTGTCCCTCGCGGAGCTTGCACGCACGCGGGCACAGGTCGCACTGCACCCGGCCGTCGTCGACTCGGTGCCAGTACTCGGTGGGGACGATCGTGTTCATGTGCCGTGCCGCCCTGCCGACCCCGTAGCTTCCGGACCCTGTCATTGTCGTCGATTCCACCGGGAGAAGCCCGGAATGTTCGGCCACGCGGCGGTGTTCCCCGGTGGTCGGCATACCCACGGGGGTATCGCGTGCCGGCAGCAGGAGAATCATGAGCGTCATCCACCTCGGGGCCGACGGCTTCGCCACCACGATCCGCGACAACGACACCGTCGTCCTCGACTTCTGGGCGGAGTGGTGCGGGCCGTGCCGCGCGTTCGGCCCGGTGTTCGACGAGGCCGCCGAATCGCACCCCGACGCGGTCTTCGCCAAGGTCGACACCGAAGCCGAGCCGGCGCTCGCGGCGATGTTCAACATCCGCTCGATCCCGACGGTGGTGGTCGTCCGCGACGGGATCGCGGTTTTCCGCCACGCGGGCATGATGGCGGCCGCCGCGCTCGACGACGTCCTCGCGCAGGTCGCCGCGCTCGACATGGACGACGTCGGGGCAGCCGTCGCCGCCGAGGTCGGCGTGAACCGGTGACACGGCGCTAGAAAGACCACCATGGTCGACGTCGAGCCGGGATGCCTCCTGGTAGCCACACCCCTGACCCGGGACCCGAACTTCCACCGCACGGTCGTCCTCGTACTCGAGCACTCCGACGAGGGATCCCTCGGCGTCATCCTGAACCGCCCGACCGACGTCGCCGTCGCCGACACCCTGCCCAAGTGGGCGGACGCGATGGCGCCACCGGCTGTTCTCTTCTTCGGCGGTCCCGTGGAGCCGCGGGTCGCGATCTGCCTCGGGCACCATCAGGACGCGGGGGCAGGCGCCGGCGAAGGGCGCGCTTCCTGGGAGCACATGGTCACGGTCGACCTCGAGGCCGACCCCACGGAGATCGAGGCGCAGTTCGACGGCCTGAGGCTCTTCTCCGGGTACGCCGGTTGGGCACCGGGCCAGCTCGACGGGGAGATCGACGCGGGCGGCTGGTTCGTGCTCGCCGCGGCCGAAGGCGATGCGTTCACCGCCGACGTGGAGACCCTCTGGCACGACGTCCTCGAGCGCCAGCCCGGCAGCCTTGCGTGGGTGGCCAACTTCCCCGTCGACCCGTCGATGAACTGAACCGCCGCGCCGTCCGTTCGGCCGGTAGGCCGCCGTCTCCGCGGCAGCGGTCGAGTCGCTGCGTGCCGACGCGTTGCCGGGGTCCTCAGTGGAGGAACCGCGACAGCGACTCGACCACGCATGCCGGCTTGGGCGCGCCCTCGATCTCGACGGTGACGACGATCTTGGCCTGCACGCCGCCCGCCACCGGGTCGACGGCGGCGAGCTCGGCGCCCGCCCGCACACGCGATCCGCACGGAACCGGGGCGGGGAAGCGGACCTTGTCGGCGCCGTAGTTGACGCCCATCGAGATGCCCTCCACCCGCAC
Organism: Acidimicrobiia bacterium; assembly: GCA_046331095.1. Taxonomy (GTDB): domain Bacteria; phylum Actinomycetota; class Acidimicrobiia; order UBA2766; family UBA2766; genus JAIBAC01. The sequence goes on from JAXLRM010000004.1 coordinate 1,329,497, forward strand.
GATCTGGGGCAGGAGCATGTTCGTGAGCGACAGGGTCAGGTAGCCGTGCGCGATCGTCGTCCCGAACGGGCCGTCCTCGGCGCGCTCGGGGTCGACGTGGATCCACTGGTGGTCGCCGGTCGCGTCTGCGAAGAGGTCGATGCGCTCCTGGGTGATCTCCACCCACTCGCTGTAGCCGAGGTGGGCACCGACGGCTCCTTCGAGCTCCGCCGGGCTCGCGAACACGGTCGTCATCGTTGCTCCTCGTCGTATCGCTGGGGCCGGCGGCGCGACGTCGGTGTCGCCGGACCGGCCGATCGGGGCCCTGAGTATTGTCCGCGCATCCGCTTCTCCCTCGCCCTGTCGCCCGACCGCGCCGCCGCGGGTGCCGGATGGGGCGGGCCTCCCCCAAACGCGGGGGGCCTTTCCCAAACGCGGGCCCTTCCCAATCGCGGGTGGGATGTGCCGTGGGCGGGTCATGTGGCCCGCGTTTGGAGAGGGGCCGACCGCCCCGAGGCCTCTCGGCTAAAGCTTGGCGGGTGGGCGGGCCGATGCTCTCGGGGACTGCGACGCCGGACGGAGGCGCCTGCTTTGCCGAGACAGCGGCATACGACGTTGAAGGTCGTCGTCACCGGACCGTTCAACGCCGGCAAGACGACCCTGATCTCGACGATCTCGGAAATCCCGGTCCTCACGACCGAGACGAGCGTCAGTGACGCCGCGCGCGAGCGCAAGAAGCGCACGACGGTCTCGATGGACTTCGGCCGCATCACGGTTCCCGGCGATCCCGTGATCGAGCTCGCGATGTTCGGCACACCCGGCCAGGCGCGCTTCGACTTCATGTGGAACGTCCTGTCCAAGGGGATGCTCGGCTACGTGCTGATGGTCGACGTCGCCGACCCGTCGACCTGGGAGGAGGCCGCCGCGATCCGCGACCACTTCCGGGTGCTCGGCCGCGTCCCCTACGTAGTCGCCGCGAACCGCAGCGACGGTGACGACACCGCGCCGCTGGCACTGCGGCGCTTCCTCGCGCTGCCCGAGGACGTGCGCGTGGTGCCCTGCAACGTCGTCGAGATCGGATCGGCCAAGGACGTCATGCTGGCGCTGCTCGTCGACGTCCTCACCGCGATCACGACGCGACCCGGGCCGGTGTCCCCCCGGCCGGCATCCGCGCCCGCACCCGTGAACACGTCAGTCGGCTGAGCCCAGGAGACCCAGTGGAGACCGTTGCCCTCGCCCCCAGCGCCACCGCCGAACAAGGCATCGAGCAGGCGGTCTCGCGTGAGCTCTCGACGCTGCGCATGAGCGTCCCCGGCCTCTTGAGCGTCCTCGTCGCGACCACCGACGGCCTCCCGCTCGTGGGCGACTGCCGCGGCACCGACCGCCAGACTGCCGCCGCGATGGCGGCCGCCGCGCTCGGCCTCGGCGGCGAGATCGCCGGTCGCATCCGCCAAGGCGACTACTGCGAGACCGTGACCCGTTCGAGCGACGGCTACTTCGTCACGTACAGAATCGGCGACATCGGCGTCCTCGCGGTCGTCGCCCCCACCGGCGTCAGCCTCGCCATGTTGCACCACGAGGCCCGCACGACCGCCGCCCGCCTCGCGCGCCTCATCCCCGTCGTGGACTGAGCGGCACGTCCCACGTGGGTGCGCTCACCACTTGGCGCGGTGCTCCTCGGCCCAGCCGAGCATGTCGGTCACCGCGATCGTGTCGCCTTCGTCGGTGACGACGGTGCCGTGGAAGCGGCCGAAGCACTGGTGCACCGCGGTGCTCAGGACACCGAGGTTCAGGTTCGCGGCACGGTCGCACAGCGGCACGAACTCGAGGTCCACACGTCCGCTGCGGGGCGCGTGGACGCGCCACGGCGCCATGAAGTCGGCGCCGTCGTAGTCCCACTCGAGGTCCTCGCCGAACTTGTGCAGACGGCCGTCGACGACGATGCCGTTCTCGGTGACCCCGGTTGCGTCGGTCCACTTGCCGCCGACGGTGATGCCGAGCACGGTGCCGTCCGCGAGACGTCCGGACGCCGACGCCCAGTTCCACGACGTCCGGTAGGGCCACACGCCACGGCCGAAGTCCTGGCATCCGTAGGCGCCGTTGTCGGGGCCGAACTCGTAGGTGGTCCCGTCGCAGACCACGGTCCCCGTCGCCGGCAGGCAGTTCTGTTTCGAGGTGAACTGGAACTCGGTGTCCGACCACGGGACGAGGACGTTCAGGGACTCGTGGCCGGGCGGAGTCTCGATGCGCAGGTCGGCCTCGATGCGGTGCGAGCCGACCGTCGTCGCCCGTGCCTGCAACAGCGTGGCGTCTCCCTCGCGGTTCACGGTCATGCGCAGCCCGGGGGTGCGGGCGCCGAGCGCACCGACCCCGACGGTCGGAGGCATCGCCATCCCGGCCGCCAACGGCACGACACCGACCTTCTCGAGGACACGGCCCCGGTCGTAGTCGGCCATGAACCCGACGGCCACGAGACCGAGGTAGTCGATGTCGGCGTACGTGAGGCTGAACATGTGCGTGTCGGTTGTCACGCACCAGTACTCCCAACGCTTCTTGCGACCCCAGCGCCCGAGCAGGTTGCAGTCGTGCAGGGGGTGTCGTGACCAACCGACCGCGTCGGGGTTGAGCCTCCCGTCGGGGAGGCATTCCCGCACCGCCGCAGTCAGCTCGCGTTCGTGGGTTCGTTCGACGTCGACCATGGCTTCATGCTGGCATGGGTGCCATGTGGGGGGCACAGTCGTGGACCAGGGCGCTCGTGGCCCTGATGATGGGGTTGTCGATCGTGACACTGGACGGGACCGGAGCCGCCGCTGACGCGACCTCGGCGTTCGAGTGGCGCGGGATCGTCGAGGGCTACTACGGGCCGCCGTGGTCCCCCACCGAACGCGAAGCGCAGTTCGCGTGGATGGCCGTCCACGGCATGAACGCATACCTGAACGCGCCCAAGGACGACCCGTACCAGCGCGCCAACTGGCGCGACCCCTACCCGGCCGCGGAGGCGACCGCGCTGAGGCACGAGGTCGAGGTCGCCACGGACGCGGGAGTGGCGTGGATCCCGAACGTGTCGCCGGGGCTCGCCCTGATCCGGGGCAGGCCGGCGCCGGGGACGGTGCCGAGCGCGCCGATCTGCTTCGCGTGCCCCGGCGACGTCGACCTGCTCGTCGCGAAGCTGGCGCCTTTCGTCGACGCGGGCTCGCCGGCGGTCGCGGTCTCCTTCGACGACGTGCTGGCGTTCTCGCCCCACCTCGAGGACTGGCGAGCATACGGGGCCGGCGCCGGCGCCGCGGCTGCGATGCAGCGCGACCTGCTCGCGCAGGTCCACGCACGCCTCGGGGTCCCCGTGATCACGGTCCTCACCGAGTACTCAGGGGTGCGCGACTCGCCGTACCTGCAGGCCATCCGCGCAGGCGACGGCCTCGACCCCGGCGTCGAGGTGCTCTGGACGGGGACCGCCGTCATCGCCGAACGGATCCGTGCCGAGGACGCTGCCGCCTACGCCCGCCTCGTGGGCCGCGCCCGGGTGATCGTGTGGGACAACTACCCGGCGCACGACACGACGGGGCCTTCGCTCGGGAGGCCGCCCACGCGTCTCTTCCTCGGCCCCTACCAGGGTCGTGATCCTGCGCTCGCCGAAAGCGCCTCAGGGGTGCTGGTCAACCCGATGCAGCTTCCACGTGCGTCGCGGATCCCGCTGGCGACCGTGGCCGCGTACCTCGCCGACCCCGCCGGGTACGACGCCGCGACGGCGTGGGGACGGGCGCTCGGCGAGGCGGGCGACGGCGCCGACGTCCTCGCGCAGAACTCGCGCTCGAGTCGGCTCGACCGCACCGAGTCCGTCGAGTACTCAGCGGCGGTGGGGGACTTCGCCGCGGGACTCGACGACGGCACCTGGCCCGTTGCGCTCGGGCGCCTGTCGACGGAGACCGATAGGGAGGCCGCGGTGGGTGAGGTGCTCGCAGGGTCCGCGCCGGCGCTCGCGGCGGAGGTGGCGCCCTGGACCGCGACCATGGCGGGCAACGCCGAACTGACGTCGGCCGCTGCGGTCGCGTCGGCAGCGATGCAACCGGGACTCGAGGCGCACGCCGGCGCGGTGGGCGCGGTGGGCGCGGTGGGCGCGGTGGGCGCGGTGACGATATCGGGTCGGGTGACTGCGGCGCAGCCGCCCGTCGCACTGGCGCGCCTGGCGGCGCTCGTCCCACGGTGGGCGCAGGTCCGCGCTCGCACGGCGGTGACCCACGGTGACCGTTTCACGTTCCTCATCGACGCGCTCTACGTGGGCGAGAACCGTGTCGATCGCTTCGTGGCGGGAACATGGGCGCGTGTGCTGCGGCGCATGTTGGCGGTGACCCTGGGTGGTCGTCGCCTGACCGTCACCGTCGGCGGCGACCCCGTCGCCGTGTCCCCCGACGGCACGTTCTCGGTGACCCGCCCCGCAGGCGACCCCGTCGAGGTCGTCGCCACGGACGCCGCCGGCGGCCGCACCCGCCTCACCCTCGAGGTCGACGTGGGGACGTGAGGTGGGTTGTGGACCCGTTTGGCGTCCCCACGTCGGTTTGGGTGTCGGACGTGGGGACGTGAGGTGGGTTGTGGACCCGTTTGGCGTCCCCACGTCGGTGCGGTCCGGGGTGCGGGAAGTCAAGGCCCCGGGCCGCTGTGCCGATCCTCCCTGCAGGGCCGTTGGGCCCAGGCAGCCGGGACCGGGGAATCCGGGAGCGGCCGCGGCCGACACCGATGCCTTTGGAGGCGCCATGCCGACTCGTGGTGAGCAGATCGCCCAAGCCCTCGACGCGTTCCTCCAAGGGTGCACCGACGTCGAGGGCGCCGCGGTCGTGTCCGTCGACGGACTGCCGATGGCGTCTGCGCTGCCGATGCACGTCGAGGAGGACCGTCTCGCCGCCATGGCCGCTGCGATGCTCTCGCTCGGGGAGAAGGCGAGCGAGGGGCTGAGCCGCGGCCGCCTCCAGGAGCTCCACCTCGAAGGCGCAGCCGGTGCCGTCCACCTGATGTCGGCAGGCCCGCAGGCGGTGTTCTGCGCGATCTGCCGCGACGGGGCGAAGACCGGTTTGGTCCTCTTCGAGATGACCACGGCAGCCGAGCGGATCGCAGCCGCACTCGCGGCGCCCCAGGCCCAACCACAGCCGCAGCCGCAACTCCAGCCGCAACCGCAGCCGCAACCACAACCGCAACCGCAGCCGCAACTCCAGCAACTCCAGCACCAACCGCAGCAACAGGTGCCCCAGGTGCCCCAAGTGAGCGCGGCGGAGCACGCCGCACCGCGACCCGCCACGCGCCCGGCCGCCGCGGCGCCCGCGCCGGCGCACACGCCGGCGCCCGTCGCGATCGCGCCGGCGCGGCGAGCACCGGTGCCCGCACCGCCCGAGGGTGCCGCCCCGGCTCCGCAGGGCGGCACCGCCACGGCCACGACGACCGCGCCCACGCAGGTGCCCGACTCGTCACTCGTGGGCTGACCCAGGATCGCAGGAGACGGCAGGGCAGCCCGCGCCGAGAAACAGGAGGGTTCAAACGAGGATGGGGTTCCAGGGCTCGCTCGACACCGTCGGTCTCGCCGACATCTTCCAGCTCTTCGGATTCGGGCGGAAGTCCGGCGCTCTGCACCTGCGTCACGGCAGCGAACACGGCGTCATCCACTTCGACCAGGGTGACGTCTTCTACGCCACGATGAGCCCCGGCGAGGTCGTCGGCAACCTCCTCGTGCGCGCCGAGCTCGTGTCCGCCGAGCAGTGGAAGCAGGTCCTCGCCGACACCGGCGGCGACGGACTCCAAGGCGAGGTGGTCACGCGTCTCGACGGCATCGACACGGTCGCGATCGAGGTGTTCCTGCGCGAGAGGGTCGAGGACGCCGTCTTCCGCCTCGCCCAGTGGGACGGTGGTGAGTTCGACCTCGTCGACGACGCCCACCCCTTCGGACCCGTGTTCCGCTTCGAGACCGAGGAGCTGCTCGCGACGGCGGAGCGCCGTATGGGAGAGTGGCGCCGGATCACTGATGTCGTGCCATCGGTGGCGATGGGCGTCACCGCAGTGAGCGATTTGCCCGCGGAGCGCACCGAGGTGACGCTCACCCGTGACGAGTGGCGCCTGCTGACCAGGGTGACACCGGGCTGCAACATCGCCGAGGTCGCGGCTGGTCTGGGCGAGACGGAGTTCCGCACGTGCCGCACGCTCGCCGCGATGGTCGAGGCCGGCATCGTCGAGCTCTCGGCTCCGAGCGCTGTGTTCGCCGAGCCCGATCCCGAGCCCGCGTCCCAGCCCGCTCCCGCGTCCGCCCCAGCGCACGTACTCGCTCCTCCGGGCGCGCCCGGACGCGACCTCGTGGCCGATCCGGTGGAGGAGTGGCCGCCGCCTGCTCCAGTACACGGGGATCCGGTGCCCAAGCTGTCGCTGGCCGAGCTTGCCGCCGCCGCCGAGGAGGTCCCGCCGCCGTCCCCGCCACCGTCACCGCCACAGCATGCGGCCGAGGCTCACGCCGCTGCCCGCGTCGCTGCGCCGGTCCTGCCAGAGGAGACCGAGGACCACCTCGCCGCCGACGTGGTCGCGGACTACCCGCACCACCAGGACCACGTCCCGCAGCCGGTCGTGCGGCCGTACCTCGAGACCGTGACGCCTCCGCCGGTGGTGTACTCGTCGTTCGACCAGGGTGGGCCCGATCTGCAGCAGCCCGTACCGGCGCCGCTTCCGTACGCGGACATGCCGGTGGCGCCCGCTCCGGGCAACGGGACGGCCACGGGCGAGGTGCCCGTGGTCGCGCCGTTGGGGGACTACGGCGCGGCCGCGCCTGCAGAATTCGGCGCGGAGACGCCGATCGCGAACGCCGACGCCGTCCTCGCCGAAGCGGCGGCCGGTGACTCCGATCTCGACAAGAGCCTGATCCTGCGCCTCATCGCAGGTGTGAAGTCGCTCTGAGCGGGTAGTTCGCCTCAAGTGGGGCACCCGCGCGGGCCGATGAAGCGTCAGGACCCAGGCGGGAGGTGAACGACCCTGTCGGCCGAGACCGAAGCACTCGTCGTCTACTTGCGCGACCAAGGCGTCGTCACGCCCGAGCAGGCCCAGCAGGCGCTGGCGCAGGACTCTGTCGGCGCCGGCTCGCGTCCCATCACCGCGATCCTCGTCGACCTCGGTGTGAGCGAGGGCGCGCTGGTCGGCACGCTCGCGGCAGCGGCCGGAATCGAGTTCGTCGACCTCACCGACGTCCAGATCGACCCGTCCGCGGTCACGATGGTGCCCGAGGCGATGTGCCGCCGACTCGGCTGCCTGCCGGTCACCTTCGACGGCACCACTCTCGTCGTCGCGATCAGCGACCCCACCAACGTTCTGGCCAAGGACGACCTGCGCGCGGTCACGCGCTCGGAGATCGCGATCGTGCTCGCGACCGCGAGCGACATCGACGCGGCGATCAACCGCTTCCACCGCATGGACGAGAGCTTCGACACCCTCACCGGCGAGATCGGCGGCGGCGACCTGATCGAGACCGTCGAGGACATCTCGAGCGGGACCGAGCTCATCGACGAGGCGCCGGTCGTCAAGCTCGTCAACCTCCTGATCACCCAGGCCGTCAACGACAGGGCATCGGACATCCACATCGAGCCGCAGGAGCGTGACGTGCGGGTCAGGTACCGCATCGACGGCGTCCTGCACGAGGTCATGCGTTCGCCCAAGACGATCCAGTCCGGCCTCATCTCGCGCCTGAAGATCATGGGGGACCTCGACATCGCAGAGCGGCGCGTGTCCCAGAGCGGGCGCATCTCGGTCAAGGTCGGCGGGCGCGCCGTCGACCTGCGCGTCGAGACCCTCCCGACGGTGTGGGGCGAGAAGATCGTGATGCGCATCGTCGACAAGACCTCGGGCCTCATCAACCTCGACGATCTCGGCTTCAGCGACTACAACCGCGATCGCTTCCTGTGGGGTGTCCGCCTGCCCTACGGGGCGATCATCGTGAGCGGGCCGACGGGGTCGGGCAAGTCCACGACGCTGTACGCCGCGCTCGGGGTCCTCAACGACACCGAGCGCAACATCATCACCGTCGAGGATCCCGTCGAGCAGCGCATCGCGGGCTTGAACCAGGTGCAGGTGCACACCAAGGCGGGGCTCAACTTCGCCACGGTGCTGCGTTCGATCCTGCGTGCCGACCCCGACGTGGTGATGGTCGGCGAGATGCGCGACACCGAGACCGCCCGCATCGGCATCGAGGCGGCGCTCACGGGTCACCTGGTCCTGTCGACGATCCACACCAACGGCGCTCCGAGCGTGCTGACGCGTCTGGTCGACATGGGGGTGGAGCCGTTCCTGGTGGCTTCGGCGTTGGACTGCGTCGTGGGCCAGCGTCTCGCCCGGCGTCTGTGCACGAAGTGCAAGGAGGCCTATGTGCCCACGCCGGATGCGTTGCGAGAGGCGGGCTGGGTCGGCGTGGACGACCTCGTCGAGCTGCCGACGCTTCACGACGCCGTCGGTTGCGCGGCCTGCGCGAAGACGGGCTACGTCGGTCGTGTCGCCGTGCACGAGATCATGAGGGTCTCCGAGGAGATCGAGCGCATGGTCTCCGAGCGCACCGGGTCCGCCGAGGACATCAAGCGTGTCGCGGTGTCCGAGGGCATGTACACCCTCCGCCAGGACGGCCTCCAGAAGGCCGCCCTCGGCATCACCTCCCTCGAAGAGGTCATGCGCG
>JAXLRM010000005.1:0-314450 GCA_046331095.1 Acidimicrobiia bacterium
TCGTAACGGTCGACGAGGTCGGCGAGGACGTGGTCGTGATCGAACGAGTCTCGGTGCCCGGCATGGAGGGCCGCGGCGGCGTCGCCCACGAGTACGGCGTCGGGCACAACCTCTTGGAGGCGGGCGGCTGATGCCAGGACACGCCGGAGGGTCGGACTCATCCTGGGCATGGCGCTTATCAGATGAGATGACTTCAGCCAGGCCAGCCGGCCCGAGCTGCTGGAGGAAATTGTCCCCGGTCGCGGGCCTGCGAGCAGACCGGCCCGCACAGCGCATCTGCTGCCCGCTACGTTCGCGGCCGGCGGAAGCGAGGCGGCGAAGGGAGGCGATGTGGCAGACGAGCCTGAAATCGAGATCAAGGCGAGATTGGGCGACTCAGAAGAGTGGAAGAAGCTGCTGGAGGAATGCAGCAAGAAGAAGCCGTCGAACACGTCACATGGGACCGCAGGCGCCCTGTATTTCGTGGGATTCATCGGATCGCTGGTCTATTGGTGGCAGGCCGCAGGCAACTTCGGTGCAGTCGTCACCGGGCTCCTGAAGTCCTCGGTGTGGCCCTCCTACGTCGTCTACAAGTTGCTCGAGAGCTTCTACGGCGCGACCTAGTGCCCCCTGGTGGCGCGGGCCTCGTCGGTGACGGCCCGCTCTAGGGCGGCCGCGAACGTCGCGGGGGACTGCGCGCCCGAGACTCCGTAGGCACCGTCGATGACGTAGAACGGCACCCCCCTGATGCCGAGCGCCGCGGCCCGATCCAGGTCGGCACGGACGGCGGCTTCGTATGCCCCGCTTCGGAGAGCCTCCAACACGTCGGCGCGGTCCAGGCCGACCTCAGCGGCGAGTTCGGCGAGGTCCTCGACGCGGCCGACATGGCGGCCCTCGCCGAAGTGGGCGCGGAAGAGGCGCTCGTTCATCGCCGCCTGCGTGCCGCGGGACTTCGCGAAGTGGACCAGCTCGTGCGCCTTCGCCGTGTTGGCGGGCCGCAGGGTGGCGAAGTCGAGCTCGAGGCCCTCGGTGCGGGCGATGCCGGTGACGGAGTCCAGCATCTCCTGGACCTGCGCTCTCGGCACTCCCTTGCGGTCGACGAGGAAGTCGGCCTCGCTCCCGGCGAAGTCGACGTCCATGTCGGGTGTGAGCAGGAAGCTGTGGTAGGTGATGTCGACCTCCGTGCCGGGGTGGGTCTCGTGGAACCGGGCGATGCCGTTGCGGAGTCGCCGGGTGCCGATGTAGCACCACGGACAGGCGATGTCGGACCAGATGTCGAGCTCGAGAACCTGCATTCGGGAACTCCGGGTCGTCGTGGGGTCGGTCGTCACGTGAACCCCAGGCGGCATGGCGGACAAGTCGAGGTGGCCGCGTCAGTCATGATGCCCTTTGATGCGGACGACGTTGAACCTCGACGACGCCTGAGGTGGCCGCCGACGGCTGTCTGGTCGATGCGAACCTCGTGCTGTGGGCCCACCACGAGCAGTTCCCACGTCATGGCGACGCACGCGACTGGTGGGCCGAGACGCTCTCGACATCCCACTTCGTCGGAATCCCCTGGCCGACCGTCCTTGCCTTCGTCCGGATCTCGACCCACCCGCGCGCCCTCGAGCGCCCTCTCGACGTCGGGACCGCCTGGTCGCTACGAGGGTCTTCGCTGGCGCGACCCGCTCGAGCCTTGACGACGGTCGCTAGCCTCGCCTGATGGGTGTGATGGGCTCGAGGGCGTTTGCCGCGGCGGCGGGTGCCGCGAGCTGGACCGCAGCCGAGTACGGCCTCCACCGCTTCGCCATGCACGAGATGCGAGGGCGTGGCATGGCGTCGGTCGAGCATCTCAGGCACCACGCGGACATGACCTACTTCTCGCCGATGTCGAAAAAGCTCGCCTCGGCCGCTGCCACCACGGCGATCGCATACCCCGCCACTGCTCTTCTGGCCGGCCGGCGCTGGGCCACGGCCTTCAGCGCCGGACTCATCGGCACCTACTTCGCGTACGAGGTGACCCACCGGCGCCTGCACACCCACCCGCCGCGCAACAGGTACGGCCGCTGGGCGCGGCGCAGCCACATGTACCACCACTTCGGCGCGCCCATGCGCAACTTCGGCGTGACGACTCCGATCTGGGACCGCGTCTTCGGCACCTATGACGATCCCGGCATCGTCACGGTCCCACGCCGCATGGCTCCCGTCTGGATGCTCGACGAGACCGGCGCCGTGCGCCCCGAGCTGGCGCGGGACTACGTCGCAAAGGGCAGAGCCATCTCCGATCCTGCCCTGGACGACCAGGACCGCGTCGACGCCTTCGCCAACGTCGCCCCTGCGCCCTGACCGAACCGACGAGGCGACAGGGGGCGAATGTCACCGTCGCAGCCTCCTCCGGCCGAGATTCCAGCCACTGCCTCGGACTCCCTCGAGATCATGATGCTATGATGCTGCGATGGCAAAGACGCGCACGACGCTCACGATCGACGAGGATGTCCTGCGCGCCGTGAAGGTCCGGGCTGCACGCACGGGCAAGGGCGACAGCGAGGTCATCGAGGACGCCGTGCGGCAGGCTCTCGGGCTGGACCTGCTGGACCGCCTCTGGGCACGCAACGACCTGGACGAAGCCGAAGCCACAGAGCTCGCAGTGGAGGCACAGCACCGCACACGCTCCCGGAAGCGCTGAGTGCGGGCCGTCCTCGATCCGAACGTGATCATCTCCGCGCTGCTGTCGCCCCGAGGCACCCCCGCGAGGATCCTGCTCGCCTGGCTCGACGGCGCATTCGAGCTCGTGGTCTCCGAGAAGCTCATCGCCGAACTCGAACGAGCCCTCGCCTACCCGAAGCTTCGAGCCCGCATCAGCGCCGAGGACGCCGCCGAGTTGATCGAACTGCTGGCACAGAGCGCCGCCGACGTGGAGGACCCGCCGGACCCGGCACCGGTTCGGTCTCCCGATCCCGGCGACGACTACCTCGTCTCGTCGGCTCAGGCGGCAAGCGCGGTCCTGGTGTCGGGCGACAAGCACCTCCTCGGCTTGAAGGGGCGGATCCCCGTGTACGCCGCTGCCGAGTTCCTGGCGATGCTCGAGGCCGGGCCCTGAGCCGTTCACGCTCCCGGCTCTGCGAAGGGCGGACGACCTTGGCGCAGGGGCCCACCCGGGATAGGTTCACTGCTTGAACTCACTCGGCGTGTGGTGCGATCCCGGGGGCAGGACATGACGGACGGCAGCGGCGACGACGGCTGGCACAAGACCGCCTGCATCCTGTGCAGCATCAACTGCGGGCTCGAGGTCCGCACCGAGGGGCGCTCGATCACCAGGGTCCGTGGCGACAAGGACCACCCCACCTCGCGGGGCTACACCTGCGAGAAGGGCCTGCGCGTCGGCCACTACCAGGACTCGGGCGACCGTCTGACGAGCCCGCTGCGACGCCGCCCCGACGGCACGTTCGAGGAGATCGACTGGGACAGCGCCATCGACGAGATCGCCGGCCGCTTCGCCGCGGTCCGCGACGAGCACGGCGGCGACACGATCTTCTATTACGGCGGCGGCGGCCAGGGCAACCACCTCGGCGGCGCGTACGCGACGGCGACCCGGGCGGCGCTCGGCTCGGTGTACTCCTCCAACGCGCTCGCGCAGGAGAAGACCGGAGAGTTCTGGGTCGACGGCCTCCTCTACGGCCGGCCCCGCTGCCACACCACCGGCGACTACGAAAGGGCCGAGGTCGCCGTCTTCGTCGGCAAGAACCCGTGGCAGTCCCACGGCTTCCCCCGCGCCCGCACCGTGCTCAAGGCGATCGCCGCCGACCCTGCCCGGGCGATGGTCGTGGTCGACCCGCGCCGCACCGAGACCGCCGAGCTCGCCGAGTTCCACCTGCAGGTCCGCCCCGGCACCGACGCCTGGTGCCTGGCTGCGATGCTGGGTGTGCTCGTCGACGAGGGTCTCGTCGACAAGGACTTCGTCGCCGCGCGCACCAGCGGGTACGACGTCCTCGAAGGCGCCCTCGGGACCGTCGACATCGCCGCGTTCTGCGACCGCTGCGGCGTCGACGAGGCGCTGCTGCGGGCGGCGGTGCGCCGCATCGCCGACGCGTCGAGCGTCGCGATCTTCGAGGACCTCGGCGTGCAGCAGGCGCCCCACAGCACGCTCAACTCCTACCTCGAGAAGCTGCTCTACCTGCTGACGGGCAACTTCGCCAAGCCGGGGACGATGAACATCCACACCCGCTTCGCCAGCCTCGGCGGCGGCGGAGGCGGCGGCACCCGGGTCACGCCCGTCGGTGGGCACCGCATCGTCGGTGGGCTGATCCCGGCTGCCGCGATCCCCGAGGAGATCCTCACCGACCATCCGCGGCGCTTCAGGGCGATGCTGATCGAGAGCTCCAACCCGGCGCACTCGCTGCCGGACTCGGCGAGGATGCGAGAGGCGCTCGCGGCGCTCGAGCTCGTCGTCGTGATCGACGTCGCAATGACCGAGACCGCCCGCTGCGCCGACTACGTCCTGCCCGCCGCGAGCCAGTACGAGAAGTGGGAGACGACGTTCTTCACCCTCGAGTTCCCCGACAACGTTGCAGCTACGGGCGCCGCTGTTCGACCCCTCGACGGCACCCTCCCGGAACCCGAGATCCACCGGCGTCTCGTGCGGCCCTCGGCGCACGTGCCGACGCCGACATCGCGGGCCTGCGTGACCGCGGCCGCAGCCGGCAGGACCGAGTTCACGGCGGCGTTCCTCGCGCTCATGGGCCGCCGCCCCGACCTTGCCCGCCTCGCCCTGGTCGTGCTCTACGAGACGATCGGCGCGACCATCGCCGCCGCCGTCGGCGACGAGCGGGCCGCCGCCACCGCCGCGATCTGGGGCCTGGCGGTGACCACCGCGCTGACCTACCCCGCCGCAGTCGCGGCAGCCGGATACGCCGGCGGCGACGCCCTCTTCGACGCTATCCTGGGCACCCGCTCCGGCGTCGTCTTCAGCGCCGACGAACCCGACGCCACGTGGGGGCGCATCGTCTACGGCGACGGCTGCATCCACCTCGCACCCGAGGAGATGCTGGCCGAGCTGGCCGGTCTGGGGGCTGCCCGGCTGCCCGCAGACCCCGACTACCCCTTCGTCCTCTCCGGCCGGCGAGCGCCGCAGCGACACCGCCAACACGATCTTCCGCGACCCGTCGTGGCGCAGGCGCGACGACGGCGGCGCGCTGCGGATGTCGCCCGCCGACGCGGCCCGCCTCGGTGTCGGCGACGGCGACCGCGTCACCGTCACCACCCGGCGGGCCAGCGCCGTCGCCGCGGTCGCGGTGACCGACACCCTCCAGGCCGGCCACGTGTCGCTGCCCAACGGGCGCGGCCTCGACCAGCTCGATCCCGCGACCGGCGCACGCACCCGCGACGGCGTCGCAGCGAACGAGCTCACCGCGGCGGACGACCGCGACCCCTTCGTCGGCACGCCGTGGCACAAGCACGTGCCCGCCCGCGTCGAGCGGGCCGAGTCGACCGAGGCGGCGACGGCGGTCGGGTCGTGAAACGGACCCGCTTCGACGACTGGCCGTGCGGGATCGCCCGCACCGCCGACCTCGTCGGGGACTGGTGGACGCCGCTCGTGCTGCGCCAGGCGTTCTTCGGCGTGCGCCGCTTCGACGACTTCGCCGCGACCCTCGGCATCCCGCGGGCGAGCCTCAGCGCCCGCATCGACCGCCTCGTCGACGCGGGACTCTTCGACAAGGTCGCCTACTCCGAGAGCCCACCCCGCCACGAGTATCACCTGAGCGCCAAGGGCGAGGCGTTCCTCGACGTCCTCCTCGCGATGTGGCGCTGGGGCGAGGACTGGCTCAACCCCGCCGACGACCCGATCCCGGTCCGCCTCGTCGACGCCGAGACCGGTGCGGTCGTGCGCCCCAAGGTCGTCGACGAGACCACCGGCGCGCCGATCGATCGCACCAGGCTGCGGCTGCGCCCCCTGGACCGGGCCTGAGACGACGCGTCCCCGATTCCGGGACACCGCGCCGATCTGACGAGGAGTCAGGCGCCCGAGCGGGAATGCGGTCGGTAGCGGCATCACGTGGCGCTGCCCACCTCCTCCCCCCGAACTCTTGGAGTCCCGATGGCCAGACCGTTCACACGCGCACGCGCGATCGTCCTGGCGGCCTGCCTGGCGGCGGGCGTCGGCGCCGTGTCGGGCACCGCTCCCGCGATCGCGGAGGTGGCGAACCCCGGGACGATCGCGATCACCGCCACCTCCGGGAGCGGCAACCTCGGTGCGACCACGTTCACCGTCGACCCGGCCCAGCCGATCAAGGTCGACGGAAGCGTCGACGGCTCCGGCACGATCTCGGTGCCCACCGGCGGCGTGCACTTCCCGACGACCCAGCAGACGTCCTCGGGCGTCACCGTCACCGTCTCGATCTCCAACGCCTCGCCCGCGACGGGCACGATCGACACAGCGACCGGCGCAGCCACGATCACCATGCCCCTGACCATCAACATCGCCGGCATCCCCTTCGGCGGCGGCTGCCATGTCGGACCGTTCACGGTGCCGCTCACCACAGGTACGAGCGGGGCGCTCACGGGCACCCCGTACGACCAGGCCACGGGCTCGCTACGACTCGTCGCCGCCGGTGTCACCGTGCCGGGCTCGAGCGGGTGCGGCCCCGGCCAGAGCGGCGTCGACGGCTCGATCGCAGGCACGGGGAACTTCGACATGGCCTTCGCCGTGACCCCGATCCTGCGGGCAGGCTCGGGCAACGTCACACCCGCGCTGGCCGTGAGCCCACAGACGGGACCGGCGCCGCTGGCGACGACCCTGGACGCATCCGCCTCGACGGCCGCCACCGGCAGCATCACCGGCTACGCCTGGGACTTCGGCGACGGCGCGACTGCCAGCGGGGCGTCGGCTACGACATCGCACACCTACACGAACCCGGGTGTCTACACGGCGAAGGTGAACGTGAGCGCGAGCACCGGCGACGTCGCGCAGAAGACCAAGGTCGTCGTCGTGACCGGGACCTACCGCAAGGTGTCGGTCGCGTTCACGGGTGGCACCTCCTACACCAACGAGGGGCCGCTGCGCTCGGGCAACGTCGTCGTGGCCCAACAGGCAGGCGCTGTGAAGTCCGTCCGCGGCGCGGCCACGATCGCGGGCACCAGCGGCGGCGACGCCACCGTCGCGTTCAACGCGAACGGGTTCTTCGGGCTCCCGATCTTCATCGGCAGCATCGCGGTCAGCGACCCCGGCGCCCACTTCGCGCAGACGACGACGCTGCTCTTCACCCGGGCGACACCCCTAGGACCCAACGGCGCGCAGGGAAGCGCCAACTGGTTCAAGGTGACCGGCCCGTTCCAGCTCGCCGGGTACACCCTGAACTGGAGTGTCGCCGACGTGGGCCAGGGCAGCGTCCCGCTGCCACCCTCGGCGGCGTTCACCGCGACACCGTCCACCGCCCTCGCCCCCCAGGCGGTGGCGTTCGACGCGTCGGCTTCCCAGGACCCGACCCCCGGCGGTGGCATCCAGAGCTACGCGTGGGACTTCGGTGACGGCACCACCGCCACCGGTGCCACGACGACGAAGTCGTTCACCAACGCCGGCACCTACGTGGTCCAGCTCAGCGTCATCTCCAACGCGGGCCTCTCCGACAGCACCACGCGCCTGGTCAGGATCGACCCACTCGTGGCGCCGGCCAACTTCCGTCTCAGCGGCCGTGGCGGCGGCGGTGTCGCCTGGGACTACGCGTACGCGGACCTCGCCTGGGACCCCGTCGCCGGCGCCGACAACTACGAGGTCGAGCGGGTCTTCATCGCCGGGTGCATCGCCAACGGCAACCGCGGACCCGTCCTGCTCAGCGGGTCGGCGACGACGTGGCGTGACTCCGGCGAGGTGTTCTCGAACCCGTCGATGTGCCGCGGCAGCCAGTACAAGTGGCACATCCGCACCGTGAACAACGGAGCGCGTAGCGACTGGAGCCCCTGGGTCGAGCCCGGGCCGCTCTGAGTAGCGCTCAACTGTTCGGAGGGACTCGCCCGTCCCACCATGGCGCGACCATCGAGGGCTCGGAGGTCGCGTCACCAGGTCAGCCGGCGAGGGCCGCCCGCAGGGCCGGCAGGTCGGCATCGGCGAACGTGCCCTCGGCCACCCACAGCTTCGCGTCCGCCGAGAGGCGCATGTAGAACGCGCGAGCAGTCGACAGGGTGAGCTCGGGCCGCAGCTCCCACCCCGTCTCGGCGGCGATCCGTGCGAGGTCCCCTGCCTGCCGGG
Organism: Acidimicrobiia bacterium; assembly: GCA_046331095.1. Taxonomy (GTDB): domain Bacteria; phylum Actinomycetota; class Acidimicrobiia; order UBA2766; family UBA2766; genus JAIBAC01. The sequence goes on from JAXLRM010000005.1 coordinate 8,204, forward strand.
TCCGCTCCTGCAACCGCGGGGCCCAGCGGGCGACGTGAGGCGCGGCGGCGAGGAAGTCACGCTTGCTGTTGTTGCAGCGCGGGTGCGCGACCACGAGGTTCGCGAGCCCGTTGTCGGGGTGCCGCGCCCACGGGAGGAAGTGGTCGACGTCGGCTCTCCCTCCCAGGTGCTCGTCGCAGTAGAAGCACTTGCCGTCCTGGCTCTCACGGAGGGGGCCGCGGACCGCATCGAGCGGAACCCGGGACGCGCCGAAGAGGAACGCTTCGAGGCCCGCGTCGACGACGACATCGCGGTTGAGGCGGGCGACCTGCGCAGCCCACTTGCGCTGGATCAACGGACGCAGCAGCGGCGCGAACCTGAGGAGGTGCTCGGCCGCGCCGCCCACGAAGCGGATCGAGTTGTCGAACGCCGCCGTGTCGCGGAGCTCGGAGCGGCGCACGGACTCGTCCCAGCCGATCACGTACACGAAGGGGTCGCTGCGGCCTCCGAAGCGCTGCAGGCGCGGCAGCGGCATCTCGGCGAACTTCCACTCGACGTCGTCCGTGAGCCCGGCGATCCCGGCGGGGTCGTCGTTGCGGCACCGTGCCAGCGGCGCGAACGGGTCCAACCGGCGGCCCTCGCGGTACCGGCGGACCAGCGTGACGACCTCCGCCTGGCCGGTATTGCTCTGCCGCAGCACGACGCCCTCGAACGGGGCCGCGTGAGGCCAGTACAGCTCCAGCACCGCCTCGGCGAGCTGGCGTGTCGTCAGGCTCGGCGGCGCGAGACCGTCGGCGCCTGCGTACTCGACACAGCAGTCCAACATGGCCAGCAACAAGGCGTACTTGTAGGAGGTCGAGACTGAGCCCTGGTCGAGGAGCTCGAGCAGCTTCTGCGCGAATTGGACGCCGTCGTCGCCGACGCCGGTGGCGTTCACGTCGACCAGTACCTTGCCCGTGCGGGGACGACCCACCGGATCCCGCCGCGGGGGTCGTCCACGTCGCCGGCCGAGCGCGGGATAACGTGCACGTGGGCGTGCGCCACGGTCTGGCCCGCTGCGATGCCGTCGTTGACGCCGATCGTGAAGCCGTCGGGCCGGTGCTCGCGGGCCAGGGACCCCCGCACCTCGGCCACGAGCCGCCACACACCCTCGACCTCTGGTGCCGGCAGCGAGAACAAGCCGTCCACATGCGACCGCGGCACCACGAGCGTGTGCCCGGCGTTGAGCGGGAACGCGTCGGCGAACGCGACCGCGTGCTCGCCGGAGGCGAACACCACGCCGGAGTCGACGCGGTCGCAGAAGGGGCAGGGCGCACCGGGCACGGTCACATGCTGGCAGCCGCGGGACTGGACCACACGACGGCGGTCCCGTACGGTGCGATCCGGCTCGTGAGGGAGGACCGGATGTCCAAGCGGAACGCTCTGCTGTCCGGCGTGTTGCTGGGGGTGGCGATCGCACTCGGGTGGGCCGGCACCGCCGGGGCCGTCCCTGCCGCTCCGGTCGTCGTGACGCTGACACAGCCGGACGGCGCGACACTGCAGGCGCGCCCGTACGGCGACGAACGCGCGAACGGCTTGGAGACCCTCGACGGCCACACCGTCGTGCAAGATGGCGACGGGACGTGGTCCTACGCCGTCGACGACGGCAGAGGCGGCCTCGCCGCCGGGGGACGCCGTCCCGACCGAGAGGGGCCCGGCTCGATCCCGCCGCACCTGCGGCAGCGGCCCTCTCCGGCGTCTTCGGCCGCAGTGCCGCGGCTGGCGACATCCGCGGGCTCGCAGGTCGCTACGACCGGCACGCAACCGACCATCGTCATCCTCGTCGCGTTCAGCGACCAGGCGCCGGTCCTGTCCGTACCGGCCCAGTGGCACGACAGGTACTTCGGGCCGGCGCGGAGCGTGTCCGATCTCTACGACCAGGCCTCGTTCGGGGCCCTGCACATCGTCCCCGCACAGGAGGTCTCGGGTACCGCGGACGACGGTGTGGTCGGTTGGATCACGCTGCCCTCACCGCATCCCAACACCGGCCGCGTGATCAACGAGGCCGACGACGCGGTCGACACCGCGGCGATCGCGGCGGCGGACCCCTACGTCGACTTCGCACGCTTCGACACCAGGGCTCCGTTCGGGACGTTGACCACCGACGAGCTCCACGTCACGGTCGTGCTCGCGGGATACGAGTCGTCGACGACCTGGGAATGCGGCAAGTCCGTCTGGGCACACCGGTCGGAGCCCCCTGCGGCTCCCGTGGACGGGGTGCTCGTGGGCGGCGAGGGCGTGGTCCAGGTCGGCGAGGTGCACTGCCCAGGGGGACCACACATGGCGACGCTCGGCGTGCTGGCGCACGAGCTCGGCCACGACCTGGGCTTACCCGACCTGTACGACGTCGACCACAGCTCCGATGGCGGCGTCGGGGACTGGAGTCTCATGGCGACTGGTATGTGGAACGCCCTGCCCGGAGAGATGTTCGGCGCGTCGCCGGTGCTGCCCGACGCGTTCAGCAAGTGGTACGAGGGCTGGATCACGCCCCAGCTCGTGGTGGGCGAGGTCGCGGACGTCGCCGTCGACGAGGCCGGTACCAGCCCCCGCGCCGTGGAGGTGCTGGACAACCCGGGCGGGATCGACTGGCGTCCGGACTTCTGGGGCCCCTCGGGGGGCGTCAGCGGGACCGGGGAGTACTTCCTCGTGGAGAACCGCCAGCGGGCCGGCTTCGACGCAGCGCTGCCGGGCTGCGGGCTGCTCGTCTGGCACGTCGACGAGTCCGTCACGCCCACGGATCGGGCGAACGCCGACGACCACCACCGACTCGTCGACCTGGTGGAGGCCAGCGGCATTCCCGACGCGCCCTCGTTCCCGACCGCCCCCTGGCCCGGATCGACCGGGGCGGTGGACTTCGCCGTGGACACCATCCCGAGCAGCCGACTGTACGACGGCCGATCGAGCGGCGCGTCGCTGCACGTCGACTCGTCGGCGTGCGCGCCCACGATGCAACTCGACGTGGCGTCGACCGGCATCGGGCCGCCGCCGTCCGACTCACTGCAGCTGGACGTCACGGGACCGACCGACTACCACAACGCCGGCACAGCCGACGTCGTCGTCGCCCGTGACCCCTTCGGTGTCGCCGGGGCGGACGCCTCCGCGACCTTGCCATCCGCCGTGCCGGGCGCAGGGGACGCCCGGATCGGACTCGACCTGCGGCGGTTCTGGATCTTCCCGATCGCGTTCGGGACGGTGTACGTGGACGACCCCGGCGCCGGGGTGAACCGCAGGCTCCCGATCCTGTTCGCACGCATCGAGCCCCGCGGCGTGCACGTCTCGGTGCGGTCTCCGTGGATCGACACGGCCCGCCTTCCGTGGCGGGCGGGGACGTTCACACTCTCGGTGGCGGACTACCCCTGACGATCCGCACGTGTCGCGGTCGAAGGTCGACATCTTCCGCGCCCCGACACCGCCGAGGCGTGAATCTCCCTTGCCCTGGATGTCCGCTCATGGCGGCGGACCTCGTCGCAGAGCGTCAGCGGGCGACGGCGCCGGCGGAGAGGTCGGCGTGGGCGACGTCGGCCCATGTCTCGCGGCCGAGCGCCGCTGCTTCGGCAAGGTCGAGGATGCGGCCCGCCACGGTCGTCGTGTCGACGTGGTCCTCGAGATGCGCCCGTGAGCAGTAGAGGTCGGCGCTCGCGCAGAACTGCTGCATCAGGTGCGTGGTCCCCTCGGGCACCGGGAGCCACAGGACGATCTCGCTGTCCGCGGGCACGCCGCCGCTGATGTCGACGCTCAGGGCCTTCCCGCACGTCGGGCAGTCGGTGACGGCGACGGCGTCGAGTCGGAAGGCGGCGGGGATCCCGACGCTGTCGAAACCACACCAGACGTGATGGGTCGCTCCGTCTCCGACGATGCCGTGGCGGGTCTCATGCAGGGAGAAGCCGTGGACACCGACGAGGCGGCCCTCCTCGTCGATCTCCGCACGACCCGCGTCCGCGAGCGTTCCGAGGACATCCGCTGCGAGCTCGGGCCGCTCTGCCACGACGTCGGGCAGCGCCAAGGCGTGTCCGCGCCAGATCGCGTCGATGCCGGCGACGACGACATCGAGCTCCTCCTCTGACAGACCCGTACGGAGGAGGTCTCCCCCGGTCGTGCAGTCCCGCGGTTCCAACTTGTCCCTCGTTTCGCTGACGGTACCTACGCCCCCTGCACGTGCGCGACCCAGAGGTCCTCGGCGGGCCAATCGCCGGCCCACTGCGCCGTGACGATCTCGTAGAAGGGATGGGTGGTCGCGTCACCAGGGGCGTAGAGCTCCACGAGGTCGTCCACGACGAAGCCGCACGCGGTCAGCATGCGGACCCAGTCGCCGTGGCCGGGGTGGTACTCGACGTTGCCGTCGGGCCAGGTCACGGGGTTCAGCGCGCGTTGGGGGCGCAGGAGCTCGGTCCCGGCGTAGCCGCCGTCGGCGGGGACGCATAGCCCGGCCAGCACGCTGTTGGTGAGGAACACGAGGCGGCCACCGGGGCGCAGGACCCGGGCGGCCTCGGGCAGCCATCGCCGTGGGTCGCACCAGAGGCACGCGCCGTACTCGCTCACCGCGAGGTCGAACGAGGCGGAGCGCAACGGCAGGTGCTCGGCGTCGGCCGCGACGAGCGGGAACGCGGGGCCGAGGTCGCGCTGGCAGCGCCTCGCCGACGCAAGCTGCGGCCCCGACAGGTCGACGCCGACGGGGCGGGCGCCGGCGCGGGCGAGCCACGCCGACACGTACGCGGTGCCGCAGCCGAGCTCGACGACGTCCAGGCCGGCGACGTCACCGAGGGCGTCCACGTCCGCCTCGGGGATGCCGAAGAGGCCCCACGCGATCTCCGTCGCCGCCCACTGCGTGGTTGCCTCGGAGTCGGTGTGCGCCGCGTTCAGCTCGGACCAGAGCTCGCGATTGCGCGACTTGCGCGTCCCGTCGTCCACGGCCCAAGACCCTAGCCCTTGACATAATTTCCAAACCGGGCAATATTTTGCAATATGGAAGAACAAGTGTTCACGTCGAGCGTCCACTACCGGGATCCGAAGGCCGCGCTCGCCTGGCTGGAGCAGGCTTTCGGGTTCGAGGTGACCATGGCCATCGAAGGCCCGCCGGACGCGCCGGAGATGTGCCACTACGAGATGAGCTGTGCCGGCCGCGGCCGGGTCATGGTCGGGGCTGAGTGGGCCGACTGGGTCGGCAGCCCCGCGAGCAGCGGTGGGAGGGTCAGCCAGGTCGTACACGTGGCCCTCCCCGGCGGGCTCGACGAGCACTGCGACCGCGCCCGCGCCGCGGGCGCGACGATCGCGACGGAGCCGGAGGAGCAGTTCTACGGCGACCGCACCTACCGGGCCGTCGACCCGGAGGGGCACCGCTGGACGTTCTCCGAGCACGTGCACGACGTCACTCGCGAGGAAGCCGAAGCAGCGCTGGGCCAGCCGATCATGGCAACCGACTGGCCTTGAGCGAGCCGCAGCCCGCCGGTCTCGACGACACGCTCGCGGCGCTCGCCGATCCCGTGCGGCGGCGCGCGGTCGAGCTCCTCGCCGACCGGCCACGCCGTGCCGGCGAGCTGGCCGACGAGCTCGGCGCCACGCCGTCGACGATGAGCAAGCACCTGCGGGTGCTGCGCCTCCACGGCCTCGTCACCGAGGCGCACCCCGACTTCGACGCCCGGGTCCGCATCTACACGCTGCGGTCGGCGCCGATGGCCGAGCTGCGAGGCTGGCTCGACACGGCCGAGCGGGGCTGGGCCGAACAGCTCGATGCCTTCGCCGCACACCTCGAGGCGGACGCGTGACCGACGCCTCGCGGGTCCTCGTCGCGATCCGGGTCCGGGCCGCCGCGCCGCGGGCCTTTGCGGCGTTCACCGAGCAGATCGCGCAGTGGTGGAAGCCCAACGGCCTGTTCCGCTTCAGCGACGGGCGCGACGGGACGCTCACCTTCGAAGGCGGCCCCGGCGGCCGCTTGGTCGAGACCTATGCGGACGGCACGGAGTTCGAGGTGGGGCGGATTCGGGTCTGGGACCCGCCTAACCGCCTCGTGATGAGCTGGCGGGAGGCGAGCTTCGAGGCCGACCAGGAGACCGAGCTGCACGTCCGCTTCGACGCCGTCGACAACCCTGGGGCCGAAGCGACGCAGACGCGGGTCACCGTCGAGCACTTCGGGTGGGACACCATCCCCGCCGAGCACGCCGCCCGCCACGGCTTCCCGCTGCCGGACTTCCATATGCGCTACGCCGAATGGTGGCAGATCCTGCTTGCCCGCCTCGGCGACGTCGCGGAGACCTGACCCTGCCGAGGAGGCATCATGACGACCGTCACCCGATCGGTGGCGACGGAATCAGGACCGCCAACCACGGGAGCGCCTCATGGACGTCGAGCCGGTGCCCGGGCACCTCCACACGATCACACCCCGCCTCGTGTTCGACGAGTCCGACGCCGCCATCGAGGTCTACGCGGCTGCGTTCGGGGCGGAGGTGCTGGGCGAGCCCTTCCGCGACCCGGAGGGCAGGGTCGTGCACGCCGAGATCCGCATCGGCGACTCGGTCGTCTTCCTCACGGACGCGACCGGCGACGGCGACGTGTGCCAGCCACCCGGCGCGGGAGCCCGCCCCACAGCCCTCATGGTCGTCAACGTGGCGGACGTCGACTCGCTCTGGGAGCGCGCCGTCGCCGCGGGATGCGAGGTCGTCTACCCCCTGGCCGACCAGTTCTACGGAGATCGTGGCGGGCGTGTGCGCGATCCGTTCGGACACCAGTGGATGCTGAGCACCCATGTCGAGGACGTCGACAGGGAGGAGATGGAGCGCCGCATGCAGGCATGGAGTGCCGGCGAGGCCTGAGGGTCGCACGTTCCCGGCCCCACGGACACGGTCGGTCGGCGCCGGGTGGCAGCCGATGGCGTCCGGCACCCTGCGCGTGTCTACGATCTCGAACCTGACACAGCGGAAGCGACCCGAGGAGCCGCGTCCATGTTGATCCTGGGACTGATCGTGCTGGGGATGCTGGTGGGATGGCTCGCGCAGCTCGTCCTGGGGCGACGCCGTGAAGGGATCGACTGGACCCTCGCTCTCGTCGCCGGCCTCGTAGGCTCGTTCGTCGGCGGCTTGATCTTCTCGTTCATCTACGGGGACGGGCTCGCGCTCCGACCGAGCGGGCTGTTGGGGTCCTTCCTCGGCGCCCTGATCATCACGGCGATCTGGGTGCGGGTCATCGAACCACGACGCGCGGGCAACTGACGGGGTCCCAGCGACGGTCCAGCACGGGCGCCGTCGCCGCGATCCTGGCTACGGTGTTCGCAGCCAACACCTCCCTCGGGATCGTCACCACCGCCGCCGGCAAGCAGGTCTACGACCTCACCCACAGCGAGCTCGCGCTCGGTCTGTTGGGCCTCGCCGAGTTCGCACCGGCGTTCGTCTTGGTTTTCGTCTCCGGTGTCGTCGCCGACCGGTACCAGCGCCGCCGCGTCGCGGCGGCCGGGTACGTGGGCGGCGCGGTCGTGCTGGCCGCACTCGCCACCTACGTCGCGCTCGGGTCGGGCGGGACGGTGCAGATCTTCGTAGCCATGATCCTCGCAGGCACCGCGAGGGCGTTCACCGAACCGGCCGTGCGGTCCCTCCCTGCCGACACCGTGGCACCCGAAGCGCTCCCCCGACTCAGCCCCCGCGTCTCCTTCATATGGCAGAGCGGCATGATCCTCGGCCCGGTCGCAGGCGGCTTCCTGTACGTCGCCGGCGTCTGGCTGACCTACGCGACCGCCGCCGCGCTGCTCGGGGTCGCGGCCATCGCGGTCCTCTTCGTTCGCGCCCGCACCGGCCAAGGGCGGGCGGCGACACGTCGGGCCGCGACACGTCGGGCCGCGACCGGCGCCGCGCCCGATGAGTCGGGGGTCAGGCGCGGCATCCGGGAGGCACGCGAAGGCGCCCGGTTCGTGCGCTCCCAGCCCGTCCTGTTGGGTGCGATCTCCCTCGACCTGTTCGCGGTCCTCTTCGGTGGAGCCGTCGCCCTGCTGCCCGCGATCGCCGAGGACCGCCTCGGCGTCGGCGCGGTCGGCCTCGGGTGGCTGCGCGCCGCGATCGGCATCGGGGCCGCGTCGATGACGCTGATCCTCATGGTGCGGCCCGTTACGAGGAGGGTCGGCCGCGTGCTGCTGCTCGCGGTTGCGGTCTTCGGCCTCGGCACCGTCGTGCTGGGTGTGACCACGAGCTTCGCGGTCGCGTTCGTTGCGTTGGCCGTCGCGTCGGCGGCCGACGCGATCAGCGTGTTCATCCGGACGACGCTGGTGCCGCTGATCACGCCGAGCGCGATGCGGGGCCGCGTCCTGGCGCTCGAGTCGGTCTTCATCGGCGCGTCGAACCAGCTAGGCGCGTTCGAGTCGGGTGTGGCGGGCCAGATCCTCGGTCCGGCCGCCGCGGTCGGCCTCGGCGGGGTCGCCACTCTGGTGGTCGCCGCCTTCTGGTGGGTCCGCTTCCCGAAGCTGCGCGACCTCGACCGCTTCCCCGACGCCGAGGCCGACGAACGAGGCGGCGGCCGTGGCGACGCCGGCGACGCGTCCGCGGAAGCGCCGTAGCGTCGGGCTTGGATAACGATCCGGCCAAATTCGAGCGGTTGGAGAACCGCGAGGTCCGAAATCGCGTCCGTAGTTCTCCAAGGTGGGCTAGGTGGCCGGATCGTTCTCCAACGTGGGGGGCGGGGCCGGCGGTTGCTAGCGGTTCTTGAACTGCTGCTCGAGCAGGGTGGCGGCGATGATCGGGCCCTGGTAGGCGATCGTGGGCAGCCGGCTGACGAGATCGATGGCCTTGCCGTCGAGACCGACGACGACGCGGCGGCGGTTGTGGCGCACCGCTGCGAGGATCGCCGATGCCGCCTGATCGGCGGTCGTGAGGGCGATCCGGTCGAACATCGCGACCGGATCGCTGCCGAGGCCGGGCTTGGTGCCGTCGTCGTGCAGCCGTGCGTTGGCGACGATGTTGGTCTTCACCCCGCCCGGATGCACCGTCGTGCACGACACAGGGCTGCGCTCGCTCTCGAGCTCGATGCGGAGGGCGTCGGTGAAACCCCGCACGGCGAACTTGGCGGCGTTGTAAGCCGACTGCGTCGGGATGCCGACGAGGCCGAAGACGCTCGACATGTTCACGATGTGGCCCTCGCCGCTCGCCTTCAGGTGCGGCAGGAACGCCTTGGTGCCGTGCACGACACCCCAGAAGTTGATGCCCATGAGCCAGTCGAGGTCCTCGTAGGACATCTGCTCGACCGTGTAGCTCAGAGCGACGCCGGCGTTGTTGATGATCAGGTTCGCCTTGCCGTGGGTCGCGACGACGTCGTCGGCCCACGCGTGCACGGCGGCGCGGTCGGCGACATCGACGCGGTCCTGGGTCACCTTGACCGGGTGGTCCTCGCACAGGGTGGCGGTCTCGGCCAGCCCCGCCTCGTCGACGTCGCTGAGCGCCAGGTGGCAGTTCTTCGCCGCGAGAGCAACGGCGAGGGCACGCCCGATCCCCGACGCGGCCCCGGTGATCGCCGCGACCTTCTGGTTGAAGTCCTTCATCTCGTCTCCCCGGAGTACTGGGTGCGACAGCAAATGATGTCGCATTGGTGGTCGCCGAGTCGCATCGGCGAGGCCGCCGCGAGGCCCGGCAACCCGGAGGATCAGCCGGACATGCCGCCCTCGGGCATCGGCGCGTCGGCGTCCTCCTCGAAGACGCCGACCCGGTTGCCCTCGGTGTCGCCGAAGAACGCCATCCATCCCACCCCCGGGATCGGCATGCGCCCGGACAGGCGTTCGCCGCCGGCGGCCTCGACCGCCCCGAGTGCGGTGTCGATGTCGTCCACGGCGATGTAGAACATCAACGCGGGGGCGTCGTCGCTGCGCTTGGTGAGGGCGCCGCCGATACCCGCGCCTTCGCCGGCGTCGGTCGTCCAGTACTCGACGGGGCCCCAGCGCTCCAGCGTCCAGCCGAACGCCTGCTCGTAGAACGCGACCCCGCGCTCGTTGTCGTCGATGGGAATCTCGAAGTGGATCACCTTGCCCGCCATCGCGGCCTCCTCCGTGCGGCACTCCCGGCCAGGGAGTTCTTCCCTGCACCCCTGGGCCGCGTGGAGAGCGACGCCCTCGCCGGCCGGATCCGCGATCACTTCGGCGAGCACGGGTTCGGGCTCTGGGCACTCGAGGTGCGCGAGACGGGTGAGTTCGTCGGGTTCACCGGGCTCGTGTGGCAGACGTTCCCGGCCCACTTCACGCCCGCGGTCGAGGTCGGCTGGCGTCTCGCCCGGCGAGCGTGGGGCAAGGGGTACGCAACCGAGGCCGCCCGCGCCGCGCTCGGCCACGGCTTCGCAGTGGTCGGCCTCGACGAGATCGTGTCGATGGCGGCGGTCGGGAACACCCGTTCCCGGCGTGTGATGGAGCGCATCGGGATGACCCGCGACCCGGGCGACGACTTCGACCATCCCAACGTCGATGCCGCCAGCCCGCTGCGCCGGCACGTCCTGTACCGGATCACAGGCGCGCTCGTCGCGAGCGACTGGCCCTGAGCCCGGCCCCGGCCCCGGCCCCGGCCCCGGCCACACGTCCATGCTCAGGATCACGCACGTGAATGCTAAATTCGTCGCATGCGCACGACCATCGAGTTCGATGACGACACCGCCCGCGCCGTCGAGAACCTGCGTCGCGAGGAGAACATCGGTGTCTCCGAGGCAGTGAACACACTGATCCGTCGCTCCCTGCTCCCCCGCGAGCCTCGCGAGCCGTTCCGTCAAGAGACCAGAGCGGCCGGACTGAAGATCGACGTGTCCAACGTGGCCGATGCTCTCGAAGCCATCGAGGGCCCGGCGTCCCGATAATGCTGGTCGACGCCAACATCCTGATCTACGCGCTCGACGAGACGAGCCGGTTCCACGTGGCCGCGCGTCGATGGCTCGAGTCGGCGCTGAACGGAACGCGGCGTGTCGGACTGCCGTGGGTCTCCCTGGTCGCCTTCGCACGCATCGCCACCAACCCTCGAGCAATGCGAGAACCCCTCACCGCATCCGAGGCGTGGTCGAGCATCGACGCCTGGTTGGACGCCCCGACCGCATGGATACCGGCGCCGGGTCACGGCCACCGCGAGATCCTTGGCCGCCTCATCCGGGACCTCGACCTGCGTGCCAACCTCGTCAGCGATGCCGTCCTGGCAGCGCTGTGCATCGAACACGGCCTCGTGATCGTCAGTGCCGACAGCGACTTCGCCCGCTTTCGAGAGGTGCGCTGGCTCAATCCCGTCGTGGACTGACCGACGGTTCGAGAACGAGCGCCCGCGCCGTGCGCCCCCGAGGTCGACGGTGCCGCGACGACGCCTAACCGACGACCCGTTCGAGGAAGTCGAAGACGCGTTCGTCGCGCTGGCTCTGCGCGGCGGGCTCGCAGTGCCAGCCACGACTCGGTGCCATAGGGCGCCATGCGCCACGCGAGGACGGCACGCACCGGGGGCGGCAGCGACGCTGCCGTCGCGGCGTCGAAGTCGTCCTTGTGTCGCGAGCGTCTCGCCGACGTCGGCAAGGTTGGCGTAGGCACAGCCGAGGGTGACCAGCACCGCGAAGTGCATCCCCTCGCCCTCGTAGAAGCGCAGCATGGCCAAGAATCCAGGGGGCCCCGGCGACCCCGAGTACCACCGGCATCAGTGTCCTACGAGGAAGTTCTTGACCGCGGCGACGGCGCTCGCCAGGACCAGGGCACCCACCCCGGCGAGAACCGCCCGCACGCGGTGGGCACCTCTGGCACGGGCGACGAGGAACCCGATCACCCCGATCACCAGACCCAGCTCCAGCCGGACGAAGTCGCGTTCGGTCTCGTCGGGCAGCAGTATCAGGGGCACCGTCACGACGACGGCGACGGCCAGGGCACCGAGGATCTGTGCGACGACGAGCTCGAGGTGCTCGCGGGTGCGTGACCCGCCCGACGCCATACGGGCGCCCAGGTCGAACGCGACCCAGTGCGCCAGGGCGAGACCGATGGTCGTGCCCCACACGAGCGCTGTCGCGTCCATCGCGGCAGGATCACCGGATTCGCCGAGGGCGGCCAAGGCGGCGAGCAGCACGATCGAGACGTACAGGGCCATCGTGTACGCCTCGCGGACCAGATGCTCGCGCGCGGTGCTCAGACCACCGATGCCGGCGACTTCTGTGATCTCGGTCTCGTGTACCTCAGCCATGCTCGGCGCGAACGTACCCCAACGGCGAGTGCGCGCCGGTCAGCGTTCGATCTCGAAGTCCGAGTCGTTGCGACTCTGACGCCGGGTAGACGCCAGGACCGGGCGGCGCTGCGCTCAGCGGATCCGCGAGACGGTGTCGCGGAGCAGCGGGCCCTCGGGGATCGCCGCCTCCACGTCGGCGAGAACCGACGCGACCTCTTCGTCGACCGTGAGCGTCGCCAGATCCGCCGGTCGCGAAGCACGCCCGGGCAGGTCGACGGCGACGGCGCCCGAGCCGAGGTGGGCGGCGAGTCGGTCCCAGAACCGCGCCGTCGACCCGCCGCCGTGGATCAGCAGGTAGGTCATGGGCGCTCCCGTCGTGCAGTTGGCGGTCGAGGGCACTGCCCGCCCTCTCGGATCCCCAACAGGACTCCGAACGACCGCCACATGCCGGCGGCCATCACGTCGACGTCGGGGTTCGCATCGGGATCGGTGTGCACTACGACGTACAGCTCCCCGGCATAGGAGAACACGGCGACGCCGACGGTCACGTTGCCTGCGAGCGGGGCGACCGGGTAGGCGTCGAGGAGCCGGCGGCCTCCGAGGCGGAGGTGCGCGGTCGGGCCGGGCACGTTGGTGACGAAGAGGTTCACCATCTTCTGGTCCGCGGTGGCCATGCGGTCCATGACCCAGCGCCGCAAGTGCAGCGGGATCAGCTCCGACGCCAGGGCGTTGTAGCCCGACACCCGCCCGAGACGCTTGCGGGCACCCGTCGTCTCGACGACACGTGCGAGCAGGCGGTGGTCGTCGGCCTCGTCGACGGGGACGGGGATCCGCTGGACGGCGACTTGGTTGCCCGCCGGGTCGCCGCCCGCGCTGCGCATCGACATCGGCACCGAGACCGCTATCGGCGCCGATGGGCGTTCGTCCCTCGCTGCGAACAGGGCACGCAGGCCACCCCCGACCACCGTAAGGACGACGTCGTTGACCGACCCACCGGCAGCGTGGGCGGCAGCCTTGGCCTCGGCGAGGGGGACGTGCATCGTGGTGATCGAGCGCCGCGGCCCGAGCGGACGGTTCAGCGAGCATCGCGGCGTCTTGGGTGACCCGGCCATGTCGGCAATACCGGAGCGCACGACAGCCGCGAGGTGCCTCGCCGACGCCGTCGGGTGCACCAGGTAAGCGAGCGCGCGGGCCACATCGCGAGCACGACCACGGGCGTTGTCCTCGACCAGTTCCCACCGCGACGGCGGCGGGGACGGCACCCATGGGCGATGCGCGTCCGCTGGCGGGGCGCCCACACCGGGCGGGTCGAGCAGGGCGCCCAGGGTGGCGACGGCGGCGATGCCGTCGGCGACGGCGTGGTGCAACTTGAAGTAGATGGCGGCTCCCCCGGACGCGAGGCCGGTCAGGACCCAGAGCTGCCAAAGGGGCCGCTCCCGATCGAGGATTTCCTCGTCGAGCCTCGCGACCGCCGCGAGTAGGGCCGCCTCGTCGCCGGGCGCCTCGACGCGCAGGTGGCGCACGTGCTCACCGATCGTGAAGCGCTCGTGGTCACACCAGTACGGGCGCCCGCACCCGAATCGGGGCCAAACGACGATCTGGCGCAGCTTGGGCACCAGGGCGAGCCGGGCCTCGACGGCACCCGCAACCGCAGCGGCGAGCGCTTCGGGCGACGCCTCGCGGCCCTCCAGCCTGGCGAGGAGCCCGACGTGGAACGGCATGCCGGCGCGCTCGACGAGGAGATTGCCGACGTCACCAGCAGAGAGCCGCACGAGCTGTCCCATGTGCGGGCCACGTTAGATGTCACAGGCGTCCGTTACGGTGTCGGTGTCGGCTCCCACCTTCCCGTCCGGAGCCGGCGCCCTTCCCCGTCCACAGGTGAACGACTCCGAGATGGGGGCTAACGGTGAAGAAGACCAAGCAGATGACGATCGCCGGCTTCGAGGACGCGGTCGGTGTGTTGATGGGGCTCAGGGATCGCTTCGGCTACGGCCACAGCGCCGTGTGCCTCGACGACCTCTGGTGCGTGCGCGACCTCACGGCATTCACCGACGTGGAGCACCACGACGCCGACACCGCGCTCGACTGGGCTTCGTGCGCGATCCTCAACGACGCGGCGATCAGCAAGCTCGTGCTGCTCTCGTGTGTCACCGACGACGTGCGCCGGCCCCGCGAGGACGAGATCACCTCGTACGGGCGGATACGCGCGGTATTCGGCGAGCGCGGGGTCGAGGTCCTCGGCTGGATCCTCTACGACGGCGAGAACTTCAGGTCGATGGCCTTCACCGTCGATCCCGACGGCGCCTGGGGCGGGATCGCGTCCGAGGCCGACCAGACCAGCTGATCACTTCCGCCGGCGAGGCGGCAAGGGTCGGCCCCGTCGCGACGTGACCGTCGGCCGGATCAGGCGCACCCCGCCTCGATCGAACCGAGCACTCCGGCAGCGATGCGCTCGGTACGGGGGCGCAGGACCGTCTTCTCGGCGAGCTCGCCCTTGAGGCCCTCGGGCTCCCACGACGCCGACACGCGCACCGTCGTGCCGTACTCGGCGGGCTCGAGCTCGACGCGGGTCACGAGGTTGCGGGCCAGGATCGGCGCCTGCTTGGTGCCCATGAACTCGCGCACCTGCAGCCACGCGATGCGCTCGTTGGGCGCCCAGTCCACGACCTCGGCGTCGAGGGTGGCGTTGCGGGCGCCCGAGCGGTACTTCACACGCTGGACCCGGCCGACACCCTCGTCGGGGCCGTCGAGCTTCTCGACCGTACGTGTCGTCGGGAACCACGCCCCGATCGACTCCATCGCGGACACGACCCGCCAGACCTCGTCCGCTCCTGCGGCGACATGGCGTTCACGCACTATCTCGGGCACCGGACCTCACTCCCACACTTCTGTCCGTGCCCCCCAGGCCACTCTCTACCTCGGCCCGCACCTGCTCGAACTTCAGACAAATCGTCACGAAAGGCGCACTGGCTGCCTAACCGGCATCGGGGAGCAGGAGGGACGCGCCCACGCGTTGAAGCCATGGCGGGGAAGCCGTCCGGCTTGGATCCTTCGAGCGCGTCGTCCGGAGTGAACGAGAACGACAAGATGCGTGTTTGCGTCATCGGCACGGGATACGTCGGCACCGTCACCGCAGTTTGCTTCGCGCACGTCGGCCACGAGGTGGTCGGCCTCGAACAGGACCACGACAAGCTCGCGAAGCTCGAGAAGGGTGTCCTGCCCTTCGTCGAACCCGGGACCGAGAGCCTCCTCGAAGAAGGCCTCGACGCCGGCAACCTGCGCTTCACCGACGACGTCGCCGACGCCGTCTCGGCGTCGGAGGTGGTTTTCATCTGCGTCGGCACACCGCTGACCCCGAGCGGCGACGCCAACGTCGACGCGCTGCGCTCGGTCGCGACCTCCCTCGCCCCGCACCTTCACGGCGAGTACAAGGCGATCGTGACGAAGTCGACGGTCCCCGTCGGCTCCGGCGACTGGATCACGATGCTGATCGAGGACGCGACGGCCCCCGACCAGCGCGGCGGGCACAGCTTCGGGGTGGTCTCCAACCCCGAGTTCCTGCGCGAAGGCTGCGCGGTCACCGACTTCTTGTTCCCCGACCGGATCGTGCTGGGCTCGTCGTCGCAGAAGGCGATCGACATCGTCTCCCAGCTCTACGAACCCGTCGTCGACCAGACCTTCGCCGAAGGCAAGCCGGACCTCGCGCCGGTGCGGCTCATCAAGACATCGCTCGAGTCGGCGGAGATGATCAAGTACGCGGCGAACGCGTTCTTGGCCACCAAGATCAGCTTCATCAACGAGATGGCGAACATCTGCGAGCGCATCGGCGGCGACATCGACCAGATCGCCGAGGGCATCGGCCTCGACCACCGCATCGGCGAGGCGTTCCTCAACGCCGGTCTCGGCTGGGGCGGGTCGTGCTTCCGCAAGGACATCCTCGCCCTCAAGCGCACCGCCGAGGAGTACGGGTACTCACCCCAGCTCCTGCAGGCCACCGTCGAGGTGAACCTGTTGCAGCGCATGACGGTCGTGCGCAAGCTCCAAGAAGAGCTCAAGATCCTCAAGGGCAAGCGCATCGGCCTGCTCGGCCTCGCGTTCAAGCCCGGCACCGACGACCTGCGCGACGCCCCCGCTCTCGACCTGATCGAGCGCCTCCACAACGCCGGCTCGCGGGTCACGGTGTACGACCCGGTCGTCACCGACCTCGGCCAACGCAACGAGCACGTGCGCTTCGCCGACTCGGTCGAGGACCTCGCCGAAGGCGCCGACGCCCTCGTTCTCGTCACCGAGTGGGACGAGTTCCGCGGCCTCGACCTCGCCGACCTCGGCCCCCGCATGCGCACCCGCCTCGTCGTCGACGGCCGCAACGCGATCGATCCCGACGCCGCTGCCGAAGCGCACTTCCGCTACCTCGGCGTCGGCCGCTGAGCGTCACGGCATCCCTCAGTCCTCCCCGGCGCCGGTCTCCTCCGACGGCCGTGGCGAGCGGCGTGTCCCGACTGCCACGGCACGCCAGAGCGAATCGAGGACCCAAACCGCGACGGCGGCGAAGGCGACGTAGCGCGCCTGCACGGCGAGAGCCACTCCGGCGACGTTGGCAGCGGCCAGGCCCACCCACGACCTCGTCGTCGCGAACCCCTCGCCCAAGCGCACGTGACCACCGCCGCGCAGAACCGGCAGCAGGTACGCGAGCGACCCCCAGATGATCTGGGCGTAACCGGCGACGACCAGCACCAGCAGCCACGAGCCGGCCAGGTAGTTGCCCCCAGCAGCGGCAACCGCGAACGCGGCGACCGCGGCCGCCCACCAGACGCTGCCGGCCCATAGGCCGACGAGGCGCGGGCCCGCCCATTTCAGTTGCCGGCGCGTGGGCCGCGGTAGCAAGGTCACGACGACGACGACGCCGAGCGCGTACGCGGCGAAGCCGCCCGACACGACCGGGCCCGCGCCTGCGACGAGACCGGCGACCGCGACCGCCAGCGCGGCAACCTGCCAGGCGAGGACGGCGCCGAGACTCCGCTTCGTGGCCCGCGAGGCCATCCGTGCGCGCCCCACGGTCGCGGCGAAGTACGGCAAGGTGCCCGAGATCGTGAGGCCAACGAGGCCGAGGAGGTTGAGCGTGGCGTGCACCGCCCGCAGGTCCGACGTCGGCGCGTGCACGGCCATGGTCACACCCAGGGTGACCGCCGTGATGCCGGCCGCCATCGCGCAGACATAGGCGACGACGGCAGCCGCGAAGCGCCGCTCGCTCCCGCGCAGGAAGGTCGTGACGAGCAGGACCGCCAGCAGTGCCAACCCGAGTGAGTACAGGATGCCGGAAGCGGCGACGACCGCGCTCGGGAGGGAGGTCGAGCGGCCGACCGCCACGCCTGCCGCGCCGACTGCGACGCAGCTGCGCTGGACCAGGACCGCACGGTCGGGTGGCGCCGGTGCCGCGGACCAGGTGACGGTCAGCATCAGGGAGACACCGCTGATCGCGAGCACGGCGCCGCCGGCGAGGAGCAGGTGCAGTGGGAGCCAACTGCCTGTGGACACCGGCGCGGACAGTGCAGCCGCCACGATGAACAAGAGCGCGAGGCGCAGCGTGGGCCGCGTCTGGCGGTGCGACAACTTCACTCGGTTTGCAGCGGCGTCGCCGGCTTTCCCGACCATCGGAGTGTCAGGGACCGTCGAGTAGGGGCGCGAGCCAGTCGCAGATCCGTTCCTCGCGCAGAGCCCGGCCTGCCGGCTCGCAGTGCCAGGCGGCGCCTTCGGCTTCGGTGAACTCGACGAGCGTCGAGTCGGCGATCGCGGCGTCCATCTCCACGGACTGGCCCGGCCAGAACTGCTCGTGGTCGGGTGACGCGATCAGGACCGGGCATCGGATCCGTGCGAGGGTGTCGGCGTCGAGCGTCATCGCGTCTGCGGCGGTGTAGGCGTCGAAGAACGAGTCGGTGCCGTAAGGGGCCATGCGCCAACGCAGCTCGGCGAGCGCCTGCGGCTCGCTCCCCAGGCCCGCGCGCATGTACTCGTCGAAGTGCTCGCGGTCACCGGAGTCGAGGAGCTGCGCCAGCGGGGCGGGCAGGTGTTCCCTCCACGACGCCCCGACACGCACCACTCCCGGATCCGCCACCCCGGCGACGATGCGGTGCTCGAACGCGAGGGCCCGCGGTACCCAGTAGCCGGCCTGGCTCACACCGGCGAGGGCGATGCGCGAGGCGTCGACGTCGGAGCGCGCGACGAGGTAGTCGACGACGGGAGCGATCACCGCCTCCCAGTCCGCCCGGAAGTAGAGGCTCTGGCGGTGCAGGGCGGCACCCTGGCCGGGCCCGTCGAAGGTGAACGCGTGCCAGCCTCGCTCGATCGCGGCGCCTGCACCGCTGGACCACATGTCCGAGACGGGGCCGTCGCTGCCGTTGTTCAGGATCAACAGCGGCCGCGGCGCGCCGGGATCGGCTCCCGGCGTCGGGCGTGCGTGGAAGAAGTAGCCCTCGAGCTCGGTGTCCTCGTAGGGCACCGGAACCTTCTCGACGGGCGGGTCGAACGTCGCCACGGCACGGTCCCAGCAACCGCGGTGGCTCTCCCACAGGCTGTGGTAGCGCTCCGGGTCCGACGTGCCCGGGGCATGCGCCGACGCGGTCGCGTAGTAGGTGCAAGCCCGCAGGTACGCCGACGAGGCGCTCTCCGTGTGACCGGCGGACTCGCTCGCCTCCGCCTGGGCACGGAGACGGCCACCCAGCGCCGCGAACTCGCGCACCCACGCCTCGTGGTCGCCGTCGCCGATCGCGTCGAGGGTGACGAGGATCTCGCCGACGTCGGCAAGGCGGCGATAGCAGCCACCCAGGAGGAGGAGCCTGTCGAACTCGAAGCCCTCGTCGTCGAAGTGCCGTTCCACGCAGCAGACACTAAGGGCTCGCCTCCGAACGGTGTTGGCATTCTCGACGGCCAGGGCCCGCGAACACGGTCGCTGCGCGAGGCGTGCTATGCCTGCTTCCATGGCCAACCGACTCGCCGCCGAGACGTCGCCGTACCTGCTCCAGCACAAGGACAACCCCGTGGACTGGTACCCGTGGGGCGACGAGGCGTTCGCGAAAGCGCGTACCGAGGACAAGCCGATCTTCCTCAGCGTCGGCTACGCCGCCTGCCACTGGTGCCACGTGATGGAGCGCGAGTCCTTCGAGGACCCCGCGACGGCGGCCGACCTCGCCGGCGGGTTCGTGGCCGTCAAGGTCGACCGCGAGGAGCGGCCCGACGTCGACAGCATCTACATGGAGGCGACCCAGGCGATGACGGGCCGTGGCGGCTGGCCGATGTCGGTGTTCCTCACACCCGACGGGACGCCGTTCTATGCCGGCACCTACTTCCCGCCCACGGACCGTCCCGGGATGCCGTCGTTCCGCAGTGTCCTGGCGGCGGTGCGGGAGGCGTGGGAGCAGCGCCGCGACGGCATCGTCGACCAGGCCAAGAGGGTCGCCGCCGCGATCGCACGCGGCCACGCCGCCGACTTCGGCCGTCCCGGCGACGACGTGCTCGCCGAGGCCGTCGCCGCGGTCGGGGCACGCTGGGACGGCGTCAACGGCGGCTTCGTCGGTGGGCCCAAGTTCCCGCCTGCGATGGTGTGCGAACTGCTACTGCGCACCGACGTGCTGCACGGCGGCGACGCGGGTCTCGGTCTCGTGCGGACGGCGCTCGACGCGATGGGGACGCGGGGCCTCTACGACCACCTCGGCGGCGGCTTCCACCGCTACTGCGTCGATGCCCGCTGGAGCGTGCCTCATTTCGAGAAGATGCTCTACGACAACGCCTTGCTCGTTCCGGTCTACCTGCATGCGTTCCAGATCACCGGCGCAGGTGTGTACGCAAGGGTCGCGACCGAGACGCTCGACTACGTCGTGCGTGAGCTGCGCCAGTCCGGCGGGGCCTTGTCCGCGAGCCAGGACGCCGACAGCGACGGTGTCGAGGGCAGGTACTTCGTCTGGACCCCCGCCGAGCTCGCTGACGCGCTCGGTGTGGATCTCGGTGCCAGGGCGGCGCGGTACTACGGCGTCACGCCGGAGGGGAACTTCGAGGACACCGGCGCCACCGTCCTCCATCTCGCCGACCCCGCAGCGCTGGACCCCGACGCGGCCGGCGCCGTTCGGGCACGCCTGTTCGAGGTGCGCTCGCAGCGGGTGGCGCCTGCTACCGACGACAAGGTGCTGGCGTCGTGGAACGGGCTCGCGCTGGCGGCGTTCGCCGAGGCCGCTCGCGTGCTCGACCGCCCCGACTACGCCGCCGTCGCCACCACCTTGGCGGAGTTCCTGACGACGACGATGCGGCCCGGACGGCGCGTCCACCACAGCTGGCGTGCGGGGGTGCTCAGGGACGAGTCCTTCGCCGAGGACCAGGCTGCGGTCGCGCTCGGGCTGGTCGACCTCTACGAGACCACGTTCGAACCGCGCTGGCTCGGTTGCGCCCGCGAGCTCGCTGACGTCCTCCTCGAGGACTTCGCAGCCGACGGCGGCAGCTTCTACGACACGCCATCGGACGCGGCCGGCCTCGTCGTGCGCCCCCGCGACCTGATGGACAACGCGACCCCGTCGGCCAACTCGCTCGCCGCGGACGCGCTCGCGCGTCTCGGTCTCCACACCGGCGAGTCGCGCTACTCCGACGCGGCATGGGCGGCAGCGGGGGCGGGGGGGCGGCTACTCGGCGCGAACGCGGCGATGTTCGGGCGCGCCCTGTCGGTCCAGGCCCTGCTCGCGTCCGACGCGGTCGAGGTGGCCGTGGTCGGCTCTGCGGACCGACGTGACCGCCTCGTCGACGTGGTCAGGTCGCGGTACCGCCCGTTCTGCGCCGTCGCGGCGGGCGATCCCGGTGGCGACGCCGACGAGGTACCGCTCCTCGCGCACCGCGTCAGCGCCGGGGGTGACGCGGCGGCGTACGTGTGCCGCGGCCACGTCTGCGACGCCCCGGTCACCTCCCCCGAAGCGCTCGCCGCCGCTCTCGACGGCGGCCCCCGCTAGAACCGCCCGCCCTGGTCCTCAGCGCGGCTCCGCACCCAACGCAGGGTCGGCGCGGGCGCGCTCGCGTCCGGCACGGTAGGCACCGCGGGCCAGGTCGACGGCGACCGTCTCGGCCGCACCGCGAGCCCGGCGTACGACATC
Organism: Acidimicrobiia bacterium; assembly: GCA_046331095.1. Taxonomy (GTDB): domain Bacteria; phylum Actinomycetota; class Acidimicrobiia; order UBA2766; family UBA2766; genus JAIBAC01. The sequence continues at coordinate 29,478 of JAXLRM010000005.1, forward strand.
GGTCACGTCCGTGGCGTCAGCCGCCGCGAGCCCGGCACCGAGCTCCTCGGCCCAGGTGCCGCACACGACACGCACCACGACCTCGGCGTCGTCGACGCCGGCCTCGGACTCCGGACCGAGACCGAGGGACATCGCCTCCGCCGCCGGCCCACCGAGGTACTCGACGAGCACCGCTACGACGTCGACGCCGCCGGTTCCGGGATCGGCGTCGCGGGCTGCGTTCTCGACCTCCTGCAGGGCGCGCTTGACCTTGCGTGTCAGCGCCGGCACGAGGTCGAGTGCAGGCGAGTCGTCCTGCAAGGAGTCGTCGGTGGGGACCGCCTGGGTGGCACCGCCGCCGTTGCCGTTGCCGTTGCCCGGCCCCGGCGCCGCTACGACGGGCACCTCGCCGGTATCGACCGCGAGCTGATGCAGCGCCGCGAAGACACGGCGACGCGTTTCGCCCTGTTCGGCGTCCTCGGGTGTCGGCTCGCCTTCGGCAGGCTCGACCACGAGCGAGCCCGGATCGTCGAAACCCCAGTCGTCACCGTCGTCGACGACGGATTCCACCACAGCGTGGACAGCGGGAACGGGCGCGGGCGCGGGCTCGGGCTCGGATACGCCGGTGCCGTGGCGCTGACCCACGACCCGCTCGAACAGCGCGTCGATCTCGGCATCACCGGGGGAACCGTCGTCGAGGTCGGGAACAGGCTCCGCCGCGCCGAACCGCTCGGAGGCCTCCGCCGTATCGCCTGTCGACTCCTCGACGGCGATCACGTCCACCTCGTGGCGCCCGGCTTCTCCGGAATCCGCAGCGGCCTCGGCGGCGCCCTCGGACTCGGCCTCGGCATCGGCATCGGCCTCGGCATCGGCTGCCGGGACGGGGATCGAGGGGATGTCGACTTCGACGGCGAGAGGCGGGACCACGACCTCGGTCACGGAGACGTGTTCGAGCTCGGCGGCGAGGCCCGACAGCGTCGTCCGGACAACTGCGAGGTCGGACCGCGCCCGCACCCGGACATCCTGGAGATCTCGCACGTGGGACTCGAGCAACTCGCGGTGAGCCTGTAACTCGTCGAGCACCGCGGCACGCGTCACATGGGCCTCGGCGAGGATCGCCTCCGCACGGGCACGGGCCTCGGCCACACGTGCCTCGGCAGCCGCCTCCGCGGCAGCACGCCGTTCCGCCGCCGCGGACGCCACCAGGCCCTCACGCTCGGAAGCTTCCGCCTCGACCTCGGTGCGCAGCAGCTGCGCCTCTTCGCGGGCTGCCTCCATGATCGCCTCCGCCTCGTACCTGGCGTCGGCGCGGAGGCGGTCCGCCTCCTCGGCGAACTCGACACGCGCCCGGCGGATCTCCTCACGCAGCTTCGCACGCACCTCGTCGGCCTGGCCCGAGAGGCGCCCGTCGAAGTCCACGGACTCACGGCGGGCTTCCTCCGCGATGCGGACTGCCTCCGCGCGCGCCTTCGCGCGTATGTCCTCCGCGGCTGCCTCCGCCGCGGTGACGATCTCCTGGGACGACTCCTGGGCCGCATGGATGATGCGGTTCGCCTCGTCGCCCAGGATCGCGATCGCCTCGTTCGTGTGCGGCTCGGTCTCGAGCTCGGCGAGCGCGTCCTCGAGCTCACGACTCAGACGCTGGGCCTCGAGGCGCGCCACCTCGGCCTCGGCGCGGCCGCGGCGCAGATCGTCGGCGACGCGGCTCAGATACGCGCGGACCGCGTCGGGCTCGAAGCCCTTGCGGACCATCGGGAAATCGGCGGACGCCATCGCGTCCGGCTCGATCCCCGTGACGGGTTCGGACTCCGGGGGGGCCGGCTCAGGCCGGGATTGTCTCCTCAAGGGGCAACCGCACACGCTGGTTCAGGTACTGGGTGAATCCGATGAGCTCTTCCTTGGTGGGGAACTCCTCGGACAGCCTGAGCCATTCTTCGGTCCACTCGTTCAGCCGAGCCTCCTCCCGCCGCTCCCAGAAGTCGCCGCTGGAGGTGAAACCCTGAACGTCGCCGAAGCCGTCGAACAGACCCAGGCCCCGGAAGACTACGAGAGCGAAGAACGAAGACACGTGCAATCCCTCGCGGCGCAAGACGTCGACGGTCGCGATCAGCGATTCCTTCGTCTCGCCCGGGAAGCCCGCTATCAAGGTGAGCACCGGCTGGATCCCGTAGCTGCGGGCGATGCGGGCCGCGTCGACGATCTCGGAGACGTCCTCGCGCTTGAGCGCGATGTCGTTGAGTACTTCGTTGTTCATCGACTCGGCGCCGATTCCGATCGTGACGAAGCCGGCGTCGCTCATGCGCTCGATGCGCTTCTCGTCGAGGGCGTCGGCGCGGGTCTGGCACGTGTAGTTCATGCCGAGCTCGCCGAGCATGTCGAGGAGCGGTTCGAGGCGCTTCCACCGCAACGTGAACGTGGAGTCGCCGAAGAAGAAGCGGTTGTGCTCGCTCGGGTAGTTCTCCCTGCAGTAGCGCACGACGTCGGCGATGTACTCGGCGGAGTGGAAGCGCACCTTGCGGCTCCAAATCGCCGGGTCGAGGCAGAAGCTGCACTTCTCCGGGCAGCCGCGGGCGGTGATGATCCCGGTCCCGGGCCAGTAGTCGCCGTAGGGCACCAGGTCACAGAGGATCGCATGGCGCTTGTCGATGAGGAATTCCTCACCGGCCGTGTACACGTGCGGGAACACGTCGAGGTCGTTCTCACGGGCCCGCGGGCTGGTCCGCACGCACTCGCCGTCGGCGTCGACGTAGCAGAGGCCGTCGACCTCGCGCACCGGACGGCCGGACTCGAGTGCCCGCAGCAGTTCGAGCGCGGTGTGCTCGCCCTCGCCGACGACCACGTAGTCGGCGAGCCCGCTGCGGGCCGTCTCCTCGGCGTGGATCGTGACGTAGTTGCCGCCGACGACGAACTTGGCACCGGGCACCCGCTCGCGGGCTTCCCCGAGGAGGCGGCGGACGTAGCCGATCATGAAGTAGTACATCATCGGCCACAGCACCACGTCCGGCTCGGCCGCCTCGATCTCGTCGAGGACCTCGCTCCAGCGGGTCTGCACCCAGGTGTCCACGAACTCGGCCACGTCGGCGTCGACGAGTGCGCGATCGGCCTTGCGGAAGAACTCGGGGTCGACCTCACCGCCGGCGACGACGTTGACGACCTCGAATGGGAACCGCTGACCCTTGAGGTGCGCGGCGATGTACTGCAGGCCCCACTCGGGCGAGAGCATGTTCTTGTTGCGTTGGTCCGCCCAGTCGAGGTCCCACATGCCCTCGGGGCGCACCGCCATCAACGAGAGGGCGAGCGAGTCGGAGACGAGCAGCGTGCGCATTCACGAACTCCAGGAAGACGGCGATCTCCGGCGGCGCGGAGACTCTACTTGCACGCGGCGAGCGGGATCATCTCGTCTCAGGCGGCGGACTTGTGCCGCTCGAGGGCGGCGAGGGCGTCGTCGACGTTGTCGACGGGGACCACCTCGACCTTGGTGGCTACCTCGGCGGCATCGTCGTAGTTCGCCCGCGGGACGAGGAAGAGGTCGACGCCCGCGTCCTCGACCGAGAACACCTTCTGCTTGATCCCACCGATCGGGCCGACACTGCCGTCGGGCTCGATCTCGCCGGTCGCCGCGACCCTGGATCCTGCGGCGAGGTCGTCGGGCGTGAGGTCGTCGATGATCCCGAGGGTGTAGGCGAGCCCCGCCGACGGGCCCCCGATCCCCTGTGTCGTTATCTCGACCGGGAACGGGGTCTCGACCTTGAAGTCGGCGGTCTGCAACGTGACTCCGACGATCGCCTTGTCCGGTTCCTCGGGGCTGCGTTGAGCCATCGTCACTCCGACGTCGGTGTCGGCATCGTCGCGGCGAACCGACAACGTCACCGTGTCCCCCGGACGATGTCCTCCCAGGATCGACGTGGCGTCCTGCACGGTCTTGATGGGGGCACCGTCGACGGCGGTGATCACGTCGTCGGGGGACAACAGGCCTGCTGCGGGCTTTCCGTCGGCGACGGAGACGACCTCGGCTCCGCTCCCGGTCGGCGTGGCCGTGTAGCCGAGTCGCCGCAACGCCACGATGGTCGCCACGGTCTTGGAGTTCTCCATCAGGGCGTCGTTGACGCGTTTGACCTCTGCGGGGCTCTGGTCGCCGTTGATCTGCTCGCTCGGGATCATGACGTCGCGTGGGTCGAACCAGCTCCGCAGCAGCTCCCAACCGTTGACGGGCGTCACACTCACGGTCGTGAAGAGGAACGAGCCCGCGTGTGGGTAGGTCTGGACGCCGTCGACCTTCAGCAACGGTGCGACGTTCTCGGACCGCCCCGGAGCGAGTGAGTAGTAGGGCAGGCGGACGAGCCAGAGCAACACCGACACCAACACGACGACCCAGCCCACGATGAGCAGGGTCGCCCATGCCCTACCCGGTGCGCGCGCACGCACGCGTGGAGGAGTCCACCTCTCCTCGTCGGGGGCGGTCGCGTCGGCGGCAATTCCGGTCAGCGGCTCGGGCACAGATGCTCTCTCGGCGGTTGGGGCCAGCCGGTTCACAGGTCCTCCGGGCTCGGGATCTCTTTCGCACCCCGGGAGTCACCCAGCCATGGCGAGCCTCAACGGTGAGCCGGCGTCGGCGCCAACTCTTGCACGAGACGCTGAAGCGGATCTGAAAGCGGCACCCGCCAAGGTACCGCACAGCCGCGGCCACGAATCGACAAGCCGCGGCGCGGAACCGCCCGTCAGCGCGAGAAGATCCCGAAGCTCGTCTCGGCCGGAGCCTCCATGCGCGGGATCTCGGGGACGGTCTCGGGCGCGATCATCTGGGTGGCGTCGACCGGTTCCGGCGCGATCAGCACCGCGGGCTCGGGCACGACAGCGGCCTGGGGGCCGCCCGGCCCCGAGAGCTCGACCTTGTAGTAGGCGCGGAACTCGAGAGGGATCTCGGTCACCTCGAAGAGGCGGATGTCGTCCGCGCCGCCCCCGTTACGCAGTTGCTCGACGAAGGCGATCGCCTCGTCGACATCTTCGTGGAGGCCCGACTCCTGCTTACCGTCCGCGGCGCGAAAGGTCACCATGTGCGCCATGGAGACTCCCTGATCGAGGGCTGTTTCCCGCACTGCATCGGCGGTGCGGCCGAGTTCCTTGAACCTCCTAGCCTGGGCACGTGCCGGCACCGGATCCGACCCTGCGCGACCGTCTCGTCGCGGCTTCGGGCGCGGAGTGGCGGACGGCACTCGCCGACTCCGATCCGGCCGTGCGGCGGACGGCACTGCTGTCCGCTTCGCGTCTGGCCACGAGCGCCGACCTCGCGCATCTGCTCGAGACCGCGCTCGGCGACGCCGACGCGTCGGTGCGTCGCGAGGCGGCCGAAGCTGCCGGGCGACACCCGGCGGCAGCCCGGCTCCTGCGCGGCAGCCTGGAGCGGGTGCTGACACTCGACGAGGACACGCACTGTCGCGAAGCCGCCGCGTTCGCGCTCGGCGAATCCACCGACGGGAGCGCCGCCGCCGGGCTGGTCGCTGCGCTCGGCGACGAGGCGAGCCCGCTCGTCCGCGAGGCGATCGCGGGTGCCCTCGGGGCACTGGGTCAACCCGGCACCGTCGGTGCCGTCGTGGGGTTGACCCGCGGCGAGAAGCCGTCGGTGCGACGGCGTGCGGTGATCGCCCTGGCGGCGTTCGACGGCCCTGCGGCCGACTCGGCTCTCGAGGCTGCGGCCGGCGATCGCGATCGCTACGTACGCGAAGCCGCCGAATGGCTCCTGCGCGACGACGACGACCCGACCCCCTGGTAGCCGCGACCGCGACCTCGGCGATGCCGACCCGACGAAATCCCGACTCGGGCGCGAATCCGCGTGCGGGCGCGCCCGGAACGGGGAACGGACGGGTCAGCGGACCGGCATGAAGATGTCGTGGAGCAGGTCGAAGGACTCGAGTGCCTTGCCCGCACCGATCACGACCGACTCGAGCGGCGCCTCCGACAGGTGCACGGGCACGTGGGTGTCCTGGGCCAGACGTGTGTCGAGGCCGGCGAGCATGGCGCCGCCGCCCGTGAGCCAGATCCCCGAGGTCAAGATGTCCTGGGCGAGCTCGGCCGGGGTCTCGCCGAGACAGTCGACGACCGCCGCGCATACCGTGTCCACCTGGTCGGCGATCGCCTCGCGCACCTGCGCGGGAGTGATCACGACCATGCGAGGCAGCCCGGTCATCAGGTCGCGGCCACGCATCTCCGCCTTGCGGCCCTCGTCGACGGGAGAGGCAGAACCGATCGCGAGCTTGACCTCCTCGGCGGTGCGCTCCCCGATCGCGGTCCCGAACTCCTTGCGAACGAACGCCTGGATCGCGGCGTCCAGGTCGAAGCTGCCCACGCGCACGGCCTTGAGCGTGACGATGCCGCCGAGGGAGATGACCGCCACCTCGCTCGTTCCCCCGCCGATGTCGACCACCATCGAGCCGAGGGGCTCGTGGATGGGCAGACCCGCGCCGATCGCGGCGGCCATCGGCTGCTCGATCAGGAAGGCGGCACGCGCACCCGCACGCATCGCGGCTTCCTCCACGGCACGCTTCTCGACCTCGGTGATCGCCGATGGGACACAGATCAGGACACGCGGCTTGGTGATGCTGTAACGGCCGACGCCCGCACGTGCGAGTACGAGACGGATGAGCCGCTCGGTCACGTCGAAGTCGGTGATGGCGCCGTGGCGCAAGGGACGCACCGCGACTATGTGTCCAGGCGTGCGGCCGATCATCTTCCACGCGTCCTCGCCCATCGCGAGCACCTGGTTCGTGCGCGTGTTGAGGGCGATCACGGTCGGCTCGTCGAGGATGACGCCGCGGCCCTTCTCGTAGACCAGCGTGTTGGCGGTCCCGAGGTCGATCGCGAGATCGCGGGGCATTCTCAGCCCCCCTCGTCGGCCCGCGAGCCACGCGGGGCGAGTGCGTCGAGCCCGCGGCGGAACTGCGACACCGTGTCACCGGCACTGCTCGACCGGCGCTCCCTGAGCCAGACACCGAGACAACCGAGCGTGACGAAGATCGCCATCAGGGCGATATAGGTCACCTCATGCCCCGAACTCGACGTGCTCGTGCGTGCATTCGACCCAACGACCGCCGGACGCGGTCCACTCCTTCTTCCAGATCGGAACGCGGAGCTTGAGCTCGTCGATCAGGTACTTGCACGCGGCGAAAGCCTCGGCGCGGTGTCCGCAACCGGCAGCCACGATCACAGCAGCCTCGCCGGGAGCGAGCCTCCCGACGCGGTGCAGCAAGACGACACGCTCGGCGCCGAAACGATCGGCCGCCTCTGCCGCGATGCGGCGCATCTCACCCTCGGCCACGCCCTCGTACGCCTCGTACTCGAGGGCAACCACAGGACCGTCGTCGGTGACGTCTGCCCGCACACTGCCGACGAAGAACGCCTGTCCTCCACAGCCGGGCGCATTGACATGCTTCCAAGCCTCGTCGAGGCTGAGGCCTTCACCACACACGCGGACCCGGACGACCTCGGTAGCGAGGAACCGATCCGGAGCCCCGTGCGTCATAGGTCGTGAGCTCACGGACCGAAGTCTACGTACGACAGGCGTGATTCCCCCAGTGGCGAGACGCAGGAAGCTCAGCCTGCTCTGGCCCAACTCTCATGGCAACCTCATGATGGAGTCCTAGGTTCCCCCGACATGAACGACTGGACCGCCCCGGCACCGGGGAACATCCCACCACTACCCCCCCGCTACGACGGACCGACAGCACCAGCGCAGCAGCCTGTGGCTCCTGCGGCACCGGTACCTGTCCCCCACCGTGCCGGCGAGTCCCCCCAGTTCGTCACCGCGCCGCAGGCACCGGTGGCGCCCCACGTCGCGTCACCTCGCGACGGACGTCCGGGCACAGGCCGCGTGTTCGCCGCCGCGATGCTCGCCGCCGTGGTGGGAGCAGTCGCCGCTCTCGGTGGAGCATGGGGCCTCGGGGCGTTCGACAAGCCCACTCCCACGACCGTGGTGAAAGAGCAGGCCCAGCCGGCAGCGAGCCCCGGACCGACCTTCAAGGGCACCGACGTGGTCGGCATCGCCGAGCGTGTCCGGCCTGCGATCGTGAACATCCAGGTGGCCGGGAGCAAGGGGCAGGGGTCCGGCTCGGGCGTCATCTTCGACGACAAGGGTCTCATCATGACGAACAACCACGTCGTCGAAGGCGCACAGAAGATGCAGGTCCAGACCACGGACGGCAAGACGCTGCAGGCGACCCTCGTCGGCACCGACCCCGAGACCGACATCGCGGTCGTCAAGGTGGATTCGGGCGGGCTGTCCGCGGCGACGCTCGGTAGCGCAACGCAGCTCCAGATCGGCCAGCCCACCGTCGCGATCGGCAACCCCCTCGGCCTCGAAGGCGGCCCGTCGGTGTCGGAGGGGATCGTCTCGGCCCTCGGACGTGAAGTGCGCACCGACAATTCAGTGCTCGTCGACATGATCCAGACCGACGCCGCCATCAGCCCCGGGTCGTCCGGCGGTGCCCTCCTGGATGCCGACGGCAACGTCATCGGGATCACGACCGCGATCGGCGTATCGGACGCGGGCGCCGAGGGCATCGGTTTCGCAACTCCCATCGACGTGGCCCACAAGGTCGCCAACGACATCGTCGACCACGGCAAGGCAGACCACCCGTTCCTCGGCATCCGCGGTGTCGACGCCGCCAACAGCGGCGGCGCCCAGGTCGTCGACGTGACGTCGGGCAGCCCGGCCTCCCAGGCCGGACTGCAGAAGGACGACATCGTGACCGCGGTGGACGGCGACACCGTGAAGACCATGTCGGGACTCAAGGTCAAACTGCGCACCTACGACCCAGGCACCCAGGTGAACCTGTCGGTCAACAGGGGCGGGACGACCAAGGACGTGATCGTCACGCTCGGCAAGGACTGAACGCGGCACCGGGCGGCGCCCGGAAGCCACGAGTCCCGCACGATCTCCAAGGGGCCGGGTCGCTCAAGGCGACCCGGCCCCTTGCCGATTCCGAGGCCGTGCGCCCCCCCTGGCCCGGAGCGCCCGCTCTGGGCCCAACCTGGCCGAAGCAGACGCCGAGACCACGCATCGTCGTGGTCGGGGCGTCGACGGGCGGACCGCGGGCGCTGGCGACCCTGCTCGGTGGGCTCGCGGCGCCGTTCCCGGTGCCGGTCCTCGTGGCCCAGCACATGCCCGGGCCGTTCCTGCCGCTCCTCGCCCAACGCCTCGCGGCCGAGACCGGCCACGACGTGCGCCTCGCCGACCAGGGCAGCCTCGTGCGACCAGGGCGCATTCTCCTCGCGCCCGGGGACCGTCACATGGTCGTGCGCGGCCCCGAGACCCGGGCGTCGGTCGGCCTGCGCGCGACGCCACCCGAGCACTACTGCCGGCCCGCCGTCGACCCCCTGATGCGCTCTGCTGCCGCGGTCTTCGGCGCCGCGACTCTGGGTGTCGTTCTTACCGGGATGGGCGAGGACGCCAGCGCCGGGAGCCGCGCGATCGTCGCCGCCGGCGGCCAGGTCGTCGTCCAGGACGAGGCGAGCAGCGTCGTCTGGGGGATGCCGGGCGCAGTCGCTCGCGCCGGCCTCGCTGCCGCGTCGGTCTCGATCACCGAGCTCGCCGCCGCGGTCTCGGGGCTCTGCCACGCCGTCGCCGCTGGTCAGTGACGCCGGCGCGCAGCCCAGAGCGCCCCCACGACGACAGCCGCACCCACTCCGATCGGTGCACGCGCCGCGCGCCGGGCGCGCCTGACCTGGGTGTGCCACCGCGCCGCGGCGTCGAGGCCCGACCCCAACACCTCGGCGTTCGTGTGCGCCGGGCGGAACCCGCTTGCGGCGATGCGGGTCGTGGCGACCACGCAGGGGTACATGTGGCGGGCCAACTCGGCGGCGCCCACCTTCTGGGACCCGGGACGCCGGAGCTCGAGCCAGCGGCGGTACTCGTCGGGGCGCAAGCGCACCGACGGCGCCCTGCGACGCGCCATCGCATCGACCTCCTCGGGCGTGAGCCAGCCGTCGGACGCGACGTTGTAGACACCCGAAAGTCCGAACTCGAGGCAGTGCCACGCCGCCGCGGCCAGGTCGTCGACGTGGACGAACTGACGCACGGGGCGACCACCGACGGGGCCGACCCGACCCGCGTCGAGGAGCGCGGCGCACGATTCCGCCCAGACCCCGGGACCGAGAACCGTCGCCGCGCGCAGCACCGCGACGTCGGGGCCGGCGCTGTCGGCCCGAGGCCGGAGGCGGCGCTCGATCTCGGCGAGTCGCGCGGCGTCGGGTGCGTCCTCGTTGGGGCGCAACGGGGCGGCCTCGGTGAGCGGGACGGGGTTGTTGGCCCACGCACCGTATGTCTGGGCGCTCGACACGACCACGAGTCGGGTGGGCGTCGACCGAGCAGCAAGCGCCGCAGACACCGCGTCCACGATGTCGGGCGCTTCCGGTGACGCTCCCGCGCGGGTCGCGGTGTCGGGCCCGCAGGGCGCGTCGAGACCGAAGTAGACGACGGTGTCACAGCCCGTGATCGCGCCGGCGATCGCAGCCGGCCCGCTCGCGTGGCGGAACTCGGTAGTCGGCGCGGTGGGGGCGACCGAGTCGACGACCACGAGCCTCTCGGCCCCGACGGACTCGATGCCACGAGCCAGGAACGCAGCCACGACGGGTCCGCCTGCGCCCACGACTGCGACTCGACCCGTAAACATGGGCGCACTGTAGTTGAGCTTCGAGCAGTCATAGCATGGCCGCATGGACGTGCCATTCGCTTTCGGTCCCGAGGGTGTGCCCGGCCTCCCCGCCAACTTCGATCTGAGCCGGCTCCTCGCGAGCGCGGGTGGCCCGGTCAACTGGGAGGTCGCGAGCGCCGTCGCGATCCAGATGGCAGGCGACTCCGACAGCCCGCCGCGGTGGAGCGACGTCGAGGACGAGTACGCGGGGCTCGTGCGCGCAGCCGAAGTGCCCGTCTCTGACTACACGGGGCTCGCGACCCCGAAGCTGCTCGAACCCGTGCAGGTCGTGAGCCGGGCGCACTGGTGCGAACTGCACCTCCACGCGTTCGAGCCCATGATCGTCCCGCTCGCCGAGAAGCTCGCCGCGGCCCAGGCCGCGAACGCGGTGCCGGGCCAGGAGCCGTTCGCGAACCTGTTCCGCGCCATGATGCCGTTCCTGCTGGGCGCACAGGCAGGCACGATGGTGGGTTGGCTCAGCCACCACGTCCTGGGTCGATACGACCTGCAGGTCCCGCCGCCGGTCGAGGGTGGCCTCGTGTTCGTCGCTCCCAACCTCGAGGCCGCCGAGCGGGACCTCAACGTCGTGCCGTACGACTTCAAGTTCTGGCTCGCCCTGCACGAGGTCGTGCGCGCAGTCGAGTACGGCCAGCCCGGAGTTCGCGAACAGTTCGTCGAACTGGCCCGCAACGTCGTCGACGCCATCCGCATCGACCCCGAGCGGCTCGCATCGCTCGGATCCCTCGAAGGCTTCGACATGGCGGATCCCACGTCGATGCAGAGACTCCTCGACGACGCGGAGGGGCTCGCCGACGCAATGGTCGAGCCGGGCCACGAGGATGCCCTCGAACGCCTCGAGGCCTACTTCGGGATCATCGAGGGCTACGCCGCGCACGTGACCCAGCACGTCGGCCCCGACCGCATCCCGACTCTCGCTCAGATCGAGGAAGCGATCAGCGACAGGCGCTTGACGGCGTCCTCGGACGACGTCTTCCAGCAGATGCTCGGCTTCGACGTGCGGAGGCGCCACTTCGAGCCGGCCCGGCTCTTCTGTGACACGGTCGTCGCAGTCGAGGGCATGGACGTACTCAACAGGGTCTGGCGCTCGACCGAGGACAGGCCGACGCTCGAGGAGATCCACGAGCCGGACCTGTGGCTGGCGCGTACCGTCGGCCGCCGCGGCTGACTTCGCCGCCCTCCACGCCAAACGCGGGCAGGATGACCCGCACACGCGCCAAACCGCCCGCGTTTGGGGAGGCCCCCCACGCCAAACGCGGGCAGGATGACCCGCACACGCGCCAACCCGCCCGCGTTTGGGGAGGCCCCCCACGCCAAACGCGGGCAGGATGACCCGCACACGCGCCAAACCGCCCGCGTTTGGGGAGGGATCGGGGTCGGGGGTCGGGTTCGGGGTCGGCCCCCGGTTCAGTCGGCCCAGTAGGGGTCGTGGCCGCAGGTGGGGCAGGTCTCGGGGCTCGCCCACTCGTGGATGAACATCGCCGCGCACCATGTGCACTCGGCTTCGAAGAAAGGTGCCGATGCGCAACGCGGACAGCGCGGCGTCACCGCTTCGCTGCCACGGCCGCTTGCACGCGCCAGCAACGACGCGAGGGTCACCTTCCACGCGTACCCGCAGCGGCTGCAGTAGTAGGGCGAGGTCGTCACGCACCCCGCTTTCGGCGGTCGCCCGGCACGATCCTGCCGCGGGCGCGATTGTGTCCGCTATTCGACGTCGGCGTCACGCCCGTGCCCGAGCCCACCCCATTCGAGGGCGGCGCGCGAGCCCGGGAGCAGCAGCAAGAGCAGCGGGCACACGAAGAACACAGCGTTCAGGAGCGCCTGGGGTATCCCGGACACGATCGCGTAGACCACCAAGGAGCCCGCGCCGATCCCTGCGCCGCAGACGCACACGCCCCATGCCCAACCCTTGCGGCGGTACATGAACCAGGCGCTGGCGATGAAGCCGGCACCGACCAGCGAGAAACCGGCACGCAACGACGGTGCCAGAGTGGCGTTCGTGAGCCCCGACAGGACCAAGGTGGCCGCGAACCCCATCACCATGATCGCGCCGAGCGAGAGCGGCAACGGTGGCTGGTTCGTGGCGGCACGCCGCTCGGCCGCACGCTCCGAACGCGACTTCGCCTCGGGTTCGGCCGCCACCTGAGCGCGTGGCTTCACCTTGGGCTTGGACGGGTCCCGCTTCGGCGGCGGCGGCGCGTCGCGCTCGATGCCGAGGGAGTGCCTGAGCTTGTCGACGCGAGTCTCCCCGGTATCACGGTCGCCGCCCGGGCGGCGCTGCGCCGCTGCGAGACGGGCCCGGCTCGCCTGCTTCCTCTGGTCGGGGCTCACCCCCCGACGTTACCCCAACGCGTCGCACGGATCAGAGCCCCGCAGGAGGAACCACCACGCGCTTTTCGGATACCAGGCCGCCGAAGGGCGGCATCGTCGGGTCGTGGGTGTAGCGCACGTCGACGCGGGCGAGACGGAACCCGATCCGGCGGTACGTGCGCCGCGCCGCCAGGTTGCCGTCGTCGACGTAGAGCATGCCGACAGGTGCCGCCTCCGCGAGACGTGCGAGTCCCGCGAGCGTGAGCGCGCGGCCCAGCCCGCGGCCTGCATGAGCGGGGTCGGTGCAGATCACGAAGATCTCGCCGGTGGGCACCGGCCCAGGGTGCAGCTTCGTCCAACAGAACCCGGCGATGCCGTCGGCGCCGTGGGCGACGACGAACCCGGAGCGATCCACCCACGGCTCGCGCAGTTGCTCGCGCAACCCCGCGGCGGTCCACGTGCCCTGGTCCTCGTGCCAGGCGAACGCGCGGTTGTTGACGCCGACGACGGCGTCCACGTCGGTGTCGTCGAGCGGCGCGGCGGAGTACCCCGGAGGCCACTTCGGAGACGGCAGATCGCCGAGACCGATCTCGAGCCTGAGGAGCCTGCGGCTCAGCGCGAAGTCGAGTGCGAACATCACCGCGTCCACCGCCGGGCGCGCCCCGCCTCCGGGGATCCACATGTCGACACGCGTGGGCCCGGATCCGGCATCCACGTGCGCCAGCGCGTCCGCCGCGACCCGTGCCGCCGCGCCGCGCCGGCGCAGCTCGGGACGGGTCGCGACAGCGAGCCGCCACACCGGCCCCGGGGCCAGCAACGCCACCGCTGCGACGCGACCGTCGACGTCGGCACCGAAGGTCTCCACCACCGCATCCACGGGGAAGTGCTCCAAGGGGCTGACCGCGTCGGCATCCTCGCAGGCTCGCAGGATCGCGGCGACATCCGCAGGCAGGGGCGCGACGCCACTCACGCGTCGAACTTGTAGCCGAGCCCCCGGATGGTGCGGATCAGCACCGGTTCGGAGTGGTCCTGCTCGACCTTCGCTCGCAGGCGCCGGATGTGGACGTCGAGGGTCTTGGTGTCGCCCACGAAGCCGGGACCCCACACGCGCTCGAGGATCACCTCGCGGGGCACGACCTTCCCGCGGTTGTCCACGAGCAGGTACAGCAGCTCGAACTCCTTGAGCGTGAGCCTGATCTGCTCACCGCGCACCCTCGCCTCGTGGCGTTCGGGGTCGACGGCGACACCACCCGCCTCGACGGCGTCGGTGGCCGCGAGACCGCCGGGTTCGCCGCTGTCGGGGGCGCGGCGCAGGTTGGCGCGGATGCGGGCGACGAGCTCGCGCAGCTTGTACGGCTTGGACACGTAGTCGTCCGCCCCGACCTCGAGGCCGACGACGGTGTCGACCTCGTCGTCGCGAGCGGAGACCATGATGATCGGAACCGCCGAGTCCTGGCGGAGCTTGCGGCACACGTCTATCCCCGAGAGTCTCGGCAGCATGACGTCGAGGAGCACGATGTCGGGTTGGCGCGCGTCGAAGGCGTCCAGTGCCTCGATCCCGTCGCGTGCGACGACGGTCTCGAAGCCCTCCTTCTCGAGGGCCACCGAGAGCGCCTCGCAGAAGGCATCCTCGTCGTCGACGATCAGCACGGTGTCGCTCACGACCAGCGGCGCTCCTCGACGGCGACCTCGGTGAGATCGACGCCGACGTCAACGGGGCCGGAACCCGGCCCGGCGCCCGGGCTTGTCCCCGTCGCTGCCGTGGCGCTGTCCTCGCCCACACGTGCCGGCGCTCTCAGCACGATGCTGAACACCGAACCGAGGCCTTCCTCGCTCGCGACGTCGATCTCACCACCGTGGTTGGCGACCACGTGGCGCACGATCGCGAGCCCCAGACCCGTGCCGCCCGACAGGCGCGAGCGCGCTCTGTCGAGGCGGTAGAAGCGCTCGAAGATCCGGTCGCGCTCGGCCGCGGGGATACCGCAACCCTGGTCCACGACGCTGATCTGCACCCGGTCGCTACCGACGTGGTCCGCGACGAGGCGCACGGGCCGGCCCGGCTCGGAGTACTTCACCGCGTTCTCGACCAGGTTGTAGAGCGCGCTGGTCAGCTGGCGCCGATCACCCACCACCTCGACGTCGTGGGCCACGTCGATCTCGAAGTCGCGGTCGTCGTCGACCAGACCCGATCGCACACGTTCCACCGCGTCCGCCACGAGGAACTGCACCACGAGCGCTTCGCGGACAGGGCCGTCCTCGGCTTCGAGACGCGCCAGGGCGAGAAGGTCGTCGATGATGCGCATCAGGCGCGACGACTCGTCGACGAGCCTGCCGGCGAGGCGGGCAGCCACGTCCGGCTCGTCGAGAGTCTCCGCGAGGGTCTCCGCGAGCACACCGAGGGCACCGACGGGGGTCTTGAGCTCGTGGCTGATGTTGTCGACGAAGTCGCGGCGCAGCGCGTCGACCTGGCGCGCCTGGGTGCGGTCGCGCAGGAACAGCACGGCGCCGATCGAGCGCCGGCCGTCGTCGACGTTGTGCACCGCGAACTCGAGGGTCGTGCGCGGCGGTCCGAGCAGCTCGATCTCGTCACGAGCGTCGCGCTGGTCCGCGACCGAGTTGGCGAGCAGGTCGCGGATGCGGTTGTCGACGACTGCGTGGATGCGGCGGCCACCGAGGTAGCGGCGTGCGTAGGGATTCGCGAACACGAGTTGGCCCGTCTCGTCCGCGACGACCACCCCCTCGTCGAGGGCCTGGAGCGCCTCGAAGAGCCGGCGCCGGTCCGCGGCGTGGGCGTCCTCGGCGCGCACCCGCGTCTCGACTGCCCGCTGCATCTGGCTCACCGAGGTCTCGAGATCGGACGCCGTCTCGACCGTCGCGAGATCGATCTCGTCGAGCCTGGCGACGAGGGAGGCGAGCCGGCGCCGCGCGGCGCGCACGCGGCCCCACACGACCGCGAGTGCCACGACGAGCGCCGCCGAGACCGCGACAGCGACCGCGAGTGCGATCAGCACTGCCGTCCCCGTGACCGGTTGTCCATGGGTGAGCCACCTGGTGCGCCGTGCCGGCAGACGCCGGCACGCACAAGGCTACGGGGCGGCACTGCCGCGGACGCGCATCCGCGTTGCTCGCGGCGTGGGCCGCTCAGGGGGCGATCTCGTCGGCGAGGCCCTCGTGCTCGCCCTTGACGTAGAAGCGGATGCGGTGCCCGATCGCGACGGCGTGGTCGGCGATGCGTTCGAGCGCTTGGGCGGCGATGTGGGACCTGACCGCGATCTCGCCCGTGCGCGGGCCCTGGAGGCGGCCGACCTCGTCGAGGAAGTCGGCGTAGAGGGCGTCGACGGCGAGGTCGGACTCCTCGATCGCCTCGTATGCGTCGCCGTCACGGTCGGACCACGCCTGTGCGGACATGCGCAGCGTGGTGAGCGCGGCGTCGCCGAGTCGGCGGATGAAGGCACGCAAGTGGTCCGCACGCCCGATCCACTCGCGGTCGAAGACCTGCTTGGCAACCCGCAGGGCGAGGTCTCCGCATCGCTCGAGGTCACCTGCGATCGTCATCACGCTGAGTAGGTAGCGCAGGTCCCCGGCAACGGGCGCCTGCAGCGCGATCGCCCGGATCGCGGCCTCCTCGGTGGACAGCGTGAGCTCGTCGATGAGGTCGTCGTGTTTGATGGTGTCGCGCGCGAGGGTCTCGTCGCCCTCGACGACGGCCGTCACTGCACGCTGGACCGCATGCTCGACCTCGCCGAAGAGCAACTCGACGCGACGCTCGACGAAGTCGAGCTCTTCCTCGAATTCGAGTCGTGTCACCCGAACCGTCCTGTGATGTAGTTCTCCGTCCGCGGGTCCTGTGGGCTCGTGAACAGGTCGTTGGTTGCCGCGAACTCCACGAGCTTGCCACGACGGCGGTCGCTCTCGCCGTCGACCTCGGTGGTGAGGAACGCTGCGTAGTCGGACGCACGCGCCGCCTGCTGCATGTTGTGGGTGACGATCAGGATCGTGTAGTCGCGGCGCAGTTCCTGCATGAGGTCCTCGATACGGCCCGTCGCGATCGGGTCGAGCGCGGAACAAGGCTCGTCCATGAGCACGATGTCGGGCTCGATCGCGATCGTCCGCGCAATGCAGAGCCGCTGTTGCTGGCCGCCGGAGAGGGCGAGCGCCGGCTTCTTGAGACCGGACCTCACCTCGTCCCACAGGGCTGCACGGCGCAGCGCGTCCTCGACACGCGCGTCCAGGTCGTCGTGCATGCCGTGCACCCGAAGCCCGTAGGCGACGTTGTCGTACACCGACTTCGGGAACGGGTTCGGGCGCTGGAACACCATCCCGATGCGTCGCCGGACCTGGACGGGGTCGATGCGCTCGTCGTAGAGGTCGACCTCGCCGTAGCGGACGCTGCCCACCACGCGGGCGTCTGCGATGAGGTCGTTCATGCGGTTGAAGCAGCGCAGCAGCGTCGACTTGCCACAACCACTCGGGCCGATGAAGGCGGTGATGTGGTGACGCGGCGCCTTCATGGTGATGTCCGCGACGGCGAGCCAGTCGCCGTAGTAGACGCCGAGGCCCTGGGTGGAGAGCGCGGCCGGTGGTGCCGCCGCGGGCACCGATGTCACCGAAGGGACGGTCATGTGGACCTCGACCGTGTCGTAGATCGGCGGGACAGGGGGCAGCGGTGGGGCGGGGTTGGGCGCTTCGTTCACGGTCACCGGTCTCACAGTACCGCCCTCGGGGAGATGTTCGGCCTCGACTCGGTCGCGCCTGTCATTCGTGCTCCTCATCGACGTCGTGCGGTCGAGAAACGGGTTGTCACGAAGCGTGCCGCGACCGTGAACAGCAACACGATCACGATCAAGGCGAACGCCGCCCCCCAGGCGCGCTGGTGCGCGCCCGCGAAGGGACTGAGAGCGCCGTTGTAGATCTGGATCGGCAGCGCCGTGTTCGTCCCCCCGAACAGGTTCGGGTTGAACGTCTGCAAAGCACCGATCGTGAACAGCAACGGGGCGGTTTCCCCGGCGGCGCGGGCGACGGAGAGCAGCGCACCGCTCGTCAGGCCGGGCAGGGCCGACGGCAGGACCACCCCGACGATCATGCGCGACTTGCGTGTCCCCAACGCGAGGCTGGCATTGCGGAGGTCGTCGGGCACGAGACGCAGCATCTCCTCACTCGAGCGGATCACGACGGGCAGCATGAGGCATGCGAGCGCGAGGGCACCTGCGAACGCGGACTGCCCGAACTCGAGCACCCATACCGTGTACACGAAGAGGCCCATGACGATCGACGGGACTCCTGTCATCACGTTGGCGAGGAATCGGACCGCCGTCGCCGTACGGCTCCGGCGCCCGTATTCGTTGAGGTACACCGCTGCGAGCACGCCAAGCGGGACGGCCATCAGGGTCGCGGCGAGGGTGATCATGACGGTCCCGAGGATCGCCGGACCCATGCCGGTGGCGTTGCTGCGCGTCGTCGGTATGTTGCCGGTGAAGAACTGGGCGCCCATCGCGCCGATCCCGTTCTTGACGACGAGAGCGATCACGAACGCGAGTGGGACCGCCGCCACGACGACGCTCGCCCAGACACAGGTGGTCGCGACGAGGTTCTTGGCCCGCCGTGTGGGGGCCAGTCGGGCGCCGAGCAGGTCGGCGGCGCCGGGGGCCGGTCGCGGCTCTGCACGGCCGGCGCCGGGAGGGGCAGGGGCCTCGACACTCACCGGGCTCTCCCCCTCCTCTCGGCCCGCCTCGCGACGAGTTGGCCGGCGAAGTTGACCAGGATCGTCATGACGAACAGGACCACGCCGAGGCCGACGAGGGCCGCTCTGTTCACGCCCGAGGACTCGGCGAAGGTGTTCGCGATGACGCCTGCCATGGAGTCGGCGGGAGCGAAGATGCGCGTCGTGATCTGTGCCGTGGAGCCGATCACGAGGGCGACCGCGATCGTCTCTCCCATCGCGCGGCCGAAGCCGATGAGAACCGCGGCGATCATGCCGTTGCGCGAGTGAGGGAAGATCGCGCCACGAACCATCTCCCAGCGCGTGGCGCCGAGCGCGAACGCGGCTGCCTTCTGGTCGACCGGCACCGTGTCGAAGACCTCGCGTGTAAGAGAGGTGATTATCGGCACGATCATGATCGTGAGGATCAGCGCCGCCAGGAACATGCTCTTGAGACCGACCGGACCGCCGAACACGCTGGAGAACACCGGCCAGGTGCCCACGGTGGCGGCGACCTTCTGGACGAACGGCAGAAGGAACGGCCCGAGCGCGAGGACACCCCACAGGCCGTAGACGACCGAGGGGATCGCAGCGAGTAGATCGATCAGGTAGACGCCGGGGGCACGCAGGCGACGGGGGGCGAACTCGTTGACGAACAGGGCGATCCCGATGCTGACGGGAAGGGCGAGCACCAGTGCGATCAACGACGAGACCATGGTGCCGTAGATGAACGGCAGCGCCCCGTACGTCCCGGTGCTCGGCGACCACTGTGTGCCGGACACGAAGCCGGGCCCCACCTCGCGAAACGCCGGCCACGCCTCCTTGGTGGTGGTGACCACGATCAGGGCGAGGACGACGAAGACCGACGCTGCCGCCGCGCGCACCACCAAGCCGAATGCCGAGTTCGCCGCCTGCAGGCGCGCTCCGCGGCGCATCAGGTCGCCGGGACCGGCGCCGGGGTGGCTGCCCGGGGGCGCAGCGAGCTTTGCGGTCATCCACCACCTGGCCGGGGAGACTCGATCCGATTCTGACAGCCGGCAGGCGTGGGCTCGCGGACCCCTCCGCCCGACGCCCGGTTCACCGGCCCGCGCCGATGCTGTCGATCTGCCGGCGGGCTTGCTCGGCGAGAGACGGCGGTAACGGTGTGTAGCCGACCGTCTCGGCCAGTGACTGGGCGTCACCCACGAGGTAGCCCACCCATGCCCGCAGGGCGGCGCCGATGTCCTGATCGGACTGGGCCTCGTAGACGATCACCCAAGTCGGCGAGGTGATCGGGTACGAATCGGCGCCGGGGGCGTCGAGGGGGTCGTAGGTCAGGTCGGCGTTGACGGGCGTGGACGCGAGCGCGGCCTTGGCTCCGTCGAGGCTCGGCGCCACGAACTTGCCGTCCGCGTTCTCGACCGACGCCGTCTGGAGCTGCGTGGCGTCGGCGTCCGCGTAGTCGACGTAGCCGATCGCACCCTCGTCGCGCTTGACGCCGGCGGCGACGCCGTCATTGCCCTTCTCGCCGACGGTGTCGGCCGGCCACGACACCGTCTTGCCCGATCCCAGGGTCCAGTTGGGGGCGGCCTTCACGAGGAAGGACGTGAAGTTCGCCGTCGTCCCGGAGCCGTCGGAGCGGTGCACGACCTTGACGGGCAGATCGGGAAGGGGAACCCCGGGATTGTCAGCGGCGATCTCCGGAGCGTTCCAGTTCGTGATCCGGGCCTGGAACAGGTCGGCGATCGTCGCCGGTGACAGCTCGAGACCGTCGATGCCGCCGAGGTTGTACGAGACCGTGATCGGGGCGGCCACGGTCGGGAAGTACAGGATCGCGCCGCCCTTGAACTTCGCCATGTCCGCGGAGGCAACGGGAGCATCGGTGCCTGCCCAGGTGACGACCTCGTCGGCGAGCTCCTGCTGGCCTTGGCCGCTGCCGCCCCCGGCGTAGGTGACCTTGATGCCGCCGCTCTGGTTGAACGCGGCGATCGCCTCCTCGTAGAAGGCCTTCGGGAACGTCGCGCCCGAGCCGTTGAGGGTGGCACGGATGCCGGCGGGGTTGGCGGCGCTCGTCGTGTCCGACGGCGCCGACGCTCCGCTGCAACTGCTCACGAGGAGAGCGGCTGCCGCGGCAACCGCACCCAGCACGACACGGGTCCGCGGCTTGTCGAGCGCCGGCACAAGTTCTTTCATCACCACGGCACGCTAGATGGGTGCGGTTACCGTCCCCTGTCACGGAGGTGAACCGCGGGTGAAACCTCGCGGAAGATCTCACCGTCTGTCGGCACGACGCCCCGGACGAGGTTCGTCCGGCCCGAGGACGTGGACACGGCGCCTGCTCACCTTCTCGAGGAGCTCGGCCTTGCGCCGCGCACCCCACAGGTCGAGTCCGGGATCGGCAACGGTCGAGGTGAGGCGCACGACGATGTCACGCGGGTCGACGCTCACGTCGAGGCCGAGGACGTTTCCGGAGCGGCTCCGGTCGAGACCGTCGGCAAGGCGCAAGAGCGAGACGAGCGGCCGCACGAGCGGGCGCAGTTCCGGTGACAGGGCGGCGATGTCGGTGTTGGTGCGTTTGGGTGTGCCGGCCCGGTGGTAGCGCACGAGCACCTCGAGCATCTGGCGCTCGTCGGGCTCGAAGCCTGCGAGATCGCCGTGGCGGACGAGGTACGCGCCGTGGCGGTCGTGACCCTTGAGTGCGATCTGGGCACCGACGTCGTGGACCAGTGCGGCGTCCTCGAGGATGTCGCGCCACTCCGACGGCACGCCGAGCACGGGTGCGAGAGCGTCGAAGAGCGCGACGCAGAGGCGTGCGGTCTGGCGGCCGTGGAGCTCGTCGACGCCGTGACGGCGCCCGAGCGCCAGCACCGACCGGCGTCGGGTGCGGCGCGGGTCGCTGCGCGCGAGCGCCGGGTGCGCGGTCTCCCGCAGGAGGATCCCCTCGCGCAGGCCCCACGTGCTGACGACGAGCTCGTCGAGGTCGAAGACGTCGAGGATCGCCGTGACGAGCACCGCGGCAGCCGGCATCTGGTCGACGCGTCGGTCGTCGAGGCCCGCCACCTTGGCCCGCTCCCGCGCGTCGCGGGCGAGCATGTCCGCCGCGATGTCGTCGACCGTTGCCCTTCCCATCCTGTAGCCGTCGTAGGACGACGGCTCGGTCCCGGCGCGTGCGGCAGCGATCCTCGCGAACGCGAGCAGGGTGCCCGATGTGCCCACTGCGAGGGCGGGGTCGTGCAGTCTCGCCTCGGCAGCGGCCGGTTCGAGCAGCCCGCGGACATGGCCGTCGAGAGCTCGCTTCGCCTTGTTCGACAGTGGGTCGGATCGCGCGTAGCGGGCCGTGAGGCGCCCCACGCCCAGAGGCAGGGACGCCGCCCAGGTCATCGAGTGCTGGTCGCCCACGCAGAACTCGACCGAACCGCCTCCGATGTCGGCGCCGAGCGCGATCTCGGTGCCGAAGTCGATCGACGCCTGGATCGCCCGGAAGACGAGGCGCGCCTCCTGTTCGCCGCTGATGACCTCCACCGGGCAGCCGGCGGCGTCCTCCAGCGCACGGGCGAACGCTGCTCCGTCCTCCGCCTCACGGACAGCCGCGGTGGCGCAAGCGACGATCTCGGTGGCGCCCTGCGAGCGTGCGATCTCGGCGAGAGTCGTGACCGCAGCGAGAGCGCGCTCCGTCGCCGCGGGGCCGATACGCCCCGTGGCGCCGACCTCGTCGCCGAGACGCAACATCACCTTCTCGCGTGCGACGGTGCGCAGCGCCCCTTCGGGGCTCACCTCGGCGACGACGAGGTGAAACGAGTTCGTCCCCAGGTCGAGGGCGGCGATCCGGTGAGATCGGTCGCCCACGACTCGTCGTCAGTTCCTTGCCTGCGCAGGTGGGGAGCCGGCATGGCCACCCTGAGGCACCGCGCTGCGATCCTCGGGCGGGTCGACCCCCACCCACTCGATCGTGACCGCCTCGCGGTCGGCGTCGCGTTGGACCCGGTTCTGGTTGCGCCGGAACTGGGGGTCACCGGGTGGGAGGAGCCCGATCACGGTGTTGGCGCGACGAACCAGGTCCTGGATCACCTCACGGTTGCCCTCGACGAACTCGTAGCGCCAGTGCGGGATCACCGGACCGGTGAAGGTGACCCTGACCGTGCCCTGGGGTTCGACGACTTCTTCTTCTTCGATCATGGGGTCTCCGCGGGCTCGGGTGGGGCGTGCTCGGTCTCGGGCGAGGGTAGCGGCGCCTCCCGGCCGGCTCACCCTCGAGCCGCGTCGCTATCGGGACGGTGCCGAGGTGACGATGGGCGGGCGGGTCGTCGTCGTCGTCGACGTGGCCGGGTGCCCGTGGCGCTGGGAGAGTCCAACGCGCTCGAGGACCGATCCGACACCGCGAGCCGCAGCGACGGTCCCGGATCCGGATCGGGGCGTGCTTCGCGTCGAGCTCGGGGTGAGCAGCGCCGGCACCGCTTGCGGCGTGGCGTCGGGGGTGTAGCGGCCGGCGACGAGAACCCCGGCGAGCGCAACCGCAGCGACGAGCACGACCGCGGCCGCCGCGGCCGAGACGCGGACAACCCACGTGCTCCGCGCCCTGACGGCGATCCCACGCCTGACGCCCGCGTACACGGTGTCCCAATCCGCGTCTGCGGGCGTGGCGACGCCGAGGCCGCCCACGAGGGACTTGACGCGGGCGAAATCGTCGATCTCGGCGGCGAGCGCCGCGTCGGTGCCCCTGTTCGCGTCGACCCACGCGGCCTGTTCGGCGCCGAGCTCGCCGTCCACGTAGGCCGACGCCACCTCCGGCACCGAGGGTGCGTCACCACTCATATCCGGTCCTCGTCGATGAGATGGGCGAGGCGTGCGCGGAGCTGAGCACGCCCACGGTGGATCCTCGAGCGGACTGTCCCGATCGCGACCCCGGTCTGGTCGGCGATCTCCTGGTAGCCGAGCCCGACGACGTCGCACATGACGACGGCCGCCTTGAACTCGGGCGGCAACTCGTCGATCGCGCGCTGGATCTCGTCGTCCATGCGGTACTCGGCGAGGGCGGTCTCGGGATCGGGTGCCATCTCACCCTCGCCGAAGCGTGAGATGTCGTCGGGCAACGGCTGCATCCGCACACGCCGGCGCCGTCGCGCCTGGTCGAGGAAGGTGTTGTACAGGATCCGGTAGACCCACCGCGAGAACGAGCCGGGCTCGAAGGTGTGCAGTGCCCTGTGGACCTTGATGAGGGTGTCCTGAACGAGATCGCGTGCATCGCTTTCGTTTCCGGTGAGCCGGAACGCAACGCCGTAGAGCATCGGTCCGTAGTCACGTGCGACGTCTTCCCAGGTCCGCGGGACCGCCGCCACGGGAGGTGGTCCCGCCTCCGGCGCTCGTTGCTGCGGCGGTCGTCGTTCCTGTGCGACGACCGCTGTCACCGGATGCAACGCAGGGCGCACGGTCACGGGTTCCCGCCCGAGAGGGTCCACCACGCCGGTCCGGCTCGCGTCAGGTCTTCGCCTCGTCGGCGGCCTTCTCCGTGGATGCCTCGGCCTCCACCGCCGCCGGCTTCTCCGCGGCGGGCTGTGGCGGCGCGGGATCCGCGGCGGCCGCAGCCTTGGGCGGCGTCTTGGTGTCCGTGGGTGCGTCGTCGTCCTCGGACGCACCGTGGTCGATGCCCTTCTTGAACTCCTTCGAGGCCTGCCCCAGCGAACGCGCCATCTTGGGCAAGCGGGTGGAACCGAACAGCAGGAGGACGATTGCGAGGATGATCAAGAGCTCGGGTGCTCCGAGGCTGCCCATGGAGGACTCCCGTCACGGGTGATTGGTCGCCTCGAAAGTCTACGCTCCCGCGGGGATGCAAGTGCTCGAGTGTGTCGCCAACGTGTCCACGAGCGACGCGGCCGTCGTCGAGACGATGTGCGCGGTCGTGGCGGCGTCGGGGGCCGCCCTGCTGGATCGCCACACCGACGCCGACCACGCCAGGTCGGTCCTCACGATGGCCGCCCCCGCCGCCGTGATCGCGGCGGCCGCTGCCGACCTCGCGGGCTGTTGCCTCGACCTTGTCGACATCACGACTCACGCGGGTGTGCACCCGCGGCTCGGAGCCCTCGACGTGTGCCCGTTCGTCCCGATCGGCTTCGAGACCGGAGTCGCCGGCCTCGACGCGGCGCTGGAGTCCGCAGGCGGGGCAGCTCGCGAGATCGCCGCGCTCGGGATCCCCGTGTTCGCGTACGACCGCCTCTCGCCGACGGCCGTGTCGCTCCCCCACGTGCGTCGGGATGCCTTCGGAGGGCTCGCGCCGTCGTGGGGCCCACCGCGCCCTCACCCGCGTGCGGGTGCCACAGCCGTCGGTGTGCGTGACGTCCTGGTCGCTCTCAACATCGACCTCGGGGGCGAGAAGGCCGGCTTGCAGGCCGCCCACGCGATCGCCGCGGAAGTACGCGAGGCCGGCGGCGGCCCCGCGGGATTGCGGGCCATCGGCCTCGAGCTCGTCCGCCAGGGCCGCGTGCAGGTTTCGATGAACCTCACGCGGCCTTGGGAGTGCGGGGTCGGCACCGCATGGAATGCCGTCGCCGCTGCCGCCGGGCGACACGGGGTCGACATCGGTTCCGGCGAGCTCGTCGGTCTCGTCCCGGTTCGCGCGCTGGACGACGCCGGCGCCGACGTCCTGGACCGCTGCGCGATCACGCCCGAGCGAACCCTCGAGGCAGCACTCGTGGCCAAGGGCCTGCGTGACGGCGGCGCCGGCCCGCTGCGGCTCCCCGTCCTGGCGTGAACCGGGCGTCAGGCCCTCAGGATGCCGTGACCGAGATCGGGATCGTCACGGTGGCTGCGTCCCCGAAGGGGTTGCAGTTGACCTCGGATGCGACGCCACACTGGGTGTACACGCCCGAGGTCGTGGTGATCGTGAGGACGTAGTCGCCGACCTCCGGGTACGAGACGGCGACATCGATCGGGCCCGCCTTGCCGTGCACCGGCGCAGGCACCGGGTGAGCACCGTACTCGCCGGGGTAGAGGACCTTGGCATCCTGCGTGCACTGGATCGGGTCGAGGGTCCCTCCGGGGCTCTCGGCCTTGATCCAACAGGACGGGAACTCGGCGTCGGGGTCATCTGCCGACACCGTCACCTTCAGCGCCTGACCGACGACGAGGTGGATGCGGCTGTCGGAGCCGGCGGGGGCCACCGAGGGAGTCCACGCCGGTGCGAGCTGAGCCGTGTTGGGCGCCGGTGTGGCATCCCACCGGAACGGGCCGCAGTCGGGGCTCGTCCCGGGGCAGATGGGTGCAGGCATCGACCCGGGCGGGGCGTCGTCCTCGGTCTGGCCGAGGTTGTGCGACGCGGCAGGCGAATTCGACTTGGCAGCAGACGAGGCGACGTCGCCGACGGGCACCGGCGAAGATGCCGCGGGTGTCGTGGTGGGCGACGTGGTGGTCGAGCTCTGGCCGTTCGACGTCGACGTCGTCGAGTGGAACGCCGAGTAAGCCTGTGCCAGCGAGGCTCCGAGCTCCTCTGCGGGCGGGGTGCCACCGCTGCTCAAGAGCGCAAGTACGACGCCGATGCCGACGACCACGACTCCGGCGACGACCACGAGGGCGTGACGGACCTTGGGGTTCGCCCACGAGCTCGCAATTGCGCCGGGCGGCTCCGGGAGCGGCGTCACCACCCCCGCATGGCCCAACAGGTCACTCGCGGGTAGGCCGGGGCCGGGGAGGCCCGGGCCGGAGGCGGGCGCTCCGGTCGGAGGGCTACCAACCGCGGAGGCGGGATCGCTGCTTGATGTGGTGCGCGTCGTCTGCATCTCCCACCCGAGGGGCTGCGGTGCGGGCTGGTGTCGGGACAAGTCGTCCTGTCCCTCTGATTCTGCGCCGAAGGGCCGCGGCCCTTCTCGTGCAGTGGTGGCGACCACCCGGACACCTCCCACGTCGGCATCTCCGCCTGAGGGGGGATGCTAACGCGACAGCGCCGACCGTGCCCGGGTGCTCACAGTGGCCGCCCGCGGACCGGATCGCCCGACGTCACACCGCGATCGGAGCCTTCGTGCGCGTCTCCTTGACGCGGCGGTCGGCCGCACGCTGGCGACGCAACCGGCGTCGCTCACGCTCGGAGGTCCCGCCCCAGATGCCGAACTTCTCGCCGTTCTCGAGGGCGTAGTCCAAGCAGTTCACCCGCACCTCGCATGCGCCGCAGATCGACTTCGCCTCCTTGGTCGAGGCGCCCCGCTCGGGGAAGAAGATGTCGGGGTCGACCCCGATGCAATTGGCCCGCGGCTGCCAGGAGAGATCCACTGGAGTCCCGTTGCGTGTCAAACGCTCGAACACCTGCATCAACCACGCCTTTCCCTTTGCCAGTGCATACCGGGCCGCCCGGTACACGTCTACGCAACGGAGCGGCTTCACGCGCCCACCTGGCTGGGCCCCCTCGGGCCGTCCGCTGCGTCTCTTGCCTGTCCCTGTGAGCTCCGCTCCGCCCTCGGACCCCCGGCTCCGATTCATCCTGTGTGGGTTCCTCCCGGTCGACCCGGCCCGGCCTCCTCGGCCCGGCTTCATCGACCCGGACTCTTCGGCCCGGCTTCTTCGACCGGGCGCACTCGATTCGGACGAGCCGGACGGATGACCGGACTGGAATTACACATCTGTATTTAACCTGTCACCGCGTGAGCCTGCAAGTGGCTTGTGGTGAGTCAGCCGAACTGATGGCCGACGGAGTCCCTCTGCAGCGAGCACTCTAGAGATCCACCGTGCTCAGGAGCAGTGAGCAGGTTGTGGGACTTCTGTGGAATTCCGGGGTTCACCTGGGGAAGAGCCTGCCGCTCCTGTGGAGGAGTGCGCCGTTTCCGGTGGATCGTCGCTCCGAGTCGCAGAACAGCCTCATCCGAACACGTTCGGTGTTCGCTCACCGGGGTCCGGGGCGGCATTTCCGCGGCGTCGTGGGCGGATCCGCCGGCATCGGCGCGCACCCCGTCACAGCGCCCGCCGCATGCGGCGCTTGTGCTCGAGGAAGTCCACGAGCACGTACTCGCCGAGAGTGTCGGGGGTCGTGAAGAAGGCGCGGCCGCGGTTCATCTCGGTCATGCGCTCCACGAAGCGGCGCAGAGCAGGCGACTCGTCGAGCATGAACGTGTTGATGCGGACCCCGGCGCGAGTGAGGCGCACGACCTCCTTGAGGGTCTCCTCGATCGTGCGCGGCGCCGGCGGGTAGGAGAAGTAGGGCATGCCGCCCTCGATGTGAGCCGTGGGCTCGCCGTCGGTGATCATCACGACCTGGCGCGTCGGCGACGGATGGCGTTCGAGCATGCGCCGCGCCAGCAGGAAGGCGTGCTGCATGTTCGTGCCGTAGACGAAGTCGTAGCTCGCCTTGGGGAGCTCGCCGGGGGCGATCTCGCGGGCGACCTCGCTGAAGCCGACGATGCCGAGGTAGTCCCGCGGGAACTGCGACGAGATGAGCGTGTGCAGCGCGACCGCGACCTTCTTCGCGGCGAGGAAGTTGTCGCGCATCGGCATCGACAGCGACAGGTCGAGCAACAGCACCGTGGAAGTGCGCGTGAGGCGTTCGGTCTCGGTGATATCGAAGTCGTCGGGCACGATCCGGACCGGGGTCCCCACGCCGCCACGCACGAGGGCGTTACGGATCGTGCGGCCCACGTCGAGCAGGAACGGGTCCCCGAACTCGTAGGGGCGGCTCTGGTAGGTCGGCTCACCGAGCACGCCGCGATCGCGCTGGGTGTGCTCACCGAAGCGGTCGCGCTCCATCTCGCCGAAGAGCTCCCGCAGCGTCTTCCGGCCGATACGGCGCAGGCCGGCGGGAGTGAGCTCGAGGCGCCCGTCCTCGTTGCGCACGAGCCCGGCGTCCTCGAGGCGCCTCACGAGCTGCTGGAGCTGACGTAACGACCGGGCGGCGTCGTCGCCCACGAGGTCGCGGACCTCGTCGGGGTCGACCTCGGCGAGCAACGCCGGGTTGGTGGCGTCGGCGAGGAAGCGCTCGAGCTCGCTCATGCGCCCGAGTGCATCCATGGCGGCCATGCCGCCCGCCATGTCGAGGGGATCGCCGCCCCTGAAGTCGTACCCCTGGTCCCACGGCAGCGTCGGGAACCCCTCGCTGAGCCGGCGACGGAGCTCGTCGGCCTGCCAGCGCAGGTCCATGTCCTCCATGAGCGCGTCGAGGACGGACTCGAGCTCCGCCCGCTGGTCGTCCGTCATCGACGCGAGCAGCGCCTGCATCTGCGCCATCCGTTCGGCGATGTTCGTCAAGAGCTCGTCGAGGTCGTGGGGGTTCTCGGGGAAGAAGTCGCCGTAGCGACCCATGAAGCCCTCGAAGTCGGGCTCGCGGCCCTCCGCCCGGTCGCGGAGCATCTGGTTGAGCTCGGCCATCATGTCCTTCGTGCGCTGGAGCTGCTCGGGCGACATGTCGCGCAGGCCCTCGGTGAGGCCCGATCC
The DNA here is from genome assembly GCA_046331095.1 of Acidimicrobiia bacterium. Classification (GTDB taxonomy): domain Bacteria; phylum Actinomycetota; class Acidimicrobiia; order UBA2766; family UBA2766; genus JAIBAC01. The sequence continues at coordinate 58,551 of JAXLRM010000005.1, forward strand.
GAACTGCTGCATCGCCTGGGCTCGGAGTTCGTCCACGAGCTCGTCGAACTTCCGCTCCGCCTCCGGGTCCACGAAGTCGTGCGCCCGCAGGGAACGGATCCGCTCGCCGGCGCCGTCGGGGAGCATGTGCATGTCCTCGAGGCTGTCGCGCAGCGCCGCTGCGTCCCGTCCAGGCGGCGTGTCCTCGTCGACGCCGCCCGACTCGGCCCCGCTCAGAGCGCGTTCGATGCCTTCGGTCTCGGTGCGGACCACGTCGTCGAGGCGCTCCTCGAGGTCGGCGAGCACACCCGAGGGGTCGTAGCGGTCGAGGATGTCGCGGCGGCGCTGCCGCAACCGCTCCATCAGCTCACGCAGTCCCTCGACGCGCTCGCCGGCAGCGTCGAAGCCGTCGCGCAAGAGGCGGCGCAGCGCCGCGTTCAGGTCGCCGTTGTAGAGGACGTCGTCGGCGAGCTCACCGAGCACGTCGTCGGCGTCGAGGTCGGCCACGACCTGGGTGCCGTCCCAGGCCGAGTAGCGAAAGCGGCGGCCCGAGGCCATCGGCTCACCTCGCCGTGTAGAGCGTGCGGTCCCCGAAGGGGTCCTTGTTCAACCGCTTGGAGAGGTGGAGCCCCTCGAGGACGAGCTCGAGCGCGGCGGCTATGCCACCCGGCGTCTCGCCGCCGATGCGCATGAGCGCAGCCGGGAAAGGCTCGGCGAGCCCGTCGATCTGGGCCACGATCGAGGCGCTCGTCATGTCGGCGCCGACCTCGACGCTGAGGCCGTCCTCGACCGCGGCGAGGAGGGGGCGCACCTCGTCGGCGCGCACCTCTGAGCGGTAGACAGCGAGGACTGCCTTGGACACGAGGCGCTCGACGATCTGGCCCTCGCGCCCGTCGTCGACGGTCTCGAACTCGACCTTGCCCATCGTCGACGCCGCGAGCGCGGCGAGGTCCGAGACACGCGGCGCCACCTCGTCCTCGCCGAGGCGCAACGCGCGGCGCAGGGCGTTGGCAACCAGGGTCTCCTCGTTGGTGATCGTCATCCGCACCGAGACGCCCGAGCGCTGGTTCACATCGGTCGACTCGCGGGCGAGCTGGCTCAGCTCGGCGACGATGCGGCGCATGAACGGCGCCACGTGGACCACACGGGCGCCAGCAGCCGGGGCCCGCACCTCCTGCTCGGTGATCGCCATCTCCATCTCGGCGTCGAGGGGGTAGTGCGTGCGGATCTGGGCGCCGAAGCGGTCCTTGAGGGGCGTGATGATGCGGCCCCGGTTCGTGTAGTCCTCGGGGTTCGCGGACGCGACGAGGAAGACGTCGAGGGGCAGGCGCACCTTGTAGCCGCGGATCTGCACGTCGCGCTCCTCGAGCACGTTCAGGAGACCGACCTGGATGCGCTCGGCGAGGTCGGGGAGCTCGTTGATCGCGAAGATGCCCCTGTTGGTGCGCGGCACCAGTCCGTAGTGGATCGTGAGCTCGTCGGAGAGGTAGCGGCCCTCGGCGACCTTGATCGGGTCGACCTCGCCGATGAGGTCGGCGATGGAGATGTCGGGCGTCGCGAGCTTCTCGCCGTAGCGCTCGTCGCGGCCGACCCACGCGATCGGGGTGTCGTCACCGGCGTCGGCGACGAGGTCGCGTGCGAACGGGCTCACGGGGTGGTACGGATCGTCGTGGATCTCCGAGCCGGCGACGATCGGCAGGTGCGGGTCGAGGAGTGCGACGAGGCTGCGGATGATGCGGCTCTTCGCCTGACCGCGCTCGCCGAGGAAGACGACGTCGTGGCCCGCGAGCAGGGCGTTCTCGAGCTGGGGCAGGACCGAGTCCTCGTAGCCGTGGACGCCCTCGACGATTGCCTCGCCCTCGGAGAGACGTGTCACGGCATTGCGGCGGATCTCCTCCTTGACCGGGAGGCTCTCCCACCCCGAGGCACGCAACTCCCCGAGCGTCGCGGGCAGGGCCGTGAATGCGGGACCGGGGCCGGGTGCAGACGCCATCGCGGCAGCCTAATGCAGCCACTCCGGCCCGTTCCGGGGAACCCCCTCGCCGCTCCCCGACCCCCACGTGCGCGCGTCACGCACCACCCCTCGGACACCCACGCGCGCACGTCGATGGACCGTTCGTATACTGCGCCGGTGCAGATCGTCGCCCTCGACGACGGATGGCGTGCGCGCGAGCGGACCGACGACCTCGCGACGACCTACTGGCGCCGCGACCTCGACGACGCGGACTGGGCCGCGACCAAGGTGCCGGGCCAGTGGGCATCGCTGCCGGGTCCCGCGCCCGTGCGGGGACCGATGGCGTACCGGGTCGCGTTCTCGCTGCCTCGTGTCGATGCGTCCCAACGAGCGCGCGTCCGTGTCGGCGGCGTCTTCTACTACGGCCACTACTGGCTCGACGACACCTACCTCGGGGATCGCCACGGCTACTTCCTCGCCCACGAGGTGGACGCGACCGAGGCCCTGCGCGCTCGCGACGATCATCTCCTCGCCGTCGAGGTCGAGTGTCCCGACCAGGCGGACCGGACCGCCAAGACGATCGTGACGGGGGTGTTCAGCCACTGGGACGCGATCGACCCCGAGTTCAACCCCGGCGGGATCTGGAGACCAGTCGAGGTGGTGGTGACCGGGCCCGCCTACCTGGGGTTCGCGACCGTGCAGTGCCGCGAGGTCTCTCCAGCGGCTGCGCGTCTCGCCGTGCGGCTCGGCGTCGACTCCGACGAGGAGCGGCACGCACGCGTGGACCTCACGCTACGGGAGGCCGACACCGGCAACGTCGTCGACGCGGTCGGCCACGCGGTGTCGCTCGCGCAGGGGACCACTGTGGTCGAACTGGCCCTGGCAGTGTCACGGCCACGCCTCTGGTGGCCCCACACCCTCGGCGACCAGCCCCTGTACGACCTCGAGGTCTCCCTCACCGGTCCCGAAGGCGACGAATGGGACCGCGCCGAACGCACGACCGGGCTGCGCGACCTGACCGTCGACGACTGGATCTTCAAGGTCAACGGGGAGCGCATCTTCGTGCGCGGCGCCAACCACGCTCCGACCCGGATGGCCCTCGCCGAGATCACGCCCGCCGACAGCCTGGCCGACGTGCGCCTCGCGAAGGAGGCGAACCTCGACCTGCTCCGGGTCCACGCGCACGTGTCACCCGACCACCTCTACGAGGCGGCCGATCGCGAAGGCCTGTTGTTGTGGCAGGACTTCCCCCTGCAGTGGGGTTACGCGCGCAGGATCAAGAGGGAGGCGGTCGCGCAGGCCAGAGGATTGGCCCGCGCGCTCGGACACCATCCGAGCATCGCTATGTGGTGCTGCCACAACGAACCGCTCGCGGTCGAGATAACCGACGTCGCCGAGATGAGCGGATGGCAGGCCGCGCGTGCCGCCTTGTCCCTCGTGGCGCCGTCGTGGAACAAGAACCGGCTCGACCCGGCGTTGCGCAGGGCGTTCGAGGACGAGGACCCGTCGCGTCTTTGCAACGAGAAGAGTGGGGAGTTGCCGTCGCCGTGGAGCGGCGGCACCGACACCCACATGTACTGCGGGTGGTACGTGGGCAAGACCCGCGACTTCGGCAGGCTCGTCGACGCCCTACCTCGCCTCACCCGGTTCGTGTCCGAGTTCGGCGCCCAGGCCCTGCCCCGCCCCGAGCTGGTCGAGTCGATGGGCTGCGGGCACTGGCCCGACCTCGACTGGGACCACCTGCGCGAACGCCACAGCGCCCAGCCCGCACTCCTTCACCGCTACGTCCCGCCCGACGGTCACGCGGACCTCGCCGCTTACGTCAGCGCCACCCAGCGCTACCAAGGCGAGCTGCTCAAGTACCACATCGAGGCCCTGAGGCGGCGCAAGTACGCCCCCGCGGGCGGCTTCGCGATGTTCGCCTTCGCCGACAGCTACCCAGCCGTCACGTGGTCGGTCCTCGATGCCGACCGCGTCCCCAAACTCGGGTACGGGTACGTGCGCGACGCCTGCGCCGACGTCATCGTGTGCGCAGACTGGCCCGAGGCGCAGTACGAACCGGGAGCGACGGTGAACGTGGGTCTGTACGTGGTGTCCGACCTGCGCCGGCCCCTGCACGGGCTGGCCTTGCACGCACGGCTCGGGTCGTCCGCACACGTCTTCGAGGGGGGTGTGGACTCGGATTCGGTCGCCTTCGCCGGCGAGTTCGTCGCGTCCGCACCGACGACCGCGGGATCGCACCGCCTCGAGCTGAGCCTGCTCGACTCACACGGCACCGTCCTGGCGGTCAACTCCTACGGGATCACCGTGGGGTGACTCGGCGCCGACGCAGATCGCGGTAATCGCTCAAGTCCGCCGGCCCGGGTGCCGATACCGCCAGGGGGAGTGGCACCTCGGAGGCTGACGCTGCGTTCACCGCTGGACACCCTGCTGAGCTGGTTCCAAGGGTCCAGCGCGCCTGCGAACACCGCACGGGTGGACACGGGCCAGTCCGACCGGCGCGAGCATGCGTTCGCGCGGCTCGGCTCGCTTCCCCTCGACCTGCCCACGCTCGCCGACGTTGTCGTGACGTCGGTGCGCCGCCTCGTCCCGTGCGACCAGGTCGAGCTCCTCTTGTTCGACGCCGACACGTTCGCGTCGGTGGACGGAGACGTGAGCGGGCGCACCTCGGACTTCCCGGCTCTCGCACGCGCTCTCGACCATGCCGAGACGAAGCGGTCGCGGCCCGTGACGAGGTCGGAACGTGAGGAGTTCGGCGAGAAGGTCCGGATGGTCACCTATGTCCCCGTGGGGAGTCGCGGCAACGTATCCGCCGTTGTGGCGCTGAACTGGCGCTCGCCCCGACTCGCCGCTGCGAGCCGTCTGACACCGGTCGAGGACTACTGCGCTGCCCTTGCCCCCGCGCTTGCCGCGGCGCTGGTACACCAGCGTGCCCTGGTCGCCGAAGCCGACGCCCTGACCCTCGTCGACGCGGTGAGCGCCCTCGCACGAACCCACACCGTGGAGTCGGTCGCACGCACCGCGTGCCTGTACGCCCGGCGAGTGGCGCATGCACGCCGGGCCCGCTTCGCGGTCGTGGAGGGCGACGACCTCGTGATCGTGGCGGTGAACCCCGAGAGCAACCATCCTGCTCACACCAACGACAAGACCACGCTCCTCATGGCTGCGGCGGCCGAGAGCGGGTCGGCGGCAGAGGAGACGACACGGTCACGCATGTCACTGAACCTCCCGCTGTCGATGGACAGCACCGTTCTCGGAGTCGTCCAGTTCGATTTCTCCCCGACGGCCGCCGGGATCACCACGCGGACCCGGGGCCTCTGCGAGGCGGTCGCCGCCCATGCCGGGGTGGCGCTGGCCCGGGCGCACGAGACGAACGAGCTCGCCTATCTCGCCACCACCGACCCCCTGACCGGTCTCGCGAACAGGCGCCGGCTCGACGCCGAGCTCGTCCGCGAGATCTCACGCTCGGACCGGGGCGGCGAGCCGCTGTCGGTCGCGATGGTCGACATCGACCATTTCAAGGCGTACAACGACGAACACGGCCACCTCGAGGGGGATCTGCTCCTCGCCGCGTTCGGTCATTACCTCGGTGGGCAGATCCGTGCGATGGACGTGGCCGGCCGTTACGGAGGTGAGGAGTTCCTGCTGGTACTCCCCAACACGACCGCGGGGGAAGCCGAAGCGGTCGCCGCCCGGCTCCTGCGGACTTGGCGGTCGGACACCCGGGCGACCTTCAGCGTCGGCGTTGCCGAGTGGGATCCGGGCGAGGCCCCTGCGTCGCTCCTCGCCCGCGCCGACTCCGCCCTCTACGGCGCCAAGGCGACGGGGCGTGACCGCGTCGGTGTGGCGCCGACGGCCCAGGCCGGAGACATCGGGGTCTCCGACGACGACGGTGCTGCCCGCGTCGTGCGCCTGCACGACTCGAACCGCCGCCGCGGCGCCTGACCCTGCGGTTGGGCCCGGCTGCGCCAACACCTCTTCGCCGCGCCCCCGGGCCCATGGTTGGAGAACGATCCGGCCAAAGTCCCGAGGTTGGAGAAGGAAAGCGACCCCCAGGGGCGCGTCTGTTCTCCAACCCCCCGTACTTGGCCGGTCTGTTCTCCAACCCCCCCCCGTCCTTGGGCGCGGTCCGCGCGCCGGGGTGCGGGCACGGTCCACGAGGACCCCGGGGACGGTCCGAACGACTTTTCGGAGCGCAGCCGCAGGCCAGGTACCCTCGCCGCCATGGCGCACGTCCACACGTTCGACACGATCATCGTGGGTGCCGGCGGCGCCGGCTTGCGGGCAGCGATCGAGGTCGCCGGCCACGGCAAGACGGCGGTGATCAGCAAGCTCTATCCCACCCGGTCCCACACCGGCGCGGCCCAAGGTGGCGTCTGTGCTGCTCTCGCAAACGTCGAGGACGACTCCTGGGAGTGGCACGCCTTCGACACCGTCAAAGGTGGCGACTTCCTCTCGGACCAGCCCGCCGTCGACGTGATGTGCCGCGAGGCCCCCGACTCGATCATCGAGCTCGAGAACTTCGGCCTGCCCTTCAACCGCACGCCGGAGGGTCGCATCGACCAGCGCCGCTTCGGGGGCCACACACGCAACCACGGCGAGGCCCCCGTCAAGCGTGCGTGCTACGCGGCCGACCGCACCGGCCACATGATCCTGCAGACCCTGTACCAGAAGTCGATCAAAGAGGGCGTGGAGTTCTTCAACGAGTTCCACGTCCTCGACGTCGTCCTCGCCGACGACGGTGCCTGCGCCGGCGTCGTCGCGTACGACCTCGCGACGGGCGAGCTACACACGTTCAGAGCGAAAGCGACGGTCTTCGCGACCGGCGGCTTCGGCAAGATCTGGAAGATCTCGTCGAACGCGCACACGCTCACCGGCGACGGGCCCGGCGCGCTGTACCGGCGTGGGATCCCGATGCAGGACATGGAGTTCTTCCAGTTCCACCCCACCGGGATCTACAAGATCGGGATCCTCCTGTCGGAGGCAGCCCGCGGTGAGGGCGGGATCCTGCGCAACGCGGACGGCGAGCGCTTCATGGAGCGCTACGCCCCCACGATCAAGGACCTCGCCCCCCGGGACATGGTGAGCCGCTCGATCTACCTCGAGGTGCGCGAGGGGCGTGGGATCGGTCCCGACAAGGACGGCGTCTACCTCGACCTGACCCACCTTCCGCCCGAGCAGATCGACGCCAAGCTGCCCGACATCACCGACTTCGTGCGCACCTACCTCGGCGTGGAGCCCAAGACCGAGATGATCCCGATCCAGCCGACGGCGCACTACGCGATGGGCGGCATCCCCACCGACATCGACGGGCAGGTCCTCGGCGACGCCGCGGGCACGGTCGTCCCAGGCCTGTACGCGGCCGGCGAGTGCGCGTGCGTGTCGGTCCACGGCGCCAACCGTCTCGGGACGAACTCGCTGCTCGACCTCGTCGTGTTCGGGCGGCGCGCCGGCAAGGCCGCTCTGGAGTTCGCGGCCGAGGCCGAGCTCGCCGAACTACCCGACGCACCCGAAGCGCAGACGGCGGAGATGCTGGCCTCGATCAAGGCGGGCAAGGGCGGCGAGAAGGTCGCCGCGATCCGAGACGACCTCCAGGTCGACATGCAGGAACGCGCCGGTGTGTTCCGCACGGGCGAGCTCCTGTCGGGCATGCAGGACAAGCTCGGCGAACTGCACGAGAGGTACTCGCGGATCCAGATCGACGACACGTCGGAGCGCTGGAACACCGACCTGATGGAGGCCGTCGAGCTCGGCTTCCTCCTCGACCTCGCCGATTGCGTCGTCGAGTCGGGCCTGAAGCGCACCGAGTCCCGCGGCGCTCACGCCCGCGACGACTTCCAGGAGCGCGACGACGCCAACTTCCTCAAGCACACCCTGGCGTTCAAGCCCGACAGCGGCACCGTCCCCCGCCTCGAGTACAAGCCCGTCGAGCTCGGACGCTACGAGCCGGTCGAACGCAAGTACTGAAGGACGCCGATGAAGGTCACGCTCGAGATCCTGCGCTACGACCCGGCGGCGGACAAGGCGCCGCACTGGGAGAGCTACACCGCCGAGGTCGAGCCGATGGATCGCGTGCTCGACGCCCTGCACCACGTCAAGTGGTACACCGACGGCACGCTCGCGTTCCGCCGCTCGTGCGCACATGCCGTGTGCGGCTCCGACGCCATGGTCATCAACGGCGAGAACCGCCTCGCGTGCCAGCTCCTCGTCAAGGACTCCTCGCCGGAGAAGCCGATCCGGATCGAGCCGATCCGCGGGCTCCCGGTCGAGAAGGACCTCATCGTCGACATGGAGCCCTTCTTCGACTCCTACCGGTCGATCCTGCCGTACCTGATGCACGACGGGCCCGAGCCGGAGAAGGAGATCCTCCAGTCCCCCGAGGACCGGGAGGTCTTCGACGACACCACCAAGTGCATCCTGTGCGCGTGCTGCACGACGTCGTGCCCGATCTACTGGGGCTCGGGCTCCTACGTCGGCCCCGCCGCGATCGTGAACGCGCACCGCTTCGTCTTCGACTCACGCGACGACCACCCGGACGAGCGCCTCGCGATCCTGGCCGAGAAGTCGGGCGTGTTCCGCTGCCGCACGGCGTTCAACTGCACCGAGGCGTGCCCGCGGGACATCAAGGTCACCCAGGCGATCCAGGACGTCAAGCGCGAGATCCTCTACCGGTCTCTCTGAGCGCCTCCTGGGGGCGCTTCAAGAGGAGTCGCGACCGAAGAGGCGGCCCCAGAAGCCGCCGCTGCCGGACTCGCCGCGGCGGCGGGTACGCTCCTCGGCCTCGACCTGCGGCCCGATCTCGTCGAGCAGCTGCTCGACGTCGGCGAGGGCAGCTCGAGCCTGAGGTGTCGCCTCGATCTGCTCCTGGGCGACCTCGTCGGCGTCGGGGACCTCGGGCGCGAGCGAGCCGTACACGAACCCCGCGGTCGACAGGAGCCGCTTCTCGAAGTAGAGGCAGTTCGGGGGGCACGCGGTCGGGGCGTCGGGCGCGGCGTCGAGCGAGCAGCCCTCGACGGCCTCGACACCGTGAGCGGTGCGGCGGTAGTAGTGGCGACAGTCGCGACGCATCACGGGCCGATCGGTCCTCTCCGGCGGCGGCAGGTGCCCAGAGCTTATGCGACACGCCGACGAGTCGAACAGGACGACGCAGAGCATCAGGGCCGTTCTTGACGCGACGGCGGCGTGATCGAGATCCTTTCCCGATGTCGACCGCAGCCTCCGGCGGGGACGTCGGCGCCGGGGACGTCCGCGACACCCGCGCCGTCATCTTGGGAGCAGCGCGACGCACCTTCCTGCGCGGGGGCTTCCATCGAGCCACCGTCGACGAGATAACACGCTCGGCGGGTCTCGCACACGGCACCTTCTACAGGTACTTCCGCAACAAGCAGGCGGTACTCGACGGGCTCCTGGCGGACACGATCGCGTCGTTCACCCTGCCCGCGCAAGCCCCGGACGGCGAAGACGTGTTCACCGCCGTGCGCGTGGACCTCGCCGCGTACATGTCCCACTTCTGGGACCACCGCGATCTGGGTGTCATCTGGACAGAAGCCGCCCGCGACGACGAGCGCGTCGCCCTCGCCCGCGACCGGCTACGCCGCCCGTTCCTGGACCGCCTCGAGCAGTCCGTCCGGCGAGGGATCGACTCGGGCGCGGTGGCCCCGATCGACGTCGCGCTCGCGGCACGGGCGCTCGTGACGATGGGCGAGCACTACACCCTCGACTGGCTCGGCGACGACGCCGTCGACTTCGACGTCGATTCGACGGCGCACACCGTGGCGCTGATCTGGTGCCGCGGACTCGGCTTCGCGGTGACGGACTGAGCGAGCCTGCTTCTTGCCCGTGTCCGGCGTCCGCGCCAGACTCACCCGGTCCGAGGACCGAAACGACGAGCACGGAGAGACTCCGATGGGTGTCAAGTACCTCAGTGACGAGTGGGCCGCCGCGATGGAGAGCGCCGTCAACGCCGACGCGAGCTTCCAGGCAGCCGCGGGCGGCGTCACCCTCAGCGTGCAGCAGGACGTATCGGGCGGCCCCGACGGCGACGTCAGCTACCACATGGGCATCAAGGACGGGAAGGCCTTCTGCGCGATCGGCCCCCTCGCTGGCGCCGACATGACCATCAGCCAGACCTACGAGACGGCCGTCGCGATCGCCAAGGGCGAACTCAACCTGCAGAACGCGTTCATGCAGGGCCAGATCCAGGTGGCCGGCAACATCGCGCTCGCGATGCAGTACCAGACCCAGCTCGCCAGCCTCGAGGGCGCCGTTCGCGGCGTCGAAGTCGACTACTGAGCGCCGACGCCGAGTCGGTCGACTTCCTGAGCGACGAGTGGATGGCGGCCATGACCGCCCTGCTGAGGGCCAGCGACGCGTTCCGCGCTGCCGCCGCGCACGCCGAGATCGTGTACGCGCACGTGGTCGAGGGTGCACCAGGCGGCGACGTCGCCTACCGCGTCGGCATCCACGGGGGTGAGGCCGTGCTGGCCCGCGGCGACCCCGGCAGTGCCGACGTGGTCGCGACGACGGGCTATCGCACCGCCGTCGAGATTGCGCGCGGCGATCTCACCTTCCAGAACGCCTACATGAGCGGGAGGGCGACCCTCGCCGGGGACACCGGCCGATTCCTGGCGAACCAAGCCGTGCTCGCGGTGCTCGACGCCCTCCGCGACCGAGTCCCCACCCGGTACCCGGAGCCACCCCCAAACGCGGGCAACCTGTAGCGCCCACGCGCCAAACCACCCGCGTTTGGAGGTTCGGCCACCCCCGAACGCGGGCAACCTGTAGCGCATACACCAAACCACCCGCGTTTGGAGGATCGGCCCGTCCCGGACGCGGGCAACCTGTGCTACGTCAGAGCAGGCCGGCGACGTCGGCCTGTTTGGCCCGCACGGCCTCGGCCGCCTCGCGCAGGTGGGCGAGCTCGGCGTCGGTGAGGTCGAGCTCGACGATGTCGTTCACCCCGCCGCGACCCAGCACCGCGGGCACGCCGAGGTAGACGCCGTCGATTCCGTACTCGCCGCTCACCCAGGCGCACACGGGCATCTCGGCGCCGGAGTCGGTCACGATCGCCTTCACCATCGCGGCCGCCGCCGACGACGGTGCGTAGTACGCGGACCCGGTCTTGAGCAGGGCGACGACCTCGGCCCCGCCGTCACGGGTGCGCTGCACGAGCCGGTCGATCTGGTCCTGGGTGGCGACCTCCGCAAGGGCCTTGCCGCCCACCCGCACGAGCGACGGCACCGGCACCATCGTGTCACCGTGACTGCCAAGGGTCATCGCCTCGACCTCGGTCGACGCGACGCCGAACTCCCAGCCGAGGAACGTCTTGAACCGGGCGGTGTCGAGCATCCCGGCCTGGCCGAGCACACGTGCGTGCGGCAGATCGGTCACCTGCTGGCACAGCGCCGTCATCTCGTCGAGGGGGTTCGACACGACGACGATCACCGTGTCGGGGCTGTGCTCGACGATGTTGCGGCTCACCTCGCCGACGATCTTGGCGTTGACCTCGAGCAGGTCCATGCGGCTCATACCGGGCTTGCGCGGCAGGCCTGCGGTGATGACCACGACGTCGGAACCCGCCGTCTTGTCGTAGCCGTCGGACTGGCCCACGACGTTGGTCGCGAACCCCTCGATCGACGACGACTGGTTCATGTCGAGCGCGAGGCCCTCCGGCAAGCCCTCGACTATGTCGGTCAGCACGACCTCGTCGACGATGTCCATCTCAGCGACACGCTGCGCGGTCGTCGACCCGTACTTGCCCGCCCCGACGACGGTGACCTTGCTCAATTGGACTCCCTGATCCAGTGTCCCTGAAGAGGTTGAAGCGGCGGAATGCTACGTGAGCCACGCAGCCGCGACCCAGCGTGGCACGCTCTCACATGCGCTCGATCATCGCGTCGGCGAACTGCGACGTCCTGACTTCGGTGGCGCCCTCTGTGAGGCGGGCGAAGTCGTAGGTGACCACACGGTCGGCGATCGTGGACTCGAGGCCGGCGACGATCATCCCGGCGGCCTCGACCCAACCCATGTGCTCGAGCATGAGCACACCCGAGAGGATCACCGAGCCCGGGTTGACCTTGTCGAGGCCGGCGTACTTGGGCGCCGTCCCGTGGGTCGCCTCGAAGACCGCGTGGCCGGTCACGTAGTTGATGTTGCCCCCCGGGGCGATGCCGATCCCGCCGACCTGGGCCGCCAGCGCGTCGGAGAGGTAGTCGCCGTTGAGGTTCATCGTGGCGATCACGTCGAACTCGGCAGGGCGCGTGAGCACCTGCTGCAGCGTGATGTCGGCGATCGCGTCCTTGACGAGCACCTTGGCGCCGGGGTCGCCGCCGCAGTCGTCCCACCCGACGGCGACGTCGGAGAACTCCTCGCGCACGACGTCGTAGCCCCACTGGCGGAAGGCGCCCTCGGTGAACTTCATGATGTTGCCCTTGTGGACCAGCGTCACCGACTCGCGGCGGTGACTCACCGCGTAGTCGATCGCCGCCCGGACGAGGCGCTTGGAGCCCTCGGCCGAGATCGGCTTGATCCCGATGCCCGAGCCCTCGCGGATCGACCAGCCGAACTCGTCGCCGAGGAACGCACGCAGCTTCTCGCCACCGGGCGTGCCCGCCTCGACCTCCATGCCCGCGTACACGTCCTCGGTGTTCTCGCGGAAGATCACCATGTCGACGAGCTCGGGGTGCTTCACAGGCGACGGCACCCCCTCGAACCACCGCACCGGGCGCAGGCACACGTAGAGGTCGAGGATCTGGCGCAGCGCCACGTTGAGTGACCGGAAGCCACCACCGACCGGCGTCGTGAGCGGCCCCTTGATACCGACGAGATGCTCCTTGAAAGCGTCGACGGTGGCGTCGGGGAGCCAGTCGCCGGTCGCGTCGAAGGCCTTCTGGCCCGCGAGCACCTCCTTCCAGACGATGCGCCGGTCGCCGCCGTAGGCCTTCGCCACCGCGGCGTCGAAGACGCGGACCGACGCGGCCCAGATGTCGGGGCCGGTGCCGTCGCCTTCGATGAAGGGGATCACGGGCGCGTCGGGTACCACCAGGGTGCCGTCACCGGACATCGTGATCAGGTCTGCCATGGGTGTCTTCCTCTCCGGGCCTCGATGCGGCGCGGCTCAGTCGCTCCGGTCAGTTCCGGCCGGACCGCTCTCGGCCTGGTTGCGTTGGGACAGCTCGAGAGTGTTCTGCAGAAGCATCGCGATCGTCATGGGGCCCACGCCACCCGGGACCGGGGCGATCCAGCCCGCCACGTCGACGACCTCGGGCGCCACGTCACCTGCGATACCGGTCTCGGTGCGGCTGATCCCGACGTCGAAGACGGCGGCGCCGGGCCGCACCATGTCGGCGGTCAACAGGCCCGCGCGTCCGGTAGCGGCGACGACGACGTCCGCCCGGCGGCACTCCGCCGCGAGGTCGGGCGTGCGGCTGTGGCACATCGTCACGGTCGCGTCCACACCCTTGAGGGTGAGCAGGAGCCCCAGCGGACGCCCGACCGTCGTCCCGCGGCCGACCACGCAGACACGGGCGCCCGCCCACTCGATGCCGTAGCGCCGCCCGAGCGTGACGATCGCCTTCGGGGTGCACGGCTCCACCGAAGGCTCGCCGAGGACCAGGCGGCCGAGGTTGACCGGGTGCAGTCCGTCACCGTCCTTGGCCGGCGCGACCGCCTCGAGCGCCGCGCGCTCGTCGAGGTGACCGGGCAGCGGGAGCTGGACGAGGAACGCGTCGACGCCCGGATCGGCGTTGAGCGCGGCGATCACCTCCAGGAGCTCCACTTGTGACGTCCCGTCGGGCAGGCGCCGGTCGACGGAGTTGAACCCGGCCGCCTCGCAGGCGCGGTGCTTGTTGCGCACGTAGACGGCCGAGCCGGGGTCGTCACCGACGAGGATCGTCCCGAGCCCCGGTGGGCGCGGGAGCCGGGCAGCGGCCACGGCGACCTCGGCGCGGATCTCGGCCGCCGTCGCCTTGCCGTCGAGCTTGCTCGCGCTCAATGCCGGAAGTGCCTCTGGCCCGTGAACACGAGGGCGATGCCGAGCTCGTCCGCTGCCGCCACGACCTCGTCGTCGCGGATCGAACCCGACGGCGCCACGACGGCCTGCACGCCCGCGGCGGCGACCGCATCGACGCCGTCGCGGAACGGGAAGAACGCGTCGCTGGCCGCCACGCCCCCCGTGGCACGCCCGGCAGCCTTGCGGGTGGCGATGCCGGCGGCGTCGACACGTGACTGCTGGCCCGATCCGATCCCGACCGCCTGGCGGCCCCTGGCGAGCACGATCGCGTTCGAGCGCACGTGCGCGATCGTCTTCCAGGCGAACTTCACGTCGGCCCACTGCTCCAGGGTCGGTTCGACCGCACCGGCGACCCGCCAGTCCTCGACACCGACCCTGTCGAAGTCCTGCACGACGAACCCGCCCGAGATGCGCTTCATGTCGAGGCCGACCGGTTGCCAGCGATCCGCGACCTCGAGTGTGCGCAGGTTCTTCTTGGCGGCGAGGATGTCGCGCGCTTCGGCCGAAAAGCCCGGTGCGACCACCACCTCGAGGAAGATCGCGGCGAGCGCCGCGGCCGCGTCGGCGTCGACCACGGCGTTGAGCGCAACGACGCCTCCGTATGCAGACGTCTCGTCGCACTCGAATGCCGCCCGGAACGCGTCGCCCACGGTCGTCGCCTCGGCCACCCCGCAAGGGATCGCGTGCTTGACGATCACGGCCGCGTCCTCGTCGAACTCGGCCGCGAGCCGCCACGCCGCCTCGGCGTCCCAGATGTTGTTGAAGCTGAGCTCCTTTCCGCCGTGCTGGATCATCCCGTCCAGCCACGAGCGGCCCGAGGCATCGAGGTACAGACCGCCGCGCTGGTGCGGGTTCTCCCCGTAGCGCAGCAGCGCCCGGCGATCGAGAGCGAGGTTGATGGTCGCGGGCAGGTCCTCGTCGCGCTGCATCCACGCGCTGATGGCGGCGTCGTATGCGGCCGTGATCGCGAAGGCACGCCGTGCGTACTGCTGGCGCATCGGGTAACCGATGGCGCCGTCGGCGTCGAGCGCTTCGATCACGGCGCCGTACTGGTCCGGGTCGGTGACGACGAGCACGTCGGAGTGGTTCTTGGCGGCCGCGCGGGTGAGAGTCACTCCGCCGATGTCGATCATCTCGACGATGTCGTCGTCGGTGGCGTCGGGAGCGGCCGCCGATTCGGCGAACGGGTACAGCGTCGAGACCACGAGGTCGAACGGCTCGATGCCGGCACGCTCGAGATCCGCCGCGTGCTCGGGGTTGGTGCGCACCGCCAAGATGCCGCCGTGGATGTTCGGATGCAGGGTCTTGACACGACCACCGAGCATCTCGGGCGCCCCGGTCACCGACTCCACCTCGGTGACGGGTACGTCGGCGTCCCGCAGCGCTCGGGCGGTCCCGCCGCTGCTCACGATCCTCACGCCGCGCTCGACGAGTGCCGCCGCGAAGTCGGTCAAGCCCGCCTTGTCCCAGACGCTGACGAGCGCCCGCTTGACCGGGATCGGTTCCCCTCTCATCTGCCTCCGCTCACGATCTCATCCTCGGTGCGCCACGGCGTGGCGGCGCACTCGTCGGCCCTCGACCGCATAGGACCCGCGGGCCCAGTCGGCGACGACCCGGGGAAACAGCACGTGCTCCACGGTCTTGATCCGATCGTGCAGGGTCGCCGGTGTGTCGTCGTCGAGGACGCCAACGCACTCCTGGGCGACGATCGGGCCGTGATCGACCTTGTCGTCGACCACGTGGATGGTCACTCCGGTGACCTTGACACCCGCCGCGAGGGCGTCCTCGACCGCATGGGCACCGCGAAACGCCGGCAGCAGCGACGGATGGGTGTTGAGGATCGCGTCGGGGAAGGCCTCCACGATCCGGCCGTCGAGGATCCGCATGAACCCGGCCAGCGCTACGAGCTCGACGTCGCGCGACCTCAACTCGTCGACGATCGCCGCCGTGAATGCGGCGCGGTCGCCGCCGGACCCGGCCCAGGTGACCACGCTCGTATCGACCCCGGCCACCTCTGCGCGGGCCAGCGCGCCGCAGCCGGGCACGTCCGAGAGCACCAGCACGGTGTCACAGGGGTAGTCGGGGTCGGCCGCGGCCTCGAGGAGGGCTCCCAGGTTCGTACCGCTGCCCGACGCCAGCACGGCAAGTCGCACCATGGCGCCCACCCTAGTTGGGCCTGCCAGTCCGATAAGGCGCTCGGCGCTCCCTCGACCCGGCGCCTCGGACGGTCGCGGGCACCGCCGGGGCGCACGTCGCCCGTGTCACCTAGGCGACGGGTCCGTTACCAGTGGTAACCTGTGCCCTCGTGCCGGAAGACACCCGCGACGCGATCCTCGACGCCGCCCGCGAGGCGTTCGCGCGGGAGGGAGCCGCAGCAGGCCTCCGGTCGATCGCCTCCCAGGCAGGTGTCACGCACGCCGCGATCTACCGCCACTTCGCGTGCAAGGACGACTTGCTGAGCGCTCTCGCGCAGGGGGACTTCGCGCAGCTCGTGGAGGAGATCCGCGACCGCGTCCCGGCTCGGGCCGGACCGCGTCACCGCCTCGAGGCGATCCTGACCGGATTCGTGCGCGTGGGCCTCGACAACCCCAACCTCTTCGAGTTCCTCTTCTGGACGCTGCCACGCACGTCCGGTGCCGATGTCGCGGCAGCCAACGACGTCTTCGCGCTCGTGCGCGCCTCGGTTGCGGCGTGTCTCGACGCGGGCAGCTTCGACCGGGCAGGCCCCGCGAGCGGCGACGTCGGCAGCGGCACGGACGCCGACCGCCTCACCGGCTTCCTCCTCACGGCCTGTATCGGCTACGTAGCGCGCGCGTTCGTGCGACCCCAGACGGCGCACGACCAGATCGTCGATTACGTGGCGTTCCTCCTCGGAGGCAACCGAGGACCGCGGTGACAACGGCGCGGCGGCTCACGTAGGCTCGCTTCGATCAACCGCCGCCCGGGAGTTCCTGGCCGTGGCCGACGAGGCACAGAAGAAGCAGCGCTGGTTGTTCCACTGGAACCACCTGATCCACGAGGTCGTGGAAACCAATCTGTGCACGGGCTGCAGCGGATGCATCGTCGCGTGCCCCCACGACGTCCTCGAGTACGACGATCACTGGCACCCGTCACTGCTCCCTGTCGCCTGGGTCGACGGTGCGCTCGACCGCTGCGTTCACGGCGAGAAGGGGTGCACGATGTGCACCCGGGCGTGCCCCCGGTTCCGTGCGTGGGAACCCCAGATCGACGAGTTCCTCCACGGGCGTGAGCGCAAGCCGACCCAGAAGGAGGTCATCGGCATCCACCAGGACATCCTCTTGGTGCGCACCGTCGACCCGCAATGGCAGGAGAAGGCTCAGGACGGCGGCCTCGTGTCGGCGACGCTGATCTGGTGCCTCCGCAAGGGACACATCGACGCGGCGCTCGTCAACTACGTCGACGAGGAGTGGCGAACCACCCCCGGCGTGGCGCGCACCGAGGACGAGGTCCTGGCGGCAGCGGGATCTCGCTACACGTACTCCGCCAACACGCTCGCGTACCAGGAAGCGATCGACGCAGGCGCCGAGAAGCTCGCTCTCGTCGGTATGAGCTGCATGGCGTCGGTGCCGCCGATGATGATGGCCCGCGGCGCCCGCAAGCCGGGCAAGAAGTTCGTGCTCGACATCGGGCTGCTGTGCTCGAAGACCTTCACCGACGACATCTTCGAAGGTCTCCTGCAACCCAAGTACGGCCTCGCACGCACCGACATCGTCAAGATGAACATCAAGGGCAAGCTCCAGCTCTGGGCCCGGCCCGGCGTCGTCGAGGGCGACTACCTCGAGGTGCCGCTCGCCGAGTGCCACGAGTACACACGGCCGGGGTGCAACACGTGTCCCGACTTCGCCGCCGAGCACGCGGACATCTCGATGGGCGGCCTCGGCCAGACCGGCGGCTGGACACTCACGATCATCCGCACCGAGACGGGGCGCAAGATATTCGACGAGATGGTCGCCGAGGGCTGGCTCGAGGTGAGATCCGCCGTCGACGAGGACCCCGCCGCGGTGGCGTTGATGCGTCGGCTCGCGGTCAAGTCACGCAAGCGGTGGCCCGTGCACCTTCGCTCCGGGCGCCCCGTCGAGGACGCGCTCCCGGGCGTCATCGAGGCGACCCTCCCCGAGTAGCTCACGTCCCCACGTCCATCCGAAACCCCCGGCAGCGCCCGGCAGCGCCGACGTGGGGACGTGAAACGGGTCCACAACCCACCTCACGTCCCCACGTCCATCCGAAACCCCCGACAGCGCCCGGCAGCGCCGACGTGGGGACGTGAAACGGGTCCACAACCCACCTCACGTCCCCACGTCCATCCGGGACCCCCGACGCGGCCGGCAGCGCCGACGTGCGATGTATATCGTGTTCCGATATAGTTGACCTCGGCATGTTGCGCAGGCACCGGCACGAAGCCGTCCTCGGGATCCCACCACGGCTCCTACTCGGAGTCTGCGCCGTCGGTGCCATGGGTGGCGCCGGGGGCGCGGCATACGTGGGGCTGTTGCACCTGCTCGACAGGACGATCGGACCGGGCAGCCACTCCGGCGCCGTTCAGATCGTGATCCTCACGGCGGTCGGCTTGGCAGTGGCACTGCTGGTGCGCTTCCTGGGCAGCCCCGGCGACGTCGAGCTCCTCGTCGACAACATCCACGTCCTCGGCGGCAAGGAAGACCTCCACGAGATGCGCTCGCTCCTACCCGCCTCGCTGCTGTGCATCGGTGCCGGCGGGGCCATGGGTCCGGAGGCACCGCTCGTGCAGACGACGGGCTCGCTGGGCTCCTGGGTTGCCCGCCGCGGGAGGGCGTCCCGCTCGGAGCTGCGCATCCTCACGATCACGGGGATGGCGGCCGGCTTCACCGTCCTGTTCGGGACGCCGATCGGGGGCGCGTTCTTCGCCCTCGAGATCCTGCACAGACGCGGCATGGAGTACTACGAAGCGCTGGTGCCCGCCCTCGTGGGCAGTCTCTTCGGTTACGGAGTGCACGCGCTGCTCACCGGCGTCGGCCTCCGCCCCGTGTGGATCTTCCCCGACGCAGGCGGGCTGGCGCCGGGGGACTTCGGATGGGCGCTCGTCGCGGGGGCCGGCGGTGCCGTGATCGGGATCGCGTTCGCGGGCGGCGCCACACTGTTGCGCAGCGCGATCGCGGCGGTCCCGGTGGCCCTGCGACCCGTGCTCGGCGGCCTCGCGCTCGGGCTACTGGCTCTGTGGTCGCCGTTCGCCCTCACCTTCGGTGAACGCCAGATCCAGGAGCTCGTGGACGGCAACCTCGCCATCGCCGCCTTGTCGGTCGCCTTCGTCGCCAAGCTCGTCGGAACCGTCGTGACCCTCGTCACCGGTTGGCGCGGCGGCTTCATCATCCCGCTCTTCTTCTGCGGGGCCGCGATCGCGTGCGCGATCCACGCCGCCGTGCCGGGAACGAACCAAGCCGTCCTCATGGCGGCTTTCATGGCAGCCGCATCGGTCGCGGTGACCAAGACGCCGGTCGGGTCGAGCCTCGTCGTCGCCGGCATGGCAGGCCTGCCGCTCCTGCCCACGACCCTCCTCGCGTCGGTGACGGCGCTCCTGCTGACCAACCGGATCGGGTTCATCCACACCCAGCGCGACAGGATCGTCCCGGTACCTCGGACCGGAGCCACCGGTGCAGCGGCGTGAGACCGGACCACTCGACGATGCCGACTACGCCAACCTCGCCCGCTTCCGGTACCTGCTGCGCGGGTTCCTCGACTTCTCCGAGCGTGCCGCTCGAGACATCGGGCTCACGCCGGCGCAGCACCAACTCCTGCTCGCGGTGAGGGGCCACCCCGGTCCGGCGCCTCCCAACGTCACCGACATCGCCACGGCTCTCTACGTCAAGCACCACTCCGCCGGCGAGCTCGTCGCACGTACCGAAGCCGCAGGACTACTGGAGCGCACGCCCGACGAGGCGGATGCACGCCAGCACAGGCTGGCGCTCACCGACGCGGGCGAAACCGTCCTCGGTGCGCTCGCATCGGCGCACCGCGACGAGCTCACAGCTCTACGGTCCGACCTCGCCCACCTGCTGGAGGAGCTGGCTTGAGTGTCATCGTCGTGGTCGCTCCCGCGCCGACGGTGTAGGGGGGTGGCGCGACGGCCGGCGTTCGATACGCCGGTGGCAGCGGCGGTACGACTGCCTGACGGTTCGGCAGCGTCGATTGCAGTGCAGCAGCACCTGCAGGGGAGCGTCCCGGCGCCACAGCCCGCTTGCGCCGCGCCCGCCGACCTGCGACCACGCGGTACAAGGTGAGGCCGGTCACCACCACGATCGCGGCCACCGAGCCCCACCGGAGAAGGGGATTGGACGCGTCCGTACCGGCCGCTGCCCCGTGGATCGCCACCAGCCAGAAGCACACGTAGCTGCTCATGTGGATTCCGTGCCACCAACGTCGCGGCAGCTTGCGCATCGCGAGCGAGGTCAGCTCGACGGCGGCGAGCAGGTACAGGGCGAGGATGCCGAGAGCCACCGGGCCGGGTCGCCAGTCCGACGCGAACGGGACGAGCAGGTCGGCGACACCGAAGTGGACGTACGTGTCGGCCACCAGCGCTGCCAGGTGGACCGCTACGAAGGCCAACGACAGTCCGCCGAGCATCCGATGCAGGTCGAGCAACCAGGCCGGCCGCGGCCGGTCCTGGAGGACGCGGGTGGAGAGCAGGAGACCCCAGATCACCGCCGCTGCCACGAGGGCTGCCGCGACGACACCGCTGGCCCGCGCCACGTACCACCAGACGTGAGCTGTCATGCCGCTACCTCCACGAACAAGTCACCGAGGCGGACGACGCGCCCGCCGGAGCCGACGAGGACACCGCCACAACCTGCGTCCTCCAAGAGCGCCTCGGCAAGAGGGAGCCCTGCCACGAAGGCAGCCTTGGAGAGCGCCTCTGCTTGCCAGCCCTCGCCCGCGATCACCGTGACGGCGTCCAGTCCGTTGCTCACGGGATGACCCGTCGCCGGATCGAGCAGGTGGTGCGCCGGTCCGGTCGGTGTCTCCCAACGCCTGAGCAGGCGGCTGCTCGTACAAACGGCGCCTGCTTCGATCTCCACCGCAGCCAGGTCGCGGGCACCGTCGTAGGGGTCGGCGATGGAGACGATCCAGGTGTGGCCGTCCACTGCTTCGCCGCGGACGCGGACGTCGCCGCCGAGGTCGACCATCGCCCCCACCGCGCCGGCCTCGATCAGCTCCGCCGTGACGATGTCGCCAGCGAGGCCCTTGCCGATGCCGCCGGGCTCCACGGCCGATCCCGCGGGCACTTGCACGAGGCCGGTCTCTACGTCGACGCGGATCGAATCGCATCCACGCCCGGGCAACATTGCCTCGGTGGTCGCATCCTCCACGAACGTGTTCCCCACATCCCACGACTGTGCGTAGCCGACACGGTGCAGGGCGTCGAGCATCGTGGGGTCGTAACGCCCCGCGGTCAGGCGCCAGGCCTGCACCATCACCGCCACGAGAACTGCGGTGTCGGCGCTGACGACCACGGGTGTTCCCGCACGTGCATTCATGCGGTTCACCTCGCTGCCGGCAAGGAACCGGCTCCAGCGACGCTCCAGTTCGGCCACACGCGCCACGGCGGCATCCGCCATCGACGACGCGACCACGGGGTCAGGCGCCACGACACTCAGAGCTGCACTGCAGCCCATCGCGTGGAACTGCCTGTCAGCCACTTGCACGACTACGGGCCGCCGGTTTGCGGGGTGTGGTCTGCGCCGCCGGGGCCTTCGCCCTCGGGGGTGAGGTCGTAGGCGGCGTGGTGGTGGCGGTCGGCTTCCTCCTGGTCGCAGCCGTGGTGGGCGGTGCCGTCCGCGAGGTGGCCGGCGCCGTGACCGCAGGTGAGTTGTCAGCGGCCGCTGCCTCGTCGGACGCGGTGTCGAGCTGCTTCGCGGTGGCCGCGGCCATCACTCCGGTGAGGACGACCGTGGCGCCGACGCTCAAGCCGACCGCCCAGCGGCGCGCCTCTCGAGCCGGGTGGCCGCGGCGCCCGGGTGTGCGCCGGTCAGTCGTCTGCATCGGAACCCTTGTCATGGCGGCGCTTGTCCTTGTGGGAGTCCTTGTCGTCGTGGTGCTTGTCGTCGTCGGAGTGCTCGTCGCCATCGTGATCACGCCTGACCTGGTAGACCGGCTCCGCCGTCGTGTCCGCGATCGTCGACGCCGGGTCCGGAGTCGTGTCGGGAACTGCAACGGAGGTGTCGGCGACGTCGGTGGCGGTGAGGACCCCGACTTCGGGGCTGGACCGGTGCGCCGAGAGGATCCCGAAGTTGGCGGCGATCGCGACGAGGCCCGCGACTGCCACAGCTACGGCGAGACCGACTTTTGCCTTGGTGCTCTTCGACTTCATGGGGCGAGCGTACGCACGGGTGAGTAAAGCGTGGGTTGGATCGCGTAAAGGTTCGGTGAGATTCGGACCTCCGCTGCAGCATCGCGTCCGGCACGGTCCAGACTGTGGGCATGCGCATACTTCTCGTCGAGGACGACGACGCGATCGCCGAACCAGTGACGTCGCGACTCGTCCGCGAAGGCTTCGAGGTGGTCCGCGAACGATCCGCACGCGGCGCCCTCGACGCGCCCGCGGCGGACCTGGTCCTGCTCGACCTCGGCCTGCCCGATCTCGACGGCCAGGAGGTGTGCCGGCGCCTGCGAGAGAGGTCGGCGGTTCCGATCATCGTGGTGAGCGCCCGTGCCGAAGAGGTCGACCGCGTCCTCCTGCTCGAGCTCGGGGCCGACGACTACCTGGTCAAGCCCTTCGGCGCCCGCGAGCTCATCGCCCGGATCCGTGCCGTCATGCGCCGTAGCGGCGACCGCGCGGACAACGCCTGGGGTCAGATCGAGGTCGGTGACATCTGCGTCGACAGGCGTGCTCGCAGGGTGACCGTCGCCGGCGACGAGATCGCCCTGACTCCCAAGGAGTTCGACGTCCTCGCGTACCTGGCCGAGGATCCCGGTGCCGTCTTCTCCCGAGATCGGATCCTTCGTGACGTGTGGGAAACCGAGTGGTGGGGTCCCACGAAGACCCTCGACGTCCACATCGCCTCGCTGCGACGCAAACTCGGAGATCCCACCTGGATCGAGACCGTCCGCGGCGTCGGGTTCCGGCTCAGGTCCGAGCAGTGACGCGTCGGTTCCTCCTGACGTACCTGGCGATAACGGCCTTCGTCCTCGTCGCCCTCGCGGTCCCGCTCGGGGTCATGGTCGCCCGCAACGAGCGCGACCACCTGACCACCAGGCTCGAACGGGACGCAACCGTGCTGGCAACCATGGTGGAGGACTCCCTCGAAGGCGGCAGCACCGACGGGATCACCAACGTGGCAGCGCAGTACTCGGCGAAGACCGACGCCCGCGTGATCGTCGTCGACCCCTCCGGTACCGCAGTCGCCGACACCGGCGGCGCCGGTGACGAAGGCGGCGACGTCGGCCGCGACTTCTCCTCGCGCCCCGAGATCGAGAGCGCGCTCGCCGGTACACGATCGAGCGGCAGCCGCTTTTCCGAGACCCTGGGCGTGAACCTCCAGTACGTCACGGTCCCGGTCGCCTCGAGTGGGCGCGTGCACGGCGCCGTGAGGCTCACCTACCCGACCGGCGAGGTCGACCGGAAGGTGCGCGGCTACTGGATCCGCCTGGTCTTGTTGAGCGCGGTCGTCCTGGCAGCCGTCGCGCTCATCGGCACCCTCCTCGCGCGCAGCTTCACAAGACCGCTGCGGCACCTGGAATCCGTCGCCGACACCCTCGCGAGTGGCGACCTGACGGCCCGGACGAACGTGGACTCCGGCCCCCACGAGATCCGCCACCTCGCCATCGCCCTCGACGGGATGGCGGCCCGCATCCAGGACCTGCTCGGCCAGCAGCGCCAGTTCACCGCCAACGTGTCCCACGACCTGCGCACCCCGCTGACCGCTCTGCGCCTGCGCCTGGAGAACCTCCAGGACTCGGTCGGCGCGTACGACCCCGAGGACGTCGAGGCAGCACTCGACGAGACCGCTCGGCTGTCGCGCCTCGTCGACCGGCTCCTCGCCTTCGCGCGCAGCGAACGCGAGACTGCCGACAGGGTGACCGGCGACGTCGGTACGGCAGCACAGGACCGCACACGTGCGTGGGCCCCTCTTGCCGACGAGCGCGGCGTTACGTTGCGCTGCGACACCGACGGTGATCTCGTCGCGAGGACCGTGCCCGACGCCGCCGCGCAGATCCTCGACAACCTCATCGCGAACGCCCTCGAAGTCGCACCCGAGGGCAGCGAGGTGGTGGTCCGGGTCCTCGCCTCCGACGGCTACGTGGAGATGCACGTAGTGGACGCGGGCCCCGGCATGAGCGAAGCCGACCGCGAAGCCGCGTTCGAGCGGTACTGGCGCGGGACGAGCACCTCGGACCGCGAGGGCACCGGCCTCGGGCTCGCGATCGTGCACCAGCTCGCCCGCGCGGGGGGCGGCAAGGCCGGCCTCGACGAAGCCGCCGGAGGCGGTCTCGACGCGTGGGTTCGCTTCCCGGCCGCCGAGCGAAGCGGGGCGTAGCGCGTCGGCGACGGCGGCACCCAGGAGCTGCCTCAGGCCGGTGCAGCAAGGGAGACGCACACGCCTGCCGTGCGGTCCCCGGACAGGACCACACTGCCGTCCCCGAGACTCTCGACCTCGAAGCCGAGTGCACGCAGATCGTCGGCCGAGACAAGCTCACGGTCCGCCTCGAGGTGCAGAATGGCGGCGCCCTCGCCCACGCCCGAGAGGCGCCTGTCGAGCCAGCCTCCCACCGCCATCGGCCGCGCGAGGTCGACAGCCGCGTTCCCGACTTCCAAACGCAGCGCCTCGCCTCCGAGGCCCTCCACGTCGTGGGGATTGAGAGCGGCCTCGATCCCGAAGTTGGACTCGAACAGCTCGGCTGCCGCGTCGAAGTCCTCGACGCAGAAGGTGAGGTGCGTCCATCGCCGCACAGGCACGGCCACGGGCGCCGGGGGCTCGGGCTCGGGATACGCGCCTGTGTCGACGCCACCGCCGGGGGTCGCTATCTCGACGAGGCAGCCCAGCGTCGCCTTCGGGTGCAGGAATCCGATCCGGCCCGCGAGACCACGGCGCGGGACGGTGTCGATGAGGCGCACCCCGGCAGCACCGATGCGGTCGAGCTCGGCGCCGACGTCGTCGGACTCGAAGCAGACGTGATGGATCCCACCGCCACGTGCGGCGAAGCCCGCGATCGCCCCGTCGGGATCGAGCGGCTGAAGGAGCTCCACCTCACCGTCCCCGCAGGGGAGCAGGCACGCCCGCACCCCCTGCTCCTTCACCGTCGCCTCGCACTCGATGCGCAACCCGAACACGTCGCGCCACACCGACACGCCGTCCTCGAGAGTGGGCACAACCGCTGCGACGTGGTGAAGCCTGGTGATCATGGCGGCCCTGCTTTCATGGCCGCCAGGATGGGGGTCGGGGCGCGTCGAACGCAAACACAAGCGTTACCCTCGGGTCGCACAGAGGGGTGGGGGCAATCATGCGAAGTTGGGCCAGTCGGCACGGACGTGGTCCGGCCGTGCTCCGACAACTCGTAGCGGTGGTACTCGCGGGCGTGGCACTTGCGGCATGCAACGTGCGACCCAACATGACGCCGGGCGGGCCAGGTGGCTTCTTCGCGACACCGTGGCCGAACGACGTCCGCACCCGAGCCGACGGCACGATCGACCTCGGCGGGTTCCCGGGACGCTGGAACGGGATCGTCAACAGCGTCATGCAGAAGGGCGAGGTCGCCACCCGCGGCTTCGGCCCGAACGCCTCCGCCTACTTCACCTTCGACGGTCCGCTCGACACGTCGTCGTTGCCCACACCGACCGGATCCCTCGCGGACGACTCCCCGGTGGTGCTCGTGAACGTCGACCCCGACTCACCCCGAAGGGGCGACCGGACGCCGGTGCAGGTCGACTTCCGCGCAGCTCCCAGCTTCTACCGACCCGCGAACCTCCTCAGTGTGATGCCCTACCCGGGCTTCCCTCTCGACGACGCGACCACCTACGCCGTGGTCCTGCGGCGTGGACTGCGCAACACCAGCGGTGCCGCCGTCTCCCGCGCCGCCTACCTGTCGCGCATCGACCATCCGTGGTCGGCCGATGCGGGCTACCCCCAGGACGTCTTCGAACGGCTCCAGGAGCAGTGGCAGGCGGTCAAGGAGCTCGTCGATCCCGGCGACGTCCTCGCGTTCACCGCGTACACCACCCAGACCATCACGCCCACAATGGAGGCGATCCAGGCGGCGTCGGAGGAGCTTCCCCTGCCGTCGCCCCGCGACGTGCACGTCGTGGCGGACTGCAGCTACGGAGGCGGGCGCGTGACCCTCGACGGTGTCGCCGACCTGCCCCGCTGGCAGGCGGGGAAGTCGCCCTACCTCGACACGGGCGGCAACGTCGTCGTCGTGGACGCCAAGGCCGTCAAGCAAGCCGACGAGACGGTGCACTTCCGCGCCGTGTTCCCGTGCGGCACCCCTCCACCGGGTGGCTGGCCGGTCGTGACCCACATAGACGGCACGGGCGCGAACTACGACCGGGCCAGCGACTTCGTGGACACCTACTTCGCCCCCCCGGCGCAGCTCGACGTCGCCGTGTTCTCGATCGCCCCGGTCTTCTCGGGCGACCGCGCCGATCCCGGCCTCGCCGAGCTGAGCCGCCGCCTGGCGGCCCTCGGCGTGAACCTCGCCGGCTTCGACCTGACCGAGCTCGCGTTCTACAACTTCTTCAACCCAGTCGCCGGTCGCGACAACCAGCTCCAGCAGGCCGCCGACGCCAGCTTCCTGCGCCGCCTCGCGAGTGTGTTCACGGCGACGGTCGACTCCGGAGGCGGAGTACCGGTCACGCTCACGACCGATCCGGGCCGTGTCATGTACTCCGGCCACAGTCAGGGGTCGACGTCGGTCGCCCCGGCACTGGCGGTCGATCCCGGCTTCAGCGCCGCATTCCTGTCGAGCGCGGGGGCTGGGCTGTACCACGCGATCATCCACCGCGGCGACATCCGGCCCCTCGTGGACGCCCTCCTGTTCACGAACCGCACGGAGCTCTCGGAGGCCCACCCGATCGTGCAGGTGCTCCAGACCCTCGCCGAGGGCGGCGACTCGGCGAACTACGCGTCGGCGATCCTGACCCCGAACGTGTTGATGACCAACGGCATGGACGACGGCTGCCAGCCACGGGAGGCGGCCTTCCACCTCGCCACGGCGGCCGGCTTCGACGTCGCCACACCGGTGCTGAAGCCGGTGCCCGGCATCGAGGACCTCCTCGGCCGCGCTCCACTCGACCGGCCGATCTCGGGCAACCTCGGCGACGGCCGCACCGGCGCGATCGTCGAGATCGAAGGTGGCCACTTCGTGTCGCGAACCAACCCCGAGCTCGTGCGTGGCTGGGTCGACTCGTGGGCGGCGACCGGACACGCTGTCGTCGATGCCGGCACCCTCGTCCCCAACCCCCTCAAGGGTGGCTGCCCCTACCGCTTCGACCCCTGAGCCAGGCGACTTGGGTCGCCCCCCCGACCCCATCCCGACTTGGGCGCGCCCACCCCACCCCGATGGGGTGGGCGCGCCCAGAACGGGTTTCGGCCCGGTGGGCGCCCGGACGGTCCGGACTCGTAGAACACCTGTGGGTAACTTGTCGGAGAGACCAGAGGGAGTCCCGTTGCACTTCGAGTTGCCGCCCGAGGCCGAGGCCTACCGCGCCACGGTGAAGGCATGGATCGCCGAGAACCCGTCGCCGTCGCCCAGGACGCTTGCAGAGGCCGGCTACGTCGCGCCGCACTGGCCCGAGCCCTACGGCCTCGATGCCGACCCGATACAACAGATCGTCGTCGACGAAGAGCTGAAGGCGGCGGGCATCTCACGGCCGATGAACATCATCGGCATCGGTTGGGCCGGCCCGACGTTGATCTTCGCCGGCAGCGAGGACCAGAAGCAGCGGTACCTGCCGGGCATCCTCGCCGGCGAGGAGATCTGGTGCCAGCTCTTCAGCGAACCCGGCGCCGGCAGCGATCTCGCCGACCTGTCCACCAAGGCGGTGCGCGACGGCGACGAGTGGGTGGTCACGGGCCAGAAGATCTGGACCTCGCTGGCGCAATTCGCCAAGTACGGGATCCTGCTCGCCCGTACGGACCCGGCTGCCACCAAGCAGGAGGGCATCTCCTACTTCGTCTGCCCGATGGACGCGGATGGCATCGAGATCCGGCCGATCATCGAGATGACCGGCGCTCACACGTTCAACGAGGTCTTCCTCGACGAGGTCAGGATCCCGGCGGACAACCTCGTGGGCGAGGTCAACCGGGGGTGGAAGCTCGCCAAGGTCACGCTCGGCAACGAGCGCGTGTCCCTCTCGGGCGAGGGCGCGCTGTGGGGCGCGGGCCCGACGGCGGCGGACCTCGTCGCGCTCGTGCGTCAGGGCGGCGGTTGCGACGAGCCGCACCTGCGCCAGCGCCTCGCCGCCGTCTACGCCGAAGGGGAGGTCTTGCGGCTGATCCGCATGAGGACCGTGAGCGCCGCGATCGCAGGGCGCGAGCCGGGGCCGGAGGCGTCGATCCGCAAGGCCCTCGCCGACGAGCACGGCCAGAACGTGATGGGCCTCGCCAAGGACCTCGCCGGCGCGAGAGGGATGCTCGCCGGTACCGGTTCCTACGGTGGCGCCGAGGCGCTCGTCGCCAACGACATCTGGCATCACGGCTTCCTGTTCTCGCCTGCGCTCACGATCGGTGGTGGTACCTCCGAGGTGCAGCGCAACATCATCGGCGAGCGTGTCCTCGACCTGCCCCGAGAACCGGACCCCGGTGCCACGAAGGGCTGGGCCGAGCTCCACTCCTGACCTCCCCCGACCTGAGCTCTCCCGACCTGAGCTGGGCGCGCCCACCGGCGAAACCCCCGTTCTGGGCGCGCCCACCACATCGGGATGGGGTGGGCGCGCCCAAGTCGGTTTCGCCGGGTGGGCGCCCACCGGCGAAACCCGCAGCCACAACTCCGCGGACGCTCAGTCGGACCCGGGGGATTGCTGCTTCGCGAGCATGCGGGCCAGTTCGAGTCCCTGCTGGGAGCGAGCGAGGAGGTCGTCGTAGCGCGCCTGGCCCATCTGGGCGACGGCATCGGCCTGGCGTGCCGTGAGCTCGTCGACCCATCGTTGCGCGAGGTCGACCACCGTCTGCAGGTTGAGCTCGGGCACCTTGCCCCCGGCGAGGAACCACTCCTCGACGGCGTAGCGGGCCTCCTCGAGAGCCGGTGCCGAGCGGGGGTCCCAGTCGAAGAGCACATGACCGTTCTCGAAGCGGGCGATCCAGGTCTGGAAGGCCGGCGTCACCGCGAACTCGTTCGTGGTGGGGTCGACCTTCAGCTTGCGTCCCACACCAGCGAAACCAGTGGGCCGTTGCAGCTCACGGACGACGGCGTCGGGCTCGGTCGAGTCCGCGTCGTGCGCGGCTTCGAGCACGGCATCGGTCATCTCGTAGGAGAGGAGCTCGAGACCCGGGTAGTCCGGCGAGAACGACCCGTTGACCTCGAGGACTCGCACGCCGTAGCGGCGGAAGTAGTCGAAGACCCACTGCAGCAACTCGACGGAGACACCGACCTGGTCGGCGCCGTGGGGCAGCGTGAGCACGGTGCCGTTGCCGAGCGGACCGGCGATCTCGCGGTACGCGCTCATGTAGAGCGTCTCGAGGCCGGCGACCTGGGGGTGGTAACCGATGCGGTCCGCGGCTTGCACCGCGTGTGCCGCGTCGGCGCCGAGCGCCAGAGGCACCATGACGGCGGCCCCCGCCGACTGCAGGGAACGCACTTGCGGTGTCAGGTCCGCGTCACCTGCGCCGAACCGCTCCGTCGCGGACACGTGCAGTCCCGCACCGTCGAACGCGACCTTCACGTCCGAGAGGGTGACGTCGGTGATCGAGTCGTCCGCCGCCATGATCCCGACCTGGGCGCCCGGGTACCTCTGGGCGAGCCACGCGGCGAGCACCGCGGGCGAGTCCGACCTGGGGGGGTAGGCGAACGTATTCGGCAGCGTGGTCGCGTCCATCGTCGGCGGAGGGATGACCGGGAGCATGACCGGCACCGCGAGGCCGCTGACGAACCTGGGGTCCAGCGCCGGCAGTTGCGGGTCGTCGAGCACGATCGCGTCGACTGCGTCCTCGCTCACGAGCTTGGTCAGGCAGTCGCGTTCCGCCGACGGCTGGAACTGCCCGTCGCACGTGACCACCTCGACGTCGCGTCCGGCGAAGCCGCCGCCGTCGTTGCGCTCGTCGACCGCGTAGCGCACGCCGCCCTCGACGCCCTTCCCGACGTAGGACAGGTCGCCGCTGAAGGCTCCGACGACACCGACTCTCAGGACACCGTCGTCGCGGTGTCCGGCGCCGGCGGTCGCCTGCTCCCCGGGCGGGCTGCACGCTGCCAGCAGCGCTGTGCAGGCCAGCGCGGCCGCTCCAACACGGGCTATCGGAACTGTGCGCGCGTGGGCCACGTGGGAGGATGCTCCGAGGATCGATCCGCGGTGTGGCCGGTGCCGGCCTGGAG
Organism: Acidimicrobiia bacterium; assembly: GCA_046331095.1. Classification (GTDB taxonomy): domain Bacteria; phylum Actinomycetota; class Acidimicrobiia; order UBA2766; family UBA2766; genus JAIBAC01. The sequence continues at coordinate 89,009 of JAXLRM010000005.1, forward strand.
TGCCAGCTTACCTGCGGTCGGGAGTCCCGATCAGTCGAACTCGAGGACGACCTTGCCGATCGGGCCGCCGCGGTACAGATGCTCGAACGCCGCCCGCGCCTCCGTCACGTGGTACATGCCCGCGATGTGTGGCTTGACGCCCTTGTCGTCGACGAACTTCACGAGCGACTCGAAGTCGTGGAGAGACCCGAGCGACGCACCGGCGATGCGGATCTGGCGCCAGAAGACGCGTTGGAGGTCGGCGGGTGGGTTGGCGCCCGAGGTCGCCCCCGCCACCACGATCGTCCCGCCCGATCGCAGCGAACGCAGGCTCGTCCCCCAGGTCGCCTCGCCGACGCTCTCGATGACCACGTCGACCTCGCGACCGATCATGCGCTTGGGATTGTCCTCGGTCGTGATCACGGCCTCGGCGCCGAGCGCCTCGAGCTCGGGCGCGACCTCGGGTCTGCGCACCTGGGCGACCATCCGGAAACCCGCCGCGCTGCCGAGCTGGAGCGCCGCGACACCGAGACCGCCGGTAGCGCCGGTGACCATCACGGTGTCGCCCGGCTCGGGCTGGGACGCCCGGAACAGCATGTTGTACGCGGTCATGTACGCGGCCGGCAGGCACGCTGACTCTGCCGTGGTGAGCGTGACCGGGCTCGGCACCACGTTGCCGGCGGGTAGAGCCACCTCGGGGGCCATCGTGCCGGGGCGGCCCTCGCCGATCACGGTGAGGCGGCGGCACAAGGACTGGTCACCGACGCGACAGCCGTAGCAGGCGTCGGTCTCCCCGCAGCCGATCACCGGATAGAGCACGTAACCGTCGCCGGCGCCGTCGTTGCCGAGTACGCACGGGAACGACTCGAGCGCGGCTCCCACGCCACGCAGTGCCCACAGGTCGTGGTGGTTCAGCGCAGCGGCCCGGACGGGCACGACGGTGTCGCCGTCGAGTGGCTTGACCTCGGGCGCGTCGACGACGTCGAGAGCAGCAAGCGGATCATCGGGCGAGGGCCTCGTGGCGACCACTGCGAGTCCGGACATCGCGATCCTCCCCGGCGGGCGACGAAAGGGCGACTCCCGATAGTTCGCTGCCCCACGATGTCGTCCCTTCTCCGATGTTGCCGCCCTACGGTCCGCCCCCTCGGCTATCGGTACCCTCGGGCGTCATGAGCCGCCGACATCTGATCCAGATGACCGACACCGAACGGGACGCGTTCCTCGCCGCCCCCCACAACGCGTCGCTGACGACGATCGGCCCCGACGGCTACCCGCACACGACGGCGATGTGGTACGGCCTCCTCGACGGAATCATCCACTTCGCCACCTATGCCAAGTCCCAGAAGATCCTCAACGCACGACGCAACCCCAAGATCAGTGTCCTCGCCGAGGACGGACGTAGCTACGCCGAGTTGCGCGGAGTGATGATCCAGGCCGATGCCGAGATCATCGCCGATGCAGATCTGGCTACCGAGGTCATGTTCGACATGACGGCCCGCTACGAGGGCGTCGACGTGCGCTCGATCGGTGCCGGCGCCATGGACGCCGTCCGCCAGCGGGCGTCCAAGCGGGCGGTGCTGCGGGTGGTGCCCGTGCGCATCATGAGCTGGGACCACGGCAAGCTCGCCGGCGTGTACTGACCCCACCCCCAAACGCGGGCCACATGACCCGCCAGCGACACAAACCACCCGCGTTCGACGAGGACCCCACCCCCAAACGCGGGCCAGATGGCCCGCCAGCGACACGAATCACCCGCGTTCGGGGGAAGGGGCCACGGTGGCTCCCCTGGCCGAGTGCCACCGGATCCACGCGCCGTGCGGCTGTACGTCTGCCATGCTCACCGGAGCGGGCTCCGACGTCCTGAAGTCGACGACCTCGATGCGGCGGCCGCTCGGGGTACCGGCCTCGGCGATGATCCACACGAGGTCCCCGCCCCGCGCGGCGGCCAATCGCGGCACGAGGTCGCGGAAGCGCTGCGCCGCAGGGCGGTCGAAGTGCTCCAGCATCGCGTGGTGGAACACGACCGGGGTCACGTCGCGGCGCTGGGACTCCAAGACGGCGGGCAACACGGCGAGAGCGTCGCCACGCACCATCGGAACGGGTTCGTCCGTGACGATGGCGAGCGCAGCATCCAGGCGTGCCCTGCGGTCGGGATGGTCCGGCCACACGAGAGCCCTCAACCAGGCGACCGCGTCCGGGTCTCCCGGCCACACGGGCGCGAGGTCGATGCCGGTCCGGCTCGACAGCAGCCTCGGATCGAAGTCGACCGGTGGGATTCGCGAACCCCGCAGGTCGCACGCGACGAGGACCGCCGAATCGGGGTCTCCTGCAGTCGCCGCGACAGTGGCGTCGGGCATGAACCTGTACTCGTACCTGTACCTGTCGAAGACGAGCAGCAACCCGGCCGAAGCGCCGACCTCCACCAGCGCCAGGTGCCGGCCCGGGTCGACCGCCGAGACGTGGGACATCACGGGGAGCAGGAACGAGCAGCGCCGCACCTCGTTGGTCTGCACCAGGCGCGTGGCGCACTCGTGGGCGAGGCGGCCCTGGTTCGCGTGACACCACTGCGAGAACTCCCCCTCGCCGAGGTCGCGGATCGAGTCGCCGAGGAGCAGGTGGGCGGCGCCGAGGAACAGGAGTGGCAACTGTTGGCCCGGACGCGCCTCCCGCACACACACGGCCGCCGTGGGATCCCTGGCGATCGCTCGCGACAAGCGGTCGTACGTAGGGGCGTAAGGCCCGCACTCGGTCTCGGCGAAGGCGAGGAAACGGGCTCCGATCTCGGCGAGGCTGGGCGCCGAGACGCTCACAGGCCCGCTGCCGTGATCAGCGCCGCGGCGAGCAGGCCGGACCCGGCGGCCCACCCGACACCGGTGAGCGCCGCGCCGGACTCGGCGTCGTAGGTCTCGCACGCCATCCCGTCCGCATCGAGCGGCGCGTGCTCGGCGACCATCCGGCCCTCGTCGCTGACATCGCGGCCGCTCGGGAAGGCGAGCATCCGCTCTGCGAGCGACTCGAGGCACGGCCCGGCCATCCAGGCGGAACGCTCACCCGAGTAGCGGCCCGCCACGTGGTTGGGGTTCCGCGCCGACATGAGATGCTCGACCGTACGTCGCCACGCGCTCTCGTCACGGCGGTCCAGGGTCCCGAGCCGGCCCAGCATCGAGACAGACGCCGTGGGGTCGTCCCAGTTGAAGGGCTGACCCTCGGGACCGAGGGCCCCGACGATCCAGCCGTCCTGCACGAAGGCCTGCCGCCACAGCCCGGCGAGCTTGGGTACCGCACTCGAGTGCTCGATCACCCGGAGGCGGCCCAGCACCTCGTATGCCGCGATCGCCATCGCGTTCGGGACCGCGAGGAAGGGTCCGGGCGCCAGGTCCCCGGAAGGTGCGAGCTCGGTGCGGAACAGACCGAACGCGCGGTCGTGCCAGCGTGGAAGCTCTTCGGCAACCGCTCGCAGAGCGTCGTCGACCTCGGGTTCGGATACGACGGCAGCGTCGCCGGTCACGCGCACGTAGTCGCCGACGCCGAGCACCGCGTCGCAGGCCGCGTCGAGCTGAAAGCCGCCGAAGTGCGGCGCCCCTGCAGGGTCCAGGGCGTGCATGCCAGGCGCGGTGGCCACGAGCCTGCAGGCTGCGACGAGGCCGTCACGCGCGGCATCGGGGTCGCACGCCGTGATCGCGGGGAGCGCCCAGCGGAACCAATCGCGGGCTCGGAACGTCGCCGGTAGGTCGTATCGGGGAGACCGGGACGTGACCGGCAGCCACTCTCCAGTGTCGATGGCTCGACCGAGAGCGCCGATGCGGCAGAAGCGGAGGTTCTCGATCGTGCGAGCACTCAGCCCCTCGGGGACGAACAGGCCGCGTTCGGCCGGGCGACCCACCGAACGCCTCAACGCATGTGCTGCACCCGCAGCCGAATCGCCGTCGATGCCCACCGCGAGGTGCACCGGACCCGGCAGGTCGAGCATCCCACGGACGCGATCCTGCAGCGGCTGGCGCGACTCCCGCTCCGGATCCCAGTCGATCCCTCCCACGTGGACACGATTGACACCCCCGTGGGGGGCGATCGCGAACGCGCCCATCGGCACCTCCCCGGCAGGCTCGAACACGAGCGCGTAAGCCCACGGGTCCCACCGCACCCCGAGCATGACAGGCATGGGCCGGCTCGAGTACCGATGACGCAGTACCCCGCCCCAGCGCACGTCGAGGTGCACCATCGCGCCTTCGATGGTGACCCCGCGTTGCTCCGCCCTCGCGGAGATCGAAGCTCCGGAGCCGTGCACGGCGACGAGAGGCGAGTCGTCGCCGACGAAGCGGAGCATCGCACGCTGGCCCTCGTGGAGCAGATCGACCTCGGGCAACGTGAGAAGCCCCTCGGCGCCGGCGCTTCCGGGCACGAAGAGCCAGTCCGTCCCGTACGAGCGCCCCCACCACGGTGGAGCGGGGCGTTGCGGTGTGAGCTCCCCACTCACCGCGGCAGGGCCTCGAACAACGCCGACAGGTCGTCCTCGGTGCAGACGAAGTGAGGGCTCACCCGCACCCCTCCGCCACGGGGAGCGACCACGACGCCGCGGTCGCGGAGGATGCGCACGAGGGACACCGAGTCCATGCGGGGGTGGCTGAACGTCACTATGCCGGACGTGTGCGCGGGGTCACGTGCCGACATGACGTTCATGCCGGCGTCGTGGACACCGCGCACGACCTTGTCGGCCAGTTCGTTCACGCGGGCCCATATCTGCTCGATGCCGGCGCTCGCCAGCAGGTGGACCGACGCGAGGAGGGCGGCAAGCGCGACACGGGTGGGCGAGCCGCCCTCGAGGCGGCGCGCACCCGGGTCCGGATTCCACGACAGGTCCTCCCAGTCCCCCCTCTGGACGACCGAGTTCCACCCCGGTTCGAGTACTCGCAACCTCGGGAGCGCGTCATGCGCCACGTAGAGGAAGCCTTGACCCTCGACGCTGCAGAGCCACTTGTGACCATCGGCGGCTGCGAAGTCGACCCCGGTGGCGTGGAGGTCGAGTGGGACCGCGCCGGCTCCCTGGATGACGTCGGCACAGACGAGCGCGCCTCTCTCGTGACAGATGCGGGCAAGCTCGGCGATGTCGGTGCGCCAGCCGGTCGCGTAGTGGACCCACGAGCAGGCGACCACCGCGGGCGGCGATCCCGAGGCGACCGCACCCGCCAGCCGGTCCAGCGAGACCCCGGGACCGTCCCTGTCGACGACGTCGACGTGCACCCCTTGGGCGCTGAGGGTCGTCCACGGCAGTACGGCGCTGGGGAAGTCGCTGCCGGAGACCACGACGCGGTCGCCATCGCCGAGACCGAGGCCGTTCGCTACCCAGCCGAGACCCTCGGTCGTGTTGCGCACGAACGCGATCTCGCCGGCATCGGCTCCCACGAAGCGCGCGAGATCGCCGCGGAGTTCGTCAATCGCCGCATCGGTGTCGTCGACGCTCTCGATCGCGTCGAGTGCCTGGGCCTCGGCCGCGAGGGTGGCGGCTTCCACGGCGACCTGGGGTACCGGCGCTACTCCCGCGAAGTCCAGGTACGCCCAGCGGTTGAAGATCGGGAACCAGTCCCGCGCGGTTTCGCACGAGAGCCGGGCTTGGGGAAGCGGCGCCGGTGTCGTCACCCTGCGCAGGTTAGATACTCCGGCGGCCCGCAACGGGTGACAGCCGTGAAACAGGGCGCACGGGGCCCGATGGCGACGTCCCCACGACGCCGCCGGACCCCGGGAACCCTCGCCCTCGTCGGGCCTCTCGGCCCCGGCCCCAGCCGACTCCCTGGTCGCCCGGCGGAACGAGCGACTCGAAACGTAGCGAAGCTACCCGGTCTGCTCGGATCCCGCCAGGGCGACTCGCGCCTCGTCGCGCACGGTGACCGACTCGAGGAACGTCCTGGCCACGGCGTCCGCGTCAGGGGGCGGCGTTCACAAGAGCGCACCGCATGCGTCGCAGAAGACGGCCCCGTCACGGTTGACGTGCTCGCATCGCGGGCAGCCCCCGTCAGGCCGGGTGGGAGGCGACACATGGACGTAGTACGTGGACGCGCCGTTGTCGGCCGCCGAGACGACGAGTCCCGGCGTGAGCTCGAGGACGCGACCGTGGTTGCGCTCGCAGAGATCGGTGATCTCCTTTGCGAGCTGCAAGCTGGCACCGTCTCGGGGAGCGGCGATCGCTGTCCCGACGACTGGCAGCTCCTCGGTGACGGGCCCGCACACGACGCGACCGCCCGTGTCCGAGACGACCGCCAGCGCCAGATCCCTTGCGTTCGGCTCTTGCGGGGCGCCCACGCCGAAGCGCACCGCGGCTCCTGTGGTCAGGCTCACCGTCAGGACGGCACCGGGGCCGGCATCCTCGACACGAGCCCCGGCGAGGAACCCGATCGGCACCGAACCGTCCACAACGGGTTCGGCTCCGAGAGGCCACGACAGTGTGAGCAGACGATGCCCGGTCAGCGCGAGGATCACCCTGTCGATTCCGGCGGTGGTGCCGCTGCGACCGTCCACGTCGATCACCGTCGCCTCGACGCACTCGAGTACATCCTCACCCGGGTGCAGGTGGGGACCGCACGTCTCGAAGAGCGTGTCTCGGCGGATCACAGCCATTTGTGTCTTGTCGGATTCCCACGCCCGAACCTTGATCGCAGGGGCGAACCTCGACGTAGTCTCCCGCGATGCGAGCGCTGGCGCGGTTCTTCGCGCTCCTGGCGACCGGTGCCGTCTTGTGGCACGCCTCAGGCGCGCACGCGACGTGGACGATCGTCGCGGTGGATCCGCGAACAGGCGACGTGGGGGCCGCCGGTGCCGGCTGCGTCGACGCCGACCTGCTCGCGGTGGCGGGACTAGTCCCTCGCGTCGGCACGGTCGCGACCCAGGGTGTCTACTCCGAACGCGGCCGCGACCTGGGCATGCAGCTCCTTCAGCAGGGCCGGAACCCGCCGCAGGTCCTCACCGCGCTCACCGGACCTGCGTTCGACCCCGACAGCGCCAAACGCCAGTACGCGGCCGTGACCTCGGGCTCGGCCAACGCGTTCACCGGTAGCAAGGTCGAGCAATGGTCCGGCGATCGCGGCGGCACCGGCGCCGGGGGAAGCGCCGCGGTGATCGTGGACACCGCCGCCGACGGCGAGGTGGCACGGAACGCCTACGAGGCGTTCCAGACCGAGACGCACGGCCCACTGCACCTGACCGACCGCCTGATGCTCGCGCTCGAAGCAGGCTCCGCGGCTGGTGGCGACAAGCGTTGCAACGTCGACGGCGTGGCCCAGACGGCGCGCAGCGCCTTCGTGGTGGCCGCGCGGCCTCAGGACCCGGTCTTCGCTGCGCCCTCCAACACCCCGCTCGAGATGGTGGCAGGGCTGCCATGGCTGGCGTTGTCGGTGGTGAACGTCGACAACCGCGAGAATCCGATCCTCGATGTACGCGCGGAGTACGACGACTGGCGCGCGACGGCTCTGCCCGCTTGTCCCGACTGCAACCTCGATGCCGTCGAGGTGCCGGAGGGAGACCGGCAGGCACCGCCGCCGATGGACTGGGGTGACATCCTCGGCGTCGCGATCGTGGTAGTCGCGGCGGTTGTCATCGTGGCCGTGCTCGGCGCCCTGACCGTCGCCGTGCTGCGCCGGCACCGGGAGCGGCGAGGTGGTTCCCCCGCGCCGTCCGGCACCGACGCGGACGACAACGACGCCGACACGGTCGAGTCAGCGCTATGAGCGGCAAGGTCCTGTGCGACTTCCAGCGCTGGGTCGGTGCCCCGCACGCACAGGTTCGCTCCGAGCTGGCCAACGTGCTGCGCCGCCTTCACTTCAAGGTCGCCGCCGACCAGGTGAGCCTGATCGAGGCGACTCGAGGGTCCCAGATGGCGTCCTCGGCGATGGTCATGTCGAAGCTGCCTCTCGCCGTCACCGTCCATGTGCACCCCGGCGACACCTCCGGCACGGGCATCTCGGTCCGCATCGAGGACAGGTGGCGCAGTCCCTTCGGCAAGGTGTGGGGCGCGAACACGCCCTACCGCTCGCTGTTCGAAGAGGTGGCCGGTGCAATCGACGACGCCCTCGCCCGCCTCGATCCGCGAGCTGCCGGCGCCTTCGAGGCGCCGCGGTTCTGGTCGGCGACGGGCGACATCGCGCCGCTGGAACGAGCGAACGTCGCGGCGGGCGGTGTCGGCGACAAAGCGGTGAAGAAGGCCGCGCGGGCACTCGAGGGCGGCGACAAGACGGTACAGCCGTCGTCGTGGAAGAGCGTGAGCGCCGTGCGCTTCGACGCACCCGCGGGCTCGCTGCAGGTCGACCCCGCCGACGTGCGTATCCGCCTCGCGGTGGCGTCACTCATCGGCACCCAGTCCGGCGACCTGCCCGAACCGGTCGTGAGGCGGGTCGAAGCCCTCGCGACCAGGGTCGAGCAGGCCCTGTCCGGCGCACGCGGGGTCGTCGTCGTGACACTCGACGAGCGCGAGCAAAAGGTCGTCGAGTTCCTCGACATGCAAGCCCGCATCCGTGACGAGCTGCCGATGCGGATCCTGACGACGTGTCAGGAGTGCCGGTTCCAGAAGGTGTCCAACCCCGACCTGGAGCGTGTGCGGCGCCGCAACGACCGCCTCCGTACGCTCACGTCGAGTCTGGGGGCGAGCTTCGGCAAGGGCGGCCCGAGTCCGTTCGTCGTGTTCGGCACATGGTTCCGGATGACCCAGCTCGACCCCGACTTCGTCTGCCCCCGGTGCCAGGGGATGCTCGGCTCGGGTCGCATCGTCACGTTCTGCCCCAGCTGCGGTGACCGACGCGACGAAGCCGTCCTGACCAAGTGTCCCAAGTGCCGGCACGACTTCCGGCGCGAGTTGCGCCACCGCGACGTCTGGCACGTGCTCCCTCCGCCCGTGGCCGCGGTCGCGCCACCGGCAGGCGAGCTCACGGCGTTGCCTCCACCACCCCCAGCGGCTGCCCCGCCTCCCGCTCCGGCCGGTGCCGCCGGCCCGCCGGTACAGCTGCACGTACCGCCACCACCACCCCCGCCGTCCCCGGCATCTCCGGCCGCGTCCCCTGGCTCTCCGGGGACTTCGGCACCGGCGCCGCCGCCCCCTCCACCGGTGCCGGTACCGGTACCGGTGCCGGTGCCGAACCCGCCTCCTGCGGCACCGAACGCACTTCGCCACTGTGAGTGGTGCGGGCGGCCGACGCCGACACTCTGGCGCGTCGTGGTGTGGAACAACGGCGTGCGGACCACCGTGCACCTCTGCGGCACGCCGCCGCGCTGTTCCCCACCCTCCCTCGAACCCCCCGTCCAGGTCTGACCCCCCTCCAAACGCGGGCAACCCGGCCCGCCAACGCCACAAACCACCCGCGTTTGGGAGGCACCCCCCTCCAAACGCGGGCAACCCGGCCCGCCAACGCCACAAACCACCCGCGTTTGGGAGGCACCCCCCTCCAAACGCGGGCAACCCGGCCCGCCAACGCCACAAACCGCCCGCGTTTGGGAGGGACCCCCCTCCAAACGCGGGCAACCCGGCCCGCCAACGCCACAAACCGCCCGCGTTTGGAGGGATCGGGAATAAGGCGGCACCATCGGGAGTTCGGCACGGAGGCAAAGTCCGCCTGGAGCGCACATGACACCTTGCGACCAACTCGTAGACGCCCCCGCCACCGAGCGGTCCGAGCGGGCGTTCGAGTGCTGGGTCCTGCCCGAGATCGACGTGCTCTACCGTGTCGCCCTGTCACTGACGCGCAACCGCTTCGACGCCGAGGACCTCGTCCAGGAGACGCTCGCCCGTGCTCACGGGGCCCTGGACCGCTTCGACGGCCGCCACCCGCGCGCGTGGCTCCTGACCATCCTGCGCAACACCCACGTGAACACGCTGCGGCGGCGCCGGCCCGACCTCCTGCGCGACCCCGACATCGACCTCGACGACCTCACCTTCCACACGGAGACCTCCGCGCGTGCCTCCGCCGAGGTCGACCCGGCCGAGGTCTACGACGCCGCCTCCTTCGACGCCGCCGTCGAGGCCGCACTCGACGAACTGCCGGACAACTTCCGCAGCGTCATCGGTCTCGTCGACATCGGAGGCATGAGCTACCAGGAGGCAGCCGACGCTCTCGACATCCCCGTCGGTACCGTCATGAGCAGGCTCCACCGAGCGCGCAAACGCATGCTCAGGTCACTCGAGTCCAGCCGTGCCGGCACCGCCGCCCCGACCAGCCCCGCACTGTGACCATGTTCCGCTCACCCCGCTCCCCGGGCCCCGACGACGTCACCCCGGCGTCGTGCCGCGCCATCACCCGGATCGTCGAGTCCTACCTCGACGGCGAGTGCGACTCCGAGACGGCCCAACGCGTCGTCGCCCATCTCGAGGTCTGCACTCGCTGCGCCGACGAGACACGCTCCCTCGAGGAGATCAAGCGGACTCTGGTCACGGGTCGATGTTGTGGGTCCGACCCGCAGGCCGTCGCCAACCTGCGCGCCTACGTCAAGCACCTGTCCCAGGGCTGAGTACGCCGGCGCCCCGGGCCAGGTCAGCGTCGCCACCCGTTCGTCATCGGTAGGCGGCGGTCACGCCCGAACGCCTTGGGCGTGATGCGAACCCCCGGGGGAGCTTGGCGGCGCTTGTACTCCGCGGCGTCGATCATGCGGACCACCCGCTCGACGACATCCGCGTCCGCAAGCCCGGCGTCCACGATCTCGGCTGCGGAGCGGTCGTCCTCGACGTAAGCCTCGATGACGGGATCGAGCACGTCGTAGGGCGGCAGCGAGTCGCTGTCGAGCTGACCCGGACGCAGTTCGGCCGACGGCGGCTTCGTGAGCGTGGACTCCGGAATCAGGTCCGTGCCCGCGGTCCGGTTGCGCCAGCGGCACAGGTCGTACACGAGCGTCTTGGGGACGTCCTTGAGCACCGCGTAGCCGCCGGCCAGATCGCCGTAGAGAGTGGTGAAGCCGACGGCCATCTCGCTCTTGTTGCCCGTCGACAGGAGGATCGCGCCGAACTTGTTGGAGAACGCCATCAGCAGGGAGCCACGGATGCGCGCCTGCAGGTTCTCCTCGGCGATGCCGCTCGCGGTCCCCGCGAAGAGCGGCTCGAGCGTGTCGAGGTAGGAGTGGAACACGTCCCCGATCGGAAGCATCTCGAAGCGGATGCCGAGACGATCTGCCAGCAGACGGGCGTCTGCGACGGAGTGCTCCGAGGAGTACGGCGACGGCATCGCGATGCCCGTCACCGCCTCGGCTCCGATGGCGTCGACCGCGACCGCCGCGGTCAGAGCCGAGTCGATGCCGCCCGAGAGCCCGACCACGGCACCGCTGAACCCGTTCTTGTCGAGGTAGTCGTGCACGCCCGTGCACAGTGCCCGGTAGACCTCCTCGCACTCGTCGAGGTCGGCGACCACCGTGGCGGCCCGGACCGGCGGCAACGGAACCATCCGTGAGGGCGCCACCGGGACGAGGTCGACGACGGGCAGCTCGAGCGGCTCCCACGCACGCGCGCGTGTGTCGGCGAGGCGGTGCCGGAACACCTCGCTGCAGTCGACGTCCCACACCGCGAAGCCCGCCTCGAAGCGCGCCAGCTCGGCGCTGACCTCGCCGTCGATGGCGAAGAGCGCCGAACCGCCGTCGAAGACGAGCTCGTCCTGGCCACCCACGAGGTTCACGAACACGAGCGGCAGGCCGACATCCGACGCCCGCGTGGCCAGCATCCCGCGGCGGCGTCGGTGCTTCCCGATCTGGTAAGGCGACGCGTTCACGTTGATCGCGAGCTGCGCACCGGCGCGGGCCTGATCCAACAACGGCCCCGTCGGCATCCACACGTCCTCGCAGATCGTCACGCCGAAGGTGACACCGTGGAGATGGAAGAGCGGGCCGGGGTCGCGGCTCGCTGCGAAGTACCTCTTCTCGTCGAAGACGCCGTAGTTCGGCAGGAACTCCTTGCAGTAGACCCCGGCGACGGACCCGCCGGCGGTGACCGCGGCAGCGTTGTAGAGGTCGAGGCGGTGCACGACGGTGCCCACGACCATGACGACCTCGGGCACCGCGGCTGCAAGGTCCTCGAGCGCACGTTCCGCGTCGGCGACGAACGACGGCTTGTGGAGCAGGTCCTCGGGCGGGTAGCCGGTGAGGGCAAGCTCGGGGAAACACACCAGGTCACAACCGGCCGCACGCCCCGCCCGGGCTGTCTCCACCAACATGGCGGCGTTACCATCGAGGTCGCCGACGGTGGTGTTCACCTGAGCGGCGCCGATCCTGAGTCGCACGAGTGCCAGGCTATCCGACATGGTGGAGCGGACCGACACGGCCGGCGCGCTCACGCGTGCGCTGACGGGCGCTCCTGCCGACGCGGTCCTCGATGCGATCGCCGCTTCCGCAGATCCCGTGCCGGTGGGTGCGGAGTTGCTCGCCCTCGTCGAAGCCCAGCCCGCGGTGACCCGCGACGTCCTCACCACCGAAGCAGGGCGCGTGAACCTCGTCCGGCTCGCGGGTGCGTCGCGCTCGATCGTGCGCTGGCTGCGCACCCACCCCAGCGACCTGCACGACCTCGCGGGTGAGCTCGTGCTCGCGCCGCTGCCGGGACGTGGCGAGATGGTTTCACGGGCGCTGGCTGCCGTGTCAGGCGGCGGCGACCCGGAGGCGGCGCTGCGCACCTTCCGGCACTCGTGGTACCTGCGGGTCGCCCTGCGCGACCTGAGCGGGATCGCGACGCTGGCCGAGACCGGCGCGTCGCTGTCGGACCTCGCCGACGCGTGCCTGGAGGCGGCCCTCCACATCGCCACGGACGGAGACCCCACGGGCCTGTGCGTCGTCGCGATGGGCAAGCACGGAGGCCGGGAGCTCAACTACTCCAGCGACGTCGACGTCCTCTTCGTCGCCGCCGACGGCGACGATCCGACCCCTGCCTGCCGGCGCCTCCTCTCGATCATGGCGGCCCCGAGCAGCGAGGGGATCGTGTGGCGCACCGACGCCGACCTCCGCCCCGAGGGACGGGCCGGCAAGCTCGTGCGCTCCGTGGCGGGCTACGTCTCGTACTGGGCACGCTGGGCCGACACGTGGGAGTTCCAGGCCTTGATCAAGGCGCGGCCGTGCGCCGGCAGCGCCGCGGTCGGACGCGAGTTCGAGACCGAGGCAGACCGCTACGTGTGGCCCGAGACACTGCGCCCCGACGCCCTCGACGAGCTGCGCGCGATGAAGGCCCGCGCCGAGGCCCAAGTGGCCCGTTCCGGGGGCGCCGACCGCCAGGTCAAGCTCGGTCCGGGGGGCATCCGCGACGTCGAGTTCGCCGTGCAGCTCCTCCAGCTCGTGCACGGCCGCCACGACCGCTCGATCCGATCGGCGAACACGATCGAGGCGCTGGGCCAGCTCGCGAACGCCGGGTACATCGCGGCGCTCGACGCCGACGTCCTCACGAACAGCTACGTCAAGCTCCGCACCGTCGAGCACAGGCTCCAGCTCCTCGACGAGAAGCAAGTGCACTCGCTGCCGGTAGGCGACGCCGCCTTGGAGCGCCTGGCGCGGGTGCTGGACTACCGCCCCACGTCCGACTCGTCGGCGTCGGCGCAGTTCCTCGACGACTTCAGGCTCGACCTCGCCACGGTGCGCAGCGTCCACGAACGCCTCTTCTACCGCCCCCTCCTCGAAGCCTTCGCGGGCCAGGGCGACACCTCGATCTCGCCCGACGCCGCCGAGGAGCGACTGCGCGCGTTCGGCTTCGCCGACTCCAAGGCCACACGACGCGCCCTGACCTCGCTCACGTCGGGCATGTCGCGCCAGTCGCGGCTCATGGAGGCGACGCTGCCACTCGTGCTCGGCTGGCTCACCGACGCGCCGAACCCCGACCTCGGTCTGTTGATGCTGGAGCGCCTCGCGGAAGGGCCGCACCGGGCCGAGGCGCTGACCGCTGTCTTCCGCGAGTCGCCCTTGGCGGCCCAGCGCCTCTGCAGCGTCATCGGGACCTCGCGTCCACTGGGAGAGGCCGTCGAGCGCTTCCCCGAGCTGATCCGCATGCTCGAACAGGACGACCTCCTCGCCGACCCTCGCAGCGAGGACGAGCTCTTGGAGGGGGCCGCGCGTCAGATGGCGTGGCGTCGTGGCGAGGCGGGCCGTTCACGGGCGATCCGCCGCTTCGTCCAGCGCGAGCGGGCACGCACCGGTATCCGCGAGTTGCTCGGCCTCGTCGACCACGAAGGCGTGGGCGAGGAGTTGACGCGCCTCGCGACCGCCTGCCTGCAGGCGGCCCTCGACGACAGCGGCGTGGCCGGCCCGCTCCCGCGGGTCGCCCTCGTGGGCATGGGACGACTCGGTGGGCGCGAGCTCTCCTACGGGTCGGATCTCGACCTCGTCGTCGTGCACGAGGGCGGGTCGGCGGAGTTCGTGCGGGCAGAGGCGGTCGTACAAGCGCTCGTGCAGGCGGTGGGCACACCGACGGTGGACGGCGTCGCCTTCGAGGTCGACCTCGACCTGCGCCCGGAGGGCCGCGCGGGGGTGCTCTCGCGCACCGTGGACGGCTACCGCCAGTACTGGGGACGGTGGGCGCAGACCTGGGAGTTCCAGTCGTTGCTGCGTGCGCGTCCGGTTGCCGGCGACGCCGAACTCGGCGCGGAGTTCTGCGAAGCCGCCGCCGAAGTCGTCTATCGCGACCCGGTGCCGGCGTCGTGGCGCACCGATGTCCGCCGCATGAAGGCACGCATCGAGAAGGAGCGCCTGCCCAAGGGCGCCGACGCAGGGCTCAACCTCAAGGTCGGGCGCGGCGGACTCGTGGACGTCGAGTTCGCGGTGCAACTCCTGCAGCTGGAGCACGGCGCCGCCGAGTCAGGCGTGCGGACACCGTCCACCAGGGAAGGCATCGCCCGCCTCGGCCACTTCGGCTTGCTCGACCCCGACGCCACCGCGCGCCTCGACGACGCGTACCGCTTCGCGTCCCGGCTCCGCGATCGCCTGTGGCTGACAGCGGCACGATCCACCGACGCCCTACCGACCAACCACGTGGAACTCGGCCGGCTCGCGCTCTCGCTCGGCTACGCCCGCAACCCCGCACCCACGTTGCGCGAGGACTGGCGCCGGCTCGCGCGCCGCGCCCATGCCGTCTCCGACGCGATCCTCTACCCCGAGGACCACCCCCAAACGCGGGCAACCTGACCCGCCAGCGTCACGAACCACCCGCGTTTGGGATGGACCACCCCCCCAAACGCGGGCAACCTGACCCGCCAGCGTCACGAACCACCCGCGTTTGGGATGGACCACCCCCCGATCGCGGGCGGTCAACCGGCGGCGATTGCGCGCACGAGGTCGCCGCGGGTGACGATGCCGACGAGCTCGCCGTCCTCGACGATCGGGAGCCGGCCGACACCGTGGTCGAGCATGAAGGTGGCGACGTCCTCGAGCCTGGTGTCGGGCGGAACCGTCGGAGGGTCCTTGCGCATCGCGTCGGCGACGGTCGCCGCCACGGCCTTGCGGAAGCGGTCCTCGAAGCGGTGCAGGCCCGAGGGCAGCTCGATGTAGGCGCCGAGGAACTCGATGTAGCTGCGTTGGGGCAGGTCGGCGTCCTCGACGATCACGTCGCCCTCCTCGATCAACCCGACGAGGTTGCCTCCGGCGTCGACGACGGGTAGCCCGCCCACGTTGTGCTCGGCCATCGCCTTGGCGGCGTCGAGCACGCCTGCGTCGGGGCCGATCGTGACGAGCTCGGTCGCCATCACGTCCGATACGGGCAGGTCCCTGGGCACTTGGCGCCTCCATGCAGGGTGGGCTTCCTGGGTCGGCGACAAGTATGGCGCTCAATCGCGACCGCCCGCGATCCGAGACATCGGGTACGCCCCGAACCGCGAGCAGGACCCGATGACCAAGATCACCGACGCACGCCGCCGTGTCCTCGTCGTCAGCGCCGACGCTGATACCGCAGCGGGGGTCCGCGAGGCGCTGCAGGCATCCGGGGAGTTCGTGTGGTGCGGGTGGGCGACCGACATGACCGCAGTCCGCCGCCTCGCCCGCGAGAGCGAGCCCGACCTCGTGGTCACCGACGTCGTCGTACCCGGCCCGGGAGGTTCGGCTGTCGTCTCCACCCTCGCGGCGTCTCTGCCGGGGACACCCCTCGTCGTGTGGACCCACACCCACGCTCCCGACCCGCTCCGGGTCGCCCTGTGTGCCGGTGTGCACGGTTACGTGGTCGTCGACGACGGGCTCGCGGCCCTCGCCGACGCGCTCGCTGCCGCGGCGACGGGCCGCCTCGGCTTCGGCGACCTCGCCCTCGAGCTCATGGCGGAGTGCCTCGGACGGCCCCCCTCGGTGACCGCCCCGGCTCCCCACACGGCCAGGGTGATCGTAGAGACGGCCTCGCTGCACGCGACGGCGGCCCTCACCGACTCCGACACGCCCCTCGACGCCG
The DNA here is from genome assembly GCA_046331095.1 of Acidimicrobiia bacterium. GTDB lineage: Bacteria > Actinomycetota > Acidimicrobiia > UBA2766 > UBA2766 > JAIBAC01. Next base: position 105,342 of record JAXLRM010000005.1, read on the forward strand.
GTGACGTGGTCGAGGAACTCACCCACCGGGAACTGCAGGTCATGTCCGGACTCGGCCGGGGACTCGACAACCGCACGATCGGCAGCCAGCTCGGCATAAGCGTCGCAACCGTCACCGGCTACGTGAAGAGGATCCGCGAGAAGCTCGGCGTCCGCTCCCGGGGGGAGCTGATCGCCATGTCGGCCCGCTTGGGCGAGGATTCGGCCGCAGCGTCGTGAACGGCCCTGCTCTCGCTGCGTCTCCGTTGCTCAGCGCAAGTTGCCCAGGGCCTTCTCGATGCCCTCGGCGAACACTGCGAGGTCGGCGGTGGTGTCCCAGTCGCCGCTGAGGCCGAAGTTGAGCTGACCGTCGTAGCTCAGCACAGCTACAGCCACAGAGATCTTGCCGAGGAGCCCCACGTAGGGGTACGCCTCGCGCATCCGCGCCCCGAGGCAGTAGAGCGGGAACTGCGGCCCCGGCACGTTGGTGACGACGAGGTTGATGAAGCGCTGTGCCGCTGCGCCCCTCGCGGCGAGGTTGAGGAAGAACATCGGCAGGTAGTCGAACGAGCGCATCAACGAGTCGGCGCCCTCGGCCTGGTGGGACTCCTTGAGGGTCTCGGTCTGGGTGTGGATCGACGCGAGCGCCGCCTCGGGGTCGGGCTCGCCCACGGGGAGGGTGACGAGCATCATCGAGACCTGGTTGCCGTAGGTGCCGCGGTCCTGCTCGGACCGCACCGAGACCGGCACCATCACGTTCATGCCGACGTCGTCGACCACGTCGCCGCGCTCGACCATGTAGTGGCGCAGGCCTCCCGAGACCATCGCGAGGACGACGTCGTTGACGGTGACACCGTGGTGGGACTTGATCGCCTTGACCTCGGCCAGGGGAAGGCTCACCGTCTCGAACCTGCGGTGACCGCCGATGTCACGCCACAGCGAGTTCTCCTGCGCCGCCTGCATCGAACCGCCCAGGCGCAACAGGCCGCCGAGCCGGCGGCGGGTCTCAGCGACCGCGTCGCGGGGGGCGCGAGCCGCGGCGCGCACGCTGCGGACCATCTCCGCCGGCTGGGTGAGCCGCTCGACGACGCTGTCAACGAGGAGGCGTTGTTTCGTGGGCGCCGGTCCGGCCTCGAAGGGCGCCGTCTCGGGCGGGCCGGCGTCGGGGGTCAGATCGAAGAGCACGAGCGCGAGGTCGACGCCGCTTATGCCGTCGACCATCGCGTGGTGGACCTTGTAGATGATCGCCTTGTCGCCGCCCGGTTGGTCGACGAGCCACACCTCCCACAAGGGCCGTTGGCGGTCGAGCGCGATGCTCATGACGCGGCCGAAGTGGGCGAGCAGTTCGCGGCGCCCGCCGGGATGGGGGAGGCCGCTGTGGCGGACGTGGTAGCGGATGTCGAAGTGGGCGTCGTCGACCCAGACGGGCCGCCCCTGGCCGTAGGGGACCCACATGAGCTTGCGCCGCAGCCGCGGGGCGACGGCGAGCTTGGCGTCGATCATGTCGCACAGGTCCTCGTAGGAGAACTCGGGCGCCTCGAGCAGGGTGAGCGCGCCGACGTGCATCTGCGCGGTCGGCGACTCGGCGTAGAGGAACGAAACGTCCTGGGGCGACAACCGCTCGTAGAACACCATCGAAGTACCCCTTCGCATCTCCGCGCTCGCGAGGCCATTCTGGCGCGTCGGGCCGACCACGCAACCCCCGACGCGGGTATCTCCCTCGTGCGAACGGAGCGAGGCCCCGCCGTCGGACAGCGGGGCCTCGACCACGGCCAGGGTCGCGATCAGACCCCGGCGACTTGGAGAGGACCGGCGGGTGGGGACCGAACCCTCTCCGTGGGTGATGTGGGTGGGTGCTTCAAGGCTAAACCGATTCGGGCGAATTGGGAACCGGCCGCCACCTGGCATTCCAGGCTCAGGGCAGCCTCAACGCAGGTAGTCCGCGAGGGTCTTCTCGATACCCTCGGCGAAGATGTCGAGATCCGGCACGGCGTCCCAATCTCCGGTGAGGCCGAAGTTCAGCGCGCCGTCGTAGGACAGGCATGCGACGCCGACGTTGGTCTCGCCCACGAGGGGCACCATCGGCATTATCTCGTGGATCGCCCCGCCCATGAAGTAGAGCGGGAATTGCGGCCCGGGCACGTTGGTGACCGTGAGGTTCATGACCCACTGGTTGGCGACGACCCGCCCTGCGAGTGACAGGAGCGTGGGTGGCGCGTAGTCGGCGAGGCGCATGATGGCATCGGCCCCGAGCGCCTGTTTGCCCTCCTTGGCCTTGCCCATGTGGGCCTTGATGTGGTCGAGGCGGGCGTCGAGGTCGCGTTCGCCGACGGGCAGTTCGGCGAACATGACCGCGACCTTGTTCCCCATCGACATCCTGTCGGACTCGTCGCGCACCGACACCGGCACCGAGCACCTCATGACGACGTCGTCCACGACGTCGCCGCGGCTCAGGAGCAGGTGGCGCAAACCGCCCGTGACGAGTGCGAGGACCACGTCGTTGACGGTGGAGCCGGCGCGGTTCTTGATCGTCTTGACGTCGGCGAGGTCGGTGCGCACCACCGCGTAGCGACGGTGCTGGCCGTTGCGCTGGGACAGTGAGGTCTTGGGGGCGACCTGGAAGGGCGCCTTGCCGAAACTCATCACCCCGGTGCCCACCTCGCGGGCCCGGGCGAGGAACTCGCGCGGGCCCGCGGTGGCACGGGCGAATGCGCGCCAGGCCTCGGCAGGCTGGGTGGCCCGCTCGACGAGGGTCTCCCTCAATAGGGCGGTCTTGGTCGGGGACTCCCTGGTCTCGACGTCGGCCTTGCCGATGTCCCGACCCTCGGGTGCCAGGTCGAGCAGGACCGACGCGAGGTCGACGCCGCTCATCCCGTCGATCACGGCGTGATGGGTCTTGTGGATCATCGCACGCCGGCCCTCGGGCAGGTCGATGATCCACATCTCCCACAAGGGCCGCTTGCGGTCGAGCTGGACCGACATGATCCGCCCGACCAACGCCAGCAGCTCACGCTCGCCGCCGGGGCGGGGCAGGCCGGTGTGGCGCACGTGATAGCGGATGTCGAAGTCGGCGTCGTCGATCCACACGGGCCTGCCCTGCCCGTAGGGGACCCACATGAGCTTCTGGCGGAAACGTGGTACCAAGGCCATGCGGCTCTCGGTGTGGACCATGACGTCCTCTAGCGTGAAGCCGGTGTCGTCGAAGACGACGAGGCCCCCCACGTGCATGTGTGCGGTCGGCGTCTCCTGGTAGAGGAACTGCGCGTCCGCCGGTGACAGCCGTTCGAAGTGAGCCATTGCTCCAACCCTGTGCCCTGTGACCTAGCGCCGTGCGGCGAGAAATCCCAGGGTAGGTTGCGGCGCTGCGCAGCGCCCGATCGTGGGTGCCGCGGCGGGCTGTCGCCTGGAGCGGCAGGACTCGCGAGGGCCTGGAGGGAATCCTGGGGTGATGCCTCCCCGGCTCCGAAGCGCCACTCAGAGACCCGCCACCGGGTACGACACGCTCCAGCGACGCCTGACTCGCACGATCGAGCGGACCGACCTGAACGCCGTCGTGCCGAAGGTCGCGCGCCGCACCCGCGCGCGGTGCTCGGACCTCACCAGAGCGCTCCCGTGGCCGGCGGCCCTCGGAATCGCTGCCGTGCTCGTCCTGGTCGCGGCGGCATTCGTCGGCCTCGCCGGCACCGACTCGGTCGGCCCCGGAAAGGTGGGGACAGGCACCGTCGACGATGCCCGCCCGGTCAGCCTGCAGGTGAGTGGCGGCATCGGCGCCGGCGACTCCTCCGTGCACGGCCCCACCGAGTTCACAGACCCCGATGCCGGCTCCGCCGACCAGACGCGGAACCCGCTGTCCCAGCTCGCGGACGCGTTCACCGGAACCGGCGGCGGTAGTACCAGCTCCAGCGCGACGGCCGCCGGCACGACATCGGACAACCCCCGCGCCCAGCCCCGGCATCCGGCCCGCGCGGAGTCGGGCGTTCCCGCCGGCACCCTCACGAGCCCCGGGGCGAAGGAGCTCTTCAGAGCGACCAACGCCGACCGAGTCGCCAACGGGCTCGAACCCTTGCTGCTCGACGCGTCGTTGAACCACTCGGCGCAGCTACATGCCGACTGGATGGCTGCCAACGGCGTGCTGTGCCACTCCAGCGAGTGCGACAGCGCCGGTGAGCCGGACCTGTCGGTCTGGAACGGCTGGGCCGAGAACATCGCGTACTCGGTGAGTCCCGAGGTGAACGTCCTCCAGAAGGAGTTCCTCGAGTCGCCACCACACAGGGCGAACGTGCTCGACCCACGTCACCACTACATCGGCCTCGGTTGGACGGCGGGGCGCCTCGCCGGAACCGACCGCGTCGCGGTCTTCGTGGTCGTGCAGTTCGGCATGCAGAAGCAGTAGGCGCCGGCCGACGGCCGCGGCCCTGCCTGCCCTGGGCCGGATCCGCGCCGCCTGCACTCATACACCCGGGCCACACACCGATGCGGTGGTCATGCGCCGTGTACTCGTCCTGCTCGCAATCACGTCGGTGGCCACCCTCGGGCTCACCGCCTCCGTCACGGCTGCCGGAGCCGCGCCGTTGCCGCTCGCCGTCGGCGGCTGCAAGGACACCCCCGTTTCGTTGTCGTCGACCGCGACGATCGCTCGTACCTGCGCGTCGTGGGACGGCACGAACCTCGCTGTCTGGATCGAGGGAACTGGCCTCGACCAGGAGTTCACCGCGATCGGCTCGGCGAACCTCGACCTGTTCGGATACGTGCTCGCGATCGAGGCTCGGGTGGGTGTTCGCCATGGTCCGTACGGCGCCTGGGAGGCTTTCGCCGAGCTCACCAAGCCGTTCGCGCTCGGCCCGCTCACGATCCCGCTGGAGGTCGCCGAGAACGGGACGCGAGTGACGCTGTGGATCAGCACGGCTGCGACGACTTCGCACAGCGCGGGCGTCGGCACCGACGCAGTCGCCAACTCGTTCACACTGACCTTTGCCGGCCCCGACGGCACCACCGGGGGGTCCGTCGCGTTGCCGCTCGGCATCACGGCGGTAGCTCCTCCTACCCCGCCGTCGCCCGACGTGCAGCCGTCGACGCACGGCACCCCCGCTCCTCTCGTGTCGACCCCGATCGGGACCACGGCGGCGCGAGCGTCCGTGACCACGTCCCCGCGCGGCGTGGAGGACGCAGCGGCGGCAGCGTCTGCTGCGCCCCGTTCCCCGGCACAGAGCCACCCGCGCGGCATCCGCGTGGCCTCCGAGCGGGCCTCGCTCGGCCGCTACTGACCCCATTCCGATCGCCGCCGACACACCTCGGCGGCGCCGGTCCCGAGATGCACCGTCGCACGACGGCAGAATGGATCAGCCGAACGCGGGCCAACCGCCGAGGAGGTCCGACACCGATGCCGATGCTCCACGTCACGTTCGTTCCCGCTGCCGCGATTGCCGCAGCCCTCCTCATGGGCGCATGCGGCACGACCTCGCCCGCCACGTCCCAACCGCCGGCGAGCGACTCGGACGTCGTCGGAGCCGCGGTCGAGGTATCGGTCGGCAACTACGCATTCGAGCCTTCTTCGGTCGAGGTCGGCCCAGGCGCGCGTGTGGTGTGGACGGTGAACGAGGGCACACACGAGGTCGTGGCCACCGGTGACGCCGGGTTCGACTCGGGCCCCATGTCCGCGGGCAACACCTTCACGTGGTCACCCGACTTCTCCGGGAGCCGCACGGTCGCGTACGAGTGCAGGATCCACCCCGACCGGATGACCGGCACGATCCAGGTGAACGGCTGAACCTGCGTCGCGGGCGACTCGGGGCCAGCTCATTGCTGTCGCACACCGTTGGTACTGTCTCGCCGATGGACTCCTCGACCCCGGATGCGGCGCCGGCACCACCGGTCGGCCTCGTCGTCGGCACCGACGACGCCACCCCGCTCGAGTACTGGGTGGCGATCGCGCCCGGCCAGTACCTGCAGCTCGACGACGTCGTCGCGCTCGAGCGCGCCGTCCCCGGCCGCGACCCGGTCCACATGTACGGCCTCGTGGGCGACATGCGCGCCCGCCACGACGGCGTCCGCTTCGACAACGACGTCTTCCTCGTCGACGACGGTGTCCTGCCCGCCGAGGTGAGCGAAGCCGCCCTGGTCCAGACGACCCGAGTGGAACCCGAGGTGTTCGTCCCGCCCCTGCCCGGCACGCCCGTGCGCCGCGCCGTCGGCGACGAGCGCGACACCGCGCTCTTCTTCGACGGCATGGACGCGCGCCTGCCGATCGGGCTGAGCCGCGACGAGGAGGCCGTCTTCGCCAACCTCGAGTTCCTCGACGGCACCCGCGGTGGCCACGTCAACATCAGCGGGATCTCCGGCGTCGCCACCAAGACCACCTACGCCACGTTCCTGCTCTACTCGCTCTTCACCTCGGGTGTGCTCGGCATCGAGGCGAAGAACACCAAGGCGTTGATCTTCAACGTGAAGGGCGAGGACCTCCTCTTCCTCGACCACGCCAACACCCGCCTCGACGCCGACGCCGAGTCGGCTTATCAGCGCCTCGGCCTTCCCGTCGGCCCGTTCCCTTCGGTCGCGGTGTACGCCCCACCGCGGCCCGGAGACCCGGTCGCGACCCCGTACGTGTCGAGCCGCACCGCCGGCGTCACGTCGTTCTACTGGACCCTCGAGGAGCTCTGCCGCGAGGAGCTGCTCCCGTTCCTCTTCGCCGACGCCGAGGACGACCGCCAGCAGTACACGATCGTCCTCTCCAACGTCACCGCCCACCTCAAGCGCGAGGCGAACGCCGCGGGCGACGGTGCAGTGTCGATCGACGGAGAGGTGGCGCGCACGCTCCGCGAGCTCGTCGACCTCATCTGTGACCGCCTCGACCCGGACGCGGGCATGCCGTGGGCCGGCAACGCGATCGCGGCGGGGACCGTGAACGCCTTCATCCGCAGGCTTCACGCGGCGGTCCCCAAGCTCACCGACCTGATCCGCGGCGACCAGTCCGCTCCGGACGAGCACCGCATCGAACTCGAGAACCAGCAGGTCACCGTGGTCGACCTCCACAACCTGGCCGACCGCGCCAAGCGCTTCGTCGTCGGCGTGATGTTGCGCAAGGCATTCGAGCGCAAGGAGCTCTCGGGCACCGCCCACCCGCTGCAGTTCGTGGTCCTCGACGAGCTCAACAAGTACGCGCCCCGCGAGGGATCGAGCCCGATCAAGGAGATCCTGCTCGACATCGCCGAGCGGGGCCGCTCCTTGGGCGTCATCCTGATCGGCGCACAGCAGACCGCCAGCGAGGTGGAGCGACGCATCATCGCCAACTCGGCGATCCGGGTGGTCGGACGCCTCGACAGCGCCGAGGCGTCGCGAGGCGAGTACGGCTTCCTGCCCGACGTGCAGCGCAAGCGCGCCACGATCCTCAAGCCCGGCACGATGCTGCTCAGCCAGCCCGAGCTGCCGGTCCCGCTGCTGGTGCAGTTCCCGTTCCCCGCTTGGGCGTCGAGGAGCTCCGAGGCGGGCACCAACCCCGCGGCGACACTGGCGCCCGGCGCCGACCCGTTCGCGAAGTTCGACCGATGAAGCTGCTGCACACCTCCGACTGGCACGTGGGGAAGACCCTGCGCGGGCGTTCCCGCGCCGGCGAGCACCGGGCGGTCCTCGACGAGATCGCGGGCATCGCCGGCACCGAGGCCGTCGACGTCGTCCTCGTGGGTGGCGACCTGTTCGACACGGCCACCCCGACGGCCGAGGCCGAGTCGATCGTGTACGCGGCGCTCGTGGCGCTCTCCGCTACGGGCGCCGAGGTCGCCGTGATCGGGGGCAACCACGACAACCCGCGCCGCTTGGAAGCCGTGACGCCACTCCTGGACCTCGCCCGTGTGCGGGTCCTGGCCCACCCCGCCCGACCCGAGGACGGCGGGGTCCTCCGCATCGACACCGCCTCCGGCGAGCGCCTCCGACTCGCGCTGCTGCCGTTCCCCCCGCAGCGTTACGTGGTTCGCTCCGAGGATCTCCTGGGCAAGGAGGCCGCCAAGCACAGGCTCGGGTACAAGGAGTACGTGAACGCGGTCGTCTCGACGCTGACGAGCGCGGACGACTCCGATCCCGACGAGATCGGCATCCTCCTCGGGCACCTCGCGGTCGAGGGCGCGGGAGAGGGCGGTGGCGAGCGCAAGTCCCAGACCGCCTTCGACTACCAGGTGTCGGCCACGATCTTCGCCGCCCACATGGACTACGTGGCTCTCGGGCACTACCACCGATCCCAGTCGATCCCGGCGGCCTGTCCCGTCCGGTACTGCGGCTCCCCGCTTCAGCTCGACTTCGGCGACAGGGAGGAGGCCAAGTCGGTCCTCCTCGTCGACGCCGCCCCGGGCGTACCGGCGCAGGTCCGCGAGGTGAGCCTCGATTCGGGCCGGCCGTTGCGGACCATCCACGCCTCGATGTCGGAACTGGTGGCTCTGGCGGGTACGACGGGCGACGCCTACCTCCGCATCCGGGTCAGGGAGGCCCCGAGGATCGGCCTCGCCGACGAGGTGCGCGAGCTGTTCCCCGAAGCCGTCGACGTGATGGTCGACGACCCCGACCGGCCCGAGCAGAAACATGTGGAGTCGCGCGCCGGCAAGTCCCCGCGGGAGCTGTTCACCGCGTACCTGCAGGAGAAGGCGGTGCCCGACCCGCAGCTCCTCGACCTCTTCGACGAGCTCTGGGAGACGGCGGATGCGCCCGCGACGTCTTGAGCTCGAGGGGTTCGCGTCCTTCCGCGAGCGAACCGTCGTCGACTTCGACGGCGCCGACCTGTTCGCGTTCAGCGGCCCCACGGGCGCGGGCAAGTCGAGCCTGATCGACGCGATCGTGTTCGTGCTCTACGGCTCGGTGCCCCGCTACGACGACCAGCGGGCCGTCGCCCCGATCATCACGCAGGGCAGGAACGAGGCCGTCCTCGGACTCGAGTTCTCCGTCGGCGGCGACGACTACGTCGCGACCCGGGTCGTGCGGCGCACCAAGGGCAAGGGCGCGACCACCAAGGAGGCGCGCCTCGAACGGCTCCGCCCCGGCGGCGACCCCGAGGTCGTGGCCGGGACCGCCGACGAGGTCTCCGCGGAGGTCGAGAAGCTCCTCGGCCTCGGCTTCGAGCACTTCACGCGATGCGTGGTGCTACCCCAGGGCGAGTTCGCCAAGTTCCTCCTCGACAAGCCCAAGGACCGTCAGGCGCTGCTGATGCGTCTCCTCGACCTCGGCGTCTACGAACAGATGGGCAAGATCGCCAGGTCCCGGGGAGACCAGCTCGGCACCGAGATCAAGGTCCTCGAAGGCAAGCTCGAACAGATCGGCGCGGGGTCATCGGACCTGGTCGACGAAGCGGGGCGGCGCAAGGACGCCACGGAGGCACTCGAGGCACTGCTCGCCGAGGTGGAGCCGAAGTTCGCCGACTTCGACGAGGCCCGCCGGAAGGCCGCCGCCGACGCCGACGCCGCCGCGGGCGCGCTCCGGGCGCTGGGCGCGATCGAGAAGCCCGCCGGCGTCGCGGCGCTCGCGGAGATGCTCGCCACGAAGCGGCGCCTGCTCGAAGATCGCGAGCGTGCCGAATGCGAGGCAGAGGCCCTCCTGAACGCAGCCGCCGAGTCCCTTGCCCGGCACAGGGACCAGGGTGAGCTCGCCAAGCTGATCGCGGACCACGAGCGACGCGCCGAGCTCACCGGGGCGATCCGCGAGAGGGCGGCAGAGCTCGCACCGCTCGCGGCCGCTTCCACGGAAGCGTCCGCCGAACTTGCCGCGGCGGAGGCAGGGGTCGAGAGGGCGACCGCGCGCCTCCGTGCCGTGGAGAACGACCACCTCGCACACACCCTGGCCGGAACGCTTGCCACCGGCGAGCCGTGCCCGGTGTGCGCTCAGACGGTCACGACCCTGCCGGCACTGGCAACACCCGAAGACGTGCCCGCCGCCGAGGCGGCGCTCGCCGGTGCGCGTAGGCACTCCGAGGAGGCGAGAGCCAAGGAGCGAAGCACCGCCAAGTCCCGCGTCGGCGCCGAGGCAGCCCTAGAGGGGCTCCGCAAGCAGGCCGCCGACCTCGACGCGAGGCTGGCCGCAGCGCCCACGGCCGATGAGTGTGCCCGCCAACTCCAACGGCGGCGAGAACAGGAGACCGTCGTCGAGGAGGCGCAGGCCGGGTTCGACGCTGCCCGCAGAGCCCACTCCGGCGCGAAGCAGGACCTCGATCGCGCAGACAAGGCCAACGCCGACGCCCGTGTCGTGTTCGGTCGCGCACGCGACGCGGTGGCCGCATGGTCGCCACCCGAGCCGGGCAACGCCGACCTCGGCGAGGACTGGGACACGCTCGTGAGCTGGGCGGGTTCGCAGCTACCCGCCCACCGCGAAGCCAACATCGAGGCCGAGGCCGCGACAAGGGCTGCGGACGACGGCGCCGGGGCGCTCCTGGCCGGACTGTCCGCCGAGGCCGAGCCGCTCGGCATCCGGGCACACGACCTCGCCGGCCTCCGCACTGGCATCCCCAAGGCGGCCGAGCAGGCCGCCGGCGCGTACGCGCGAGCGGTCGAGGACCTGCGGCAGGCCGAGGAGCTGCGCGCCGGGGTCATCGTGCTCGCGGCCGACAAGCGGGTTGCGGACGCGCTGGGTCGGCACCTCAAGGCCGACGGGTTCCAGACCTGGCTCCAACAGGAAGCGCAGCAGCAGCTCGTCGGCGGGGCGAGCAAGATCCTCGAGGAGCTCTCGGGCGATGCGTACTCGCTGGCACTCGACGACAAGGCCACCGGCTTCGACGTCGTAGACCACCGCAACGCCGACCAGGCCCGGTCTGCGCGGACGCTCTCGGGCGGCGAGACCTTCATGGCCTCCCTCGCTCTCGCCCTCGCGCTCGGCGACCACATCCAGTCGATGGCAGCGCACGGCGCCGCACGGCTGGAGTCGCTGTTCCTCGACGAGGGCTTCGGCACCCTCGACCCCGACACCCTCGACGTCGTGGCGTCGGCGATCGAGGAACTCGGCGCCAGTGGCAGGATGGTCGGCCTCGTCACGCACGTGCGCGACCTCGCCGAGCGGGTGCCGGTGCGCTTCGAGGTGTCCAAGGGAGCGGGCGGGTCGTCGGTCGAGCGGGTCGACACGTGAGGTTCCACGTCGAGCCGTGGGCGCCCGAGTACGGCAGCCCGGTCGAGGATGCCGCCCTCGCGCAGTCCACCGCGAACGTCGATGCCGGCATCGAGGTCGAGCCGCAGCGGTGGGGACCGATCGCGCCCGCGGCAGCGCCGATCGCCGACGTGCTCTTCGTCGACGGGGTGCGCCGCATCGACGCGCACGTCTGGATCGACACCGACGACGAGTCCACGAGCCGCCACGGGATCTGCGCCAGCTACGCGGCAGGGGCGGTGCGCTGCAACGGCAAGGCCGAGGTCGTCGCGGCGAGGGTGTGCCGGCGCCTGTTCACCGCGGCCACCGAGGCCGAGGACCTCGAGACGCGATGGGGCGCGTACACAGTCCACACGGCGCAGGGCGACACGGTCGAGACGCTCAGCCTCGCCGTGCAAGCCGAGATGGGCGCGCTCGAGGGCCTCGTCGCGGCCGAAGCCGGGGCTGCCGACCTCGTCGTGCTCGACGGCCCGCTCGGCCGGCGCGGCCACGTCGCCGGTGCCCTCGGGTACGTCAAGACCCACCACTCCGCCTACCTACCCGCGGAGTGCCAGCGGGTGCTCGGCGACCTCAACCCCGGCGAGCGCACCCCGCTGTTCCTGATCGAGTCGGGCGGCCGGTCCCTGTTCAGCTGGTACGTGCGACTCCCGGGTGAGACGGGCGGCTCGCCGCTGTCGGGCCGGGTGCGCTGCGAGACCGTCGCCGACCGGTCCACGACCGAGGTGTCGTCCCTCGCCGACGCGGTAGCAGCCACCGTCGTTCGCTTCGCGTCGCGCAGCCACCGCGAGCCGCGCGCCCCGCAGAACCTCTACCCCATCGCCGGGCTCGAAGCGCAGCTCCGGCGCCGCCTCGGCGACCGCGAGATCCTGTACCGGGCGCTGCGGTCAGCCGCCCCCCTCTAGACGACAAGGCGCTCGGCGCTTCCTCCCACGGGCCCCGCCAACCACGCACAACCTCCCGTGGACGTCGATCGAGGAACCACCTCGGCCTGCTATCCGAAAAGGCGCTCGGCGCTTCCTCCCACGGGCCCCGCCAACCACGCACAACCTCCCGTGGACCTCGATCGAGGCCGGGTTCTGCAGCATCAAGGCGATCCGGCCGAAGTGGCCCTGAAGCCCGTTCACGCGCCGTTCACACGACGGCAACGGTCGGGAAATCGCGCCGTGGGAACCTCTCGACGCACCCAGGTAGAGACGGAGGGCCCCCGTGGCATATCGTGCTGAGTACATCTGGATCGACGGCACCGAGCCGACACCGCACCTGCGCTCGAAGACCAAGATCGTCCCCGACGGCGACGACCTGCCCATCTGGGGCTTCGACGGGTCGAGCACGAACCAGGCTCCCGGGTCCGCGTCGGACTGCGTCCTGCGCCCGGTCTTCTCGTGTCCCGACCCCATCCGCGGCGGCTACGACAAGCTGGTCATGTGCGAGGTCCTCAACACCGACATGACTCCACACGAGTCGAACACCCGCGCGGCCTGCGCGGCCGTGGCCGAGCGGTTCGCGGCGCAGGAGCCGCTCTTCGGCATCGAGCAGGAGTACACGTTCTTCAAGGACGGGCGACCGTTCGGGTGGCCTTCGGGCGGCTTCCCCGCGCCGCAGGGCGGGTACTACTGCGGTGTCGGCGCCGACGAGATCTTCGGTCGTGACATCGTCGAGGCCCACACCGAGGCGTGCATGACCGCCGGGCTCTCGATCAGCGGCACCAACGCAGAGGTCATGATGGGCCAGTGGGAGTACCAGGTCGGGCCGCTGAGCCCGCTCGAGGTGTCCGACCAGATCTGGATCTCGCGCTGGCTCCTGTACCGGGTCGCCGAGGACTTCGAAGTCGCCGCCACCCTCGACCCCAAGCCCGTGCAGGGCGACTGGAACGGGGCGGGCGCCCACACGAACTTCTCCACCAACGACATGCGCGAGAACTACGACGCCGTCATCACGGCGTGCGAGGCGCTCGGGAAGCGGGCCGGCGAGCACGTCGAGAGCTACGGCCACGGCATCGAACGGCGCCTCACGGGCCTGCACGAGACCGCGCCGTGGACGGAGTTCAGCTACGGCGTCTCCGACCGTGGCGCCTCGGTGCGGATCCCGTGGCAGGTCGAGCAGGACCGCAAGGGCTACATCGAGGACCGTCGCCCCAACGCCAACTGCGACCCCTACGTGGTCACGAGGCTCATCACCGGGACCTGCTGCGAGGCACTCCAGGGCTGACCGCGCCGCTCCCGCCCCTCGCACGGCCGCGCCTCCGTGGCCCTGCCATGGTCGACCCGGGTCTCGACAAAGGGGACCCGGAGGTGGAAGATGGGATCTCGCCGCCGAAGAAGAGAGAGGAGACTGCAATGCCGCTGCAGTCCAAGAGCCTCGACGAACCCGACCAGGTCCGCACGTTCGGTCACGGCCGTGCGGAGATCGTCGAGGTGGGCGATGTCGCCCTCCAGCGCGCGACGTTCGCGCCCGGCTGGAAGTGGTCCCAGGACATCAAGCCGAACGTCGGAACCGACACGTGCCAGGTGCACCATGTCGGCTACGTCATCGCAGGCAAGCTCCACGTGGAGATGGACGACGGCAGCCACACCGACCTCGGGCCTGGCGACGCGGTCGACATCTCCCCGGGCCACGACGCATGGGTCCTCGGCAACGACGCGTGCGTGATGCTCGACTGGGGCCCCGGCGCCGTCGGCTACGCCACGCCCGCCTCCTGAGCAGGAACCGCCGCGCTCTCCCCACCGGCCGCGGCCGCCTCGATCGCGGGCACGAGGACGTCGCTGTAGTCGCCGGAGTGAACTTCGCCCACAGCCTCGAAGCCGATCACCCCTTCGGGTAGGCCTACCAGCGCCTCGAGCACGACGCCCTCCCGCCGTCACCGTCGTCTGACCGTCGGCGGTGATGGCAAGCGCGCCGCGAAGCGGTGCGCAGTCGCGGCGTCACCATCCGCGGCTGTTGGCTGCCGCCTGGGTACGCTGCCGCCCACCCGAGGCCCGAACCATGCTGTCCCACATCAGCACCCCCTACGCGGACACCGATGCGCGACAACTGTCCTGGCATCTCGGCGTGGCGCGGGTCCCCGCGCTCGCGGTGCGGACGGTCGAGGTGCTCGGCGGGCGGTGCGAGCTGCGCCTCCTGTCGGCTTCGCACCAGGTGATCGCCGCCCTCGACGGCGGCGAGGACGTGTCCGAGGTCGTGGCCTGCGACCAGGCCGCGGCGGCAGCGCTGCCGGCGACCGTTTCGCACGAGTTCGCCCATGCCACGTACCGGTTCCGGTCCCGGGTCGAGGCCTGCGGACCGGCGGCTGCTGCCTGCACGGCCGAGCGGCTCACCGAGCGCTACGCCGACCACCCCCACGCCCTCGTGGGCGTGTACCCGGGCTCCCCGCACGCCGTCACCGCCGTCGTCGTGCGTCCCGGCCCGCCGCTCTCCTGGCTCACGTGGCACGTCTACCCCCAGAGCGGAGAGGTCGCGGCGACAGCAGCCGTGATCGAGGCGATGCGTGACGACCGATGACGCGGAGGGGGCGGTTCGCGATCTCGATCCTCGCGATCGCTGTCGGGCTGATCGGCATCGGCGCGATCTGGTTCACCTACAAGGGCCCCCGCGACGTCGTGGCCGAGCGCTACCGGCTCGTGAGCCAGAGCGCCGACGGCCGGGAACAGGTGTTCCACGCCGACGCCCCGGCGTCGGCGACCGCCGAGACGATCGCGTCGACCGCCACACCGGCGCAGACGATCATGGACCCCGCCGGGGTCTTCTACCGCTACGACGCCACGATCGTTGCCGTCACCCCCGCGGCGGACGGGGCGGGGTCGACGGTCTTCGTCGACCCGCCCGAAGTCGGCTACAAGCGCTGGTTCCCTTACGTGGGCGGATTGTGGGCCCTCTCGGCTGTCCGCGGCGGTGGTTTCGCGGGCGGCGGGACGTCCTATCGCGGTGGCGGCCCCGGGGGTGGTGGCAAGTGATGCGGCGCGTCGCGTGTGCCTCGATCACGGCCGTCGCCGTGATCGTCACGTGCTGGGCGACGCCTGCCCGGGCCCAGACCGACGAGCCCACCGGCTTCATCTCCGACGGCGACGCCACGGACCTGTCCGCCGCCCTCGCCCGCGCGACCGAGGTGCAGGGGGTCTGTTACGGCTGGCAGGTGACCGTGACCGGTGCGGCCACCGCGAACAGCGCCGGCTCCGACGCAGGGCCTGGCAAGGCACCCGGCGGCGAGCGGTGCCGCAGCACCGTCGTCTTCAGGGCCGAGGTCAACTACACGTCGGACAGCTCCGAGTCGGAGGACTCGGCCTCGATCGCCGTGGACGCACCCAAGGGCGGGCCGACCACCGACGACCTCGCACGCCTCGGGATCACCCCTGCCGCGCTCCTCGGCGACAACGCCACCGACGCCGCGTTCAACGGCACCGCCGTCCTACCCATGTTGATGGCCGAGAAGGGACTCGCACCCGTCGTGCCGCCCCGGACCGAGACCCAGGTCCCCGCTGACGCTCAGGTCGACGAGTCACCGGGTGGCGACCTCGCGCGCACCTGGGGCCTCCCCTTGCTGATCCTCGCCGGGATCGCCCTCCTCGGGCTCTTGGGCCTGATCTGGGCGCTGCTGTCCAAGGGTCGGAAGGGCCGGGGACACTCCGGCCCGGAGCGACCCACGACCGGCCCCCCGCCCCTCCCGACGCCGGCGGCGCCGCGCCCCGCCACGGCGGACTCCCCGACCAGCCCGCCGCCCAACCCCCGGTGCCACCTCCCCCTCCCGGGGCCGCCGCCCCCCGGTACCCGCCACCGCCGCCACCGCGTCCACAACCGCCCGCAGCACCGATGCCACCCGCGCCCGCCTGAGAGGAACAGGAGCCCATGGACGTCGACGTCGACTTCGTCGCAGAGCTGATCTTCATCGCCTCCTCGCTCGCGTACGCGCTGTGCGGGCTCCTCTTCGTGTTGCTCGGCTACGTGGTCATGGACTGGCTCACCCCGGGCAAGCTCGGCGAGCTGATCTTCGTGCAGCGCAACCGCAACGCCGCGGCGGTGACGGCATCGAACATCGCCGCCGTCGGCCTGATAGTGGCGATGTCGATCGTGCAGAGCGCCGAGCGCTTCGCCAAGGGCATCGTCACCCTCACCGGGTACGGCATCGTCGGGATCGCGATCTTGGCGCTCGCGTTCAAGATCCTCGACTGGGTCACGCCCGGCAGGCTCGGCGACCTCGTCACCGACCCCGAACCCCACCCCGCGGTCTGGATCACAGTCGCGGGCAACTTCGCGATCGGGATCACGATCGCGGCGTCCATCTCCTGAGGTGGAGACCCTGACGCCCACGCCTGCCGCGGTGCCTGCTCCGGCTCCGGCGCCTGCGGCCGCGGACCCCGCCACGGACACGCCCGGCGACGCGGGCCGGGAGCGGGGGATCCGCATCGGAGGACGCGGGGCGCGCGCGGTGCTGCTCGCCGTCGTCCTCGTGGTCGCGGCGGCCGGACTCGTGTACGAGCTCGCCCTCGTCGCAGTGGGGTCGTTCCTGTTCGGCAACACCGTGCAGCAGACCGCGCTGGTCCTGTCGGTCTTCGTCTGCTCGATGGGTGTCGGGTCGCTGCTGGCGAAGCCCCTGCTGGGCCGCCCGGTCACGGCTTTCGCCGTGCTCGAGGCGGCCCTGGCCCTCGTCGGCGGCCTGAGCGTCCTCCTCGCCTACGCGGCGTTCGCCTGGCTCGACCTCTACGAGCCCGCCGTGGTCGTCGTGGCCGCCGCGATCGGTGCGATGGTGGGGGCCGAGCTGCCGCTGCTCATGAGCCTCGTGCAGCGGATCAGGCGCCAGGACGCCGGCAGTGCGGTCTCGGACCTCTTCGCGGCCGACTACACGGGCGCGCTCGTCGGCGGGCTCGTCTTCCCGTTCCTGTTGCTGCCGTGGTTCGGGCTGCTCCGCGGCGCGATCGCCGCCGGGGTGGCGAACGCCCTCTGCGCGGCGGTGGTCGCCGTCTGGCTCTTCGGTCCCGGCCTCGACCGCCGCCGACGCGGAGCCATCGCGGCGCTCTTCGGAGCAGTCGTGGTCGTGCTCGCCGCCGCCTGGTGGATGACGGACGACTTCGAGGTCTCGGCCCGCCAGCGCATGTACCGCGACCCCATCGTCCGCACCGAGAGGAGCCGGTACCAGGAGATCGTACTCACCGAGTCGGTGTCGGTGTCGGGCGACCGCGACACGCGGCTGTACCTCAACGGCGACCTCCAGTTCGCGTCCGCGGACGAGTACCGCTACCACGAGGCGCTGGTGCACCCCGCGATGGGCGGCCGGCACGCGTCGGTCCTCGTCCTCGGCGGCGGCGACGGGCTGGCAGCCCGCGAGGTCCTGCGCTACCCCGACGTGGCACGTGTCGTCGAGGTGGAGCTCGACCCGGCCGTGCTCGACCTCGCCCGCAACGACCCGCGCCTGACCGCCCTGAACGGGCGTTCCCTCGACGACGCGCGTGTGACCCTCGTCACCGCCGACGCGTTCACGTGGCTGCGCGAACCGCGCGAGCTCTTCGACGTCGTCGTCGTCGACATGCCCGACCCCGACGACACGGCGACCGCGAAGTTGTACAGCCGCGAGTTCTACGAGATGGTCGCTTCCGTGCTCGCGCCGGGCGGGCGCGTCGTGGTCCAGGCCGGGTCGCCGTACTTCGCGCCCGACGCCTACTGGTGCGTCGTGACCACCCTCGAGGCCGCCGGCCTCGCGGTGACGCCGTACCACGTCGACGTGCCCAGCTTCGGCGACTGGGGCTTCGCGCTGGCAGGTCGGGGAAGCGCGCCCGCAGCGGCGGTGTCCCCGCCACCGGGTGGGCTCCGCTTCGCCGACGCCGAGACGCTGGCGGCGGCGACGACGTTCCCGCCCGACCGGCGCCGCAGCGCCGTCGACGTGTCCACGCTGCTGCACCCCGTGATCGCGGACTACGTCGCAAGGGGCTGGCGGCACTGGTGACGTCGCGCCCGGGCACGGTTCCGGCGCTCGCTAGATTCGCGTGCCATGGCTGACGTGCTCGACATCCGCGTGGGCGACACGGTCACGATCGGCGGCTACCGGTGGGCGGTGATCGGGAGCCTCACGTTGCGTGACGACGAGGGCTGGACCTGGCAGGAGCACCTCCTCGACGCCGGTGGCGACCGGCGCTGGCTCGCCGTCGAGGACGACGACGGCGTCGAGATCGTCATGTGGTCCCCCACGAACGTGACCGTCGAGCCCGGAGCGCACGAGATGATCCACGACGGCCGCTCCTACCACCTCGACGAGCACGGCAGCGCCGCGTACGTCGCGACCGGCCACACCGGCACGCTCCCCGAGGGCAGCCTCGAGTACTACGACTACGCCGGCAAGGGCGGCCTCGCGCTCAGCTTCGAGCACTACGGCGACAGCGGCTGGGAGATGGCGGCCGGCACCCGCGTCGACCCCGCGCAGGTGCAGGTCCTGCGCCCCTGAGCAGCTCGCCGACGCGGCGCCCGCAGTCGGGGTGAGGGGCCCTGCGCCCCGCCGCCGGGGTTGGGTTACAGTGGGCGGCCATGGAGCGCCTTCCCGATCCTGAAGCGGAGAGAGCGCACCTCGAGTCGCTGCTCGACCCCCACGAACGCCAGGGGGTACTGGACGGGCGCATCGTCGTCGACGAGTGGGCAGGTGGCATCGCCCAGGAGCGGGCCGCGGTCCCGAGCGTCCGCGTCGGCCGCCGCTGGGTCAACTCGCTGTGGATCCTGCCCCTGGCCGTCGCCGGGCTGTTGCTCTCGATCGCGGTCGCCCAGCAGCTCCGCCGGTACGGCTGGATGCAGGACTTCATCGATCGCTTCCCCGGCACGTCCGCCACCTACGCGGCGGCGGTCGACTCGGGGTTCCCGTGGTGGCTGCGCTGGCAGCACTTCTTCAACCTGGTCTTCCTGATGTTCATCATCAGGTCGGGGCTGCAGATCCTCGCCGACCACCCCAGGCTCTACCTCGACCCGGGATGTCGGCCCGGCAAGGAGTGGCTGCGGATGCGCGGCCCCGTGCCGGCGGACCGCCTCGACCCCGACGACCCCGAACGCGTCTGGACGGCGAAGGCGGACTCGGTCTCGCTCCCGCGCTGGCTCGGCATCCCGGGGTTCCGCCACTCGATCGGCCTCGCGCGGTGGTGGCACTTCGGCTTCGACCTGCTCTGGATCGTGAACGGCGCGTTGTTCCTCGTGCTGCTCTTCGTCAGCGGCCAGTGGGCCCGCATGGTTCCGCGGTCCCTGGACGTGTTCCCCAACGCCGTGTCGACCGCGGTCCAGTACCTGTCGCTGAACTTCCCCGCCAACGAGAGCTTCACCCGCTACAACGCCCTCCAGATGCTCGCCTACTTCCTCACGGTGTTCGTGGCGGCGCCGCTCGCCCTGGTGACCGGGCTCCTGCAGGCACCGGCGCTCGCTGCCCGGTTCCGGATCGCCAAGGGCCTCCTGAACCGCCAGATCGCGAGGAGCGTCCACTTCGCGGTGCTGCTCTGGATGGTGCTGTTCACGCTCATGCACACGGTGATGGTGTTCACCACGGGCCTCGTCCCCAACCTCAACCACATCACCTTGGGCAGCGACGGCTCCTCGTGGTGGGCCGTGGTCGTCTACGTCATGTGGATGGCGGTGGTCGTGGTCCTGTGGCTGTGGGCCTCGCCGTTCACGATCCGCAACCCCCGGACGGTGCAGCGGGTCGGCAAGGCCCTGGTGGGCCGGTTCAAGGCGATGATGGAGTGGTGGAACCCCAAGGCCAACTACGCCGAACGCGACATCTCGCCGTACCTGTGGCCCAACGGGGAACCGCCGACTTCCGAGGAGTACGACCGCCTCCGCGCCGGCGACTGGTCGGAGTTCGAGCTGGAGATCACCGGCCTCGTCGAGGAGCCGTGCGAGATCTCGTGGGACGAGCTGCTCGCGATGCCCGAGCACGAGCAGGTGACCCAGCTCTACTGCATCCAGGGCTGGTCGGGGATCGCCAAGTGGGGCGGCGTCAAGATGTCGGACCTCCTCGCTCTGGTGCGGCCGCTGCCCGAGGCGAAGTGGGTCGTCTTCTACTCCTTCGCCGAGGGGCCCGAGACCCCCGGCACCGGCCGCTACTACGACTGCCACCGCATCGAGCACATGGCTCACGAGAACACGATCCTCGCCTACGAGATGAACGGGGAGCGCCTCGGCGTCACCCACGGCGCGCCCCTGCGGCTGCGCAACGAGTTGGAGCTCGGCTTCAAACAGGTCAAGTGGGTCGAGGCGATCGAGCTCGTCGCGAGCTTCGATCATCTCGGCGCCGGCTACGGCGGCTACAACGAGGACCAGGAGTTCTTCGGTTACCGGATGCCCATCTGAGGCTGCCGGACGA
Organism: Acidimicrobiia bacterium; assembly: GCA_046331095.1. GTDB lineage: Bacteria > Actinomycetota > Acidimicrobiia > UBA2766 > UBA2766 > JAIBAC01. The sequence goes on from JAXLRM010000005.1 coordinate 125,745, forward strand.
CCGCGGCGCTGCTCCGAGACCGCCCCACGCCGGCCGGCCACGGCATACGATGCCCTTCGGAGTGTCGACGCTCTGGAGGTGACAGTCATGTCGGACGACGGACTCGTGATCGTGGGAGCCGGCCTCGCGGGCGCCAAGGCCGCCGAGGCGGCGAGATCGAACGGGTGGGACGGCCCGGTCCGCCTCGTGGGGGCGGAGGCGTACCTCCCCTACGAGTTGCCGCCGCTTTCCAAGGCCGTGCTCATCGGCCGTGACGGCCCGGCGGCGGCGGCAGTGCACGGCGGCGACTTCTACGTCTCCGGCGAGATCGACCTGCTCCTCGGAGCCCCGGCAGAGCGCCTCGACCTCGACGGCCGCACCGTAACGCTCGCCGGCGGGCGGCGCCTCACGTTCTCCAGGCTCGTGCTCGCGACCGGATCCACCCCACGGCGCCTGCCCGTCGCAGGCATGGACCTCGCCGGTGTGCACACCCTGCGCACCGTCGACGACGCACTGGCGCTGCGCGAGGTTCTGCATCCGGGCAGGCGTGTCGCCGTCATCGGAGCGAGCTGGATCGGGACCGAGGTCGGCGCGGCAGCGCGCGAGCGCGGCTGCGACGTCGTCATGATCGACCCGCTCGCGACGCCGCTGGAGCGGGTCCTCGGGGCACAGGTCGGCGGGTACTTCGCCGCCCTGCACGCCGACCACGGCGTCGATCTGCGCATGGGCACCGGGGTCGAAGCGATCGAAGGGAGCGACCGTGTGACGGGGGTCCGCCTCGGCGACGGGACCACGGTCGACGCGGACGCGGTCGTCGTCGGCGTCGGGGTGATCCCCAACGTCGACCTGGCACGCGAAGGCGGGCTCGAGGTCGACCGGGGCGTCCTCGTCGACGCCCACCTCCGCACGAGCCACCCCGACGTGTACGCGGCGGGCGACATCGCCGAGGCCGAACATCCCGTGCTCGGCACCCGGGTGCGCGTCGAGCACTGGGCGAACGCGCTCAACCAGGGTCTCACCGCGGGAGCGAACGCGGCAGGAGCCGAAGCGGTCTACGACCGCATCCCGTACTTCTACAGCGACCAGTACGAGATGGGCATGGAGTACTCGGGCTGGCCGGTGCCCTTCGACAGGGTGGTGTTCCGCGGCGATCCCTCCGACGGCGCCTTCGTGGCGTTCTACCTCGCGGACGACGTCGTCGTGGGCGGCATCAACGTGAACGTGTGGGACGTCAACGACGCCGTGCAGGACCTCGTCCGCAGCCGCGCTCCCGTCGACGCCGCGGTCCTCGCCGACCCCGGCACCGCCCCCGCCGACTGGCAGACGGCGATCAAGCGCTGACCCCTACTCCAAGCGCGTTCGGCTCCGACCCGGAGCCGGCGGCTCAGATGTCGTAGTAGAGGAAGAACTCCCACGGGTGGGGCCGGAGCTGGACCTGCTGGACCTCGTTCTCGCGCTTGTACGCGAGCCAGGTGTCGATCACGTCCTGGGTGAAGACGCCGCCGGTGGTCAGGAATTCCTGGTCGGCCTCGAGGCCGTCGAGGGCTGCCTCGAGGCTCACCGGGACCTGCGGCACCGCCGCGAGCTCCTCGGGCGGGAGGTCGTAGAGGTCCTTGTCCATCGGGTCGGGCGGCTCGATCTTGTTCATCACACCGTCGAGGCCGGCGCAGAGCATCGCCGCGAACGCGAGGTAGGGGTTGCACGACGGGTCCGGGCAGCGGTACTCGACCCGCTTGGCCTTGGGTGCCTGCGAGTACGTCGGGATCCGGCACGCCGCCGAGCGGTTGCGCTGGCTGTACACGAGGTTGACCGGTGCCTCGTAGCCGGGCACGAGCCGCTTGTAGCTGTTCGTGGTCGGCGCCGCGAACGCCAGGATCGCGGCGGAGTGGGTGAGCAACCCGCCGATGTACCAGCGTGCCATGTCCGACAGGCCCGCGTATCCGGCCTCGTCGAAGAAGAGCGGCTCGCCGTTGGCCCACAGCGACTGGTGGCAGTGCATGCCCGAGCCGTTGTCCTGGAAGATCGGCTTCGGCATGAACGTCGCCGTCTTGCCCGCCTCGCGCGCGACGTTCTTGACGACGTACTTGTACTTCATCACCTTGTCGGCGCTCGAGAGCAGCGTGTCGAAACGCATGTCGATCTCGGCCTGCCCGGCGGTGCCGACCTCGTGGTGGTGCACCTCGATCGGGACGCCGACGGACTCGAGCACACGCACCATCTCCGAGCGCAGGTCCTGGTAGTGGTCCATCGGCGGGACCGGGAAGTACCCCTCCTTGTAGCGGGGCTTGTAGCCGAGGTTCGGTCCCTCGTCCGCTCCGGTGTTCCAGGCACCCTCGATCGCGTCGATGTGGTAGTAGCCCTCGTACTGGTTCTGGTCGAACTGGATGTTGTCGAAGACGTAGAACTCGGCCTCGGGTCCGAAGTAGACCGTGTCCGCCACGCCGGTCGAGCGCAGGTGGTCCTCGGCCTTCTTGGCGATGAACCGCGGATCGCGTGAGTAAGGCTCGCCCGTGATCGGGTCGTTGATGTAGCAGTTGAGCACGAGCGTCTTGTGCAGCGTGAACGGGTCGACGAATGCGGTGTCGGGATCCGGAAGCAGGATCATGTCGGATTCCTGGATCGCCTGGAACCCCCGGATCGAGCTGCCGTCGAAGCCGAAGCCGTCCTCGAACGAACTCTCGCCGAGCTCGTGCGCCGGCACCGAGAAGTGCTGCATGAGTCCGGGGAGGTCGCAGAAGCGCAGATCGACTACCTCGACGTCTTCGTCCTGGCAGAGCGACAGGACGTCCTGGGGTGTCATCGCCATCGGTGTCTCCGTGGTGGTTACTGGGCCGTGGTCTCGCGACCCGCGTGGGGCGCGTCCGGCACCCGGGCCGGGTCAGTCTGGCAAATCAACGTGAACGGTGCGTTACCGGCCAGTCAACGCATCATGACGTCGGGCCGAATGCGCAGGTCAGGGGCATCGCACCCCGGACCGACGGCAGGACCACACTACGCTTGCGCGGTCCCGCCGGCCCAAGAGAGGAGCGTCGACGTAGTGGACCGCCAGCAAGAGTACGTGTTGCGCACCGTCGAGGAGCGCGGGGTGCGCTTCATCAGACTGTGGTTCACCGACGTCCTCGGATTCCTCAAGTCGTTCGCGATCACCAGCCACGATCTCGAGACCGCCTTCGAGGAGGGCATGGGCTTCGACGGCTCCGCCATCGAGGGCTTCTCGCGTGCCCAGGAATCGGACATGCTCGCCAAGCCGGACCCGAACACGTTCGCCTTGTTGCCGTGGCGTCCCGACAGCGAGCCGGTCGCGCGGATGTTCTGCGACGTCCTCCTGCCCGACGGGTCCCCTTTCGAAGGCGACCCGCGTTGGGTCCTGCGTCGCAACCTCCAGCACGCCTCCGATGCCGGGTTCACGTTCTTCGTCGCCCCCGAGCTCGAGTTCTTCTACTTCCCCGACTCGAAGGAGCCGGTCCCGATCGACACGGGCGGGTACTTCGACCTGACTCCGATCGACGTCTCCAGCGACCTGCGCCGTCATACGATCCTCGCGCTCGAGGCGATGGGGATCCCGGTCGAGTACAGCCACCACGAAGTCGCGCCGAGCCAGCACGAGATCGACCTGCGCTACGCCGACGCGCTCACCATGGCCGACTCGATCATGACGTTCCGCCTCACGGTCAAAGAGGTCGCCATGGAGCGCGGCATGTACGCCACGTTCATGCCGAAGCCGATGACCGACGAGGCCGGCTCCGCGATGCACAGCCACGTCTCGCTGTTCGAAGGCAACCAGAACGCGTTCTTCGACGCGAGCGACGAGACCGGCCTCTCCAAGGTCGGCCAGGGCTTCGTGGCGGGCCTTCTCACCCACGCACGCGAGATGTCCGCGCTCACGAACCAGTGGGTGAACAGCTACAAGCGGCTGTCCACCGGCTTCGAGGCACCCGGCTACGTCTGCTGGGGCCGCCACAACAAGTCGGCACTCGTGCGCGTGCCCACTGCGAAGCCGGGCAAGGAGGCATCGGCGCGCATCGAGTTCCGCGCACCCGATTCGGCCTGCAACCCGTACCTGACGTTCGCGGCGATCCTCGCTGCGGGGATGGCGGGCGTCGAGAACGGCTACGAGCTCCCGCCCGAGGCGTCGGACAACATCTACGAGCTCACCCCCGAGGAGCTGCGGGCATCGGGCATCACGGCGTTGCCGTCGTCGCTGAACGCGGCCCTGGAGGTCATGGAGCGCTCCGAACTGGTGGCCGAGGCGCTCGGCGAACACGTCTTCGAGTGGTTCCTGCGCAACAAGCGCGAAGAGTGGAGGGCGTACCGCGGTTACGTGACGCCTTACGAGCTCGAGCGTTACCTACCTCTGCTCTGACGTGGAACCGCTGCTCGTCTTCCCCGACGCCGAGGGCGACGGCCTCGGCGAGGTGCTCGCCAGGCACGACTACCCCTACCGGGTGGTGCACACCGGTGCCGAGGTCGACACCGCCGAGCCCGAGGGGGGCTGGTCCGGCGCGATCGTCTCCACCGTCGGCGGCCGCGAAGCGGCGTTCGCCCTGTGCAAGCTGGTCCGCCACCGCGAGCCGGAACCGCCGCTGGAACCCCTCGTCCTCGTGGTTCGTCCCGACGAGGTGGACGCCCTCGACGTTCGCGAGGACCTCTTCGACGAGTTCGTGGTCGCGTCTCAGGTCGTGACCGAGATCGCCGCCCGCCTGCGCCACCGCTTCTACCTGACGGGGCGGGGCACGAACCCGGACCTCGTCGAGTACGACGGCCTCGTCCTCAACCTCGAGACCTACCAGGCCGCGGTCGAGGGGCGCGCGCTCGACCTCACGTACATGGAGTACGAGCTCCTCAAGCACTTCGCGACACACCCGGGCAAGGTGTTCACCCGCGAAGTCCTGCTCTCGCGGGTGTGGGGCTACGACTACTACGGCGGCGCCCGTACCGTCGACGTGCACGTGCGACGCCTGCGCGCCAAGCTCGGCGAGGAGTACGCAGGCCACATCAGCACGGTCCGCTCCGTCGGCTACCGCTTCGGGCGTCCGAGTCGTCTGGGCGCGTAGGGCAGGACGACTCTCGTCGCAAAGGCGCTCGGCGCTTCCTCCCATGCACCCCGCGACACACCACTAGCGAGGGAGGATTCGGGCCTCCCAGGCGATCCGGTCGAGCTGGGACTGCGAGTCCGGGTACGCGGCGCTCAGGTCGAAGGGTGCCTTCACGAGGAGCTCGCAGTTGCGGTCCTCGACCTGGCCGAGCTTGTCGAGCGGGGTGGCCTTGCCGTTGAGGCCGGTGTCGCCGAAGGGGTCGTTCGCGGAGAGCTCGCGGCTCACCGACGAGAGCCGGCGGCCGTCGAAGCTGCCCGTCCCCGGGTCCGGGGGCCCGAGGTGGTCGACGACGACGGTGAACAGCGACACGGTGCCGTCGCGGTTGTCGACGACCTCGACGGTGCGCTGGTGCTGGCCGAAGTCGATGCAGCTCGCCGCGTTTATCTCCCAGAATCCGGCACCGTCCTCCCACGGGTTGCGGTGCGCGAGCAGCCGGTTCTCGTGAGAGTGCCCGTTCACCCACGCGACCATGTTCGGGAAGCGGGCGAAGAGCGCCACCATGTCGGGGCCGAAGCGCCGCGGATAGGGGTTCGCGGGGTCGAAGAACGTGTTCGTCATCGTCCACGAGTTGTGGTGGCTGAACACGGCGATGAGCCTGTCGGTCCCCGACGGGTTGTGGACCACGTTGCCGGCGGGGTCGTAGTACCGGCTCGAGTTGGCAATCAACTCGGACTCGATCCAGTCGTACTGGGGCTGGGTGATCGACCCTTCCGACCCGTTGAAGTGGTTGCACGAGTCCATCCCGATCACCCGCAGGGGACCCTCGTTGCGGGCGTACCACGACCGCCCGCTCGTCACGTGGTCCTGGGTGAAGCCGTGGCCCACCGGCCCCGGCAGCGGGTCGGTGTCCATCATCGACGCCATCCACTCCGTCGGCGACAGGAGCTTGCGGTTCTCGGCGTCGCGGGTGACGACCCGCGTCCCGGCCCGGTAGCGGCCGTTGTCCTCCCAAAGCTTCCTGACGACGCTCGCGGACGCGTTTTGGAACAACAGCAACATGACCAGCGGCCCGAGCAGAGCGGCCTTGCGGTTCGAGGACGCGAGCATGTCGATGATCATGTGCTTGGGCAGCGCCCCGTCGAAGACGAGGTCGTGGTTGCCGAAGACGCAGTACCACGGCACCGAGATCCCCGTGGTGTCGAGCGGAGCGATCGCGGCCTCGAGCAGGCCGGGGAGGTTCGGGAACCCGTTAGCGAGGTAGATGTCGGAGCCGGGCGCACCCTCGGGGTGGTACGCGTAGGTCGCCTCGGGCCAGACCTGGACACCCTCGTAGGCCGGCCCACCGCTGTTGGGTGTCACGATCTTGCCGTCGTAGGTGTTGCGGAGCCACCTGTGCTCTGAGGTGGCGTTGGAGTCGGTCAGGTCGCCGGTGATCATCGTGAACGCCATCGGCGTGCCGGTGAGCGCCGAGTGCACGACTCCGTTGGTCGCCTGGATCATCTGGTCGAGAACCTGGACCGTCATGGTCTCCTGGGGCCTGTACGCACCACCGGCACCGAAGCGGTAGAGGACGTCGCCGGGCTCGACCCGAGCGGGCGATTGCGCGTCGAGGATGTGGGTGTCGGAGTGGTGGGCGAAGTAGAGGAGGCCACGGCGCGTCGACGTTCGCGCCGGTGCCGCCGCGGCACCGAGGTCCTCGCGGACGAGGTACGGCTCGCCGGCCACGTACTGCAGCTTGCTGTAGCCGGTGTTGGAGACCTTGCGGATCGTCTGCGCGAGCGTGGTACCGGACCCGGACGGGTCGGCCCGGGCGGCGTCGAATACGGTGCCCGCTAGCCACCCTGTCGATGCTGCGGAGACCGCACCCGCTGCGCCGGCGGCCTGCAGGAACTGCCTTCTCGATAGTCCACCCATCTGGCGCTCCTTCGTCGCAGGCCGCCGCATCTCCTACCAGCCCACATGCAGCTTCCCCGGAAGTGGGATCGCACCAGGACCGCCACGTCAGCGCGCGTCGTCGACGTCGACGCGCAGCGTCTCAGTCACCGGTGTCGTCGGCGGCGGCGGCGGCGGCGAGCAACTCCTCGTCGCGGTCGCCACGGAGGTCGAAGACGAACTGCAACAGCGCGCTGAACACGATCGCCATGATCGCGATCCCGACGGTGGCGCTCACGAGCATGAACCCGACGATGACCAGGACCCCCAGCGGGCTGTTCGTGTTGAGGAGACTCGCGCTCATGACCGCGAACCTAGCGCCACGACCCCTCCGAAACCGACGTGGGGACGCGAAACGGGTCCACAACCCCTCTCACGTCCCCACGTCGAGGACCCCAACCGACGTGGGGACGCGAAACGGGTCCACAACCCCTCTCACGTCCCCACGTCGAGGACCCCCAACCGACGTGGGGACGCGAAACGGGTCCACAACCCCTCTCACGTCCCCACGTCGAGGTGGGGGGCGGCGACCGCCTCGATCTCGACCAGCGCGCCTGCGGGGAGGGCGACGACTTGGACCAGTGACCGTGCCGGCGGGTCGTCGGCGAAGAACTCGGAGTAGGGACCGTTGACGCGGGCACCGTCGGCGATGTCGGTCACGAACACCGTGGTCTTGACGACGTCGGCAGGCCCGCAGCCGGCAGCCGCGAGCACGTCGCGGAGGTTCGCGAGCGCGGCGGCGGTCTCGGCCTCCACCCCACCGCCCACCAGCGCGCCCGCGCCGAAGTCCCACCCGATCTGACCGGCGACGAACACGAGACCGCCAGCACTCACCGCCGGCGCGTACGGCCCCAGCGCCCTTCCCTCGATCTTGACCCTCTCACGCGTCATCGCCTGCCTCCTCGACACCTCGGCGGCCGAACCCTAACCAAGCGGATCGGCTCCTCGTCCCCGTCGCACGCCCACATCGGCCAGAATCCCGGCATGAACGATCCTGCGGCGGACCTCCTCGCCAAGGGCGCGCCCGCGGGCGAGGTCGACGCGGCCCGCGAGGACGGCACGCTGCACCTCCTCGCGCTCGACTACACGCTCTTCCCGGGGGCGCACTTCCTCACGCTCCCCGAAGCCGCCGACCGTGCCGGACTCGGCCGCGACGTCGCCGTCCGGGTCGCACGCGCCCTCGGACTCGTCGAGTCCCTCGACGAGCGCGTCTACGGCGACGACGACGTCACCAACATGACCCACATGGCGGACTGGCTCGCAACCGGTGTCGACCTCGACGTGGCGATGGCGCTGTACCGCGTGATGGGTACTGCGATGGCACGCATCGCCGAGTCCGAGGTGGGCTTCGTGGCGTCGATGCTGACGGAGGCGTTCGCACGCGGAGCGCCCCAGCCGGAGGACTCCGCGATGCTCGCCGCCGTCCTGCCGGCTCTCGCCGCAGAGCGACTGCCCGAGATCAACCTCATGTTGGACTACGTACACCGTCGTGCGCTGCTGTCGGCAGCCAAGCGCGAGATCCTCTGGCAGGTCGGCACCCGCGCCGGCCTCACCGAGACCACGGTCGGCTTCTGCGACCTGGTGGGATTCACCGCGTACAGCCGCCATCTCGACCCCGACGAGCTCGAGGCGCTCGTCGACCGCTTCGAGTCGCACTCGCACGAGATCGTGACCGCACACGGAGGCCGGGTCGTCAAGACCATCGGCGACGCCGTGCTCTTCACCACGACCGACCCCGCGTCAGCGGTCGACACCGCACTCGACCTGGCCGCCAACTTCTCGGCAGAGGGCTCCTTCGCCGACGTCCGTGCAGGAATCGCGAGCGGGCAGGTGCTCAACCGCGACGGTGACGTCTACGGCAGCGTCGTCAACCTCGCGAGCCGCATCACGGGCCGCGCTCTGCCCGGCACGGTCCTCGTCGACGACTCCGTGCACGACGCGCTCGAGGAGTCCGACACGCTCGTCTGGCGGGAACTGCGGCCCCGCAAACTCAAGGGCATCGGTTCCGTGCGCCTCTGGAAGGTGCTGCGGCGCTAACGGCGTCGAGCAGCACGCGCCGGCGGCGAGTCCCGCATCGGCATGTGTCGTGCGTCGAGGTCGAAGCGGCGCTGCACGGCATTGGCCACGGCAGCGGGGACCGCCGCGAGGGCGTGCTCGTCGACCGTCCACGGGCCCGCCTCCACCCCGGCGACGGCGCAGCGCGCCTCCATCGGAGGCGTGTGCGCGCACCGCAGCATGCCGATGCTGCGGATCGTGGCCGGGGTCGGGACGCCGTCACGCATCGGAAGATCCTCGGCGATCGCGCAGCCGAGGCCGGTGAACGCGCCCGAGACGACGGCATTGCGGGTGTCGCGGTCGTCGGGTGCGCCCCCGTACACGAGGACCACGGCGGTGATGTGGCCGTCGGCGTCCAGGTCGACTCCCGCGGCCACTGCGGTCACACTGCCGCCTGCGACCGCGACTCCGTCGCGGTCCCCGAGCGCCTCGAGGCACACTCGCGGCACGTCGTGGAGGCTTGCGCGGCGCTCGACCTCGCGGCGTTCGATCTCGGTCTCCAGCGCGAACGTCCACTGGAGGTGACCATCGCCGCGGTGCGCACCGGCGATGCGTCCGGGCTCGACCTCGACACGGACGGCCGCCGGGCACTTGTACGGGTTCGGTCCGGGGTCGGCGCCCCCCCCGGCGACCACCAGCACACCGTCGATCCTGCGCAACAGCCCGCCCACGTCGACGTCGAGGTCGAGGTCGGCACGTCCCGGTCGTCTGCGCCGGTGCCACAGGATCGACTCACGCCGGCCCAGTACCACCATGACGTCGCCGCCGAGGGATTCCGCGAGGAGCGCCGCGAGCCCGGCGGGGCCCGCACCCGCCTTGCCGCCGTAGCTGCCGCCGTTGGTCACGTTGTGCAACTCGACGTCGCGATCGGGCCAGGCGAGACGCAGTTGTCGTGCCTCCTCGTCGGGCGTCTCGGTCTGTGACCACACCTCGACGGTCCCGGCGTCCACGCGTGCTCGTGCAGCCTCGGGCTCCAGGAAAGCGGGGTCCCACGGCGGGTTGGACCACACCGTGTCGTCGCCCTCGTCGCCCGGTGAGCCGGCGTCGGCGTTCACCCGCACTCTCGCGGAGGCCGCCGCGTCGCGTGCAGTCGAGAGGCTGTCTCCTCTTGCAAGGGCGGCCACGTCACCGGCGTCGAGTACCGAGTCACCCGGACGGAGCAGGCGCCATCCCTCGACTGCGCGGTCGGCCAGGTCCTCGGCGAGCACCAGGCCCTCGCCGTCGACGCCCACGAACGTCCCTGCCGCCACCCCGGCCGGGACCGGCACGACCCAGTGGTCCACGGAGTCCGGGGCGATGTCGGCGAGGAAACGGTGCCCGCCCAAGGCCACGTCGGCGTCGGCCCCGGACACCGCGGCTGTCCCGGTGCCGGCCGCGAGTTGCACCGCGTCGACCACGCTCTGCCACCCGGTGCACCTGCACAGGTTCGCGGCGAGGGCCCTGCCGACCGAATCCCGGTCGACGGCGGCACCCGAGGAGATCAGCGCATGCGCGCGGACCACGATCCCGGGAGTGCAGAAGCCACACACGAATCCGCCGGCCTCGCAGAACGCGGCGCCGAGGCGACCCCGCAGCGGCTCGCCGAGTCCGTCGGCGGTCGTGACCGTTCGGCCCGCGACCCGCGTGACAGGAGTCACGCACGCAAGCCGCGGCTCGCCGTCGACGAGGACGCTGCACGCGCCACACTGGCCTTGAGGGGCGCAGCCGTCCTTGACACAGAGTTTGCCGGCATCCTCGCGCAAGGCGTCGAGAAGCGTGCCCGAATCGCGGACCTCGTGGGTTTCCCCGTCTACGTCGAGATTCAGCTGAAGCTGCTCCCGCAACCGCAGGTGCGGCTCACGTTGGGGTTGTCGATCGCGAAGCCGGAACCGTCGAGACCGCCGTCCTTGAAGTCGAGCGTGGCGCCCGCGACGTGCTGGGCCGATGCGGGGTCGACGACGAGCTTCACGCCGTTGCGCTCACGCACGATGTCGTCGTCGGCGATCTCGCCGTCGAAGTACATCTCGTAGCTGAACCCCGAGCAGCCGCCCGGCTTGACCGCCACACGCAGCGCGAGTGCTTCCTCGCCTTCGGCGAGCATGAGCTCGTGGAGCTTGCCTGCTGCGGCTTCGGTCAGGTTCATCCCTGTGTCGGCGACGGGCTTGACGTCGATCAGGCTCCTCTTGGCCACGGTCTCTCTCCTGCTCCTGTTGTCTGGTACGTGCCCTTCACGCGTCCACCACCATGGTGCACGGCTCTCGGGCGTCTATGTCGTGGAACTCGTCGACGCCGGCCCCGACGGCTCCGAGTACGCCTTCGGCGAGTCCCCTGTGCAACGAGCACACGATCTCGGGGTATGCCGCGGCGAACTCGCGGAAGGGGCACCGGGTGAAGGTGCACCGGGCCCCCTCCATGACCGGTTCGAACCCTAGGCGCGCCATCGTGACATCTAGCACGCCGACGGCACTGCCCGCCCCCGGGTCGACGAGCTCGCCACCGAGGTCACGACCGACCGCCACGGCGAGGTCGCGGTCCACCTTCGCCCGACAGCACAATGCGGCAAGCATGCGGGCGAGGAGCTCGTGGGCCTCGTCGCCACGGGGCACGTCGATCTGGGCGGCCACCGCCGTGTAGCGGTGCTGGGGCCGGCCCACTCCTCCCTGCGGCGTGGCGTCGAGGCGCACGAGGCCGGCATCGCGCAAGTGCTCGAGATGTGGCCGGACCGTGTTCGCGTGCAGGCGGAACCGCGCCGCGACTTCGGTGACGCTGCACGGCCTGTCGACGCCGCGCAGCCACGTGTAGATCCGGTAACGCGTGTCGTCACCGAGTGCCTTGAGGATCGGGCGCACGGTGGGTGCGTCGCCCTCCAGGGAATTCGCGTCCGTCCCGGCGGGGTTTCTCATGGATCTTCTGTAGTTTATTGGTTGATCCCGATGAGCGTCCCGTCTTCGTACCCCGCGCCCGCGAGCGCCGATGTCGTCGCCATGCTGCGCGGCGTCGTCGACCCCGAGTTGGGCGACAACATCGTCGACCTCGGGATGGTCCGCGACGTCCACGTGGACACCGACGGCAGGGTCGAGGTCGAGATCGCCCTCACCGTCGCGGCGTGTCCCTTGCGAACCCAGATCGAGACCGACGTGCGTTCGAAACTCGACGGGCTGCCCGGGGTCACCGGCGTCGACCTGCGGATGGGGGCGATGGACGCCGACGAGAAGTCCGCGCTGATGAGCCGCGCCCGGTTGCGGGCCCGCGACGACGCCGCCCCGACGCAGGTGCCGCCCACGACGCGTGTTGTCGCCGTGTCGTCGGGCAAGGGCGGCGTCGGCAAGACGACGACGGCGGTCAACCTCGCCGTGGCGCTTCGTGACCGCGGCTTCACCGTCGGCGTGATGGACGCCGACATCTGGGGCTTCTCGGTGCCGAGGATGCTCGGCGTCGAGGGCAGGCTCGGCGCCCGCGACGGCAAGATCGTGCCCCACGAGACCGACGGGCTCAAGGTCGTGTCGATGGGCAACCTGGTCGAGGAGGAGGGCACCGCACTCATGTGGCGCGGCCTCGTGCTCGCCCGAGCCGTCGAGCAGTTCCTCCACGACGTCGCCTGGGGCGAGATGGACTACCTCGTCGTGGACATGCCGCCGGGCACGGGCGATGTGCAGATGGGCCTGGCGCGCATGCTCCCGCAGGCCGAGATGCTCGTCGTCACCACGCCGCAGCTAGTCGCCCAGAGGGTCGCGGCCCGCGCGGGATCGATGGCGCGGCGGTCACACATGAAGGTCGTCGGCGTCGTCGAGAACATGTCCGGGTTCACGTGCGAGCACGGCACCCACTACGACCTCTTCGGCAGTGGCGGTGGGGAGGCGCTCGCGGCGGAGCTCGGTGTTCCCCTGGTCGCGCGGGTACCGCTCGATCCCGCCACGGTCACCGGTGGCGACCTGGGCACACCCGTTGTCGAGACCGCCCCCGAGTCGCCGGCAGCCACCGCCTACCGCGAGCTCGCCTGCCGCATCGCCGAGGAACTCATGGCGCCACCGGACATGGCCGGTTGCACCGCCCGCATCAAGGAGCTCCTCGACGGGGCGGCGCCGTGAGTGCGCTCGGGGAGCCGGCGTCCGCGTGGGCTCCCGACGCCGGTGGTCGTGGCACCTCCGGCGCCTCTGGTCACGGGAGGTTGGACGCCTCGTCCCGCGGCTGGACGCGGGCAACTGCGTCCGGCGCCTGCGTGCCTGCGATCCGCGCGACGGCGGCGGCGACGAGGCGCCAGCCCACGAGCAGCAGGCCCAGCACGCCGAAGGACACGAGCACCAGCGGCCGTGTCAGGGCGCCTGTGAAGACGGTTCGTAGCGTCAGCCCGAGCGCGACGCCGAAAGGCCACACGAGCAGCGCCTTGGTGACCGCGAGCGGGCGCCTGTCGAGGCGGAACGCGAACGCGGCGGCGAACCAGCCCACGAGGTAGGGCACGGCGACACCGAGAAGATGCGCTGCGGTGCCTCCGTGGGTGCGGCCCCCGAGCACCACGAAAGCGCCTATCGCGACCACGTCGGCCGCCACCCACCACCAGGAGCCGCTGCGGGCGCTCGTCACCGTGACTCCCGTGTCGCTACCTCGGACCCGGGCTCGCTGACACCGGTCATGTAGTAGGCGAGCTCGGCGACCGACTCACGGATGTCGCCGAGGGCACGGTGGTCCTGTTGCTTCTTGAACGTGACGTTGGGCCACTTGCGGGTGAACAGCTCCTTGAACGACGACACGTCGATCACGCGGTAGTGGAGACGGCCCGCGAGGCCGGGCATGTACCTGTCGACGAAGCGCTTGTCCTGGCCGACGCTGTTGCCGCACAGCACGACGCGCTCGTCCGGGAAGTGGGCGTCGACGAGTGCGACGAGGTCGGCGTCGACCTCCGCGAGTTCGCGGCCTTGGGGCACCTTCGCGACGAGACCGCTCTTGGTGTGGGTGCGTGTGTTCCACTCGTCCATCGCCGCGAGCGCCTCGTGGGGCTGGCGGACGACGGCTTCGAACTCGGCGATCTCGTCGAGGTCGACGTCGGTGACGACCGCGGCGACTTCGAGGATCACACAGGTCTCGGGGTCGAGGCCGGTCATCTCCATGTCGATCCAGAAGAGCCGGCCCGGCGCGCTCGAATCGGATTGCGGTGCGGGATCGACCACGGTGCCTCCGGGACGAAGCAGTGCGTCACTCGGCGATGCGCAGCGCCACGGCGGGACGGATCTTCGACGCCTGCCAGGCGGGCAGGACCGCGACCACCACCGAGAGGACGAACGCGAGCACGCTGAGGATAGCTACGGTCGACCAGGGCACCGCAAAGGGAACGTCCATGCCCTGGGCAAGGTCGGAGCTGAGCAGGTTGCGCGCCGTGACGAGGCCGAGCATGACCCCGACGAGGATGCCCTCGGCCGCGACGATGGCTGCCTCCCCGACGAAGGCTCTCCTCACCGTCGATGCCCCGAAGCCCAGCGCGCGCAGGATCCCGATCGCGCGGCGCCGCTCCCGGACCGCACGGATCATGATCACGCCCAGGCCGATGATTCCGATCACGAGCCCCAACGCGAGGTAGCCGCGCAGGAGGGTGAAGAACTGCAGGTTCAGCTTCATGAAGTCCTCGATGCGCGACTTGTAGCCGACGGCCTCGACGCCGTCGTCGACGAGCGTCGCGTCGAGCTGCTTGGCCACCTCGGCCGGACCGACTGCCGGGTCCGAGCGCACGAGCCAGGTCGACTTGCCGGCACCGGCGAAGTCCCGCTCGACCTGACGCCTGCCGATCAGGGCGCCGGGCAGGGTGCTGAACGAGTCCACGAACGCGATCACGCGCCGCTTCTGGGAGCGGCCGCTGCGGAGGTCGACGAGGTCGACCTCGTCGCCGAGGTTCACGCGCAGCTCCCCGGGGGGCCCTCCACGTGCCTGGTTCTGCAGGCGCCGCGAGAGGCCGACCACGCCGGGATCGTTCTCGAGGGCGTCCCAGACCGCGGCGTCGTCGGGATAGGACTGGTCGCGCTCGAGGAAGTGCCACGAGCTCAGCCGCAGCAGCTCGCCGTCGACCCCGCTCACGAGGGTCTGGGCCTCGCGGCCGTCGGACTTGAGGTCCACCGGTGCGCTGAGGATCCCGACCGCGCCCACCACTCCCGGCACCTTCTGCAGGTCCCGTGCCTCGATCGGGGTCGCGCCGTTGCCCTGCACGAGCACGTCGTAGCCGCTCGACTCGCGCCGGACGATCGACTGCACGTTGATCTGGTTCACGTAGGAGATCGTCGAGATCATCGTGAGCGTGAACACGATGAGGGCGTACATGATCAACGTCATCGCCGTGCGGAAGCGCCGCGCGATCGGGTATGTGGTGGCGAGGCGCAGGGCAAGGCCGCGACGCGGGTCCGCACGCACCACATTGCGCGCGATCTGGGCGAGCACCTCCTGGTTCTGGGCGAGCACGGTCACCGCGCTCACGACGGCGACGGTCCCGTACACGATGAAGACCGCCGGGCTCACCTGCCTGCCGAGGATGTCGGGGAACAAGGTGCCGAGCATGAGCGTCCACAAGAGCACGGCACCTGTCAGGACGGTCAGGACCGCCCGGCGCGGGAAGAGCCGGGTGAGCAGCGGCACGAATCCGAACGCCATCAGCGCCGGGCCCAGCACGGCGAGCGCGGCGTTGAGGCTGACGACGCCGGAGAAGGTCATGAGCGCTCCCAGCGCCACCGCCACGAACGCCAGCACGAGTGTGCGTGCCTTGGTCTTCTTGACCTTCGCCTCGTCGAGGTCGCGCACGGCGGCGATGATGTTCACGCGGCTGATCCGCCAGGACGTGATCGCGATCGTCACGAAGCTGATCGCGAACCCGACGACGATGCCGCTGCCGATCGTGGCAGGCAGAAGGACCGTGTGCAGTGTGAGCGCGTTGCGGCTTATGCCCGCGGACGAGCCGAAGATCGTGGACGCGACGACGACGATCGCGTAGCCGACGAGGATCCCGAGGCCGCCGCCCAGCAGCGACGCGGCGAGACCGTACATGGTGCCCTCGAGCGCGAAACCGCGCACGAGGTCCGATCTCCGCATACCGACGGCGCGGAGCATCCCGAGCTCGGACCGGCGCTCGGTGGCAAGCATCACGAAGATGTTGACGAGCAGCAGCACGCCGGCGATCACCGCGAAGGTCCCGACGACGAAGAAGAGCTGACCGATGGTCTGGGCACCGTCCTCGGCGGCCTCGACGCCGGACTGCTTGGTCTTGATCACGCGGATCCCGTCGGTGCCGAGGATCGACTCGATGCGCGCGGCGACGAGGTTCGACTCCCCCACGCCCTCCCGGCGGTCGCCGGCGTTGGAGACCCAGAGCTGGGTCGGAGCGCCCTGGCGCCGGCCCGCGTCCTTGGCGAGCGCACCGAGGTAGTCCTTGGGGACGTAGATGTCGTGACCGTCGCGATAGGCGGCGAACCCGTCGCCCGTCGCGATGCGCGCCACTCTCAACTCGCGTGTGCGCCCGTAGATCAACAGCTCGATCTGGTCACCGGGTTGTACGTGGAGCTCGTCGGCGAGCTCCTTGGTGACGACTGCTTCGTCACCTGCCAGGTTGGGCCCGCCGATGCTCTGCTTCTCGCTGCCGAAGTGGTCGAGGTCGGCGAGGTCGAGTGCGAAGACCTGCGTACGAGGCTCGGTCAGAGACGAGTCCGCCGTCGAGCGGGTGGTACCGGTGTCGTTCTCGACGATCACCACACCGTCGACGAGGGGATCGGCGCGCACCTCGTCGAGGCGGCGTTCGGCCCTCTGGATCGCAGCCCCGTTGGCGAGCACGACTTGTTCGTCGACCTCGCCCATGCGGCGGTAGATCTCCGACGTGAAACTGTCGGAGAGGCTGTCGGAGGTGATGAAGCTGCCGGTGATGAGAGCCGTACCCAGGACCGAACCCATCACGATGAGGAGGGTCTCGGTCGGGCGGCGGCTGAAGTGGCGGCTGCCCATGCGCCACAGGTAGCGGCGCCGCAACGCCACCCAGGTCATCCAGACGATGCCGCAGACGGAGATCAGCAGCGCCGGCGGCAGGAGCGCGCTCGCCACCGGCGCCTACCTCGACGCCTCGACCCGGCGCTTGTCCTGGAGCCGGTCGGCGATGATGCTTCCGTCGCGCATCTGCACGACGCGCCCGGCCGACTCGCCGATGGCGGGGTCGTGGGTGACGACGATCAGCGTCTGGCCGTGCTCGTTCAGCTCCCAGAGGAGGTCGAGGACCGTCTGGGCCGTGTGCGTGTCGAGGTTCCCGGTCGGCTCGTCTGCCCACACGATCGACGGCTCGGTCACCAGCGCACGTGCGACGGTCGTGCGCTGCTGCTCGCCGCCGGACATCTCGTTGGGCCGGTTGCCGAGCCTGCCACCGAGGCCGACGCGATCGAGGATGTCGCTCGCCATCTCGCGGGCCTGTCTGGCCGGCGTCCCGATGAGCAGCAGCGGCAGTTCCACGTTCTCCACCGCAGTGAAGACCGGGATCAGGTTGAAGGCCTGGAACACGAAGCCCATGCTGCGCGCGCGGTGGTCGGTGCGCTTGGCGTCGGGCAGGCGTTGGATGTCGACGCCGTCGACGAAGACCTCGCCACCGTCGATGTCGTCGAGGCCGGACAGGCAGTTGAGCAAGGTCGTCTTGCCGCTCCCGGAGGCGCCCATGATCGCCACGAGCTCGCCCGCCGCGACGTCGAGGTCGACCCCACGCAGTGCCTCCACCTCGACGGTGCCGGTGCGGTAGACCTTGCGGACCCCCCGCGCCTGTAGTCGCAGGACACCGGGAGCCGGCGCCGTGTTCGCGTCGACCGGCGTCGCGTCCTGGAACTCGTCGGGTGCCACCGGCGGCATGGGTGGCAGCGGCGGCTGGGGCGTAGCGGGATACGGCGGCATCGCCCCCGGGTCCCACTCCCCGCCGGGAAGCGCGTGCGGTGTGGGCTCGACCATGTCCCCCGCAGGCTAGGGGCTCGCACGGCCCCAACCCCCAGTCCTCCCCGTTCTGGGCGCGCCCGTCCGACGAATCCCCGTTCTGGGCGCCAGTTCGGGTTCGGGCCGAGTTCGGGTTCTGGCCGGGTTCGGGTTCGGGCCGAGTGGGCATCGCCCAGGTCCGGGTGCGCCGGATCAGGCCTCGAAGGCGGCGATCTCGTCGAGGTCGGCAGCGAGAGCGCGACACAGGTCCGCCGGCAGCAGCGCGGCGTGGGTGTACTCGGGGTGGTCGACGCGGAACGTGGCCGGGCCTCCCGCCGCGAGGATCTCACGCTGGCCGACCGTCACCGGGAAGCGGACGTACTGAACAGCAGACGTGGTCGCGTCGGTGTGGCGGCCTTCCTCGCCGACGCCACGTGCGATGCCGGCAGCGCCGAAGTCGATCGCGATGACCTCCTCGATGCCGATCAGCTTGGGCAGCCACTCGCGCAGCATCGCCTCGCCCTGCAGCTCGATGAAGAGCGTGATCGAGAGCTCGTCGGGACCAGGCAGCGTGGCCGCGTAGACGTCGATCTCGGCCTGGATCGCGTCGTCGTGGACGATGCGCTCCGCACGCATCATCTCCTGGATCTGGTACAGGACCGTGAAGCGGTTCTCGAACGCCGCCGACACGATCGGGCCGACGTGGACCTTGTGCAGTGCCCGCGCTGTCATCGCGCGTTCGCGCCAGTCCTCGCGGGCCTTCTCGTAGGCGGCGATGTCGAGGACGTCTGCGAGACCGATCGGTGCCGTGGTCACTGCCACTCCAATCCGTACGCCTTGGCGAGCGCCTGCATCGGGTGCACGGGCCGGGCGAGGCCCTCCTCCGCGAGCGCCACGTCCGACAGGAGGCAGTCCCCGACGAGCACGTCCGCCGCGGTCTCGCGCAGCGCCGCGGCGGTGGGGGCGATGATCGCCTTGGCCATCTCCACGTTGGCCTCGCGGTAGCCCCACGTGCCGTCGATGCCCGAGCAGCTCTCCACGACCCGCACCGTCGTCCCGGGCGTGAGCTGGAGCAGGTCGCGCGCCTTGTAGCCCTGCTGTTGCGCGCGCAGGTGGCAGGCCACGTGGTAGCCGACGGTGCCGAGGCCGGTCTCGAAGTCCTCCGCGATCCCCTCGGTGCGCCTCAGCTGGAACAGGTACTCGGCAGGGTCGACGATCGCGTCGGCGACCTCGCGTGCCTCGGGGGTCCCGAGGTACTCGGGGTACTCCTTGCGCAGCACGTAGTTGCACGTCGGTTGGGCCACGACGATCAGGCGCCCTGCGCGTGCGGCCGGAAGGAGCTCCTCGACGTTGCGGCGCGCCTTGGTGAGAAAACCCTTGACGTCGCCGGCGTCGAGCGACGGCATCCCGCAGCAGCGGTCCGCACGGGCGCAGTCGACGTCGCAACCGTTGTGGCGCAAAACACGTACGGTCGCCTTCGCCGGCGCCGGGTCCTGGTACTCGAGCATGCACGTCGGGAAGATCGTCACCGAACGTGTGGGCGCGGCCTCCGCTGTCGGATCGTGCTCCTGGGCTGCCGGCTCCACGGGGACCGTGTCCACCCCTGCCGCGGCGTCGAGCTCCTCCTGTGTGGGCCGGAGGAACGACGGCACGTCGGCGTCCGGCTCGGTCCCGGTGGGCGCCGCGGCCTGCGCGGCGAGCTCGTCCGCCGTCGGCTCGAGGAACGACGGCCGCTCGTCCTCGGTCGACGGTGCCCGCGTGGGCTCGAAGGGCCGCACCGGTTCGTCGCGCCCGCCTCGCTTCCACCAGGTGGAGAACTTCTCCTTCGCGTAGGTCGGCAGGAGGCGCTCGGCGGAGATCCCGAAGGCCTTCTGCATCGTCTTGCGTGCCACGCTGCCCGGCCTCATCGACGCGTTCGCGATCGCGGGCGTCACGGTCGCGGCCCTACCTGTGGTGACCGTGGCGCCGAGGATCTTGTGGCCCGCAGACAGGGCCTTGCCGCCGCTGCGTGCGGCGAGGGAGCGCAACATGAGGCGCGGGAAGTCCAGCTGCCACTCGTGGGGCGGCACGTACGGGCACTTCACGTAGCAGAGCTTGCACTGGTAGCACTCGTCGGCCACGCGATCCTGGTCGGTGGTGTCGAGGCGCGGGTCGATGCCGTCTGTCTTGTCGTCGATGAGGCGGAACAGCGTGTCGAAGCTGGGGCAGAGGTCCCAGCAGAGTCGGCAACCGTGGCAGAGGTCGTAGACGCGGTCGAGCTCGCCGCGCATGTCCTCGACGTCGAAGTACTTCGGGTTGCCGAAGTCGTATGTGATCGTCACGGCGCCTCCCGAACCCCTCCCGAACGCGGGCAGGATGACCCGTGTACGAGTCGGGTTGCCCGCGTTCGGGGGTTGCTCAGTTCGTCAGCTCACCGTCTCGAGGCCGGCGGTGAAGCGGCCTGCGTGGGACTTCTCGGCACGGGCCAGCGTCTCGAACCAGTCCGAGATCTTGTCGAAGCCCTCCGCCTTGGCGGTGGCGGCGAAGCCGGGGTACATCTCGGTGTACTCGTAGGTCTCGCCTGCGATCGCCGACTTGAGGTTGTCGCTCGTCGCCCCGACCGGCTCGCCCGTCACGGGGTCGCCGACCTCGGAGAGGTAGTCGAAGTGGCCGAAAGCGTGACCGGTCTCGCCCTCCGCCACCGAGCGGAACAGCGCCGCTATGTCGGGCTGACCCTCGACGTCGGCCTTCTGCGCGAAGTACAGGTAACGCCTGTTCGCCTGGCTCTCGCCCGCGAAGGCCTCCTTGAGGTTGTCGTGGGTCTGGGTTCCTTGCAGCGCCATCTCGGCTACCTCTCTCGACTGCCGGGTACGTCACAAGTCACTATAGACGAATTCTAATTCGAGACAACTTCGAAGACGCGCCCTGGCGCGACCCGCCTGAGGCTCTACTTGCGCGCGGGCTGCCCGACGACACGCAGGTACGGCTTCTGCTCGTCCCAACCCCCCGGGAAGAGCTCCTCGGCCTGATCGTTGCTCAGGCTCGCGGCGATGATGACGTCGTCGCCCTCGGTCCAGTTGACCGGAGTCGCCACCTTGACCGCGTCGGTGAGCTGGAGCGAGTCGATCACGCGGAGGATCTCGTCGAAGTTGCGCCCCGTCGACGCCGGGTAGGTGATCTGGGCGCGGATCTTGTTGGCGGGGTCGATGAAGAAGACGGACCGCACGGTCAGGGTGTCGTTCGCGTTGGGGTGGATCATGTCGTAGAGGTCGGTGACCGTGTGGTCGGTCCCGTCGATGATCGGGTAGTTGGGCGCGGTGCCCTGGGTCTCGGCGATGTCCTGGGACCAGGCCTCGTGGTCGGCGACCGAGTCGACGCTCACCGCGAGGATCTTCACGTCACGCTTGTCGAACTCGTCCTTGATCCTGGCCATGTAGCCGAGCTCGGTCGTGCAGACCGGGGTGAAGTCCTTCGGGTGCGAGAACAGGATCGCCCAGGAGTCGCCCTTCCACGCGTGGAAGGCGACCGGGCCCTCCGTGGTGTTCGCCTGGAAGTCGGGGGCCTCGTCTCCGATACGCAGCGCCATTCGGACACTCCTTTTTCCGATGGGATTTGTCGACAATTGCGAGCTTAGGAGGTCCGCGGCACGTTGTCGCGAGGAGGCGACCCGGATCCCGTCGTGCTCCCGTGGATCGGCAATCGGCGACCTCGCCTGCTTCGAGTGGCACGACTCCTTAGGCGGTCGGACCAGGGCCCGGCGGGGCCCGGCGGGGCCCGGCACGGCGACGGTGGGCACCGTCAAGCTTGTCGACGCCGACACCGTCTACGTGACGACCGCGTCGGGAGGGACCGTCAAGGTCTCCGTGAACGACTCGACGCGGGTGGTGAAGATGAGCTCGGGCACCGTCGCCGACATCGCGCCCGGCGACTCCGTCGTCGTGCAGGGCAGCACCGTCGCCGACATCGCGGCGGGGCCCGGCCTGCCCGCGGGCGGACCCGGTGGCTCCGGTGTCCCCGGGCTGAGCCATCCGGGCCCCTCGTGTCCCCCGCAGTCGCGCGCTCGGAGCACCACGCGGCCAGGGAGCGGACTTTGGAGCACACAGCGGCCACGGGTGGCCGGCTGGTGCTCCAAACCCCCTTCGATGGCCGCTGTGTGCTCCAACCCCTGCGCCGTGGCCGCCGGACGCTCCAAGGTCCGGCGCCGTCGTCGCGGAGCGGCCGGCGCGGCCGCGGGGACTCAGCGCAGGCGCATGCCCCGCAACGCCTCGGGGATCTCGAGTGGCGGCAGGGGCGGCGTCCGCGGCGGGTGGGGCGCCTCGGCTCCCGATGCAGGCGCGCCGGTGGCCACCGTGACGCAGACCTGCGGGCGGGCCTGGTCGGGGTGCACGAGCACGAAGCGGCAGCCGAGGTCGGTCTCGATGCTCATCGAGTCGTCGATCACCCCCGAGTCGACGTCGAGTGTGAGCTCGTCGCCCTCGTAGCTGTCGGCGATCCAGCGGGGGGCGACGATGTCGATCCCGTCGACGGCGCCGACGACGACGCCGTCGGGGCGCGCCCCGTGGTCCTCGAAGAGGAACGCGGCCGTCGACTCACAGCAACCCGTGCCGATCGTCATCGACAGCCGCCCCGCCCGCCGTTCCCGTACGAGCCGGACGACCTCGACAGCCCGAGCAGTGGGAGTGATCTTCATTCCGATCAGGACTACCTCATCGTCGATGTGGTCAACGAGGGGCCGAATCGCCTTCAGGACGAGAACAGCATCATGAACGACATGTGCTCGGCGGGGTTCACGTTGTCGTCGACGTGGATGCGCTTCATGAGGCGGTACTCGTTGTAGCCGTGCACGCCCATCTCCGAACCGATCCCCGACTGCTTGTAGCCGCCGAAGGGGTGCTCGGGCGAGAGGATGTGGTGCTCGTTGATCCACACCGTGCCCGTCCGCATGCCCTCCGCGATGGTCTGGGCGCGCTCGATGTCGGAGCTCCACACGGCGCCGGCGAGGCCGTACATGGAGTCGTTCGCGACCTTGACCGCGTCGGCGTCGTCGCTCACCTTGATGACGGAGAGGACGGGGCCGAAGATCTCCTCCTGGGCGATCTTCATCGAGTTGTCGACGTCGGCGAAGATCGTGGGCTCGTAGTAGTAGCCCTTGTCGAAGACCTCGCCGCTGGGGCGTTCGCCGCCGGTGGCGAGCTTGGCGCCCTCGTCCCTTCCGATCGAGACGTAGCGCTCGACGGTCTGGCGCTGGGTCTCCGACACGAGCGGGCCCTGGTCGGTCGCGAAGTCCATCGGGTCGCCGAGCTTGATCTTGGCGGCGGTGTCGACGAGCGCGTCGAGGAAGTCGTCGTAGACCTTCGCGTTGACGAGCGCCCGGGTGCCGCTCTCGCAGACCTGGCCGTTGTGGAAGAACGTGCCGAAGAGCACGCCCTTGGCGGCGAGCTCGAAGTCGACGTCGTCGGTCACGATCGTCGCGGACTTGCCGCCGAGCTCGAGGGTGACCTTCTTCACCGTCGGTGCGGCGAGTCCCATGATGCGGGCGCCGACCTCGGTCGATCCGGTGAACGCGACCTTGTCGACCATCGGGTGCGAGGCCATCACCTCGCCGACCGACGCGCCCGGGCCTGCGATGACGTTGACGACGCCCTTGGGGATGCCGACCTCGTCGGCGATGCGGGCGAGCTCGAGTGCCGTGATCGGCGTGACCGACGCCGGCTTGAGCACGATCGTGTTGCCCGCCGAGATCGCCGGCGCGATCTTCCAGCTCGCCATGACGAGGGGGAAGTTCCACGGCGTGATCTGGGCGCACACCCCGATCGGCTCGTACTTGAGGTAGTTCCTCTTGCCGGGGGTGACACCGGCCATGAGCGAGAACTCGGGGAGCTCCTCGTAGTCGCTCACGGTCTCGGCGTACTCGGCGAACTTGAGGAAGGTGCCCGCACACGTCATCGTGTCGGCGGTCATCGCCTTGCGGATCGTGCCGCCGCCGTCGAGGGTCTCGAGACGGGCGAGGTCCTCGGCCTTGGCCTGGATCGCCTCGCCGAACTTGCGCACGAGCTCGGCCCGCTCCTTGCCCGACATCCGCGGCCACGGCCCCTCGTCGAAGGCGCGCCGCGCCGCCTCGAGCGCCCTGACCGTGTCCTCTTCTCCGGCCTTGGCGATGTCGGCGATCTTCTCGCCGGTCGCGGGGTTGTAGGTCGGGAACGACTCGCCCGACGCGGCCTCCGACCACTCGCCGTCGATGTAGAGCTGGTAATCGGACATCGTCCCCCCTGGACTTCCTGGTGAGCGCGCCCCGACCTGCGGGCGGCTCCGACACGCCCAGTGTGGCACCGCGAGTTTGGGGCTCACAAGTGAGGGTCACGGCCGCCGGTGTGGCTAGGCGGGACCGCGTGTGAGAACCACCCAGAGGATCGCGGCGCCGATGACCAACACGATCGCGACGAGGATCGCGATCGCCCTCGCGCCGACGGGGCCGGCCCCGGAGACGGCTGCGCCGGTGTCGGAATCGGCTGCCGCGTCGTCGTGGACGTACTCGACCTCGCCCTCGTAGTCGGGGACGGCGGCGTCGCCGGGGTCATCGGGTCCCTCGTCTCGGACCGAGTCGCTCATGCAGGTCTCCAGGTCGCGTTCATGCCGGGCGGTTCACTCGAGGGCAGCTCCGGGTTGGCGGCGCCGGCATCCGCCTCCGCGGCCGGTACGTCGCCGTCCGGAACGGATCCGGTCACCCTCGCCTCGTCGCGCAGCTTGAGCAGGTGGGCGAGCACGGAGTAGCGCGCGACCGGGTGCAGGAATGGATCGACGTCGGTGTAGACGGCGGCCACCACGGCGTCGACGCTTCCGGCTCCCTCCGACACAGCGGCCAGCACCGCCGCCTCGCGTTCGAGCCGGTGCGACACGTACCAGTCGAGGACCGCGACCGCGTCCTCGATGACGGCACCGTGTCCGGGCAGGATGCGCGCCGGCCGCAGGTCGCGGGTGAGCGCGAGCGATTCCAGGTAGGCGGCCATGTCACCGTCGGGCGGCGCGATCACGACCGTGGAGCCGAACATGACGTGGTCGCCGGTCAACAGGAACTCGTCGTCGAGCAGCCAGCAGACGTGGTCGGACGCGTGGCCCGGGGTGTGGATCGCCTGAAGGCTGTGCCGGCCGGCGGCGAGCACGTCACCTCCTGTCACCTTGATGTCCGGGGCCTCCAGCGCCGGGTGTCCGTGGGTCGCGATCGGCGCGCCGACTTCGGCCACGAGGCGGGAGGCGAGGGGCCAGTGATCGGCGTGATGGTGGGTGACGGCCACCGCCACGACCGGGCGGCCGCCAACGGCGGCGAGGATCGCGTCCAGATGGGTGTCGTCGTCGGGGCCCGGATCGACGACGACGACGGCATCGTCGCCAACGACGTAGGCGTTGGTTCCGGGCCCCGTCATCGGACCGGGGTTCGGAGCCACGACCCGGACGACGCCGGGCTGGATCTCCTCGGGGACGCCCGGTGTCGGTGTCACGAGTCCTGATCCGGGCCAGGACGAAGGATCAGGTCTCGATCCGAAAGGCGCAGCACGAGCGCGCCGTCGTCACGCAGGACGACTTCCGGACGCTCGACCGCGACCGGTTTCGCGTGCCCTGCGGCGAGTGCCGCCGCCTTCGACCCGTGCTCCGCGAGCCACGTCAGGCTCGCGATCGTGGGCGGCAGGAGGAAGAGCTCGCCCACACGGGCACGTTCGAGCGCAGCTGCGGGTGTGACCCACTCGGTCGCCGTGGTCTCGTTGGCGTCGTGCGCGGCGACCTGGCCCTCCGGTGCCGCCACCAGGAAGAAGCGGGTGTCGAAACGCCGCGTCTCCCCTTTGGGCGTGACCCAGCGCGCCATGTAGGGGATGAGCGAGCAGTCGAGAGTCGCGCCGACGACCTCGAGGCACTCCGCGAAGGTCATCCGTCCCGCGAGCAGTGCTTCGCGCAACCGGGCGAGGGTCGCGGTGTCGACCTCGCCGTGGCCGACGAGGAGACCGGCCTCCTCGAAGGTCTCGCGCACGGCAGTCACCCAGAAGGAGAGCTCGACGGGGTCGAGGTCGCGCCCGGTCACGCGTGTGGACGCCGCGATGGTGCGATCCTCGGGGTCGACCGCGCCACCGGGGAACACCATCGCCCCCGCGGCGAACGTGGCCTTGGAGGTGCGGCGCAGCATGAGGACCTCGGGACGACCCGCGTCGCCGTCGCGCACGACGAGCACGGTCGCGGCATCGCGGATCACGTCGCCTGCGCCGGCGCCGGTATGGCCCACCTCGGTCACCGTTGCTCCTCCTGTGGCGGATTCGGTCGGCCACGTCTGGCCCGTCGGTGCCCGCCCGGCTGCTTCGCGGCCTTCGCCGAGCGGCGCTCACGACGCCTGCGAACGGGCGCTTCCTCCCAATCGCTGCCCTCCATGAACGCTCCCCACCCCGCCTCGTCCCCGGCCGGCTCGCTCCGTCCACCGCCGGCAGTGGCCTGTGGCGGTTGCGGTGCGGCCGGCATCGGGGAGATCGTCGTCGACTGCGAAGGGGGTGCGAGGACCGGGGGGAGCGGCGGCGCCATCGGGATCATGGGCCCAGCTTCTGGTGCCGTTGGCGTCGGGGCGGGGTCGAAGAAGGTGTCGACCACTGCTCCGTGAGCCTCGCTCTGGCCGGCGATGTGGCCGGTCGCAGCGGAAGCGTGGGCGAACGCGAACTGCTCACCGGTGAACTCGTCGTGTTGGCCCACCACGGCCGGTGCGAGGGCCGGTCGTGGTGGAGGAGGTGCCAGGGCCGGTGTCCTGCCGGCCTCGATCGCGGGCAGGCGCCGACGCCGCCGGGCCGTGTCGGCGGCGGTCGCGCGGCGCCCCACGAACGCGCGCAGGGGGGGCGCGAGGAGGACCAGCCCGCAGACGGTCGTGACCACGCCCGGAACCGCCAGCAGGATCGCGGCCACGTCGCGCAGGCCCGCTGCGATCGTGCGTGCGTCCGCCGGGCTCCTCCGGCGACGAGCCGAACGCCAGCGCCGGAGGCCGGACAGGCCGTCCTGACGCATGATCACGAGCCCGGCCACGGAACCGACCACGACCAGGGCGAGCACCAGCGGCCACGGCGCCCACACGAGGATCTGGCTCAGCACTGCGATCTCGAGCATCGGCACGGCGACCGCGGCCAGGATCAGGAGAGGCAACACACCTGGAGGTTATCGACGCCCGCCTCGTTCTGGGCGCTGGCATCCGATCGATTCCCGACCCGGGCGCGCCCACCAGACGCAATCCCGACTTGGGCGATGCGCCCACCCCATCCGGCCTGGGGTGGGCGCTGGGAACGGGTTTGGGCCAGAGTCGGCGCCCCAGAACGCCCGGCACGACGAGGGGACCGTCTACGCGACGAAGCGGGACGGTCCTGCCGTCCCGCTTCGTCGGGTCGTTCTCGGTGGCAGCCCCTCGTTCCCCCCGAGGGACATCCACCCCATCACTTCCGAGTGTTCACCATGCCAGTCAAACGACCTCCGCCAGGAGCACCCTGCGCTCGGCTTCGGTTGTCCCCCCCCAGATGCCGTGTGCCTCGCGCGTGTCCAGCGCGAAGCCGTAGCATTCTTCGACCACGGGACAAACGCCGCAAATGGCTTTTGCCCGCGATTCCCGGGACTCCCGATCCTCCTTGCGCTCCGGGTGGTTCGGCGGGAAGAAGAGGTACGCCTGCGGCCCGCGACATGCTGCACGCAGCTGCCACGGGTCGTCGCTCGTGTACTCGATCTGTCGGTATCCCCGCTTCATAGGACCCTCACGATACGTGCCCGCGTGGTTGTCCACAAGGGGAAAAATGGGCCCAGACACACCGTTTTCGCAGGTCAGGCCACCTGGACGCGCACACCGCGCGCGTATGCCTGTGAACAGTCGCCCACAGTGGTGACATGTGCGTCACTGCACTAGTTGGGGCCCGGGGTCGGAGACGTCATCGCCGACACCCGGGTCGACCTCGAGCACGATTCCCTGGATCGCCCGCACCGTCACGGGCGTCCCCGCGGCGATCCGGCCCCGGTGCGCTCGCGCCTGCCAGACCGCCCCGTCGATCTCGACCGTGCCCTCGGGCGTCAGTGCCGTCACGGTTCTCCCCGCCGCGTCGAGGAGGCGGTCGCGTCCGATGGTCGGCGTTGCGAAGCGCGTCCGCACCACTGTCGTCATCGCCACCGCGAAGAACGCGAGGACTCCACCGACCACCAGGATGACCGCCCACCAGTGCACGTCGAAGGTGCCATGGGTGAACCACACCGACCCTGCAACGAGAGCACCCGCGCCGAGCACGGTGAAACCGCCGAGCGTGCCTTGCTGCACGTCGACGCAGAGCAGGATGATGCCGACGACGAGCAGTGCCACAGCCCACCAGTTCACGGGGAGCGCGCCCGCGGCGACGAAACCGATCGCAAGACAGAGACCACCGAGGACGCCGGCGATGCCGATCGAGACGGCATAGAACTCGAACGCAATGGCAAGAAGCCCGATCGAGAGCATGACGTAGGCATACGTGGGCGTGTGCATCTTGTGCAGGAAGCCCTCGAAGTACCCCAGGCTCGTGAACAGCACCAGGACCTTGGGCGCCTGCTGGGCCTGCTCGGACCCCTCGGCCCTCACGAGCTCGAACAGATCCATCTTGACGACCTGTCCGCCCGGCAGGAGCACTGCTCGGTCGTCGGCTCCCACGAGAGCCTCGCCGACGGTCGGCGCCGTCAGGTCGGACACGCCGTCGACGCCGCCGGCACCGACCTTCACCTCGTGCTCCAGCAGGACCGGCCACCCGCCTGGGTCCCCCTTGGGCCTCAAGTGCTCGAACGTCGTCAGCGCCTCGGCATCGGTCAACGTCTCGCCGCTCCGGAGGTCGACCGGGTTGAGCGGCCCGACAGTGGTCTCGGGGGCAACCGCGACGATGTCGGCCGCGGCCAGCAGGAGAACTCCGCCCCCGGCAACCTCCGAGGATCCCGCCGGGCCGACGAACGCTACGACCGGGACAGCCGCATCGCGCACGTCCTCTGCCAACGCGACGCTGTCCACGCCCAACGCACCGGGCACCTTCTTGAACCGGAGCATGATGCCCACGGTGTCGTTGGCGGGATCGGCGGCCTTTGCGAGCGAATCACGTATCTCCCCGGCGACGATCGAGTCGATGGGCCCGTCCACCTCCACCACGTAGAAGCGGCCGCTCAGCTCGGGGGCCTCGGCCGGCAGGCTGGTCGCCGGTTCCTCGGCTGCAGCAGGCGATGCGATCGCGAGCGCCGTACCGAACACGAGGCCGAGCGCGACCAGCAGGGTCCACCGCACCCGCCGCCACCGGGACCACCTGGGCCCGGGCGGTATGCTGCGCGAAGTCATGGACCTGCCTTCACTGTTGGACAGTCGTGTCTGCATCGTGAGCGGGAAGGGAGGGGTCGGCAAGACCACCGTCTCCGCGGCCCTCGCCCTCGGATGCGCCGCCGCGGGACGGCGCGTCCTGTTGGTCGACGTAGAGGGCAAGAGTGGCCTATCGGCTCTCTTCGGTGCCAGCCCGCTCGGCTACGAGACGATCGAGCTTGCCAACGGCGTCGACGGCCGTACGATCACCCCCGACGAGGCCCTCCTCGAGTTCCTCGCAGATCACAACCTCGCGTGGCTCTCGAAGCGCCTCCAGTCGATGAACCTCATCGACGTGGTCGCGAGCGCGGCGCCCGGGATCAAGGACATCCTCGTCCTGGGGAAGGTCAAACAGATCGAGCGATCCGGCGAGTACGACCTGGTCATCGTCGATGCCCCCGCCGCGGGGCACACCCTCACGTTCCTGGGTTCGGCGGAGGGCCTGCTCGCAGCGGTCCGCGTGGGTCCGGTCCTCACCCAGGCACGTGAGGTGCACGGGCTGCTGACGGACCCGACACGCTGCAAGGTCGTGCTCGTCACCTTGCCCGAGGAGACCCCCGTCAACGAGACCGCGGAGACCGCCGACGCTCTCGTCGAGATGGGCATCCACACCGCCGCCGTGATCGTGAACGGCTGGTACCCGGGTGGCCCGGCCGTGACGACCGAGGACGTCCTCCACGACGCCGCGCTCGCGCGTGTCGTCGTCCCTGCCCCGGAAGCCGACGCCCTCGCGGCGGCAGCCAACTTCCGGGCCATGCGCCACGAGCTGCAACTCCATCAGCTCGGCCGGCTCGAGGATCTGCTCGCCCTTCCCTTCCTGGTGCTGCCGTTCCTGTTCACCGCCGAGCTCGGCATCGAGGAGCTCGAGGTCCTCGCAGCGGAGTGCGGGGCGCAAGCTGCCGCGCTCCAGGGGGCCGCGTGACCGACACCGCCACCGAGTCGGCCGGCGCGATCCGGGCTGGGGGCGAACTCGCCGACCTGATCCGCCGCAGCGGCACGCTCGTCTTCTGCGGGTCCGGCGGTGTCGGCAAGACGACGACGGCAGCGGTCGTCACGATCCATGCCGCCCGTCTGGGCCTGTCGGCGGTCGTCGTGACGATCGACCCGGCGCGGCGTCTCGCCCAAGCGCTCGGGGTGGGCGAGCTCGGAGACCTGCCGCGCCTGATCGATCCTCAACTCTGGGACCCCGACGGCGAGCGCGCCCCGGGAGGATCGTTGGCTGCGGTGATGCTCGATGCCAAGTCGACCTTCGACAACCTCGTGCACAAGTACTCGGCCGGGCCCGAACAGGCCGAGAACATCATCAACAATCGCTTCTACAGCAACATCTCCTCGGCCCTGTCGGGCACCCAGGAGTACATGGCGATGGAGAAGCTCTACGAGCTCCACGAGGAAGGCGAGTTCGACCTCGTCGTCGTAGACACCCCGCCGTCGCGCAATGCCCTCGAGTTCCTCGACGCGCCCAACCGGCTGACCCGGTTCCTCGAGGGCCGCGCGTTCCGGGTGCTCACCGCACCCGCCCGCGGCAGCATGCGCGTGCTGAACCGCGCGGCGCGCCTGTTCCTGCGTACGGCATCGCGCGTCCTCGGCAGTGAGGTACTCGAGGACGTCGTCGAGTTCTTCGCCGCCTTCGAGGGGATGTACGAGGGCTTCCACGAACGTGCGTCGCGCGTGCGGGAGCTGCTCTCGTCGGAGCAGACGTCGTTCGTCCTCGTAGCCTCACCGCGGCGTGACGCGATCCAGGAGGCCGAGTACTTCGCCGAGGAGCTCGCCGCCATGTCCCTGCCGGTGGCCGCGGCGGTGGTCAACCGGCTGCATCCCCGCTTCCACGCCTCACTGGCCGAAGCGACGAGGCTGCGCGCCGCGGGCATCTGCGCCGCGGGTGAGACAGCGGCCGACTCCGAAGCGGAAGCCGCCGTCGCCCGCCTCGCCGACCTCTACGCCAACCTGGCCTCCTTCCAGGAGATCGCGCACCGCGAGGAGGCACAGCTCGATCGACTCCGCAAGCTGATCGGTGACGCACCCCTCGCCCGTGTGCCCTTCCTGGGCGACGACGTGCACGATTTCGCCACTCTGCGATTGCTGGAGGACAATCTCTTCCCGCAGGGGCCCGCCGCCGACGATGGCGCACAGTCGGGCCCCGACACCTAAGGAGACCGCTCCATGGCCAATGTCCTCGTCGTCACGGGCGCCCCGTGGGTGCGCGACAAGGTCGTGGGCGCCCTGGAGCGCAGCGGCGTCGAGGTCCACACCACCGACGATCCGTATGCCGTCGAGGACCTCCTCCCGGAGCTCGAGCCCGACGTGGTCATCGTGGACAGCCAGGTCGCCTCGATGGGCATGCTCGCGGTGGCCAAGGTGGTGCGCTCCGAGGAAGCCGCCGGCACGATCGGCGACACCAACGTGATCGCGCTCCTCGACCGCCGCGCCGACGTATTCCTGGCACGCCGCGGTGGCGCCGACGCGTGGCTCGTGAAACCGATCGATCCCGCCGCCCTGCGGTGGACGTTCGAGAGGCTGTCACGCCCTGGCTCGACCTGGGAAGAAGCCGCCCTCGAGGAAGAGCTCGCCGGTGAGAGCCGCCACGGTGCCGAGCTCATGGAGGCAGCTCACGAGGTCGCCGACGACACCGCCGAAGCCGACGCGGAAGTCGCGATCGAGGACCGCGCCGCGCCTACAACAGGGGCTTGAACCTCCCGGACGTGTCCTCTAGCCGCATGGACCGGCATCGCTACACTGGCGCGTCGGAATCGGGACGTGGCGCAGCTTGGTTAGCGCGCAGCGTTCGGGACGCTGAGGTCGCGGGTTCAAATCCCGCCGTCCCGACTCACGGATATGCAGGTCAGAGGGGGTCCCTAGCCGGGCCCCCTCTGCGCGTCCGGGCTGTCATGGCACATCCATGGCACACGAGGTCGGGCCGGGGAGGAACACCTCACCGAGCTTGTCCGCCGCGGAGCGGTCCGCCTCGCCGACCGCCTGGGCGTACACGGCGAGCGTCAGCCGGGGGTCGGAGTGGCCGAGACGAGCCTGCGCCGTCTTCACGTCGACGCCCTCACGGACAAGGGCAGTGGCGTTCGCTCGGCGCAGGTCGTGGAACCCGAGGCCCTCGACACCTGCGGCCTTCGCTGCGGGGAGCCACTGGCGGCGCCGCCAGTTCGAGTATTCGAGTGGCCCGCCCTCGGGTGACGCGAAGACGAGCTCGCCGTCGTCGGCGCCCGTGAGACCGCGACTGTGGAGGTGCTGGGCGAGGAGGTCCATGACCGCCCGGGGCACGGCGAGGGTGCGGCGCCCGGCGTCGGACTTCGGCTCCGCCAGCACGCCCCGCCCGGCCTTCCCACGGGTCAACTGCTCGACGACGGCGAGCGTCGACCCCAGGAAGTCGACGCGGCCGACACGGAGCCCGGCGCACTCGCCCCACCTCAGCCCGAGCACGGCGCCGAGGTAGACCATCGGAGCGCAGCCGGGGTCGAGCTCGGCGTGCAGGACCGCGAGCTCGTCGGCGGTCACGACATGCCGAGCCGCCGGGGAGGCCTTCGGGAGCTTGATCCCTCGGCACGGCGTGCGGGCGACGATGTCGCGCGCGCGACAGCGGCGTTGAGGATGCTGCGGAGGACGCCATAGGTACGGGCGACGGTCCTCGGCGCCATGACCTTGGACCACCCGCTCACGAGAGCCTGCACGTCGGGCGGCGTGATGGCAGCGACCGGCACCTTGCCGAGCTCCGGCTCGAGGTGCACGCGGATCACGCCCTCGTCCCGGGCCCACGTCGACGGCCGCTTCCCGGGGTTCGACCCGAGCCACTGCGCTGCGAACGTCCCGAAGAGCACGTCGCCGCGCCGGGGGTCGATCCAGGCCCCTCGGCTGCGGTCCGCAACCTCGCGGGCCTCGAACGCCTCCGCCTCCCGCTTGGTGCGGAAGGACCGCCGGTACTGCTTGCCGTCAGGCGTCCGCAGGCGCACATCCCACCGGACCCCTCGAGTCGTGGCGCGCCGCTCGACGCTCACGGGAGCCTCCCGGTCCTGCGGGCCCACTCCTCGACGTCGCCCCACACCCACAGGTCACCCATCGACAGGCGAGCGGCAGGCGCAGGGAAGTCAGCGTGTCGGGCACGCCAGACGTGCACGAGTACGAATACGGCTTCTGCTCTGCCATGGCCCACCGTAACGGGCAGGTGCGACACGAACTAGCCGTTGGGGTCCACAGCGAGCACACGGCGGCGGTGCCTTTGAGTCGGTCCCGGGACGCCTTGAACGCCGGCGCCACGAAGCAGAGGTGCCGTCCGCCGTCGCCGCGGCCGGACCACGCCGACAGTGTGATCGGCAGCGGACCGTGATCTGTCTCCCAGCGGGCGACCGTCACGTCGCCGCCGTTGCCGGGGGTCGACGTCGATCACGACGAGCGCCGCCGGGACGCGCCCGCCGATGTTCGCTGTCGGGTACGCCCGAGCCCAGCGGGCAACCCGGGCAGCATCGGTGGTGGCGTCCTTATGTCCGCGGCCACCCATCGCGTGGGGGATCAGCGGGACTTTGCCTCGGGTCTTCAGCGGGAGGACTGACCAGCCTGCCTCGGCGAGACCGGGAGCGTGGTCGGCGAAGGTTGTCACCGGTTCCATGGGTCGCCTCCCCGCAGGTGACGACCGCTTCATGCGATGCTGTGCGACTGCCATTGGGGTGTCTCCCTTGAGCTGGGGCTCGAGGTCGGGAGACGTGACGGCGCCTGTTCGGGCGGGAGCCTGGGGTCCGCTCCGGCGGGTTAGGTCGAGGCCGTCACGCCGCAGCGGCGGGCGGCGCTGCGGCGGCGTAGGTGAGCCCTCAATCGCGGTGCGTCGGCGCTTGCAGAGCTATTCGAGGCGTTCAGCGATCGGGCGGACCTCGCGTCTCGCGGCTGCCTGGACGGGGGCGAGGTTCGCACCGATGGCCTCCCGTGAGGGGGCGAGCAGCCGAGACACGGTCGGCTGGAACATCTCAGCGACGGCGTTGCGCATGCTGTCGGCGAGTGGCTCGAGTGTCACAGCGAGGTCCGTCGGTGCCGGATAGTACCACGCGTGTAATCCTCAGGTCGGGTCGGTCGGGCGACACGGGCGTCATGGCACATCCATGGCACACGAGCAGCGAAACAGGCCGAAACGGCGTGGCACGGCCTGACTGTATTACCGCAGGCCACATGCCCTTTCTGACACTCTGCGGAACGGCCCGATACCACCCGTTCTGCGTTCGGGACGCTGAGGTCGCGGGTTCAAATCCCGCCGTCCCGACTCACGGATATGCAGGTGCAGCGTGGGGTGGCCGCCGGTCGCCCCACGCTGCAACCGGCTCGGTGGACGTCCTCGCTGTCAGTCGAGGTGGGGTTCGGGACGGCGACGTCGCGAGCGGGCCATGGTGACCGCGGCGGTCCCAGCGGCCGCCGCACCGAGGCCGACAGCGACGATCTCGATGACGTCCTGGCCGGTGAAGGGCAGATTCTCCTGGGCGGCTGCACCGCCTGCCGCCGCCACCTTCGCGGTCGGTGCGACAGAGCGTGCTCCCGCCGAAGCGGCAGCGGTGGGACCGCCCGAGGGGCCGACATGCTGGCCCGGTGGATTCGGGTAAGGAGCAGCCGATGCGGGCGCCCCGACCCCAAGAGCGAGCGTGAACCCCAGCGCGCAGACCCCGATGCTGAACCGTCGGACATTCACTGCCATATCGCCCTCCGAGTGGCCATCCGCAAGCTACGCCTCGAGTAGGCCGGAGTCACCTTCCGTCACGGGCGCCTGGCGGCCAGGGCAGCGGCTCCGGGGTCGCGGCGGGCGTCGCAGGCGTCGGCGCTCCCCGTCAGCGCGCGTGTCAGTGCGCGCGTCAGTGCGCGACGAGCTTGCCGCGCACGAGGAGTTCCTCGGCGATCTGGACGCAGTTGAGCGCCGCGCCCTTGCGCAAGTTGTCACCGACCACGAAGAAGTCGATCGTGTTCGGCCGCGACTCGTCGTCGCGCAGGCGCCCCACGAAGCTGCCGTCGCGTCCCGCGACCTCGAACGCCGTGGCGTAGGCCTCCCTGGACGCAGCGAGTACGACGCCGGGTGCCGCCGCCAGGATCGCTGCGGCTGCCGCCGCCGTCGCAGGCTCGCGGAACTCGGCGTTCACGGTCATCGAGTGGCCGCTCACCACGGGCACACGCACGCATGTGGCCGCGATCTCGAGGTCGGGGCGTTCGAGGATCTTGCGGCTCTCGTCGACGAGCTTGCGCTCCTCCTTGGTCTCCTCGGTGCCGTCGTCGACGAAGGCGTCGCACTGAGGGATCACGTTGTGAGCGATCGGGCGTGGATAGACATCCTGCGTGCGATCGATCCCGTGTACGCCGCTGCGGCGCAGCAGGTCGAGGTCGTCACCCTGTTTCGCCTCCTCCTCGGCCAGCGCGCTGATGCCCGCGACGCCACTGCCCGACACCGCCTGGTAGGACGAGATCACGAGCCTCTTCAGCGCGAAAGCCGCGTCGAGCGGTTTCAACGCGGGCATGAGAACCATCGTCGTGCAGTTCGGGTTGGCGACGATGCCGGCGTGTGCGTCGAGGGCGTGGGGGTTGACCTCGCTCACGACGAGCGGCACCGAGCCGTCCATGCGCCACGCCGACGAGTTGTCGACGACGACGGCACCGGCGCGAGCGGCGACAGGAGCCCACTCGCGCGAGAGATCCGACTCGACCTCCATCAAGACGAGATCGACGCCGTCGAAGCAACCGGGTCGCAGCACTTCGACGGTCTGGTCGGCGCCACCCCACTCGAGCACCTTGCCCTCCGAACGCGGCGACGCGAACACACGCAAGGAGCGCACCGGGAAGTCGCGCTCGGCGAGAATCGCGAGCATCTCCGTGCCGACGAGGCCGGTGGCGCCCACGACTGCCACGTCGAGGCCTGGTGTGGTGAAGCTGCTCATCCGAACACCACCTCGGCGTCGGTGCCGTCGAGGCCGAAACGGGCATGAACCGCGCGCAGCGCCGGTTCCAAGTCGGCGCTCTTGATGACGCACGAGATCCGGATGGTCGAGGTCGAGATCATCTCGATGTTGACCCCGTTGGCGGCGAGAACCGTGAACATCGCCGCTGCCACTCCGGGGTTGGTCTTCATCCCGGCACCGACGAGGCTGATCTTGGCGATGTCGTCCTCGACGTCGAAACCGACGGCGCCGATCTCCTCGCACACCGAGCGAATGACTTCCTCACCCGTCACGAGGTCGCCCGTCGGCAGCGTGAACGAGACATCGGTTCGGCCGTCGCTCGACGTGTTCTGCACGATCATGTCGACGTTGACGGAATGGTCGGCGAGCTCTTGGAAGATCCGCGCCGCGATCCCGGGCCGGTCGGGGACACCGTGCACCGTGATCTTTGCCTCGGAAGTGTCGTGTGCGAGACCCGAGATGATCGCCTTCTCCATGATCTTGTCCTCCTCGACGACGCGGGTGCCGGCGTCGGTCTTGAAACTCGAACGCACGTGGATCGCCACACCGTGGTTGCGAGCGAACTCCACCGACCGCACCTGCAGGACGCGGGCCCCCGACCCGGCGAGCTCGAGCATCTCCTCGTAGGAGACCTCGTCGAGTTTGCGTGCCTCGGGTACGAGCCTCGGGTCGGCGGTGTAGACGCCGTCCACATCGGTGTAGATCTCGCACACGTCGGCGTGGACCGCCGCGGCCACCGCCACCGCGGAGGTGTCGGAGCCGCCCCGGCCCAGGGTCGTGATGTCCCTGCCGGTCGACACACCCTGGAACCCTGCGACGACGACCACCCGGCCGGCGTCGACCTCCTCGTGGATCCGGGCCGGCCGCACGTCGACGATCCGCGCCTTGCCATGGGTCGTGTCGGTGATGATGCCCGCCTGACTGCCGGTGAGGCTGACCGCCTCTTGGCCGCGGTCTATGAACTCCATGCACAGGAGCGCTATCGAGATCCGCTCGCCTGCGGTGAGGAGCATGTCCATCTCGCGTGGAGCGGGCCGGGCACTCACCTGGTGTGCGAGCCCGACGAGCTCGTCGGTGGTCGCGCCCATCGCCGAGACGACGACGACGACGTCGTTACCGCCCTCTTTGGCTGCGACGACACGCGCGGCGACAGCACGAATCCGTTCGGGATCGGCGACCGAAGTTCCGCCGTATTTCTGGACGACGATGCCCACTGGCACTCCAGACGAGACGCCGGAAACGGGCGAGGAGACAGAGGTGGGCTCAGCGTACCCGGCCTCCCCCCGAGTTCCGGCAATGGAAAGCCCGAAACGCCGCTTTGGCGGTCAGTACGGCTCGAACACCCGGGCCTCGAGGCGCGCCTGCCGCCGCAACGCGTGGCCGATCAGCTCGGCGTTGCGCATCGGGCAGTCGCAGATGTCCGGATCGACACCGCCTTGGATAAGGATCCGGCCAAACCGAGAGGGTTGGAGAGCTACGGTGCCCGAAATCGCGCTCGTGGTTCTCCAACCCCGGGATCTTGGCCGATATGTTCTCCAACCCTCGAGGTGGGTGCGGCATCGAGGACGCCGAGGTGAGGCGCGGGTCTCACGACCCCGACCGACCCGCCCGCATGTGCGGGCCCGGGGCCCAGCGGTCTAATAGGCGTTGCGCTTGGGCGGCGCGACCACAGGTGGCTTGTCGCCCGGACGAGTGCCCCCCGAAGGTGTCGTCACCGTGGGCGGAGTGAAAGCAGCCTGGCCCGGTTGAGCCTTGATCCCGATCGGGTTGCCCGACCCGTCGACTTGGACCGGGGCCGAGGCGGCCGTGCCCGAAACAGCGAGTTGTTGCTGGGCCTGTTCCATCGCGAGCTGCGTGGCGCGCAGCGTCGGATACGGGTTGGTCGGCGGGCCGTCGGCGCCTCGCGGATGGATCTCGAAGTGCACGTGCGGCGGCGTCGTCGCGGCGTTTCCCGTGTTGCCGCAGAACCCGACGAAGTCACCGGCCTTCACGTGGGAACCGACCAGGAGGCCCGGGTAGTACCCCGACAGGTGCGCGTAGTAGTAAGCGTTGTGGGTTCCGTCGGGGTTCGCGCGGTCGGCGCTGAGCCAAACCCGCTCGCCGCCCAGACCGTTACGGCCCATCTTCGTGATCGTGCCGTCCTCGACCGCTCGCAGTGGCGAACCCCAGACGCAGAACACGTCGTTGCCGGCGTGGGGATGCGGTGGCGGCCCGGAGCGGTAGTTGCCGAAGTCGTTGGAGAACGTGAACGGCGGTGAGGCGGGGAAGACGAAGCCGTTGACGATGATCGCCTGCTGTTGTGGGAGTTGGGAGAGGACGTCGGCCATCTGGCCGAGTTTGCCGCCGAGGTCCTTCTGCTGGGCCTGCAGCTCCGCCACCTTCTCACGCTGCTGCACCTGCAGCTTGGACATCTCGTCCTCTTGGGCCTCGAGTTCGCCCTTCTCGTCGAGAAGGCCCTGGATCGTCTGCTGGTCCTTGTCGCTCGTGCGCTCGAGGAACTTGACGCGGTTCAGGAACTCGCTCGGCGACTGCGCCTCGAGGAGGACCGATACGTAGCCGTAGTCGCCCTTGTACGCGGCGACGGCTCGCTTGGCGAGCACCGCGCGGCGTTCCTCGATCTGCTTGAGCACTCCGCCGATGCGGTTCTGGATGTCGTCGACTGCGACGTCGATCTCGCCGAGGCCGGCGCGGGCGGCCACGACCGACTTGGCGAGGTCGTCGGCCTGCTTCTGGAGCGTGGCGAGCTGTTGTTGCTGTTCGACCTGGACCTGCGCGATCGGGCTCGGGGGCAGCGTGGGCGACGGTGCGCCCGGAGTCGTCGCCACGGGGGTCGTCGCCGGTGGTGCCGAGGTGGCCGGGGGCGCACTGGTGGTCGGGGGTGGCGTGGTCGCGGGGGGCGCGGTCGTGGTGGTCGTCGTCGACGTGGTCGGATCTGATTCGGCGGCGCGGGCGCCTGCGGATCCGGACAGGACTGCGCCGGCGAGGAAGACGGCGGCACCGGCCGCGGCGAGCCTCGTTCGAGCCCTGTACGGGGACGGCCGGGCAGTCACGCCTCGTGGCCTCCTCGGCTTGCTGTTCACGTCGGTCACGTCGGTCCGGACTCCACCCTCATCCCAGCTCGGTGCCCGCTCGGCAATGGGCCCACCGCTGCATCCGCCGAGCGGCAGAACTCTGCCACGTGGTGTGGCGACATGCCAGCGGAACGCCACCGCGAGGAGTTCGTGGGGTCACAGTCGTGATCCTGCACGCCGGATCCGCCAGTCATACGGGCCCGAGCCTGGCCGACGCCGCTGAGAACCGCCTGAGCCGTGGATCGCGGCGGGCCCGTCGCGCGGGCATAGACTTCCCGCGTGGCCAAGAAGAAGCGCACCCGCAAGCCTCGAACCGCCCGCCCCGCAGGCGACGAGTACAAACCCCGCAAGCAGATGCGCCGCCAGCGCATCCTGGTGATGGTCGTCGTGATCGCCCTCGTCCTGGCCCTCGGAGTGGGCGCACTCTCCGCCCTGTTCGTGAGCCAGTAGCAGGACGCGCCCGGCGCTTTCACGAGACCTCTCAAACTGCGGGCCGAACCGGCCGATACCGCCGATGTGAACACCCGCACCCGCGAGCTCGTGGACAACCAGCGCGCCGCGTTCCGCATCGGGCAAGGCGCCTTCATGCGCCTGTCCGGACTCGTCCGGCTCGGACTCGCCGCGGCTCTACTCGTCGGGGCTGCGCTGGCCGGGGACGCGGGATCGGTACGCAAGGTCGCCTACGTGTCGGCCGCCTTCGTCTTCCTGGGGCTCGTTTCCCTCGGTCTTCACCTCACCGGGAGGGGCGACGACGCCCAGGTCGTCGCGGTCGCGGGACTGCTCGGCATCGACACCGCCCTGCTCCTCGCCGCGGTGGCATGGACAGGCCTGCCCCAGCTCGCCTTCTGCGGGTTCTTCCCACTCGCACTCGAGGTCGCGATGGTGACCCGGCCCGCATGGACGGTCGGCTACTGCGTGATCCTCGGCGTGGGGACGTTCGGGCTCGGATGGGACGCCAGCGGCCCGTCCGCGGCGGGCGTCGCCGCCGCGTCCCTGGGACCGTTGCTCGTCCTCTTCGGCGTGACGTTCAGCCACCTGCTGTCCAGCGAGCTGCGCGGCCGCCAGGAGGACGGGGCTCGCATCGCCGAGATGGAACGGCACGTGACAACGCTCTCGGCGTCGTTCGACGCGATCGCTCGCGGCGACCTACGGCCGCGCAGCGCGGCGCCCGCCACCGAGAACCTCGACTCCGGGACTGCGACGATGATGCGGTCCCTGCACGACTCGCTGGAGGCGATGCGGGTAGCGCTCGGGTCGCTCGTCGGCAACGTCCAGGACACGGGCGCGGAGCTCGCTGCCGCGGCGGACGGGCTCCAGAGCACGGCACAACTCGAGGCCAGCGCGAGCCACAGCCAGGCGGCAGCCGTGACCCAGACGAACGCGACCGTGCGTGAGCTCGCCGCGACCGCGGCGACGATCGCGGCATCGGCTGAGTCGGTGGCGGCCTTCGCCGACTCGACGTCGACGATGTCGGTCACCGGCCGTGAGGCCGTGGTGGAGTCGATCTGCGGGCTCGAGCGGATCTCCGAGCGCGTCGACGTGATCGCGGAACGCACGAACCGGCTCGGCGAAGTGTCCGAGGAGATCGGGATGATCCTCGACCTGATCGAGGATCTCTCCGACGAGACGGGCTTGCTGGCCCTCAACGCCGCCATCGAGGCTGCCCGCGCCGGAGAGCAGGGGCGCGGCTTCGCGGTGGTCGCCGAGGAGATCCGCAAGCTCGCCGACAGGTCGATGACCGCCACGCGCAACATCCAGGATCTCATCGGCGAGGTCCGCGAGGAGACTCAGGCATCCATCGACGCGACCGGCAGTGGCACCGTAGAGGTCGTCGCCGGTCAGGAAGCCGTCCAAGAGGTCGGGGCGGCGCTCGAGCAGATCACCGAGATGGCGTTCCAGACAGCGCGGGCGGCCGCCGAGATCTCCTCCGCCACCGCGCAGCAGCGGTCGTCCTCGAACCAGGTCGCGGACGCGATGTCCTCGGTCGCGGAGTCGTCCAGCTCCTACGCCGAGACGTCCCGCACCACCGCCGGCGCCGCGAGCCAGCTCAGCAACCTCGCCGGCACCCTCCGCTCGACCCTGTCACGCTTTCGCACCTGAGCTCGCGCCCGTCCGGCGCAGCCGGCACCGGCTTGACCGCCCGGTCAACGTGCGGGGAGACTGCTTCAGCCCGGCAGGAGCCGGGCGCCTTGTTCGGCGGGGACATCGAGGAGAGCGTCGTGGCCGGAGTCCAACGCGTCGGTGTGATCGGCTCGGGCCAGATGGGCTCGGGCATCGTCCAGGTTGCCGCGGTCAGCGGCTTCGACGTCGTGCTGCGCAGCCGCAACCAGGCGACTGCCGAGGGCACCGCGGCGGCCGTGGAGAAGAACCTGCGCCGCCTCGTCGACAAGGGCAAGCTCGAGGAGGGAGCCGCCGAGGCCGCCACCGCCCGCATCACCGCGACCGAGAACCTCCACGACCTCGCCGACTGCGACCTCGTGATCGAGTCGGTGGTCGAGGACATGGCGATCAAGAAGGAACTCTTCAACGAGCTCGACCGCATCGTCGCCGACGGTGCCCTCCTCGCTTCCAACACGTCGACGCTCTCGATCACAGAGCTCGCCGTGCAGACCGGCCGTCCCGCGGAGGTCTGCGGGATCCACTTCTTCAACCCGGCGCCGATGATGTCCCTCGTCGAGGTGGTCGAGGGTCTCACGACTGCGCCCGAGACCGCCGCGACCGCGGCGGAGTTCGCGCGCAGCTGCGGCAAGGACCCCGTGCTCGTCAAGGACCGCGCCGGCTTCATCGTGAACGCTTTGCTGTTCCCGTACCTGAACCACGCCGTTCGCCTCTACGAGCGCGGGGTCGCGTCGATCGACGACATCGACACGGCGATGAAGGGCGGCTGCGGCTTCCCCATGGGCCCCTTCCAGCTGCTCGACCTCGTAGGCCTCGATACCTCGGTCGCGATCCTCGACGCCCTCTACGAGGACTACCACGACCCCGCCATGCGCCCCGAGCCGCTCCTAAAGCGCATGCTCTCGGCCGGCCGCCTCGGCCGCAAGACCGGCCAGGGGTTCCACGACTACGAATAGGAAAACGTAGGAGAAGGAGTTCGGCACTTCCTCCTACGGACCGAGCGAACCACGCACCAGGACGCCCTCGCCGGCTGGTTGGCGTCAACGCCGCCGCAGGGCGGCCACGAGGGCCAACGTCAGTCCGGCGAGACCGGCAACTGCCAGCACGCGCAGGGCCCTGCCGTACCCGGCGCGGGTCAATCTGACCGTTCCGATCGAGACGTGGTCGCCCAGGGACCGGATCGTCTCCGCTACGGTCTCGCTGTTGGTGTGTCGCGGTCGCCAGCCCGCCTCCGACGCCGCCGAGTTGTCGAGCACGCACGGATGCACGAGCAGGTCGAGAGCCCCGGCGGGGACCTCGGTGAGACCCAGCTTCCACCCCACCTCGGCGAGCGGGTAAGCCAGCGCCGCCGGCACGGCCAGCTCACCGCGCCCAACGAGCGCGAGCAGTTCGGCGTGTTCCAGACCGCCGTCGGCGCACACGTTGTAGGTGCCGATCTGGGTGCCGAGAGCGAAGTGAACGAGCGCCTCGGCGAAGTCGTCCTCGTGGAGGAACTGAAGCGCCGGAGCGTGATCGCGGATCGCCGGCAGCCTCGGCCCCTCGAGTGCGCGGCTCATGAAGTTCGCGACATGGGGACCGATCGTGGTGGCAGGTCGCAGCACGGCCACGGCAACCTCGGAGTGATCACGACTCCAGCGCCCGAGCACGGCCTCGGTCTCGGCCTTGTGCTCGGCGTAGCTGAAACCGGTGTTGGGGCGCAGCGGCGCCGACTCCGGGATCTGCACAGGGTTGTCCGGGTGCGCCCCGTAGGCCCAGCCGCTGGACGGATAGACGAACCTCGAGACACCGGCCTCGTCGACGGCGTCGAGCACGCAGCGGAAGCCGCCCACGTTCACCGCGTGCATGAGGCCCTCGTCGCGCATCGGGTCCACCACGAAGGCGAGGTGTACCAGCGTGTCGGCACCGGCGATCATCTTCGGCAACCCGGGGTCCAGGACGTCGAAGGTGTGGAACTCGAGCTTGGGCGTGCGGATCGGGATCTCGCGCGTGTCGAGGCCGATGACGTGGTCGACGTCGGGGTGACGTTCGAGCAGGCCGAGCAGGGTCTTGCCCAGGTAGCCCGAGACCCCCGTGACTGCGATCGTGCGGCCCACGGGACCTCCTCCCTGTCCACGACCTCGCTGAGTGGCGCTCGGATCACGGTAGCGCGTCCGTGACACCTCGGGGTCCGGACCCGCTCAGACCGCGCCGTCGGCGCGGAGGCTCTCGATCTCGTCGGGGCCGAAACCGAGCTCGGCGAGCACCTCGTCGGTGCATTCACCCTGGTGACGCCCGGCGTGGCGGATCGCACCGGGCGTGCGCGACAAGCGCGGGAACACCTCCTGCATCCGCAACTCGCCGAGGTCGGGGTCCTCCACACGTGCGATCGTCCCGCGTGCGGCGTAGTGGGGATCGGAGAAGATCGTCTCCATGTCGTGGACCGGGGAGACCGCGGCCTCGCACTCCTCGAAGCGTTCGACGACCTCCTCGACACTGTGGCGCCCGATCCACTCGCCGATCACCTCGTCGAGCTCGTCGACGTGGGCGATACGTGCGGCGTTGTCGGCGAAGCGCGGGTCGCTGAAGAGCTCCGGTCGCTCGATCGCCCGGAAGATCCGCTCGGCGATGGACTGGCTCGAACCGGCGATCGCGACGTAGTGGCCGTCCGCGGTGAGGTAGGTGTTCCGGGGTGCGGTGAAGCCGATGCGGCTGCCCTGGCGCTGCTGCATCTCGCTGTTCCGGTCCCAGAGGCTCACGAGGGGCCCGAGGATCCCGAAGAGCGACTCGTAAAGTGCGGCGTCGATGACCTGACCTGGGCCACCGTGGACGTCGCGGTGGTACAGCGCGGTCAGGACCCCCATGGCGCCCGTCAGGCCCGTGAGCTCGTCCGCCAGCGCGATCGGGGGCAGCAGCGGAGGATGCCCGGCCTCACCGCACAGGACCGCGTAGCCGGAGTAGGCCTCGGCGAGCGTCCCGAATCCGGGCCGGGACGCGTACGGGCCACTCTGGCCGTAGCCGGTTATGCGAAGGACGACGAGAGCAGGGTTGGCTGCGTGGAGGACGTCGGGACCGAGCCCGAGGCGCTCCATCGTGCCGGGCCGGAAATTCTCGATGAGAACGTCGGCCGACTCCACGAGGCGCAACAGGATCGCCCTGCCCTCGTCGTGCTTGAGATCGAGAGTGATCGGCCGCTTGTTGCGGGCGATGTTCTTCCACCAGAGGCTGACTCCCTCGGTCTGGAACTCGAACGCCCTGATCGGGTCGCCGGCGCCGGGGCGCTCCACCTTGACGACGTCGGCGCCGAAGTCCCCCAGGTACCGGGCACACG
The DNA here is from genome assembly GCA_046331095.1 of Acidimicrobiia bacterium. Lineage (GTDB taxonomy): Bacteria > Actinomycetota > Acidimicrobiia > UBA2766 > UBA2766 > JAIBAC01. Next base: position 170,396 of record JAXLRM010000005.1, read on the forward strand.
TGGGGGCGGCGATCAGGGTCGCGAGGTCGAGGACGCGCACGCCTTCGAGCGGCAGTTCGGACATGCACGCATGGTACGGGGACCGGGCCGAATCGCGGCCTCACGAGTGCAAGTCACGGCACCCGTAGAGGAGCCCACCGCGTGCACGTCAGCCGGCGAGGTCCCGCACGGCCGCGGCGACGTGGCGGGCACTGATGCCGAACTCGTCGAGGAGCTCTGCAGGTTGGCCGCTGTGGGGCACGCCCTCGACGGCGAGACGGCGGTGCACGACGCCGGGCACCTCACCGAGCACCTGATCGACGGCGTCTCCGATTCCACCGGTGCGGTAGTGGTCCTCGACGGTGACCACCCGCCCGCCGGTGGCGGCAACCGCGTCGCGTAGGCATTCCGCGTCGATCGGCTTGATCGTGAACGGGTCGACGACGCGCACACCGATCCCCTCGCCTGCCAGCGTCTCGGCCGCCGCGAGCGCCTCTTCGAGGGTCACCCCGGAAGCGACGACCGTGCAGACGTCGGCATCGCCGGCGCGCACGACCTTGGCACGCCCGATCTCGAAAGGCTCGTCCATGCTGTAGAGGACCTCGGTCGCCGGACGCGTGGTGCGGATGTAGCACATGCCCTCGTGGTTGGCGGCGAGCTCGACCGCCCGCGCCGCCGAGACCGCGTCAGAGGGGTAGAAGACGACACAACCCGGCACCGTGCCGAACAGGGCGAGGTCCTCGAGGCCCATCTGGCTCGGCCCGTCCTGACCTATCGAGATGCCGGCGTGGCTCCCGCACAGCTTGACGTTCGTGCCGCTGATACCGCACATGCGGATCTGGTCGGCGGCGCGTGTGAGGAAACACGCGAAGGTCGCGGCGAACGGAACCCGGCCCAGCGACGCCTGGCCGGACGCGATCCCGACCATGTTCTGCTCCGCTATGTAGGCCTCGGTGTAGCGGTCAGGTGCGGCATCGCCGAAGCGTTCCGCGTAGGTGGAGTTCTGCGTGTCGCCGTCGACCGCGACTATGCAGTCGTGCTCGAGGCCGATCGCCTTCAGGGCGTCTCCGTACGCCGAACGAGTGGCGACCGAGGCGCCGGCGTCGTAGGAGAGTCCGCTCAGCTTCATGTGCGCGCGAGCGGGGAGTGCTCCAGCCTCGGCGCGGCGTGGCGCCGGCGCCGGTTCACCCGTCATGAGGCCCTCGAGGTGCACTATCGCGCGCTCGGCGTGCTCGGGCGGTAGGGGCTTGCCGTGCCAGCCTTCCTCGTCCTCGACGTCGACGATGTTGCGGCCCTTGTAGGTGAGGGCCACGAGCACGGTCGGCTTGTCGGAGATGCCACGTGCGATCTCGAGCGCGTCGAGCACTGCTGCGACGTCGTGGCCGTCGACGACCTGGGTGTGCCACTCGTTGGCGCGATAGCGGGCCGCGAGGTCGTCGACGTCGTGGCCGTACATCGTCGGCGCCGACTGGCCCAGGCGGTTCACGTCGACGACGGCGGTCAGGTTCGCCTGCGATCTACGACCCGCGAGCTCGACCGCCTCCCAGACCGAGCCCTCGGCGCTCTCGCCGTCGCCCATGAGCACGAACGTGCGCGCTCCCCAGCCGTCGTCCGCCTGAGCGATCGCCATCCCGAGCCCGAAGCTGAGCCCCTGCCCGAGCGAGCCCGTGGCGGTGTCGACGAAGGGGATGCGCGGCGTCGGATGGCCCTCGTAGATGGAATCACCACGCCTCAGCGTGAGGAGGTCGTCCTGGCTGACGACGCCGAGCTCGGCCCACACCGCGTAGAGCAGCGGCGCCGCGTGGCCCTTGGACAGCACGAAGCGGTCGGCGCGTGGGTTGCGGGGGTCGCCGAGGTCGAGGGCCATCTCGCCGAAGAACAGTGCAGCGGCCAGTTCCGCTGCCGACGCGCAGCTCGTCGGGTGACCGCTGCCGGCTGCCGTCGTGGCACGGATCGACTCGATCCGCAGGCGGTTGGCGACGTCGCTCAGGGCATTGGTCATCTGCACAGGCTGCACTTGGTCTCCAGGCGGGCTCGGATGCCGCGAGCTCGGAGATCTCGCGGCGGGGCCGGGAACGCTGCGGTCAGGATAGGACCCGACGCCAGCTGCGCCCGGGTGGCTCCCCAGGCCAGCGCTGCACGATCGGCGCCCAGTGCAGGTCGGCCATGCGGCCCTGCAGGGCCCACTCGCTCGCGGCCGGAGCCTGCTCTCCGCACGAGACCGCGGGCGACGCAGCAACGAGTAGCTCGACCGCGACGACCAGCGCGGCCGTCTGCGCCGGCGCCGGCTCCCCGCCAGCGGTCACCTCGATACGGACGCTCACAGGGGGATGTTCCCGTGCTTGCGCTGGGGCTGCTCGCCGCGCTTGGTGAGGAGCATCTCGAGCGCCTCGCAGAGGTCGCGGCGGGTTTCGGACGGGCGGATCACCTCGTCGATGAGGCCGCGCTCCGCCGCCACGTAGGGGTTGCAGTAGTCGTCCTCGTACTGCGCGATCATCTCCGCACGCCGGAAGTCGCCGTCCTCGGCGGCCTCGATCTCGCGGCGCCCGATGATGTTGACCGCTCCCGGCGCGCCCATGACCGCGAGCTCGGCGGTCGGCCACGCGACCGAGTAGTCGCAGCCGATGCTGCGCGAGTTCATGACGACGTAGGCGCCGCCGTAGCACTTGCGCACGATCACCTGGATCCGCGGAACCGTCGCCTCGGAGTACGCGAACAGGAGCTTGGCGCCGTGGCGGATGATCCCACCCCACTCCTGGTCGGTGCCCGGCAGGAAGCCGGGCACGTCGACGAAGGTGACGAGCGGGACGTTGAACGCGTCGCAGGTGCGCACGAAACGGGCGGCCTTCTCGGACGCCTCGATGTCGAGGCACCCGGCGAGAGCGAGGGGCTGGTTGGCGACGATGCCGACCGCGATCCCGTTGAGGCGTGCGAAGCCGGTCACGATGTTCGCCGCCCAGTGGGGCTGGGACTCGAGGAAGTCGCCGTCGTCCACGATGAGCTCGACGAGGGCCTTGGCGTCGTAGGGCTGGTTCGTGCTCTCGGGCAGGAACGAGTCGAGCTCCTCGATCAGGCGGGTCGGGTCGTCCTCGCCGACCAGCCGGGGCGGGTCCTCGGCGTTGTTCGACGGGAGGAACGCGAGGAGGTCGCGGATGTCCTCCATGCACTGCTTCTCGTCGTCGGCGACGAAGTGGTTGACGCCCGACTTCGACGCGTGGGTCATGGCGCCGCCGAGGTCCTCCTGGCTCACGTCCTCGCCTGTGACGGTCTTGATGACGTCGGGGCCGGTGATGAACATGTGCGACGTGCCCTTGACCATGAACGTGAAGTCGGTCATCGCCGGGCTGTAGACGGCTCCACCTGCGCAGGGGCCCATCACCACGGAGATCTGCGGGATCACCCCCGAGCACTGCACGTTGCGGAGGAAGATCTTGCCGTAGGCGTCGAGGCTCACGACTCCTTCTTGGATGCGGGCGCCTCCGGAGTCGTTGAAGCCGACCACGGGTGCACCGACCTTGGCGGCGAGGTCCATCACCTTGCACACCTTCTCGCTCATGACCTCGCCGAGGCTGCCGCCGAAGACCGTGAAGTCCTGTGCGAAGACGAACACCTTGCGGCCGTCCACGCGTCCCCAGCCGGTCACGACCGCGTCGCCGTAGGGCCGGTTCGCCTCGATCCCGAAACCCTTGGCCTGGTGGCGCGCGAACGCGTCGAGCTCGACGAACGACCCCGGGTCGAGGAAGGCCTCGATGCGCTCACGCGCGGTCATCTTGGACTTGGCGTGCTGCTTCTCGACGGCGGCCGAAGACGCCGCGTGAAGGTGCTCCTCGTGGCGGCGCTCGAAATCCGCCAACCTGTCGGTGGGAGTCTGGAGCCGCGGTTGCGGCAGCGGCCGGTCGCTCATCTGTGCTGGGTCCCTCTGGGTGTCTTGGCGGGATGGCCTGCAGCGGCGCCTGAAGACTGGCCCAAGCACGGTTGCGCCCACAAGGTTGCCCGGTGCCCCCTTGGACGTGGGGACTTGAACCGGGCTGTGAACCCGCCTCACGTCCCCACGTCCCCCGGCAACCCCCGAAACCCCCGACGTGGGGACTCAAACCGGGCTGTGAACCCGCCTCACGTCCCCACGTCCCCCAGGGTGAGGCCCACGAGGACGCTGAGCCCGTTGGCCCCGAGGGACAATCCGGTAGCGAGAATGACGCCGCAGCGCAGCCACACGGCGTACACGGCAGCCTCGCCCACGACCACGAGCGACTCGCCCCAGAGCACTGCCGCGAGCCAGCCCACACGCGGCTGCAGCAAGGGGACGACCACGAACCAGAGCACCGGGACGGTCACGACGTTGGCCGACACCGCTGCGGCGGAGAGCTGCCCGAGGGAGCCAACCCGCAACCACGCCCCCACTGCAACGACGGCGGGCACCTCGACTGCGAGCGTCAGGGCGTACGCGGACGGGAATCCCATGGCGCGACGCTACGTCGTCGAGCTGGTAGCAACTGGGACGACGCGCACAGGATGTGGCCGTTGTCTCTACTCGCGATCACCTCGGCACGAGAGGAACCACTCCTCGTGCGCCACGCCACGACGCTGTTCCTGGCGGCCACGGCAGTCGCGTTCGGACTCGCGGTCGCCGCCCCGCTCCTCGTCACGGTCGTCGGGCTGGCGCTCTTCGGGCTTCCCCACACCGCGCTGGAGACCCGCTACGTGCTGGGACGGTTCGCCCCCCGCTTCGGGCCGCGTGCGCTCATGTGGTGGCTGGCGCCGATCACACTCGTGGTCTTGGCGCGGCTGGTACAGGTGGGCCCTGCGAAACAGATCGAGATCACCGTGGCGGTCACGGTCGCTGCCGCTGCGTGGGTCTGGTCGACACGCGGCTCACCGTGGCTGATGGCCGCGGGGGTCGTCGTCCTCGCCGCGTGCGGGTTCGCGTCCCTGCGCGCGATCGCGTGGTTCGTGGTCCTGGTGGCGTTCCTGCACAACCTCACCCCGGTACCGTTCCTTTGGGAGTGGGCCGGCCCCCACCGCCGCGGTTTCCGTGCCGTGCACCTGCTGTGGGCGGTCGCGATCCCAGCCCTGATCCTCTCGGGTGCGTGCGACGCGCTCCTGGCGCACGCGGCAGGTTGGGCTCTCGGTGGCGCGGGCACGACCACCGACGTCGCCGCTCTCTACACACCGCCGCCACTGCTCGCAGGTGTCTGGCCGCTGCGTTTCCTCGCGACGTTCGCGTTCTTGCAGACGATGCACTACGTGGTGTGGTGCGGGTTCGTACCCACGGCGACCGGTCGTGAGGCCGCTGCCGCTGCCCGGGTCGGTCCCCTGGCACAGCTGTGGCGCAGGCCTCGGTTCCTCCTGGTTGTCGCGGTCGCTGCGATCGTGGCCACGACGCTGTTCACGCTCGACTACGCGACCGGCCGCTGGATCTACGGTGCGCTCGCCTCGTACCACGCCTACGTGGAGTTCCCCGTACTCGCCGTGCTCGCGGCAACGGCCCTGGGAGCAGGGCCGCGCCTCGGAAGGCGCCAAGTCATCGGAGAGGAGACCTAGATGATCGAAGTGACCGTCGTCAGGGCGGACATACCGCCCGGACCGCCACCGACGCAGCGCCCGACGGCTCCCACGACCACCACCGCGCAGCCGGCCACGACGCCGGCGTCGGGTTCCTGGTCGGGAGGCGGGATCGCGATCGCGATCGTCCTGATCGTCGCTCTCGTCGCCGCGATCGTCGCGATCTCGCTCGTGGTCGCCCGCCGAGCAGGATCGAACCCACATTCCCCCACCGGGTGATCAGCCCTCGCGCTGGAACAGGGTTATCGCGTCGAGGTGTTGCTCGCGCAGTGCCGCGTCGGTGACGCCGAGTCCCGCCTCGGGCGTGAGCACCCGGATGCCGATCTTGCCCTCGTGGCGGTTCTTGTGGACCTGGTACGCCGCCTCGCCCGTCTCGGCGAGCGGGAAGCTCCGCGACATGATCGGGTGGATCATCCCGAGGCAGGTCAACCGGTTCGCCTCCCACGCCTCCTTGTAGTTGGCGAAGTGCGAGCCGACGATGCGCTTGAGGCGCATCCAGAGGTGGCGGTTGTCGTACTCGTGCATGTAGCCCGTGGTCGACGCGCAGGTGACGACTGTCCCGCCGCGCTTGGCGACGAACACGCTCGCCCCGAAGGTCGACCGGCCCGGGTGCTCGTAGACGATGTCGGGGTCCTCGCCACCGGTGAGGGCGCGCACGGACTTGCCGAGCGCCCCCCAGGCCTTGGGGTCCTGCACGGTATCGGACTCGTCCCACACGGGCGGCAGGTCGCGGCGGTTGATCACCCGCTCGCACCCGAGCGCCTTGGCGAGACCGACGCGCTTGTCCGACGACACGACGCCGACGGGGATCCCGCCCCCGTTGAGGACGAACTGCACCGCGAACGCCCCCAACCCCCCGGTGGCGCCCCACACGAGGACGACGTCGCCCTGTTTCATGCGAGCACCGTTGGCGCCGACGAGCATTCGGTACGCGGTGGACGCCACGAGCGGGCTCGTCGCGGCTTCCTCCCACGTCAGATGGGCGGGCTTGGGCATGAGCTGGTTCGCCTTGACCATCGAGATGTCCGCGAGGCCGCCGAAGTTCGTCTCGAAACCCCAGATCATCTGGCCGGCGTCGATCATGGAGTCGTCGTGGCCCTCGGGTCCCTCGAGGTCGACGTAGTTGCAGTGCACGAGGACCCGGTCGCCGGGCTTCCACTGCGTGACACCAGGGCCGACCCGCAGGACGACGGCGGCCGAGTCCGAGCCGATCACGTGGTACGGCAGGTCGTGTCGCGCCCACAGCTCGGACCTGCGCGCGTTGCGCTCGAGGAACACGAACGTCGGCAAGGGTTCGAAGATCGACGTCCAGACCGAGTTGAAGTTGATCGAGCTCGCCATGTTGGCGATGAGGACCTCGTTCGGCCCCAGGGGGGGAATCGGTACCTCGTCGACGTGGATCGATTTGCGGGGGTCCTTGTCGGGCGATTCCACGCCCTCGAACATGCCGACCTCGTCCTTGTGCACGGTTGCCGCCCGCATCGAGTCGGGAAGCGCCAGCTCGGCGATCTCCTCCCCGGGCGCCTCTGCGCCGATGGCGTCGACGATCGCCTGCATGTCCCCTGCCATCGGGCCCCTCCGGTCACGGCTTGGTTGGGCGGAAGCGCGGAATCGTAGGTTGCCGCCCACGGTCGAATCCATGCGTGAGCAGGGGGGTGCGAGCGGGGGTTGGGTCAAGCCGCCCGCGGACCGCTGCCGACCGGTGGCAGCGTCCGCACGAGCGACGAGGGGGCGTGGGCGCCGTGCTCGTTCAGCTTCGGTAGGGACCGCACCTCGGGATCGGGTGCGAGGAAACGCTCGAGCACCTCCGTGGCCCGCACCGAGAGAACGGGCGAGAGGACGATCACCACCAGCGCCAAGCCGCCAAGGGCGACGGCAGCCAGCACCGGAGCCAACCGGACGATGACTGCGGGTGCGGCGACGAGGCCTCCCAAGCCGATCCAGGTGGCGACGGCGCCACGCTCGGCGAGCCACGACCGGCTGCGAGGCTGCCGGGTGACCCAGAGTCCGACGAGGACCGCGAAGCCGAAGTAGGCGAGCGCCACGGCAGCGTTGAACCACACGACGTGCGGGCGCTCGACGGCGAGGATCGTCCAGACGGGCCCAGCCACAGATGTGGCTGCGAGCGCACCGGCAAGTCTCTGCCTGTTCATCGGTGGTGATTGTGGCAGCGCCGCGACGCTGGGTGGTGGATAGTCCGGTGGCCCCGCCGGAAGGCTCCAGCAGGACGGCGCCGCCTTCCGTGGCGGCACCCGTCCCACCGGGCACCCCACCCGAACGCCGTCGTCGGGAACCACACCAGGGCGGGCCGGCATCCGTGTCGCCGTGCAGTCCCTTACCACTGCATCGGCACCTGGGCCTGCTTCGCGTGACAGATACCCTGACCGGCAATGCGAGTCGTGCTCCAGCGGGTATCACGCGCCGACGTGAGTGTCGGCGACGAGGTCGTCGGCGCGATCGGACAGGGATACCTGGCCCTCGTGGGCGTGGCCACGGGCGACACCGCAGCCACGGCCCGGACCGCTGCCGCCAGGGTCGCCGCGATTCGTCTCTTCCCTTCCCCCGAGGACCCCGGGCGCAAGCCGATCGACGCCGACCTCGCGACAACCGGCGGGGCGGTTCTCGCAGTGAGCCAGTTCACGTTGGTGGCCGACACCAGCCGTGGCCGGCGCCCCGGGTTCTCCGGCGCTGCCCCGCCCGAGGTTGCCCTGGAGATCTTCGACGCGCTCGTCGCTGCGCTGCGGAACCGGGGTGTCACGGTCGAAACCGGTCGCTTCGGCGCCCACATGCAGGTGAGTCTCGTCAACGACGGCCCCGTGACGGTCGTGTTGGACTTCTAGTGCCGCACTCCCCCTGACGGAACAGCCACGGCAGGAAGCCGCCGGTCCGGAGCGAAGTCCTCCCCTGCCGCAATCACCCCTCCCGCCGACTCCCGCAGGTCGACTCGACGTGGCCGTCAAGCTGCCCGACTACTCCCCGCTCGCCAAGGGCAAGGACGAACTCCTCGACGTGGTCCGCGGCCTCTGCATGGCAGCGGTGATCATGGTCCACGTCGGCTACGGCAAGGTCAACCCGAGGGGCACGGGCCTCTCGATGTACGTCGACAGCGTCTGGTTCGACTTCGCGTCGTGGGCGGTCGTGTGGGGCCTCGCCTTCTTCCCGATCTCGGGAGCACTGTCGCGCAAGCTGTCGGGTGTCAGGCTCCGAACGTACTGGCGCCAGCGGGCTCCGCGGCTCCTGCTGCCGTACTACGCCTTCGCCTTGGTCATGGTGGCCGTCGAGCTCGCGATCAGGGCTTTCGGGCCGCCCGACAACGTGTGCGCGAACTTCAACCTCAAGAAGGTCGTCACCTGGATCTTCCCTCTGCACACCGACTGCCTCGGGCTCGCACAGGGGCCGTTGTGGTTCCTGATGACGTTCCTGCCGATCGTGCTGATGGCACCGGTCTTCCTCAAGGTCTACGACTCGAGGTGGCGGTTCCGGGCGATCTGGATCGGGTTCGCAGCGCTGGTCCTCTTCGACGTGGGGCTGCTCACGAACACGACCACGATGCACCTCGACAACATGCTCGGCCAGTCCTCTCCCGACGGGTTGCTGCTTCTGGTGGTGACAGTGCACATGCTGGTGTTCTGGTCGATCCAGTTCTACCTGGGCTTCCTCTACGCGGACGGCTACACCACCAAGTTGGAGGAGAAGGGGCGCCTGCTGCCGCTCGCTGTCGCGCTGATGGGCGTCTGTACAGTGCTCGTGGTCTCCGGCCTCTACGCGCACAACCCGTGGGGCTGGTGGAAGGGCACCTGCGCGGACGTGAGCTGCGACGGCAACCAGTTCCCGGCGACGCTCGCCTACATGGCGGGCTCCGTCGGCGGATACCTGTTCCTCGTCTGGGGCCGCCGCGGGCTGCTCTGGTTCGGCCGCCTCCCCGTCGTGAAACCCTCGCTACGCTGGCTGAGCGTACGCTCCCTCACGATCATGATCTGGCACATGGTCAGCTACGAGATCGTCTACTGGAGCTTGCGCGGGCTCGGCTGGATCGACGAGATCGAGTCGTGGCCGCAGTGGATCCAGCGCCCCTTCTTCATAGCCCTCGTGGTGGCGGTCACCTTGCTGCTGGTCTGGATCTTCTACCCCCTCGAGAAGGTGACCTGGTTCCAGCCCAAGGCCAAGGCCTCGCCCGAGGCCTCGCAGGGAGCCGAGCGGACCACCCCGCCTCCCGGTGCCGAGCCCGAGCCGGAGCCCGCCCCGAGCTGACCGCCGAACAGCGCGGTCCCCCCCATGGCCTCCTCGAAGCCCACACGCACACACGCACACGCCCTGGGTCAGGCGCCCTCCAGACGCGCGCGCGCCCAGCGGTAGTCGGGTTTGCCGACCGAGTTGCGGCCCACGGAGTCCACCTGGAGCACCCAGCGCTTGGGCACCTTGTACCCGGCGAGGTGCTCGCGCAGGTACCGCGCGAGGTCCGCGCCCGTCACTCCGTCGAAGTCGGGTCGCACCTGTACCACCACACCGACGGCCTCCCCCCACTTCGGGTCGGCCACGCCCGCGACGAGGGCGTCGATCACAGCCGCGTGGCCCTTCAGGGCCGCCTCGACCTCCTCGGGGTAGACCTTCTCGCCACCGGTGTTGATGCACTGACTCCCCCGGCCCAGCAGCCGGATCGCACCACCAGGCAACCGCACGGCGTGGTCGCCGGGGACCGAGTAGCGCACCCCGTCGACCACGGGGAATGTGGCCTCGGTCTTGGCCGCGTCCTCGAAGTAGCCGAGAGGGACGTGCCCGCTCTGTGCGAGAAGCCCCTCCTCGCCCGCGTCGCACTCGCGCCACGTACACGGCTCGAGCACGGTCGCCGCGTCGTGCAGCCGGAAAGTCGCGCCGGCAGCGGCCCCGGATCCGCCAACCCGGTCGGCGTCGCGGGAGTCGCTCACGGCCGTCGTGCCACTCTCGGACGCCCCGACCGTGTCCTGCACCGCGAGCCGCGGCAGCCTGGCCAGGAGTGCCTGCTTGCGGGACGGCGACGCAACCGCCCCCGAGCTGAGCAGGAAGCGCAACGACGAGAGGTCGTACTCGCGCCGGTCGAGCTCGTCGAGGAGCGGCCCGAGGAAGGCGTCGCCGACGACCTGCAAGAGGACGACACCCTCGCGCTCGACCGCCTCCCAGATCCCTTCGGGGTCGAGGCGGTCGGGTTCGCGGGGCAACACGACCGTGCCCCCCTGTAGCAGGACCGAGAAGCTCGTCCAGTGACCGGCGCCGTGGATCATCGGAGATGCCGGCATGCCGATCAGCCTCCGCCCCCCGACAGCGTGCTCGACCACGGCTTCGGGCGACTCGAAGCCACGCAGGTTTCCGCCGAGGCAGGCGAGGTACCAGTCCTCCTGGCGCCACACCACGCCCTTGGGAAACCCGGTCGTGCCACCCGTGTAGAGCAGGTAGCGGTCGTCGCCACGGCATCCGCCGGGCAGGCCGCCGTCGCCGTGTGCCGCAACGACTTCGCCCCAGTCGAACGACCCTGCGACCGGCTCCACGCCGCTGCCGTCCTCGAGGCGGATCAACAGGCGCAGCGGTCCGGTCCGCTCCAACGCCCCCGCGAGCGCAGGCGCGAACCTCCCGTGGTAGACGATCGCGTCGAGGTCGGCGTCGTCGACCACGTACGCGACCTCCTCGGCCGTGTAGCGGTAGTTCACGTTGACGGGCACACAGCGTGCCCTGAACGCTCCCAGCATCGCGATCAGGTACTCGGCGCTGTTGCCGGCGAGGATCCCCACGTGGGACTGCACGCTGCCCGTGCGGTCGCCGATGGTGGTGACCCGCGAGGTGTCGCCGCGACACCCGAGGCCGGCCGCCGCGAGGCCTCGGGCGACCGCCGTCGCCGCAGCGTCGAAGTCGGTCCACGACAACCTCGCCGACGGTGTGACGATCGCGTCCTGCTCGCCCAGTCCGTCCGCGACGGACGAGACCAGGTCCGAGATCGCGAACTGCATGCTTGGTTCCAATTGCTCGCTGTTGTGTCCCCTTGACCGCGGCAACCGAGGGGACGACCTTGGGGGGTGCACCGCAGCCGCCGGAAGGAGACAGCATGTTCGTACAGGTCATCGAGGGCAAGTGCAACGACCCCGACGCCCTCCACGAGCGGATGGAGACCTGGCAGAAGGATGTCATGCCGGGCGCGATCGGGTACCTGGGGTCGACCGGCGGGGTCACCAGCTCCGGGGACTGCATCATGATCGCCCGCTTCGAGAGCGAGGAAGCCGCCCGCCGCAACAGCGACCGGCCCGAGCAGGGCGCCTGGTGGGAACAGACCGAGCGTTGTTTCACCGGACCCGTCACGTTCCACGACAGCACCGACGTGCACGTCATGCGCGAGTGCGAATCCGACGACGCCCACTTCGTCCAGGTGATGGAGGGCCACGTCGACGATGTCGCCAAGGCCCACGACTTCGAGGACCGTGCAGCACCGATGCTGGCGCAGCGGCGGCCCGATCTGATGGGGTCGTTGACCGCGTACCACGGCAACGACTTCACCCGGGTGGCCTACTTCTCCGACGAGGCCGCGGCAAGAGAGGGTGAGAAGAACGCTCCACCGGAGGAATTCGCGACCGAGATGACGGACTTGATGCGGGTCGAGCGCTACCTGGACCTACGCGATCCCTGGATGGTCTCCGCCTGACACAACTCCCCGCCGGCCCCGAATCGCCGGGAAAAACTGAACTCGGCGCCCCACGAGCCGATCACACCCAGGATGGGGACGCCAGCGAACCCGCAACCTGCCTACCGAGGCCATGCTGCTGCACTCGCAGCGGTCCTGGCGGCATCTGGGCAGGCCACGCGGCGGCGACACCCGTCCAACGCAGGGTTCACGTCCGGCCCCTGGACGGCCGTCGGCTTCGTGATCGGTGCCGCTCTCGTGGCGGGCGCCTGCCTCCTCGCCCTTGCGGGCACGGGGAGCAACGTCACGGCCGGAGGCCTCTTGTCCGCGGTGCCGAGTGACGCGGCCTTCGGTGCGACGGTGCGCCAGGCGGCCGCGGACATGCGGCCTTACGAGTCCGCTTCGACCGCTGCCGACCTGCCCGAACCCGAGGCCTGGGCAGCCGAGTTCGTGGCGCGTGCTGTGGACCCCGCCCTGGGTCGGCTTGCGGTGGCGACCCCGCCGGTGCACCTGCGCGCGCCGACGGAGTCCGCCGTGTCCGCGCTCCACCGGGTCGAGGCGGAACTCGACGGGTACACGGTCTGCCGGTCCCGAGGTGGCAGATGTTCCACCCAACGTCAGGCCCTCGACCACGCCGTCGACGAGGCCTACCGGCTGCTCGGCGATCTGTCCCTCTACACGTTCGGCTAGTGCCGTCGTCGGTCACGGCACTGGCGCCACGACCCAGGTCAGACGGCGTCGGGACCGATCTCGCCGGTGCGAATGCGCGTCACACCCTCGACATCGGTGATCCACAGCTTGCCGTCGCCGACCGAGCCCGTCCTGGCTGCATCGGCGATGGTCTCGGCGACCCGGGCCTGGTCGGCAACGTCGACGAGCACCTCGATCTTGATCTTGGGGACGAGGTCCACCTGGTACTCGGTACCGCGGTACACCTCCGTGTGACCGCGCTGGCGTCCGAAGCCCTTGACCTCGGTGACAGTCATGCCCGCGACGCCGACGCCCTGGAGGGCGTCCTTGACCTCCCCGAGCTTGTGGGGCTTCACGATTGCGGTGACCAGTTTCACGTTCCTGACTCCTCGTCTCGCGTCCCGCCCGCGCGGGTCGGCTCTCGGACATGTGACCCGTCGTCAGTCACTTCATCCTCCCGGCGTCGACGACGAGAACGCGAGGGGACCTGCGCCCGTGGACGAGGCCCCCAACTCGGTCAATGCATAGCCCTCTTCCGAATGCAGCGAGAGGTCGAGCCCGCGCTCCTCGTCGGCGTCGCTCACACGCAGACCGATCGTGAACTTCAACACGAGCAATATCAGCGCAGTCAGAACACCGCTCCAGACGATGCCGACGCCGAGACCGACGGCCTGCTTGCCCATCTGCGCGAAGCTTCCGGCGGTCCCGCCGATCGCCTCGTTGGCGAGCAGGCCCGTCAGGAGGCCGCCGATGATTCCGCCCACCATGTGGACACCGACGACGTCGAGGGAGTCGTCGTAGCCGAACCGGGTCTTGAGTCCGATCGCGAGGTAGCAGAGGACCCCGCACGCAGCGCCGATCACGAGCGCCGCCTTCACGTCGACGAACCCGGCGGCCGGGGTGATCCCGACCAGCGCGGCGACGGCACCGGACGCGATGCCCAACGTCGTGGGCTTGCCGTCCTTGATCCACTCGACGAGAGCCCACACGACCGCTCCGGTCGCAGCGGACACCTGGGTGACCAAGAACGCGTTGACCGCCTGCGGGCTGGCAGCCCCGGCCGAACCGGCGTTGAAACCCATCCACCCGAACCACAGGATGCCCGTGCCGAGAAGGGTCATCGTGAGGTTGTGCGGGGGCGAGCCCTGCCTGGGCCAGCCCTTGCGTCTACCGAGGATGAGCACTCCGACCAGCGCGGCCACTCCCGCGTTCACGTGGATCACGGTTCCGCCCGCGAAGTCGAGCACGCCCCACTTGTTGAGGAACCCGTTACCGACGTCCCAGACCCAGTGAGCGAGTGGCGAGTAGACCAGCAACGACCACACCGCCACGAAGATGGCGAACGATCCGAACTTCATGCGCTCGGCGAACGCCCCTGTGATCAGCGCGGGTGTGATGATCGCGAACGCGAGCTGGAAGATCACGTTCACGGCTTCCGGCAGGTGGGCGCTTCCGTAGTCCACGCTGACGCCGCTCAGGAAGAGGTGGTCGACACCGCCGAGAAGCGCGTGGCCACCACCTCCGAACGCGAGCGAGTACCCCGCCACGATCCAGACGAGCGTGATGATTCCCATGCACCAGAAGCTCTGCATGATCACGGAGAGCACGTTCTTGGACCGGACCATGCCTCCGTAGAAGAGGGCGAGCCCTGGTGTCATGAACAGCACGAGAGCCGACGCGACGAGCATCCACGCCATGTCGCCGGGGTTCCAGAGGGCCTCTTCCATCTCGACTCCCTGTCGATCGTCAGCGGCGCACCGAGTCGGCCCATGAAGGCCACGGACGGCTCACCGGTCGCGTCGTCGTACCAGCGAGGCTGGTTGGCGCAACGGTAGGGAGAGCACGTGTGCCACCGGTTTCGGCAGGGTGACAGTGCGGTTTCGCTCGTGTTTCCGCTTTGTTACCGACCGGGAACGCTCACAGTGGTCGCCTCCACGCCCGCGTTCTCGGGGACGCTCGTGAACGCCTCCACGGCTCTGTGCCACCGCGGCACCACGGTGGGCAGTGGCCGCGCCCGGCATTCCCGATAGGCCGTTTGTGGAGGATCGCCTGTAGATTTCGGTCGGGCCCAGCCCGATCCGTTCCTCACGTTGGGGGTCTCATGTCGAACCCGGTCATCGTCGGCGGTGCGCGCACCCCGATCGGCAAGATGCAAGGCGGACTCGCCTCCTTCAGCGCCGCGGACCTCGGCGGCTTCGCCATCAAGGCCGCCCTGGAGCGTGCAGGGGTGGATCCCGCTGCCGTCGACTACGTGATCATGGGCCAGGTGCTCACCGCCGGTGCGGGCCAGAACCCGGCGCGACAGGCGTCCGTCAAGGCGGGCATCCCGATGACGACTCCGGCGGTCGGGATCAACAAGGTCTGCCTCTCGGGCACGAACTCCGTTGCCCACGCAGCGCAGCTCGTGAAGCTCGGCGAAGCCGAGGTCCTGGTGGCCGGCGGCCAGGAGTCGATGACCAACGCCCCTTACGTGCTCCCCGACGCACGTGCGGGCTACCGCCTCGGTGACGGCACGATCGTCGACTCGATGATGTACGACGGCCTCACCTGCGCGATCGACGACAAGTCCATGGGCCTCGCCACCGACGAGTACAACGGCCGCTACTCCTTCGGTCGCCAGGAACAGGACGAGTGGGCCGCCCGCAGCCACGAGCTCGCGGCCAACGCCCAGAAGAACGGCGTGTTCGAGGACGAGATCGTCCCCGTCGAGGTTCCCCAACGCAAGGGCGACCCGGTGGTCGTCGACGCCGACGAGGGTGTACGGCCGGGCACCACGGCCGAGAAGCTCGGCGGCCTGCGGCCGGCGTTCGTGAAGGACGGCACGATCACCGCCGGCAACGCGTCCCAGATCAGCGACGGAGCCTGCGCCCTCGTCGTCACCAGCGACGAGCGGGCACGCGCGGAAGGGTGGACGATCCTCGGCGAGATCGTGGCCCACGGCTTCGTGGCGGGCGAGGATCCGTCGCTGCACTCGATGCCCGCCCGGGCGATCCAGCAGGCGCTCGGCAAGGCCGGGCTCGGTGTCGGCGACGTCGATCTGTTCGAGGCGAACGAGGCGTTCGCGGCGGTCACGCTGGCGGCGCTGATCGACCTCGAGCTCGACGCCGACACGATGAACGTCAACGGCGGCGCGATCGCGATGGGCCACCCGATCGGCGCTTCCGGCGCCCGGATCGTGCTGCACGCGCTCCTCGAGCAGCGCCGCCGCGGTGGCGGTCTCGTCGCTGCCGGGATCTGCGGCGGTGGCGGCCAGGGCGAGTCCCTCCTCGTCCGCGCCGTGGCCTGACTCGACTCCCCGGCCACCCCCACCCCCAAACGCGGGCAACCCGTCCCGCTCACGGGCCAAACCACCCGCGTTTGCGTCGGGGCCACCCCCAAACGCGGGCAACCCGTCCCGCCCACGGGCCAAACCACCCGCGTTTGCGTCGGGGCCGGTGCCACCCCCCAAACGCGGGCAACCCGTCCCGCTCACGGGCCAAACCACCCGCGTTTGCTAGACGGCGTGGCGGCCGGCGAGGGCACGACCGAGGGTGATCTCGTCGGCGTACTCGAGGTCGCCACCGACGGGCAGCCCCGAGGCGATCCGCGACACCGAGACCCCCTCGAACGGGGCGAGCTCGCGGGCCAGGTACGCCGCCGTCGCCTCGCCGTCGACCGTCGGGTTCACGCACAGGATCACCTCGGTGACACCGTCGGCGCGCACCCGCTCGAGCAGTTCGGCGATGCGCAGGCGCTCGGGCGTGATGCCGTCGAGGGGGCTCAACGCGCCGCCAAGGACGTGGTAGAGGCCGCCGAACTCCTGGGTCCGCTCGACCGCGATCACGTCACGGGGCTCCTCGACCACGCAGATGACCTTCGGGTCGCGCCGCTGGTTCTGGCAGATGCGGCACAGCTCCCCGGCAGCGACGTTGTGGCACCTCGAGCAGAACCCGACCTTCTCCTTGACCTGCACGAGAGCGTCGGCGAGGCGCAGCACGTCGGTCTTCTCGGCCGACAACAGGAAGAACGCCAGCCGCTGCGCGGACTTCGGCCCGATGCCGGGCAGTCGTGCGAGCTCGTCGATGAGGTCCTGGACCGGGCCCTCGTACACCTAGAGCCCGCCGAGGAGGTCGCCCATGCTCCCGAGGTCGAGGTCGAGTCCGCCGGTCGCGCCCCCGAGGCGCTCGTCGGAGAGATCCTTCGCCTTGCGCAGCGCCTCGTTCACACCGGCGACGACGAGGTCCTGGAGCATCTCGACGTCGTCGGGGTCGACGGCTTCGGGGTCGATCGTGACCCGCAGGACCTCCTGACGCCCGTTGACGACCACGCTGAGCATCCCGCCGCCCGCGGTGCCCTCGACCTCCTCGCCGGCGAGCTCCTCTTGGGCTGCGACCATGTCCTCCTGCATCTGCTGCACCTGAGCGAGCATCTGCTGCATGTTGGGCTGGCCGCCACGGCCACCGCCACCGCCACCACCTCCCTGGGGGCGCGGACGCGGCTTGCGGGGCTTTTTCGACTTGGGCACGGCGTCACTGGGGTTCGCGGCGCTCGACGACCTCTCCGCCGAGCTCGGAGGTCACCAAATCTAACACCGAGCTCAATCCACCCCCGGGAGCCGTCGCGTCGGCCGGGAGCACCTCGTCGTCGGCGTCGTCGGGATCTCCCTCGGGGACGGAGTCGGTCCCGGGGTCGTGATCGGTAGCCGCGGCATCGGCACCGGCGATGCGCAGCCGGCGCCCGAAAACGACCTCGGTCGCGGCGGCGAACTCGTCCTGGGCCTTGGTCGCGTTCGTGCGGTGGAACTCGGCCGCGAACGCGACGCCGACGGTGTCACCCTCGAGGCTCACGGGCACGCTGCCGTGGTAGTACGCGAGTACACGTGGCCCACAGCGCTCCTTCAATGTCGCGAGGACCGTCGGCCACTGCGCCTCGACGGCACCGACGTCCAGCGTGCCCGAACCTGCCCCCGAACCCGACGTGGGGACGTCAACGGGGCTCACAACCCGTCCTGCGTCCCCACGTCCAGCAGCCGGCGCCTCCGAACCCGACGTGGGGACGTCAACGGGGCTCACAACCCGTCCTGCGTCCCCACGTCGAGGTGGAGCACCGCGCCCACCGCTGGGGTCGAGGGTGAGCGCGACGAGGGCGGTCTCGACGTCGATGCGAGGATTGAGCGACTGAGGTAGCGCGGCGAGCGCCTCCCCCAGGCGGGTGAGGGCACGAGTCGCCGCGGCAGGGCCGAGCTCCCTGGACTGTGCCGACGCACGCTCGAACGCATCGTCGCCGAGATCCACGAGATCACGCTCACCCGGTGCCGCGGCGGCGAGGAAGACCTGGCGGCCCCACTCGATCAGCTCGCGCAGAAGGGTCCGCACGTCGACCCCGCGCCGCACGAGCTCGTCCACGTGACGCAGCGCCGCAGCGGCGTCGCCTGCCACGACGGCGTCGTAGGCGATCGCGAGGTCCTCGGCATCGAGGCCGCCGAAGAGCTCGGCGATGTCCGCCGCCGAGACGGCGTCGCCGCACAACGCACGCGCCTGCTCCAGTGCGCTGAGGGCGTCCCGCACACCGCCGTGGGCCCGGCGCGCGATCGCCTCCAGCGCGGCCTCGTCCGCCGCGATCGACTCGCTCGCGCACACCCTCGCGAGGAGCTCGGTCAACTCGGCGAGCGGCACCGGACGGAAGTCGAAGCGCTGGCAGCGTGACAGGATCGTCGAGATCATCCGCTCGGGATCGGTGGTGGCGAGCACGAACACGACGTTGGGCGGCGGCTCCTCGAGGGTCTTGAGGAACGCCGACGCGCCGTCGCGGCTGAGCTGGTGGACCTCGTCGATGATGAAGACCCGGTAGCGGCTGGGATCGGTCGCCGCCTGCTGGGACTGCTCGCCGATCTGGCGGATGTCGTCGATGCCGCGGTGGGTCGCGGCATCGACCTCGAGCACGTCGAAGCTCACCCCGCGGGTGATGTCGACACACGAGGCGCACTCGTTGCAGGGCTCGTACGCCGAAGGCGCCAGGCCGGGATCCGCAGTGCGGGCGGCGGCGAGGGTCTCGCAGTTGAGCGCCTTCGCCAGGATGCGGGCGGTCGTGGTCTTGCCCGTCCCGCGCGGTCCGCAGAACAGGTAGGCGTGTGCGAGCCTGCCGGTCGCGATCGCGTTCTGCAGGGTGCGCTGAACGTGGGCCTGGCCGACGAGATCAGCGAAGCGTTGTGGCCGGTACTTGCGGTACAGCGTCTGGTAGCCCAAAGCGACCATCTCCGTCGGAGTGACGGCAGCCGTGCACCCGCCGTCGATCCTTGCGTCCCGGCCGCCTTCTGCACCTCGACTCAGGCCAGGCACTCCCGCGGCACAGGAGATTGCCCGCTTAGGGCTGCTTCCTCCCGGACCTGACCCGGTTCACGGGGTCTCCTTGCGCGGGACCCGGCCATCTACGTCTCGGCCGCAGCGCGACACCACGGCGTATCGGACCTCGGACGGGAATTCAGCCCCTCGTAAGCGGATTGGGGGTATAGGGAACCGCTAACTCCCCGCCTAGCACGGCCACCGGCGGGCAGTGTAGTGGCCCCGACCCCCCGAACCCGGACCTGCATCACCCGGCTTCGCTCCGTCCTGGGTGCGTCCACCGGGGGAATCTGGCTTCTGGGCGCGCCCACCCCACGTGGATAGGGTCCTCGCGCCCAGAACGGGATTCCTCGGGTGACCGCGCCCAGGACGGGGTCTTGGGCCTCAGTAGAGAAGGTCCTCTGGCCGGCAGTCGAGGTGGTCGGGTGGCGGCTGCTCGCTGAATCGGACCGCCTTTACGGTGGTGCGGCCTTCGAGCAACGCACGGGCGATTCGGTGCATCCCGTCCATCACGCGACCATCGGCTGCGAGGATTACAGGGTGCGACAGGTCGGCATCCTCGATGAGACGCACGTGTTCGACGATCGTACGGACCGTGGGCCGTGCCGTACCCAAGTCGAACCAGTATGCGGTGTCGATCTCGTCGATCGAATCCAGCTCGACCTCCCGCACCGGAAGGCGTGCGGAGAGCTCGACGAGCGGCTCGACGTCCCATGCGTCGACCCCGTTCGCGCCGCGCCAGAAGTTGTACTGCTTACGCATCCGCACATACTGGCCGTGAGGTACCGCCGTGCGAGCGGCCCCATCGGCCTGCCCGAGAGGGCACCTATCATGGGCGCTCGCGGCCGCTGCGCCGCACGGAGGGATCGCCTAGTCCGGCCTATGGCGCACGCCTGGAAAGCGTGTTGGCGGCAACGCCTCGCGGGTTCGAATCCCGCTCCCTCCGCCGATGCCCTCCGAGACCTCCGCCGCAACCTTCGCCGACCGCGCGATGCAGGCCGCGCTCGGCGCGGCACGAGCCGCGGCCGACGCAGGAGAAGTGCCCGTCGGCGCCACGGTCTTCTCCCTCGGAACCGGAGCGATCCTGGCCACGGCCGCCAACGAGCGCGAGCGCGGCGCCGACCCGACCGCTCACGCCGAGATCCTCGCGATCCGTGCCGCCGCTGCCGAGCTGGGCACCTGGCGACTCGAAGGACACGGCATCGCAGTGACCCTCGAGCCGTGCGTGATGTGCGCCGGTGCCCTCGTCGGCGCACGCATCGACCACCTCTGGTTCGGTGCCGACGACCCCAAGGCCGGGGCGTGTGGATCGCTCTACCAGATCTGCGACGACCCCCGCCTCAACCACCGCCTCGATGTCACCTGGGGGGTCCGCGGCGACGAGTGCGCTGCGCTCCTGAGGGACTTCTTCGCCGAGATGCGCCGGAATGGGCCCTGACTATGCTCCGCCTCGGAGGCGTCGCATAGTGGACTAGTGCGCAGCACTCGAAATGCTGTGATCGGGCAACCGATCCGTGGGTTCAAATCCCACCGCCTCCGCCACGGGCCTCCGCCGCCGGCCTCCGGCCTCCGGTTGGAGAACGATCCGGCCACCTGCCCCACCTTGGAGAACTGCGAGCGCGCATACCGGCGTCCCTGTTCTCCAAACCCCGCCACCTGGCCGATCTGTTCTCCAAACCCCGCCACCTGGCCGATCTGTTCTCCAAACCCCGCCACCTGGCCGGTCTGTTCTCCAAACCCCCCCACCTGGCCGGTCTGTTCTCCAACCCCCGGGCGACCACGCCGGCCAGCGGGTGTAGGTTCCCGGCACCCCGAACACGCGAGGCGACCGGGAGGCTCGAACATGGCGGCAGCCGGACAAGGGACAGGTGCCCAGGAGGCGTCGGCCGCTCCCGCACGCCAAGGCGTGGTGCTCGTCTCGCTCATCCTCGTCGCCGCGGTCGCGAACCTCAACCTCGCCGTCGCCAACGTCGCCCTGCCCGACATCGGCAAGGCGTTCGACGCGAGCCAGACCCAACTGAACCTCGTCGCCGTCGGCTACTCGCTCGGACTGGCGGCGTCGGTGCTGTACCTCGGCGCCGTCGGGGACCGTTACGGGCGCAAGCTGCTGCTCGTGCTCGGCATGGTCCTGTCGATCCCGGCAAGCATCCTGGCCGCCTACGCGCCCAGCGTCGAGATCCTCGTGCTGGCGCGGATCCTGGGTGGCCTGTCCGCCGGCATGGCCTACCCCACGACCCTCGCGCTGATCACGGCACTCTGGTCGGGCCCCGCCCGCACCCGTTCGATCGCTCTCTGGTCCGGACTCGGCGGAGCGATCTCGTCGCTGGGGCCGATGCTGTCGGGCTACCTCCTCGAGCACTTCTGGTGGGGCTCGGTCTTCCTCGTGACCCTGCCACTCGCCGCGGTCGCCCTCGTCATGGCCGTCATGTTCGTCCCGAGCCACGTGAACGAGACCACCGAGGCGGTCGACAACCTCGGCGGGATCCTCTCGATCGTCTTCGTGGGCTCCCTCGTCCTCGCGATCAACTTCGCGGCAGTACCGGACAAGGGCACGCTCGCGCTGGGACTCGGTATCGTCGCCGTCGCCGGGGTGGGGGCATTCATCCTGCGGCAGCGTCGCGCCGCGAACCCCCTCTACGACCTCCACGTGGCGTCGCGGCGCATCTTCTGGGTCGCGGCGACAGCAGGGATCATCGTGTTCGGCTCCCTCATGGGCGCGATGTTCATCGGACAGCAGTTCCTGCAGAACGTCCTGGCCTACTCGACGCTCGACGCCGGTCTCGCGATCCTCCCAGCAGTGGTCTGCATGGTGGTCGCGGCGCCGATCTCGGCCAAGCTCGTCGACGGACAGGGCTCCCGGTTCACCCTGCTCCTCGGCTACGCCTTCTGCCTCCTCGGCTTCGTGACGATGCTGATCCTCTGGACCGACACGAGCCCCTACTGGCAGGTCGGCCTGGGCTACGCGCTCGTCGGGATCGGGGTCGGCCTCGCCGGCACCCCCGCCTCGCACTCCCTGACCGGGTCCGTCCCGGTCACACGGGCGGGCATGGCCTCGGGCACCGCCGACCTCCAGCGTGACCTGGGAGGCGCGATCATGCAGTCGATCCTCGGAGCGCTGCTCACGGCCGGGTACGCGTCGGCGATCGGAGCCGCGATCGCGTCGGCGCCGCCCCAGACGCAGCAGCTCGTCACGACGAACGTCGAAGCGGAGTTGCAGAAGTCCTTCGCCTCGGCAGCCGCGACCGCGCAGGCGTACCCGCAGTACTCCAACCAGATCCTCGCTGCTGCCAAGAGCTCCTTCGTCGACGGCGCCAACTGGGCCTACAGCGCCGGGATCATCGCGATCGTGCTCGGTGGCGTGCTCGTCTGGTCCCTCTTCCCCCGCAAGGACGGCGAACTGAAGCTGCTCGCCGGCTATCTGGAGGAGGACAGCGCACGCGGGACGGGGCCTGCACCTCAGAACCTGACGGCGTGACCGGGTGCAAGCTTGCCCGACCGCGACGTCAGCGGATGCGCTCGAGCTCGAAGCCCGCTTCCGACGCGAACTCGATCGGGTCCTCGACGATCTCGGCGGGCGCCCGGAATCCCGGCCCGATCCCTGCCTCGCGCCAGTCCCGGAGACGTAGCGCGAACATCGCCAGCAAGCGTCCCGTGAGTCCGTAGACGTCGGCACCCGTCGCGACTGAAGTCTGGGTGCGACCGCCTGCGGTGGCTTCGGCGGCCACGGTCCAGGTGTTGCGCGCCCGCGCCGCGGGCGAGGGCCCTTCGGGCCCGCGCCGGATCAGGGACTCGACCCGATCGCGCACCCACGATGACCCCAGGACGACCCGCGCGACGGATGCGAACGGTCCGGCGAGCGGGGCGACGGCGCCAGGCACCGCTATGTGTGGTCTCACCGTGGCAGCATCGACGTGGTTGACGATCTGCACGGCGTCGCCACCCGGATAGGAGACGCCCGCCGTCGAGGGCCTGCCCGGGCCGAGGTCGAAACGCCGGCGGTGGGCGCCGACGCGAGCGGGGCCCCAGGCGCCGTCGGTCCACTCCTCGAGCGGGTCGGCCATCGCGCCCAGGGTGCTGGCCTTGGTCCCCTGCGAAGTGGCGAAGTGCCGCGGGGCCAGCAACGTCTCGAGGCGGTCGACGCGGCCCATCCCGTCTGCGGCGACGGCCGCCGCGAGGTCGTGGGGGACGTAGTCGAACCCGCAGGCGGGAACGACAGGCACCGCCGCCTGCCCGTGGCGGCTCGCAACCCGGCGCATGAATCCCGGCTCGCCCGTGCTGTCGCAGTACGCCACGCCGGCCGCTACTGCTGCGTCGACGACCGGCATCCCCAGGCGCTCGAACGGACCGACCGTCGACACGACGACGTCGGCGCCTTCGAGCATCGCTGCGAGGGCGTCCGGATCGCCGGCGTCGGCGACGCGCACCTCGACCTCGGCATCGTCTCCCGTCTCTGCGAGGGCTTCCCGCAGGCGCGTGCGGTCGCGCCCGGCGACGGCGAAGTCGGCACCGAGCGCTGCGAGCTCGGCTACGACCAGCCGGCCGGTGTAGCCCGACGCCCCGTACAGCACGATCATGCGGTCATCTCCCGTGTCGGCCCTGCTCGCGGCCTCGCCAACCCTGCCCGGACCGAAACCGCGCCGCAAACCGCCCACGCGGCCAGGGGGTCCGCGTTCGTGTCGCAGGTGCCCGCGACAATGCATGTAGGCGGACCCGAGACTGGAGTGGCGATGGCCGTGATCGTGACGATCCTGCTGGGCCTGCTGTTCGCCGTGGCGGCAGCAGTCACCGGCTTCCTCGCCGGGGCCGAACGCGAGCGACGCCGTTCCGCGGCTGCTGTCGCGACCGCGAGCGAGCGGATCTCCGCCGCCGAGCATGAGACGGTGCGCCTGGGCACCCAGCTCGAAGCCGCCAGGGCGAACGTCCTCGAGCGCGAGACCCTGCTCGATGCGACGTTCCAGCGGCTCCACAGCGAACTCGGCGCCCTCTCGGGCGAGATCCTCGAACGCAACAACCGCGTGTTCCTCGACCTCGCCGCCGAGCGCATGAACGCCCAGCGCGAGCAGGCGGGGGCCGACCTCGATTCCCGCCGCGAAGCAGTCGAGGCTCTCGTCGCGCCCCTGCGTGAGTCACTCGCGCGCATCGAGTCCCAGACCCGTTCGGTCGAGAAGGCCCGCAACGAGGCCTACGGCGCGCTCACCGAGCAGGTCCGTTCGCTCGGCGACGCGCAGTCGACACTGCAATCGGAGACGCGCAACCTCGTTCAGGCGCTGCGCTCACCCGCGACTCGGGGTCGGTGGGGAGAGCTCACGTTGCGCCGCGCCGTAGAACACGCCGGGATGGTGGCCCACTGCGACTTCGACGAGCAGGTGACGGCTGTCACCGACGTGAGCCGGTCGCGGCCGGATCTCGTCGTGAAGGTGCCCGGCGGCGGACGCGTCGTGGTCGACGCCAAGACGCCCCTGGCGGCCTACCTCGAGTCGGTCGAGTGCGCCGACGAGGCGCGCCGCGCCGCGCTCCTCGGCGACCATGCCAGACAGGTCCGCGCCCATGTCGATGCCCTCGCGGCGAAGTCGTACTGGGCGCAGTTCGAGTCGAGTCCGGACTTCGTCGTCATGTTCGTCCCCGGCGAGGCGTTCCTGGCGGCCGCCCTCGACGCCGACCCGTCGCTGCTCGACACCGCAGCGGAGCGGGGTGTGATCCTGTCCACGCCGACCACCCTCATCGCGTTGTTGCGGACGGTGGCGTTCGGCTGGCGCCAGGAACGCGTCGCCGAGAGCGCCGAGGCAGTGCGCCAGGTCGGCGTCGAGCTCCACGCGCGGCTGCGCACGATGGTGGAGCACCTCGACGGCCTGCGCCGGGGCCTCGTGCGCACCGTCGAGTCCTACAACAAGCTCGTCGGCTCCTTCGAGAGCCGGGTCATGGTCCAGGCCCGCCGCTTCGAGGAGCTCGGCGCCTCCGACGGAGCCGACCTCCCGACGACCGACCCCGTCGAAACGCACCTGCGGAACGTCTCGTAACCCCGACGTGGGCGGCCACGACGCCGCGGTTGGAGCACCACGCGGCCACGACGCCGCGGTTGGAGCACCACGCGGCCACGGGTGGCCGTCTGGTGCTCCAAAGTCCCCTCCCTGGCCGTCTGGTGCTCCAAAGTCCCCACCCTGGCCGCCTCGTGCTCCGACAGTCGGCTTCCGAGGGACGGCCACGACGCCGCGGTGGAGCTGCCCACGGACTCTCCCAGCGCGCCTTCTGCTCTTCCCTCGCTGCCCTCTGACACCCATGCGCGGACGCGAACGGGCGCCATGTCCCCACGTCGGGTGGACTCAGCCGAAGACGTCGTGGGCGAGGGCATCCATCTCGGCGTCGCGCAGGACCTCCACGATCTCGTCGCCGACGAGCTCCTCGCGGTCCAACAGGGCGTCGCGCAGTGCCTCGACCATGTAGCGGTGCGTGCGCAGGAGTTCGACGACGTCGGCCTTGGCGTGGTCGAGGATGTGCTCCACCGCGTGGCGCGACCGGTCGCTGCCGAGCACCTTGGCGACGATGCCGGCGTTGGTGAGGGTGTCGTCGACCGCTTCGTAGGAGATCAGCGAGCCGCCCATCCCGCACGACCCCACCATCGTCGCCGCGAGCTTGGTCGCCTGGGCGAGGTCGCCCGACGGTCCGGTGCCGGATTCGCCGAAGAACTCCTCCTCCGCGACCATCCCCCCGAACGCGATCTTGATCCGCGCGATCAGCTCCGATCGTGTCTGCGTGAAGCGTTCCTCGCTGTCGGAGTGGCCCAGCAGGCCCAGCGCACCCTGCCGCTTCACGATCGAGAGGATGTCGAGCGTGCGGCCCTTGGCCGCCAGGTATGCGACGACGGCGTGGCCGGCCTCGTGGGTCGCGATCGTGCGACGCTCCTCGTCGGGGTAGTCGACGGGCTGTTTGAGCCCCACCTCCTCGGTGAGCTTGGCCTGCTGCACGTCGTCCCAGTTCATCGCCTCGCGACCGTCGCGCAACGCCCACACGAGCGCCTCGTCGAGGAGGTGCTCGAGCATCACCGGCGTGTAGCCCATCGTCATCGTGGCGAGCGCCTCGCGGCGGTCCTCCTCGTCCAGTTCGGTCGTGTGCGCCTTCTGCGCGAGGTAGTAGTCGACGATCTCGCGCCTGCCCGCCCGCGTCGGGACGTCGAAGTTGATGGTCCGGTCGAAGCGGCCCGGTCGCAGCAGGGCCGGATCGAGGTCGGCAGCCCGGTTCGTGGCACCGATCACGAGGATGTTCGCCGCATGCGACCTGCGCTTGCCTATCTGGGCGCCCTCGGGCAGCCACGCGTTGAGCCGATCCACGAACCACCCCCGCACCCGCGCACCCACGGGTGGCTCGTCGAAGGACTGCAACTGCACCAACAGCTCGTTGACCACGCCGGAGATGCCCTCGGTGGGACCGGAGCGGTTCACGTCCGCGGTCCCGGCGGCCACGGAGAGGTCGTCGACCGCAGATGCACCCGAGCGCATGCCGCTGCGCGCCATCGCGATCGCGTCGAACTCCTCGATGAAGCCGATCGCGCCGCCCTCGTGGCGCGACGTCTTGCGGAGATCCCGGAAGAACGATCGGATCTTGCGGTTCGTCTGCCCGTAGTACATCGACTGGAACGACGACGCCGACACGAACAGGAACGGCACCCCCGCCTCCTTGGCCATCGCCTTGGCCATGTAGGTCTTGCCCGTGCCCGGCGGTCCCTCGAACAGGAGTGCCCGACGCGGCGTACCGCCCATCTGCTCCTTGAACGACCGGTAGCCGAGGAACAGGTTGAGTGACCTGACGACCTCCTCGCGGACGTTCGGCATGCCGACGACGTCGTCGAAGCCCACCGGTATCTCCGAGGGCCTCACCGTGATCGCAGGGCTGCGGCCCGCGAACGCCATCGGCAGGAGGATCACGAGGCCGAGGAGCCCCACGAGCGCGATCGTGGGCAGGTAGTCCCAGAACGCCGACGGGACGTGCACGCTGAGGAACCCGAACGGCTCGCTGGCGGTGACGTGGCACCAGAGGGCGTAGACCAGGACCGCCGCCGCCAGGACGACGACCACCCCCCAACGGCGCCGCACCCGCCTGTCGCGCACCCTACCGACGTCTGCCTTGCCCGCCGCCACCACGTCGGACCTGCTCAAGATGCTGACGTCTGTCCGAGCACGGCGTGACGGCACGATCCGGCGATCTCCTCGTGATGCGGATGCGGGTCTCTCTGGGATCTTCGGGATACGGTACGGCCCGTCCCGCCCCGTCGTGACCGCGAGACCGACAAATGGGCCGCGCGACCTACTCGGGGACAGGCCCCCGGACCCAGTCCCGACCCGCTCGGCGCGGCTCCGGCGTGTCCACATGCACGACGTGGTGTGAGCACATACGCTTCGCTCGGCGCCCGGCCATGTAACCCTCCCCGGTCTCGACGGATCCGATCCCCCGACGCTCCCCAACGGAAGGTCTCCCATGACGACGGCCAGCTACACACGGGCCGCCGACGAGCGTGTGAACTGGGTCAAGTCGATCCCGTTCCTCACGGTCCACCTGCTCCCCCTGGGCCTGATCTTCACGGGTGTGCGCCTCGTGGACTGGGTGGTCTGTCTCGCCCTCTACTACGGACGCATGTTCTTCGTGACCGCGGGCTACCACCGCTACTTCTCCCACCGCGGCTACAAGGTGTCGCGGCCCGTGCAGTTCCTCATGGCCCTCGGCGGGACCACCGCGGTGCAGAAGGGCCCGCTGTGGTGGGCCGCCCACCACCGCCACCACCACCGCTTCAGCGACACCGAAGACGACATCCACTCGCCCATGCGCGGGTTCTGGTGGAGCCACGTCGGTTGGATCCTCTGCGACAAGTACACCGCCACCGACCTCGACGCGATCAAGGACTTCGGCCGCTACCCCGAGCTGCGCTGGCTCGACAGGTACTGGCTCGTGCCCCCGATCGTGCTCGGCGCGCTCCTCTTCCTCGCCGGAGGGACTTCGATGCTGCTGTGCGGGTTCTTCCTGTCGACGGTGCTCCTGTGGCACGGGACCTACACGATCAACTCGATCACGCACCTGTGGGGCCGGCGCCGCTTCGTGACCCTCGACACGAGCCGCAACTCGTTCCTGCTCGCGGTGATCACCCTCGGCGAGGGGTGGCACAACAACCACCACTACTGGGCGCCGACGGCGAACAACGGCTTCTTCTGGTGGGAGCTCGACCCGACCTACTACGTGATCCGCGCGATGGGGCTGTTGCGCCTCGCGACCGACATCCGCACACCGCCCGCCGAGGTCCTCGCGCGCAACCGCGTCAAGGACGGCAACTTCGACATCGGGATGTTCCACGCGTACTGGGGCAAGGCCGCGGCCGCGCTCTCGAACGCACGCGCGCACGCCGGCGAACTCGCCGGGGCGCGCAAGCGTGCCGTCGAGGAGCTGGCCGACAGCGCCCGTGCCACCGCGGATCGCCTCTCGAGTATGGTCCCGGCGCCTCCGAACCCGGCGACTGACTAGACCCGCCAGTCAGAGGACTACTTGGGGATGTCGGACCAAGGCAGGTCGCGGTCGACCTCGACGTCGCGGGGCAATCCCAGGACACGCTCGGCGATCTGGCTGCGGAGTATCTCCGAGGTGCCGCCCTCGATCGTGTTCGCGCGGGCCCGCAGGAACGACTGCACACGCGACTCCGCAGCGGCATCACCCGGTTCCCACGCGATCGCACCTGCGCCGACGGCGTTCATCGCGGTCGAGAAGCGGCGTTGGTTCCACTCGGCGTTGAAGACCTTGCCCACTGACCCCTCGGGGCCAGGTTGGCCTGCCTGGCGCGCCGCCTCTGCGCGGAACGCCGTCGCCTCCTTGACCTGGGACTCGATGTAGAGCTGGGCCACCTGCTGGCGCAGCGCCGGGTCCGACCCGAGGCGGCCGTCGCGGGAGTCGACGCCGAGCGAGTCGAGATAGGACTGCCACGGGTCGCTGCGCTGGCCGCCGAACATCGACACCGGGTCGAGCGAGAGGCCCGAGAGGGTCGCGCGCTCGTTCATCAGCGTGGTCCGCGCGACGCGCCAGCCGTCGCCGACCGCGCCGATGCGGTTCGCGTCCGGCACCCGCACGTCGGTCATGTAGACCTCGTTGAACTCCGCCGATCCAGTCATCTGGCGCAGGGGCCGCACCTCCACGCCGGGTGCGTGCATGTCGAGCGCGAAGTAGCTGAGGCCCTCGTGCTTGGGCACCGACGCGTCCGTGCGGGCCAACAGCATCCCCCAGCGTGCGAACTGAGCGATCGTCGTCCAAACCTTCTGGCCGTTGACGACCCACTCGTCGCCGTCGCGCACAGCCCTGGTGGCCAGACCAGCGAGGTCGCTGCCCGCGCCGGGCTCGCTGAAGAGCTGGCACCAGATCTCCTCGCACGAGAGGATCTTCGCGAGCCAGCGCTCGCCCTGCTCGGCGGTGCCGTGCTCGATGATCGTCGGCCCGGCGAGGCCGACGCCGAGCAGGTTGAGCCCGATCAGGGGAAGCCGGTAGCGGCGCAGCTCCTCGCGGGTGACCTGCAACATCCAGGTCTGACCCGAGAGCCCGCCCAGCTCCCGGGGCCACAGCGGGGCTCCGTAACCGCTGCGGCCGATCGTGGGCGTCCATGCGAGGAAGTTCCAGCCCACCTTGGCCGCCTCGAACGCCTCGTCGTCGTCCGCGTCGACGGCATCCATCCAGCCGCCGGGCAGCGTCTCGCGCAGCCAGGCACGGAACTCCTCGCGGAATCCCGCTTGCGCGGGGGTGTCCTCGATCTCGAACTGCACGGTCATGGGTTCTCCGCTCTCGGTGTCACGGTTGCAGGACTGCGTGCACGGGTGGCGGGTCACCATCGCCTGCCATCTGCACGAGAAGAGCCTCGACGCCGTCGAGCCCCACGACCTGCCGCGGCAGTTGTGCGAACGGGAACTCGCCGGAGGCGAGGAGGTCGAGGGCGCTGCGGTACGCGGGGGCGTCTACGCCGAGCGCGCCGAGTATTCGCAGTTCCTTGAACACGACCGAATCGGGCCAGAACCCGGGCGTCTCGCCACTCCCGCGGGTTCCGGCGATCACGACCGTGCCGCCGGGGCGGGTGACCGCGATCGCCTGCGCCAATGCTGCCGGCGCCTTCGCGGTCACGTCCACGACGATGTCGCAGAGCCCTCCGGTCGCATCCCGGATCGCCCGCACCGGGTCCTCGGCGGACACGTCGACGACGAGATCGGCGCCGAGCCCGCTCGCCGCCCGCAGGCGCGCTGCGTCACGACTGCCGTTGCCCGTGACCATCACGAAGTCCGCTCCCGCGCGGCGTGCCGCCGCCAGGACCGACAGGCCGCGGATCCCTGGGCCGAGGACGGCCACGACGTCTCCGGTGGTGGTCCCGGGGAGCGTCACACCCCAGCGCACCCCGGCGCCGAGGGGGTTGAACAGAGTCGCGAGGACGGGGTCGAGACCCTCGGGCACCCGATGCAGCTTCGTGTCGGGTGCGAGGTACTGCACCTCGGCGTAGCCGCCCCAGAGACCCGGCTCCTTGTCGACGGGCACGAAGCCGTACATGTCCGCGATGCCGTGGGCGCGGCAGCGGCGGTACTCGCCTGCCTCGCACTGCGGGCAACGCCCACAGGACTGGAACACCTCGACCGCGACCCTGTCACCTCGGGCCACGTGCCAACGACGCGCCGCCGACGCCCCGATCGTCTCGATCACACCGACCGCCTCGTGTCCCGGCACGAACGCGTAACCCGCCGGAAGGTCGCCGGAGTACTGCTCGTGGTCGGTGCCGCACAGCCCGCAGGCCTCCACGCGCAAGAGCGCATCGTCGTCGCCGATCCGGGGCAGCGGCAGGTCACGGCGCACCAGTCGTCCGGGGCGCTCCAGCACGAGCGCGGCCGCCGTTCTCACGCGGCTCCTCGGCCGCCTGCGCGGGTCGGATGCATCGTCGCTGCGGACCTCTTGCCTGCGGACAGGGTCGTCGCTACGGTACGCTAGGAGTTACTGATTCAGGAGTCAATAAAGGGGATCTCGAGCATGATCGGCACACGACTCACCGAGATGCTCGGTGTCGACCACCCCGTGATGCTCGCCGGGATGGGAGGCGTCTCCTACCACCGCCTCGTGGCCGCCGTGTCCGCTGCCGGCGGCTTCGGATGCCTCGGGGCGTCGACGATGGCCCCGTCCCAGATGGTCGACGAGATGGCGGCCGTGCGATCCGAGACGGACAGGCCCTTCGGCGTCGACCTCCTGACTGCGGCCCCCGGCGACATGTCGGCTCAGGTCGCGAAGATCATCGACGGCGGCGCGTCGGTCTTCGTCGCCGGCCTCGGCGTGCCCCGCGACGTGATCGACTCGTGCCACGAGGCCGGCCTCCTCGTCGTCAACATGTGCGGCAAGGTCGTGCACGCGCTGCGGGCGGTCGAGGCAGGTTGTGACATCGTCGTCGCACAAGGCACCGAGGCGGGCGGCCACACGGGACTCGTCGCGACGATGCCGCTCGTGCCCCAGATCGTCGACGCCGTCGAGGGACGTGTGCCGGTCGTCGCTGCGGGCGGCATCTTCGACGGACGCGGCCTCGCCGCCGCGTTGACCCTCGGCGCCGACGGCGTCTGGGTCGGGACCCGCTTCATCGCGACCCCCGAGGCGAACAGCGCGCCCGGCTACAAGGACACGCTGCTCGCCACCCACGAGGACGGCACCACCATCACGCGGGCCTACTCCGGCAAGACGATGCGGGCAGTGCGCAACGACTACACGGCCTACTTCGATTCCCACCCCGAGGAGCTCCAGCCCTTCCCGATGCAACTGGCGCGCAGCTTCGGCGACAGCGCGTTCCATCTCGGTGGCGACGAGGACAGCGCCGGCGTCGACCCGGCCAGGGAGTGCTACCCCTGCGGGCAGGGCGTCGGCGCGATCGGAGACCTCGTGCCGGCAGGCGAACTCGTGGGGCGCTTCGTCGCCGAAGCCGAGGAAGCCCTGGCACGGGCCACCTCCGTGCACGCAGGCGCAGGCACCTGAGCGGCACCTGCCCCGCGGAACCGCCATCCCGCTGAGTTGATCCGGGAATCAGTTGTCTGGGACGATTGCGGCTTCCACACCCGACGGGTACGGACACGCCGTCCGGCCCGATCACCCCGACCAGGAGCGCCCCATGGGCAACAAGGTGTACGTCGTCGGCGTCGGCATGACGAAGTTCGAGAAGCCGGGCGGCCGTGACTGGGACTACCCCGACATGGTCCAAGAGGCCGGTACCAAGGCGCTCGCGGACTCGGGCCTCTCCTACGACCAGATCGAACAGGTCGCGATCGGCTACTGCTACGGCGACTCCACCGCCGGCCAGGAGGCCGTCTACGGCCTCGGTCTCACCGGCGTGCCGATGTACAACGTCAACAACAACTGCTCCACCGGCTCGACCGCCCTCTACATGGGAAAGAAGTTCATCGAGGGCGGCATCTCCGACTGCGTGATGGCGGTCGGCTTCGAGAAGATGGAGAAGGGCAGCCTCGGGATCAAGTTCATGGACCGCCAGTTCCCGATGAGCCGCCACCTGGCTCTGATGAACGAGCTGCGCGGCTTCGCTGCCGCCCCACCGGCACCGCAGATGTTCGGCAACGCCGGCCGTGAACACATGGAGAAGTTCGGCACCCCCGCCGAGGCCTTCGCCAAGATCGGCTGGAAGAACCACAAGCACTCGGTCAACAACCCGTACTCGCAGTTCCAGGACGAGTACAGCCTCGAGGACATCCTCGCCGCCCCGATGGTGCACGAGCCGCTCACGAAGCTGCAGTGCTGCCCGACGTCGGACGGCTCCGGCGTCGCGATCCTCGCGAGTGAGCGCTTCGTGCGCGACAACGGCCTCGAGGACACCGCCGTCGAGATCCTCGGCATGGCGCTCACGACCGACACGGCAGACTCGTTCGAGACCAAGAGCGACCGCTACCTCGTCGGCTACGGGATGAGCGAGGCCGCGGCCAACTCGGTGTACGAGCAGTCCGGCAAGGGCCCCGAGGACGTCGACGTCATCGAGCTCCACGATTGCTTCAGCGCCAACGAGATGATCACCTACGAGGCGCTCGGGCTCTGCCCCGAGGGCGACGCCGGCAAGCTCGCCATGGAGGAGGCGACCACCTACGGCGGCCAGGTCGTCGTGAACCCCTCCGGTGGACTGATCTCCAAGGGCCACCCCCTGGGCGCCACCGGTCTCGCCCAGTGCGCCGAGCTCAACTGGCAGCTCCGCGGTCAGGCAGACAAGCGTCAGGTCGACGGCGCCAAGGTCGCGCTCCAGCACAACATCGGCCTCGGTGGCGCCTGCGTCGTCACGATGTACCAAAAGGGCGAGTTCGCCTGACGCCCCCCCTCCAAACGCGGGCAGCATGGCCCGCTGGCGGCACACATCGCCCGCGTTCGGGGAAGGCCCCCCCTCCAAACGCGGGCAGCATGACCCGCTGGCGGCACACATCGCCCGCGTTCGGGGAAGGCCCGAGGAGACGCGCAGTCCGATGCCCCGGTCCCACCCGGACCGGGGCATCGGCGCGCGCGGGGACACGTGCAGAGCAATGACGTGTACCCGCATGTGGCCGTCGCAGTGGCGGGACAGACCACAGCGACGGTACCCACACCCAGGGGGCGCCGGGATGGCGAATCGTTGTTAGGCGGCGAGGGCGTCGGGGCGCGGACACCGGCACCCGCCGTCACAGGCATAGGCGCCGCAGCGTCGGCACTTCGGCATCGTTGCCGGCATCTCTTCGACGTGTGCGTTCGCGCGACGCGCGGTCCGGCTCGCACCGGGTGCCGCAAGCGCCGACCGGACGATGGTGATGGATCCGTCAGTGGTCATGGCGCTCGTCGCTCCTCCGCCCTCGCCTTACGGAGCAGAACGTAGGCACGCCCGATAAGAGCGCGGTGAGTTCGCACTGAGAAGTGGCTGGGTACCATCCGCGTACCGCCGGGGCCATCGCGAGGACCACGTGACCCAGCCAGTCACCGACGACGCCGACTTCGCGGACATCGCCGCGACCGGGCTCGACGCCGAGGCGGTCGCCGAGCGCCACGCCCGCGGCGAGGTCAACATCGCGGTCGAGGGGCCGAGCCGCACGACCGGACGCATCGTGCGGGCCAACCTCGTCACGTGGTTCAACGGTCTCATGACCACGCTCTTCGTCATCGTGCTCGTGTTCGGCTCACCCGCTGACGCCCTCTTCGGCATCGTCGTGGTCGTCAACGCGCGTTGATCGGGATCGTGCAGAACTGCGCGCCAAGCGCACGCTCGACCGGCTCGCTCGTGTCGGCCCCGAAGGTGCGGATCGTGCGCGACGGCGCCGTCGACGAGGCCGCGACCGGCGACGTCGTCTTGGGCGAGGTCATCGAGATCGGTGCCGGCGACCAGATCGTCGTCGACGGCGAGGTGCTCGTCACCGACGGCATCGAGGTCGACGAGTCGCTCCTCACCGGCGAATCGGACCCTGTGGCCAAACACCCGGGCGACCAGCTCATGAGCGGCGCCTTCGTCCTGTCGGGCTCGTGCCGCTTCCGCGCTACCGCGGTGGGCGCCGACGCCTATGCGAACACCCTCGCGGGACAGGCACGCCAGTTCACACTCGTGCGCTCGGAGCTGCGCGACGGCATCCAGAACCTGGTCCGTCTGATCACGTGGGTCCTGATCCCGACTGCGATGCTGCTGCTGTGGGGCCAGCTCCGCACGAACCACGACTTCGACACCGCTGTCGTGGCGAGCGTGGCCGGCATCGTCGGCATGGTGCCCGAGGGCCTCGTCCTGCTCACATCGATCGCGTTCACGGTCGGGATGGTCCGCCTGGGCCGCCGCGGCGTGCTCGTCCAGGAACTTCCGGCGGTCGAGGGACTTGCCCGCGTCGACACCCTCTGCGTCGACAAGACCGGCACGCTGACCCGTGGCCGGCTCCAGGTGACCGGCCTCGAGTCACTCGATCCCGCTGCGCCGCTCGTCGAGGCGCTCGGAGCGCTCGCGGCTGCAGAGGCGCGGCCCAACGCGACTCTCGCTGCGGTCGCCAGCGCGTACCCCGCACCCGAAGGATGGACACCCACCGAGAGGGTCCCCTTCTCCTCTGCTCGCAAGTGGAGTGGCGCCGACTTCGGTTCGCGGGGCACCTGGCTCATGGGTGCCCCCGAGATGCTCGCCGGCAACGATCGCACACTCACCGGCCGTGTGGCCGCGATCGCGAGCACAGGCAGGCGCGTCCTGCTGCTCGCCCGGGCAAGAGACCCGTTCGACGGCGACACGCCGCCGCCGTCGGATCCGGCCGCCCTCGTCGTCCTCGCCGACGAGATCCGCCCCGAGGCCGGGCCGGCGCTCGACTACTTCGCGCGACAGGGCGTGTCCATCAAGGTGATCTCGGGCGACAACCCCGACACGGTGACGGCGGTGGCGCGTGAGCTCGGCCACACCGAGCTCGAGGCGATCGACGCCCGGACGCTGCCCGAGGACACCGACTCGCTCGCCGAGGTCCTCGAGGAGCACAACGCATTCGGGCGCGTCACGCCGGAGCAGAAGCGCGAGATGGTCCACGCACTCCAGTCGCGGGGCCACGTGGTCGCGATGACCGGCGACGGCGTCAACGACGTCCTCGCGCTCAAGGACGCCGACATCGGGATCGCGATGGGCAACGGCAGCCAGGCGACCAAGGGCGTCGCCCAGCTCGTGCTGCTCGACGCCGACTTCTCCACGCTGCCCCCGGTGGTGGGCGAGGGACGACGCGTCATCGCCAACATCCAGCGGACGGCGCGCCTGTTCCTGACCAAGACCTCGTACGCGTTCGTGTTCGCGATCGCAGTGACGGCGCTCGGGCTCGCGTACCCGTTCCTGCCACGCCACCTGACGCTGATCAGCCAGGTCACTATCGGGATCCCGGGCTTCTTCCTCGCGCTCGCCCCCGACGCCCCGAGGGCACACCCCGGCTTCGTGAAGCGAGTACTGCGCTTCGCCGTCCCGGCGGGGCTGGGCCTCGCCGCCGCCACATTGGTCGTGTACTACGGGGTTCTCAACCTGTTCGAGTTCTCCGCCGACGAGGCGCGCACAGCGGCTGCCGTCGTGCTCGGCTGCGGCGGCCTCGTCGTGTTGACGCTGATCGCGCGTCCGCTGACCGGGCTGCGCCAGCTCCTGGTCTGGGTGATGAGCGGTCTCTTCCTGCTCGCGTTCGTGGTGCCCGTCGTCGCGAGCTTCTACGCCCTGGAGATGAGCCCGTTCACGTGGACCCTCCTCGGAGTCGGCCTGGCCACCGAGCTCGGCGTCGCGCTGCTGGTGTACTTCTGGGACGCCATCGTGCGCTGGCGCAGGAAGCGCACCGCTACTTGAGCAGCCTCGACAGTCGCCTATCGGCGTAGACCTTGCCGCCGGTCTGGCACCGGGGGCAGTAGACGACCTCGTGGGACTCGTAGCTGACGCGCTGGAGCACATCGCCACAACGCGGGCACGGCTCGCCGGCGTGCTTGTGTATCCGGAAGAACTCCCCGAGCTTGGGCGGCAGCCCGCCCTCGCGGGTGCGTTCGTCGGCAAGGCCCCTGGCGAGCGTGTCGACGACGGCGGTGGCGAGACGGCCGCGCCCGTCGTCGTCGAGGCCCGAGAGCGTCGCCATCGGCGAGAGCCGGGCTTCATGGAGGAGGTCGTCGGCATAGCCGCGCCCGATGCCCGCCACCGTTCTCTGGTCGCGCAGCATCGTGTGCAGACGCCGACCGTCGCTGCCGTGCAGTATCAGCTCGGCGAACTCGTCGGAGTCAGGTTCCGGGCCGAGTCTCCCAAGCGGTCCTTCGTCGCCGTGGGCGAGGACCCACCAGCCGGCCTTGCGCTCGGTGCCGAACTCCTTGAGGAGCAGCGCCGGACGATCCTCGAAGGCGAAGCGGGCGACACCGCCTTTGGGCCGCGTCGCCTTGGGCGGGTCCTCGAAGGTGATCCGGCCCGCCTGGGACAGGTGGATTGCGATGCGGCCACCGCCGCCGAAGTCGAGCAGGAGGAACTTGCCCCGCCGGTCGGTGCCGGCGAGGACCGCGCCCACGAGCGAATCCGGCGGTGGCGCGGCCGTCTTGAGTCCGCTGAACGCCAACTGCTGGCAGCCTGTCAAGCGGGCACCGCGCAGCAGTGCGTCGATGCGCTCCGCGAGGGCCTGGACGGCGGGCAGCTCGGGCATTGGTTGCAGGCTACGCGTGGCTGCCGGCGCTCGGCTCGGCACGGCACCGACACGGCACCGCGCCGACACCCTCGGCTTGGAGCACAGGGCGGCCACGTCGGCCACCTTGGAGAACGTGAGGCGCGGTTTCGGTCCCCGCTCTTCTCCAACCCCCGCAGTCTGGCCGGTCTCTTCTCCAAGCCGCCACGTGTGGCCGCGACGTGCTCCAACCGAGGACCACGCGGCAACCGAGTCGCGCGGGAGGCGGGTCTACCCGGCGAGAAGGCGTTCGAGCTCGTCGGGGCGCACCGGTTTGGGGACGAAGCCGTCCATGCCCGCATCGAGGCACGCGCGCCGGTCGGCGTCGAGGTCGCTCGCGGTCATGGCGACGATGCGTGAGCGTGAGCAGGCGCCCGCCTCCGCCTCACGGATCGCACGCGTTGCCGCGAAGCCGTCCATCA
This sequence comes from Acidimicrobiia bacterium, assembly GCA_046331095.1. Classification (GTDB taxonomy): domain Bacteria; phylum Actinomycetota; class Acidimicrobiia; order UBA2766; family UBA2766; genus JAIBAC01. The sequence goes on from JAXLRM010000005.1 coordinate 208,179, forward strand.
CCGGCATGTGGCAGTCCATCAGAACGAGGTCGTACAAGCCGGGGTTCGCGGCGATCGCCGCGACGGCGTCCGCCCCGTTCGCGACCACGTCGACCGCCCAACCCAGCACGTGGAGTTGGCGTTCCGCGACGAGGCGGTTGACACGGTCGTCCTCGGCGAGGAGGACCCGGCCCGCCCGGGTCCCCTCGACACGTGCCGCTGCACCGGGATCCTCACCCGCGCGTGCCGACGCGCCCTGCTCACCCGTACGGCCGAACAGGTCCGACACGTCGTCGACCGAGAACGAAGCCCACGTCTGCCCGGACCCGTCCGAGGCCGGCACCGCCACGACGGTCGTGTGCTGGACGCGGGGCACCTCGTCCGACGGGCCCCCCGACACGACGTTGCCGTGGATCCCGGCTGACAGCACGACGGGAGGGCCCCCCGCGAAGACGCCGGCGAGTCGCAGCCGCAGCTGCGAACGCCGGAACTGGGGGAAGTGGGCGCAGAGGTCCGAACCGACGGCGGCTTCGGCCTCCAGCCCCGTCCAACGCACCATCGTGGTGTTCCACGAGGCGACCACCAGCGCGGGGGTGACGACGAAGACACCCGCCGCCTCCCCGTCAGGAGGCGCCGCCGCGGCCGGCGGTGGCGGCAGGCCCGTCATGCACCGACCGCCACTGCCTCGATCGCACCCAACAGCCGCGCGAGGGACCCGGAGGCGAACACCAGGATGACATCGCCGCGTATCACGTGCTCGGCGACGTCGAAGCGGGCGGTGCAGGCCACGAGGCCCTCGGCCCCGCCCTCGGGCAGGAGCACCGCGAGCACCTCCTCGGGAGAGGCCTCCGTGAACGACGGCAGGCCGTAGTCGAGATGCTCGCCGAGCACGTTGCTGACGGAACCCATCACGCTGTTGAGCATGATGTTGCCCACCTCCGACAGCGTGCCCGACCGCACGCCGTCGAGGTCGTCACCGCCGTGCTCGCTCCCGGTCAGCAGGACGATCAGTCGTGAAGCCGGCTCCGGCGGGATCACGAGCCCGGCGACCCCCGAGAAGCTGCCGTCGAATGACTGCCCGACGGTGGCGAGGCGATCGCCGCCGATCGTCTCGAGCAGGGTGAGCGCCTCGTCCCAACCGACCACGCGCACCTCCGGGACATGCACGCGGACATGGCTCGCGAGCATGTGGTTCAGGACACCGGCAGCGCGGCCCACCCCGATGTTGACGAGCTCCTCGAGCGCGTCGACGTGGTCCGGACCGAGGTCCACGATCATCCCTCGATCCGCTGCGCCGCCAGGCCGAGGACGTCGTCGATGACCGCGCGGAGCTCGACCTCCTGTACCGGCTTGTTCACGAACGCGGCGGCGCCGAGGTCCAGACAGCGCGCGCGTGTGCTGTCCTGGACATCGGAGGTCAAGACGACAACCGGCGCTGTGAACCCACGCTCCCGGAACAGCCCGAGCAGCTCCATCCCGTCGATCCCCGGCATGACGAGATCCATCAGGACGACGTCGGGGGCGACGGCCACGGACCGCTCGAGGCCCGCGTGCCCGTCGGCGGCTTCGAGGGCCTCGTGCCCGGCCGCCTCGACCGCACGCCGGATCACTCCGCGCTGGAACCGGGAGTCGTCGATGATCAGGACCGCCGCCATTGCTCGCTCCTCGGTTCCGCGCCGATCGTCGGTCGCAGTCCTATCGGTCGATGCGCTGCACGGATTGAGAGGCCCGCCCGATCGCGGCTGCGACGTCGCCGAGCGGACAGACCGTGACGGCCGCGCCGAGCTCGGCAGCGGCTCGCGGCATGCCGTACACGAGGCTCGTCGCCTCGTCCTGCGCGATCGTGTGAGCACCCGCCTCCCGCATCCGGAGCAACCCGGCGGCGCCGTCCGAACCCATCCCGGTGAGGAGGACGCCGACGGCCGCGGGACCCGCGGTGGCGGCAACGGAGTCGAAGAGGACATCGACGCTCGGCTTGTGCCGGTTCACGCTCGGGCCCCGGTGGACGTCGCAGACGAGCTCGGCGCCGCGGCGTCGGACGGCGAGATGCGCGCCGCCCGGGGCGAGGAGCGCCCTCCCGCGCGCCACGACGTCGCCCTTGCGCGCCTCCGAGACGGCGATCACGCTCGTCGAGTCGAGCTGGCGTGCGTAGGCGGCGGTGAAGCCCTCGGGCATGTGCTGGACGATCACGGTCCCCACCGCGTCGGGCCGGCACGCCCGGAGGACCTCCGCGATCGCGTCGGTGCCCCCGGCCGAGGCCCCGATCGCGACGACTTCGATGCCGCCGACCACGGGGGCGCGATCGCACGCCGCCGTTGCAGGTCCCCCTCCGGCGACGACCGGGCGCGGACCCCGCGCGGCAGCATCGAAGACCGCATCGGCGACCTCCTGGGCCACCGCGGTCAACGGTGTCGTGCCGCCCGGCTTCGCCACCACGGATGCCGCTCCGAGGTGCACGAGCCTCGCCCGGGCCGCAGGCGCAGCCGCCTGCCCGCTCACGATTACGACCGGGACCGGCGCCTCCAGCTCCCTGAGGAACGTGACACCGTCGGTGCCCGGCATCTCGATGTCGAGGGTGACCACGTCGGGTGACAGGGCAGCGATCTTGGCCACCGCCGTCGCCGCGTCGGGTGCGGTCCCGGCCACCTCGATCCCCGGGTAGGCGTCCAAGGCGGAGGACAGCACCCTCCGAGCGACCGCCGAGTCGTCCACGATCAGCACACGGACCGGCGCTTCGGCGCTCACGGGGTCCGTCCCGGCGATCCGAGAAGCAGACGCGCGTCACCGCCACGGAGGACCGTGACCGTGCCGCCGCCCACGTTCACGCGCATTGTCCGTGCCCCGGCGCCCCCGAGGTCGCTGGCTTCCAGGCCGAGGTCGCGGCCGGCGAGACTGGTGCGGAGGGCGGCGACGTTGCGTTGTCCGACCTCGAAGTGCGCGAAACCGGGCGTGCGTGCGCCCCCGGCCGCGACGACACGCAGCCGCTGAGCTTCTGCTCCTGCACGGACCACGGCCTCCAGCAGCGCGTCGATGCCGGTGTCGACGAAGACAGCCGGCTCGGCATCGGCCCGCCCGGGGTCGAACGAAGCGTCCGGGAGGAGCGCGTGCAGGAGGCCGCCGACACCGGCCTCGGGGTCGAGCACCGCGACCCCCACGCAGCTCCCCAGCCCGTAGATCACGAGCTCGGCGGACGCGTCGGTCACCACGCCGATCTCGCCGACGCCGACGCCGCGGGCCGCCATCATCGGTCCTTGCGGTAGACGGCAGGCTGCACGTACCGCAGGCTCGACGGTCCGGCCGTGAGGCTTTCCGCGTGCCCGACGAAGAGGTGGCCTCCCGGGCGCAGCATGGACGCGAATCGCTCGACGAGCTCTGCACGCGTCGGCCTGTCGAAGTAGATCATCACGTTGCGGCACAGCACGAGGTCGAAGGGGCCGCGCATCGGCCAAGCCGACATGAGGTTCAAGCGGGCGCACACGACTCGCTCCCGCAGGTTCTGAGCGACTTGCACGAGGCCCGTACCGCCCTCGGCAACCTCTGTGAAGTGCCTCCGGCGCTGGCGCTCGGGCAGGCCCGTCAACTCGGCGGCCTCGTACGTGGCGGCCCGGGCACGGGCGAGGACGGTCGGGGAGATGTCGGTGGCGAGGATGCGCGTGGCCGCGAAGCGCGGCGCCGGCAGGCGATCGTGCAGTTCCATCGCGACCGTGTACGCCTCTGCGCCGGTCGAGCACCCGGCGCTCCAGATTCGGATCGGGGCCGAGCCCGCGCTCCACACCGGGACGATCTCGTCGGCGAGGTACTCGAAGTGGGCGGGTTCCCGGTAGAAGTCGGTCTGATTCGTGGTCAGGACGTCGAGGAACATCAGCAGCTCGCCACCGGTCTCGTCCTGGCGGACCAGCTCGAGGTAGGCCCCGAAGTCGTTCAGGCCCCTTGCGCGCAGGCGTCGCGCCAGGCGTGTGCGCACGAGCTCTTCCTTGCCCACCTTGATGTCGATGCCCGCCCCGTTGCGTGCCAGATCGACGACCTCGCGGAACTGGACCGGCGTGAGCGCCGGCGGCGCCCCGAGTGGAGTCACGTACCGCCCACCGGGGCTAGGAGGGCGCTGCCGTCCTCGACCGGCGAGCCGCTGTCGGATGCGTTGACGGCGCGGTCGACGTCGAGCAGCAGGCGCACCCCGCCGTTGTTCCGCGCGATCCCCAGCAGGTACTCGGTCGGGACATGACCACCGAGGTCCGGCGTCGGCGCGATCTCCGAATCGGAGACGTCGAGCACCTCGCACACGCGGTCCACGAGCACGCCCACCTCGGTCCCGTGGGTCTTGACGATCACGATGCACGCCTCCGGCGTCGCTGACTCGCCGCCGAGGCTGAACCGGACCCGCAGATCGAGGATCGGGATGACCTGGCCACGCAGGTTGACGACGCCGCGCACGTGCTCGGGGGTGCCCGGCACCGGGGTGATCGGGAGCAAGCCGACGATCTCCTGCACCTTGAGGATCTCGACCATGTAGTCCTCGTCGGCGAGGGTGAAGCTCAGGTACTTGCCGCTGCCGGACGCCTGGGCGGCTGCTGCCGCCGTGTGGTCTGTCATGTAGGCCTCCTGGCCACTTCGTCTGAGACTCCCCTTCGCATCGGCACCCACGAGCACCGACTTTCGGGATAGCGCCTTCTCGTCCGGCGGTGGTCAGGCGGTGGTCACCGTCGTGCGAGCGCCGACAGCTCGGCCGTGTCGACGATGAGACCGACGCGCCCGTCGTTGAGGATCGCCGCGCCCGAGACGCCTGCGATGCGACCCAGGGCCTGCCCGAGCGGCTTCGCGACGACCTGGTGCTGACCGAGGAGCTCGTCGACGAGGAGGGCGCACTCCTGATCGCCGTCGTTGACGACGACCAGGATCGCCTCCGTAGGGTCGGGCGCGCAGCCGCGGGAGCCGAGCAGGTCGTGCATCCGGAAGACCGGCACGCACCTGTCACCGAGATCGACCAGCGCCCCGTTGCCGCCGACCGAGCTGATCTGGGCTGGCTCGGGCCGGCAGCTCAGGTCGATGCCGACGGTCGGGACGACGTAGCGCTCGTCCCCGACGCGCACCAGCATCCCGTCCGTGATCGCCAGTGTGAGGGGCAGCCGCAGCGAGAAGGTCGTCCCCCCGCCGGGTTCCGACGTGACCTCGACGTGGCCGCGCATGAGCTCCACGTTCTTCTTGACGACGTCCATGCCGACACCGCGTCCCGAGACGTCGGTGACGGTGTCGCGCGTGCTGAATCCGGGCTCGAAGATCAGGCCGAACGCCTCCGTGGTCGTGAGGGTTGCATCGCTCGGGATCAGACCACGGTTGACGGCGCGGGCAACGAGGCGGTCAGGGTCGAGGCCGCGTCCGTCGTCGCGCAGTTCGATCACCACGTTGCCTGCCGTGTGGGACGCCCGGATCCACACCTTCCCGGCCGGCTCCTTGCCGCCGCGGCGTCGCACGTCGGTCGGTTCGATCCCGTGGTCCACCGCGTTGCGCACCATGTGCAGCAGGGGGTCGGCCACTAGGTCGACCATGTTGCGGTCGATCTCGGTCTCGGCCCCGGTGACCACCAGCTCCACGTCCTTGCCCTGCCGCCGGGCCACGTCCCGGGCCGCGCGCGCCGCACGCTGGAACGTGCGGCGCAGGGGCACCATGCGCATCGACATCGCCAGATCCTGCAGCTCCCGCACGATCTTGGACGTGTGGGTGACCTGCCGCACGAGGGCCTCGTCGGCGCCGTCGGCGTGCGCCGCGACCATCGAGTGCGCGATGACGAGCTCGCCGACGGTCGTGACGAGGCTGTCGAGGCGATCGACACCCACGCGGACCGTGGCTTCCTCTGATCGGCGCCGAGGTGGCTCGTCCGGCTCGGGTCGAGGTCGGGCCGCAACCGTTGCCGGCACCGGGGTGTCCACCTGTTCGCCGTCCTGCAGCCGTGACAGGAGCTCGGTGAACGACCGCGGCTCTTCCACTCCATGACCCGGTGTGGCGGTCTCGCCGAGGGCGTCGAGCAAGGCCCTGACCGCGTCGATGCTTCGGAGGGCGAGGTCGGCGGCGTCGGCATCCAGCACCGCCGCACCCGAGCGGATCGCGCCGAAGGCGGACTCGGCGTGATGGCACAAGGCGGCGAGACGACGGAAGCCGACGATGGCGGCGCCTCCCTTCACGGTGTGGAAGGCCCGGAAGACCGTGTTGAGTGCCTCCATGTCACCCGGGCGCGCCTCGAGGTCGAGCAGCGCCCGTTCGGCCTCGTCGAGGAGGTCGCGGGCTTCGGCGACGAGCTCGTCGACGAGATCGGCGTCGGCGGCGTCGACCTCCCACGCGGGGGTGGTGTCGGTGGCACCCTCTGCCGTTGCACCCTGGACCGTCCCCTGAGCCTGCAGCGCCACGGCGAGGATCCGGCCCAACGCGTCGTGCACTTCTGCGCAGTGCGCTGCGTCCGTCGGCGGGGCGGCCGCAAGGACGGCGGCCTCCTGGAGCAGGCCCCGCACCTCAGCGGCGACGGCGCGGTCTTGCCCGAGGCGCGCCAGTGCATCACCGAGGCTCGCGAGCCCGTCGGGGTTCGTGGGGTCGAGCCGCTCGAGCTCCGCGGCCAGGTCCTCGAGGGTCGTGTCTGCCTTGTCGTTGCCCAACACCGTTGCCTCCTGCCGTCCCGCTCAACTGGCATCGACGCGCCCGGCGCGGGCCTGAAACCGAATTGGGCGTTTCGAAATATCTCAAGGGCCGCGTGTGCGGGGGCGATGTGACTGCTGTTCCCCCTGACTCGTCCCCTTGGCATGCCCCTCCGGAGGTTGGCCGTGCAGCAGAGTTCCACCGGCTCGAGTAACGGCCATCGCAGCTTGCGCCTGCGCGACATCCCCATCCGTCGCAAGCTGCCGCTCCTCGTCGGGGTGTTCCTCGCGACTTTCGCGTTCTTCGGCTTCGTCGCGTACTCGACGCTCAAGACCGTCGAGGTGAACGGACCCGAGTACGAGGAGGTCGCCCAGTCCAAGGAGCTGCTCGCCGAGTTGAGCCCACCGCGCCAGTACATCATCGAGTCGTTGCTGATCGCCGAGCAGGCCCTCCACGCCGCTCCCGGGGAGCGCGACGCCCTGCTCAAGCGTGGTCAGGCGCTGCACCGCCAGTTCGAGGAGAGCCGCGACCAGTGGGCGCAGCGCCTCCCCGACGGCGAGCTGCGTGACACGCTCCTCGACCGGTCCAGCGCGAAGGCCGAGGAGTACTTCGAGCTACAGGACCAGCAGTTCATCCCGGTGCTCCTGCGCGGCGACGAGGCGACCGCGGACGCGCTGCTCGACGGCCCGATGAAGGCGGCCTACGCCGCGCACCGAGAGGGCATCGACGCCGTGGTCGCCATGGCGACCGCGGACCAGGCGAAGGTCGAACACCACGTGGAGGAGCTCATCTCCAACCGCACCTGGCTGCTCTTCGCGATCGGCCTCGCCGGCATCCTCGGGGCGTGCCTGCTGGCCTGGCGCATCGTGCGTGGGATCGTGCGGCCCCTCGACGACATGGCGGGCGTGGCGTCGCGGATCTCCGTCGGCGACATCGAGCAGGACGTCTCGTTCACGTCGGGCGACGAGATCGGGGACCTCGCCGACAGCTTCCGCTCTTCGATCGGGTACCTGAAGGACACGGCCGCGGTGGCGGAGGCCTTGAGCCGGGGCGACCTGAGCGTCGGTCTCGAACCGCGAGGCGACGCCGACGCCCTCGGCAACTCCGCCCAGCGGCTCCTCGGCTATCTCGGCGACGTCGCCGGAACCGCTGACGCGCTCGGCCGCGGGGACCTGACCGTGAGCGTCCGGCCCCGGTCGGACCAGGACGTGCTGTCCAAGAACATGGGCGCCACGATCGCGACCCTGCGGGAGATGACCGGCGAGCTCGAGCGCCTCACCGAGTCTGCCCGCAGGGGCGACCTCGGGATGCGTGCCGACAGCGAACGCTTCCAGGGCGGGTACCGGTCGCTGCTCGAGGGGATGAACGCCACACTCGACGCCCTGCAGGCCCCGATCGACGAGGCTTCGGACGTGCTCAGCAGGATCGCCCGACGGGACCTGACGGCCAGGGTGACCGGCGACTACTCCGGGGACCACGGCCGGATGGGCGACGCGATCAACACAGCCGTCGAGAACCTCGACGACGGCCTGTCGCAGGTCGCGGCCGGCGCCCAGCAGATCTCGGCGGCGAGCGACCAGATATCCGGCGGCAGCCAGGCGCTCGCGCAAGGTGCGTCCGAGCAGGCGTCGTCGCTGGAGGAGATCGCCGCGTCGCTCACCGAGTTGGCGTCCCTGTCGCAGCAGAACGCGTCGGGGCTGCAGGACGCCGCCGGCTTCACGGACTCGACGCTTGCCTTGACGGCATCCGGAGTCGACCAGATGGGCGTCCTGACCGACGCCATCGACGAGATCAAGCAGTCGGCGGACGCCACCGTGCGGATCCTCAAGACGATCGACGAGATCGCCTTCCAGACGAACCTGCTCGCCCTCAACGCGGCTGTGGAGGCGGCCCGTGCCGGCGACGCCGGGAAGGGCTTCGCCGTAGTCGCCGAGGAGGTCCGCAACCTCGCGATGCGCTCCGCGCAGGCCGCACGCGACACCGCCGACTACATCGAGGAGTCGAGGCTCTCGGCCGACCGCGGTGTCGCGTCCGGCCATGCCGTGGCCGAGAACCTGCACCAGATCCGCGCCCAGTCGGAGCGGGTGGCCGGGGTCGTGAACGAGGTGGCGGAGGCGAGCGTCGAGCAGGCCACGAGCGTGCGTCACGTCAACACCGCTGTCGACCAGATCAACCAGGTCACCCAGCAGGTGGCGGCCAACAGCGAGGAGTTCGCCTCGGCGGCCGAGGAGCTGACCGGTCAGGCGCGTGACATGGACGACCTCGCGTCGACCTTCGAGCTCTCGGGGGCGCCGCGACCTGCCTTCGCCACCGTCGGGGCCGTGGGTGGCGACGACGTCGGCGCGGCCCGGCCAGGGCGGGTGCATCACGTGAGCGCCGCCGACCTCATCCCATTCGACGACCCCGGGGCCCTCCGCGACTTCTAGTTGCTCCAAGCCGGGCGTCCTAGCCGGCGGGTGGTCCCACCTCCGGACCGAAGTTGCCGCGGAGTCCCTCGTCTACACTCGTGCGGCCTTCGGGCGAGGTAGCTCAGTCGGCAGAGCACGGCACTGAAAATGCCGGTGTCGGCGGTTCGATTCCGCCCCTCGCCACCGTTGCGCCGGGCACCCCGGGTTCCTGACTGCCGAATCAGTATTGATAGCCTCGTGGTGCCATGGCCACGTCCAAGCCCCCCTCCAAGGCCGCTGCGTCCCGGGCCGGTGCGCGGCGCCGCGCCGTGAGCGAGGAGGACAAGGAGGCACGGCGCTCCGCGATCATCGCGGCCGCCAAGACCGTGTTCGCCCGCGACGGGTTCCACGACGCCACTATCGCGGCGGTCGCGCGCGAGGCCGGCATCGCCTACGGGTCCATCTACTGGTACTTCGACTCGAAGGACGCCCTGTTCCGGGCACTCATGGACGACCAGGAGGCCAGGCTGCGCGACCGCCTCGTCGAGGTGCTGCGGTCCCAGTCAGGGTCAGGCAGGGACCCCGAGGCGATCTTCCGCTCCGCGATCGGGGAGACCCTGCGTTTCTTCGAGGCCGACCGCGCCGCCACGCGTCTCGTCTTCCGCGAGGCCCTCTCGTTCGGGAGCGGGATCAAGCGGCACCTCTACGGGATCTACGAGCACTTCATCGACGACATGGCCACGGTCATCGCCGACCTGCAGGACCAAGGCCTCATCCGCGGCGACACCCCACCGCGGGCGCTCGCCTTCTGTGCTGCCGCGCTCATCGGCCAGCTCGCCTACCGCCGGCTCTCCACCGACGACGGCATCGACACCGACACCGCCGTCGACCTCGTGACCTCGCTGCTCATGGACGGCATGCGCGCGGCATGAGGAGCCGGGCCCGCCTACCGGACGCAGACCCGGCTTCGCTTCCCACTCGCCACGCCCGACTTCGGGACTGCGCGGCCATGACCGGAGGTGGAGCGCTCAGCCCTCTTGTTCGAGGAAAGCACGCACCTCGCTGGCGCGGAAGCGACGGTGGCCACCTAGGGTGCGGATCGCCTGGATCTTGCCCGAACGGGCCCACCGGGTCACCGTCTTGGGGTTCACCCGGAACATGCGGGCGACCTCGGCGGGTGTGAGGAGCTCGTCGTCCTCGATCGGGATCGTCACCGCCGAGTTCGGTTGGGCAGGTATCGTGGCGTTTGGGTCCACCGGTTTCCTCTTCGTCTGCGCTACCCGGAGCCCGCCCGACCTCCGGCTGATGCGGTGCAGTATATCCGAATCGCGTCACCTACCCGGTTCTTCGGGTTCGGCTGACTCGGCCGACACGCGCCGCTTCGTAGCGATACAACCCCGATGGGCCCGATGGCTCTGTATGAACCACCTCACGCCGGGTTGGTGGCGCTGCTTGCTCGAGCACCCCACCGGCGTCGACACGTCCTCGCTGCTGAAACTCGTCATCGACGAAGACGGCTCCGAGGGAACCGGGCTGATCTGGGACAGTGCCGACGTGTTGGCGTCCGTTGCCCTCGTGCTCGTCGAGACCATTCTGACGAGTGCCGACACCGCCCTGGGCGACGCGGCCCAGCGCCGCGGGCTCCACGTCGCGAACCCACGGAGCCCGTAGCGGGCTACATCTCGCGCCGCGGACCCCAGCCGCCCCCGCCGGGGGTGAGCACGCGGACGACGTCGCCGGCCCGGAGGCGGAGCGTGCACTTGGCGGGGAGGCGTTCGGCGCGGGACTCGTCGCCTGCGGGGACCAGCCAGTTCTCCCCGACCGCACCCGGTCCGCCGCCGTCGAGGCCCCAGGGCGGCACCGCGCGACGCTCGGTCGTCAGCGACACTGTGCAATCGGCGAGGACCACGAGATCCCGCTCGATGCCGTCACCGCCGGGATGCAAGCCGCCGCCACCCGAACCGCGGCGCAAGCCGTAGCGCAGCACCCGCAGCGGGTAGGCAGCCTCGAGCGCCTCCACGGGGGTGTTGGCCGTGTTGGTCATGCCGGTGTGGATCCCGCTCTGGCCGGGTGCCCGCGGCCGCCCGCCCTGGCCGCCCCCGATCGTCTCGTAGTACACGAACGGCCCGTCGGCGGACTCGCCGCCGACGAGGACGTTGTTCATCGTCCCCTGCGATGCCGCCCCGACCCGATCCGGGAACGCCGGGGCGAGCGCGCCGAGGAGCACGTCCGCGATGCGCTGGCTCGCCTCGACGTTGCCCGCACCGACCGGGACCGGGGGTCGCGCTGCGACGACGCTGCCGGGAGGTGCGACGAGATTCAGAAGGCGTGACGCCCCACCGTTGCGGGGCACGTCACCGCCGACGCAGCAGCGCACCACGAACTCGAGGCAGGCACGGGTGACCGCCTCGACCGCGGACGGCACCCCGCGGCGGGCGGCACCGGTGCCCGTGAAGTCGGCCACGAGGCGATCCGGCGCCAAGGCGACGGCCACATGGACCGGCACGAACTCGCCGTCGGGTCCCTCCAGGTTGTCCTCGAACTCCAGGATCCCGCCGACACGCCCGTACGCCTCGCGCAGCGCGGCCCCGAGGCGGCGTGCGCCGTGGTCACGCAGGCGCTCCGAGGCCGACACCACCACCTCGCTGCCGTGGCGGTCGGCGAGCTCGGCGAGGCGTCGCGACCCGATCCGGTTGGCGCCGAACTGGGCGTCGAGGTCCCCGGCCCGCTCCGTGGGTGTGCGGGTGTTGGCGAGCAGCATCGCGCGCAGGTCCGTGTCCCACTCCTCGCCGCGCACGGCCCGCACCGGCGGGATCGTGAGGCCCTCCGCGACGGCGTCGATCGCGTCGGCGGAGAGGCTGCCGGGGACAGCGCCGCCGACGTCGGCATGGTGCGCGCGGTTCGCGACGTATCCCAGCGGTGTTCCGTCACCTGACGAGACTGCCGCGACGAAGGTCACATCGTTGAGGTGCGTGCCGCCCCGGAACGGGTCGTTGAGAACCACCTGGTCCCCGGGCGCCAGGTCCGGGAAGGCATCGAGCGCGGCTGAAACCGAGGCCGCCATCGAACCGAGGTGCACCGGGATGTGCTCGGCCTGCGCGACGAGCTCGCCGTCGGGACTGAAGAGGGCACATGAGAAGTCCGCGCGTTCCTTGATGTTGGGCGAGTAGGCGCCCCGCTGGAGCGCGCCACCCATCTCGTCGCACACGCCGGCGAAACGGTGCTGCCAGATCTCGAGGTCCGCGCCTGCACGGGCGTCGGCCGTCACGAGTCCTCCAGCACGAGGTTGCGGGCCTCGTCGACGCCGACAACGAACCCCGCTGGTACCCACGTGGTGGAGTCGAGGTCGTCGACGGCGCAGGGGCCCCGTGTCGTGAAGCCGGGAGGGAGCCCGCCGCGGTCCCAGCGCTCGATCCCGCCTGGCCCGGTCCTCGCCTCGGGGGCGCTCCGGCCGGGCTCGGACACCCGGGCGAGCAGAGCCGCCACCCCGATACCCGCGGGCGCTTCCGCTGAAGCGCGAAGCGTCACCACCTCTACGGACGCGCCGTCGCGGCGGTAGCCGTTGCCGCGCGCGTGGACCGAGTGGAAGCGCTCGACCAGCGTGGCCGCAGTGTCACCGGGGTGGACCGGCACAAGCAGCTCGTGGCTCTGTCCCGCGTAGCGGCATTCGACCGCCAGCTCGCACGTGATCGCGGCGGACGTCCCGACCTCGGCCGACGCCGCGGCACGCAGCGCAACGAGGTCGGTCGGATCGAACGAGGCAAGGTCGCCGATGCTGGTCCGGGACCTGTCGGCCCGCACCGGCGCCGCGAGGAGACCCACGGCGCTGAGCACACCCGCCCGGGGAGGAACGAGGACGGCACGGCACCCGAGCGCCCGTGCGAGGGCGGCGGCGTGCAGCCCACCCGCACCCCCGAAGGCCACCAGGGCGCAACCTGCGGGGTCCACGCCCCGGTACACCGACACCTCGCGCAGCGCCCGTTCCATCGCCGCGTCCACGACGGCGACCACGGCCTCGGCAGCGTCGGCGCCGAGGGACGCCAGCGCCGCGTGGGCCAGGTCCGCTTCCAGTTGGAGGTCGCCTCCGACGAGGCGGGCGACCCTGCCCAGCGCGACGTTCGCGTCGGTGACCGTGGGTGCCGTCCCACCGCGGCCGTAGCACGCAGGACCCGGCACCGCGCCTGCGGAACGCGGCCCGACCGTGAGAGCCCCGCCGGGGTCGACGGCGGCGATGCTGCCCCCACCGGCGCCGACGGTGTGCACCGCGAGGGCCGGGCTCAGGCACGGGAGCCCGCCGACCTCGGTCAGCGCCCGCACCTCGGGGCGGCCGGACTCGATCAGGCACACGTCGGTGGACGTGCCGCCCATGTCGAACGCGAGCGCGTTCGGGTAGCCGGCCGCGACGGCGACGGCGGCTGCGGCAAGCGCGCCTGCGGCGGGGCCCGAGAGAAGGGCGTCGGCGGGGTGGCCCACGATGGTTGCGGCGTCGGCGAGCCCGCCCGCAGATCGCATCACGAGCACACGCGCCGGCAGTCCGTCGGCGCTGCCGAGTCGGTCCAGGTACGCCGCCGTGCCCGGCCCGAGGTAGGCGTGCAGCGCCGTCGTCGAGGTCCGCTCGTACTCGCGCACCTCGGGCGCTGCCGCCGAGGAGGTCACCACCGTGCGGCCCGGGCGCGCAAGCCGTGCCGCGATCCGACGCTCGTGCTCGCCGTTCGCGTACGCGTGCAGCAAGCAGACGGCGACCGCCTCGGGCTCGGCCGCGTCGACACGATCGCACACCGCCGCAATCGCGTCCTCGTCGAGAGCGACGACGACCTCGCCGCTGTGAGCGAGGCGCTCCCTCACCCCGAACCTGAGGGCGGCCGGCACGAGCGGGACGGGACGATCGGCGTCGATGTCGTAGAGGTCGGGTCTGCGCTGGCGGCCGATCTCGATCACGTCCTCGAAGCCGGACGTCGTCACGAGGGCTGTCCGGGCCCCTGCACGCTCGAGCAACGCGTTGGTCGGCACCGTGGTGCCATGGCGCAGCTCGCCGGCGCCGGCGCCTGCCAGCGCCGCGCAGGCCCGCGCCGTCGCCATGGCCGGGTCGTGGGGAGTCGACGCCACCTTGGCGCTTCGCAGGATGCCGTCGCGGTCGAGCGCGACCGCATCGGTGAAGGTTCCGCCCGAGTCGACCCCGACGCTCACGTCCGCCACGCTGGGAGAATACGCCCGAGCATGTCCGCTTCGGCGGTGCCCAACTAGGATGCCGCCATGTCGGTCATCGCGCTCGCGAACCAAAAGGGTGGGGTCGCCAAGACGACATCGACGTTGTCGCTGGGTGCCGCCTGGGCCGAGATGGGCGACCGAGTCCTGCTCGTCGATTGCGATCCGCAGGCGGCGTTGACCTACTCGATGGGCGTCGATCCCGAGGATCTCGAGGTTTCGCTCCACGACGTCTTCGTGGGCCGTGCCGGAATCGCCGACGTGCTGTGGGAGGCCCACGGCTGCCACATCGCACCGGCCACGATCGACCTCGCGGGCTCCGAGGTGTTCCTGCTCACCAAGACCGGCCGCGAGTTCGTCCTCGGCCGTGCACTCACCAAGGTGGCAGACGCCTACGACGTCGTCATCATCGACTGCCCGCCCAGCCTCGGGATCCTGACGATCAACGCGCTCACGGCCGCGGACGAGGTGATCATCCCGCTCCAGTGCGAGTCGCTGAGCCAGCGCGGCATGAGCCACCTGCTCGAGACGATCGAGGACGTGCGTCAGTTCACGAACCCGCAGCTCTCGATCCGCGGTGTGATCGCGACCATGTTCGATCCCCGCACGAAGCACACCCGCGAGATCCTCTCCAACGTCACGGACTCCTACGGTCTCAAGGTGCTCGAGCCCCCGGTCCGCAAGAGCATCCGCTTCGCCGAGGCGCCTGCAGCCGGCGAGACGATCTTCCAGCGCGCGCCGTCGGTGCCCGGCGCCGAGGCGTACCGCCAGATCGCCAGTGAGCTGCGCGACTGGGCGCCCGAACCGGCCCCGGCACCTGAACCCGCGGAAGACCCCCAACCAGTTCGTGATCCTCACCAGGCAGGTGAGGCCACTCGCGCCGGGTCGTCGCGTGCAACTCCGACCGCTACCGCCGGTGCCGACGCGCGCGGTGGTGACGATCTTGCCGCGGCCGCGAACGCGCCTGCGACACCGCAACCGCCACCGGAGAGATCCGTCGGCTTCCGCACGATCCCCGTCGACACGGACCCGTTGTGACACCGCCTCCGAAGCAGCGTTCGAGTGCAACCAGGGTCTCGCCCGCGGGCCATCCGAGTGGGGGAGGCGCCGGTCGCACCGATTCCGATCCCACGGGACGCCACGTGTTCTTCACCAACGGGTCGGCACCCCAGGGCCAGGACGGGCACCTCGCCCTCGAATGCGCACGCTGCCACTCGGTGACGTCGGTCTCACCACTGCAGCTCCTGCGATCCCGCGCGCCTCTCTTCGTGTGGGTGCCGGTCATGAAGTACTCGCGCTGGGCCCGCTGCCCCGCGTGCTCCAAGCACTCCTGGGTCAAACTGCACGTGCGCCTCTGAACGGGGACCCGGCACTCGTCCCGGTCAGCCTGGCTTTCCACGTGGGCGGCCCATGCGGCTGCGCCATCCACCCCGCGTGTCGGCATGGCGCGCACGCCAGCCCGGTGGTGGGGTGATCGCGGCGGCGTAGCGTGGCATGACGGCGGCCGGGCTGTAGTTGGCCTCGTATCGCTCGCGCCCCGCCCTACCCATGCGCTCGCGCAGCTCTGCGTCGTCGACGAGGGCGACGATTGCATCGGCCCATTCCTGCGGAGTCGACGCGAGGAAACCGGTCTCGCCCTCGACCACCACCTCCGAGTTCATCCCGACGGGCGAGGCCACCACGGGAAGGCCCGCTGCCATGTAACGGATCAGTTTGAAAGCACACTTGCCCTTCGCGAACTCGCTGTCGTCGAGCGGCATCAGCCCTATGTCGAAGTGGGTGAGTCGCGCCTCGGTCTCGGGAGACTCCCACAGCACCAAGTGACGGGCGAGCCCCTCGACCGGCCGGATTATCTCGAGGGCCTCGGGACGGCTCAGGATCGCGAGCTCGAACTCCGTGCGCTGGCGCGCGGCCTCGACACCGTCCATGACGTGGTTCAGGAAGTGAGCCCCGTTGGAGTGCCCCGACCAGCCGACCCGGACGAGACCGGACTCCCTCGGGCCGCGTCGAGGCTGGATCCAATCACCCGCGGCAGTCGGTATGACGACGACGTCGTCGCAATACTGACGTGCCCACTCCGCGAGGAAATCGTTGCCGGCGATCACCCGGTCGGCGTTCGCAGCGGCGTGCTCGGCCTTGCGCGACGTCCACAGCGGTGGGACGGGGGCGCCCTCGACGCACATCCAGATCGCGTCGTCGAGCTCGAAGACCAGGAAATTCGCTCGCTCGGCGAAGAGCTCCTCGAACAGGGGGGGGCCCGTGAACACCAGCACGTCTCGCAGGATCACCACGGTGTCGAACTTGGGCAGCGTGAACGACTGTGCAACTCGTTTGACCACTCCCGACAGCACCCCGACTGCCTTTCGGGCGCTGCCCGCGAATCCGGGGGTCCAACCCCACGGGTAGATCCACGGCGGGAGCGTGCCCGAGGTGTGCAGGTCGATCCCGCGCTGCGCCAGCGCATCGACGAACTGACCGGCGCGCCACCACGCGGTGTTGCCCGCACGCAGGCTCGCCTGGTCGACCGAGACGACCAGCACCTGCAGTCGTTCCTCTACCTGCTTCATCACTTCAGGGGGTGTCACCGGAGCCGCTCCTCGATCACGTCGACCACTGCTGCGCCGATCGGCAGCGATGCCGTCGCTGCCGGCGAGGGGGCGTTGAGCACGTGCACGACAGGCCCTTGGTCGACGATTGCGAAGTCGTCGACGAGCTCACCTCCCGGACGCAACGCCTGGGCACGCACGCCCGCAGGCGCACGCTCGAGGTCCCGAGCCGTGACAGCAGGTACGAGCCGCTGCAGGGCGCGCACGAAGGCCTTCTTGGACACGGAGCGCCACATCTCGCCCAGGCCTGTACGCCAGTACTTGCGGGCGAGCTTGTGGAATCCGCTGTATCCGAGCGTTTCGGCGAGGTCCCGGTATCGGACCTCGCGCCATCGGTATCCCTCGCGGGAGAGGGCAAGTACAGCGTTGGGTCCGACCTCGACACCGCCGTTGATCATCCGTGTGAAGTGAACGCCGAGGAAGGGGAAGCTCGGATCCGGCACCGGGTAGATGAGGTTCCGCACGAGGTGGTGTCGCGCTGCCACGAGCTCGTAGTACTCACCACGGAACGGCACGATCTGCATCCGCGGGTCGGTGCCCGCAGATAGCGCAATACGGTCGGATTGGAGCCCGCCGCAGTTGACGACCCACCTGGGAGTGAAATCACCCGCTCCGGTTCGCACACGCAGTTCACGGCCTGCGGTGTCGATCGACTCCACGTGGGTACCGAGGCGAATGTCGCCGCCGGCTTCTTCGATCAGGTGCCCCATCGACTCGCACACTGCAACGTAGTCGACGATACCGGTCGAGGGGACGTGCAGCGCTGCGAGACCGTTCGCGTTCGGTTCGAGATCGTGCAGCTCTCCGGGCCCGATACGAGTGTTCGCCACGTCGTTGGCAAGACCCCGCGCATGCAGAGCGTCCAGAACGGGCAGTTCCTCCGGTCGGGTCGCGACGACGACCTTGCCGCAGACCTCGTGGGGGATGCCGTGCTCCACACAGAACGACACCATCTCGCGTCGCCCCCGCACGGCAAGGCGAGCCTTGAGCGACCCCGGCGTGTAGTAGAGACCCGAGTGCAGGACCCCCGAGTTGTGGCCCGTCTGGTGGCGAGCAAGGGTCGCCTCCTTGTCGACCACGGTGACCCCGAGGCCCGGGAAGCGCTCGGTGACGGCAAGCGCGACCGACAGGCCCACGATCCCGCCCCCGACGACGAGGACTGCGTTGTCGGTGTCGTTCAAGTTGCTCCATCGAGGCGGGTGAACACGGTCTGGCATCGAGACGGGCGCCGTTCACCGCTCCGGCTCGGCAGGACGTCCCCCGACA
The DNA here is from genome assembly GCA_046331095.1 of Acidimicrobiia bacterium. Taxonomy (GTDB): domain Bacteria; phylum Actinomycetota; class Acidimicrobiia; order UBA2766; family UBA2766; genus JAIBAC01. The sequence goes on from JAXLRM010000005.1 coordinate 226,243, forward strand.
TGAGTCGAATTCTGTCGGCAGCTCTCCCAGTCGCGCACATCCGAACTCGCGCTCTCCCGCAGGAGCCCTGCTCATGAAGATCATGGTCACCGGAGCTGCCGGCTACATCGGCCAGCCGCTCTCCGAGATGCTGCACGCCAGCGGCCACGATGTGGTCGGTGTCGACATACGGTCGGCGCAGCACACCTTCGAGGGGGACATCCGCGACCTGCCCGACCACCTCCTCGAGGGCGTCGACTCGATCGTGCACCTCGCCGGGGTCAGCTTCGCGCCGGAGTGGACCGATGCCGACGACATCATCTGGGACGCCAACGTCGAGGGTACTCGCCGCGTTCTCGACCAGGCAGAGGCGGCAGGTGTGCGTCGATTCGTACTCGCCTCGTCGGCGTCGATCTTCGAGGGCCAGCGCGACGAGTACGCGCACGTGGACACCCGGCCGCGGCCTGTCTCTGCGTACGGGCGCTCCAAGGCTTGCGCAGAGCGGGTCGTGGCTGCGTCCTCCGTCCCCCAGCGGGTAGCCCTGCGCAAGGGCACACTGTGCGGCCTCGGCCCGAACCCGCGGCTCGACCTGGTGCTCAACCAGATGAGCCTCAATGCTGTGCGCAAGGGCAAGGTGTTCGTCGACGGCACCGGCGAGAACCATCGGCCGATGCTGCGCCTGTCCCGCACGGTGCGCAACTACTTCCACTTCGCCACGACCGAGGTGCCCGACGGCGCCCATTTCTTCAACATCTGCGACGACAACGTGACCGTGGTCGGCATCGCCAAGGGCGTGTGCCAGCTCACCGGCGCCGAGCTCGTGCACCGTGAGTACACAGGCAGGCCGCGCTCCTACGTGATGTGCAACGAGGCCAGCCCTGGGCTGCCGCTGCCCGACGAGGAGCCCATCGGCATCGACGGGATGGTGGCCGAGGTAGTCGCCGAGATACAGACCGAGATCGAGAGGCTGCCGCAGGTGTCGACCGACCCGCGCCTCGACCGCCTCGAAGAGATCAACCGCGACCTCCGCTGAGCATGCGAGTCCTCGTCACCGGAGCAGGCAGCCAGCTCACCGCGCCCCTGACCAGTTCTCTCGAGCGCTCGGGCCACGAAGTGTTCACCTTGTCCCATGCCGACCTCGACATCTGCGATCTCGAGGCGGTGGATGCCGCGGTCCCTGGCCACGACGCCGTCGTCAACCTCGCGGCGGCTAACGCCGTGGACGGATGCGAGGAGAACCCAGTCGCGGCGTATGAAGGCAACACGCTCGGACCCATGGTCCTCGCCCGCGCTGCACGCGACGCCGGTTCCCGGCTCGTCACGATCAGCTCGGACTTCGTCCACGGCGGCCTGAACGACCCGCCGGAGTACCTCGACGAGACCGTCGAAGCGCGGCCCGTGAACGTCTACGGGCACTCGAAGCTCCTCGGCGAGAGGGCGGTCGACGCGGTCGGCGGGCGCGCCTACGTCCTGCGGACATCGTGGGTGATCGGTGACCGCTTCCTCGGTGGCGTCCGCGCGAACATCGAGGCGGGCAGGGTCGGCCTACCCGCAGGAGGCCACGCCTGCCCGGCGCTCGCGCAGGACCTGTGCGAGGTCATCCGGATGCTTCTCGAGTGCGACGCTCCTTACGGGCTGTACAACGTCGTCAACCCCCCGCGCACCGATCGCCGCGCTCTCCTCGAGGCGATCGTCGCCGAACTCGGTGGTGATCCGTCGATCGTCACGGTCGGTCCCGACACCCGTCCAGCGCCGCGTCCCGCGTACTCGCCCCTCGGCGTCGCCAAGCTCGCGGCGCTGGGGATCGAGATGCCACCCTGGCGCGAGTCCCTCCACCGCTTCGTCACCGGACAACCCTCCGCCCTCGTCGGCGCCCGGCTCCGCTGACCCGACCCGAGCTGACCCCCGACGTGGGGACGCGAAACGGGTCCACAACCCACCTCACGTCCCCACGTCCGGTCCGGAACCCAGACCCGACCGACGTGGGGACGTGAAACGGGTCCACAACCCACCTCACGTCCCCACGTCCATGATGTCGGGTCAGTGAATCCAATCGGCGGGGACGACGTAGCGGATGGTCGTGGCGAGCTCGACGGAGGCACCGGGAGCAGTATCGGCAACCTTGTTCCCCAGGTGGTCGTACACCACGCCGGGGCCCGCATCGACGGGCCACATCACGGTTTCCCCCCTCCCCGAGGGGCTCCAAGCGGCGAATACCGGCCTGCCGTCGTCTGTGGTGAAGTCGACCGAACGTACGTCCGTGCCGTCGCCGGACAAACCCAGCGCCGTCGCGCGACCGAGAACCGCCTTGTTGAAACGGTACGCCCAGTACGCGGGCCGCTCCGGTCCGGGACGGCCATCCACGCCGAAGTCCACGAGGCCGGTGTCCCAGTAGTTGCGCAGTGGGTTGATCATGTACCAGGCGAGGTTGTCCCAACCGAGCCCGACCGCCGTGGCGTAGGCCTTGGCGACGAAGTCGGCCTGTGCATCCGCGCCCTCGGGCGAGTAGGCGAAGCTGAGCTCGGACACCGACAGTCGGGGGTGTTGCATCCCGCGCCCCGCGGCCACGCCGAGCTGCTCGTGGGCTTGCCTCAAGAGCCTGTCGAGTTGTACGTCGGGGTCGGGACGGCCCGTTCCGGCCGCGAAGTGCATGTCGAGAACGTCGACGTCGGTCGCGTTCGCGACGGCGAGGACGGCGTCGAGGTAGGTTGGCATCGACACGCCCCCGGTCGCCACAAGGGCACCCTCGCCCCATCGATGGATCTGCTCCGTGCAAGCGGCGACGAGTTCCCCGTAGCGCTGCGCCGACCCGCGCCAGAATCGGAACACGAGCGGGTTCCACACGGGTCGTAGGTCCCCGCTTGGGTAATCGGGCTCGTTCCAGATCTGCCACACCGAGATCGCGGGGTACTCGTGGTGCAGCTCCTCGAGCCAGGTGCAGTACGGTCCGTCGGGATCGTCCCAGTCCTTGGGCGGCATGAACTGTGAGACGTTCGGTCCCCAGAATCGCCACGGTCCACCCGTCACACCCCAGACCGGCGCGTTCCAGGGTGACGCCTCGATCTGGAACCCTGCCGCCGTGAACCCCTCGATGAGCGCGTGCACGTGGTAACCGGTGTCGAGTGCCCCTGGTCCGGCCGGCTGGAAGTAGCGCCACCCGGGGAAGAGTCGCACCAGGTCGACGCCGAGATCCTCGTACAAGGGGAGCCATGAGGGCAAGGTGCGTACCTGATCGGTAGAGGAACCAGTCTCCTGGTCGCCGTTGTCGGACATCCCCCAGCGGAACGCGCGGTCACCGCGGCCGTACGGTGGATCCCTCCAGAGAGCCGCGCGCTCCTCGACACTGCCTGGCTGCAACCGTGGGAGATCGAAGTGGGGCTCGGACACGTACAGGAGCGCGTCCACGAAGAACAGCCCGTAGACGACGCCGAGCACGACCAAGGGGGGAGCCAGTATGCGACGCCAACGCCGCTGGCGTCGCGGCGACACGACCCGCCAAATGGGGTGCTCCACCCGCGTATGGGTCATACAGACAGCGCATCGAGATTGGCACGCCCCAACTCGGGTTCGGCCGGGCCGAGTTCGCTGTCCTCGATTGCCGGCATCACGAATACCAGCGCGATGTAGAGGAAGAAGATGCCCGAGGTCTGGATTACGAACATGGCCCCGTTGGTGATCGAGTTGACGATATTACCGAGGAACCACGCAACGGACGACAGGGCCAGGGCACGGAAGTACGGCGTTCGCAACCTCAGGAAGGCCATTACCGAATAGGCCAGGGTCAGACTCAACATGCATCCCATCAGGATCAGGCCCGGTATCCCGACCTCGGCCACTAGGTTGATGTAGAAGTAGTCACCCGGCTGGACGGGGATGACATTGTGAGCCCGTGCTGCAGAGGTGTCTTCACCGCCACCTAGTAGGGAGCCCTGCTGTGCCTGGCCACCACCGATCACGCTGGCGAAGTCGGCAATGCTGAGTACACCCACGCCCCCACCGATCGGGTGTCTCAGGACAGCGTTGACGGTGTTGGTGCCCTTCTCCAGGCGGTCGGTGACGCTGGCGTTGTCGGACTTCGGGTTCTTGATGGAGGCGAGTTTCTGGCGCGTCGCTGCCAGGGGATTCTTCGTGGACAAACCACGCCTGGTGCTGCCCGACTCGGGGATCCAGAACCAGACCATGACAGCGGCCAGACCCATGAGGACCACGGCCACGAACGCACGGACTCGCATACGCCCCGAGCCGAGACCGACGAGGAGCACGATCGGCACTGACAACGCCATGACCGCCAGCGCGATCCGGTTACCCGACGACACTGTGTTGATCCCCGCAAGTGGCAGGAACACAAGCAGGAACCATCGATGCTTGAAAGCCCCACGTTCGAGCAAACCGGCAAGCGCGATGACGAACAGCGATGCGCACCACATCGACCAGGTGGACGGGGTCGGCATCGTGCCGACATTTCGGCTCTCTGAGAGAAGGATGCGTTGCCCGACTGATTGGAAGTAGGCGCGTTCGAAGCCGAAGTAGCCGACCATGGCGACCTTGGTACCCCAGAGCATCGCGAAGAACCCGAGTGTCATGTACCAGGTTACGAGGCGCTTCACCGATCGACGGTCCTGCAGGTACACCAGCAGGCACCCGTAGAAGAAGAGTGGCTCGATATAGAGGCGCAACTCGCGCCATTTGGCCAGCCCTATGCCGTGCACGTTCGGGTTGAACACCTGTGCGAGTGCCCACCCCGCGTACAGCAGGATCAACACGTGAACGGGGCGAGTCCCCTTGAGTCGGAGTCGCACCGGTGGCGGCTGGATCAGGATGTGCAGCACCGTCGACCACATCGCGAGCGACCAGACGAACTGCAGCGGCAGGGGGTACGCGAAGCGGCGGAGGAAGTCGCCGACGAGCACGAACGCGATCGAGGTGAAGATCTTCACCTCGATCGTAGTGGCGAAGAAGAACACGACGGCGGCCGGCAGGGCGATCGCCATGATCAGGGGCAGGTTCGTGATTTCGAAACCCTTGGTAGCCAGGGCATTGACCCCGAGCGCCATCGCAACGAACAGGACCCCGATCCACATCATGGCGATGGCCACGTTGGAGGACTTCGTGGTGATACGACGCCCCGTGCCGGTTGCTCCGAGACGCAGAACCGGGAGGTAGCGCCCGATCACGTCCTCCCAGCCATGGCGTTCGGTCCCCTGAGCGAGGTCGTACTGGCGTTGCTGGAGGCGCCGGCGCGGCGTGCACAGGGCCGTGATCGCCGCTGCCAGCGATGCCGGGTCGCCTGACCTGGCAACCTCACCGCTGGTCCCCTGGTCGATCATCTCGTGGGCCCCGGACGCGTCGGTGATGGCGACAGGTCTGCCGTGCGCGAACGCGAGCACCGCTAGAGATGTCGGCGTCCCTGCCCTCTCGGGGAGCACGACAGCGTCGGCTGCCTCGAAGTACACGTCGCTGTCGGGTGAGAACGGATCGGCATCGAACGCGACGGCGGCAAGGCCGCGCTCGGCGGCCCGTAGGGTCAAGGTGGCGGCCCCACCCGAAGTCCCCGGATTGACGAGGATCGCGTCGACCTCGATCCCCTGAGCGTCGAGAATTGCGAGCGCGTCGAGGAGGTCGTCGGTGCCGGCGTCGTCGAACGGTACGACGCAGAGTAGGACCGTGGAGCGCAGCGGCACCCCGAGGCGGCGGCGACACTCCGCAGGATCGGACTGCACGTCCACGAGGAACGACAGGTCGCCGTAGGGAACGACGCGCACCCGGTCCGAGACATCGAGCGCGTCGCCATGGGGCTTGATGCCCTGCACTGGACGCGAGCGCGTCTCGCCCACGACCTCGTCTGCTGCGGCCTCGCTGAACGTGATGAGGGCGTCGACACGGTGGTAAAGCTTGCGCACGAAGAGCGGCCAAGGGCCGCCGCGCTCGGCGAACCACCAACGTGCCGTCATCCACATGCCGACACAAACGCCGTAGAAACCCCCTACACGCATGAGGAGCTCGAGGCCATCGGGGAGAAACCCGAGGCCGAGGCGGTTGCCGAAGGCGAGCGCGACCCCGGCGGTCAGGATGCCGACGCCGATGCGCAGGTAACTCGCGTGCTTCCCGCGTGGGGAGAGCTCGTGCGCGACCCATACCACACGCCTGCTGCCTAGGTGGAGGAGCCGTACTGTGAAGGGGTCGAGGCGGCGGGGTGCCGATGACTCCCATACGACGACGTTGACTCGCAGCCGCCTGATAGTCCAGAGAAGCACGACCATGTTGAGGAACTCGAGCGACGCTCGCCGCACCCACGCCGTCAGCCCCGAGGAGGGTCGAGACGTGTCGCGCAGCCACGGTGCGACTAGGTACTCGGGACAGCCGGGTACGAGGGGCTGCTCGTCGCGCCTGGGGGTCAGTAGGTACGTCGGCACCCCCACGGCCGCGAGGTTGCTGCAGAAGCCGTGCGTATAGGCCGCGACTGCACCTCTCCCGGTACGCTCCACGACGAGCGCGCCCGCTGGCTCACGGGGCGTGGTCTCTGCAGTTGAGGGAGCCCCCCTCTGGAGCGTGTCGGTCACGGCCGATCCTGCCCTCCGTTTCGGATCAGTAGGAGCGGGCACCACGCCGGGGTCTGCGCAACCGTGCTCCCTGGGCGGTGGCCGCCGCCGCGATCGGCGCCGGCTGACTTGGAGCGAATGCCGGCGGGCCACCGTTCGTCGGCAATGCCGCAACCGCTGGTGCCTCGGGTGCGCCGGCGGCCTGGACGCTCTCCATGCCGAATGCGACCAGTAGTCCGACGACAAGACCGAGGAATCCACCGACCATGACCCAGATCGCCGGCGGGAATCCGCTCGGACTCTTCGGAATCTGCGGCGCCGAGATCACCGAGATCGTGAGGCGATTGGCGCCGAGCGTGCCCGAATCGTCCTGACGCTGATCGAGCCACTCCTTCAGGGAATCTACGACCGCGATGGTGACGGCCTGAGCGTCGCTCGGGTTGTCTCCGCAGGAACTGATGCTCATGACCTGCGTTCCCAGTTGGGACTCGGCGCCCGTGCAAGCGGCTATGTCCTCGGGCGAGTAGACACCGTTGAGCTTCTGGGATGCCCTCTGCGCGATCTCGTCGCTCTGGATGATCTCGACGTAAGTGGTGGGCAGCGTCAACAGACGACCAAGGGCAGCCGTGGCAGCGGTGCCCGCCAACTTGGGCTGGTCCAAGAGGATCTTGGCAGAGGACGTGTACCCGGACTTGCGTGGCGTGATCCCCCCGCTGCCGATCTTGAACACAAGGAGACCGCTGATCAACAACCCGACGAGGGCGCAACCCGCGATCAGTAGCCATCGCCGGGCGACGATGCGGATCACTTCACCGAAGTTCATGCTTGGCTGCTCCTGCTGAGGTGAGGCAGTGTGACGGGACGCCTTCGTGGGCGGGTGGCTGTGGGCTTTGCCGCGAGGCGCTTCGCCTTGGGATCGGGCACGGGCAGACCGAATGCGAACACGACGCCTAGCGTGAGGCCGCAAATGGCTCCGAAGACGAGCCAGTCGTTCGCTACGAGCGACGCAGGCTTCACGGTGTCCACGGTGTCGGAGTCGATTACCGAGGCGACCACCCGGTTGCTCTCCGACGTCCCCGCGTTGTCCTGGCGGGTGGTCATCCAGTCTACGAAGGCGGCGCCGGCAGCCTGGGACAGCGCTACTGCATCCTCACTTGAGTCGCCTGCGACGTCGATCTGAAGGATCTGGGTTGCCAGCACGCCGAAGGCCTTCACTCTCTCCTGGATCTCCTCGGGTGAGTACGCACCGCCGACACGGCGCGAGATCTCCTCGGCGAAGGACTGGGTCTGCACGATCTCGGCGTCCGAGACCGTGGTCAGGATGAGGTTGATGGCGGACTGGGCATCGGCGCCGGGGGTGTCGAGGAGGACCCGCGTGGAGCCCCGGAACGATCCGGCTCTGGGTTGGAGTCCGCCCGAGCCGACCGAAAGCTGGGTGGCGCCGGCCACGATCATGCCGAGCAGGCAGAACGCGAGAATGAGGAGGAAGCGTCTTCCCAGTACTCGCAGGATGCTGGCCAGGTCCATGGGAGCTCACACCGCCGTGGTGTTCGTCACGTCATCAATGATCCCGACCCCACGGCTGCCCGGGCCCAACGGGCCTGCCGCGTCCTTCTGCAAGCGGCAGTGGGATCCCTGCAGGGTAACCCCGAAGAAGCGCGTGTTCCGCCACTTTCCGAGAGCGGGCGGCGGCTTCGTGGCCTTCAGACGACCAGCTCGTCAGTAGGCGCCCTTTCGCAACACCAGGACGGGGATCGTCTTCAGCATGAGTTGCAGGTCGACCCACAGCGACCAGTTCTGGATGTAGGCGAGGTCGAGCTTGACCATCTCGTCGTAGGTGAGGTCGCTGCGTCCGAGCACCTGCCAGAAACCGGTGCACCCGGGCCGCACGTTGAGGCGCTTGATGGCGAGGTCGCCGAAATGCTCGACCTCGACCGGGAGGGCTCTGGGGCCCACGAGGCTCATCTCGCCCTTAAGTACGTTGACGAGCTGGGGTAGCTCGTCGAGAGACGTCTTGCGTATGAAGCGCCCGACCCGGGTGATCCGGGGGTCGTCGCGCATCTTGAAAAGGAGCCCGTCGGAATCGTTGCACTCCTGCAGATCAGCGAGGCGCTTCTCGGCGTCGGTGCACATGGAGCGGAACTTCAGCATCATGAAGTAGCGCCCCCGGTGCCCGGCGCGACGCTGGAGGAAGAAGACCGGTCCTCCGTCCTCGAGCTTGATCGCGATCGCGACAGCGGCCAGGATCGGCGCGATCACCAGGAGCGCGAGTGCCGCCCCGACGACGTCGATCAGGCGCTTGCCCGGCATCATGCGGGGCGAGTACGACAGCCGACCCAGTGAGATCAGCGGGATCCCCTCGACGTGCTCGACTCCACCGGGTGAGAGCAGGAAGTCCTTCAGCGGCGGCACCAGTGCCGCGTTCACGTCGAAGCCGTCGACGGCCAAGAAGCACCGGGTCGCGAAGTCGAGGTGGTCGGCTTCGGGCACGAGCACGAGTTGCTCGATGCCGTGGTCGTTGACGAGGTCGGGCAGGTCCTCGGGATGGACGACCAAGCTGAGGTCGTCCTCGCCGCGGGCATCTGCGATGACCCCGACCACTCGCATCCCCAGGTCCGGGTGCTTCGCGATCTTTTCGACGAGATGAGCGACCGTGGGTCCACGCCCGACTACCAGAGTGGGGCGTGCGCCGAACCCACGCACGCGGAGGATCTCGGCGACGAGGTGCATCGTGCCGCGGCCCACGACGAGGAACACGAACGTGAGCAGCGACACGAGGGCGGCGTCGCGGAGTGTGTAGCCGCCGATGTTGGGGTAAAGCGCTGCGAGCACGAACGCGGCCACGGTCGATCCGGCGAGCAGGCGAGGGAGGTCGCCCAGCAACGTCTTGGGGGTCACCCCCTGGTCGGGCGCGTAGAGGCGGCAGGCCATCAGGACCGGCAGGAACGTGATCAGGATCGGCCATGCGACCACTCTGATGACGAGCAAGGTCACTATGCAGATCGACGCGATGTCGGCCACGAGCCGCACCGGTGCCGCGACACGGGCGATCCTGCCCAGCACGCGGGCGGCGAGACCCGACGACCGGTCGGGCAGGTCGGCGAGGACCAGCTCGGGAGACCGCCGGGGCTCGGTGCCGCCATGCAGCACCCTCACGTTCTCGCGACGTCCGTCGCCCCGGTTCACTCGCGGTGGGAGGTGACGGTCCTCGACGTCGGAGCGGGTGGTGAGCGTCATGTCTTCAAGATCTATCTGCTGCCAGGGAGTCTCCAAGTCGCGTCCCTGGAACGTCATCGGCCTCGCCTCGTCGCCCGGCTGACACGGGTACGGGAAATCCGCCGCGGCAGTGGGATACTGGTCATCCGATCAGACCCCCGACCCGATTCCCGAACCGGGTCGGCCCCGTGAGGATGGGCAACCATGTCGACCGTCTTCTCCGGAATCGACAAACCCCGTGAAGCCTGCGGCGTGTTCGGGATCTACGCGCCCGGCGCCCCTACCGCGTCGATGACGTCACTCGGTCTGTTGGCACTTCAGCATCGAGGCCAGGAATCGGCCGGAATCGCCTCATCGGACGGTCAGACGATCACAGTCGTCAAGGACCTGGGCCTCGTCACACAGGTATTCGACGAGCGTCGCCTATCTCCTCTACTGGGACATCTCGCAATCGGACATGTCCGGTATTCCACCACCGGGTCCACCACCTGGGAGAACAGCCAGCCCCTGTACCGCTCTGCCGGCCCGGTCGGGTTCGCGCTCGGCCACAACGGCAACCTGACGAACGCCGCCGCTCTGATCGCCACTTACGGGCTCGACGTGGACGCGAGCAGTGACACCGACGTGGTCGCCGCGCTCATCGCGAAGCTGCACGACGGCGACACCACGGACGGACGCGGCCTCGAGCGTGCCGTCCTTGCGGTGCTGCCCCTCCTCGAAGGGGCTTTCACGGCGGTCCTGATGGACGACGCCCGCTTGATCGGAGTGCGCGACCGCTTCGGATTCCGGCCCCTGTGCCTCGGCAAGCTCGAGCAGGGCTGGGTACTCGCCTCCGAGACGTGCGCCCTCGACATCGTGGGCGCGCACTTCATCCGTGAGGTCGAGCCCGGCGAGATGGTCGTGATCGATGCCGGCGGCCTGCGGACGATGCGCGCCGTCAAGACGGTCGAGCCGCGCCTGTGCGTCTTCGAGTTCGTGTACTTCGCGAGGCCGGACTCCAAGCTCTACGGCCGCAACGTCTACGACGTGCGATACCGGATGGGGGAGGAGCTCGCACGCCGGGTACCGGTAGAGGCCGACATGGTGATGCCGGTTCCCGAGAGTGGCGTCCCGGCGGCACAGGGCTACGCGAAGTCCTCGGGGATCGCCTACGGCGAGGGCCTCGTCAAGAACCGTTATGTCGGCCGGACGTTCATCGCACCCGAACAAGGCCTGCGCGACCGCGCGATCCGACTCAAGCTCAACCCGCTCGTCGATCGGGTCAAGGGCCGCCGCCTCGTGGTCATCGACGACTCCATCGTACGGGGCTCGACCACCCGCAAGATCGTTGCTCTCCTGCGGGAGAGCGGAGCAGCCGAGGTGCACCTGCGCATCTCCTCGCCACCGTATCGGTGGCCGTGCTTCTTCGGGATGGACACGGGGCGCCGCTCCGAGCTCGTCGCCGCCGACATGTCCGTCGGCGAGATATGCGACTACATCGGGGCTGACTCGCTCGCGTATCTGGACATCGGCGGGATGCTCAACGCCACCGGTATCGCCGAACAAGGCTTCTGCACCGCGTGCCTCACCGGCGAATACCCCGTCGAGATCGACGGAGAGATCCGCAAGGACATCCTCGAGATACCCGCCGAGTCCTGAGCGAGCGGACTTGCACCGGTCCTGCGTCGCGGTCGCGACCCTGCAGGCCTGGGCCGGGCGACCCCCGAGACACGGGCCGCTCGATTCAAGTCCGACTCGGGCGGGACCGACACTGTCATTGGTGAGAAGACCTCCAGACCGACACGACCACAACCCCGGGGCGTCGACCGCGAAGAGCTCGGGACAGGCCTCGCGCAGGTCAGGCGCGCGGCGTCGACGGCGCCGCGCCGAACGTCAAGCCGCGTCGCCACTCACACAGGCCGCACGTGCCGCCGGACTGCGCATGACCACGCCCTCGCTCGAGGCGATCGAGCGACGCCGGATCCAGATGTGGACCGTCATGTTCGCAATCCTCGTGGGCCTCTCGACCGCGGTGATTTTGGCGAGCTTCTGGACCGAGGCGCTGCCCGAGCAGATCCGTGACTTCGCGAGCCTCCCTGTCCTACGTGTGTGCCTGCTTGCGGTCACGATCGTCTTCTGCGTGTACGTGTACGAGAAGGAGCGGATGCTGCGCAAGGTCACGCACGCCCTTGTGGACGAGCGGGTCCTCAACGCTGCGTTGACCAACCGTGTCACGGAGCTCGCCGCTCTCTCCGAGGTGGCTCAGGCAATCAACTCGGTGCTGAGCACCCGCGAGGTCCTCGCCAAGATCCTGCAGTCCGCCCTCGCGCTCCTCCACGCGAGCGGGGGTCGGATCATGCTCATCGACCACGAGCGGAACCTGCTCCGCTCGGTCTGTGAGATGTCGGCGGACGAGGACGCGGTCGAAGGCGCCGACGAGGTGGCCCTCGGCGAGGGCGTGCCCGGCTGGGTCGCACACCACCGCGACCCGATCCTGGTCCACCGCGACGGCGCCGACGGGCTCTTCGCGCGACTCGTTCCGCCGGACAGCCCGGCGAGCTCGGTCATGTGCGTCGCCCTCATCAACCGCGGGGAGCTCCTCGGCGTGCTCTATGTCACCTCCGTCGACGACTCGCGCAAGTTCACCGAGTACGACCTCCGGGCGCTGCAACTCTTCGCAGAGAACGCGGCCGTCGCGATCAGCAACGCCCGCCTGTTCGAGGCCGAACGTGCCCATGTCGCCAAACTGCAGGAGGTGGACGCGCAGCGACAGGAGTTCGTCGCGACCGTGAGCCACGAGCTGCGCAGCCCGCTCACGTCGATCGTGGGATCCGCACGTACGCTGCGCAAGCGCGGGCTGGCGATGGCTCAGGACCAGACCGACGAGTTCCTGACGGTGATCGAACGCCAGAGCAACCGGCTGCTCCAACTGATCGACGACATCCTCTTCGCGAGCAGGATCGAGGCCGGGGAGAATCGGATGCGGCGCGAGCCCCTCGAGGTCGTTCGCATCGTCGAGGAGGTCGTGTCGAGCTTCAAGGCACGCGAGCACGTCCCGCGTGTGTGCCTGGTCGCTCCGCCTCACTCGAACTCCCTCACCGCCTTCGGCGATCCCAACGGTGTGCAACAAGTGCTCACGAACCTCGTCGACAACGCTCTGAAGTACGCACCGGGCGACTCCCCCGTGACCGTGAGCCTCGCAGAAGCCGGCGAGGAGATCGCGATCACGGTCTCGGACCTCGGTCCAGGGATCCCCAAGGCGGAGCTTCCCCACATCTTCGAGCGCTTCCGCCAGGTGCACGAACGATCGGGCGCCGCTCCCGGTGTGGGCCTCGGTCTCTACATAACCGCCAACCTCGTCGGCGCCATGGGCGGGCGCATCTGGGTGCGGTCGGAGGAGAGTCACGGCACCTCGTTCACGTTCACCCTCCCGATGCGCACCCCGATCGCTCGACCCCAGCCAGGGCCTGCACGCGTGATCCCGCCGGCTGGTACTCCTGTGGCGCAAGGGAACTAGGCGAATGCGCAGCAACCGTCCCCGGATCCTCATCGTCGACGACGAGCCCGACATCCTGCTGATGCTGCGCGTCAACCTCGAGGCCGAGGGCTACTCGACGCTCCTCGCCAGCGACGGCGAGACGGCGCTGCGCCGCATCGCCGAGGAGCGCCCGGACGTCGTCCTACTCGACGTGATGATGCCCGTCGTCGACGGCTGGGGCGTACTGGAGCGCCTCGGGACCATGAACCCGCGACCGCGTGTGATCCTCTTGACCGCCAAGTCCTCCGATCGCGACCTCGGCAAGGCCCGCGAGCTCGGCGCCGACGAGTACGTCACGAAGCCTTTCGACCCCGACCTCCTGCTACGCAAGATCGATTCGATGGTGCGTTACCGTGGAGGCGAACGCGATCGTTCCCCGATCCAGCCGGTCTACCTCGCCGAAGACTGAGTCCCCTTTTCCCGCCGGCATCGCCTGCGAGTTTGCGTTGCTCAGAGGAGACCGGCAAGGAAGTCCGCGAGGGTGTCGGCGCGGCGGTCCCAGGTATTGGCGGCGGCGAACACTCGGCGGGCCTCGATCTGCCTCGGGTCGTTCTCGGCGAGAGCCGCATCCAATGCGCAGAGCCAATCGGCGTCCGTGGCATCGCGTTCCATCAGCGTGGCGACACTCCGCATCGGCTCCAGGGCGGGGAACGCCGGCGCCACGACCGGAGCCCCGACGGCGAGGTATTCCCACACCTTGAGCGGGTTCGACGACTCGTTGAACTCACTCCACACGTACGGGACCCACGCGACATCGAAGGCAGCGACCACCGACCCGATCGCGGCGCTCGGACAAGCCGGGAGCCGGTGCACGTTGGCGCGTTCGTCGAGGCCCACACCGGTCGCGGCGAAGTCGGCCCCGAGTTCGCGGAAGAGCGGCCCCGCGGCGCCGACGAGGACGAAGTGCCAGTCCGGACGGGTCATCGCGAGCCGGTCGATCAACGCGAAGTCCGTTCGCGGGGTGATGCTGCCCAGACAGCCGATTACGGGCCTCCCCACCGCTGTCACGGACGCGTTCGGACCCCGCGCTGCTGACTCCTGCACCTGATCGACGTCGACCCCCTGGGGGAGCAACAGAGTCCGCTCGACCCCCGCCGCCTCCGCCTGGCGCACGAGGGGGGCCGACACGCAGAAAGCAGCATCGGCCGTCGCGAGGCGGGCCGACATCTCGGCGGTGTCGGCTGCGTCGGTGGACCAGGTCGCGTCGCTGACGTTCGCGACGAACGTGGCATCGGGGAACGCTGTAGCAAGCCTCCACGAGTAGGGGAACCGCCCGACGATCACAGCGGGTTCGCCCCAACCGAGACGGGAGAGGGCCTTGCGGATCCGGCGCGCGTACAAGCGCGAGTTCAGGCCACGAAGCCGTACGTGGTCCTGGGGCGGCACACCCACTGGCACATCCACCGCGAGCATCGGGGACTCACGTCGCAACCTGCGTCGGAGCTGACGCAGCCTGCTGCGGTCCCGAAGCGGCGAGAGCACGCTGACGGGCACCTCGTAGAACAGGACGCGGTACCCCCTCGTCGCGAGCCGCGATGCGAGGTGTTGCGCCCCGTACCACACGCCATCCCAGTGGACGTCGGTGGCCCAGACGACAACCGGCGCCCTCGCCACCGGGAAGCCGAACAGGTCGAGGTAGTCACGGGCCACACGGTCCCAGCGGTTGCGCTCGGGTGGGCCGTCAGCGAGTGCCCCTTCGATGCGTGCCAGCCGCTCGGGGTCGCCCACGAGCCGTTCGATCGCGTCGGCGAGCGCCACCGGATCCTCGGGCGGCACCACCTCACCCGTCTCTCCGGCCACGACGTCCTCCGCGAGGCCACCGACATCGGTGACCACCACCGGGCGTGCGTGCGCGTACGCGAACTGGACCACACCCGACTGGGTGGCGTGGCGGTACGGCAGGACCACGGCATCGGCAGCGGCGAAATGGGGCCCCACGTCCGCGGTCGCCACGTAGCCGCGCCGGATCTCGACCAGGTCTCCGAGGTCGAGCTTGCCGACCTGTTCCTCGAGGGCGTCGGCGACGTCAGCGTCGGCCTGGCCCGCGATGAGGAGCGGGATCGGTCGACCGCGATCGCGCAGGACCGCCATCGCCTCGACCAGCACGTCGGCCCCCTTGTAGGCCTTGATGTATCCGAAGAAGAGCAGCGAGGGGCCCTGCCAGGGCAACTTCAGACGCCCCCTAGCCGCGTCGCGTCCCATTTGCTCGCCACTGAGGTGTCCGAGGTCACCATGGGGGATCGTCCGGCTCCGGCTCGCGAGCTCCGGTGCCGCCGCGACGAGACGTGCACGTTCATGATCCGAGAGCGTCACGACGGCGTCGGCCCTGCGATATGCGGCGAGGCCGTGGGAGTCGATTCGTCCCCCGAGGTCGTGCCAGCCGAGGTTGTGACACGTGAGCACTACCGTACATCCGGTCAACTTCAGCAAAGGGACAGCCCAGCGGTCGGTCACCGCCGGGTAGGCGAGTTGGATCACGACGACGCGGGACCTGCTCGCGAGAGCAGTCCACAGGGTGATGACGAAGTTCGAGAGCTCGCGTACGAGCGCCGTCATGCGGGTGTCGACGTCGGCCCACGACAACCGCCGCAGCGTACGGATGCTGCCGCCCGGAGCAGCAAGGTCCTCGCGTGGTGTCGTCGTCAACAGGGTGACGGCCGCGCCTTCGGACGCGATCGCGGTGGCAAGTCCGATCGAGTAGTGATGCAGGCCGCCTTTGCCGAGTCGGTCGACGATCAGGATCCGCGGTCGGCCTCGACCTCTCAGGCGCACGTGGCCTCCACGCGATAGAGGCCGACCCGCGAGCCGGCCGCGTCGCCTGCGGCATCCGCGGTCATCACACGCTCGAGTCCTTTCCCGTCGAGCTGTGCGACGAATCCGAGTTCGGGGATCGGATGGAGCCAGTGCTTCTCGTCGTCCTCGACCGCCACGTAGTCGACGCATGCCTGGCGCAGCGCGGCGAGCCAGGGGTCGGCCTCGCCCGGCTGCCACGGCTCGACCGTGTCGCCGCTGCCCACGAAGACGACCTCGTTCGCGAAGTCCTTGCCGTACAGCGGGTAGGTGTGGAAGATGCCGGCAACTGCGATACGGGCGCCGTCGACGGGCCGATCCTGAACCGCGCGGTTCAGCTGAGCGAGGTTGGGGCTGCTCACGTCGCGGTACCAGCGCGCGTCCCACCGTTGTGCGGCGAACACGACGAGCACCAACGCGATGATGCAGCAACCTGCCACTACGTACACACCCTTGCGGCTGGATCTCGTTCCCGAACCGTCACCGGCAACCACCAGGGCGACGAGTACTGCACCGCCCACTGCGACACCCAGTCCGAGAGCGAGCAGCGACACGCGCAGCGACGGAAACGTGGGCGCCAGGAACGTCAATGTCGCATCCAGCGCTACCGCTGCCAGGATCGCCCAGCGCCATCGGCGAGCACGTATGCCCGCGAGCGCCTCCCCCATCGACACCGCCAGCAGCACCGCCAGCGTCGCGCCTACGTAGCGGGCACTGGCCGGCATGTTGTAGCCGTCCACGCCCGACGTCCACGACTGCGACCACAACAGCGGCACTGCGAGCAGCGGCGCGACGACGACGAACCAGATCCGGGTCCGGTCGCCCCGCAAGGCTCGGCGCAGCGCCGGTAGGCCCGCAAGCACGAGCACGAACGCTCCGAGACCCTCCAGGACGTAGACAACACCCGTGCGAACGACGGCGGACGCACCCGAGCCGGCGAACCAACGCAGGATCGAGAGCTTGTCGTCGTTGTCACGCAGGAAACCGCCCGGCAGCCCGAGGAAGGGAAAGGGCCAGATCGGGTTGGCCTCGGCGACGAAGTTGCGTACGAACCAGAATGCGCACGGGATCGCGAAGAGCGCCGGTAACAGGACGAGCCCCTGGACCCAACGGCGCCGCCAGAGGGCGAGGACCAGGAGGCTCGCACCGAGGACGGGGACGTAGACGACGGTGGTGAACTTGGTTCCGAACGCGAGGCCGAGAGCGAGGGCAGCGAGGGCCATGTCCCCGGGCGCCTCCGTGCGGCGCCACCGGTCGGCACAGACCACGACGAGGGCCACCGACGCGACCGGGATCAGATCCGAGCCCACCGAACCCAGATGGCTCGTCGCGAGCACCGGGATCGTCGCCGCGCCGAGACCTACGAGGGCAGCGTCGCCGGATCGCCGCGCACCGAAGTGCTCCGCCAGAGCTCCCACCGAGGCGACCACCAGGGCGAACTCGAGGATGACGCCCAGGTTCACGAGGTAGTCGCGGCCGAAGGGCACGACGAAGAAGCCCGAAACGACCTCGGCGTTCATCGGATACGCGTTCTGGTAGACGCCGAGCTGGAACTGCCGCACCGTCCAGAAGCCGTGATCGCGCACCCAGTTTGCTATGTCGGGAAGGTGGTAGTTGATCGCGTCGGGGCCGTAGCTCTGCTTCAGGACCGAGGTCGCGAACGCGGTGGCGCAGATGCCTGCGACCACCGCCCACGCAAGGACGCGGAACCAGTCGCGGCCGGAACCGGCACTGCGGGGTGCGCCCTCGGCCTCCTCGACGCTGGTCGCAGCTGCCTCCGCCGCCGCCAGAGGGTGGACGCCGGACAAGGCCGATGCGGCTAGCCAGAGCAGCGCTGCCACTGCCCACGTGGCCAGAGCCACCGGCACCCGACTGTAGAGGCCGACGATCCCGAGGATCTGGCCCGACAGGACGATCCCGAGGACGGCAGCGAAGAACCCTACCGCCCAGCGCAGCATCGGCCGGCTCGCGTCGACGGCCGCACGGGCAAATCGCGTGGACCCGATGGCGAGGGGTACGGAGGTGCCGACGAGTAGCAACAACCCGACCAGGAACCGCACCCAGCTCACACACTCATCCCGGCGTAGCTGGGACGCAAAGAAGCGGCTACCACGGTCTGGCTTGCTCCGGTGGAGGGCAGGGGCTGGGGCGGACTTCTGCAGAGTGGCCGGCAAGTCCTACCCGCGGCGAACCAGCCGTCGCGCCTGGCCAGGTCACCCGGGGAACACGGGGCAGGATCGCAACCCGGAACGGCGAACCCTCACGCATGCGCATCTCAGCGGCACTCCCGGCCCACAACGAAGAGGCCAACATCGAGCAGGCGGTCGCAGAGCTCCAGCACGTCCTCGCCGAGGTCTGCACCGAGGGTGACTACGAGGTCATAGTCGTCGACGACGGCTCCTCGGACCGCACCGCGGAGATCGTCCTCAAGATGGCCGAGGCCGACCCGCGCGTGATCCTCGTCCAACACGAGGTGAACCAGGGTTACGGCCAGACCGTCAAGGACGGCCTCATGGCAGGCACCCTCGACTACGTCTTCTTCACCGACAGCGACCTTCAGTTCGATGTCTGGGAGATCGAGCGGCTCGTGACGTACCTCGATCGCGCCGACGTGGTCTGCGGGTACCGCCTCGACCGCCAGGACCCCTGGAATCGCCGCCTGATCGCGTGGGGATGGAACGCGCTCGTCCGGGTGATGTTCTACGTGCCGGTCCGCGACATCGACTGCGCGTTCAAGATCTTCAAACGTGAAGCCCTCGAGAACCTCGAGATCCAATCCGCCGGGGCTCTGATCAACACCGAGCTCATGATCAAACTGAGCCGCTCCGGTTACGGTGTCGCCGAGGTCGGTGTGAACCACTTCCCCCGCGTCGGGGGCGAGCAGTCGGGCGCGAAGGTCTCGGTGATCCTGACCGCCTTCCGGGAGCTTCTCAGGTGGCGGCGCATGTTCAAGCGCATCGACATGGCGGAGCGCCACTACGCGCGGCGCCGCGCCACCATGCGCCGCTTCGAACGCAGGCACTGATCGCCTTCCGTTCCCCTCCGCACCGACACCACTGACCACTGAACGAGATCAGGAGCCCCATGCGCATCGCCGTTCTGGGCGCCGGCGTGACCGGCGGCGTGATTGCCCGCGAG
This sequence comes from Acidimicrobiia bacterium, assembly GCA_046331095.1. Taxonomy (GTDB): domain Bacteria; phylum Actinomycetota; class Acidimicrobiia; order UBA2766; family UBA2766; genus JAIBAC01. The sequence goes on from JAXLRM010000005.1 coordinate 245,422, forward strand.
CTCGCCGGAGACGGCCATGAAGTCGTCGTGTACGAGGCGGGTGCCGAGGTCGGCGGCCTCGTCGCGAGCCACACGGTCGGTGGCACACCGCTCGAGATCTTCTACCACCACATCTTCACCCACGAGCACCACATCCGCGACCTGATCGAAGAGCTCGGCGTCGACGACAAGCTCGAGTGGCTGCCGTCCTCGGTGGGGATCCTCGACGCCGACGACAGGATCTGGCCGTTCACGAGCCCTCGCGACCTCCTCACGTTCGGACGCATCCCCGTAGTCGACAGGCTCCGCATGGGCGTCACGTCCTTGCTGGCACCCCACCTCACCGACTGGCGCAAGCTCGACGACGTCCCGATCGAGGACTGGATCCGCAGGCTGATGGGCAAGCGCGTCCTCGACGAGGTCTGGGACCCCATGTTGCAGGTCAAATGGGGCGAGGTGCGCGAGGAAGTCCCCGCAGCGTGGCTGTGGGCGCGCCTGTCTCAGAGGCAGCGGTCGCGTGACAAGAAGGACATGGGCGAGCTCCTCGGCTACATGCACGGGGGGTTCAAACAGCTGTACGCGGCCCTGGGCGAGGATCTAGCGCGGCGCGGTGTCAAGTTGATGCTGAACACACCTGTGCACCGGATCGTGTGCGGCGCCGGCGGGACGCATCGGATCGAGACAGCTGCCGGCAGCGACTCCTTCGACCACGTGGTGTCGACCCTGCCCGTCCCGGTCTTCGCACGCCTCGCAGACGGCCTGCCGGAGGTGTACCGCAAGCGCGTGGAGTCGGTCGAGTACATGTCGGTCGTCTGCGTGATCCTCACACTGGACCGGCAGGTCAACCCGGTCTACTGGCTCAACGTCGCCGACCGCACGATCCCGTTCGGAGCTTTCATCGAGCACACGAACCTGTTGCCGACCTCGGACTACGACGGTCACCACGTCGCCTACATGGGCCGCTACTTCGCGCCGCCGCACTACTCCGCGGAGGCGGCCGCGCTTGCGACGGGCGACCTCCACGAGATCGCCGAGGACTGGATCGGCCACCTCGCCAAGATCAACCCCGACTTCGACCGTTCGTGGGTGACCTCGGTCGCCCCGTTCCGCACGTTCTACGGTGCCCCCGTCGTCAAGGTCGGCCACGGCAAGCGGCGCCTGCCGTTCGCGACCCCGGTCGAGGGGATCTGGCTCGCGACGATGGCGCAGATCTACCCCGACGACAGGGGCCAGTCCGAGGGCGTGCACCTGGCCCTCGACTGCGTGCGCTCGATGAACCTGCCACGGGCATGACCGGCCCGGCGGTCAGCGTCGTAGTGGCGTGCTTCGATCGACCCGACGGGGTCGCCGCCCTGGTCGCCGCTCTGGGCGAGCAGACCGTCTCGGACTTCGAGTTGATCGCCGTCGACCAAGTCGGCGATCAACGCGTGAAGGGGGTCCTTGACTCGGCCCCGTTCGCCACACGGTACCTGACCGAGATTCCGTCGGGGCCGAGCACGGTTCCTGGGCGCCTTCCTTCGAATGCCTCGCGGGCTCGCAACACCGGTGCGCTCGCCGCCGCGCCGATCGTGGTGTTCACCGACGACGACTGCGTGCCCGAACCGGATTGGCTCGAGTTGGTCACGGAACCGCTGCGCACCGATCCCGGGGTGATCGCGGTCACCGGGCCGAACCGTGTGCTGCACGGAGCGGATCGCCTCCCCGCCGAAGAGCGCTTCGCCGGGCGGCGCCGCCCGCACCTCTTCGCAGGCCAGGGCGGCTCGTCGAACCTCGCCGTGCGCGACAAGGACTTCTTCGCCGTGGGTGGATTCGACACGTCGATCGGGCCGGGGACCGCGACCTTCGGCGCCGAGGATCAGCACCTGATCTGGCGCCTGCTGATCCGTGCCGAGGAGACCGGTGGCGCCGTCGCCTGCCGCCGCGACGCTGCCGTCACCGACCGGGTGCCTGCGAGCCGGGGCGCCCGACTGCGCCAGCGCTGGACCTACTGGGCGAGCTACGGACGATTCCTGAGACGTGAGTTCGACGCCGAGGGCGAGACCGCCGCGGCGGATCTGTTCCATGACCAGTCCAAGCGCGAGGCACCTCGAGCGGTGGCGCACATGTTGCGCGCCGGTATGCCGTTCGGGGCGCTGGAAGCCCTCGTCTCCGATGCCGCACTCCTCTGGGGCTGGCACCGTGGCCCCCGTCTCGCGCCGTTCGTCCCCGAGGTCGGCGCCTCCGGGGACACCTAGACCCGGCCCCGTTGGAGCACCGCAGCGCCAAACCGATGGGTTGGAGCACCAGGCGGCCACCCGTGGCCGCCTGGTGCTCCAACCAACCCTCCTTGGCCGCCACGTGCTCCAACCCAGGGGCACGGTCAGATCAGAGGTCGGTGGACGCGGCGTCGCGGAGGTCCGAGAGCGTGGCACCGAGGACGTCGACGCCGCCGACGGACCCGGCCTGGAAGAGCGCGACGCCGTGTCGCCCGGCCAGGGTCTCGACGTCGCCGACGCTGCCGGGCTCCACGGAGACGACCGCACGGCCGCTGGTCTCGGAGAACAGCGCAGCGGCGAGAGGGATGCCGGGCGCCCACGCCCCGGGGTCGACGCGGCAGCCGATACCACCGGCGAGCGCGCACTCCACGAGAGCAGCAGCCACACCGCCGAGGCTGCAGTCGTGCACGCTCACGGCGAGGCGCGCGTCGGCGAGGTCGCACAGGAACCGCACGAGACGGGCCTCGTGGTCGAGGTCGAGCGACGGCGCCGCGCCGCCGGTGAAGTCGTGGCACCACCATGCCCACTCGCTCGCTCCGAGGTCGCCACCGGTCTCGCCGACCACGAGCACTGCGTCACCCTCGGCTCCGAAGCCGATCCCGGCGGGCCGCTCCGACAGCGTCTCGATCAACCCGACCACACCGATCACCGGCGTCGGGTCGATGTCGCGGCCCGCGGTCTCGTTGTAGAAGCTCACGTTGCCGCCGACCACGGGGACGCCGAGGGCATCGCACGCAGCGGCGATGCCGTCGACGGCCTCGGAGAACTCCCACATCACCTCGGGCTTCTCGGGGTTGCCGAAGTTGAGGCAGTCGACGACACAGCGCGGCGCCGCCCCCACGACGGCGACGTTGCGGCACGCCTCGGCGACCGCGAGCGACGCGCCCGTGCGGGGGTCGAGGCGGCCGTAGCGGCCGATCCCGTCGACGCTGACGGCGATCCCACGCCGGGTCCCCTTGATGCGCAACACGGCGGCATCGAGCCCCGGCCCCGCCACCGTGTTGAGGAAGAGCTGGTGGTCGTACTGGCGCCACGCCCACGACGTGTCGGCGAGGTTCGGCGAGCGCATCAACGACAAGACCTCCGGGCCCGCGCCGGCGAGCGACACCGCGGGGAGCGCCTCGGTGGGATCGAGTGCGGCAAGCTCGTCGAGGCGGGCGGGCCGCGCCAGCGGGCGGTCGTACACGATGCCGTCGTCGAGCGCCTTGGGCGGCACGTCGCAGACCATCTCGCCCCTGTGGGACACGACGAGGCGGCCCGAGCCGTCGACGGTGCCGAGGTCGCGGGCGTCGACCTCCCACCGAGAACAGACGGCGAGCGCCTCGTCGAGGTCCTCGGGTGTGACGACGACGAGCATGCGCTCCTGGGACTCCGACGTGAAGATCTCGTGCGCCGGCATGTCGGCCTCGCGCACCTCGACCGCGTCGAGGTCGACGCTCATCCCGCTGCCCGCATTGGCCGCGGTCTCCGATGTCGCGCACGACAACCCGGCGCCGCCGAGGTCCTGCACGCCCACCACGAGGTCGCGGGCGTAGAGCTCGAGGCAGGCCTCGATGAGCTTCTTCTCCTCGAACGGATCGCCGACCTGGACGCTCGGGCGCTTCTCCGCGTCGGCGGCGTCGAAGCCGGCCGACGCCAGTATCGAGACGCCGCCGATGCCGTCGCGCCCCGTCGGCGCGCCGACGAGCAGGACGTGGTTGCCGGGGCCTTCGGCGCGGGCGAGCTTGAGGTCCTCGATCGCCATGTAGCCGAGGCACATCACGTTCACGAGGGGGTTGCCGGCGTAGCAGTCGTCGTGGACGATCTCGCCTCCGAGGGTCGGCACTCCCACGGCGTTGCCGTACCCCGAGATCCCCGACACCACGCCGCGGGCGAGCCAACGCTGCTTGGGGTCGCCGGGGCGACCGAAGCGGAGCGAGTCGAAGCTCGCCAGCGGGCGGGCACCCATCGTGAGGATGTCGCGGATGATGCCACCCACCCCCGTCGCCGCGCCCTGGTACGGCTCGACGTAGCTCGGGTGGTTGTGGCTCTCGATGCGCACGACGACGGCCATCCCGTCGCCGACGTCGATCACACCTGCGTTCTCGCCCGGCCCGCAGATCACCCACGGCGCCTCCGTCGGCAGGCGCCCGAGGTGGCTGCGCGACGACTTGTACGAGCAGTGCTCGCTCCACATGACGCTGAACGCGGCGAGCTCGGTGTGGCGCGGCTCGCGCCCGAGGATCGCGACGATGTCGTCGTACTCGGAGTCGGTCAGGCCGAGCTGGCGGTGCAGGACGTCGCTCACGCTGCCGGCACCCCCGCCGCCCACTTGACGAGGGACTCCACGAGCGGCCGCCCGTCGGCGGAGCCGACGAGCGCCTCGATGGCGCGCTCGGGGTGGGGCATCATGCCGCACACGTTGCCGGCCTCGTTGGTGACCCCCGCGATCGCGCGCAGCGACCCGTTCGGGTTGGAGGCCCCGTCGTCGGGATCGACAGCACCCGTCGGGTCGCAGTAGCGCAACAGGATCTGGTTGTTCGCCTCGAGGCGGTCGAGGGTGGCGGCGTCGGCGGTGAAGTTGCCCTCGCCGTGGTTGAGCGGGATGCGCAACACGTGGCCCGGGCGCAGCGTGTGTGTCACCGGCGTGGCTGCCGTCTCGACGCGCACGTGCGCGTCGCGGCACAGGAAGCGGGCGCCGACGTTGCGGGCCAGGGCTCCCGGCAGCAACCCCGCCTCGCACAGCATCTGGAACCCGTTGCAGACCCCGAGGACGGCCATCCCGTCCGCGGCGGCACGGCCGATCGCTCCGAAGATCGGGGCGAAGCGTGCGATCGCGCCGGGGCGCAGGTAGTCGCCGTACGCGAAGCCGCCGGGCAACCACACCGCCGCCGTCCCCGCCGGCAGCACCGTCTCGCGGTGGTGCACGAACGCCGCCTCGCCGCCGCACGCCTCGACCGCGTAGACGCTGTCGAGCTCGGTGTTCACGCCCGGGATCACCGGGATCGCGATCAGGGGGGTTCCGGGGGGGTGGCGAAACTGCGAGAGCGGACCCCCCGGGTGTTCGAGCCCGCTCATACGCGGATCTCGTAGTCCTCGATCACCGGGTTGGCGAGGATGCGCTCGCACATCTCGGCCGCGGCGGCGCGGGCTGCGGCCGCGTCGGGTGCGTCGAGCTCGAACTCGATGATCTTGCCGACGTGGCAGCGCGTCACGCCGCCGTAGCCGAGCGCCGTGAGCGCCTCGCGGATCGTCGAGCCCTCGGGGTCGCGCAGACCCGCCTTGGGGCGCACCAGGACTGACACGGTGAACGCCATCGCCTCGGGGCCTCTCAGTAGGGGAACTGCGAACCGGTGAGCGCCTCGTAGACCTCGACGTAGCGGGCCCGCGTCGCCGCCACGACCTCGGCGGGCAGCGGCGGCGGCGGTGGGGTCTTGGCCCAGTCGGTGCCGTCGAGGTAGGTGCGCACGAACTGCTTGTCGAGTGCGGGCGGGTCCTCGCCCGGCGTCCACTCCTTCGCGTACCAAAAGCGCGACGAGTCCGGCGTGAGGACCTCGTCGCAGAGGGTAAGCGTGCCGTCCACGGTGCCGAACTCGAACTTGGTGTCGGCGATGATGACCCCGCGTTCGGCCGCGTACGCGGCGGCGCGGGCGTAGAGGTCGAGGCCGAGCGCGGCGACCTCGTCGGCCAGCGGCCCCGCGAGATCGCGGGCGCGGTCCATGTCGATGTTCTCGTCGTGGAGGCCGACCGCGGCCTTGGTGGAGGGCGTGAACGCGGGCCGTGGGAGCGCCTCGGCGAGCTTCATGCCCGCGGGCAGGTCGAGCCCGACGGCCTTGCCGGTGTCGCGGTACTCCCGCCACGCCGATCCGTAGAGGTAGCCGCGCACGATCGCCTCGATCGGCAGCATCTCGGCGCGCCGGCAGATCATCGTGCGCCCGAAGAGGTACTCGGGATCGCCGTCGGCATCGGCGCAGCCCTCGAGGATGTCGCGGGGCAGCGCCTTGACGTCGGCGTCGTCGACCGAGAGCAGATGGTGGGCGACGACGCCGTCGAAGCGGTCGAGCCAGAAGGCCGTCATCTGGGTCAGGACGCGACCGCGGTCCGGGATCGGGTCGTCGAGCACGACGTCGTAGGCGCTGAGGCGGTCGGTCGTGACGAGCACGAGCTTGTCGTCGTCGAGCGCGAAGATCTCGCGCACCTTGCCCGACGCGATGTGGGAGACGGTCATCTCAGTTCCTCCAGGCGCTCGAAGATCGGATCCATGCGGGCGAGCATGCGCTCCAGCGAGAAGAGGTCGTCGATCTGCTCGGGTGTGAGGCGGTCGGTGACCTCGGGCGACTCCTTCAGGATCTCGCGCAGGGGCCGTCCCTCGGCGTAGGCGACCTTGGCCGCGGCTTGGACGGCACGGTAGGCGGGGTCGCGGTCGATGCCCGCCTCGACGAGTCCGAGGAGCGCGTTCTGGCTGAACAACGCGCCGTGGGTTCGCTCCATGTTCTCGGCCATGGCCTCGGGGCGCACCTCGAGGCCGGACACGATCCGCACGGTGCGGTCGGCCATGTAGTCGAGGCAGGTGGCGGCGTCGCCGAGGGCGATGCGCTCGACCGAGGAGTGGCTGATGTCGCGCTGGTGCCACAGCGCGACGTCCTCGAGGCCGGCGAGCGCGTAGCCGCGCATCAGGCGGGCGAGACCGCAGACGCGCTCGGCCGTGATCGGGTTGCGCTTGTGCGGCATCGCGGACGAGCCCTTCTGCTTGGCGCCGAAGGGCTCGGCCGCCTCGCCGACCTCGGAGCGCTGCAGGTGGCGGATCTCGAGGGCGATCTGCTCGCACGCCGTCGCGGCGAGGGCGAGGGACGTGAGCCACTCGGCGTGGCGGTCACGCCCGACCACCTGGGTGGAGGCGGGCTCGACACCGAGGCCGAGGGCGGTGCAGACAGCCGCCTCCACCGCGGGCGGCACCTGGCTGTAGGTCCCGACGGCGCCCGAGAGCTTGCCCACCGCCACCGCCTCGCGGGCGCGGCGCAGGCGCGTGCGCGCCCTCGCGGCCGCCTGGGCCCAGACCGCGCAGGTGTGGCCGAACGTCGTCGGCTCGGCGTGCATGCCGTGGGTGCGGCCCGCCATCGGCGTGTGCCGGTACCGATCGGCCGCGTCCACGCAGGCGGCGACGAGGCGGTCGAAGCCGTCGACGAGGATGTCGGTGGCCTTCACGAGGCGGGTGCCGAGGCCGGTGTCGACGACGTCGGAGGACGTGAGCCCGTAGTGGATCCAGCGGCCTTCGGGCATCCCGACGTTCTCGGCGACACAGGTCACGAACGCGATCACGTCGTGGTCGACCTCTGCCTCGATCTCCTCGATGCGCGCGACGCTGAACGTCGCACGGGCGCGCACGGCGTCGGCGGTGCCGGCGGGCACGGTGCCCTCGGCCTCCCACGCGTCGAGTGCCGCGATCTCCACCGCGAGCCAGGACGCGAACTTCGCCTCCTCACCCCAGAGGGCGCCCATCTCGGGGCGGGTGTAGCGCCCGATCATCAGCGCCTCGCCGCCCTGCGGGCGCGCTCTTCGTCGATCGCCTCGGTGATCGTGGCGTCCTCGACGGCGAGGATCGACGCGGCCAGCAGCGCGGCGTTGGCGGCGCCGTCGACCGCGACGGTCGCGACCGGCATGCCCGGGGGCATCTGCACGGTGGCGAGGAGCGCGTCGAGGCCGTCGCCGAGGCCGCCGGTGAGCGGCACGCCGATGACAGGCAGGGTCGTGCGCGCCGCGACGGCGCCGGCGAGGTGGGCGGCCATGCCGGCCCCGCATACGAACACCGCGATGCCCTCGCCGGGTGCTGCCGCGACGAACGACGCGACCTCGTCGGGGTGGCGGTGCGCGGACATCACGTGGACCTCGTGGCCGATGCCGAGCCGCTCGAGCATGTCGGCGGCCGGCTGCATCTTGTCCCGGTCCGAGGGCGATCCCATCAGGATCGCGACGCGCTTTGCCATGCGGCGCAATGTACCGGAGCACCCTCGCCGATCGAAGCCGCCCCGGCCCCGGCGTCGCCACCCGACCTGGGCGCGCTCACCGGGGCAAATCCCGACTTGGGCGCGCCCACCCCATCGGAGTGGGGTGGGCGCGCCCAGAACGGGATTTTGTCGGGTGGACGCGCCCAGAACGAGGCGTCAGATCATGAAGCCGATGTTCTCGAGCACCGCGGTGCCGAGGGCTGTGTCGCCGGCTATGTCCACACGACCCTCGGCGAGGACCTCGTCCAGAGGCCGACGCCCCCCACAGAGCACGCAGTAGGTGCCGACGTCGGTCGTGATCGTGGCAGTCGGGGCATCCGGGATCGTGTCGAGCAGTGCCGCCCGTCCGTCGACGCCGACGGCGAAGGTCCGCGCCTCGGGTCCGCTCAGCTCGAAGACCACCGTCGACCCCTGCGGCGCGCTGGCCTTCTTGCCGACCACGAAGCCCATCGGCCGCACGCACTCGCCCAGCGAATGGGCCACGACCGGGCCTTCGAGCGACTCGTCCAGACCGAGCGCACGGCGGACGTCGTTCTCGTGGAACCAGCAGTCGAAGACGCGCACGTCCATGAAGTCGCGGTAGGTGCCCGGCCCGCGGGGGGTCATCGACGCCGCGTCGAAATCGGCGGTGCTCATCGCTCGCAGGGACTCCAGGCGTCTCGCCGTGACCTCGCGGAAGCGTGCGAGCAGCTCGGCGGGCGGCGTCGACCGCATCGACTCGACCCAGGTCTCGTTGAGGCGTCCGATGTCGTTGCGGACGTGGGCCACCTCGGACGGCTCCACCGCCGGCGGCTGCTCACCGGCTAGGAGCAGTTCGGTGCCGATCACGTGGGCGAGCACGTCGGCGACGTCCCATCCGGGCAGCTCCGTGGGCGCCTTCCACTGATCGGGGGACAGACCCGCGTAGAGGTCGTCGAGGCGCGTCCACTCGTCCGCGAGCAGATCGACCACGGCTTCGTCGTTCACTTGGCCCCCCCGGGAAGGTCAGTACTCGGTTCTGGCGACCGCCTCGGCGAAGGTACCGCCGGGACCGGGCCGCACGCTGCCGAGGTCGTGGAAGCGCGCCATGACGTCTGACGCGTCCCGTCGGGGCGCGACCGCGCGCTCGATCTCGCCCAACATCAGGCGGTAGCCGTCGTCGCGGCGTGCGTGCAGGTTCGCCTTGTTGTGCTCGTATAGGCGGCCCACGACCTCGGCACCGGCGATGGTGCTGCTGCCGTCGGCGGTGCGGAAGTCGCGGTCGCGCATCTCGCTGAGCACCACGCGCAGGTAGCCGACATGGGGGGCCTCGTCCTGGCGGATGTAGGACACGATCGTCGCGGCAAGGCCGTCCCCGGCGACGAGGTCGCGGTCGCTCAGGACCGCCTCCGCCCACGCGAACGTGTGGAAGGCCTGCACCTCGATGAAGAGCAGCGAGATCATGCGAGCGAGCAGGAACTCGACGTTCTCGTCGACCTCGGGCACGAGCCGCGCCGTGGTCAGGAACCCGCCGCCCGAACCGGACCCGATCCCGAGGCGTGCGAGCATCAGCTCGGTCTCGTCCTCTGCGGGAGGCGACTCGAACGCCGTGTCACGCAGCGCGAACCACATGTCCCGGTGCCCTGCGACCGAACCGTCACCGGCCTCGTCACGGGCATGAGCGTCGATCAGACCACGCTCGAGGTGGTCGATCGCGGTGGCCTCGACGTCGCCGGCGAAATGCTCGCCGAGGCCGGGGACGATCACGTAGGGCAGGAAGGCGCCGAAGCCCTCGACGGTGCCGATCCGGGTCAGCGCCGCGATCGTGGGCTCGCGCACCCCCACCGAGAGCAGGTACTTGGTCTGCGCGACGTTGGGGTACGCCTCGGGCCACTCGTCGATCGGTGCGGGGAGGATCTCGGTGCCGAAGGTCGCCTCGTGGTGGCGGCGCCAGGCTTCGATCGCGCCGGACCGCTGCGCCGTGCGCGGCGACACGTACGTCCCGTCGGCGAGGAACCCGCCGTGGCAGCGGACCCCCCTGACGACGAGCGGCTCGGCGATGTCGTGATCGCTGAGCAGTTCCTCGCGGGAGTAGACGAGCTGGTCGGTCATCGGCGGCACCCCCTCTTGTATACCGGTCAGCGTACAATCCGCGATTGGGCATCCGCCCGCCGCATCGCCTGCCGCCGCGATCTCGAAGGGCTCGCGCCCGCGTGGATCGGACCTGACGAGGAGGCAGTATGGGCGAACGGGTGCAGTTCTTCCTCGACGTGATGTGCCCCTTCGCGTACGAGGCGTCACGGTGGATCCGCTCGGTCCGCGACCAGGGTCATTGCGAGGTCGATTGGCGCTTCTTCAGCATCGAGGAGGTCGACTGCCCCGAGGGCGAGCGGCACCCGTGGGAACGGGACCGGGCCCCCGGGTGGTCGCTGCTCCGCGTCGCCGCGTGGCTGCGCCGCCGCGACCCGGCGCTCGTGGACGCCTGGTACGCGGCTGCGGGGCGCGCCATCCACGAGGACGGCCGCAAGGTGTACCTGCCCGACGAGGCTGCCGCCGTCGCAGCCGGGATCGGTCTGCCCGAGGATGCGGTCACGGCTGCCCTCGGGGACCCGAGCACCCACGACGACGTCCGTTCCGACCACGACTGGCTCGTCGCCGAGAAGGCGGGCTTCGGTGTCCCCACGCTCGTCTTCGAGGACGGCGCCGCGCTCTTCGGTCCCGTGGTGGTTCCCGCTCCCGAGGGCGCCGAGGCGCTGCGGCTCTGGGAGCTCGTCTGCATGTGGCGCGAGTTCCCCCACCTCTACGAGCTCAACCGCCCCAAGACCGCCACCGACCACGCCCACATCGCCGCTCTCTTCGCCCCGACCCGGGCCGCCTACCCGTAAACGCGGGCAACCCGTACCACCAGCGGTCCACCCCACCCGCGAATGGAGACGACCCCCTCCCAAACGCGGGCAACCCGTACCGCCAGCGGTCCACCCCACCCGCGAATGGAGACGACCCCCTCCCGAACGCGGGCAACGCTTCGGGAGCTCATCCGTTGTAGTGGACGGAGGTCTCCGACATGTCGAGCCGGTTCGGAATGACCCAGAGCCAGTTCGACGCGCTGACCCCGCACGAGTTCATCTGCGAGGGCAATGCGGAGCTCTGCGGGGAGTAGCCGTGGCCGCAAGGACGCACACGTCAGCCGAGGGCGCGGTGGCCGATGTCGCGGCGGACGTACATGCCGTCCCAGGAGATCCGATCGATCGCCACATAGGCGCGGTCTCTCGCTGTCGCAAGGTCCGCTCCGAGGCCGGTGACGGCGAGCACGCGTCCGCCGGCGGTCACGACGTCACCGCCGGACATCGCCGTGCCTGCGTGGAAGACGAGCGCCCCGTCGACCGCGGCGGCGTCGTCGAGTCCCGATATCACGTCGCCCTTGCGCGGCGTGCCCGGGTATCCCTCCGCCGCCGCCACGACCGTGAGCGCCGCCTCCGGGCGCACCGAGACCTTGTCCGCCGTCAGAGCGCCATGGGCGCAGGCCGCGAGGACCTCGCCGAGGTCGCCTCCGAGGCGGGGGATCACCGCCTGTGCCTCGGGGTCGCCGAAGCGGCAGTTGTACTCGATGACCTTGGGGCCGTCGCCGGTGAGCATCAGTCCGCAGTAGAGGACTCCCTTGTAGGTGACGCCGTCCTTGGCGAGGGCCCAGACGGTCGGCTCGACGATCGTGTCCATGATCGTGTCGACCAACCCGGTGTCCACACCGGGCACCGGCGAGTAGGCGCCCATCCCACCGGTGTTGGGGCCGGTGTCGCCCTCGCCGATGCGCTTGTGGTCCTGCGCCGCGGGTAGCGGGACGAGCGTGCGGCCGTCGGCGAGGACCAGCAGCGACAGCTCGGGGCCCTCGAGGCACTCCTCGACGAGCACCTTCGCGCCGGCATCGCCGAAGCGGCCCTCGAAGCACGCCCGCACCGCGTCCTCGGCCTCCTCGCGGGTCGACGCCACGACGACGCCCTTGCCGGCGGCGAGCCCATCCGCCTTCACGACGCACGGCACCCCGGCGGTCGCCACCGCTGCGAGCGCGTCGTCGACGTTGTCGGCGCCGATCCAGCGGGCCGTGGGCACAGAGCCGCGCTCGAGCACCTCCTTGCAGTAGGTCTTGGACGCCTCGATGCGCGCCCCGGCCGCGGAGGGCCCGAAAGCCGCGATCCCGGCGGCGGCGAGCCTGTCCACGAGACCGGCGCTCAGGGGCGCCTCCGGTCCCACGACGACGAGGTCCACGTCGAGATCCGTCGCCGCACGCACGACGCCGTCGAGCTCCTCGGCCGAACCCTCCACGAGTACGCCGACAGAAGCCATGCCCGGGTTGCCGGGAAGCGAGAGGACCTCGTGGCCCGACGCGGCGCAGCCCCACGCGAGCACGTGCTCACGCCCGCCCGAGCCCACGACGAGGATCCTCATCTCGGTCGCCTCCTCATGCTCGGATCAGCGGACAAGCGTCTGGGAACGGTCCGGTCCCACCGAGATGACGTCGACGGCGACGCCGGTCTGCTCCTCGACGAACTCGACGTAGCTGCGCGCCTCGGCCGGGAGGTCCGCGAACGTGCGGGCGTCGCTGATGTCACACTCCCAGCCGGGGAGCTCCTCGTAGACCGGCGTCACGTGGTGGAACTCGGTCTGGCTGAAGGGCACCTCGGTCAGTGTGGCACCGTTGAGGTGGTATCCGACACACACCTTCACGGCCGGGAACGCGCCGAGCACGTCGAGCTTGGTGAGCGCGATCGACGTGAGCGAGTTGACCCGAGCCGCGTACCGCAGGAGGACCGCGTCGAACCAGCCGCAGCGGCGCTTGCGCCCGGTCACCGTGCCGAACTCCACACCCACCCGCCCGAGCGTCTCGCCGTCGTCGTCGTGCAGCTCGGTCGGGAACGGGCCAGCCCCGACCCGGGTGGTGTAGGCCTTGGTGATCCCGATGATCCGCTCGAGTGCACGTGGCCCGATCCCGGCGCCGGTGCACATCCCCGACGCGACGGGGTTCGACGACGTCACGTAGGGATAGGTGCCGTGGTCGAGGTCCAAGAAGGTGCCCTGGGCGCCTTCGAGGAGGACGTCCTTGCCCTCGCGCAACGCCTCGCCGACGACGAGGGAGGTGTCGGCCACGAGCGGTTCGAGGCGTTCGGCGTAACCGAGGTACTCCTCGACGACCTCGTCGGGCTCGACACCGAGGCGGCTGTACACCTTGGCGAGGAGCTGGTTCTTGTCCCAGAGTGCGATCTCGACCTTCTGGGCGAGGATCTTGGGGTCGAAGAGGTCCTGCACCCTGATCCCGGTGCGGCTCACCTTGTCCGCGTAGCACGGCCCGATGCCCTTCTTGGTGGTGCCGAGCTGGTTGCGCCCGAGGAAGCGCTCGGTGACCTTGTCGATCTCGAGGTGGTAGGGCATCACGAGGTGCGCGTTGCCCGAGACGCGCAGCCGCGAGGTGTCGACACCGCGGGACTCGAGGCCGTCGAGCTCCTCGAGCAGGACCCGCGGGTTGACCACCACGCCGTTGCCGATCACCGGGAGCGCGTCGGGGTAGAGGATGCCGGAGGGGACGAGGCGGAGCTTGTAGGTCTCGCCGCCCACGACGAGCGTGTGGCCGGCGTTGTCGCCACCGGTGCAGCGCACGACGACGTCCATCTCCTCGCAGAGGAGATCTGTCACCTTGCCCTTGCCCTCGTCACCCCACTGGGTCCCGATGAGCGCCACTCCTGGCACGCGTCACTCCCGTCTCGCGACGACGAGGTCGTCTCAGGACCTCTCGAGGCGGAAGTGGATCCGCACGTGCGTCTGGTACTCGCTGATGCCCGCCTCGCCGACCTTGGCTGTCTGTTCGAGGACGTCGAGGGTCTCGATGCCGCGGATCGTCTTGGAGGCCTCCGCCAGCGCCTGGCGCGCGGCGTCCTCCCAGGACGTGTCGGACGTGCCGACCAGGTCGATCGTCTTAATCACTCCCACGCGAAGCCTCCGTCGGGACCGATGCGCACTCTAGACGGCGCCCACAACACACCTGGTGGGATCTTCGGCTCGTGTCTCTGAGTCGGCGGCGACTCGGGAAGCCCTGGCGCTATCGGGACCTACCGTCGTTCGGGTCGGGAGGCGCCGAGGCAGCTTCGACGAGGCCACTCCGGTACGCGAGCACGACGAGCTGCACCCGGTCGCGCAGACCCAGCTTCTGGAGGATGTGGGTGACGTGGGTCTTGACGGTGGTCTCGCTGATGTAGAGCTCACTGGCTATCTCGGCGTTCGAGAGGCCGCCGGCGATGAGGCGCAGCACCTCTCGTTCCCGCTCGGTGAGGTCGTGGATCTCCTCCGGAGGCGAGGGGCGCTGCACACGCACGAACTCCTCGATCACGCGTCTGGTGATCGTTGGCGAGAGCAGGGCGTCACCTGCTGCGACGGTCCGGATCGCGGTGATGAGCTGCTCGGGCGGGTCGTCCTTGAGGACGAATCCGCTCGCCCCGCCGCGAAGTGCGTCGTACACGTACTCGTCGAGATCGAACGTGGTGAGGACCAGGATTCGCGCCGAGGCATCGGCGGCGAGGATCCGGCGGGTCGCTTGCAGGCCGTCGAGCTCGGGCATGCGGATGTCCATCAGGACGACGTCGGGCCGCAGCCGCGCTGCTTCGGCGACGGCTTCGAGCCCGTTGCCGGCATCGCCCACGACTTCGATGCCGTCCTCGCCCGCGAGCAGCATGCGGAACCCCGCCCGGATCATCGACTGGTCGTCGGCGACGAGCACACGGATCGTCACGGCCCCTCACCTCCGAAGGGCAGCCGGGCCGAGAGCACGAAGCCGCCGTCCGCGGCCGGACCCGCGCTCATCTCGCCGCCGTAGACGGTGACGCGCTCACGCACGCCGACGAGGCCGAGTCCTCGACCGTTGCCCGTCACGCTCGCGTCGCCGTCGTCGCTCACCTCGATCTGCAGGTCGTCGGGGCCGAACCGAAGCACCACGTCGGCGTGGGTCGCCCGGGCGTGCTTGAGCGTGTTGGTGAGGCCCTCTTGGACGATCCGGTAAGCCGACAGGTCGATCGCGCGCGGCAGCGGGACGGACTCGCCCTCGACACGGAGCTGCGCAACCACGCCGGCCTGACCGACGTGGTCGATGAGGGCGTCGAGGTCGCCCAGACCGGGTTGGGGGGCGAGTTCGACCTCGTCGCCGTCGTGACGCAGCGCGCCGAGCACGCGGCGCATCTCGGCCAGGGCGGCGCGTCCGGTCTGCTCGACTTCACGGAGCGCCTCGCGGTCCTCGTCGCGCGATTCGGGAAGTTGGTGGCGGACGGCGCCCGCTTGGAGCACCATCACGCTGACGGCGTGCGCCACGACGTCGTGCAGTTCGCGGGCGATGCGCGCGCGTTCCTCGGCCACGGCGATGCGGGCTGCCGCCGTGCGTTCGCGCTCGGCGCGGCCCGCACGCTCCTCTGCCGCCTCCGCTTGTTCCGCCCGGCTGCGCAGAAGGAAGCCCGCGAGCCAGGCGACCGCGAAGACGAGTGGGATGTAGAGCTGCTCGCTGGACCGTGGCACCGGGCTGTTGAAGACGATCGCGGCCGAACCGGCAAGCACAACGCCGAGACCGAGGCGCGCCTTCACGGGATCGCGCACGTTGCCGAGCATGGCCGCCGCGGCCAGTCCGGCGATGTAGGGGACGGGCAGGGACAGCAGGCTGCCGTCGACGAAGGAGAGCACGGCGGCGAGCACCCACACGGCTGCCGGCGCGGCGAACGGCAAGCGGCGCCGCATCAACAGCACGAGCACCACGAGCGCGATCGCCGCCGCCGCGAACCACACCGGCGCATGCGTATGGCCCGGGCGGTCTTCGCGCAGGGCGACGTCGAGGGCGGCGCCGACAGCGCCGACCACGATCACCAGGTCGAGCGCATGCGCGCGTGTGGCCAACCACAGCCGTCTCACGTGTCGACGGTACCCCAGCCGATCGCGTACCGCCTCCGACCCAGGTAGGACTCGGGAATCGTCGACGAGTAGGAGATCGAAGCCACCTGAGGCCGACGCTGCCGCCAGGGATGGTCCTTACGGTCGGGTCGTGGACTCGAACGGAAAGGACATGGCATGCAACCTCGACCGAACCGGCACCTGAAACCGGCACGCGTCGTCGCCCTCGCGCTCGTACTCCTGCTCGCCGCCGGCCTCGCCAGCTACCGCTTCTCACCGCAGTCGTGGGCGGTCGCCGTGCCGGCAGGCGCCGACGCGGGCGACCTGCAGCTGAAGCCCTGCAGCTACACCACCGAGGCCGGCGACTACCCGGCCGACTGCGGCACACTCGTCGTCGCCGAGAACCGCGCCGATCCGGCATCGCGGCTGATCGCGCTGCCGGTGGTCCGCATCCGTGCCCGGTCCCAGCAGCCGGGCGAAGCGGTGTTCCATCTCGAGGGCGGCCCCGGCGCCACGAACATGGGGTTCGCGGAGGCGAGCCGCCTCGCCACCGATCGCGACGTCGTCCTCGTCGGCTACCGCGGTGTCGACGGGTCGTCCCGCCTCGACTGCCCCGAGGTCGTGTCCGCGCTGAAGCACTCCGCCGACTTCCTCGCCGAGGCTTCCATGCAGGCGTACGCCGACGCGTTCCGCGCCTGTGCCGATCGTCTCCGAGGCGCCGGTGTCGACCTCGCCGGGTACACGCTCGCGCAACGTGTCGACGACCTCGAAGCGGCTCGCGTGGCGCTCGGCTACGGGCGCATCGACCTCGTCAGCGAGAGCGCCGGGACCCGCACGGCGATGATCTACTCGTGGCGCCACCCCGACAGCGTGCGCCGCTCGGTGATGATCGGGGCGAACCCGCCCGGGCACTTCCTCTGGGACGGCAGGACCACCGACGCCCAGCTGCGCCACTACGCCACGCTGTGCGAGCAGGACCAGGCGTGCAGCACGCGGACGGACGACCTCGCCGCCGGCATGCAGCGCACCTCGATGCACATGCCCGACCGGTGGCTCTTCCTGCCGATCAAGGCGGGAAACACCAAGGTCGGCTCCTTCTACGGTCTCCACGAATCGACGGCGGAGGCAGCGCCGCTGTCGGCGCCGCTGACTCTCGACGCGTGGCTGTCTGCCGCGAACGGCGACGCGAGCGGCTTCTGGACCTTGTCGTTGGTCGCGGGTCTGGCGCTGCCGGACGGCCCGGTCTGGGGCGACATGGGAGCCGCGACACGGGCAGACGTGACCGCTGCCCGCGAGCACTTCGCCGCAGGCGGCAAGCACGGCTCGATCCTGGGCAATCCCGGCACCGACTTCCTCTGGGCGGGAGGCAGGATGCTGGACGCCTGGCCGGGCGGCCCCGGCGTGGACGAGTACGACAAGATGCAGACGTCCGACGTCGAGACCCTGCTTGTCGGCGGGACGTTGGACTTCACGACACCACCGGATGTCGCGACCCGCGAGGTGCTCCCGTACCTGCCCAACGGCCACCAGGTCGTGCTGGCCGAGCTCGGGCACACGATCGACTTCTGGAGCTACCAACCCGACGCGAGCACCAGGCTGGTCGACACCTTCCTCGGCTCGGGTGCCGTCGACGACTCTCTCTACGAGCACCGCACGATGGACTTCCGGCCCGGCATGTCGTCATCGGCGATCGCGATGATCGTCGTCGGATCGATGGCGATGCTCGCTCTCGTCACGCTCGCCTCGTTCGTCTGGATGCCGTTGCGGGTGCGCCGGCGCGGTGGGTTCGGGCCCAAGGCGTCCGCCTTCCTGCGCTCTGTGTACCCGCTCGTGCTCGGTCTGGGGGCGTGGTCCTTGCTCGTGCTCGTCGGTACCGTCGTCTGGCCGGCGATCCCGCTCGCGGGCGAGGCACTGGTGGTCCCCACGACGGGAGTCGTGATCGGGCTCGGCATCTACCTGGCCTGGGTCCGGCGTGACCGACCGGTGTCGACGAGGACCAC
The DNA here is from genome assembly GCA_046331095.1 of Acidimicrobiia bacterium. Taxonomy (GTDB): domain Bacteria; phylum Actinomycetota; class Acidimicrobiia; order UBA2766; family UBA2766; genus JAIBAC01. The sequence continues at coordinate 263,512 of JAXLRM010000005.1, forward strand.
CGGCCTGGTGGTGGCGATCGCCGCTGCCGTCGCAGGTGGCTGGTTCGGCTTTCCGGTAGGTCCCACCCCGCTGTGGCTGCCGGCGACGATCCTCGGGGCGACCCTCGCGGCGAACCTCGCTCTGATCGTGCTCGACATCGTCGTGGAACAGGCGAGTCCCCTCGGCGGCGATGACCCGGCGACCCGGGCGACGACAGGCCCCGACTCCGCGGACGTGGCATCTGCTCCGCCGGCACCGGAGTACGTACCGGTGGCGGCACCCTAGAGGGGAGCGAACCCCTTCAGGGCCCCGGTTGCTGCCATTGGTAGCCCCCAGGCGGCGCGGGCGCTGCCTGGGGGGCCTGCGCCGGTGCAGCGTAGGAAACCGGGGCCGGGCCTCGAGCCGGGGTCGGCGCCGCGGCGACGGCGGACGCAGCGGCCCGCGCCGCCCGGTCCCGCAGTGCGTACACACGATCGTCGAGGAGGGTGACGATCCAGTGCACGAACATCGCGAAGAGGCCGTACATGAGGATCGCGAACAGGGTCGCAGCGTCGAAGATAGAGCCGTTGCCCGCCTCGGCCGACGGGAAGATGCCCCGGAACGGCTGCAGCAGCCGGGAGGCGCTGCGGTACATCCACTGGGTGAACGGCGCCGAGGTGCTCGCGTTGAAGAGCAGCAGGAAGAACGTGATCGTCAGGATCACGACCGCGAGCACGAAAAAGGCGTAGACGAACCACACGAGGATTCGCCCGAGCCTCAACGCCCCGAGCCGGCCACGACCGTCGCTCACCGCTGCCTCCTTCGCGCTTGCGACGAAGTTAGGGCAGCACCGCTCAAGACCGGTGACGGACGTGCCGAAGCCTTGGAGCACTCCATCGGATCAGTCTTCTCGGCCGACATGCTGAGCCGGCCCCGGGCCCCGCTTCCCCCAGCCCGGGGCCGACTCGCGCCCCCTCCCAAACGCGGGCAACCCGTACCGCCAGCGACACAAACCACCCGCGATTGCAGAGGACCCCCCTCCCAAACGCGGGCAACCCGTACCGCCAGCGACACAAACCACCCGCGATTGGGGAGGACCCCCCTCCCCTCCCCGGAGCCGAGGGTCAGGTCACGGCGAAGGTGAGGCCGTCGGCGGTTGCGTCGGCGGTGACCGTGGCGCCCTCGTCGAGCTCGCCGTCGAGGATGCGCACGGCAAGGGCGTCGGCGACCTCGCGCTGGAGGAGCCGCTTGAGCGGGCGTGCCCCGTAGACGGGGTCGTAGCCGGCGTGGGCCAGGTAGGCCACGGCCTTCTCGGTCAGTTCGAGGGACACCTTGCGGCCGGCGAGGCGGCGCTGCAGCAGCTCGAGCTGCAGCCCGACGATGCGGGCGATGTCGGCCTCCGACAGCCGGCTGAACACGACGATGTCGTCGATGCGGTTGAGGAACTCGGGGCGGAAGTGGCCCCGAACCGCGTCGAGCACGCGTGTCTCCACCACCGACTCGGCAAGGTCGGGGTCGATGAACTCGCTGCCGAGGTTCGAGGTCATGATCAGGACGACGTTGGTGAAGTCGACCGTGCGGCCCTGGCCGTCGGTGAGGCGGCCGTCGTCGAGCAGCGCGAGCAGCACGTTGAACACGTCGGGGTGGGCCTTCTCGACCTCGTCGAGGAGCACGACCGAGTACGGGCGGCGCCGCACCGACTCGGTGAGCTGGCCGCCCTCGTCGTAGCCGACGTATCCCGGAGGGGCACCGATGAGGCGGGCGACGGAGTGCTTCTCCATGTACTCGCTCATGTCGATGCGGACCATGGCGTGCTCGTCGTCGAAGAGGAACTCCGCGAGGGCACGCGCGAGCTCGGTCTTGCCGACACCGGTCGGTCCGAGGAACAGGAACGACCCGATCGGGCGGTCCGGGTCCGACAGGCCCGACCGCGAGCGCCGCACCGCGTTGGCGACCGCCTCGACGGCCCTCTCCTGGCCCACGACCCGTTCGTGGAGGTGCTCCTCGAGATGCACGAGCTTGTCGCGCTCGCCCTGCATCAGGCGGCTCACCGGCACGCCGGTCCAGCGCGACACGACCTCGGCGATGTCCTCCTCGGTCACCTCCTCGGTCAGCATGCGCCGCTCGACCTGGAGCTCGTTGAGGCGCGCATTGGCGGCCTCGATGTCGCGCAGCAGGTCGGGCAGGAGCCCGTAGCGCAGCTCGGCGGCACGGCTCAGGTCGCCGTCGCGCTCGGCGAGCTCGGCCTCGGTGCGGGCGTCCTCGAGGGACTTCTTGAGCTCGCGGATCTCGCCGATCGCGTCCTTCTCGTTCTGCCAGTGCGCGGTGAGCTCGGCCTCCTGCTCCTTGAGGTCGGCGAGCTCGCGCTCGAGCGCCGACAGACGCTCCGCCGACGCCGCGTCGGACTCCTTCTGCAGGGCGGCGCGCTCGATCTCGAGCTGGCTCACACGCCGGTGCACGACGTCGATCTCGGTCGGCATCGAGTCGATCTCGATGCGCAGCTTCGACGCGGCCTCGTCGACGAGGTCGATCGCCTTGTCGGGCAGGAACCGGTCGGCGACGTAGCGGTCCGACAAGAGCGCCGCCGCGACCAGCGCGGCGTCCTGGATGCGGACACCGTGGTGGACCTCGTAGCGCTCCTTGAGACCGCGCAGGATCCCGATCGAGTCCTCGACCGTCGGCTCGCCCACCAGCACCGGCTGGAAGCGGCGCTCCAGCGCGGCGTCCTTCTCGACGTGCTTGCGGTACTCGTCGAGGGTCGTGGCGCCGATCATGCGCAGCTCCCCGCGGGCGAGCAGCGGCTTGAGCATGTTGGCGGCGTCCATCGCCCCCTCGGCCGCACCGGCGCCGACGACGGTGTGCAGCTCGTCGATGAACGTGATCACCTGTCCGTCGCTGTCGACGATCTCCTTGAGGACCGCCTTGAGGCGCTCCTCGAACTCGCCCCGGTACTTGGCGCCGGCGACCATCGAAGCGAGGTCGAGCGCGACGATGCGCTTGTCCTTCAACGGCTCGGGGACATCGCCCGCGGCGATGCGCACCGCGAGGCCCTCGACGATCGCGGTCTTGCCGACACCGGGCTCGCCGATGAGGACCGGGTTGTTCTTCGTGCGCCGCGACAGCACCTGGACCACGCGGCGGATCTCGGAGTCGCGCCCGATCACCGGGTCGATCTTGCCCTCGCGCGCCACCTGGGTCAGGTCACGCCCGTAGCGCTCGAGGGACTGGTAGGTCTCCTCGGGGTTCTGGGACGTGACACGCTGGCTCCCGCGCACCTCGGCGAGCGCGGCGAGCAGCGCCTCGCGGTCGGCGCCGAGCTCGCGCAGTGCCTTGGCCGCCTTGGTGGCGCCCGCCTCGATCGCGAGGAGCATGTGCTCGGTCGAGAGGTAGTCGTCGCCGAGGGACTCGCGCTCCGCGTCGGCCGCGTCGAGCACCTTGCGCAGCGACGCCGACGGGCGCAGGTCGGCCTCGCCGTAGACACGGGGCAGCGACTCCAGGAGAGCTTCGACGCGGTCGCGCAGCATGCGCGCGTTGATGCCGAGCTTCTGCAGCAGCGGCAGCACGACACCCTCGGGCTGGCTCACGAGCGCATGCAGCAGGTGCTCGGGCTCGAGGAACTGGTGGTTGCGCTCGCGGGCGAGGCTCTGGGCGGCGGCGACCGCCTCCTGGGACTTGATCGTCAGCCTGTTGACGTCGAATGCCACGAGTTCTCCCTGTGGTCGCGTGTGAGGGTACGTCCGAGAATGGTTGAGTGTGGGGGGCTCAACCTTCTGGCACAGGATCGCATTCCCCGATCACGTCACCAGAGCATGATCGGAGCCGCGCCGGCGCGGGAGAAGCCGGCGTCGAGGTGGCAGAGGCGCCAAAGCCCCATCTCGTGGGCCGCGTAGGGGCGCATGGGGCGCAGGCGGTTGCCCTCGAGGACGTAGGTGGCACCGTCCTCGGGAGGGTCGATGTCACCGTCGTAGGTCGCCATCTGGCGCACCTCGGGCGGCATCGAGTCGGGGAAGATCATGGTTCGTGCTGCGGCGCGGGTGATCTCACGGGCCCCACCCTGCACCCCCTCGAACTGCTCGAGGGTCTGGCAGGCGGCCACCGGGTTGAGCCCGCGGTTGGGACCCATCGCGAGGACCTGCGCGAGGACCGGCGAGAGACCCGGGCTGTAGGCCGCCTCGTCCACGAAGCACGCCATCGGTGCGCCCGCCCCGCCTCGCCTCTGCAGGCGGAACTGCGCCTCGATGAGCTGGCGTGTGGTGAACGCGACGGCTGCCTTGCAGGCAGCCGCTGTCGTGGGGTCGCCGAGCAGGACGAGGGTCCCCTTGCCCGCTACGAAGCGGTCGAAGTCGAGCGGCTCGCCCTCGGTGCTGAGGTTCGCGAAGGCCCTGAAGTCCGCCTGCGCCGACGCGGTGATGCTCTGTCGCGGGTTGAGCCCCGGGTCCCTGCGCAGGTGGGCGGTGAACGCATCGCATGCCGCCTCGACCTTCGACCTGGCGAGGATGCCTATGATCTCGTCCTCCTCGTCCCGATCCAGCCAGGCCTTCACGTCCTCGATGGACCGCTCCGCGCACTTGCCGGCGAACAGGTGGATCTGCAACATGGCGGCCGAGGTCGAGAGCCAGAACTGCTCGTGCCTTGCGCCGGCGTGGTTGCCGGTCACCTCGACTATCTGTGAGGCCACCGCACCGGCCGAGTGGTAGTCGTGCACCTGCGAGTACAGGTCGAGGCGCACCAACTTGATCCCCGGAGGGACGTCCGGCCCCATGAGGCCGCCTGGGTCGTAGACGAGAACGTCGTGGTCGGTCGCCCGGGCCGCGAATTCGTAGACGTCGAGCACGTTCGGGGTGGCGGCGACGACCGCGCCGGGCGCGCAGGCGGAGAGCCACAACATCAGCTGCGTCTTGCCCAGCCCGGGCTTGGCGAGCAGGATCGTGCCGCCCTCCCGCCACGACGCGACGACCTCGTCTCCGCCGCCTCCCAGGTAGCGCCCGAAGGGACCGAACCCTCGCGCCTGCGCTCGGAGCAGCGTCCGGGACGCCGACGGGAGGCAGAGCATCATCGCGATCGCCCCCGGAGGGCACGCGAGACCGGCACCGATAGCGAGCCACCCGGCCGCGCTGGCCACGGCACGCCCCTCGTCGCGCTCGCCCACCGGCACCAAGCGGTCCCGCACCAGCTCGGCGGCGGCCTCCAGCGCCGGGCCGACCGACTCCGCGGGGACATCGCCGAGAGTCGGCAGGATCCCGGCGATCCGCTCCGCCAGCTCCCCAGCGGCCTCGCCGTTGCGGAACAGCAGGTCGGCGGCGATCGCGTTCACGTCGTGGTCGAGGTGGTCGATGTCGGCGCGCACGAGCGCCCGGGCGAGCAGCCTCGCCACGGGGTCGTCGTCGCCCCCCCTTCGGGCGGCGACCTTCTCGTCGGGGTCGCCCACGCCCGAGAGACGCGACTCGAACTGGCGGGCCACGTACTGGCGGACCTCGTCGGCGTCGCCGATCCGAAACGACACGGCGGCGTCCACGAGCCCGGGCAGCGAGTTGGGGCCGGCCGCGAGCATCTCCTCCGCGATTTGGGCCACGACCAGCGGCATGGTGTCGCCTATGCGCCGCGGCTCGTCGGCGAACGACTTCAGCTCCGCCTCCGCCGTGCGCCAGAGCCACGTGTACTTGCTCAGCCCCGGCCCGAACACGTCCAGCGGCACTCCCGCCGGTTCCGGGACGTTCTCGTGGACGGGCACGTCCCCGTGGCCCAAGCGGAGCCGCACCGGCAGCCCGAATCCCGGATCCCAGGATCCCGGGCCGGACGGCCACATCGTCTCGTCGAGAGGGGAGCACTCCTCGTCGAGCTCGTCGGGCGGCGCGAAGTAGCCGCGGTCCCCCCAGAGGACGTCGTCGTCGTGGACGTCGTCGCGGCTCAGGTCGGCGTACTTGCCCAGGGCCGTCTCGTCGAGGAACGCGTTGTCGACGTGTGGTGCCAGGAGGCGGTAGGGGTCGTCGGTGAACCAGTCGTCGTCGTCCTCGTCGTGGCCGTTCCCGTGTCCGTTCCAAGCACCCACGGCTACCTCCTTGTGACCAATGCGGTGCGCCGGGGAGACGCCGGCGAGCACCCTGGACCGGGCCACTATTGCCCAGCGCGCGGCCGCGGTCGACCCCTTTCACATGGAGCGTCCGGGTTTCTCCCTCCGTGTCGGAAAGGGCCCCGCAGGCGCGCCCGGCGCGTCCTGTCGGACTGCCTCGGTGACCGGGGCGGGCGCGGACCCGTCTGCGCGCCGGGACCTCCGAACGGGCGCGGCGGATCAGACGGGGAGGGTGAATGTGGCGGGGTCGGCCGACGAGGAGTACTCGATCGCGGTGAGGGAGGTCTGGGCGGTCTCGATCTTCGTGATCGCCCCGATGCGGCTCATGCAGAAGACTCCACCGGAGTCGAAGTCGAAGCCGAGGGTCTCGCGCGACACGGGCTGAGGCGGGAAGACGAAGCACGTCGAGGGCTCGCCGGCGATCATCTTGTACACGACTGCGGCGCCGGGCTTGGCCATGGCTTCCCTCAGCATCCCGGTGAGGCTCGAGAGGCTCTGCACCGACAGGAACTGCAGCACGAGCTGGAAGTCGTGCTTGTCGCACACGAACGGCTGGGCACCCTGACGCACGCATGCACGCGCGCCCTTGCCGTTGTCGAGGACCACCAGCTCGATCGACTTGCCGTCGCTCGCGCTCACCTCACCCTGGGCGTGGATGCGGTCGCTGAGGCCGCCCTCGGGTGGGATGTGGGATATGGTCATGGTCCCGGCATCCTCGCCGCCGACGGCGACGTTCCAGGTGACAGTCCACGCGTTGTCGACCGAACGCGTGCTCAGGCCCACCGCGGTGGCATACGGGTCGGCACGGAGCTGCTCGAGCGAGGGCAGGCCGTATGCCTCAGGAGGCTCGGGCAGGTCGACGACGTTGTTCTTCGAGTCGTCGGCACCGGCCTTGCTCGTCACGGGCGGTGCCCCGCGGCCTTCGGGCTCGGCACGGGCACACGCACCGAGCATCGCTACGGCCAGGACCGCCGCCAACAGCATGCGGTGCCGGCTCACGCCGGATCGCCGATCATGTGGAACGCGTCGGGGTTCGCAGTGTTGCGGTAGGACGTCGCAATCAGCAGGAGCTCGTCGAACTCGAGCTTGAGGAGCGCTCCCTCGCGCGACAGGCAGAACGAGCCGGGTTTGGAGAAAGCCACCTTGATCGACTGCGCCTTCGGGCTCGTCTGCACCGGGGGGAAGTAGAAGCACGTGGCCGGCTCTCCGGCGATCTGGAGGTACTGGACCGAGAGTCCTGGGAACGCCAACGCGTCGCGCAAGACGTCCTGGAGCTTGGCGAAACCCTGGATGGACATGAAGCTCAGATCCACCGAGAACTCGGAGAGGCTCGTGTCGCACACGACAGGCTTCTGCGCCAACTGCAAGCAGACACGCGGGCCCGCTCCGCGGTCCATGAGGTCGAAGCGTGCGACGAGGCGGTCGGGGGAGCCGACCGTGCCGGTCACGTAGAGGCGTGCTCCTCCCTCACCGCCGGGCGGGATCGAGGCCGCTATCGCCTCGCCGATGCTCTTGTCCTCCTGACGGATGTCCCAGCGCACCGTCCAGGTGGACGCCTGTGCACGCCTGAAGAGTTGCTGGGCCACCGCACCCGGATTGGCTTGAAGGACATCGAGGGGCGGCAGCCCGTAGCTCTCGGGGGACGCGTCGAGCTGGCCGGGCTGGGGTCCGTGATCCTTGGCCCAGAGGTTCTCGGCGTGCTGGTACTGATCGGCACGGCTCGTGGCATCGGAGCCCCCACCGCAAGCCGAGGCAGCGGTACAGCACAGGATGACTAGGAGGGCAGTGCGGGTCGTGCGTAGCAAACGGGACCAGTGTGGTGTGGGCACCTGAGGTTTCTCGGAGAGAGGATCGCTGTCCTGCCCTCAGCCCCCGCGGCGTCGCGGGGCGCGGACGATCTGAGGTGGCGGGTCGTACGGGACGAGATCGCGCCGGTAGGTCCTGTGGACGGCGTCGAGTGCCGCGGCGGCGTCCTGCTGGAGACTGACGAGCTCGTCCTCGAGGGCGGCGATCCTGCTCCGCGCACGGCCGAGATCCGCCTCGAGCCGAATGACCATGGCAACGCCGGCAAGGTTCATGCCGTGATGCCGGGTGAGATCCTGGATCTGCCTCAGTCGCTCGATGTCGCGGCGGCTGTAACGGCGCGTATTCCCGCTCGTGCGCCCAGGCGTCACGAGCCCCCTGCGCTCGTACATGCGAAGCGTCTGGGGGTGCATCCCGGCGAGCTCGGCCGCCACCGAGATCACGTAGACGGGGGCCTCGAGATGATCGTCGGGACCGGCGACGTCGTCCATGCACTCCCCCCCTTCAGGCGGTCTCCTCGTAGGCGATCTTCCGTCCGACCAGGTCGGCGTAGTGGCGCAACGCCGCGGCGGCATCTTCGGAGAGGGTGCGCGGGATGTCGACCTCGAGCGACACGAGGAGGTCGCCGTTGCCGCCGCCGCGCCCGCGGGGAGCGCCGCGCCCCTTCACCTTCATTACCCGCCCAGCAGGTGTGCCGGCGGCGATCTTGAGCGTGACGTCACCGTCGAGGGTGGGCGACTTGACCGTACCGCCGAGAGCGAGCGTCTCGAAGGGAACCTTGACCGCGACCCTGAGGTCGTCGCCCTGGCGCCGGAACCGCGGGTCTGCGGCTACGTGGACGCGTACGTAGAGATCACCGGAAGGGGCATCGCCGATACCGGGCTCTCCGCGGCCTTTCACCCGTACCCGAGCACCGTCTTTGACCCCTGGCGGGATTGCGACCTTCACCTTGCGGGTGCGACGTTCGGTCCCGCTGCCGCGGCACTGCTTGCACGGCTTGTCGATGCGCATGCCGGCGCCGCCGCAGTCGGGGCACGGACGGCTGAACGCGAAGAACCCCTGGGTCTCGCTGACCGTGCCGTGGCCGCCGCACGTGGGGCAAGCACGCACGTCCGAGCCCGGCTCGGCACCGGCGCCGTCGCAGCGATCGCACACGTAGTCGCCCGGTACCGCCACCTGGGTGGTTACACCCGCCATTGCGTCGGAGAAGCCGAGATTCAGCGTCGCCTCGACGTCGCCGCCCCTGCGCGGCCCGCGCGTGCGCGTGCCGCGCTGGGCACCGCCTGCCTGGCCTGCGCCGGCCATGAACTGCCGGAGTAGATCGTCGAACGCCCCGCCCCCGAACAGGTCGCTGAAGTCCTCGTAGCGGACCTGCTGGCCGGTGAAGTGGGCGCCGCCGCCTCCGCCGCCCCGGAACGCCCCGCTCTTGACGAGACGTCTGAACTCGTCGTACTCACGCCGCTTGTCGGCGTCCTTGAGCACGTCGTACGCGGCGTTGATTCGCTTGAACTGCTCCTCGGCCGCGGGGTCGGATCTGTTGGTGTCCGGGTGCCACTTCTGCGCGAGTTTGCGGTACGCGCTCTTGAGTTCCTTGTCGGTGACCGACTCGGACACGCCGAGGACGGCATACAGGTCGTCGTCGGGGCTGAACCCTCCTGGCATCTGGTTTCACCTCCCTTGGGGTTGCGGTGACGAGTGGCTGACCTGGTGCCGTGACAGGAAACGTTTGCGGCCCAAGGTTCCCGGCCACGGCACTAGCCCTTGACCTCGACCATCGCCGCACGGAGAAGCCGTCCATTGAGCTGGTAACCGGCCCTGAGGACGCGGGTGACGCTCTGGCCGTCGCCGTCTGCTTCGCCGGGCACGTGTGCCACCGGCTCGTGCACAGTCGGGTCGAACACGGCCCCCTTGTCGGGCGCGATCCGGTCGAGGCCCTCCTTCGAGAGGAGGTCGAGGATCTGGGTCCGCACCGCGGTGATCCCGGGGAACAGCGGATCATCGTCCGCCGCGTTGTCGAGCGCGAGGTCGAGTGAGTCGAGTGCCGGTAGCAACGACTCGACCACACGGATCGCCGCTCGCTGCACCACGTCGGTCTGCTCGCGCAGGATCCGCTTGCGGTAGTTGTCGAACTCCGCCTTGATCCGCAACAGATGGTCGAGGTGTTCCTCGCGGTCGATACGAGTCGCCACGAGCTCCTCGCGCAGCCACCCGGCGACCTCGCGCAGCTCGACGGGGTCGTCGATCGTCTCGAGGTCGGGGATGTCGGCGAACTCGCGCCCGGGCGGTGCCGCGCCGGCCTCGTCGGCCGGCGTGGCCTCGTCCTCGTGGCCATGGTCGACCTCTTCGTCGACCGTCGTCTCCTCGGACATCGTCAACTGCCGGTGTCTTCGTCGACGACCTCGGCCTCGACGATGTCCTCGTCGGCTCCACCGGGATGGCCGCCACCGGCGGCAGCTTGCTCGGATGCCTGCGCCTGCGCGGCCTGCTCGTACAGAGTCGTCGACGCCGCTTGCAGCGTGGACATGAGGTCCTCACGCTTGGCCTTGATGGCGTCGATGTCGCTACCGGCGAGGGACTCCTTGAGCGCCGCCACCTTGGAGTCGAGGGGCTCCTTCGCGTCGCCGAGCTTGTCGGCGTTCTCGGAGACGAGCTTCTCGGCTTGATAGACGAGGGAGTCGGCGGCATTGCGCTCGTCGGCCTCCTCCTTGCGGCGCCGGTCCTCCTCGGCGTGTGCGTCGGCGTCGCGGACCATCTGGTCGATGTCGTCCTTGGACAGCGCCGACTGGCCCGTGATCGTGATCTGCTGCTCCTTGCCGGTCGCGAGATCCTTGGCCGTCACGTGCACGATGCCGTTGGAGTCGATGTCGAAGGCGACCTCGATCTGGGGTACGCCACGCGGAGCCGGTGGGATCCCCACGAGCTGGAACTTTCCGAGCGTCTTGTTGAACGCCGCCATCTCACGCTCGCCCTGCAACACGTGCACCTCGACCGAGCTCTGGCCGTCCTCGGCGGTCGTGAAGATCTCGGCCTTTCGCGTCGGGATCGTGGTGTTGCGCTCGATGAGCTTGGTCATCACACCGCCCTTGGTCTCGATGCCGAGGCTCAGCGGCGTCACGTCGAGCAGGAGGATGTCCTTGACCTCACCCTTGAGGACGCCTGCCTGCAAGGCGGCACCGGCGGCGACCACTTCGTCGGGGTTGATGCCCTTGTGGGGGTCCTTGCCGAGCATGCTCTTGACGAGGTCCTGGACCATCGGCATGCGCGTCGAGCCGCCCACGAGCACGACGTGGTCGATGTCGGCCACGTTCAGGTCCGCATCGCGGATCGCCTGCTCGAACGGCTTGCGGCACCGATCGACGAGGTCGCTGCACATCCGCTCGAACTCGGCGCGGGTGAGCTTTTCCTCGAGGTGCAGCGGCCCCGACGCCGTCGCCGTGATGAAGGGGAGGTTGATCGTCGTGTCCGCCGTCGACGACAGCTCGATCTTGGCCTTCTCGGCGGCCTCCTTGAGGCGCTGCACGGCCATCTTGTCCTGGGACAGGTCGATGCCGTGCGCGTTCTTGAACTGCGAGACGAGCCAGTCGATGACCTTCTGGTCCCAGTCGTCGCCGCCGAGCTGGGTGTCACCGCTGGTGGACTTGACCTCGAAGACACCGTCGCCGATGTCGAGCAGCGAGACGTCGAAGGTCCCGCCACCGAGGTCGAAGACCAGGATCACCTGCTCCTCTTCCTTGTCGAGGCCGTAGGCGAGTGAGGCCGCGGTCGGTTCGTTGATGATCCGCAGGACCTCGAGGCCGGCGATGCGGCCGGCCTCTTGGGTCGCGGTCCGCTGGGCGTCGTCGAAGTAGGCGGGGACGGTGACGACCGCCTGGGTGACGCTGTCGCCGAGGAAGGCCTCGGCGTCCCTCTTGAGCTTCTGGAGGATGCGGGCCGAGATCTCCTGGCCGGTGTACTTCTTGCCGTCGATGTCGATCGTCCAGCTCGTACCCATGTGGCGCTTGACCGAACGGACCGTGCGGTCGGGATTGGTGATGGCCTGGCGCTTGGCGACCTCGCCGACGAGGACCTCGCCGGTGTTGGAGAACCCGACCACCGACGGGGTGGTGCGCGCGCCTTCGGCGTTGGGGATGATTACCGGTTCGCCACCTTCGAGGACGGCCACTACCGAGTTCGTGGTTCCGAGGTCGATGCCGACTGCCTTGGCCATGTTGTTCCTTACCTTCACTGGGTCGACGGGATCTTCGCTTCGGATCTGAACGGAGCCTAATCGCAATCCGCAGCACAAGTTCCCATTCGCACAGAAAACCTGAGCGTGTCGCTGTCAACTGCGGGGCCCCGATCCGGCATTCCCCATCCAGTGCCGACGCGACCCGGATTTCCCGTCGACCACACGGGCCAGTTCGCACCCGGGGGATCGATCGTGAACACGCCAGGCCTGCGGGAGCTCGGCCACGCGCGCCGATACCGGCCTCCCGTCCTACAGGTACTGGCGAGCACGCCCTGGGTTGAGGCAGCATCGCGCCGTGAACAAGACCAAGTTCCGTCCCGAGATCGTCCCCATCGCGCTCGGCGTCATCGCCGCGGTGTTCGGCTTCGTCAGCTACGCCGTGACCCAGTGGGTCACGTTCGTGGAGCCGCACTACGTCCCCGGCGAGGAGACGCGGGTCATCTTCGGCCAGATCCCGCTGTGGCTCAAAACGAGCTTCTACGTCTCGATCGCGGCGTTCTTCGTCGCCTGCGGGTGGTTCTTCTCGATCCGCACACGCAACTGGGCCCGCGGGGGCGGGGAGCGCCGCAACGGCAAGCTCCGCGAGCGACTCGAGAACCTCGGGCGCGGCATGCGCATGCAGACGCTGCTGCGCGATCGAGGTGCCGGCCTCATGCACGTGTGCATCTTCTACGGCTTCCTCGTCCTCTTCGTCGGGACCATCACGATCGAGATCGACGACTTCCTCCCCACACGGTTCAAGTTCCTCCACGGCGACATCTACCTGGCGTACTCGTTCGTCCTGGAGCTCGCCGGGCTGGTGCTGCTCTTCGGCCTCGCATGGGCCTTCTACCGCCGCTACGTGTCGAAGGTGTACCGGATCAGGATGAAGACCAAGCCCGAGGACGCCATGATGCTGGGCACCCTCGCGTTCATCGCGTTGTCCGGCTTCCTGACCGAGGCGCTGCGTATCGGCGCGGGCAACCCTCGGATCGGAGCAGGGCCGTTCCCGCCCTTCGAGAGATGGAGCTTCGTCGGCTACGGCCTCGGCAAGGCGATCGAGGGCGTCTTCGGCAGCGGTACCTGGTGGGTGGCGACGTTCCGGTGGTCGTGGGTCCTGCACTTCGCCGGCTTCTGCGCGTTCCTGATCATCCTGCCCACCACCAAGATGCGCCACATGATCACGTCGCCCATGAACATGTACCTCGCGCCACGAAAGCGGCCCAAGGGTGCGATGCGGCCGATGCCGAACCTCATGGAGGCCGAGATCGAGACGATCGGGTCGTCGCTCGTCGAGGAGTTCACCTGGAAACAGCTCTTCGACACCGACGCCTGCACGATGTGCGGGCGCTGCACCTCGGTGTGTCCGGCGCACAACACCGGCAAGCCGCTCGACCCTCGCGAGATCGTGCTCAAGGTCGGCGAGGTCATGGCGCTGTCGTCGGGCCTCGACGCGGACGGCGAGCGCCACAGCCCACCGATGTCGCCTCCGCTCGGGGTCGTCCCCGAGATCACCGTGTCGAGCGCGAACGTCTTCGAGCGGATCACGTCGGAGGAGATCTGGAGCTGCGTGACCTGCCGGGCCTGCGACGAGACGTGCCCGGTCAACATCGAGATCGTCGACAAGATCCTCGACATGCGCCGTTACCTCTCCCTCATGGAGAGCGACTTCCCGGCCGAGCTCGGCAACGCCTACCGCAGCATGGAGAACGCCGGCAACCCGTGGGGCATGGGACAGCACGAGCGCGCGGCCTGGACGGACAAGCTCGACTTCGAGGTTCCGATCGTGGGCGAGAACACCGACGCCGACCACGAGTACTTGTGGTGGGTGGGGTGCGCCGGCAGCTTCGACGACCGCAACGTCGCCGTGTCGCGCTCGATCGCGACGCTCCTGCACGAGGCCGGCGTCGACTACGCGATCCTGGGCCCCCAGGAGATGTGCACCGGCGACCCGGCGCGGCGCAGCGGCAACGAGTACGTGTTCCAGATGCTCGCCCTGCAGAACATCGAGACGATGAACGAGCTCGGCGTGCGCAAGATCATCGCCCAGTGCCCGCACTGTTTCAACACGATCAAGAACGAGTACCCCCAGCTCGGCGGCACCTACGAGGTGGTCCACCACAGCCAGCTCCTCGAGGAGCTCCTCGAGGAGGGCCAGCTCACGCTCCAGGGCGAGATCGACGCCAAGGTCACATACCACGACTCGTGCTACCTGGGTCGCCAGAACGACATCTTCGCCGCCCCACGGCGAGTACTCGCCAAGATCGGTGGTCTCGACGTGGTCGAGATGCCCCGCAACGGCATCGGCTCGTTCTGCTGCGGCGCCGGCGGCGCGCGCATGTGGATGGAGGAGCGCACCGGCAAGAAGATCCAGATCGAACGCACCGAGGAGGCCGTCGCAACAGGTGCGGACACGATCGCCACGGCCTGCCCCTTCTGTTACGTGATGCTCGACGACGGGGTCAAGGAGACCGGCCACGAGGAGACACACCGGGTCACAGACGTAGCGGTCCTCATGGCCGAGGCACTCGAGGCGCGCATGTCCGCGGCGGCATCGGCGCCGGCCAAGGCGGAAGACGCCTGAAGCCGTGAGCGGCGGTGTCCTCCCAGCGCAGTGGATCCACAAGGCGATCGCCGACGAGGTCATCCATGCCGGCGTCGCGTTCGAGGACGGCCAGGTCCAGCCCGCGAGCCTCGACCTGCGCCTCGGAGGCGTCGCCCACAGGCTCCGGTGCAGCTTCGTACCCGGTGACGACACGGTCGAGGCGCGGCTCGCGGACTACTCGATGGAGGCGATCGACCTGACCTCGGGCTCCGGAGCGATACTCGAGCGTGACCGGCCCTACTTGATCCCGCTGCTCGAGGAGCTGAGCCTTCCCGAGGCCACGCGGGCACGCACGAATCCGAAGAGCTCGACGGGACGCGTGGACGTGTTCTGTCGCGTCATCACCGATCGGAGTCACCGCTTCGACGAGATCGCGGCGGGGTACCAGGGGCGTCTGTGGCTCGAGGTCGTGCCGCGGTCGTTCACGATCAAGGTGCGGACGGGTCTGCGGCTGAACCAGCTCCGCCTCGTGACCGGCCACGGCGTTCTGGGCGACGCCGAGTTGCGTGAGCTCCACGTGGCGGAGCCCCTGCTGTGGCGCGACGCCATCGCGCCGTCGCCCGTGGACCTGGTACTCGCCGGCGGGCTCTTCCTCGGCGTCGACCTGACCGGCAGCGGGAGCCAGGGGGTCGGCTACAAGGCCAAGCGCAACTCCAAGCTCCTGGACCTCTCCCGGGTGCGCGCTCACAAGGCCGAGGACTTCTGGGAGCCGGTGACGGCCGAGGCAGGCGACCGGCTGGTGCTCGAACCGGAAGACTTCTACCTGTTGATCTCGTCCGAACGGGTGCGGATCCCGCCCGGGTTCGCCGCCGAGATGACCGCCTACGATCCCACCGCAGGTGAGCTGCGCACTCATTACGCGGGGTTCTTCGACCCCGGCTTCGGCCACCGGCCCGGCTCAGCGGAATCCGAGCAGGGGACCCGCGCCGTCCTCGAGGTTCGCGCCCGCGACGTGCCGTTCATGCTCGAGCACGGACAGAGCGTCTGCAAGCTCGTCTACGAGCCCATGCTCGACGAGCCCGACGTGCTCTACGGCAGCGCCCTCGCGTCCAACTACCAGGACCAGGACCTGACCCTGTCCAAGCACTTCGTCCCCGCAGGCCGCCAGGTCGGCGACTCCGACCCCTAGGGCACGCCCCTGGCTAGGCTCGGACGCCGAACGCGGGTGTAGTTCAATGGCAGAACACAAGCTTCCCAAGCTTGATACGGGGGTTCGATTCCCCTCACCCGCTCCGATCAGGGCCCCGTCCCCGCCGTTCCGGGCGCGGCCACCTGCCGGAATCCCGTTCTGGGCGCGCCCGCCCTATCCACATGGGGTGAGCGCGCCCAACTCGGGGATCGGCCGGATCGAGGACCCCTCAGGACATGAGGGCACGCACGGCCTCGAGGTCCTCGGGCGCCGGCAGCCCCCACCCCTTCTCGTATCCGAAGACCTCCGCCGCTGAGCTCGCACCGAACTTGTCGTCGACGATCACGAAGTCGTCGCAGGTCACGAACGCCGGATGCGCATGGCCGCACGTGCGCGACACCCTCAGGATCTCCCGCCGCAGCCCGGCGACGTAGCGGGCCGCCCGCGGCCCCTTGTCCTCGGGGACGAGACCACGGGCCCGCCACGCCCTCTGGGTCGCGACACCCGTGGGGCAGTTGCCCGTGTGGCAGCGCTGCGCCTGGATGCAGCCGACAGCCATCATCGCCTCGCGCCCGACGTTGACGGCGTCGCAGCCGAGAGCGAAGGCGAGGAGCGCGTTCTCGGCGATCCCGAGTTTGCCGGCGCCGACGAACGCGATCTCGTCAGCGAGACCGGCTTCGGCGAACACCCGGTACACGCGGCTCATGCCCACCTTGAACGGCAAGGCGACGTGGTCCGCGAACACCAGCGGTGCTGCACCCGTGCCGCCCTCGCCGCCGTCGATCGTGATGAAGTCAGGCCCGCCACCGACGCTCGACATGCGCGCGCTCAGGGTCTCCCAGAACTCGATCTCGCCGACCGCGGACTTGATCCCGACCGGGAGTCCGGTTCCCGCGGCCACCGCCTCGACGAACACGATGAGGGAGTCGATGTCGCCGAAGGCGCTGTGGCCGGGAGGGCTGACGCAGTCGCGCCCGACTTCGACCCCCCGGGCTGCGGCGATCTCGGGGGTCACCTTGGCTGCGGGCAGTATGCCGCCCAGCCCCGGCTTCGCGCCCTGGCTCAACTTGATCTCGATGGCTCGCACCGGATGCGCCGCCGCAGTCTCGACGCAGCGGCCCAGGTCGAATCGCCCACCGGCGTCACGGCACCCGAAGTAGCCGGTGCCGATCTGCCAGACGAGTTCGCCGCCGTAACCGTGATGCGACGAGATCCCGCCCTCTCCGGTGTTGTGCAGGCAACCCACGGCAGCGGCCCCCCGGTTCAGAGCCTCGATCGCCCGGCCCGAGAGCGACCCGAAGCTCATCGCGGAGATGTTCACGATCGACGCGGGCCGGAAGGCGGCAGCGCGCCCGTGACGCGCTCCGACGAGCTTGGCCATCGGCACGGGCCAGTTCCGCGCGGCCTCGTCCACCGCCGGTGCCTGCTGCGGGAAGGCCGACTGCTGGACGATCACGTAGCTGCTGTGCAGCTCGAGGTCCTTGTCGGTCCCGAAACCGAAGAGGTTGTCCTCGCCCTTGGCCGTGGCGTAGATCCAACGACGCTGGTCACGGCTGAAGGGTCGCTCCTCGTCGTTGCTGGTGACGATGTACTGGCGCAGCTCGGGCCCGAACTTCTCCAGCAGGTAGCGCAGGTGTCCGACCACGGGGAAGGTCCGCAGGATCGCGTGGCGGCGCTGGGTCAGGTCGTACACGACGAGCACCAGAACCATCGCTGCGAGGACACAGGCCGCGACGAGCCACCACATGCCGTCGATGGTATCCCCGCTGCTGCGGTCCCTGATCGGTCGGGGTCCGTCCCCTCCCGGGCCGGAGGTCCCTTGACAGCAACTCCGACCGGCCCTGTCTCGACGCGTGCGCGCCGCCCATCCTCGTGTAGATCCGGGAGAAGCGGAGGATGTATGGCCGGGTCGGTGAGCCGACGCAGGTTCCTTCAAGTCGGGGGGGCGTTGGCTGCTACGGCCGCGACGGTTCACGTCGGCGAGTCGGTGGGGCTGACGTACTTCAACACGGCCGTAGGGGTCGACAACCCCCTCTTGGCGTACCCGGGGCGCGACTGGGAGCGCGTCTACCGCGACCAGTACAAGTACGACTCGTCGTTCCCGTTCATCTGCGCCCCCAACGACACCCACCAGTGCCGCACCGACGCGTTCGTGCGCAACGGCGTGGTCCTGCGGACCGAGCAGACCTACGAGGCCGCCGACTACGCCGACCCGAGCGGCAACGTGTCCGGTCCGCACTGGAACCCACGCGGTTGCGGCAAGGGCTACACGGTCCACCACCGCGTCTACGGGCCCTACCGTGCGAAGTGGCCCGCGGTGCGAGCAGGGTGGAAGGCGTGGGCCGACGCCGGGTTCCCGTCGCTCTCGGACGACCCCGGCCTGCGCTCGAAGTACCGCTTCGACAACCGCGCCGACGACGACTGGGTCAGGCTGTCCTGGGACGAGGCCTTCGACTACGCGGCGCGCGGCCTGACCGCGATCGCGGAGACCTACAGCGGCGACGAGGGCCGGCGCCGACTCGTCGACGCGGACGGCTACCCCGAGGAGATGCTCGAGTACTGGGAGGGTGCCGGGGTCCGGACGATGAAGTTCGGCTCGTCCCTGCCGCTGCACGGCGTCGCCGGCAAGTTCAGCCTGTTCCGATTCGCCAACACCCTGGCGCTGCTCGACGCCAAGGTCCGCGACGTGGGCCCAGAAGAGGCGCTGGGCGCGTCGGAGTGGTCCGAGTACACCTGGCGTGGCGATCAGGCGCCGGGGTTCCCGTTCGTGCACGGCCTGCAGGCGACCGAGGTCGACTTCAACGACCTGCGCAACTCCAAGCTGCTGATCATGGTCGGCAAGAACCTCGTCGAGAACAAGCTCTCCGAGACCCACTTCATGCACGAGGTGATGGAGCAGGGCGGCAAGCTCGTCACGATCGTCCCCGAGTACAGCCCTCCGGCGACCAAGTCGGACTACTGGATCCCCGTGCGGGCCGGCCTCTCCGACACCGCCCTGATGCTCGGCGTCGCCAAGGCGATCATCGACCGGGGCGCCTACGACACCGACTTCCTGCACCGCTTCACCGACATGCCGCTGCTCGTGCGCCTCGACACGCTCGAGCGGCTCCGTGCCAGCGACGTCTTCCCCGGCTACGTCAACTCGCTGCCGTCGACGAGCCCGTCGTTCACGATGCAGGCGATGACGGCCGAGCAGTACGCCAAGATCGGCGACCGCGTCGCGATCGACACCGCCACGGGTCTTCCCCGCGCGCTCAACCGCGACGAGGTCGGCGCGAAGCTCGCGTTCACCCCGCTGCTCGACTACCGCGGCGAGATCACCCTCGCCGACGGCTCGCGGGTGGAGGTCGCGACGGCGATGACCATGTACCGCGAGCACCTGCGCGACTACGACCTCGACACGGTCTGTGACATCACCAACGCTCCGCGCGACCTCGTCGAGCGGCTGGTCACCGACCTCACCACGATCAAGCCCGCCGCGATCCACGTGGGCGAGGGCGTCAACCACTACTTCCACGCGACCCTGCACAACCGCGCCACCTACCTGATCCAGATCCTGCTCGGCAACATCGGCAAGCCCGGCAGCGGCGTCAGCACCTGGGCGGGCAACTACAAGGGCGGCGTCTTCCACGGCACCCCGTGGGTGGGCCCCGGTGTCGGCGGGTTCGTCAACGAGGACCCGTTCAACCCGCTCATGGACCCTGCCGCGAAGTACACGGCCAAGACCAGCCACCACTACATCCACGGCGAGGAGACCAGCTACTGGGGCTTCGGCGACCGGCCCCTCATCGTCGACACCCCCGAGGAGGGGCGCAAGGTCTTCACGGGCACGACCCACCTGCCCCGGCCGACGAAGCTGCTCTGGTACAACAACGCGAACCTGCTGAACCAGGCGAAGTGGCACTACCACCTGGTCCACGACGTCAACCCCAAGATCGACATGATCGTCGACCAGCAGATCGAGTGGACCGGCTCCGCCGAGAACGCCGACCTCGTGTTGCCGGTCAACAGCTGGCTCGAGTTCCAGACCTACGAGATGACGGCGTCGTGCTCGAACCCGTTCCTGCAGATCTGGAAGGGCGGCATCGCCCCGCTGCACGACACGATCGACGACATCGAGGTCTTCGTCGGCGTCTCGCGCCGTCTCGGCGAGCTCCACGGCGAGGACCGCTTCGACAAGATGTTCGCCTTCGCCGACCGGCCCGAGGTCTACCTCGACCGCGTGATGGCCGGCTCCTTCACGACCGCGGGCTACACGACCGCCGACCTGATGGCGGGCAAGTACGGCGTGGTCGGCGGAGCCTTGATGCTCTACGGCAGCTACCCGCGCATCCCGTTCAAGGAGCAGGTGGAACAGAGCCTGCCCTTCTACACCGACACCGGGCGCATGCACGGCTACGTCGACATCCCCGAGGCGATCGAGTACGGCGAGAACCTCATCGTGCACCGTGAAGCGGTGGAAGCCACCCCCTACGCCCCGAACGTGATCGTGTCGACGAGCCCGTTCCTGCGACCGCGCAGCTACGGCATCCCGCTGGAAGCCGACGACCCCGACCTGCGCGCCGTGCGCAACATCAAGATGAGCTGGGACGAGGTCAAGCAGACGACGAACCCGCTCATGGAGCGCGGTTACGGGTTCTTCTGCCTCACGCCGAAGTCGCGCCACAGCGTGCACTCGTCGTGGGCGGTGACCGACTGGCACTGGATCTACTCCTCCAACTTCAGCGACCCGTACCGGGTCGACAAGCGGCTACCCGGCGTCGGCGACGCCCAGCTCCACATGAACCCCGACGACGCCAAGGCGCTCGGCATCGACGACGGCGACTACGTCTGGGTCGACGCCAACTCCGACGACCGCCCTTACGTCGGCTCCGAAACCGATCCGAGCTACCTCGAGGTGTCGCGCCTGCTCTGCCGCCTCACCTACAACCGGTCCTATCCCCGTGGCGTCACGATGCTCAAGCACGCCTTCTACATGTCCACACCCAAGACGGTGCGTGCCTCCAAGGAACGCCCCGACGGCCGTGCCCTCGCCGACACCGGCTACCAGGCGAGCTTCCGCTCGGGCAGCCAGCAGAGCATCACCCGCGGCTGGGCTCCACCGATGCACCAGACCGACTCGCTCTTCCACAAGCTCGCCGGGAGGATGGGTTACGTCTTCGGCTTCGACGTCGACAACCACGCGATCAACACGGTGCCCAAGGAGACCCTGGTCCGGATCACACGGGCGGAAGCGGGCGGCCTCGACGGCCAACCGTGGAACCCGGGCACCGGAGGCCGCACCCCCGGCAACGAGAGCCCGGCGATGGACAAGTACCTCGCCGGCGGCTACGTCAACACCGGAGGTGGTTGAGGTGGCCGAGTTCCACGTCGACTTCCGACCGGGCGGACCGGACGGCAACGGAGCAGGGACACCGAAGGACCTCGACGACGAGGACCCCTTCGAGTTCGTGGCGTGCCGCTTCGTCTCGCCGCCGGGCCACGACACCGACCTCGAGATGGCACGCACGTTCGTCGAGGAGTTCGCCCTGATGGGCTACTCGCGGCGCAAGGTGCGTGGGCTCTTCGAGACCGAGTTCTTCGGTGGCACCCACGACCTGCTCACGCGCCGCGGGCCCGAGTTCGTGGAAGCCGTCCTGGACGAGGTGTTCGGGCACGAGGTCTCCGCAGGTGCCGCCTCCGTCGTAGAAGGGAACTGACGTGGCACGGGTCTACAACTGGCAGCTCGGCCGCGAGATGGACTACCCCCACGCCGGGGGTGACCGCGAGCGTCAGTTCGCGGCCGTGTTCAACATCAACCGCTGCATCGCGTGCCAGACGTGCACGATGGCGTGCAAGTCGACCTGGACCCACTACCCGGGCCAGGAGCTCATGTTCTGGAACAACGTCGAGAGCAAGCCTTACGGCGGCTATCCACGTTCGTGGGACTCCAAGCTGCTCGAGATGCAGGAGACCCTCGATCCCGGTGGCCAGGCCTGGTCCGGCGCCGGGGTTGCCGACGTCAGGTCGCCGTACGGCCAGTTCGGCGGCAAGACGATCTTCGAGACCGCCAACGGCACGTCGGAGCGGGTGACCGGCTTCATTCCCGCCGACGACGAGTGGAAGTCGCCCAACATCGGCGAGGACCACGGCACGCAGCCCTCGACCAAGGGGGCGTCGCTGCCGGTACACCAGGGCTGGTTCTTCTACCTGCAGCGCATCTGCAACCACTGCAGCTATCCCGCGTGTCTCGCCGCGTGCCCGCGCAATGCCATCTACAAGCGGCAAGAGGACGGCATCGTCCTGATCGACCAGGAACGCTGCCGTGGCTACCGCAAGTGCGTCGCCGCGTGCCCGTACAAGAAGTCCATGTACCGGCCGACCACGCGCACCTCGGAGAAGTGCATCGGGTGCTACCCGCGCATCGAGGGCGAGGACCCCATCAGCGACGGCGTCCCGATGGAGACACGGTGCATGGCGTCGTGCATCGGCAAGATCCGCCTCCAGGGTCTCGTACAGGTGGAAGCCGACGCGACGTGGACCCACGACCCGCGCAACCCGATCTACTACATGGTCCACGTCGAGAAGGTCGCCCTGCCGCTGTACCCCCAGTTCGGCACGCAGCCGAACGTGTACTACATACCGCCGCGCTGGGTGCCCCGCGAATACCTCCGCCAGATGTTCGGCCCCGGCGTCGACGCTGCGATCGAGCGCTACACGAACCCGTCACGTGAGCTGCTCGCCCTGTTGCAGCTCTTCAGGGTCACCCGCGAGATCGTGTTCTCCTTCGACGTGATCCCGGGACCTGCTGCGCAGACGCTCACCGTCGGTGGCCGCGAGCGCACGATCTACGACGACACCGTCGTCGGATACGACGCCAAGGGCCGCGAGGTCGCCCGCGTGCAGGTCGTGGAGCCCGTCGTGAGCCGTCCCGGCCAGATCAACTCGATCTGAGGTGGTGAGATGACCGCGACCAGCACTCCCGCAGAGACCCTCACCGAGGCCGTGGCGCGCTCGGCCGTCTACGAGCTCTGTGTTCGCGCGCTCTCGTACCCGACCGACGCCCACGATGCCGCCCTCGAACGCCTCGGCGCCCTTCTCGACGGCGTCTGGATCGGGTCCGACGCCACGAGCACCGCGATCGCCGACGTGCGCGCGGCTGCCGCGATGTCCGACAGCGACGAGACGGCCCGCTGCCACGGCAAGCTGTTCACCCTGATCGAGTCGCGCGACTGCCCGCCCTACGAGACCGCGTACGAGTCCCGTGACGTGTTTCGCATGACCGACGTGATGGCCGACATCGCCGGCTTCTACGCCGCCCACGGCCTCGTGATCGGCGGGATCGAGCGCGAGCGACCCGACCACGTCCTCGCCGAGTGCGAGTTCATGTCGTTCCTCGCCACGAAGGAGGCGGTCGCTCTCCAGGCAGGCCGCACCGAGGACGCCGACGAGTGCCGTCGCAGCGCCTCCGTGTTCCTGCGCGACCACCTCGGACGCTTCGCCGAGGCCTTCGGCGGCCGCGTCGCCGCGTGCGCAGTGGCGCCATTGCACGCCGCTGCCGGGCGCCTGCTCGCAGCGTGGATCGCCGACGACATGGACCACCTCGGTGTCGAAGCGGCGTTGCTGCACGAACCGTTGCCGCCGCCCGAACCGGACGACGACGCCTGCGGTTCGTGTGCAAGTCCGTGCCCTGTGGACCTGGCCCCCCGGCCCTGAAAGGAGACCGCCTCATGCGCGCTACCCGAGCGGAACCTCGCACCCAGCGCCGCTGGCGGCGCCGTCTGGGACTGGTGGCGGCCGTGGCCGTGGTCGGTGCCGTCGCGCACATCGCCGGGTTCCAACCTGCGGTGTCCCAGCTCGCGACCGTCAACGCGTACGCGGCCACCGACGACCCGGGCATGGACCCCGGCGCCGGTCCGTGGGCACGCATCCCTGGGGTCTCGGTGCCGATGACCGCCCAGGCACAGACGTACCCCTTCGGCGGTGACGCGGTCCCCGCGGTCGACGTCCGCGCCCTGCACTGGAACGGCAACCTCTTCGTGCGCGTCGAGTGGGCCGACTCGACCAAGGACGACTCCAGCTTCGGCATGGACCGCTTCGCAGATGCCGCCGCGATCCAGTTCCCGGCGGTGACCGGTGCAGCGGTGCCGGCGTTGTGCATGGGCCAGGTCGGCGCAGGCGTGAACATCTGGCAGTGGCGTGCCGACAGCCAGGCGGGCGTGCCGCAGTCGCTCGGCGAGGAAGACCCCAACGGCTACGCCGACTACTACCCGATCACCGACGACCTCGGCTATCCGGCACGCTACGTCGGCAATCCCTACGACATCGCGGGTCAGCCCGCAGCACAGAACCTCGTCGCGGCAGGCTTCGGGACGCTCACCGCGACTCCCGAACATCCCGTCACCGCCGCGGGCGCCTACGACGGCAACCGTTGGGCAGTCGTCTTCACCCGCTCGCTGGCGTCGCCCGGTGACGGTCAGCCGAACCTCGTGGTCGGGGACAAGACCGACATCGCTGCTGCTGCTTGGAACGGCGCGCATCAGGACCGCAACGGTCAGAAGGCCGTCTCCCAGTTCGTGTCACTCCAGATCGGCACCGACCCGGTGCCACCCGATCGCACTCCCTGGATCGTGATCCTGCTCCTCGGCGGCCTCGCCGTCGGCGTGATCGCGAGTGTCGTGGTGTGGAGGATGGCCCCGTGACACCGGTCGCCCTGCCCTCCGCTCCGACACCCCTGGCCCGGTCCACACCTGCCTTGCGGTCCGCGAGAGTGGCGACCTGGCTCGTGTGGGCAGTCGTCGCCGAGCTGCTACTCCTGCGCATGGGCACGCGCACAGCCGTGCACATCCCCGGCCTGAATGCGATAGCCGGCCCCCTCACCGTGGTGTCGACAGCCGCCCGCATCGCCTTCTCGGCCGCTGTGGTCCTCGCCATCGCCCTGCTACTCACGCAGTGCGTCGACCTCTGGATGGCGGGCCACCGCGCCAGGCCCGCAGCGGCTGCCGTGGGTGTCTTCGTCTGCGCCGCCGTGGCAGCGGTTCTCGGCGCTCCCGTGCTCGTACTCGACATGGCGACGCTCGCGGCGGTCGTGGTCGTCGCCCCGTTCGCCGTCGGTGAGCGTGCCCGCTGGTCGGCGTCGTGGTGGTGGGCCGCGATCCTCGTGATCCTGGGCGGTGCGATCCCTGCGATCACCGAGGCCGCCGCCACCACGGGCCTCGGTACGCTGCGCCTCGCGTGGCTCGCGGGGCCGATCGAGATCCTCGCGGTCCTCGTCGCCATCGCCTCACCCCTGCTGACGGGTCGCGCGTCGTCCCGACGCGCCGGATTCGTCGCGGTGACGACGGCGCTCGTCGTCGGGGCCGCGTTCGCGTTCGGGTCGTCGACGACGGAGATCCTGGTTCTGTGGAACTTCGGTCTCTCCGGCTTCCTACCCGCCGCCGTCTACGGCCTCGCCGCCGGGTGCGTGGCCCACACGCTCGTGAGACTGACCGAGACAGGCAGGGCCACCGAGGCCGCCGCCGTCTTCCTCGTGCTCGCGGGCGGCGTCGGCCTTCAGTCGACCTACCAGAGCGCGCTCACCCTGGGCGGACTCTGCCTCGCCGGCCTCGCCGTAACGGCGCTGTCCGCCGGAACAGTCGCGGGCGTGGAAACAGCCCCGGCCCTCGAGTCGCCGGTCGACGCGGACTCAGAGGTCACGCCACCCACTTGAACGTGAGGCTGGCGATCGCCACCACCGCTATCGCGATGCCGATTCCGATGTTGACCAGCGCCGGGGTGGTCCGAACCTGCTGCTCGGGGGCCTCGGGCTTGGCACCACGTGCGTCGCCACCGCTGCCGCCCTTGCTCTTCTTGCGACCCGCGCGTCGCCACGCGTCGAGGTCCGCTTCGTAACGACGCCAAGCGCGGCGGCTGTGCCAGAGCGCGAACGCGTTGCCGCCCGCGAGGGCGAGCCCGAGCGCGAGGACGATGCCCTGGACCACCTGCTTGATGAAAGACGTGTCCACGGCCCGCACGGTAGCGACGCCACGACCTCCGGAAGAAGTCCTGGGTTGCACCTTCGCTGCCCTTCCCCGGCAGCCATCGGCCACGCCCCTAGATTCCGGCAATGGGCAGATTCGTGACGAAGCGTCGTCGTCTCCTCCTGGCGGCCTGTGGAGTTGCCGCAGGCGTCGTAGCCGTGCTCGTCGTGGTCGGGCTCTCCGGCTCCGGCGACCCCGGCGAGCCCGACAGCTCCGATCCTCCAGCCGTCGGGACGAGCATCCGTAGGACCGCCGAGACGTCGTCCAACTGGGTCGTCGAGGAGAACTCGCGTCCGGGGGCGGACGGCTGGGACGCTGTCAACGCCACCAAGGCCGGCATCGCCGGGTACCTCGATCGGACGTCCACCGTGCGGGGTGAGCAGATGCAGCTCTTCACCTCCACCAGCGCCCCGACGTTCGTGGTCGAGGCCTTTCGGATCGGCTACTACGGCGGCAAGGGAGCTCGCTCGGTGTGGCGCTCGGGCGAGCTCGCCGGGCGTGTCCAACCCGAGCCGTTCCGCGACCCGGCGACGAACCTGATCGAAGCGCGTTGGACCGAACCCACCGCTATCGGCGTCGACGACGCCTGGCCGCCGGGGATGTACCTGCTCAAGCTGGAGGCAGCGGACGCGACGTCGAGCTTCGTGCCCGTCGTGGTGAGAGACGACCACTCCGCTGCCCCACTCGCGGTGATCTCGGAGGTCACGACCTTCCAGGCCTACAACACCTGGGGGGGCTGCAGCCTCTACCAGTGCCCCGGAATCACGGGCCAGAAGCGTGCCAAGGTCGTCAGCTTCGACCGGCCCTACGGCACCGGTGGCGGAGCCAGTGACTTCGTAGCCTTCGACGCGTCCTTGGTGTCCCTGGTCGAGGAGCTCGGTCTCGACGTGAGCTACTGGACCAACCTCGACATGGAAGAGCGACCCAACCTGGTCCTGGGACCGGAGCGCACGGCGATCGTGAGCCTCGGCCACGACGAGTACTACTCGCGCCCCATGCGCGACCTGCTGGTGCGCGCCCGTGATTCGGGGACGAACCTGGCGTTCCTGGGCGCCAACGCCATCTACCGCAAGATCAGGTGGGAGCCGAGCTGGGACGGCCGCCCGCTGCGGCGGATGGTGAACTACCGCGACACATCGGACCCGATCTCCAAGACGAACCCTGCCGAGACCACGGTGCAGTGGCGGTCGCCGCCGCTGTCCGCGCCGGAGGCGACCATCGTCGGGATCCAGTACGAGTGCGCGCCGACCAAGGCCGACATCCGGATCGTGGACCCCTCGGCCTGGGTCTTCGAGAACGCCGGTGTGACCGACGCCACCGTGCTCCACGGGATCGAGGGCGAGGAGTACGACCGCTGGTTCCCGGATTCCCCGCCCAACCTCCAGGTCCTCGCGCACTCGCCCGTCACCTGCGGTGGCAAGTCGAGCTTCGCGGACATGTCCTACTGGTCGACTCCGTCAGGCGGTGGCGTCTTCGCCACCGGCACCAACCGCTGGACCTGCGCCATCACCCAGGCGTGCGGGCCCACAGCCCCGGTCTCCGACGAAGACGCCAAGATCGTCAAGGCGGTGACCGCCAACGTGCTGCGCGAGTTCTCGGCACCTCGGGCAGGCGAACGCCACCCGGCGTCGCCCAACGCCGCGCGGTTCTGGCCGAAGGCGCGGTGACATCGGGAAGTTGCCCTCCCATCGACGCGCGGACCCCCATCGAACGCATGTTCGACTATGATGGGCGGCGCCTGCGGTCCGCGACGAACCGAGTTCCCGTGGCTTGTCCCGACAGATTCCCCATGTTGTCTACACCCCCTCCACAGGGCTGCCACGGCAAGATCATGCCCAGGAACACGCGGGGCGCGGCGGGACCAACTCGCCGCACGAGACAGGAGCCGAATTGGCCCAGACGTTCGCGCAGCCGGCCCCACTAGGCGGTCGTACTCCGCCTCAGCACCTGGCGGCCGAGAAGTCGCTGCTCGGGGCGATGCTGCTTTCACGCGACGCGATCGCGGATGTCCTCGAGCTCGTCGGCGCGGACGACTTCTACAAGCCCCTGCACGGCAGGATCTTCGCTGCCGTCGTCGACCTCTACGGCAAGGGCGAGCCCGTCGACGTCGTCACGCTCGCGGAGTCGCTGCGCCAAGTGGGCGCGCTCGAGGAGCTCGGCGGCCAGTCCTACCTCCGCGCCCTTACCCTCGATACACCGGCCACCTCCAACGCCGCGTACTACGCCCGCATCGTCGCCCAGACAGCGACGATGCGGCGCCTGATCGACACGTCGTCGGAGATCGCCGAACTCGCGTACGACCCCGGCGCCGACCCGCCCAACGTCCTCGAATTCGCCGAACAGGCCGTCTTCGAGATCGGCCAGCGCCGCATCACGTCGACACTCTCACCACTCGGGGACCTACTCGACGAGAGCCTGCACCACCTCGAGGAGCTCCACAGCCGCGGTACGGGTGTCACCGGGACCGCCACGGGCTTCCGCGACTTCGACAATCTGACGGCAGGTCTGCAACCCTCGAACCTCGTGATCGTCGCTGCCCGCCCCGGGATGGGCAAGTCGACCTTCATCGCCAACGCAGCGATGCACGTCGCCCTCGAGGAACGCAAGCCGGTCGCGTTCTTCACCTTGGAGATGTCCAAGCTCGAGGTCGTGAACCGCCTCCTCTGCTCCGAAGCCCGCATCGACGCCACGCGCATGAAGACCGGGAAGCTCTCCGACGGCGACTGGCAGAAGCTCGCTGCCGCGATCGGGGTCCTCTCGGAGGCCCCTCTCTACGTCGACGACACGGCTTATCTGACGGTGATGGAGATCCGCGCCAAGTGCAGGCGCCTCGCGGCCAAGGCGCCACTCGGTCTCGTGGTGATCGACTACCTCCAGCTCATGAGCGGCGGCGGGCGCGCCGAGTCACGCCAGGTCGAGATCAGCGAGATCAGCCGCAACCTCAAGATCCTCGCCCGCGAGCTCGAATGCCCGGTGATGGCTGCCTGCCAGCTCAACCGCTCACCCGAGCAACGGGCCGACAAGCGCCCTCTCCTCGGGGACCTGCGCGAGTCCGGGTCGCTCGAACAGGATTCCGACATCGTCTGCTTCCTCTACCGCGACGAGTACTACAACGTCGACTCTGCAGCTCTCGGCGAAGCCGAGCTCATCGTCGCCAAGCACCGCAACGGGCCCACGGACACGATCCGGCTCGCGTTCTTGAACCAGTACTCGCGCTTCGAGTCGCTGTCGTACCGCGACGGCGAGTACTGAGCAGCCTCCCCGAACCCGGGCAGCATCCCTCCCCGGTCGTCGAGATTCGGCGAGAATGGCGCGAGCGGGCGCCGTTGTCGCGCCCGGCCGTCATCACAACTCAGGAGTCAGCGATGATCCTCGGCGAGTTCGGTTCGGGACAGGTATTCCTGTCGATGCTGTGGTTCTTCCTCTTCTTCATCTGGATCTGGTTGCTGATCGTCGTCTTCGGCGACATCTTCCGCAGCCCCGACCTCGGTGGCTGGGGCAAGGCCCTGTGGACGATCTTCGTGATCTTCCTGCCCTACTTGGGCGTGCTCGTCTACCTGATCGCACGTGGCCACAAGATGCACGAGCACGCCGTCGAAGCAGCGGCGGCACAGGACAAGGCGATGCGCAGCTACATCCAACAGGCCGCCGGTACCGGTCCCAGCGCAGCTGACGAGATCGCGCGCCTCAAGGACCTCAAGGACCAAGGGGCGATCGACGACGCCGAGTTCGAGCGGCTCAAGGCCAAGGCGATCGGCTGAAGCCACAGCCGTTGCTGGGCGCCTACTGGACAGCGGTCGCGTCCACCACGAACACGAGGTTCGCGTCGGGCGGTATGTCGGGCGGCAAACCCTTGGAGCCGTAAGCAAGTGCGGCCGGTACGACGACTCTGCGACGCCCGCCGACCTTCATGCCCTCGATGCCCTGGTTC
The DNA here is from genome assembly GCA_046331095.1 of Acidimicrobiia bacterium. Taxonomy (GTDB): domain Bacteria; phylum Actinomycetota; class Acidimicrobiia; order UBA2766; family UBA2766; genus JAIBAC01. The sequence goes on from JAXLRM010000005.1 coordinate 293,214, forward strand.
CAACCCTTGATCATCTGGTCGGAACCCACTTCGAAGCGGAGACCCTGGCCGCGGTCCCACGAGGAGTCCGTCTTGGACGGATCAGACGCGAGCGCACGCACGTAGTTGCTGACGAGGCAATCGCCTGCCTTGACCTCGGCGCCGGTGCCGACCACGAGATCCTCGGTTTGGATCTGGTCGGCGTCGGCGTCGCCGGGGTTCACGACGACTTCGGGCTTCTGGGAGATCGGGTCGGGAAGCGGGCTCGGCAAAGGCGCCTGGCCGACCGTGCACGGTAGGCCGACATCGAGGGCATCCACGACGAAGACCAGGTTCGCGTTCGGTGGGATCTTCGGCGGCGAGCCCTGAGCGCCGTAGGCGAGCGCGGCCGGGATCGCGAGGCGGCGGCGGCCACCGACCTTCATTCCGGGGATTCCCTGGTCCCAGCCGGGAATCACGTTGCCCGCACCGACCTCGAACTGGAACGGCGTCTGCTTGTCCCACGACGCATCGAACTGCTCGCCGGAGGAGGCGAGGACGCCGACGTAGTTGGCCGTCAGGCAGTCGCCTGCCTTGACCTCGGCGCCGGTGCCCACGACGAGGTCGGTGGTCTTGAGAGTCGTCGCCGACGCATCCTTCGGGGTGACGGCCGGATCGGGTTTCTGGGAGAGCTCCGCGGGAATCGGTGGCATCTTGATCGTGCCCTGGCCGCACACCGGCGGCGCCTGGGTGGTCGTGACGACAGATGCCGTGGAGGTCGTCGCCGAATCCGAGGTGCCGCAGGCGCCCGTGACCGCAATGACGCACCCGGCCACGACGGCGGCGGCGGATCGCACCTTCAAGTCTCGGCGACCACTTCGATGGTGAGCTTGAACTCGACCTCGGGATGCGGGCGCACCACGACCTCGTGGAGGCCGACCGAACGGATCGAGTCGGGTATGTGGATGCGGCGGCGGTCGAGTACCTCGTTCGCCTGCTTCTCCGCTGCGGTGGCGACGTCGACCGCCGTGATCGAACCGAAGAGCTTGCCGTCGATGCCCGCCTTCGCCTTCACGCGAAGGCGCGCTGCCGAGAGCTTGCGCGCGAGGAGTTCGGCTGCATCACGCTCACGCTCGTCACGCTGCTGGCGCGCCCGCTGCATGTCGCCCGCCTGCCGCACGGCACCGGCCGTCGCGTTGAGCGCGAGGCCCTTGGGGACGAGGAAGTTGCGCGCGTACCCGTCGGAGACGTCGAGGACGTCGCCCTTGTGGCCCAGCTTGGCCACATCCGTCCGCAGGATGACCCTCATCGACCGCCGCCCCCTCCGCGGCCGCGGCCGCCGCGGTCACGACCGCCGCGGCCCTCGGGGCCCCGCGACACGTAGGGCAGCAACGCCATCTCGCGCGCGTTCTTGATCGCGATCGCGATCTCGGACTGCTTCTGGCGCGACAGGCCCGTCACTCGACGGGCACGGATCTTGGCCCGCTCCGACATGAACTGGCGCAGGAGCGCGACGTCCTTGTAGTCGATGTATTCGAGTTCCTCGATCCCGGGCACGCGCGGCTTCTTGCGCACCTTTCGGTCGAACTCCTTCTTGCCGCCCTTGCGGCGCTTCGCCTTTGCCTTGGCCATCGGCCTTCCTCCGATTCGGTTGGTGAGGTGTCAGAACGCGGGTTCTTCGTCCCAGGGCTGTTCGTCGATGCCGCCGCCGGCATCTCCACCCTGAGCTGCCGTTGCACTGCCTGGGCCACCACCGGACCCTGCTTCACGGCGGACCTTCTGAACCTCCGCTGTCGCCCAACGCAGGCTCGGGCCGAGCTCGTCGGCCTGGATCTCCACCACGGAGCGCTTGTCGCCCGAGTCCGTTTCCCACGATCGCTGGCGGAGCGTGCCCGTCACGACGATGCGCATCCCCTTCTTCAACGAGGACGCAGCATTTTCGGCGAGATCACGCCAGGCCGTGACCGTGAAGAAGTGGGACTCCTCCTCCCACTGGCCGCTCTGGCGGTTCTGCCAGCGGCGGCTGTGCGCGAGGCGCAACCGTGCCATTGCCTGGCCGGTGCGAGTGAAGCGCAGCTCAGGATCATCGACGAGGTTGCCGACGATCGTCACCGAGTTGTCCGATGCCATGGGTCACCCCTTTGGTCAGTGCAGCCGTCGCAGTCACGACAGCGGCTGTGCCACCGCGTCGGGGAGCCGCAGCGCCTTGTGGCGGAACACACGGTCGTTGAGCTTGAGCACACGGCTCATCTCGTCGATCGCCGCCGGCTCGGCGTCCGCCACCAGGACCACGTAGTGGCCCTCCTTCTTGTGACGGATCTCGTACGCCAAGTCCCGCTTACCCCAGAAGTCGACGTCGCGAACCCGGCCCCCGCGTTCCTCGAGGAGGGTCTTGACGCGCTCGACTTCGTCGCGCACGCCCGAGTCCTCCAGGTCGGGGTCGAGGATGATCATGGTCTCGTAGACCCGCATCGGCATGTTCAGCTCCTCGTGGACACGGCCTCGGTGACCGCGGCCCCTCCACGTAGAGGGGCAAGGACGAGTGTGGTGATCCCAGTCTCAGCCTTGGGGTCACGAACACCCGAGCCTAGCGGGCCGGAGGACTTCTGCTCATCTCGGCCTCACCGGCAACATAACCCCCGCCTGTGACACAGGGAGGGATCCGTCCTCACAGGGGCGTCGCCGTAGCCGAGATGTCGAAGGACATGGTCGTGCCGTCGAGGATCGCGTCGTACTTCGCGTTGGTGGTGGCCTGGAGCGTCACCTCGAGGTTCGAGTCGACCGACCAGCTCACGAGTGACCGATCGTCGGCGTCGAGCCGGCAGCGGTTACGCGTTCTCGAGTGCGCCCGAAGGTTCATCGGGGACAGGTGCAGGTCCGGCAGGTCGGCACCGGTTACCGTAGTGACCATCTTCTCGAGCTCCACGCCGTGGGCGGCGGTGTCGCCCTCGAGCTCGGCGGAGACCTCGAGCACGTGACGCCCGGCGAGCTCGCCGGGCTCGTACGAAGCCGTTCCGGACAGGCGCGTCCCGCCGGGGGTGAGCACGGAGGCGGGCCAGGACGTTCCGGCTTCGACGCCGCCATCGGGTAGCGGCGGGCACGGCCAGCCTGTGAGAACATCCGCGACGAGAGGGAGGCCCATACCTCCCAGAGGGGACCCTCCGGCGTTGCGGAGCGTGCCGTCAGGGCCGAGTTCGAGCATCACGGTGCCGTCGTTGCCGAACACCCCCAGATCGCCGGCCCCGAAGTCACGGTTGGCGACGAAGGACTCGAACCGTCCCGAGACAGCGGTGGCATGCATCTCGACCCTGCGTCCCGCGTCCCCCGTCGCGCTCGTGTCCTGGTCGTATTCGAGTCGCATCCGCGCCGACGCCTTCAACCCGCTCGTGGGCATCATCTGGGACAGTGCCGACGTGTCGTTCGGGCCTCCCACGTCGACCGTCCCGTCGACCGCCAAGCCGAGCCGCCATGGCGACGTGCCTGTGGGCAGCCCGTACGCTCCGAGTCGGGGCGGGCCGCCACCCCACGCCGAGCACGCGGGGCACGCCACGAGTACGGCCAAGATCGCTGCCACGCCGGTACCACGGCGTCCTCGAGCGCGTCGCGGGCCGGCGCTCCCCTTCATACGGAGCGGAGCTCGCTCGTGACGTCCATGTCCAGGACGAGGAACTGTCCCGGTGACAGCACCGCCGAAGGGGGCCCCACCGGGCCGGGGAACGACAACAGGAGGCGTTGGTGCCCTGTGAGCGTGCGGGCGAGAAGCTCCTGCTCGGGCCAGGTCAGCTCGCACGTCGTGACCGTCGCCACGCTGCCTCCGAGCCTGGCCGTGGTCGGCGCGGTCGTGGCAGCGATGGCTCCCAGGACCGGGTTGGCGGTCCCGAGGCGGCCGAGGTCGACGGTCACGTCGAGAAGCGACTCGAGCCGCGACGACATCACCGCGCTGTTGTCGCCCTCGAGCGTGTACATGTTGGTCGCAAACGCGGTGCCTGCCACACCGAGGATCGGCAACGGCTCGGCGATCTTCCACGACTGCCCCGGATCGGCGCCTCCCGGGGGAGGGTGGGGACAGCTGAGATCAAGGCCTCGCGAAACAGGCTGTGTCACTTCGCCCGCTGCCACGGACTGCGGTGGTTGCGCGTCCTGTGCCGGAGGAGTCGCGGGAACCGACTCGGTGGTGGAGCCGGTCGGCGCTGTGGTAGCGGGGTCCGTCACGGTCGGCTCCGGGGTCACGGATCCGTCGGGAGCCATTCGATACGTGAACGTCGTGGCGGCGCCGCGCGCAAGTGCCAGGTCGGCGATGCCGACATCGCGACGCACGCCCGCGACGTCGATACGACCGGTGAGCCTCTCGTAGGTCATTCGGACCAGCCGGTCTTCACCGTCGGATCCGATGGACGCCACCAGCGACGCGGTGAGGTCCACGTCAACCGGAAGATCGCGTTCGGGAACCGGGGGACTCGACGTCGACGGAGTCAGCGCGGCGAGCGCCTGCACGAATCCCTCACCGAGGCGGGCACTGCCTCGGAGCCGGACTCGGAGCTCGTACCGCCGCTCGCCCGTCGCGAGCGCGTACGTGTGCCAACGAGCTGCGGGATCCGGTTCGGTTTCGGCCGGGTCGGTGGCAGCACGCCGCGTGCACCCCGCCGAGGCGAGCAGGACGAGGCAGGCCGCGACGGCACCAATGCGGCGCATGCGGGCTCCGAGGAGAACTGACCAATCCAGCTCATGCTATGGGACGCGCGGTCGATCCTGCATCCGGACCGTGGTCGATCCGGGAAGGCCCACCCCCTCGGTCAAGCGGTCTGATGCATCTTCGAAGTCGTGTCGACGTCCATGTGGAGGAACTCCCCTTCGCCGAGTTTGGCGAGCTCGGGATCGTGGGCGGTCCCGGCGAGAGACATCGTCAGTGAGATGTGTCCACCGGACTCCACGGAGCGCAGCTCCTGGCCCGGCAGGCCGAGCACGCATGTACTCGTCAGGTCGGCGGTACCGGCAATGTGCATCGTCATCCCCGCCAAGTTCCCGACGCCGGCCAGCGACGGGCTGCTCTTGGCGAACTCGGCGAAGTCGACGGTCACGTCGACAGGCCCATCCGTACGCGATGTCACGGTGCCCGAGTCCGCCTCGATCGCGTACGTGTTCGTCGAGGGGACCGTCGCCTCCACTCCGCCGACAGGCACCCGTTGGCTCGTCTTCCACTCCTGGCCTGCCTCGACACCGCCTTCGGGTAACCGCGGGCAGCTCCCGCCTACGCCTGCGCCGAGCGTGCCCAAGCCGAGGCCGCCGAGCTGGCTCCCGCCAGCCACGTTCGTGGTGCCGTCGGAGCTCATCGTGTAGGTCACCTCGCTGCTGCCTGCCTTGGCGAGCATCTGCTCGTCGACCGGCTGGTCGACACCGAATGCCTTCACGCGGCCGTCGACGCTGTCGATCCGCACGGTCACCTTGCGGTCTGGCCCGTCTTCGGCCACCGTCTGGGTCACGTTCATCGAGAGCTGCACGGAAATGGGCGAGTCCTGCGTCAGGGCGCCTGCTGACGGCCCCATCGCAGTGCGCAGTGCGTCGCCGAAGCCCATGGTGCCGTCGGTCGTCGACGTGGCCTCGTAGGTCTGCTCGCCAGTGGCAAGCTCGTAGGACGCGAGCCGGGTGGGCACTTCGCCGGCCGTTTGCGGCTCCTGGGTCCCGCAGCCGGCAAGTAGCAGCGTTGCTGCTGCCGCCGCAGTTGCAAGGCGACGGGTCGCTGCACGAAGGACTTGGGGCATCGACGCTCCCTCCAGTTTCGGGTTCAGCCGTCTCCGGCTGCCGGGCACCTGGTGCCGACCCGCTCGAAGGTCACCGCGGTTGCCGTGGGGTCCAGCCCCGCTCCGGAGAGGAACCCCTCGGGGAGCTCCAGCGCGCGATCGTAGGGCTGGGTCGGACCGAACTCGGGGCACACCGCCCCACCCGGACAAGGGTCCATGGCGATCGGCTCCTGCAGGGTCCCGTCACCCCCAAGCGGTACGAGGTCCAACGGGATCGTCGTGTCCTTCATCCAGAACCGGTAGGGCCCTTGGCGGTCGAAGACGAAGAGCATGCCGTCGTAGGGGTCGAGCGACGCGCGCGACGCGAGGCCGTGCTGGCGTTCCGCGTCGGTGTCGGCGACGAGGAGGCACAGCTCGACGACGCGTTCGGATGTGCGCAACCTGGCGATCTCGCCGGTGTCGCCGGGGGTCGCACCACGCTGGCGGGGCGACTGCACGCATGCAGCCACCAGCACCGCCGTGCCCACGAGAGCCAGCGTCAGGCGGGCGCGGGTCCAGCGGCAGTTCGTCAGTGCTCGGCCGCTTCGGTGCTCAGGGCCGAGGTGCCCAGAGCGGCAGCGACGTCACCGGGCAGCTTGTAGGACTCGCCGGGTCCCGGGAACGCGCCGGCGCGAACGTCGTCGGCGTAGCGGGAGACCGCGTCGACGGCAAGGCCACCCAGGTCGGCGTAGCGCCGCACGAACTTCGGGACGTGACCGTCGGTCAAGCCCAGGAGGTCGTGGATCACGAGCACCTGCCCGTCACAGTGGGGGCCTGCTCCGATGCCGATCGTGGGAACACCGACATCTGCGGTGATGAGCGCGGCGAGCTCGGCGGGGACTCCCTCGAGCACCATCGCGAACACGCCCGCCTCGGCGAGAGCCGCGGCGTCCGCGAGGAGCTCTTCCGCCTGTTCGCGGACCTTGCCCTGCACGCGGAAGCCGCCCATCGCGTTGACGCTCTGAGGGGTGAGGCCGATGTGGCCCATGACCGGGATCTCGGCGTCGAGTAGTGCGCCGATCATGTGCAGGCGCTTGCGGCCTCCCTCGATCTTCACGCACTCGGCTCCACCTTCGACCACGAGACGCCCCGCGTTGCGGACGGTGTCCTCGATGGAGACGTGGTAGCTGAGAAACGGCATGTCGCCGACCACGAGGGCTCGTGGGCGCTGGCTCGTCACGGCCGCCGTGTGGTGGACCATCTCGTCGACGCTGACCCTGAGCGTGTCGTCGCGCCCGAGCACGACCATCCCCAGGGAGTCGCCGACGAGCACCAGGTCGACTCCGGCGCGATCGGCAATGCGGGCCGTCGCTGCATCGTAGGCGGTGGTCATCACGAGGGGGATGCCGCCGCCCTTGGCGGCCCGCACCACCGGCACGGTGACCTTGTGGGGCGTCGGGGAACTCGACCGGGACGGCGCCTGCGCGCTCGCGCCGGCGTCACCGGGCGGGTTCGTGTACCCGTAGCTGCTCATCGGTGCCTCCTCGCGTCCAGCGCCCATAGGGCTGCCGGCGCTACGGCAATGCGTTCACGTGAATCCTACGCCGTCGCGGGGGTGGACTCCTGTACCGGATCGACGCGATCAGTCGCCCGTTGACGATCCGCCGCTACCGGAACCGCCACCACCGGAACCACCACCGGAGCCGCCACCACCGGAACCCGAACCACCGCCGCCGCTGCCGGAACCGCCACCGGAACCGCCACCGCCACCACCGGAACCGGAACCGGAACCGCCACCGGAACCGCCACCGCCACCACCGGAACCCGAACCACCGCTGCCGCTGCCGCTGCCGGAACCGCTTCCCGTGCCGCCGGAGTCCCCGGAGCCCGACGATGTCGGCGCGTCCGGCTTGCCCGACGAGGAGCCACCCGAGCGCCGCTTGGTGCCACCCGAACCCGCTCCGCGGCGTCGCTCGGACACGCCCGCGTCGGCCCGCGACGAGTCACCGCCAGGCAGGTCGGCGGGAGCGTCGACGGTCTCCATCACGCGCTGCATGTGATCATGGAAGATCAGGGCTGGGAACGTGCCTCCGTAGACGCGCCGTCCGTGCACGTCGACCATCGGGCGCGAACGTCCCTCCTTGTAGCCGACCCACACGGCGGTCGTGAACTCGGGCGTGAAGCCCACGAACCAGGCGTCCCCGTAGTCCTGGGTGGTACCCGTCTTGCCGGCCACGTGACCGTTGTCGATGGAAGCGGAGGTGCCGGTCCCGTGGTCGACGACCCCCGACAGCGCCGCCGTCACCGAGTCGGCGACACCCTCGTCGAGGATCTGCTCGCGGCCGGGGGCCAACTGGTAGCGAGCAGTCCCGTCGGGGGCGGTCACGGACTCGAACAGGTGCACGCCGGGGTCGGCGCCACGGTTGGCGATGATCGCGTAGGCGTGCGCCATCTCGAGCGGACTCACCTCGCCGGCTCCCAGCGCGATCGACGGCACCGGCTGCAGCGGGCTCGTCACCCCGAGGCGGTGCGCCATCGCCACGACATCGGCGGGACCGACGTCCATCACGAGCTGGGCGAAGACGGTGTTGATCGAACCTGCCGTCGCCGCCATCAGGTCGACGGTGCCGCCCCCCTCGGCATCCCCGGCGTTGGACACGTCCCACGAGGTCCCGTCCTCGAGCGGGATCCGGATCGACCGCGGTGCCGAATACCGTGTCCGCGGCGAGATCCCCTTGTCGAACGCCGCGGCGAGGACGATCGCCTTGAACGTCGACCCGGCCTGACGTCCGCTACCACCCCCCTCGCGGCCGACGGCGAGGTTCACCTGGCTCTGGCTGTAGTCGTCACCACCAACCATGGCCCTGACCCTGCCGTCGCTGTCGAGGGTGACGACTGCCGCATCGGGGTCGTCGTCGCGGTCGAGGCGGTCACGCGCTGCCTGCTCGGCCGACGCCTGCATGTCGGGGTCCAGCGTGGTCACGACCCGGAGCCCACCCCGGTACACCGCGTCCTCGCCGAACTGAGCGACGAGCTGACGCCGCACGTACTCCGCGAAGTACGCGCTCCCCCCGGCTGCGGTGACGGTGCGGCGCTCCGGCTTCGCGATCGCCACCACCGGCGCCGGCGCGATCGCCGCCGCCGTGGCGGGGTCGAGAGAACCCATCTCGACCATCGCGCCGAGCGTGGCGTTGCGGCGTCGCATCGCCTCCTGGGGATGTTCGAGCGGGTCGGCGGTCGCCGGCGAGTTCAGGATTCCTGCGAGGTAGGCGGACTGGCCCACGTCGAGCTGGGACGTCGTGGTCCCGAAGTACGAGCGCGCCGCCGCCTCGACGCCGTATGCCCCGCGTCCGAAGTACACGGTGTTGAGGTACATCCCGAGGATCTCCTCCTTGGAGAACCGCTGCTCGAGCTTCAGTGCCATCACCGCCTCCCGCGCCTTGCGCGCGAACGTGCGGTCGGGGTTGAGGTAGACGTTCTTGATGTACTGCTGTGGGATCGTCGACCCGCCCTGGGTGGGCTTGTCACGCAGGTCCGACCAGGCGGCACGCACGATCCCCTGGAGGTCGACGCCGGAGTGCTCGAAATAGCGCCGGTCCTCACGCGCCACGACGGCAGCGGACATGTGCGCCGGGACCTGGCCGAACGGCACGACGATACGGTCCTGTTCGGTACGGAACTCCACGAGGGAGTTGCCCTTTGCGTCGTAGACGAACGTCGTCTGCGCAGGAGGTACGGGATCGGGTAGCTCGACCGTGGAGGCCCAGTAGAGGACCGCGCCTGCGGTGGCGAAGAGCGCGAGCCCGATTCCGCCGCACACGTAAGCCGTGGCGCGCAGCCAGCGGCGGACGAACCTGCGCCCCGGCGAGGGTGCGAGCGCGATCACATCGAGCTTGCGCCGCCCGCCACGGTGCCCGTCGGGCATCGTCCGCGCCGGGGCACGCCGGCGCCGGGGCGCGGGACGCGGGTCGGCGGTGCGCCGCCCGGGCATCGTGGGGGTCGAGACCACGCCGGCCGTCCTCAGGTGACCCGCGGCTCGGAGCCGGCGGGGACCGCCGGAGCCGGGTCGCCCAGATACGACCTGCGTAGATGGTTCCAGGAGCACTCGAGACAGACCTCGACGCAGTAGCACCTGACCCCGTCCATCGCCACGTAGCGCACGATCTCGTCGGGTGCCACGACGCGGCCGTTGTTGCGCGCCAGGCGCTCGCCGAAGACGAAGGACACGACGACGACGTCACCGGCATCGCACACGGGGCACGCGTCCTCGGTCGGGTCGCCGTAGTTGCGTGCCGCCCGCAGTAGCTCGTGCTGGGCGTCGCAGACCTCCGATCGTGTGACGCGCCCGGCCCTCAGATCCTCGAGCACCGCGCGTCGCGCAAGCGAGTAGTCCGTGACTGCGTACATGTGAGGGTCGATACTACGGGCTTTCGGCCCCCAGTTCTCCGGCGCCTGCAGGCACCGGATCCTTCGTCCCAGAGAAGACCGGGGCGCGGTTGCCGGCCGGACGAGGAAGCACCGCGCGCACTTCGGAACGGGTCAGGGGCGCACGAACTTCGAGTAGCCGCCCGCGGAGCCGTACTTCACGACGTCGCCGGTATGGGGCGCGTTGATGACGGATCCGCCCCCGACGACCAACGCTATGTGCCCGGGGCGCCATGCGAGGTCGCCTGCCGCCGGACTCGACACCGACGGGAACATGCCGGCTTGGTCACCGGAGGAATGCGGCAGCGACTTGCCACCGGCACGCCAGGCCATCATCGTCAGGCCGGAGCAGTCGAAACAGCCCGGGCCGGCACCGCCCCAGCAGTACGGCTTGCCGAGTTGCGCCTGCGCGTAGGCCACAGCCGCCCCGGCACCGCCAGAAGGCGGCCCCGAGTAGTCGCCGCCGCCGCCGCCACCGCCCGAGCTGGCGCTGCTGCCGCCGCGCGCACGTGCAGGCGTGCCGCCGGGGCCTCTGGCACTCGATTGAGCCTGCGCCTCGCGCTGGGCACGCTCGGCTGCCTGACGTGCCTGTTCCGCGGCGGCGGCCCGCTCGGCGTCGAGTTGGCCCTTGTACCTGTTGGTGATGTCCTGCTGCTGGGCGACGGAGGTCTCGATCTCCTTGCGCTTGGCCTCGAGACCACCGACGAGGTCCTGCTGTTCCTTCTGCTTGGCACTGAGAGCGTCGCGCTCGGCCTGGAGGTCGTCGCGTGCCGCGCCGTAGGCCGACATGGCGTCGCGTGTCTCGTTCTGGACCTGACTCAGGTAGCGGGTCGCCGTCGGCACCTGGGACGCCTCGGCCATGGTGAAGATGGCGAGGAAGCTCTCGGCGCTGGTGTTGGCGCCGTACTTGTAGACGGCGGCAGCCTGCTTGCGGAACCGGCTGGACTGCTCGTCGAACTGCTTCTGCTTGTCCGCGAGGCGCGCTTCGGCGGCCGACACGTCCTTCTTGAGCTGCGCCAGGCGCCCCTGACTCTCGTTGTACTGGTCGACGAGCTGGTCGGACTGCTCCGAGAGCTTGTCCAGCTGCGCCTTTGCCGACTCGTAGTCGGATGCGGTGTCGGCAACGGCCGACTGCGGTGCCCAGACGACCACCGACACCAGCAGACCGACAAGGGTCGCGGTGGCGAGTGCACGTGCACGGATGGGCCTGCGAAGCATGAACAACCTCGGAGTCGCTTGTACTGACCAGTGGCGGTCGCCCGGGGCGCCCCCTCGAGGCGCCGTAGCTCGCAGGCTCGAACGCCACTCACCGAACGGACCGCTCAGCAGGTACAAGGCGCGAACGCTAGCACCGCTTTCGCCAGGATCGAAGAATCCGCGCGGACCGAATCAGGCGCCTCGGCCCGGTCCCGCCCCGGTGTCGTCGACCCCGCCCGCATCCTCACCAGCGGCTTCGCGGCGTCCTCGCCACCACTCGTCGAGCCTCCCGAAGATCTCCGGCTCGCCGAGCTCGCCTTCGTCCAAACGGATCTCGAGCAGGTAATCGAGTGCGTCCCCGACGGCGGGCCCCGGCGCGATGTCGAGGTGTTCCATGACGGCGCGCCCGTCGATCTCGGGTCGGATCCGACTCAGCTCCTCCTGTTGTGCGAGCTCGGCGATCCGGGCTTCGAGCTCGTCCATGCGGAGCTGCAGATCCTGTGCCCTCCGGCGGTTGCGGGTGGTGCAGTCGCTGCGGACGAGGTCGTTGAGGTCGACCAGGTGGTCACCGGCATCGCGGGCGTAGCGCCGCACCGCCGCGTCACTCCACCCCATCTTGTAGGTGTGCACGCGCAGGTGCAGGAACACGAGCTGGGACACCGAGTCGACGACGTCGGAGGGGTACTTGAGTGCGCGCAGGCGCCTACGAGCCATCTTGGCGCCGACCACGTCGTGATGGTGGAACTGCACCCCGCCGGGTCCGATCGAACGGGTCTGCGGCTTGGCGATGTCGTGCAGGAGGGCCGCGAGCCGCACCACGAGACGGGGTGGGGTCTTCTGTGTCACCGCGATCGAGTGGGTCAGGACGTCCTTGTGGCGGTGCACGGGGTCCTGCTCGAGACGCATGGCGGGCACCTCTGGGAGGAATCGCTCCATCAGGCCCGTGTCGACGAGCAGCCAGAGGGCTTCGCTCACCTTCGCACGGGTGAGCAGGCGGCTGAGCTCGTCGCGGATCCTCTCGGCTGACACGAAGTCGAGATCCGCGGCCCCCGCGGCCATCGCGCCACGCACATCCGCTGTCGGCCGCAGGTCGAGTTGGGCAACGAAGCGGGCAGCGCGCAACATCCGGAGCGGGTCTTCGGCAAACGAGATCGCCGCCTCACGCGGTGTTGCCAGGACCTTCTGGGCGAGGTGCGAGACCCCACCGAAGGGGTCCACGAGAGTCCCGTCGTCGGGACGGATCGCCATCGCGTTCACCGTGAAGTCGCGGCGCATGAGATCGCCACGTAGGTCGTCGCCGAAGGTCACCTCCGGTTTGCGCGACCCGGCCGCGTACACGTCGGCGCGATAGGTGGTGATCTCCACGCTCTGCCCGTTGATCCGCGCGCCGATCGTGCCGAAGGCACGCCCCATCGTCCATGTCTCCGAAGCAAGAGGCGCCACGATCGCCTCGGTGTCGGCGGGTCGGGCGTCCGTCGCGAAGTCGAGGTCCTGGTGTTCGACGCCGAGCAGGCTGTCGCGCACGCTGCCGCCCACGAGGAAGAGCTCGCGTCCCGCAGCCTCGAACGCCGCGTGCAGTGACCTCACCACGGAGTTGCCGAGGACGCGTCCGAGCAGGCCGGCGGCGTCGCGGGTCGGTGTGGTCTCGGGAAGGGCCATGACGGAGTCAGCCTAGGAGAGGCGCCCCCGAGCCACCCCACGAGGAACGTGCGCCGCGGCCCTTCGCAGCGACCACGCGTACGTCTCATGCGATGGTGGCTGCGGCCTCGCCCTCGGCCCGGCGCGTGGTCTGGAGCAGTCCTGCCTGCTCCAGCATGATCTTGAAGTCCTGTGGGTTGGTCGCCGACGCGACGGCATCCTTCAGGGTCACCTTCCCCTCGGCGAAGAGCCTGAAGACCGCCTGGTCGAAGGTCTGCATCCCGTAGTACTCACCTTCCTTGATGAGTTCGTGGATGTCGTGGGTCTTGTTCGGATCCACGATGTGATCGAAGACGCGGCCGGTCATCACGAGCACCTCGACCGCTGGGATGCGTCCCTTCCCGTCGGCGGTCGGCACGAGCCGCTGGCTCACCACCCCACGCAGGGACCCTGCGATCGAGAGCCGGATCTGCTTCTGCTGCTGCGCCGGGAAGAAGTCGATGAGGCGGTTGATCGTCTCGGTTGCGTCGGTCGTGTGCAACGTGGAGAGCACGAAATGCCCCGTCTCGGCAGCGGCCAGCGCTGCCCACACGGTCTCGGGATCGCGCATCTCGCCCACCAGGATCACGTCGGGATCCTGACGCAGGACACGCTTCATCGCGGACGCGAAGTCCGCCGTGTCCATCCCGACCTCGCGTTGGTTGACGAGCGCGAGCTTGTCGGAGTGGAGAACCTCGATGGGGTCCTCGATCGTGACCACGTGGACGGCCTTGGTCTCGTTGATGTGGTCGATCATGGAGGCGAGCGTCGTCGTCTTGCCCGAGCCCGTCGGCCCGGTCACCAGCACGAGCCCGCGGGGCTCCTCGGCGAGGCGGCGTATCACGGACGGCAAGCCGAGTTGCTCGAAGCCGGGAATCCCGCTCTGCACGCGCCTGAACACGATCGAGACGCAACCACGCTGACGGAAGGCGTTCACGCGGAAGCGACCGAGGCCGGTGATCGAGTGCGCGAAGTCCGCCTCGTTGGTCTTGGAGAACTCGTCGGCGCGGTCACGAGGCATGATCTCGTAAGCGATTCGCTCCAGGTCGGCGGGCGTCAACGTCTCTTCGCGACACGGACGCAAGGTGCCGTCCAGCCGCGTGTGCGGAGGCGTGCCGGCCTTCAGGTGAAGGTCCGATCCGCCCTGCTCGACGAGGGTCCTCAACAGGTCGTCGACTGTGGCCATGGATCTCCGGGTGATCGTGCGTCATTGCGGTATCGGCGCGAGCGCACCCATCCCTGACGAAAAGCCGGTCAGCGCCCTAGAGCTCCCAGTGCTCGGAGGCCACATGGCGAACCGCGTCGACGACAGCACTCCCCCCGTCGGAGGAGCCGTCACCACTGGCCTCTTCGAACTCGGCGGGCACCCCGGTCAACTCAGCGAGCGTCGCCTCGACCGAGTCGGCGAGGGCCTCGAGGTCGTAGCCGCCCTCGAGGAACAGGATCAGCCGGCCCGGGCACAGCTCCGCCGCGATCTCCCGAGTGCGCGCTGTGAGCCTCCCGAACGAGCGTGCCGTGAGGCCCAAGTCGGTGAGTGGGTCTGCCCGGTGCCCGTCGTAGCCGGCCGACACGAGGATCCAGTCGGGTGAGAACTGCTCGAGCACTCCGGTGACGACCTCGTCGAACGCCTGCAGGTAGGCCGCTTCTCCGGTGCCGGCGGGGAAGGGGAAGTTCAGGGTGTACCCGGTGCCGAGGCCCTCCCCGATCTCACTCAGGCCCCCCGTGCCCGGGTACTGGGGATACTCGTGCATGGACACGAAGAGCACGTCGGGGTTCGCGTAGAAGATGTCCTGGGTGCCGTTGCCGTGATGGGCGTCCCAGTCGAGGACCGCAACGCGGGCTCCGCCCGCCACGAGCTGTGCCGCCGTGATCGCGACGTTGTTGAACAGGCAGAAGCCCATCGATCGGCCCGCGACGGCGTGGTGGCCGGGTGGGCGCACGAGGCAGAACGCGGCTTCGGCACCGGCTCGGACCCGCTCCACAGCGACCGCCCCGGCCCCCGCCGCCAAACGGGCCGCTTCGAGAGAGCCGGGCGACATCACCGTGTCGGGATCGACCTGGCCACCACCGGCCTCGTCCAACCGTACGAGTCGCTTGATGAGCTCGGGCTCGTGCACGGCGGCCAGGGCGCCCGGGGATGCCGGGCTCGATTCCACTACCTCGACCGCCTCCACCAACGCGGGGCGAGCACGCACGCGCCCTTCGATGGCGCCGAGGCGAGCCGCTCGCTCGGGATGCCATCGCCCGGTGTCGTGGTCGAGGAAGCCTTGGTGGTGCACGAGTGCGATGGCCACGCGTCAGATCGTAGGCTGATCCTTGCTAGACCGGACCGCTGGCGCAGCCCCGTTGTCGAAGTCGGGGAAGACCGGTAACGAGAGAGTCGGGGACATCCGAATGCCGCCCGAGATGCACGTCTGGAACGGCGAGAGAGCACAGCTCGGCCAGTGGCGCGACCTCGAGGGCGTTGGTGTGATCGCCGTGCGCCCAGGGGACCTGCCGCCATCGCCTGCCTTCGTACACCACTGCTGCAGCTCCCTCTGCGACGCCGGCTTCCGTATGGTCGTGACTCCGGCCCTGTCGCCGGCGGAGGTCGGTCCCTACGTTCAGGCCGGCTTCCACGAGCGCGAGCAGCTTCACGTGCTCGTGTGCGACATCTCAGGGCTCCCTCAACGACATCGGCCCGTGTCACCTCCCGCCGGCATCGAGTACCGGCGCGAGCGTGTCGCCGATCTTCCCGCGACGCTGGCCGTCGACCACGCCGCGTTCGACGACTTCTGGAGCTTCGACAGCGACGCCCTTGCCGAGGCTTGCAATGCCACTCCTCAGAGCCGCTTCCGAGTTGCGGCGGCAGGGTCGAACACGGTGCTGGGCGACCGCGGGTTCGCTCCCACCGACGTCGTCGGCTACTGCATCACCGGGCGCAGCCGCTACCAGGGCTTCTTGCAGAGACTCGCCGTGACACCCGCGGCGCAGGGGCTCGGCATCGGACGCGAGTTCGTCTGGGACGCCATGCGCTGGCTCGCCCGTCGTCGCGCTCGTTCGTGCGTGGTGAACACCCAAGAGTCGAACGTGCGCGCCCGGGTCTTGTACGAATCGTGCGGGTTCTCGATCGCGCCCGCAGGCCTCTACGTCCTCGAACGTGAGTTGGTCGCTCACAGGGACGCAGTCGTATGACGCGGGCCCGGTTGGTCGTCACCGCGACGATGCTGCTGGTCGCCGTCCTGGCCGGGACCCTCGGGGCGCATGCCGCCGCGGCACAAGAGGCCGCGAACCAGGCGGCTGTGCCCGTCACGCTGCAGGCGATCACCCCGGTCGTACGCCCCGGGGGACAGCTCGACGTGAGGGTCTCGGTGCCGGCTTCGGTGCCGGTCGACGGTCTGGAGGCCGCGTTCCGGATCGGCCCCGCGCTCAATTCGCGCGACGCGTTCGTGCAAGCGGCTGCCGGCAAAGGCTCGTCGAGTGCGATCGACTTCACGACCGAACCACTCGTGGCCGGCCCGTCGGCATCTACCGCGGGGATCTCGCTGCGCGTGGTCGCGAGCGGGCGCAACACGGTCGACCAGGTCGTGCTCTCCCGCGCGGGCGTCTACCCGCTCACGATCAGCCTCCGCAACGCGGAGGACTCCGACGAGATCGCGTCCGCGGTCACATTCGTGGTGCGTGCCGAGGCGAGCCCACCGCGGAACCCGCTGCTGTTCTCGTGGATCTGGCCCGTCTACGTGGCCCCTCCGCCGAGCCTCGATCGGACCGCCACCGCGAGAGAGGAGTCTGCTGCGGCAGACCTCGTCAGCGGGCTCGCCGCCGTCCTGTCGGCATCGCAGGTGCCCGTGAGTCTGTGGCCCGTCCCCGCGACTCTCGATGCTGCGCGTGCCGCCGGCGCCGACCGCCTCGGCACAACGGCGTCTCTGGAGCAACTCGCCCGGGCAGCGGGCAGTCGTGACGTCGTCGGGGGTCCGTTCGCGTTGGTCTCGACCGACGCGTGGTCGGCGATCCCGGCTGCGGCCGACGCGCAGTTCAACGCCGGGAAGGCGACACTGGCCGAGACCATGCCGCACGTCGACATCCGTGAGTCGGTCGCGATCGCCGTCGGCCGCCAGTTCGGAGCGGCCGACCTCGACGTCCTCGCCGCTCGTGGCGCCGACGGGATCGTGGTGGACCCGGCCACCGTGTCGGACCCAGGTCGCAAGACCACCCTCACGCAACGATTCCGGGTCCGAGACGTGGACGCTGCCACCTTCTTGCGCGCCGATCCGCGCTTGCGCGATGACCTGACCGATCCCGGCGGGCCGGTGGCTGCGGCACAGCGGGTGCTCGCGGATCTCTACATGCTCCACCAGGATGCCCCCACGGAGACGCGCGGTGCGGTGTTGTTGCCCGATGCCAGCTGGAACCCGACAACCGCTCTTCTCACCGAGCTCTCCACACGCGTGCAGGCCGCGGACTTCGTGACGCCCGTGGGCTTGTCGACCCTGTTCGACCGGGTTCCGGTGGCGCGCGACGGCAACGGCGACCTGACCCTGGATACCTTGTCGGACGGGAACGACCTGTCCCCCGGGACAGCAGGGCAGTACGCAGCCCTGGATGCAGCCCGAGTGCACCTCGACGACCTCGACGCGATGCTCACGCCCGCGCCCACACCCGCGCCGCCGCTGCTCGCCGAGGCCACCCGGGCGTACCTACGCGCGCCCGACTCCGGGCTGGTCGCTTCCGGGGCCACAACGACCTACGCATCCGCCGTGGACACGGCCTACGCGTCGGTGGTGGACGGCATCGACGTGCCGACGGACGTCTCGATCACGCTCACCTCGGCTACAGCGCGGGTGCCGATCACCCTGCGCAACGACAACCCCTTCCCCGTCACGGTCTTGATCGAGCTCGCACCCGAATCGGCGGTCTCGACCGAAGGTCGCACCAGCGAGATCGTCACTCTCGAAGCGTCACGAAGCCACACCGAGGAGTTCCCGGTCCAGACCGCGGGCGCCGGGACCTTCCGCGTGGTGGTCCGCGTGCACCCACCCAACGGTGGTGAGGTGTTGCGCGAGACGATCGTCGAGCTGACCGCCACCGGGGGCCGCTGGGTGGCTACCGCCCTCACGGTGGGGTCATTGCTGTTCCTGGGGCTGTGGTGGCTCTGGTACGTCCGCGGTCGCAACCGCCGCGGCAAGCACACGCGCGGTCGTGTGGAGCACCCCGCCGGCTCCGCTCGCCGGCGGCCACCCGCCACGGGCCGCCCCGATGGAGCGGCCGCTCCGGTCGCGAAGCCTGCGCGCTTGCGGTAGCCGTTGATCGCGGCCCGGGCCCTTTACCCTCTCCGGGTGACCGCGCCCGACCCAGACGCCACTCCAGTTGCCGATTCTCAGACACGAGGCACCGCAGCCAGGGTTCCGGACCGCCTCGTCCGCTCCACCGCGGTACTGGCCGTCGGGACCCTCGTCTCGCGCCTGACCGGACTGCTGCGCTGGGTAGCCGCCGCCTACGCGATGGGGGCGACCGCGTCACGCCTTGCGGACTCGTACCAGTTCGCCAACACGGCGCCGAACCAGCTCTACGAGCTCGCGCTCGGCGGGATCCTCACGAGCGTCCTCGTTCCACTTTTCGTGGACGCCCTCGCCAACAAGGCCGAACGCGACGCTTGGCGCGATGTCGCCAACGTCTTCTGGACCACTCTCGTGGCGGGCACCTTGGCGTCGCTCGTCCTGGTCTTCGCCGCTCCCCTCGTCCTGCGTCTCACTGCTGTCGGCCTGCAAGGCCAGGACTTCGACCTCGCGGTCGCGCTCCTGCGGATGTTCGCGTTCCAGATCCTCTTCTACGCCCTCAACGCCCTCTGCGGAGCCGTCCTCAACGCGCGACGGCACTTCGCCGTGCCGGCATTCACGCCGGTGCTCAACAACGTCATCACCATCGGTGTGTACCTGTGGTTCGCGGCAGCGCTGTCGGGGCCCCCGACGACGGACCTGGCTTCGCCACTGGTCTGGTTGTTGGGTATCGGGACCACGGCCGGCGTCGCTGCCATGGCCGTCGCCAACCTGCCGGCTCTGCGCCACCGCGCCCACTTGCGCTTCCACATCGACCTACGTGCACCGATCCTGCGGCGCCTCTTCGCGCTCTCGGTCTGGACCGTGCTCTACGTGGTGACCAACCAGGTGGGCCTCGTCGTGATCCAGCGCATCACGTCACGCCAGCAAGGTGCCTACGCAGCGTGGAACTACGCGCTCTTGTTCTTCCAGCTCCCCAACGGGCTCTTCGCCGTGAGCGTCGTCACCGCACTACTGCCGTCGCTCGCGGAACGGTGGGCCTTGCGCGACATCGACGGGATGAAGCAGCGTCTCGGCGAGGGTCTGCGGCTGGTGGCGTTCCTCGTCCTCCCGGCGGCGATCGCGCTGGGAATGCTCTCGTATCCGATCATCGCCGTGTTCTTCGGATACGGCAACTTCGACAGCAGCGACATCGCTCTGGTCTCGAAGGTGTTGACCTTGTTCGCCGTCGGCCTCGTGCCGTTCACGCTGTTCATGTTGGCCCTGCGCACCTTCTACGCCATGAAGGACACGCGGACGCCCTTCTTCGTGAACCTCGTGGCCACGGCGGTTGCGATCGCCCTCTACGTGGTGCTCAGCGGCCCGATGGGGGTCTACGGGGTCGCCCTCGGATACGCCCTGTCCTACTTGGTGGCAGCCATCCTCGCCTGGGCGCTCCTGCATCGCCGGCTGGGCCGGCTCCTGTCCCGCGGCGACACTCGCACGATCGGACGCATCCTGATCGCCTGCGTGCCCTTCACTCTGGTCATGTTGGCGGTCGTCGTCTTCAACCGAGTCGTGAACTCGGGCTCAAGCCTGGTGTGGTTCGTGGTCGAAGTCCTGATCGGAACACTGGTCGGCCTCGTGACCTACATCGGCTTCGCTCGTCTCGTCGGCGTCGACGAGGTCGGTCACCTCCGGGCCTTGTTGCGCAGGAGACGCAAAGTCGATGCACCGCCTGATGCCACGCAGTTGCCCGACGCCAGAGGTGCCGGCACGGGCGCAGGCAGCGAGGGTGGCACTGCACCGTGACGAGTGCGGACAGACCACGGCTTTCGTCGTCAAGTTGGTCCTGACGGTCGCTGTCGTGGGCTTCCTGGTTCTCGACCTCGGCGGCCCGGTCCTCGCACGGATCCAGATGGACAACGACGCCCGCAACGCGACGAGCGAGGTCACCAAGCTCTACGGCACCTCCGGCGGTGACGTCGACGCCGTCCAAGCACGCCTGGTCCAACAACTCGACGGCACCGGCATCTCCGTGGCGAGGATCGAGGTGACTCCTCCGGCGGTCAAGGGCGGCGACTCGGTGCTGCACATCACCTACGAGCGCAACGTCAACTCGTGGCTGTTCGGCCGCTTGAAGCCCCTCGAGGATTGGTACCACGTCGAGACGACGACCGACACCGAGGTCAAGGTCACGCCCATGGCACGCAAGAAGTTCTAGGCGAACGTTCGCGGCCTCCGGGCTCTGCCCCCGATCGGGGCGCGAAGTTGCGTACCCTTCGGGGTAGCGTCGAAAGGCCGAGCAGCCTGGGCTGCCGCCGACCCCGGAGTCTCTGGCGTGCCCGAGAAGACGGCACAGCTATTGGGCAGCCGCTACCTGCTGCACGAACCCATCGCACGCGGCGGCATGGCCGTCGTGTGGAGGGGGACTGACACGCGCCTCGGGCGCAAGGTCGCGGTCAAGGTCCTTCATGCCCGCCTCGCGAGCGACGCGAACTTCCGCGAGCGCTTCCGGCGCGAGGCGGTCTCGGCAGCGTCGTTCAACCATCCCAACATCGTCACCGTCTTCGACACCGGCGAGAGCGGGGCATCGCACTTCATCGTCATGGAGCTCGTCGAAGGGCCGTCGCTGTCACGCCTCCTCGGCAAGACCGGAGCCCTCACACCCGGCGAAGTGGTGACGCTCTTGCGTGCCGTCCTCGGGGGGCTCGCGTACGCACACGAGCGTGGGGTCGTCCACCGTGACATCAAACCCGCCAACATCCTGCTCTCAGCGAGAGCTGCCGCAGGAGCGGTCAAGTTGGGCGACTTCGGCATCGCGAGGGCTCACACCGCCACCGACCTCACTGCAACGGGTGCCATCATCGGCACAGCGTCCTACCTCGCCCCCGAACAAGCAGAGGGCAAGGCCGTCGACCATCGTGCGGACCTCTACTCGCTGGCATGCCTCGCATACCGCGCTCTTGCCGGCAGGCTGCCCTGGACGGCCGACAACGAGCTCGGCGTAGCTCTCGCGCGCACGATGA
>JAXLRM010000006.1:0-194422 GCA_046331095.1 Acidimicrobiia bacterium
GGCGGGCTCGGGGGTTGCGGCACTTGTGCCGCGGCGGGTGCCTGCGCGGCCACGACGGGGATCTGCTGGGTGTCGTAGTACCCGCCTTGGCCGTCGGGGCCTGCACCGGCGAGGCCCGGGGCCGCCGCACCCACGAGTGCGTAGTCCGGCTGCATGCCACGCTCGGCCTGCGCTTCCTGCAGTGTGCGCTCGATCTCGCCCTCCGCGTCGGCGAGTTCGTCCATGCCGATCGGCCCGCTCGTGGCGCCGTGGAGGAACTGGCGCACGACCGGGTCGTCGGAGGTGAACAGCTCCTCGCTGCTCCCGAACGCGGCGAGGCGCGACCGGAACAGGATCGCCATGTAGTCCGCGACGCGCGTCGTCGACTCGATGTTGTGGGTGATGACCACGAAGCTCGAGTTCGTCTCGGCCTTGGTCTTGAGGATGAGCTCGTCGAGGTAGGCGACGCGCACGGGGTCGAGGCCCGAGTCGGGTTCGTCGAAGAGCACGATCTCGGGGTCGAGCACGAGCGCGCGTGCGAGCCCGGCGCGCTTCTTCATCCCGCCGGAGATCTCGCCGGGGAACTTCTGGAGGTGGGCGACGAGGCCGACGAGGTCGGCCTTCTCCATGACCGTGTCGTGGATGTCCTTCTCGGTGCGCTTGGTGTGCTCGCGCATGGGGAACGCGATGTTGTCGAACAGGTTCATCGACCCGAACAACGCGCCGTCCTGGAAGAGCACGCCCATCTTCATGCGGACCTTGTACAGCTCGCGGTCGGAGAGCTGGACGAGGTCCTCGCCGTCGATCCAGATCGAGCCGGTCTCGGGCTTGAGAAGTCCGATGATGTTCTTGAGCAGGACCGACTTGCCCGTCCCCGAGGGGCCCATGATGTTGGTAACCGCGCCGCGGGGGATGTCGAAGCTGATCCCCTCTAGCACCTGGTGGGACCCGAAGCGCTTGCTCACGTCCCGGATCTGGATTACTGCGTCGCTCACCACACCCCCATGTGTCCCCGTGACGACCTGGACCGACCGCTGCGGCGGATACGTCGCCAAGGATACGTGTGAGCGCCTTCGGCGTCCCG
The DNA here is from genome assembly GCA_046331095.1 of Acidimicrobiia bacterium. Lineage (GTDB taxonomy): Bacteria > Actinomycetota > Acidimicrobiia > UBA2766 > UBA2766 > JAIBAC01. The sequence goes on from JAXLRM010000006.1 coordinate 1,064, forward strand.
GTCGGGGGTTCCTCCCCGGCCCCACCGAGTGGCGTCGGGGCAAGGGTGCGCTAGCGGAACTTCTTGCGGTTCGCCTGGACGCCTGCGACGTAGCGCTCGCTCTCCTTCAGCAGGCCGCGCTTCTTCACCGAGCCCGGGCCCTGGTAGTAGGAGGCGATCGCGAGGCGCTCGTCCTGGTTCATCTGGCCGAAGAGCCACTTCAGGTACGCGCTGCCGCCTTGGACGTTGTCGTTGTAGTCGTTCGAGTCGATGCGTCGTCGCACGAGGTTGTCGCCGACCCACTTGGCGGTGCCGGGCATGAGCTGCATGACCCCGACGGCGCCGGTGCTGGAGACGACCTCCTGGCGCCAGCCCGATTCCTGCCAGGCGATGCCCTTGACGAGGTCGGCGGGGAGGCCGTAGCGGCGCGCGTTCGCCTCGAGGGCGGATCCCACCTGCGCCTTGTTCGGGTGGCGGCCACCGCCGGGGGGCACCGCCTTGGTTCCCGGCGCCGGTGTCTGCGGGCGTGCCACGGGCTTGCCCACGGCGCCCTTGTTCGGTATCTGCAGTGTCCGGCCGTCGCGGATCATGTACGACGGCGGTGCGAGGCCGTTCGTGGCGATGATCGCGGCCGCGCTCACCCCGGCCCGCTTCGCGAGGCCGATCACGGTGTCCCCGCGGCGGACCCGGTAGCTGGTGCCTGCCACCGGGCCGCCACGGGTCTCCTGGGCCGCCGACGGGCCCGGGCCACCCGATCTCGTGGTGCCCGCCTTCCGGGCCCCTGTCGTCGATTGCTTGGTCGCCGGCTTCGGTGACGGTTTCGGCGCCGTGGCGCGGGGGATGACGAGCCGCATCCCGATCGAGAGCCGGTAGGGCGACTGCAGCGAGTTCGCCGCCGCGATCGACGACGTCGCCACGCCGGTACGGGCGGCGATGGCCGAGAGCGTGTCGCCCTTGACGACCGTGTAGGTGGTGGTGGCCTTCGACGGCGAGCTCGCCGGTGGGGGCGAGCCTGCGCTTGCGGGGTCTGCGAGTCCGATCGCGGTGACCGCAGCTACGACCACGGCAGCGGCGCCGTGGGCGACGCTGCGTCTGGTGCTTTGTCTGCGCACTGGGGGGTCCTTCGAGAGGCCCCACCGGATCGTCGGGATCCGGTCCGCCCGAGCCGAGTGTCGCTCTGATGGTCGACGCGTCGGGCCCACCGGTTGAGCGATGGTCGGCACCGACGCGGATCTGGCCGGGCATTCTCGCCGTCGGCGGGGGCGGATGCAAGGGGGAGTTTCAGATCGCGACGCGCAGCCGTCCCGGGCGCACCGAGATCGTCGCGGGACAGCGGCCCACGTCGACGCCGTCGCCGAAGAGCCGTCCCGAACTCGTGATCGACAGCTTCGCGGGCCGCAGCTCACGCACACGCGGGTGGGGCAGATGCGTGCCGGTGCGCAGGCGCGGCAGCATCTGCCAGACGTCGGTGGCGCGGCCCTCGAAGACGAGGACCTCGAGGCGGCCGTCGCCGGGATGGGCTCGTGGCGCCACGTCGAGGTCGCCGAGGAACTGGCCGTTGGCGACGAGCATCCCCGACGCGACGTACTCGCGCACGACGTCGCCCATCTCGATGTCGAGCGGGTCGCGCCACGGGTGGAGCGCCGCGAGGCGCAGCCCGAGCGACCAACGCGAAGCCGATCCGGCGATGAACCCGGCGGCGCGGCCGAATCCGAACCAGATCGCGTTGACCACCTCTGTTGGTTCGCCGCGCCGCGGTTCGACCCGGATCGTGTCCAGGGAGGCAGTCTGACCTGCACGAATGGTCGCCGCGCACCGTGGTGCATCGGACTGGAGCCCGTAGGACCGCGCGATCGACGCGGGCCCACCGCCGAACGCGACGACGTAGGCGCCGTCGCCGTGGACCTCGCTGAGGCCGGCGGCCACCGCACGCCAGGACGTGTCACCGCCGCAGCAGACGAAGAAGCGGACCCCGTCGCTCGCGGCGGCGTTGACGGCCGCCGCGAGTGCCCAGCCGTCGGATGTGCGGCACACGTCCGCCGGGTCGGGGGGCAGCTCGGCCGCGAGCGCGGCCCACGCGTGGCGTCCGGCACCGTCGACGAGCACGAGCGGGGGGCCCTCCGGACGTCCCCACCGCCGCGAGGTTGGGCTCAAACGAGGACCCCGGTGACGCTGACGACCCCGCGCCACAACGACTCGGCGGTGCGGGCTGCGGTGGCCGCGAGAGCGGGGTCTGTGCCGATCTCGTCGAACGCGTGCGCGATCTGGCGTGACAGGTCGACGAGCTGTTTGACGTTGCGTACGAAGTCGCCGCCACCGAGCTCGTCGACGAGGACGTCGTCGAGGTCGCGTCCGGCGGCCCAGTCGTAGGCCTGCCCGCAGAAGCCGTCGTCGAGCTCGCGGGTCACCTCGAGGCCGGCGTCCTCCTCCGCCCGTCTCAGCGCGGCCGCGACCTCGAGCGTGACGGCGACGCCCTCGCGGACCCGCTCGACCGCCGGGAGCGCCGCGGCGGCACCCTCGATGCGGGCCTCGAAGGTGAACACCGACGCGACCGCCGCCAGCTCCGGCGGTGACAGCCCCGCGAGGACACCTGCGCCGATCGCCTCGGCGACCACGAGGTCGCACTCGGTGTAGATGCGTGCGAGCAGCTCCCCGGTGGGCGTCAGGTCCCAGCCGTCGAGGTAGCCGAGCTCCTCGAGGAAGTCGCACACCGCGTCGAAGCGGCGCCCGAGGCTCTCGGTGCGGCGCTGGGCGCGCCGTTCGAGGCGTTCCGCCTCCACCTCGTCGCCGCGTGCGCGCCGCGCCCAGCGCAGGTGCGCCTCGGCGTCGGGGCACGACCCCACGGGGTGCGAGCGGGCCTCGCTGGCGCTGTGGGAGCGCGCGGTCTCCGCGGCGGGCCGGAACCGCTCGAGCGAATCACCCACCTGGCGCCGGAACTCGCGGTCACCGAGGTCGCGCCGCTGCGGGAGCGGCATAGTGCCGAGGCGGCGGCCGAGGTCGCGCAACGCCATCGTCCGCAGCTTCGTGTCGGCGCCGATCACACGCGCACGCGCGGGCGACGTGTGCACCACGACCACGGGACGGCCGCCGGGGCCGAAGACCGTGCCGACATGCGGCCGCGGGCCTCCGCCCGAGCTGCTGCCGGCGACCCCTTCGCTCAGGTCGAGGTACTCGGCGATGTCGCCGCGTTCGCACTCGGCCTGGGCCCAGTAGTTCTCCGCCGCGCGGCGGCGTCGCGCGGCCCCGGCTTCGAGGCGGACGACGCTCTTGTCGGCGCGGAACTGCGCGAACGAGCTGTTCACGATGCGGTGCGCGCTGTCGCGGTCGAAACGGGCGACGAGGTTGGCGGCCATGTTGTAGGTCGGCCGGAACGACGACTCGAGCTCGTAGGTGCGTGTCGACGCGAGCATCGCGACGGACTCGGCGTTCACGTAGGGCGACCACAGCACGACCGCGTTACCGCGGGCGTCGATGCCGCGCCGGCCTGCGCGGCCGGTGAGCTGGGTGTACTGGCCCGCGGTGAGCGGCTCGTGGCGCTCGCCACCGAACTTGGTGAGCTTCTCGATCACGACCGTGCGCGCCGGCATGTTGACCCCGAGCGAGAGGGTCTCGGTGGCGAAGACGACCTTGACGAGGCCCTGCTGGAAGAGCGCCTCGACCGTCTCGCGGAACGCCGGGACCATCCCGGCGTGGTGCGCGGCGATGCCGGCCACGGCGGCGTCGACGAAACGGTCGTAGCCGAGGGCGTCGAGGTCGCCGTCGTCGAGCACGCCGAGGTGGGACGTGACGACCTCGTGGATGCGGCGACGCTCGTCGCGGGTCGTGAGGCGCATCCCCTCGTTCACGAGCTGGGTCACCGCGGCGTCGCAGCCGCGGCGGCTGAACACGAAGTAGATCGCCGGCAGCATCGCGGCCACGTCGAGGGACTCGACGACCTCCCACCGCCGCGGGATGCGCAACCGCGCGCGCTTGCCCCGCGGGCTCGGCGGCAGCTCGAGCCGCGCGATCGCGGGGTTGAGCTTGGGCGCGTCGTCGTCGGCGCCGTCGTCGCCTTCGTCGGCGAAGAGGCCGAGCATGCGCACCTCGTCGCGAATTCCGACGCAGTAGAGCTGGTCGAGCGGGACGGGCCGGCGCTCCTCGATGACGACCTCGGTGTCGCCGCGGAGGGTCTCGACCCAACCGGCGAACTCCTCGGCGTTGGACACCGTCGCCGAGAGGCACACGAGCGCGACCTGGGGCGGCAGGTGGATGATGACCTCTTCCCAGACGCCGCCGCGGTAGCGGTCCTGGAGGTAGTGGACCTCGTCGAGGACGACCGCGCCGACGTCGTCGACCGCCGCTGGGTCGGCGTAGAGCATGTTGCGCAGCACCTCGGTGGTCATCACGACGATCGGCGCGTGCGGCCGGATCGAGTGGTCGCCGGTGAGCAGGCCGACGTCGGCGGCGCCGTGGAGCGCGGAGAAGTCGGCGAACTTCTGGTTCGAGAGCGCCTTGAGCGGTGTCGTGTAGAACGCCCGCAGGCCCATCGAGCGGCACAGCTCGACGCCGAACTCGGCGATCAGGGTCTTGCCGGCGCCTGTCGGTGCCGCGACCACGACCGAGCGTCCCGACGCCAGCGCGTGCATCGAACGCCGCTGGAAGTCGTCGATGCCGAAGCCAACGCGGGCCTCGAAGGCGTTGAGCTGTGCGCGCGGGTCCGTCGAGGCGCCCAGGCTCGTCTTCACGGCCCGCCCGGCGGTACCGCCCCCGGGACGGCGCCTCCGGGCACGGCGCCTCCGGGCACGGCGCCTCCGGGCACGGCGCCCGGGCCGGTCGTCGCGGGTCCGATCAGGGTCGGGTCGAAGCCGGACTCCGTCGACGGCGAGAGCTGCACCGAGACGGCGGCGAACCCGGTCGTCGCGGTCCGGCGCAGCTCGTCGGAGAGGAGGCGCAGCTTCTTGGCGTCGTCGAGGAGGTCGGTGCTCTGGTCGCGGTCGGTCGCCGTCGACGCGAACGAGCGTGTCGACTCCTGCAGGAGCCAGAGCGAGTTGACGAGCGCGACGTCCTCGATGCCGCCCTTGTCGGGCCGTGGCGTGGCGGCGAGCGCCGCGTACGCGGTCCGTGTCGCCTGGAACCACTCCGTCGCCGAGAGCTGCAGGCCGTTGAAGTCCTGGGTGGTCTCGGTCGCGCGCACGACTTCGCCCATCGGCGCGATCGACGCGTCGAGCGCGCTCAAAGCGCCGCCGGCGGCGCTGCCGTAATCGGCGACCTGCTGGGTGTCGAGCACGACGTCGATGCTGCCGTCCGCGTCGACGGTCACCGGGTCTCCCCCGCTGGGCGGGGGCGGCAGCGCGGGGACCAGGCCGAGTAGTGGTGGGCCCTCGACGGCGCCCGGTGGCGCCGGCCACTGCACGAAGTCGCTCGCTTGCTCGAGGAAGTCCTTCGAGTTCGCGACGGCGTCGAGGTCGCGTCGGGCCGCCGAGCGCAGGGCATCGGACGCGGCCGCGAGGCGCGCCGCCTTCATCGCCATCTGGACCTGCATCTCCTGGGGCTCGGAGGACTCGGCGAGGGTGAGCACCGCGACGCCCTCACGCAGCACCTTCACCGACGTCTGCAGCACCCCCGCGGCGCCGGCCCACTGGCCCTGGGGGTTCTGGGCGGCGAGCGTGTCGGTGGTGGACTGCAGCCGAGTGCCCAAGCCGTCGGCACGTGCGAACGCGGCGCTCAGGTCGTCGCCGGGTTGCGCCGCTGCCACGCTGTTGGCGGCATCGGCGAGCTCGGTCGACACGTTCTCGAGGTCCTTGACGCTCTCGGCGGTCGCCTTGGAGTAGGCGTCGAGGCCGGCGACGGGCTTGGGCTTGTTCCCGGCGACGAGCACCCACACGATCGCGACGACGAGGGTGACCACGAAGAGGGTGCCGATGACGAGGACCGCGTCGAGGCGGCGCCGGTGCGGGGACCGTTTCGCGACTGCGGCCTTGGGAGGTCGGGCCACGGGCTTGGGACGGTGCCGCTGGGTCTTCTTCGTCTTGCCCTTGAGTGCCATGTGGGTCAGCAGGTTAGCTGTGGTCTTCGGCTTCCTCGTCCGTGCGACGGCCGAAGAGCACCCAGCCCACGAGGATCGCCCCGAAGTAGAACACGATCATCGGCGTCGCCATCAGGGCGAGGCTGAACCAGTCCACCGACGGGGTGATCACTGCCGCGAAGATGACGATGCCGACGATCGCATAGCGCCACGAGCGCAGCAGCACCTTCCAGCTCACGAGGCCGGTCGCCTGCAGGAATATGAGGACGAGCGGGAACTCGAAGCTGAGCCCGAACGCGAGCATGTAGAAGGTGAAGAACGACAGGAAGTCGTTCGCGGACGGGAACACGCTCACCGAGGAGCCCGCGAAGTTGAGGATGAACGCGTATGCAGCGGGCAGCGTGAGCCAGCCGAAGAACATGCCGAAGACGAAGAAGACGAAGATCAGCGGCACGATCGGACGTGACCAGCGCTTCTCCTTCGGCGTCAGTCCGGGCGAGACGAAGCGCCACAGTTCGAACAGGAGCCCGGGCATCGCGATCGCGATCGCCATGTAGGCGCTGACCTTGAGCTTGAGCGCAACCGCGCACGCGGGTCCGAAGCACTGCAGTTCGGGCTGGCCGATCTGTTCGAGGAAGTCCTTGGTGATGAGCGACAGGACCGTGTCGAAGACGGCGAAGGAGATGCCGAAGCCGATCGCGATGTAGACGAGGCAGCGCATGAGGCGGCGCCGGACCTCGTCGAGGTGCTGCATCAGCGTCATCTCGCCGACGCGGCGGCGTTCCTTGTCCTCGGGGCTGCGGCGGAACCGGTCGAGTGCCTTGACCATGGCTCAGGCCGGGTCCCCGCCACCTGGCAGGCGGCGTGTGACCGCCTCTCCGGCGCCCTTGGCGTCGCCGTTGCCCGTGCCGCTCGGGTCGGCTTCGGGGACAGGGACCCCGGGCAGGCGCCGGGTCGGCCCCTTCGGTGTCGCCACTTCGTCGTCGGTGGGCGCGCCGGAACCCTCCCCCTGGAACACGCGCATCATCGGGTGGGTGTCGTCGCCGTCCGCGTCGGAACCCGTCGCCGCGGGGATGCCGCCGGGCAGCGGCGGCGCCGTCGGGCGCGTCTGCGGCAGGTTCGACGGAGTCTCGGTGAACACCGAGGTGATGTTCGTGGCTTCTTTGAGGTCGCGCCGGACCGAGTTGACGCTCTCGGCGACGCCGTCGATGTCGATGACGTCACGCAGCTCGGCCTTGACCGACTCGCTGTGGCTGCGCAGCTCGCGCACGAAGCCGCCGACCTTGCGGCCGACTTCGGGCAGGCGCTTGGGGCCGAGCACCACGAGTGCAACGACGAGGATGGCGACAATCTCGGCGACGCCGAGGTTCGGCATGGCCCGGCCTCGGATTCGGGGGACGTAGTCGGCCTGTGGGCCGCGCGGGCATGGAAGAGCTTACCGATGCGAGGCCCCGACTCCTCCCCCGCCTCCGGTTGTCAGGCGAGGATCTTCTCCATCCAGTCCTCGCCCTGGAGTTGGAGATGGAAGTCGAGGAGGTCGTCGTAGTTGATCGCGGGGCCCGACACGGCCTCGTAGAGCTCCGCGGGGACGTGCCAGATCTTGAGCTCGACTCCCCCGGCGACGAGGAGTTGCACGATGCGGTCCTCGGCGGGTTTGGCGACGCACACGCCGCACGACGGGCACGTGAACGCGTACGACCCGGCCCGGTCCTCGGCGCAGATGCGCACCTGCATCGACTCCCGCGGCAGGACGACGTCTCCACAGTCGGGGCAGGTGGCCCTGATGTTCATCGCCGGTGACCCTCCATCCGAAGCCTCTGCCCTTCCGTTCGGCGCTCCCGCCCCCCCACTTGAGCCCGTCCTCGTCCCGTCCTCGTCGTGCGTCCGCCGCGGCCCCTCCCCCAAACGCGGGCAACCTGTGGCGCTGGCGCGCCGTCCCGCCCGCGTTTGGAGTCCGGGCGTCCCCGAACGCGGGCAACCTGTAGCGCTGGCGCGCCAACCCGCCCGCGTTTGGAGTCCGGGGCGTGCCCGGGGGGGCCGAGGTCAAGACGGCGCGGCGGCGGCCGATACGACATGAGGACCCTCGTCCTCGACCGGGATCGACCGACAGAAACGGCCCAACCGGCATGCGCACCGCCGACAGGAGATCGACAGCCAGCGCGAGGAGCGCGGCCGCGGGAATCCCCGACGACTTCGCCGCGGCCGCGGCGCTCGCGTCGGCACTCACGGCGGACCCCGAACGGGCGACCGCGACGCTGATGACGCGCAGCCAGGCGCTGCTCGGCACCCGCGAGGTCGCCCTGTACCGCTTCGGTGTCGGCGGCGACGCCGCCCCGGTGGCGGGTTCGGCGAGCCCCGAGCTCGCCAAGGTCGCCGCGCGGATGCGCACCACGACCCGCCCGCTCGTCGCGACCGGAGCCGAAGCCGCCGCGGCCGGGATCGCGGGCGTGTCGTCGGTGGCCGCAGCGACCGTGCGCCTGCGCGCCAAGCCCGTAGGCGCGGTCGTGGCCGTGAGCCGCACGGCGACGTTCACGGCGCGCCACGGCGCCCTCGTGTCCTACTGCGCAGACCTCGCCGCGCTCACGATGGAGCGCTCGGCGGCCGCGGGCATCGAGGGCCTCGTACAGGCAGGCGAGCAGCTCGCGTCGGTGCTCGAGTCCAAACAGCTCCTCGAGGCACTCCTCGACGGCGCGCAGCGACTCCTGGGCGGCTCGGGCGGGTTCGTGTGCCTCGTCAACGAGGACGGCCGCAGCCTGCGCACCGCGTTGTTCAGGATGCTGCCCCGCGAGGACGTCGAGGCGACGATGGTCTCGCCCGGATTCGCCGGCCTCGTGCACGAGAGCGCGCCACGCGTCGACGTGCCCGGGCCGAACAGTCCCTTCGCGCCCTTGGCGAGCAGCGCCGACGCGTTCGTGACGCTGCCGCTGCGGGCAGAGGGCCGCACCCTCGGTCTCGTCTGCACGGCCTTGCGTGACGCGGCCGCACCGGACCCGACGACCCTGCGCCTCGCCGCCGCGCTCGCACAGCACGCGGCGACGTCGGTGCGCACCACCCTGCTCTACGAGCGGATGCGCACCCGCGAGGCCGAGATGGCGGCGATCGTGGCGTCGTTCCCGAACCCGCTCGTGGTCGTCGACCCCGACGGCGACGTCGTGCTCGTCAACCCCTCGGCCGAGGTGCTCTTCGGGCTCTCGAGCGACTTCGAGGCGGGCCGCCCGGTGGCGGGCAGGCTGCCCGCGCATCTCGACGAGCTGATCCTGAGCGGCGGCACGGACGCCCGCGAGGTGCGCCTGGGCACGCCCGAACCGCACCACTACACGGCGTCCGTGTCGCGTGTCGCGGGCCCCGACGGTGTCGAGCTGGGCCGTGTGCTGCTGCTCACCGACCGCACCGCGGAAGAGCGCGCCGAACGCCAGCACGCCGACTTCGTGGCGGTGATCGGCCACGAGCTGCGCACCCCGTTGACGCTCATCAAGGGCTTCGTCAAGACCCTCATCCGACGCGGGGCCGACATGCCGCCCGACGCGGTCGGCGACGCGCTTCGCACGATCGACGAGCAGAGCCTCAACCTCGAGCACCTGATCGAGGACCTGCTCTTCCTGTCCCAGGCGGAGCGGGCCCAGCCCAAGCTCTACTGCGAGTGGGGCGACCTCGTCGCGTTCGTGCGCGAGTGGAGCGCCGAGCAGGCCGCACGTGTGAAGGTGCGCGGGCGCGAGGTCGTGTTCCGCTCCCAGGTGATGGAGGTCCCGCTCTACTTCGACCGCGCCAAGCTCGTGCAGATGCTCGGCCATCTCGTCGACAACGCCCTCAAGTACTCCGAGGGTCGTGTGGTCGTCGACGTGGCCCGCACCAACGAGTGGGTCGACGTCAGCGTCGTCGACTACGGCATCGGGATCTACTCGGGCGACATGGACGCGATCTTCGACCGTTTCACGCAGGTGAACGCGACGTCGACGCGTGAGCACGGCGGCACCGGCATCGGCCTGCACATCTGCAAGCGCCTCGCCGAGGCCCACGGCGGCAGGGTCCTCGTCGAGTCCCAGATGGGTCGCGGTTCGCAGTTCACGATCCGCCTCCCCCTCGACATGACCGCCGACGGGCCCACGACCCGCCTGAGCCCGTCGGGGACGACTGCCGACCGTGACGAGGCCGCCGCGACGGTCGCCGGCGACAACGGCGGCTTCTGGTGGGACGAGACCTGAGCGGCGGTGGCGGTCGCGGGGCCGCGGCGGCGGTGTAGCGTCGCCGTCACTCTCGTGGGGAGCTCGATGGATCTCGGACCGAACGGCAGCGGGGGCGGGCGCCGGTGAGCGACAGGGCGGTCGTGTTGGTGCTCGTCAAGGGCCTCGGCATCGGCGGCGCCGAGAAGCTCCTCTCCGAGGGCGCCCGCTTCTGGGACCGCGACCGCTTCGAGTACCACGTGGCGTACGTGCTGCCGTGGAAGGACCAGCTCGTCGCGGACCTCGAGGCGCTCGACGTGGCGGTGCACCTCCTGTCGGGTTCGGGCCGCACGTCGTCGGCGCTGCCCTGGCGTCTGCGCCGCCTCGTGCGCGGCATCGGCGCGGACCTGGTGCACGCGCACCTGCCCTACACCGGCATCCTCGCCCGCGTCTCCGCAGGCGCCGGGGTGCCCGTCGTCTACACCGAGCACAACGTGGCGGACAGCTACCGGCTCCCGACGCGCCTCGCGAACCGGGCCACCTACGGGCGCAACGCGGTGGCGATCGCGGTGTCGGACGCGGTCGCGGACTCCCTCGCCGGCTACCGCGGCAAGGTCGTCACGGTCCGCAACGGGGTCACGTGCGACGTGGGGGCGGACGCGGCCGCGGCGGCGCGGGCCGAGCTCGGCATCGGCGCCGACGACCCCCTGGTGGTCCACGTCGGCAACATCCGCCCCGGCAAGGGCCACGACAACCTCGTCGACGCGACCGTGGCGCTGGCGGGCCGTGTCGACGGTGTGCGTGTCGTCTCGATCGGCACCGAGAAGTATCCCGGCGACCTCGACCGGGTGGCGTCGCGGGCGAAGGACCGCGGTGTCGGGGCCACGATCGCGTTCCTGGGCCGGCGCGAGGACGCCCTCGCGTTCACCGCCGCCGCCGACGTGTACGTGAACCCTGCCGAGCACGAGGGCCTGCCGGTCGCGGTGCTCGAGGCGATGTGTCTGGGACGGCCGATCGTGGCGACCGCCGTCGGCGGGGTGCCGTCGGTGATCGCCGACGACGTGACCGGCCTGTTGGTCCCACCGGCCGACCCGGCGGCGCTGGCGGACGCGATCGCATCCCTCCTCGACGACCCGGCCCGCCGCGCCCGCCTCGGCGCCGCCGCGGCCCGTTTCGCGCACGACGAGCTTCGCCTCGAGACGATGGTCGCCCACGTCGAGTCCATCTACGACGAGGTCCTCGCCGCCGCCAGAGGGCGGTAGCGCCGCGCCGCACAGGCCGACTGGTCGCCGACTAGTCTGGAGCCGATGACGACCATCGGTGCCTACGACGCCAAGACCCACTTCGCCCGGCTGCTCGACGAGGTGGCCGAAGGCAAGTCCGTGACGATCACCCGCCATGGCCGTGAAGTCGCACGTTTGGTGCCGTCGGTCCCCGAGGTCGCCCGCCCAACCGAAGAGGTCATCGCCGCATTGCTTGCCGCTCGACGCGGGGTGCGTCGTGGCCGGTCATCGGTCAAGGCGATGATCGCCGAGGGCAGACGCTGATGAGCATTGTCGTCGACGCGTCCGTGACCATGGCGTGGTGCTTCGAGGACGAGGCCGCTGCGGCAGCCGATGAGGCACTCGAGCGGTTGCGCACCGACGATGCCATCGTGCCGCCGCTGTGGCAGCAGGAGGTGGCCAACGTGCTGGTGGTGGCCGAACGGCGCGCCAGGATCAGCGAAGCGCAGGCGGAGCGCTTCGTGAGCCTGCTCGCACAGCTTCCGATTCGTGTCGACGTCGATGTGGTCGACCTCGGTGCTGTCCTCGGTGTGGGCCGTCGCCACGGGCTCGGCGCCTACGACGCCGCCTACCTCCTGTTGGCCGAACGTCACGGCGTCCCACTCGCCACGCTCGACGAGGCACTCGCGACGGCGGCTGCCGCGGCAGGCGTCGAGGTCCTCGCCGGCACCTGAGGTCACCCCCGGTTCGACCCGGGACCGCTCACGGAGCCTCAGGCCGGCCCGGAGGGGACCTGACGTGTCCGGCGCCACCGCAGTTTCGGGTCGGCGATCTCGGGGTCGACGACGCCGGGCAGGAACACGTTCGCCCAGAAGACCCGCACCGGCAGGGAGCGTGCGGTGCCTGCAGATCAGAGAGGAACACCTCTTCGACCTTGGCCCGCCCGTAGTAGGCGAAGGTGTCGAGGATCTGCTCCCACGACCCGAGGCGCAGCACCGCTCCACAGCGATGCGGGGGAAGGTCTCGGGGTCGATGTCGATCTCCGACAGTGTCGCCACGTCGTCGACGTCCTCGGTGTAGGCGAGCTGTTGCAGGAACAGCCTCGGGCTGAACAGGGCCTCGCCCGAGTCGTCCACGAACTTGGCAAGCGCGTCGGTGATGATCGAGTCGATGCTGCACTGGCCGTTCACCACGAGCAGATGATGGAGGTCGACGTAGTCGCAGGCGGTGGCCCGACGCCCGATGGCATACGCCTTCATCGCAGCGATGTCGGCGATCGAGGCGCACGCTACTGCTGGGAGATGGCTCCAACCGGCGTCCTGGGTGTTGTCGAGGTCGCCCATGGTCCAGTGCTTCTCCCGATCCACCCGGCCTGGTGATCCTACTGAGGTGGCGGAGTCCCAGGGCCGAGAGGCCGTCGGCCCGAGTCGTCCACGAACTTGGCCGTCAACGGGTGACTCGTTCACGGATGTCGGGGTGCAGTGGTGGTCGGCTGGTGTCGAGGATGGTGCCGTCGGGGCGGATGAAGGTGAGGATGTCGTCGGGGTCTCCGTGGATCTTCCATCCGGGTTTGTGTCTGATTCGGTGGTGGCGGCTGCAGAGGCAGAACCCGCCCTTGGTCGATGTTTGTCCGTCTCGGGACCAGGGCTTCTCGTGGTGGATGTGTAGTCCGATCGTGTTGTTGCATCCTGGCCAGCGGCAGGTCTTGTCGCGGTGGAGGATCTTGCGGGCGAGCCATGGATGGCCAGAGCGGTGAGGTCCGTCCGATGCCGATCGTTGCTCCGTAGGGGTTGTCCACCCAGACGTCGAGGTGCCCATCGCAGGCCATGGCGCGGGCGGTCTCGGCGGCGAGTCCGGCGGCGAAGGGCAGGTCGACGTAGGCGTCGCCGTGGTCGCCGTCGAGGAGGCGGGCGAGGGTGTCCCAGCCGACGTGGACGACGGTGGTGGCGCGGTCGCCGCAGTTGGAGGGTTTGGCTGCGGTGACGAGGTCGACGAGCGCGTCCAGGCGTTCGGACCGTGGCGCCCACAGGTCTGTTTCGGGGTCTTTGCCGTAGCGTTCGGCCTGGCGTTCGAACGCGGCGCGCATGCTGCGGCCATGTCCGCGGGTGAGAGGTCGGCGGTGAGGCGTTCGTTGCCGTCGCGCGCCGTGACTGGAACTCAGCGACGGCTTCGGCTCCGGCTCCGGCTCCGGCCCGGGTCGCCGCCGCCCCTCTCCTTTTCTTCTTCGCGTCGTCCTTCTTCTTGTCACGGCTGGGGTTGGCCTCGGTTCGGAGTTGTCCGAGCGACATCGACGGTGCGCGTGCTCGGGCTCCACTCGGCGTCGGTCTTGTCGGTCGCGAACCCTCGTGGCTCTGCCACCTGGTCGAACGAGCTCGCCGGCGCGAAGGCAGCGATCGCGGGCAGGTCCACGAGCGCACCGCGACCGGCGCCTGGGTGTGAGCATGGCCGCTGTCGTGCGCGGCCCACGAGGCCGATCCACTGACCCAGCGTGGCAGCACCGTCGACCTCGGAGGCGCCACGCGCGGCGATCTCGCGGCCGCGGCCAGCAGTTCAGGCCTTGCGCCAACGACACGAGAGCCTGCATCTCGGTGAAGAACGTGTGCACGCCGTCGTTGCTCAACGCCGAGAAGTCGGGTGCGATGTAGGTGGCCGTGTCCATGGTCTCACCCCCAGTGCCGCAGACCACTAACCGAACGTATGTTCGAGTGTAGCCGGTGTTGCTGTCACTGTCGAGGCCTTCCTCGAGACTCGGCCCCGCCCGCCACGCCCGTCGGCGAGCGAGGCGGCAAGTTGTCGGGTGGGCAGCGTCAACGGCTCGCCATTGCCCGCGCGTTGGTGCAGCAACCAGAGGTGCTGATCCTCGATGAGCCGACGAGCGCACTCGACGCTCGTTCGGAAGCTTTAGTGCAGGAGACACTAGACAGTTTGCATGGACAAGTGACGATGTTCATCGTGGCTCATCGGCTCAGTACACTGACCCACTGCGATCGTCTCCTCGTATTCGAGGACGGCAGGCTACAGGCCTACGACAGTGCGGACACCCTTGAGAGATCCAACTCATTCTTTCGAGCGGCTGTGCGGCAAGCCCGGTCGTAGGTCGGCAGGAGTGCTGAGTGTGTGGGTTCTCTGCGCGCTGTGGGTGGGGCTACCGTGGCGCCCCAGGGTCCGGGACGTTCACGCCCTGTCTCACAGTCGGGTGATGTGGGGGGCGTCCCACCCACGCAGGCGATTGCGGGTATCGAGGACACGCTTGGACCTTTGCGCCACGAGGTCGTAGTCGAAGTCCGGATGGTCGGTCACGATGATCACCACGTCCGCGGCTCCGAGGGCTTCGGCGGAGAATTCGGCACGTTGCACTCTCGGGTCGATGGTGACACGGTTCACGTACGGGTCGATCGCCGTCACCTGCGCGCCCAAATCCAGGAGGCCGTCCATGACCGGCATGGCCGGCGTCTCACGCGCGTCCGAGGTGCCTGCCTTGTACGCCAGGCCGAGTACGAGCACTCGCGCGCCGTTCACAGCAAGGGAGTCGCGGTTGAGCAACTCCTGCACCCGCTGCACAACGTACTTCGGCATGTGCTCGTTGACCTCGTTGGCGAGCTCCACGAAGCGGAACGTCTCGCCGAGGCGGCGCTTCACACGCCACGACAGATAGCTGGGATCGACGGGGAGGCAGTGGCCGCCGACACCGGGGCCCGGGGTGAACGGCATGAAGCCGAACGGCTTCGTGGCAGCAGCGTCGATCGCCGACCAGATGTCCACACCGAGGTTGTTCGCGAACACGGCAAGCTCGTTCACGAGAGCGATGTTCACGTGGCGGAACGTGTTCTCCAGCAGCTTGACCAGCTCGGCCTCCGCCGGCGAGTTCACAGGAACAAGCTTCTCGACGAAGGCTCCGTAGAAGGCCTCAACGGCAGCCAGCGAGTCGGCGTCGACACCGGAGACGACCTTCGGGGTGTTGCGCAGACCGAAGCGGCCGTTGCCCGGATCGATACGCTCAGGCGAGTAGCCGAGGAGGAAGCCGGAGCCCGGCCGAAGGCCGCACGCCGCCTCGATCCTGGGACCGAGAAGCTCCTCCGTCGTGCCCGGGTATGTCGTGGACTCGAGTACCACGAGTCCGCCGGGGCGCAGGTGGGCGGCGACCATGTCGGCGGCACCCTCCATGTGGCTCACGTCGGGCTGACCCTCGCTCAGGGGCGTGGGCACTGTGATCACGGCCAGGTCGAATCCGGCAAGATCAGCCGGATCGGCCGTAGCGACATAGCCGCGGTCGAGCGCCGCTGCGAGCACTTCGTCGGGGACGTCCTCGACATAGCTGTGCCCCGCGGCCAGGGCCGCAGCGCGCTGCGGGTCGACCTCGAGGCCGACGACGTCGAAGCCCGCTTCGCTCGCCCGCATGGCCACGAGCAGGCCAACGTATCCCTGGCCCAACACTGCTATCCGTGCGGTGCGATCTTCGAGTTGGTTCACCAGTCGGTGCACGGTCTCCCTCCGTGGCTCTGCGGAGCGGTCCTGTGATGAGTGTTAGTCGCAGGATCCGGCCCCTTCTTCGTGACAGGGCCCGTTTGGACCTGCCTCAGTCGTCCGGCAGTCCTACAGCCGGCAGGGTTTCCGTCTCCCGGCGCACTTGGACTTCGGATCGTTCCGCATACACCCGGGACACCGGCATGGCGATGACCGCGAACAGGAACGGCAGGACCTGGATGCGCTGGCGGGCGAGGATGCCGAAGTTACCGATCGAGCCGAAGAAGTACGTGTAGAGCAGGATGTATGCGATGCAGGCGAGGAGGAATCCGTTCCTGCGAAGTTGACCCAAGTTACGCAGGATGCGTGGCAGGGCAACCAGGGTGAGCACGAGGAACGCCGAGGCCTCGGCCGCGGTGATCAGGCCCTGCAAGTTGTGGGCCTCGAACACGAAGGGGCGGTAGAGGACTGTCAACGCCGCGAGGGGGAACCCGGCCGGGGACTGCGGGTTCGGCGCTGCAAACTCCGAGCCACCCTGGGTGGTGCGGCGGTTCGCTTCGGCGGTCACGGCAGTTGCCGACTCGAGGCTCGCGTCCTCGACACCGAAGTACTTGGCGGCATTGTTGGCCGTCAGGAGTGCGCCGCCTACAAGTACGACGACGACCACGGCCTTGACGACGGGGTTCATGCGCTTGCCCCCGCTGCTTTCGACACGGCCGAGCGCGTAACCGACAACCATGCTCACGACGAGGATGACGGCGATGTGAGGGCGCACGAGAGCCACGCCCAGGGTCCCCGCAGCGGCCTGCCAGAAGCCGGAGAGCTTCGACCGGAACAGCTTGGCGCAACCGAGCGTTGCGAGGCCCAGCGTGAACAGGACCCACGCCTCCTTGCCGATGCTCGACGGCCAGAAAAACATCGACGGTACAAAGAAGATGAGACATCCGTAGAGGAGCGGGTTCGCGTCCGGGAACGTGACCCGGTAGGCCCGGTAGAAGAAGAAGAGACCCCAGAAGCCGAGCCATGCGAACACGAGGAAGCCGGCCATCTGGGACGGGCCGATGAACGTGTACACGATGCCGGTCAGGAGACGCACGAACCCGGTACCGACGATCGACGGCGTCCCGGTGTCGATGTGGAAGCTGCCGCTGCGGAGAATCGCAGAGATGTCGCGTCCCCACAAGTCGTAAGTGGCGGCGTCACCTTCGGCGTAGAGGATGTACGCCATCCCGTACCGCCCGAACGCCCCGAGCACCTTAAGTACCAGGCCCCAGAAGATGATCTGGCGCATCGTGGAGCTCGGCTCGAGGCGCTGGGCCTTGCGCAGCAAGGGGATGCTGATCGCGATGATCGCCGGGGCGCCGAGCATGGCCACGGCGACGCTGTAGGAGCGGTTGAAGGCCAACCAGGTGGCGACCGCGAGCAGCCCCACGATCGCCGCCATCATTGCGAGCGCGAACAGCGACGGCATCGCGGCGGTGCGCATGCGTGGGTTGACGTGCTGCATCGGGCTGGTGCTCTGGGACCGGGTCTGGTGGGTCACACTTCCCCGCCGCGGGGCGAGATCCTGCGGGTCTTCTGAGCCGTGTACGGCAACTCGCGGCACACGGGCGTCGAGGCCATGGCGCCACTCGTCATCGGAGGCTCCGGACTGTTCACTGCCGTGGGGCGGCGGTCGTGGCCGCCGGGGCCGTGGTGGGCGGCGGGGCTGCCTCGAGGCGGGCACGCAGCGTCGGCAGGCCAGTCGCGGGGCGGCTCCCCCACCAGTGCCTCGGCGCGTTCAGTGCCTGGCCGCGGGTCGCCGGGTGCGGTGCTGGCACAGGGTGGGGCAGCCCCTGGCATCCGGCATCTTCACCTCGTGGATCCCGTCATCCTGGCCAGCGCACGCCGACACGGGATCGATGACGATGACATGCTCCACGCATACCACCACCGCATGCGGGTTGTTACAAGGCGATGACCTCGTCATGCTGATCGGTGGTGACAGGTCCGGTCGTCTTGTCGAGGTTGGCCTGGTGACGTCCGAGGACGGCATCGAGTTCGTCGTGCACGCCATGCCCGCTCGACCGCATTTGACCAGGTGATCATGATGGCGCGTTCCATCCAAGAGATCCTCGACCACGCCGAGGGGTTGGCCGACCGGTTCGAGGCCTACGAACCCGCACCCGACGACAAGGTCGACGTGGCCGAATACCACCGCCGACGCCGCCCAGCAGCGCTTCGCCACCCTCTCCGACACGGCCTGAGCGCATCCGGACATCCCGGGACACCCACGGCAATCTCTCCCCGGAGTCCAACTCGACGGCATTGACACCTCGTCCACGATCGCGGTCGCGAGGAAGCTCGCGAGCTCGACCACGGGAGGGGTGCCCGTCCTCCTCGTCGAGGGCGAGTCGATCCTGGGCCTCGACCGGAACCGGGTGCCGAACGTGTCGGTGTGGGCGACGGCGACGCGCAGCGCCCTGGAGGTGAGCTGGTCTGTTCGAGGGTCACAGGCCCAGCATGGCGCGGATGCCGCTGTCGACGGCATCGAGTAGAGCCCGGGGCAACTGGCCGACACGGTCACCAAGCCAGGAGCGATCGACCAGTTCCAGTCCGAGCGGCACGGCGACAGAAGGTCTCGGTAGGCCAGTCGCAGCGGGGCTGAGCAGGACATTGCCGGCGATGCCGGCGCGAGCGAGGTTCGAGGTCAACGGCACGACATGGGTCTGCCAGACGTCCACACCGAGAACGTCCTGGGAGGACACGACGACGCAAGGGCGCGCTTTGTCGAGATCGATCCAGTGGACACCGCCACGGGTCACCACGGCGCAGATCGCCCCATCCGCTCACCCGCTGCCACGGCGTCCCGCTCGGTCGGGCGCTCACTCTCGGACAGAGCAGCGTCCGCCAGGAGCTGATCCGCCAGCGACGTCGTCGACTGCGCGGCGTGGCGTCGGAGCTGATCGGTCACCCACCTGGAGAAGGGCACGTCGAGACTCTCGATGATCGGCACCACGTCGTCGGGGACACTGATCGTCTTGTTCGGCATGTACGTAGCATACGTACATGTACAGCCTCTGGCAAGGCCTCCCCGATCAGCGTCAACGTCGTCTGTCCACGCCCGACCGGCAGACCCTGTCGGTCAGCGGCGGACTCGCCACGGCCTGAGCCGCGACGCAGGGGCGCCGGCTGCCGGCGGCTTGTATGGTCGCAGCCGTCTCTCGCCGACCCACCCGCCGCGGCACGGGCGCCGCGGAGGGGAACCGGACGCAACGGAGGCTGACATGGCCGGGTTCTTGCTGCCCGAGGAGCCGATCGGCACCCTCGACGCATATCTCGCGACCGACACAGGCGGGCGCGGCATCGAGGCCGCGCACCGTATCGGCGCCGAGGCGACGATCCAGACGATCACCGATTCGGGCCTGCGCGGCCGCGGCGGCGGCGGGTTCCCGACCGGGCGCAAGTGGGCGACGATCGCAGCCCAAGAGGGCAGCCGCCGCTTCCTCGTGTGCAACGGCGCCGAAGGCGAGCCGGGCACCTTCAAGGACCGGGCGCTGCTGCGCGCCAACCCCTACCAGGTCGTCGAAGGACTGATCATCGCCGCGTTCGCGGTCCGCGCGGCGGAGGCGTTCGTGTGCCTCAAGGCCGGCTTCGAGCGTGAGACCGCCGCCCTCATCGAAGCCGTCGAGCAGTTCCAGACCGCCGGCATCTGCGGCAACTGCACCGTCAACGTCGTCGAGGGCCCCGACGAGTACCTCTACGGCGAGGAGAAGGCGATGCTCGAAGTGATCGAGGGCAAGCCGCCGCTGCCACGCTGGTTCCCTCCCTACGAGCACGGCCTCTTCGCCTCCGAACCCCAAGAGGGTTGGGAGGCCGGCCCCCACGGCGGGCGGATCCGCACCGACGAACCGAACCCGACGCTGGTCAACAACATCGGCACGCTCGCCAACGCCGCCCACATCCTCGCCCACGGTGCCGACTGGTTCCGCTCCTTCGGGACCCAGGAGTCGCCCGGCACGATCGTCGCCACCGTCGTCGGCGACGTCGCCGCACCCGGCGTCGGCGAGGTCGAGCTCGGCACGCCTCTCGGCGAGGTCATCGACACCATCGGCGGCGGCGTACGCGAGGGCCGCAGCGTCAAGGCGGTCTTCTCCGGCGTCGCCAACCCCGTCGTCACCGCGGCGCAGCTCGACACGCCGGTCAGCTACGAAGGGTTCGCCGCGATCGGCAGCGGCATGGGCTCGGCGGGCTTCATCGTCTACGACGACACCGCCTGCATGGTCGACACCGCCTACCGCCTCTCGCGGTTCCTCTCGGTCGAGTCGTGCGGGCAGTGCCCGCCGTGCAAGCTCGGCTCCGGCGCGATCACCGAGCACCTCGCCCGCATCCAGGACGGCGCCGGCGACCTCGGCGACATCGACGCCATCGAGGGCTGGCTCCAGCGGGTCACCGACGGCAGCCGTTGCTACCTTGCCACCGAGGAGCGCAACATGGTGAGCAGCGTCCTGCGTGCATTCCCCGGCGAGTTCGTCGACCACATCGAAGAGCACCGCTGCCCCCAGAGCGAGGCGCGCCCGATCCCCAAGCTCGTCGACGTCTCCGGCGGGCACGCCACCTACGACGAGTCCTACTGGCGCAAGCGTCCCGACTGGACCTACGAGGCCGAATGAGCGAACCCGACGTCGAGATCCGCCGCGTCTACGGCGAGAGCGCCGCCGGAGCCGCAGGCCGTGGCGAGCACCGCATCCTCGTCGACCGGCTCTGGCCCCGCGGGATCGCAAAAGCCGACGCCACCTGGGAGGAGTGGGCCAAGGACGTGGCGCCGAGCACCGAGCTGCGCCGCTGGTACGGCCACGACGTGGAGCGCTGGGACGAGTTCGTGACCCGCTACCGCGCCGAGCTCGCCGAAGCCCCGGCGTCGGACGCGCTCGCGCACCTCGAGGAGCTCGCGGCGGCAGGCAAGCTCGTCCTGTTGACCGCGACCAAAGACGTCGAGCACTCCGCCGCGTGGGTGCTCGAGCACACGATCGCCGACAAGGGGACCAAGAGATGAGCGAGTCGTGCGACGTCGTCGTGGTCGGGTCGGGCCCCGGCGGGCTGAGCGCCGCCGCGTGCCTGGCGGCGGCCGGGCGGCAGGTGCTCGTGCTCGAACGCCACGACCTCGCACCACTCGAGGCCGCGTAAGTCACAGTGACTTCCGCGCGGTCCCACTACTCCTGCGGGGCGGCGGTGGTGGCCGCCGGGGCCGTGGTGGGCGGCGGGGCTGCTTCGAGGCGGGCTGCCAGTGTCGTCAGGGACTTCTCGAGCGCGGGTAGCACCTTCGACGCCTCCCGCTTGGCGCCTTCGAGGGTCATGTGGATGCCGTCGCCGGCACGCATCCGCGCTGTCTTGCCGGCGGGGTCGGCCAGGTAGTCGGCGTAGCTGCCGCCGCTGTCCGCGAACGTGCGGTAGATGTCCACGAAGGTGATGTTGGGCCGCCGCGCCGCCTCGGACTCGTAGATGCCGTTCATGATCTCGAAGCGGTCGCCGACCTTGGAGGCCCGCGGGATCGGCAGGCCCACCCAGACGACCGGCCTCTGCCACGGGCCGGAGACGATGTCCATCATGATGCCGACGCGCCGCGCGTACTCGGCGGTCCACTCGTCGGTGCCGAAGCGGATGCGGGTGCCGTCCTCGAAGGCCATGTCCTGGCCGTCGTTGCCGCCGAACTGGACGACGACGGCCTTGGGGTTCGCCGCGCCGAGGACCTTCGTCGCCTTCGCGGGCCAGTTGTACTCGTCGGGGCGGGCAAGGCCCGTGGCGGGCTTGTACACCGTCGAGATCGGTGTGATGCCTTGCTGTTCGGCGTCACGGGACAGCGGCGTCGCCATGTCGTTCGCCATCGAGTCGCCCATGATGATCACCCCGTCGGCCTCGCGGGCGAGAGCGAGCGGGTCGGCGACAATCGTCGGGGCAGGGGCGACGATCACCGCGTCGGACTCCTCTTGGGGCCTGTCGCCGTCGATGAGGCTGCGCAGCCTGTTCATGCCCAGGCCGCCGCTGACGGCGACGACCGGCTTCATCAGTGCCACCGAGGCGCTGCGCTGCCAACCCGCGGGCTGGCTCTCGGCGGTCCGCATGATCCCGTCGGCGTTGAGCAACAGCCCCAGCGTGAGAGCCACGAAGGTGACCAGGATCACCTGAGCTGCCGACATGGCCTTCCTGCGGTCCCGGCGGCGGCCGGTGACCGTCAGGGTGTCACCCCGCACGCCCCTCGGCCCTGCGGGCGCCGCCGGCTCGGCCGACTCCGGCTGCTCCGTCGACGGCGGCTCCGGCGCGGGCGCGCTCGCGGTCTGGGGGCGCCGTCGGTCGGTGGTGATGGTCAGCCCTGCCATCGCGGCCTCAGAACTGGAAGTAGATGAACGGCATGACACCCGTCGGCCCGAACGCGTCGATCACGACGAGCGCCAGGGCCAGACCGACGGCCTGCACGATCGGAGCGGCCCGTGACACCCTCGCGAGCACCCGCGACCCCAGACCCGCCGGGACGAACTGCGCGCCGAGCCCGACGGCGATCGCCACCAGGACCGCCGGCGTCACCGCCCGCGCCGGACCCCACGCGGTCAGGAGCCGCCACAGCAGGTCGAACGCCGTCCCGAACGAGTCCGCACGGAAGAACACCCAGGCGAGGCACACGAAGGAGAAGGTGCCCAGGCGCGCCAGCCACATCCGCGCCGGCGTGATCGGCACCGCCTCGATCCCCAGCGCCTCCCGCCGCGACGTGCGGTAGTGGTGCACGACCAGAGCCGTGCCGTGCAACGCCCCCCAGAACACGAAGGTCCACGCGGCGCCGTGCCACAGCCCACCGAGGAGCATCGTGGCGAACAGGTTCACGTACATGCGCACGTGACCACGACGGTTGCCGCCCAAGGGGATGTAGAGGTAGTCGCGCAGCCACCGCGACAGCGTCATGTGCCAGCGGTGCCAGAACTCCTGGACGTTGACGGCGGTGTAGGGGCGGTCGAAGTTCTGCGGGAACCTGAACCCCAACAGCAGGGCGATCCCGATCGCGATGTCGGTGTAGCCGCTGAAGTCCGCGTAGATCTGCACCGCGTACCCGACGATCGCGACGAGGATGTCCGGCGACGAGAACTGCCCGGGAGCGCGGAACACCTCGTCCACGATCGCGGTCGCGAGGAAGCTCGCGATCACGACCTTCTTGAAGAGGCCACCCGCGATGAGCCAGAACGCACGCGTCGCGTCGACACGGCGCCGGTCCGCCGGTTCCGCCAGTTGCGGCACGAACTCCGAGGCCCGCACGATCGGACCGGCGACCACGTGGGGGAAGAACGACAGGTAGACGGCGAAGTCGACCAGGCTGACCGTGCGGAAGCGGTTGCGGAAGACGTCGATGACGTAGCTGAGCGCCTGGAACGTGAAGAAGCTGATGCCGATCGGCAGCGCCACCGTGATGATCGGAGCCGAGATCCCCAGCCCCAACGCGCCGGACACCCCGCTCACCGAGGACACGAAGAAGCCGTAGTACTTGAAAAAGCCCAACACGGCGAGGTTGGCGGCCACGGCGGCTGTCAACACCGCCTTCTTCGCCCGCTCGCCCTCCACGGAGCGGATCGTCTCGGCGAAGTACCAGTTGGCGACGATGGACGCGGCGAGCAGGAAGCCGAGGCGCCAGTCGAAGGCGCAGTAGAAGACGAAGCTCGCCACCAGGATGAACGGCTTCCACAGCCGCGGCTTGGGCATCAGCGCCCAGTTCAGGGGCAGCACGACCAAGAAGAACAGGGCGAATCTGATGGTGGGGAACAGCACGGCAGCCAGGTTCTCCCTCGCCCGATCCCTGCGGGCGCACCGTCCGGTTCGGCAAGCGCAACGAAGCGGTTGCCGAAGCTACCGACGGAGCCGAACACAAGGCCAGACCGCCCGGCGCACGCCCAGAGGCCTACCCGTCGTAGAGGGCGCGGACGGCCGCGGCGCTGGAGCGGCGGGCTTCTTCCATGCTGCGGGGCTTCACGACCGCCGCCGCCGGGCCGAGGCGGACCAGGAGACGTTCGAAGAACGCCGCCGACGGCGCCGCGAGGGTGACACGCTGCCAGCCCGCATCCGCCTTCGCACGTGCACGGGCAGGGCCGACGTCCTCGACGGGGTAACGCTCGATCACCCAGGCGGCCTCGGGCGCGATTTCGAGCACGACACGCAAGTCGGTCGGGTCGGGGCGGTACCCGAACTCGCCCGGCTCGACGTCACGCTCGAAACGCTCCTCCGAGACCGTCGCCGCCCGGATCCGGTCGAGCCGGAACGTGCGCACGCCGTCGGCGCTGCGGCACCACGCCGACAGGTACCAGGTGCCCTCGTGACGCACGAGACGCAACGGCTCCACCGCACGCCGGGCCTCACGGCCCCGCGACAGCGACCAGTACACGAGCTCGACCACACGGCGCTGCCCGATCGCGCCCGACAGGTCCGCACGCAGGCCCGCCGTCGCGGTGTCGGCGGAGACGTCGAGGGCGCCCTCGCCGCCGAGGACCGCCTCGAGCTTGGCCGCCGCCGACACCAACGCCGCACCCGCGCCGAGGTCGGGCACCTCGGCGCCCAGGCGTGCCGCGAGCAACAGGCGCGCCGCCGTCGTGCGGTCGAGACCGAGAGGCCGCGCCAAGGAGTCGGCGCCGGTGAGCCACACCGTGTCCTCGACGATCGCGACGTCGAAGAGGTCGCCGGGGCCGTAAGGCGGCAGGCCGCAGACCCACAGCAACTCGAGGTCGGCGACGAGAGCCTCGCGGTCGACACCGAAACGCTCGCAGACCGCGTCGACGCCCACGCCCGGGTTCGCGGCGAGGAAGGGCACCATCTCGAGGATGCGGCGCAGACGCCGGACCGTGCGTGTGCTCACCGCGCCCGCCCCGGAGCGGCGCCCGTCGCGACGATCGCGTCGAGGCGCGCGACGACCTCGTCGCGCAGGTCCCCCGCGGTCACGACCACCGCCGCGTCGAGCAGCGAGAGCACCCACGTCACGAACGCCTCGGGGTTGCGGACCCTCACCGTGAGCGTCGGCCACTGCCGGCCCGCCACCTCCACCGGCGGGCCCGCCTCGCCGTGGGCCTGCGGCGCGACCCACCAGAGCCGGTGCGGGTCGACCGCGATCACCACCGCCAGCGCCGCACCGTCGCCGCGCTCCCAACCGCGGTCGGCGACCGCGTCGGAGACCCTGAACCCCGGCGGGCGTTCGAACGCGCCCGGCGCGCCCGCGTCGACGTCGCCGACCACACGGTCGAGACGGAACGAGCGCTGCTCGCCCGAGACCGAGTCGGCGCCGACCACGTACCAGTTGCCGCGCCGGTGCAGGACCCCGTAGGGGCTCACACGCCGCTCACGCCGCTGCGGCGGCGGCCCCGGCGTCTCGTAGGTGAACGTGATCACACGCCGCTGCGCGGCCGCGACCGTGACCGCCTCGACCAGCGGCGGCGCCACCGTGCCGCTGAACGCCACCGGCGGCGTCGCAGCCGCAGCAGCCGCCACCCCGGTGCCTGCGCCTGCGCCGGCCGCAGCCCCGGCGCCGAGGTCGCCGCCGAGCGGGCCGGCGTCGCCGAGCGCGAGCGCCGCCGCCACCGCCAACGCCGAACGCTCCTCGAGGTCGAGGCCGGGATCGTCGACCGGCTCGCTCGGCGGCAGGCGGTAACCGACGTTGTCGGGATCCATGCCGCCGAGACGGTCGATCGGCACCGTCTCCAACGCGAGGCCGAGCTCGCGCAACGTGTCCTTGTCGCGCTCGAAGGTCCGCCGCGCCGCCTCGCCACCGTGGGCGTAGCCGGGCACGTCGGCCATGATCTGGGCCGCCGCCACGGGGCGAGGAGCGTCCGCCAGGAACGCCACGAGGTTCACGAGCCGCTCGGTCCTGCTCACCGCCACGAACCTAGATCGCCCCGGGCGCCGAGACGCGGCTCCCGCCCCGATGACTTCGGCGGATCCGGGCTCCGGCGTAAACTGGACGCCCACCCCCGAGGGACCCAGCACCGTGACCGAAGTCGAACGCCGTCGCCCCGGACGCGTCAACCCCTACTTCGAACAGCTCGCCGGCGAGGCGGGCTCGCTCATGCCCGACCTGCCCGCCGTGGCGATGCCCGGGCGGCTCCAAGACGTCGACCACTGGGGTCGCAGCGCACGCTGGCGCGAGCTCAGCCGCGTCGCCTACGAGCCCATGTACCGCTACTACTTCCGCGTCGACGCCGAAGGCCTCGAGAACATCCCCACCGAAGGCGGCGCCCTCCTCGTCGCCAACCACTCCGGCGTGCTGCCCCCCGACGCCGCCGCGATCATGCACGCGATCGAGACCGAGATGGGCCGCCCCGTCTACGGCCTCGCCGAACACCTCTTCAAGACGATCCCCTACGTGTCGGTCGCGTGGGCCCGCGTCGGCGGCGTCTCCGCGCACCCCGAGAACGCGCACCGCCTCCTCCACGACGAAGCGCAACTCGCGCTCGTGTTCCCCGAAGGCGCCAAGGGACCCGCCAAGACGTTCCGCGAGCGCTACCAGCTCCGCCGCTTCGGCCGCGGCGGCTTCGTCGAGGTCGCCATGCGCGCCGGCGTACCCGTCGTGCCGATCGCGTTCGTCGGCGCCGAAGAAGCGATGCCGAACTTCGCGAACGTCCCCGGCCTCGCCAAGCTCATCGGGCTGCCGTTCGCGCCGATCCCCGTGCCGTTCTACCTACCCGCCAAGATGCACTTCAAGGTCCTGCCGCCCGTGAACTTCCCCGACAAGGCCAACCTGCCCCGCTACTCCAAAGGCCGCGTCATGGAGTACGCCGACACGATCCGCGACATGATCCAACAGGAGATCTACGCGATGCTGCGCGACCGAAGGTCGGTGTGGTTCGGATGACCAGGGTCCTCATCACCGGACTGTCCCGCTACTGGGGCGGGCGCCTCGCCCAGATCCTCGAGAACGCACCCAGCGTCGAGCTCATCGTCGGCGTCGACACCCGCGAACCCACCGTCGAGCTCGAACGCACCGAATTCGTGCGCATCCGCGAGGACTACGCCCCGCTGCGACGCATCGTCGAAGCCGCCGAGATCGACACGATCCTGCACACCCACCTCATCGTCGACTCGACCGCGACCAGCGGCGGGCGCCTCCACGAACAAAACGTCATCGGCACGATGAACCTCCTCGCCGCCGCCGGCGCCACCGACTCGCCCGTGCGCAAGGTCATCGTCAAGTCCTCCACGCTCGTCTACGGCTCCGGGCGCGGCGACCCCCAGATCTTCCGCGAGCAGTCCAGCCGCTCCAACACCGCCCGCACCGGCATCGAACGCTCCCTCATCGAGGTCGAGGACTACGTCCGCGACTTCGCCGAGGACAACCCCCACGTCGTCGTCACACTGATGCGCTGCGCGAACGTGATCGGCACCGACATCGAGACACCGCTCATGGACGCGATCATGCTGCCCGCGGTCCCCTACCTGAGCGGCTTCGACCCCCTCGTTCAGGTCGTCCACGTCGACGACTGCGCGTCGGCGCTCGCGTTCGGGGTCGAACACGACCTGCCCGGCATCTACAACGTCGCCGCCGAAGGCATGGTCCCCTGGTCCGAGGTGCGCGCGATCTGCGCCAAACCCGGGCTGCCGCTGCCGCCGTTCGGGTCGGGCGCCGCCGCCGCCGTCCTGCGCGCCGCCCGCGTCGTCGACCTGCCGCCCGAGTTGATGGCCATGCTGCGCTTCGGCCGCGGCGTCGACAACAAAGCCCTCCAACACGCCGGCTTCCGCTACCGCTACACCACCGTGCAAGCCCTGCGCGACCTCCTCGCCTCGATGCGGCTCAAAGCCGTCGTCGGCGACTCCGAACCCGCCGCCTTCTACCAGGACGACCTCGAGAACTTCCTGCACCGCCACGCACTCGACCGCTCCACCTGACGGCGGGTCGTCGTCCTGGGGTCTGCGCCCGGCGGGGTCCAGAAGGAGACCCGGGCGCTGGTAGCGTCAACCGAGGAATCGTGGCCCGAGGGGAGGCTTGAGTCCCATGGTCGACGGATACGTCCATCCCGACTTCGAGGCGGTCGCCGACGTCTTCGCCGACCAGGTCGGGCGCACCAGCGGCGGCGCGTCGGTGTGCGTGTACCACCGCGGCGAGGTCGTCGTCGACCTCTGGGGCGGGGTGCGCGACAGCGACGGGACCCCCTGGGACGCAGACACGCTCGCGATGTGCTTCAGCACCACCAAGGGCGTCGCGTCGACGGCGGTGCACATCTGCGCCGAGCGCGGCCTGATCGACTACGACACGCCGGTGTGCGAGTACTGGCCCGAGTTCGCCCAGAACGGCAAGGGCGGCATCCTCGTGCGCCACATCCTGGCGCACTCCGCCGGGCTGCACGGGCTGCGCCGCATCGTCGACGACGCGTCCGACATGCTCGACTGGGACACGATGGTCGCCGCGCTCGCGGCCGCCGAACCCGCGTACGCGCCCGGCACCCACGCCGGGTACCACGCCCTCACCTACGGGTGGCTCGCCGGCGAGCTCGTGCGTCGAGTCAGCGGCAAGCCCCTCGACCGCTTCGTCGAGGAGGACCTGTGCCGGCCGCTCGGCATCGACGGCATCTACCTCGGCTGCCCACCCGAGCAACGCCACCGCATCGCGCAACTACGACCCGTCGGGCTGCCGACCGCGGCGGAGCCCGCGATGGGACGGATCGGCAAGAAGATCGGCAAGCCCTTCGGGCAGTTCCTCTCCCTCGTGCACTCCCCCGTCAACACACGCCGCATCATCAACGCCTTCGCCCCCCGCGGCGTCGAGGACGTCCTGTGGGGCTCGGAGGTCCTCGACGCGGTCATCCCCGCCGCGAACGGGTTCCTGTCCGCCCGCGGCCTCGCACGCATGTACGCGATGATCGCCGGCGGCGGCGAGATCGACGGGGTGCGCCTCCTCTCACCCGAACGGGTCCGCACGATCGCCACCACACAGAACCGCAAACCCGACCGACTCCTCGTCGTCCCGATGTGCTGGCGCCTCGGCTACCACATCGTCGTCACGAGCAAGGGCGTCGACCACGAGGCCCTCGGCCACTTCGGCTTCGGCGGCTCCGGCGGCTGGGCCGACCCCAAACGCGACATCGCGATCGCCATGGTCTGCAACCGCGGGACGGGCAGCCCCCTCGGGGACCTGCGCCTCGTCCGCCTCGGCGGCGCCGCCATCGACGGCGCCCGTGCCGCACGCTCGGGGGCCGGTCCCGGTCCCGGTCCCGAGGACCAGGCAACCCCCCGCCGCGCCGCCGCCATGTGAGGTCCCCGACCGGCTGCTGCGCGCCCACCCGACGAAATCCCGACCTGGGCGCGCCCACCCCATCCGGATGGGCTGGGCGCGCCCAGAACGGGTCTGGGCCGGGCCGGCGCGCCCACGGCCGTCAGAGGGAGGCGATGAGGCGCTCGACGCGCTCGTCGTGGGACTTGAACGGGTCCTTGCAGAGCACGGTGCGCTGAGCCTGGTCGTTGAGCTTGAGGTGGACCCAGTCGACGGTGAAGTCGCGGCGACGCTCCTTCGCCCGTTTGATGAACTCGCCGCGCAGGCGCGCCCGCGTGGTCTGGGGCGGCGACAGGACCGCGTCCTCGATGTCGGCGTCGTGGACGATGCGGTCGACCTTGTCGCGGCGCTCGAGCAGGTAGTAGAGGCCACGCTTGCGGTTCACGTCGTGATAGGACAGATCCATCATCGCGACCTTGGGATGCAAGAGGCTGATGCCCTCGCGCTCGCGCATCGCCTCGATGATGCGGTGCTTGGCGACCCAGTCGCACTCGCGGTGGAGCTGCAACGGATCCTTGTCGAGCCACAGCATCACGTGCTGCCACATGTCGAGCGCCTGCTTCTCCAACGGCGAGAGGCCGTTGTGCTCGGCGTAACGCACCGCCCGCTCGAGGTACTCGGTCTGGATGTCGAGCGCCGACGCCTCACGGCCGTTCGCGAGACGCACCTTGCGCCGACACGTGATGTCGTGGCTGATCTCGCGGATCGCACGGATCGGGTTCTCGAGGGTGAGGTCGCGCATGACCGTCTCCTCCTCGAGCATCCGCAACAGGATCGACGTCGCGCCCACCTTGAGGAACGTGGCGTACTCGCTCATGTTCGAGTCGCCCACGATCACGTGCAGGCGCCGGAAGCGCTCGGCGTCGCTGTGAGGTTCGTCGCGGGTGTTGATGATCGGGCGGCTGCGCGTGGTCGCCGACGAGACACCCTCCCAGATGTGCTCGGCACGCTGGCTCAGGCAGTACATCGCGCCACGGGCGGTCTGGAGGACCTTGCCCGCCCCCGCCCAGATCTGGCGCGTGACGAGATAGGGGATGAGCGTGTCGGCGTACTGCTGGAACTCGCCGTGGCGGCTCATCAGGTAGTTCTCGTGGCAGCCGTAGCTGTTGCCGGCGGAGTCGGTGTTGTTCTTGAACAGGTAGATCTCGCCGCGGATGCCTTCCTCCTGCAGGCGCGCCTCGGCCGAGGCGAGGAGGCGTTCGAGGATGCGCTCGCCGGCCTTGTCGTGGCAGACGAGGTCGTAGATCGAGTCGCACTCGGGCGTCGCGTACTCGGGGTGGCTGCCGACGTCGAGGTAGAGGCGGGCGCCGTTCTCGAGGAACACGTTGGAGGAACGTCCCCACGAGACCACCCGGCGGAACAGGTAGCGGGCGACCTCGTCGGGGCTCAGGCGGCGCTGGCCCCGCAACGTGCAGGTCACCCCGTACTCGTTCTCGAGACCGAAGATGCGTCGCTCCAAAGTGCGCCAAGCATACGCCCGGGTTCGGGGGACCTATCCGCGGTGTCCACGTTGTGGGGACAAGTACGATGTGGCCCATGTACAAGGCGGTCATCCTCCTCAAGCGGCGTGCGGGAACCGCCCACGACGAGTTCGTGATGAACCTCAACGTCCACGTGCGGCCGCTGATCCGGTCCCTGCCGGGGGTGAGCCGCATCGTCGTGTGCGACGCCGTCGCCGGCTCCGGCGGTGAACCGGCATACGACGCGGTCGCCGAGTTCCACTTCGACTCCGTCGACGCGGTGCGGGCTCTCGTGGCCTCGCCCGAAGCGCGTGCGCTCGAGGCGAAGATGGCCGAGTTCGTCGACATGGACGCCTACGAGGCGTTCCTCACGACCGAGACCGAGATCGACGTCGACGCCGACGCCGGCTCGCCCGTCTGATCCGTCCCCGTTCGTTCGGTTCGGTTGGGTTCGGTTGGTTTCGGTTCGGTTGGAGAACAGGACGGCCAAACTCCGGGGCTTGGAGAACCACGAGGACGATTTCGCGCACTCCAGTTCTCCAAGCTCCTCGGTTTGGCCGGATCCTTATCCAAGGGGGGGCCAGGGGGGCCGCGGCGGGCCGGCCAAGGGGGCTTGGAGCACCCGGCGGCCACCGAAGCGAGGTTGGAGCACCCGGCGGCCATTGAAGGGGGCTTGGAGCACCTGGCGGCCACGGGTGGCCGTCTGGTGCTCCAACCGGGGCGGTTCCGATTCCGGGGCGGTTCCGGTGCCGGTTCCGGTTCCGGGGCGGTTCCGGTGCCGGTTCCGGTTCCGGTGCCGGTTCCGGTGGGCCGACGTCGTCGGCGAGCCCGATCGGGTCGTGCGCGAGGTCCGCGCCGCCGTTCTGGGCGCGCCGGGCCCATCCGGATGGGGGTAGCGCGCCCAGAACGGGGTTTCGGCGGGGGGCTAGGTGTCGTCGGGGGTTTCGGAGCCGGAGGCGGACTCGGAGCCGGAGCCGGAGTCGGAGTCGGAGTCGTCGCCGGGGGTGGACGGGTCGACGGAGTCGGTGCCGAGCATCTCGGTGAGGACCTCGAGCGTCATGCGCTCGAAGCAGCGTCCGTGGACGGAACGGTCGAGGAGTGCGACCTCGAGGTCGGCGGCGGCGACGCTGCGCTCGACCTGATCCGCGAGCGCCTGCACGGCGGCCTCGAGCGCGTCGGCGGCACCCATCTCCGACTCGTAGGCGCCCCCGAAACGCTCGGCGAGGTCGTCGGCCTTGCCGCCGATCGCGACGTAGCCGGTCTCGTCGGTGATCTGGCCGTCGAAGGTGACCCGGAAGATGTGGTCGCCGTCCTCGTCGGCGCCGACCTCGGCGACCAACAGCTCGACCTCCATCGGCTTCATCTCGGTCGTGAAGATGTGGCCCAGGGTCTGCGCGTACGCACCGGCGAGGCCGCGCGCGGTGACGTCCTCGCGGGAATAGGAGTACCCGGTGATGTCGGCCTTGCGGACACCCGCGACGCGCAACGACTCGAACTCGTTGTAGCGGCCCACCGCCGCGAACGCGATGCGGTCGTACATCTCGGCGATCTTGTGCAGGGAACGCATCGGGTTCTCGGCGACGAAGAGGATCCCCTCGTCGACGGTCGCGGCGAGGATCGAACGACCGCGGGCGATGCCCTTGCGGGCGTACTCGGCGCGGTCGTTGAGGACCTGTTGAGGCGAGACGTAGAACGGGACCGTCACGACCGCTCCCCCCCGTAACGCGCCCGCAGATCCTCGAGGACGTCGTCGAAGATGCGCGCGACCTCGTCCTCGGGCACGACCCGGTAGCCGTCGGCGTCGATCACGGCGATGTTGGGGTAGATGCGCCGCAACACGTCGGGACCGCCGGTGCCGGCATCCTCGTCGGAGGCCTCGAAGAGCGCCTCGAGTGCCACCCCGACCGCCGCGTCCTCGGTCATGCCCTCGTGCCAACGCCCCTTGACGTAGCTGCGTGCGTCGCGCCCACCCGAACCGGTCGAGTGGAAGTCACGCTCCTCGTAACGCCCACCGGCGAGGTCGTACTTGAAGATCCGCCCGACGCCGCGGCCGAGGTCGAAACCGCAGAAGATCGGCACGACCGCGAGGCCGAGCTGCAACGCAGCCATCAGGTTCTGGCGGATCATCTCGGCGAGACGGTTCGCCTTGCCCTCGAGGCTGAGGCGGCGCCCCTCGATCTTCTCGTAGTGCTCGAGCTCGACCTGGAAGAGGCGCACCATCTCGACCGCGGGCCCCGCCGCCCCCGCGATCGCGACCGCCGAGTGGCTGTCGGCAGGGAAGACCTTCTCGATGCCGCGGCTCGCGATCGTGAACCCCTCGGTGGCGCGGCGGTCGCCCGCCATCACGACGCCGCGGTCGAAGCGCATGGCCAACACCGTCGTCCCGTGCGCACCGGGAGCCGCCTCGGGCGCCTGCGCCGCAGCCAACGCCCGCACCGCGGCAGCGTCGAAGAGGCCGTGCACGAGCTCGGGGTGTTCACTGCGCAGGTGGGTGACGAACGACGACGACAGGCCCCAGCCGTTGGCGCCTCCCAGCTCGGAATGGGCCATGGCGGACTACTCGCCGCCCTTCTGGATGTAGTTGCGCACGAACTCCTCGGCGTTCTCCTCGAGGACCGAGTCGATCTCGTCGAGGAGCTCGTCGGTGTCGTCCTTGAGCTCCTCGACCCGCTCGGTGGCCGACGCGGCGTCCTCGACCTCGACGGCGTCCTCTTCGCGCTCCCTGCGGCGTGGCTGGCGCCGTTCCTGTTCGGGCATCGCAGCCCCTCCTGGTAGTCCTGGGCTCGCCCCCGAGCACCTTTGCAGGTGGCGGATCCCGCTCGGGAGGTCCCTACACCTATCGGCTGCCGTCAGGCACGGATCACCGACGCCGACAGCGTAGCCCCAAAGACGGGCGGATCGAGCGCTTTAGCCACGCCCCCGTGGCCCACTCGGGAACGCGCTCAGGACCCCAGCGCCGCCATGAGCTCGGCTGCCGTGTCGCAGCGCTCGAGCAGGTCGCCCACGAGCGCGCGCGTGCCCCGCGCGGGCTCGAGCATCGGCACGCGCCGCAGCGTGTCGTCGCCGGTGTCGAACACGATCGAGTCCCAGTTCGCGGCCACGATCGCGTCGGCGTAGCGGGCCAGGCAGCGTCCCCGGAAGTACGCACGCGTGTCCTCGGGCGGCTCGGTGACGGCCGCCTCGACGGAGGCGGGGTCGAGGACGGTCTCGAGGCGGCCCGCCGACATCAGCTTGTACGCGACGCCCTTGTCGGGACGCACGTCGTGGTACTGCAAGTCGATGAGGCGCAGCTTCGGGTCGGACCACTCGAGGCCGCCGCGCTCGCGGTAAGCCTCGACGAGGCGGTACTTCGTGGGCCAGTCGAGGACGCCGTCGAGGCGCATCGGGTCGTCCTCGAGCGCGGTGAGCACCCGCTCCCAGAGCGCCATGACGTCCTCGGCGCCGGGATCGGGATCGGCGTCGCGCCCGTCGAGGTACTTGCGGACCTTGTCGAAGAAGTCCCACTGCACGTCGACGGCGGTCATGCGGGTGCCGTCGTGGCACTTCAGGAGCCGCTTGCAGGTCGGGTCGTGGCTCACGTCGAGCAGCGACCCGACCGGGTCGAGCAGGTGCAGCGCGTCAGTGTCGGTGTCCTCGACCATCGCGAGCACGAGCGACGTCGTGCCGAGCTTGAGCAGCGTCGAGACCTCGGCCATGTTGGCGTCGCCGACGATGACGTGCAGCCGCCGGTAGCGGGCGGGGTCCGAGTGCGGCTCGTCACGTGTGTTCACGATCGGGCGCTTGAGGGTGGTCTCGAGGCCGACCTCCTCCTCGAAGAAGTCCGCACGCGCACTGACCTGGAACTCGCACTCGGGCCGGCTGTGCTCGCTGGCGACCTTGCCCGCCCCGCACACGACCTGGCGGGTCGTCAGGAACGCGAGCATGTGCTCGACGATGCGGCTGAACGGGATCTTGCGGTCCAAGAGGTAGTTCTCGTGGCAGCCGTAGCTGTTGCCCTTGCCGTCGCTGTTGTTCTTGTACAGGATCATGCGCTGGCCGTCGACGAGGCTCGACTGCGCGGCACGCACCGACTCGGCCACGATGCGCTCGCCCGCCTTGTCGTAGAGGGTCGCCTCGAGCGGGCCGGCGCACTCGGGCGAGGAGTACTCGGGGTGGGCATGGTCGACGTAGTAGCGGGCGCCGTTGGTGAGCACCACGTTGACGAGATGGGTCTCGATCTCGGGCGGCGCCGCACCCTCGGGCATGGTCCCGCGTGCGTCGCGACCGGGGCTCTCGTCGTCGAAGTCCCACCGGACCCGCCGCATCTCGCGGTCGGCGTAGCTGTTGATCAGCAAGCTCGAGGCGACGACGGGATTGAAGTCGTCCTGGCCGACGACGACGATGCCGTACTCGGTCTCGATCCCGCAGATCTTGGGGTAGGCCACGACGCCAGGTTAGAGGTACTGGCCGGTGTTGACCGTGTCGATCGAGCGGCCGCCGGTCGCCTCGCCGTCCTTGTCGTGCTGGATCAGCGTGCGCACGTACACGATGCGCTCGCCCTTCTTGCCCGAGATCTTCGCCCAGTCGTCGGGGTTGGTGGTGTTGGGCAGGTCCTCGTGCTCCTTGAACTCCTGGCTGGTCGCCTCGAGGAGGTCCTCGGTGCGGATGCCCTTGGCGCCGCCGCCGATCGTGCGCTTGATCGCGTACTTCTTGGAGCGGCTCACGATCGACTCGATCATCGCACCCGAGGAGAAGTCCTTGAAGTAGAGGGTCTCCTTGTCGCCGTTGGCGTAGGTGACCTCGAGGAAACGGGTGTCGTCGTCGCAGGCGTACATCTTGTCGACGGTGGCCTCGACCATCTCGGCGACGCAACGGCCGCGGTCGCCGCCGCATCGGGCGAGCTCGTCGGCGGCGAGGGGCAGGTCCTCGGTGAGGTACTTGAGGAAGATGTCGGCCGCGGCGATCTCGTCGGGGCGCTCGATCTTGATCTTGATGTCGAGACGGCCCGGGCGCAGGATCGCCGGGTCGATGAGGTCCTCGCGGTTGGACGCGCCGATCACGACGACGTTCTTGAGCGTCTCGACACCGTCGATCTCCGACAGGAGCTGGGGCACGATCGTGGACTCGACGTCGGAGCTGATGCCCGAGCCGCGCATGCGGAACAGCGAGTCCATCTCGTCGAAGAACACGATGACGGGCACGCCCTCGGAGGACTTCTCCTTGGCACGCTGGAAGATCAGGCGGATCTGGCGTTCGGTCTCGCCCACGTACTTGTTGAGCAGCTCGGGGCCCTTGATGTTGAGGAAGTAGCTGCGCGCGCTCTCGTTGCCGGTCACCTCGGCGACCTTCTTGGCCAAGCTGTTGGCGACCGCCTTGGCGATCAGGGTCTTGCCACAGCCGGGCGGTCCGTAGAGCAGGACGCCCTTGGGCGGCTTGAGGTGGTGCTCGACGAAGAGGTCGTGGTGGATGTAGGGCAGCTCGACGGCGTCCTTGATCTCCTCGATCTGGGACGCGAGCCCGCCGACGTCGGCGTAGCTGATATCGGGGACCTCCTCGAGGACGAGCTCCTCGACCTCGGGACGCTCGAGCTTCTCGAGCAGGAGGTTGGCGCGCTGGTCGAACAAGAGGGTGTCACCCGAGCGCAGCTTCTCGATCGAGTCGAGCAGCGTCTCGCCGAAGTGGGCGACGCGCTCCTCGTCGTGGCGCATCACGACGAGCGCCCGGAACTCGTCGAGGATCTCCTTGAGAGTGACCACCTCGCCGATGAGCTCGAAGCCTCGCGCCTCGATCACGTTGAGGGCCTCGTTGAGGACGAGCTCCTCGCCGCGCTGGAGCCCCTTGAGCTCCACGGTCGGGTGCACGCCGACACGCATCTTGCGACCGGCGGTGAAGACGTCGGCGCTGCCGTCCTCGTTGGCCTTCATGAAGATCCCGAAGCCGTTGGGCGGCTGGGTCAGCTTCTCGACCTCGTCGCGGAGCTGGGAGATCTGGTCGCGGGCCTCGCGCAGGGTCGAGGTGAGCTTCTCGTTCTGGGACGCGGCCTGGGAGAGCTGGGTGCGGCTCTCCTGGAGGCGCTGTTCGAGGACGTGGAGGCGGCGCGGGGAGTCCTGCACCCGCCGGCGCAGCGACGAGAGCTCCTCTTCGAGCGTCTCGAAGCGGGCGGAATCGTCCGCCCCGGGTCCGTCATCACCGAAGGTGCGGTCGCCGTCGGTAGCCATCTCGACCCCCGTTGGGAGAGGCGGGCCCCGAGTCGGGGAGCCGCCCAGCCCGTCGTGTTCCCACGATATCGGCCGCTGCCCGCTGAACTATAGCGACGCGTTCGGGAGGTTGGGCCGGGCTGTGCGGAAGTCCCGCGGAGGGTGACATCGGTGTATTTCCGCACTACGCAGCGTGATCGGTGCCCGCCGGGATGATCGCAACAATTTCACGGGATTCGCCGTGTAAATTGACACCAGCGACACCGTCCTACTACTGTGTGGCGACCCTGGAGAGGTCCCCCGTCTCTGCCCCCTCTCCAGCCGACAAACACTCGATGATCCCGAAGGAGACACGGGAATGAAGGTCTGGATCGACCAGGATCTGTGCACCGGCGACGGGCTCTGCGAGGAGATCGCGCCCGACGTGTTCGTCCTCCTCGACGACGGGCTCGCCTACGTCAAGGAAGGCGACCACGTCTTCAGCGACCCCGGCGGCGCCGAGGGCGTCGCGAACGTGCCCGGGGGCCAGGAGGAGGCCACGATCGAGGCAGCCGAGGAGTGCCCCGGGGAGTGCATCTTCATCGAGCCGTGACCACGGCCGCGGCGCCACCACCGGGTCCCCCTCCCCCTCCCCCGGCGTCGGAGTCCCTCCTCGAAGAGGCCGTCGAGCTGACCAGGCGCGCCGGCGCGCTCACGCTCGACCACTTCGGCGCGTCCGACCTCGTCGTCGACGCCAAAGGTGACGGCACACCGGTGACCGAAGCCGACCGCGGCGCCGAACGCCTCGTGCGCGACTACCTCGCCGAGCGGTACCCCGACGACGCCGTCGTCGGCGAGGAGGAAGGCGCCACAACCGGGACGAGCGGGCGCCGCTGGGTCGTCGACCCCATCGACGGCACCAAGGCGTTCACGCGGGGCGTGCCGCTCTACTCGAACCTGCTGGCACTCGAGGACGAGCACGGCTGGGCCGTCGCCGTCGTGAACCTGCCCGCGCTCGGCGAGACCGTCGCGGCCGGCCGCGGCCTCGGCTGCCACCACGACGGGCGCCGCTGCCACGTCAGCTCGACGGCCCGCCTCGCCGACGCCTACCTCACCACGAGCGGGTTCGAGCACTGGGACGCGGAAGTGCTCGCCGCACTGCACCGCAGCGGCGCCGGCATGCGCACGTGGGGCGACGGCTACGGGTACGCCCTCGTCGCGACGGGCCGCGTCGACGCGATGGTCGACCCCGCCGCGGCGCTGTGGGACGCGGCGCCGATGCCGCTCCTGCTCGCCGAGGCCGGCGGGCGCTTCACCGACTTCGACGGTGTCGAGCGTGCCGACGGTGGCACCGGCGTCGCCACCAACGGTCGCCTCCACGACGAGGTCCTCGCCCTGGTGCGAACGGGCGGCTGATCCCCGAGCGTCGGGAGCGACCTGGGCGCGCCCAAATCCCCAACCTGGTCGCGCTCACCTGGGGAATCTCCGACCTGGGCGCGCTCACCCCATCCCGATGGCGTCAGCGCGCCCAGAACGGGGGGTTGGTTGGTCGGCGCGCCCAGAACGGGGGGTTTTGGTGGGGGGTCAGCCGGAGTCGAGGAGGCGGGCGACGGTGAGGAAGCCGGTGTGTGCGACCATGCGGTGGTCCGGACGCACCGAGAGCCCGTCGATGTTCCAGCCCCGGTGCAGGACCTCGAACGTCTCGCGGAA
Source organism: Acidimicrobiia bacterium (assembly GCA_046331095.1). Classification (GTDB taxonomy): domain Bacteria; phylum Actinomycetota; class Acidimicrobiia; order UBA2766; family UBA2766; genus JAIBAC01. Next base: position 39,483 of record JAXLRM010000006.1, read on the forward strand.
ACCGAAGCCGTGCGCCGCCATCGCGTCGACGGCCTTTTGGACCTGGGGCACGCTCGGGAGGTACGTGAGCAGGATCCCGCCGGTGCGCAGCGCCGCCGCCGCGGCCTCCACCACGTCCCACGGCTCGGGCAGGTCGAGCAGCACACGGTCGACGTCACGCTCGGCGATGCCCGCCGAGACGTCCGCGATGCAGAGGACGTGGTTGGCGACCTCGCCGCAGAACGCCGCGATGTTCGCCTGCGCCTGCGCGGCGTGGTCCTCGCGACGTTCGTAGCTCGTCACGTGCCCGTCGGGGCCGACCGCCCGCAGGAGCGCCATCGTCAACGCCCCCGAACCGATCCCGGCCTCGACGACGCGGGCGCCCGGGAACACGTCGGCGTAGACGAGGATCGGGCCGATGTCCTTGGGGTAGATGACCTGGGCGCCGCGCTTCATCTTCAACACGTAATCGGCGAGGGTCGGCCGCAGCGCCACGAGCTCGGCCCCGCCCGAGGTCCGCACGCGTCGGCCCTCCTCGCCGCCGATGAGGGCGTCGTGCGCGAGGGTGCCCGCGTGCGAGTGGAACGTGCGGCCCGCCTCGAGGGTGACCAGGTAGCGGCGTTGCTTGCGGTCGACCAGCAGGACGAGCTCGCCTGCCGCGAGCGAGCGGCTCACCCGCGCCGCCGCCGCGGGCCGCGCGTCAACGCCACGGCCACACGGTCGGGGTCGGTCGCCTGTTCCCGCAACCGACAGAACGCGCACACGTCGGCGGTCGTCGGCGCTCCACAACGCGAGCACGCGTGCACGTCGGGGGCCTCCTCGGGGTCCTGCGGCTCGAAGCGAGCCAAGCCGTGCTCGAGGAAGCCGAAGTACAACTGGTGCTTGGTGCCCGGCGAGGTGCGCTCCATCTCGTTGAGCGTCTCCTTGTAGCGCAGGCCCGTGTTTCCCGCGACCATCGGGCACTCGTCGACGATGTAGTCGATGCCGCGCATCACCGCGTACGCGGCGGTCTCGCGCTCGCCGAGGCGCACGAGCGGCTTGACCCGCGACACGAACCCCGCAGCCGCCGGCAGCACCGGCTTCTGGCGTCCGAGCGCCTCGACGTTCCAGTGCACGAGGTTGCCGAACAGCACCGCGGCCTCGTCGTCGAGGTTGTGGCCCGTGGCGAGGACGTCGAAGTCGCCCTTGATCGCGACGTCGTTGAGGATGTAGCGCTTGGACAGCCCACACGTCGCGCAGGTCGCACGCCGCGCCGCCGCCGCGCCCGTCGGGATGTCGTAGCCGTACTCCGCCGCGAGGTCGACGACCTCGAGGTCGAGGCCGCGACCGGACGCGAAACGCTCGCACGCCTCACGCGACTCGTCGGAGTACGCGCCGATGCCGAGGCCGAGGTAGACGCCCGTGGTCGTGTAGCCGAGCCCGGCGAGCACGTCCCACAACATGAGACTGTCCTTGCCGCCGGAGACCGCGACCAGCACGTGAGCCTCGGGGCCGAACATCCAGTGCTTCTTGATCGCACGTGCCACCTGCTCACGACAGTGGGCGAGGAAGTGATCGGCGCAGAAGGCCGCGTTGTGGCGTCTGACCTCGATTGCCGCACGGTCGCGGCAGACCCGGCACCTCATCCGCCCGAGATCACCGGTCTCAGCTCGATCTCGTCGCCGTCGGCGATCTCGACGTCGCCGGTGACGAGCTCGTCGCCGCGGATCACGATGATCGACTCGGGATTGACCGAGAGCCGGTCGAGCACCTTGGACACGCGCATCGGCCCGGCCACCTCGACCGTCCGCTTGGGGTTGCGCAGGAGGACCTTCATCGGGACGAGCCTAACGAAAGCCGACCTCGCCTCCCCCACCGTGGCGGGCCGAACCCGAGGATTCCCGGGATCGGCGTCATGAGCGGCTAACCTTCTTCGCTGTGAAGAGCGCCCGGACCCTGGTGTCGGAAGGTCTCACCCAGAACGACCACTGGCGTCTCGGAGCCGGCATCACACTCGGCCTGTTCGGCTTCCTCCGGCGAACCCGCCACAGGCAACCCGAGCTGGTCCGAACGTTGAGGCTCGCACCCGGCGATTCCGTGACCGTGACCACGAGGACTCCGCCACCGACACGCAAGCAGCTACGCAAGGCGGCACGCCGTCGCCGTTGACGTGGCGAAGAACCCCGAAGTGGGTCGGACTCTGGGGGGAGGCTGCCCCTCACCCCTTGGAGGTCTTGGACAAGTGACAGAATCCGATCGCGGCACAGGCGTGAGCGTCCCACCGCCACCACCTTGGGCAGCCCCGGCTGTGCCGCCGGTGGCGCCGCCGGTGGCGCCGGGGACGCCACCGGCGACATCGGGGACGCCGGCCACGCCCGCGGCCACCACTCCGCCCCCTCCGCCGTCTCCGCACACGGGCACGGCCACGGCCACGGCCACGGCCGGCTACGACCGCGGTCCCGAGACAGTCACCGTGACCTCGGGGTCCACGTCCACTGCAGCAGCCACGTCCACGGCCCCGCGCCTCAACGCGTCCCCTCGCCTCAACCCGACCGAGCCGCTCGTGAAGACCAAGCGTGGTGGGAACAGACCGCTGCTCATCGTGGCGATCGCCCTCGCCGCGGTCGTCGTCGTCGCCATCACCCTCGCCGTCATCCCCAGCGGCAGCCCGGCCGCGGTGACCACCCCCGTGGGCGACGCCGTCGTCCCGCATCCGGGTGACGACATGCCGCCCCCCGAGGACACCGTCCCCACGGCGCCGCCGTCGACCGCGCCGCCCACCACCCAGGCCCTACCGCCCGCGCAGGTGGTGAGCCGCATCACGACGACCGACCCGGTCGTGTTCATCACAATCGACGACGGCTGGTACACACCATCGGAGCCGATGGCGAAGCTCATGAGCGGCACGGTCCCGGTCACGACGTTCCTGCTCGCCCAGGTACTCGACAAGGATCCCGAGACCTGGAAGGGCATGGCGAAAGCGTCGGGCAGCATCGAGAACCACTCGATCTCGCACCCGGCGTTCGCCAAGCTCTCGTTGCAACAACAGCAGGACCAGATCTGTACGACCTCCGAGGACATCGCCGCCAAGGTCGGCTACTTCCCCACCATGTTCCGCCCGCCGTACGGCTCGATGAACGCCAACACCACTGTCGCAGCCGGGAACTGCGGCATCAAGTACGTCGTCAAGTGGGGTGCCTCGGTCAACAAGGGCAAGGTCGCCTTCGCGAGCGGCGAAGCGCTGCGCCCCGGCGACATCGTCCTCATGCACTACCGCCCCGAGCTCGCCGAGGACCTCGCCGCAGCCCTCACCGCAGCGCAGGCTGCGGGACTCAAGCCGGCACTGCTGACCGACTACCTCAAGTGAGACATGCCCACGAGGCGACCGGTGTGCGGGCCTGCGTCGGTCGGGCTAGTAGCGCTTGACCTCGACGATCGCGGAGCGCTTGGTGCCGATGCGGCGCCCGAAGAGGTAGGCGACGATCACCACGATCACGGTCATGACGATCCCTGTCGCCATGATCGAGGGCTTGGCGGCTTCGACCGGAGCGGTGATCGCCGACTCGATCTCGCGGACCTTGGCCTCGATGTCGCTGCGGCTTACCTGGGATTCAGTCTGCGCTCGAGCCATTCGACCTGCCTTTCGCGAGCTTCAGCGAGACACCGATGACGATCAGTCCGGCGAGTGCGGTGATCAGGTAGGGCAGCCACGTCCACGCGCCCTGCGGGAAGATCCACACCTTGGACTGCAGGTACCTGAGCAGCCCGAAAAGCGTAAGGACGAAGCCGAAGCCGAGCAGGATGCCCGCCGCGAGGGAGTACCCGAACGTCGCCCCGAGGTGCTTGGCGGGCTCGATGGTCTCCTGGCGCACGTAGTCGGTGACCATCGTGCGCAGCTCGTCGACCAGTTCCCCCACCTGTCTGTCGGGGCGGGTCCGCAGTGTCGCCACGCGGTGTCCTTCCTGGGTGCCTGTCAGTGGTCCGCGGGAGAGGTTACCGCGCCTCGCGTCCGCACCCGGGCCACTCCCGCACTCCCGCCGCACCCCGCCGTACTCCCGCCGCACCCCGCCGTACTCCCGACGTGGGGACGTCAGCCCCCGACGTGGGGACGTCAGACGGGTCCACAACCCGTTTCACGTCCCCACGTCAGTGCCGTACCCCGCCGAACCCCGACGTGGGGACGTCAGACGGGTCCACAACCCGTTTCACGTCCCCACGTCAGTGCAGACCCCCCGCCTTAGCCCGCCGACCCCGCCTCAGGGGGCGGGCCAGCGGCCGATGTCGGCGACGATGCGCTCCTGGATCTGGTGTGCCCTGTCGGAGCCGGCGGTGCCGTTCATCAGGATCGCGAAGTAGAGGTCGCCGTCGCCGCTGCCTGCGGCACCGACGAGGTTGGACACGTCGTTGAGGGTGCCGGTCTTGGCGCGCACGTCGCCCGCGAGGTGGCGCTTCTTGAGCGTCCCGTCGGTGCCGCCGACCGCCAACGACTTGGCGAAGACCGCGCCGACGCTCGCGTCCGACAGGCCGGCCTGGAGGAGGCCGAGCATGGCCTCGCACGTCACCTTGGAGTCGCGGTGCAGGCCGGAGCCGTCGAGGAGGTGCACACCCGAGAGGTCGATGCCGAGCCCGCCGAGCACCGCCGCCTCCGCACGGACACCACCCGCAGTGGTGGGGTCGCCGGCGCTGCGGCCGACGTGGCGCAACAGCACCTCGGCGATGAAGTTGTCGCTGTTCTTCTCCATGGCGGCGACGATCTCCGACAGCGGCGGCGACTCGACCGAGGCGACCAACGTCGCGCCCTCGGGAGTCGCCCCACGACTCACGGTGACGCCCGCCCCGCCGTAGAGGCCGGCGAACGCCGCCGCGGCAGCGAGGTCGGCGTCGGCCTGGCCGTTGGCGACCTTGGGGCGGTTCGGATCGGGGTCGGGACGGCCGCGGTCGACCGCGAGACCCGAGATCCGCGGAGCCGTGAGGTCGCGTAGGTAACGGCTCTCCCAGCCCTCCACGGCCGGGTCGGTGTCGATGACCCCGGCGTCTGCGACGACGGCGCCGGCGCCGGGGTGCGCCGCGACGGCGCTGCGGGCGAGCTCGGCCAGCGACGTGCTCGCCTCGTCGGGATGGCTACGAGCCCACTGAGGCGTGGCCAGGACCGGATCTCCACCGCCCTTCAGGTAGAGGGTGCCGTCCTTCTCCCAGACCTCGGTGCGAAAGCGGGTGTCGGCACCGACGGCCATGAGCGCCGCGAGGCCGGTGAACAACTTCGTCGTCGACGCCGGGATCAAGGACGCGTCGTCGTGGAGGCCGAACAGCATCTCACCGCTGGGCAGGCCGACCGCGACACACGACGAAGCGAGCCCCGACCCGCCGGTGTCGGCGCCGAGGCGGCGGTCGAGGCCGACACGGGCGTCCACGGCCTCGGTGAGCTGGGGAAAGCGCGCCGGCGAGAGAAGCGCCGAGCCCGCCGGAGCGGCAGTCGCCCCGTCGCCATTTGCGCCGCTTGCGTCGCCTGCGGCAGCTCCAGCGTTCTCGCCGCTTCCCGCAGCTCGGGCCGGCACGCACGACAGCGCCACGAGCAGCGCAGCTACAGCGGCGAGGATTGCGGAGGTTCGCAGGCGCAGGGTCACGAGGAGACGGGCTCGGGTTCAGGGTCGGTCAAGTCCACGACGGCGACGCCAGCGCGCCCGCCGCCACATGTGCTCGAGCGCGGCGACCGCCCTGTAGGAGGACGAGAACGCCGGCCGCCCGAGCTCGCGCAGCCGCGCGACGCCGGGGTTGTCCGGCTGGGTGACCGCCAGTTCGGTCGCCACCAGGACGGGCTTGTCGAAGCGATCGGCGACCTCGACGGCCGCCTCGGCGAAGCGCGCGTCCTGGCGCTCGTGGTACGAGACTATGCGCTCGAGGCCGAAATCCGGCCAGAAGCGGCCCTCGCGCTCCATGCGTCCCTGGTTCGACTGGATGCCGAGACCGAGGAAGATCACCGCGTCGACGCCGGGGTGGGCGGTGACGATCTCGAGGAGCTCGGGGACGGTGTCACGCGTCTCGCCGCCGGCCATGTCGGCGGGGTTGTTGCGGCTCCAACGGGGAGGCAGCTTCGCGTCGATCGCGGCCTCGAGGTCGGCGGGCAGCGCCATGAGCTCGAGGTCGCGCGAGCGCGTGATCCGGTCGGCGGTGACCACACCCCAGCCGCCGGCGCTGGTGAGCACGAACACGTTCGGCCCCCGCGGAGCGGGCTGGGTCGCGAACGCGGCGGCGGCCTCGAACGCCGCCTCGATCGTGGGCGCCCGCGAGATCCCGGCCTGCGCGCACACGCCGTCGAAGACGGTGTCGTCCGCGGCGAGCGACCCGGTGTGGCTCGCAGCGGCACGCGCGCCCCCGCCCGTCGTCCCGCCCTTGACGAGTACCAGGGGGATCTCGGCGGCGACGGCGCGCATGTCGGCGTAGAAGCGACGCCCGTCCTCGATGCCCTCGACGTAGGTAAGCGCCACCTCGGTCTCGGCGTCGGCGGCGAAGTAGGCGAGGTAGTCGGGCACGGTCGTGGCGGCGCAGTTGCCCGCCGAGACCGCACGACTGACGCCTACACCACTCCATTGCGCGTAGTTCAGGAACGACGACACGAAGTTGCCCGACTGGCTCGCGATGCCGATGCGGCCGCGTGGGGGGTAGGGGGCGACGATCTGCGCGCACAGCGACGACGGCGTCGAGACGACACCCTGGCCGTTGGGTCCCGCGAGGAGGATGCCGAGCTCGTCGCAGAGGCGCACCAGCTCGTCCTGGGCCTCGCGGCCGGACGCGCCCGCCTCGCCGTAGCCCGCCGACGCGACGAACGCCGCCTTCACCCCCTTGGCGGCGCACCGGCGCAGGATCTGGGGGTTAGCGGCGGCCGGGGTACACACGAAGACGAGGTCGGCGGCGCCGTCGGGGATCTCCGAGACGTCGGTGTAGGTCGCCATCCCGAGCACCTCGGCGCCGTCCCTGTTGGTCATGTGGACCGGGTGCGGGTAGTCGTGGCTGAGGATGTTGTGCGCCGCCACGAAGCCGAACTTGCCCGGGTGCGACGACACGCCGGCCACGATGACGCCCTCGGGGTCGAAGAGGGCCTCGAAGCCTTCACGCGTGCCGCTCACGCGCGGACCTCTACGAGGGCGTCGACCGCCACCGGCTCGCCGTCGACGACGATCAGGGGGTTGACGTCGATCGCGACGACGTCCTCGTCCTCGCAGAACGCTGCACTGAGGCCGACGAGGATGCGTGCCAGGGCGGCACGGTCGACTGCCGGCTCGCCCCGGAACGGGCCCAGGAGCGCCTGGGTGGCGAGGTCGTCGATCATGTCCTCGGCGTCGACGCTGTCGACGGGGGCGAGGCGGAACGCCACGTCGCCAACCGCCTCGGCGAGGATGCCGCCGATGCCGACCATCACGCAGCGGCCGAAGACGGGGTCGATCGTGCAGCCGGCGATCAGCTCGCGGTTGCCGCGGACCATCTTCGACACGAGGACCGCGACGTCGCCGTCCTCGGGGCGGGCGGCGGCGAGGACAGCGGTCGCTGCGTCGCGGACCGCGGCGGCGTCGCGCAGGTCGAGGTGGACGAGGCCGCGCTCGGTCTTGTGCGCGATCGCGGCGCCGCAGAGCTTCACGGCGACGGGATAGCCGAGCGCGTCTGCGGCCACGACCGCGTCGTCGGCGGTGGCGACGAGGCGCTCGGGCGCGTGGGCGACGCCGTGGCGCGCGAGCAGCGCCTTGGAGTCGTACTCGGAGAGCGTTGCGGTCTGCGTGGCCGGCGCGGTCATCGGCAGCGGAGGCTATCGAGGCGGTCCGCCCACGTACCATCACCGTCGATGGCAACGCACCCACCCTTCCTCGCCGGACTCCGCATCGAAGGCCGGGCAGCGTGCGTGGTCGGCTCCGGCCCCGACGCCGCACGGCGGGTCCGTGACCTCGAACGTGGCGGCGCGCAGGTGCGGACGCCCGGGCTCGACTGGTCCCCCGACGACTTCGACGGCTGCATGGTCGTGGTCGTCTGCCTCGCCGACTGGGTGGACGCCGCCGAGGCCGCACGTGCGGCCGGCGCGCTCGTGTACGTCCCCGACGCGCCTTCGGCGTCGGACCTCGTGATGGCGGCGATCGTGCGTCGCGGCGACCTGCAGGTGGCGGTGTCCACCGGAGGCCGCTCCCCCGCCGCCGCGAGGCGCCTGATGGAGCTCGTCGACGCGTGGCTCCCCGAAGCGGCCGAGGCGACCCTCGACGTGCTGGCCGAGGTGCGCGCGGAGATGCGGGCCGCCCGCGAGGCGCTCCCCGACTACGAGGTGTGGGCTGCGGCCGTCGACGCCGGGCTCGCCGCGGCCGACGCTGCCGACGCACGACGGGCGGTGCTCGCGGTGCTCGGGCTGCACGGACAGGCGAGTTGACCTTCGTCGTCTCCGCCGAGCGGGTCTTCACCCCCGAGGCGCGCGGACCGGGCCGGGTCGCCGTCGAGGACGGCGTCGTCGTCGAGGTCACGGGGCCGGGGCGCGCCGACGCGGCGGTGCCCGTCCTCACGCCCGGCTTCGTGGACCTGCAGTGCAACGGCACCGGTGACGTCTCCTTCGCCACCGGCGGGGAGGCCAACTGGGAACGGGCGCGGGCGTTGCTCGCCCCGAGCGGCGCCACGGCCGTCCTCCCGACGCTGATCACGGGGACGCCGGTGACGCAGGCGTTGGAGGGGTTCTGCGTCGGCGGCCCGGGCGGGGCGGGGGTTCCGGAGTTCCCGGGGGTGCACCTCGAAGGGCCGATGCTGTCGCCTGCCCGTCACGGGGCGCACCCCGTGGAGGGCCTCGGCGACGTCGACGTCGCCGCCGTGCTCGAGTGGCCCGTGCGCCTCGTCACGCTCGCGCCCGAGCTGCCCGGCGCTCTCAACATTGTGCGCCGCCTCGTGGCGGGCGGCGTCACGGTCGCGGCTGGCCACTCCGACGCCGATGCCGGTGAGGCGGCGGCAGCCTTCGACGCCGGGGTGCGCCTCGTCACGCACCTGTGGAACGCGATGCGGCCGATGACCCGGCGCGACCCCGGCCTCGCCGGTACCGCGCTCGTCGACGACCGCGTGCGGGTGTGCGTGATCTGCGACGGGGTCCACGTCGACCCGATCGTCGTGGAGGCCACGTGGCGTGCGGTCGGGCCGCGGCGGTTCGTCGCGGTCACCGACTCGGTCGGGGTGACTGCGGCGGGAGGATCTCGGGCGGGCCTCCACGTCGACGGTGCGGTCGTGCGTGATCGTGGAGGCGATCTCACGGGGTCTGCGATCACGATGGACGTGGCGCTGCGCAACCTCGTTCGCTGGGGGCTGGGGACCGCCGACGCGGTCGCCGCGGTCACGTCGAACCCGGCCGCCGCCATCGGTCTGTCCGGGCGCGGTGGTATCGAGGTGGGCTCGCGTGCCGACCTCGTCGCCCTCGACGCCGACCTCCACGTCCTCCCGTGGCGTGGCCAGACCCCAAACGCGGGCGGTCTGTGACGCTGGCGGGTCGTCTTGCCCGCGTTTGGAGGGGCGACCGTCCGCAAACGCGGGCGGCCTGTTGCGCTGGCGGGCCAACCTGCCCGCGTTTGGGAAGGGGCCGTCCGCAAACGCGGGCGGTCTGTTGCGCTGGCGCGCCAACCTGCCCGCGTTTGGGAGGGGGCGGGCCGGGCAGGGGACGGGGCGGTGGGGGGGCGGAATGGAGCGGCACCTCGGCCGCCCGGGTGGTGGGCGGGGGCGACCGAGGCGTCGCTCCGGCAGCCGGTTGGCGGACCAACTGCCCGTGTAGCGCCGGGTGGGTGGCGCCGCACAACTGGGTGGTTACGTAGGGGTTTCTCCCCTCACGCGGCCGTTCCTGTCCGAAACGGCAGCCCAGTCCCAGAAACAGGGACACCTGGCGGCGTGGTACGGTCGGCCCACCATGGTCCAACCCCTCGAAGACCCCGTCGCCGAGGCAGCCGCGATTCCGCTTCCGGTCGCCGACGAAGTCGCGGTCGAGGCGGTCGAGGCGGTCGAGGCCGCCGAGGATGCCGAGGACGGGACGGGCCGGCCCGGCGCGGGCGTCGACGAACTCGAAGCGCTGCAGCCGCCCGAGAGCTTCTTCAACCGCGAGATGTCGTGGCTCGAGTTCAACGAGCGTGTCCTCGCCGAGGCCTTCGACCTGCGCAACCCGCTGCTCGAGCGGGTGAAGTTCCTCGCGATCTGCGCCAACAACCTCGACGAGTTCTACATGGTGCGCGTCTCGGGCCTGCAACAGCAGGTCGACGCCGGGATCGCGACCCGCAGCCCCGACGGGCTCACACCCAAGGAGCAACTCGAGGCGATCGACGAGCGCTCGCGGCGCATGCACGAGGACATGGCGCGCTGCTGGGTCGACGTGCTCGAACCCGAGCTCGGCGATGCCGGCCTCGCCGTGCGCGACTGGGACGAGCTCGACGAGGCAGCTCTCGACCACTTGAGCGCCCACTTCCGCGAGCAGATCTTCCCGGTCCTCACCCCCCTCGCCGTCGACCCGTCGCACCCGTTCCCCTACATCTCGAACCTGAGCCTCAACCTCGCGGTCGTGATCCGCGACCCCGAGGAGGACGCCGAGCGCTTCGCCCGCGTCAAGGTGCCCCGCAACGTCGGCCGCTTCGTCGCCGTGAGCCCCGACAGCTCCGAGACCGTCCCCGTCGAGCAGGTCTGCGCCGCCCACCTCGGGATGCTGTTCCCGGGGATGGACATCCTCGAATGCCATGCGTTCCGGGTCACCCGCGACTCCGACCTCGACCTCGAGGACGAGGACGCCGAGGACCTCCTGCACGAGATCGAGACCGGCCTGCGCAGCCGCCGCTTCCGCTCGGTCGTGCGCCTCGAGATCGGCCCGTCGATGCCCGAGCGCATCCGCGACCTGTTGCGGCGCGAGCTCGAGATCAACTCGAGCGAGATGATCGAGACCGCCGGGATCCTCGGCCCCGCGGACATGTTCGACCTCGCGTCCGTGGACCGCCCCGAGCTGAGCGTGCGCAAGTGGAGCCCGCGCACCCCGCCGGTGCTCGAAGGCGGCGACGAGAACGTCGACCTGTTCAAACTCGTGAGCGAACGCGACGTGCTCGTGCACCACCCCTACGAGTCGTTCGGGGCTTCGGTCGAGGAGTTCATCCGCCAGGCCGTCGAGGACCCCGACGTGCTCGCGATCAAACAGACCCTGTACCGCACCACCGAGAACTCCAAGATCATGGCGAGCCTGGTGCGCGCTGCGGAGTCGGGCAAACAGGTCGTGGTCGTCGTCGAGATCAAGGCGCGCTTCGACGAGGAGCGCAACATCCAGTGGGCCCGCCGCCTCGAGGCATCGGGCGCTCACGTCGCGTACGGCCTCGTCGGCCTCAAGACCCACTCCAAGGCCGTGCTCGTCGTGCGCCAGGAGCGCACCGGCATCCGCCGCTACGTCCACCTCGGCACCGGCAACTACAACGCGAGCACCGCGGGGCTCTACGAGGACCTCGGCCTCTTCTCGGCGCGGCCCGAGTACGGCGCCGATCTCACCGACCTGTTCAACTTCCTGACCGGCTACTCGCGCCAACGCGAGTTCCGCACCCTCTTGGTCGCGCCGTACTCGCTGCGACGCGGCTTGATGGCGCGCATCGAGCGCGAGCGCGACATCGCACTCGCAGGCGGGACCGGCCGGATCCGGATCAAGGTCAACAGCGTCGTCGACCCCGAGATGATCGCGGCGCTGTACCAGGCGTCGCAGGCCGGCGTCGAGATCGACCTGATCGTGCGCGGGATCTGCTGCCTGCGCCCGGGGCTCGCGGGCATCTCGGAGCGGATCCGCGTGCGGTCGATCCTCGGGCGCTTCCTCGAGCACTCGCGGGTGTACCACTTCCACAACGACGGCGACGACGAGTACTGGCTCGGATCCGCCGACATGATGCAGCGCAACCTCGACCGCCGCGTCGAGACCGTGTTCCCGATCCTCGACCCGGCCCTGCGCGACGAGATGTCGGCGCTGTTGGACCTCAACCTCGCCGACAACCGCCAGGCGTGGACGCTCGACGCGGACGGGACCTGGACCCGGCTCGCGCCGCCCGCGGATCCCGAGGACGAGATCTCGCTGCACGCCTCGCTGATGGACCGCGCCTGGAACCGCTCGCTGTCCTGACGCCCTCCGTTCCCGGCTGCCCGATCCGGTCGGACGCTCAGCCGGCGGCGCCGTGGGCGATGCCGGCCGCCTGGGCCGACGCGTGCAGCGCCATCTCGTCGCCGTGGGCGTTGGGCGTCAGGTCGAACACGACCTTGTGCACGGTGCCCGTGAACGCGTACGGGGCCTTGTCCTCGTAGTCGAGGTCGACGACGAGGCCGTTGTCGCAGCCGACGTCCATGCCCGCGTAGGACGTGAACGCGACGGGGACGGTGCGGGCCATGGCGCCGCCGCCGATCTCGCGGTCGCCGGCGAAGAGGGTGACCCGGCCTCCGGTGCCCGGCTCGGGGTCGTCGGCCTCGAAGAGCATGCGGACCTTGACCTCACCCGTAGGCAACGCCTCGGTCGCGACGTGCTTGAACGTCTCGACGCCGAGCAGCGAATAGGTGTGGCGCAGGATCCCGTCGGAGTCGACCCAGAGGGCGAAGCCGCCGATGAAGTCGGCGTTGGCGACGACGACGCCCTCGGCTCCACCCGCGGGGATCGTGAGGTCGGCCTCGATCGCGTACGAACGCCCGAAGATGCGCGGGATCATGCCGCGCTGGACGTTCTGCACGTCCCCGGCGAAGGTGAAGCGCGTCACCGTCGGCAGCGGCGGGAGGATCCCGTACATCACCGACGCGCCGCCCATGAGCGGCAGCACCCGGTTGCGTTCGGCCTCGGCCCACCAGAGGTCCCGCAGCTCCTCGACGGTGTCGGGGTGATCAGCGGCGACGTCGTGGGCCTGGGAGAAGTCGACGCGCAGGTCGTAGAGCTCCCACGGGGCGTCGGCGTCGGGGTCCCAGTCGGAGTGGGGCCCGAAGCGTTCGAGCGTCTCGGGCGAGAAGTCCCACGGGATCCGGTCCGGCCGCGACGCCGCCCACCAGCCGTCCTTGTACATCGCCCGGCTCGCGAACATCTCGAAGTACTGGGTCGTGTGGCGCTCCGGCGCCCCCGCGTCGTCGAAGGAGTACACGAAGCTGGTGCCGTCCATGGGCTCCTGGTCGATGCCGTCGACCGTGTCGGGCTCGGGGATCCCCGCAGCTTCGAGGATCGTCGGGCCGACGTCGATGCAGTGGGTGAACTGGTCGCGCATGTCCGCACTCGGGCGGATGCGCGCCGGCCACGCGACGACCATCGGGTCGCGGGTCCCACCGAGGTGGCTGGCGCTCTGCTTGCCCCACTTGAACGGCGCGTTGCAGGCGTGCGCCCAGGCGGCCGCGATGTGGGGCGCGGTGTGGGGGCTGCCGAGGGCGTCGACGCCGCCGTACTGCTCGATCAGCGCCAACTGCTTGTCGGCGTCGAGCACGATGCCGTTGAGAAAGGTCATCTCGTTGAACGACCCCGTCGTCGTGCCCTCGAGGCTCGCGCCGTTGTCGCCCCAGATGTAGAAGATCAGCGTGTCGTCGAGGTCGCCCATCTCCTCGATCGCGTCGAGGAGGCGGCCCACGTTCCAGTCGGCGTTCTCCTGGTAGCCCGCGTAGACCTCCATCTGGCGTGCGTAGAGCTTCCGCTCCGCGTCGCCGAGGGAGTCCCAGGCCGGGAAGACGTCGGGGCGCTCGGTCAGCTCGGTGCCCGCGGGGACGACACCGAGCTCGATCTGGCGCGCCAGGGTGCGCTCGCGCAGGGCGTCCCAGCCGTCGTCGAAGCGGCCTGCGTACTTGTCGGCCCACGCCTTGGGCACGTGGTGCGGGGCGTGAGCGCAGCCCGTCGAGTAGTACATCATCCAAGGCTTGCGGGCGTCCTGGGCGCGCACCGCGTGGAGCCACTCCACGGCCTTGTCGGTGATGTCGTCGGGGAAGTAGTACTGCTCGCCGCCGGGGCCCGCGGGCACCCCGAGCGTGGTGTTGTCCTGGGTGATGATCGGGTCGTACTGGCCCGCGGCGCCGCTGAGGAAGCCCCACCAGTGGTCGAATCCCCACGCCTGGGGCCAGTGGTCGAACGGACCGGCGGCACCCTGGACGTTGTCGGGGGTCAGGTGCCACTTGCCGAACCCGCCCGTGACGTAGCCGTTCTCGGAGAGGATGCGCGGGAACGCCGCGCAGGTCCGCGGCTTCGCGGCCGTGTAGCCGGGGAACGGGCCGGGGTACTCCGCGATCGACCCGAAGCCGACGCGGTGCTGGTTGCGCCCCGTCAGCAGCGCCGCCCGCGTCGGCGAGCACACCGCGGTGACGTGGAAGCGGTTGTAGGTCACGCCCATGTCACGCACCCGCGCGAACGCCGGTGCCGGGATCGGCCCGCCGAAGGGCTCGATCGCGCCGAAGCCGGCGTCGTCGATCAGGACGACGAGCACGTTCGGCGCCCCCTCGGGCGCCGCCGGTCCCGGGATCATCGACCAGTCCGCGACCGAGTCGTGCAGCGTGCGCCCGGCCGTGCCGCCGAACCCCTTGTCGGGGATCGGCAGCACGCTGCGGTCGGGACCGAACTTGTGCATCGCCTCGGCAAGGGAGTCGCCGAGCTCGGAGAGCGTCCGCTTGTCCATGGGGACGACGGACTTGGCCGGCGAGCCCGCCAGTGCCTGCTCGACCGCGAGGCGCTCGGACTCGGCGAACACCCCGATCACCGCGGCGGACCCCGGTGGAAGCGCCTGGCCGATCTCGTCGTCGATGCCGCTCTTGACCCGGTGGCCGGCGAACTTTCCGAGCGCGGCGCCGGCCGCGGCGCCGACGGCGACCGACGCGAGCATCGGCGGGGCGAGGAGGCCGACGACGACACCGACGCCCCCACCCCAACCCGCGCCGCGGCGTCCGAGGTGGTCGCCGGTGTCGACCAGCGTGACGTCGCCGTCCGCGTCCTTCGATACGAGAACGACGCCCCGGGTCGAGATCGCCCTGTCCGCGATCCGGCGGCAGAGGCCGCCGAAGTCGCTCCGAGCCGTGTCCGGGTCCTGGTAGGCCGCCACCACGACGTCCATCGTCTCGTCGCTCACGCTCTGCTCCCGCCGATCGCACACACCGGAACGGACCTGCCATCGTCGTCCCGATCGGATGCCGCCGTCCTCACCCGATGCGGGTGATCCGCCGGATGCGGGTGATCCACGGGCGCGTCAGCGGGAGGGGTGGCAGAGCTTGGCCTTGCGGCCACTGCCGCAGGGACACGGATCGTTGCGGCCTGCGGCTGCCAGCACGCCCATGACCTCGTCGGCGTAGCCGCCGCCGCGCAGGCGGTCGGCCATGATCCGCATCAGGGCGTCTACGTGGCCGAAGAACGCCTTGTAGCCCTCGCAGAGGTAGTTGAGGCCCGCCTCGCCGTCGGGTGTGACGGCGAAGCGGTTCTTGGGGCACTCGCCGTTGCACGCGAAGCGCACGTCGCAGCGGCGGCAGTACTCCGGCAGGCCGTCGCGCTTGGCGGCGCCGAAGGCCCGCTGCTGCGGCGACGCGACGAGGTCGCCCATGCGGGTCGTGGTGATGTTGCCGACGAGATGCGCCGGTTCGACGAAGTGGTCGCAGGAGTACAGGTCGCCGTTGTGCTCGAGGGCGACGGCGTCGCCGCACGTCTCGCGGAAGATGCACAGAGCCGGCGCCAGCCCCAGCCACGACGCGAGCGCGGCGTCGAAGTGGTTCACGAACACGGCGCCGACGTCGCGGGTGACCCACTCGTCGAAGACGCCGATCAGGAAGCGCCCCCAGGCCTCGGGTGCGACGGAGCGCTCCGTGACCGTGTCGCCCTCCTGGAAGCCGCTGTCGTTGTCTCGCTCGACCACCGGGATGAGCTGGACGTGGGTCGCGTCGAGGTCGTCGCGGAAGAAGCGGTACACCTCGAGCGGCGCGTGCTGGTTGGCGGCGTTGACGGTGCAGAGCACGTTCCAGTCGACGCCGTGACGGTTCAGGAGCTCGACGCCGCGCATCACCTTGGCGAAGGTGGGCCGGCCCTTCTTGTCGACCCGGTAGCGGTCGTGCATCTCGGCGGGTCCGTCGATGCTGACCCCGACGAGGAAGCGGTGCTCGGCGAGCATCTCGGCCCACTCGTCGGTCAGCAGCGTCGCGTTGGTCTGGATCGTGTGGGTGACGCTCTGGTCGGCGCGGCGGTACTCGTCGGCGAGCGCGACGCAGCGGCGGAAGAACTCGACGCCCATCAGCGTCGGCTCGCCGCCCTGCCAGGCGATCGTGGCCTCGGGGCCCGCTTGGGACTCCAGGAGCTGGCGCACGTAGGTCCGGGCCAGGTCGTCGCCCATCCGGAACGTGTCACCCGGATACAGCGACTCCTTGGACAGGAAGAAGCAGTACTCGCAGTCGAGGTTGCAGATCGGCCCCGTCGGCTTGGCGAGGACGTGGAACGACGCCGCCTTGCCGGGCCCCGTCACCGCGGAGCGCTCCCGCGGGGCTCAGACGGCTTCGACGTCGCGTCCGTGCGCGGTCAACGCCCAGATCACCGCGATGTCGACGGCGATCACGACGATCGCCCAGATCGGGTACCAGGGCAGGTACATGAACGCCGCGATCGCGCTCAGGGACGCGACGATGACACCGACGATGCGGGCCGCGAGGTTCCCCGTGAGCACACCGATGCCCGCGAGGACGAGGACGATGCCGAGGATGAGGTGGATCCAGCCCCAGGTCGTGATGTCGAACTGGAACACCCACTTCTTGCCGACGACGTAGAACTCGTCGTTGATCAGCGCTGCGAGACCGGCGATGAACTGGAACACCCCGGCGATCATCAGCATCACGGCGGCGAAGTAGGACCAGCCCACCGCCCACGCGCTCGGTCGCTCACTCATCGCTGTCTCCTCCTGTGTCGCCCGCCTACCGCATGTTACGTGGCGGCGTCGGCGGCAGGCATCACCCCGATCGGGTGATCGGCGCCTCGGGGCCGGCCAAGCCGAGGCGGCGCGCGGTGTCGACGGCGTCACCACGCGAGGAGACGCCGAGTTTGCGGTAGATCGCGACGGTATGGGTCTTCGCGGTGTTGCGGCTGATGAAGAGCTGAGCGGCGATCTCCTGCAGCGAGAGGTGGGTGGGCAGGTAGGCCAGCAAACGCAGCTCGGCCGGCGTGAGGGCCTCGACCACCTCGGCGGCGCTGCCGGCGCGGAGGCGCGCGTGCACCTCGTCGAGCTGGGCGTTCAGCTTGAGCGCGGCGGGCTCGCGCCGGCGCGCGAGCTCTGCGCGCTCGGCGTGAAAGCGTGCGCTGGTGGGGTCGCCGGCACACACGGCCGCGCGGGCGAGCAGCACCGAGCACAACAACGCGGTCCGCGGCGAGAGGGAGCCGATGCGATCGAGCATGCGCCCCGTGACCGCGGCCAGGCGCGCGGACTCGGCGCCGCGATGCTGCACGGCGGCGACGAGCGATCCCGCCGCGAAGACCGCTGCCGCGGGCAGGACCGCCTCGAGGCCGTAGCGGTCCGCCAACTCGAGGGCGCGGGTGCAGTGGCGCGCCGCCGACGCCACGTCGCCGTCGTCGAGGTCGATCACGCCCAGGTGGGCCTCGGCGGCGGCCTCGAAGCCGCCCAGATCCCCCAGATGCGGTAGGACCTCGTGGAGCTGGTCGCGAGCCTCTTCCACTTCGCCGCGCATCGACAGCGCCGTCGCCCTGATCGCGCTCGCCGTTGCCCACCACGGGTTGGTCGCGGGCCCACCTGCGCCGCGCACGACCTCGGTGTCCTCGATCACGCCGCCGATGCCCCGCATGGCGATCATCGCCCTCACCATCGCGACCGCGACCGCCACCGACGCAGAGCCGTCGGCGAGGGGGCCCTGCCACGGCGACCGCTGCGCCGCTGCGAGCGCAGCGTCGATGAGCGCGGCGTCGCCGTGGGCCACCCCCGTCCACGCGGCCGCGATCGCGGCGGCCGGGTGGTCCTCGACAGCGGACGCGCCGAGGGCGTCGAGCCAGCCCGACAGGGTCGCCGCGCGGCCGCCGAGCGCGAGCCGGGGCGCCTGTACGAGTACGAGGTCGGCTGCTCGGCCCGTGTCGCCCGCCGCGATGCAATGGTGGACGGCCGCGTCGACGTCACCACGCTCCTCGAGCAGCCGGCTCGCTCCCCGGTGCAGGACGCGAGCGCCGGCCGGATCGCGCCGCGCCAGCCTGGCGCGGAGCAGATCGCCGAAGAGGTGGTGGTAGCGGTACCAGTCGCGCTCGTCGTCGAGGGGCACCAGGAACAGGTTCCCCGATCGGTCGAGCGCGTCGAGCATGCGGCCCGCGTCGTCGGTCCCCAAGAGGTCGTCCAGGAGGTCGGCGTTCATGCGTTCGAGCACGGCGGAGCGTTCGAGGAACTCGACGGTGTCCGCGTCGAGCACCGCCAGGACCTCCTCGACGAGGTAGTCGGCGACGAGACGGTTGCGACCCGAGAACACGTCGGCAACGTCAACGTCGTCGTCGGCGCCGGTCATCGCGAGGGCGGCGAGGTGCAGCCCGCCGGGCCAGCCCTCGGTCGCGTCGACGAGCGACCTCAGCGAGTCGTCGCCGAGTACCACGTCGGAGCGGCCCAACAACTCCGCCGCCTCCGCCTCCGACATCGAGAGGCTGCCCGCGTCGAGGATCAAGGCGCCCCGGTCGAGGCGCAGCCGGGACAGGCCGATGGCGGGGGTCGTCCTGCCGACGAGCGCGACCTGCGACCCCACGGGCACCGCCGCGACGATCGCGCTCAGGCACCGCAGCGCCGTGTCGGACGTGAGCACGTGCACGTCGTCGAGGACGAGCACGAACGCGTCCCGGCCGGCGCCTTCGGTGCCGTCGGCGATGTCGGCGATGTCGGCGACGAGGGCGGGCACCATGTCGTGCTCGGGCGACATCGCCGGCCCCGTGAGCGCGTGCACCGTGGCAGCGCCGAGCGCGGCCATCTCGTCGAGTGGCAGGGCGACGTGGCGCAGGAGGTGGACGGGGTCGTTGTCGAGGCGGTCGAGGTTGACCCACGCGAAGCCGCGGGGGTCGAGGTCCTGCCACAACCGCATCGTCGTGGTCTTGCCGTACCCACCGGGCGCGGCGACGACGACGATCCTCTCGGCGGCGGCCCCCAGCAGCCGCTTCACGAGGTCGTCCCGCCTGATCGTCCCCGGACGCAGATCCGGTGCCCGGTACCCGGTCGGCGCGATCCCGAGAGGTTGGGTGCGGACGCGGCCGGCCAGTCCACTCTTGGTCCCTGCCACAGCCGGGTCAAGCTAGGCGAAGAGCACCTGTTCGATCACGGACGCCTCGTCGAAGTACGTGTGCATGGCCGCGATGCGGCCGTCGCGGAGCGCTGCGAACGAAGCCCCGAAGACCTCGACACGGCCGCCGCTGCGTTCGACGAGCACCTCGTCGCAGACGAGCAACGGGCCCACGACGGAGGCGGCGACGTGCCATTCGGCGATCGCGACCGGGTCGCACCACCAGAGGCCCTCGATGCGGAACTCGTCGACCGCGAGGACGGCGGGTCGCTCCGCCAGCGCCGCCTCGGCCTCCGAGAGCGAGCCGACCGACAGCGACGGCGACCAGCACGCGGCGTCGACGGTCAGCGCCCGGCCCGCGGAGTCGAGGTCGCCGATGACGCCGGCCTGCAGGGCGACCTCGAGCCGGCGGCGGCGCGGGTCGTCGGCGGCGAGCTCACCCGTCGCCGACCAAGTGCGGCCGAAAGGGGTGGGCGATCGCGGCGACGGCAGCGCCGGCGGACGTCGCCACGGCCTCTCGAGAGGCGCCGGTCCCCCTCTGGAGACCGAACCGGAGGCCTCGGCTGCGGCCCTGGCGATGAGGCTGTCGGCGTTGAAGCGCAGGTGCATGCTTGGTCCTGGCTGGCACACCACGCGACGCTAAGCCAACGGCGCCGCTGCATCATCACCCAGTTGGGGTGACGACAGCGTGGCCGGCGTGTACCAGTATCTGTGCGCACGCATGCCGGGACGCGACCAAGCCCGCCCGGCGCCGGTGGTTTGCGAACCCCCTCGGAGAACGGAGTGCGGCATGGCAGGAACGGTCGGAGCCGGGGCGGGCGAGCGCACGCACTCGGGTTGGGTCACCTTCGCCGGAGTCGTGTTCGCCATCGCAGGATGCGGGAACCTCATCTGGGGCCTCGGTGCGCTCGCCAAGAAGTCCTACCTGCCCGAGAACGGGCTCCTGTTCAGCACCTTGGGCACCTGGGGCTGGATCGCGATCCTGTGGGGCATCGTCGTGATCCTCGGCGCGGTCCTGCTCCTCGCGCGGGCGCCGTCGGGTCCCGCGCTCGGGATCGTCCTGGCAGCGGTCAGCGCCGTGTTCTGGCTCTTCGTGCTCCCGGTCCTGCCGATGTTCGCACTCGCTGCCCTCATCCTCGACGTCCTCGTCATCTACGGTTTGGTAGCTCACGGCAGCGGAGAAGGGAACTGAACACATGTCCGACATCTACGGCCCGATCGACTTCGTCCTCGTGGAGTTCCCCGGCGACAAGCCGCTCGACGAGGCGGCCGACGCACTCGCGGCGATCGTCGACTCGGGCGTGGTGAGCCTCTACGACATCCTCGCGATCCGCAAGGAAGCCGACGGGACGTTCTCGGGGATCGACATCGCCGACCTCGGCGACGCGGGCATGTCCTTCTCGGCGTTCACGGGCGCACGCTCGGGCCTCGTCGGCGACGACGACGTCGCCGAGGCGGCCAACGCCATGGAGCCCGGTACCGTGGCCGTGCTGCTCGTCTACGAGAACTCGTGGGCACGACCCTTCGTCGCCGCCGCGAGGGATGCGGGCGGCCAGATGATCGCGAGCCAGCGTCTCCCGGCCCAGGACGTGATGGCCGCCTTGGACGCGATGGAAACAGCCTGAGAGGGAAGAGGAAATGCCAGGACTACTCCGAGGGATTGCACGCACCGCCGTCGTCGCCGGGACCGCCACCGCGGTGTCGGGCCGTGTGCAGCGCCGCCAAGCCGAGAAGTACGCCCAGCGCGACGCCCAGATCTACGCGGATCGTGAGGCCGCCTACGAACAGCAGACGTACCAGCAGGCCCCGCCTCAGCAGGCCTACCAGGAGGCCGCGCCTGCGGCCGCGCCGGCGGCCGCGAGCCAGGGTGACGTGATCGACCAGCTCCAGCGTCTCGGCGACCTCAAGGCCCAGGGGATCCTCACCGAGGACGAGTTCGCCGCCCAGAAGGCCAAGCTCCTCGGCACGTAGAGGCACCTGCCGGCGGGTTTCCGGGCGCGCCAACCGACGATATCCCGACTTGGGCGCGCACACCCCAGCCCGATGGGGTGGGCGCACCCAGAACGGGTTTCGGGTGGGGTCGGGGGCGGTCAGGCGTCGCGGAGGCCGGCGGCGGACTCGACGTAGCGCAGGTAGGTGAGCAGCTCGTCGGGGTCGAACGGCTTGGTCAGGTAGTAGTCGGCGCCGGACTGCCAGCCTTCCCAGATCTCGCGGTCGCTGCCCTTGGCGGAGAGGAAGATCAGCGGGATGTGGCTCGTCTCGTGATGTGCCTTGAGGTGCTCGAGGACGCCGTAGCCGTCGACGCCGGGCATCATGATGTCGCAGACGATGATGTCGGGCATCGTCGTGCCGATCGCGTCGACCGCCGCCGCGCCGTCGGCGCACTCGTGCACGTCGTAGCCCTCGGCCTCGAGGTTCATGCGGATCACGAAGCGGATGTCGCGGTCGTCGTCGATCACCATCACACTCGTCGCCACAGCAGGCCTCCTCCCTAGCCGTCCACCGGCTTGCGACGGTCGATCTGGAAGGCGGAGCCGGGAATCGACTTGGCGAACGACTTCATCTCCGACGCCACCTCCGACGCCTCCGAGCGCGTGGCGAAGGGCCGTTGCCGCGACGACGCCACCCCCATCGACAGCGACATGATCGGGAACCGGTGCAGTTCACCGCGGCGGTCCTCGACCTCGATGTGGCCGCGCCGGACGTCCTCGGGGTCGTACAGCGCGGATATCTGCTCGTCGAAGTCGCTGACGGCGCTCATACAGATGGCTTCGACCTGTTCGGGGTCGCATATGAGCACGAAATCGTCGCCGCCGATGTGGCCGGCCATGTTGTGCTCCCACGGGTGGGCGTCGAGGGCGTGGGTGAGGACGCGTGCCGTCAGCTTGATCGCCTCGTCGCCGCGCAGGAAACCGTAGAAGTCGTTGAACGCCTTGAAGTTGTCGAGATCGCTCCAGCACACCGCGAAGTCGACGTCGGCGTCGGCGACACGGCGTTCGAGCTCGGCGGTGACCGACACGTTGCCGGGCATCCCCGTGAGAGGCGAGATGTCGCGCATCGCCTTGTTGCGCCGCAGCGCCGAACGGACTCGGGCGGCGAGCTCGGGCGGGTCGAACGGCTTGGAGATGTAGTCGTCGGCACCGGCGGAGAGGCCGGCGATCTTGTCGGTGGACTGGGTGCGCGCGGTCAGGAAGATGATCGCGGTGCCGAGCGTGCGCGGGTCCGAACGCAGCCGCCTGCACACCTCGGTGCCGTCGAGGCCGGGCATCATCACGTCGAGCAGCACGAGGTCGGGGGAGGTCTCGAGGGCGCGCTCGAGGCCCTCCTCGCCGTCGTGGCTCACCTCGACCTGGTAGCCGTCGAGGACGAGGTTGACCTGGACGTAGCGGCATATGTCGACGTCGTCGTCGACGATCAGGATCCGCTCGACCTTGTCGGCGTCGCCGTGGTCTGTGTCTGGTGGTACTTCGGGCACGTCGCCTTCGTGGGTTCGACTGTTCAGGTGATTGCGGGGACCGGCCGTCGCGACGCGGACCGCAGAGCAGTGGCCGCCGCGCCGGGGTCGGCCTTGCCGAAGATCGCCGAGCCGGCGACGAGGACGTCGGCGCCGGCATCCACGACGAGGGGAGCCGTGGTCGTGTCGATACCGCCGTCGACCTCGACGGCGACGGATATGCCACGCCGGTCGATCGCGGACGCGGCCGCCTCGATCTTGGCCAGGACCTCGGAACGGAACTTCTGGCCCCCGAAGCCGGGCTGGACGGTCATCACGAGGACCACGTCGACGTCGTCGAGGTAGGGCTCGACCGCCGCCAACGGCGTCGCGGGGTTGACGACGAGCCCGCAGCCGAGGCCGCGCCCGCGGATCCGGGCGAGGGCCGACCGCGGGTCCGGGACCGCCTCGATCTGGACCGTGACCAGGTCGGCGCCGGCATCCGCGAACGCGTCGACGTAGCGGGCCGGGTCGCTGATCATGAGGTGGCAGTCGAGCGGCAACGACGTCACCTTGCGCAACGACGCGATCACGGGCGGCCCGAGGGTGATGTTCGGCACGAAATGGCCGTCCATCACGTCGACGTGGAGCCAGTCTGCTGCGTGCTCGACCGCTGCGACCTCGGCCCCGAGGCGTGCGAAGTCAGCGGACAGGATGGACGGGGCGATCTTCACCATCGGCCACAGCGTAGTTCTCACCAGGTGAACCGGCATGCGCCGCGAGCGAGGTGGGGCTCAGACGAAGATCACGGTGGAGGCGGCGGGGCGGTTGCCGCGCACGTAGGCGGCCGCGTCCATGCGTGCCTTGCCGTCGGGTTGGACCTCGAGCACCTCGACGGCGCCGTCACCGGTCGCGACGAGGAGCGGGGTCTCGGCGATGACGGTTCCCGGCGGAGCGACCGGCGCGCCGCCGGCGAAGCGGCGCGTCGACCAGATCTTGAGGCGGCGCCCCCCGGCCTCGGTCCACGCACCGGGGCGCGGGTTCGCCCCCCTGACGAGGGCGTCGACACCCGCTGCCGACGCGCTCCAGTCGATGCGGCAGTCCTCGGGGCGGACCTTGTCGGCATACGTGACGCCCTCCCGAGGTTGCGCGACCGCCGACAACGACCCGCGTTCGATCCCGTCGAGGGTGGCGAGGACGAGGTCGGCGCCCTGGCGCCCGAGCCGCGCCGCGAGCGTCGCCGCCGTGTCCTCGGGCTCGATCGGTGTCTCGACCACGAGGTAGATCGGCCCGGTGTCGAGGCCCTCGTCGATCGACATCGTCGCGACGCCGGTGGTGGGGTCGCCCGCCATGATCGCCCGCTCGATCGGGGCGGCACCGCGCCAGCGCGGCAGCAGCGAAGGGTGCAGGTTGACGCAGCCGTGCGGGGCGAGGCCCAGCACGGGCGGGGGGAGCCAGCCGCCGTACGCGACGACGACCACGACGTCGAGGTTGCGGCGTTCGAGGTCGGCCACGCAGTCGCCCGCCTTCGCCGGCTGCAGCACCTCCACGCCGCAGGCGTGGGCGGCCGCGACCGTCGCCGGGGGCCGCATCGTGCGGTCACGTCCCGCGGGCTTGTCGGGGCGGGTGACCAAGCAGGCGACGTCGTGGTGGGACGCGAGGAGGGCGTGCAGCGACGGGACCGCTATCTCGGGTGTGCCGAAGAACGCGACCTTCACCGCTCAGAGGGCGTGTTCGCGCCGGCGCCCCTCGGACGCATCGGGCATGTAGCTGGTGGCGGGCCCCGGCCAGAGCTCGCGGAAGCGCCGCAGCGCGTCCTTGCGGTCGCGGCGTTGGGCGCGGTCGAGGAACACCTTGCCGTCGCAGTGGTCCATCTCGTGCTGGAACACGCGCGCGAAGAAGCCGTCGGCGCGTGCCTCGTGTCGGGCGCCGTCGACGTCCTGCCAGCGGGCGGTGACGATCTCGGGCCGCTCGATCTCGACGTAGATCCCCGGTACCGAGAGGCAGCCCTCCTCGTATGGGGCGGACCCCTCGGGCTCGGAGATCTCGGGGTTGACGACCGCCCGGGGACCGTCGCCCTCGCCGGCGTCGTAGACGAACACGCGCAACTGCACGCCGACCTGGGGTGCCGCGAGGCCGGCGCCGCCGGCGGCGTCCATCGTCTCGACCATGTCGTCGACGAGACGGGCGAGGTCGGGACCGAACTCGGCGACGGGCGCCCCCGGCTCGCGTAGGACGGGGTCGCCCAGCAGTCGGATGGGCAGGACGGCCATGAGGTCGGGGCTCCTCGGTCGGGACGGGTGGTGGCGCGGGCCCCGCGAGTTTACCGGCGGCCGGCGCCGGGCTCGGGCGACGTGCGGGGGTCGAGGGGGACCGCGGCACGCCCGCGACGGATCGGCCCCACGACGGTGGACAGCGCCGACGTGTCGACGTCGAAGCGGACACCGGTGACCACGAGGTCGTCGGCGAGGTGGGGTGAGCGGATCACGGCCTCGACGTCGTCGGCGAGGGCCGCGTCGGCGTCGGTGAAGGTCGGGAAGTCCATGTCGCACTTCGCACCACTGACCGTGGCGACTTCTTCACGCAGAGCCTCTGCGGTCCACTTGCCCATCGCACAGTCGCTGTGGTGGAGGATGACGATCTCGTGCAGGTCGAACAGGGTCGCCGATGCCACGATGCCGGCGAGTACCTCGGGCGTGACGCGCCCGCCCGAGACCCTCAGCACCTGCGCCTCGCCGACGCCGAATCCGAGCACCTCCTCGGGCACGACGCGGGAGTCCATGCAGCCGACGACGACCTTGCGGATCTGCACCATGGGGTCGAGCATACGACCCGCCCGCGGCCGCGGCCAACGACGAACACACGCACGACCCACCCACCGGGACACACCGCGGGTGCGTCACCGATACCCTGCGCCGATGCCTGAAGTCGCCGAGGTGCTCGTCGACGTGCGCCCGCTCGACGCGCCCTACGACTACGCGGTGCCCGCGGGGACCGACGTCGAGGTCGGGTCGCTCGTGCGCGTCGACTTCGCCGGCCGCAGCGTGCGCGGATGGGTCGTCGGTGTCGGCCCCGGCAGCGGGTCGCCGATAGCCAGCGCCGACCTCAAGCCGATCCGGCGGGTCCTGAGCGGCATGGCCGTTGCCGACGCGGCGACGATCACCCTCGCCAAGTGGGCCGCGGCGGAGTACGCAGGCTCGCCCACCGCACTGCTCGGCTGGGCGACACCGGCACCGCTGCCCCACCGGCCGCGCCCGGTCGCTGTCGCACCGGCATCGGCAACCGCGAGCGCAGCCAGGGCACGGATCCCGGGGGTGAGCGAGGCGATCGCGGGCGGCGAGCGGGTCGAGGCGGCGATACGCACATGGCCCGGCGACGACGCCGCCGCGACCGTGGCAGCCCTCGCCTCGGCGGTACCGCCCGGCAGGACACTGCTCGTGGTGTCGCCACCGTCGTGGCAGCCACGCGTCCCCGGCGCCGTCGACCTGACACACGGCGGCACGCGCGCATGGGAGGCAGCCGCCTCCGGCGCCGCCCGCGTCGTCGTCGGTGGGCGCCATGCCACACTCGTGCCGATCCCGGCACTTGCCGCCGTCTGCGTGACCGCAGAGCACTCCGACGTCCACAAGGACCGCCAGACACCCTGCCTGGACGCACGCGTGCTCGCGCGCCGCCGTGCCGAGGATGCCGGGGTCAGCTTCGTCGCGATCGGGCCGACGTCACCGGTAGGCGTCGAGGGGTTGCGCGCCGAAGCCGAGGCGTCCGGGCGGCCGCTGCCGCTGACACTCGACGTGCCCGGTGCCGCGGCACACTGGCCCCACGTCGAGGTCGTCGACCTGCGCGCCGAACCGCCCGGCACCGGCGCGCTCTCGAGCCGGTTCTTCCGGGCCGTGCGCGACGCCCACACCTCCGGAGCCGCGACGCTGGTCTACCTCAACCGCAAGGGCACGGCACGCTCGATGGTGTGCCGTGCGTGCGGATCGGCAGCGGAGTGCCCCGAGTGCGCCACGCTGCTGCGGCCCGAGGGCGACGATCTCGTGTGCCCCCGTTGCGACCGGCGCCTCGAACCACGGAGCTGCCCGCAGTGCGCGAGCGCCGACCTGCGCCGCGTCGGCCTTGGAATCGACAGGCTCGGATCGGAGCTGCGCGCCGCCCTGCCCGGCGTCACGATCACCGAGTCGAGCGGCGACTCGGCGGTGGCGCCCGTCCCCGGCGGGATCGTGGTCGGCACCCGCGCCGCTTTCAGGCATCGCCGCTGCTTCGACCTCGTCGTGCTCGTCGACCCCGACGCCGACCTGGGCCGGCCCGGGCTGCGCTCGGACGAGATGGCCTTCGCAGCCCTCGTCGACGCGATCGGCACGGCACGTTCGCGTGCCGACGGCGGCCGCGTCCTCGTCCAGACACGCCGCCCGCGGTCGGCGGCGATCGCCGCGCTCGCCGCACACGATCCGCACCGCTTCGAGGCGGAGGTGCTCGAACGGCGCCGTTTCGAGGGACTACCGCCGTTCCGGCGGATCCTCGCGGTGTCGTCGCCGTCGGCGGAAGCCGTCGCCGACGCCGCGAGCGCACTCGCCGCGCTCGGCACCGACGTCATCGGACCGCGCGCGGACCCGCGGCCCGAGATGCTCGCACTGGTCCCCCGCGACCGCTGGCACGCCGCGACCCGAACCGCCCGCGAGGTCGCGCTCGCACACCGCCCCACGCGGGTCAGGGTCGAGGCAGATCCGCTCGACCCCGGCTGAGGAAGCTCAGGCGACGGACTCGGCGGCGGCACGGATCGCGCCGGCACGGTCGGTGCGCTCCCAGGTGAACTCCTTGTCGGAGCGGCCGAAGTGGCCGTACGCGGCGGTCTTGCGGTAGATCGGGCGCAGCAGGTCGAGGTCGCGCACGATGGCACCGGGGCGCAAGTCGAAGTTGTCACGCACGATGTCGACGAGCTTGACGGGGTCGACCTCGCTCGTGCCGAAGGTCTCCACGAGCAGCGACACCGGCGCAGCCTTGCCGATCGCGTACGCGACCTGCACCTCGCAGCGCCGCGCGACCCCGGCCGCGACGACGTTCTTGGCAACCCAGCGGGCGGCGTATGCGGCCGAGCGGTCGACCTTCGAGGGGTCCTTGCCGCTGAACGCGCCACCGCCGTGGCGGGCGGCACCGCCGTAGGTGTCGACGATGATCTTGCGGCCGGTGAGGCCGCAGTCGGCGTGAGGCCCACCGAGCTCGAAGCGCCCGGTCGGATTGACGAAGACCTTCAGGCCTGACGCGTCTATGCCCTCGGGCAGCATCGGGTTGATGACGTGCTCGATGAGGTCCGGGCGCAACAGCGTGTCGATGTGGATCTCGCCGTCGTGCTGGGTCGAGATCAGGATCGTGTCGAGACGGACCGGCTTGCCGTCGTCGTACTCGATGGTCACCTGCGTCTTGCCGTCGGGGCGCAGGTACGGCATGACGCCGGCGCGGCGGATCTCGGCGAGGCGCCGTGCGAGGCGGTGCGCGAGCCAGATCGGCATCGGCATGAGGTCGTCGGTCTCGTCGGTGGCGTAGCCGAACATCATCCCCTGGTCGCCGGCGCCCTGCTCGTCGAGGGGATCGCCGGCGCCCTCGCGGATCTCGAGCGCCTTGTCGACGCCCTGGGCGATGTCGGGGGACTGCTCGTCGATGGACGTCATCACGCCGCAGGTGCGCCCGTCGATGCCGTACGCGGCGTTGTTGTACCCGATGCCGAGGATCGCGTCACGCACGACACGGGGGATGTCGATGTACGCGTTCGTCGAGACCTCACCGGCGACGAACGCGAGTCCGGTGGTGACGAGCGTCTCGCACGCCACACGCGCCGCCGGGTCCTGCTCGAGGATCGCGTCGAGGACGGAGTCGGAGATCTGGTCGGCCATCTTGTCGGGATGGCCCTCTGTGACGGACTCCGAGGTGAAAAGCGTCGTGGACAAGTTGGGGCTCCTGTAGGGCGGGGTCGGAAGGGTCGCACCGAGTGCTCGGCTACGGGTGGCATGGACTTCGCCCCCGGCCCTGTCACCACCTGCAGCCGGCGACGGGGGCTCTCAGCCGCGGCTCGCCCCCGGCTCGGCCAGGAGGGCCGCCAGGCGGTCGCAGATCAGGCCCGCGAGCTCGTCCTTGGCCAACAAGCCGAGCTCCTCGACGTGATCGCCGGGGTGGCAGAAGTAGGCGCGGTCGGTCTCGGCACCGAAGCCGGAGTCCGCGACGCCGACGAGGTTCGCCACCAGGAGGTCGAGGTTCTTGGCGTGCACCTTCGCGGAGCCCCGCCGGGCGACGTCGTCGGTCTCGGCAGCGAAGCCGACGAGGACCTGGGCCTCCTTGCGCTTGCCCATCTCGGCGAGGACGTCGAGGGTGGGCTCGAGGACGATGCGCGGCGGGCCGTCCTCCTTCTTGAGCTTGGACGCCGCGGGGTCGACGGGACGGAAGTCCGCCACGGCCGCGGTCATGACGACCGCGTCGGTCCGGGGGAAGCGCGCGAGGACGGCGTCGGCCAACTCGGCCGCGGTCTCGACGTCGATGCGGTCGACGCCTCCGGGTGTCGGCAGGCCCGACGTGGTCACGAGCGTCACCGCGGCGCCACGCGCGGCAGCCGCAGCCGCGACGGCATGGCCCATCTTCCCGCTCGAACGGTTGCCGACGTAGCGGACCGGGTCGATCGGCTCGCGGGTCCCGCCGGCGCTCACGAGCACCGAGTGGCCCTCGAGCCCTGGGCCGGTCCCGGAGCCAGGCGCGAGGACGCGTTCGCATACGGCGAGGATCGTGGCGGGCTCGGCCATACGGCCCGGGCCGCTGTCGCCACCTGCCAGCGGTCCCGACTCGGGGTCGACCAGCGTGACCCCGTCCGTGCGCAGCCGGGCCACGTTGCGGCGTGTGGCCGGGTGCTCCCACATCTCGGTGTGCATGGCGGCGGCGGCGACCAGAGGCGCGCGTGTCGCGAGGATCGTGTTCGTCAACAGGTCGTCGGCGAGGCCGCCCGCGACCCGGGCGATCAGGTCCGCCGTGGCCGGGGCGACCACGACGAGATCGGCGGACTGGCCCAGGCGCGTGTGCGGGATCGGGTCGACGGCCCCGAACAGTTCCGTCTGCGCGGGCCGCCCCGAGAGCGCGGCGAAAGTGAGCGGGGCCACGAACCGGCACGCTGCCTCGGTGAGGACGCAGTCGACGGCGGCGCCGGCGCCCGTGAGGAGGCGCAAGAGCTCGACGGACTTGTAAGCCGCGATGCCGCCCCCGACCCCGAGGACGACCTTGCGCCCGGCGAGTGGGGACGCACCCACCGCGGCGGTCTCAGCCCTCGGTGCTGTCGCCGGACGCGTCCGCCTCGGTCGCGGACGCTGCCTCGGCCGCGGCGTCGGCGCCTGCCTCGGCTTCTGTCTCGGGCGGCGCGTCGACGGGGACCATCTTGTCGGTCGCGATCTCCTCGAACGCGATCGTGAGGGGCTTGCCCATCGACGTGACCTGCGGCGGCATGATGCGACCGAGGCCCTCACCGAGCTGGTTGTAGTAGGCGTTGATCTGGCGCGCCCTGCGGGCGGCGAGGATGGCGAGCTCGAACTTGCCGCCCTCGGTCTTGACGAGCAGATCTTCGAGTGAGGGCTCCATGCGCGAGGTTGCTCCTGGACCGGGTCGAGGGGCCCCTAGGGACGGGGCGGGGGCGGAGCGAAAAGTATAGCGTCGACGGCGTCGACAGCCTCGTCGAGGTCGTCGTTGACGACGACACACGCGAAGCGGCGCGCCCTCTCGGTCTCCGCAGCGGCCTCGGCAAGGCGTGTCTCGAGGTCGGCGCCGGTGGTGCCCCTCTCGGTGAGCCTGCGGCGTTGGACCTCCGCATCCGGGGTCACGAGGAAGACCACGACGGCGTCCGGCCAGTTCTCGTGGACGAACTCGGCGCCGTTCACCTCGAGTTCGAGCAGGACGTCACGGCCCGCGGCGAGAGCGGCGTCTATCGGTGCGCGTGGAGTGCCCGAGCGGTGGCCGTAGACGGGGACCCATTCGACGAGGCCTCCCGTCGCTTCGAGGGTGTCGAAGGCGGCGTCGTCGACGAAGTGGTAGTGCTCGCCGTCGAGCTCTCCGGGCCGCGGCGCACGCGTGGTGGCGGAGACGCTGAGCCAGAGGTCGGGATGGCGCTCGCGGATGCGGGCGACGACGGTTCCCTTGCCGCCGCCGGACACGCCCGAGATGCAGAGGACGCGCCCGGTCAGCGCGTCTCGCCGGTGACGAGCTTGTCCGCCAGGAGGTTCTCGCGCTGGTTGGTGCCGAGGCCGCGCAGGCGGCGTGTGTCGGAGATGTCGTACTTGTCGAGGAGCTGGCGTGCCTTGACCTTGCCGACGCCGGGCAGCGACTCGAGCACGGCGAGGACCTTCATCTTGGCGACGATGTCGGAGGAATCGGTCTGCTCGAAGAGGTCCACCAGGGTGGTGGAGCCCATCTTGAGCTTCTCCTTGATCTCGGCGCGTGCACGCCGCGCGGCCGCGGCCTTCTCGAGTGCTGCGTTCCTCTGCTCCGGTGTGAGTTGCGGAGGCAATGCCATGTTCCCCTCCTGTGCCTGCATCCACGCAAGCTCACCGCGGACGGGCCCTGTGACCAGCGGTGATGCGCGGCAGTCTAACGGCCCGGGTCACGACGTGCATGTCACGTTCGCCCTCCCCCGGGCCCCTCCCCCAGGCCGGGCCCCTGCCAACGCGGGCAACCTGTAGCGCAGGCGCGCCAACCCGCCCGCGTTCGGACGGGGCCGGGCCCCAAACGCGGGCAACCTGCAGCGCAGGCACGCCATCCCGCCCGCGTTCGGACGGGGCCGGGCCCCAAACGCGGGCAACCTGTAGCGCAGGCACGCCAACCCGCCCGCGTTCGGACGGGGCCGCACCCGACGCTCGCCGGTCCAGCGCCCCCTCCCAGGCCGGGCCCCAAACGCGGGCAACCTGTAGCGCAGGCACGCCATCCCGCCCGCGTTCGGACGGGGCCGGGCCCCAAACGCGGGCAACCTGTAGCGCAGGCACGCCAACCTGCCCGTGCCTGGACGGGGCCGGGCCCCAAACGCGGGCAACCTGTAGCGCAGGCGCCATCCCGCCGCGTTCGGACGGGGCCGGGCCCCAAGCGCGGCAACCTGCAGCGCAGGCACGCCATCCCGCCGCGTTCGGACGGGGCCGGGCCCCAAACGCGGGCAACCTGTAGCGCAGGCACGCCATCCCGCCCGCGTTCGGACGGGGCCGGGCCCCAACGCTGGGCAACCTGTAGCGCAGGCACGCCAACCTGCCCCGCGTTTGGGAGGGGCTCGAGGGGGCCGCTCGGGGGGCCGCTCGGGAGGGCTCGGGGGCCGCTCGGGGCCCCCGAGCGGCCCCCTGTCAGGGTGGCGGCAGGGAGGCGCGGATCGAGGCGGCGGCAGCGACGGGGTCGGGTGCCGCGACGACGGGGCGGCCCACGACGACCATGCCGGCACCTGCCGCGACGGCGGCCGCGGGCGTGGCGGTGCGGGCCTGGTCGTCGCTGCCCGGCGCGTGGGCGCCGGGGCGGATGCCGGGCGTGACGCGGAGCAGTCCCGCGGCGACGCCGCGCCCGGCGGGCAGGACCGGTGCCGCGCACACGAGCCCGTCGATGCCGGCCGTGGCGGCGAGCGCGGCCCGTGCACGGACGAGCTCGACCGGCTCGGCGTCCACGCCGGTCGCCGCGAGCGCGGCGCGGTCGAGGCTGGTGAGCACGGTCACGCCGAGGATCGCGGGCCGCGCCCGACCCGTGTCGGCGGCGCCCGCGGCGGCCCCCTCCAGCGCGGCATCGAGCATCGACGCCCCTCCCCCGGTGTGCACCGTGAAGTACTCGATCGGCAGCCGCGCGATCGTGCGGGACGCGGCGGCGACGGTGCGTGGGATGTCGTGGAACTTGACGTCGGCGAAGACCGGACGGCCCAGGACCGCCACCTTCTCCACGACGTGCCCGGCGTCGGCGGCGAGCAGCTCGAGGCCGACCTTGAACACGTCTACGTGGGGGGCCACGCGGCCGGCGAGAGCCACAGCTTCATCGAGGGTGGGGACGTCGAGGGCGACGGCGAGCAGCGTCACCGGCCCCCCCCGTGCGCGGCGCCGACGACGTCGGCGACACAACGCCGCTTGCAGCGACGCAAGGCGGCGGGCAGCTTGCCGACGATGCGTACCCCCGCCCGCGGATCCACAAGGTGCGCGGCGCCGACCTGCACGGCAGACGCGCCGGCCGCGAGGTACTCGACGACGTGGCCTGCGGTCGAGATCCCGCCGACGCCCACGATCGGAAGGTCCGGCAGGGCCGCGTGGGTCTCGTGCACCATCCGCAGCGCCACGGGTCGCAGCGGCGGCCCCGAGAGCCCGCCGGTGCCGTTAGCGAGGACGGGCCGCAGGCCGGCCTGGTCGATCGCCATCCCGATGAGGGTGTTGGTGAGCACGACGGCAGCGGCGCCTGCGTCGGCGGCGGCCCCGGCGGCGGGCACCGGCGATGCCACGTTGGGCGACAGCTTCGCCCACACCGGAGTCGCACCGAGGTCGCGGACGACGGCAGCGACGACCTCGGCGGTTGCGTCCGGGTCGTGGGCGAACATGTGGCCCCTGCCCGCACCCGCCGACAGGTTCGGACAGCTCAGGTTGACCTCGACCGCGGCGACACGGTCCGAGAGGGGCGACGCCGCGATCGCAGCGGCGACGGCGGCATAGCCGTCTACGTCGTGGCCCCAGATCGAGGCGACCACGCGCACGCCCGCGTCCACGAGCAGCGGCAGCGACTCCGCGAGCCAGGGCCCGACACCGGGGTTCTGCAGGCCGACCGCGTTGAGCATGCCGCCCGCAGCAGGGTGGAGCCGTGGCGGCGGGTTGCCCGCCCACGACTCGGCGGACATCGACTTGGTCACCACCGCGCCGAGGCGCGACGCGTCGACGGTGCCCAACAGTTCGGCACCCGTGCCGAAACACCCCGACGCCGCCATCACGGGGTTGTCGAGGTGGACGTCGCCCACGCTCGTCTCAAGGGAGCGAACCATGCCACTCCTGCAGGCTCGCGACGCCGAGACCTCCGGACTCGGCCTCGATCGCGGAAACGGTCGCGGCAGCCCCCGCCGCGGTCGTGATGATCGCCACGCCGGCAGCAGCGGCCGCGGAACGGATGTAGGCGCCGTCGGCGCGCGAGCCGCGGCCCCGCGGCGTGTTCACGATGATGTCGAGACAACCCTCCTCGAGCAGGTCGAGGACGCTGCGGCGCTGGGCATCGGGGCCTGCGACGGCGGGCAGGGAGATCTTGCCGATCACCTCGGATACGGGAACCGAGCCCTCGGCGAGCCACGCCGCGGTGCCCTCGGTCGCGACGATCTCGTAGCCGAGGTCGGCGAAATGGCGCGCCGTGTCCAGCATCTGAGGCCGCTTGTCCCGCGGGGCGAGGCTCATGAAGATGCGCGCCTTGTGAGCCGGCATGTTCACCCCGGCGGCGGTCTGGCTCTTGGCGAACGCGGCGCCGAAGGTCGTGTCGATGCCCATGACCTCGCCGGTGGAGCGCATCTCGGGGCCGATGAGGGCGTCGGCGCCGGGGAACTTCAGGAACGGCAGCACGGCCTCCTTGACCGACACGTACGGGGTCCGCAGTGGCGGCGGCTGGAACACCCCGGCAGCCTCGAGGTCCGCGAGTCGTTCCCCCATCGAGATCCGCGCAGCGAGCTTGGCGAGGGGCACGTCGACGGCCTTGGAGATGAACGGGACGGTGCGGCTCGCCCGCGGGTTCGCCTCGATCACGTAGAGGACGTCGTCGCGCACCGCGTACTGCACGTTGACGAGGCCGCGCACGCCGAGCTCGCGTGCGAGCGCCTCCGTGGCCGACTCGATGCGGGCACACATCGCGTCGGTGAGCGTCTGGGGCGGCAGGACGCACGCCGAGTCGCCCGAGTGCACACCGGCCTCCTCGATGTGCTCGAGGATCCCGCCGAGACAGAACGTCTCGCCGTCGAAGAGGGCGTCGGCGTCGACCTCGACGGCGTCCTCGAGGAAGCGGTCGACGAGCACCGGCCCCGACGCGTACGCCCCGCGCTCGACGAGGCGCACCGTCGCCGACTCGAGCTCGGACGCCGTGTAGACGATGTCCATCGCCTGGCCGCCGAGCACGTAGGAGGGCCGCACGAGGACCGGGTAGCCGATCCCGTCGGCGACGTGGATCGTCTCCTCCGGCGTGAGCGCGATCCCGCCCGAGGGTTGCGCGAGACCGAGGCGTTCGCACGCCGCCGCGAACAGCTCGCGGTCCTCGGCGGCGTCGATCGCGGCCGGCGGCGTGCCCGCGATCGGGACCCCCTCGGCTTCGAGGGCGGCCGCGAGCTTGAGCGGAGTCTGGCCGCCGAGCTGGAGGAGCACACCCGCGGGCGTGACCGCGTCGATGACGGCGAGCACGTCCTCGACCGTGAGCGGCTCGAAGAAGAGTTGGTCGGCGGTGTCGTAGTCGGTCGAGACGGTCTCGGGGTTGCAGTTGACCATCACGGTCTCGTAGCCCGCCTCGGCGAGCGCGTAGACGGCGTGGACGCAGCAGTAGTCGAACTCGACCCCCTGGCCGATGCGGTTCGGACCCGAGCCGAGGATCACCGCACGAGGCCGCTCCGACACCGAGACCTCGTCCTCGTCCTCGTAGGTGGAGTAGTGGTACGGCGTGCGGGCGTCGAACTCCGCGGCGCACGTGTCGACGGTCTTGTAGGTCGGGATCACGCCGAGGGCCTTGCGCTTGTCACGCACCGCCTTCTCGTCCACGCCCCAGAGGTAGGCGAGCTGCGCGTCGCCGAAGCCGAGGCGCTTCGCGTCGCGCAGTGCCGCCGCCCCGCAGCCGTCGAAACCGCGCGCCGCGAGCAGGCCGCGTGCCTCGCCGATGCGGCGGATACCGTCGAGGAACCAGCGGTCGATGCGCGTCGCCGCGTAGACGTCGTCGACGCTCGCCCCCTTGCGCAACGCCGCCTCGACGAGGAAGAGACGCCCCGGCCGCGGGAACGGGATCGCGGCGAGGATCTCGTCGAGCGACATCGCCTCGACGGCGACCTCGGCGCTGTCGGCATTGAGGCCTGCGCGGCCCTCCTCGAGCGAGCGCATCGCCTTCTGCAGCGACTCGGGCCACGTACGCCCGATCGCCATCACCTCGCCGACGGAGCGCATCGTGGTGCCGAGCAGGTCGTCGGCGCCGGGGAACTTCTCGAACGCCCAGCGCGGCACCTTGGTCACGACGTAGTCGATGACCGGCTCGAAGCACGCCGGGGTCGACTTGGTGATGTCGTTGGGGATCTCGTCGAGGGTGTAGCCGACCGCGAGCTGCGCGGCCATCTTCGCGATCGGGAACCCGGTCGCCTTCGACGCGAGCGCCGACGAGCGGCTCACGCGCGGGTTCATCTCGATCACGACCACGCGTCCGTCGTCGGGATCGACCGCGAACTGGATGTTGGAGCCGCCCGTCTCGACGCCGATGCGGCGGATGCACGCGATCGCGGCGTCGCGCAGCACCTGGTACTCCACGTCGGTGAGGGTCTGCGCTGGCGCGACCGTGATCGAGTCGCCCGTGTGCACGCCCATCGGGTCGACGTTCTCGATCGAGCAGATGATCACGACGTTGTCGTCGAGATCGCGCATGACCTCGAGCTCGTACTCCTTCCAGCCCGCGATCGACTCCTCGATCAGGACCTGGCTCACCGGCGAGAGGCGCAGGCCGAGGCCGACGACGCTGCGCAGCTCGTCGGGGTCGGCGGCGAAGCCCGACCCGCCGCCGCCGAGTGTGAACGCCGGCCGCACGACGACGGGGTAGCCGATCTCGTCGCAGGCCGAGAGGGCTTCGTCGACGGTGTGGGCAATCGCGGAGCGGGCGACCTCGAGGCCGATCTCGACCATCGCCGCCTTGAACGCCTCGCGGTCCTCGGCGGTGCGGATCGCGTCGAGGTTGGCGCCGATGAGCTCGACGCCGTGGCGGTCGAGGACGCCCGACTCGGCCAGTTCGACGGTGACGTTGAGGGCGGTCTGGCCGCCCATCGTGGGCAGCAGGGCGTCGGGGCGCTCGGCCTCGATCACCTTCTCGACGTAGGCGGCGGTGAGAGGTTCGAGGTAGGTCGCCGCCGCGAACTCGGGGTCGGTCATGATCGTCGCCGGGTTCGAGTTCACGAGGACGACCTCGTAGCCGAGCTCGCCGAGCACCCGGCACGCCTGGGTGCCCGAGTAGTCGAACTCGCACGCCTGGCCGATCACGATCGGCCCGCTACCGAGGATCAGGATCTTGTGCAGGTCGTCACGCCGTGGCACTCAGACCCCCCCGGTCCATCGAATTGCCCGCACGCAAGCCGAGGAGGCCGCAGAAGGCGTCCACGTCAGACCCCCCGGTCCATCGATCTGGTGAAGCGCCCGAAGAGGTAGGCGGCGTCGTGGGGGCCGGGGCCGGCCTCGGGGTGGTACTGGACGCTGAAGGCGGCGACGTCACGGCACGCGAGGCCCTCGAGGGTGCCGTCGTTGAGGTTGCGGTGGGTGAGCACGACCGTGCCGAAGCTCGAGTCCGTGCGGTCGTCGAGGGCGACCGAGAAGCCGTGATTCTGCGAGGTGATCTCGATGCGGCCCGTCTCGACGTCGAGGACCGGGTGGTTGGCACCGTGGTGACCGAAGGGGAGCTTGTACGTCGCGGCGCCGAGAGCGCGCCCCAGCACCTGGTGGCCGAGGCAGATCCCGAACACGACGACGTTGCCGAGCAGTCCCGCCACGGTCTCCGCTGCGCCCGTGACGGCAGCGGGGTCGCCGGGGCCGTTGGAGAGCATCACCCCGTCGGGTTCGTGCGCGAGGAGGTCCTCGGTCGAGGTGTGCGCCGGGAAGACCGTGACGTCGCAGCCGGCCGCGGCGAGGCGGCGCAGGATCGTGCGCTTGACGCCGAAGTCGACCAGGGCAACCCGGTAGCGCGCCTGCACGGCCACCTCCGGCGATACGTACCACTGCGGCGTGGTCACGACGCTCGCGAGGTCACGGCCCTCCATGGCGGGCGCCGCGCGGACCCGGTCGACGAGGTCTGCGACGGACGCGTCCAGCGCCGCACCCGCGAACACCCCGCCGCGCATGGCGCCCGCGTCGCGGATGTGGCGCGTGAGCCGGCGCGTGTCGACACCGGTGATGCACGCGAGGCCATGGCCGGCGAGGTAGTCGGCGAAGGGCTCCTCGCTGCGGAAGTTGCTCGTCACCGTCGACAGTTCGCGCAGGACGATCCCGGCGGCAGCGGGGCGCCGTGACTCGTCGTCGTGTCCGTTGGTGCCGTAGTTGCCGATGTGGGGGTAGGTCATCGTCACGAACTGGCCCGCGTACGACGGGTCGCTGATGACCTCCTGGTATCCCGCGAGGCTCGTGTTGAACACGACCTCGCCGAAGGTCGCGTCGGCGCCGCAGACGGCCTCGCCGCGGAACGCGGCGCCGTCCTCGAGGACGAGAAGCGCCGGCGCGGCGCCGAAGAGGCCGGACTCGCTCATGTCCGCGCTCCCGTGAGCACCTCGCCGTCGCGCACGGTCACGACCCCCCCGCAGACGGTGTGTCGCACCTTGCCGGTCAGCTCCATCGACGCGTACGGCGTGTTTACGCCCTTGCTGTGCAGCCGCCTCGGGTCGACGTGCCACACGACCGCGGGGTCGAACACGCACACGTCGGCGGCCGCGTCACTCACGATCGGACCGCGGGGTGCGAGGCCGGCGACGAGCGCGGGGCGCGTCGCCGTCGCGTCCACGAGCCGCGCGAGCGTGAGCGACCCGTCGCGCACCATCGCGTACACGAGAGGCATGGCCGTCTCGAGGCCGAGCATCCCGCACGCAGCCGTCGTCCACTCCTCCTTGCGCTCGGGGGTGTGGGGCGCGTGGTCGGTCGCGACGCAGTCGATCGTGGCGTCGGCGAGCGCCGCACGGACGGCGTCGACGTGCTCGCGGCTGCGCAACGGCGGGTTGACCTTGAAGACCGGGTCGAAGGTCGCGGCGCTCTCGTCGGTGAGGGTCAGGTGGTGCGGGGTGACCTCGGCCGTCGCCGGCACACCCCGCGCCTTCGCGTCGCGCAGGAGGGCGACGGACTGCACCGTCGAGACGTGCTGGAGGTGCACCGGCGAGCCGGTCGTCTCGGCGAGGAGGAGGTCGCGGGCGACAACGACGGCCTCCGCGGCCGCCGGCCAGC
The DNA here is from genome assembly GCA_046331095.1 of Acidimicrobiia bacterium. GTDB lineage: Bacteria > Actinomycetota > Acidimicrobiia > UBA2766 > UBA2766 > JAIBAC01. Next base: position 78,252 of record JAXLRM010000006.1, read on the forward strand.
CGCGCAGGCCGAGCCTGCCCGACACCTCGCCCTCGTGCATCTGGGCGCCGTCGGTGAGGCGGAGGTCCTCGCAGTGGTCGGCGACGACGCCGCCGAGGGCACCGACGAACTCGAGGGCACGCCGCATCAGCTTGCTGTCGGGCACCGGCGACCCGTCGTCGGTGAACACGTGCACACCGGCGCGGGCGAGCTCGCCGAGGTCGGCGAGGTCTCTCCCTGCGCGTCCCCGCGTGACGCACCCCGCCGGGTGGACGCGGCAGAGCCCGGCGCGCTCGGCGGCGTTGCGGACAGCCTCGACGACCGCGGCGCTGTCCTGGGGCGGGTCGGTGTTTGGCATCGCGACGACGTCGGTGAAGCCTCCGGCGGCGGCCGCAGCCGACGCGGACGCGACGTCCTCGGCGTCCTCGCCGCCGGGCTCGCGCAGGTGCACGTGTACGTCGACGAGCCCGGGCAGCACGAGGCAGCCGGTCGCGTCGAGGACCGTGTCGGCGCCCTCGGGCACCGCCGTGCCGGGGGCGAGGACAGCCGCGACGACACCGCCGGCGAAGACGAGGTCGGCGTCCTCGCATGCGCTGCCGTCCCAGACCGCTCCTCCGGTGACGAGAACCTGCCCGCTCACGCCGTACCCCCCAAAGCCAGGTAGAGGACCGCCATCCGCACCGCGACACCGTTGGCGACCTGTTGCTCCACGAGGCTCGCGGGCAGGTCCGCCGCCTCGGACGCGATCTCGATCCCGCGGTTCATCGGCCCGGGGTGCATGACGAGCGTCTCGGGGTCGAGCCGCGCCGCCCGTTCGGCGGTGAGGCCGTACATCTGCACGTACTCCTTGATCGACCCGAACACGGGGTCGGCCTCGATGCGCTCCTGTTGCATGCGCAGCAGATACACGATGTCGGCCTTCTCGAGGGCAGCGTCGAAGTCGGTGGTGACAGCGGCCGGCCACGACTCGCTGCCGGGCGGCAGCAGCGTCGCCGGCCCGCACACGGTGACGTCGGCGCCCATCGCGCTGAACGCGAGCACGTTCGAGCGGGCAACCCGCGAGTGGGCGATGTCGCCCACGATGAGCGTGCGCAGGCCCTCGAAGCCGTCACGGTGCTGGGCGACGGTCGCGAGGTCGAGGAGCGCCTGGGTCGGGTGCTCGTGGGCGCCGTCGCCCGCGTTGATCACGGGCACGTCGACCCACTGGGCGATGCGGGCGGGAGCACCGCTGGCCTCGTGGCGACAGATCAGGGCGTTGACACCCATCGCGCAGAGCGTGCGGACCGTGTCGCGCAGGGACTCGCCCTTGGACAGCGACGAGCCCTTCTGGGTGAACGTGATCGTGTCGGCGCTGAGGCGCTTGGCGGCGATCTCGAAGCTGATGCGGGTGCGGGTGGAGTCCTCGAAGAAGCAGTTCGCGATCGTCTTGCCGCGCAGTGCGGGGACCTTGGGGATCGGGCGCCGGTTCACCTCGCGGAACTCGCGGGTGAGTGCGAGGACGGTCTCGATGCCGTCGCGGCCGAGGTCGTCGATCGAGAGGAGCGAGCGTGTCGACGGGTCGGTCGTCACCCCGGGACCTCCTGGGACTCGTGGTCGCTGCCGATGTCGACCGCGTCGGCGCCGTCGGACTCGGCGAGGCGCACCATGACGGTCTCATCGCGGCTCGACGGCAGGTTCTTGCCGACGTAGTCGGCGCGGATCGGCAGCTCCCGGTGGCCGCGGTCGACGAGGACGGCGAGCTGGATCGCACGCGGGCGGCCGAAGTCGCAGATCGCGTCCATGGCGGCACGGGCGGAACGTCCCGTGTAGAGGACGTCGTCGACGAGGACGACGGTCGCGTCGTCGACGGCCACCGGGACCTCGGTCGGTCCCGTCGGGACGCGTGGAGCGGACTGCACGTCGTCGCGGTAGAAGGCGATGTCGACGGATCCGACGGGGGGCGCGGTTCCCTCGACCTCGGCGATCGCGGCGGCGATGCGGCGCGCGAGGGGCACGCCACGGGTGTGGAGGCCGACGAGGAGGACGCCAGCGGGGCCCTTGTTGCGCTCGAGGATCTCGTGGGCGATGCGGGTGATCGCCCGCCGGATCTCTTCCTCGTCGAGCACCCGCGCCTTGGGCGCGAAGCCGCTGCGGCTCATCTACACCTTCTCCGTCTCTCGGGACCGAGTTAAAGGTCGCCGCACTGTATCAGCCCCGCCGTCCCCGACCGGGCATCCCGCCTCGACGTGGGGACTTAAAGCGGGTCCACAACCCGTCTCACGTCCCCACGTCGGGTCGAAGAGGCATTCATGGGTGCTCGACCGGCTCCCACCGCACGGTTGGAGCACCACGCGGCCATCCAGATGGGGTTGGAGCACCACGCGCCACGGGTGGCCGGCTGGTGCTCCAACCCCCATCTCCCTGGCCGGCTGGTGCTCCAAGGGTGAGCAATATGCGTCACGTTCGGGCCGATGGCGCCTTGTGTATGCATGGGAATCCGAGGAACCGTCATCAGCCGGATGGGCGAGTCGCTGGTCGCGCTCGCTCAGATCGCACGACACCAACACGGCGTGTTCACCTACACCCAGGCGATCGAATGCGGGATCTCGCCCCGCACGGTCCGTCGCTACGCGGCCGAGGGCCGTTGGCGACAGATCCACCCGGGTGTCTTCGTCACTGGCGGGCACGGCGTCGACGACCTCCAACGTGCAAGCGCGGCCGTGCTCGCCGTCGGGCCGACCGCAGTCGTGAGTCACATGAGTGCGGTGGCCCTCCATGACCTCGGCCCCTGGCCCCTGCACGTCCACGTGACCGTGCCGCACGGACGCCATCGGTCCCTCGATGGAGTGCGGTGGCACCAGAGCAGGCGCCTCGGAAGCGAGGACCTCACCCGGGTCCGAGGCATCGCCACGACGACGATCGAGCGGACGCTCCTGGACGCGGCCACCCACGCTGACCGCGACCTGCTCGCCCGTCTCGTCGACGAGTCGGTCAGGCTCGGCATTACCGACGTGGCGGCGCTCGCGGCCAAGGCACTCGACGTCCGCCCCGACGGTCGCTTCGGTGGAAGCAGGTTGCGATCGGTCCTCGGATCGATGCCGCCCCTCGACGACGCGGACAGCATCATGGAGCTCGTGATGGCGAGGCTCCTGGACGCGGCGGGCCTCGGAGGTTACGTCCATCACCACGTGGTCGACACCGGGGGAGTCCGCTTCGAGCTCGACTTCGCCTACGTGCCCGAGCGGGTCGACGTCGAGTGTGACGGCGCCGCGTACCACCACGGCCCGAGCCGCCGGGTGCGTGACCGCCAGCGCGACGAAGCGTTGGGAGCGGCCGGCTGGACGGTGTGCAGGTTCTCGTGGAAGGACGTCACCACCAACGCGTTCCCCACCGCGCGCCGCATCCGCACGACCCTCGGCCGGTGATCCCGACTCCGAGCGGCGGGGGGGTTGGAGCACCACGCGGCCATCCAGCAGGGGTTGGAGCACCAGGCGGCCACGGGTGGCCGGCTGGTGCTCCAACCGGGGCTCCCTGGCCGGCTGGTGCTCCAAGCGGGTTCGAGACTCACACGTGGCGGAGGGCGGCGGGGGCGCCGGCGGGCACGACCGGCGCCCGTGGGCGCACCGGGGCCACCGGCTCGTAGGCGAGGCCAAGGGCGGGCCGCGTGTCGGGCTCACCCTTGTTCGGCCACATCGCCATCGCGCGCTCGGTCATCGCCGTGATCGTGAGCGACGGGTTCACGCCGAGGTTGGCGCTCACCGCCGACCCGTCGCAGACGTGCAGCCCGGGATGGCCGAACACGCGGTGGTACGGGTCGATGACGCCCTCTGCGGGCGACGTCCCGATCGGGCAGCCGCCGATGAAGTGCGCCGTGAGCGGCCGGTCGAGGAGCACCTCGTTGATCGACGAGCCCGGCTCGCCCCCGATGCGGGCCGCGATCCGGCGCGTGGCGTCGTTGCCCACCGGGATCCACCGCGGGTTCGCTTCGCCGTGGCCTGCCTCGGTCACGAGGCGGTGGCCGAAGCGCCCCTTCTTGCGCACGACCCGGATCGAGTTGTCGAGCGCCTGCATCACCAAGACGATGATCGTGCGCTCGGACCAGCGCCGCACCGACAGCGATCGCAGGAACCGCAGCGGGTGCACGAGCGCGCTCAGCAGGAACCGCAGTGGACGCGGGATGCGCCCGCCGCCGTCGACCATGACCGTCGCGAGGAGCCCCATGGCGTTCGAACCCTTGCCGTAGCGCACCGGTTCGATGTGGGTGTCGGCGTCGGGGTGGAACGAGGACGTGATCGCGATGCCCTCGGAGTAGTCGACGTCGAGGCCGCCTGCGACGGCCACCTGGATCGACTCCGAGTTCGTGCGCGTCAACGTGCCGAGACGCTCCGACAGCGCCGGCAGGCGGCCTGCGTCCCTGAGGCGGTGCAGGAGACGCTGGGTCCCGAGCGCCGACGCCGAGAAGACGACGTGCTCGGCAGTCATCGTCTTCACCCTGCGGCGCCGGGCCGGCCCCGGCCCCGGGCGCCGCGTCGACACGCGGTACCCGCCGCCGGGGAGCGCTTCGACGTCGGTGACCTCGTGCTCGGCGAAGACACGGGCGCCGTGGTTCTCGGCGAGGTAGAGGTAGTTGCGGTCGATCGTGTTCTTGGCGCCGTAGCGGCAACCGGTCATGCAGGCGCCGCACTGGCGGCACACCGTGCGTTCGGGCCCCTCGCCGCCGAAGTACGGGTCGGCCACCGTCTCGCCCGGCTCGCCGCCGAAGAACACGCCCACGGGCGTCTTGTGGTACGTGTCCGCGACGCCCATCTCGGCGGCGACGTCGCGCACGACCCCGTCGGCGGCGGTGTCGAGCGGGGTCTCGTCGACACCCAGCATCGCCTCGGCCAAGTCGTAGAAGGGGGCGAGCTCGGCCTCCCAGTCGGTGATGTGGGCCCACTGGCGGTCGCGGTAGAACGGGGCGAGCGGACGGTAGAGCGTGTTCGCGTACACGAGCGAGCCACCACCGACACCGGCACCGGAGAGCACCAGGATGTCGCTGAGGAGGTCGAGTCGCTGGATGCCGTGACAGCCCAGACGCGGCGCCCACAGGAACTTGCGGACGTCCCAACTCGTCTCGGGCAGGGTGTCCTGGGTCCAGCGGCGGCCCGCCTCGAGCACGGCGACGCGATATCCCTTCTCGGTGAGGCGCAGCGCGGTCACGCCCCCGCCGAAGCCGCTGCCGATCACTATCACGTCGTGGTCGAAGCCGGTGGTGTCGCTCTCGGTGTCCACCTCGTGATTGTGTCAGCCGCGGCGGGTCAGAACCCAGCGGCGCGCCGTCTCGAACACCGCAGCGAGGGCGTCGACGTCCACCGCGTCCGGCGGGATCTGCGCCTTCTTCTGTGTGGCCGAGGACGGCTCGAACCAGCCGTGGAGCTCGCCGGTCGCGACGTCGACGGGCAGGTAGGCGACGAGGCGCAACTCGTGGACGCCACGGGGCACGCGCAGGGCGACCTCGCCGACGAGGCCGCTGCCGACGTCGTTGGCGTAGTAGAGCCAGCCGAGGTCGCGGCTCGCCTTCGGGAACATCTGCTCGGAGAGGCGCCGGTGGATGCCGAGCAGCAGGCGGCGCTGCTCTGGTGTCGAGATCGCGAGGGTCTCACGCGCCTTGGCGCGGGTGGCGTCGAAGTCGCGGACCCCCGCGCGGTGCACGGAGAGCTGGCTCGCGAGCGCCGCGCCGGCCTCGTCGTCGGGATCGCCGACACGGGCGCGGTCGACTTCGACACCGCTGCGTCGTGGCGCGCCGCTACGGCTTCCGGCACCGACCGCGGCGGCGGGGTCGCCCCCGCCGAGGACGAAAAGCGCACGCTCGGCATCTCGGAGCGACATCGCCGCGCCGTCAGCGAGGCTGCGGACCGCGTCGAGGTACGCGGTCCAGTTCACCGGCAGCGACGCGTCCCCGACGCGGCCGGCTGCCACGAGGACACCCGCGCCGGACTCGTCCCAGGCCGCGTAGCGGTCCGGGCCCCACATCGCGAGGAGGATCGACGCGGTGCGCTCGGAGATGCCGTCGAGGAGAGTGAGCAGCTTGAGGCGCACACGGTCGGTCACGCCGGGCGCGAACGCGAGCCTGGTGATCTCGACGACCTCGGCGGGATCGTTGCGTGCGACGAAGCCCGATGCGCGCTGCGCGCGCCAGCGGCACACGTCGTCGAGGTCGGCCTTGGTCGCGTGGCCGTCCGCGCGGATGCGCGGGCCGATCTCGTCGAAGAGACGCAGCTCGAGCTCGGAGACCCCACCACCGGCGTAGGCGGCAGCCGCGTCGGTCAGCGCGTCGGCGTCGAGACTGACGCCCGGTCCGGTTCCGGGCTCGGTCACCGGCGCCCCGCCTCGACCGCGCGGGTCGCGAGGCGGCCCAGGAGCCCGTTGACGAAGCGTGACGAGTCCGTGGTCGAGTAGCACTTGGCGAGCTCGACGGCCTCGTTGATCGACGCCCCCTCGGGCACGTCGGGCAGGCCGACGAGCTCGAAGAGCGCCAGGCGCAGGATGGCGCGGTCGATCGGGGGCATGCGGTCGATCGTCCAGTGCTCCGCGACGTCGGAGATCTCGGCGTCGAGCTCGTCGCGGCGGGCCTCGACGCCTTCCACGAGTGTGCGGCTGAACGCTTCGACCGGCGCCTCGAGGTCGTCCTGCTGCGCGAGGCACGTGAGCGCGTCGACACCGGTCAAGTCGGCGCAGTAGAGCGCCATGAGCGCCGACTTGCGGGCCCTGTGGCGCACTCGCTCGAGCTGGGTGGGCATGTGCGGACCGGTTCCTCAGGTCTCCCGCGACAGGTACGTGCACTCACGGGTGTCGACCTTGATCCGGGTGCCGGTCTCGACGAAGAGAGGCACGGCGACGGTGATCCCGGTCTCGAGGGTCGCAGGCTTGGTCGCCCCCGACACGCGGTCGCCCTTGACGCCCGGCTCGGTCTCGGTCACCTCGAGCACCACCGCAGCCGGCAGCTCCACACCCAGGGCACGGCCCTCGTGGAACGGGATCACGGCCGTGCTGCCGTCCTTGATGAACCCGCCCTGGTCGCCGACGACGGTGGCGGGCACATGGACCTGGTCGTAGGTCTCGGAGTCCATGAACACGTAGTCGTCGCCGTCGCGGTAGAGGTACTGCATCTCGCTGCGTTCGATGACGGCCTGCTCGACCTTCTCGTCCGGGCGGAAGGTCTTGTCGACGACGCCGCCGCTCTCGACGTTGCGGAGCTTGGTGCGCACGAACGCGTGGCCCTTGCCCGGCTTGACGTGCTGGAACTCGACGATCTGGAAGAGGACGCCGTCGAGCAGCAGCGTCTTGCCGTTCTTGAAGTCCGTGGAGGTGATCTGGGCCATCCCGACAGTATGGCGCAGCGACGCCCCCCGGCCCGGTCCCGCTTACGGGGCGAGCATCTCGCGGGGACTGGTCGTGAGGGTCTCGCAACCGGCGGCGGTGACGACGACGACGTCCTCGAGACGGACTCCCCCGAGGCCGCCGACGTACACGCCGGGCTCGATCGTGACGACCATCCCGGCTTCGAGGACCTCGTCCGATCTCGCCGAGAGGCGCGGCTTCTCGTGGATCTCGAGACCGACGCCGTGGCCGGTCCCGTGCACGAAACAGTCCCCGAGACCGGCCGCGGTGACGACTTCGCGAGCCGCGGCGTCAACCTCGCTCGCGAGAACACCGGGAGCCAGCGCTGCACGCGCGGCGTCCTGCGCGCCGGCGACCACGTCCCACGCCTCCGCGAGGTCCGGGTGCGGTTCGCCCCAACAGAACGTGCGCGTGCAGTCCGAGCAGTAGCCGTCGACGACGCAGCCGAAGTCGACGACGACCATGCGGTCACGCCCGACGACCTCGGGACGCGGCGTGGCGTGCGGCAGCGCCGCGTGCGGCCCGGCCGCGACGATCACGTCGAACGCGGCACCACTGGCGCCGCGTGTGCGCATCTCCCACTCGAGAGCGAGCGCCAGCTCCGCTTCCGTCGCCGCCGGGCCGGCCCCGCCCAGCACGGTCGACAGCGACGCGTCCGCGAGCTCGACCGCCCGTCGTATCACGTCGATCTCGTCGGGGTCCTTCACCGCACGCATCGCCTCGACGGCACCGCCGCGAGGCACGAGCTCGCACCCCCACGCGTCCGCCATCGCCCTGACCTCCGACCACGGGGTCGTCGACTCCACGGCGATGCCGGGACAGGCGGCCACCCGGGCTTCGAGCGCGGCGGCGACCGGCTCGGCGGTGACCACGAGCTCGGCCTCGACACCTGCGGCGTCGAGCTCGGCGTCGGCCTGGTCGCGGTAGCGCCCGTCGGTCACGAGCACGACGTCGTCGCCGGCGACCAGGAGCCGGGCGTGGGAACCCGTGAACCCGCACAGGTAGCGGATGTTGGGCAGGTGCGTGACGACGAGCGCGGCGACGTCGTCCTCGACCAGCGTGGCCTGCAGGGCGGGGATCCGTCCCGCGATCACGAGGGCCCCACGGCGTGGATCAGGCCACGCCCGGCTCGCTCGCCTGCTGGGCGAGGAAACCCGCCATCGCGTCGACGGCGAAGACGTATCCCATGGTGCCGAAACCGCACAGGCATGCCGTCACGACCGGCGACACGACCGAGTTCCGGCGCCATTCCTCGCGTGCGTAGATGTTGGACAGGTGCACCTCGACCGCAGGCACGGTGACCGCCGACAGAGCATCGGCGAGCGACATCGAGTAGTGCGTGAGGGCGCCACCGTTGATGATGATGCCGTGTGCCTCACGGGCGGCGGCCTGGACCGCCTCGACGAGGTCGCCCTCGTGGTTGGACTGGAGGAACTCGCACGTGAGTCCGACCAGCTCCGCCCGGTTGTGCACGAGACCCTCGATCTCGGTCAGCGTCGCGGTGCCGTAGACGTCGGGCTCGCGGCTGCCGAGGAGGTTGAGGTTGGGCCCGTGCAGGACCCGGATGAGCGGGCGCTGGGGCGTGGGATCGGCATCGGTGCGGGCCATGGATTATCGGCTCTCCTGCGCGGGGACCGCCGGTTCAGGTGCTGACCGCGGCGAGGGCGGCGTCGATCGTAGCCGCGTCGACGTCGTCGACGAGGACGGGTCGGCACGGTCCGTCGAGGAGGACGAAGCGGATGCGGTCGGTCGCCTTCTTGTCGCGGCGCATGAGCGGCAGCGCGGCGTCGAGGTCGGCGCGCGGTGCCGCTACCGGGAGGCCGAGACCCGCGAGCAGGTCGCGGTGGCGGCGCACCTCGCCCGCGCCGAGCATCCCCAGCGCCGCGGCCAGTTCGGCGGCGAAGACCATCCCGATCGCGATCGCCTCGCCGTGGGTGAGCCGGTACCCGCATGCGGTCTCGAGGGCGTGGCCGAGCGTGTGGCCGTAGTTGAGGACCGCGCGGCGCCCGCCTTCGCGCTCGTCGCCGGCCACCACCGCGGCCTTCACCGCGATCCCACGGGTGACGACGGGACCGAGACCCCCGGGTGTGCGCGCGCGGGCGCCGACGTCGGCACCGGGGCCCCACGACTCGATCTCGTCGAGGAGGACGGCGTCGTCGATCCAACCGCACTTGACCGCCTCGGCGAGGCCGGAGCGCACCTGCCGCACGGCCAACGAGGCGAAGGTCGCGGTGTCGACGACGACAGCCTCGGGCTGCCAGAACGCCCCGGCGAGGTTCTTCCCCGCTGCCAGGTTCACCCCGGTCTTGCCGCCGACGGCGGCGTCGATCGCGCCGAGAACCGTCGTCGGGCACGAGATCCAGCGCACCCCGCGCAGGAACGTCGCCGCCACGAAGCCCGCCGTGTCGGTGACGACTCCGCCGCCGACGCCGACGACCACGTCGTCGCGGTGCATCTCGGCACGGGCGCAGGTCTCCAGAAGGGCCCCGACCGTCGCCCACGACTTGGCCTCTTCGCCCTCGTCCATTGGCAACTCGACCACCTCGAGGCCGGCACGGGCGAGGCTCGCACGTGCGGCGGGGAAGCGCTCGGCCAGATGCGGATGCGTGACGAGGCCTGCCCGGCGGGCACCGGTGACAGCTGCCACGCCACCGATGCCGGCGAGGAGGCCGTCGCCGACGGTCACCTCGTAGCGCCGCCCGGGGACCGCGACCTCGATCGTCGCGTCTGTGCTCACGCGGTCGCCCCGGTGCGCTGTTGTGCCAGGCGCGCGCTGATCACCCGGGCGACCTCGGCGGGAGTACGGGTGTCGGTCGCGACCACGACGTCGGCGACCGAGAGGTAGTGGCGGCGGCGTTCGTGCCAGAGCCGGTCGTACGCGCCCGGCGAGTCGAGGAGGGGGCGGTCCTGCCCGCTCGACGCCAGGCGTGCCACGGCGGTGGCGCCCAGCACGGTGAGCCACACCGTGACTACCTCGCGGCGGCGCAGGAGCGTGCGGCAGCGGGGTGTGACCACCGCTCCGGCACCGCAGGAGACCACCGCCGCGTCGCCGCCCAGTGCGTCGTCGAGGGTGTCGGCCTCGATCGCCCTGAAGGCGTCCTCGCCGTCGGCGCGGATCAGCTCGGCCGGCGACCTGCCCGTCGCCTCGGCGACGAGTGCGTCGACGTCACACAACGCGAAGCCGGTCGAGGCCGCCAGCGCTTCGGCGGTGGCGGACTTGCCGCTGCCCGGCATGCCGACGAGTGCGATGTGGGTCGGGGTCATCGGCGACGAGCGTAGATGCCCGCCCCACCCCAAGGCGCGGGCCCACCCCCCAACACGGGCCCACCCCAAACGCGGGCACCCCCAAACGCGGGCCACCTGACCCGCCAACGCAACAAGCCGCCCGCGATTAGGGACGGCCCCACCCCAAGCACGGGCAACCTGACCCGCCAACGCAACAAACCGCCCGCGATTACGGACGGCCCCACCCCAAGCGCGGTGAACCCCAAGCACGGGCAACCTGACCCACCAACGCAACAAACCACCCGCGATTACAGACGGGCCCACCCCAAGCGCGGGCAACCTGACCCGCCAACGCAACAAACCACCCGCGATTACGGACAGCCCCACCCCAAGCGCGGGCAACCTGACCCGCCAACGCAACAAACCACCCGCGATTACGGACAGCGCCGCGGCGCTGCCGCCGCGCGGCTGCCGCCGCGCCGCAGTCGGGCGCCGGCCCCAACGCAGCTACTTCGTCTTGGACGTGGAGGAGTTCTGGGAGCTCCCCGATGTCTGCACCAGGGGCGCGAAGGGGTCTCGTGCCTGGCTCGCATACTGAGGCGGGACCTGCGGGAGGGCGTCGGTGCTCGGCGCCGCCGGCACCGCTGCCGCGCCGTCGCCGCTCTCACCGGTGGTGCCCGGCGCGCCGGGAACCACCGATCCCCCCGGCGACATCTTCAACGAACCCTTGGCCGCCGAATCGGAACCGGCGCCGGCACCGGACGGAGCACTCGTGGTCGCAGGGGCCTGCGCCGGCGCAGACGGCTTCGAGTCGAGCAGCAGTGGCTTGACGACGAACATGAACAGGGCGGCTGCGACGAGGACACCGAGCAACGCGAGGAGGATCTTGTTCGGCCCTTCCTTGGCTGAATCGCCGACCTGCACCGGCTGGACTGCGGAGGTCATCGGTCTCCCCTCTCCGGGCACCTGGGCTGTGGTCGCCTGCCGCTCATGCCGCGTTCGTCCCGGTCGGGCGAGCACCCGAGCCTGCACCACCACCGGCATCCGGCGCCGGGGCACCACCGCCGCTCGAGAACATGCGCCCCGACAGCTTCACGCTGACACCACCGGCGGAGCTGCCGTCGTCTCCGGAGATGCCCGACATCTGCAGCGAGTCGAAACGGACCGCACGTGAGAGCTCCTGGACCCGGGTCAGGTAGTCGACGACGTTGAAGTACTTCCCGGTCAACTCGAGGTCGAGCGCCACCGTCGTTACGTCCCCCGACGCCTGCGGGTCGGCGGCACTGACCTTGAGCCAGTCGATGCCGCTCTCGGTGGCGATCCTGTTCGCCTCACGGATGTAGGTGGACAGGTCGGGCGCGTCGGGCACGAGCGACTTGACCCTGCTCAGCTCGGCGTCGATCTGGGGCTCCTGCTCCTTGAGGTCCTGGAGCTTCACGAGCTGAGCCGCAAGCGTCGTCTCCTGGGCCTTCTCGGCCTCGACCTGACGCTGCACGCTCGCGAGCTTGTCGGACTCGGGCTTGTAGAGCAGCAGCGCCCAACCTGCGATCAGCACGACCGCCACGACGGCGCCGATGACGATGACGACTCGCTGCTTCACGGGAGCCTCCCCTGGGCGAGCACCTGGGACCGCAGGGTCTGGATGGTCGGGCTGAGCGAGCCGTCGGAGCTGAACGTGTCGAGCTCGCACGGTGTGCCTGGCTGCTTGTCCGAAGTGCTGACCCACACCTCGCTGACGCTGGGCAGGGCGTGCATGCGATCGAGCCAGTCGGCGGCGTCGTCGTGACCGCACTTGCCCTTGGCCTCGACCACGAAGGTGGGCGCGCCACTCGACGTCGTGTTGGGGGCCGCTCCCTCTGCCGGCGCCGAGGACGGAGCCGCCGACGCGCCGGCACCGGTGTCGATGGAGAGGGTCGTGAGCCACACGTCCTTGGGGAGGATGATGCTGAGCTCGTTGAGGAAGCGTGGGAAGCTGACCTCGCCGCCGAGCGCGGCGCTCACCATCTTCACGCGACTGGAACGGTCGTTGTCCTTCTGTACGACCTCCTGCAGGGCGGGGTCGTTGATCTTGGACCGGGCGGTCTCGTTCTTGGCCTGCTGGGCCTCGAGCTGCGTGTTGGCCGCACCGACCTCGCCGACCTTCATGACGTAGAGGAGGCCGAGCAGGGCGAGCAACGCGACGTTGGCGAGGATGACGATCACGCGGACCCTGGTCTGGTTCCGCTCCGCGCCAACCTCCTGCGGGAGGAGGTTGACCCGGCGCAGGTTCGTGTTGGTCATCGGCGCTCCCCGAGTGCGAGCCCGACCGGGCAGGCGATCAACGCCTCGGCCTCGGCGAGCTGGTCGGGATCGAGGCCGAGCTTGCCGAGGCGCACGTGCGAGAGGGGGTGGCCGATCTCGGTCGGCACACCGGTGGCGGCTTCGAGGCGGGGCACGAGGTCGGGAATCCTCCCACCCCCGCCGGTGATGACCACGCGACCGAGCTGCGCCGCTTCGGGTTGGGCGCAGAAGTAGTCGAGCGAGCCGCGCACCTCCTCGATCACCGACTTGGTGCGATCCTCGATGATGCGCTCGGCCTCGGGGCCGACGGGCTCGTAAGCCGCTTGGCGCTTGAGCATCTCGGCCTCCTCGAAACCGGTCCCGAGCGCGGTGGCGAGCGCGTCGGTGACCTCCTGGCCGCCGGCGACGAGGATCCGCACGAAGCGCGGCACACCGTGCTCGTGCACGACGATGTTGGTGACACCGGCGCCGATGTCCACGATCGCCTCGGCCACGCCACGGGGGGCGTCGTCGCCGAGGACCTGGATCTGCGCGAACTCGGGTGAGACGCCGAGGGTGCGCATGAGCGCGAACGGCATCAGGTCGACCACGTCGGGGCGGATCGACGCACGCCGCAGCGCCGACAGCAGCGTGTCGATCATCTCGCGTTGGGCCGCGACGAGCAGGACACGCATCATGCGTTCGTGGTCGGGACCGGCGAACTCCTCGAGGATCTGGAAGTCGAGGATGGCGTCCTCGACGGGGATCGGGAGGTGGTCCTGGACCTGGAACGCGAGACCCTTCTCGAGGTCGTTCTCCTCCATCCACGGCATCTCGACCTGGCGCACGATCACGCGTTGGTTCGAGATGCCGACGGAGACACGTCTGGACTTGAACCCGGCCCGCTTCCACAGCTCGGCGAGCTTCTCGCCCACCGCGAGCTCGTCGAGGATCTCACCGTCACGCACCGCCCCCGGCGGCAGCATCACCTGGCCGAAGCGGACCAACGTGGGCGGGTCCCGCCTCAGGTCGAGCTCGGCGGCGCGCACGGCACTCGTGCCGATGTCGAGACCGATGACTGAATTCCGACCCATGCGGCTCCTCCGCTCCAGGGACGCCCACGCTCAGTGGTCTCCATCGGCCTCCGAAACGGGAAACTTGACGCACGACCCACGCGGGCGTGGGACTGTCGACCCCTCCGGCGGTGTGCGGAGGCGTGCCGCCGACATCGAGAGTGCCGCCTACATCGAACGGAAGTACCAGCCCGAGAGGACGGGGGTCAGGAAGATCGCGAGGACGGAACCGGCGGCGAGGAAGACCCCGAAGGGGATCTTCGTCTGGAGGCCTTCGCGCTGGGCCCGGGTGACGACCACGCCGAAGACGAGTCCGAGGAACAGCGACAGGTAGAAGGCGACGAGTACGTAGCGCGGCCCGAGCCAGCCGAGACCGAGACCAATCGACACGCAGAGCTTGACGTCACCCATACCGAACGCGGCCTTGTTGCGTACGAGGCGGAACAACGCGGCGAACGCCCAGAAGAATCCGGCGAGCACAACGGCGCTGATCACGGCGTCGGCGAGGCGGTGCCACTGGCCCGTGGCGGCGGCCGCGACGAAGTCGAGGGCGAGGAGGGCAGCGGCGGCGAAGTAGGTGATCGGGTTGGGCAGCTTGAAGATCTGCCAGTCGATGACCGCCAGGGGGACGAGCACCGAGGTCAGCGTCAGCGCGACGGCAGCGTCCCAGCCCGGGCCGAAGCGCCACACGATCAGACCGAAGAGGGCCCCGGTGACAGCTTCGACCAGGGGGTACTGCGCCGAGATGTGCTCCCCGCAGGACCGGCAGCGGCCCCGCAGGATCAGCCACGACAGGACCGGCACGTTGTCGTAGGGCTTGATCGGGGTGCCACAGGCCGGGCACGCCGATGGTGGCGTGACGAGCGAGCGCCGCTCGGGCACGCGTGCGACCACGACGTTGAGGAACGACCCGATGACGAGGCCGAGCAGGGTCGCGGCGACGACGGCGAAGGCATCGAGGGCGGCGTCCGACATCGGGCGCGAGCCTATCTGCGTGCGGACCACCCCCCTGCCACGTCCCCACGTCCCCCCCGACCCCACACGTGGGGACCCCAGACGGGTCCACAACCCGCTTCACGTCCCCACGTCCCCCCCGACCCCACACGTGGGGACCCCAGACGGGTCCACAACCCGCTTCACGTCCCCACGTCCCCCCCGACCCCACACGTGGGGACCCCAGACGGGTTCACGTCCCCACGTCCCTCCGGACCCCACACGTGGGGACCCCAGACGGGTCCACAACCCGCTTCACGTCCCCACGTCGAGGTCGGGGTCGGGGCGGCGGGAAGCCGCTGCCACCGTGGAGCCCGCCACTGAGAAGAAGACGGCCGCGACCACCGGCCAGGCCGCAGTGGTGTCGACCACCGAGTACACGACGAGGACGGCTGCCGCGGCAGCGAGCGCGACGGTCGCAGGCGACGATCTGCCGCTACCCCGCAGCGCGACCACGCCGACGGCCATCCCTGCACATGCCGACGCCAGCAGCCACGCCAGTGCCGCGACCAGTCCGGTCTCGGCGAGAGCGTGGAGGACATCGTCGCGTGCGTCCTCGAGACCACGCTTGACGTGGGGCAGGGCCCCGGGTCCGACGCCGACGACCGGGTGCGCCCGCCACACCGCGACGGCGTCACCCCAGATCTCGAAGTGCTCGGCGGCGTGGTTCTCGGGGTCGACACCCAGTCCCGTGCCTGCCACATGCCTAGTGCCCGACGATGCCAGCGCCGAGACGCCGAGCCCGAGGGCGAGCGCACCCGTCGCGACCGCCGCCACGACGACCACGCCGGCCCCGCGCCGCCCCGCCACGCCGCGGCGCGGCCATGTCGCAACCACCGTGACCACGGCGCCGCATCCGAGCGCGATCAGCGCCCCCATGCTGCCGCTGCGCACGAGCGCCTGACCCGCCACGACGGCCGCGACCGCGGCCCCGGTGCGCAGCGGCCACGGACGTGACGTGCAGGCCAGCACCAGCGCGGTCACCGCCGCGACGGCCGCTAGCGCCCCGAACGGGTTGGGGCCCGCGAACGGCCCCGTCATCTCTGCGTGGGCGTCGTCGGCGATCCAACGCACGTATCCCCATGCGATCACGGTCCACACGATCAGTGCGACTGCGCCCGCGACCCAGCGCGGGCGCGGGCGTGCCGACGCGAGACCGACGCCCAACAGCGCGGCCACTGCGATCCCGAGAGTGCGGCGCCCGTCGGCCCAGCCCGGTGCGAGCAGCCACGCGAGCACGGACCACGCGCCTATGGCGGCGCAAGCTGCGACGTAGGTCCACCTCAGCGTGTCGAAGCTGCGGTGCCCGTCGGTGGAGGTCGACTCGCTCAAGACCCCGGCAGCATAAGGAGGCCGCGGCCCGTGAGCCGATACGTTCCGCCCAGGTCGGGAACAGGGCCCCGAACGCGCGAGGAAGGGGACGCCCTCCCGGGGCGTCCCCTTCCTTCAGCGTTCGTGGTCTAGGAGTTGCGGCTCAGGTGAACTCGTTGGTCCAACCGGTCAAGGTCGCATCGACCGCGCCGCAGCCTGCCCCGGTCATGTAGTAGGTGCCGGGCGTGGTTCCGGTCGCGATGTCCTTGATCGCGTACGACCTCCCGGCTGCCGACTGGGTCTCCACACAGACGATCTGCGGGTTCGTCCCGGTCGAGACACCCACTCCGACGGTGCCGTGAGTCGGGGTCCCCGTGGCGCCCCAGGTCAGGGACGGCTCGATGCCGCTCATGGTCGTAGCCGTGGACGTGTAGGCCTCGGCGTCGGTGTAGAAGGTCTTCTCGGCGGTGAGGGCGTTGCGGAGGTCCGACTGGGCCGCCCGGTTCTGGGCACGCTGACGTGCGCCGAGGAACGTCGGGATGGCGATCGCGATCAGAATGGCAATGATCAGCACGACCACCATGAGCTCGATGAGCGTGAACCCGCCCTCGGCCCGGTCCCCGTCCCGGTGCGTGGCCAGCTCGGCCAGCTTCTCCCGGATCTTCTTCAGCATGTGTTCGGCTCCCTCCGTCGGCGTGAGCTTCCACTCGTGACATCGGTGATGCGCAGTGGCGGCCTTGAGATGCGGACGCCGAAAGGGTCTTTCCGACCCAGGCGGTAGGTCGCGAGACCCACGATCCGCGGCGGAGGGGGTGTCACCAGTGCGACAGCCACGAGCCGACGGGCGCGCCGTCGGGGTCGCACGCGGGCACCGCTGCCTCGCCGTAGCGGGTCACGGCGGCAGCCATGTCGTGGTCGACGTAGAAGCACGTGCCCGTGTCCGAACGCACGCCGAGCACCACGCGCTGGCGCGCAGGGTCGACGACGTGGAGGCTGATCTCGCGCGGACCTCCCGACGCCGCGCCTACGTACCGGTACAGGGGCGTGTCGAAGGTGAGGATCGTGGGATCGTCGGTGAAGGCCTTGCCGTCGCTGTAGTAGCTCAGCTCGGCCGAGAGGGCCTGGCGTGCGCCGACCTGAGCGGCGCGGTCGTCGGCCTTGCGGCGCGTCGCCATGAACGTCGGGATCGCGATCGCGAGCAGGATCGCGATGATCAGCACGACCACCATGAGCTCGACCATCGTGAAGCCGCGCTCGCCGTCGCCGCGATCGCGCCGGGCCTCGAGGCCGCGGAGATTCCCGTACTCGGTCACCGTCACGGTATCGGCACCTTCGGGCCAATAGCCCCAGGGGACGCGGACCCATTCACCCGTAGGCCCCCCGACCCACGCCGTCACCGCCAACCCAAGTGGATCGACGCCGCCGCAGGTGCTACAGCAGGGCCGGTACGCCAGCCAACGGAGGCATCATGACCGAGGTCAGCGGCGGGGAGCTCCTCGCCCGTGCGCTCGCGGCGGAGGGGATCGAGGTTCTCTTCGGGTTGCCGTCACCGGAGGTCGACCCGCTCCTCGCGGTGCTCGACGACCACGGCATCCGCCACGTACCGGTGCGTCACGAGGCCGCCGGGGCGCACATGGCGGAGGGTCTGTACAAGACGACGGGCAAGATCGCGGCCGTCGTCGGCAATCCCGGGCCCGGCGCCGCGAACCTCGTGCCCGGCATCGTGACCGCACGTCACGAGGGCGTCCCCCTGATCGCGATCACGTCCCAGCACCGCCTCGGGATCGTGTACCCGTCCACACCGGCGACGTTCCAGGGCCAGGACCAGGTCGACCTGTTCCGGCCGGCCGCGAAGTGGAGCGCGCCGGTACTGCAGTGGCAGCGCATCCCCGAGGTGCTGCGCCTCGCCTTCCGGGAGATGTGGAACGGCCGCCCCGGCCCGGTCCACGTCGACGTGCCCGCGCCGATCCTCTACGAGACGGGCGACCCGACGTCGGCACCGGTGCTCGCCCCGGACACGTACCGTCCTCCGGCTCCGCGAGCGGGCGCGGCGCAGCTCGACGAGGCTGCCGCGTTGCTCGCGGAGGCCCGCAGGCCGGTGGTGTTCGCGGGCTCCGGCGTCGACCGCGGGGACGCGAACGACGCGCTCCTCGCACTCGTCGAGGTGCTCGGGTGCCCGGTGATGACGAGCCAGGCCGGCCGTTCCGTCGTGCCGAGCGACCACCCCCGCTTCGTCAGGGGCTTCGGGCCGGCCGGCGACCTCGCGCGCCAGGAAGCCGACGTGATCCTCGTCGCCGGGTCGCGCGTGGGCAACCTCGACACGCCCTTCGACAAGTACTGGGGCGACCCCGCGGGCACCGCCGTGGTGCAGATCGACGTCGACCCTGCCAACATCGGTGTCACGCGCCCGATCACTCTCGGCATCGTCGCGGACGTGCGTGACGCTCTCGACGGCCTCGTCGGACGGCTTCACAAGATGGACGTGCACGGGGGCGCCGCCGCCGACCTCGCCCGCTACCGCGAGGCCGACCAAGCGCTGCAGCTCGCCCTCGCCAAACCGGTCCTCGAGTGGCAGGGCCCGGGCATCCATCCGGCGCACGCCCTCGCGGTTGTCGGTGCGCGCATGGGCAGGGACGCCGTGTACACCGTCGACGGCGGGAACACGGCGTTGTGGGCGTACGCGGTCCTGCCCCAGACACGGCCGCGCTCGTACAACTCGATCCTCGAACTCGGGATGCTCGGCACCGGGATCCCGTCGGCGATCGGCGCCAAGCTCGGCGCCCCCGACCGCGAGGTCGCCTGCGTGACCGGCGACGGCGCCGCCGGGTTCAACATCATGGAGATGCAGACCGCAGCACGCGAGGGGATCGCGATCACGACGATCGTCCTCGCCGAGGGCGCCTGGACGATGGAGGAGCCGAACGAGCTCGCCCTCTACGGCCGCACCTTCGGGACGCGCCAGGGTGACATCCGCTGGGACGTGGTCGCCCAGGGTCTCGGCTGCCACGGCGAGTACGTGGACCGCATCGAGGACCTCGACGCCGCCGTCGCTCGCGCCCAGGCCCACGACGGCCCGAGCCTCGTGTGCATCCGCAGCGACCACGACGCCAACCTCGCCGTCCCCGGGGAGCTCCTGGGCCGCTTCTTCGAGGTCTACTCGGGCCCGCTCTGAGCTTCGGCTCCCCGACGCCGACACCGGGTTGGGTGCGTCTCCCGGCAGGTTCTGCCACGGCTGCGACGGCAACGACTGCATCACCCGCCGAGGGTGCATGGGCCAACGACGAACATCAGCGTCCTGTACCGTCCCCTCGTGCGCCTCAACCCGACTCTGCTCGTCGTCATGGCGGCCCTCTCGGGTGCCTGCGCTTCCGGCTCGGTCTCGAACCCCCCGGTTTCCGATGTCACGTCAAGCACTCAGCCGTCGACGACGATCACGGTGACGACCCAGCCGGCGACGACTGCGGCATCGCAGACCACGTCGCCCTCAGGGCCTGGCCCCACGACGACGAAGCAGACACGCTCCATCGACGGGTGCCAGGACCAGAGGATGACATCGCTCGAGATGGCGTCACGCTGCCTCGTCGCAGCTGTCGCAGCCGGTGACCGCGCCGCGGCGAACCACGTGGCGACACCGGATGCCATCACCTGGGCCTTCAACTCGACGCCCTCGTTCGACGCGCTCCGTTTCCACTCGTGCGAGGCTCCCGGGAGCGACGAGGAGACGTGTTACTTCACGGGTGGCGGCCGATTGTTCACGTTCAACGGTGGGAACTGGTCTGCCGGAGAGGACGATGCTGCGAGCGGCTATGTGGTTACCGACATCATCTCCACACGGGGAACCCCACCGTCTTGAGCAGCGAGGCCGCCTCAGGCGTCGCCTCGACATCGGCGCCGTGGTCGACGCCGACGAGCGCGCTGCGGGCGACCGGCGGGTGGGTGTCGACGGCCGGCTCGCAGCACAGCGGATAGGCGACACCGTCGGGTGTCACGACCCGGTAGGAGCTGAACACTCCTGCCCCGGACTCCGGCGCGAATTGGCTCAACAGCCAAAGCATCCCCTCACCCGACGCACGGTCGAAGTCCAACGCGCCGGGTTCGGCAACCACGACCCGAGGGCCGGTGATGAGCACCCGTACGAGTGCCGCCCACCTCGACTCGGTACTCGTGCGCGAAGGTACGGGCACGATGGTTCGCTCTCCGGCGCCGCCTGAGAGCCGGCGATCGCGGGCCGCCGGGGCGCGCGGGAGGTCCGGGCTGCGTGCGCTCGTCGCGGTCCTGACGGTGCTGCTCACGTTCCACCGGCGGAGACCGTGGGCGACCTTGCTCGGTCTCCTCGGCGTCGGCCTCGGGCTCTCGGTGCTCGTCGCCGTCGGGGGTCTCAGCGACGCACTCGCCCGCCCCTACGACGTCCCCGAGATCGCGCTCGGGAGGCCGGACGCGCTCGTGTGGCCCGAGGTCCAGCAGCGGCTCGCCGAAGCCGACCTCGCAACCGTGCGCAGCCTCCCGGGCGTCGCGGCAGCGGCGCCGTTCGTGCTCGTGCCGACGGTGATGCGCAGTGAGGCAGGCGAAGTCGGCGTGCTCCTGATCGGCGGGGACTGCTCCGCTGCCGCGTTGGCCGACACCGACGTCGATTGCACAGCACTGACACGACGTCTCGAGGAGAACCCCGGCAACGGCTACCCGGTGGTCGTGACCGAGCGCGTGGCGGCTGCGCTGGGGGCATCGCCGGGCGACCCACTGTCGCTTCCGGGCGGCCTCGAAGGCGAGGCACACGTCGCAGCGACGACTGATCTCTCGACGTTCCAGGGATCCAACGACGTGAACGTCGTCTTCACCGACCTGCTCAGCGCGCAGGCGCTGGCGGGCGCACCCGGATACCTGACGGGGATCGCCACGAGAGTCTCCGATCCCGGAGCGTTCGCTGCCGCGGCCCACGACGCACTGGCCGGCCGCGCGTATGCCGGTCCCGCCTCGATCGAGCCCCCGGCGCTGTTGACCGCGGCGCGGCGGCTGCTCCCGCTGATCGGCATCGTGGCCGCCGTCGGCGGGGTGCTCCTCGTCATGAGCACTCTGGCCCTGACGATGCAGGACCGGCGCCGCACGATCGCGACGATCGCCGCCCTGGGAGCACCACCGAGCGTTCTCCTCGGCGTCCTGGCCCTCGAGGCGATCCTCCTGGGATTCGTGGCCGCGGTGCTCGTCGCCGCGCCGCTGGCGTTGGTCGAGGGCCACCTCCTCGTGACGAGCGTGGGCCGCTCCCTTCTCACCGGCACGGGCCTCGAGCCGAGCTTCGCCTTGACCGGTGGGCCGCTCCTCGTCCTGATCGGCGGCGGACCCGTGCTCGCCCTGGTCGCGCTGGGCCCCTTCGTCGTGCAGGTCCTGAAGCGTCCGGCCGCGGAAGGCCTCCACGGGCCGACAGCGGCCCCCGGTCCGGGCGTCGACACCCGCCTGCTCGCCCCCGTGGGCTTGGTGATCCTGTGCGGGGCGACAGCGGCCTCGTTCCCCGTCGGCACCGGCCGCTGGCCGATGACCATCGGCTATGCGGCCGTCGGGGCCTTCGCCGCCGGGACCGCCCTCGTGGGCCTGGGGATCCCCCGGTTGCTGCTCGCGATCCGAGCGCGCGTGGTCGAATCGCACCTCCGCGCCGGTGCGGTTCTCAGCCGTGGTGAGCTCGAACGCTCGTACCTCAGGACGGGCTTCGCCGTTGCCTTCCTGGGCGTTGCCGTGGCGACGGTCGTCGGTGTCGGGAACCTGCGGACCTTCGCCGGCGACGTGCTGACGACGCGCATCGCCGTCGCGATGTCCACGGACCTCTGGGTGTCGGGCAAGAGCCCGGACCAGCTTGCCGACCCGAGGTTGAGCAAGGACCTCCTCGACCGCATTCGTGACCTCGATGGAGTCGAGGCCGTCGGCCTGCGCAGCCTCGCTGTCGTGGGGTCGGGCCTGAAGCCGGTCGCGCTCGTCGGCGCCGACCCTCGCGCCGGGTTCGCGCGTCGCCAGATCGACGAGGTGACGCCGGGCGTCGACGAGACCATCGCGGCCCTCGAATCCGGAAAGGTGGCTCTCTCGCAGATGGCGGCCGCCGAGTTCGGGGCCGGCGTCGGCGACGAGGTCGAGTTGCCGACACCCCGGGGCCCGATGCGGTTCCCTGTCGGTGCGGTGGGCACGACGACGGTCGGCAACGAGGCCGGGCTGGCCCTGTTCGTCCTGGTCGACCAGCAACTCGCAGAACAGATCTGGGGCGCGTACCCGAGCGTCGCTTTCGTGCATCCGCATCCGGGCCGCGAAGCCGCAGTCGCGTCGGCGATCACCTCGCTCGACTCCGGTCGCCTCGACGTGTCCGACGCGGCAGGTGCGGCGCACTCGATCCGAACGGCTCTGGACCGCTTGCTGGCGCCGTTCTCGTTGTTGTCGGCCGTGATCGTCGTCGTCGCCCTCTTGGGGGTGGCGACGATGTTGATGATCAACGTCGTGCACAATCGCAGCACACGGGCGACGCTGCGTGCCCTCGGCATCGGTCCCTCGCTGGAATGGCGCCTGGTGCTGTACCAGGCCGCCGCGATCTCGGCGATCTCGGCGGTCTTCGGCGTCGCCGCCGGGTTGTGGTTCTCCTGGCTGCTCTCGATCAACTCGACGGCGTTCCTCGCCGCGCGTGTGCCGTGGTCCGCATCTCCGGTGTGGATCCTGGTGGGCGTCGGCGCGGGCTTCGCCGCGGCCCTCCTGGGGGCGGTCCTGCCCACGCTCGCGGCCCGCCAGGTCGGCCCGTCGGACCTCGAACCGGAATGACCCGGCGACCCGGCCTCTCGGGGTCTGGCCGGGAGGCTTCTTCGAGGACCGCTAACCCGCTCCCCGGCTCTTGGCTTGACCTCTGGCGAGAGCCTCCTTCGGAATCACGATGAGCCCACTGCCGGTTCGGTCCTCAGCGACGCGACAGCGGGCCCGACGTATTCCTCGAGCAGTCGTACCACACCGGACCTGTTGAGGTGCGCGTAGTCCTGGTAGTAGTCCCCTCCCAGGTCAACGCTGCTCAGGTCCAGCAATGCGACGCCGTCCTCCGCTGCGAGCCTCTCGTACCGCGGCAGTACGAGGTCCAGTCCCTCGGGCTCGATCAGCGTGGGGGGCACCACGATCAGCACGCGTGTCCCAGCCTGACGGAGACGCTCTACGGACGCTTCGAAGTCCGGCCAGTAGCGCTCGAGAGCCGCGGGATCGACACCGTTGGTGTAGAGCGTCTGGTGTGCGCTGGCTGCACGTTCGCTGTCACCGGTGCGGACGCGTGCCGTGACGTCGACGACCTCGCGCTCGCCCAGCAGCCAAACAGGATTCAACTTCGACTGCGCGTAGAAGAAGAGCATCTCGGTATTGAGGCCCTGGTCCCGAAGGATGCGAAAGAGCTCTTCGTCAAGCGGTTCGCGGCCGACGAAACGGTTGTCGTCGTTCCATTTCGCAGCGAAGAACGAGAACGGATGCGCAAAGTAGATTGCGACATCGGCACTGTTCCCCTTCGACAGGAAGTACTTGAGATACACATCCTCCACGTACGGTCCAGCGGCGTTCACGCCGATGTTCATCACGCTTCCACCGAGGGCGGCCTCCGTGTATTCCTGGTTCCCGCCCCAGAGGAACGAGTACGCGTGGGACGGCCCGAGAATCAGATAGTCGTAGCGACGGTCGGTACCGATGCGCTCTACGACCGACGTATCGTCGGCGCTCGCCCGTTGCTGAGCCTCACCGACCTTGTTCCCCAGCAGGAGCAAGGACGCGAGCAGGATCGCATTCACAGCGAGAAAGGCGCAGACCTTACGCACCAACCGCCGCCACGACGGGGGCCTGGCGACCCCGGCAGGTGCGGATGCGCTGTCGCGGGAGGCGCGCTCGCGGCCCCCCAATGTCCGGTCCC
The DNA here is from genome assembly GCA_046331095.1 of Acidimicrobiia bacterium. GTDB lineage: Bacteria > Actinomycetota > Acidimicrobiia > UBA2766 > UBA2766 > JAIBAC01. The sequence continues at coordinate 102,351 of JAXLRM010000006.1, forward strand.
GCGGCTCCTTCGTCCGGGTGACCCCGGCCTCGCCACGGTCACCCGCTCGTGCCCCTCCTTCAGAACCCACCATAGATGAACTCCTGCGCGCCGAATTTGCCCCCTAGCACGACCGTCCACAAGAGCAGCGAGTACGCCGCCATGCGAATCCAAGGGGCTCGCTCGTTCAACAATGCCACCATAGGCCGGTTTCCGGCCCGGTACTCCGCAAGCAGCAGGGCTCCGATGGTGACCACGATGATCACGGAGTCCCCCTGCCGCAACCCGGTAGTCGAGACGGACACGCCGGGGCTGATCATGTTCTTCAAGTACGTCCCCGCGTCGGAGAAGGACTGGATCTTGAAGAAGATCCAGGCGAATGTCACGAGGTTGAAGGTCGCGAAGACCTTCCAAGCCTTGCGCAGCCGTGGTAGGCGTGCGAGTCCGATGAACACCGCGAACCGCTCGCGTGCGGCTGCCGTGCGTTCCCCGACAATCAGGTAGATGCCGTGTAGGCCACCCCAGATCACAAAAGTCCAAGCGGCTCCGTGCCACAGACCGGAAAGGAGGAACACAACGAGGATGTTGTAGTCCTGACGCCACTTGGTGACTCGATTGCCGCCTAGAGGGATGTACACGTAATCTCGAAACCATGTGGAGAGTGAGATGTGCCACCGGTGCCAGAACTCCTGGAGATTCTCCGACAAATACGGGCGGTTGAAGTTCTGCATGAGGTTGAGCCCGAACAGATGGCCAAGGCCGATAGCAATGAGCGAGTAGCCCGCGAAGTCGCAGTAGATCTGGAAGCTGAACCCGTAGGCAGCGAGTACAAGCATCCAGCCGCGGTAGTCCGACGGGTTTGCAAATATGCGGTCGACGGCGAGCGCTAAACGATCAGCGATTACCACCTTCATCACGAACCCCCACAGTATCTGCTTGAGCCCAAGCGATACCTGCGAGTAGTCAAACCGCGATTTGGTTCGGAGCTGTGGCAGGAACCGAGGGGCGCGGTCGATCGGTCCTGCAGTGATGTGCGGGAAGAACGACATGAACAGAGCGAGGCTCCAGACGCTCTGTTGGGGAGTTATCCTGCCCCTGAATACATCAATCAGATAGCCGGCACCCATAAAGGTATAGAAGGAGATTCCGACGGGCAGTAACCAGTGCACGGCCGGCGCCTGCATGTCAATCCCGAGCAGCACGAGGAACGACGCGGTACTGCCGGTCGCGAAGTTGGCGTACTTGAACACGGCGAGCAGGCCGAGCAACACCACCAGGCCGAACGCGAGCATGCGACGACGCCTTGCCGCCGGCGCCGACGAGGCGACCGACAGCCCCCCGAGTTGCTCCGCGCCGGCCACTGCGGGCGCATCGTCCGGTTCCAACCGCCCGATTCGCAGGCCGATCCACCAGGTGAAGAGGGTCGCAGCGGCGAGAAGTGGAACGTACGCCAGCCCGAAACTGGCGTAGAAGACGTAGCTTGCGGCAAGCAACATCCCCCAACGCGCGCGAGGCGGGGTCAGCGCATAGACAAGGATGACCGCCCCAACGAAGGCTATGAATGCGAAGGAGGTGAAGGTCATGGACTGCCGGGTGGTGAGCGCTGAGCCAGACCTACTTCGGTACCAGCCCGTGCAATCCTTTCGTATCGGGCGCGCCGTCGCCCTCCCCCAGGGCCCGATGTCGCCGCTTCAGCCCAGCGCCGGGTGCACCACGGTGTTGGGCGCGTCGTCGCGGTCGACTACAGGCTCGGTCAGTCCTCGGCGAGGCTGCGGGCGATGGCGGGGCGGTCGATCTTGGCGTTGTGGCGGCGGTCGACGGGGATCCTGCCGACGAAGACGACTGTCGCGACGAGCTCGGTCGACTCGTGTGCCGCCGCGACGGCGAGCAGCTCGCGGCGCAGGTCGTCGTCGGAGACGCCGCTGCCGGGGCTGCGTTCGACCACGAGGGTCGCCTCGACACCGGCGCCGCGGTCGACGCCGACGAGCGCGCTGCGGGCGACCGCCGGGTGGGTGTTGAAGACCGGCTCGCAGCACAGCGGATAGACGACACCGTCGGGTGTCACGACACGGTGGGAGTGGCGCCCGCAGACCCAGAGGCGGCCGCTGTCGTCGAGGTAGCCGGTGTCGCCGAGACGGTGCCACACCCCGGTGGGATCGGGGATCTTGTTCGCCGCGGTCGCATCGGGCGCCTCGTAGTAGTCCTCGCTGATATGGGGGCTGCGCGCGACGACCTCGCCGATCTCGCCCGCCGGCAGCTCCTCGGCGTCGTCCCAGGACGCGATCGTGGCGTCGTCGACCGCGACGATGCGCACCTCGACACCGGGCAGCGGCTCGCCGACGCAGACACCGGCGCCGTCCTCGGTCGCCTTCCACGTCTCGCCGAGGACCGTGTCGCCCGCGATCTCCGCGATCGGCAGCGCCTCGGTGGCGCCGTAGTCGGAGTACATCTCGCCGTCGGGGCCGAGCATCTCCTTCACGGCGGCGAAGAGTGGGCCCGGCACCTCGGCACCGCCGCAGATGATCCGTCGCAGCGACGGCGCGCTCTCCCCGTGGTCCGCCGCGTACCGCGCGAGGTTCGTCAGCAGCGCGGGAGAGCCGAACATCGAGCGGACCCCGCACTCGTCGATGGTGCGCATCAGCTTCGCGGGGTCGGCGTCGCCGGGGCCCTTCAGCGCGAAGTCCATCGGCGGGACCACCACCGTGCCGCCCGTCGACAGGCCGATGATCCAGAACATCGGGAACGTGGGCATGTCGACGATCTCACGTCCGTCGACGAAGCCCCAGTGCTCGGTCACGAGCGCGACCATGGCCGCGAGGTTTCGGTGGCGCAGCGCCGTCGGCTTGGGTTCGCCGGTGCTGCCGGTGGTGAACGCGATCACGGCGAGGTCCTCCGGCGCCACGTCGCCTTGGACCGGCTCGGCCTCGCGGGCGTCGCAGAGCGAGTCGAGCGTGTGCATCCCCGGCGGTGCCAGCGGGCCGACGACGACGTTGGTGCGGATCGTGCCGCGCCCCCAGCCGAACACGACACGGCCGGCGTGGGCCTGGGGTGTGCCGAAGAAGAACTCCGGACCCACCCGGCGCAGGCACCTCGCGACGCGGCGCAGGCCGTGGCTGTGCGGTTCGATGCCGACGATCACCGCGCCGACGCGCCACAGGGCGACGCCGAGCACGACGGCGTCGAAGCACGGCGGCACCATGAACGAGCACAGCGTCCCTTCCCCGACGCCGATGCGGCGCAGGCCGACGGCGAGGGACTCGGCCTTGTCGCTCAGCTCCCGGTACGTGTAGCGGCGGTAGCTGCGGCCCAGGATCGGAACGTCGCGGGCGTGCACGAGGGCGACGCGGTCGGGGTCGGCGCGTGCGATCTCGCGGACGTCGTCGGCTATCCGCACGACGCGACCGCCGGTCATCGCTTCGATCCTTCGGGCGTGGCCGAAGTCCCGACCGAGTCCGCGACCGGGAGGTGCTCCCGGAGGAACGCCTCGAGGACCGACGTGACGGCGTCCGGCTGTTCGAGCATCGGCAGGTGCCCGCACGCGGCGAAGGACTCCTCTCGCTCGGCGCCGAGCCTGTGGCCGAGGTCCAGGCCCGTGGCAGTCGAGAGGATCCTGTTGCGCGCCCCGTAGATCGTGCAGACGGCGACGCCGAGATCCGCGGCGGCCTTGTGGTCGAGCGCGGCGTAGGCGTCCATGTCGTCGAGGACGTCGACGAGCGCGGGAAGCTGGTCGGCGCGGCGGTTGCAGGCGAGCAGGTCGGCGTCGTGGGAGAGGCCGCGCCGGGCACCGTCGGGGCCGAGCTGCATGCGCAGGACCATCTCGGCGACGACGCGGGGTGGCACGACCTTGCGGGCGATGCCGCGCACGATCGAGGTCGGTCCCGGCGCCCAGCGCCGCATCTTGTGCAGGAGGCCGAGGCCGCCCGCGGAGAACGTCGCCTCGGTCAGGGGGTTGACGAGGACGAGGCCCGCGACGGTGCCCGCAGCAGAGGCCGCGGTCACCGCCGTGGCGATGTTGCTGCCCATGCAGTTGCCCACGATCACGAGCGGCGCAGCCAGCTCCGCGTCCACGAACGCGGAGACGACGGCGACGTAGCCGTCGAGGTCGATCCCCTCCGGCGGCCGTGGCGACGCGCCGAAGCCGGGCAGGTCGACCGCGACGGTGCAGTAGCGGTCCGCCAGCGCGGCAGCCTGGTTGCGCCAGATCGTGTGCGACGTGCCGCCGTTGTGCAGGAACAGGACCACCGGTCCGTCTCCGGCGCGCTCGTAGGCCATGTCGGCTCGTTCGTGTCGGTAGAGGTCCATGTCAGCTCCCTCGTCGGGGTCCGGGGTCGTCGTCTACGTCGCGGCTCGCAGTTCGCGCGCCACTGCGATTATCGGTTCCTCGAGGCCGGCGAGCTCGTCCGTGCGCCCGGTGCCGACCAAGTGGGTCACCATCGAGCTCACTGCGCTCACGAGTGCCTCGACCGCGAAGCGCTGTTCGGGCCGGTTTCCCAGCGGGCCGGGGCGGTCGCCGAACACGTCGGCGACGAGGTCGACGAAGAGCCCGAGCGACGTGTGGCGCTGTTCGATCGCGGCCGGGCCTGCGGCGTAGACCTCGACGAGGAACGTGCGGGCCAGATCCGGCGCCGCGCCGAGCCAGCCCAGGTAGGCGTGAAGCACCACCCGGAGCCGTTCGATCGGGTCGCCGTCGGTACCTGCTGACGCCGTGGCCCGTGCAGTGGCGGCGAGCACGGCGGCGATGCGTTGCGCCGCCCAGTCGTACGTCGCGGCGAAACAGTCGTCCTTGCCGGTGAAGAGCCCGTAGAACGTCGCCCGCGACACCCCCGCCCTGGCGACGACGTCGGCGACCGACGTGTTCACGAACCCGGCGTCGCCGACGGTCTGCGCCATCGCCACGAGGATGCGCTCGCGCTGGGACGCCTCGACCTCTTCACGGGTGAGATTGTGCGGTCCTCGCGGCAGAACCGTGGTCGCCGACGCCACCGGTGTTCTCCCTTGCCCTTCCGTGCCGGACAGTAGTGTACGCCACCGTTCATCACTTGGCCAGGGCTCCCGGACCGCCGCACACGCGACACGCGACGGGACCGCCCCTGAGGGCGGCCCCGTGCTCTCCGGTCCGGCTTTCAGGCCCCTACGACCTAGTCCCTGTGTTCGGTCACTTGATCAGGTTGATGATGTTGAACATCGGCAGGTACAGCGAGATCAGCATGCCGCCGACCGCGATGCCCATCACGACGATCAGGAGCGGCTCGATCAACGACGTGAGCGACTCGACCGCGGTCGCGACCTCGTCCTCGTAGAAGTCGGCGATCTTCTCGAGCATCGTGTCGAGCGCTCCCGTCTCCTCGCCGACCGCGAGCATCTGCACGACCATCGGCGGGAACACCTCGTGCTCGGTCAGAGGGCGGGCGATCGACTCGCCGGTCTTGACCGAGTCCTTGACGTCTTGGATCGCGTTGCCGATCACGACGTTGTTGACGGTGTCGGCGACGATCTCGAGCGACTCGAGGATCGGCACACCGGCGTGGAGGAGCACACCGAGGGTCCGCGAGAAGCGTGCGAGGGCGGCCTTGTGCACGATCTTGCCGAACAAGGGCGCCTTCAGCTTGAACTTGTCGATCGCGTAGCGGCCCTTCTCGGTCTTGGACCAGCGCCGCACCACGACGACCGTGACGATCAGCAGGGGCACGCCGATGATGATGCCGTAGTTGATGAACGCCGACGACGCCCACAGCAGCACCCGCGTGGGCAGCGGCAGCGTGCCCTGGAGCTGGTCGTACATGTTCTGGAACTGCGGGACGATGAAGACCAGCATCGCCGCGAGGATCAACAGGATCAGGCACATCGCCATGACCGGGTAGGTCATCGCCGACTTGACCTTGTTGCGCAGCTGGACCTGCTTCTCGATCGTGTCGGCGATGCGGATCAGCACGCCGTCGAGGATCCCGCCCGTCTCCCCCGCGCGCACCATCGACACGAACAGGTTGTTGAACACCTTCGGGTGCTTGGCCATCGCGACCGACAGCGCCGACCCGGTCTCGACGTCCTGGCGCACCTCGCCGATGACGTTGGCGAGGCTCTGGTTCTCGGTCTGCTCGGTCAGGATCGTGAGGGCCCGCAGGAGCGACAGGCCCGAGTTGATCATCGTGGCGAGCTGGCGGCTGAAGATCGCCAGGTCCTTGAGCTTCACCCGGTCCGAGATGCCGGGGATCCTGATGTCGGACTGCAGGCCGCCCTGGGCCTTGCGGTCGATCTGGATCGGGATGAAGCCCTGCTGGCGCAGGCGCGCCGCGACCACCGAGACGTTGTCGGCGTCGAGTTCGCCCTCGAGCATCGCCCCCGAGCGGTCCCGGACCTTGTACTTGAACGTCTCGGGCATGGAAGGACCCCGTTCCCTCGTTCGCTACAGGCGGCCGCAGAGGCGGGCCAGGTCGGACTCGTTGGCGCAACGTTCGAGCGCCAGGTCGTAGGTGATCCGGTTCGCCTTCACGAGCTCGGCGAGGGACTGGTCCATCGTCTGCATGCCGTACTGACCGCCGGCCTGCATCGCCGAGTAGATCTGGTAGATCTTGCCCTCGCGGATGAGGTTGCGGATCGCCGGTGTCGCGATCATCACCTCGCACGCGACGTGGCGCGAGCGGCCGTCGCGTGACTGCACGAGCGCCTGGGTCATCACCGCCTGCAGCGACGTGGCGAGCTGCACCCGCACCTGCTGCTGCTGGTGCGGCGGGAAGACGTCGATCATGCGGTCGATCGACTGCGGGGCGTCCTGGGTGTGCAGGGTCGCGTACACGAGGTGGCCGGTCTCGGCCGCGGTCAGCGCCGTCTGGATCGTCTCGAGGTCGCGCATCTCCCCGACGAGGATCACGTCGGGGTCCTGGCGCAGCACGTGCTTGAGCGCCGGCGCGAACCCGTGGGTGTCCTCGCCGACCTCGCGCTGGTTCACGATCGCCTTCTTGTGGGTGTGGAGGAACTCGATCGGGTCCTCCACGGTCATGATGTGGACCGGGCGCTCCTGGTTGATGATGTCGACGAGCGACGCGAGCGTCGTCGACTTGCCCGAACCCGTGGGCCCGGTGACGAGGACGAGACCGCGGGGGTAGGAGGCCATGGAGCGCACGACCTTGGGCAGGCCGAGCTTCTCGAGCGGCACCACCACGTTGGGGATCGCGCGCATCACCGCGCCGACCGACTCCTTCTGTTGGAACACGTTGACGCGGAAGCGCGCCTTGCCGGGGAGCGGGTGCGACAGGTCGAGCTCGAGGTCGTTCTCGAAGCGCTCACGCTGTTTCTGGGTGAGGATCGCGTAGAGCATGCGGCGCAGCTCGTTGGGGGTCATCTCGCCGAACTCGTCGAGGGTCTGCAGGTCGCCGTGGACCCTGACCTGGGGCGGCGTCCCGGCAGTCAGGTGCAGGTCGGACGCGCCCAGTTCGATCACCTTGTGGAGCAGGTCGTTCACGTGGAGCTCGAGGTCGAGCCCGAGGGGGTCGGCGGCGCCGGAGCCGGTGTCGGCGCCGTTCCCCGCGCCGGACTCGACCAGGGAGGACACGTGGATCACGCCGCTCTCGCCCGGATCGGCGACGTGGCCGGGGTCGATGCCGAGCTCGGAGAGGAAGTTGGCGTCCGCCGCGGCCAGAGGGTCGGCGGCGACGCCGGGCGACGCGGTCACCTGAGCACCACGCGTGATCGACTCGGCTACTCCGCTCATCGCCGATTCCGGCTGGGGTTGGGCTTGGCCGGGTGCCGGTTGGGCTTGGCCGGGTGCCGGTTGGGCGGGTGCGGCTTGGGCGGGTGCGGCTTGGGCGGGTGCGGCTTGGGCGGGTGCCGGAGCCGGCTGCGCCTGGTGGCCGGGGGCGAGACGCGCCAGGACAGCCGTGAGCTCGCCGTCCTCCGCGAGAGCCGGGTAGACCGGCACTCCCGTGCGGCGTGCGATCTCGTCGAGGACGACACGGTTGGACGGGTCGGCGGTCGCGATCACGGCACCCTCGGGCGTGATCGTCACCGGTACGACGCGGCCCTGCTCGCACAGGTCGAGTCCCACGGCCGCGACCGCCTCGGGCGCCACGGGCGTCAGGGTGAAGTCCACGAACGCGAGACCTAGTTGTGCTGCGCGGGCCTCGGCGGCTTGCTTGGGCGTGGACATCGTGGGGCGCCTGCTGTGTCGCTGATGGTTGTCTCCCAACCCGTGCTCAGGATCGGCGCCCCAGCCCCGTTTCTTTAGACGACCCCCCGCCCCCGAACGCGGGCAACCCGTACCACCAGCGAGCCACCCGGCCCGCGTTTACCCCGACCCCCCACCCCCGAGCGCGGGCAACCCGTACCACCCGCGAGCCACCCGGCCCGCGTTTACCCCGACCCCCACCCCCGAACGCGGGCCCCGCCCACCAGCGAGCCACCCTGCCCGCGTTTACCCCGACCCCCACCCCCGAACGCGGGCAACCCGTACCACCAGCGAGCCACCCTGCCCGCGGCCCCGACCCCCACCCCCGAACGCGGGCAACCCGTACCACCAGCGAGCCACCCTGCCCCTCTTGCCCCGACCCCCGCCCCCGAACGCGGGATGTACCACCAGCGAGCCACCCGGCCTTGCTTGGAGGCGGCCCCACCCCTCCCTCACACGGTGCGCGCATGACCTCTTCGAGGGAGGTGATGCCGAGGGCGGCCTTCTGGAGGCCGTCCTGGCGGAGGGTGTACATGCCCTCGGACACCGCGACACGCTTGATGTCCTCGGCGGACCCGGTGCGCTCGGAGACCATGCGCTCGATCTCCTCGGAGACCCTCATGATCTCGTGCACGGCGACACGACCGACGTAGCCCGTCTTCGCGCAGGCCGCGCAACCGACGGCGTCGTGAAGCGTCGGCAGCTCGACGAGGTCGTCCACGCCGACCCAGCCCGCCTCTCGCAACGCATCCGGCGTGGGCACATAGGCCTCCTTGCACTTCGTGCACAGACGCCGGGCGAGACGCTGGCCCACGACGCAGTCCAACGCCGAAGCCACCAGGAACGGCTCCACCCCCATGTCGACCAGACGCGTCAGCACGCTCGGAGCGCCGTTGGTGTGGATCGTCGACAGGACCAGGTGACCCGTGAGCGCCGCCTCGATGCCGATGCGGGCGGTCTCGGTGTCGCGCATCTCGCCGACCATCACCACGTCGGGGTCGGCACGCAGGATCGAACGCAGCACCGTGGCGAAGTTGAGCCCCGCCTTGGTGTGCACCTGCACCTGGTTCAAGCCCGCGATGCGCTGCTCGACGGGATCCTCGACGGTGATGATGTTGCGCTCGGTGTCGTTGAGGACCCCGAGCGCGGCGTACAGCGTCGTGGACTTGCCCGACCCCGTCGGCCCGCTCACGATGATCGCCCCGTAGGGCAGGCGGACACCCCACAGGAAGCGATCGCGGTTGTAGTCGCTGAAGCCGAGATCGTCGAGGTTGATGAGGCCCGAGGTCTTGTCGACGATGCGCATCACGATCTTCTCGCCCCACACCGTCGGGAGGGTCTCGACGCGCAGGTCGACGGCGCGCCCGCCGACCTTGACCGAGATGCGCCCGCTCTGGGACACGCGCCGCTCTGCGATGTCGAGGTCCCCATGATCTTCAGGCGCGAGATGAGGCCGGACTGGATCGTCTTGGGCGAACGCATGACCTCGTGCAGGACGCCGTCGATGCGGTACCTGACCCGCACGTCACGCTCCTGCGGCTCGATGTGGATGTCCGATGCCCTGTCGTTGACGGCCTGGGTGATCAGGAGGTTGACGAGCTTGACGACCGGCGCCTCGTCGATGAGCTCGGTCCCGCTCGAGATGTCCTCGACGGTCTCGATCAGGTCGCCGCCGCCGATCTCGCCGGTGAGGGTGTCGAAGCTCTCGTCCATGCGGTGGAAGCGGTTGATCGCCGCGTCGATGTCGCTCGCGGTCGCGAGCACGATCGCGATCTCCGAGCGCGTGACCGCGCGCAGGTCGTCCTTGGCCAGAACGTTGGTGGGGTCGCTGATCGCGACGACGAGAGTGGTGCCGTCGAAGGTGACCGGCAGGCAGCCGAGTCGGCGGCACATCGCCTCGGGCACCATCGTGACCGCGGACGGGTCGATCTGGACGTCGGTGAGGTCGACGAACTCGATTCCGGCCGCTGCCGCGAGCGTGCCGACCAGCGCCCTCGCTCACACCGAGGTCGACGAGGATCGCGGTGATGGGACGCGAGCCGGCGCCGACAGAGTCCTGCGCCAGCGCCTGCTGGGCCTGCTCGGGCGTGACGACGCCTTGGTCGCGCAAGTAGACGACGAGTGCTTCGGTCTCGGCCGACAGGGTCGTTCACCTCCCGCCTGGGTCCTGACGCTTCATCGGCCCGCGCGGGTGCCCCACTTGAGGCGAACTACCCGCTCAGAGCGACTTCACACCTGCGATGAGGCGCAGGATCAGGCTCTTGTCGAGATCGGAGTCACCGGCCGCCGCTTCGGCGAGGACGGCGTCGGCGTTCGCGATCGGCGTCTCCGCGCCGAATTCTGCAGGCGCGGCCGCGCCGTAGTCCCCCAACGGCGCGACCACGGGCACCTCGCCCGTGGCCGTCCCGTTGCCCGGAGCGGGCGCCACCGGCATGTCCGCGTACGGAAGCGGCGCCGGTACGGGCTGCTGCAGATCGGGCCCACCCTGGTCGAACGACGAGTACACCACCGGCGGAGGCGTCACGGTCTCGAGGTACGGCCGCACGACCGGCTGCGGGACGTGGTCCTGGTGGTGCGGGTAGTCCGCGACCACGTCGGCGGCGAGGTGGTCCTCGGTCTCCTCTGGCAGGACCGGCGCAGCGGCGCGGGCAGCGGCGTGAGCCTCGGCCGCATGCTGTGGCGGTGACGGTGGCGGGGACGGCGGCGGGACCTCCTCGGCGGCGGCGGCAAGCTCGGCCAGCGACAGCTTGGGCACCGGATCCCCGTGTACTGGAGCAGGCGGCGGCCACTCCTCCACCGGATCGGCCACGAGGTCGCGTCCGGGCGCGCCCGGAGGAGCGAGTACGTGCGCTGGGGCGGACGCGGGAGCGGGCTGGGGCGCGGGCTCGGGATCGGGCTCGGCGAACACAGCGCTCGGAGCCGAGAGCTCGACGATGCCGGCCTCGACCATCGCGGCGAGCGTGCGGCACGTGCGGAACTCCGTCTCGCCCAGACCAGCCGCGACCTCGGCGATGTTGCAGCCCGGTGTCACCCTGGTCAGCAGGCGCCACTCGTCACGGGTGAGCGTCACCTCGGTGCGCTCCGCGGGCAAATCGCTCACTGCGGTGACGCCCATCGCCACCGATGGCACGACATCAGTGATCCGGCGCCACTCTCCCATACGGCGCTCCGCCGTCGCGAGCAGCTCCTCGGTCTCGAAGCGGAACACGGGTCCGAAGGGGTGGGCGTCGTCGACGAGGTCGAACTCACCACCGTCCCACTGGGCGAGGCGGAAGACGGCGTCCTCGACCCTCTCGCGCAGGAACACCTCGATCGCGACCGTGTCGATGCCGTCGAGACGCGTGACCACCTCGCCTTGGAGTCCGTCGCCGCCGGTGTCGGCGAGGACCTGCTTCCACTGCTCGGCGGACACGAGCTCGGCGCGCACGAGGAGGTTGCCGACGACCTCGCCGGGGCTCATCGTGGCGTAGAAGACGTCACCCTGGTCGAAGTGGATGACGCCGTGTTCGCTGCCGTGACGCAGGTGCAGAGCGCCGGACTTCCGCCCGAATCCGAAGAGCTGGAAGATGTCGGCGAGACCGACGGTGTCGAGCGAGCCCTGGAACCCCATCCTCGTTTGAACCCTCCTGTTTCTCGGCGCGGGCTGCCCTGCCGTCTCCTGCGATCCTGGGTCAGCCCACGAGTGACGAGTCGGGCACCTGCGTGGGCGCGGTCGTCGTGGCCGTGGCGGTGCCGCCCTGCGGAGCCGGGGCGGCACCCTCGGGCGGTGCGGGCACCGGTGCTCGCCGCGCCGGCGCGATCGCGACGGGCGCCGGCGTGTGCGCCGGCGCGGGCGCCGCGGCGGCCGGGCGCGTGGCGGGTCGCGGTGCGGCGTGCTCCGCCGCGCTCACTTGGGGCACCTGGGGCACCTGTTGCTGCGGTTGGTGCTGGAGTTGCTGGAGTTGCGGCTGCGGTTGCGGTTGTGGTTGCGGCTGCGGTTGCGGCTGGAGTTGCGGCTGCGGCTGTGGTTGGGCCTGGGGCGCCGCGAGTGCGGCTGCGATCCGCTCGGCTGCCGTGGTCATCTCGAAGAGGACCAAACCGGTCTTCGCCCCGTCGCGGCAGATCGCGCAGAACACCGCCTGCGGGCCTGCCGACATCAGGTGGACGGCACCGGCTGCGCCTTCGAGGTGGAGCTCCTGGAGGCGGCCGCGGCTCAGCCCCTCGCTCGCCTTCTCCCCGAGCGAGAGCATCGCAGCGGCCATGGCGGCGAGACGGTCCTCCTCGACGTGCATCGGCAGCGCAGACGCCATCGGCAGTCCGTCGACGGACACGACCGCGGCGCCCTCGACGTCGGTGCACCCTTGGAGGAACGCGTCGAGGGCTTGGGCGATCTGCTCACCACGAGTCGGCATGGCGCCTCCAAAGGCATCGGTGTCGGCCGCGGCCGCTCCCGGATTCCCCGGTCCCGGCTGCCTGGGCCCAACGGCCCTGCAGGGAGGATCGGCACAGCGGCCCGGGGCCTTGACTTCCCGCACCCCGGACCGCACCGACGTGGGGACGCCAAACGGGTCCACAACCCACCTCACGTCCCCACGTCCGACACCCAAACCGACGTGGGGACGCCAAACGGGTCCACAACCCACCTCACGTCCCCACGTCCGTAACCCAGACCGACGTGGGGACGCCAAACGGGTCCACAACCCACCTCACGTCCCCACGTCCGTAACCCAAACCGACGTGGGGACGCCAAACGGGTCCACAACCCACCTCACGTCCCCACGTCCGTAACCCAGACCGACGTGGGGACGCCAAACGGGTCCACAACCCACCTCACGTCCCCACGTCCCGTAACCCAAACCGACGTGGGGACGCCAAACGGGTCCACAACCCACCTCACGTCCCCACGTCCGAACCCAGACCGACGTGGGGACGCCAAACGGGTCCACAACCCACCTCACGTCCCCACGTCCGTAACCCGCACCGACGTGGGGACGCGAAACGGGTCCACAACCCACCTCACGTCCCCACGTCCGTAACCCAGACCGACGTGGGGACGCCAAACGGGTCCACAACCCACCTCACGTCCCCACGTCCTTCCGGACTCAGAGCGCGGAGAGGGCGGCGGCGCTCATCACGTCCAGTGGTGCGGGGCGGCCGGTCCAGAGCTCGAACTGCAGGGCCGCCTGGTTGACGAGGAGACCGAGTCCGTTGTGGGCGTCGGCGCCGGACGCCGCAGCAGCCTGCATCAGAGGCGTGTGCGGCGGCGAGTAGGAGAGGTCGACGACGGTTGCACCGGCGACGAACGGGATCGCCGTGTACGCCGAGACGTCGAGGGCAGCCGCCGGAACGCACCCGACGACGAGGTCGCAGCCGCCGAGGTCGTCCAATCCGGCGACGGTCGCGCCCACCGTCCCTGCGAGCAGCGCCGTCTCCGACGCCCGCGCCGGTGTGCGGTTCCAGACCGACACCGCGGCAGCGCCCCCCTCGCGGAGCGCGACGGCGACCGCGTTGGCGGCACCGCCGGCCCCGACGATCCCGCAGCGACGCCCGGCCAGCCCGACGCCGAGGTCGCGCTCGACGAAGTTGGCGAACCCGTCCACGTCGGTGTTCTCGCCACGCCACCCGCCCTCGACGCGCACGAGCGTGTTCGCGGCGCCGACCTCGTCGACGAGCTTGGAGCGCTCGACCGCCGCCGCGGCCGCGGCGGCCTTGTGCGGCATGGTGACCGACATCCCGGCCAGGCCGAGCGTCCACGCCCCCCCCAACGCCTCTACGGCCGCTTCGGTGTCGCCGCCGGGCAACGGCAGCGCCACGTAGGCCCAGTCCAACGCCGCCGACGCGAACGCGGCGTTGTGCACAATCGGCGAGAGCGAGTGCGCCACCGGGTCGCCCACGACCGCAGCCACGCGAGTCCGTCCAGTGATCAGGCGCCTGCCGCGGGCGCTCATCCCGGGTGCTGCACTAGAAGACCCCGCGTGCCTTGGCATCCGCCGTGGCTGCGTTGTGTTCGGCCAGCGTGGTCGTGAACGCGTGCCGGCCGTCCTTGTCGGTCTGCACGTAGTAGAGCCAGGGCCCGTCGGCAGGGTGCACGGCCGCCTCGAGAGATGCCCGGCCCGGGTTCGCGATCGGCGTCGGTGGCATCCCGTTGCGCACACGCGTGTTGTAGGGGTTGGCGGTCTTCCAGTTGACGTTCCCCGGGTCCGTGCCCGGTGGCAACGCGTACAGGTACGTGGCATCGACCCCGAGCGGCATGTGCGCGGCGACGCGGTTGTAGATCACCCGCGCGATCTTGGGGCGGTCCTCGTCGAGCTCGGCCTCCTTCTCGATCATCGACGCCACCTTGACGGTGTCGTAAGGGGACACGAGCGTCACGTTCGCGAGCCCGACCTCGTCGGCGACCTCGTCGAAACGCCGGACCATCCGTGCGACGACGTCGTCGGCCGTCGCGCCTTCCTCGAACACGTACGTATCGGGGAACAGGAAACCCTCGTACGACGGGGCGCCCGGAGGCATGTACTTGCTGCGAACCTTGCCCTCGGTCAGCGCCTGCTCGAACTGCGCCGCGGTGATGCCCGGTACCTGCGCGGCGACCCGCTCCGTCACCTGCCGCACCGTGAAGCCCTCGGGGAAGGTCACCTTGTAGGTCTTCTTGACGGGCGGGTTGCCCAGGACCTGGTAGACGTCGGCGAAGCTCGACGGGGCGTGGAACAGGTAGTTGCCGGCCCTGACCTCCGGGGGCGTGCTCAGCTTCGTGTAGAGGGAGAAGGCCCAAGCTGACGTGATGATCCCCTTGTCCGCGAGGGTGTCGACGAGCTCGGTGCGACCCATGCCCGCGGGGATCTCGACGGTGACCTCCTCGCCGGGAGCCCCCGGAGGGCTCACCTGGCGCAGGAACCAGAACGCGAAGCCGCCCACGAGGACGACTACGAGTACGCAGACCCCGAGGAAGATCCAGAACCCTGCACCCCTGCGGCGCCGGCGCGTCGGCCGCGGCGGCCGCTCCGACCGCGCGTGACCCGGTGCCGGCATCGCCGCGGCGTCCGGTGCGCGCTGGGTCGTCGAGGCGGTCGCGGTCCCAGCGTGCTGCGCTGCCACGTCCTCGAAGGTGTCCTCCTCGAGGTCCTCCGCCCCGCCGCCCGCGGTCCCTGCAGGCGTGTGGTACACGAACGCCGGCGGGGGCAACGGCACCTGCGGCGGCGACGGCGCCCCCGGCGCGCCACCGCCGGACCTGCTCCCCGGTGGGGTCGTACCGGTGGTCTCCATGCCTTACTCCGCCGACTCCGCATTCGCCCGGTCCAGGAAACTCTGCAGGATCACCGTCGCCGCCATGTCGTCGATCTTGCCACGCCGGCGCCGCGATCCGGCGCCCATCCGCCCGGCCGCTTCCGCGGCGATCCTGGTGGTGAAACGCTCGTCCCAGAAGTGCAGCGCGATCCCGAGGGCTGCCGCCAGTCCGCTCGCCTCGTCGCGGACCGCGGCGGCCTCGGGGCCCTCGGTGCCGTCGGTACGCACGGGCAAGCCCACGACGAGCGCGCCGGCGCCGTACTCGTCCACGAGGGGGCGGATCTGCTCGGCGAGGACGACGCCGGGCTCGCGCCTGACGACCGCCACCGGGACCGCCACACGGCCCGAGGGGTCACCGGCGGACACCCCGACCCTGCGCTCGCCGACGTCGAGGCAGAGGTAGCGCAACCCGGGCTCAACCTTCCCAGGCGTCGAGGGCCTCGCGGGCCGCCGCGAGCGCCGCGTCGATGCGGGAACCGTCACGGCCGCCCGCCATGGCGACGTCGGTGTTCTTGCCGGTCCCACCGCCGACCACGGCCGCGGCGGGACGTACGAGGTCCGCGGCGGACAGGCCACGTTGCTGCAACTCCTTGCTCACCGCACCCACGAGCGACGCCTTGCCGGAGAGGTCGGCGCCGAGGACCACCGCCGCGGGTCGCAGCTTCTGGCGCAGCTCGGTGGCGAGACGCTGGAGCTCCTTGGGGTTCCCGGCGCCGTCGTGGCGCAACACGAGTCCGCTGCCGCCGCCGGGCAGGCCGAACGCCCCCGACACGAGCTCGGCAGCCGCCGACGACGCGAGCTCCGCACGCGCCGCGTCGAGCCCCTTGAGCGCCGCGGTGAGATCGCCGAGGCGCTTCTCGACCGCCTGGGGGACCTCGTCGGCGGGGACGTGAAGTGCGGCGGCGCTGTCGGCGAGCAGCGCCCGCTTGTCCTGGAGCCACGTGTACGCCCCCGGTCCCGCGAGCGCCTCGATACGGCGCAGGTTCGATCCGATCGAGGACTCCGAGACGACCACGATCGGACCGATCTCGCCGAGATTGGACACGTGCGTGCCGCCGCAGAGCTCCTTGGAGTGCGGCCCCGCCTCGAGCACTCGGACGCGGTCGCCGTACTTCTCGCCGAAGAACGCGACGACACCGGCAGCGTCGGCCTCCGCCTTGGACGTCTCGTAGTTGGCGACGGGCGCCGCGCTCATGACCTCGGCGTTGGCGAGATCCTCGATGCTGCGCAGCTCGGCGGCGGTCACGGGTTGGAAGTGGCTGAAGTCGAAGCGGAGCCGGTCGGCCTCGACGAGGCTGCCCTGTTGGCGCACGTGCGCACCGAGCACCTCGCGCAGGGCCCAGTGCAGCAGGTGCGTCGCGGTGTGGTGGCGGCGGATCCCGCGCCGACGTGCGGCGTCGACGTCGAGTGCCACGGTGTCGCCCACGTGGAGGGTGCCTTCGGCGACCGTCCCGACATGGCCGATGAGCCCCGCGCGAGGGGACTGGGTGTCGCGCACGTCGACGCGAGCGCCACCGGCGACGATGACACCGGTGTCGCCGACCTGGCCACCGGCCTCGGCGTAGAACGGGGTGCGGTCGCAGAAGACGACGACGTCGGTCCCGGCGTCGGCGGAGTCGACCTGACGCGTGTCCGCGACGATGCCGACGACCGTGGCGGTGTCGGACGTGGTCTCGTAACCGAGGAACTCCTCGGGCCCACCGGCCGCGGCCACAGCGCGGTAGGCGTCGTCCGACTCGGTGGCGTCCTGGCCGTCCTGGCGGGCCGCGCGGGCGCGCCGCTGCTGGGCGTCCATCTCGGCCTCGAAGCCGACGGCGTCGACCTCGACGCCGCGCTCCTCGCTGATCTCGCGGGTCAACTCGACGGGGAACCCGAAGGTGTCGTGCAGCTTGAAGACCACGGCGCCGGGTAGCTGCTCACCCTCGGGGAGGACGTCGAACGCGATGTCGAGCTGGGCGAGACCGCTCCTGAGCGTCTGGCGGAAACGGCCCTCCTCCTTGGCGAGGATGTCCTTGGTGCCGTCCTGGGAGCGCTCGAGCTCGGGGTAGGCGCCGCCGAGGAGGCCGACGACCTCGTCCGCGAGAGCCGGCATGACCTCGGCCTCGATGCCCAGCAGCCACGCGTGGCGGACGGCACGGCGGATGATGCGCCGCAGGACGTAGCCGCGGTCCTCGTTGGAGGGGAAGACGCCGTCGGTGATCAGGAACGTGGCGGAGCGGGCGTGCTCGGCGAGGATGCGCAGGCTCACGTCGGCCTTGGCATCGTCTCCGTACGCGACGGCGGCCGCACGCTCGCCGACCGCGATCACGGGACGGATCGTGTCGACCTCGAAGACGGACGCGTGCCCGCCGATCACGGTCGCGAGGCGTTCGAGGCCGGCACCGGTGTCGATGTTGCGCTGGGGCAGGTCGCCGACGATGTTGCCGGCGTCGTCGCGCAGGTACTGCATGAACACGAGGTTCCAGACCTCGACGTGGCGTTCGTCGTCGACGGCAGGACCGCCCTCACGTCCGAACGCGGGGCCCTTGTCGTAGAAGATCTCGCTGCACGGCCCGCACGGGCCTGCGGCGCCCATCGACCAGAAGTTGTCGGCGTCGAGGCGCTGGACACGCTCGGGCGCGACCCCGACCGCGTCGATCCAGATCCCCGCGGCCTCTTCGTCGTCGACGTGGACGGTGACCCAGAGCTGATCGGGGTCGAAACCGAAGCCGTCGGTTACGAGCTCCCACGCCCACGGGATCGCCTTGTCCTTGAAGTAGTCGCCGAGGCTGAAGTTGCCGAGCATCTCGAAGAACGTCAGGTGGCGCGCGGTCAGGCCGACCTTCTCGATGTCGGTGGTGCGGGCGCACTTCTGCACCGACGCCGCCCGCGGATACGGCGGCGCCTCCTCGCCGACCATGTACGGCTTGAACTGCACCATCCCCGCCGTCGTGAGCATCAGGCTCGGGTCGAGGGGGATCAGCGACGACGACGCGACGATCCTGTGGTCGCGCGCCGCGAAGAAGTCGAGGAAGGTCTTGCGGATCGCGGCGGTGTCCATTGCGCTGACGGGCCGGGCTGGCATCGCCCAACTGTAGTTGGGGCCCGTGCGCCTCCCTCGGGGCCTGCGCCCGGTTGCCCTCGCCACGCCCGCGTGACATCGTCGTCGCCGTGCCAGCCAGAGCGATGCCGGGAGAGAGGGCGCGGTCGCCGATGCCCGGCCCGGTCGCGCCGATGCTCGCCGTCGCGGGGAGGATGCCGGCGGACGCGACCGGGTGGTCGTTCGAGGTCAAGTGGGACGGCATGCGTGCACTGGTGCACTGTCCCGGCGACGGCACCGACGTGGTGCGCACGCGCACGCTCCGCGACGTCACTGCTCTGTGGCCCGAGCTCGACGCGCTGGCCACGGCCCTCGGCACGACGGCATGCGTCCTCGACGGCGAGCTCGTCACACTCGACGCGACCGGCCGGCCCAGCTTCGAGATGTTGCAGCCTCGCATGCAGGCGTCGCCGGCCGCGGCGCAGGCGCTCGCGCGTCTGCGCCCGGCGACGTTCGTGGCTTTCGACCTGCTCTGGATCGACGGCGAGGACCTCCGCCCCGCCCCCTACGCGTTCCGGCGCGACCGCCTCCGGCGTCTGGGCCTCGAGGGACCGAACTGGCTCACCTCGCCGCAGCTCGAGACCGAGGACACCGCCGAACTCGAGGCGGCCGTCCGTGCCCTCGGCCTCGAGGGAGTCGTGGCGAAGCGGTCGTCGTCGCCCTACCGGACGGGACTGCGCTCACCCGACTGGCGCAAGGTCAAGTTCCTACTCGCGCAGGAGTTCGTCGTCGCCGGTTGGGTCGAGGGCGGCGGGGGGCGCCGTGGCGGCCTCGGGTCGCTCGTGCTCGCCGTGAACACCGGACGCGGCGACCTCGTCTACTGCGGGCGTGTCGGCACCGGTCTGACCGGCGCCGAGCGCGAGCGCCTCGCGTCCGCGCTCGGCGCGCTCGCCACCGACGCGTCGCCTCTCGCCGGCGACGGTCCCCGGGTCGCCGGATTGCACTGGGTCAGCCCCGCGATCGTCGTCGAGGTCGCGTTCACCGAGTGGACCTCCGCCGGGGTCCTGCGCCATCCGAGCTACCGCGGCCGCCGTCTCGACAAGGACCCTTCCGAGGTGACCAGGGAGACCTGAGCCGGCCGGGGCGGGACGGCGTCAGTTGCCCTTGGCCGCCGCGAGGCTCGCCTCGAGCGCGGCCATCAGGTCGGTGACCTTGGCGGAGGTCTCGTGGCTCGCCTCGGTGACGATCTCCTCGCCCGACGCCTTGGCGTCGATCAGGTCGAGGAGCTGGTCGCGATAGGAGTCCCTGTAGCGGTCGGGGTCCCACTTCGCCGTGAGCGACTCGACGAGCCGGCGTGCCATGTCGACCTCGCGCTCGGTCACCTCGATCCCGCCGTCGGGGACGTCGCCGACCTCGGCGGGGTTGGTCACCTCGTCGGCGAAGCGCATCGTCTCGAGGTAGAGGACCCCGTCGACGGCGCGGATCGCGGCGAGGTGCTCCTTGGAACGCACGATTATGCGGCCGATGGCGGCCTTGGCGAGCCCCGACATCGTCTCGACGAGGAGCATGTAGGCCTTCTCGCCGTGCTTGTCGGGGAACAGGTAGTACGGCGACTCGTAGAAGATCGGGTCGATGTCGTCGACGTCGACGAACTCGGTGATCTCGATCGTGTGGGACGCCTTCGGAGCGAGCGCGGCGAGCTCGGCTTCGTCGACGATCACGTACCGGCCGCCGCCGAGGTCGTAGCCCTTGACGATGCGCTCGGGCGCGACTTCCTCGCCCGTCGCCTCCGACACCTTGCGGTAGCGGATGCGGGCGCCGGTGTCGGCCTCCAGCTGGTTGAACCTGACGTCCTTGGAGCGGGTGGCGGTGTGCAACTTCACCGGCACGTTGACCAGCCCGAAGCTGATCGCGCCGCTCCAGATGGCTCGGCCTTGTGGCATACGGCCAGCCTAGAAGCCCCACGGGGTGGGTTCACGCGTGCGTCGCGCACCAGTCGAGCAGTGTGTCCACGTCCCACGTGTTGACGATCGAACCGGCATCGGCGCCGCACTCGGCAGCGCGGTCGCAGCCGCGGACCTGCCACGCGAGCTGTCCGGGCGCGTGGGCGTCGGAGTTGACGGCGAGCTTGGCGCCACGACGGATCGCCTCCGCCAAGAGCACGCGGGGCGGGTCGAGGCGCTCGGGGCGCGAGTTGACCTCGATCGCCTTGTCGAGCTCGGCGGCCGCCGCGAACACCAGCGGCGCGTCGAACGCGCTCGGCGGACGCGGCTTGCCCACGATCTTGCGACCCGTGCAGTGGCCGAGGACGTCGACGTGGGGGCTCGCGAGCGCCGTCACGAGCCGGCGCGTCATCTCGTCGGCTTCCATGCCGAAGCGCCTGTGCACCGACGCGACGACGACGTCGAGGCGGGCGAGGAGCTCGTCGGGCAGGTCGAGCCCGCCGGACTCGAGGATGTCGACCTCGCACCCGGTGAGCACCCGGACTCCGGCGACGCTCGCGTTCACCTCGGCGACCACGTCGAGCTGGCGTTCGAGGCGTTCGGGGTCGAGGCCGTTCGCGATCGTGAGAGCCTGCGAGTGGTCCGTGAGCACGATCCAGTCGTGACCGAGGCCGGCAGCGGCACGCGCCATGTCCTCGATCGGCGCGCCCCCGTCGGACCAGTCCGAGTGCAAGTGGCAGTCACCGCGCAGGGCGGACACGAGCGCGGCCGACTCGGGCGACGCCGGGACAGGCCCCGCGGATGCCTCGAGTCGATCGAGGTAGTCGGGCACCTCGCCTGCGAGAGCCTGACGGATCACGGCCTCGGTCTTCTCGCCCACCCCGGGCAGGTCGCGCAGCCGGCCCGTGGACGCCAGGCGTTCGAGGTCGTCGCTCCCGAGCTGGCCGACGACGGCGGCCGCGCGCCGGAACGCGCGCACCCGGAAGGTCGGCGCGGCGTCGCGTTCGAGCAGGTACGCGATCCGTTCGAGGGCGGCGGCGGGTTCCAACGCGACGATGGTATGCAGTCGCCGCGGCGGTCGTGGCTGGCCTCGGGACAGGCTGTCGGCTATGACGTGCGTGGCACGACAGGGGGCCGCGGGGCCGCGTGAGCGACACGACATCCATCAGATCCGGTAGGGACGACGGCGAGCGGCCGCGTCCGGGCAAGCCCGAGGTGCTGGTCGCACCCCCGGATGTCCTCGAACGCGGCTTGTGCACCGCCGTGGCCGCCGCCAAGGCCGCCGACCCCCTGCGTCCCGTCGTCGTCGTTGCGCGTGGACACGTCGAGGCGGCTGCGATCCCTGCTGCGCTCGCACGCGGACTCGGTGTCGCCGCCAACGTCGAGGTGTTCGCCTACGCCGATTTCGTGCGCACATCGGCGGACGCGCGCCACGGCGGGCGCACTGCTCACGACCTGACCCGCACCCAGGCTCGAGTCCTCGCGCGTGTGGTCACCGCGCACGCGAAGGGCTGGTTCGAGCCCCTCGCAGGCACGCCGGGGTTCGCCGACGCCTTCTGCGACTTCCTCGCGGACCTTCGCGGCGCGCGGCTGTCGCCGGAGGCGCTCACGCGGGCGGGCTTGCCGATCGAGATCCGGAGGAAGCTCTCGTCGCTCGCGACGTCGGCGCGGGAGTTCGAGGACCGCCGCGGCCGGCGCCGCACCCACGAGGACCGTGCCGAGGACGCGACGGTCGTCGTCGAGCGGACCATGGGCGCGGTGCCCCTGATGCTCTACGGGGTGACGGCGGCGACGGACGCCGACGCACGCCTGATCGAGCGCGTCTGCCACTCGATGGCGGTCTCGGCCTTCCTGCCGGCGCTGCGGGCGCCCGCTGCCGCCGCGCTGGCGCCGACGCTCGAGGTGTTGCGCCGCTGCGGCGCGCTGGCAGCCGCTTCGCCTCCGGAGCCCGAGGCTGCGGCGGCGCCGACGTCGCTCACGCACCTGCGGCGTCACCTGTTCCGCGTCCCCGACGCAGCAGCCCCCGACGACAGCACCGTGCGGCTCGTCTCCGCCGCCGGACCCGCAGCCGAGGCAGAGGAAGCCGCATCTGCCTGCACCGCGTGGGCGGAAGCGGGGATCTCCTTCGACGACATGGCCGTCGCGGTGCCGTCAAGGTCGCGAGTACACGCCGACCTCGTCGTGGCCGCCCTGGGCCGCGCCGGCGTACCCTGCGCCGACCTCACGGACCGCCCCCCGGCCGGAACCGCCGCGGGGCGTGCGGCGCTGCTCCACGCACGCACGGAGACAGGTGACGCCGCGACGGCATGGGCCGACCGGGTCGACGCGGCGGTCGCCGCGCTGGACGCCTCCGCGGAGGGCTACGACGAGGTCGTCGCGGCACTCGGCGAGCTCCGCGTCGACGAGATGTGCAGCCCACCCGCTGACGCCGCGTTCGCCGACGCGGTGCAGATCGCCCTCACCAGCGCCGCACGCGGCCCCGCCGCCCGCCACCGGTTCGAGACCGCCCGTGCGAGCGGCGGCGTGACGGTCGTCTCGACAGCCGATGCGGGGCTCGCGGCTCACGACGCGGTGGTCGTGGTCGGACTCGCCGACGGCCTCCTGCCACGCGAGCCCGAACCCGCATCGCTGCTGACCGACACCGAGCGCACACGCCTGAACGAGGCGCTCTCGGCGGACCTGCCGCTCGCGTCCGCGGCCGGCGACCACGACCCGGCGGACTTCGCGCTCGCGGTCGTCTCGGCTCGCTCGGAGCTGGTCCTGGTGAGGCCACGCGGCGGTGTCGACGGGAACCGACTGGCCGCCTCGCCCTACTTCAGGGCAGCCGCGATCGCGCTGGAAGGCACGGCGGTGCCTGCCGCGGGCGTCGACACCTGCTCGCGGGTCGACGTGCGCGCCCGGTCGCACGCCGGAGGACCCACGGACGCCGCTCACCTCGGCGCGTGGGCCTGGAACGCGCGGCTCGACGGGAACCGCTACACCGAGTTCGAGGGGATCGTCGAACCTTCCGACCTCGAACGCCTCGATCCCGCTCCCCCGCTGCACGGTCTCTCGCCCACACGCCTCGAGACCTACGCCGGCTGCCCGTTCCGCTTCCTCGCCGAGAACGTCTACGGGGCGCGCCGGAGCAGCCGCACGGCCGTCCGCCTCACGATCGACCCGCGCGATCGCGGCAGCCTCGTGCACGCGGTGCTCGAACGCTTCCTGCGGGCCCTCGGCGCCGACACCCCACTCGCCGTAGCGAGTCGCGCCGACCAACTCGGCCTCCTGGACGCGACCCTCGACGAGGTCTTCGCGGAGTTCGAGGCACGCGTGCCGCCGATCGCGGTCGTCCGGGATCTCACGTGCGCCGCCATCCGCACCGACCTGCACGGGTGGTGGGAGATCGAGGCCGCCGAGGCGGCCGCGGCGGCCGCGGCGGCCGCGGCGGACCCACCGCTCTGGCGTCCCGTAGCACTCGAGGTCGCGTTCGGCCGCGACGGCGGCGACGGTCACGCGCCGGTCGTCGTCCCGACGTCGGTGGGTGACGTGGAGATCGCGGGACGCATCGACCGTGTCGACGTCTCCGGCGACGGCAAGGCCTTCCGCGTGCTCGACTACAAGACCGGTGGGGTGAACACCGGCGCGGCGACCGTGCAGCTCCCCGTCTACCTGAGGGCCGCGGCGGAGATCACTTCGCTGCCGGTCGCTGCCGGCAGCGCCGAGTACTTCCACGTGTCGCGGCGGGCCGGCTTCGTCAGGACACGTCCCGACGTGGACGCGGGCGCCGGACTCGAGGCCTTGGTCGAGCAGATCAGCGCGTCGATCGCCGCCGGCGACTTCCACGCGGATCCGGCCACGTGCCGCGGCACCGGTGCATGCGAGTACGAGGAGATCTGCGGCCGGCGCGTCACCGACCGTGCCCTGACGCGAGCGTCGGACCCGCGGACACGAGGCGGAGGGCCGAGTTGAAGAAGCGCCGCTTCCCCTCCCTGCGACGACAGGTCCCCGACGCGGACCCCGCCGGCGTCGTCTTCGAGGACCTCCCACCCGACGAACGCAGCTCCGAAGTGGTGATGCACCCGTCACCGACGGACACCGCCGAGCCCGGCGACGACGACGACGACACCAAGCCGCGGCCGTCGATGCCGGCAGCGGCCGTGATCGTCCACGACGCCCGCGACACGAGTACCGAGTCCGAGCGGCCCCCGGTCGACGACGACTACGTCTTCCGCCCTCCGGCCGACGCCGAGCCCGACGCCGAACCCGCGATCGGCGAGACCGATCAGGGCGGTCTCGAACCGGCGGTGCCCGACGTCGTGGTGGATGCCGACGTGCGTGCCGAGGTGCTCGAGGCGACTGCGGTGTCGACCTTCGTCGACGCCCCGCCCGGTGCGGGCGTCACGAGCATCCTCGTCGACAGGGCGGTCGCGGGCCTACGCGGCGGCGGCCCCGGACAAGCCACGGTCACCGTCATCACACGTGACAGCGGCACGGCGGCGCTCTTCCGTGACAGGTTGCGCGACGCGCTCGAGACCGCGGCCCGTGAAGAGCCCGACGACGTGACGCGCCGCCGACTCGGCGCCGCCGTCGGGCGCCTGCGCACGATGTTCGTCGGGCCCGGAGTCGAGCTGGCCGAGTCGATCCTGCGTCGCTGGCCCGAGGCAGCCGGGCTCGCACCGGGATTCGAGATCGTGACGCCACCGCGCGCGCGGCTGGACTTCGAGTCGAGCTTCCGCGCGTGGCTCGCAGCCCGCGGTGGCGCGGAGCCCGCGGTGGCGCGGGCGCTCGCCCGCGGCGTGACCGCGAACCAGATCCACGACATCGCGGTGGCGCTCACACGTCACGCGGGCCTCGCGGTGACGAGCACCGCCCAGGGGCCGGCACGGGGCGACCTGCCCGAACCCGACCTCGCCTGGCTGCTCGAGGACTCGCGCCGGCGCATCGGCGAGCTCGTCGAGCTCGCCGTCCACGGTGCCGACGGCGACGACGCCGTGGTGCAGATCCGCACTCTGCAACGCTGGCTCGGCAACGCGGCAGGCTCGGACGACGACTTCGCCGGCCACTTCCTCGTGAACGCACCGACCAAGGTGCGCTCCACGGGTAGCCGCGCCAACTGGGACCCGCCCGAGACGTGCGCGACGCAGATGGAGCGTTGCCGCGAGCTGGCGGCTCTCTGGAGTGACGCACGCAGGGCCCTGGGCAGATCGACGATCACCACCCTCGTCGAGGCGCTCACGACCTTCGTGGAGGATGGACGCCGGGACCGGAGGCGCTCCGGTCGCCTCTACCCCACCGACGCCGTGCCCACCGCCGTCGATCTCCTGGCCGGTGACACGGCAGTGCTGCACAGCGAGCGCGACCGCCATGGAGTCGTGGTCGTGGACGACGTGTGGGACCTCGACGCGCCGTCCCTGTCCCTGGTCCTGATGCTGTGCTCACTCGACGACGACGTCGGTGATCCCCTCACGCTGCGACCTGGACAGGGACGCCTCGTCGCGGGCGGGGCCGCCACGACCGCGACGCTCCGCTCCCTTGGAGCCGACCCGCTCCTCGTGACGCGCCTGCGCGATCGGGCCATGACCCCGCTGCGGCTCCGGACCGTCTTCCGCCAGTCCCCCGCGTTGGTCGGCTGGACGGCGGCGGCGTACCGGACCCTCTTCGCCGACGACCCCGACGTCCAGGTCGAGGTCCCGGCGGCCACACCCGCGCCCGTGCCCACGGTGGAGCCGGCGGAGGAGGCCGGCGCCGGCGGCGAGGCAGAACCGGCGGGCGACACGGTGGGAGCCACCGGGGCGGGAGCCCCCGAAGTGGGAACCCCCGATACCGGCGCCAGCGAGGCCGACGCTGCCCCGCAAACCCGCGACGCCACCGAGGCCGACCCGGCCTCCGCGATCGCGACGAACGAGATCCCACTGCCTTCCCAGCGCAGCGTCCTCACGCCGGAAGGCCACTTGATGGCGGTCCCCGAGCCGGCACCTCCTCGCGACGACACCGGCGACGACGCCGGCGACGACGCCGCGGGAGCGGACGCACCCACGACGGGTGCTTCCCCGGAGGTCGCCGCGGACGTCGCCGCACCGACGCCGGCACCGGATCCCGCCGAGTGGGGCGCGGTCGTCGCGGCGTGGCACCCGGCGGAGACGGGCGAACCCGCTGCCCAGCGAGCCGCGGAGGCGCACGCAGCAGCAGCGGCACTGCGCGCACTCGTGGACTCGAGTGTGCCGTGTGTGCGCGATGCCGGCGGCAGCCTGCGACCGGCGACATGGGCCGACTGCGCTCTCGTCCTCGGCAGCGCCACCGGTGTGGAGACCTACGTCGACGCCCTGGAGGCCGCCGCCATCCCCACGTCGCGGGCGCCGGCCGGCGTCGAGTTCCTCAGACGCCAGGAGGCCCAGGACCTCCTCGCGGTCTTGCGGGCCGCTCTCGATCCCGCCGACACCATCTCGACGATCGCTGCCCTGCGCGGACTCGCGTTCGGATGCAGCGACAGCACCCTCGTGGCAGCAGTTGCCGCCGCGGGCGGCCCGCTCGCGGCGGCGGCTGTCCCACCCGAGGGAACCCCCACCGCCGTCGCCGAGGGGCTCCAGATCCTCGCGCGCATCGGCGACGGGCGTGACCTACCCGCACTCGATCTCGTCGACCTGACGCTCGAGCTGACGCGCTTCGAGGAAGCGGTCGCGCAGGCTCGTGGGGCGGATCCCGGCGTCGTCGATTCGTTGCGGACCCTTGCTGCGCACTGGTGCGGCCGCGAGGGTTCTGCGGTGGACCTGGTCGAGCTCGCCGCGGCGGCTTCGCGCCCGCTCGGCCCACCGGCGACCGTGTCTCGGGCGCCTCTGCCCGCGGTCACCGACGCCGTCGAGGTCCTCACCGTCGCGGAGGCTCGCGGTCGCGAGTTCCCGGTCGTCGCGGTGGCGAACCTGCACCCCCCACGTGTTCCCGTGCCCGTCGCGGTCGCCGACCACGCGAGCGGCCGCCTGCACCTGCGCGCGGGCCGCCCCGAACGCGGCCTCGTCACCGCGGGGTTCGACGCCGCCCTCGCCCGCGACGACGAGCAGTACCTCGCGCAGCGTTCCCGCCTCGTTTGCGCCGCCTTCAGTCGCGCTCGCGACAAGCTCGTGGTCGCCTTCGCCAACCCACCCGCCGCCCTCGACTCCCGGGCCGAGGTCCCGACACGCGAGCTCGTGCGGCGCGTCGGCCGCCTTCTCGCCGAGGCTGATCCCGAAACCGATGGCGGTCTCGGCGCCAGGGCCGGCGTGACGCTCGTGCCCGTGGCAGGCCTCGGGCTCGCCGTGCTCACAGCCGAGGAAGACAGCGGCGCTGACGCCGCCACGCCGCCACCACCCGAGCCCTCGCGGGAACCCGCGGTGCAGGCCCACCGGTCCGTGTCGACCCTGGGTGTCGCACCCGAGGATCCGCTGCACGCGGCTCTGGCGCTGGCGGTCTCACGTGCTGACTTCGACACTGCACCCGTCGCCATGGCGCCGGTCCCTCCCGATGCGATCTCCGCCGCGTGCCGCGAGGTCGGAGCGCACGCGTCCGAGGCCGAGGTCGCTGCCCTGCTCGACACCCTGACGAGCACCGACCTCTGGGCGCGGGCCGACAACGCCGAGCGGATCCTGCGGCGCCCGTCGGTGTTCCTCGACGGTGGCCCAGCGGGCGCGTTCGCGGACCGCCTCGACCTCGCCCTCGTCGAGGACGGGGCGGTGACCGGCGTGATGCTCACGCTGAGCGGCGTGGACGCGCGGCTGGGCTCACGTGTCGCGCTTGGCACCCATGCGCTTGCACTCACCGCCGGCATGCCCGTCGGCGCCGCCCTCGTCTACGACGCACGTACGGGTGATCTCGTCGAGATGGGCCCTGCCGAAGTCGCCGAAGCCGTCGGTACCGACCTCTCCTGACGTCCCGACCCATGGACGTGGGGACTCGAAACGGGTCCACAACCCACCTCACGTCCCCACGTCCCAAGTCCCGATCGACGTGGGGACGCGAAACGGGTCCACAACCCACCTCACGTCCCCACGTCCATGCGGCCGCCCGCGGAGTCAGCGGGAGGTGTCTGCGAGACGCGCGAAGCGGTCGGCGGTGAGCGCCCAGACCGCGGATGCGTACTGGGTGCAGGAGTGGTCCCCGCGGGGGAAGACCCGCACCTCCACCTCGCCCCCGGCTCCACGACCGATCCGCGCCGCCTGGCGCCGATCGACGACGGGATCCGCGGCGCCGTGGAGGACGAGCAGCGGGGACTCCAAGCGCGTGAGCCGTGCCTCGAGCCCCACGGTCTCCAGCAACTCGACGACCTCCGCGTCGGTGCGGACACCGGCGGCGAATCGCGCCCGGCGCCTCGCCGTGACCGAAAGCTGCGCCGGGTCGACGTGCAGAGGCGCGCCGAGGGTGACGACACCGGCTGCGCCTGCGCGCTGTGCGATCGCGAGCGCCATCGCACCACCCAGCGAGAAGCCGAACAGGAAGAGCCGCCCGGCGTCGAGGCGCACGTCCCCGGCGACTGCACGCGCCACGCCGTCCCCGAAGCCGTCGAGCACGGCCGCGTCGCCGATCGTGACTCCTGCTGCCAGGGCTGCACCGACGCCGGGCTGGTCGACCGTGAGCGTTGCGAGCCCGCGTGCGCAGAGGGCGTCCTCGAGCGGGAATGCCTGTTCCTTGCTGCGTTCGAGGCCCTGGAGGATCACCACAACCGGTGCGGGCGCGAGACCGGCGGGCACGCGCAGCAGCGCCGGCACCGCGGCTTCGCCGGACCCGACTTCGACCGCCTCGTAACGCGGCTCGACGAGAGCGTGCAGGCGGGCATGGACCGCGACCAGTTCACGGGAGACGCCGGTGAAGACATCGGCCATCGCGTGGGCCTGGTTGGCGAACGCGAGTGCAAGCGCGGCGAGCCGCAGCTGCCGGACCTGTTCCCGCGAGCCCGCGGCCGCTGCCTCCGAGGCATCCGCATGGGCGGCGGAAACGTCGCGCCAAGCTGCGACCCAGGTCTCGAAGTCGCGCGTTCGCGCGAGGACATCGGTGAGATCGTCGGGTTCGCCAGTCAGCGACAGCACCGCGGCCGCGACGCCTTCGCCGAGGAGGCGCCGTGCGCCCACGATCCTCAAGGCGGCGCTGCCGAGGGAGAGCTGCGCCTCCTCGGAGAGGAACCGGCCGCCAATCCGCTGGATCATGCTCGGCACGCGGCGCCTCCTACCGGGTCACACCAACAACCCTAGATCTTGAATTGAGTGTCAAGGTCTTCTTTAGCTTCAGGGTTTTCGATGACCCTCGAGTCTGACTCGAGGTCGGCACCTTGGCCCGTCGGGCGGTAGAAGCGGCGGCCGACGAGGTTGTCGGGTAGGTACTGCTGCGCGACGTGGCCGCCCGGGTGCGAGTGCGGATACAGGTATTCCTCGCCGTGCCCGAGGCGGCGCGCGCCCGGGTAGTGCGCGTCGCGCAGGTGAGCGGGGACTGCGCCGGTGCGGGTCCCCTCGACGGCAGCGGCAGCCTCCCAGATGGCCACGGCAGCGCTGTTGGACTTGGGCGCACGCGCGAGATGGATCGCGGCCTGCGCCAGGTTGAGCTGCGCCTCGGGCAGCCCCACGAGTTCGAGCGCGTGAGCCGCCGCAACCGCGACCACGAGTGACTCGGGGTCAGCCGGGCCGACGTCCTCGGAGGCGAGGATCACCATCCGCCTCGCGATGAAGCGCGGATCCTCGCCGCCGGCGAGCATGCGCGCCAGCCAGTAGACCGCCGCGTCGGGATCACTGCCGCGCAGGCTCTTGATGAACGCCGAGATCACGTCGTAGTGGGTGTCGCCCTTCTTGTCGTACGCGACGAAGCGTGCCTGCGCGGCCCCCTCGGCATCGGCGAGCGTGATCTCGGCACGACCCGCCGCGGCCGCGAGCGCCGCAGCCACCTCGAGCTCGCTCAGCGCGTGCCTGGCGTCGCCGTTGGCCTTGTCGACGATGTGTGCCCGCGCCCGGGCTGCGAGGGTGAAGGCGCCACCGAGGCCGCGTGCGTCCGCGAGCGCACGCTCCACCACCGCGGCGACCTCGGCGTCGTCGAGCGCTTCGAGCCTGAACAGCAGCGCCCGCGAGAGGAGCGGGCCGTTGATCTCGAAGTACGGGTTCTCGGTGGTTGCTCCCACGAGCACGAGCAAGCCGTCCTCGACGGCGGGTAGGAGCGCGTCCTGCTGGGCCCTGTTGAAGCGGTGGATCTCGTCGAGGAACAGGATCGTGCGCCGTGCCTCGCCGCCGAGGCGTATGCGGGCCTGTTCGATCACCTGGCGCACGTCCTTGACACCGGCGCTCACAGCCGAAAGCGTCTCGAAGGCACGCTCGGTCTCCGACGCGATCAGCCGCGCCAGTGTCGTCTTGCCCACTCCCGGCGGTCCCCACAGGATCACAGAGCGCAGCGCATCGGTCTCGATCAGCGCACGCAACGGCTTGCCCGGCCCGATCAGGTGCCGCTGGCCCGCGACCTCGTCGAGACGGCGGGGTCGCATCCGTGCCGCGAGCGGCGCGCCGGTTGCGGCAGCCGCGTCGGCAGCCGCGTCGAACAGATCCATCCGCGCCAGGCTACGCGTGGTGCGGCGCGTCACCCGTGGTGGCGTCACCTGCGGCGACGGCACGCGCCTCGGGCGTGAGCTGCAGACCGACGTCGGCGAGTACCTCGTCGTCGACGCCGGTCGGCGCGCCCGTGAGCGGATCGGCGCCCGTCTGGGTCTTCGGGAACGCGATCACCTCGCGGATCGAGCGCTCGTCGCAGAGGATCATCAGGAGGCGGTCCCAGCCGACGGCGAAGCCGGCGTGGGGCGGCACACCGTAGCGGAACGCGTCGAGGAGGAAGCCGAAGCGGGAACGGATCTCGTCGGGTTCCATCCCGAGGATCTCGAACATCCGCGACTGGACCGCGGAGTCGTGGATACGCACCGAGCCCGAGCCCATCTCGACACCGTTGACGACGAAGTCGTAGGCGTGGCTGCGCACCGATGCCGGATCGGAGTCGAGGAGGGCGACGTCGTCGTGATGCGGGCTCGTGAAGGGGTGGTGCAACGGCGTGAGGCCCCCGGCGCCGTCGTCCTCGAAGAGGGGGAAGTCCGTGACCCACAGTGCCTCGACGCCTGGGCCTCCGGCCGCGGACGATGCGTGGCCCTCGGGACGGGCGAGATCGAGGCGGAGCTGGCCGAGTACCGCCGATGCCGTCTGGGCGGTGTCCGCCGCGAGCAGGACGAGGTCGCCCGGCTCGGCGCTCAACGACGTCCGGATGCCGTCGAGCTCGGCCTCGCTCAGGAACTTCGCTACCGGAGCGCGCAGTGTCGCGTCCGCCTCGACGACCATCCACACGAGGCCCTTGGCGCCGAGCTGCCGAGCGCGCTCGATGAGGCCGTCGAGGCGGTTGCGGCCCATGTCGCCGCCACCTGCGAGGCGCCACCCACGCACGGTGCCGCCGGCCTCGAGCGTCGCCGCGAACGCCTTGAAACCCGTGCCGGTGAACACGCCGGCGAGGTCCACGATCGGCGGGCCCGCACGCAGGTCGGGCTTGTCGGAGCCGTAGCGGTCCATCGCCTCGTGCCAGGTCAGGCGCGGGATCGACGCGGGGAGATCCTCACCGCGCCCGGCCGCTTCGAAAGCGGCGCGGATCGCGGCCTCGACCCACCCGTACACGTCCTCGGGTGCGGCGAAGCTGGCTTCGAGGTCGAGCTGGGTGAACTCGGGCTGGCGATCGGCGCGCATGTCCTCGTCGCGCCAGCACCGGGCGATCTGGTAGTAGCGGTCGACGCAACCGACCATCAGGAGCTGCTTGAAGAGCTGCGGCGACTGCGGGAGCGCGTACACCGCACCGGGCGCCTGGCGCGAGGGCACGAGGTAGTCGCGGGCACCCTCGGGAGTCGAGCGGATCAGCGTGGGCGTCTCGACCTCGACGAAGCCCTCGGCGTCGAGCACTGCCCGCACCGCTGCGGTGACACGCGCCCGCGTGCGCAGGTTGGCCTGCATCCGCTCCTTGCGCAGGTCGAGCGGACGGTACCTGAGGCGCAGGACCTCGTCGGCCTCGGTGCGCTCGTCGAGCGGGATCGGCGGCGGTTCCGCGCTGCTGAGCACGTCGAGGGAGTCGATCGGCACCTCGACGGCGCCGGTCGGCAGGTCGGGGTTCGCGGTGCCCTCGGGCCGCAGGCGCACCGTGCCCCTGACCGCCACCACCCACTCGCTGCGCACCGCCTCGGCCGCCGCGAAACCGGTGGGCTGCTCGTCGGGGTGGGCCACGACCTGGGTCACGCCCGTGTGGTCGCGCACGTCGACGAAGAGGACGCCGCCGTGGTCCCTGACCGTGTCCACCCAGCCGCACACGACCACCTCGGTGCCCTCGTCGCCGGCGCGCAGGGCGCCGCACATGTGGGTTCGCAACATCGGGTCTCCGATCTCGGGGGTCCTCGACCTGGCTCAGCCGCCCTCGGGGTCCGCCGAGGCGGCGGCAGCCACGGTGGCTGCCTCGGACGTGGTGACGGTGGTCTCGGTGCCCGTGTGCAGGTCGCGCACGGTCACCTTCGCCGCGGCGAGGTCACGCGCGCCCACGATCACGGCAATGCGCGCGCCGCTGCGATCGGCGTGCTTGAACTGCGCCTTCAGGGAGCGGGCGCCGTAGGGCCGGTCGGCGCGGACGCCCATCGCCCGTAGCGAGTCGCAGAGGCGGCGTGCCTCGCAGGCGACCTCGTCCTCGGTGCCGGCTTGGAGCACCATGACGTCGGTCCGCGCGACGCCGGGCCCTGTGACGGCCTCGGCATCCATGGCGAGCAGGATGCGCTCGACCCCCAGAGCGAACCCGATCCCCGGCACGTCGGGGCCGCCGACGACCTCGACGAGACCGTCGTAGTGGCCGCCGCCGCCGAGCGCGTTCTGTGCCGCGTCGAGGGATTCGGAGACGAGCTCGAACGTCGTCGACGTGTAGTAGTCGAGACCGCGCACGAGCCCGTGGTCCACCGTGTAGGGGATCCCGAACGCATCGAGACCGTCGAGGACCGCGCCGAAGTGGGTCTTCGAGGCGGCGTCGAGGTGGTCGTAGAGGCGCGGCGCGTCCGCGACGACAGCGGCGACGGCAGGGTCGCGCGTGTCGAGTACCCGCATCGGGTTGAGGCGCATCCGTTCACGGTCGTCGCGGCCGAGCGTCACGCCGCTGCGCTCCACGAATCCACGCAGCTCGTCCACGTAAAGGGCGCGCTCGTCGGGCCGGCCGATCGAGTTCACCACGAGAGTCGTGTCGCGCAGGCCGCAGTCGACCAAGAAGCGCCAGCTCAGCGCGATCACCTCGACGTCGAGGTCGGGATCGTCGACACCGATCGCCTCGACGCCGAGCTGGCCGAACTGTCGCTGGCGGCCGCGCTGGACGTTCTCGGCTCGGAACATCGGCCCGGCGTATGCCAGCTTGGCGGGCAGGCCCGCCTGGTCGAGGTGGTGCTCGACGAAGCAGCGCACCACACCGGCGGTCCCCTCGGGCCTCAGGGTGAACGAGCGGTCGCCGCGGTCGGAGAAGGAGTACATCTCCTTGCGGACCACGTCGGTCGCCTCGCCGACGCCACGGACGAACAGCTCGGTGTCCTCGAAGACGGGGATGCGGACGCGGCCGTAGCCGTAACGGTCGCAGAGCGCGAAGAACCGCGACTCGAGGCCGTCCCAGTGTCCCGCGGCAGGACCGAAGACGTCCTCGACCCCCTTCGGCGCCCTGATCGGCCTGCGTTCCATGGCCGCGAAGTGTAGGTGAGCCCTCCCTGGGGACCCTCCGTATACTCGTGGCATGGTCGACGAGGACGGGCCCTCCCGCAGCGACGCCGGCGACGAACTCGCCGCGGTGCTCGCGGACCTCGATGCGGCCGAGGCAGCCGAGCTCGACGCCCTCGGCCGTGCGATCGGCGTGGCGCTGAGCGTGCCCGCGTCCGTGCCACTCGACCCCGTCAAGGTCGACGAGCTCTGGTCGCGGGTCGAACCCGAGCTCTGACGTCACCTGCCGCGGCCGGACCACGTGGTCCGTCAGGGATTGGCGATCGGTTCGAAGCGGACGACACCGAGGTCGCCGTAGCGGACGAAGATCGACGCGGCGTCCCCGACGGCCATCGTCTCGCCTGAACGGGCCACCACGGTGCGGCACCGGGCTGCGAGGCGCAGGGTCCGGGCGACGGCGTCGTGCACCTCGATGCCGGAGCCGCCGGGGCGCCCGCATCCGAGGAGGCCGCGGGCGGCGAGGCATGCGACCGCGGCCTCTCGCACTGCGTGGGTGTCGAGCCTTGCCGGTATCCCGCGAGGCAGGCCGCAGTCGAGGAGGCGGCAGAGCACCTCGACTTCGACGGTCGCCAGCGTGATGCCCGGCCGCGTCTTCTCGACGGCGCCGATCACGGCGCCACCGCCGCCCAGCGCCGCTCGCGCATCCGCCGCACGAGCGCGACACCACACACCAGAGCAGCCACCCCGCCTCCTGCAGCCATCCAGTTGCGCGGTCGCTTCGCGGCGACGAGCACCGGAGCGACCCGCTCGCCGAGGCTCCCGGCGGCCGGCCGGCTCACCTCGGGCGCGGCCGCCGCGACCGGGAGCCCGGGAGGCGACGTGGCCTCGGGGCCCGAGTCGGGACCGCGCCCGTGTTCCCCGGTCGAGGCGCCCTCGTCGAATGGCAGGGGTTCCGGCTCCTGTGCCGATGCCGGTGCCTGTGCCGGTTCTTGCGCCGGCTCCTGTGCCGATGCCGGTGCCTGTGCCGGCTCTGGCAGCGGCGCACGCGGAGCCTGCGGTGCCGGCGCCGCGGCCGCGCCCCGGCGGCCGGTTGCGGAACCGGCTGTGGCGGCGGTTGCCGCGGCGGCTGGGACGCGATCGCGCACGGCGACCCCACGTTCGGGCACGCGCGCCACCGCCGTGGTTCGCGCTGCGAACGTCTCGACGTCGGCGCCTGCGCGGTCCACCGCCGACGCCAGCGCGGTGAGGTCACGCTCCGCCTGCGGCAGCGGCCCCGTCCGGCGCGCGGTGACCTTCACGACGGAGGGAGCTGCGCGCCCCTGCCCGCCGTCACCGTCGGCTCCGCCGCCGTCGCCCCAGTAGGTGCGGAGGTCCGCACACAGACCCGCCAGCGCAGCCGTGTCGCCCGAGGCCTCGACGCGCACGGGGCCGCAGGGGGCCGGCACCCCGGGGCGGATCTCGACGGACCGCGGAGCGGAGAGGGCCGTGGCGGCGCGACGGAGCCGCCCGTGCAGCGCGGCCGCTCCCGGGGCCGGACCCTCGCGGCCCTGCACTGCCGCACGCGCGCGGGCGAGGCGACGCGCGACGAAGCGGGCGACGTCGTCGCGGTCGGCGAAGCGGGCCACCGCGACCGGAGGCCCTCCGGATCCCGGCGCGAGCGCCGCCGCCCCCGAGCCGAAGAGCGAGCGCCAAACCGACGCGGCTGCGCCCGTGTCGTCCCCGCCGTCGAGTTGCCCCAACAGGGCCGCGACGTCCCCAGGACCACCCGCCACCGGCTCGTGAGCGGCCATCCCGGTGAGACCGGGCGCTCGCACCGTGGCCGGCTGCGCGTCCACGGCCCCTGCCAGCACCTCCACGTCGGCGCGGATGTCGGCCCAGTCCGGAGCCGACGAGGCCACCGCGGGCGCGTCCGCGACGACCACGCCCACGGTGGCACACGCCGTCGCGACGATCGCCGCCGCCGCGGCGAGCACGCGCCTCACCCGAGAACCTCGGTGGCGACGGCCGCGAGCGCCACCGCGAGGGCCACGGCGCCCGTCACCACGAGGACGGCCCCGGCGGCGAGACCGGCCGCCGTCACCGACGCGCGCAGCCGCACGGCCGATGCCCGGGAACCCCCCACCGACTCCCGTACCGGTTGCACCGTGGCGCACTCCACGCACTCACCGCCCGGACCGACCACGATCGCGTGACCACAACCCCTGCAGTACACGGCCCCACCTCCGCTGTGGCTTATCGGCACTATAGGCTCAGGTACCTCGTGTTACAAGCATTTACCTTTATATGCCTGTCGCATCTGCAAAGTGCGTCACATCTCGTCGATTGGCGCGTTGTGGTCACGACCCGGAACACCGGGCCAGCCAATACGGAGGTGGGTTCATGTCCCTCGTGTCCGGCGACATGATCAAGATGGTCGACCTCGCCCAGCAGTTCACGGCCAAGGGAGCCGAGGTCGCGGAGCTGCGCACCTTCCTGCAGGCACAGGTGGACCGCAACGACGACTGGCGCGGCCAGGCCGCGGATCGTTTCCGTGAGCTGTGGACGACCGAGTTCGCCCCGGCCCTCGCCAACCTCGACCAGGCCCTCGAGGAAGCGAGTGCCGAGGTGAAGCGCCGCCAGCAGATGCTCGAGGAGGCCGGCTCGGTTCACTGACCGACGCCTCTACCGCGCCCGCGCCGCCGCCGGTCCCTCCCTCGCCGGCGGCGGCGTCGCGTCCCGGCGCGAGCCACACCCGATCCCCGCGCCACTCCGCGGGATCGCACGCGGACGCGTCACCGACAGCGCCTCAGCGGGCGACCTGGACGAGGCGGATCACATCGCCGCCGACGAACTCACCCCGGCCCGGCGGGTTCGCGTAGCCGCGACGCCGCGGCAGGCGCACGCGGAACACCTCGGAGTCCACGTCGGGGTCGGCCTGCAGGACGAGGCCGTGGCGCGACACGCGCAGCTGCATCAGCCATCCGAACGAGCGCGCCGCCGCGTGGGCCTCTGCCCCGGCGATGAACCACACCCCCGCGTCCCAGCACCGCCGTGCGATCTCGTCGAGAGCCGTCGCCGCGGGACCGTCGGCGAGGATCTCCGCGTCGTCGACGACGACGACGAGCAACGGACGAGCGGCGCCTGCATCCGGCGCGGCGTCGGCACGTGCCCGCACCTCCGCAGCCAGTGCCGGCGCGAGCCGCGCGCACGCGTCGGGGCCGACGGCCGCCTCCTCCCACGCGTCGATGTCGGCAAGCGGTCCGCGTCGGGGAGCCAGGAGCACGAGTCGTGCCAGCGGGTCTTCGTCTGCGATCGCTTTGGTCAGCGTCGCCAGGGCCGTCGAGCGACCGCTGCGCATCGGCCCGGCGACGAGGAACAAGGGCACACACGCGAGGTCGCAACGCAGCGCCGCCATCGTGTCGCCGGCGAGACCGATGACCGGCCCACGGTCTTCGCCTCCCGGCCCGCCTACCCCGGCACCGGCGTCGAGACCCG
Source organism: Acidimicrobiia bacterium (assembly GCA_046331095.1). Lineage (GTDB taxonomy): Bacteria > Actinomycetota > Acidimicrobiia > UBA2766 > UBA2766 > JAIBAC01. The sequence goes on from JAXLRM010000006.1 coordinate 139,866, forward strand.
ACCGCGGGACCTCGACCGGCAGCGTCTCGATCGCGGGCATCCGGGCAGGCTCGACGCCGGAGCCGCCGCTCAGGTCCGTGGCTGTCGCCACGCGCCACCGCACGTCCCCGGGCCCGCGCGCGTCGCCCGGAGCGACGAGCTCGACGCCGACCCCGAACGCGTCGCGCACGCGCCCCGGGATCGACACCGGATCACCCGCCGCTACGACGTGGAGGCCGAGCCGGCGCCCGTCCTCGCAGAGGCGCCGCAGCGTCATCGCATGTCCCCCGGTCCAGTCCTCGTGCGCCGCGAGGAACGCGCCGAGCCCATCGACGATCAGCGTGACCACGGGCAGGCGACGGGTGGGATCGGTCGCGCGCCGGTGGAGCTCTCCGTAGAGGACCGCGAAGAGGCGGTCGGTCCGTGCCGCTTCCTCGCCCCCGACGACGGCCGCGCACTGCGGTAGCGCTGCGAGGGGGGCCAGGTCTCCGCCCGCGCAGTCGAGGCAGTAGATCGCTACGGCCGCGCCGTCACCGGTGCGTGCGAGGGCGGCCGCCACGGTCCTCAGCGCGGTCGTGCGCCCCGATCCGCTGCGTCCCGCGACGAGGACGGAGCCCCAGTCGGCGAGGTCGAGGCGCATCGGCGAGAGCCGCTGCAGGTGGGCCTCGTCGGCGATCCCGACGACCGGTGCCCCCGGCTCGCCCACCTCGACGTCATCGAGCGCCACGGTGTCCTCGGGAGGAGGAACCCACACCGAGTGCGGCCGCGGGTCTCCCCCGCTCGCTCCCCAAGCCGTCACGACCGCGTCCACGACCTCGTCGAGCTCGGTCCTCGCAGGCGCCGCGGTGCCCTCGGTCGCTACACGATGGTGCGGGGCGGCCGGCGAACCGAGCACCCGCACGGACAACTGCTCCGACGCCGACGCCGCCCGTCCCGCCCACGCGGTCTGGACCGCGACCGCGTCACCGTGGCCGCGTGCCACGATCGCGCGCCCGCGCAGATCGCGTGGGAAGCGAGAGGCGTCGCCGACGCCGACGACGTCACGGCTCACGCCGGCGTCCTGGACGCGCAGGCAGACGCGCAGGTTGGTGTTGTCGGCGAGCTTGGCGGTGTGGGCGTCGGGCTGCTGCGTACCGACGAGCAGGTGCACACCGAGGCTGCGGCCGCGCCTCGCGACGTCGACGAGACCGTCCACGAAGCCCGGTACGTCGCGGCTGAGCGCGGCGAACTCGTCGACGACGACCACCAGGCGGGGCGGCGCCGCGGTGGGCTCGCGTTGCTCGCATGCGGCGAGGTCCGGGAGGGCGAGCTCGCGCAAGACCCGCATCCTGTGCCGCAGCTCGGCTTCGAGGGAGACGAGCACCCGCTGCGCGAGGGCACCGTCGAGGTCGGTCACCACGCCCGCCGTGTGGGGAAGCGCCGCGAGCCGGTCGAACGCCGCGCCTCCCTTGAAGTCCACGAGCAGGAAGCAGAGACGCAGCGGCGAGACGCGCACCGCCAGCGAGGCGAGCAAGGTCGTGAACAGCTCGCTCTTGCCCGAACCGGTCGTACCGACGACGAGGGCGTGCGGTCCGTCGGCATCGAGATCGGCGCAGACGACGCCGGCGGCGCCGCAGCCGATCAGGCAGCGCATCCGCACCGTGGCCTCCCGCCACAGCGAACGGATCGCGGCTGGGTCGGTCGGGTCCGTCGCGGTCGCCGCTGCCAGCGCTTCGCGGAAGCCCACGACGCGTGCCAAGCCCGTCTGCGGCCCGCGCGTGCCGTCGACCCTGGCGGCGAGGGCACGCGCGGCGGTCCAGCAATCCGCACCGTCCGCGTGGTCGGGCACGACCGCGACCGCCGCTTCACCTTCGCCGGTGAGCCGCGCCTGCGCAGGCGAGTCCACGACGAGAACGTGATCGCAGCCGCGAGGCAGGCGGGCGCGCGTCGCCGCGCACCACACGACGGAGACCCCGGCGCCTGCTGCCGCGGCGAGTGCCGTCTGGAGCGGTGGCGGCGGGTCGTCGTCGACGACGACCACGAGGCGCCGTGCGGTGGCGCCATCGCGCCACGACGATGCCTGGGCGGCGACGGTGGCGACGTCGGCCCTCGAGATGTGGGGCAGGAACTGCGCCCAGTCCCACGCGGCGCGGGCGGAGTCGCCCGTGGCCGCGATCGCGATGGCCACATCCTCGGGCGCGTGCAGGACCGCGATCTGGAGGGCGACCATGCGGGCGGTGGCGCGCCGCTCGCGGTCCGGCCCCGCGATGCCGAGCTGGGTTCCCCCCTCGAGGCCGACGCTCACCGGCACGCACCGGTCGAGCGCGTGCGCGGCGGCGACGGCACCGGTCTCGGCGTCGTCCGCGGCATCGGCTGCCGGACGGGTGGGCGGCGCGATCACGAGCTCCGAGTCCAAGTCGCCCACGCCCACCCTGACTTCGAGGAAGTCGCCGTCGCCCGGACGGCGCTCCCACGTCGTCACCCGGTTCTGCAGGGCGCGTTCGACGAGCGCGGCGACGTCGGGCATCGCCGCGCGCCGGGCACGCACCACTGCGGCATGGGCAGCCGCGAGGTCGGCGCGTGCACGTGCGAGCTGGATCCTGTACCTGCGTGTGGCGGCACGGAACGCACGCCGGCCGTTGCGCCTGTCCGCGACGAGGCGCCAGCCGCCGAGCACCGGTGCGAGCGCACCGAATAGGAGGTAGACGGGGTTGCGTGTGACGAACGCGACCACCACCGCGACGAGCACCGGGGCGAGCACGAATCCCAGGTGGATCGCGCTGCGCGTCCCTCGGGCCGGCGCCGTGGGCAACTCGAGGGGCGCCGGGTGCACCGGCTCGCCGACCCGCGGTGGACGCAGGGCCCGCTCGGGGACGTCTTCGACGGCGGGGCCCGACGTCGCTCGCAGCGTCAAGACGTCGGCGCCTACCTGCAACCACGCACCGGGCGGGAGCTCGGTCCCGTGCCTGTCCACGCCGAGCCCGTCGACCAGGACACGCCCCGGCGTCCGCCCCGGCAGGACACGGACGCCGCCGTCCTGAGTGACCTCGAGCACCGGTGCCTGCCCCCGCGCCGTCAAGCGTCGGATCGTGTTGAGCCCCGGCACGAGCGGTTGTGACGACCCCGACCGTGGGCCTCCCACCACGACGAGCTCGAAGCCACCTCCGACCGTGCTGCACCCACGCCGGGTCTCCGCCGCTGCCACGACACCCGCCGCCGGCCGTAGCTCGAGGAGGTCGCCGCTGCGCACCCCGGCATCGACGACGGGGGTCGACGGTTCGAGCGCACACGCAGCGCCTCCCGGTGTGACGCGCCAGATCCCGAGGTCGCCTTCGAGGTCGGCGCCGGTGGCTCGCGCACAGGCCAGGGCGAGATCGGCTACCTCGGTGCCCGTAGGCATCTCCGCCGCGACGATGCGCCTATGTCCGCGGTCCCACCCGAACAGGAGCGTTCGTTGCACCCACTCGCCCCTTCGACACCCGAGCGCAGTCTGGCATCTTCACGGGAACACGTCGAGCGCCTCGAGCTCACGCCTCAGGGTCTGCAACGCGCGGTACTGCGCCGAGCGCACCGCCTCGTGGGCGCGATCGAGGACGACGGCGACCTCGATCGCCGGCAGTCCCTCGACGAAGCGCAACACGATGACCTCACGCTGGAGCGCGGGCAGCGCGTCGACGAGCCGACGCAGCGCAGCCACCTCCCAGCGGTGAGCGACAACGGCGTCCGGCTGTGGCAGCGTGGCCGCCGCCACGTCGAGGGTCCCAGTGTCGAAGCGTTGCAGCCGGGCGTCGACGCGCATCCGACCCAGCGCGAGATTCCGTGCGATGCGCAGCAGCCATGCACGGTACCGGATCCCCCTCCACTCGAAACGCTCGCGCATCTCCCACGCCCGCACGAAGGTCTCGGCGGTGACGTCGTCGGCGTCGGAGCGCGAGTAGTGGCGCGCGACGTAGCCGTGAACGAGCCCGACGTGCTCGAGGTAGAGCTCCTCGAACGCGTCCGCGTCCCCACATCTCACACGCTCCAGGAGAGCGCGCTCCACATCCGGCCCCACGGCGCCATGTTGGCACACGCTCGCGAGTCAGCGCGTGGCGACCGCCGACGCGGGCTTGGTCTTGTCGACGGTGGGCACCACGCGGAAGACCTCGTAGACACCGTTGACGTTCGCGACCGCCGACAGGACGGTGTCGAGGCGGGAGGGGTCGGCGATCTCGCACTCGAACTCCTGGACCGCGATCTGGTCACGTCCCGTGGAGGTCTGCGCGAGCCTGATGTTCACGTGGTGGTCGGAGAGCACCCGGCACACGTCGGCGAGCAGTCCCGAACGGTCGAGAGCCTCGATCTGGATGCGTACGCGGGCAGCGGCCCGCCGCGTGAGGTCCCACTCGACCCCGATGAGACGCTCGGGCACCGCGTCGAGACCGACCGCGTTGGCGCAGTCGGAGCGGTGCACCGAGACGCCTCTGCCACGCGTGTGGTAGCCGATGATCTCGTCGCCGGGGATCGGGCTGCAGCAGCGTGCGAGGTGGACGAACACGTCGTCGAGGCCCTCGACGTGGACCCCGCTCGACTGTGCCGAACGGCTGCGGCGGTTGATGCCTGCGAGGGGTGACTCGTCCGCGGGTGCGGCTTCGAGGATGCCGGCCGTGTGTCGGGCGAGGTGGGTGACGACGGTCTCGGCCTTGACGTGGTCCTCGCCGATCGCGGCGAACAATGCGGCCACGTGGGCGTAGTTCATCTCCTCGGCGACGGTCTCGATGATCTGGCCCTCGAGCACGCCCGCGGACGGGATGCGGGCGTCGCGCATCGCTGCGGTGAGCAACTCGCGGCCGGCCTCGACGAGCTGGGTGCGCCGCTCGCGGCTGAACCACGCGCGGATCTTGTTGCGTGCCTTGGGCGTCGCGACGACGGGGAGCCAGTCGCGGCTCGGGCCGGCCCCGGAGATGTTGGACGTGAAGATCTCGACCGTGTCACCCGACGTGAGCCTGGTGTCGAGCGGGACGAGGCGGTCGTTGACGCGGGCGCCGATGCAGCGGTGCCCGATCTCGGTGTGGACCGCGTAGGCGAAGTCGATCGGGGTCCCGCCGGCGGGCAGCGAGAGCACGTCACCCTGGGGGGTGAACACGAACACCTCGTCGCGGTAGAGGTCCTCGCGCAGGTTGTCGAGGAACTCGGCGGGGTCCTCGGTGGCCATCTGGCCCTCGAGCACCCGGCGGAACCACGCGAGCTCGTCGGCGCCGTGGCGGCGCGACTCGTTGCCGTCCTCCTTGTAGCGCCAGTGCGCCGCGATGCCGAACTCGGCGGTGTGGTCCATGTCGGCGGTGCGGATCTGGACCTCGAGCGGACGGCCCGTGGGCCCCATCACGGTCGTGTGCAGCGACTGGTAGAGGTTGAACTTCGGCAGCGCGATGTAGTCCTTGAACCTGCCCAGGATCGGCTTCCAGATAGCGTGGACCACACCGAGCACCCCGTACGCGTCCGGGGTGGACCCCACGACCACGCGGACGCCGAGCACGTCGTTGATCTCGTCGAAGCTCTTCTGCCGGCTGACCATCTTCTGGTAGATGGACCAGTAGTGCTTCGGCCGTCCGGTGACCGTGGCGGTGATGCGCGCGGTCTTGAGCCGCTCGTCGACGTTGGCGACGATGCCGGTGAGCTCGCGGTCGACCTCCGCGTGGCACTCCCGCACGAGCGCCTCGATCTCGGCGTAGGTCTTGGGGTGCAGCTCCGCGAACGCGAGGTCCTCGAGCTGCCACTTGATCTCGCGGATGCCGAGGCGGTGCGCGAGTGGGGCGTAGATGTCGATGGTCTCCTGGGCAAGGCGGCGGCGCTGCTGCTCGGCGAGGGGGGCGAGGGAGCGCATGTTGTGGAGCCGGTCGGCGAGCTTGATGAGCAGGACACGCACGTCCTTGGACATCGCGAGCAGCATCTTGCGCATCGTGGCGGCCTGCTGGGCCTCCTTGGAATCGAACGTGAGTCGTTCGAGCTTGGTGACGCCGTCGACGATCTCGGCGACGTCGTCACCGAACTCCTCGCGGATCGCGTCGACGTCGAGGTCGGTGTCCTCGACGACGTCGTGCAACAGCCCCGCCGTGATCGTCGTCACGTCCATACCGAGGTCGGCGAGGATGCCGGCCACGGCGACCGGGTGGACGATGTAGGGGTCGCCGGACTTGCGGAACTGGCCGTCGTGGGCTTCGCGGGCGATCAGGTAGGCGTTGACGACGGGGCGCACGTCGGCACGGGGGTGATGATGACGCACGAGGCGCACCACCGGCGCGAGTTCGGGGTCGAAGTCGCCGACACGACGCCACGGGAGCAGGTCGAACATCCCACGCTGGGGCGCGACGACGGCGCGGTCGGGCCCCTCGGGTGACAGGCCCGAGGCCACCGTCGGGTCGGCACCCTGGGAAGTTGACTGCGAGTCGGCCATCTGCGCTCTCACAACAGCCTAATGGCGATCGCAACCGCCGCCGCCGAGGGCCTGCTCAGAAGACGACGAGGGAATCGACGTCGTCGGCGTCGAGTCGCTCACGGCCGCCGAGGAAGGTGAGCTCGACGATGAACCGGAACGCGACGACGACTCCGCCGAGCGACGCGATCAGGTCGCGCGTCGCCGCGGCGGTTCCGCCGGTGGCGAGGACGTCGTCGATGACGAGTACGCGCTCGCCCTCGCGGCGCACGGCGTCGCGGTGCATCTCGAGGTGGGCTTCGCCGTACTCGAGCGAGTAGGCCGTCCGCTCCACTTCCCACGGCAGCTTGCCGCCCTTGCGGCACGGGATGAAGCCGAGCCCGAGGCGATCCGCGACGGCACCGCCGAAGATGAAGCCGCGGGCGTCGATGCCGCATACGAGGTCGACTTCGGGTGCGGTCGCGGCGAGGCCGTCGATAGCGGCGCGGAACGCGGCGGCGTCGGCGAGCAGAGGGGTGAGGTCCTTGTACACGACGCCCGGCTCGGGATAGTCGACGACGTCGCGGACGAACTCGCTCAGGTCCACGACCGGAGTCTCAGTTCCGGCGACGCTTGCGCGCAACCGGTGTCGAACGGCCGTGTGGCCGCGCCTGCTTCTTGGCCACGGGCCTTGCCGAGGCAGACGCCGCGGTGCCAACTCCGGCGGTTTCGGCGACCTCGTCGTCCGGTGCCGATGACGCGGTCCTGGGGCCCGACGAGACCGCCGCGACGGCGGCGGAGCGCGCCTTGCGCTCGGCGCGGGTCTGGTCGCGGGTCGAGCGTTTGAACTGCGGTTCGGTCTCCTTCCACTTCGCGAGGACCGGCGACGCGAAGAAGATCGACGAGTAGGCCCCCGACGCGATGCCGACGGTGAGCGCGAGGGAGAGGTCTTCGAGCGCGGTGGCGCCGAGGAACACGGCTCCCACGAACAGGAGGCACGCGGCTGGCACGAACGACGTGAGCGTGGTGCCCAGCGAACGGGCCAGGGTCTGGTTCATCGAGAGGTTCACGAGGTCGCCGTAGCTCATCTTGCCCGTGGCGAGCATCGGGGCGTTCTCCCGCACCTTGTCGAATACGACGACGGCGTCGTAGAGCGAGTAGCCGAGCATCGTAAGAACGCCGATGACCGTCGCCGGGGACACCTGGAAGCCACCGAGGGCGTAGACGCCGAACACGATGATCAGGTCGTGGAACACCTCGAGGATCGCGGTGATCGCCATCTTGAACTCGAAGCGAATCGTTATGTAGCCGACGACGAGGATGAGGAAGATCAAGAGCGCGACCAGCGCCTTCTGGGTGACCTGGTCCCCCCAGGTGGCGCCGACGGACTTGTTGTCGACGTCGTCGGGCTGCAAGCCGCTCGCCTGGGCCAGCGCGTCGGTCACCTTGGCGGCGGTCTCGGGCTCGACCTGGCGCGACTCGAGGTAGGTGACGCGGGCGCCGCCGCTCTGGGCTTCGCGCACGGTCGGGTCCTCGAGCTGGAACTGCGCGGCGACGTCCTCGGCCTGGTCCTTGGTGAAGTCGTTCGAGGGGACACGCCACGTGGTGCCGCCGGCGAAGTCAATCGACAGGTTCAGGCCCCGCACCGCGATCGCGGCGAGCGCGACGACGACCACCGCGACCGAGAGGCCGATCCAGAGCCGGTAGCGGCCGACGAAATCGATGTGGGACTGGCCCCAGTAGAAGCGCCGTAGCCGGTTCACGCTGTCGCCTCCGCCCGCACGGCGCCGGCGGGGCGGTGCCAGAACAAGTTGCGTTCGTGCCCGAAAGCCCCCGAACCCGAGAGCAGCAGGGTGAGCGGGCGCGTGAACACCCACGAGATGAGCACGTCGAGCAGCACCGCCACCCCCAGGTTGAGGGCGAAGCCGCGGACCGATCCGATCGCGAGGAGGTAGAGCACGAGTGCGGCGAGGAAGCTGACCGTGTTGCCGGCGAGGATCGTCTTCCATGCCCGCTTGAAACCGCGGTCGAACGCCGTCCGCGTCGTGCGGCCCTCGCGTAGCTCGTCCTTGACGCGTTCGATGAACACGATCGCGGAGTCCGCGTTGATCCCGATCGCGATCGCGAAGGCTGCGATGCCGGACAGGCTCAAGGTGAGCCCGCGGAACTCACCCATGAGGCAGACGAACACGTAGTTGCATGCCGCGAACACGACGAGCTGGGCGACGATGATGAGCCCGTACACCCTGTACAGGATCAGGACGAAGATCACGACGAGGACGAGCCCGACCAGCGATGCCCACAGGCCGGCATGGAGGGAGTCGATGCCGAGCGTGGGCGACACGGTCTCGGTGGTCGCGACGCCGAGTTCGACGGGGAGCGACCCGTAGCGCAGCACGAGGGCGAGGTCCTTGGCTTCCTGCTGGGCCTCCTGGCCCTTCTGGCCCAACGTGATGATGCTGCTCGACCCGAGGCCCTGGTTGCACTGGACGTCGGCGGCCACCTGTGGAGCGGACACCACCTGGTCGTCGAGGACGATCGCGATCGACCGCTGCGGCTGACCGGCCGGCTGGCAGGCGGCCTCGCCGGTGAGGGCCCTGTAGGCGTCGGCACCCTCGTTGTTGAAGTCGAGCTGGACCACCCACTCCCCGCTCTGCTGGTTGACGCTCGCCTGGGCAGATTCAACGGTCTCGCCGCGGACCCGCACCGGCCCGAGCGTGTACGGGCGGCCCTGCTTGTCGCACAAGGTGACGGTTGCATCGGGTGTGATCTTGTCGGCCGGGGTGATCGTGGGGTTCTTGGCCGGGTCGCAGTAATCCCGAGCCGACTGCTGGGTCTGGTCCGCGGTGGGTTGACCCTCGCCGGTCGCAGGCGGGGTGGTCTGCTCGGTCGGGGCGATCTGCGCCGGTGGTCCCGTGCGGAAGTGGAAGCGCGGGCCCTGCCCGCCGTCGGTGACCGCGAGGCGGCCGTCGGTGCCACCGGTGGGTGCGAGGCCCTGGCGTTGGGGCTGGGGCTGGGGCTGCGGCTGCGGCTGGGGCTGGGGCTGGGGCTGGGGCTGGGGCTGCGGTTGGGGCTGGGATTGCGTCGGTGGCAGCGATGCCGTCGGGGTGATCGGCTGGCCGGTCGCGGGGTCGATCTGGACGTTGCCCCCCGGGGCGGTTCCTCCGGGAGCGGTCTGGGCCGCGGTCTGGCCGGGGAGACTCTGCACCTGGCGGAACGTGAGCTTCGCGGTGCGGCCGATGATGTCTTTCGCGCGGTCGACGTCCTGGAGGCCGGGCAGGTCGACGCTGACGAGGCGGTCACCGGCCTTGCTGATCTCGGCCTCGCTCACACCGAGGCCGTCGACGCGACTGCGCACGATGCTGATGACCTGGTCCATCACCCCTTCCTTGAGCTCACCCTTGGCTTCGAGCACGACGCTCGTGCCGCCGGCGAGGTCGAGGCCGAGCCTCGGCTTGATGTCGGCGACGAGGACCCACGTGAGCAAGCCCCCGACGATCAGGAGGAAGACCACGAGGGTGGTCAGGAGTCGCCGGCTTCGCTTCATTGCCATGGAGTGGGCTCACCCGCCAGAGAGCTGAGAGGTTCGGGCCGCTACAGGGTATCCGCGCCGGAGAAGGTCCGGTTCCGCCCGGTGCCGGGCGGTGCCGCGGGCTCGGAGTCGCCTTCGCGTCGCGAGAGTCGTCAGTCGTCGTCTTCTTCGGACTTGGCGTTGGACTTCGCCTTCGACATGCTGGTCGCCTCTCCGTTGCCCTCGGGTGACCCCGAGCTCGCGGTCGCGTCGACCTCGACGTCGTCGTCGGTGACATCGACGTCGTCATGGTCATCGACGTCGTCGAGGTCGTCGTCGAGCTCGTCGATCGCGTCGACGGCGTCCTCTGGCACCACCTTGCGCGCGATCGCCGAGCGCAGGAACTTGACCTGGGTGCCGTCGTAGAGCTCGAGGATCACCTCGGCGTCCTCGACCTCGACGATGTCTCCGAAGACTCCACCGATGGTCACGACCTCGTCGCCGGGCTCGAGGCTCGAGACGAGACGGCGCTGCTCCTGGGCGCGCCTCTGCTGGGGGCGCACCATGAGGAAGTACATGACGACGAAGATCAGGACGAAGGGCAGGAGGGTTACAAGGCCTTGCACCGGGGCTCGCTCCAGATGGGGGAACCTCACAGGGTACTCCCACCCCACTCGCTGCCCCGAATGGCCGACTCCGGTTCGGTGACAATCACCAGCCGGGGCCCGCTCCCTTCACCGCGTCGAGGTCGAGCGGGACCGTTGGAGAGGCCCCGGCGGCGGCGTCGGCTGCCGCGCCGTCGGTGAAGTACACGATCGTGCCGAGACCGTCGGCGCGGCCGATCGTGGCGTCGCCGTCGGTGCCACGCAGCCACGAGCCCACCAGCGCGTCGGCGCGTCCGCGGTCGACGCCGGCGCCGGTCGCGGCTGCGGCAACGCTCCCGGGGTCGAGCGACGCGGCGTCTGCGAGGCTGCCGAAGACGTCGAGCGTTCCGTCCCACGCGGCCGGCGAGTCGCCCGTGACTGCGACGCCCAGTGCCTGGTACACGAGCGCTGCCTTCGACACGGCGATGTCGCGCGTCGCCGCGGTGGTGTACGCGGACACGTCGAGATCGGCCGCCATGTCGGGTGTCCCCGCAGCGCGGGCGACGCGGTAGCGCCGCGCGACGTCGGCGGTCGCGACCCGCCCGATCGCGTCGCCACCGACGCCACGCCACACGACGGCGGCGGCGGACTGGCGCACACCGGTGCGCAACGCCGGGGCCGCGGTGGCGTCGACGTCCACGACACCACCCCACCACTCGGCCGTCGAGCCCTCGAAGGCGGCTTGGCGGTAGTCCGAGGGTTGTGTCCCGGGCCCGAGCCCGGGCACGCCCCGCGCGAGGACGTCCTGGCGCACGAAGACGACGTTGTCGGCGACGAACGACGTCGCGTCGCCGCCGAAGACGAGGCCGACCACGACGACGTCGCGCCAGAACGGCGAGCCCGTCGCCTCCGACATCACGGCCTTCGCGGCGAGCGCCTGACCGGCGGAGTCCTCGACCGCGGGACCGAAGGTGTCGAGGCCGAAGCCGATTCCCCGGTACACCCCCTTGGACACGGTGCGCTCGACGGCGTTGCGCTGGAGGACGAGCGGCATGACACGCGACCCGGCGAGCACGAAGCGCGAGGACGCGTGGGCGTCACCGGCGTCGTCGCGCACGCGAGTACCACCGGCAACGACGTGCCAGTCCGGCGTGCGCGTGACCTCGAGCTCCACCGATGTCGCCGGCCCGTGCGTGTCGGCGATGGCGGGATCCACCTGCAGTGGGCGCCAGCCACCGGCATCGAGCGGCTCCGGCCGCGGGTACCAGTCGAAGAGGTACAAGAGGTTGCGGCGCACGAGTTGCGCGTCGAAGCGCGACTTGCCACCTCCGGGTTTGAGCACCTCGGCAGGGTTCGGGTTCTCGGCCTCGGTCACGCGTACCGGGGCGAGGTCCCACGACAGGTCGACGACCGTGGACTCTCCCGGTGCGAGCGCATCGCGCAGGCCCAGGACCATCGTCGTGCCCTCCATACGTGCGTCGACGCCGACCCCACCCACCTTTGCTGCCAGCACGCGCAGGGTCGCGCCGACGGCGGGGGCGAGCACGTGCAGGCGCACGTCGTCGAGGTCGACAGCGCTGGTGTTGGTCACCACGACGCGTTCGGTCGCCTCGACGGGCACCTCGGCGTCCGGATCGGCGGCGACGGAGAGGAAGATCGCCGCGGCGCCGTCGAGACGCTCGGCCGCGCCCGCGCCGCGCCCGGGTGCCAGCGACTCGGACAGCTCGCCGTCGCGGGTCGAGGCGGCCACCTTGGCGCGCACGTCGTCGGCGCTGCCCCGGGCGTCCGCGAAGCCCAGGCGCGGGCTGCCGCCACCTTGGCCCAGCATCGACGTGAGCGCCGCCGTACCGGCGACGACGAGCACGAGAACCACCGCGGTGACCGCACCACGTGGCGTCCGCAACCAAGCTCCGGCGCGCCGCGTCGCCCGTGTGAAAGGTCCCGGCCCCTCCCGGGGCGCACGCACTCCGGGCTCGGTCCGGGACGCGGGTCGCCGCTGCCGGGCGGCGCGCACGGGACGCGCAGGCCGCCCCGGTGGGCGGCGCGGGGGTGTCGGGACACTCACGGCTCGAACGAGAGCTGCGCCCGCGACCCCCTCGACCCCGAATCCTGGGAGCCGGGTCGGGGTGGGTCGATCCCGAGGTGCTCGTAAGCGGCGTCGCCTGCCACGCGCCCCCGCGACGTCCGCTGCAGGAAGCCGTGCTGGAGCAGGTACGGCTCGATCACGTCCTCGACGGTCTCGGGCTCCTCGCCGACGAGGACCGCGAGCGTGGTCACGCCCACCGGACCGCCGCCGTAGCCGCCGATGAGCCGGCGCAGCAGCTCGCGGTCGAGCGCGTCGAGACCTGCCGCATCGACCCCGAACAGGTCGAGGGCGTCGTGCGCGGTGGCGGCGTCGATACTGCCGTCGCCGCGGACCTGCGCGTAGTCACGCACGCGTCGCAGCAAGCGGTTGGCGACACGGGGAGTTCCGCGGGACCGGCGCGCCACCTCGAGGGCCCCGGCGTCGTCGATCGGCGTGTCGAGCAAGCCGGCGGATCGGGTCACGATCGCGGCGAGGTCGTCGACGGAGTAGAGCTCGAGGCGGGCGGTGAAGCCGAAGCGCTCGCGCAGGGGCGAGGTGAGCATCCCGGCACGCGTGGTGGCACCGACGAGGGTGAACGGCGGCACGTCGAGGCGGATCGTGCGGGCGGTCGGGCCCTTGCCCACGACGATGTCGAGGCCGTAGTCCTCCATCGCCGGGTAGAGGACCTCCTCGACCTGGCGCGGGAGGCGGTGGATCTCGTCGACGAAGAGGACGTCGCCGGCGTCGAGGTTCATCAGGATCGCGGCGAAGTCGCCCGGGCGTTCGAGCGCGGGCCCCGACGTCTGGCGCAGTGACACACCGGACTCCTGCGCGAGGATGTGCGCCAGCGTCGTCTTGCCGAGACCGGGCGGTCCGCACAGGAGCACGTGGTCGAGGGGCTCGCCGCGGGCGCTCGCCGCGTCGACGAGGATCTCGAGGCGTTCGCGCACCGCGGCCTGGCCGGCGAAGTCGGCGAGTTGGCGTGGCCGCAGGGCGCGGTCGGCGGGGCGATCCTCGTCGAGCACCGGCGTCACGATGACGCCACCCGCGTCGTCGGCGTCACCGGCCGCCATGGTGCCGCCGGTCTCCGCCGCCGGCGCGGGCTCCGTCGCGACGGGGTCGGGGTCTGGTGAGGTCATTCGCCGCCGCCGAGAAGTCGAAGGGCGCCACGCAGGAGGTCGGCCGTGTCGCCCGACTCGGGGAGCTTGGCCACCACCGCGCCGACCTCCTTGTCACCGTAGCCCAGCGCGGTGAGGGCCTCGCGCACGTCGGCGTGGCCCCCCACGGCGGCAGGCACCGCGACGCCCTCGCCACCGAGGCGTGGGGCGAGCTCGAAGACGAGCTTCTCCGCCGAGCGCTTGCCGATGCCGGGGACGCGCACGAGGGTGTCGAGATCGCCGGCGAGGACGGCAGCACCGATCTGGTCCGGTGTCAGTACCGAGAGGCACGCGAGCGCGACCTTGGGGCCGACGCCCGGACAGGCGATCAGGAGCTCGAAGAGATCGCGCTCGCGGCTCGTGGGGAAGCCGTACAAGGCGAGGACGTCCTCGCGTACGTAGGTGTGGGTGTGGACGACGACGTCCTCGCCGACCGGAGGCAGGGCCGCGCCCGGCGGCACCGCGACGCGGTAGCCGACGCCGCCGCAGTCGACGACCACGTGGGTGAGGGTGCGTACCGCGAGGCGGCCGCGCAGCATCGAGATCAACGTCGGTCACTCCCTGCCTGGTCGCGTCGGGTCGCGGCCGCGATCGCGGCTTCGAGGCGCCCGCGGGTGCGGGCCGCGGACGTGGACGCCGGTGTCGCGGCCTGCACAGCGTGGGTGTGCCGCCCGGTCGTGGCATGGCACAGAGCGAGGGCGAGCGCGTCGGCGGCGTCGGTCTGGGGCGCCTCCGTGAGGCCGAGGAGGCGCACCACCGCCGTGCGCATCTGCTCCTTGTCGGCGGCACCGAAACCGGCCACGGCGGACTTCACCTGCGACGGTGAGTACGAGGTGAGCGGCACGTGCCTGCGGCTGCAGGTCAGCATCACGACCCCGGCGGCCTGTCCTGTGGCCATCGCCGTCCGCGCGTTCCCGTTGAACAGGACCTGCTCGAGCGCGCATGCCGCCGGCCGGTGCGCTGCGACGACCGCGGCCACGGCGTCGGCGACAGCGGCGAGGCGGTCCCCCGTGGGTGCCTCGCGAGCCGTGCGGATCGTGCCGTGGGCGACATGGTCGAGACGGGGCCCCTTGACGCCCACGACCCCCCAACCACAGCGGGTCAGACCCGGGTCGACCCCGAGCACCACCGAGTCGAACATGCGTTCTACCCTAGCCGCCCGGGCACGCTCCCCCGCGCATGGTCGCCCCCGTTGGAGCACGACGCGGCCAGGAGGTGGGGTTGGGCACGAGGCGGCCACGGGTGGCCGCCTCGTGCTCCAACCCCAGCCGGATGGCCGCCTGATGCTCCAACGGGGCTCCTCGGCCGGGAGACGCTCCAACCCCCGCACCGCCACGCGCACACGTAGGGGGTCAGGCGAGCTTGGCGAGGACCCCTTCGGGGATGTCGAAGTCGGCGTAGACGTCCTGGACGTCGTCGAGGTCCTCGAGAGCTTCCACGAGGCGGAGCACCTGGGCGGCACGGGACTCGGCGACCGGCGTCGTCTGCTGAGGGATCATCGTGACCTCGGCGGACTCGATCGGCAGGCCTCCGTCCTCGAGCGCCTTGCGGACGTTCATCCACTCCGACGGCCGGGTGCTGATCTCGAACGTGTCGCCCTCGGCCCTGACGTCGTCGGCACCCGCGTCGAGGGCGGCCTCCAAGACGGCGTCCTCGTCGAGGCCGCCGGCCGCGACGACGATCACGCCCGTCTTCTCGAACTTCCACGCGACCGAGCCCGGTTCGCCGAGACTGCCGCCGTTCTTGGTGAACGCGTTGCGGACGTCGGCGGCGGCACGGTTGCGATTGTCGGTCAGCACGGTCACGTACACCGCGACCCCGCCGGGCGCGTACCCCTCGTAGCTCGCCTCCTCGTAGGTGACCCCGGCGAGGTCGCCGGTGGCGCGCTTGATCGCGCGGTCGATGTTGTCCATCGGCATCGACGCGTCGCGGGCTTTCTGGATCGCGGTCGCGAGGGTGGGGTTCGAGGCAGGGTCGCCGCCGCCCTCGCGCGCGGCGACCTCGATGAAGCGGATCAGCTTCGCGAACAGCTTCCCGCGGGCCGCGTCTGCCGCACCCTTCTTGCGCTTGATCGTCGCCCACTTGCTGTGGCCACTCATGCGGACTCCTTTGCGAGATCGACGAAGTAACGGTGGATGCGGCGGTCGCCGGTCAGTTCCGGATGGAACGACGCCACGAGCACCGGCCCCTCGCGGGCGAGCGCCGCGTGGCCATTCTGCCAGCCGAGCACCTCGACTTCGGGGCCCGTCGACTCGACGGCGGGCGCCCGGACGAAGACGGCGCGAAACGTCTCGGCTCCGATCGCGGCGACTTCGATGTCCTCCTCGAAGCTCTCGACCTGCCTCCCGTAGGCGTTGCGGCGCACGCACATGTCGACGACGCCGAAAGGTGCGGCGTCGTTGGGTACCGGGTCGAGTACCTCGCGGGCGCAGAGGATGAGCCCGGCGCAGGTCCCGAACACCGGCATCCCCGCCAGCATGCGCTCGCCGAGGGGGCCACGCAGACCCGAGGAGTCGAGGAGCTTGCCCATCGTCGTCGACTCGCCCCCCGGGAGGACGATTGCGTCGCAGCGGGCGAGGTCGGCGGGCAGGCGTACGGTCGTGACCGCGGCGCCGCAGTCGGAGAGCGCGTCGACGTGGAGGCCGAACGCACCTTGGAGGGCGACGACGCCGATTGCGGGCCCGCTCACCAGCCCCGGTCGGCGAGACGCTCGCCGGGCGCGACGTCGGTGATGCCGACCATGGGCTCGCCGAGGCCACGGCTCACCTTCGCCACCACCTCGGGGTTGTCGAAGTGGGTGGTCGCCTCGACGATCGCACGCGCACGCTTGGCGGGGTCACCGCTCTTGAAGATGCCCGATCCGACGAAGCAGGCCTGCGCGCCGAGCTGCATGACGAGCGCGGCGTCGGCCGGCGTCGCGATGCCGCCTGCGCAGAACAGCGGCACCGGCAGCTCTGCGGTGGCGTGCAGCTCGCACACGAGTTCGTAGGGGGCGCCGAGCTCCTTGGCCTCCGTCATCAGCTCGCCCGGAGTCAGCCTCGCGATGCGGTTGATCCCCGCGGTGATCGAGCGCAGGTGCCGTACGGCCTCGACGACGTTGCCGGTGCCGGCCTCGCCCTTGGAGCGGATCATGCACGCGCCCTCGCCGATGCGTCGCAGCGCCTCGCCGAGGTTGGTCGCGCCGCACACGAACGGGACGTTGAACGCCCACTTGTCGACGTGGTTCGCCTCGTCCGCCGGTGTGAGCACCTCGGACTCGTCGACGTAGTCGACGCCGAGGGACTCGAGCACCTGCGCCTCGGCGAAGTGGCCGATGCGGCACTTGGCCATCACCGGGATCGAGACGGCACCCATGATCGCCGTGACGAGCGCGGGGTCCGACATGCGGGCCACGCCGCCGTCGCGGCGGATGTCGGCAGGCACCCGCTCGAGGGCCATGACGGCGCAGGCGCCGGAGTCCTCGGCGATGCGAGCCTGCTCGTCGGTGACGACGTCCATGATGACGCCGCCCTTGAGCATCTCGGCAAGGCCGCGCTTGACGCGCACCGTGGCGCGATCGGTCGGCATCTGTCCCTCTTTCGACGCTGGTCGATGAACCTGGGCCACCGGCGCAAGTGTAACCACGACCCCGTCCGGTGACCCGCCCGCACCGGTGTGCGGCACCGCTGGTCCTGCCGTCAGCGGGGCCGCGCACGCCCGAGGACGGCCTCGTAGTGGCCGGCCATGCGGGCGGCGACGCCGGGCCAGTCGAACTCCGCCGCGCGGCGGCGGCCGGCCGCCGTGAGCGCCGTCCGCGCCACGGGGTCGCCGATGAGGTCCACGAGTTCGGCAGCGAGGGCGCCACCGTCGCCGACGGGGACGAGGCGGCCGCACTCGCCGGCGCGCGACACGGCGGCGTATCCGGGGATGTCCGACGCGACGACGGCGGTCCCGGCCGCCATCGCCTCGAGCAGGACGATGCCGAAGCCTCGCCGAAGCGAGCCGGGCTGCAGTAGACGTCGGCGGAGCGGTACAGGCGGGGCAGCGTCGCGCCGTCGACGGTGCCGAAGGCGCGCACCGCGCCGCCGGCGACCGACTCGGTCCCCGGCCCCGCGACCCAGAGCTGCGCGCCCGGGCGTGCGGCGCGGACCGCAGGCCACGCGGCCAGCAGGACGTCGAGGCCCTTGCGCGGCTCGTCGCGCCCGACGAAGAGGACCACGGGACCGGTCACGTCCGCTCGCTCCGGCAGCGGTGTGGCGCCGGCGAAGCGTCCTACCTCGACGCCGTTGGGCTCGATCGGGAGCCGCGTCCCGAAGTACCTGCCCACGAGGGCGGCTGCGGCGTCGCTGACCGCCCACGCCGCGTCGAGACGCGCGACGGCGCGCCGGAACAGTGGCCGCAACGCCGCGTACCAGATCATCGAGTCGGCGGCGGCGTGGAAGGTCCCCACGACGGGGTGCGGCGCCGTCGTGGTCGCCGTCAGCGACACGGCGAACTGCAACGGCTCGTGCACGTGCACGAGGTCGAAGCCACGCACCGCCGTGCGGGTGCGCAGTGCCACGACGGGACCGAGCGCGAGCGGCGCCGTCGAGCCGTTCACGCGCAGGCCCAACGAGCGACCGAGCGCGATCACGGGCACGCCGGCATCGCCGAGATCGGCGCCGTCGGTGGGGCCGACGACCGTGGCGTCGACGTCGAGGCCGCGCAGCGCGCGTCCCAACGCGAGCACGTGGGCCTGCACTCCGCCGGGCGTTCCCAGCGAGTAGGGACACACGATCGCGACCCTCACGAGGACCCGGGGACCACGTGAGGGTCGGCGTCACCCCAGCGCGCCATCGCCTCGAGGTCCGACGGCCAGTTCGGCTGCAGGAGGTGCCACTGCGACGGGGCGCGCCTGATCAACCCCTCAAGTTCGTAGGCGAGCTGCTGGGTCAACGCGCGCGTGCGCTCGGCTTTCGACCCGGTCGCGGGCACGCTCAGCTCCGGGCGGATGACGGCGCGGTAGCGCCAGAGGCCGTCCTCGTACGCGGCGACCGGCACGAGGGCCGCACCGGTCTGGATCGCGAGCCGGGCGGGCCCCGCTGGCAGCTGCGTCACCTCGCCGAAGAACTCGACCTCGGGCCCGGTGCCGGTCAGGTCGCGGTCCGCGAGCAGGGTCACGATCTCGCCCGCGCGCAGAGCCTCGATCAGTTGACGCCCACCTGCGGGATCGTCGAGGGAAACGATCGCGAGACCGAGGCGGTCCTCGCGCAGATCGACGAACCACTCGTAGAGCTCGGGCGGGTCGAGGCGCTCGGCGACCGCGGTGAGGCGCTGGCCGTGGTGGTGCATCCACGCGGCCGCGACCTCCCACTGGCCGACGTGTGGCAGCGCGAGGATCACGCCGCGGCCGTCGTCGAGGGGACGCGCGATGTTCTCCCAGCCCTCCACGCTGAAGACACGGTCGAGCTCGGAACCCGTGTAGGACGCCAGCCTGAACGTCTCGACCCAGTACCGGGCGTAGGAGTCGAACGCGGCGTCGACGGTCCTGCGGAGCTGGCTCGGGGTCGCCTCGGGCCCGAGCGCACGGCGCATGTGCCGCTGGAGCATGCGGCGCCGCGTGCCCATCGCCCGCTTGAACGTGCGGCTCAGCCCCGCCGCGATCGCGTTCGCGACCGGGTCCGGCAGGGCCCCGGCAAGCGCCGTCCCCGCCTTGTACATACCCACGACTGCCCGTCCGCGCGCGCGGGCGACTGGGTCCTCAGAGGCATCTGCGATCACGAGCGTTCACGGCCTCCGCGTGCCGCCGACGCTGCGGCGGTGACGCTGTCCCGGCCGCCGCGAGCGGCGCTCACGGTCCGCGCTCTCGACCTCGCGCCTGATGCGGTCCCTCTCGGCGCGGGCTGCGAGACGGCGCTCACGTGCGACCTCGCGACGGTGGACCCATTCGCTGCGCTGGCTCGCCAACACCGAGCGCACGTCCTCGGCGCCGAGCTGGCTGCGCAGCTCGCGCCACTCGGGCAGGACCCGCACTTCCTCGGCCGGCAGAGGTGGCTCGGCGCGACCCTGTCGCCAGACCGCGGCGAGCCGTTGCGCAGCTGTCACCACGGTGAGCACCAGTACAACCCAGAGGATCGCGGGGAGCACGTTCCACCACGTCTGCAAGAGGATGCCGACACCGATCAGGACCGAGCGCTCGGCCCGCTCCATAAGCCCGACGTGGGCGTCGAAGTCGTACTCGGACGCCTTCGCGCGCGTGTAGGACACGATGTAGGACACCACGAGGACGGCGACCGCGAGCATCGCGTCGGCCTGGGACCGGTGTCCGAGCAGGACCGCGACCGAGCACAGCAGCAAGGCGTCGGTGACGCGGTCGGCGACCGAGTCGAGTACGGCGCCGCGGCGGCTGCCGCCCCCGCGGGCCTTGGCGACGGCACCGTCGAGGAGGTCGAGCAACATCACGAAGGCCCCCGCGACGAAACCGGCGAGGGTGTGACCTGTCGCCACGAGGACGGCAACGGGAACGAAGAGGACGACGCCGGCGATCGTGACCTGGTCGGGCGTGACACCGAGGCGGGCGAAGAAGCGGCCGACGGCGCCGGTCACCCTCGCCAGCCCGGGACGTCCGTGTGCGTCGATCACACCAGTCTCCCTGGTCGGCTCCCTGGTCGGGCTGGGCTGCTTACTTTCGCGAGCAGTGTCAAGGTAACACAGGTGTCGAGGACCCGACAAGCATCTCGTTATGATCGCCCGCGTGACCTGCCCCGCCGACGCGGAGGCCCGGGTCGCCGTCCGCCAGGCACCACTGCCACGAGGGGGTCCAGTGAAGGCGTATCCGTCCGAGCGCATCCGTAACGTGTTGCTCGCCGGCCACGGGGGCACCGGGAAGACGACCCTGGCGGAGGGGCTGCTCAAGCTGTCCGGCCGCACGAACAGGGTCGGCCGCGTCGAGGACGGCACCACGGTGCTCGACTTCGAGGACGAGGAGAAGCAGAAGGGCTTCTCGGTCTCGCTCGCGACGGCACCGATCGAGTGGGACGGCTACAAGGTCAACGTCCTCGACGCGCCGGGTTACGCCGACTTCGTCGGCGAGGTCCGCGCCGGAATGTCCGTGGCCGACCTCGTGGTGCTCGTCGTCGGCGCCGTCGAGGGCGTCGAGGTCCAGCACGAGATCATCTGGCAGATGGCGGCCGACCTCGACCTGCCGCGCATGGTCTTCGTCAACAAGGTCGACCGCGAGCGCGCCTCGGTGGCACAGACCATCGAGTCGCTGACCGCGGCGTTCGGGACCGGCCTCGCGCCGCTGCACCTGCCGCTCGGGGAGGAGCACGACTTCGCCGGGATCGTCGACATCCTCGCCAACAAGGCGTTCCGTTACGACGACGACTTCGGCTCGACCGAGGAGGCCGTCCCCGCCGAGCTCGCCGACGCCGCTCAGGAGGCCAACACCCGGACGGTCGAGGCGATCATCGAGACCGACGAGTCGCTGATGGAGCGGTACTTCGGTGACGAGGTCATCGAGACCAGGGAGCTCCTCGGCGCCCTCGGCAAGGGGGTGGCAGCCGGCGGGACGTTCCCGGTCGTGATCGGCTCGGCCACCAAGCACATCGGCCTCGACCGGCTCCTGCAGCTCGTGTGCGAGGCAGGCCCGTCGCCGCTGGACCGCCCCGGAATGGCCGCTGCCGGCGGCGGCCGCGTCGAGGACGGCCCCGGCGGCGCCCCCGCCGCGTACGTCTACAAGAACTACGCCGACCCCTTCGTGGGCCAGATCAGCTACTTCCGCGTGGCACGGGGCAGCGTCCGGCCCGACATGCACCTCACGAACCAGCGGACCGGGCACGACGAGCGGCTGCACCAGATCTTCGCGCTCGTCGGCAAGGACCACGAGACCGTGCCCGAGTTCGCGTACGGGGACCTCGGTGCCGTCGCGAAGCTGCCCGACGTCCTCACGGGCGACTCCCTCGCGGACAAGTCCGCACCGCTGGAGCTCGCGAGCCCGCCCGCGCTCGAACCCGTCTACGCCGTCGCGATCGCGTGCAAGACCAAGGGCGACGAGGACAAGCTCGCGAACGCCACCCACCGTGTGGTCGAGGAGGACCCCGCGATCCGCATCGAACGCAACCCAGAGACCCACCAGACGCTCCTGTGGGGCATGGGCGAGACCCACGTGCAGATCACGCTCGAACGCATGCACCGCAAGTTCGGCGTCGAGATCGTCACCGCCGAGCCGCAGGTCGCGTACCGCGAGACCGCGACGACGAGTTCGGACTTCGAGGGCAAGCACAAGAAGCAGTCCGGCGGCCGCGGCCAGTACGGGGTCGCGCACGTGCGCCTCGAACCGCGCGGACGCGGCGAGGGCTACGAGTTCGTCGACAAGGTCGTCGGCGGGTCGATCCCGCGCCAGTTCATCCCCGCGGTCGACAAGGGGATCCAGGAAGCGATGGCAAAGGGGCCCCTCGCCGGCTTCCCCGTCGTCGACGTGCGCCTGATCGTGGACGACGGCAAGGCGCACTCGGTCGACTCCGACGAGCACAGCTTCAAGATGGCGGGCTCGCTGGCACTGCGCGGTGCCATGGAGGCCGCGCACCCGGTCCTGCTCGAGCCGATCGGCCGTCTCGAGGTGCTCGTTCCGGACTCGATCGCGGGCGACGTGACGGGCGACCTCAACTCGCGCCGGGGCCGCCTCCAAGGGATGGAGTCGGTGCCCGGCGGCCGCCAGCTCATCCGTGCGATGGTGCCGATGGCCGAGGTCCACCGCTATGCGATCGACCTGCGGTCGATGACGTCGGGCCGGGGCAGCTTCAGCCTCGCCTTCGACCACTACGACGAGATCCCGGCGCACCTCACCGACAAGATCGTCGCCGCCGCGAAAGACGACTGATCGCGGCTACCAGTCCTCTACGTTGTCGCCGGTGTAGGAGTCGAGGACTTCGCCCGTGACCGCGTCGACCTCGACGAGGCCGCGCCGTGTCGGCGGCGTCTCCGCCGAGTAGAGCAGGATGCGCCAGGTGGGACGGGCGGTGGCGCCGCGCCAGCCGAGCAGCGCCGAGGCGTGGCCGACCGGGAAGCCGGCCTCGCGCGTAGCGGCCACGAGCGCCTCACCCTGATCGAGTTGCATGTGCCAGCCCGCAGCCCAGAACCAGACGCCGGCGAGGACGAGCACGATGCCGCCCACGAGCGACCCCACAGAGACCACGGGGTCGGACCTCAGCGCGAGCCACAGGGCCACGAGCGCGACGCCCATGATCCAGAACGCCACCGCCGAGATGCGCCGGTGCCGCGGGTCGGGGAACACGTAGGACGCGAAGAGCGCCTGTTCCTCCGGGCTCAACTCCTCGTCCGGGCCGGCGTCGCCACCGTCACCGGCTTCGGACGCGGATTCGGGCGCGGTCTCCGTGGCGTGTTCGGCTGGGTTCCCCGCGTCGGGTGGCGGGGTCACGTGGTCGTCGGTCACCGCGCGAGTGTGGCCCCGGGACCGCCGTCGGGGCCAGTCGCGCCCGCATGCGTTCGCGCCGCGGGGACGGCTGAGTACCCCTTGCGGGCTGCCGCACGCGTTGCGCTGGCGGAGCCCGGCGCCGCGAGGTAGCGTCCCGCTGGGTGGTGGGGCACATCCGTTGGGAGGATGCCATGTTCCGCAGAGCCGGAAGCCGCCTCGCCGTGACCGCACTGGCCGGCCTCGTCCTGGCCGCCGTGGTCGCGGCCCCTGCGGGCGCCGCCGACCCGGTGTTCGCCCAGGGCATCTCGGCCGGGCACCTGCCGTCGGGCCAGATGATCCTGTGGACACGTGCCGTGACCGGCGACGACGTCGTCGCCGAGGTCGACGACGACCCGACGTTCACGTCGGTCGACTTCACCGCCACGGTGACACCCGACCCCGGCGCCGACTACACCCTGCACGTGCCGACCACGGGCCTCGGGGCCGGGACGAGCTACTCGTACCGCTTCCGGACGACCCCCGGCGCCGAGACGTCCGACGTCGGCACCTTCCACACGCCACCGGCGACGTCGGCGTCGGCGCCGCTGCGCCTCGTGCTCGACGGCGACGCCAACACCCTGACCGACGAGACCGGTACCCCCGTGTACGGCAACTTCGGGGTCCTGTCGACGGCGGCGGCGGAGAACCCCGACCTCTTCGTGTTCCTCGGCGACACCATCTACAGCGACGACCCCGTGCCGGTCTCGGCCCTCGACGACTACCGCGCCAAGTACAAGAAGGCGCGTGACACGTCGATCTTCCCGGGCATCGTCGACATCACCAAGGCCACCGGCTCGATCACCCAGTGGGACGACCACGAGGTCGTCAACGACTGGAGCGCCGCCGACGTCGACCCGACACAGCTCGCCAACGGGCTGCAGGCGTTCAAGGAGTACTCCCCCGTCGACGGCGACCCCTACGCCGTGGGTCAACCGCGCTTCTACCGGCAGTTCCACTGGGGCAAGGACGTCGACATCTTCCTCCTCGACGAGCGCGCCTACCGCTCCGTCGAGGCCCAGAACGATCCCGCCAACCCGGGCGCGTGCACCAACCCCCTCACCGGCCAGCCCGACCTCGCACCGACCGCCCCCGGCTGGATCCGTGGCATCTTCGGGCTCGCCCTCACGCAACTGAGGTACCCGGTCTCCCCTGCGTGCAAGGCGGTGCTCAACGACCCGTCGCGCACGCTGCTCGGCGCCGACCAGAAGGCGTGGTTCCTGGCGGCGCTGGACGCCTCGACCGCGAAGGTCAAGCTCATCCTCAACGAGGACCCGATCCAGGAGTACTGGGCGCTGCCCTACGACCGCTGGGAGGGCTTCGCCGCCGAACGCCGCGAGGTGATCAGCCACATCAAGACCCACAAGATCAACAACGTGTTCTGGCTCACCACCGACTCCCACGCCAACTACAGCAACACCGTGCGCCTCGACACCCTGCAGAGCTTCGCCTCGATCTTCTTCCCGACGACCGCGGGCTTCGAGTTCGTGACCGGCCCCATCGGCACCGAGACCTATGCCAAGGAGGTGGCGAAGGTGGTCGGCTCGATCGGACCGCTCGCGATCAAGATCGTGTTCAACATCGTCGGCGCGAAGTGCGTCAACCTCGACGTGAACAGCTACGGCCTCCTCGAGTACGACCCCGGGGCCAAGACGCTCGCGTACTCCGCCAAGAACGCGAGCGGCACCTCCGTCTGCGGCGGCTCCTTCACGTTCCCGATCCCCTAGCGGTACGGCCCCGTAGGTCCGGCCCGCGTGGCGCTTCCGACGCGGTAGCGCGATTTCGGGGTCTGGCGTCGGACATCCGGTCGGCCTCACCCTTCAGCCCGCTCGAGAAGCACCTACTCGGCGAGTGCCGAGCGGACGCGTCGGACGGTGTCGGCGAGGTCCTCGGGCATCACCTTCACGCCACCGATCACGGTCACGAAGTTGGTGTCGCCGTCCCAGCGCGGCAGGACGTGCATGTGGAAGTGCCGGGGCAGACCGGCGCCGGCGGCGCTGCCGATGTTGGCGCCGAGGTTGAACCCGTCGGGGCGGTACTCGTGCTTCAGCGCCGACACCGCCCTCCGCACGAGGTCGGTGACCTCGTGAGCTTCGTCGTCGGTGAGCTCGTCGTATCCGCTGATGTGGCGGTACGGGATCACCATCAGGTGCCCGGAGTTGTACGGGTACAGGTTGAGGACGGTGTAGCAGTGCCGCCCCCGCTCCACGATCAGGGACTCGTCGTCGGCGAGGAGGGGGATCGAGCAGAACGGGCACCGGTCCGGGTCGCGGTAGGTCCCGTCCGCGTCGGTCACGTACGCGAGCCGCCAGCCTGCCCAGATCCGGTCGACGTCCACGACCGGCCCTATTCGGACGAGCCGCCCGCGGCGGACTCGGCGGCGAGGTCGGATTCGAGACGGGCGCGGAACTCGGCGAGCGGTACGTCGCGTGAGTCCTCGCCCGTCCTGGTCTTGATACCCACCGTCCCGTTGGCGACGTCGTCGTCGCCGACGATCAGCGCGAAGGGCACGCGCTGCAGTCGCGACGTGCGCAGCTTGGCGCCGAGGCTGTCGTCACCGTCGTTGACGACCGCCCGGAAGCCGGCACCGTGGAGCTCGCCTTCGATCTCGCGACAGCGCGGCACGTGGCGGTCGGCGACCGGCACGAGCTCGACCTGAACCGGTGCGAGCCACACCGGCAGTGCCCCGGCGTAGTGCTCGAGCAGGATCCCGAAGAAGCGCTCGATCGAACCGAACAGCGCCCGGTGGATCATGAACGGGCGGTGTTCGGCGTTGTCGCCGCCGGCGTAGCGCAAGTCGAAGAGCTGCGGGAGTTGGAAGTCGACCTGCAGTGTCGAGAGTTGCCACAGGCGGCCGATCGCGTCCTTGACCTTGATGTCGATCTTCGGGGCGTAGAACGCACCGCCGCCCGCGTCGATCTCGTAGGGCAGCCCGGCCTTGCGCAGCGCCTGTTCGAGCGCCGCGGTCGCCTCGTCCCACTCCTCGACGGTGCCGACGTACTTGTCGGGCCGTGTCGACAGGGTCGCGTGGAAGTCACCGAGGCCGAAGCGGCGCAGCACCCTGATCACGAACGCGACGAGCGACTCGAGCTCGGGCACGAGCTGGTCGCGGGTGCAGAAGATGTGAGCGTCGTCCTGGGTGAGGCCGCGCACGCGTGTGAGGCCGTGGATCACGCCGGATCGTTCGTAGCGGTAGACCGTGCCGATCTCGAACAAGCGCAGCGGCAGCTCGCGGTAGCTGCGCGTGCGGCTCCTGAAGATCAGGACGTGGAACGGGCAGTTCATGGGCTTGAGGAAGTACGACGCGCCCTCGAGCTCCATCTCCGGGTACATGTTCTCGCGGTACCAGCCGAGGTGACCGGAGGTCTCGAACAGGTCGGCCTTGGCGACGTGGGGGCTCACGACGAACTCGTAGCCCGACCGCTCGTGCTCGGCGCGGCTGTAGTCCTCCATGATCTTGCGCACGAGCGCGCCCTTGGGGTGCCAGACCGCGAGTCCCGACCCGATCTCCTCTGGGAAGCTGAACAGGTCGAGGTCGATGCCGAGACGGCGGTGATCGCGCTTGCGCGCCTCCTCGAGGCGGTGCAGGTACGCCTTGAGGGCCTTCTTGGACTCCCATGCGGTCCCGTAGATCCGTTGGAGCTGCGCCTTCTTCTCGTCGCCACGCCAGTACGCACCTGCGATGCGCAGGAGCTTGAAGTCACCGAGGTGGCCCGTCGACGGGACGTGCGGCCCACGGCACAGGTCGTTCCAGCCGTCGTTCTCGTAGACGCTGATCACGTTGCCCTCGTCGACCTCGCCGACGTCGTCGGCGTCGACGGCGTCGATGATCTCGACCTTGTAGGGCTGGTCGGCGAAGAGCGCCTTCGCCTCGTCGCGGCCGACCTCGTGGCGCACGAACCCCTGGTCCTCGGCGACGATCTCGCGCATACGCGCCTCGATGCGTTCCAGGTCGGCTTCGGCGAAGGGCCGCTCGACGTCGAAGTCGTAGAAGAAGCCGTCCTCGACGGCCGGTCCGATCGTGTACCTGGCTCCCGGGAAGAGGTCGGTGACCGCCTGCGCGAGTATGTGCGCGGTCGAATGACGCAGGACCTCGCGGCCCGCGTCGGAGTCGCCGGTGATCACGGTCACGTGGCCCGGGGGCAGGGGGGCCGCGAGGTCGTACTCGTGCCCGTCGACGGCGACGGCGAGGGCTGACTTGGCCAGCCCCGGCCCGATTGCGGTGGCCACGTCCGTGCCCGTCGCGCCGTCGGGCAGGTCGAGCCGGGTGCCGTCTGGGAGGGTGAAGATGGCCATGGGCCGGGATCCTACCCACGCCCCGTGCGAGGTGGCCGCGTCATTGCGGCGCGCCCCTCAGTCCCCGAGGAGCTCCCACTGGTAGGAGTCGCCGTGGACCTGGACCGCGACGGGCTCCTGGAGTCCCTGGGAGTCCACGGCCATGCATTCGATCGTGTCGCCCTCGGCGACGACGGCGGTCTCCGGGCAGGTGAGCTCGAGGCCGGGGTCGTTGAGCTCGAGGCGCATCTCGGGCTCGACCTTCGCGACGACTTCCGAACCCGCTCGCGACCTCGCCTCGACACTCCAATCGAAGTTCGCCCCCGCGCTGACGGTCACAGGCACCTCGAGCAGCGCCCCGCCCGCGACGAACGCGGTGCACGTGAACGTGTCGCCCGGTTTCGACGGGATCGAGTCGGGGCAGTGCACCTCGTCGACCTTGGCGCCCACCTCGGCGCCTAGGCGTGACGCGATGTCGTCCTCGACGTCGCTCCTGTTGATCCCGCCGCCACAGGCCGCGATCCCCAGGGCGATCGCGGTGCAAGCGAGAGCGCATCCCGTGCGGCGCAGCCGGGTGGGTCGAGTGGGCATCGCCCGGATCGTAGCCCCGGCCTCGGGTCGTGACGTTGCTACCGTGACGGCGTGGGTGTCTGGTTCCGCACGCTGCTCGAGGTACTCGTGGTCGTCGCAGTCGGCGGCATGGTCGTGTCCGCCCTGCGGATGGTGCGTCGCGGACAGATCCGCCCGGAGCGGTGCCCCGAATGCGGCAAGCCGACGTCCAAGGCGTATCCCGCCTGCAGGTGGTGCGGTGCGCCGCTGCCGTGAGGAACCGCGACGGAGGCGCACGGAGCGGTCTCGCCGGCACCCGCGCTCCGTCCCAGCGGTGTGGGCTCCCAGGTGTGGCCCCAGGTGTGGCCCTAGGTGAGGATGCGAACCGGCGTCCCGAGCGGAAGGATCGCCGCGACCGCCTCGATGTCGGCGTTGTTCATACGGATGCAGCCGTGACTCACGTCGGCGCCGACGGTGCCCGGCTCGTTGGTTCCGTGTATCCCGAGAGATCCGGCACCGCCGTTGAACGTCTTCAGGACCGCCGAGAACCCGTTGAGCACGTACGTGCGCGTGCCGTAGGGACCTTTCGGGTCCGGCGGGCGCAGCAACTCCATCATGTAGAACGTGCCGCCCGGGGTCGGGTACCGCTCGCGACCGATGCCGACGGGGTAGCTGGACACGAGCTGGCCCTGGCGGAACACCTCGAGCTGCTTGCCCGTCAGCGACACCTGCACCGCGTACGCGAGGCCGCTCACGCGCACGTCCGACCCCCGCACCCAGCCCGTCGAACCGTTCGGGCGCACCGGCAGCATGACCTCGTACCAGGTGGCGTCGTCCACGAGGAGCTCCTTGACGACGAGGAGCGTCTGGGGCTGGCCGTGCTCGGTCTTGTTCGAGAGCCGCATGCGCACGCCGGAGTCGGGATCCGGCGCGACGTAGACGTCGATCGCCTCGGGTACGACGGTCGCGGCGTATGACTCGAAATCGCCCTGGAGCGTGCGGCGCGACGTCGCCGTGGGTAGCACACGCGCTCCGGAGGGTGCCTCCGCGGCGTCGCCGCTGCGGAACGGTTGCGCCGCGGCGGACGCGTCGACCTGGCGCGGGGTCGGGATGACCAGCACGGCGACGCCGGCCGCTACGAGGCTGACTGCGAGGATCCGGGACCAGAGGCGCATCGGTGTAAGTCGAGATCTCGAGACGGTGGGGAACGGGCGGGGAACGACCTGCCGGCCAGCCTATGTGCCCCAACGGGATATTCGTGACGCGCCGTAGCGGTCCTGCTGCACGATGGGGGTTCGGTGGCGACGTCCGCGGCCACCGGGTTGGAGTCGTTCCGGGCCATGGCACGGTGGTGGGGGCGACAGGTTTTGAACCTGTGACCTCTCGCGTGTGAGGCGAGCGCTCTCCCGCTGAGCTACGCCCCCGGAGCCGTGCGACTCTACCAGACGCCGAAACGCCCCCCGGGAGACCCGAGCGGGGTCCCGAGGGGCGCTTCGGGCGTCACCGTGGTGACGCGGGTTCGGGTCCGGTCAGCTCAGGACCGGGGCGAGCTGCATGATCATCATCATGTCGCCGATGATCTGGATCTTGCCGGACATGAAGAGCTCCTGGGGGTTCGCCTCCCCACGGCCCATCTGCTCGGCGACCTCCTGGCTCATCGAGAGCGTCGCACGCGGCGTCTCGACGTTGGGCTCGGCACCGCCGAAGGTCACGGCGACCCACTCGTCGCCGTCGCCGTCGGTGGTGACGACCTTGAGGGTCCCTTGCGCGGCCTTGAGAGTGCTGACCGCGGCCGGGTTCTTGATCATCGTGGCCAGGGTCTCACCGCCGACGGGACCCATGCCGCCTTCCTCGAGGCGCTGCACGGCCTTCTCCCAGTTGGCGCCGTCGAGGGTGACCTGCACGAGGGTGTCCTCGTGGCGGCCGTCGGTGACCTCGATCGCGCTGTCCTTGATGCCCATCGACCAGAGGCCTTCGCCCGTGATCTCGAAGCAGATGCGGCCAGGACCTTCGTCGACGCCCTCTGCGATCGACGCGAACTGAACGGGCAACTCGGTCCTGAAGTACTCAGCAGGACTACTCGCCATTTCGTTTCCCCTCTTGGTTGGCCTCGCACCACCACCCGCGTCGGCGAGCGGCGCTCTGGTCTGGACCGGCACAAGGTATCACATGATGAGTAAGCGCTTGCTCACCCTCTCCCGCACGATCGGGAAGCTCCCACACGGGCGCAAACCGCCGTTTGCTAGGGTCCCTACGCTCGGGTGCTTAGCTCAGCCTGGCAGAGCGCTTCCTTGACGCGGAAGAGGTCAGAGGTTCAAGTCCTCTAGCACCCACCACCGGCCCCCGACCCCCACCCAAACGCGGGCAGAACGACCCGCCAGCGCGACAGACCACCCGCGTTTGGGAGGCACCCCACCCCAAACGCGGGCAGAACGACCCGCCAGCGCGACAGACCACCCGCGTTTGGGAGGCACCCCACCCCAGCGGCGGCCACCCCGGGGAGGCGACCCCACCCCAAACGCGGGCACAACGACCCGCCAGCGCGACAGACCACCCGCGTTTGGGAGCACCCCACCCCCGCGGCGGCCACCCCGGGAGGCGACCCCACCCCGGGGCACAACGACCCGCCAGCGCGACAGACCACCCGCGTTTGGGAGGGGGCCCCGGCAGCGGCGGGATCGGCGCGGCAGGTCAGGCGGGCCGGTCCGGCGAATCCAACCCCGATGGGAGGCAAGGGACGAACCATGACCCTCGCCAGGCGTCGTCGCCGCAGCCACGAGTGTGGTTGCGGCGACGACGGTCGGCTCGCCTTCTGCACGCCGACCCCGGCATCCGCCGCGGCCGCGGACGCGGACGCGGAGCCGACGACACCGCCGCTCGGATGGCTCCACGTCGAGCATCCGGGCGGGGGGCGGCGCCCCTTCGTCGCCGACGCGTCCGGCCGCGTGGTGATTCTGCGTGGTGCCAACACCACCGGCCTGTACCGGAACCACGACGACGAGGACCGCTACCCCGGCACCGAACCCAAGCCGCAGGACCCCGCCGCGTACGAGGGCACCTGCCCTGCCAACGACGGCCGCTGGGGCGACCCGCCTGTCTGCCAGGTCGACGCCGGCGCGGGACCGTGGACGTCCGCCGGCGACGACAGCCGCAACGACCTTTCGCAGATGCGCGCCCTCGGATGGAACTTCGTCCGCCTCGCGATCACCTGGGAGCAGGTCGAGCCCGAGCCCGGCCGCTATGACGCGCAGTTCGTCGAACGCGTGGCACAGGTGGTGCGCTGGGCCGAGGAGCAGGGCATCTACGTCCTCGTCGACTTCCACCAGGACAACTACGGCGACATCGAGCGCCCGACCCCGCGCACCGACGCGGGCTTCCCGCCGCTGTGGACACGACCGACGGGGCAGGCCGACGGCCCGCCGCGCTGGGCGGTGATGACCGACGGCAAGCCGAACGTGAACCTGCTCGGGTTCAGCGTCCTGTCCCCCGCGGTTTCACGGGCGTTCACCAACTTCTGGTTCAACCGGGTCGCGCCGGTGCCCCAGGGCGACGCACCGGGACCCGGCCTCCAGGACCACTACATCGGTGCTGTCGCCGCGGTCACGCGGCGCCTGCGCGACGCACCGGCAGTCGCGGGGATCGAGATCATGAACGAGCCCCAACCGGGTGAGGTCGGCTTCACGGCGATGGCCCGCGACCTGCTGTACCCCTTGTACGCACGAGTCATCCAAGCGGTGACGGGGGTCCGCGACGGCCTGCCGACCTGCCCCGCGGAGGCGCCCACGTCCCACGACGGCTCGTGCGCATACCCGGACCTCGGCGTGCGCGACACACGTCACGCCTTCTACTTCGAGCCGAACGCCTTCCGGAACCTCGTCGACATCTCGGTGCAGCCGAACCGGCCGTTCACCACCTATCCCGAGATCGTGTACGCGCCGCACGTCTACACCCACATCTTCACGCTCGACCGCGTCCTGTTCCGGATCCCGCCGGAACGCGCGGTCTGGCCGTCGTACGCGTTCGCCCTGCAGACCGCCGACGTCGAGGCCAAGGCGATGGGAGCCGCGCTCGTGGTCACCGAGTTCGGCGGGCCCGACCGCGAGTTCCCGACCGTCACCGAGCACACGGTCGCGCAGATGGACCGCTTCGGGGTCGGGGCGACGGTGTGGGACTGGAAGAACAACTGCGGGCTCGAGGCGTCATGCGGAGCAGACGAGCCGGGCCGCTGGACGGTGTACGCCAGCGGTGGCCCCGGGCCCCACCCACCCCAGAACGGCCCGCTCCTACCCGGCCACGTCGCGACGCTCGCCCGGGTGTACCCGCGGCTGACCGCGGGCCGGCTCGACGCGTGGACCTTCGACCCCGCGTCGGGGGCATTCGCCATGTCGGCGTCGTCGGACGGCGCCGTCACCGTGGGCGACCGGGAGCACGAGACCCTGGTGGTGGCGCCACCTCGGGTCGCGTCGGGGACGTTCGCCGTGTCGGGCGCCGCTGCCCTCGACGGCGTCGTGACCAACCCCGACGGGAGCCGCTGGGCGTGGGTCGCGCCGAGCGGCGCGGGCGCCTACTCGATCACCCTGGGCTGAGCGGACGCGCGTGCACGCGTCACTTCGCGCCGCGCCGGGCCCGCCGCGCACACGCCGAGAGGGGACTTCACCAGGAGCCGCGGCCACCGAGGACCGCCGGCACGGTGCGCACCAGGAGGAGGAGATCGAGGCGCAACGACCAGCGCCTGATGTAGTCGAGGTCCATCTCCATCCAGTGGGCGAAGTCGACGTCGGAGCGCCCGCTCACCTGCCAGATGCACGTGAGGCCGGGCGTCACCGACAGACGTCGCCTCTGGAGCCAGTCGTAGGTCGCGACCTCCGCGGGCAGCGGCGGCCGCGGGCCGACGAGGCTCATCTCGCCCTTCATCACGTTCCAGAGCTGGGGCAGTTCGTCGATGCTGAGCTTGCGGATGGTGCGTCCGACCGGAGTGACGCGGGGGTCGTCGTGGAGCTTGAACACCGGCCCGTCGACGTCGTTGCGGGACTCGAGTTCCCCCTGGCGCTCGGCGGCGTCCTCGAACATCGAACGCAGCTTCAGCATCCGGAAGCGCCTGCCGTCGCGGCCCACCCGTTCCTGGCGGTAGATCGCAGACCCCGGGCTCGTGGTCGTGACGAGCAGCGCCGTCAGGGCGATCAGCGGCAGCAACAGGACCAGGAGCACCGCAGCGCCCACGACGTCGATCAAACGCTTGATCACGAGCTGCCAGGGTCGCGCACCGAGCAAACCGGTTCCGCCCAAGTCCCCGAGGAGGACGACCTCCTCGGCGGCAGGCACGCCCACGACTGCCATGTCCAGATCCCGATCCATCGGACCCCACTCGGAGAACAGGCGACAACCGCCCAGCCGACGGCGTCACTCCCTACTGCTCTGCTCTGCTCTGCGTGGGCGCCGCACGGCCAGTCCGTCCAGTGCGAAGTGCGCCCTGGAGCGATGTCTACCACGCGCCCCGAGTCACCTCAAGTGGCTCGATTCGTCGCCATCCGCCCATGAGGCTCGTGCAAGCGACGGCGGGGGCCGCGAACCTAGACGGTGGCCGCCGTCCGCTCAGATCACCCCCGCGGCGGCGTCGAGTGCGAGTGCGGTCAACAAGCGCACGCCCGTGCCGATCGCGCGCTCGTCGACGTCGAATCCCGACGCGTGCAGGTCGACAGCGGACTCGGGGTGGTCGGGGTCACGCGCTCCGAGGCGTACGTAGCAGCCGGGAACCTCCTCGAGGAACCATGCGAAGTCGTCCCCGCCCAGGGACTGCTGGGCCTCGACGACCGAACCTGCGCCGAGGACGTCGGCACCGACACGCCGCACAGCGGCTGCGAGGGCGGCGTCGTTGACAACCGGAGGGTGCCCGCGGGCGTGGTCGAGCTCGCACTCGGCTCCGTAGAGCCGCACGCTGTCGTCGAGGAGTCGGGCCAGGAGGCCGGGGGCCGCGTCCCACGTCTCGCGGTCGACGGTGCGGAAGCTCCCGAGCAGTTCCGCCTCGCTCGGGATCACGTTCGCCGACGTGCCGGCGTGGACGGCGCCGAAGGTCAGGTTCGCGGCACCGCGCATGTCGGTGAGCCGGTTCACCGCGAGCGTCAGGTCGGTGACCACCCGCGAGGCGACGGTCACGAGGTCGACGGTGGTGTTGGGGCGTGCGGTGTGACCACCGGGACCGCGCAGCACGATGCGGACGCGGTCGACGGCGGACGTGATCGGCCCCGCACGCACGCCGACGGTCCCGACGTCGAGGCGCGGCTCGACGTGCAAGCCGAACATCGCGACGACGTCGTCGAGGACACCGGCGGCGATCATGACCTCCGCCCCGCCGGGGATCGCCTCCTCGGCGGGCTGGAACACGAGACGCACCCTGGCCCTCTCCAGCAGGCCGCCGTCGGCGGCCGCTTGCGCGAGAGCGAGCCCCGCACCCAGGACCACCGTCGTGTGGACGTCGTGGCCGCAACAGTGCGCCACCCCCGGCACCTGCGAGGCGTAGGGGACGTCCTTGACGTCGTCGATCGGGAGGGCGTCGAGGTCGGCCCGCAGAGCCACGACAGCTCCGCCGCCCTGATCGCGCGCCGCGCCGATGTCGCACCACAGGCCGGTGCCGCCTGGAAGGACGACCGGCTCGAGACCGGCGACCTGCAGACGCTGCGCCACGAGGTCGGTCGTGTCGTGCTCTGCCCAGCTCAGCTCCGGATGGCTGTGGACGTGACGGCGGATTGCGCAGAGCTCGTCGCTGTGACCGTCGAGGAACCCGTCGACATGCCAGGTCACGAGGGCCCCCCTCCCAAGCCGGTGCTCGCCTCGAACTCGGCCACGAGTGCGGCAGGCACCGCCCTCACGCCGCCGGCCGTGGCGGCCACACGTCGCTGGCGATCCGAGCTCGACGGCCCCGAGAGCAGCGCGTGCACGCTCGCGAGCTCGGCGGCGCAACCGAGCTCGGCGGCCACCGGGGCGAGCTCGTCCACGAGTGTCCCGACGGCGTCCCGCAAGCTGCAGTGGCCGCCCTCGGTGTCTGTGATGAGCTCGGCGTCGAGGCCGTGGCGGGCGGCACGCCACTTGTTCTCCTTGATGATCCACGGCCGCGGGTAGCCGAGTTGGGCACCGCGGTCGTGTGCCGCGTCCATCGACGCCACGAGCGACTGCGCCAGGGCTGCGACCGCGACGACGTCGTCGAGGCGGGGTAGACCGTCGCACATGCGCAGCTCGACGGTCCCGAAGTCGGGATGGGGCCGGATGTCCCACCACACCTCGCGGATCGACGCGATCGCGTCGACCGAGACGAGCGCCGTCATGAACTGCTCGAACTCGTCCCAGCCGCTGAGCTGGTACGGCAGGCCCGCGGTCGGCAGGGCTTCGAAGAGCTTGCTGCGGGCGGATGCCAGCCCCGTGTCGTGGCCGTGCCAGAACGGGCTCGACGCGCTCAGCGCGAGGAAGT
Organism: Acidimicrobiia bacterium; assembly: GCA_046331095.1. Taxonomy (GTDB): domain Bacteria; phylum Actinomycetota; class Acidimicrobiia; order UBA2766; family UBA2766; genus JAIBAC01. The sequence continues at coordinate 175,248 of JAXLRM010000006.1, forward strand.
GGGGGATGTAGGCGCTCAGCGCGTTGGCGATCGCGATCGCCTTCTCCGAGCCACGCACGCCGACGTGCACGTGGACGCCGAAGATGAGCAGACGGCGGGCGAGCCACTGCATCTCGTCGACGAGCTTGAGGTAGCGCTCGTCCTGGGTGACGTCCTGGAGATGCCACTCGCCGAAGGGATGCGTGCCGCTGCACATGAGCGCGAGCCCGTGACGGCGGGCGAGCTCGTGGATCACGGCGACGGTTCCGCTCAGGTCCGCGGCGACCTCCTCGATGGTGGAGCACACCCCGGTGATGACCTCGATGGTGTTCTCGAAGAGCTCGTGCTTGGCCTTGGTGACGGTGTCCGAGCCGGGGTGCTCGACGGCGAGCTCGTCGAGGATGCACGTGGCCTTGTTGGCGAGGTCGCCGGTGCCGCGCTCGACGAGCATCAGCTCCCACTCGACGCCGACGCTCGCGTGTTCGGACTCGTTGAAGTCGATCTGCACGGCCCGAGGCTACTGTGGCTCCCATGCGGGCTCCGTCAGGGCATGGCCAGTCAGGGCTGCAGCGATCCGACCAGGTCTGGTACGCGGCCTACGGCTCGAACCTCGACCGCGCCCGGTTCGACTGCTACGTCGTGGGTGGCCGGCCACCGGGCGCAGCGCGGACCTACCCCGGTTGTCGCGACCGCGAACCTCCGGCGGACGAGGCGGCCGCCCGCATCCCGCACCGCCTCTACTTCGCAGGCGCGTCCACCGTGTGGGGCGGCGCCGTCGCGTTCGTGGAGACCACCCCCTGCGCCCGCGCCGGACGGGAGACGCTGGTACGGCTGTACCGGATCACGTGGGAGCAGTTCGCCGACGTCCACGCACAGGACAACTGGAGCGGTGAGCTCCACGCCGGCCTGCCGACCCTGCCCACCTTGCGATCACGCCGGGTCGTGACGGTCGGGTCGGGCTGGTACGACACCGTCGTCTACCTCGGCGAACACGACGGCGCGCCCGTGCTCACGTTCACGGCAGCCGCACGCGAGGCGGTCGGCGATCTCGCCGCGCCGGCCGGCGCCTACGTGGAGACGATGGCCCGCGGCCTGGCCGCGAGCCACGGCCTCGGTGCGCACGAGGTCGCCGAGTACGTGGCCGCCGCTCCCGGCGCGGCCCCGGGCCCGGCCCCGGGCCCGGGCCCGGGTGTCAGTCGAGTTCGGTGACGAGTGCGCTCGACTGTGTGGTCTCGTGCAGGACGATCTGCAGCGGCCCCGCCTCCAGCACCCGCTCGGCGCCCTCGTCGGACTCACGTTCGTCGTCCTCGGCGAAGCCGAGACGCGCGTACCACTCGGCGCGTTCGTCGAACTCGAACTCGTCGGTGTCGAGGCGCACCTCGAGCTCGGCCGTCGTCGGTCCGGGCGCCTCCGCGACCGCGACGTGCGTGCCGCACGGATCGACGATCACGAACAGGTGCCCGTTCCACTCCTGGTCGACCGTGTAGCTCTCACCCGCACGCAGGCGCTTGAAGAGGTCACCCGCGCCCTCGACCCAGATCGTGAGCGCCTCGTCGTCGTCGACGGTCGCCCCGTGCAGCTCCAGTCCCATGAGGCCACATGCCAACGCACTCGCCTCCCGCTGTCAATGATTTTCCGTTCGGGCTGGCCCCGTCACAGCGCGCGCGAGAGGATCCCGAGGACCGCCTCGGCCAGTGCGGGATGGCAGACGAGCACGTCGGGCAGGTAGGGATCGGCGTTGTTGTAGGCCAGCACCGATCCGTCGACGCGGGACACGTGCATCCCGGCCGCGGCCGCGACCCCGACCGGCGCGGCGGAGTCCCACTCGTACTGGCCACCGGCATGGGCGTACACGTCGGCGACGCCACGCACGACCGCCATCGCCTTCGCGCCTGCAGAGCCCATGGGGACGAGATCGCCGCCGAGGCCGTCCGCGAGGACGGTGGCGAATCCCGGCGGTCGCGTGCGGCTCACGAGGATGCGCGGCCGCCGGGGCGGATCCGGCCGCGGTGGCGGTGGCGCCAGCGTGGACAGCGTGAGCGCCTCGCCCGGCAACGCGACGGCGGCGGCCACCGGTACCGTCGCCTCGACGAGGGCGACGTGCACCGCCCAGTCCGAGCGGCCCTCGGAGTACTCGCGGGTGCCGTCGAGCGGATCGACGATCCAGACGCGATCCGAGGACAGGCGTACCCGGTCGTCCTTGGACTCCTCCGAGAGGACCGGGTCGCCAGGGCGCAGACGCGCCAACTCGGCGAGCAGGAACTCGTCGGCGCTGGCATCGCCCGCGGCACCGAGAGCCTTGCCCTCGAGGCCTTCGGTGCCGGCGCAGGCACGAAGGTCGAGCAGGAGCCCCGGCAAGTCTGGCGAGGTCGGCTGCGATCCCGTGGTCGTCCATCGGGGCAAGGTAGACCACGACGCCGGGGGTAGGGTCCGCATCGATGCAGCACCTTCGCTGCGCCGCCGGCGACCCTGCGCAGGGCCGCGACCGCCGTCGCCGTTGCCGCCCTCCTCACCGGCGCCTGCGCGGCGGGCTTCGGACCCGCGCGGACGATCCGCGGTCGCGCCACCAGCGGCGGACGGCAGCGACGGGCCGGCCCCGGACGCTCGCCCGCCCCCGCCCGCGCATCCCCGGCTCGGGCGTCCCCGCTCCGGCGTCGGATCCGGCCGCCGTCGCCGGCGCCGACCGCTTCGGCGTCGTCGCCACCGACGACTTCTGCAGCGCCGCCCCCAGGTCGCGACGGCCTTCGAGGGTCTTCAGCTCCGTGTCGCGGGCCAGGGCTCCGAACTGCAGGCTCAGGTCGAGTCGACGCTCGTGGGCATCGACGTCCTCCGCGCAGTGGCGCCCGACGACGTCGCCGCCGACCTCGACACCTCGCGTGCGTTCCTTGCACGCTTCCACGAGATCCTCACCCAAGCCGGATGGAGTCTCCAGGCGGCGGCCCAGGCCCACCCCGAGTTCTTCGGAGGCAGCGAGCCCGATGCAGGCTTCGCGGCGCTGACGTCGGTCACCCAGGCGATCAACGTGCACTGCGGCACCGGCACCGGTTGACCACCTGGCATGCTCACGACATGGACCGACCGTGCGTGTTCTGCGATGTCGTGGCCGGTGCCGCGCCGGCGGAGATCGTCCTCGACGACGATTGCGTGGTGGCGTTCCTCGACCGCACTCCGGTGTTCCCGGGTCACGTGCTCGTCGTCCCCCGCTCCCACGTCGCCGACCTGCCCCCACCTCCCCACCGCCCTGGTCCCCGCCTACTTCGAGGCCGTGCAGAGGTCAGCGCACGGCTCCCGGGCGCGGTCGGCGCCGAGGGCACGTTCGTGGCGACCAACGCGTCGTGAGCCAGAGTGTCCCGCACCTGCACACCCATGTCGTGCCACGGCGGCGCAAGGACGGCTGCGCGGATTCTTCTGGCCCCGCCACCGCTACCGCGACGAGGCGGAGATGGCGGCCTACGGCGAGCGTGTCCGCGCCGCCCTGGCCTGAGCAACACCCGGGCACGTGACCGCGGCCCTACCCGGTGGCTTATTCTCCGGGGGTGGTTCCCGTGGACACGCGACGTTGGCCGACTGCCCCAGACTCCGCTCCCGCGCGGCGCCGACCCGGCGGAGGTGCGCAGGCACGTCTCGGAGGCGGCGCGCCGTCACCGAGCGCGTCGTCGCAGACCCCGACTCCACGGAGTGGCTCCGCAAGTGGCGGCCAGGGGCGTCGCCGAGAGCGCTACCTGCTCGCCGTCATGGTGGACACCGTCCTACCCGCACCCGGCTGCCAACCCGACATGGCACCGGTGCTGGCCATCGTGCGCTGCAGGTGCGGACCGGGCGCACCAGCGTCTCGCCCGCGAGCACGCCGTCCGCCTCGCGGTCCACTCCTCACGCGAGATCCTGAGACTGCTCGACGCCGAGCTGGCCACACGGCGCTGGACGCCCGACGTAGAGAGGCACCGCGAGCGCTTCGGTGAGGTCAACGACACGTTCGCGAGCGAGTCACCTCGTGGCGTTCCTCGAGGAGTCCACGAAGCTGCGGCCGAGCAAGAGGAGCTGAGCGCCCTGCTGCTCGACACGACCAGGGCGGGCTTCGCGTTGGGCAACGACGCGGGAAGGGTCAGCGTCGCCAACGACGCGTTCGTCAAGTTCTTCGGCGCCGACGGCGACCCCGTCGGGCGCACTTGGGCGAGCGTGTTCGACATCGACGACATCGACGACCTGCGCCACCCCGGGGACTGCGCCGAGGCCTGGCGCGAGCTGGTCGTGCGTGATCAGCTCGGCGAGGAGCGCGTGGTCCGCGTGTCCCTGCACGGCCATCGCGACCGGCTGCAGGCGATCGCGGTCGACGTCTCGGTCGAGGCCGAGTACAACCGGGTGCACCGCGAGTTCGTCCGCGGTCTCATCCACGACCTGCGCTCCCCGCTGGCCGTGATATCGGGGTGGTCCCACACGCTCGTCGCGGACGCCGACAGGGTGGACGCCGAGACGAGGGCGGAGGCGCTCGGCACCGTCAACCGCGCTGCACGCCAGCTCACCGCCATGTCCGACAACCTCCTCGAGATCACGTTGCTCGAAGGTGGCACCCACCATCTCGACCTCGAGCTCCTCGACGCCGGTGCGCGTCTGCGTGAGTTCGTACGTTCCGGGCACTGCGCCACCGTCGAGGGACCCGAAGAGGCTGCGATGACCGCCGACGCCGGTGCCTTCGCGCGCATGATGACCAACCTGCTCGACAATGCCGCAACCCACGGGCGGCCACCGGTGCGCTTGCGCCTGTCCACCGACGCCGACCGGGTCCGCATCGACGTGGTCGACCAGGGCGAGATCGACCCGGGCGTCCTCACCGCCGCCGAGGTAGGACGCGTCAGCGGCGCACGCGGGTTCGGTCTCGGCCTGCGAACGACGCTGCTGCTGGCGAGGGCCCACGGTGGCGAAGTGCGGCTCACGTCGACGGAGCCGACGACGTTCACCCTCGAACTGCCCGCCGCGGCCCTCCCCTAGTCCGACGCGCCACCAGGTACCCCGATCGCGTGTGCAGACACAGGTAAGGGTTCGCCGTCTGGGACAGGCCCTACCGGCGCTCTGGTTTACTTCTGGGTGACCACACCGGCAACTGGTGGCATCGTGGCGAAGTCGAACACCAAGATCATCGCGACCGTGGGGCCCGCGTCGCGGGAGCCGCGGGTGATCGACGCGATGATCGCGGCCGGCGTCGACGTGCTGCGCATCAACTGCTCCCACGGCGACGCCGACACGAACGCCGCGCTCGTCGCCGCCGTGCGGTCCCGCTGCGACGCGTCGCCCCGCGTGGTCGCGGTGCTCGCCGACCTCCAGGGTCCCAAGCTGCGCGTGGGCGACCTCGACGAGCCCGTCGATCTGCAGGCCGGCCAGGTTGTCACGTTCTTCTGCGGCCCCCAGGTGGACGCAGGCCAACGCATCCCGATCGACCACCCCGAGCTCGCGAGCGACTGTCGGGGCGGGGACCGGTTGCTGCTCTGCGACGGGCTCATCGAGACCGAGGTGATCCTCGCAGAGGGAGACGAGGTCGTCGCACGGGTCGTCAAGGGCGGCCACCTCACGTCGCGCAAGGGCGTGAACCTGCCCGGCTACGGTCTCGGCACGCGGGCGCCGACCACCAAGGATCTCGCCGACCTGCCCGGCGTGCTCGACGCCGGGGCGGACTTCGTCGCGCTCAGCTTCGTGCGCGGCCCCGAGGACATCGTCCGGCTGCGGCGCACGATCGAGTCGCTCGGTCGTCACACACCGATCGTCGCCAAGCTCGAACGTCCCGAGGCGATCGACAAGCTCGACTCGATCGTGGCCGAGTCCGACGCGGTCATGGTCGCCCGCGGCGATCTCGGCATCGAGATCGACCCGGCGATGGTCCCGGTCGTGCAGAAGCGCATCATCTCCACCGCACAGCAGTACGCCAAGCCCGTGATCGTCGCGACCGAGATGCTCGAGTCGATGATCGACAACCCGCGTCCCACCCGTGCCGAGGTGAGCGACGTAGCCAACGCGATCGTGGACGGCACCGATGCCGTGATGCTCTCGGGTGAGACCGCCGCCGGGCGCTTCCCCGTCGAGGCGGTGCAAGAGATGGCGCGGATCGCCGTGCTGACCGAGGGGGAGCTCGACCAGGGCATCACCCGCGAGGAGCACAAGCGCCACGTGACCCGCACCCAGGCGCTCGCCCATGCGATCACCCAGCTCGTCGCGGACCTGCACCCGAAGGCGATCGTCGTGCACACCCAGACCGGAACGAGCGCGCGGCTGATCTCGGCGTACCGGCCGCCGGTACCGGTCATCGGCCTGTGCCCCGACCCGGTCGTGCTGCGCCGCCTCTGTCTCTTCTACGCGGTGCACCCGCTGGGCACCGAGGACTGCTCGTCCCACGAGGAGCTCGTGGCGCAGGCGAACGACCTCGCATACGCCTCCGGTCTCGTCGACGACCACGACACGATCATCCTGATGTCGGGCACGCCGGGGCCCGCGGGAGGCACCGACCGCCTGATGGTCCACGAGGTCGTCGCCCCCGAGCACCGGGCGGTCCCCGAAGGGTCCCCCCATGAGGCCTCCGCAGAGGCGCCCGCGGAGGCGCCAGCGGAGGCGCCCGAGGAGACCCCGGGCCCCGCCCGCGTCTAGGGACGCCCCCCCTCCAAACGCGGGCCCCCTCCAAACGCGGGCAACCCGTCGCGCTGGCGACACACCCGACCCGCGTTTGGGGACGCCCCCCTCCAAGCGCGGGCAACCCATCGCGCTGGCGACACACCCCGCCGCGTTTGGGGACGCCCGCGGCGGCCCCCGACCCCCTCCAAGCGCGGAGCAACCCGTCGCGCTGGCGACACTCCCACCCGCGTTTGGGGACGGCCCCCGCCAAGCGCGGGCAACCCGTCGCGCTGGCGACACATCCCACCCGCGTTTGGGGACGCCCGCGGCGGCCCCCGACCCCCGCCAAGCGCGGGCAACCCGTCCGCGCTGGCGACACACCCCACCCGCGTTTGGGGACGGCCCCCCGCCAAACGCGGGCAACCCGTCGCGCTGGCGACACACCCCACCCGCGTTTGGGGACGGCCCCCCGCCAAACGCGGGCAACCCGTCGCGCTGGCGACACACCCCGCCCGCGTTTGGGCACGGCTCGGCCGGCCCCTCGGCCGGCCCCCCTCGGCCCGGCCCGGGACCCCTGGGTCAGCGGGCGCGGAGGTAGCGCAGGAAGAGGTAGCCGGCGTCGGCTTCGAGGACGTGGCCCAGCCGGAACCGCCGTGGGTCGGCGAGGGTGGCGGTGTCGAAGATCGTCTTGGTGTGCCCGCCGGTCACCAAGGGAGCGACGGTGAGGCAGATCTCGTCGACGAGGTCGGCTCCGACGAGGGCAGCGTTCAGGGACGGGCCGCCCTCGCACACGACGACGCCGGCGCCGAGATCGCCGAGCGCCGCGAGCGCGGCCCTCACGTCCACGGCCGGCCCCGGTCCGCACTCGACAACCTCGGCGACCGCGGCCGCAGCCTCACGCCGCTGCGGGGCAGCGCCCGTGACGGTGACGACGATGGGCACATTCGGCGATTCGGTGAAGAACGGCGTCGTCAAGTCCAGCCCGAGCCGCCCGGTCACGACGGCGATGCGCGGTTGGCCCGCCCGTCCCCGCTCGCGCCTGAGCTCCTGGAGGCCGGCCGCGAGCCGCGGCGGCCCGTACCTCTCGGCAGTGAAGGTCCCGCTGCCGACCATGACCACGTCCGCGGCGGCGCGCAGGGTCTGGAACACCTCGCGGTCGGCAGGCCCGCCGAGACCGCCCGACCTACCAGCGAGCGCGGTGGCGCCGTCGACCGACGCGACCATGTTGACCGCGACCCAGGGCCTCCCCGGCGGTGGGACGCGGTCGACGTCGACGTAGGCGTCTACCGCGTCGACCTCGGGGACACCTGCGGGCGGCGGGTGGAGCTCGCGCATCAGCGCTACGTCACAGCTCGTCCGTACGGGCCTGGACCACGGTCAGGCCGACGTCCTGGCCGAAGCTCAGCTCGAGGTTGTGTCCGTCCGGGTCGGACACGAACGCCCAGTAGCCGACCGGAGGTCCGCTGTCGGTCGGGCCGAGTCGCAGCCGCCCGCTCTCGCGTGCGACCTCGCAGAGGCGGTCCACTTCGTCCCTCGACGAGCACGCTACGCCGAGGTGAGCGAAGCCGCCGAGCGGGTCCGTGACCTCGGGTACCTGCAGGAGCACGACGACGAACGGGCGTGTGAGGTCGCTGATCCACACGACCTCGCCATTGCCCGGATCACCGCGGCGGTGCACGACGTCCATGCCCGCGAACTCGGCGTAGAACGCGACCGAGGCCGCTGGATCGGTGACGGGCAGGGCCACGTGGGTGAACCCGACGTCGGCCATCAGCGTGGCTCCCCCGCGACCGACACGATCGAGTTCAGCCGAACTCCCCTGCCCGCCGTCCGGTCCCGGGCGGGCCCGCGAAGACCTGCGCGAGCGCGAGCCACTCGACGGCGCGGGGGCCGGTGGCGACGAGGTCGGTGTCGGCGAGGTTGCGGCGCTGAGTCACCACCAGGCAGAAGTCGAGCGCGCTGCCGCGGACGAGGTCGTCGGCGACGTCGGCGCCGATCACCCAGGTCTCGCCGTCGGGTGCGAGCAGCTCGACGCGAGCCGCCGAGGCGGGCGGTTCCATGCGCCTCACCTCGTAGCTCCACGAGCGTGTGCGCACCCCGAGCTCGCAGATGTGGCGCAGCCGCGTCGTCGGGTGTCGGCCGATCCCGAGCGCGTCGACGACGTCCTGGCCGTGCGCCCAGGTCTCCATGAGGCGTGCGCTCACGAAGGTCAGCGCGCCCATGTCGGGCCCGTACCAGCCGATCCGGTCGTGGGGGTCCAGGGTGGAGAGCACGTCGAGCATCTCGGCGCGCGACCTGCGCCACTCCGCCACCACGGCGGCCGGCGTGGAGTTGCGTGCGATCTCGAGGTGGCTCGAGGCGAACGCCTCCCACCCCGACTCCTCGGCGGCTTCACGACCGGTGGCGAAGGCCTCGGGGTCGGACACCGCCAGGAACGCCTGGCGGTCGAAGTAGGCGAGGTGGCCGATCTGGTCACGCACGTCCCACCCGGGCGCAGGCGTGGGGAGAGCCCAGTCCGCCTCGCTCAGTTCGACGACGACGCCGTCTAGGTCGCGGTGTTCCTGCGCGAGGTCCGCGCACACGTCCGCGACGCTGGGCCGTTGTTTGAGATCCCCCATCACGTCCCCTTCAACCAGCTTCCGCGACGCTACCCGGAGGCGGCGCCCGCGTCACGTATGTCAGGCTCGCGCCGCCGTTCGGCCGAAGGCCTCGCCGCCTGCACCGAGCGCCCCAAGCCGGTTTCCGAGCCCTACCGGTAGGAATAGCCGGCACCCTGCGCACGTCCGCATGCCAGCCTTGGCTCCATGCACACGAACGAGTGGACCGATCCCGACCACGCCCACCGCTACCTCGACCGCGCCGACACGATCCCGCACCGCAAGGAAGGCGAGGCGGTCCTCGTCGAGCACCTGCCCGCCACCGTCCGCAGGATCCTCGACCTCGGCACCGGCAACGGGCGCCTCATGGCGATCGTGTCGTCGGCGCGCCCGGGCTGCACAGGCTTGGCCGTGGACTTCTCCCCCACGATGCTCGCCGCCGCGACCGAACGCTTCGCCGAAGACGACGGCGTCGAGGTCGAACGCCACGACTTCGGCGCGTCACTGCCGGACGCGTGGGGCCGCTTCGACGCGGTCGTGTCGTCGTTCGCGATCCACCACGTGCCGCATGCGCGCAAGGCCACCCTCTACGCCGAGATCCTGGACGTGCTCGAACGCGACGGGGTGTTCCTCAACCTCGAGCACGTCACGTCGCCGACTCCGGAGCTGCACCGTCAGTTCATGGAAGCGATGGGTTCCCCTGCCGAGGACCCGTCCAACGTCCTCGCGTCGGTCGAGGAGAACCTGTCGTGGCTGCGCGCCGCCGGCTTCGTCGATGTCGACTGCGGGTGGAAGTGGCGCGAGCTCGCGCTGCTCGTGGCCCGCAGGCCCTGAGAGCCGCCACAGCCGCGATATCGCCTACGCGTCGAACCAGGCGGGGCGCTCGCGCCACTTGATGTTGCAGCCCAGCGAGGGATGCTGCTCCGCCGCCGGTGTCCTTCCCGCGAGGACGGCGTCGAGGGCGGCGCGCAGGTCGGCGCCGTCGACGGGCTCGTCGTTGGACGGCCGGCTCGCGTCGAGGCGGCCCCGGTACACGAGCGCCAGGTCGGCGTCGAAGACGAAGAAGTCGGGTGTGCACGCGGCGCGGTAGGCCTTGGCGACGTCCTGGGTCTCGTCGAAGAGGTACGCGAAGGCGTAGCCGGCGTCGGCCTTCTCGACCGCCATGGCCGCGGGCCCGTCCGCCGGGTACGCGTCGGCGTCGTTGCTGTTGATCGCGACGACGGCGACGCCGCGCTCGGCGTACTCGCGCCCGACGCGGGCGATCTCGGAGCGCACGTGGATCACGTAGGGGCAGTGGTTGCAGATGAACATCACCAGCGTCGCGGGCGCCCCTTGCAGGTCGTCGAGGGAGACGACGCTCCCGTCGGTGTCGGCGAGCGCGAACGCGGGCGCCCGCGTCCCGAGGGGCAGCATCGTGGAAGGTGTCGCGACCATGCCGGCAGCGTAGGCGGCCTCCCGCGACCGAGGCGTTCGTGTGCGCGGTCACCGTCGATCGCCACGGCCCGGCGGGGAGATTGAAACGCGTTCTAGTTCCATGCGAGCATGTGGGGCCGCGCCACCCGGAGGGGAACCCAAGTGCGAATAGCCCTGACGCCCGAGCAGGAGGCGTTGCGCGACGAGCTGCGCAACTACTTCGACGACATCTGCACACCCGAGATGCGCGCCGAGCAACTCGGCGGCTACCTCGAAGGCGGCGGCCCCCTGTACTGGGCGGCGCTGCGCAAGATGGCCGCCGACGGTTGGCTCGGCATCGGCTGGCCCAAGGAGTACGGCGGCGGCGGCGCCACCCCGATCGAGCAGATGATCTTCGCCGACGAGGCCCAGAAGGCGAACTTCCCGTTCCCGTTCCTGTCCGTCGGCACGGTGGGCCCGACGATCATGCGCTACGGCACCGAGGCGCAGAAACAGGAGTACCTGCCCCGCATCCTCGCCGGCGAGATCAACTTCTGCATCGGCTACTCCGAGCCCGCGGCAGGCACCGACCTCGCCGCACTGACCACCCGGGCCGTGCGCGACGGCGACGACTGGGTCATCAACGGCCAGAAGATCTTCACGTCGCTGGCCAACTTCGCCCAGTACGTCTGGCTCGCGGCGCGCACCGACCCCGACGCTCCCAAGCACGCCGGCCTGTCGATCTTCGTCGTGCCGACGGACGCCGACGGGGTGAGCCTCACGCCGATCGACACCGTCGGCCACGTCCGCACCAACAGCACCTACTACGAGGACGTGCGTGTCCCAGCCGACGCCCTCGTCGGCGGCGAGAACAACGGCTGGACGATGATCGTGAGCCAGCTCAACCACGAGCGCGTGTCCCTCACGCCGACGGGGCCGCCGCTGCGCCTCGTCGAGCAGGTCTGCGACTGGGCCCGCGAGACCAAGACCGCCGACGGCAGCCGCGTCGCCGACCTCGCCTGGGTGCAGAACAACCTCGCGCGCGCACGCGCAGGCGTCGAGATCCTCAAGCTCATGAACTGGAAGCAGGCCTGGGCGATGACCCAGGGCCACCTCTCCCCCGACGAGGCGTCCGCGGTCAAGGTCTACGGGAGCGAGTTCACGATCCGGTGCTACGAGCTGCTCATGGAGGTCCTCGGCCAGGCGGGCGTGATCCGCGAGGGCTCGCCCGGCGCCATCCTGCGCGGCGAGATCGAGGCGAGGTACTGCACGTCGCTGATCCTCACCTTCGGCGGCGGCACCAACGAGATCCAGCGCGACATCACGGCGATGGCCGGCCTCGGCCTGCCGCACTACAAGAGCTGAAGGGACGACCGTGGACTTCGCATTCGAAGAGGAACAACAAGAGCTCGGCGACCTCGCGGGGCGCATCCTCACAGACCAGGTCACCCACGAACGCCTCAAGGCGCTCGAGGCCCGCTCCCCGGCGGAGCGCTTCGACCGCGAGCTGTGGTCGACCCTCGCCGACGCGAACCTGCTCGGCATCGCGATCCCGGAGGACCACGGCGGCATGGGCTTCGGCCTCGTGGAGCTCGGCGTCCTCTTCCACGCGCTCGGCAAGGCCGTGCCCTACGTCCCGGCGCTCGACACACTCTGCGCGTCCCGGCTCCTCGCCGAGGTCGGCACCGATACGCAGAAGGCGCTCCTCGACGCGGTCACGACCGGCGGCGCGGTCATCGCCCTCGCGATGACCGAGACGGCGCTCTACGACCAGAACGGTCCCGCCACCGCCGCGACCGTCGACGGCGACGACTGGGTGATCACGGGCGAGAAGGTCTGCGTGCCGTACGCGGGCTTCGCCGACAAGCTCCTCGTGACCACGACGACCGCGGGCGGCGGCGCCTTGTTCCTCGTCGACCCCGGTGCCGCCGGCGTCTCGATCACGCCGGTGACGGTGACCAACCGCGAGCCGCAGGCGATCGTCGCGTTCGACGCGGTCAGGGTCGGCAACGAAGCCCTCGTGGGCCTCGCCGACGGCGAGGCGCTCGCGCGTCTCGTCGACGTGACCACCGCGATGACGTGTGCGATGCAGCTCGGCATCGCCGAGAAGGCGATGGAGATCGCGGCGGCCTACGGCAAGGAACGCCACCAGTTCGAGGTGCCGATCGGCAGCTTCCAGGCCTTCCACCAGCGCATCGCCGACAGCTACATCGAGGTCCTCGGCATCCGCCTGAGCACCTGGCAGGCAGTCTGGCGTGTCGACGAGGGCCTGCCCGCCACCGACGAGCTCGCGGTCGCCAAGGCATGGGCGTCGGAGCACGCCTACAACGTCACGTTCGCCGCGATCCACCTCCACGGCGGGATGGGCGTCGACGTGGACTACCCGCTGCACCGCTACTACCTGTGGGCCCGCGACCTCGAGCTGCGCTGCGGTTCCGCCGCCGTCCACTACGCCGCGCTCGGCAAGCGCCTCGCCGCGATCTGAAAAGGCGCTCGGCGCTTCCTCCCACGGACGACGCGAACCCCGCACCAGTCCTCGTGGACGTCGATGGAGGAAGCACCTCGGCCTGCTATCTGAAAAGGCGCTCGGCGCTTCCTCCCACGGACGACGCGAACCCCGCACCAGTCCTCGTGGACGTCGACGGAGGAAGCACCTCGGCCTGCTATCCCTGCCTCCTCGAGCCTGGCGCCCACGCCATGATCGGGTCAGCGGCGGAGGGGGCCGGTGTCGACGGCCTCGAACGCGGAACCGGGCACCGACTTGAGCTGGTCGAGGTCGGTGTCGTCCCAGCGCGGATCGCTCGTGCCCCCGACGAACCACGAGGTCCCGTTGTCGGCGACGATCATCCCGTAGGTCCGCAGCGCCTCGAGGATCACCCGCGCCTGGCCGCGAAAGCGCGACACGTCGTAGGAAGCCTTCAACCGGACACGCAACCCCATGGGCGGCCGGTTCGGGTCCGTCGACGACGACGCGTGATGCGTCGCCGGCCAGATGTGCGCCTTCTGGCTGCGCTGTACCGTGAAGCGCAGAGCGTGGGTGATGCGCCCGGACGCGACCTCGTCGTAGCGGACGAGGCCGGGGAAGATCGGCAGCCCGGCGGCGTCCGCCGACGTCCAGTTCTCGGGACGCAAGGCGTTGGAGCGCAGGTCCCAGCTCGTCCCGCTGTCGGCGTGCCACGCGCCGCCCGTGGGGAACGCCCGGTAGAGCTCGTAGAGGCGGCAGTTGTCGACGTCGACGCCGATCGCGTGCCGGTCACCGTCGGAGGACGCGCCGCCCTCGATCGGTGCGCCGAGAGGCAGCCGGTACGGCCCCGGATCGCTCTCGTCGCCGTAGGCCTCGAACACGACCGGCACGAGCGGATCCGAGGCGCGGGTCAGCACGAACGGGATCCCGTACTCGGCGGTGGTCCCGAAGTCGGCGTGCAGGTACTGGCGGTTCGTGTTGATGTCGGCGATGTAGTTCGCCGAATTCGGGTGGATCGCGAAACCGCTCACGTCGGTGTTCCAGGCGTTGTCGGCGGGGAATACCGGGCACGCGCCGATCGACGTCCCCCGCCCGACTGTGGCTCCCGGCACGTCGTTGGGGAACGGGACGTCGGGCGCGGGCGCGTTGGCAGGGGTTGGCGCACCCGCGGTCGCCGCGTCCGCGCCGCCGAGAGGGTCCGCGTCCGTCACCACGCCAGTGCCGGCAGGCCTCGACGTGCCCTCGGGCTGGGGACCGGCGGGCACGCCGCCGACGTGACCGGGGACGGACGCGGAGCTTCGTGGGTCGGCGGCGCCACGCGCCGGGACCGCCTGCGCCGCCGGTGCGGCCGCCGCACCCGGCGCCGGGCGCAACCGTGAGGATCCCCGGTCCCCGGCCGCGCCTCCGGACGCCGTCGCGGCCGAGGCGACGAGCACCACGCATGTTGCCGCCACCACCAACGGGCGGCGCAGGTCGGCCACCGGCTCTCCCCTGGGTCGGACGGCGCACTCTCCCCCGATGTCGGCACCACGCAACGCTTTACTTGATCCGGGCTGCGCCGGACGCCATAAGGTGTGGGGCGCCGTGACAGCACCTGCACCTGCACCTGCACCCGCACCCGCCCTCGGCCTCGGCCTCGTCCCGGCGCCGCCGCCGGCCGGCGTCGCCCCCACCGCGACGCGGGTCGCGGCGGCGCGGGCCGCACGCCTGCGACGGCCGGTCGCGATCACGGCGAGGCTGTTCGGCTTCGCCGCGGCCGCTGTGGTGGCCGGCGCCGTGTCGGCGGGCGCCGGGCTCATCGTCGGTTTCGGTGCCGGCGGCGTCGCGGGCCCGTCGGCCGCGGTCGTCGCCGCGGTCCTCTACGCCGTGCCGCTCTGGCTCCTGTGGACGTGCCGCAAGGCGCTGCTCACCTTCCCGCGCTTCCTCGACGGCCTCGTGTGGGTCGGGCCGCCGGCTCCGGGGGGAGGCGCCGGAGCCGGAGCGGACCGGCCGCGTCCGCGCGCGCCGCTGCGTGCGCTGCACGCGACCGGACGCCTCGCCCGCGGCACGACCGCTACGGTGCGGGCGGCCGCGGAGATGTCGGGGCTCGCGCGGCTCGCGAGCCCGGTCGTGAGCATCGGCGGCGCCGTGTCGTTCGTGGCGGCGCCCGCCCTCGCGTTCCTCGGCGTGATGATCCTCGGCGCCGCGCTCGTTCTGGCCTGACGCGCCGTTGCGGCGCTATCAGTGGGCCATGGCAACAGCATGGGCGATCGGCATCGCCACCACCAGCACCACCGGCGGCGTCGAGAAGGTGCTCGACTCCTACTTCCCGGCGCCACGTCTCGACGACGACGGCCGCGTCGGCGAGGCGGTCGCGGCGGCGTGCCGACACGAGTCCGCGGCGGCGACCTACCGCCTCGACGAGGCCGCGCTCGCGGACCTGGCCGGTGCCTGCGCCGGCCTCGACGACGGCGCCGCTGGCGTCGTCGCCGCGCTCGCCTCCACGACCGCGGCCCCGAGCCCGTCCGACGCGAGCCCGCGGCGCCGCGACGTCATCGCGACCTTCATCGGCGACCTCGCCGCCGCACCTGTGGACACCTGCGACGCCTACCTGCGTCTCCACCTCCTGAGCCACCGCCTCGTGCAGCCCCACGGCGCGAACCTCGACGGCGTCTTCGGCCTCCTCAACAACGTGGTCTGGACCGACGCCGGCCCGTTCGACCCCGACGGCTTCGAGAGCGTCCGGCTGACGTTGCGCACCAGGGGCGTCGAGGTCGGCGTGCGCGCGGTCGACAAGTTCCCGCGCATGACCGACTACGTGGTGCCTTCGGGGGTGCGCATCGCCGACGCCGACCGCGTCCGCCTCGGCGCGCACCTCGCGGTAGGCACGACGGTCATGCACGAGGGTTTCGTCAACTTCAACGCGGGCACCCTGGGCACGTCGATGGTGGAGGGCCGCATATCGGCGGGCGTCACCGTCGGCGACGGGTCCGACATCGGCGGCGGCGCGTCGACGATGGGCACCCTCTCGGGCGGCGGCACCGAGGTCATCTCGATCGGCGAGCGCTGCCTCCTCGGCGCCAACAGCGGCCTCGGCATCCCCCTCGGCGACGACTGCACGGTCGAGGCCGGGCTGTACCTGACGGCGGGTTCGAAGGTGTCCCTGCCCGACGGCACCGTGGTCAAGGCGGCGGAGTTGAAGGGCCGCTCCGGCATCCTGTTCCGCCGCAACAGCCAGAGCGGTGCGATCGAGGCGGTCCCGACGTCGGCGAAGTGGGACGGCCTCAACGCCGACCTCCACGCGAACTGACACCCTGCCCTGCCGACCGCCCCCCGACCCCCTCCCCCGACCCCCTCCCCCAAACGCGGGCACGACGGCGCGCCAGCGCCACAAACCACCCGCGTTTGCGCACGGCCCCCCTCCCCAAACGCGGGCACGACGGCGCGGCGGCGTCGCTAGGGGCAGCTACCCCACAGGCCCCGGTTGGTGTCCCGGGCCCCGGTCTGAAGCGCACGGAACTCGTCTACGTGGGCGACGTTGGGCGGGATCGTGAGGATCTGCGCGTAGCCGTTGGCCACGAGGTCGGCGTTCACGAACAAGCCGTCGGCCTCGCGGTACACGTACGCGAGCGTGCGGCCGTAGCGATCACGACGCTCGACGTCGTGGACGATGCGGACCGGCGTACCCGACGGGAGCAGTCCGGTGGTGTGCGCCGACGCCTCCACACCGAAGCACTGCACGGCTTTGCGGGGGTCCTTGGTCTCGGGCGTGTCCACCCCGATGAGTCGGACGCGCTCCCCGCCCACGAGGACGATCGTGTCGCCGTCGACGACACGCTCGACGGTCGCGGCGTCGCCTGCCGGCAGTGCCGCCGCCGCCGTGGTCGGCGCTACCGTCGCCGTGGTCGGCGCGACCGCCGGCGCCGTGGTCGAGCTCGACACGACCGGATCCGACGTCGACACGGACGTCCTCGACGTCGTCGCGCCCTCCCCTCCCGGCGCGCCGGTACAGCCGGCACAGGCGAGAACTGCAACGACGCACGCCACCCTGAGCGCGCGGCGGGTCATCGTTCCGCGGGTTGGCGCACGCGGGTCCGGTCACGTCCACGTGCGGCGCAATGGGCGGCGACCGCGTCGTAGAGGGCGTCGCTGCCGAGCAGTTCACGCAGCTCCGCCGCCAGCGTGACGTAGACCGCCTCACGCGCCCCGAACGCCTCCGGAGCCTCGGTGCACCACCAGTGGAAGTCGGCGCCGGCGTCGCCCCAGTCGGCTCGGGTCCATGCGGTCAGGCGCGAGACGTCGCCGTCGTGGGTGACCCGCAGCGGGACCTGCCAGCACACGTCGGGCTTCCACGACATCGGCTCCTCCCCCGCCGCGACGGCGCCACGGTGCAGCGCACAGCCGGCGCCGCCCGCGAAGCCGGGCCGGTTCAGGAAGATGCACGCGCCGTCGACGACGCGGGACTTGGACTCGCCGTTCCTCATGGCGACGAACCCCTTGCGGGCGGCGACTCGGAAGTGCTCCCACATGTCTGCCGTGAGGCGCGCGGCGGACTTCTCGACGCGCCGCAGGTCCTCGCCGCCGTCGTCGTCCTCGCCGCGGAAGTGGGCGCCGAAGCTGCAGCAGCCCTGGGCGAGCGCCTCGGCGTCGTCGACCAGGATCCCCTTGCAGCCGGACCCCCAGATGCAGTGGTACCCCGAAGTCAGGAAGGTGACGTCGACGAGCCAATTGCGCCCGGGGTCGTCGGGGTCGGCGAACTCGGCCCACTCACGCGTGGGCCGGGGGGTGTCGATCAGCGGGATTCGGCTGCGCCGGCGTGATGTCGCCACTCGGGGCGATCGTACTGCGGTGCCAGGTACCGGCGGTGGCGGGGGCCTATTCGATAGCGGCCGCGAGCGCCGAAGCGGTACCTTGCCGCCGTCCCAGCCGTCGACGCCGACCAGCCGGAGCGCCATGTTCGCCGCCGTCCCCGCGACGCCCCCCGATCCGATCCTCGGGCTCGCCGCGGTCGTCAGGGCCGATCCGCGCCCCGGCCGCATCGACCTCACCGCGGGCGTGTACCGCGACGAGACCGGGCGGACCCCGCCGTTCGCGTCGGTGTCGGAAGCGACCGCACGTGTCGTGGCTGCGATGACCGACTGGGGCTACCTGCCCATCGCCGGGGCGCCCGCGTACCGTGACGCGGTCACACGGCTGGTCCTCGCCGGCGACTACGACGCCGTCTCGGAGCGGGCGTGGTGCGTGCAGACCCCCGGCGGCACCGGCGGGCTCGCGGTCGCGACGGCGTTCGCGCGGCGGGCAGGAGCCGCGACGATCTGGCTCCCGGCGCCCACATGGCCGAACCACAAGGGCATCGCCGAACAGGCCGGCCTCCAAGTACGCACCTACCGCTACGGGGACGAGACGAGCGTATGGGCGGACGCGCTTGTCGAGGACCTCGGCGCCGTCGGCGGTGACGAGGTCGTGCTGCTGCACGCGTGCTGCCACAACCCGACGGGCAACGACCCCGATGCTGCGCTGTGGGAGACGATCGCGGCGCTACTCGCCGAGCGCGGCGTTCCCGTGCTCCTCGACGCCGCCTACCTCGGCCTCGGCCGCGGCTTCGACGGCGACCGGGTCGCGGTGCGTGCGATGGTCGCCGCCGGGGTCGACCTGATGGTGTGCGTGAGCTTCTCCAAGAACATGAGCCTCTACCGCGAACGAGTGGGCGCCCTCGTGGCGGTCGCGCCGACACCGGAGGCTGCCGCCAACACGCTCGGCAACGTCGAGGCGGTCGTGCGGCCGATGTACTCGAACCCGCCCGCGTTCGGGGCGACAGTCGCAGCCACGGTCCTCGGCGACGACGCCTTGCGGGCGCAATGGATCGGCGAGGTCGCCACGCTCCAGGGTCGTCTCTCCCGGCTGCGGACACGTCTCGCAAAGGGCCTCGCCGAACGTGGCGTCGCCCTGATGCCGAGCGTCGAGGCCCAGGCCGGCATGTTCGCGATGACCGGCCTCGATCCCGATGCCGTGGAGCGCCTCCGCTCGGAGTTCGCCATCTACGTGCTCGGCAACGGCCGCGCCAACCTCGCCGGCCTCGCCGACGACGCCACCGTCGAGCGCTTCTGCGACGCCCTCCAGGTGGTCACTGCCTGACCCCGCTGTGTGCCTAGACCAGAACCGACGTGGGG
>JAXLRM010000007.1:0-182801 GCA_046331095.1 Acidimicrobiia bacterium
CGCGCTCTTGCCGGCAGGCTGCCCTGGACGGCCGACAACGAGCTCGGCGTAGCTCTCGCGCGCACGCTGAAGCCCCCTGCACCCCTGCGTCAGTTCGCCCCGGACGTGCCGTCGCGGCTGCTCGAGGTAGTGGAGAAGGGGCTTCAGCGCAGCCCCGGTGCCAGGTACCAGTCGGCGTCGGAGATGTCGGCGGCTCTCCGCGGGATGCACAGCGAGCCGATCCGTCTCGAGCCACGCACCGCAGAGCGACGACCGGTCGGCGAGGTGACCCCGGTCGCGGTCCCGCCCAAGGAGAACGGCAACGGGAACGGCAAGGGCGCCCACAGGGCCGGGTCACCGCGTCTCGGCCAAGCCGGTCGCGTCAACCAGGCGCGGAGGCCCCCCAGACCAGCCGCACTTGCCGGGCCACCCAGACCGCGGCCACGTCAGCCGCCACTGCCCGTGCACTACAGGCGCCGCCGCGCGCTCGTGGGCCTCGTCGCCGTCGTCTTCGTCGCGATCGTCGTGATGTTCGGTCTCTGGCCCACCCGAACTGCCGACCAGGCGGCGCCCCCTGCTCCCACAGCGCAAGCGGTGCCGCTGGTTCCGGTCGCCGTCAAGGACGTCGATCCGCGCCCGCGTGGCGACGGCAGTGAGTCTCCTCTGCAGACCCAGGCGGTACTCGACGGTGACCCGGCCACGCGGTGGAGCACCGACAAGTACAACTCCCCGCAGGACTTCACGGGCCTCAAGGACGGCGTGGGCCTCGTGTTCGAATTCGACCAACCCGTGACGCCGCGCCAGATCACGACACTCGTGACACCCGCCACGACGATGGAGTGGCGCACATCGGACGACTCCGACGTGGGCACCGTCTCCGGATGGGACCCTGTCCCGGGGACCGAGACGACAGCGGACGGGCGTTCACCGGTCCAAGTCACCTCGGCGACAGGCAACCGCAGCGCCAAGTACTGGCTCCTCTGGATCACCGGCGTGAGCAGGGTCTCGGGGGGACGCGGCCAGTCCTCGGTCTTCGAGGTCCGGTTCGGCGAAGGTGGCTGAGCAGGCAGGACTCGTGGATGACGAGCTGGTCGCGGCCGCAGTGGCCGGTGACCGTGACGCGTTTGCGTCTCTCTACTCGCGCCACCGTGACCGGGTCTTCTGCGTCGCCGTCGGCATCCTGTGCGACCGCGAGGCGGCGCTCGACGTGACCCAGGATGTCTTCTGCAAGCTCTTGGGTGTCCTGAACCGCTACGACGGGCACGCTGCGTTCACCACTTGGCTGCACAGGGTCGTGGTGAACGCGTGTCACGACATCTTGCGAAGGCGCACGGCGGTGGTCACCGACGATCCCCACGCCACCGC
The DNA here is from genome assembly GCA_046331095.1 of Acidimicrobiia bacterium. Classification (GTDB taxonomy): domain Bacteria; phylum Actinomycetota; class Acidimicrobiia; order UBA2766; family UBA2766; genus JAIBAC01. The sequence goes on from JAXLRM010000007.1 coordinate 1,345, forward strand.
GGGACATCCCGAGGCCGGCGCCGAGGCCGACGTCGCCGCGGCTCTCGACGTGAGGGACGCCCTCGCTCGAGTGCCGCTGGACCAGCGCAGCGTCCTGGTCCTCGTCGACATGGTCGGTTTCGGATACGAGGACGCAGCCGCCACCCTCGCCATCCCGGTCGGGACCGTCAAGTCGCGATTGGCGCGGGGGCGCCTGCGCGTGGCGGAGCTCATGGCCACCCGAGAATCCGGTACGGGGAACACCACGGCGGGCCCAACACGTCCAAGCCATGGAGGCCACCGCAGTGGATGAACACGTCACACAGGAGTTGTCCGCTTACCTCGACGACGAGCTCGATCCCGAGACACGCGCGCGTGTCGCCGCCCTGCTCGATTCCTCCGGCGACGCGCGGGTGGCCTTGGACCGCCTGGCTGCCGGCCGCGACTTGGTGCGCGCGGGCGCGACGGCGCCGACGGCCGCCGAGGCTGCTGCCGTCGACTCGGCGGTGTCCTCCGCGCTGGCCGGGCCCCGAGCATCCCGAACCGGTCCCCGTGCCCGCGACGTTCCCGCTCTCGCGAGCCGGCGCAAGAGCCCGCACAAGAGAGGGCGGCCCCCGTGGCCCTACTTCGCGGCGGCTGCGTCGTTGGCCGTGGTGCTCAGCCTCGGGATCATCGTTCTCGCGCAGGTGTTCGGCCGCGGCTCGACCAACGACCGCGCTGCTGTCGTCTCCACGACAGCCGAGTCGCCGGCGACCGCTGCGGGCGCCCCCCCGGGTTCGGCAGATTCCCTCGAACAGGCACCGACCGCGGCCGCGTCACCCAGGCCCCGGGAGCGGCCAGGCCCGGCAGGCAACGCAGCCGCAGGCCCTGCGCTCTACCTCTCCGGAGCGACGGTCCAAGACGACGCCGGATTGGCCGGATTCGCCGCCGGTGCTCCCAACCCCGACGGCCCCCGCGACGACGTCGTCAACCAGCTCGTCGATCTCGCCTCGGCGGCCGGGCTCTCGACTGGAGACGGGCTCGCTCGCTGCCTGGGCACAACAGCGCCCGCCGTACCCGCCCGCGCGGACGTGGGCACCTTCGGCGGTGCTCCGGCATACATCATCGTGCTCGTCGAGCCCGATCGCCGGAAGCCGACGTGGTGGCCCTGACACGCCAGGACTGCGTCGTGTTGGGCACCGTGACCGCACCGCGTTGAGGCGAGCATGAACGGGAGCGGCTGGCGTGTCTGTAACAATGAGGGTCGAGAGTGCCGGTCCCTGCGTGCCGGAAAGGACCGTCCGTGACCGACAAGCCCGAGCAACCGGGTCCTGCCCCCGATAGTCCCGTCGAATCCACGGAAGCCGCGCAACCGCCCGCGTCGGGCGGCGCAGGAGAGCACGCCGAGCAGAGCTCGCTCCCCCCCGGGCCACCCCAGCCACCTGGCCAGCTCAACGGTGGCGTATCGTGGCCGGCCCCACCACCGCGCCCGCCGGACCGCCCCCGCCCCTCGGCCCCCACGGCGCCACGGGGGGCAGTGGAGGATTCTCCGAGCGCGGGCGGGACCTCCCCGCCGGGCGCCGGTGTCGGACCGGCGGCCAGCGGCGGCCACGGCGAGCCATCAGCGCCCGGACCGGCGGTGCCCCCCGGAGAAGGACACGACTCCACGGCCTCACCGTCCGGGTCTCCAGGGGGTGCCACTCCCGCCCAGGTGACGCCTCCCACACTCCCGGCGCCGCCGGGCCAGGTGACGCCTCCCACACTCCCGGCCTCGCCGGGCCAGGTGACGCCTCCCACAGGCACCGGCACCGCTTGGGGATCGGCGGGACCCCCACAAGAGCCACCACCGTCACCACCCGCGGAGACCGGCTCTCCCGCTCCTCCGGCAGCGCCGACGCCCGTCTCGAGCGAACCACGGGCACCCGCCGAGCTGTCCCGCCCCCCAGCTCCGCCCGCAGGTGCGCCGCCACGACAACCAGCGCCTGGTCCGCCGGGACCGACGCCGCCGTCGTCGGCTGTGAACCAGCCGGGAGGACCTGCCGGGCCCGGAGGTCACGCCGAACCACGTCCCCTGCAGACTCATCCTGGCCCTCAGCGTCCACCGGTCGCCCCACCCGGCGCTGGGACCGGTCCGCATCCCGCGGCCGGCGAGGGCCTTCCCGGAATCGGCTCGCTCGCACCCCGGGTTGGCGAGACGGTCGAGTCGGTCGTCCAGGCGGTGCGGGACAAGACCATCGTCCCCGCCGAGCGCGCCGCCCGCGCCGTCGGTCTCGTCATCGTCGCCGTCGTCGTCCTGCTCGTCTTCATCACACTCCTGACGATCGGCGGGATGCGCTGGCTCACGGACTTGACCGCCCTCATCGGACCGGGGTACGAATTCGTCGCCTACCTCGGCCTCGGCGTGATACTCCTCATCGCAGGTCTGTTCACCTGGCGGCTACGGACCCGCAGGTAACCCGGTCGGCGTCCGGTCGGGAACATTCGCACAGAGAGACCCTCGGTCATGAGTCCACAGGACGTCGTCATCGTCGGTTCCGGTCCCGCCGGGCTGACCGCGGCACTCTACGCAGCCCGCGCGGATCTCTCCCCGGTCGTCTTCGAGGGCGCAGCGTCGGGGGGCCAGCTCATGCTCACGACCGAGGTCGAGAACTTCCCGGGCTTCCCCGAGGGAGTCATGGGCCCCGAGTTGATGGAGCGTTTCCGCGAGCAGGCACAGCGCTTCGGCGCCGATCTGCGCGCCCTCGACGTCGAGAGCATCGACCTCTCGTCCCGCCCGTTCACCCTCGTAGCCGGCGGTGACGAGATACGCGCCCACGCCGTCATCCTCGCAACGGGGGCAACGGCGCGCTGGCTCGGCCTCGAGAACGAGCCCCGCCTCGCCGGCAGGGGCGTCTCGACGTGCGCCACGTGTGACGGGTTCTTCTTCAGGGACAAACCGATCGCTGTCGTCGGTGGCGGTGACTCGGCAATCGAAGAGGCCCTCTTCCTGACTCGCTTCGGCACCAAGGTGACCGTCGTGCACCGACGCGACGAGCTACGGGCTTCGAAGATCATGGCTGCACGCGCTCGCGACAACTCCAAGATCGATTTCGTCTGGAACAGCGTCGTGGTCGACCTCGTCGGCGACGACAAACTGGAGGCAGCCATCCTCGAGGACGTCGTCACCGGAGAGCGCTCGCGCCTCGACGTCGAGGGCCTCTTCGTCGCGATCGGGCACACGCCCACGACCGACATCGTCAAGGGCCAGGTCCAGCTCGACGATGCCGGCTACGTGGTGACCCACGGCGGTACCCGTACCAGCGTGCGCGGCGTCTGGGCAGCCGGCGACGTACAGGACCGCGAATGGCGCCAAGCCGTCACCGCCGCCGGCAGCGGCTGCGCGGCCGCGATCGACGCGGAGCGGTACCTGGAGGCGGAGGCCTTCAGCGGGGCCGACTCGCTCGACTGGTGAGCCGCACGTCCTGACGTCCCCCCGCCATGCCGAGCAGGCCTGGGGCTTGCGTCAGGAAGACTCGCCGAGAATACGGGCGGCGATGCGCTCCAAGTCCGACAACGAGCCGAATTCGATCACCATCCTGCCCGCACCACGGCGCATCTTCACCTCCACCTGGGTGTCGAGATACTCACCCATCAGGTCACCTACCTCGAGTAGCGCCGGGTGGGCAGGTTGGGGTGCTTTGTCGGTTTTGTCGGTGGTGCCGGCCGAGCGCCTGCGTACGTACTCCTCGGTCTGGCGGACGGTCCAACCCTCTCGAGCGACCCTCGCGGCCACGGCGATCTGATCGGCCTGGTCCGGGATGCCGAGGAGTGCCCGGGCGTGCCCACCGGAGATCTCACCGCCGACCAGCAACTCCTGGACCGGGCTCGGCAGGTTCAGCAATCTCAGGGTGTTCGAGATCGCGGCACGGGACTTGCCGACTCGGCTCGACAAACTCTCGTGGGTGAGCCCGAAATCCTCGATGAGTTGGTGAAATGCCGCTGCCTCTTCGAGGGCGTTGAGGTCCTCGCGGTGGAGGTTCTCGAGAAGTGCCTCCTCGAGGCTGCTCTCCTCCGATGCCTCGCGGAGCAGTATCGGCACCTCGTCGAGGCCGGCCAACCGAGCGGCCCGTAGGCGCCGCTCGCCGGCGATGAGTTCGAACTCGGTGCCGTCGCGTCGACACAAGAGCGGTTGTAGCACTCCCAGGCGCTTGATCGAATCTGCCAGGGCGGTGATCGCCTCGTCGTCGAAGTGCGTGCGAGGTTGGCGCGGGTTGGGGTGAACCTTGTCGATCGAAACCTCGCGGAACACCGGTCCCCCGGCGGGGTCGTCGGGTAGCAACGCCGACAACCCCCTGCCGAGCCCGGTGCGCGTCACGCCCCTATCCGTCATCGGGAGCTACCTCCTTGGCGAGCTCGCGGTAGGCGATCGCACCGCGCGACATCGGGGCGAAGCGTTCGATCGGCTGGCCGAAACTGGGTGCCTCCGACAGTCGCACACTCCGCGGCACCACCGTCCTGAACACCTTCTCGCCGAAGTGCTCGCGCACGTCCTTCGCAACCTGCGCAGACAGGTTCGTGCGCGCGTCGTACATCGTCAACACGAACCCCATGACGCTCAAGTTCGGGTTCACGGTGCGGCGGATCTTCTCGACGTTCTGCATGAGAGTACTCAGGCCCTCGAGGGCGAAGTACTCGCACTGGATCGGGACGAGGAGCTCCTCGGCGGCGACCAATGCGTTGATCGTGAGCAGGCCGAGGCTGGGCGGGCAATCGATGAGGAGTAGCTCGTAGTCCTCCTGTACCGCCTTCAGGGCCTCTCGCAGGCGTGTCTCGCGGGCCAACATCGAGACCAGCTCCACCTCCGCCCCTGCCAGGTCGAGCTTCGCGGGAACGCAGTACAGGTTCCGGAAACCGGTGCTGACGATGACGTCCTCGACCGGGGTGTCCTGGATCAGAACCTCGTACACGGTCGATTCCAGGCTGCGCGGGTCCAGACCGAGTGCGGTGGATGCGTTCGCTTGCGGATCAAGGTCGATGACCAGGACCGAGTGGCCGGCGGCCGCGAGCGCGGCGCCGAGGTTGACCACTGTCGTCGTCTTGCCGACGCCACCCTTTTGGTTGGCTATCGCGATCCTGTGCGAAGCGCGCATGCTCGGAGTCTCGGTTCGTGAAGGTCGGGCCCTCTGGTCGGGGCAATATAGCTTCGGACCGCCACGCGGTCGCGGCATTCCGAGCGGCGCCGCATGCCGACCACGGCGCCACGCGGGAAGGCCGGGCCACTTCAGGGTTGCGTTCGGACCAGTAGGAGGGCGCGGCCCCCGTGGAGCGCGTTCGGGACGTGCTCGACCCTACTGTCGTGGATCGCAGCCGCTAGGAGCCAACTGCTCTCGTCCTGCCTGGTCGGCTCCGCAGGTGCGGAGAGTACGGCGACACCCCCGGGTGTCAGGTATCGGGCGGCGAGGGGGATGATCTCGGCGGGAGGCCCCACGCCGAATGCCGTGACCACCGGGAATGCTGCCTCGAGTTCGGAGTATCGCTCGACGCGCCCGGGCAGGATCGAGGTGTTCTCCAACCCGAGCTCGGGGACGATCGTCCGCAGCCATTCGATCCTGAGCTTGCGTGACTCCGCCAGGACGACATGCGTTCGGGGGTACCCGATCGCCAGCGGGATGCCAGGAAGGCCCGCTCCGCTCCCTATGTCGAGCAGGCCTTCGACCGCTCCGACTCGGGCAACTTCGAGGGTGTCCGAGAACGACGCGACGATCGCTCGGACGTCCGGACGGGTCAGCTTCCTCGAGACGAGATTGGTCCGCTTGTTCGCCTCGTGCAGGGCGTCGGCGAACCGTCTCGTCAGGGTTTCACGTGAAACCACCTCAAGCTGGGCTGAGCACCACGTTCCTCTTGGGCTCCTGGCCCTCGGAGTAGCTACGGACGCCGTCGATCTTGGCCACCACGTCGTGGACCACCTTGCGATCCGCGGCTGTCATCGGGTCGAGCGCGACCTCGATACCTCGGTCCAGGACCTCGCGGGCGCGCTCCCCTGCGAAGCGCTCCAATGCGGAGCGGCGCCGGGCCCGGTACCCCTGCACGTCGACGTTCACGCGCACGCGCGCGGCTGTGCGTCTCTGCACCACGGTCTTGGTCACCTCGGCGAGCGCGGCCAGTGTCGTGCCGCGGCGGCCGATCAAGGACCCGAGGTCGTCGCCGCCCACGTCCAAGTGCAGAACCGTGTCGCGGTATTCGGCCGCTATCTCGCCCTCGAGGTCGAACGCCTCCAGCAACTCCTCGAGGAAGTCGAGTGCGACGTCCTGCTGCTGGCGCAGGAGCGCGGGGTCGACTTCCTCGTCCCGTGATCTCTGGCGCGACCCCACCGACCCTTCTTCGTCGGCATGGTCTGCAACCTCGGCTGCCTCCGATTCCGGTTGCCCGGACTCCTCGCTCCCCGTGTCGCCCGCCACGCGAACCACGAGGCGAATCCCCTCGTCCGACGGCAACTCACCTATCTCCATGTCGTCCACAGCTACCCCGAGGAGACGCACTGCCTCGTCGAGTGCTGCATCGCGGTCCGACGCCTGGATCTCACGCCATTCGGTCACGGTGTCCCCTCGGAATCTCTCGTGTACACGGTCTCGATGTCCAGTGCGGTCAGTTGCCCTGGGGCTTGGGCTTGGTGCCCTTGTTCGACGTCCCGTTGCCTGAGTTGCCGGATCGTTTCGACTTCGGGGCGACCTTCTGAGGAGGTTTCTTGCCGCCGGTGGCAGCTGTTCCTGACTTCGGCTGCTTCTGGACCCGAGCCGGCTTGGCCCCCCCGGCTCCCTTGTCGGTCCCGGTCCGGCCGGTTGAAGCCTTGCGCTGGCCCTTCGGGGCGGCACTGCCGGTACGACCAGGCGACTTGTCCCCGCTCGCGGACGTGGCGGACTTCGACTTCGAGGGCGACTTCGGTATCACCACGTCCTCGTCCTTGGTGCTGCGGAACATGAACCACTGCTGGAAGATCTGGAACGTGTTCGTCGTCAAGAAGTAGAGGTTCACCGCTGCGGGCAGCGAGAACGAGATGACGGCGAAGAACGCCGGCATCAACTTGGTAACCGTCTGCATTGCCTGAGGCGTCGATTGGGCCGTGTTCTGATTGCGCTTCATGAGTTGGCGTTGGGACAAGTACCCGGTTGCGACAATCAGAAGAAGGATCACCAGATACGGGATGAAGTGTACGAATCCCCCCGAACTGAGCGCGCGTGAGGGTGACTCGGTCAGGTTCATCCCCAAGAACTGGGACACAGCCGGGTTCTGGGCGCTCTCGCACACATACGCACCCGAATCGCTCAATACGGGAGACCCACCGCAGATGTCGGCCACGAGTGAGCTGTTGTGGGGCAGGAACGAGATCGGGATGCCTTCCTGGCCCGGTCGCGGCCTGAACACCGAGTAGAGGGCGATCATCACGGGCATCTGCGCGAGCAGTGGCAGGCAACCCATCGCCGGGTTCACGTTGTTCGCCTTGTACAGCGCCATCAACTCCTCGTTGAGGCGCTGACGGTCGGACTTGTACTTCGCCTGTAGCCGCTTGATCTCGGGTTGAAGCTTCTGCATCGAGGCCATCGACCTCGTGCCCTTGGCCGTCACCGGGTAGAGCAACACCCGGATGAAGATCGTCAAGATGATGATCGCGAGGCCGTAACTGGGCACGACGGAGTAGATCGCGGCCAGGAGCCACCCGATGAGCAGCTCGAACAAACCGAACAAGTGACCCAAAATGGGTACGCGTTGGTTCTGGAGGATCGAGAAGTCGATGCTGCCCATGCCGTCTCAGGCTCTCCGTCTCATGGCTTCGGGCACCGGGTCGTATCCGCCTGCTGACCACGGATTGCACCTGAGGATCCGCCTGACCCCGAGGAACAGTCCACGGATCAATCCGAACCGGGCGACAGCCGTGGCCGTGAAGCTCGAGCAAGTCGGCTCGAAACGACACCACCTGTACGGGCTCGCTGCGCGCACTGCTTGATACCCGCGGATGAGCACCAGTGCCAAACCGGCGGGGGTGTACCAGGGACGCTCGTGCAGCTCCTGCGCCGACGTTTCATCCGGCCCGCATCCCGTGTGCTCTGTTGCGCCCATGCAGCTCCCGGAACCCGTCACGCAGAGAGGCTCGGAGATCTCCGAAAGGGACGTCCAGCACGGCTCTGCGGCCGACGACCAGGAACGTCGCCTGGACGTCGCGCTGATCGACCCCGAGCCGGACCGCCTCACGGAGACGGCGCCGAACACGGTTGCGTGTGACGGCGTCACCGACGGATTTCCCGACAGCGTACCCGACACATGCTCTTCCTTCTCCGCGCACGATCGTGACCGGCCCTCGACGAACTCTGCCCGCGTTCCGGGCGATCCTCGCCAGGTCGACGCGTCGGGCGCGCGGTGGCCACACCCGACCAACTCAGGCTGCGAGTCGCTTGCGGCCCTTCTGGCGGCGGGCACGCAGCACAGCCTGCCCACCCCGAGTGCGCATGCGCCGCCGAAAGCCGTGCTTCTTGTGCCGACGCCTGTTGTTCGGCTGATAAGTCCGCTTCATGGCGAGGCTCCGGGTCGTAGCGGTTCGAGGACAGATTCGGTGCCCTGTAGTGGGTCGGTAGCGCTGGTCCCGGCAAGGGCCGACGGCGCACTACCCCCACACTGTGGTCACGGGACAGTACTAGGGCTCCCCGAACGAGGTCAACGGTGCCGGTTCGCGGTCCCATCGATGAAGTTCACGGGCATCGACCTGGGCACATCTGTGGTTGATTGCCCACCCCTGGCCGCTTTGCTACAGTCTCCCGGCCCTGGCGTGGTCCTCACTTCCCCCGTGGTGGGCCCGGGCACCGTCTACACGCATCGAATAGGTCCACATCTGCAATCCACATCTGTGGATATCCCTGTGTATTGCAGCGCCGGTGTGCGGCCGGGACGACGGAGGGGCCGATATGGCGTCGGAGAACTCGACGGCCGAGTCCATCTGGGTCCGAGCAGCGTCCTCTCTGCGCGCAAGCCTTGGTGACTCGGCATGGCAGACCTGCTTCGCCGGAATCCAGCCCAAGGCGATCGAGGACGACGAGCTCTGTCTTGCCGTACCGGCCGACATCATCCGGACGAGGATCGAGACGGACTTCCTCGCAGCCGTCGAGGACGCTGTTCGCGAAGCCGTCGGCCATCCCGTGAAGGTCCGAGTCGTCACGGAGGTCCCACGCAGGAGCTCCCTCGAGGACCTCGACATCGCTTTCGGTCCCGACTTCACAGAACCAGAGCCGGCACCGGAGCCGCTACCGAACAAGCGCGCTCACGTGCGGGTGCGGGGCCCACTGCCGACGGCGAACCTGCCCGTGTCTCCGACGAACACGTTCGAGACCTTCGTCATCGGGGACTCCAACCGCTTCGCCCACGGTGCAGCTCTCGCGGTGGCCGAGTCACCGGGACAGATGGGCTACAACCCGCTGTTCATCTACGGGCCCACGGGACTCGGCAAGACCCATCTCCTGCACGCGATCGTGAACCTCGTGCGCCGCACATCGACCCTGCGCGCCACCTACACGACGAGCGAGCAGTTCACGAACGAGTTCATCGAGATGATCCAGTCGGGGCGCAAGGCCGAATTCCGCGAGCGCTACCGCTCGACCGACCTGCTCCTCATCGACGACATCCAGTTCCTCGAGCGCAAGATCGAGACCCAGAACGAGTTCTTCCACACGTTCAACACACTGCACGACCACGCCCGCCAGATCGTGGTCGCATCCGACCGTCAGCCACGCGAGATCAGCGATCTGACCGGCAGGCTCCAGTCGCGTCTCGCCGGCGGGATCATGGCCGACATCAACCCACCCGAGCTCGAGACCCGTATAGCGATCCTCCACAACAAGGCCGCCCGCCTCGAGGTCGAGGTCCCCTACGAGGTCCTCGAGCTCATCGCGCAACGCTCGTTCGACAACATCCGCGAGCTCGAAGGAGCACTCAACAGGATCAAGGCGTTCGCGAGCGTCGAGGGCGTCCCGATCAGCTACGACATGGCAGAAGAGCTCCTGGCGGGAATGGGTGACGCGAACCGCGCCGTCACCAGCGACGACATCATGCGCAGCACCGCCGAGTACTACGACGTCACCATCGAGGACCTGATCGGGCCGAGCAAGCAGCGCTCGTTGGCCTTGGCACGCCAAGTCGCCATGTACCTGCACCGCACCATGACCGATCTCTCGACGCCTCGCATCGGTGAGATCTTCGGCAACAGGGACCACACCACTGTGCTCCACGCCCAGAAACAGGTCACCAACAAGATGGACAACCAGCGGCCTGTGTTCCAACAAGTCAACGAGCTCACGCAGAAGATCAGGACCGGACGGTGACAGAAGCCGCCGAACTGCACCGGGTATCCACATCTCCGCGCCTTGTAGTTCGGACCATCCCATCAGGTGGCACACATGAAGTCCACAATTCCACAGTCCCTACCACCACCACTGTTGAGAGTCACATCCCCACAGAAGCAGCGGAGGCACGCCTGAAGTGGACACGATGACCGATACGACGACAGCCGTCTCGTTTCGCTGCGACAAGGACACCCTCGCCGACGGCCTCACCGTCGCGTTCCGGGCTTCTCCTCTGAAAGCGACGAGTGCCGCCCTCTCGGGGGTTCTCCTCGATGCGGATCCGGAAGGACTGGTACGCCTGAGTGCCACCGATGGCGAGCTCACGATCAGGACGTCGGTGCCGGCCGAGGTCGATCGTCCCGGAGAAGCTGTCCTGCACCGTCTCTTCGGAGAGATCGTTCGGTCCCTGAGCCATGGTGCAGTCGAGCTCGTCGTGGACGACACGGGTGTCGCCGACATAAGCGCCGGGAGGTCTCATTTCTCCTTGCGCACCTATCCGCGGGGAGACTTCCCCTCGCTTCCTGACACGGGCGGCGAGGCGGTGGGGGTTCCTGCTGCGATGCTGCCTGGCGCCATCGACCAGGTCGTGACCGCGGCGAGCTCCGACCGGGGGCGCCCGATCCTCATGGGGGTCCTCGTAGAGCCGACCGAAACCGGCTTGCGCCTCGTGGCGACCGACTCGTACCGACTCGCGCTACGCGAGGTCTCGATCCCTGGAGTTCTCGCTGCCGGCGAGAAAGCCCTGGTGCCGGCCAGGGCACTCTCCGAGCTCTCGCGTCTCGCCGCGGCGGCAGGGCCCGAGGATGCCGTCGAGATCCGCTTCGGAGAGCGCTTGGCCACGTTTCAGGCGGGGCGCACCTCGGTCACCACGACGCTGATCGACGAGGTATTCCCCAGCTACGAGCAGCTCCTACCCGAGCACTACCCCAACAAGCTCGAGTTCGACAGGTCCGACCTGCTCGATGCACTGAGGCGCGTGAGCTTGCTCGCCAAGGATTCGACACCGGTACGCCTGACGCTCGGTGGGGACGTGGTGCGCCTGCGTGCGATAGATCCCGAGCTCGGCGGCGAGGCCGACGAGGAGATCGACGCCTCGTACTCGGGTGAACCGATGACGATCGCGTTCAATCCCGGATACCTCCGTGATGCCGTCGACTCCTGCACGACAGAGACAGTCCACATGGACACGCTCGAGCCCTTGAAGCCGGCGATGCTGTCCGAACCAGGATCACGTGCCTACCTGCACCTGTTGATGCCGGTGCGTGTCTAGCCGTGCACGTAGTCCGGCTGCGCCTTCACGCGTTCCGGAACCACCAGGAGTCCGTGGTCGAGCTCGGTGACGGTCCGGTTCTGATCTGCGGACCCAACGGGGCCGGCAAAACGGCGATTCTCGAGGCGATCCACCTCCTTTCGGTGGGGCGGTCGTTCAGGACGGCGGACACCGGTGTGATCCTCGCGGCCGGTGCCGATCGCGCCATGGTGGAGGCCGACGTGGCACTGGCCGGTGGGCGGTCCGTACGCGTCGGAGTCGAGCTCGGTGACGTTGCGGGAGGCAAGCGGTGGATGTTCAACGCCACTACGCGTCCCCGGCACCGCGACGTCGCCGTGTTGCGCAGCGTCGTGTTCGCGCCCGACGACCTGAGTCTGGTCAAGGGCGGACCGTCCGAGCGTCGTGAATACCTGGACGAGGCACTCGTGAGTGTCGTCCCCAGGACCGCCGCCGTCCTCGCCGACTACCAGCGTGTCCTCAAACAGCGCAACGTACTGCTGCGATCGATACGCGGGACTCCGCGGGGGGCTGTCCCGAGTGCGTTCGCTACGTGGACCGAGATGCTTGCCGACAAGGGCGCCGATCTCGTCGTCGAGCGTGTCAAGCTCCTCCGGCGGCTCGCACCGAAGTTGGCGGACGCAGTTGCCTCCCTGTCGGGGGATGTCGCGGCTGCGGAGTACGTTGCGAGCTGGTCGCCGTCGGTGGAGGTTCGCGTGGACGAGCCGGAGGTGCGCGAAGTTGTCAGGGAGGCGATCGGTGCCGAGCTCGCGGCGTCACGCCGCGACGAACTGGACCGTGGTGTGACCCTCGTTGGTCCCCATCGCGACGACGTCGCGTTGAGATACGCGGGCAGGGACGTTCGCACGCATGCGTCTCAGGGCGAGCAGCGGGTGGTGTCGCTCGGGCTCAGGCTCGCGCACCTCGCCGTGCTCGAGGAGACGACGGACGATCCACCCGTCCTGCTCCTGGACGACGTCTTCAGCGAGTTGGACCCACAGCGGCGCGGCCGCCTCCTCGACCAACTGCCCAGGGACGCCCAGACGCTGATGACCACGACTTCGGCGGCGGACTCCGGCGGTGTCGGCCCTGACGTCGCCACGGCCCTTTCGGCCTCCGGCTTCGGTGAGGACGCCGAAGTCCAGGTCGTGTACGTGGTCGACGGCAAGGTGATCGGCGATGCGACCTGAACCCGGACGGCGAACGCGCAGAACCGGCGAAGCGGTGTCGGTGGGCGAGATCCTGTCTACTGCAGCCGGGACCGTGGGCGTGTCGCCGGACCTCGCCGCGTTGGTCTCGGACCGGAACGCATGGGCAAGCGTCGTGGGCGCCGACCTCGCAGATTCGGCCAGCCCGGTGCGGTTCTCCGACGGCGTGCTGGTCGTGGTCGCGAGCGACACCGTCGGCGAGACGCGCTTCAGGTTCGCGACCGAGGCCGTCCGCCTTGCCGTCAACGAGCACCTCGGCCGCGAAGAGGTGGAGGCGGTCGTGGTGCGTCGTCCCGCGTCCCGTCCCTAGATGCCGCCTATCCCCACAATCCACAGGTTTGTGCACAGGTTCGGTGGGGGGTGTGACCCACTGCTGTGGTAGCATCCGGACACGTCCCTCGACGGGCCTGAAATAGGCTCTGACCTGCTGCTTCACCCCTCGAAGGCGTGCTCGGAGCGGCGACTCCGGATCTTTTCCGATCCTGCCGTCTCGGCACTTGACCGCTGACCGCGGTCGAGCTGCCACCGGGTAGATGTCTACCGATGCTGGAGTGCACTTGTCGCAGCCATCCGACACGTACGGTGCCGAGAACATCGACGTGATGGAGGGCCTCGAGGCCGTCCGTAAGCGTCCCGGGATGTACATCGGCTCGACGGGCCAGCGCGGACTGCACCACCTGGTCTACGAGGTCGTCGATAACTCGATCGACGAGGCCCTCGCCGGATACTGCGACCTCATCGAGGTGACGCTGCTCGCCGACGGCGGAGTCCGCGTCGTCGACAACGGTCGTGGAATCCCCGTCGAGGAGAACCCGAAGTACCCCGGGCGCAGCGCCCTGGAGATCGTCCTGACAGAACTGCACGCCGGTGGGAAGTTCGGCGGCGGCGGATACAAGATGTCGGGCGGCCTTCACGGGGTCGGCGTATCGGTAGTGAACGCCTTGTCGAGACGCGTGGTCGTCGACGTGGAGCGCGACGGTGCCACGTGGACGATGGAGTTCAGCGGCGGCGGAGACCCGGCGGGTCCGCTTCGGCGCGTGGGTGACAGCGACCAGACCGGAACCACGGTCACGTTCTGGGCGGATCCCGACATCTTCGAGACGACCGACTACGACGCCGCCGTCCTCAAGCGTCGACTCCGGGAGATGTCGTTCCTCAACAGCGGCCTGCGCATCGTCTTCGTCGACGAGCGCGGCGACGACGGCCCCGCCGCAACCGAGTTCTACGCGGCCGGAGGCCTCGTCGACTTCGTCGGTCACCTCAACAAGGGACGCGAACCGCTGCACGCCGAGGTCATCTCGTTCCGGGAAGAGGCAGAGCGGTCCGACGGCGCCGAGGCGCACCGGGTCGCCGTGGCGATGCAGTGGACGACTTCGTACCAGGAGAACCTGCACAGCTTCGCCAACGCCATCAACACCCACGAGGGCGGCACCCACGAAGAGGGCTTCCGGGCTGCGTTGACGACGACGCTGAACAAGTACGCGTGGGCCCACAACCTCCTCAAGGAGGGCAAGGACGACAACCTCACCGGCGACGACTGCCGCGAAGGGCTGACGGCGATCGTGTCGGTCATGCTCGCCGAACCCCAGTTCGAGGGCCAGACCAAGACCAAGCTCGGCAACACCGAGATGAAGGGATTCGTCCAGTCGGTAACCAACAAGCGTCTCGCCGACTGGCTCGAGACCCACCCCGGCGAGGCCCGGACGATCATCGAGAAGGCCAAGCTCGCGGCGCAAGGCCGGCTCGCGGCGAAGAAGGCCCGCGAGCTCACGCGACGCAAGAGTGTCCTCGACGGCGGAGGCCTTCCCGGCAAGCTCGTCGACTGCACATCCAAGGACCCTTCGGAGTCGGAGATCTTCATCGTCGAGGGCGACAGCGCCGGCGGCTCGGCGGTCAAGGCACGCGACCGCAAGATCCAGGCGATCCTGCCGATCCGGGGCAAGATCCTCAACGTCGAGAAGGCCCGCATGGACAAGGTGCTGGCCAACACCGAGATCCTCGCGTTGATCTCCGCGATCGGTGCCGGCATCGGCGAGGATTTCAAGATCGAGGATGTGCGCTACCACAAGATCGTGACCCTCGTCGACGCCGACGTCGACGGCGCTCACATCCGCACACTGCTGCTGACCTTCCTGTTCCGCCACATGCCCCAACTGATCGAAGCCGGGTACGTGTACGCGGCACAGCCTCCCCTCTACGGCCAGCGCATCGGCAACGAGATCCACTACCTCCACAGCGACCGTGCCCTCGACGCACTGCGGGCCGACCACAGCGACCGCAAACTGCCGGCGGCCCAGCGTTACAAGGGCCTCGGCGAGATGGACTACGAGGAACTGTGGGAGACCACGATGGACCCGGCCAGGCGGGTCCTGCGCCGTGTGAGCATCGAGGACGCCGCGATCGCCGACGAGGTGTTCTCGACCCTGATGGGCGAGAACGTCGACGTGCGCAAGGAGTTCATCCGCACCAACGCCGCGGACGCGCGGTTCCTCGACATCTGAGCCCAGAGAGCACCGAACGGGAGTGCCGACACAGCGATGACAGACGTGACGCGCCCACCGGCTGATCCCCCCGACGAGCCGGCCAACATCACTCCTATCGACATCGAGGAGGAGATGAAGAACTCCTTCATGGAGTACTCGATGTCGGTGATCGTGTCGCGGGCCTTGCCCGACGTACGCGACGGCCTCAAGCCCGTGCAGCGCCGGATCCTCTTCGGCATGTTCGAACAAGGCATCCGCCCCGACAGGCCGCGCCAGAAGAGCGCGACGGCGGTCGGCCATGTGATGGGCCGCTACCACCCCCACGGCGACCAGACGATCTACGACGCCCTCGTGCGCATGGCCCAGGACTTCAACCTGCGTCATCCGCTCATCGACCCCAAGGGCAATTTCGGCTCGATCGACTTCCCGGCTGCCGCGATGCGCTACACCGAGGCGCGCCTCTCGCCGCTCGCGTTGGGGCTCCTCGACGGGATCAACGAGGAGACCGTCGACTTCCTCGCCAACTACGACGGTCAGCACGAGGAGCCCGCCGTGCTGCCCTCGCGCTTCCCGAACCTGCTCGTGAACGGCTCGACCGGTATCGCGGTCGGTATGGCCACAAACATCCCGCCGCACAACCTCGGCGAGGTGTGCGACGCGGTGGCCTACCACCTCGACCACCCCGACGCCACCCCCGACGACCTGATGCAGTTCGTGAAGGGGCCCGACTTCCCCACCGGGGCGGAGATCGTGGGCCACGAGGGGATTCGCCGCGCCTACAGGACCGGACGCGGGTCCATCCGCATTCGCGCGAAGTGCGAGATCGTCGAGTCGAGCTCGCGCAGGACCCAGATCGTCGTGACCGAGTTCCCCTACCAGGTGTCGCTGCAACGTACGGCCGAACGCATCGCGCAGCTCGTGCGCGAGGCAAAGATCGACGGCGTCTCCAACGTCGCCGACCATTCCGACAAGGAGGGCCCCCGTCTCGTCGTCGAGCTGAAGACGGGTGTCGTGCCACAGGTGGTCCTCAACAACCTGTACAAGCACACCGCCTTGCAGGACACGTTCGGAGCGAACATGGTCGCTCTCGTCGACGGGGTGCCGCGCACGCTCAACCTCGCCGAGCTGATCGGCCACTACGTCGATCACCAGATCGACGTCATCCAGCGCCGTAGCCGCTTCCGGCTGCAAAGGGCCCGCGATCGCGCCCACATCGTCGAGGGGCTCCTGATCGCCCTCGACGACATCGACCGGGTAATCGCGATCATCCGCGGCTCCGACGACACCGACACGGCGCGAGTGCGCCTCGTATCCGAGGTCGGGGTCTCGGAAGTCCAGGCGAACCACATCCTCGACATGCAGTTGCGCCGCCTCACGTCGCTCGAGACCCAGAAGCTGCGCGACGAGCTCGCCGAGCTGGAGGCGACGATCGCCGAGCTCGAGGCGATCCTCGCCGACCCCGATCGCCAGCGCGAGGTCGTGAGGACGGAGCTGGCGGCGCTGCGCGAGAAGTTCGCCCGCGGACGACGCTCCGAGATCGTGCCCGACGAGGGCGAGTTCGACATCGAGGACCTCATCGCCGACGAAGACCTCGTGATCTCGATAACGAAGAACAACTACGTCAAGGCGGTCCTCGCGAGCGAGTACCGCACCCAGCAGCGGGGCGGCAAGGGCGTCAAGGGAGCCGCTCTGCGCGAGGACGACACGGTCGCTCACCTGCTCACCACCACGGCGCACGCGTATCTGCTGCTGTTCAGCAATCGCGGCAAGGTGTACCGGATCAAGGCGCACAAGCTGCGGCCCAAGGACCGCACTGCCCGTGGCGAAGCACTGGCGCAGTTCCTGCCCTTGGTGCCCGACGAGCGCATCCAGGCGGTGATCGACACCCGCGACTACGAGACCGCCCGCTTCCTGGTGATGGTCACCCGCCACGGTGTCGTCAAGAAGACCAGGTTCCGTGAGTACGACGTGAGCCGCCAGGACGGCATCATCGCGATCCGCTTGCGTGACGGTGATGCGCTCGAGCGGGTGTTCACGACCTCGGGCGACGACCACGTCCTCGTCGTCACGCGTGACGGCATGGGGATCTGCTTCGCGGAGACCGACGTGCGCCCGATGGGGCGCGCGGCCGCGGGCGTCAAGGCGATCAGCCTCGTCGGCGACGACTGCGTGATCCATGCTGACGTGGCACGTACCGACAGCGACGTGTTGTGCGTCACCTCGGGCGGCTTCGGCAAGCGGACGCCGTGCGCCGATTTCAGGCCCCAGAACCGCGGCGGCAAGGGTCTCGTCGCCATGAAGCTTCCCTCCGGGCGTGGCGAGCTCGTCGCTGCCCCGGTGGTCTCACCCGAGGAGATCGTGATGCTGATCAACTCCTCGGGAGTCGTGATCCGCCAGAACGTCGCCGACGTGAGCCGTCAGAGCCGGTCGGCGACCGGGGTCAAGATGGCGACCCTGTCCGAGGGCGAGCACATCACCGCCGTCGCCACGGGCGCCACCGCGACCGACCTCGTGGGCGAAGAAGACGGCGTCGGCGATGGCGTCGAGGGCGACACGGAATCGGGGGGCGGCACCGATCCGGGTTCCGATGCAGGCGATACCGCCGCCGATACCGACCGGAGCTGAGTCCTCCAGCCCCGGCCCGGGGTGCGTGGCGCGGCACAGGGGCCCCGGCGGCCCTATACGGCTGAGGCCGGTCCTTGCGCGCCGCTCGCGCAGAACGCGGGACGGGAGGGTCGGTCGGCGGGCCGCACGTGGGCACAAGAGGACGGGGCAACGGTGTGGAGCCGAGGTTGTGGGCTCCGACCTGCGGCTTCGGGTGGTGGGGCTACCTGGATTCGAACCAGGGACCTCATCCTTATCAGGGATGCGCTCTAACCTGCTGAGCTATAGCCCCGCGAGAGCGGCGAAGGTAGCACAGGCCTTCTGGGGCGGGTTCAGCCCTTGCCCTCGGCCTTGGCCGGCGCGGCGGGCTTCGCGGGAGTCTTCTGCGCCGGTTTCGGAGGCACCGGGGCGACAGATGGCCCGTCCTTGGGTGCAGGCTTGGCCTGCGCGGTCCGGCCAGGCGCTGGCTTGGCCTTCGGAGTCGCCGTGGCGGCGCCGTCGCCGGGGGCGGAACCCGAACCGCCGGCGTTTGCACCCCGGGTGGGTTGGGGCGCCCGCTTCACGGTCACAGCCCCACCGCCGGCAGGTGGGCGGCGTGGCTGGGACGACGATGCCTGCCTCCCAGCCGCTGCGGCTACGGGTGAGCGGCTCGATTCGATCCCGTCGACCGCCGGCTGCTTGCGGTTCCTACGGAACGGAAGAGAGATGCTGGAGAGCAGTCTGCGGTCGCGGCGACCGGCCACCTCTTCAACGGTGACGTTGACACCCCCGACGACGTCGGAGATCAGGTTGTAGAGGACAGCGAGCAGCGTCGCACCGATCGTGAACCCGCCGACGGTCACGAGGTCGATCAGGACCGCCGCACGCAACAAGGTGCCCGTGTCGAGACGGAACGAGCCGCCCACGAGCTTGCCGGTGAGCCCCTCGAGTTGGGAGACCCAACCGAACGCGTTGATGACGTTCCAGACGATGACGACCGCGACGAGCCAGACGATCCCGCACACGAAGAAGAACAGGAGGGATATCTTGAAGACCGACCAGATGTCGACGTGACGCACGCGGCGGCGAGTGGTCGTCGGAGACGAGGGCCCTGTCACACTTCTCCTCTGCCCGTGTGGGGGATCCCAGACGTCGAGCCTAACGCCCAAGTAGCATATTCGCCCACATGGTGCAGGCCCGTCCATCCGCGCACCCGGTCCCACACAGCCCGTGAGAAAGAGCCGGTCGTATGAAGCGTGACCAGGTCGTCGGCGTAGCCGCAGCGATCGTCGCTGCCGTCTCGGCGGCGCTGCCCTGGATCAAGAACGTCGCCGTGCTCTACGAGGCGAACGGCAAGTCCGCGCTCGGCGCGTTCGACGTGCCGATCACGTTCCTCATCTCCGGACCTTCCAAGACGCCGGGAGGGAGCATTCCCGCCGTCGCCGTGGCTATCGCGGTCGTATCCCTCGGCCTCATCGTCTGGACGTTCCTACCCCGCACGCCGAGGAGGGTCCTCTACATCGTCTGGGGACTGCTGGCCATGGCCGCACCGATCCTGCTCTACATGCAGGTCCAGAAGGACATCGAGGCCAAAGGCCTCACCGAGGCGGTGTTCGGCCACTACGGGATCGGGCCGTTCTTCCTCGTGGGCGGTGGCCTCATCGCGATCGTGGCCGGGATCATCGGCGCCGGCAAGGACGCCGCGGCGGAAACCGCGCCGGCACCGTCGGGCGTGTACGCGACCGCACCCCAGTCCGAGGCCCAATACGCCCAGACGGGTTACGCCCAGGCCCCTTACGGGCAGCCACCTTACGGGCAGCCACAGTACGGTGCGGGGCCTCAAGCCCAGCCGGCGAGTCCGTACTCGGAAGGTGCCCAACAGTGGACTCCCGCCCCCGACCCCTACGCGCAGGCCCCGCAGCAACCTGGCGCGCAGCCTCAGGCTCAGGACTGGGGCGTCCCTCCCCAGGCCCCCCCGACATGGGAGCAACCGGCTCAGCCCCAGCAGCAGGGATACCCCCAGGCGTCATGGCAACAAGACGCCCCCGCTACCGAGGCATGGGACCTCGGCGATGGCCCCGCGGCGCCACCCCCGGGCGGACCGCCCCAGCCACCGCAGGCCCCCTGACATCCACGGGCGATCCGATCCTGGCGCGAGAGCACAACGGCCCTTGCAGGCGGTCCTCTGACGACGCACACTCGGGCGTGGCTACAGGGAGGCGCCGATGAAGGTGCTCGTCGCGTTCGGGACCAAGATGGGTGGCACCGAGGGCATCGCCGAGGCAATCGGTGGGCGGCTGCGCTCGAAGGGATGGAGCGTCGACGTGTGTGCGGCCGCCACCGACCCCGACACGAGCGGGTACGACGCCGTGATCGTGGGGGGAGCCCTCTACGTCCGGCGCTGGCACAAGGCAGCTGCCCGTTTCGTCCGCTCGAACGCGGCACCACTGAGGCGTGTGCCGGTGTGGCTGTTCAGCAGCGGGCCTCTCGACGAGTCCGCCCACGACGGCGAGATCGCACCGGTGCCCCAGGTCGCCAAGCTCATGGCAAAGGTCGGCGCTCGCGGGCACGCGACATTCGGTGGTCGTCTGCCCGAGGACGCCGAGGGATTCATGGCGAGAAGGATGGCGCGCACCCAGGCCGGGGATTGGCGCGACTTCTCCGACATCACCCTGTGGGCGGATGCGGTGGCTGCGGATCTCGAAGCGAACCCCGAGGAGACCCCGGCATCCTCGGGCGTGGGCCAGTAGCGACCAGGAATGTCCCGGGACGGCGCACAGGGTGTACCGCGGGGGTTCTTCGACGCCTGGTCGCGGTTCTACGACGCGAAGGCGCCACAGTCGCTCACGTACCGGCCGGTTCACGACGCCGTGTGCGCCGAGATGTCCCGCTCGCGGGAACCGGCCGACATCGTCGACGTGGGTTGCGGGACAGGCATCCTCGCGGCGAGATTGGCAGGCACCTACCCCGACGCGCGGATCACCGGAGTCGACCTGTCGCCGGGGATGCTCGCGAAGGCGCGGCAGCGCTCGCGCTCCGTGGCCTGGGTCGAAGCCGATGCCCAGCACCTGCCATTCGAGAACTCGTCCTTCGATGCCGTCTGCTGCACCGAGTCGTTCCACTGGTACCCGGACCAGCACGCGGCTCTCGCGGAGTTCCGACGTGTCCTCCGCGGCGACGGGGCCCTCTACCTGGCGTTCGTGAACCCGGCGACACGTGCCGTCGAGTGGACGGTCAACTCCTTGACGAGGACCGCGGGGCGGCCTGCTCACTGGACGACAGCGGAACACCTCGAGCAACTGCTCGACGCTGCGGGCTTCGCCGTGCAGCACAGGACCAAGGTGAGGCGCTGGCCACCTGGGATCACGATGCCCACCTATCTCACGGTCGCGGTCTAGCGCCGCCCCAACGTCGTGAGCAACACGGTGCGGGGATCGTCGGAGGAGCACGGGACTGGGGCACCGAACATGCCGCTGCCGATGAGGACATCCCTTTGGGGTTCGATCACGTCGAGGCAGGTCCGGCAGAGATCCTCCGGCAGAGAGGCATCCTGGCTCGTCGCCTTCGCGAGGTCCCACCCGTGCACCAGCACGTCGATCAGCCTGTGGCCGCAGTAGACCTCGCCGGGGACGGGGCCGTAGGACACGGCGCAGGGCTCCTCCATGGCGCCTGGCGTCGAGAACGCTTCATCGGCGAGTACGGCCGAGGCAGCGTATGCCCCCGCCGGGTCAGCCCCGAGGCGATCACCGTCGAGTCGGTCACCCACCTCCTCGATCGTGCGACCGCCCACGAGTTCGTGAACCCACTCGTTCCCCGCGACGACGTGGTTCAAGAGGAATCGCACGTCCCAGCCGGCGCAAGGGGTCGGCAGCGACCACTGGTCCGCACCGATTCCGTTCACGGTCCTTCTGGTCCACTCGAGTGCGGCGGCATGGGAGGCGGGCAGGTTCATGGTTCGTCCTCGCGTGCGTGCGGACTTCCATGAGAAGACCGCGGGCGGCGCGAGTCAAGCGAGCAGGAATCGCTCAGAGGTAGAGGCCGCCGCTTTCGTGCCCGTCACTCGCCGGTGGTGGCTGCTGGCCGAGCATCTGGCGTGGGAGCTGGGGTGGACTCGAGATCGATGCCGCTCCAGTGGTTATCAGCACTCCGTTGAGCCACCCGATCAGAGAAGCAGCCGTGGATTGGATGGCGGAGAGGTTCGAGTCCGCGGAGCCGATCGGGAAGAGCCGTGCGAGCTCGTCGTCGAGTTCCGGCGGGAGTGCCTCGCGCACCTCTTCGACGAGTTGGGCGTACTGGTTCTGCAGGTACGCGGGCGAGAGGTCCTTGACCCTGAACGAGTGCTCGTGCACCGCCATGATCGCGAAGAAGACCCTGACGAGCTTCTTGGGATCTTCGGTGCGCGTGTCGGCGGGGCCCTCGGAGTCTGGTTCGG
Source organism: Acidimicrobiia bacterium (assembly GCA_046331095.1). GTDB lineage: Bacteria > Actinomycetota > Acidimicrobiia > UBA2766 > UBA2766 > JAIBAC01. Next base: position 23,640 of record JAXLRM010000007.1, read on the forward strand.
TTGAGTCCATCGCGGGGCAGCCTACAGGGCTCGAGGTTTCGGCGGCGGAGTCGCTGGGGCGCAGGCCTAGAGGGTCGGCTCGATGTGGTGGAAGCCGTGATGACGGGCCCACGCCACGAGGTCCGGGAGCCGGAAACCCGACTTGCCCTCGCGCTCGGTGATGCGCTTGCGGATGCGGCGCACGTACGTGTTGATCGTCTCGGGGCTGTAGAAGGTCGCCGAGGCTGCCTCGGCCTTGTTGCCGTATCTGGCGAGGGCACTCATCACACGCCGCTCGCCGGTGCTGAACATCGCCATCAGGGACCGGGCCGACGCGACCTCGATCTCCATCGGGGGAGACAGCTCGTAGCTGTCCTCGGAGACCTGCCGAACGGCCTTGACGAACTCCTCGAGGCCGTCGCCCTTGGAGAAGATGCCGGTCGGGTCGTAATGGAGGAGCTCGGCGAGCAGGGCCGCCCCGGAACCCTCCACGTCGACGAGCACGAGGCAGCGCACCGACGCCTCTGCCTCGCGAATGTCGGCGAGCGTGCGGATTCCCTCGGCCGCGTCTCCCGAGATCGTGTCGATCAGGCAGACGTCGGGCCGGAGCCTCTGTACCGCCGAGACGGCAGCGGACGTCTTTGCAAGGACGCCGAGGAACTCGAGATCGTCCTCCTCGGCGAGACGAAGGCCGTACGCCTCGGCCATGCTCAGATGGCGGTCGATCGCGAGGATCCGCGTCGTCCTGGTGGCCAGGGTGGCGGCCAAGGATCTACCTCCGGATCGCGGGCAACTCGGATGCCTACGACTCGCCGGGTCCGCCCAAGTTGGATCCGGCTGTGCCCGCTCTGGGGAGAGGATTCGGTTCGGCGGAGAGGTTCCCCTTCTCCCGCACACAAATGGTTGAATCCTCGACGATGGAGATCGGACGCATCCTCGGCCGCACCGGGATCGCCGTGGCCGCCCTGGTGGTGGGTGCCACGGTACTCACCCTGGTGAGGGCCCGTGGTCGCCGTCCGCCACCGCCCAGTGGCTCCGGCTGGCACCAGGTCTCCTGACAGGGGACGGATAGAGTGGTGCGGCCCGCGGGGATGTAGCTCAGTTGGTAGAGCACCGGCTTTGCAAGCCGGGGGTCAGGGGTTCGAATCCCCTCATCTCCACGAAGCGCACCACCCGTCGGCGACCCGACTCCGCGCTGTGCGTGTTGCGTGCCGGGCAGCCGTGGTGGTCATCTATGGCACCATGATCACCCCTACGCGCCGCTCCGGCAGCGATCCGATCGGAGCACTGGAATCGGAGCTCGCCAGGGTGCTTGCCGCCGAGTTGGGTGTCGGTGTCGACATTGTCGCCGCCCTCGTCGCACCGCCGTCGCGTTCGGAGATGGGCGACGCGGCGATCGCCTGTCACAGGCTCGCGAAGCTGGCGACAGGGACCCCGCCCGAGATCGCGCAGCGACTGGCGGCAGCGGCGGTGGACATGGAGGGAGTGGGGGTTGCCGAGGCCGTAGGCCCGTTCCTCAACGTGAGGTGGGACCCCGCGACCGTGGCGCGTCTGGTACTCGACGAGGTGGTAGCTGCAGCGGCTCGTCCCGCCGGGCTCGTGGGGGGCGACGAGGGCGCGGGGACCACGTGGGTCGTCGACTTCAGCTCCCCAAACGCCGCGCGGAAGCTCGGATTCCACCACCTGCGCGGCACGGCGCTCGGCGCGTCTCTAGCACGGCTCTACGAGGCACGTGGCCACCGCGTCGTGCGTCTCAACCACCTGGGGGACTACGGCCACAACATCGCGCTGCTGCTACACAAGATCGAGGAGACCGGCGAGGCCGATGCCGGTGTCCTCGGACCCGAGCGCCTGCAGGCCCTCTACGTCGAGGCGAACGAGGACGAGGCATCGAGGCCCGAGGAGGTCGGCGCCGCGTCCGCAGACTGGCTTGGCCGCCTCAACGACGGCGACCCCACGGCACGGCGCCGCTGGCAACTCATCGTGGACGCGACCACCGGTTCGCTCGAGGACACCTACGCCCGCCTCGGCATCCGCTTCGACGAGTACCGCGGGGAGAGCCGCTATGGCGGGGCCGCGATCGAGGTGTCGAGAGAGCTCGTCGACGCGGACGTGGCAGAGGTCGACCCCGACGGCGGCGCGGTATTCGTCCCGCCCGTGGACGGCCACCAGGCGGTCGTCCTCGTGACAGGCCGTGGAGCTTCGACCTACGAGAGCCGCGATGCGGCAGCGGCGATCGAGCGCCGGCGTGACTTCGGCTTCGACCGGTGTGTGTACCTGACCGACATGGGCCAGGGCGGCCGCTTCGGTGCTGTGTTCGCCGCCTTGGCCCGCGCCGGCTACGAGTGGGCGACGACGTGCGAGCACGTCGGCTTCGGGCAGATGCGCCTGGGAGGCCAGAAGGCCAAGACCCGTGAGGGCAGGGTCGTGAGCCTCGACGAGGTGCTCGACGAGGCCGTCGAGCGCGCCAGGACCGAGATCGCCGAACGCAGCGAGGGCCCCGACGACCCGATTGGTGTCGCCGAGATGGTCGGCGTCGGCGCCGTCCTCTTCGGCCAGTGCCGCATGAGACGCGCCGCTGACTTCGAGTTCGACCTCGACGAGGCGGTGCAGTTCAAGGGCGAGACCGGGCCCCGGATCCAGTACGCCTACGCCCGGATCGCGTCGATCATGACCAAGGGCGGCACCACGATTGCTTCTGCGCTGGGGGACGGGGACCCGGCGGTGCTCGGCCATCCGGCCGAGACGCAGGTCCTCCTCGCGATCGGCGGCCTCGGGCCCGCAGCGCTCAAGGCTTACGAGGCCGACGACCCCTCTTACCTGTGCGACGGCCTCGTCGCCGTGGCCGACGCTTGGGCGAGCTACCAGAACGCCGGCCGCGACGACCCGGACCTGCGCGTACTGTCGGAGGACGATACGCTGCGTCGCGCCCGGCTGAGGCTTGCCGCTGCGACGGCGGTTGCCGTCCGTGACGGGCTCGCCGTCGTGGGCGTCGGCGTGCCTGAACGGATGTGACGGGCCGAGCGAGTGATCACCCGACGATGACCGATCCGACCCCAGCCCCGACTCCCTACGTGCCTGCGCATTGCTACCGGCACCCCGGTCGCGAAGCCGCCGTCACGTGCGGCGGCTGCGGGCGGCCGGTCTGTCCCGACTGCATGGTGGACGCAAGGGGCGGGTTCGTCTGCCCCGAATGCGTGCGGAGCTCCGGCAAGCCGGTCGCGGCATACGCACCTTCGGTGCCCCAGGCACGCGGGCCGGCGGTACGGCAGGCACCTTGGCGCGTGGCCGGATCGGGCGGGGTCTCGGTCACCGTCGTGCTGATCGCCCTCAACGTCGCCGTGTTCCTCGCGACGTTCAACAACGACTCGGCAGCCGTCGATTGGGGCCTGTTCTGGGGCCTCCGCGTGCGCGGGGTTATCCATCCCGATCTGGGCGGCGTGAGCGCCGGGGAGTACTGGCGTTTCGTGACGTCGATGTTCGTCCACGGCGGTATCGCACACGTTGGGATGAACATGCTCGCCCTCTACATCTTCGGCACGCAGATGGAGCGCATCGTGGGGCGGGTGTGGTTCCTGGGGCTGTACCTCACGGCGGGCCTTGCCGCCGGGGCTTCGTTCATCCTGCTGTCACCGTCGGTACCGGCGGTCGGCGCGTCGGGAGCGATCTTCGGCCTCTTCGGCGCCATGCTCGCCTTGATCATCGCCCGCAGGCACACGCCCGAGGGTCGTACGATGCTGCAGCAGTTCATCGGGCTGCTGATCGTCAACCTGCTCTTCAGTTTGATGCCGGGGATCGCGTGGCAGGCGCACCTCGGCGGATTCGTCGTCGGCTTGCTTCTCGGCTGGGTGCTCGACCACACCGACAACCTCGCCCTCCGTCTCGCGCCGTTCGCCGCCGTCATCGCTGCCACGGCCTACGTCGCCGTCACCGGACCCCTCTGAGCAATCGACGTGCGCGTGTGGGTGACCAGGGGGTGGTGCGCTACGCGCGCACGTTGGGTTCGGAGTCGGTCACTGGGAGCGGAAGTCGCGGAGGCGCGCGACGACGCCGGGATCGACGCTGGGCCGCATCCTGGATCCGGCCAGCTCGAAGTCCTCGACCGAGATCCGTGCCACCTGCGGGTCGCGGTGCAGCGCGGCATAGCCGGCCTCGCGGCACAGGGCAGCGAGGTCGGCTGCCGAGAACCCCTCGGCGCGTGATGCGATGCCGGCGAGATCGACGCCGTTGCCGAGGGGCATGGAACGGCACGCCGCCACGAGGATCTCGGTGCGGGCAGCCGCGTCGGGGAGTTCGACGAACACGTGCCGTTCCAACCTCCCTGGTCGCAGGAGCGCCGGGTCGACGAGATCGGGCCGGTTCGTAGCCGCCACCACGGCGACGCCCCGCATCGGTTCGATACCGTCGATCTCGGTCAGTAGTGCCGCCACGACCCTGTCGGTCACCCCCGAGTCCGTGGACGCTCCTCGCACGGGCGCGAGCGCGTCGATCTCGTCGAGGAACACGATCGCGGGAGCCGCCGCGCGGGCGCGACGGAACACATCGCGGACCCCGGCCTCGGATTCGCCGACCCACTTCGAGAGGAGCTCGGCGCCCTTCACCGCCAGTAGGTTCGCCTCGGCCTCGCCTGCGAGCGCCCGCACGACGAACGTCTTCCCGCACCCCGGCGGGCCGTACAGGAGGACACCGCGAGGCGGGCTCAACCCGAGGCGGGCGAACGTGTCGGGGAATCGCACCGGCCACATCACGGACTCGGTCAGGGCTTGCTTCAGCTCCACGGCGTCGCCGACGTCCGCCCACGTGACCGCGCCCGTGTCGACGTGCGCGCCACCCATGGTCGAAGGCCGCACGTGGTCGAGAGCGGTCGCGAAGTCCGTCGCCGTCACCTGCGCCACGAGCTCTGCGGTGGCGGGTGCGGTCGCCGCGGACCGGAGCCGCCCGGCAGCCGTGAGGCCTGCCTGACGGCACAGGCGGTGCAGGTCCGCGCCGGCGAACCCGGGGGTGCGGGCGGAGATCGCGCCGAGATCGACGTCCGCGGCGAGGGGCAGCGCGCGGGTGTGGACCTCGAGGATTCGACGACGGACGTCACGGTCGGGGAGAGGCACGTCGATGCGCCGCTCGAGGCGGCCCTCCGCGAACAGGGCGGGATCACACGCCTCCGGCACTGCCGTGGTCGCGACCACGAAGAACCCCGTGCCCCCCGCCGCGTCGAGGGCACGCAGAAGGGCGGCAGAGGTCGCCGTGGCTTCCTCGGGGTCGGCCGGGCAGACGACGTCGACGTCTTCGAGGACGAGCACGATCGGTCTTGTCGGCGTCGCGAACGCATCCTCCACCGCTGCCGTGGCCGCCTTGGCGTCCTGGCGGCCGAGATCGAGGCCCGAGAGCGTTCGTGCCGTGACCTCGAGCTCCGTCGCGAGGGAACGGGCCATGCTCGCCTTACCGCAGCCGACCGGGCCCTGCAAGAGCACGCCTCGCGGGGGTGCCACTCCGAGACCGTCGAGAAGGGCGCTGTTGCCGAAGGCCAGTTCCATGAGTTCGCGCAGCTCGGCCCGCTGGGTGTCGAGACCTACGAGCTCGCCGGGCTCCACCACGGTGGCGGGCCCGGCGGCAGGGACGTCGCCGGTCCACTCCAGGCGGGTGGAGGGGACGATCGTCACGACCCCACCCGGGTCCGTCGCACGAACCTCGACGCGCAGGGAGCGCCATGCCGGCCCGATGCAATCGCGCAACCTGCGCATCTCCTCGGCGGCGTTCTGGGAGAAGGCCTGGGTGAAGTCCTGGGGGAGGAGCGACTCGCGCTCGCCCGTTACGACGGCCTTTCCCAGGAGCGCCGCCCGCAGCGCCGTGGCAGGTAGCTCCACCCGTTCGAGGGCACGCAAGGTGACCGATGCGGCGGGCACCGGCCGTACCGGTGCGATCACAACACGGTCTCCGCTGGTCACCTCGAGGTTCTCGGCGAGGAGCGTGTCGATCACGCAGGTGTTGCGCGCCGCCTGCCAGTCGAGGTGGCCTGCGAGCGCGGCGGCGCGACCGCCGCTGTCGCCGCTCAACTCGACGGGTTCCCAGGCGCGGACACCGAGGAGAGCCATCGCCTCGGGATGGATCCGACAGACATCGCGCCCGGCGTCGACCCCGTCGACGACTTCGGCCACGAACGCGAAGCGCCGCGGCCCCAGCGGGCTGTTGCTGCCGGCGGGGGTGCCTGTGCTGTCAGCCAATCGGTTGACCCTGGACGAGCATGGCCTTTACGCTCAACCCCCTGCTGACCGGGGAGTCAGCAACGGCGGGGGCCGGGGGTCCCCCCGTCTCCTGGAAGGAGAGGCTACATGCGTGAAGCCGTCATAGTCGACGCGGTCCGGACCCCGCTCGGGCGTGGGAAGGACACCGGCAGGTTGCACGGCTGGCACGCCGTCGAGCTCGGCGCGGTGCCACTGCGCGCGCTCGTCGAGCGCACCGGCATCGACCCCGGCGTGGTCGACGATGTCGTGTTCGGCTGTGTGATGCAGACCGGCGAGCAGGCAATCAACGTCGGGCGCAACGCGGCGCTGACCGCCGGGTACCCCGAATCCGTCCCGGCCACGACCGTGGACCGCCAGTGCGGCTCGTCCCAGCAGGCGGCACACTTCGCGGCCCAGGGCGTGATCGCCGGCGCATACGACGTCGTGGTCGCCGGTGGCGTCGAGTCCATGAGCCGCGTGCCCATGGGCGTCACCGTCATGCAGGGCCCGGGTATCCCCATGGGTCCGACGATGATCAAGATGTACTCCGAGAAGAACCTCTACGGCAGGGGCGGGATCGTGCCCCAGGGCACGAGCGCCGAGATCATCGCCGAGAAGTGGGGGATCGGCCGCGAGGAGCTCGACGAGCTCAGCCTCGAGTCGCACACGCGTGCGGCCCGCGCTACCGAGGAAGGCCGCTTCGAGAACGAGATCGTCCCGCTCGAGGTCCGTGGCCCCGACGGCGAGCCGACCGGCGAGACGATGTCGACCGACGAGGGTATCCGCGCTGATACGACACTCGACAAGCTCGGGTCGTTGAGGCCGAGCTTCGACGCCAACGGCGTGATCACGGCCGGGAACTCGAGCCAGATCACCGATGGTGCCTCGGCGATGCTGATCATGGAACGCGCCGTTGCCGAGGGCCTCGGCCTGCGTCCTCGAGCGCGCTTTCACACGTTCGCGGTCGCCGGCGTGGATCCGGTGATCATGCTCACGGGGCCGATCCCGGCGACGGAGAAGGCACTCGAGCGGTCCGGACTCGGCATCGACGACATCGACGTCGTCGAGATCAACGAGGCGTTCGCCCCGGTGGTCGCGGCATGGCGACGCGAGTTCAACGCCGACATGTCCAAGGTCAACCCCAACGGCGGCGCCATCGCGCTGGGCCATCCCCTCGGGGCCTCGGGCGGCCGCCTCATGGCGACGCTGCTCAACGAGCTCGAGCGCACCGGCGGACGCTACGGCCTCCAAACCATGTGCGAGGGCGGCGGCATGGCCAACGCCACCATCATCGAACGCCTCTGAGCCCCCAACCCTCCTCGAAACGCGGGTGGTGTGTCGCGCTGGCGGGTCGGTCCGCCCGCGTTTGGGTGGGGTGGGTCCCCGAATCGCGGGTGGTGTGTCGCGCTGGCGGGTCGTTCCGCCCGCGTTTGGGTGGGGTGGGGGACGTAGCATGTCGTGATGGCGTGGCTCGGGCGCAACCCGGTATTCCTCATCATCGCCACCGCGGTGATGGTCGCCGTGGTGCTCAAGCTCGGCTTCATGGCCTTGCGCATGCTGGGCGCCCCGATCGAGGAGTCCTCGTCGCAACCGAAACGCACCGAGGATGTCGAGGAGTTCGACGTCCGCTACCGATGTGTCGTGTGCGGCTCCGAGGTGCGCCTCACGCGCCTCGCCGGGGAGGACGACGGCTTCGAGCCGCCCAGGCACTGTCGCGAGGACATGCAGCTCGTGGTGGAGGCGGAGGACCCGCGCGCCACCGATGTCTGAACACGAGCACGACCGCCACGGAGAGCGACTCCGGGATTACGGAGCGAATCCCCCCAAAAACAGACAAAACGCCAGCGAGAGATCACTCAGGGTGTCTATCCACAGGTGTGGATGATGCTGTGAGTAATTGCATCTCGGGAATTCCACCACGCCGAGCGAGATATGGCGGGCGTGCCGACCAGAGGCCCCCTAACGCATCCACATGGACGCGATGAAGCCGGCGAGGATGAGCACGAGCCCGGCACCGAGGAGCCAGTTCGACGGGTTCAAGACGAGGTAGTTGCCGATTATGATCAGCACGCCCAGAGCGAAACAAGCAAGCACCAGGCCGACGTACCACTTGGACGACGGCGGGGCCTTCTTCGGCGGGGGTGGCGTGTACCGACTGCGTTTGGATTTGGAGACTGGCACGAGCCAGACGATAGCCCAGGTTCGAGACTCTCGGATCGTCCGGCGATGACGACCACCGTTGACGAGTCGTCCAAGCCGCCCGAATCGCGGACGAAGGACAAACCGCCACAGCCGCGTCGCCGCAGGCACCGCCCCGAGGGCGGCTGGCGTGTGGTCCACGTCCTCGGCTGGGTGCTGGTTTGGGTCGGCCTCGCTGTGCTCTGGTTCGCGGTCTACACCCTTTGGGGCACGAGGGCGCAGACCCAGGCGGCTCAACGCGAGCTCCAGGACCAACTCCAAGAGCGCATAGACCAGTTCGCGTCCATACAGGGCTCGACGGCCCCGACCCCGGAGGAACAGCAGCGCCTCTTGGCAACGGCGAGCGCCGACGTCGCCAAGGCGGGCCCCGTCGACGGCGTGGCCCGCATCCGCATACCCAAACTGGGCCTCTCGGCGGTGGTCGTGAACGGAACCGAGCGTGAGTCCCTCCAGCACGGCCCCGGCCTGTTCGACGTGTACCTGGACGACGGCGTCACCCCGGTTCCGGCAGCGCCGGGCAACACCACGATCGCAGGGCACCGCACGACGTTCGGGGCCGAGTTCAACCGCATCGACGAGCTCGTGCCCGGCGACGACATCTTCCTCGACTCCGTGGCCGGCACCACGGCCTACACGGTGTCGGCCCAACAGGTCGTCGATCCGATGGACACGTCGGTGGCGTTGCAGTTCGGCGACAGCCGTCTGACGCTGTCGACCTGCAACCCGAAGTTCTCCGCGCGCACGCGGCTGATCGTGACCGCGAAGATGACCGCCGGCCCGTTCATGGGAATGCCGCCGCCGCCGGCGGACACCACGGCGCCGAATCCGGTGCTACCCGGAGGGGGTGGCTGATGGAATCCGAGGACACCGAGGTGGTGGCGGACCCAGACGATCTGCTCGCGGCGCCCGAGGAGCACGATTCGCTTACGTTCTTCGAACGCGTGCTACCCGAATCCGCTCTCGGGCGCTGGGCCATCTACCTGGTGGTGGCGGCAGTCGTGGCCGCCGTCTTGTGGTTCTGGGTCTTCCCGCCGCTGCAGAACCTGTTGCCGGCCGGCTTCTGAGGGCCTCCGGTGGCGGCGTTAACCTCGGGTCCGCGCCGAGGACGCTCACCTACACTGGCCGACCGTGGCACGCGTCCTCGTCATAGACAACTACGACTCGTTCACCTACAACCTCGTACAGGAGTTGGGTGAACTCGGCGCCGACCTGGAAGTCGTCCGCAACGACTCGACCGACATCGAGGGTCTGGTAGCGGTCGATCCCGACGGCGTGGTGATCTCACCCGGACCCTGCACTCCTGCCGCTGCCGGGATCAGCAAGACAGCCATCGCCCACTTCGCCGGTCGCAAACCCGTGCTCGGTGTCTGTCTGGGCCACCAGGCGATCGCGGAGGTCTACGGAGCCGAAGTCGTCAGGGCACCCCGGGTGGTCCACGGCAAGACCGACATCGTCCACCACCGCGGCAGCGGTGTCCTCGCGGGGCTGCCGAAGCCCTTCGAGGCGACTCGCTACCACAGCCTCGTCGTGTCGCAGGAATCGGTCCCTGATTGCCTGGAGGTGACCGCCGAGACGGCCGACGGACTGATCATGGGCCTGCGCCACAGGGAGCTTGCCGTCGAGGGCGTGCAGTTCCACCCCGAGTCGGTGATGACGGCGTGCGGAATGGATCTCCTCGGCAACTTCTTGAGGGCTTGCCAGAGCCCGTAGTCCTGGAGGGCTCGCCTCCGAATAGCGTTCGGCATTCTCGACGGCCGGGGCCCGCCCTGGCGGCGTTCCCCCGCCTCGCCGTATGCCCGATACGCCTCGTGGCGCGCCTTGCCAGGACATCGCCTGACCTGACTCGCCGACGGCGCGCAACTTGTCCGGAGGCGAGCCCTAACCGGTCGTGGGCGGGAGGACCGGGGTGCCGAGGCGGCCGACGTAGATCTTGACCTCCGAACCCTTGTCGACCTTGTCGCGTGCCGCGGGGTCCTGTTCGCACACGGACCCGGGGTCGCAACCCACCTGGGCGGGCACGTCGATGATGGTGACGAGGAACCCGGCGTTCACGAGCTGGGTGCGTGCGTCGGCCTGGCGTGTTCCGGTTACATCCGGTACCGCGACCTGCAGCGGCGTCGAGACGACGACGCTCACCCGCGAGCCCTTGGGGGCCTTGGTGCCGCCTTCGGGATCGGTCGAGATCACGATACCGGCCGTGCGGTCAGCCTCCTGGGTGGTGACCGACGTCGAGAACCCTGCAGCCTGCAGCTTCGCCACGGCATCGCTTTGGGGCAGCCCCTCCACTTTCGGCACCGTCACCTGTGCGGGCCCGGTCGACACCTTGATCGTGACCGTAGAGCCGACAGCGGCGCTCGTGCCGGCCGCAGGATCCTGGCCGACGACCGTGTCCGCCGGCTTGTCGGACGCGACAGGTGTCACGGCGACGACGAAGCCCGCGGCCTCCAGGGAGCGGCGCGCGTCCTCGGATGCCGCACCCGCGACATCGGGCACCGCTGCTGTCGGGGCTCCGGTCGACACGAACATCTGCACGGCCGACCCCTTCTGTACCTTCTGACCTGCCGGTGGGCTCGTCGAGACGACGTTCCCGGCGGGGATCGTGTCGCTGCTCTGGGGGACGCGCTGTGTTGTCAGTCCGAGCTCACGCAGGGTCGCCTCCGCCTGGTCTGCGCTCTGTCCGGTCACGTTCGGCAGGGTGAGGCTGCTCGCTCCGGTCACGGCACGCACGAGGAAGAACACACCGGCGGCGACCGCGGCGAGTGCGAGCACGACGACGACCACGATCGGCCAGCGCCGTCGCTTGTCGGGCATGGACTGACCCGTGGGCGAGAAGGCGGCGAACTGGCTCGACTGGTAACCGGGGTAAGGGCCGGGTGCCGGCCCGGTTGCACCCCGGGATTCCCCCCCGGCGGGGGCGACCGCACGTGTGACGTCCGCGGCGGCGGCGGCCGCCGCCAGCGGCTTCTCGCCCCGGCGGAATCGCATCAAGTCCATCTGCATCTCCGCCGCGCTCTGGTAGCGGTCGGCGGGGTCCTTGGCCATCGCACGTCGCACGATCGCTTCCAGATCCGGCGGGATCGACGGGTTGATCTCCCGTGGCAGTGGGGCGGCCTCGTTGACGTGCTTGTACGCGATCGCCCACGGGGTCTCACCGTCGAAGGGAACCCGGCCCGTGACGAGCTCGAAGAGCACCACACCCATCGAGTACACGTCGCTGCGGGCGTCCGCGACCTTGCCTTGGGCCTGTTCGGGGGAGAAGTACGCCGCGGTGCCGACAACCGAGCCGACCTGGGTGAGCTGCATGTCTCCGGCGGCATCAGCTTGCGCGATGCCGAAGTCGGCGACCTTGACGGTACCGTCGGCGTCGATCATCACGTTGGCGGGCTTCACGTCACGGTGCACCACACCGTGGGCATGGGCGTAGTGCAGGGCCCCGGCTACGTCGGCAATGACCTCGGCAGCACGCTCGCACGGAGGTGGACCCTGGGCCGCGAGAAGATCACGCATGGTGCGGCCGCGCACGTACTCCATCACGAGAAACGGGTGACCGTCCTCCTCGCCGTAGTCGTAGAGCTGAACCATGTTCGGATGGTTCAGCCCCGCCATCGCCCTTGCCTCGCGCTCGAAGCGCTGACGGAATGCGGTCGACTGCGCGTACTCCTCGTGAAGCACCTTGATCGCAACAGGACGGTCGAGGCGCTCGTCGGCAGCAAGCAAGACCTCACCCATACCACCGCGCGCGAGGGTCTGTCGCACCCGGTAGCGATTCCCGAGGACGGCCGGTGTCGGCATCGAGGTCAGCCTCCTCGGAGTGCCGCCGACCGGCGAATACGGGCCCAGGGCGTCATGGGGTCACCTCGAGCGCCTTTCTGATCACGTCGGCCGCGATTGGCCCAGCGACGGTGCCACCCGTCCCACCGCCCTCCTCGACGAGCACGGCGACCGCGACGCGGGGCGCCTCCGCGGGGGCGAAGCCGACGAACCAGGCGTGCGGCTTGCCGCCGCGTCCGGTCTGCGCGGTACCGGTTTTCCCGGCCACCTGGACGTTGTCGAGTGCAGCAGGCCGGCCGGTGCCCTGCTGCACGACCGACACCATCATCGATTCGAGCTGCGCCGCGGTGGCCGGGTCGGTAGCGGTCAGCCAGGGCTTCGGGCCGAAGGACGCGATCACGTTGCCCTTGGGATCGCGCACGACCTTGCCGACCTGCGGGGTCATGATCACGCCGTTGTTGGCCACCGCGGCTGCCGTGAGGCACATCTCCAGGGGTGTCGCGGCGACGTTGCCCTGGCCGATGCCGCTGAACGCGAGCTCAGGCTTGTTCTGGTCGAGCTCGGCGACGTCGGGGTAGTTGCTTTGGACTGCTCTCAGCGCGAACGGCACGTCCTGGTCGAAGCCGTACCCCCTGGCTGTCGCCGCCATCGTCTCGGCCCCGACTTGGAGGGCGAGAGCGCCGAAGACCGTGTTGCACGACTTCGTGAAGCTCTGGACGAGAGTGCCCCCGCACATCTCGTTCTCGAAGTTCGACAACGTCAAGCGCGTTTGCGGTAGGGCAATCTCGCGCTGTTGGGGGAACGTGCTGTCGGGGGTCGCGGTTCCCGACGTGAGCGCTGCAGTCGTGGTGATGATCTTGAACGTCGACCCCGGTGGGAAGATCTCGCGGTACGCCCGCGGCAGCAGCGGCTTGTCGGGATCGCCGTTCAGACGCTCGAACGCAGCTCCCGCAGCTTGCGCGTCGTGATCGGCGAGCGGGTTCGGGTCGAACGTGGGGTTCGAGTAGATGGCGAGGACGGCACCGTTGCGAGGGTCGAGCGCGACGACGGATCCCGCACGGCCGTCGAGGCGATCTTGGGCGACCTTCTGGACGCGGGTGTCGACGGTGAGCTGGACGGCGTCGCCGGGCAGGTCACCCTCGAGGCGGTCGAGGATGCTGGAAAGGGTCACCGGCGCCTCGCTGCCGAGGAGCTCGTCGTTGAACGCCTTCTCGGCCATGTCGGACCCGTTCTGGACCGACAGGTATCCCGTGACCTGGCCCGTGAGGGCGCCGAGGGGGTACCTGCGCTGGAATCGCAGCGCGTCCTTGGTCCGAACGCTGTCAGCGAGGGTGACCCCGTCGGCCGAGATGAGCGGGCCGCGCTCGCGCGCGTACCCGCGCTGGATCGCGCGAGCCGTGTTGGCAGGGTGGTCGTCGAGTGCGCCGGCGTCGATGCCCTGGATCCAACTCAAGTTGAGGATCAACAGGACGAACAGGCCGACGAGGACGACCGCGAGATGACGGATCGCGGAGTTCACGCGGCGTCCCCGGTGAGTGCTTGCACGGGGATCGGCTTGCGCCGCCACAGGGTCCCGCGCCCGCGCGGGCCGCCGATGGACTGGTCACTGATCACGACGAGCAGGCCCACGATCACGAAGTTGGAAACGACCGACGAGCCGCCACGAGAGATGAAAGGGAGGGTGATTCCGGTTAGGGGGATGAGCCGGGTGACACCGCCCATGATGATGAACGACTGCACGGCGATCGCGGTTGTGAAGCCGACGGCGAGGAGCTTGCCGAAGGTGTTCGAGCAGCGCAGCGCGGTGCGCAGAGCGGTGCCGACGAGGCCGATGTAGAGCACGATCACACCGATGGCGCCGACGAGGCCGAGCTCCTCTCCGATCGCGCTGAACACGAAGTCCGTGGCGACCTCCGGTATGCGCTTGGGGCTGCCGAGACCGAGCCCGGTCCCGAAGAGACCGCCTGCGGCGAGAGCGAACAGCGACTGCGCGATCTGGAACGTCTCGCCCGAGACCGTGGCCGGGTTGAGCGGGTCCATCCAGCCCGCCACCCGCGTCTGCACGTGTCCGAAGAGCTGGTACGCGGCGAAGGCGCCGAGGGCGAACAGTCCGAGCCCGACGATCACGTAGGCCGCGCGCGATGTGGCGACGTAGATGATGGCGAGGAAGATCGAGAAGATGAGCAGGCTCGAGCCGAGATCCTTCTCGAACATCAGCACCGCGAGTGTGATGCCCCAGACCGCGAGGATCGGTCCGAAATGCTTGAGGTCGGGGATGCCCAGAGGGCCGAGCCTGCGTGTCGGGATCGCGAGGAGCTCGCGCCGCTCGTTGAGGAACGAAGCGAAGAAGACCACGAGGAGGATCTTGGCGAGCTCGCCGGGTTGGAACGCCAAGGGTCCGAGTCGGACCCAGATCCGCGAGCCGTTGATCGTGCGACCCACTCCGGGCACGAGCGGCAGGAGGAGCAGACCGAGACCGACGAGACCTGCGGTGTAGCGGAACCGGTCGAGGATGCGGTAGTCAGGCAACAGGACAAGGGTCGCCACGAACGCCCCGACTCCGACCAGGATCCACATTCCCTGGTATGCGGACTGCGCCGGGTCGAGACGCACCACCATCGCGTAGCCGATACCGACGAGGAGGCCCGTGACGGGCAGGAAGATCGGCGACGCATTGGGCGCGAAACGGCGGATCACGAGGTGCAAGCCGAGGAAGAGGGCAGCCGTAAGGGTCATGAACCCCCACGTGTCGGCAGGGATGTCGGGGGAGTCGGCAGCCTTGACCAGCATCGGGATCGCGCCCGAGATGACGATCGCCACCACGAGGAGCATCAACTCGCGGTTGCGGTTGCGCGTCGCCAGAGTCGGGACGGCACTCACGGCGGTCCCGGTACCGTGGGTTGAGGAGGTTGGGGCGCAACCGCAGTCGTGACGGTGCTGGGCGCGACTGTCGTGGCGACTGTCGTCACCGGGGCCGTCGTGGAGGTCACGGTCGCCTGGGACGCGAGTCCGGCGAGGACCCGTTCGGCCTCCTCGCGGCTGTCGGCCTTGATCCCGTCCGTGAGGTCCTCCCGCGTCTTCTCGGGCAGGTGCTCGACGCGAAGGGGCGAGCGCTCCAGGAGCTCGGCGTCGACCGCCGACCCGAACACACTTTCGGGGATGCCCCGGTAGATGGCGACGACGTCGCCATCGGTCCCCACGAAGTACGCGTTCGAGGTGAACCAGCCGACCGCGATCCATCCACCGACGACGAGGACGAGGAAGACAACGGCCCAGATGCCGAACTTGACCCAGAACCTCGCGCCTTCGCGCTGTTCGCGACGACGCAGGCGCTGCACCGGCGCAGGTGGCTCGCGCTCGGGTGGCGGAGCGTGCTCGATCACGTCGGCCACTGCAGCGGCGGGGACCTCGGGAGCGGAGTCCGGCGCGACCGCTCCCAGGAGCTCGGTGTCGGCTGCCTCCTGAACAGCGGGGGCGGCCGCGGAGGGCGTGTCGGCTCTCGGGGGCGGAGACGACGGGACAGGGTCGTCGACGACGTCAACCACGACAGCTGTGATGTTGTCGTCCCCGCCGCCGGTGTTGGCCTGCTCGATGAGGGTCTGGGCGGCCTCGTCGGGGTCTGCCACGTCGCGCAGGGTCGCAGCGATGTCGGCGTCGGACACGCATCCGGTGAGCCCGTCCGAGCACAAGAGCAGCCGGTCCCCTGCTGCGGGCACGACCCGCAGCGTGTCGATCTGTACCGCGTCGTCGATGCCGAGCGCCCTCGTGATGACGGAGCGCTGTGGGTGGATCGCGGCTTCGTCGGCGGTGATCCTGCCTTGACGCACCCACTCTGCCACGAGGCTGTGGTCGTCGGTGAGCTGGCGCAGCCGGCCTTCGTGGAGTAGGTACGCGCGGCTGTCGCCGACGTGGCCCAGGTAGATGGCGTCGGGCGCCGCGTAGGCCACCGTCAGTGTGGTCCCCATGCGCAGGGCACCGCCACGCTGGGTGCCTTTCGCGAAGACGGCGGTGTTGGCGGAGTCGACCACGCGACCGACCCAGTCCTCGGGGTCGTCGGGGTCTGCGTCGACCGACTGGACAGTTGCAACTGCGAGCGAGGACGCCACCTCGCCGGCTTCGTGGCCTCCCATGCCATCGGCGACGGCGAACACCGGCGGCCGCGCCAGCAGCGTGTCCTCGTTGTGGTCGCGCACCCGGCCGGTGTCGGTGTGGGCTCCGTATCGCACCTTCACCGAGCGACCTCCATGACCGTCTGTCCCACCTGGACGTTGTCTCCGCGCCTGATCCGTGTCGGCTCGCCGATGCGGCGCCGGTTCACGTAGGTGCCGTTGGTCGAACCCGTGTCCTCGATGAAGAAGTCGTCGCCGCGGGCGGTCACGCGGGCATGGTGGCTCGAGGCGTGCGGGTCCTGTAGTTGGAGTCCGCAGTCGTCGCCGCGCCCGATCACGAGGTCGTGGCGCAGCGGCATGGTCCAGCCTCGATACTGACGCGGTTCGACGATCGAGAGGCGCGGGAGGTGCGCGAGGGCCAGGTCGGGAGTCGCCTTGGCCGGCTCGGTGGTGTCGCGTACCTCCTTGCCTACGACACGGAACACCCAGAACAGGAAGAGGTAGAGCAGCACCATCAGCCCGATCTTCGCGAGCGTCAGCGTGATGACCGGCATCGGTCTAGGTCCGGAACGTCAAGGAGTTGTTCCCGACGCGCACCGTGTCGCCGTCGTTGAGCCGAGTCTCACCCGCTATCCGGGTCCCGTTGACGAGGGTGCCATTGGTGGAACCGAGGTCGACGACGCTGTACGTGTCGCCGCGGCGGTGCAGTTCCGCATGGTGGCGACTCACGTTGGGGTCGTCCATTCGGGCTTGGCAGTCCTGGAGCCGGCCGATGCGGAACACTTCGTCGGAGAGGGCGTGTATCACACCGTCCTCGCTGATCAGGCGCGGGTTGCCGGTAGCGATCGCGCCTGGCACCGGAGTCTGTCGGGGCACGGCTGATGCCGCGGCCGGTGCCGGAGCCGGCTGCGGGGAAGCCGGCGCGGCCGGAGGTGAGGTCGGGGCGGGCGCCTGGTCATGGCGTTCCTCGACGATGCGGCTCTCGATGACGAACCGCCCGATCCGCAAGGCGGGATCTGTTTGGAAGTCCACGGCCAGGGGACCCAGGGTCTGCCAACCCTCACGCTGGCACTCGCCCGTGAGGCCGGTGACGAGCTCGCCCCGCAGCTTGTCGGAGAAGTGGCCGAACCGCTCGGTGTCGGCCTCGGACAGGGCAACGGTGAAGTGGTTTGCCACCACGACGCCGGTCGACGTCACGGTCTTGGTGCGCCCCATCTCGCGGGTGAGTTTGCGGCCGAGCTCGACGGGCTGGAGACCGGAGCGGAACGTGCGGGCGAAGAATCCCTCAACGAACTGCTCGAGCCGTTGCTCGAAGGACTGGGCGATACCCAAGCGAAGCTCCTCGTCGAGGCTCGGGCCGGAGGCAGATGACGTCAAGATCGTACCAGCGCGTCCGGTCGTCAACGGGTCCACCGCAGGGGGGCGCACACCGGTTGCGGAGCCCGAATCGAGCCCGCGAGGTGGTTGCTACACTCGCCCCCGCATCGGCGCGAGTGGCGGAATTCGGCAGACGCGCAGGATTCAGGTTCCTGTGCCCGCAAGGGCGTGGGGGTTCAAGTCCCCCCTCGCGCACCCTTTGATCGGAAGGGCGATCGGCGCGCATCGGGACCCGGCTCGGCACGAGCCTGCCCGTGAGGCGCCGGCTGTGTGCCCGCTCCGGATCCGCACCCGTGGGCGCAGGTGCCGGTCATCGGGCCGACTCGCGACCGAGGGTGCTTGCCATCGGGCATATCCTGCGCGCAGGACCTCGTGCCGCGCCGATCGGAGGGTCCGATGAGACGTGTAAGCGGACTCGACTCCGCATTCCTCTACGGCGAAACCGCCGCCTGGCACATGCACGTGTCGGCGTTGCTCGTCCTGGAACCGCCTCCGGGTGGGTTCGACACCGGACGCCTCATCGATGTGCTGGCGAGCCGCATCCACAGGGTCCCTCAGTTCCGCTGGAAGCTGGTGCAGGTCCCCTTGGGCCTGGACCGCCCCATGTGGGTGGACGACCCCGACTTCGAGTTGAGCGACCACGTGCGCAGGGTGGGCTGTCCCGGGCCGGGTGGGCCCCGCGAACTCGAGGAGTTGGTGGGCGAGCTGATAGGCATGAAGCTCGACCGGACCCGCCCGTTGTGGGAGGTGTGGGTCGTCGACGGGCTCATCGGTGGGCAAGTGGCCCTCCTCGCGAAGGTCCACCACGCCTTGATCGACGGTGTCTCCGGCAGCGAGCTCGTGCAGCTCCTTTTCGACCTCGAACCCGAACCCGAGCTCGAAGCACCGGTCCCGTGGGATCCGACCGCAGACGCGGACGCGACACCCTCGTCGCTGCAGCTCCTCGGCATGGGAGTCGGAGCGCTCGCTTCGATCCCGGGGCAGATGTGGAAGCTCGGGCGCAGCTTCACTCGCCAGGCGCGCACGGTGGCGGGCTTCCTGGCCCACGAGACCGTGCCGGCGATGCCCTTCGCTGTGCCGCGCACGCCGCTCAACGCGGAGCTGGGTCCGCGTCGCAGCTTCGCATCTGCGGAAGTCGACCTTGCGGAGGTCAAGGACCTGAAGGACTCCTTCGGTGTGACGGTCAACGATGCCGTGCTCGCGCTCTGCTCGGGGGCCTTGCGCCGCTACCTCGTCGACGAGGGTGCCTTACCGGAGCTCCCGCTCGTCGCCCAGGTGCCGGTCTCGACGCGCACAGCGGCAGACCACCAGGGCGACGGCACGAAGGTGGGTGCCATGTTCGCTTCGCTCGCCACGCACCTCGACGAGCCCGGCGCGCGCCTGCGGGCGATCAACGAGTCGACCCGGGCCGCCAAGGAGATGCGTGCCTCTCTCCAGCGTGACCGACCCGTCGGGATCACCGACGCCTTGCCACCGGCCGCGATCATGCTCGCAGCGAGGGCTCTCAGCGCGTCTCAGATGCAAGCGCGGGCGCCGGTGTTCAACGTGATCGTCTCCAACGTGCCTGGACCCGATTTCCCGCTCTACGTCGCGGGCAGTGAGCTCGTGGCGCTCTACCCGATGGGTCCACTCCTCTACGGTGCCGGTCTCAACGTCACCGTGATGGGCTACCGCTCCTCGCTCCACTTCGGCTTCTTGACGTGCCGGTCCGTCGTTCCCGAACCACAGCGCATGGCCGACGGCGTCCACCTCGAGCTCAAGGACCTGCGCGAGGCGGCGACCGCCGGCCCGTGACGGCCCCCGGACCGCACGGCCCCGTCACGGCGTGCGCATGCCCGAGGTTGCGGGCGGAAGCGGGCCGGGCGCATACTGACGCCCGTCCAGAGGCGGACCGTAGGTGGAATCGCCGAGCGCCAGATCAGATGGAATGGCCGAGGCGCTTCCCGCCTTGACGTCCGCGCACCTGGAGTGGTCCAGAGGCGGACCGTAGGTGGAATCGCCGAGCGCCAGATCAGATGGAATGGCCGAGGCGCTTCCCGCCTTGACGTCCGCGCACCTGGAGTGGTCCAGAGGCGGACCGTAGGTGGAATCGCCGAGCGCCAGATCAGATGGAACCGACTTCCACATCCCCCCAGCGACTCCGCACGGGATCGGCACGCACACCTCGTGCGGAGGGGTTGGAGCCGTTGCCGCGTCCGGCCGTGTTGCCGCCACGTCGGCGCGGTCCGAACGTGTTCCTGGTGGCGATGGTTGCCGTCATAGTTGCGGGTGGGATCTTCGTCGTCGTGCGGATGCTCTTGGTGGCAGATCCGAGCGACATCGCGGGTTACCTGCGTGGCGAGGTCGTGCCACTCGTCGATCGGTCCAACGCGATGGGAGACGAGCTCCGCAACTTCTTGCTCAAGCCGTCGGCAGACCGGGCTCAGATCAAATCCCAACTCGAGCTGTGGGCCGCCCAGGCACAGGAGCTGGTCGACGACGTCGAGGCGCTGGGACCGCCGGGGCGGCTCGATACGGCCCTCGCGTACCTGCGCACGACGTTCAAGGGGCGGGCGGTGGCGTTGGCGGGCTACCGTGACGCGATCCTCGGCGCGCTCGACTCGACCAAGACCGCGGGCCTCGTCGACCGCATCCTCGACACCGACCGCGACGTCCTCGCGGCCGATCGGACCTACGGACTCTTCGCCGCCGAGGCCGAAGGTGCCATCTCGGGAGCGGGGGAGGCAGTTCTCGCGATGCCCGACTCGTCGTGGTTCCCCGACCCGTCTCAGGCGACACTCCCCGCGGTGAAGCCCTTCGTCGAGCGGGTCGTCGGAGCGCCCCAGGCGGGTTCCGGCCGCAACGTCAGCGTCGGCGACGTCTCCGTCCGCCCTGAGCCGTCTCGCAACGACAGCGGGGACACCGTTGTCGCCGGTGGCCCCTTCGAAGTCGTGGTCAAGGTGCAGAACCTCGGCGAGCGACCCGAGACCAAGCTCGCTGTCAAGATCGAGCTGCGCGACGCGACGCGTTCGCAGCTTCACACGACGACCCACGAGGTTTCCCTCGTTCCTGGTGAGACCCGGGAAGTCGTCGTGGAGGACGTCGAGCCGTTCCCGGACCAGCAGAACGGCCTGATCGTGACCGTCGGTCCCCTTCCAGGTGAGACGGCGGACGGCGACAACGCCCGCAGCCTGGAATTCGAATGGCAGAGCCCCTGAGAGTGGTGGGGCGCCGTGGCATGGCGGTACCCTCACCACGCCGCGTTGCGGGCTGAGACTGCGCGGCAAATCACGGCTGTGGCGAAAGGCGCTTGTTGGACCGGTCCGTCCTGATCGGAGTCGTCCTGGGAGTGGTCTGCCTGATCCTCTTGGCCTGGGTGACGGTGCTGCACCTGCGCTTGCAGCGGCTCCATCACACACTCGTGCTACTCCAGGCGAACTCGGGCGAGCAGAACTTCGTCGACGTCGTCGGCGAGCACGTCGCGCACGTCCAGGTGCTCGACGCGCACGTCGCCGAGCTCGACGGCCACGTACAACAACTCCGTGACGCCCTCGCCGGGGCAGTGCAGCGTATCGGCGTCGTGCGCTACGACGCCTTCGCCGACATGGGCGGCCACCTTTCCTTCTCGGCAGCGTTCCTCGACGAGCACGGAAGCGGCATCGTCCTGACTTGCATCAACGGCCGCACGGACTCGCGCATCTACTCGAAGCCGGTGACCGCTGCGCAGGACTCGGCCGAGCTCTCCGACGAGGAGCGTGCCGCGATCCAGCTCGCGATGGCCGGTCCCCAGAGGGTCCCGGAGATCGCGTGAGCGCGATGCGCGTCGGGTTCATGGGCCCCGCCGGCACCAACACCCACGACGCTCTCGTGGCCCAGGACGACCTCGCGGACGCGGAGCACGTCCCGCTGGGTTCGATTCGCGAGGTCGCCGAGGCGGTCGAGTCCGGCGAGGTCTCCTGCGGCGTCGTCCCCTTGGAGAACTCGATCGAGGGGTCCGTGTCGGACACCATCGACCTGTTGGTCTTCGACAAGGAGTTGCAGATCCGCCGTGAGATCGTGCGCCCCGTCGACTTGAATCTCGTAGGCGCCCCCGGGCTCGTCCTCGACGACGTCGCCGAGGTCGTCACCTACCCGGTCGCCGCGGGCCAGTGCCGCGCCAACTTGCGCAAGCTCGTCCCGAACGCCGTGTTCGTCGCTGCCAACTCCACCGCCGAGGCCGCCGCCATCGTGGCGGGCTCGGGCGGCAACCGAGTTGCTGTCTCCACTCATCTCGCCGCCGAGTTGTCAGGCCTCGCCGTCCTCCACGAGGACCTGCCCGACCACCCTGGATCGGAGACCCGTTTCGTCCTCGTCGGGCCGGGTGTGCCGCCTGCGACCGGCTACGACAAGACGTCGATCGCGGTGTTCCAGTACCAGGACCGGCCCGGTTCGCTCCTCGCGATCCTCCAGGAGTTCGCAGTGCGTGGGCTCAACCTGACCCGGCTGGAGTCACGTCCCACACGAGGCCCGCTCGGGGACTACTACTTCCTGATCGACATCGAGGGCCACCTCGCCGACGCCCTGCTCGCCGACGCCCTGCGCGGGATCAAGTACCGCCACCGCAGCGTCAAGTTCCTCGGCTCCTACCCGCGTGCACGCCGCGACGGGCTCTTCCACGAAGGCGAAGAGGAAGCGGCGTGGGCGGCGGCGGGTGACTGGGTTGCCGACCTCGGCGCCCTACTCGACGAACGAGCGGACGTGGCGGGACGGTGATCGACCTCAAGGCGGCGCGCGCCGACCCCGAGGGCTACCGCCGCGGCATCGCCCGCAAGGGTGCCGACCCGGGCGACGTCGACAGGCTCCTCGACGCGGATGCGGCACGGCGTGCCCTGCAGTCGCGCACCGACGACCTGCGTGCCGAACAAAGGACGGCCGGACGCGAGATCGCTGCGGCAGCGCCCGAGGCCAAGGCCGCGCTCGTGGAGTCGATGAGCGTGCTCAAGGTCGAGTTGGCGCGTCTCGAGAAGGAGCGCGCCGAAGCGGAGGAGATCGTCGAGGCCCTGCTTCTGTCGATCCCCAACCCCGTGCACGCGTCGGTCCCCGACGGAGAGACGGACGCGGACAACGTGGAGGTGGTCCGAACGGCGGACCCGGATCAGGTGCCCGAGTGGTTGCGCGACCACCACGAAATCGGCACGGCACTCGGCGTCGTCGACACCGAGCGTGGGGCACGGGTGTCGGGCAGCCGCTTCGCCTATCTCATGGGTGACGCCGTACGTGTCCAGCTCGCGCTCGAACGACTCGCGCTCGATCTGCTCGTACCCAGGGGATTCGTCCCCGTGGTGCCCCCCGTGCTGGTGCGCGAGGACGCGATGTTCGGCACCGGCTTCTTCCCGACCGACCGCGCCCAGATCTACGCGACCGAAGCCGACGACCTGTACCTGGTGGGGACGTCGGAGGTGCCCCTCGCGGCCCTGCACGCGGACGAGATCCTCGATCCGGGGGCCTTGCCGTTGCGGTATCTCGGTATCTCGTCGTGCTTCCGGCGCGAAGCAGGCACCTACGGCAAGGACACCCGCGGGATCTTCCGGGTGCACCAGTTCGACAAGATCGAGATGTTCTCGTTCACCGCCGCAGACGCGTCGGCGGACGAGCACGAGTTCCTGCTGGCATGCGAGCGCGAGGTCTTCGACGCCCTCGGTCTGGTCTACAGGGTCGTGGACGTGTGCGCCGGTGACCTCGGCGCGCCCGCCGCCAAGAAGTACGACATCGAATGCTGGCTCCCGTCGGAAGGGCGCTGGCGCGAGGCGACGTCGACGTCGAACACCACCGACTACCAGGCGCGCCGCCTCCGAGTCCGCGTGCGCGATCGGGACGGCAGCACCGTTGTCGCCCACACCCTCAACGGCACCGCAGTAGCGGTGGGCCGAGTCCTCACGTTCCTGCTCGAACAAGGCCAACGCCCCGACGGTTCGGTCGTGGTTCCAGAGGCCCTCGTCGATCGCGGCGCGCCCGCCGTGATCGGACCCCCCTCGTAGACTCGTCCTCCTGGAGGGATGGCCGAGCGGACGAAGGCGGCGGTCTTGAAAACCGCTGAGGGGCAACCCCCCTCCGTGGGTTCGAATCCCACTCCCTCCGCCGCAGCGCCTCGCCTCGGCAGCGATGGCCCGCTATGCAAGGGTCCTGCCGGAAGGTCGACGAGCGACAAGGGGGATCCGATGGGGCTGTTGCGCAACCGTGGCAACGAGGAGCCGGCACGACGCTTCCAGATGCGCGAGCGCATGCTCAGCATCGGCGACGACTTCTGGATCGAGGACGACAGCGGCGAGCGGGTCTTCCTCGTCGACGGGAAGGCGCTGCGGATGCGCGACACGTGGGTGTTGAAAGACGCAGCCGGCAACGACGTGGCCGAGATCAAGGAGCGGATGCTCTCGGTACGCGACAAGATGAAGATCGACCTCGACGGGCGCAGCGCCACTGTCACCAAGCGCATCGTCGGCATCCGGGACCACTTCAAGGTCGACGTCGACGGTGGTGAGGACATGAAGGTCCACGGCAACGTCGTCGACCACGAGTACGTGATCGAACGCGGAGGCGACAAGGTCGCCGAGATCTCCAAGAAGTGGTTCCGTGTGCGCGACACCTACGGCGTGGAGGTCGAAGCCGGTACCGACCCGGCCCTGATCCTCGCGGTCACGGTTGCCGTCGACGGGATGACCCACGACGACGCGTAGGCCGGGCCACTGCGAGGTCGACTTGCCCGAGGAGGGGGCTGTCGCGTAAGCAGCAGGCATGACGGACTTCGCCTTCCAGGAAATCCTGCCGCTGGGACCCGATACCACCGAGTACCGCGTCCTGAGCACCGACGGCGTCTCCACCTTCGAAACGGGCGGCGAGCGGTTCCTGCGCGTCGAGCCCGAGCTGCTCACCCGCATCACCGCCGCGGCGATGCACGACATCGCTCACCTGTTGCGGCCGAGCCACCTGGCGTCGCTGCGGGCGATCCTCGACGACGCCGAGTCGTCGGCGAACGACCGCTTCGTGGCGACCGAACTGCTCCAGAACGCCGTAGTCGCCGCGGGCGGGATCCTGCCCTCGTGCCAGGACACGGGCACCGCGATCGTCAAGGCCAAGAAGGGCCAGTACGTCCTCACCGGCGGCGGCGACGAGGCCGCGATCGCAAGGGGGGTCTTCGAGACCTACCAGAACGCCAACCTGCGCTACTCCCAGATGGCGCCCCTCTCCGTGTGGGACGAGGTCAACACTCGGACCAACCTGCCCGCCGAGATCAAGATCGCCGCAGTCGACGGCGACGCGTACAAGTTCCTCTTCATGGCCAAGGGCGGCGGCTCGGCGAACAAGACGTTCCTCTACCAGGAGACCAAGGCGCTGCTCACCCCCGCCCGCCTGACGGCCTTCCTCGACGAGAAGCTGCGCACGCTCGGCACGGCCGCGTGCCCGCCCTACCACCTCGCCGTCGTGATCGGCGGCACGTCGGCCGAGTCCTGCCTCGAGACCGCCAAGCTCGCGTCGGCCCGCTATCTCGACACCCTGCCGACCGAGGGCTCCGAGCTCGGCCACGCCTTGCGCGACCCCGAGCTCGAAGCGCGGGTGCTCGAGCTCACCCAGGGCTTCGGGATCGGGGCCCAGTTCGGCGGCAAGTACTTCTGCCACGACGTGCGCGTGATCCGCCTTCCCCGCCACGGCGCATCCTGTCCCGTCGGTATCGCGGTGTCGTGCTCCGCCGACCGCCAGGCGCTCGGCAAGATCACCGCCGAAGGTGCCTACTTGGAGCAGCTCGAAACCGACCCGGCACGTTTCCTGCCCGAGGTCGAGACGCACGAGCTCTCCGACGCCGTCGTGGAGATCGACCTGAACGCACCGATGGACGAGATCCGCTCGACGCTGTCGCGCTATCCGGTCAAGACGCGACTTTCGCTGTCGGGGCCGATGGTGGTCGCCCGCGACATCGCCCACGCCAAGATCCAGGAGCGCCTCGACGCCGGCGAGCCGATGCCGCAGTACCTGCGCGACCGCTGCGTCTACTACGCGGGGCCGGCCAAGACACCCGCGGGATACGCGTCCGGGTCCTTCGGGCCGACCACGGCTGGGCGAATGGACTCCTACGTCGACGCCTTCCAGGCAGCGGGTGGCAGCCTCGTGATGCTCGCCAAGGGGAACCGCTCGCCCGCGGTGACAGAGGCGTGCCTCCGGCACGGAGGCTTCTACCTCGGCTCGATCGGCGGGCCCGCGGCCCGCCTCGCCAGGGACTGCATCACCGAAGTCGAGGTCGTCGAGTACCCCGAGCTCGGCATGGAGGCCGTGTGGCAGATCGAGGTCAGGGACTTCCCCGCGTTCATCGTCGTCGACGACAAGGGCCACGACTTCTTCGCCGAGGTGTCCCGGCCCGTCGACATCGTGGCCAAGAGCTGAGCGGGAACGGGAGTGAGTCGATGAGCTACGCAGTCGTGGACAAGGTCGCCCCGCACGTCAGCGTCGTGCGGTTGAACCGGCCCGAGCGACTCAACGCCATGAGCTACGACCTCATGGACGACCTCGTCGCGGCGTTCGAGTCGGTCGCGGCCGACAACGCTTGCTGGGTGGTCGTCCTCACCGGCGAGGGCCGTGGCTTCTGCTCGGGCCTCGACCTCGAGGACCCCGGGATGATCCCCGGCATCGAGGAGATGCCGATCGTGCGCATCGGGCGCAAGGCGATGTCGCAGTTCTCGCGGATCGTCCCGCTGATGCGTTCGGTGCCGCAGCCGATCCTGGCCGCGATCAACGGCCCCGCGTTCGGGGGCGGCATGTGCCTCGCCCTCGGCGCCGACATCCGTTACGCGGCACGTTCGGCGCGTTTCAACGCGACGGGGATCGTGAACGGCCTGACGAGCACCGAGCTCGGGGCGAGCTGGCTCCTGCCGCGCCTCATCGGCGTGAGCCGCTCCAGCGAGCTGTTGTTGACGGGACGCGAGCTGGACGCTGCGGAAGCCGAGCGCATCGGTCTCGTCTCGGCCGTGGTCCCCGACGACGAGCTCCTCGACCGCTGCCTCGATGTCGCCGAGTCGATGTGTCAGTTCAGTGCCTACGGCCTGCAGATGACCAAGGCGGTGCTCTGGACCAATCTCGAGACAGCGAGCCTGCAAGCAGCGATCGAGCTCGAGGACCGCAACCAGCTCATGTTGGGCAACACCGAGAACCTCATCGAGGCGGTCACCGCCCGCAAGGAGGGTCGCCGTCCCGTCTACACCGACATGCCCCGGCGCGACGTCGTGGCCTTCGTCGAGGCCCAAGAGCGCGGCGAGACCCCCAAGTACTGAGGGCGATCCCCGCTGCGTCCCTCCACTCCGGCACCCCGGGTTGGAGAACGATCCGGCCACCTGAGCGGGTTTGGAGAACAGAAGTGACACCCATGGGCGCTCCAGTTCTCCAACCCCGCGACTTCGGCCGGTCTGTTCTCCAACCCCGATCCCGGCCGCTCAGTCGCCCACCCCGCCGCGGCCGAGGGCCTCGAGGATGCGGCGGCGTGTCCGGCCGGCTTGGACCGTAACGTCGTCCCAGCCGAAGTGCATGATTCGCCAACCCGCTCGGGCCAGGTCGGCATCGCGTGTCGCGTCCCGCACACGCCGGGACGGCCGGTCGTGGAACGCGGCACCGTCGCACTCGATCCCGAGCTGTTCGGCGACGAAGGCGAAGTCCAACTCGTAGGTGATCCCGCCCACGTCGACGCGATGATGGTGGCGGTGGTCGACGAGGCCCCCCTGGTCGAGCAGGCGCGCCATCACCATCTCGAAGACGCTGTCCGCGTCGATGGGGGGGATTGCCGCCAGGACGCGTCGGAGCCGGCTCCCGCCGAAGCGCCCGTCGGGCCGCAGCTCGAGTGCCCGAACGGCAAGTGACCCGACGCCGGTCAAACCCAGACGCACCGCTTCGTCCACGAGGAGCTGGAGGAGCCCCTGGTCCGTCTGGGTAGCTGCGTCGAGCAGTGTTCGCTCGATGGTCGTTGCCGGGATGCCCTGCAGAACGGGCCGGTCCTCGGCGGGCAGGAGCCTGCTCTGGTGCCACCGGATGTCGGGGAACCGACGGTGCCTGCCGTGGGGGACGGTCAGGTGTACGTGCGCCGGTCAGGGCCCGAGGCCGTGCAGGGCGACCGCGCTCATGTGGCTGAGGACGGCATCGGTGCCCGCGAGCAGCACGGCGCCGCATGCCCACTGGATGGCGGAGGGTGTGTGCGTGGCGGTCATGAAGACCCCCGGGAAGAGCTGGCGCCACTGTCGGGTCTCGACGTACCGCCGGATCGAGCGAGTCGAGAGTCCGCACCAGACCGCCTGGGCTCGCGTGAAGACGTCGTGCTGGCGGCGCGCAAGTTCGGCAAGTCGGCCGTGGACAGAGGCTGTGCGTGTCGATGCGACCACAGCGGTGCTCCTCGTCGGGAACGGGTTTCACCGTTCACAACGCGGGATCCGCCGATTAGCGACGCAGAAACTCCTCGAAAACTACGATCTCCGCCCGGCGCGGTTCCTCGATTGGAGAACGATCCGGCCACCTGAGCGGGTTTGGAGAACAGAAGTGACACCCATGGGCGCTCCAGTTCTCCAACCCCGCGACTTTGGCCGGTCTGTTCTCCAAGCCCGCGATTGGAGGCCGGACGGGAGGGGCCGGACGGGAGATGCCGGACGGGAGAGGCCGGCCTCTGGGTGAAGACCGGGCTAGCTGCGCCAGCTCACCTCGACGGCCTCTTGCTTGCTACCGCCGTCGTTGGAGGCCACGATCGTGTAGGTCTCCTGGAACGGCGCCTCCGTGCAAGCCCGTGACGGGTTGATCGGTACGGATCCCGTCGGTGCGGTCGAGACCACCCCGACGGGGCCCGTCACGTTGACAGATGTCGCGCCGCTGCTCGACCAGGTGAGCGTGACAGGGGCGCTGGCGCAGGGGACCCCGTTGGGGTTCGCCTTGATCGACACCGTCGGCGCGGCGGGCTTGGTCGTCGTGGGCGCGGCCGTGGTGGTCGGGGCGGCAGTGGTCGTCGTCGTGGTGGTCGTGGCGGTGGTCGTAGTCGTCGTCTCGGTCGTGGTCGTCACGTGCGTCGTGGTCGTCGCCGTCTCGTCGCTCTTGCGCAACAGCAGGAATGCCACCAGTGCCGCGACGACGAGCACGGCTATCACCGCGATCGCGATCGCGGCAGCATGGCTCTTCTTCGGTTCGAGAGCGAGAGCGCTGCGGGTGCGCGCGCCGACGACGCCGTCGATCGGCAGACCGCTCTGCTGTTGGAACTCCCGGACGGCGGTCTCGGTGCGGGGGCCGAAGATCCCGTCGACCAGTCCGGGGTTGAAGCCGTGCGCGACCAGGCGCTCCTGGATCCAGCGCACGTCCTCGGGTGTGCCCGGACCGCCGGGACCACCCTGACCACCACCGCCGCCGGGCCCACCGGGACCACCCTGACCGCCACCCCCGCCGGGCCCACCGGGGATGCCCGGACCTCCAGCGGCGTGTTGGGGCGCAACGGACGGCATCGGCCTGGTGGGGTCGGCCCCGCCCGGCGGCGGCGTGGCCGCGCCCCATCCGGTCTGGCCGGGACCTCCCGGTGGGGTCGGTGTCGTCATCGTGCCTCCAGCTGCGGTCGCCGCCCACGCTCGTGGGGCCGCACGTTAGCGCACGGCGAAGCTCTTCCGGAGCGCGGAGCGTGACCCCACGTCCTCCGACCCGCGAGAATGGCGCCCGTGGACGCCGACGACTGGAACACCCGCTACAGCTCCGCCGACCTCGTGTGGGGCGTGGGCCCGAACGAGTTCCTCGTGGCCGAGGTGGCCGATCTCGAACCCGGTTCGGTGCTCGACGTCGCGTGCGGCGAGGGACGCAACGCCATCTGGCTCGCCGAGCGCGGTTGGAGCGTGACCGCCGTCGACTTCTCCGACGTGGCCGTCGACCGCGCCCGGACGATCGCCGAACGACGCGGCGTCGAGGTCGACTGGCACGTGGCCGATGTCGAGACGTGGCAGGCCAGCGGCGTCTTCGACCTCGTCGTCATCCTCTACGTCCACCTACCCGAAGCCGGGCGAAAGCAGATGCTCGCCCGATCGGCAGCGGCCCTCGGCGCCGGGGGAACGTTGCTCGTCGTGGCGCACGCACTGCGCAACCTGAGCGGCGGCACCGGAGGACCGAGCGACCCGGCCGTCCTCGCGGACCCCGCCGACATCGCGAACGACCTCGTCGGCATCGACGCGACGCTGGAGATCGGGCGTGCCGAAGAGGTGGAACGCCACCGCGACACCCCAGAAGGGCCCAAGGTCGCGATCGACCTGCTCGTGAGAGCCCACAAGGGTCTCCGCGAGAACCACTAGGCTCCCTCGCCGAGGAGGGTTCGCCTAGTCCGGTCTATGGCGCGGGATTGCTAATCCCGTTGGGTCGCAAGGCCCTCGAGGGTTCGAATCCCTCACCCTCCGCCACATCGAGGATCAGCTCGGGAACCCGTCGCCCTCGGTCATGAACCCCAAGGGCGACACGCCCCGGCACCTCCCGCCTCAGGCCCCGCCTCAGGCGCCGCCTCAGGCCAGGGAAGCCGCGCGGCCCGCCTTGCTACAGTGTTGGGTCCCAAGCGCTCGTAGCTCAGCTGGATAGAGCATCTGACTACGGATCAGAAGGTCGGGAGTTCGAATCTCTCCGAGCGCGCAGTCCGGGCCAGGTCACGGCCCCAATCGGTGTTTCCCTGCTGCTCCGATGCGGCCGAGTGGTGGGAGCACCGGCCCGTGGTCGGCCTCGAAGATCCGCCCCGCCCCGGGTTCACCCGCGCCGTCGGCCCCCCGGATCTGGTGCGGCGCCTACTATCGGTGCCTGATCCAGCATTCAATCACGGAGGCTGTGGCGTGCGCCTGTCTCTCACCAGACGTGCCGAATACGGCGTCCGCATGATGGTCGAGCTCGCCCTGCACCCCACGGGCACACGCATGACCGCGACCGAGCTCGGTGAGGCATGCCAGGTCCCTGCCGGGAACATCCCGACCGTTGTCAGCGCCCTGTCGCGGGCGCACCTGTTGATGTGCAGCCCCGGTCGTGGCGGTGGGTGCTCGCTCGCCAAGGATCCCGCCGACACGTCGATGCTCGAGGTGATCGAGGCGTTGGAGGGGTCGCTCACGGTGGACCACTGCCTGCTCGACTCGCGGCGCTGCCACGACGTGGACCCCGAATGCGCGTTGCACGAGTCCTGGTCCGCAGGACGCACTGCAGCGCTCGACGCGCTCGCGGGCGCCTCGCTGGCATCTGCAGCCAAGCGGGAGAGGGAGCTGCGCGAGGCCGATTGACCCCGCGCGCGCCCATGGCCCGAGCGGCCGGTACGGAGCGGCCCGATCAGGCCCCGACCATCCGGTTCTCCATCTCGATCACGGCGGGGAAGAGGAGGTTGTTCTCCTTGTGCACGTGCATGTGCGTGTCCGCCTCGAGCTCGTCGAGACGTTGGTACAGGCTCGTGTAACTCGCGCAGGCGTCGTCGGGCACACTGAAGTCCCCGGTGATCTCGCGCATCCGGGCGAGGAGATCGCCCGCACGGTCGTGGTCCGCCATCATCGACGAGATCGGGTTGGCGAGCGAGCCGCAGTGGAACGAAGGCGCCGTCTCCGACGCGGCGAGCTCGCGGATCATGGGGAACAGGACCTGCTCCTCCTTAGCCAGGTGAGGGTCGAGATCGGCGTACAGCTCCTTGTAGACCACCTGCAGTTCCGCCAGTTCGGGGTGGCGCTCGCCGTGGACACCGACGACCTTGTCGAGGAGGGCGTCGAGGAGCCCGAGCTCGGCGTGCAGGTACTCGTGGTGGGTCGCCTCGATGAAGTCGACGAGCTCGGCGGGGTCCATCGACGCCCAACGGGGTTCCGGGCCCGTGTCGAGGGCCGCCAGATCCTCGAGAACCACGTCGACGTCCACCCCAGTCGTACGGCACGCGTCGCCGAGGCTCTGGCGGCCTCCGCAACAGAAGTCGAGGCCGTGCTTCTGGAGTACGCGCGCGGCGCTCGGCGTCGCACTCACGACGTCGCCGAGGAGCGCGCTGGTCGTCGTAGCGGTCATCTGTATCTCCTTGTCGTTCAAGGGGCGAGGACACCCACTGCAGTCACGATCACGACGACGAGGCCGACCACCATCTGGCGAATGCCGATCGCGACGGCGCTGAGCGGACGGCCCAGGACACTGATCCGCTGGTAAGCGATGACGACGACGATCGCCACCGCTCCCGCCAGCGCCCGGGGCAGCACCACGACCGCGAGCGCGGCGGCGGCAGCGGCGACGCTGTCGGTGACGGCGAGGAGGACCCGTGATGGGCGCCGCCCGTGGCGGAGCGCCACCTGCTCGCGCACGAAGGGGATCGACGTGACGGCGCGTGCGGCCAGGACGAGCCAGATCGCCCAGGCGGTCGGGGCGTCGCCGCCGTCGGCGAGAACGGTCATCGCAGCGACCCCGGTGATGCCGATGGCGCCGGCGAGCTCGGGGACGAGCCGGCGCGACCGCGATCTCAGGTCGAACCAGAGCCCGACACCCACGCAGGCCGCGCTCACCA
The DNA here is from genome assembly GCA_046331095.1 of Acidimicrobiia bacterium. Taxonomy (GTDB): domain Bacteria; phylum Actinomycetota; class Acidimicrobiia; order UBA2766; family UBA2766; genus JAIBAC01. The sequence goes on from JAXLRM010000007.1 coordinate 55,790, forward strand.
GTGCCGGAACCCAGAAGCTGCCCTCGGCGAGGAGCACAGCCGTGGCGACGAGGCCCGCGAGCAGCACCAGCTCCGCGGCCGCCAGGCGGCGGGCAACTCGTGTGCGCTCGAGCACCCGGCCGCGGTAGCCGTCGACGAGGACGACCTTGAGCGGGGTTCGGGCGAGGAACGCCACGATCGCCGCGACCGCGAGTGCGAGTCCTGCGGCTCCGGGGGCCACGATCATGCCGAGCAGTGCCGGCTCGAGGGTCAGGCCCCAGCCGCCGTGCTCGGTCGGGAGGCCGACGGCTTTGATCGTCGAGCGCGTCCGGGCTCGATCGGACGGGCGTGCCAAGTCCGACCCAGTGGTCACGGTGCACCCCCTGGCCTGCTCGTCAGTGACGACAGGGGCGTCGCGGCGAGTTCGGCCAACAGGCTCGTGCGGGCCCGTGTCCACGGAACGTGCAGTGCGCAGGCGCTGGTGCCGTCGCAAGGCCGGTCTTCGAGGACGCACATGCCGTTGTCGCTGGGTCCTTCCACGGCCTCGATCACCTCGAGCACGCTGACGTCGTCGAGGTCCACGGTAGCTGCATAGCCGCCGGTGGGTCCGGGCTCGGAGTGGACCCAGCCACGAACGGCAAGCGGAGCGATGACCTGGGACAGGAACCCCGGCGTCGTCCCGATTGCTGCGGCGAGGTCTGCGGACTTCGAGCGGCTCCCCGTGCGGGCGAGCTCGAGCAGGGTCCGAGTGGCCAGGTCGGCCTTGCGAGAAACCTCAAGTCGCACACTAAGAGACTATAGGTCCCGAACGCAGCGAGCAAGGCCGGGACTGGAGGGCTGGACCGACCCGCGCGGTCGGGCATAACGTGGGTCCGATGGCGGACCAGCAGACCACGGTTGCCCCCGGCACCGAGCTCGTCGACGACGAGCTTCCCTCCGATGTCGCTTCACCCGACGTACCGTGGCAGGTCGTGGTCTGGAACGATCCCGTCAACCTGATGAGCTACGTGACGATGGTCTTCCGGAAGGTCCTGGGCCACCCGAAGGCAAAGGCGCACGAACTCATGCTCCAAGTGCACGAGGCCGGCAAGGCGGTCGTCGCGCACGGGACCCGTGAGAAGTGCGAGGCCGATTGCGCCCGGCTCCACGCCCATGGGCTCTGGGCCACCATGGAGAAGGCCGGCGCATGACCGTCGAGCTCCACATGAGCCCCGGCGTCGTCGAGCTCCTGCTGCGAGTCGTCGACGACGTCGAGGCGCTCGTCGCCGACCCCGGCCAGGCCGGGGGAGACGTGGCGCGGCGCCTCGTGCCCGAGGCCCATCGCGACGATCCCGAAGCAGAGGCGGACTACCGCCGGGTGGTCGGCCCACAGCTTCGCGAGGAGCGCACCGAAGCCGCCGCCGTTATGCGGACCTGTCTGCTGCGCACGCTCACTGTGGAGACGGTGGATGATCCGACCGGCTCGGTCACCCGGGCAGCATCCCTGGCGGAGAGTGTCGGTCTCGGTCGGGACGCCCGGGTCTTGGTCGACCTGTGGAGCGAGTCTCCTGACGACGACGACGTTCGCCGGCGCGTCGCCGCGAACCTCGCCCGCCTCTGCGACCGTGGTGTCACCGTCGCGCGCAAGCGCTCCGAGGACGACTTGGCGGCATCGCTCGCTGCGGGAGCCGACGCGATGCGCGCTCTCGCGGGGTCGGTTGGCTCGGCGGACGTGGTGCACCTGGACCCCGAGGAAGTCGCGGCGTGGATGATCACCGTCAATCACGCCCGCCTCGCGATCGGGACAGCGTGCGGGGTATCAGAGGACATGGACGACTGGGATCCTGCCGATCCCAGGGCGGCGCAGCTCGGCGTCTACAGCCTATTGACCGCGCTCTTGGACCATCTGGTGGAGCAGTCCGAGTAGCCGCGTCCTCACAGGTAGCGGTCGGCGTAGAAGTGGATGCCCTCGATCTTGTTCTCGAGGGGGCCGGGATCCTTGCCGGTGAAGAACCAGGGGACCGTGATGAGGCCCGTGACACCTGCGTCCGATAGTTGGTCGTGGAGCGCGGTGCTCGGCTTCGCCCTGACCACTACGACCACGTCGAACGCCTCGTCGCCGCGGCCGGCCTCGTGACGCAACCGCCTCAGGGCCTCCAGGCGGGGCAGCAGATCTTCGAGGCTGTAGTCGAGGCCGATCCAGCCGTCCGCGAGCGAAGCTGCGCGCCGCAGCGCCCGGTCGCTGTCGCCACCGAGCCAGATCGGTACGGGTTCGGTGGGCAACGGCCTGATGTCGACCTCGGCGAAGCCGACGTAATCGCCGGAGTAGGCCGCATCGAAGTCCCCCCACAGCGCGCGCAGGCCGGCGATGAGCTCCTCCATGCGTGCCCCGCGTCGATCGAAGGGTTGCTCGCCGAGTTCGAACTCGCGCTCGCACCATCCGGCGCCGGCACCCAGTACGACACGGTTGCGCGACATGACCGCGGCGGTGCCCACCGACTTGGCCGTGACGAAGATGTTGCGTGCCGGGAGAACGTAGACACCGGTGGCGAAGCGGATCCGCTCGGTGGCCGCGGCCATCGCCCCGATCGCGACCCAGGGGTCCGGCCAGGGAGTGCCGTCCGGCCACCGCGGGGAACCGTCCGGTGTGTACGGGTAGGTGTCGACGTTGTGGGGGAGTACGAGGTGATCGGGGACCACGATCCCCTCGAACCCCGCCACCTCGCACTCGCGCGCGATCTCGGGCAGTTCCCACGGGTTCTCCACGAATGCGACCGATGTCCAGTACTTCAAGCGCTGCCTCCGATTGCCCGTCGGTCCCGGCGCGGTCATGGTAGGACAGCGGTCTTCTCGGTACGTCGGTGTGTCACAAACCCGCGAACGCGGCGATCAGTGTGGCGCCCGTGGAGGAGCGGCCCTGGGTGGGTGCCGTGAACGCCGCCGCCAAGGCGGCGGTGACCGCGGTGTCGGTGGGCTCGGGAGGCCGACCGAGGGGAAGGGCACGCGGAGATCCCAACTCCTCGCCGCGGCCGGTGGGAGCTCGTGGTCCAAGACCGAACGCTGTCGCGACTGCGTCTGCCGCCGCGGTGGGCTGGCTGTCGGGCGTGCTCGGGAGTGCTGCGAACACACCCGCCAGGGGCGAGCCGGCTGCACCGTCGGAAGGCGGGCTCTCGCCGACGTCTGGTTCAGGCCGGCCCTCCGGTGCGTGTTCCTGCGATGCGGCCTGGTCGGGAGCCGGGATCTCGGTCGTGGCCTCCGGCACCGGTGCTGCCGGCTCGGCGGTTTCGCCGTTGTGGCCGTGTCCCGTGTCCTCGCGAACGGACTCCGGACCCGATTCGTGTCCGGGGTCCGGTGAGTGCCGCGGGCCGCCGCTGTCGCTCTCGCCTTCACGACGCGGCTCGGGGTCGGGTTCGGGCGCTGGTTCGGGTTCCTGTTCGGACCCAGGGCCGGGCTCCGGTTCAGTTCGAGGTCCCGGGTCGGGGCCGGGGTCGGGGTGGGGCAACGGGGCGGTGGTGGGCGGTTCCGGCGTATCCACCCCCACGCCTCCCGGGCGTTGGACGTCCTGCGTCGTCGTCAGGGGAGCGGCGCTGGTGGGCGGTGTCGGCGCTGTCGCCCCGGGACGTGTGGTCGGCTCGGCGGTGCGACTCGGGATTGGGTGGCGCGCCCTGGCGGCCGGCCTGATACCCAGGCGTGTCGCCGTCCCAGCGGTCGACTTACGTGCGGGTACGGGGGCCGTTGCGCGTGTGCTCCCAGCGACAGCCGCCGATCGCGGACGCACTCCGGGCCCGATGCTCGGAGCGGCCCACCCCGCCGTGCTCCCACCAGCAGTCGCCGCGAGCGTGGCCGCCGCCGCCGACGCGAGGATTCTCCGCAAGCCGTGGTGCATCGTCGTCCTCCTCCATAGCGGGCTTCGTAGGGTGGGTCGTACGAGGGGAGGAGGCGCGCGACGACCGTCCACGACAGCAGACGACCGAGGGTTCACCCATGTGTCCCACCCCACCCGCACGGCCTTCCCACGAAGCCATGCCGGAACCGGCGCATCCGTGCGACGGTGGCGGCAGTCTGACACGTAGGGCCGAACGGCGCAACGGTGCACGAAAACCGCGTACCGGTTAGAGTGCGTCCGCCCGGCACTGGGGAGCCGGGGGTCCGGTGGGGATCGGGCCTTGCACCGATGTGGGGGTGGGTAATGGATCCGCTCGTAGATCCTTTCGACGACGACCTCGTCGCGTTCACGGCACCTGCGTACGTCGACACACCCGAAGACGATGGTGCCAATGACCCCGGGTACCGGTTCGTGGCTCCGGGAGATCTGCCGTGGCCGACGCGGCACGACGCGACCGGGCCGTCCGGATTCTGGGACGAGGCCGATGGCGCCCGCCGTACCCGGCGGCGGTCCCGCACCCGTCGCACCCCGCCGTGGAAGATGCTCGACTCCGACGCGAGGTGGCGTAGGCCGATTGCCATCCTGGTTGTCCTCGCGTCTGCTGTTGCGGTCGGCTTCGGGATCGGCCGCTGGTCGTCGGGGTCGTCGGGCCGCGCGGCATCGGGGCCCGCGACCAGGGACGGCGCGGTGCCCGCCGGCTTCGCGCACACACGTGAGGGCGCAACCGCGGCAGCCGCCGACTTCGCCGCCCTCGTGGCCACCCCGGCTCTCGCCGACCCGGCCTCGATGAGCGCGACACTGGCTGCCATCGCAGCCCCTGGCGCCGATTTCGGTGAAGCAGCCGCGTCTGCGGTGGATGGCCTTGCCGCACGGCTCGCCGAGTCGGGAGTGAAGCTCGACGACCGTGTGACGTTCCGCACGTTTCCCCTCACAGCACGGGTGCGCCGGTATTCGGAGTCATTTGCCGAGGTGGAGGTGTGGGCGGCGTCCGTCCTTGCCGTGGACGACGCACGTCCTGCCGGTGCCGCCTTCGTCACCTACCGGTTCTCGCTCACCTGGACCGACTCGGACTGGCGCGTCGAGGACCTGACTGTGAGGCCGACGCCACCGGAGCCGGCGACACCGTCCGAGATCGTCGACTTCCCGGCGCTGGAATACGGTCCTGCCGCCTACGGCCGGCCACGTTGAGCCCCGGCGATCAGGGGCCGGTGGGGTCGCCGGCACATCGCGATCGCCTCGTGGCCCGGCGCGGTGAATAGGCTTGAACACCGGATGAGGATCTTCTGCACGAACGACGACGGTGTCGCCTCTGTCGGCTTGGCCGTGGTGGCCGAACGGTTCGCCCGCGACGGGGCCCACGTGGTCGTCGGTGCTCCCGATTGCGACATGAGCGGGTGCGGGACGGCGATACAGCGCCACGACGTGCGCTCTCAGCTGCGTGTGCAGCGGCACGTTTACGACGACCATCCGAGTGTCGAGGCCCACTCGGTTTCGGCGACACCGGCGATGGCGGTGATCCTGGCCGACCGTGGGGTCTTCGGTGACCCGCCCGACCTGGTGGTCTCGGGACCGAATTTCGGGGCCAACGTCGGGACCGACCTCATGCACTCGGGCACGGTGGCGGCAGCTTCGACGGCAGCACGGCGGGGGACCCCTGCCGTCGCGTTCTCACTGGCAATCGATTTCCGGCGCCTACGCGAGGTCGATCCGCACTGGGACACGGTGGCCGAGGTGGCGGCCGCTGTCGTGGACGTACTCGGCGCGGTGGACTTCGGTTTTCCCGTTCTCCTCAACGTCAACGTGCCCGATGTCGCCGTCGCGGACTTGAGGGGTGTGCGCCACGTCGTGCCCGCGGACGGCTCCCATTACCGCTTCCTGGGCTTCGAAGAGACCGTCGACGCCGATGGCGTCAGGCACCTCGCACCGAAGTTCGAGGCCGACGAACTCAACGACGTCGACACCGACGTAGGCGCACTGCGCGCCGGCTTTGCAACCCTGACTCGTCTCGCGTCCGGTGGGCTGAGGCCGTTGGACGATGCCGAGGGGATGGCTGCGGCGGTGGCCGAGCGCCTCGGCGCCGTCGAGGACGAGGCCGCTGAACGCCGTGGGCTCGGCTGAGCTCGAACCCGGAATCACCCGCTGTCGCGGTTCCCGACCGTGGCGTGGTCCCCGAAGATGCTGAGGTCCGGGTCGAAGGGGTCGACGAGGACCGTACCGCAGTGTTCGCAGTGGATCCGGAAGTCGCTCTCCAAGGGTTCGTCCAGGTAGCTCCACACCCACTCGCCCCATTCCCCCCCGCCGGTGTAGACGTGCTCGCCCGGCGCCACGTCGAGGCGGTTCAACACGTCGAGACAGCACCGCGCCGAGCACGTGTGCCAAACGACGGCACCGAGCCCGTTCGGCGTGTCGCGGCGTCGCTTGATGACGTGGTAGCGAGCCTTCGCGCCCTTGCCTGGACCCTTCATCTCGATGCTTCCCCCGGGCGGCGCTTCCCTCCACTCCCAACATCGGCGCGAGGAGCGAATGTCCCAAGCCGGTCAGGCGAGATCCCAAGCGCCGGTCAAGGTCCCCTGGGATAGGGTGCCGTCAGCGCTCGGACCGCACCCCGTCTGCCGAGGCGTAGTCGCCGTGCAGCACATCCGGGTCCATGTCAGCGCCGTTGGGCCACACGATCGTCCCGAGCTCGTCGTCGACCGTCACCGCACGGAACATCTGCGGGTCCGAACGGATCGCGGTGAAGATCGGGCCATGCATCAGCGGGTCGAAATCGAGGATGCGTTCGCTCCCGTCCGTGAACGTCAACCGGACGACGAAGCCGTGAAGGGGCTCGACGCTCTTTACGCGCACCATGAGCGATCCTTCTGTCAGAGCAATGGCTCGATCGTACTCAGGGGTTCCTGCAACCGTGCCAGCTCCCAATCGCCAGCGAGTTCGTCGTCGTGGAGCTCCGCCCAATCCAGCACGAGACGAAGCGCCCGGGACGGGACTGACCCCGCGACCACACGATGAGAGCCGATCTCGAGCAGCGCCTCGTGCTCACCGTAGGCCGCGTGGAAGTGCGGAGGCGCATGGTCGTTGTAGTACATCGCGATCACGATGCCGTAGAAGACCCTGACGCGGGGCATGGCTCGACGGTACTGCTGAGGTGCGACACCTTTCGCGGCCGGTCCGAAGCGCGCCCAGGCCGAAGCGGCTGCCGAGTCCGGGCGACAGGGGTGGCGGTCCTGACGGGATTTGAACCCGCGGCCTCCGCCTTGACAGGGCGGCGAACACTCCAGACTGTTCTACAGGACCAAGTGCGCGTGACGGCGGTGCCGTCCGGCACGCAGGCTCGCCACGTTACCACGAGCACCGGTGGAGCGCCCCCAAGGGGATTCGAACCCCTGCTACCGCCTTGAAAGGGCGGCGTCCTGGGCCGCTAGACGATGGGGGCCGGGACGTGGGCCGCGAAGGATTCGAACCCTCGTCTCAAGGATTAAAAGTCCTGCGCTCTACCTGGCTGAGCTAGCGGCCCGGGCAGGGATCCTAGCCCCGATGGCGTGGCGACCCCGGTGGGCACGCAGAGCGGTCGGCAACTACCATTGTGACGCTCCCGCCCTGGCGGCAGGGGCTTCCGCCGGGGCCCAGGCCGGACCGCGCGGACCGACCGATGGTCCGGGTGCCGGCGGGGCGGTCTGGATTCACATACAGAGGGACTCGAATGGCTCGCCTCCGCATGTTCGCAAGTGTCAAGGAAGTCGCCGGAGTCGACCAGATCGAGGTCGACGTGTCCACGGTCGGCGGACTCGTGGCCGAGGCCGACGGCCGATTCGGAAGCGATTTCGTGCGCGCACGCTCGGGTGCGAAGCTGTGGCTCAACGACGAGACCGAGGTCGACGACCTGGCCACGCCGATCGGGCGCGAGGACGTCGTCGCAATCATCCCACCGGTGTCCGGAGGCGACGACTCCAAGAAGCGGTCTGGCGCCAGGGCGCGTTCGCGGACCAATGGCACGACCTCGAAGGCCGCTCCCACGAGCCCGGGCACTCGGTCCGCGTCGAGGCCCCGGACCGCCAAGCGGTGACGTCGTCCTCGACGCAAGGGCGCCGACGGCCAGTTTCGTCCGCGCCTGTCGTCGATCGGTTCGGCGTATTCGCGGCGGTAGCGGTCACTGCCCTGTGGGCGGTCTGCGGTCTACCCGCGCTCGGCGGTGGTCCTGCCCGAGTCGACATCCCACTGACCATCGCGGTGGTGCTGGTCTGTCTCCTCGCCGGTGCCCAGTGGCTTGCACTCCTGCGCCGCTTCGGTGTGTCACCGCCGGTGCCGGCCGCGCTGGGCGGCATGGCCGTGACGCTGGTGGCCGCCTCCATCTGGGGCCAAGCCGGTGCGCTCGTGGGACTCGTCGGCTCTTTGACCCTCGTCTACTGCTGGCGCATCGTCCAAGAGAGCGGCACGCGCCTCGCGGACATCGGATATGCGGTCACCGGGGTCGTCGTGTTCGGGTTCTTCCCGGCCCAGTTGCTCCTGTTGCGCCGCGTCGCTGCGGGCCCGGCGGGCTTCTACATGTACTTGGTGACCGTCGTCGTCTTCGAGGTCGTGCAGGCCGTGTTGTCACGGCCCGCCCGCGACGGCACCCGCGCAGCAGACATGTCGACCCTTGCGGCAGGTGTGGCCGCCACGGTGGCCGGGGTCGTGGCCGGAGCCGTCGCCGGTGGGCCTGTCGGTGCCGCAGGTGGGCTCGCGATCGGTGCGCTCACGGCGGCGGGGGCAGCAGCGGGGAGGGCTTGCCTGCCGATGCTCGCTCCCGCACCCGAGGTGGACGGGCGGCGGATCCGTCGTCGCCCGCTGTTGCTCGATGCGCTCGCACCCTTCATGTTCGCTGCACCAGCCGCCTTCTTCGCGTACCGGATGGTTGCCGCGGGATGAAGCCGCGGCACGTGGTCGTCGTGCTGGTCGCGGCCGGAGCCCTCGCGATCCTCGTCGTCGCCGACTTCGTCGCCCGCGCCGTCGTGACCTCCGCGATCGAGACCTCCGTCCGTCGGCGCAGCGGCGCAGAGCGCGTCGACGCCGAACTCCACACGTTCTCGACGCTCTGGTCGCTGCTCACGTCGGAGTTCTCCGGTGTCGACGTCGACCTCTTCGAGCCCGAACGCGACGGGTACACGGTGGACGAGATCGCGTTTGCTCTCGAAGGCGTCGGTTTTCATGCGGGGAACGGGTCCCAGCCGTCCTCGCTGTCGGGCCACTCGGGTACTGCGATCGTGCGCGTCACCGAGGAACAACTGAACGCGGGATTCGTGCGGAGCGGCGCCTCGACACGTGTGAGGCTCGTGCAGAACGGCATCGAGGTGAGTACGGACCTGCCCCGGATAGGCCACACGACCGCAACTGCGTCAGTGGACGTGCGCGGCGGCGCCATCGTCTTGGACCTCTCGAAGGTGAGCGTCGGCGACCTGCACGTAGACGTCCCTGCAGCCATCCCGCCCGTGCGCATCACGTTGCCCTCGGTGCCACCGGACACGCATCTGGAGGCCTACTTCGTCGTCGGTGGTCGCCTCGAGATGCGCGTGGGTTTCGGCGAATTCCGGGTCGTCGAGGGTCAGTTCGAAGCATCCGGGGTCCCAGGCCCAGCCGGGGCCACGGCGTCTATGCTCGCCGACGCCTGACGACACGGACCGAAGCGGATCACAAGAGGCCACCATGGCGTTCACGCTCCCCGACCTGCCCTATGCCAAGGATGCCCTGGCACCCCACATCAGCTCCGAGACGCTCGATTACCACCACGGCAAGCATCACAACACCTACGTGACGAACCTCAACAACCTCATCGAGGGGACTCCGATGGCGGACTGGTCGCTCGAGGAGTTGGTCACCAGGGCCGGCGAGGCGCCCGCGGACAAGCGCACGGGCGTGTTCAACAACGCTGCCCAGCACTTCAACCACAGCTTCTACTGGAAGAGCCTCAGGCCTGCGGGTGGCCCCGGTCCCGGGGGCGAGCTCGCGAGTGCGATCGACGCGACCTTCGGCGGTTTCGACGCGTTCAAGGAGCAGTTCACGAAGACTGCCGTTACCCACTTCGGCAGCGGATGGGCCTGGCTCGTCAAGGACGCAGGTGGATCGCTCGCGATCGTCGGGACCCACGACGCCGGCTGCCCGATCACCGACGGGGCCACCCCGCTGCTCACTTGCGACGTGTGGGAGCACGCCTACTACATCGACTACCGCAACGCCCGGCCCTCCTACCTCGAGAACTTTTGGGCCTTGGCCAATTGGGACCAGGCGGCCGGCAACTTCGCTTAGCCCTCAAGCGGTGCCCTGACGGGTGCCGACAGTCCCTAGTGGTGTGTCGGACGAGCGATCTCGCGGCTAGGGCGCGTCACGTACGCGCGATCCTCATCGGTGCCGGCGCGGTCGCGCTGCTGGTCTCGTTGGTGATGGCTCCGACGGTGCTCGCCGCGCCGGGACCGTCCACGTCGACCACGACCACGACCGCCACTACGACGACGTCCACCACGACGGCGCCACCGCAGCGGAGTGCCCCTCCGGACCCGGGAACCGAGCCGTGGCCTGTCTCCCCGGCGCCGCGCACGAGCACGACTGCCCCGACGACCTCCGCACCCGACCCAACCGGGGACCTGGCCGCGGCCCGAGCCCAGTACGCCGGTCTCCAGCGTGATGCCGATGCAGCGCTTGCGGACTGGACGCGAGCGGCCGACGAGCTCGATTCGGTGCGCACCCGAATGGTCGAGGCCAAGCTCGCCGCCGAGTCAGCCGCTTCCGACGCCGAGGGCGCGCGCCGTCAGTTGGCTCGGCGCGCGGCTTCGCTGTACCGCAGCGGCGGCACTCCCGGCCTGGTGCAGGTGCTCGGTGCGGGCAACCTCGACGAGCTCGGAACGCGCTCGAAGTACATGCAAAGCGTCGTCGGAGCGGACCGTGAGCTCATCGCCCGCGCGTCTGAGACACGCGAACGCCTCGAGGATGAACGCACCCGCTTCGACAGCAGTGTCGCGACCGCCGAGTTGGCGGAGGAACGCATGCGTGAAGCACGCGACCGTGTCGAGGCAGCACTGCAGCAGCAAGGCTACGTGGTGGCCAAGCTCGACCGTGCCGGCCGGACACCACCGGCGAACGTCATGTCAGGCGCGGCGCTGCGCACGGGAGTGGTCGGCGCCCGCCGCGACGACATGTCGGTCCAGCCGCAGGTTCCGATCGAGGGCAAGGTCTGTCCCGTGGGCGGGCCGGTCACGTTCTCGAACGACTTCGGGGCGCCCCGCTCCGGTCCCCCACCGCATCCTCATCAAGGCAACGACCTGTTCGCCACGTACGGCACCCCTCTCGTCGCCATCGCAGACGGCGAGATCTTCAAGTCCGGAGACGACGGCGGTCTCGGTGGTCAGCGCGTGTGGCTCCGCGATGTCACCGGCGTGACCTACTACTACGCCCACATGAGCCGCATCGACGTCACTGCCGGGACCCGTGTGGTGCGAGGCCAGGTGCTCGGCGCGGTCGGCAACAGCGGCAACGCTCGCACGACACCGAGTCACGTCCACTTCGAGATGCATCCGGGTGGCGGCGCGGCGGCCAATCCCTACGGCACCCTCGTCCGCCTCTGCTGAACGGTGGACTGCGGTGCTCCTCGGGTAATGGCCAAGGGGGCTCGCGGACGCTTCTACACTTGGCGCACGGAGCGGCCCCGTACGGATGCCGGGTCCGAGTGCCGTGTTGCAGTGCCAGTAGACGGTAGGTGCATGACCGACCAGCAAAGCCTCGCAAGGATCCTCGCCGACGAGTACCTCGACGGCCTGCGTGACTCGGACATGGCCGAGGTGCGGGCGCGCCGCGGCGAGTGTGAACGCCTCGAGACCCAACTGTCCTATGCGCGCCGCCTGCTCCAAGGCCGCATCGACATCCTCGAGGACGAGCTGACGCGCCGCGGTGAGGGCCGGCACTCCACCGCCTCCGAACTGATCCAGCGACTCCCGGCGATACTGTCGGACTCACCTTCGGGTGCCAACCAGCGTGGCAACCGCCTCGTCCGGTACCTGGCACCCGAGGACATCCAGCGCGTCGAGCACGACCTCGACGTTGTGCTCGGGATGAGCCTTGCCGAAGTGGCCGACGCCGGAACCGACGATGTCGAGTCGGCGCTCGCGCGGCTGCGCAGCACCGAGTCCGGCGTGTCCGCGGACCGGCGTCGCCTGCACCAGCGTCTCGACGCGATCCAAGCCGAGATGGCTCGGCGATATCGAGACGGCGAGGCCGATGTCGATAGTCTCCTGACCCAGGACTGACCTGCCCCCGACCCCGTCCGGCCGGCTCGCCTAGGAACTCCTCCATGTCCGACGCCGAAGACCGCATGGCTCGCCTCGGTGAGTTCATCCGAGACCGACGCAACCAGGCACGCCTTTCACTGCGGAAGCTCTCCGAGCAGGCCGGGATCTCGAACCCGTACCTGAGCCAGATCGAGCGCGGGCTCCGCAAGCCGTCGGCGGAGATCCTGCAGTCGATCGCCAAGGCGCTGCGGATCTCGGCCGAGACTCTCTACGTGCAGGCCGGCATCCTCGAGGATCGCGATCTGGAGGAGTCGTTCACGGCGGCGGTCTTTGCCGACGCGTCGATCACAGAGCGCCAGAAGCAGGTGCTCGTCGACATCTACGAGAGCTTCAGACGCGAGAACCGTTCGGGCTCCGACGAGGGGGTCGCCGTGTCGGGCGCGGCCGATGCCTCGGGTCCCACGGCCTAGCGGCTCGTGGGCGAGGACCGGGCCTACGATCCCCTGCCTCTGCGATTCCTCGAAGGCGACTCCGCCTTGGGTCAGACCCGCGATGCATGGGAGCGCCTTGCCGAAACGCTGCCCGGATACGGTCCTTTCCTCGGCCCCGACTGGGCCGAGATCTGGTGGCGCCACTTCGGCGCAGGGTCGACGTTGACCGTCGGTGAGCTCGGCGACGGAGCGGCGCTGCTGCCCTTGTACCGCACCGAGGGTGGCGTCGTCTCGTTCGTGGGGGGCAGCGAGGTCACCGACTACGTGGGGGTCGTGGGGCCCTTCGAGGTGCACGCCCCGGCGGGGGAGGCCCTCGTGGACCGCCTGGCGGCGGACGACGACTGGCGTGAACTGCACGCGGTGGCAGTTCCAGCCGAGTCCGGTTTCACAGCGGCGGCGGCGCTCGCAGCAGTACGCCACGGCTTCGACGTCACGTTCGAGGTCGAGGACTCGGCCATCTTGCGGTTGCCCGGCACGTTCGGCGCCTACCTCGACATGGTCGGCAAGAAGGAGCGCCACGAGATCCGCCGCAAGGAGCGACGCCTCGCTCGCGAACTCGGCGACCTCGAATTGGAGGCAGATAGGGAATGGGCAACGGCGGTCGAAGGTTTCGTGGCCATGCATCGCCTGTCCCGCGGCGACAAGGGTGATTTCATGGACGACGTGATGGCGGCGTTCTTCCGCGACGCCGCAGAGCGGTTCGGCGCGCTCGGGTGCCTCCGCCTCGACACCCTCCGCGCCGGTGGGAGACCGGTTGCGTCGACGGTCGGCTTCGCCGATGCGCACGGGTACTACCTGTACAACTCGGCGTTCGAGCCGGCGGTCGCGACCCTTTCGCCAGGCAACGTGCTCCTTGCTCGCCTGATCGGCCGGGAGATCGACGCCGGGCGTCCGGTCTTCGACTTCCTGCGAGGCGACGAGAGGTACAAGTTCCGTCTCGGTGCCCGCAGGCGCCCCTTGCGCCGCCTCACCGTTCGCCGCCGGGTAGCCCGATGAGCCGGTACCGGGCGGCTCCGACGGGCTGTCTCGGGGCGACTCCGGCTACCATCGCTCGCCGGTCCGCGGTGCTGCCTCTGTTCCAGCCAATGCGTCGAGTCGCTTTCGTCACCTATCACACGTCTCCGCTCGCTGTCCCCGGCCAGGGCGACTCGGGTGGCCTGAACGTCTACGTTCGCGACCTCGCCGCGCACTTGAGTCGCTGCGGGGTGGCCACCGACGTCTTCACGCGCAGGTCCGACGACGAGGTGGCGGAATCGGTTGACCTCGAGGACGGTGTCCGGGTCGTGCACCTGCCGGCAGGCCCTGCCAAGGCTGTGCCGCGGGAGGCCCTCGCTGCGCATCTCGAGGACTTCACCGCGTTGCTCGGAGAGGCGATGGAGCTGGGCGGCTACGACATCGTCCACTCCCACTACTGGATGAGCGGCGTGGCAGCCCTCGCCGCGACGAAGGCAACCGGCTCCCCTGTGGTTCACACGGCGCACACGCTCTCTGCGGCGCGAGCCCTACCCGACGGCTCTCACGACCGGTACGCGGCCGAACGACGCATCGTGGCGGACGCCGACCTCCTGGTGGCGTCGACCCCTCATGAAGCGGACGTGCTCGTCGACGTGTACGGCGCGGGTTCGCGCCGCCTCGCCGTGATCCCGCCCGGCGTCGACCATGGCCGCTTCGCGCCAGGAGACAAGGCCCGGGCGCGTGCTCGCCTCGGTCTCGACGACGCCGATCTGGTCGTGCTCTTCTGTGGCCGGATCCAGCGTCTCAAGGGCGCCGATCTCGCCGCGGAGGCGCTCGCCCATCTCGGTCGAGCAGCGCCCGAACTCGCGCGGCGCGTCACGTTCGTGGTCGCGGGAGGGCCGAGCGGGGAGGACGGCGACGCCACGTTGGCCCACATGCGCAGCATCACCGGCGCCGCCGACTTCGTGCCCGACGTGCGCTTCCTGTCGGCGCGCCCCAACGAAGAGGTCGCCCAGCTCTATCGGGCGGCCGACGTGTGCCTGATGCCGTCGCGGTCGGAGTCGTTCGGCCTCGTGGCGCTGGAGGCTCAGGCAAGCGGGCTCCCCGTCGTCGCGAGCGCCGTCGACGGGCTCGTCCACGTGGTCGACTCGGGCAGCACGGGCGTGCTCGTGTCCGAGCCGTCGCCCGGGGAGTTCGCACGCGCGCTCGAGGTTCTGCTCAGCCGCGACTGCCTGCGGCGCAGGATGGGCCGCGATGCGGTGCGTCGCTCGGCGGCCTACTCGTGGGGGCGTGCGGCTGCAGGTCACCGGATGGCGTATGCCGACCTGCTCGCACCGGAGCGCATGGTGGTCTGTGGTTGAGTCGACGCCGGCCGCGCGTCATGCCGAGATGGAGCGTGTGGCCGCGGTCCTGAACACCTACCTGAGCCGTATCGGCAGTGAGGACTGGGTCGTCGCCGTCCACCACGACCCCGTCGAGGACCCATGGGCTTGGTACGTGCGCCTCGTGGGCGACACCCGCGACTACGTCGCGATCTGGTTCCGCGTACGGGAACGAACCCTCGCGTTCGAGTCCTACCTGATGCCGCCGCCCGAGGAGAACGAGGAGGCGCTGTACCGGTTCCTGCTCGAGGTCAACCGTGGCATCGTCGGTGCGAAGTACGGCATCGGCGGCACCGACGAGGTCGGCGTGTTCCTCGATGGCCACCTGCGCGTCGACCACGTCGACGAGGACGCACTCGACGCCATCGTGGGGCTCTGTTGGGAGACGATCGAGCGTCACTTCTCGACCGCGATGGCAATCGGTTACGGCTCCAAGTTCCGATCGCGGCGCCGATGGCGGTGAATCCCCCGCCGTTTCACCGGACATCCACACCCGGCGCGCGTGCCCGAGATGACGTTTCCCCTGATCGGCCGATGCAGGAACACGGCTATTCACAGGTGGGGACAACGACGACAAACATCCTGTGGATGCATGTGGTTACGTGATCGAGCATCTGATTACGTCCTCTTGACCCCCGTGTCCTTCGTTGTTACGCTGCCGGAGCCGAGCCCGGCGGCCCGGACTCCGTCGGCAGGGGAAGTCTGTCGGGGGCCGTACCGCCGGGCTCGTGCGCGCCCCACCCGCCAGACGCTCGGCACCGCTCTGGCGCGCCCCGCAGCGGCACCGTTACCGTTCGTGACAGGTCCAGGTGCCCACCCGTCAGGCAGCGGGAGGGTGACCGCTTCGGCCAGGGGTGCGCGACCTCGGTGTCGAAGGGTCCTCCTTCCGGCCTCGGTCCGGCTGGAATCCTGTCGTCCCCGTTCCGTGTGGAGGAAAGATGACCGACACGGCGATGTGGCAACCACCGACCCACTTGGGCGTGACCAACACGGCGTTGTTGGACTGGGTCGCGGAGATGGTCGCCCTCTGCAGTCCGGCCGATGTGCATTGGTGTGACGGTTCCCAGGAGGAATACGAGGCGCTGTGCACCCAGCTCGTCGCTGCAGGGACTTTCCGCCGGCTCGACCCGTCCAAGCGGCCAGGGTCGTACTGGGCAGTGACCGACCCCAGCGACGTCGCACGCGTCGAGGACCGCACCTTCATCTGTCCCGAGGACGAGGCAGCCGCCGGACCCAACAACAACTGGATGGCACCCGCCGAGATGCGGTCGACCCTGGGGGAGCTCTTCGACGGCACCATGACTGGGCGAACCATGTACGTGGTGCCCTTCTGCATGGGCCCGATCGGATCGCACCTGTCCTACATCGGTGTCGAGATCACCGACTCGGCCTATGTCGCCGTGAGCATGCGCACGATGACGCGCATGGGTCGCCAAGCTGTCGAGATGCTCGGCGACGGGGACTTCGTGCCGTGCGTCCACTCCCTCGGTGCCCCCCTCGCGCCCGGCGAGGAGGACATCGCGTGGCCCTGCAATCCCGACACCAAGTACATCGTCCACTTCCCCGAATCCCGTGAGATCTGGAGCTACGGCTCCGGCTACGGCGGCAATGCATTGTTGGGCAAGAAGTGCTTCGCCCTTCGGATCGCGTCCGTGATCGCCCGCGACGAAGGCTGGCTCGCCGAGCACATGCTCATCCTCAAGATCACCTCGCCCGCAGGCCACTCCCGATTCGTGGCGGCGGCGTTCCCGTCCGCGTGCGGCAAGACCAACCTGGCGATGCTGATTCCGTCGATGCCGGGCTGGAGCGTCGAGACCGTGGGCGACGACATCGCCTGGATGAAGTTCGGCGCCGACGGGCGTCTCTACGCCATAAACCCCGAGCACGGCTTCTTCGGTGTCGCACCGGGGACGAACGAGAAGACGAACCCGAACGCGATCGCCACGTTGCGCAAGAACGCCGTCTTCACCAACACCGCCATCACCGAGGACGGCGACGTGTGGTGGGAGGGCCTCACCGACGAGCCGCCCGCGCGCCTGACCGACTGGCATCTGGCGGACTGGACGCCCGGATCCGGCACTCCTGCCGCGCATCCGAACTCGA
This sequence comes from Acidimicrobiia bacterium, assembly GCA_046331095.1. Classification (GTDB taxonomy): domain Bacteria; phylum Actinomycetota; class Acidimicrobiia; order UBA2766; family UBA2766; genus JAIBAC01. The sequence goes on from JAXLRM010000007.1 coordinate 72,816, forward strand.
GGTTCACCGTGCCGGCATCCCAGTGTCCTTCGATCGCGCCCGAGTGGGAGGACGTCGAGGGCGTTCCGATCTCGGCGATCCTCTTCGGGGGTCGCCGCTCCGACACGGTACCGCTCGTCTACGAGTCTCTCGACTGGCAGCACGGCGTCTTCGTGGGCGCCACGATGGGCTCGGAGACGACGGCCGCCGCGATCGGCGCCACCGGGCGTCTGCGCCGCGACCCGATGGCGATGCTGCCTTTCTGCGGATACGACATGGGCAGCTACTTCGCCCACTGGCTCTCGATGACCGAACGCACGGACGCGGCGAAACTCCCGCGCATCTTCGGGGTGAACTGGTTCCGCAAGGACGGCGACCGCTGGCTCTGGCCCGGTTTCGGCGACAATGCCCGCGTGCTCGAGTGGATCCTGCGCCGCTGCGACGGGACCGTGGACGCCGTCGAGACGCCGATCGGGCACGTTCCGCGGCCTCAGGACCTCGACGTCACCGGACTCGACGTCTCCATGGAGGACCTGGCGACGGCCCTCGATGTCGGTGTCTCCGCGTGGATCGAGGAGCTCGGCCTGATCAAGGAGCACCTCGACCAGTTCGGGGATCGTCTCCCCGATGCCCTTCGCGACGAGCTCACGGCGCTCGAGAAACGCCTGGCGGACTCCTGAGATCCGTGCGAACGCACGTTCTCCGTGTATCTCCGCCGCTGGGAGCACTGAGCGCCGATCAGAAGGGATAACCTGCCGACCGTGGAGAAGCTCGCGATCATCGGTGGAGGCGCCATGGGAGGTGCCCTGGTCGCCGGGCTCCTCGCGGCCGATGCCGTGGCCGCCGCAGACGTGGTCGTCGCCGAACCACACCCGGGCCGGGCCGCCGATGTCGCCGAGGCGAACGGGGTGGCAACGACACCCAGCGCAGCCGAGGCCTGTACGGGCGCGGACGTGGTCCTCTTGGCTGTCAAGCCGCAAGTGCTTGAAGAGGTCTGCGAGCAACTCGGCCCCGCTCTCGGCGACGATGCTCTCGTCATCTCGATCATCGCCGGGATCCCGACAGCCAAGCTCGAATCGCTGCTCGCCCTGCGCAAGGGCCGCCGCGTCGTCCGCATGATGCCCAACACCGCTGCCCTCGTGGGCGCCGCGGTCACCGCTGTCGCCCCCGGAGCGTTCGCCCTCGACGACGACGTCGAGATCGCCGCGCGGATCGCAGCCGCGGTCGGGACCGTCGTCAGGGTCGAGGAGGCAGCGCTCGACGCGGTGACGGCGGTGAGCGGCTCAGGTCCCGCCTACGTCTTCGTCGTGGCCGAGGCTCTCACCGACGGTGCAGTCTCGATGGGCTTGAGCAGAGACGTCGCGACTACTCTCGTCCACCAGACCTTGGCCGGCGCCGCCGCTCTCCTCGTAGAGTCCGGACGATCACCGGCCGATCTCCGTGCCCAGGTCACGTCGCCGGCCGGAACGACCGCGGCGGGCCTCGGGGTCCTCGAGCGCCGTGCCGTGCGTGCCGCGTTCGCCGACGCCGTGGTGGCCGCCACGGAGCGCAGCGTGGAACTGGGCCGGCCTCCGGCCTGAGACCGGAATCGGGGAGCCAATGTCCTCTGTCGTGAAGAAGCGTCGCAAGAAGATGCGCAAGAAGAAGCACAAGAAGCTTCTCAAGAAGACGCGTTGGAAGCGCCGCCAGCAGGGCAAGTGAGCCCTTCCTCGGTTTGACCGCGTCGCGCCTCGTCACCTTCCTGTCCGATTTCGGCTACGACGACGAGTTCGCCGCGGTCTGCAAGGGCGTGGTCCTGCAGGCTGTCCCGGACGCCAGCATCGTCGACGTCACCCACGCCGTGCCGCCCGGCGACGTGCGCGCCGGGGCGCTGTCGCTGCTGCGGGCCCTGCCGTTCTTCCCGGTGGGTGTGCACCTCGCAGTCGTCGACCCCGGTGTCGGGACCGACCGCAAGGCGATCGTGATCGAGACCGCCGACGGGCGCCACTTCGTCGGCCCTGACAACGGACTCCTGTCCCCGGCCGTCGCGATCTTCGGCGGTGCGGTGGATGCCGTCGTGCTCGAACCGGAGAAGTGGGGCCTCGGCGAGCCGTCCCCGACGTTCTGGGGTCGCGACGTGTTCGCGCCGGCGACAGCGGTCCTCGCCGGCGGGGAGTCGATGTTCGACCTGGGCCGCCGGATCCAGCCGAGCGAGCTCGTGCCGCTGCTGATCCCGCTGGCACAGGTGGGCGAGGGCGAGGCCCACGGCGTGGTCCTCTGGGTCGACCGCTTCGGGAACGCCCAGACCAACATCACTCCCGGCGACCTCGCCGAGGCAGGGGTGCAGCCCGGCGACACCCTGAACTTCGGCCACGGCAACCGCCGCGAGCGGGTGCCCTTCGTGCGCACCTTCTCCGACGTCGAGGCCGGCCGGCTCCTCGCCTTCGTGGACTCCACCGGACAGGTCGCCCTCGCCGTCAACGGCGGGAACGCCGCCACGGAGCTCGACATCCCCACCGGCACCGCCGTTCGCCTCGGCCGCGGCGGAACCACACTCGAGTTGTAGCTCGACTGCTAGTCCTCGATTGACGGGGCGCAACGGGGCGACGGGACGCCCGCCGGAGTGTGATCGCCGTCGCCGCCGTGCCGCCCGCCGCAGCCCAGTTCAGGGTGCCTTGACCCGCATGTGTACGCTGGGGCTGCCCCTGCCTCGACATCCCTCACGACACCGCCGCACAAATGGGCCGACGCGTACTCATAACAGGTGTGAGCAGATTCCTCGGCGCACTGCTCGCGAAGCGACTCGAGCGCGACCCCGACGTCGAGACCATCATCGGCGTCGACCTGCAGCCACCGTTGGCAGCGTTCGAACGCGTCGAGGTCGTGCGCGCCGACATCCGCAACCCGCTCTTCGTCAAGGTCCTGCAGGCCACGGGCGCCGACACCGTCGTGCACGCGAACGTCGTCACCGACGAGTTCGAGATGGGTCGGGGAGCGATGAAGGAGGTCAACGTAATCGGCTCGATGCAGCTCCTCGCTGCATGCCAGAAGTCCGAGACGCTCCAGCGTGTGATCGTGAAGTCCTCGACCGAGGTCTACGGGAGCGAGCCGACCGGGCCCGCCTTCTGCACCGAGGACATGGGCCCACTCGGTCCACCCAAGTCCGGGTACCACCGTGACGTCCTCGAAGTGGAGCAGTACGCCCGGGACTTCGGGCGTCGCCGCCCCGACATCTGCCTGACGGTGCTGCGCTACTCCCACATCCTCGGCAACACCGTCAACAATCCAGTGAGCCAGTACCTCGGTCAGCCCGTGGTGCCAACGGTGTTCGGGTTCGATCCGCGTATCTCGTTCGTCCACGAGGACGATGCCCTCGAGGTCCTCGTCCGGGCAGTCAGCAGCGAGGTGCCCGGCATCTTCAACGTCGTCGCCGACGACGCCGTCTACCTGAGCCAGGCGATCCGCCTCGCGGGACGGATCCAGGCGCCCCTGCTCCCGCCCGTGCCGGCCCTGGCGCAGCGGGCCCTGCGGTTCCTCCCGTTCGTGGAGGTTCCCGACCACCTCGCTCGTTACCTCACGCACGGCCACGTCGCCGACAACACCCGGCTGAAGACCGTGTTCGGCTACGAGCCGCGCTACACGGCGCTGGACGCGGTGCACGACTTCGCACTGAAAAAGCGCGCCGAGCGCATCGTTCGCGAGCCGACCCCGCCGCAGTGGGAGGACGACCTGCGACGCTACATAGACCGCAAGCTGGCCGAGGGGCCGACCTCGGCAGGGGGCTGACGATGTCGGATCGCGGCCGCGGAGACGCCCGGGTCATCCCGCTCACGAACGAGGCGCGACGCAAGGCACGCCGGGTCACCCCGAACGAAGTGGCAGCCCGCGCGCGTGCGGCGCAGCGCCGTTCGCTCAACCGCGAGCGGGGCAGGCAGACCCGGATGGCCACCCTCGAGCGCTTGCCCGACGGCGGCGGCCTCGTCTCGGGCGTCATGGCCGATCCACGCCTGCGCCGCATGGCCGGGTTCCTGCGGCGTCGCTACTCCGGCGAGTACGTCGTCGACGAGTACGGCTTCGACGAGGAGCTCACCGAGGAAGTGCTCCTGCCGGCCCTGCGCACCCTCTACAAGCGCTACTGGCGTGTCGACGTGCGGGGGATGGCCAACGTCCCCGCAGAGGGGCCGGCGATCCTGGCGTGCAACCACTCCGGCGTCGTGCCGTGGGACGCGGCAATGCTGCTCGTCGCGCTCCACGACGAACACCCGGCGAAACCGATCGTGCGGCTCCAGGGAGCGGACGGCCTCATGGGCCTGCCGGTCGTGTCCCATCTCGCCCGCAAGGCGGGTAACACAGTTGCCAACGAGGTGGACGCGTTCCGAATGCTCCAGGAGGGCGAGATCGTGGCCGCGTTCCCTGAGGGCTACCGTGGGCTCGGAAAGTCGTTCAGGGACCGGTACCGCCTTCAACGGTTCCGGCGCAACACCTTCGTCGAGGTCGCGCTCCAGACCGGAGCGCCGATAATCCCCGTCGGGATCGTCGGGGCCGAGGAGACGTACCCGACAATCGGGGACGTACCCGTGCTGGCGAGGCTGTTCGGCCTGCCCTACTTCTCGCTGACGCCGAACATGCCGGTGCCGCTGCCGTCGAAGTGGATCGTGGAGTTCGGCGAGCCGCTCCCCACCGAGTCCTTCGGCCCCGATGCCGCAGGCGACGCGATGACGGTGTTCAACATCGCCGACGGAGTGCGCGACATCATCCAGCAGATCCTCTACCGCAACCTCCTGCAGCGCCGAACCTGGTTCTGGTGATCTCCTTGCGACCCCACATCGCTCTCATCCTCGGATTGCTGCTCGCCGCCATCGTGGTGGCGTTCTTCGTGCAGTTCGTGATCCTGACCCGGTGAAGACGCGAAACGGCCCGGGACCGTTCTTCCGTGGGGGCGGGCGCGCTTGGGGCGGGCTGGGAGGCTTGTTCCATGACCTCTCGGAAATCCGAGGTGTCACGACGCCCACCCCCACGGAGGAACTTTCCCGGGCTGTCGGGGCTCTGTTGAGTTCTCTATCGGACAGCGTATGGGCGCGCATTAACCCGACGGAGGGGTTTTTTCCGGGAACGGCCCGTACCCCGGTGCTGGCGACGTGGCGGCACTGATCCGCCGCCGCGACCCTGTGGCGGTCGTCCTCTACGGCAGGGCTGGCTGCCACCTCTGCGACGATGCTGCCCGTGCCCTCGACCGCATCGGCGCGAAGGTCAAGATCGACCTCGAAGAGGTCGACATCGACACCGAGGACCGCCTCGTCGCCGAATTCGCCGTCCGCATCCCGGTGGTGGTCGACGTTGTGGCCGGAACCGTCCTGGCCGAGGGCGACATCGACGAACGGGCGCTCCTCACGACTTTGAGAAGGATTGCACAAAGTCGCTAAGGTCGCCCTGCACCGGCTGGTCGCCCCAGGGGTGTGCCCTCGGCGACGGCCGCCAGAATTGTCCCCGAGGCGCCGAGACCGCCGTGCAGTTTCCAGACGCACTGCAACGCCGCATACCCGAGGCGACGGTCTCGCGTCTGCCGCTGTACCTGCGTTCGCTGCTGGACTTCTCCGAGCGCGACATCTCGACCGTCTCGTCGGAGAAGCTCGCGGCGGCAACCGGTGTCAACGCCGCCAAGGTGCGCAAGGACCTCTCCTACCTCGGCTCCTACGGGACCCGGGGAGTTGGATACGACGTGGAGTTCCTCGTGCATGCGGTGAGCCAGCGACTCGGCCTCACCCGCGATCGAAAGGCCGGAATCGCCGGTGTCGGCAACCTCGGCCGCGCGCTCGTCAACTACCGCGGGTTCGGCGAGCGCGGCTTCCGAATCGCTGCCTGCTTCGATTCCGACCCCGACAAGGTCGGGACCGCCGTCAACGACATGACCGTGAGCAGCATCGACGCGATCGAGTCTGTCGTGCACGCGAAGGACATAACGATCGGAATCATCGCGACGCCGGCCGCTGCTGCCCAGGACATCGCGGACCGGTTCGTCGCGGGTGGCGTGACCGGGATACTCAACTTCGCTCCGGCAGTTCTCACGGTCCCTTCCGACATAACGCTGCGCAAGGTCGACCTTTCCATCGAGCTGCAGATCCTCGCGTTCTACGTGGGGCGTGATTCGGGCCTGATCCAGGCTGCCATCGAAGCGGCGAAGTGATCCGGTTGGACCGAACCGGCGCCCGCGGCGCCCGCATCCCCTTGAAGTCGGGCAAGGCCCTCGTCGACTACGACATGGACCGCGGAAGCGTGATCGTCGGCCATGGCGAACCCGAGATCGAGGCAGCACGCGCGGGACGCGGTCGCGGGGGTGGAGAGCCTTTCGAACACGACGTGCGGTTGCTCGCATCGTCACTCGAGGACGCCGCGGCGATCGTCGATGCCGTGCGCCGTGAGAAGGGCGCGCAGATCGTGGTATCCGACGAGAGCGTTCTGTTCGGACGCGTCGATCCGGCTCCGGGCTGGGATCTGCGGCTCGTCGGGCCGGCGGCCGCCGCCGGCATGGACTTCGCGGCCGTCATCGCACGCGATGGCGTTCTTCTCGAGGGGATCCACGGGCCCCGGCCACCGGCACCTGCGGCGGTCGCCGTCGCGGAGGTGGTGGTGCGTCTCTGCGGGCCGCTCGTCGTGCATCAGCTCTCAGGTCGCGCGGGACGGCTCGCGCGGGGAATCGCGGAGGTGGCGGCGGGTGTCGGACTCGACGTCGAAGCGGACCAGCCCGGTGGATGGTTCGAGCTGCGCTTCACTGCTGCGGCGGCAGAGGCCGGAGTACCCGTGCGCTTTCGCGATGAGATGCTCGCACGCGGGTATCTGGTCCCGGCAGCGGGACCTTGGTGGCCTTGCCTCGCTCACGACTACTACACGATCGAACAGACCGTGGATTGTGCCGCGGCTGCGATGGCAGCGGCGGCACGGTGACGGCCGGTCCTCGACGCGGTCCGGCCATCACACACCATCACCTTCGCGATCTCACTCCCACTTGAATGTGCGGACCGCGCTGACGACCAGGACGACACCCCAGACGCAGAGGAGCGCGAACGGCGCCGAGACCAACGCCGGGGTACCGGCGAACGCCCGGCGCAACGCCTCGACGAAGGCCGTCACCGGCAACAGCTTGGCGACGTCACCCACCAGCGCCGGCATGCGATCCACGGGGTAGACGACGCCGCCGAAGGGGATGAAGAGGATGAACAGCAGGTTCGCCACCGCGAGCGTCGCCTCGGCGCGCAGAGTCCCTGCCAGCAGCAGGCCCAGACCCGTGAACGTGGCGGAACCGACCACGGCTACCACGAATGCCTGCGGAAGGCCGGCCCAATCGGGCGCCCAGCCGAGCGCCAGCGCCAGGGCGACCACGCAGACGATCTGGCCGAGCTGGATGATCCCGATCGCGAGGATCTTGGCGAGGATGAGCCGGCCCCGCCCCAGCGGCGAGCCCCCGATGAGCTTGAGGACCCCGTAGGACCTGTCGTAGCCGGTGGAGATCGCGAAGCTGACCATCGAAGTGGCGATTATCGACAGCGCGATCACCCCGGGCGTGAGGAAGTCGATCGTCGCCACGCCGTTCCCGAGCACGTCCACCTTGGAGAAGAAGCCCAGTAACAACAGCGGGATCACGAGTGTCACGACGAGGCTCTCACCGCGTCGCATCGTCAGGCGTAACTCGAGGCCGGCCTGCGCCATGAGCGGGCTCGTCACTCGACCAGCTCCAGGAAGAGGTCCTCGAGAGACCGCGATCCCGAGCGGACGTAGCCGAGCAGGACGTTCCGGGATGCCGCCCAAGCAGCCAGGGCGGCGACACGTTCGGGCGTCGCCTCGACTTCGGCAAGGTACTGACCGGCGCGAACCTCCACCACGTGGCCGAGCTGTGCGGGCACGTCGTCGAGGCCGAGACCCGCAAGCGCGCCGAAGCGGATCCCGCCGTGGCTGGCCATCAGCTCGCTTGGAGATCCGAGCGCTACCAGGCGTCCCTTGTCGAGGATGCCGACCGAGTCGGCGAGAGCCTCGGCCTCGTCGAGTAGGTGCGTCGTGAGGAGTACCGTCACACCTCGCGCCCTGAGGTCGCGGACGATCTGATAGGTGGTCTGGCGTGCCCTGGGGTCCATCCCTGCCGTCGGTTCGTCGAGGAAGACGACGTCGGGAGTACCCGCGAGCGCCACCGCCAGCGCCAGGCGCCGCTGCTGGCCCCCGGACAGCCGCCGGAACGTCACACGCCGGGAGTCCTCGAGGTCGACCAGGGAAATGAGCTCGTCGGGGTCGGCTGCGCGGTCGTAGAAGGAACAGAAGAGCTGCACGATCTCGTCGACGCGGGCGCCGTTGTAGATCCCGCCGGACTGCAGCATCAGCCCCATGCGTTGTTTGAGAGCGGGTCCCTCTTCGACGGGGTCGAGGCCGAGGACGCGCACGGTGCCGGCGTCCGGTGAGCGGTAGCCTTCCAGCGTCTCGACCGTGGTGGTCTTGCCGGCGCCGTTGGGGCCGAGGAGGGCGAAGACCGCTCCCGCGTCCACCACGAAGCTGAGGTCGTCGACCGCCGGTCGGGTCCCGTACTGCTTGGTCAAGCCGCGGACCTCGATAGCGGGCCCCGTCACTTGCTGCCGCCGGCCCCGCCCTCTGGGCCTGCAGGAGCCTCCCGGCCGGCCGCCTTCATCGAGACAGCCTGGTCCTCACCGGCGAAACTGACCCGCTCGTAGATCACCACGTCCCAGATCTGGTCGTCGCTCAGGGATCCACCGAACTTGGGCATCGCTCCGGGAACCGCCCCCTTGCCGGCGTTGCCCTTGTTGTCCGCTCCGTAGGGCCCCGAGTGGGTGCTCGCGTTCTCCTTCACCCAGGCGAACTGCTCGGTCGGGTCCGGGAACACCGTGTGCGTGTCCTTGAGGGCGGGCCCGACGCCACCGCCCCCGTCGGGGCCGTGGCAGGCGGCGCACTGCGCCGCGTACTCGGCCCCACCGGGCAGCGTCGGCCCGGCCGAGGCTGCCTGTTCGTTGCTCACGCGAACGACGGACAAGAGCAGGCCGATGGCGAGGATCGGGATCAGTACGTAGGTGGGGTACAGCCAGCCCGGCACCTTGACGCCGCGGACACCCTGGTGGGTACCCGTCGGCTGGGAGAGGGGTGCGTACACCCTCGGGGCTTCGGGCACGGCGGGCGTGGCTGCTACAGCCGGTGCGAGAGCGACGGACTCGGCCGCGGCAGGTGCAGGTGCAGGTGCAGGTTCGGGCGCGGCCTCCGTCGGTGGCTCGGGAGCCGCTGCCGCCGACGCCGCAGGCTCTGTCTCCGCGGCGGCCGCATCCTCGGCGGGCGGGGCCTGTCCCTCGGCCTTGGCCTTTGCCTCCCGTGACCGCTTCAGGAGGTGCTCGGGGATGTCAACCATCGGTCCCTGTCGTCCTCACTCGTCCCGTGCCGGTGCGTCTTCGGGAGTGCCGGTCGCTGTGGGGCTCGCGACGCCGTTCGCCCGATCTGTCGACGAGACCCACAACAGGAAGGCCACCAGCGCCGCCCCGAGGCAGATGCCCAGGAGGAGCAGGGGGATGGCCGGACTCAAAGCGAGCATCGGCTCAACCTGTGCGGTCCTCTCGTCTGGCGCGAAGTCTGGTGGCTGGGCATCGGGGAAGTCAAAGCACTCAGGGACGTGCGTACGAGTGCAAGCCGGACACCAAGAGGTTGACCACGAACATGTTCGCGATGATCAGGATGCCACCGGTTACGCCGACCCATGCCGCTCCTCGGGTCCGCCAGCCTTTGGTGGCGCGCGCGTGCAGGTACACCGCGTACGTGGCCCAGATCATGAAGCTCATCGTCTCCTTGGGGTCCCAGCCCCAGTACCGTCCCCAGGCCTGTTCTCCCCAGATGGCGCCGGCGAAGATCGCGAGCGTCCAGATGGGAAAGGCGATGATCACGAGGCGCCGCGCGAGCTCGTCGAGCCGTTCCGCCGAGGGCAATCTCGCCACGACGCCTGCCCGCGGCGCGACGGCGAGTGCCGTGCCGGGACCGGTCGCGCGGCCGGCCAGTTCCGGGCTGCCCCTGGAGATCTGCTCGAGCAGGACGTCATCGGCGTCGGTGCCGGACGCCGGTGCGGGCAGGTCCCAGGTCGGGTTGCGACCCTCCCACCGCAGCCGGATCAGGTAGAGCGCCGATACGACCGACGACGCGAGCAGCATCGTGGAGCCTGTGATCGCCATGAACACGTGGAGGGTCAGCCAGTTCGAGCGCAACGCCGGCACCAGCGTCGACGGTGGGGCGTACCACACCCAGCCGGCCCCCATCAGGATGATGGCCACTCCGCAGAGGAATCCGGCGACGCCGGCCAGACCGCGCCGCGGCAGGATCGCGAACAGGGTGACGGCCATGAGTAGCAGGCCCATCGAGGAGGAGAACTCGTAGATCGACCCCCACGGAGCACGGTGAAGGTGCGCCACGATCGCGAGCAGGGAGACCAGTTGTGCCGCCACCCCGACGGCGAGTACCCCGATCGCTGCCTTGCGCCACGGCTCGGCCTTGAAGGCGAGGTAGCCGAAGCTCGCCACCATCGCGACGAAGTACGAGAACAGCGCAACGAGGAATGCTGCGTTCGAGAGCCGGATGGCGGTACTCATGGTTTGCTCACATCGGGCTCGGGAGCCCGCTCCTGGGCCGGGACGGCGGTGCGGCACGCCGTGACGACGTCTGTGAACTCGTCACCGAACTTGTCCTTGCGCTGATACGCGAGGCCGCCCAACGTTACCAGCGTGCGCTCGCCCGCCTCCGGGGAGGAGTCGGGGTCCGGGCGCACCCAGACCCACATGCGACGCCTGCGTGAGTACAGGGCGGGCAGTAGTCCGAGCAGGAGCAGGCTCGCGCCCGCGAGGACGAGAGCGAGGCCCGGGTCGCGCTTGATGCTGAAGACCGAGTAGTGGCGCAGGTCCGTGAAGCCGACGACGAGGCCGTCGGCGAGGTCGAAGCCGTCCCCCCCGAGCGTCGCGGCGCCCATGTCCGAGCGCGTCATCGCGGACACGTCCAGGGTGTTGACGTTCTGCGGCCCGTTGCCCAGGCCCAGATCGCCGCGCCACTCCTCGAAGACGACGAGCGGGGCGACGGGATTGGGAGAGCGATTCGCGAGCAGGACCCCCTCACCGAGCGCGTCCCCTGCGAACTGCCGCGCTTGCTCGGGTGTGAGAACTTGCGGGTCGGGGAAGAGGAAGATCCGCAACCCGGCTTGAGGGTCGAGGCTGGGGATCTTGACGACGCCGGTCCACGAACCACGCGGCCCGTCGGGGCGTGTCACGACGAAATCGTCGAAGACGACCTTGCCGGTGGTGTCGCGGATCGTGATCGCGGGGGCCCAGCCGAACGCGATCTGGTACATCTTCACGCCCCGGTAGTTGAGCGGGACGTTCGGGTGCACCTGCTGGGACAGCACCTCGTGCCCTCCGTCGATCACGCGAACGTCGGAGACGAAGTCGGGCGACTCCGGCGTGTCGGGGTCGTCCACCTGGAACTTGTCGAGGGCAACGGTGAAGCCACGGTGGATGGAGTCTCCGGCGCTGCCCCGGTTGGTCCAGGCGTCGAAGTCGATCGGCGCCTCGACGAACTCCTTGCCCTCCACTATCGCCGCCTGGCCCGAGAAGCCCAGGAATCGCGTGACTGCGAGTCCGCTCAACAGCAGGAACAGGGACCAGTGGAAGAGCAGGCTGCCGCCCTCGCGCAGGGTGCCCTTCTCGGCGACGTACTGGCCGTCGTCGTTCGGCTTGCCCTGTCGCCATAGGCGGCGCCGCAGGACGGTGCGTACCGCGGCGTATGCACTGGCGGAATCGGTGTCGGTGCGCCACTCGACGGTATGGGGAAGTCGCGGGAGCGGCCCCGCCGTCGGCGTGGCGGTGGATCGACGAACCTGCCTCACGAACGTCCGTGTCCGCGGTATCAGGCAGAGGACCAACACGACGAGGAGCGACACCCAGATCGCCATGTACCACGGCGACGTGAAGACGTCGAAGACGCGTAGGCGCTCGCCGACCGAGAAGAGGTAAGGGTGGGTGCGACCGATCTCGGCGACCTTCTCGGCGTCGGTGATCCGTTGGGGGATCAGCGTCGGTACCAGCGTGGCGACCACGAGTGCCGCCAGCAGGTAGATCGCGGTGCGCATCGAACGCAGGGCACGCCAACCCGGCAGTCTCGCGAATGCTCGCATCGGGGTCGGGGGCACCGCGCCGAAGTCACCCGCCGGGCCCTGGTCGGCCGTCGGGTCGGGGCCCGCGAGATCCCCGCCTTGGTTCCTGCCGTGGTCGCTCGCGCCAGGGCTGCTCATCTCAGGCCTGGTTGACGTGGTCGACGGCGCACTGGATCGTGGCGGCGTCGGTCTGGCCGCGGATCACCGATTGGACGACGCCGTCGCGGGCGACGAACGTCGTCGGCGGCGAGGATGCCCCCAGGTCGGCTGCCAGGCGTGAAGGATCGTCGAAGACGCTCGGATACGGGATTCCGAACTCCGCGTCGAACGCCTGAGCGCCCGTGGTCGAATCGCGGACGGCGACACCGAGGAAGCGCACACCCTCTGGTGTGAGCTTCGCGGCAGCCTTCTCGAGCTCGGGCGCTTCGATCCTGCAGGGTGCGCACCACGATCCCCAGACGTTGAGTACGACCGTACCCTCGCGGTACTCGGCGAGGTCGATGCTGCTGCCGTCGATCGTCGTCCCGGTGAACTCGGGCAGGTCGATGCTCTGGTCGGCGACCTGCGGACCGCAGGCGTGCGTGCCGGACCCGGCGACGCACGCGGACATGAAGAGCAAGGTTGCGGCTGCGGCAAGTCGGAGCATTGGGGTGGCGGAGCGCACGGTGTCGGACCGGGGGGTCGGGCGGGTCACATAGGATTCGACGTCCGCGAAGGGCGCACCCACGGTATCAGCGGGATTGCCCCGGGTCCGAAACGAGGGGGAACACGCGCGTGCGAACACTGGTGACAGGCGGTGCCGGATACATCGGCTCCCAGACCGTTCGCGAGCTGGTCGCCAACGGGATCGACGTGATCGTGATCGACAACCTCTCGACCGGCCACGCGGCAGCGGTGCCGCCGGATGTCCCCCTCGTGCGGGCTTCCGTCGCCGACGCTGGGGCGCTCGCGGAGGCGCTCGACGGCGTCGACGCGGTCCTGCACTTCGCCGCCAGCATCGAGGCGGGAGAATCGGTGACGGACCCGCGCCGGTTCTGGCACAACAACATGGTCGAGACGCTCGCCCTTGTCGACGCGATGGTCGACGCCGGGGTGGGCAGGCTCGTCTTCTCGTCCACGGCTGCCGTTTACGGCAACCCCGAAGCCATGCCGATATCCGAGGATGCTCCCCTCCGACCGACGAACCCCTACGGCCAGACCAAGCTCGCGGCCGAGATGGCGATCGCTGACTACGCGCACGCCTACGCGATCCGCAACGTCGTCCTCAGGTACTTCAACGCCGCCGGCGCCGATCCGTCGGGGACGCACGGACCCGATCATCACCACAAGACGCACTTGATCACGCTGTGCATGGAAGCGGCAGCCGGCCGGGTCGACCACCTGGCCGTTTTCGGGACGGACTACCCCACGATCGACGGAACCTGCGTACGCGACTACGTCCACGTCGCCGACCTCGCACGCGGTCACGTCGACGCACTCGAGTACCTCGACGAGGGCGGTGACGACGCCGTGTTCAACCTCGGCAACGGCGCCGGGCACTCTGTGCGGCAGGTCGTCTCATGCGCGCACGAGGTGACAGGCGTCGCCTTCGACGTCGTCGAATCGCCCCGGCGAGCAGGCGACCCAACCGAGTTGGTGGCATCTTCGGACCGCGCGCGGGAGGTGCTCGGCTGGAAGCCTCGGCGTGGCGATCTGGCGACGATCGTCGAGGATGCGTGGGCTTGGCAGCGATCCCACCCCGACGGCTACGGAGACGGGTGACCGCCTTGCCCCCCGGCCAGGCCAATCCCTACGCTGGGCAGGGTCCCAGCAGTTCGGCCGCATCGGCCTCGGCATAGACTCGTGAAAACTTTCACGTGCACGACAGCGGAGACGCCGCAGAGATGAAGCGAAAGCTCGTCATCGCGATGATCGTCATCGGCGGAGGGCTGGCCACCCTGCAGGCCGTCATGCTCGGGGTCTACCTGCATTCCCAGGACAAACTCGCCGTCGACACCCAGGAGCAGGCGAACAAGACCGCCGAGGAGACCAACGCCCAACTGCAGGCCCAGTTCGACAAGGCCACGACCAACAGGGACAAGGGGATCGTCGAATCGGCTTTCGAGACGCCATCGCTGCAGAAGGCCTTCGACGCCGGCCAGCTCGACCAGGCCGCCCTCGAAGCGAAGAAGTCCCCGATCGTCGGCATCAACTGGATCTTCGCGAACAGCTGGATCGTCACGACCGCGATCATCACGTTGTTCACGTTCCTGGCGCTGCTCGTGCCGGCCGCGGTCCTGTGGTTCCGTGACGACGACCTCCCGATCACGTGGGCCGAGGGTCTCACCTACGCAGGAGGCCTCTTCTGGTTCCTGATCGTGATCAACGGGCTGATCCCCGACCTGATCATCAAGCTCTGGGACAACGTCCTCAAGGTCAAGGGCACCTTCGTCGTGCCACTGACCAGCTGGCAATGGGACTGGTTCGTCGTGCGCGACCTGCTCGTAGTCGGCTGGTACGTGGTCACCCTCGTCGGCATGTTCGCCGCCTGGTACTGGTCGCAGGAGCTGATGAAGCGCAGTGGCGAAACCGGTGGGCCTGCTCGCCAGCTGACCTCCCCGTACGGGCGCCCGGTGCTCTCGGCGGGCAAGTGATCGCGGTCGGGTGAACTCATGGCGAAGGTGAAACAGGACTACATCTCGGAGACCCCGCCCTTCAGGACCGACTACACGTTGGTCCAGATGGACCCCGCGGACTTCCAGGGCAAGGTCAAGCCGAAGCAGTTCATCTCACTCGATCAGGCGGAGTGCATCCTCTGCGAGGGATGCGTCGACATCTGCCCGTGGCGCTGTATCCACATGCTCGACGTCGGCATCGTCGCTGACGCCGACGGCCTGGAGATGCCCGGCGACGATCCACGCGACCACGTGGTGTTCGTTATCGACGAGGACGAGTGCACACGCTGCGCCCTGTGCGTGGATCGCTGCCCGACGGGCGTGATCATCCTCGGCAAGCTGGGTGACGTGGCCGACCCGGCTGGTCGCCAGGGCCGGAACAACAATCACGGCTACGCCTACGGAATGCGTTTCTGAGAGGGAGGCATCGTGGCCAACGGTGACGGAAGCAAGGGCAAGGTCTCACGGGCCGGCTCCAACGTGATCGACAAGGTCCAGGGCGGCCAGGTCTGGTCGTCGATCTTCCGGCCTGGGTCGATATTCCGCAAGGGCTATTCGGACAGCCCTCGTAACCGCGCCTACGTCGTGATGAACAGCGTGCTCTACCACCTGCACCCTGTGAAGGTGAAGCGTCACGCGGTCAAGGTGTCCTACACGCTGTGTCTCGGCGGCCTCTCGTTCTTCCTCTTCATCCTCTTGACGGTGACCGGCATCTTCCTGATGTTCGCCTACCGACCGACCGACGCCCAGGCCTATCAGGACATCCAGGCACTCAAGACCCAGGTGGCATTCGGGGTGCTCGTGCGCAACCTGCACCGGTGGGGGGCGCACCTGATGACCTTCACCGTGTTCCTCCACATGGCGCGGGTCTTCTATCACGGTGCGTACAAGCCGCCCAGGGAGTTCAACTGGGTGGTCGGTGTCATCCTGTTGGTCCTGACCCTCATGCTCGCGTTCACCGGTTACCTGCTCCCGTGGGACCAACTCTCGCTCTGGGCAGTGACGGTGGGGACCAACATGATCGGGTTCACCCCGGTGTTCGGGTCACAGGTCAAATTCATATTGCTGGGGTCGAAAGAGATCGGGCCGAACACGTTGTTGCGGTGGTACACGCTGCATGTGCTCATGTTCCCGTTCGTGCTCGTGATCTTCCTCGCGATCCACTTCTGGCGAGTCCGTAAGGACGGAGGAATATCCGGTCCGCTGTAAGGCGAGCCGGCTAGAACCAAGGATTCATCGGCATGGTCGACATCCCCGAACACCTCCTCCGGCGCTCGAAGGAGGCGATGGCAAAGGCGAAGGGCGAGGGCGCGTCCGAGCCGGCGGAGGCGCCGGCGGAGACGGAGGCGGTCGCGGCTGCCTCGCCCGAACCGGAACCGGTGGCCGCGCCCACGCCAGCTTCCGAGCCGGTCCAAGCTGCTGCCACCGCTACTGCGGCACCGGCCGCGGCGGCCGTTGTGACCCCACAGGCCCCTGCCGGCCCGTCTCCTGCTGCGGTGGCCGCCACCGCGACGGCCCCACCGCCGGCGCGGACCCAGCGCCTTCTCGCCGTGGTCAAGGCGGGCTCGATCCAGACGACGAAGAAGGACCCCGTCGACAAGGTCAACACGTGGCCGCACCTGTTGGTGATCGAGTTCGTGGCACTCCTGTTGTGCTCGATCTTCCTCATCGGGTTCTCGCTTCTGATCGACGCCCCGCTCCAGGACAAGGCGAACTTCAACCTCACCCCGAACCCGTCGAAGGCGCCCTGGTACTTCCTGGGCCTTCAGGAGTTGCTCACGGCGTTCCACCCCATGGTCGCGGGTGTGACGATCCCGGGAATCGGGATCTTCGCGCTGATGGCAGCCCCCTACATCGACCGAAACCCGGCGACCAAGCCTTCCGAGCGTAAATTCGCGATCGCGATCTTCACCTTCTTCATGATGTACTGGGTGTTGCTCGTGATGCTCGGTGTCTTCTTCCGCGGGCCTGGATTCAACTTCATCCTGCCGTGGCGTGACGGCCTGTTCTTCGACTTCTGATTCACCTGAGGAAACGGATCCAATCGAAATGATCGCCGCCATCACCACCGGAGCAATCATCGGGATCGGCATCGTCGTCGTTGTGGTGCTCGCCGGAATCTTCTTCGCCGTCGCGGCACTCCGGAGTCCGGCCCGAGGGCAGGGCAGTCTCGACGGTGCCGCGATGCGACGTGACGCCGCGCGACGCAAACTCGAACAGGCCCGACGCGACGCCGAAGACCGGGCCTCCACTCCCGTCGAGTCGGCCGAGCTGGTACAGGCGGGGTCGGCTGCGGCGGAGACTCCTGGCGGTGCCCTGGCAGTGGCAGACGCACCGGAAGAGCTCGAGGTCTACGCACCGCAGGTGGAGGCACCAGACCCGCTCGAGGTCGGCATCACGAGACGACGGCTCCTCAACCGTGGCGCGGTGGCCGGTTCGATCATCGGCCTTGCAGCCCTCGGTGGCGCATCGGTCGCCTTCTTGATCCCCGCGCCGACGAAGGGCTTCGGGTCCAAGGTGACCGTGACGACGAGCCTCGAGGACATCAAGACGAAGATCCTCGCCGACAAGGCGCCGTACTACGTCCCGGAGGGCAAGTTCTACCTGATGACCTACAAGCCTCAGAACGAGGCGGAGGCCGAGGTCGCGTACAAGGACATCTGGGCAGGCGTCAAGGCCTCGGGGATGTTCGCCCTCTACCAGAAGTGTCCGCACCTTGGCTGCAAGGTGCCGTGGTGCCAGTCGTCGCAGTGGTTCGAGTGCCCCTGTCACGGCTCGCAGTACAACAAGGCCGGAGAGAAGAAGGGCGGCCCTGCCCCCCGCGGGATGGACCGTTTCCCGATCGAGCTCTCCGGTGGGTCCGTGACCGTCGACACCGGCAAGGTCGTCCTCGGCCCTCCGGTCGGGGTCGACACGATCTCTCAGCGTCCCGAAGGCCCCAACTGCGTTTGACGACGCGATCGGGCGAGGAGGCCACAGTCCCTTGAACGTACTGGCTCTGACAGGTTCAGCCGCCCTGGCGACGGGTATCGGCGTAGTGCTGCTCGTCGTCGTGGCGGCCGTCATCTACGCCGTGCTCAAGGACCGGCGTTCGCGGATGCCGATCCCTGCCAACCTCAAGCCGTACCTCGACGACGACCAACTCGAGACGAGCCATCTCGAGCGTGTGCTCACGTGGGCTGTGTGGTCGCTGATCATCGTCGCGTTCCTGATGGGGTACTACTTCTTCACCGAGCCCAGCCGGCAGGCGCATGCATTCGAGGAGTTCGAGCAGCAGCGCATCGCCAAGGGCGCCAAGGTGTACGGGCCCACGACCGACGCCAACGGCCACGCGGTGCCGGGGGCGGCGGGGTGCGTCGGCTGCCACGGCCCCGACCTGAGCGGTGGCTCGGCCGCGTACACGCCGACCGACCCTCGCACCGGCGCACCCTCCAAGGATCAGGTCACCTGGCTCGCACCAGGGCTGAACACCGCGTTCTTGCAGTACAGCGAGGACCAGATCCGCACGATCATCACGTTCGGTCGGCCCAACACGCCGATGCCGGCGTGGGGTGTCGCCGGCGGCGGCCCGCTGTCGGAGCAGCAGATCGCCGACGTGATGCTGTACATCGAGTCCAAGCAGCTCTCGCCGGACGCCGCCCAGAAGGCCGTAACCGGCAAGGTCGACATCGAGAAGAAGGCGCATCCGGACGAGACCGAGGCCCAGGCGCTCTTCAACGTCAACTGCGCGCGCTGCCACACCATCGGGTGGAGCTTCTCGACACCCGTGCAGCAGGCTCTGCTGCCACCGGGTACCGGTGGCTTCGGTCCGTCGTTGCGTAACGGCGCAGCGAAGACCCAGTTCGCGGCACGCCAACCGGTCACGAACCCCCAGGGCACGCAGAACGCGTTCGTCGTCAAGGGACCGGGCGACAACTACGAGCCGACCAACGTCGTCTTCGACTATGCGCCCAAGAAGAATCCGAGCGACCTCGACAAGGTCGAGTCGGTCGAGATCCCCGCGACCCCCTTCGTCGCGACGCCACCCGACAACCCCAACGATGCCCGCCTCTTCTGCGGTGTCGTCGCGACCGTGCCCCGGGCCCACTGCATCGACGGGGCAACCGTGTTCACGCTCACCGTCGTGGCGGCCGAGGGCGAAGAGGGGTTCATGGCCGGCGTGACGACGATCGACGACGCCGGCAACACCCAGGTACAGCAAAAGCCGGCCCTGCTGGTGCCGCTGGTGGCACCCGACGGGCGCCAGGTGGCCGACTCGAAGGGCCGTCCGGCGTACCAGGTCGTGATCAACAAGGGTCTCGTAGACCAGGTCAGCTTCGTGACCAAGGGCTCGCAGTGGCAGCAGCCCTATGGTGTCCGCGGTCTCGGCCAGGGCAGGATGCCCGGCTTCGGCGAGACCCTGACACCCGAGCAGATCCTCATGATCGTCAAGTACGAACGGGGGCTGTGATGCTCGCCACGATCTGGGCAAACCCGATCTTCGGGGCACTACTGGACGGCAAGCTGCCCGAGAACGCCAAGGGCGGTGGTGCGGGGGTGATGTGGACCATCATCTTCCCGATCATGGGCCTGTTGCTCCTCGGCGGGTCGATCTGGTTCATCCTGACGACCGACGTGGGCGCCAAGAGGGCGATCCAGCTCTGCTCCGGCGCATTCCTGACGTACCTGTTCTTCCACTCCCTCACGTGGGTCATCACCGGCAACGGCTACAAGGTGAAGCCCGAGGGCTATTTCGAGACCCGCATCGTGAGCATCATCACGGCGCTTGTCTGTCTTGCCGTGGTCGCCGTGCTGTTCTTCGTCTGGCATCACAACGAGCGCGCCACCCAGCGCGTCGACGACGACTGAACCGCCCCGCCGCTCATCCCCCCCGACGTGGTTCGGATCCACGTGGGGTCGGGGGGTCGGATCGACGTGGGGACGTGAGACGGGTTCACAACCCTATTTGAGTCCCCACGTGGGTGGGTCGGATCGACGTGGGGACGTGAGACGGGTTCACAACCCCATTTGAGTCCCCACGTGGGTCAGATCTGGCGCCACCAGGTGTCGATGTCGAGGTCCTCGGCCATGACCTGGAGGGCGTTGTAGGCGGGGCCGAACGTGATGTAGCCGTGGGGGTGCTGGGTCGAGCCGGCCATGTAGAGGCCGCCGACGGGGGTGCGGTACTGGCCCAATTCGGGCAGCGGCCGCGTGTCGAGCATGTTCGCGAGCGACACCTCGCCCATCATCCAGTCCCCGTGGGGCATGTTGACGAGCTTGCGGGTGATGTCGAGCGGAGTGTCCACGGCCCATTCGAGGATCTTGTCCTCGGTCAGGTTCGGGGCGTAGGTGCGCCAGGCGTCGATGCAGTGCTGGCCGTACCAGCGACCGGCGCGTTCCCAGGCGCCCTCGCCACCGTCGGCCAGCGCGAAGGGGGCGAACTGGCGCAGCAGGCCGGTCGCGCATCCCTCGGGCGCGTCGGTGGGGTCGTACAGGCTGTTGACTGCGGCGTTCGGCTTCGGAGCGGGCAGGCCACCGGCGCGGATCGTGGCCCAGTCGCTGTTGAGGCTTTCGAGGCTGTCGTGGCCCAGGTTCACGACCCAGGCCCGGTCGACATCGGGATCGAACGCGGCCGCCTCGTACTCGGGGAGCTCCGACAGGGCGAGGTGCACAGAGAACAGGGTCCAGTCCTTGTGGACCACGTCGGTCTTGATCTTGTGGGTGAACTCCTCGCTCGTGTTCGACGCGTCGAGGAACTCCAGGAAGGTCTGCTCGACCGACACGGTCGACGCGACGGCGCGTCGCGCCTCGATCTCGGTGCCGTCACCGAGGCGGACCCCGACAGCACGGTCGCCGTCGACGAGGATGCGGGACACGTCCGCGCAGGTGACCAGGGTGCCGCCGTTCTGGGCAAGGTCGCGCCAGAGTGCATGCGCGAGGCGGTGGCTGCCGCCCACGCAGAGGTGCCAGTTGTCGATCTTGCCGATCAGGAGCGGGAAGCCGATCGCGAGACCGGCGACGTCGTTCGTGTACGCGCACACGGCACCGTGGAAGGCGAGGTGTGCCTTGACCTTGTCGTTCTCGAAATGCTGGTCGAGGAACTGGTTGATCGTCTCGCGCCGCAGCTTGACCGAGAGGAACTCCGAGCGGTCCTCGACGCCGAACGCGGCGAGCGCCCTCGTCAGTTCCTTGACCGACATCGGCGGCTGGTACATCAGCGTTCCCAGCAGAAGGTCGATGTAGCCGTGAGCCTCGGTGTGGAGGCGTCCGAAGGTCTCCGCGTCGCGCTCGCTGAAGCGCGCCATCGAGGCCTTTGTTGCCTCGAGGTCGGAGTGGATCGTGAGCGCGGTCCCGTCGGGGTAGATCGAGGCCATCTGCACCTCGGGCCGGACGTACTCGACGCCGTGGCCGCGCACGTCGAGGTCGTTCACCGGCGGGGCGAGGTCGACGAATGTGTGGTAGTTGGCGTGGATGTTGTGCAGGAACCCCGGGAGGGTGACCTCCTCGGTGCAGAGACCGCCGCCTTCCTCGTGGCGGCGCTCGAGCACCAGGACGTCGAGGCCGGCACGCGCCAGGTAGCTCCCGAGCGTGAGGCCGTTGTGGCCCGCACCGATGACGATCACGTCGTAGGAGTCACGCATCTTGGGCTCTCTTCCCCGTCGAAGCTCCGTAGCGGCCGTTCGCGGCGATGCCGGGCATCAGTAGCCCCTCTCGGGCACGATCGGACTGGGCAGGTCGAGGTCGGCCGCGATCGCTTTGTAGGCGTTGTACCCGCACGCGGCGTGGACGCCACCGCCCGGATACGCAGAAGGCCCGCACAGGTAGAGCGAGTCGATCTCGGTCCTGTACTGGGACGCCTCGGGAAACGGCCTGTTCGCGCCCGTCTGGTCGGGCGAGAACTCCCCGCTCGAGAAGTCCCCCTCGCGCATGAGGTTCTTGTGCTCCATCTGGTCCGGCGTGTAGAGGCGCTGCGCGATCACGTTCGCGTCGGTCATGTTCGGGGCATGACGCCGCCAGACGGAGAGGAACTCCTCGTTGAACGTGGCACGCACCTCGGCCCACTCCTCTGCGCTCAGCGCGCTGGCGACCGGCAGGAAGTACCAGCCCGTGGCGCTGTGGCGCCCCGGGGGCGCCTGGGTCGGATCCCACAGGGAGTTGACCCACGTGCCGGCCGCGGGTTTGGGCATGCGGCCCGAGTAGGCGTCGCGGATGTAGCGGATGGTGTCCTCGGCCCCCTCGAAGCCGACCATCGTGTAGAAGCACTTGTCGACGTCGGGATCCCAGCGTGCCGAGCTGTACGCAGGCGCCTCGTAGAGGCAGAACATCGGCGTCCCGAGCACGTGGCTGGGGCCGTAGCGGAAGTTCTCGGCGCGCTTGACCCAGAGTGGGCTGAGGTGATCGGGACCCACGAGGCCGAGCAGAGTCTGGCGCAGATCGGCATTGGACGCGACGACCTTCTCGGCGCGGATCTCACGTCCGCGTGCGAAGACGCCGACCGCGCGACCGTCCTCGACGATCACACGCTCGACGGCGGAGTTCTCGAGCAGGTCGACCCCTTCGCGGTAGCACGCCTGGGTCATCGCCTTGGCGAGGTTGTGGGTCCCGCCGATGACGAGCTTCCAGTTCGCCATAGTCCACATGACGAAGGTCAGGAAGCCGGCGCCCGTTCCGTAGTCGTCCACGGGGAAGCCCCACTCGACGCACGCTCGGTAGAGCAGGGCGCGGAGCTCGTCGGTCTCGAACAGCTCGTCTATGAGGATCTTGCAGGTCTTGCCGGCCTGATAGCCGCCGAGTCCGAGGTCCCCGAAGATCGTGTCGACGATCATCGCCTGCTGCTCGGTGACCTGCGTGGGCGGGTTGTAGAGCCCCGCGGCAAGCAGCATCTCGAGGTTCGCCGCTCGTCGCTTCAGTTCGACGTAGAGGTCGGCGTCGTCCTTGGAGTAGCGCGAGATGCTCGCGTGGGTGCGCTCGAGCAGATCGGGCCTGTGCAGTACGACCGGCGGCCGGGAGTCCTCGAAAGCGATCGCTGCCTGCGCCTCGGGCATGACCGTGCGCAGGCCGATCTCCTCGAGGCCGAAGTCCTTGATCATCGGCATGATGTCGAAGAACTCCATGTACTGCGCGTGCATGTTGTGGCGGAACCCGGGCAGGACCGGTTCCTCGGTGTTGACACCACCACCCTCTTCGTGGCGTCGCTCGACGACACAGGTGCGCAGGCCGGCCCGCTGCAGGTACGCGGCGAGGCACAGGCCGTTGTGACCTGCACCGATCACTACTGCGTCGTACACGTCGGTGGCCATCTGTCCCCCTCGACGATCGTCAGGATTGCCGGTGAGGGTAGCCATCGGAAACAAGCGCGGACCAAACAGGCGCACTCTGAGTGCAAGGAGTTTGGTCTTGCTCGCGCGGCGAGATGCCTAGTGCTCCGAAGCCTCGTGCTCGCGGTGTTCGGTGCGTTCGGTGCTCTCGCGCCAGGCCTGGCGGAACCAACCGCCGCCGGTCACGACGGCGAGGACGATGCCTGCCACGATGAGGCCGTTGACCTGCATCTTGAACACGAGCCCGATGCCGATAAGGGCCGCGGAAGCCGCGATCAGGACCGGCCACACGCTCGGGCCGGGGATGTGCACGCCCTTGGGTGGTGGTGGTAGCGCGAGAGTGTCCTTGGGCGCCGAGAAGTCGGCGCCGCGGTCGATCTTCGCCTCGGGATGCTTGCTCATGTACTCCATCGCCGGGGCTGCCTTCATCATGATCGCGATGAACCAGCAGAACACGCCGGTGGCGATGAGCAGCACCGACCCCATCAGGTTCGACTTGTTGAGCCCGCGGTTGTCGTAGTCGGCGATCAGGAAGGCGAAGATCAGGTCGATCACGAGCAGCGTGACCCCGATCACGACGCCGACGAGGTACACGCGACGCTCGACGCGGCCCCTGATCGCCCAGGCCAGGGCCAGGCACGCAATGCCCACCAGGCCGATCAGGTAGACCGCGACGATCTTCCAGCCCGAGAGCCGTAGGAACGTGCAGAAGGCGTACACGATGCCCGCGAAGGCCATCGAGATGCCGAACAAGCTGAGCACCCGGTACATCAACCGCATGGAAAGGTCACCTCACCGCACGACGTAGAGCGTGAAGAACACGAAGATCCAGACGACATCGACGAAGTGCCAGTACCAGACGCCGCATTCGACGGCCTGGTAGTTCCGCGAGGAGAACCCGCCGACCATGCCGGCGAAGGTCTGGTAGGAGAAGAAGATCACCCCGCCGAGCACGTGCAGGGCGTGGAAGCCGAGGATCGTGAAGAAGATCGACCCGTAGGCACCGTGGCTGCCGAAGTCGAAGTCGAGGTTGACGGCGTCGAAGATCTCACCCACGAGGAACATCGCACCGAGCAGCATCGTCAGCGCAAGGCTCGTCACGAACACCGTGCGATTGTCGTTGCGTATCCCCCAGATGGCCCCGTGAGCCGTGACACTCGACGTGAGCAGCATCAGCGTGAGGATGATCGGCAGCACCACGTCGAGGGTCGGCAGCCCTTCGGGCGGCCACGGGTTGTTGACCGATCGGAGCACGTAGTACGACCCGAGCAGGGTCGAGAAGAACATGATCTCCGAGGCGATGAACAGCACCGTGCCCATCAAGGGCATGGACAGGCCGCCTTCGTCCTCGGTCTTTCCGAGCGCCGGCCCGTCGAGGTCCCTCAGCGCGGGGACGGTCGTGGTCATCGAGACCTCCTCGAAGTCGTGTGGACCGCCACGTCAGTGCCCTCCGGCGTGTTCACGTTCGCGCGCTGCCTCGGCGTCTCCCCGCGACACCTCGGGGTGCTTGAGGTCGAACAAGGGGCGCTCGGAGCGGATCGGCGGCAGCGCGTCGAAGTTGTAGTAGGGCGGTGGCGAGGTCGTCGCCCACTCGAGGGTGTTGGCGTCCCACGGGTCGTCGCCGGCGAGGGGGCCGCGCCTGCGTGACACGAGCATGTTGATGATCCACATGAGGAGCCCGATGCCGATCAGGTAGGCGCCGATCGACGAGACGAGGTTGAGTGTGTTCCATGCCGGCACGTAGTAGGTCTCGATGCGGCGCGGCATGCCTTTGAGACCGAGGGCCTGTTGGGCCATGAACGTCATGTTGGTGCCCACGAACATGACGATCCACTGGATCTTGCCGGTCGTCTCGTTCAGGCGCCGGCCGGTCATCTTCGGGAACCAGTAGTAACTGGCGGCCATCACGCCGAAGAGGGCGGCAGCGACGAGCACGTAGTGGAAGTGACCGACCACGTAGTAGGTGTCGTGGACACTGAAGTCGATCGAACCCGACCCCAGGAAGACCCCGGTGATCCCGCCGATGAGGAACTGGGACAGGAACCCGATTGCGAACAGCATCGCAGCGCTCCACCGGACCTTCCCGCGGAACATCGTCGCGGTCCAGCCGAACATCTTCACCCCGGTCGGGACCGCGATCAGGAGTGATGTCGCGGCGAAGAAGCTCACGTTGATGGCGCCGGTGGTGAACATGTGGTGCGCCCACACCATGGTGCCGAGTGCCCCGATCGAGAGCGTCGAGAACACGAAGGCCTTGTAGCCGAAGATGGGCTTGCGGCTGAACACCGGGATGATCTCGGAGACGATCCCCATGATCGGCACCAGGAGGATGTACACCTCGGGATGGCCGAAGAACCAGAAGATGTGCTGGTACAGGATCGGATCCCCGCCTGCTTGGGCGTTGAAGAAGTTCGCCCCCAGGTTGCGGTCGATCCAGAGCATCGCGAAGCCGGCCGTCAGTACCGGCAGCGAGAAGACGGCCAGCAGCGACGTCACGAACATGTTCCAACAGAACAGCGGCATGCGCATCATCGTCATGCCCGGAGCGCGCATCTTGAGGATCGTGACGATGAAGTTGATCGAGCCGAGCGTGGTGCTCGCTCCGACGATGGCCAGTCCCGCGAGCGCCACGTTGACGCCGTTTCCGGGGGCGAACTGGGAGTTGGCGAGCGGCGGGTTGATGTACCAGCCGACGTTGGCAGCCCCGTTCTTCACGAAGAAGCCCGAGAGCATGAGGATCCCGCCGAGGGGGATCATCCAGAACGAAAGGGCGTTGACCTTGGGGAACGCCATGTCGGTCGCGCCGAGTTGCAGGGGGATCACGTAGTTGCCGATGGCGGCGATCATCGGCATGAGGAAGAGGAACACCATGACGATCGCGTGCATCGTCATGATCTGGTTGTAGGTGTCGCCGTCCATGAACGCCGAGTCGGCCTGGGCGAGCTGGGTGCGGACCATCCCCGCGAACGTGCCGCCCAGGCACAAGAAGACGATCGACGTCACGAAGTACATGATCGCGATCTTCTTGTGGTCGGTGGTGGTCAGCCAGTCCAGCACCGACGCCCTGTAGGGCCGGCGAACCTCGACACCACCGACGGCGACGTCGGGGCGAACCTCAGTCGTGGCCATCTTGCGCCTCGCTCCTGTTCGATCCGGTAGTCCTCGGGGCTGCGGTCACTTCGTGGCCGCCGTCGTGGTGGTGGCGCCAGATCCGCCACCCGCGCCGCGGGCCGCTGCTTGTTTCTGCCGCAGCCACGTGTCGAACTGTTCGGGGCTGACCACCTCGACTTCGAAGAGCATCTGTGCGTGCTGGGTTCCGCAGAGCTCGGCACACGCACCCTGGAAGGCGCCGGCGGAGTAGATGCCGTTGGCGGGCTGGTCCTCGGACGTCTTGTCGAAGGTGACCTGGAAGCTGTTCTGCTGGCCGGGCACCACGTCGAGCTTGTAGAGCGAAGCTGGGATGTAGAACGAGTGGATCACGTCGTCGGACTGCAGCTTGAACTCGATGTTCTCCCCGACGGGTACCACCAGGCGCGGCGGGACCGGTGCGCCGGAGAAGCCCGCTGTGTTCTTGGTGGCGTTCTGGCCCACGACGGTGACCCCGTTGCCGTAGTCGAAGGACCACGCCCACTGCTTGCCGATGACCTTGATCTGGTGGGCGGGAACCGCTTCCTTGGCCTGGACCTTGTTGATCTGCTGCCAGCTCAGGAAGAACAGCGTGATCACGATGACCGCGGGGATCGCGATCCAGACGGCCTCGAGAGCCGACTTGCCGTGGATCTGTTCGGGGAGCTCGTCGTCGCCGCGGCGACGACGGAACACGATCGGGAAACCCCAGATCGCGATCTCGACTCCCACGAAGATCACCAGGGCGATGACCCACATGACCAGATAGAGGCGGTGAAGTCCCTGCCCTTGCTTCGTCACCGGCTCGAGTTGGCCGCCCCCACAGCTTCCGAGCAGGAGGGCGACCCCGATCGTGCCGATCAGGGCGCCGAGCTTTCGGCGGGTGGCCAGCCTCCCGGATGCCCTACGCCGCATTCGCAACCTCGTGTTTTCGGGGTTCGTTCTCTGTCCGGAGCCGCTGTTGTCCCCTGTGACCGGCTCGGGTCGCAGTGCTCCGGCGAAATGGCTCGGGAATACTAACGACGGTTTCCGCCGATCGGGAATTCATCCGTCTCGGCGGTGCCGCACCGGTGTTGGCGCGACGACCATGCCGCGCGGGAGGATCCCGGGTGTGAACGTGCCGCCGCCGGTCTGGACGATCCTGCTCACGGGCTGGAGCCTCCCGTGGCTGCCGGTGATCGGGATCCTCGTGGCGGCAGGGCTGTACATGCGCGGCGTGCGTATCGTGGACTCCGCGCACCCGCGCCACCCGATCCCCGCGTCACGGCGGAACTGCTTCCTCGCGGGCCTACTCGTGCTCTACGTAGCAGTCGGGTCTCCGATAGCGGTCTACGACACCTCGCTGTTCTGGGTGCACATGATCCAGCACCTGCTGATCTTGAACGTCGCTGCCCCGCTACTCATGCTCGGTGGTCCGATCACGGTGTGGATACGGGCGTCGTCGCCGCGGACCCGCCGCCGTGTCGTGCTTCCCCTGTTGAGGAGCCGGCCGGTTGCGATCCTCACGTTCCCGATCACCTGCTGGATCCTGCTCGGTCCGCTCGTGCTCTACGCGACCCACTTCACGCCGATGTTCGACGCCGCGCTGCGGCTCAACTGGGTGCACGAGATCGAACACGCCCTCTACCTGTTCGCCTCTTGCCTGTTCTGGTGGCCGGTCGTGGGCCGCGACCCGAGTCGCTGGAAGCTGTCGTACCCCGCCAAGTTGCTCTACCTGTTCACGGCGATGCCCGCGCTCACGTTCCTCGGACTCGCACTCATGAACTCGAACCAGGTGATCTATCCCACCTATGCCGCCGCTGCCGTGGCACGTGGATGGGGGCTGTCCGCCATCGACGACCAGAAGCTCGCCGGCTTCATCATGTGGGTGCCGGGCAGCATGTTCGTGCTCGTCGCGATCCTCTGGACTGCCGCTCAGTGGATGAGGGCCGAGGAACGCGCCGGGGAGCGAATCGACCGTGTCCTCGACGCGCGGCGCGCCACCGGCACCGCGCCCTGATCGGCCCCGGACCCCGAGGTCTCAGCGCACGAGAACGTCGACTGCGATGGCCAGGAACAGCAGCCCGAGGTAGGTGATCGAGAAGTGGAATAGCCGCATGGCCCGCTGCGTGGTGGTCTCGCGCAGGAGGTCGACGGCCAGCTTCACGAACACGGCGCCGAGCAGGATCGCCGCGGAGAAGTAGACGAGCTGCATCTGGGCGACCGCGCCGAACACGAGGGTCACGGCCAGCATCATGAGGCTGTAGGCGAGGGTCTGGCGTGCGGTCTCCGCGAGGCTGCGCACCACTGGCAGCATCGGCACCCCTGCCGCCGCGTAGTCCTCGCGGTACTTGATCGCGAGCGCCCAGAAGTGGGGCGGCGTCCACATGAAGACGACCATGAACAGCAGCCATGGCGTCAGGCCGAGCCCGCCTGTCACGGCGGCCCAGCCGATGAGCACGGGGGCAGCGCCCGCGGCGCCGCCGATCACGATGTTCTGGGGCGAGGTGCGCTTGAGACCCATGGTGTACACGAACACGTAGAACAGGCACGCGCACACCGCGAGGACCGCGGGCACCCAGCCGACGGTCGCCTGCAACCACAGGTACGCGACGAACTCGAGCACGATCCCGAACGTGAGCGCCCCGTTGGGGCTCACGAGCTCCATCGGGAGGGGACGTTTGCGCGTGCGAGCCATGATCTTGTCGATGTCACGGTCGTACCAGCAGTTGATGGTGTTGGCTCCCCCGGCCGAGAGGGTGCCACCTATCACGGTCGCCACGATCGGCCAGATCCCGGGCATGCCTCCCGCTGCGAGGATCATCGTGGGTACGGTCGTGATCAGGAGCAGCTCGATGATGCGCGGTTTGGTGAGGGCGACGTAGGCGCGAGCCGTCGACCACACCGCGCGCGGCCGCTTCGACGGGCTCAGGACAGGGGAGGCGGCCTCGGTCAAGGGGATTCCCGTTCGGACGGCACCGGGTCGAGGATCATTCTGCCCCAACTTCTCCGGTGCGTCCGAAACCCGGACTCCCGCTGCGGACGTGGGGACGTGAGGCGGGTCGTGAGCCCGTCTGGCGTCCCCACGTCGGTTCGGGGCCCGGACGTGGGGACGTGAGGTGGGTCGTGAGCCCGTCTGGGGTCCCCACGTCGGTTCTGGATAGCGTTTCCGTGCATGCGCGCCTGCACTCGTCTCGTCGCAACCGCTGCCGTCCTGGTACCGCTGCTCGCCGGCTGCGGTTCGGGCACGGCTTCAGAGGGAGTGTGCTCACCCGACTGGCCCGACACGATCGTCGTCGGCCAGGCCGAGTTCACACCCGTGATCGTGAGCGCCGACCTCGGCGTCGGGCCGACCGAGTTCACCGTCGGGCTCCTCGACGCCGACCAGAACGCGATCGGTGGCCCCGACACCGGCGTCGACGTGAGGTTCTTCGACCTCGACAGGTCCAGGTCCGACGCCGTGGGAGGCGGAGCGGCGGAGTTCTTCTGGGCGATCCCCGACGTCCGCGGGATGTACTCCATCCCGATCGACCTCGGCTCCGCGGGGACCTGGGGTGCCGAGGTGAGCGTGCACCCGCCCGGGGCGGCACCGATGTGCGAGAAGGTGCGCTTCAGTGTGCAGGACAAGCCGCAGGCGCCGGCGGTCGGTGACGCCGCGCCTCGCAGCGTCACACGCACGGTCGCCGACGCCGGTGGGACCCTCGCGGCGATCTCGTCCGACCCCGCGCCGGACCCGTCCCTGTACCGCTACGGCATCGCCGACCTGATCGACGCCCACAGGGCCTTCGTGGTGGCTTTCGCCACGCCCAAGTTCTGCACGAGCCGGACCTGCGGGCCGACGGTCGACCAGATCAAGGAGGTGGCGAGCGACTACCCCACGTGCGTGTTCGTCCACGTCGAGATCTTCGAGGACCTCGACAACCCCGTCCCCAAGGTCTACGTGCCCGCGGTTTCGGAGTGGAACCTGCCGTCGGAGCCGTGGGTCTTCGCGGTCGACGCCGACGGCAAGGTCGCGGCGCGCTTCGAAGGAGCGATGAGCGACCAGTCCCTGCGCGCTGCCGTCGAGTCGGTCTGCCCGAAGGCGACTGCGTGAACGCCGTCCCCGATCGCGCCGACGTCGTCGTGGTCGGTGGTGGTCCCGCCGGGGCCGCGGCGGCAGCACACCTCGCCGGCGCGGGTCACGAGGTGGTCGTCGTGGAGAAGATGCGACACCCGCGGCAGAAGACCTGCGGCGACGGTCTCACCCCACGCTCGGTCAAGGCTCTGGTCGATCTCGGTATGGCCGACGAGGTCGCCCGCTGGCATCCGGTTCGTGGTCTGCGCGCCTACGTCGCAGGTAGGTGTCTGGAGCTCGACTGGCCCGACCACCCCGTGTTCCCTCGCCACGGCGCCGTCGTGACCCGGGCCGAGCTCGACACGGCGATCGCCGAGCGTGCCCGCAAGGAGGGTGCGGTCTTCCTAGAGGACACGGAGGCGACTGCGCCCGGCATCGAGGACGGCATCGTGCGTGGCGTGGAGGTGCGGCCGAAGGGGGGCACCGGGTCACGCGTGTCGGCGGCGTTCGTGGTCGTCGCGGACGGTTCGCTGAGCCGCTTCGGGCGTGCCCTCGGCAACGCACGCGACCGCCGGTACCCGCTCGGCATGGCCATACGCGGCTATTTCGACAGCCCTCGCGATCGCGACGACTACATCGAGAGCCACATCGACGTCCGCGACGCCGCCGGTCGGTCCCTGCCCGGCTACGGGTGGGTGTTTCCCGAAGGGGACGGCACCGTCAACGTGGGGATCGGCCTCCTGTCCACCTTCCGTGGGTGGAAGGGCGTGAACACGTCCGAGCTGATGGAAGCGTTCACCCGGGTGCTGCCCGCCTACTGGGAGGTCGATCCGGACTCGGGGCGCAGCATCCACGGCGGCAAGCTCCAGATGGGGATGAGCGTGCGGCCTCGGATCGGTCCGAACTGGCTCGCCGTCGGTGACGCTGCCGGAGCCATCAACCCCTTCAACGGCGAGGGGATCGCGTACGCGCTCGAGACGGCCGCGCTGGCCGCCGAGGTGATCGGCTCCGCTCTGGGACGCGGCAGCGGCACCGAGCTCTGGCGCTACGGCGTCGAGCTCGACCGCAGATACGCCGCGTACTACCGCGCCGCGAGGGGTTTCGTGCGACTCATCGGCGAGCCGACGGCCATGCGTGTGCTCTCCAACGTCGGCATGCGATCGGAGCGGATAATGACGGCGGTGCTCCGGATCATGGCGAACCTCTTGACCCCCGAGCTGCGCGACTCCGAAGAGCGTGTCTACGCGCTGCTCGAACGCCTCGTCGCGCTCGGCCCGGAGCCGTAGGCCCTGCAGAGCGTGGGCGGAAGGCCCGGGCGGAGGCGCGATTCGGATTCGCAGAGGGTTCGGCCGAGTCCGTAGATTCCGGCGAGCCAGGGGTTTCGGAAAGTCGAGAGGAGGCGCCGTGCAACTTGGCGACTACCTGCCGATCGCGGTCATGGGCCTCCTCGCACTCCTCTTCGGTGGCGCCTCGTACTTCCTGTCCGGACTGCTCGCCCCGCGCAAGCCGACCCCCGAGAAGCTGCAGCCCTACGAGTGCGGCATCGTGCCCGAATACGAGCCGCCGCAACGGTTCCCGGTGCAGTTCTACCTCGTGGCGGTGATCTTCATCGCCTTCGACATCGAGGTCATCTTCATGTACCCGTGGGCGGTGCGGATGCGCGACCTCGGCATGTTCGGCTTCGCGCTGATGGGGTCGTTCATCGTCATGCTCGTCGTGCCACTCGTGTACGTCATCCGCGAGCGCGTCCTCGACTGGGCTCCACGTCGCCGGCACGGCCGCGACAGCCTCATTGCGCGCTATCGCGCCGAGCACGAGGCTGCCGCCCGGGAGGAGGCGGCCTGATGGCTCTCGAGGACTTCCGGCCCAACATCTTGACCTCCAATCTCGAGAAGGCGGTCAACTGGGCGCGGATGCGCTCCCCGTTTCCCGTGACCTTCGGCCTCGCCTGCTGCGCGATCGAGATGATGGCGACCGGTGGGGCCCACTTCGACATGTCGCGTTTCGGGATGGAGGTGTTCCGGGCGAGCCCGCGCCAGGCCGACCTGATGATCGTCGCCGGCCGCGTCAGCCAGAAGATGGCGCCCGTGCTCCGTCAGATCTACGACCAGATGCCCGAACCGAAGTGGGTCATCTCGATGGGGGTGTGCGCGAG
This sequence comes from Acidimicrobiia bacterium, assembly GCA_046331095.1. Classification (GTDB taxonomy): domain Bacteria; phylum Actinomycetota; class Acidimicrobiia; order UBA2766; family UBA2766; genus JAIBAC01. The sequence continues at coordinate 105,205 of JAXLRM010000007.1, forward strand.
TACGGGCGGGATGTTCAACAACTACGCGATCGTGCAAGGAGTCGACCAGATCGTGCCCGTCGACGTCTACGCGCCCGGGTGCCCGCCCGGTCCCCAGACACTCATGAACGCAGTCCTGACCCTGCACGCCAAGATCACCTCCTCCGACCTCGTGCAGAACCACGCCTGAAGCTGCCCCGGGGAGCCCGAACAAGATGCCCAACGGATTGCGATGAGCGACGACCGAACCGATGCAGGTGAGGCGATCCACGACGAGGTGGGGTCGCCGGCGCCCACCGACGCACTCCTCGCCGAGGTCTGCGCGCGCGTCCCGGGTGCGGGTTGGGACGTCAGCCACGGGCAACACGTTGTGTTCGTGGCGCCCGAGCATGTCGAAGAGCTCGGCTTCTGGCTACGCGACGAGCGCTCCTTCGACATGTGCACAGATGTCACCGCGGTCGACTACCTCGACCACTGGGATCGCCCCATGGGCACCTGGGTCGGGGCGCGGACCCGCTTCGAGGTGGTCGTGAACCTCCTCGATCTCGACGCCCCACGGCGCCTGCGCATCCGCGTGCCCGTCGACGAGGACGCGCCCCGGTGCCCGACGCTGTCCTACGTGTGGGCTTCCGCCGACGCCGCCGAGCGAGAGGTCTTCGACATGTTCGGGATCGTCTTCGAAGGCCACCCCAACCTGACGCGCATCCTGATGCCCGACGAGTGGGAGGGCCACCCCCTGCGCAAGGACTACGCGCTCGGCGCGATACCGGTCACCTTCAAGGAGGGCGGTGCCGAGCAGGGGGCCGGACGTCCGCCCGGGCCGGGAGGGATCTGAGTTGACCCAGACCCATCACACGCGCGCCCGGGTGGTGCCGCCGTCGGTGCTGCGGCCCATGACCCAGACCGACGAGGGCCGCCAGGAGATGATGAGCCCCGGAGCGACCAACGTCGTCGCGGCGCGGCGCCAGCGCGGTGTGATCACCAACGCCGATTTCGACGAGATCCTCGAGGCCCCCGAGGACGAGACGATGATCATCAACATGGGGCCGCAGCACCCGTCGACGCACGGGGTGCTGCGCCTCATGGTCGAGCTCGACGGCGAAGAGGTCCTCCGTGTCCAGCCGGTGGTGGGCTATCTCCACACCGGGATGGAGAAGACGGCCGAGAACCTCATGTACATCCAGGGGTCCACCAACGTCACCAGGATGGACTACCTCGCCCCGATGACCAACGAGCTGTGCTTCAGCCTCGCCGTCGAGAGGCTCCTCGACATCGAGGTCCCGCCGCGGGCCGCTGCCGTCAGGGTGCTGATGTGCGAACTCAACCGCATCGCGTCGCACATGCTGTGGTTCGCGACGACCGGGATGGACGTGGGCCAGACCACGATCATGATCCACGGCCTCCGCGAGCGTGAGAAGATCCTCTCCTTCTTCGAGAAGACGACCGGTCTGCGCATGAACCACGACTACATCCGCCCCGGTGGAGTGGCCGCGGACCTGCCCGACGGCTGGGAGCACGACGTCGCCGAGATCCTCGACGTGCTGCCGCCGCGCATCGCCGAGAGCCGGGAACTCTTCGATCCCAACCCGATCTTCCAGCGCCGCACCCAGGGGGTGGGCGAGCTGACCCGCGAGGAAGCCCTGGCCCTCGGCGTCACCGGCCCGGTGCTGCGCGCCAGCGGCGTCGCGTGGGACCTTCGCAAGGCCTTCCCGTACTCGGGTTACGACCTCTACGAGTTCGACGTCCCCGTGTGGGACACGTGCGACGTGTGGGGCCGCTACCAGGTGCGGATGGCCGAGATCGGCGAGTCCGTGCGGATCTGCCGGCAAGTCCTCGACGCAATGCCGCGCGGCGACTACCGCGTGCAGGACAAGAAGGTCACCCCGCCTCCGCGGCGTCGCATCGACACCTCGATGGAGGCGCTCATCCACCATTTCAAGCTCTACACGGAGGGCTTCAAGGTGCCCGAGGGCGAGACGTACGTGGGCGTCGAGTCCCCCCGCGGTGAGCTCGGCTGCTACCTCGTCGCCGACGGCGGCGCCAAGGCGTACCGCCAGCACACCCGTGGCCCCAGCTTCGTACACGTCCACGCGTTGCCACCGATGATGGTCGGCGGCCTCGTCGCCGATGCCATCGTCACGATCGCGGCGGTCGACCCGGTCCTCGGCGAGGTCGACCGCTGATGGCCGCCGCCGTGTTCACCGGCGAGGTGCTCGAGCGAGCACACGCGAAGATCGCCGAGTACCCCCATCCACGCAGCGCGATCCTGCCGCTGCTGCACATGCTCCAGGACGAGGCCGGGTACGTTACGACGACCGGCATGCGCGAGATCGCCGCCCTGATCGGGATCACCCCCGCCGAGGTCTACGGGACCGCGACCTTCTACACGATGTTCAAGTTCGAGCCGATCGGCCGGCACCTCGTGTCGGTGTGCACCTCGCTCTCGTGCCAGATCCTCGGCGCCGACGAGCTCTACTCCCGCCTGCTCGACCACTACGGCGTCGCCAACAGCGAGACCACCCCCGACGGCGAGTTCACCTTCGAGGAGGTCGAGTGCGCGGCCGCGTGCGGCGGGGCACCGTGCCTGCAGGTCGACTACCGCTTCTTCGAGTTCGTCGGCGCCGACGACGTCGTCGACCTCGTCGAGGACATACGCCGGCGCGGACTCGACGTGGTCCATGCCGAGCGTGGCTCCCGGATGGCGCCGTTGCCACCGCTGGAGGACGCAGAGGTGGCCGCCGGTCCTGCGCCGGAGCGCAAGTGGACACCGTCGTCGTCCTCGGAGGCCGAGAGCTGATGGCCGAGCTCATCCTCACGAAGCGGATGCTCGAGCGTCCGGACGACGCCCACACCCTCGAAGGCTACGAGGCCTCGGGCGGCTATCGCGCCCTGCGGCAGGTACTCGCCGACATGACACCCGAGCAGGTCCTCGACGAGGTGAAGGCGTCGGGCCTGCGTGGTCGTGGGGGTGCCGGTTTCCCCACGGGGGTCAAGTGGGGCTTCGTGCCGCCCGACGTCTTCCCGCGTTACCTCGTGATCAACGGCGACGAGGGCGAGCCGGGCACGTTCAAGGACCGCATGCTCATGGAGCGCGATCCGCACCAGCTCGTCGAAGGCGTGATCCTCTCCTGCTACGCGCTCGGCGTGGAGCACGCGTTCGTCTACTGCCGTGGAGAGATGGGCCTCGCTTTCGAGCGCCTCTGCGACGCGGTCACTGCGGCCGAGGCCGCCGGCTACCTGGGTCCGCGAATCCTCGGCAGCGACTTCCACTGTCGCATCACCGTGCACCGCGCCGCCGGAGCGTACATATGTGGTGAGGAGACCGCCCTGCTCGCCAGTCTCGAAGGCAGGCGCGGCTGGCCGCGGCTGCGGCCCCCGTTCCCCGCGGTCAAGGGCCTCTACGCGAAGCCGACGGTGGTCAACAACGTCGAGACGATCTCGAACGTGGCCCACATCGTCGCCAACGGTGGAGCCTGGTACGCGTCGATGGGCACCGAGAAGTCGACCGGCACGCGCTTGTTCTGCCTGTCGGGGCACGTGAACCGTCCCGGGAACTACGAGGTCGAGCTCGGCACGACGTTTCGCGAGCTCTTCGATCGCTGGGGCAAGGGCATTCGCGACGGCAACGAGCTCAAGGCGTTCGTCCCCGGTGGTGCGAGCGCCCCGTGGTTCGACGCGTCCAGCGTCGACCTCCCCCTCGACATGGACGTCGTCCAACAACACGGCTCGATGCTGGGCTCGGGTGCCGTGATGGTCATGGACCACACGACCGACATCGTGCGGGCGGCGTGGCGCCTCGTGAAGTTCTTCGCGCACGAGTCCTGCGGCGAGTGCACGCCGTGCCGCGAAGGCACCGACTGGCTCGAGGAGATCATGGAGCGACTCCTCGACGGGCACGGCCGCCCGTCCGACATCGCACTCCTGCTCGACGTGAGCGACAACATCTCGCCCGGGCTCACATGGCCGCCTGCGCAGACCACGATCTGCCCGCTGGGGCCGTCTGCAACCGCGCCGATCGCGTCGACGATCAAGCTCTTCGCCGAGGACTACGAGCGTCTCGTCGTCGGCAACACCGGCCTCGAACCCGCTGCGTCGAGCGGGCCCGCTGGTCCGCCGCGCACCGTGCCGGTCGCGATCGGCCTCGGGGCCGACCACGAGGCGGTCTCGCATGGTTGAGCGTGTCACGATCAACGTCGACGGACGCCCGATCGAAGCCGGGGCCGGCGAGCTCTTGATCGCCGCCTGCGAGGAAGGTGGTGTCTACATACCACGCTTCTGTTGGCACCCGCGCCTGCGCTCGGTCGGGATGTGCCGCATGTGCCTCGTCGAGATCGAGGGCATGCGCGGGCTGCAACCGGCCTGTTACGTGCCCGTCACCGACGGCATGGAGGTGCGCACCCAGTCCCCGGCGGTGAAGAAGGCCCAGGAGGGTGTCCTCGAGTTCCTCCTGATCAACCACCCCCTCGACTGCCCTGTCTGCGACCGTGGCGGCGAGTGCCCGTTGCAGGACCAGACGCTCGCGTTCGGGCCGGGAGAGTCCCGCTTCGTCGAGGAGAAGCGGCACTTCGAGAAGCCCGTCCCGATCTCGGACCTGGTGCTCTTGGACCGTGAGCGCTGCATCCAGTGCGGACGCTGCGTGCGCGCGGCCGACGAGGTCGCGGGAGATCCCCTGATCGATTTCTCCTCCCGCGGCAACGACCTGCAGATCACGACGTTCCCGGACGAGCCGTTCAAGTCCTACTTCAGCGGCAACACCGTGCAGGTCTGCCCCGTGGGTGCGCTCACGGCGGCCCCGTACCGTTTCAAGGCGCGACCGTGGGACATCTCCGCAGTCGAGACGACTTGCACCATGTGCAGCGTCGGGTGCCGTGGTGCCCTCCAGCAGACGCGCAACACCCCCGTGCGCTTGCTCGGTGTCGACATCGAGGCGACGAACTGGGGCTGGCTCTGCGACAAGGGCCGCTTCGGTCACGAGTACGTTTCACATCCCGACCGCCTCACGCGGCCTGCAAAGGGGCGCGTGCCCGTGACTTGGGCGGAGGCGATCGACGAGGTCGCCGACCGCATCGGGGACCTGCGCGCCGGTGGTCGTGCCGCCGCCGCCATCGGTGGGGCGCGCCTCACCAACGAGGAGGCGTACGCGCTCTCGAAGTTCATGCGGGTCGTGTGCGGCACCAACGACGTCGACTGTCAACTCGACGACGGTCTCCCCGGGGCATTCGTCGCAGGCGCAACAGGGCGCGCCGGCATCGCCGACCTCGACAGCGCAGCGGCCGTCGTGCTCGCCGCCCCCGACCTGAAGGAAGAACTGCCGGTCCTGTACTTGCGCGTACGGTCAGCTGTCGTCGACACCGGGGTTCCGCTGTTCGTGGCAGGAGGGCGCCAGTCGGGTCTCGACCGACACGCCGTAGCCCGGGTGGCTCGGGCGAGCGACCTCGATCCTGCGGCTCTGCCCGACGAGGGCGACGTCGTCGTCGTCGTGGGCCGCCAACATCTCGGCCAGGACCCCGAGGCCCTCGCGGCATGGGCCCAGGACTTCGCCGCCGCGCTGGGAGACCGTGCCCGCCTAATGCCGGTGCTGCGCCGTGCGAACGCGCACGGCGCTCTCGACATGGGCCTTTCGCCGGAGCTCCTCCCGGGGCGCGTGGCTGTTCACGACCACACTGCTCGCGAACAGCTGAGCTCGCGATGGGCGGGGTCGTTCCCGCTCGAGGCAGGGCGGAGCACACGTGCGATCCTCGAGACAGCCGCGGCAGGGGGAATCGCCGTACTCTTCGTCGTCGGTGCCGATCCGCTCGTGGACTTCCCCGACCCCGACCTCGCGCGACGCGGTGTAGAGGGTGCGGACTACGTCGTCGCGATCGACCTCTTCGCAACGGAGACGGCCGCACACGCCGATCTCGTCCTGCCCGCCGCGGGCTGGGGTGAGGTGGACGGCACCGTCACCAACCTCGAAGGCCGCGTGCAGCGTGTAGCCGCGAGCGTGGTCGCACCGGGGCAGGCCGCGTCCGATGCCCAGCTCTTCCGCGAGGTTGCCGAGGCGCTCGGCATCGAGTTCGGCTGCGGCACCGCCCGGGCGACGATGGCCGAGATCGCCGAGGTGGTGCCGGCGTACGGTGGTGTGACGGCTTCGGCATTCCGCGGCGGCGCCGGGCGCGAGGGTGTCGTGGTCCGCTCCGGCGACGTCACGTGGGCCCGCCTCGGCGAGGCGCGCGAGCTCGACGCCACATCCGGCGGGGCCACGACCGGTGGGGAGGGTCTCGCCCTGCGCGTCGGGCGCACCCTGTACGACCGCGGCACGCTCGTCGCGCACTGCCCGTCGCTGGCCGAGCTCGGGCCCGGCAGCGTCGTGCGTCTCCACCCCGACACCGCAGCGGAGAAGGGCATGCGTGACGGCGACAAGATCGTCGTCTCGGTGGATTCGGAGGGCTTCGAAGCCGGCGTCGTCGTCGACCCCGGCGCCGTGCCGGGTGTGGCCTTCGTCCCACATGCCCAGGGCGGTGCCCCACTCGCTCTCGGGCCCACCAAGACCGTCACCCTCGCGAAACGGGGGTCGTGATGGACTGGGTCGACTACTTGGTCCGCAGCGTCGTCGCCGTCGTCGTCTTTGCCGGGATCCTCGGCACGTGCACGCTGCTCGTGTGGTTCGAGCGCCGCGGCGCCGCCTGGATGCAGGTGCGCTACGGACCGAACAGGGCCGGCCCCTTGGGGATCCTCCAAACGGTGGCCGACGCGGTCAAGCTCCTCACCAAGGAAGTGTTCGTCCCCGAATCGGCCGACCCGTTCGTGTACCGCGTCGCGCCACTGCTGTCGCTGCTGCCCGCGTTCTTGGCGCTCACGATCGTGCCGTTCGGTCCCGGATTCCACGTCGGCGATCGCTACGTCCCCATGCAAGTAGCCGACCTCAACATCGGGATCCTGTGGCTGCTCTGCATGAGCAGCATCGCGGTCTACGGGTACATACTCGCCGGGTGGTCGTCGGGCTCGAAGTACCCGCTCCTCGGCGCCGTGCGACAGTCGGCGCAGGTGATCAGCTACGAGCTCGTGATGAGCCTCGCGATCATCCCCGTGGTGATGTGGGCGGGGACGCTTTCGACGTCGGGCATAGTCGCCGCGCAGAGCCGATACCACTGGTACGTCGTGCCGCTGATCGTGCCTGCCGTCGCGTTCTTCGTGAGCGGCATCGCCGAGACCAACCGGCCACCGTTCGACCTCGTCGAGGCCGAGAGCGAGCTCGTCGCCGGTGCGATCACCGAGTACGGCGGCGTGCGCTTCATGATGTTCTTCCTCGCCGAGTACACCAACATCATCACGATCTCGGCGATCACGACGACGCTGTTCCTGGGCGGGTGGAACGGCCCGATCCCCTTCGGCACGATCGCCGGATGGTCGGTAGTGCCCCTTTGGGGCCTGTTCTGGTTCCTGCTCAAGACCGGTCTCCTGCTCTTCGTGTTCATCTGGATCCGCGTGTCGCTGCCGCGGCTGCGTTACGACCAGCTCATGGCCTTCGGCTGGAAGGTCATGATCGGCGTCAACGTGGCGGTGGTGCTCGCGGTGTCGTTCGTGATCGCCCTGATGGAGCGGGGCGCTCTCCCGATGTTCTGGGCTCCACCGGGGAGGTGACGTGAGCGCGGCAGCCATCGCACGAGGTCTCGGGGTCACTCTCAAGAACCTCTTCCGTCGCAAGATCACGACGCCGTACCCCGAGGCGATCCGCCCCAAGCCGCCGCGCTTCCACGGACGCCACGTCCTGAACCGCTACGAGGACGGCATGGAGAAGTGCATCGGCTGCGAGCTCTGCGCCGGTGTCTGCCCGGCGCGCTGCATCTACGTCCGCGGTGCCGACAACCCGCCCGACGCCCCGGTATCCCCGGGGGAGCGCTTCGGCTACGTGTACGAGATCAACTTCCTGCGCTGCATCTTCTGCGGCCTCTGCGTCGAGGCGTGCCCCACCGAGGCGATCACGATGTCGAACCTGTTCGAGTGGTCCTTCACCGACCGCAGCGACGCGATCTTCGGCAAGGACATCCTCCTCGTTGAGCCCGACGGCACCCCGAAGCACACCGGCAGCCCGTACCACGACCCCGAGTCGCTGCGTGAGTCCGGCGGTTGGATGCGGGCCACGTCGCCAGCCGGAAACGCCGACTACGAAGGCGTCGTGGGCTGGTCGTCCGACGCCGGTTACGGGGTACGGCCCGGCGAAGCCGGCCAGCGCGGCTTGGACCTTGCAGAAGCTGCAGCCGGGGGTTCGGGGTGGAGCAGCCCGGACGACGGTGGCGCTCCCGGGGATGCTGCGGACCCCCGATCGGATGAGAATGAGGAGCACGCATGAGCGCGGAGTGGATCCTCTACATCGTCTTCGGAGCCCTCGCGCTCGGGTGCGCGTTCGGGGTGGTGTTCGCACCGAACCCGGTGCACTCGGCGCTGTACCTCGTCGCCACCCTGTTGTCGATAGCGATCCTGTTCCTGGCCCAGTCCGCGTACTTCCTCAGCGCGGTGCAGATCATCGTCTACACGGGCGCGATCATGGTGCTGTTCCTCTTCGTGATCATGCTGTTGGGCATCGACAGCCCCGACCCCGACGAGACCGACCGCCTCCGCAACCCGGGTACGGTCGTGCTCGTCGCCGGTGTCGTGGTCGTCTTCTTCCTGCTCGTGCAGCTCGCGGTGGGCTTCGCGTGGCCCACGGGAGTTCCGGGGACGTCCGGCTCCGCGGAGGCTCAGGCCGCCGCGGGTGGCAATGTGCAGGCGATCTCGGCGGTGCTGTTCACGAAGTTCTTGTTGCCGTTCGAGCTCACGTCGTTCCTGCTCGTCGCAGGCGTGATCGGGGCAGTCGTGCTCGCTCGTCGCGGTCGCGGTGTCTTCGGAGCCGGTATCGGACGCAGCCGCGAGGTCGTCGAGGAACTGCGCCGACTCGGCGAGGCCGAGACCGAGGCCGCAGCGGGCAGCGACGACGACGGCGGGCCGGAAGCGGACGAAGACCCCGGGGATGGCCGAGCCCAACCGGTCGGGGTCGCGGCGGAGGAGGAACGATGACGCTCGCCGCGATCGGCGAGACCCTCAGGCAGGGTCCGTCCGACAACGCCTACCTGGTACTCGCGACCCTGATCTTCGCCATCGGCGGGGTCGGCTTCCTCGTTCGCAAGAACGCGCTCGTGATGTTCATGTGCATCGAGCTGATGCTCAACGCCGTGAACCTCGCCTTCGTCGCGTTCGGCCGCAAGCTCACCGACATCGACGGCCAGATCCTCGTGTTCTTCGTCCTCGTCGTGGCGGCCGCCGAGGTGATGGTCGGTCTTGCGATCCTGGTTGCGATATTCAGGCGCCGTGCCGAGGCCAGCGCCGACGACCTCGACAGCATGAGCGGCTGAGCATGCAGATCCTCGAAAGCGCCTGGCTCATCCCGGTTGTCCCGCTCGTCTCCGCGGGCGTGCTCTGCCTGCTCGGGCGCCGCCTGAGGGAGCCGATCGCAGGCTGGGTCGCAACCCTCGCGGTCGGCGCCAGTTTCCTGCTCAGCTTCGGCCAGCTCACCGCGCTCCTGGGTCGCCCCGGCGACGAGCGCACGTTCGTGCGCACCCTCTACGAGTGGATACCTGCCGGCGGCTTCCGCGTGCCGGTGTCGTACCGGGTCGATCCCCTCAGCGTGGTCATGATCCTGCTGGTGACGGGTGTCGGTGCCCTCATCCACCTCTACGCGATCGGGTACATGAAGGGAGACGGCGACTACACGCGCTTCTTCGTCTACATGAACCTCTTCGTCGGGTCGATGCTGGTGCTCGTCCTCGCCGACAACTACCTGCTGCTCTTCGTCGGGTGGGAGCTCGTCGGGGCGTGCAGCTACCTGCTGATCGGCTTCTGGTACCGCAACTCGGCGAACGCGACCGCAGCCACGAAGGCGTTCGTGGTCAACAGGATCGGCGACTTCGGCTTCGTCGTCGGCCTCATGTTGATCTTCTTCGCCGTGGGGAGCCTCGATTTCGGCGCGGTGTTCTCGATCGCGCCGTCGGTTATGACCACGGCGATGGCCACCGCGGTTTGCCTGTGCCTGCTGGCCGGCGCGACGGGCAAGTCCGCTCAGATCCCGCTCTACGTTTGGCTCCCCGACGCGATGGCCGGCCCGACACCGGTGTCGGCCCTCATCCATGCCGCCACGATGGTGACCGCGGGCGTCTACATGATCGCCCGCAGCTACGTGCTCTGGGGCCTGTCCCCCACCGCCCAGGGGATCACCGTCGCGATCGGGATCATCACAGCGCTCGTCGCCGCTGTCATCGCGATCGGCCAGTTCAACATCAAGAAGGTTCTCGCGTACTCGACGGTGAGCCAGCTCGGCTACATGATCGCCGGTGTCGGCGTCGGCGGCGCCGGCTTCGCGGCAGGCATCTTCCACCTGCTCGCGCACGGGTTCTTCAAGGCGCTGTTGTTCCTCTGCGCCGGGTCGGTCATCCACGGGATGGGCCACGAAGAGGACATGCGCAGGATGGGTGGACTGCGCACCAAGATGCCGATCACGTTCGTGACGTACACGGTCGGCTTCCTGGCACTCGACGGCATCTTCCCCTTCGCAGGGTTCTTCTCCAAGGACGGGATCCTCGCGGCGCTCTTCGAGCACGGCACCTGGTGGTCGCAGGTGGCGTGGGGCATCGGTCTCATGGCCGCGTTCCTGACCGCCACCTACATGGCGCGCCAGTGGTTCATGGTCTTCTTCGGCAAGCCGCGTTGGGCCCAAGGCGTCGAACCCCACGAGTCGCCCTGGCTCCTGACCCTGCCGCTCGTCCTCCTCGCGATCCCGTCGACGCTGTTCGGCAGTCTCGGCCTGCCCGGCTTCAACCAGCTCCACAGGTGGCTCGAGCCGGTCTTCGGCGAGGCAGGTGGCGAACCCGAACTGCTCAACGCGACCACGTTGACGCTGCTCCTCGTCAGCCTCGTGGTGGTGACGTGCGGGCTCGTCGTCGGCTGGGCGATCTGGTACCGCGCGACCGCGGACCAGCGCGCCACGTTGGTGGGCCGCCTCGGCGGAGTCGTGCCGTTCGTGCGCAACAAGCTCTACGTGGACGAGGCGTACTCGGCGATGTTCGAGAAGCCCGGCTACAAGGTCGCGACCGTGCTCGGCGACGAGGTCGACCAGCGCGGCATCGACTGGGCCGTGATGGGCACCGGTTCGGCGTTCAAGCGTGCCGGGGCATGGCTGGCCAAGGGCCAGAACGGGTTGATCCGCGCATACGCCGCGGTCATGGGAGCCGGGGTGCTGGTCTTCGTGGTGTACGTCCTCGCGAGAGGAGGTCCGCGATGAGCGAAGCACTCCCGGGCAGCTTCCCGATCCTGTCGATGCTGATCTTCCTGCCGCTCGCGGGAGCCGTCGTCGTCGCCTTCGTCCCGGAGCGGAGAGGAGACGTGGCCCGTGCCGTCGGCGCCGCGATCACGGTCGCGACCCTCGGTCTCGCCGGATGGCTCCTGGTCAACTTCGAGACCGGCGTGGGCGCGATGCAGTTCGTCGAGTCCCACGAGTGGATCCCGTCGCTCGGCATCGGATACCACCTCGGCGTCGACGGGATCAGCCTCTTCATGGTGGCGCTGACGGCACTGATCGTCCCCCTCACGCTCGTGGCGTCGGGTCGTGTGACCAAGCGCGTGAAGCACTACACGATCTTCGTCCTCTTGCTCGAGGGGACCGTCCTCGGTGTCTTCTTCGCCACCGACCTGTTCCTCTTCTTCGTCTTCTGGGAGGCGATGCTCGTCCCGATGTACTTCCTGATCGGGTACTGGGGTTCGGCAGGGCGCGTGCGAGCGGCGGTCAAGTTCTTCATCTTCACCGCCGCCGGTTCGGCGTTCCTGCTTGCCGGGATCATCGCCGCGGGCGTGATCGCCGGAGGCGACTTCAGCTATGCCGGCATCCTCGGGCACGACTACTCGCTCTGGGCGCAGCGGCTGCTCTTCTGGGCTTTCACCATCGCGTTCCTGGTCAAGGTGCCCACGTTCCCGTTGCACACCTGGCTGCCCGACGCCCACACCGAGGCACCCACCGCGGGATCGGTGATCCTGGCCGCTCTGCTCTTGAAGATGGGCACGTACGGCCTCATCCGGTTCTCGTTGCCGCTGTTCCCACGGGCCGCGGTCGAGGCCGTGCCCGTGCTGCTCACCCTGTCGGTGATCGGCATCGTCTACGCCGCGCTGGTGGCGATCCGCCAGAAGGACGCCAAGCGTCTCGTCGCGTACACCTCGGTGAGCCACCTCGGCTTCATCACCCTCGGGATCTTCGCGATCACGACGACGGGCCTGACCGGCGGAGTGGCGCAGATGGTCAACCACGGGCTCACGACAGGCGCTCTGTTCTTCCTCGTCGGCATGCTCTACGAGCGTCGCCACACACGCCTCATCGACGACTACGGCGGCATCAGGCGTCAGGTCCCCGTCCTCGGCGGCATCTTCCTCTTCGTCGTGCTCGCATCTGCGGGACTGCCGGGGCTCAACGGCTTCATCGGCGAGATGCTCACGCTCTTCGGCACGTTCGTCGTCCACCGTTGGTGGGCGATCGTGGCTGCCACCGGGGTGATCCTCGCTGCGATCTACCTGCTCTGGATGTACCAGCGCCTGTTCCTCGGTCCTCTCGACAAGCCGGAGAACGAGAAGCTGCGCGACGTGACCCCGACCGAGCTCGTCGTGCTCGTACCCCTCATGGCCCTGATGCTGGTGCTCGGGATCTACCCCAAGCCGATGCTGGAGCGCATCGAGCCGTCGGTGCACGAGATCGTCGCCGTCGTCGAGGGAGGTACCGCAGGCACCGACCAGGCCTACGTCGAGCCCGAGCAGACATCGCCCTCGAACCCCGTCTCCGCAGTCGAGACCGCGGTGGCGACTGCCGGGGCCGGCCATGGCGGGGGAGGACGCTGATGCTGCTCGCCGATGCGATTCCGGCACCGCCGTCGGACTGGTGGGCGATCGCCCCGCAAGTCGTACTGGGGGCAACCGCGGTCGTCATCATCCTCATGATCTGTGTCAAGCGTGTCGGGGCAGGCTGGAACGCGCTCGTCGCCGCCGCGGGGACGGTCGCGTCCGGCGTGTTCGCGTGGAAGCAGTGGATCCAGGTGACCGCCGATGCCAACCCGCGTCTCGCCTACAGCGGCATGATCGCCGTCGACGGGTTCTCGGCGTTCCTGGTCATCGCGGTTTGCGTGGCTGCATTCCTCGGTGTGCTCCTCGCGGACCAGTACTTCAAACGCGAGGGCATCGACCGCGGTGAGTACTACGCGCTCCTGCTGTTCTCGGCATGCGGGATGCAGTTCATGGCGACCTCGAACAACCTCGTGATGGTCTTCGTCGCGCTCGAGCTCCTCTCGATCTGCCTGTACGTGCTCGCCGCCTGGAACCGTGACGACTCGCGGTCCCAGGAAGCAGGCGCCAAGTACCTGCTCCTCGGCGCCTACTCGTCGGCGATCCTGCTCTTCGGCATCGCGCTTCTCTACGGCGGTACCGGCACCACGAACCTGGCGCGGATGGCCGCGATCTTCAGCGAGAACGTGACCCGTGACCCCGGTGTCGTGCTGCTCGGCATGGTGTTCGTGATCGTCGGTCTCGGGTTCAAGATCGCGGCGGTGCCGTTCCACATGTGGACTCCCGACGTCTACCAGGGGGCCCCCACGCCCGTGGTGGCGTTCATGGCGTCCGGCGCCAAGATCGCGGGCTTCGCGGGACTGTTCCGTGTGCTCGAGACCGGCCTCGCGGCATTCCGCTTCGACTGGCAGCCCCTGCTGGTGGGCGTCGCGATCGTGACGATGCTCGGTGGTTCTGTCCTCGCGATCGCCCAGACCGACGTCAAGCGCATGCTCGCCTACTCGTCGATCGCGCACGCAGGCTTCATCCTCACCGGTCTCGCCTCGGGTGAACCAGCGGGCGTCCACGGGGCGCTGTTCTACCTGGCCGCGTACGTGTTCATGGCCGCCGGTGCGTTCGGGGTGGTCGCCCTCCTTGCCCGCCGTGGTGAGCGTTACACGAGCTTCGACGACTACAGGAACATGTTCAGGCGCGAGCCTGTGCTCGCCACCGTGCTGGCGTTCTTCCTGTTCGCGATGATGGGTATACCGGGGACGTCGGGGTTCGTCGCGAAGTTCGCTGTCTTCGCAGGCGTCGCCGCTGCCCACCAGTGGGTCCTGCTCACCGTGGGCACCGTCGCGAGTGTGATCAGCGCGTTCTACTACTTGCGCCTCGTCGTCGTCATGTACATGCAGGCCGGGACGGACGTGGGTATCCCCGAGGCGGAGCCACTGCCGCGTATCCGCTGGGCGCCCGCCACGGCTCTGGCGATCGCTCTCACTGTGTTCTTCACGATCCAGCTCGGCATCCTGCCCCAGGGGCTCATGAACATGGCCGGCAAGGCCACGTTCCTATTCTGACGCCCCGGAGGCCGGCCGCCGGACGCCGGCGGGGGGTGCCCCCTCGATCGCGGGTGGTTTGGGTCGTGTGCGGGTCATGTGGCCCGCGTTTGGCGGGGGGCGGCCCCTAGATCGCGGGTGGTTTGGGTCGTGTGCGGGTCATGTAGCCCGCGTTTGGAGGCCGGCGGGTGCCCCCTAGATCGCGGGTGGTTTGGGTCGTGTGCGGGTCATGTGGCCCGCGTTTGGCGGGGGGTGCCCCCTAGATCGCGGGTGGTTTGGGTCGTGTGCGGGTCATGTGGCCCGCGTTTGGCGGGGGGCGGCCCCTCGATCGCGGGTGGTTTGGGTCGTGTGCGGGTCATGTAGCCCGCGTTTGGAGGCCGGCGAGGACGGTGTCGATGACCGACTCGGCGAGGTCGGCCTCGGTTCCCGGACCGAAGTCGGGTCCGGCGAGGATCACCGTCGCGAGTCCGTGGATCGCGGTCCACAACGTCAGGGCCGTCAGGAGCGGGTCCGAGCGCAGGATCACGCCCGACTCGATGGCCTCCTCGATCGGGGCCGCGGCGAAGCGGAACACACCCGTCGCGCTTGCCGGCTCGTCGTCTCGAGGTGATGCGGTGAGTTCGGGACGGAACAGGAACATCGTCCGGAACAGGAACGGGTTCTCGCGTGCGTAGTCGATGTACGCGCGGGACAGACCGCGGAGGCGCTCGATCGGGTCGGGGCCGCTCACCTCCCGAAAACGCGCAAGCATCTCGGCGAACTCCGCCTCCGCCACGCCCTGGAGCAGGTCCCGCTTGCTGCCGATGTGCGCGTACAGGGCCGGGGCGGTGACACCGAGGTTCGCGGCGAGGCGTCGCAGTGACAGGCCCTCGAGCCCGCCGTCACGGATCATCTCGCGTGCTGCCACGAGCACGGACTCACGGGTCAGTGTGGTCGTCATGTGTCGCTTCGCCGAAGCCTGGTCGAGGGAGACGGTGCGCTGACAAGTCTGGCGGAACCCCGCCCCTCGACCGCTGCCAGAAGGTTCCCGGTCACGGCACTAGGTTGGTGAACACTGTTCACCACTGGCCCGGGCCAGACAAGCGAAGCGGTGGTCGCCAAATGCCCTTGCCCCAGTCAATGCTCAGCGCGTCGCCGCGTGACCTCGACCTCGAGATCGTCTCAGGTGAGATGCCGGAAGCGATCTCCGGCGAGATCTTCGTCTCGGCACCGGACCCGGCCACACCGGGGGACTACCGCCTTTTCGGCGAGGGCCTCGTCTTCAGGCTCTCGTTGGCACAGGGAAGGCACGGGGCAGGCACCGGACGGCACGCGTGGCGCCACAACCGCATCGACACCCCGTCGGTCCGGCTGCGCGACAAGCGCCCAGCGGCGTTCGTGCCCGGGCCCACGGGGATGATGAGCTCCTACGGCGCGCCCAACCTCGCCAACACGGCCCCGCTGCCGTGGGGTGACCGCATGTTCGTCACCTGGGACGTCGGGCGGCCCCTCGAGATCGACCCCGAGAGCCTCGGATTCGTCGCCGAGGTGGGCCACAAGGACCAGTGGGGGTCGTTCCTGCCCGGTCTGCTCCCGTTCGTGTTCTCCACGGCGCACCCGGTCGTCGACCCCGATCGCGGCTGCCTGTGGACCGTGCGGCAGATGCCGGTCGAGATGGCGCCGCGCATGGTCATGCAACCATGGGTGGTGCGCTGGGGTGGCACCGGGCCCGACCTCGACATGTGGCCGGTGGAGAACGCGCGTGTACCCGGGATGATGCACACGATCACCCAGACACGCGACTGGCTCCTCCTGGCCGAGAGCGGCATGTTCCGCCCCGACCCCGGTGAGATCGCAGGCCAGGAGCGCACGGTCACCAACGACGCTGCGGCCACGGTGTACCTGGTCCGCAAGGAACTGCTGGAACGGACACCACCCGGCGAGCCGGTTCCCGCCGAGGAGTTCGTCGTCGGGCCCGAGTTCGGCCACTACTACGCCCGTTACGACGACACCGACGGCATCGAGGTGATCTTCGAGCACCAGGAGCTCATGGACCTCGGACTGAAGATCCGGCCCCAGGATCTCGACGTGAACGGCTCGCCCGTGCAGACCCCGGGACTGTACGGCCAGGCCATGGCGCCGTCGTCCGCGAGCGTGGTGCGATTCGATCCCGAGACCGGCAAGCAGGACGAACGTTCAGTCCTGCGCGACCCCGACCGGACGTGGAACCTGCAGCTCTCCGCGATGGACTGGTCGACGGAAGGCCAGTCGGCTCCGACCCTGCACCACATCGTGATGCACGGTTACAGGCCCCAGACGATCACACAGCGTGCCCTCGCCCTCTACGAGGACCGCGTCGACCGCGCTCTCCTGGGCAACGACGAGACCCCGGCCCGCCTCATGAGCGTCAGGCGTGACGGGCTCGGCATCGTCGGCGATCACGAGTACGCGGTGGACGACCTCCCCACTTCGCCGGCGTTCGTGCCCCGTGATCCGGAGAGCGCCGGTACGAGCCGCTACGCGGGCAGCGATCCCGGCGGCCACGACGGCTGGGTAGTCGTCCCCGTCCTGCGCGACGCCGGCTTCCAGGTCGACGTCTTCGACGCCGCTCGTGTCGGTGACGGCCCGGTGTGCACACTCGCAGCACCCGGTGGAGCCCAGGTGCCGCTCCTGCTGCACTCCGCCTGGGCGCCGGCAGCAGTCCCGGCACCGGATGCCGATCGCCTCCGCTTCTCCGACGAGGCGACCGAAGACGTGCTGTCGACCCTCCCCGACGACCTCGCCGGGGCTGCCCGCGAGGTCCGCAACGACCTCGACACCGTCCAGGGCTGAGGACAGGGCCAGGGCTGCAACTGACGCGGGCCTGCCGCGCGCCCACCTCTGCAGCTACGATCCCGGAGTCCTGGACCCTGGGTGTGAGGTTGAGACGATGGCCGGAGCCGATGTCGCCCGTGAAGCGGTGGAGCGCTACGTGGCAGGTGTGCACGACGGCAGCACCGACGTGTATGTCAAGGCCTTCGCTCCCGACGCGGTGATCGAGGATCCCGTCGGCACGCCCCCGCACGTGGGCACCGAGGCGCA
Organism: Acidimicrobiia bacterium; assembly: GCA_046331095.1. Lineage (GTDB taxonomy): Bacteria > Actinomycetota > Acidimicrobiia > UBA2766 > UBA2766 > JAIBAC01. Next base: position 122,613 of record JAXLRM010000007.1, read on the forward strand.
CCGCACTTTCTGGGAGAACACGCTCCAGTTGGCGGACTCGGTGCGCTTCGACGTCGACCGCATCATCGCCGTCGACGGCGAGGCCGTGATGGTGCTCACGATCAACGCCCATCTGCGTACAGGTGGCACGACGCGCATCCCCGCGGTCGGCCACTTCGAAGTCGACGATTCCGGACTGATCACCAACTACCGGGCGTTCTGGGACCCGGCCACCATGGAGTTCGTAGCCGACGACGCGTGAAGGCCGCGTCCGGATCCGGTCCTGTCCCGCGTGAAAGGCAACGGTAGCGATGAAGCTCGACGGTTCCGCCGTAGTCGTGAGTGGAGGGGCATCAGGCCTCGGGGAGGCCACGGTGCGCCGGCTCAGCGCCGCCGGGGCGCGCTGCTTGATCGCGGATCTCAACGCCGACCGCGGCAAGTCCCTCGCCGACGAGGTCGGTGGCGCGTTCGCGCAGACCGATGTCTCCGACGCCGACCAGGTGCAGGCGGCAATCGCGCAGGCGGCTGAGCTCGGCCCGCTGCGTGCGGCGATCAGCTGCGCCGGGATCGGATGGGTCGGCCGCGTGATCAACCGTGACAACTCGCCCCACGATCTCATGCCGTTCCAGAAGGTGCTCGAGGTGAACGTGATCGGTACGTTCAACATGATGCGCCACGGCGCGTCGGCGATCGCCGACGCCGAGCCGAACGAGGACGGCGAACGTGGAGTTCTCGTCAACACGGCTTCGGTGGCGGCCTTCGACGGCCAGACCGGCCAGCTCGCCTACTCGGCATCCAAGGGCGGCATCGTCGGGATGACCCTGCCCGCGGCTCGCGATCTGGCGCCCGTCGGCATCCGCGTGGTCACGATCGCGCCGGGTCTCATGGATACGCCGCTCTTCGCCCTGCTGGGCGACGAGGGCAAGGACAAGCTCGCAGCCGACGTGATCTTCCCCAAGCGTCTCGGGGCGCCCGACGACTTCGCCGCGCTCGTGCACCACATCGCCGAGAACCCCTACCTCAACGGCGAGACGATCCGTCTCGACGGCGCGATCCGCCTGCCGCCGAAGTGAGCGGCGGGGCGCCAGGGCAGCACCGGGATCAGCGCAGGATCAAGCCTGCTTCGACGGCGCCGTGGAGCAGGTGCGCACGATGCTGAGCGGGCCTGGCAGCGCCGGGTCCGCAGGTTCGATCAGGCGAGAGGCCAGGTGATCAGGGTGCGCCAGGTGGAGCTGTCCGGTTCTGCCGCGGGGTCGCTCAGGTAGGACTCCCACATGTATCCGGCGAGCTCGTGGCCCTCGGCCGCGGCCCACTGCATCAGTTCCTGGTACGTCGTCGCGAGGCCGTCGAAGGAGCCGACGTGGATGCCGGTGGTCACACGCCCGCCGGGAAGCTCCATGGGGGTCACCTCGCCCACAGGGGTGATCGGTGCGGACACGGGAAAACCGGCAGCGACCTCCACGGTTGCTGCCGGCATCCTCGGGTAGTAGCCGAACGGGGGACCGGTGATGCCGACGCCCTGCGCGCCGGCGACCTGAACGACCTCCTGGAACGCCCGGTGGAAGACACCGGCCAACTCGACCTGGGGGACGTCGGCCCGGACCACCGCCGCGTGCTGGCTCGCGATCGTCTCGACCCTGAACTCCGTCATACAGCGCCTCCAGACGTGCGGGGTGCGCCAGCCTATCGCCCGGCCTGGGCCGGCGGGTCGATCGCCAAGTAGCCGGGATTCGAGATTCGGACCTTGTCGGCGACGGTCTCGCGCACGTGGGCGAGCACCTCGGCGCGACGCGCGTCCAGGGAGCCGTCGCGGATCGCGGCGGCGAGCTCGGCGTTGAGGTCGGCAAGGCTGCCTTCGTGGCCGAGCAGCTCCACCAGTGACGCCGACTCGGCGGCGTCGGCGGCCGGGCCGTTGCGCAGCTCGCGCTCGACGATGCCGAGGATGTTGACGACCACACGGGTGTGGAAGCGGAGGCGCCCCTCGAGGGTCTCCAAGACGTCGTCCTCCAGGAAGCCACGGCACGCGCCCAGGAGGTCGGGAGCGGAGGGGAGATCCTGTGCCATGGCGAGATGATGTCAGATACGAGGGCCGAAAGACCCTTCCCGCAGCGGGAACAGGCAGCGAACCTGTCACGCATGACCGCCGAATCCGAAACCGACATCGTCGCTGCCGACGAGCGGCCGTTCATGCGCGGGCGACTGCACGAGTGGGCGTTCTTCATGTCGCTGCCCATGGGCGTGGCACTCGTGGCCACGGCCGCCGGCGCTGTCTCCCGTGTTGCTGCCACGGTGTACGCGCTCAGCCTGGCCGCCCTGTTCGGCACGAGCGCGACGTACCACCGCATCACGTGGTCGCCGCGGGCACGGGCGGTCATGCGCCGCCTCGACCACTCGATGATCTTCGTGCTCATCGCGGGCACCTACACGCCGTTCTGCCTCATCGTCCTGCACGGAGCGTGGGCGTACGCGGTGCTCGCCACCGTATGGGCGGGCGCGATCTCGGGCATCCTCCTCAAGACGTTGGCGTACGAGCGAACCCAGAAGATCGGTGGCGCGCTCTACATCGTGCTCGGTTGGGTGGTCATCATCGCCCTGCCCCAGATCGTGGGCGGCATGAGCGCAACCGGAGTTGCCCTGCTCGCCATCGGTGGGGTCCTCTACACCGCAGGTGCTGTCGTACTCTTCCGGCGCCGGCCCGACCCGTCGCCACGGATCTTCGGCTACCACGAGATCTTCCACTCGATGGTGGTCGGCGCGGGTATCTGCCACTACGTGGCGATCCTCGGCGTCATCAGCCGTTGAGGCCCTGAATCCCCCCGTTCCGGGCGCGCCCACCGCGTGAGACCCCGTTCTGGGGGTGCGATGCCCACCCCATGCGGCCGGGCCTGGCGCGCCCAAGCCGGGATGTCGCCGCGGGGCCGCGCCCAGGTCGCTGACCGGGTGGGCGATCGGCTGCGTGGCGGTGCTCGGGATCGTCAGTCGATGAGTGCCAGCAGGTCGTACTCCATCTCGCAGGCGCGCCGACCCAGGGCGGCATGCTCGACGGACCTGCTCGTGCCGCTGCGGAACGACAACGCCTGCACTAGGCACAGGATCCCCCACTTGAGCGTTCCGAACGCCTCCCAGAACCTCACCACCTCGGGGTCCACCGTGCGTCCGCCTGCCGCCTCGTAAGCGGCGAAGAACTCGTCGTAGTCCCCGAAACCGCCCACGGGTCTGTCGTCGACGCCGAAGCGCCACGACCGCACGCACATCCAGCCGAGATCCTCCATCGGATCGCCGACGTGGGCCAGTTCCCAGTCGAGCACGGCCCGGATGCCCTCCGGCCCCACGATCAGGTTGCCGTTGCGGTAGTCGCCGTGCACCAACGTCCGCTCGGCGGAGTCCGGCGGGTTCTCGTCGAGCCAGTGCAAGCCGAGCTCGAAGGCAGGGTGGGCCTCGCCGATCGCGTCGAGGATCCCGCGATACCGGCGCACCTGCGCGCCAGCGGGCTCGTCGTCGGAGTCCGCGAGGGCGAGTCCCGGTACGGAGCCCCAGTCGACCGCGTGGATCCGCGCGAGGATGGCGCCGGCCTGGGAGGCCAGCACGGGGCGTGCCGCCGCGAAGTCGTCGTCACGGAGGATCTTGCGCGGGATCGTCTCGCCCTCGACGCGGTCCATCACGAAGCCCGAGCCGATCCCGTCCTCGGGGCCGAGGACGAAACGCACCGGCGGAACGGGCACACCCGAGGTGCGGGCGGCTTCGAGCAGGAGGCACTCGACATCGCGACCGAGAACCTGCGCCATGGTGGAGTGATCGCGACGCAGGACGAGCGGCACGCGGCCGGACGCATCGGCCACGAGGTCGAAAGACCACGTCTCGCGCGAGGCCCCTCCCGTGAGCCGGCGCAACCCCTCGACGCAGCCGAGGAGACCGTGGCGAGCACACGCACGCTCGAGCTCCTCCGCCTCGAGGCGAGCCATCAGACCTCTGCGCCCACCGGGGCGCCGTCGACGATCTGGTCGAGGTACTCCGAGAGCCCGTAGCCGGTCTTCCCGCCGCAGGACCACTCGGTGAGCCCCTCGGAGATCCGCGTCGTGAGCGCGTTGCCCTCGGGGTCGGTGCGGCGGTTCCGCAGCGGGATGAGGTTGAGGACTCTGCCCTCGACCTCGTACTCGTCGCGCGACGTGCGGCAGCGGGCGTGCACGCAGCGGTGGTACCGGTCGTCGTCGAGCTCGCTCGACAGCGAGACGTCGACGACCATGTCGTAGCGGCCTTCGGTGAACACGGCGCCGGTCTTGCGGACCGAGCCGTCACGGCTCGCGACCCACGACACCACGATGCCGAAGTCGTCGCCGAAGTTCATCGTGAGCCAGCGGTAGTACCACGGCGCCTGCCAGAAGCGTGGTCCCCACGAGTGGTCGCGCAGGCCGTAGCCGTCGAGGTCCCACGACTCGTCACCGACGGTGAAGGTTCCCGTCGCGCCCACGTGCTGTTCGTAGTGGCCACGGGCGAAGCCGCCCATCGGGTCGTCCGCCGTGAGGGGTTCGCCGTCGTCGCCCACCGGCTCGCCACCGAACATCGGCGAGAGGCCGCGGTAAGAGAGTCGCACCTCGGCGTCCACCCACGGATTGGCCTTGAATGCTTCGCGCGGATCGGCCATCTGCAGGGGGTCCTCCAAGAGGACGACCTTGCCCGCGTAGGAGGTATCGAGAGCCTCGAACGGCTCGACGACCTCGAAGCGCATGCCGCCGGCGTCGAAGGCGTCGTTGCCGGCGATCTCGGGACGGCCGAACCAGAAAGCCACGCGCCCGTCGGGGAGGTACAGGCACGTCGTCAGCTCGGCATAACCCTCGTTGGCGCGGTTGCCGAGGCGCAGGAACCCTCCGCAGCGCTGCGCGGGGTCGTAGACGTTGAAGTACATCGACTCGTTGAAGTTCGAGGCGTCCTCCAACGCGTGCATGTACTCGTCGCGGTGCTCGGGTGGCCGGATCCGCACGTGACTCGCCTTCCCCCTGGACCTGGAGCAGAGCGCAAGTGTGCCAGCATCGCTCACCGATGGACATCTGGCTCGCGAGCAGGGGCGGGGAGGTGGCAGCCGTCGACGCCGAGACCCGTGAGGTCGTCCGCAGAGTGGACCTGGGTCACGTGGTCGACGCGCTGGCGCGCGACGGCGACCTGGTGTGGGCGGTCGGCGATCGATCCCTCTCCGCCGTCGACGCGCGGACCGGCGCGGTGGCGTCGACCGCGACCGTGCCGGGGCGGGCGTCGTCGCTCGTCGTGACCGGTGGCGAACCGGTCGTGCTGGCCACCGGTCGGCGACCGGCTCTTGCGTGGCCTCGCTCGGGCCGCAGTATCCGGCTCGGGTGGCAGTCGCAGGCCCTTGCCGCCGGGCACGGCTCCCTCTGGATCGCGTGCCAGCGGCGTCCCGGCGTGATCGAGCGGCGGGATCCCGGGACCGGAGACGTGACCGGCGAGTTCGCTGTACACCGCGACCCCCAGGCGATCTGGGTCGGCGCGAAGTGGGTCTGGGTCGCGACCGACGGCCCCGGCGGTGTCGATCGCGTCGACCCCACGACCGGCGCGGTGGACGCGTCCGTCGAGATCGCGCGCCAGCCGACGGCGCTACGGGAGGCCTTCGGTGCACTCTGGGTGACCCACGGATCGGAGCCACGCCTCACCCGCATCGACCCGGACCCGCTGGTTGTCACCGCGACGATCCGCGTAGGGGCGGGAGCGTTCGGGATCGGCGTCGCGGAGCGTGCCCTCTGGCTCACCCAGGCACTCGCATCACGGGTGTGCGTGGTCGACCCGCGCCGCAACGGCGTACGCGGACGCTTCGACTGGGACGCGCCCTTCGCCATTTGCTAGTCGGGTGCAGGCATACTGACCCGCCGGTCAAAGGTCAGCCAAGGGGGCACGATGGGACCGCTTCAGGGCGTCAAGGTCGTCGAGATCGCCGGGATCGGGCCAGGCCCGTTCTGCGCCATGATGCTGGCCGACATGGGCGCCGACATCGTCCGTGTCGAGCGTCGTGGCGCCCCGATGGCGGGCAACCCCAACGACTTCCTCAACCGCGGGCGGCGCTCGATCGCGGTCGATCTGAAACAGCCCGACGGCGTCGAGACCGTCCTGCGCCTCGTGGAGAAGGCCGACGCGCTCCAGGAGGGGTTCCGCCCGGGTGTGATGGAGCGACTCGGCCTCGGTCCCGACGACTGCCTCGCCCGCAACCCGGCGCTCGTCTACGGCCGCATGACCGGATGGGGCCAGGACGGACCGTGGGCGCAGATGGCCGGCCACGACATGAACTACATCTCGATCAACGGTGTCCTGCACAGCTTCGGCCAGAAGGGTCTGCCGCCCCAGCCGCCGTGCAACGCTGTCGGCGACTTCGGTGGGGGTGGGATGCTGCTCGCTTTCGGGATCGCTTGCGGGATCATCGAGTCGCGCACGTCAGGCAAGGGTCAGGTGGTCGACGCCGCGATGGTCGACGGGTCCGCCGTGCTCATGACGATGGTGTACGCCTTGCGCCAGATGGGCCTCTGGACCGACGAGCGCGGCACGAACATGCTCGACACCGGCGCGCACTTCTACGACGTCTACGAGACCGCCGACGGCGAGTACATGTCGGTCGGCTCCATCGAACCGCAGTTCTACGCCAAGATGCTCGAGATCACGGGTATCGACCCTGCCGAGTTGCCGGGCCAGATGGACAAGGGTCGGTGGGACGAGGCTCGTGCCAAGATCGCCGCCGCGATCAAGACCAGGTCCCGTGACGAGTGGGCCGCCCTCGCCGAGGGCACCGACGCGTGCATGGCCCCGATCCTGTCGATCCCGGAGGCGTTCGAGCACCCACACGTCAAGGCGCGTGAGACCTTCGTCGACTTCGAGGGGGTGACCCAGCCGGCGCCGGCACCGCGCTTCTCGCGTACCAAGGAGCAGATCCAGCGTCGTGCGGCTTCGCTGGGCGAGCACACCGACGAGGTCCTCGCCGACTGGATCGGGGCCGACGAGTCCGAGGTCGCGAGGCTGCGCGATGCAGGTGCCGTGAGCTGACTCCCGTGCCAGCCGTTGCCCGTCACTTGCGCGGCGCTGTCTCGCGCCCCAGCCGGTTTCGGCAGGAGACGTGTGCGCCCTGATCGAACACCAAGTCGGACTACCCCCGGGAGTTTCCTCATGCCCGTCAGCGCAGCCTCGGAGGACCCCGCTCCGTCCGTCGAGGCTGCAGGTGTCGACCGGGATTCAGTCACGTCATCGGGGACATGGCGCACTGTCGCCGCATGCGCTGTCGCAGTCGTGGTCCTCGCAGGTTTCTTCCTCCTGACCCGGCCGGGAAACGTCACCGAGGCCGAGGACGCGTGGCGATACGCGGTCGGGGTGCGCGACGGGGGTGAGCTCGACCTGGGTGCCGGCGCGCATCCATACACCCCGATGGTCATGCGTCCCGTGTTCCTGGCACTTCGCGGCCTCGGCTTCGGCATCGAGGCGACGACGGTGATGAGCACGATATCCGCGGTCGGAATGGCGCTCGCTGTCGTCCTCCTGGTGATCCTGCTGTGGAAGGGGATCGGGCTGCAGCGCGGTGTCGCCCTCTGCGCCGCCACCGGCCTCGCTCTGTCCTACGTGTTCTGGCGCTACAGCGCGGAACAGGAGATCTACGGCCTCGCCATAGCCACGGCGATGGTCGCGGCTGCCTACGTATACATGGGACGTGTGCGTCCGTGGTGGCTCGTGATCACGATCCTGCTCACGATCGTTGCCACCGTGACCCACCTACTGAACTTGTCACTACTGGTTGGGCTCGTTCCGCTCGTCGTCTGGCATCGCGCCCCGACGTCGAAGCGACGCACGTGGGCCGCTATAGCGCTGGTGGCCACGGTCCTGGGCGGGATGCTGGTCTGGGCTGCGCGTCCGCTCGTGGCGCCGAATGCGGGTCGGGAGACGTACGATCCGCCGATCGCCGCCGCGGTGGTACACGACGATTCCGTTCGTGCCGTGGCCATGGCTGTGGGGTTCAGTCCGCGCAACGTGCCCGAAGGGGCGGTCGGGCTCACCCAGGCGGTCGTGTCGGCGAACTTCGCTCTCGGCTTCGGGCCGGTCCTGGACTTCATGGACGGGGCCTTCCCCGGAAGGGACTTCTCCGAGGAGAGGTACCTGGGTGAGAGGATCCCGCGTTGGCAGAGCTGGCTCGCCCTGGCGACTCTCGTCACGTTCCTCGGTCTCTCGGTGACCCTGGTCGTCGCTGGCCGCCGCGGCTTCCTCGGCCGGCTCAGGCATCCTCTCGCCCTACCCTTTGCCGGCTGGTTCCTGGTGTACCTGGGGATGATGATCCTGAGCGAGCCGGCGAACCCGGAGCTGTGGACCGCGGGACTACCACCCTTGTGGGCGCTGTTGGCGTGTCTCTTCATCGCTCCTGTGTGGGAGCGGAGCCGGCTTCGGTGGCTCCCGATCGCCCTGGTCGCCGTGCTAGGAGTACACAACCTGATCGGAGGTATTCTCCCGGTCGCCTCGGCGGACTCCGACCTCTGGCGCGCCCGCAACGCGTGGCTCCTCGAGCGCCTCGGCCCCGAGGACATCGTCGTGCTCGGCGACGACAAGGTTCAGTCCGGCTACCTCAGGTACCTGTCGCCGGCGCGGGTCATGTGGTTCGACAACGTCACGCCGGAGGAGTTCGACGAGCAGCTCGCTGCTATCGGGGCACGCCGCGGTCACGTCTACGCGTACAAGGGATTCATCGACCCCCGTCACGAGAAGTCGATGACCGACGGTCAGTACGACCGCCTCCGAACGGTCTCGGACCGCCTACGGGGTGACTTCGTGAAGATCCACGATGACGAGTGGGGCGGCGTATTCGAGTACTGCCCTGTAGGTAGGTGCGGGCCCTGAGGCAGCAGCCCGGGGCGAGCCGCTGCCCGGCACTTGCCGTGTGCCCGGAGACCGTTCGGGGTTGGGGGATCAGCCGGCGGAGACGAGAGCCGGGTCGGCGCCGGTGGTAACCGGCCGCGGGGTGAGGTGCGTTACCGTCGACGGCTCGGTGCCGAGATGCTTCTCGAGGAAGGCGGCGGTGGATTCGTAGCCGATGCGCATGAGCTCTGCCCCGTGCGACAGGTCGGGAAAGCGCACCTTGGGCAGAGCCGGTGGCGGGACCACGACGATCTCGGTCGAGTCGCCGTAGCGTGTGACGTCGAGGCGGAACCGGTTGGCGCGGGCGATCGCGAAGCTGCGCAGCAGCATCTCGAACGACGTCGCCGGCGATCCTGAGCCAGTTGCCGTGTCGGCTCCTTCTTGGAGAGCGAGCACGAAGACCCTGTCGGCGTCGGTTGCGTGCGACAGGGGCACGTTGTTGACGACGCCGCCGTCGATGTAGACGTCTCCGCCGATGCGAACGGGTGGGAACACGCCGGGAAGTGCGGTGGTGGCCATCAACGGGCGCAGCAACGACCCGCTCGCGAACACGCGCTCGTCGCCCCGCGTCAGGTCGGTCGCGACGATCCGTAGCGGCACGGCGAGCTGGTGGAAGTGGGTCACCGGAGTCGTGCGTGTGATCAGCCTCACCAGGCCGTCGTTGGGGTAGAGGTGGTCGTGGCGGCGGGCGATCCGCCAGATGTGCTGCACGGCCCCGCCGGGGAATATCTCTTCCGTGCGCACCGAGGTCCACGTCTGCCGCAGGATCTCGACTCCCGCCGCCCCCGGCCGTGCAGCCATCGCGGCGCCGTTCAGGGCTCCGACGCTCGACGCCACGTAGACGTCGGGCTCGACACCGGCTTCGACGAGGGCCTCGAGCATCCCGGCCTGTACGGCTCCGAGGTGGCCACCGCCCGAGAGCACGACCGCGGTGGTGCGTTTGGTCACCGGTTCGGCTGCGCTCGGGTCGCTGTGCTGGTTCCGTCGTCTGATCCGTACCACAGTGCCGTCCTTCGACGGTGGTGGTGTGCCCCCCTTGGCAACCCCTCCAACCTTGGAATTCGTCCCGGGGACCGTCAAAGCCTCTACGGCGTTCACCGCAATTGACCTGCGTCGAAGGCCCAGCGCGCCTCCCGCTCCTCGGTGGCGGCGACCGCCTTGGTCGGGCGCGAGGGCGCAACGTAGTATCCGCCCCCGGATCGAAGGGGCTGTGCTCGCACGGAACCTCGGGCCAACCCCGTCGGGACGACAGGGAGCAGAGTTGCCGATCGACGCCTATTACCGCTCGTACCTTCAGGTTGCCGCGGTCGCGCTTCTGGGCCTGGGACTCTTCGGTGCGATGATCGGTCTCGCCAAGGTGCTCCAGCCCCGGCGCCTCAACGACATCAAGACCTCGATCTACGAGTGTGGTGTCGAGCCCCTCGGCGACGAGTGGTCCCAGTCCCAGGTGCGGTACTACGTCTTCGCGCTCTTGTTCGTCGTCTTCGACGTGGAGGCGGTGTTCGTGTTCCCGTGGGCGACGATCATGGGCACGCTCTCGTGGGCGTCCCTCGTCGAGATGGTGATCTTCATCCTGGTGCTCGCCGTGGCCCTGCTGTACGCGGTCCGCAAGGGTGTGCTGCGCTGGATCTAGGGCGCTGAGGTGAACGACGCTATGAACCAGACAACCGAGCAGGTCGACGGCGGGTCCGACTTCGTGAACGCGTTCCCAAAGGCTCACCGCTGATGGCCCTGCTGGAGAGGATCGACCTCAACAAGGGCGCCGGCAAGCCGGTGCAGTGGCTCCTGAACTGGAGCCGCAAGTACTCGTTGTGGATGTTCCAGTTCGGACTCGCGTGCTGCGCGATCGAGATGGGCGCCGCGCTGACGAGCCCCCGCTACGACCTGATGCGCTTCGGGATCGTCCCGCTGCCGTCGTCTCCGCGCCAGTCGGACCTGATGATCGTGGCGGGCACCCTGACCGACAAGATGGCACCCGCGGTCAAGGTCATCTACGAGCAGATGCCCGAACCCAAGTACGTGATCTCGATGGGTTCGTGCAGCAACTGCGGCGGTCCGTACTGGGACAGCTACTCGGTGACCAAAGGTGTCGACCAGATCCTCCACGTCGACGTGTACGTGCCCGGGTGCCCCCCGCGTCCCGAGGCACTGATGCAGGGGATCATCGAGCTCCAGAAGATGATCCAGGGCGAGAACATCCAGGAGAAGTGGCGAGGTGAGCCCGTTGGCACTCGCGCCTGAGGACCTCACTGCCCGCTTCCGCCAAGGCCTGGGCGACTCGGTCGTGGACACGTCGACCGCGTTCGGGATGGCGACGGTAGTGGTCGCTGCCGACGCGTGGGTCGACGCGCTCACGTTCGCCAAGCGCGACACCGAGGTCGCATGCGACTCGTTCTCGTGGCTGTCCGCGATCGAGTGGGTCGACGATTCCGCCCCCGCCGAAGCCGGCGAGGCCGGAGCTGAAGAAGACCGAGCCGAAGAAGGCCGAGCCGAAGAAGAGGTCCGAGCCGACGCCGAGGAAGCCCCCGAGGCCGGGGCCGAGGAATCCGACTACCGGGCGCCGCAGGTGCCGGCGTTCGAGGTCGTCGCACGCGTGACGTCGAGTACGGCGCACCACGGCGTGACGCTCAAGGCTCGCCTCGACCCCGACCAGCCGCAGGTGGCGACCGCCGTCGGGGTGTTCGCCGGTGCCAACTGGCACGAGCGTGAACTCATGGACATGTTCGGCGTCGAGGTCGTCGGCCACCCCAACCCGGCCAAGATCTACCTGCCGGACCACTTCGAGGGCCACCCCTTGCGACGCAGCTTCAAGCTCGGTGCCCGCGAGATCAAGCCGTGGCCCGGAGACGTCAACGTCGAGGACATGCCCGAGGACACTCCCGTGACCGAACCGAAGCCGGGTCAGCCATGACGTCGGTCCAGACCCAACTCTCGTCCTCGTTCGCGGCGCACCTCGCCGACGCGCAGGTCGCGGTCGAGATCGAGACGCCCGAGATGACCCTGAACATCGGGCCACAGCACCCGTCGACCCACGGGGTCTTCCGCCTCGTCGCGCAGGTCGACGGCGAGCGCGTCACCCAAGTGGAGCCCGTGCTCGGCTACATGCACCGCGGCTACGAGAAGCTGTGCGAGGTGCGCACGTACGCGCAGGTCACGACGCTCGTGAACCGCATCGACTGGCTCAGCGGCTACTGCAACGAGATCCCGTTCGTGCTGGCGGCCGAGAAGTTGATGGGCATCGAGGCGCCGCCGCGAGCACAGTACGTGCGCACGATCCTGAGCGAGCTCGCCCGCCAGGCCACCTTCCTCGTGTTCCTCGGCAGCTTCGGGATCGAGTTGGGCGCTCTGACGCCCTTCTTCCACACGATGCGCGACCGTGAGAAGGTCCTCGACCTGATCGAGTCGGTCACCGGCGGGCGCTTCCACCCGAACTTCAACCGTGTCGGCGGTCTGCTGGACGACCTTCCACCGGGCTTCGTCGAGGAGTGCGCCTCGGCGATGGACGACGTCGAGGCGATGTGCGACCAGGTCGAGACCCTGCTCTTCGGAAACGACATCTTCCGCGAGCGCACCCTCGGTGTCGGCGTGATCCCGCTCGACAAGGGCCTCGACTTCGGCGTGACCGGCGCCAACATCCGTGCGTCGGGATGCACCGTCGACGTGCGCCGCGACGAGCCCTACCTCGTCTACGACGAGATCGAATTCGACGTCGTGACCGACAGCCGCGGCGACGCGTACGCACGTGGCTACTGCAGGCTGCAGGAGACCAGGGAGTCGGTCCGCATCGTGCGCCAGTGCCTGAAGGCGTTGCCCTCCGGCCCGATCAAGGCCAAGGTCCCGAAGGTCATCCAGGTTCCACCGGGTGAGGTGTACGTCAGGGCCGAGAACCCACTCGGCGAGATGGGCTACTACCTCGTCTCACGCGGGGGCAGGATCCCCTACCGCGTGAAGGTGCGCACGGCGAGCTTCAACAACGTGAGCGTCCTCCCGTGGCTCCTCGAGGACGTCTACCTGCCCGACCTCATCGCGATCCTGGGCAGCCTCTACTTCATCCTCGGGGACGTGGACCGATGAACTGGTGGGCTTTCGCGCTGAGACTGCTCGTGATCGCGGCGATGATCCCGGCCGCCGCGTACGTGCTCGGCTACGGCTTCCTCAAGGTGCTGGCTCACATGCAGTACCGCCTCGGCCCGATGGAAGCGGGACGCTTCCACGGTGTCGGCCAGCTCCTCGCCGACGGGCTCAAGTTCCTCCAGAAGGAGGATCTCGTACCGGACAAGGCCGACCGGCCGGTGTTCCTCTTCGCGCCCGCCGTCGTACTCGTCGGTGTCGTGCTCGTGTACATGACGATCCCGTTCGGGCCGCCCCCGCTCAACATCGTCAACCTCGACAGCCAGCTCTTCGTGATGCTGGCAGCGTCGAGCCTGGGCACGATCGGCGTGCTCATGGCCGGCTGGTCGTCGGCGAACAAGTACTCGATGATGGGCGGGTTCCGGGCAGCGGGCCAGCTCCTCGCATACGAGTTGCCCCTGATCCTCGCGGCGGTCGGCGTCGTGATGCAGGCCGGGACGCTCAACCTCGACGGCATCGTCCACGCTCAGAGCCAGTTCCACCTCTTCGGCACGTCGATCGCGATCCCGTACGTGATCCCTCAGTTCATCGGTTTCGTCGTCTTCATCATCGCGAGCCAGGCCGAGCTGTCCCAGGCACCCTTCGACATGCCTTTCGCCGAGTCCGAACTCGTAGCCGGCTTCGCCACCGAGTACTCGGGGTTCCGCTACCTGTTCTTCTTCCTCGCCGAGTTCGCGTCGAACTTCGCGTTCGCGGCGATCGGGGCGACGTTGTTCCTCGGTGGCTACTGGGTGCCGCTCGTGCCGCAGAAGGCACTCTGGATCGTCGGGCCGATCGCGCTTGCGGTCAAGATCGGGATCCTGGTGTTCGTGTTCTTCTGGATGCGCTCCACCTACCCGCGTCTGCGCGAGGACCAGCTCCAGCGTTTCGCGTGGAAGTGGCTGATCCCGATCTCGCTCGTCAACATCGGCCTCACGGGCATCCTCAAGGTGGTGGCCTGATGGCTGCGGTCGAGAAGACCACCGTCAGGGGCGGGCCCAAGACCCCGTCCCAGATCAAGGGCCTGTTCGAGGGGCTGTGGGTCACCCTGCGGGCGCTCACCTCGCGCAGTCAGGTGGTGCAGTACCCCCACGTCAAAGAGGAACCCCACGCTCGCGCGCGGGGCGTGATCGGGCTCCTCGAGGAGAACTGCACGGTCTGCATGCTCTGCGCCCGCGAGTGCCCGGACTGGTGCATCTACATCGAAGGTCACAAGGAGCGGCGCGAGCCACGACGCGAGGGCGGCAAGCCGCGCACGGTCCAGGTCCTCGACCGCTTCGACATCGACTTCGCCCTCTGCATGTACTGCGGCATCTGCGTCGAGGTGTGCCCCTTCGACGCCCTTCACTGGTCGGCGGAGTACGAGTACAGCGAGCTCGAGATCCGTGACCTGATCCACGACAAGGACCGCCTCGGCTACTGGGACTCCACCAAACCGCCGGAACCGCGGCTCGGCTACTACAAGGCGGGCAAGTGATGGTCGGCCCCAACATCGCGTTCTGGATAGTTGCCGTCGTGATGGTCGTCGCCGGCATCAGGCTCATGACGACCCACAACGTCGTGCACGCCGCCCTGTTCCTGATGATCGTGCTCGCTGGGACGGCGGCGATCTTCCTGCTCCTCGGCGCCGAGTTCCTCGGCTGGACCCAGGTGCTCGTCTACATCGGCGCCATAGTCGTGCTCTTCCTCTTCGGAGTGATGCTCACGCGGGCCAGCTACGGCGAGTCCAAGGGGCTCGACAACGACCAGCGCGTCCTGGCGGCGACCGTCGCCGTGATCGTCTTCGTGGTCTTCGCCGGTGCGATGTGGAAGGCGTTCGGTGCGACGACGGAGATCGTGCTCGACAAGTCGACGACGGTCTCCGAGCTCGGCCGTGATCTCTTCGACAACTGGGTGTTGCCGTTCGAGGCGGTCTCCCTGGTACTTCTGTCGTCGCTGATCGGGGCGATCGCCCTTGCTCGGCGCGACGACCCCGACCACGTCCGCGACAGGGGAGCCCAGTCGTGAAGCTCAACCTGTTCCTCATGTTGTCGGCGTTCCTGTTCTGTCTCGGCATCTACGGGATGCTCGCCCGGCGCAACGCGGTCATGATCCTCATGTCGGTCGAGCTGATGCTCAACGCGATCAACATCAACCTCGTCGCGTTCGGGGCGGTGCACCGCAACCTGACCGGCCAGATCTTCGCCTTCTTCGTAATCGCGATCGCGGCGGCAGAGGTCGGCATCGGCCTCGCGGTCGTCCTGTTGATCTACCGCAACCGGGCCAGCGTCAACGTCGACGAAGTCGACCTCATGAAGGGCTGACCTTGCAGATCCTCGAGCTGTTCTGGCTCCTCCCCGTCGTCAACATCGTTGCCTGCTTCCTCGCGTTCTTCTTCGGGAAGTCCGTGAGCCGTGGCAAGGCACAGGTGTGGACACTGCCTGCAGTGGTGTTCTCGTGGGTGATGTCGATCCTCGGGGCGATCACGGTGATCGGCAACTCCGAGCTCGCGCACGAGGGGATCACGAAGACCTACAAGTGGTTCGAGTTCGGCCCCGACAGGTTCATGCAGATCGGCATCCACATCGACGGATTCGCGGTCGTCATGTGCCTCGTGGTCACCACGATCTCGATGATGGTGCAGATCTACTCGATCGGGTACATGCGCGGTGAGCCACGCTACGTCGAGTTCTACGCCGTACTGGCCGTCTTCACGGCGGGCATGTTGATCCTCGTCACCGCCGACAACCTGTTCCTCGGCATCTTCGGCTGGGAGATCATGGGCCTCACCTCGTACCTGCTCATCGGGCACTACTACGAGAAGAGGGAGAACTCCAACGCCGCGATCAAGGCGTTCATCACCACCAAGACCGGGGACATTGGGCTGGTGGTAGGGACGGTCATCGTCTACTGGGCGACCGAGACCTTCAACTTCGGTGCGATCAACGCCAAGGCACTCGAGGGCGAGTTCCACGGCGCGCTCCTCCTCACGGCGTCCATCGCCCTGTTCATCGGGGTGATCGGCAAGTCGGCGCAGTTCCCGCTGCACACGTGGTTGCCCGACGCGATGGCCGGTCCGACGCCGGTGAGTGCTCTGATCCACGCTGCCACGATGGTCGTCGCGGGTGTGTATCTCGTGGCGCGACTGTGGCCGACCTTCGTGACCGCGATGAACGTCCACATCGCCAACGTCAACCTCATCGCGCTCATCGGTGCGATCACGGCGGTGATCGCGGCGCTGCTCGCACTGGTGCAGTTCGACCTGAAGAAGGTGCTCGCCTATTCGACCGTGAGCCAGCTCGGCTACATGATCTTCGCTCTCGGGATCGGCGCCTGGGGTGCGGGAGTGTTCCACCTCTTCACGCACGCCTTCTTCAAGGCGCTGCTCTTCCTCGGCGCCGGGTCGGTGATCCACTCGGTGCACAGCAACGACATGCGTGACATGGGGGGCCTGCGCCGGGTGATGCCGCGCACGTACTGGACCTGGATCGTCGGCACACTCGCACTGTGCGGCGTGTTCCCGATGGCGGGCTTCTTCTCCAAGGACGAGATCCTCGCGAGCGCGTACCACAACGGTTACAAGTGGGTCTGGGTGGTCGGCCTCGCCGTGGCGTTCCTGACCGCGTTCTACATGTTCCGCGCCACCCACCTGACCTTCCACAAGCAGTACCGCGGCCACGGCCACCCCCACGAGTCCGAGGGGCTCATCACGGGACCGCTGATCTTCCTGGCGGTGCCGTCGGCGATCATCGGCTTCATCGGCGCACCCGGCAGCTTCAACCTCTTCGAGAAGTGGGCCACACCGGCAGCGGTGGAGGAGACCATCGCCAAGTACCCGGTCCTGCACCCGCATCCGGTCGACGCCACCACCTTCGTCCTTGCCGCCATCTCGGTCCTGCTCGCGCTGCTCGGTGTCGTCGTGGCGACGGTCGTGTTCTACTGGGAGAAGACCCCCGGCGACATCGTCGAGCGCGTCGCTCCGATCCGCTGGATCCACAGGCTCCTGGCCAACAAGTACTTCCTCGACCACCTTTACGGGGGGATCGTCTACGCGATCAGGAAGCCGATCGCGGACGCCTGCTACTGGTTCAACCAGAACGTGATCGATCAGGTCCTCAACCTGACAGCAGCAGGCACTCTCGAGTTGGGCAAGGGCACGTACCTGTTCGACCAGAACGTCCTCGACAACGTCTACAACGGCACTGCCGTGGGTACCGACCGCATCGGCGGCTTCTTCCGCAAGATCCAGACGGGGAACATCCAGCAGTACGCAGCGGTGTTCTTCGCGGCCATGGCCTTGTTCGCCTTGGCGCTCGTATTCGCAGTTCGTTAAGGAGGCTGATCGTCGCCATGGATTGGTTCGACTCCTGGGCCCTGTCCCTCGCCGTATTCATTCCCATCGTCGCCGCGCTGATCATCCTCGCGATCCCGAGGGCGCGCGAGCTCCAGATCAAGGTCGTCGCGCTCGTCGGTGCGATCGCCGCACTCCTCGTCGGTGTCGGCATCCTGGGACGCTGGGACTGGGACGACGGCGGCTACCAGTTCATGGTGAACAAGGGATGGATCGGCGCGATCCGCTCCAACTACCACATCGCACTCGACGGCATCTCGCTGCCGTTGTTCATGCTGACACTGGTGATCGTGGTCCTCTGCATCATCTACTCGTGGAACCACTGGCCCGAGCCGCGTAGCCCGAAGATGCTGTTGATCCTCATCCTGTTGCTCGAGACAGGGATGCTGGGCACGTTCGTGAGCCTCGACCTCATCCTCTTCTTCGTGTTCTTCGAGATCACGTTGCTCCCGATGTACTTCATCATCGGGATCTGGGGCGGCGAACAACGCATCTACGCGTCGATCAAGTTCTTCCTGTTCACCTTGTTCGGATCCGCCTTCATGCTCGTCGGATTCCTGGCGCTCTACTTCCTGTCCGAGCCGCACACCTTCGACATGGTCGAGCTGTCAGCCAGCGGCGGCGCCGCGGCATCGGTCATCAGCTCGACTGCGGGCCTCTGGATCTTCGCGGGGCTCTTCTTGGGGTTCGCGATCAAGGTTCCCATGTTCCCGTTCCACACGTGGCTCCCCGACGCGCACACGCAGGCGCCGACCGTGGGTTCGGTGATCCTCGCTGCCATCCTCCTGAAGCTCGGCACCTACGGATTCGTGCGGATCGCACTGCCGATCCTGCCGAAGGCAGCGCATTCCTGGGCACCTTGGATCGGGCTGTTAGCCGTGATCGGGATCATCTACGGGTCCTTGTGCTGCCTCGCGCAATCCGACATGAAACGTCTGATCGCGTTCAGCTCGGTGGGTCACATGGGCTTCGTGATGCTCGGCATCGCGACCCTGACTCCGATCGGGATAAACGCCGCGATCTTCGGGATGATCGCGCACGGCGTCGTCACCGGGATGCTCTTCTTCATCGCAGGCTCGATGCACGAGCGTTACCACACACGCGAGATGGGCCGCCTCGGCGGGATGCTGTCGTCGATCCCACGCATGGGCGGCGTCCTCGTCCTCATCGCGTTCGCGTCCCTCGGGCTGCCCGCCCTCGCGGGATTCCCAGGCGAGTTCACGTCGATGCTCGCCAGCTTCGAACCGGCCGGCGGGCTCAGCTTGGCGCTCTTCCGCGGCTTCCTGGTTGCCGCCGCCGTCGGCACGGTCCTGACCGCGGGCTACATGCTGTACATGCTTCAGCGCGTCGCTCAGGGCGAGGTTCCCGGGGAGTTCGCCGGGCACCACCTCCACGACATCGAGGCTCCCGAGTACGTGTCGTGGACGCCCCTGATCGTCCTCACGGTCGCGCTCGGAATCTTCCCGTCGCTGATCTTCGACGTGACGAACTCGTCGGTCGTGCCCATGTTCGAGGGCATCTTCCGCCACGCGGTCGGCTGAGCAGCACAGAGAATTCGGTAGAGAGAAGAAGACGAGTCCATGTTCAGCGAATGGCACGGCATCCTTCCCGAGGTCATCGTCGTGGCGACCCTGCTGGTCGTGCTCGTCGTCGACCTCGTGCTGCCCAACCGGGCTAAGTGGACGCTGCCGGGAATCTGCGCCGTGGGCTTGGGGCTGGCAGCGATACCACTCGTCACGTTGTGGGTCTCACACCACGACCGCGTGCTCTTCGGCGGCTCCTACGTGGTCGACGAGTTCGCACTCGTGCTCAAGGGCCTGTTCCTCGTCACGGGTTATGTGGTGTTGTTCCTCAGCTTCAACCTGATAGAGGAGGGGCCGTACTACAGGGGCGAGTTCTACTTCCTGCTCCTCAGTTCGATCGTCGGGATGATGCTGATGGCGTCGGCCCGTGACCTGATCGTGATGTTCATCGCATTCGAGGCCCTCTCGACGCCGGGATACCTTCTCGCTGCGTGGAAGAAGTACGACTTGCGCTCGAACGAGTCCGGCATGAAGTACTTCATCCTCGGTGTCGTCTCGACGGCGATCATGCTCTACGGGATGTCGTTCCTCTACGGCATCGCAGGGACGACGAGGTTCTCCGAGCTCGCCCACCGCCTCGGCGAGATCGGCACCAGCGCGGACCAGTTCCCACTCTTGGCGATGGGCATCGTCCTCGTTCTGATCGGCTTCGCGTTCAAGGTCTCCGCGGTGCCGTTCCACTTCTGGGCACCCGACACCTACGAGGGTGCCCCGACGCCGGTGACGGCGTTCTTCTCCACCGCCGTCAAGGCCGGGGGTTTCGTCGGGCTGATCGTCCTTCTGTACGCGGGCCTCTCGGCGAACGGTGACGTGTGGAAGCCGATGATGTGGATACTCGCGGCAATCACGATGACGGTCGGAAACGTCATCGCCTTGCGGCAGACCAACATGGTGCGCATGCTCGCGTACTCGTCGATCGCACAGAGCGGCTTCATCCTGGCACCGCTGGCGGTCGTCGGGAACTCGCCCGAGTCGACCGCACTCGCTCTGCAGTCGGCGGTGGTCTACCTCGGCATCTACACGTTCATGAACCTCGGTGCGTTCGCGGTCGTGATCGCCGTCTCGCGGCGCACCCACTCCGGCGAGATCCGCAGCTACAACGGGCTGTGGCGGTCGGCGCCGGCCCTCGCGACGACGCTCGCGCTCTTCCTGGCGTCCCTCGCCGGCATCCCGCCCCTGGGCGGCTGGCTCGCCAAGTTCACGGTGTTCCGCGCTCTCGTCGTCGACGGTCAGCCGTCCTCGTACGTGCTTGCCGCGATCGCGGTCGTGAACTCGGTGATCGCGGCGTACTACTACCTCGGCGTGGTCCGGCGTATGTTCTTCGAGGACGAGGCACCCGAGCTAGCAGCGACTCCAGCCGAGCAGCCCCCGGCACCGCTCGCGCTGGCCATCGGCGCGCTGACGATCATCATCGTGCTCGCCGGGATCACACCGTTGTTCACCTGGTTCGGCGAGAACGCCCACCTGCTCGCGCTCTGACCCCGGCACCTTGAGCGTCGTCGGCGACCTGCGAGCCGAGTTCGCCCGCAGTGGTCCGATCCGCTTCGATCGCTTCATGGAGCGGGTGCTCTACGGCGAGGGGGGCTTCTTCGCGTCGTCGCCCGACCGCGCCGGCCTCCTCGGCGACTTCGTGACGTCGGTCGAGCTCGGTCCCGTGTTCGGGGCGGTCCTGGCGCGGAGGCTCCTACGTTGGAGCAAGGGGCGGCCACATGTGGCCACCCCGTGGCCCAACCCGATCCGGGTGGCCGACGTAGGTGGTGGACGTGGAACGCTGGCGCGTCAGCTCGAGTCCGCCGGGCGCGGCGGGATCGAGGCTCTCGTCGTCGACCGTGCGGAGGGTGGCGCGGGTGTGGCGGGACTGGACGAGCTCCCCTGGCGGCCGGACGTGGTCGTCGCGCACGAACTACTCGACAACCTGCCGGCACGTCTCCTGCACAAGGGCGAGGCCGAAGTGCGCGTCGGGTTCGACGACGCCGGCGCGCCGTGTCTGTTCCACGTTCCACTCGACTCGGAGCTCGCCGCGTTCGCAGCCCGATGGCCGGTGGAGGGCGGCGCCGGGGTCGCCCCGGTTCCGACCGGCGCCTTGGCCTGGTCGACGCAGGTCGCGGCACTCGACCCTGCGTTGGTGATCGTCGTCGACTACGGAGCCGACTTCGCCGATCTCGCACGCCGGGAGGACTGGCCGGTGCGTGGCTACGCCGGCCAGAGCGAGGTCGACCCGATCGCGGCACCCGGTGAGACCGACGTCACCTGCGACGTCCCATTCGACGTCGTCGAAGCCGCGCTCGCCGAACACGGGTTCCGCAGCGGAAGGGTCCGCCAGCGTGACTGGCTGGAGCGCAACGGTCTGGAGGACGTCGTCGCGGCAGCCGGTTCGGCCGATGCCCCGACCGGCCTCGGTCGTCTCCGTGCCTCCGAGGCCCGCACCCAGGCAGCGGAGCTGCGCGACCCGTCGGGTCTGGGCGACTTCTGGGTCCTCGAAGCCACCCGCGAACCCCACGTCGGGGGTCGGGAGTGACGTGGGGACGTGAGGTGGGTTGTGGACCCGTTTTACGTCCCCACGTGGGGGGTCGGGAGTGACGTGGGGACGTGAGGTGGGTTGTGGACCCGTCTTACGTCCCCACGTGGGGGGGGGTTCGGGACCTGGCTACACTACGGGGCTTCCCAGGCGGGATGCCCGAGTGGACAAAGGGACCTGACTGTAAATCAGGCGGCTCAGCCTTCGCAGGTTCGAATCCTGCTCCCGCCACACACGCAGCGCTGAACGGGGAACCGACGCCCAAGACGAGGCCGCCAGGGCCGTCGGCGCGCCCTCGATTGGCACCCCGGTGGGACGCCGAGGGAATTTCCCGACCGCGCGGAACTCGCGGAGACGGCGCTGCATCTGTCGGGGCGTACTTCGAGATGGAGACGACCATGTACGACGACTACGGATACGACAGCGGCTACGGATCGAGCTACACCGACGTGGCGGACAGCGCCTACGGGGTCTCGGGCGACTACACGAGCGCAGCGAACGACGCCTGGTACGCGAACGACATGGGTGCCTACAGCTACTACGACGGCCAGGCCGACTCGTGGGACTCCTACGGGGACAGCATGTCCTACCTGGCTACCGACCCGAGCGACTCCTCGGCATGGTCGAGCGCCTACTCGGACGCCTCGTCGGCGAGCTGGGACGCATGGAACGCCTCGGTCGACGCATACGTCGCCGGCGACGACATGGCCGCCTACAACCTGAACCAGGCTTCGATCGCCGCCGACTCCACGGCCGACGCAACCTGGAACGCCTGGGGGGACGCAACCAGCTACAGCTCCTACGACACCTCCAGCTACGACACCTCGAGCAGCTACAGCTCCTACGACACCTCCAGCTACGACACGTCGGGCAGCTACAGCTCCTACGACACGTCGAGCTACGACTCCAGCTACTAGACCCGGTGGTCCGGTCCGGTCCGGTCCGGTCCGGTCAGGTCAGGCGACGCCCTCGTGGCGTCGCCTCCGCGTCGGCTCGGGGGTGATCCTCACCACGCCGCTGCGGGCCTGGAAGCCCGCAGCCCCCAGCAGGCGCTCACCCCGGGAGCCCGCGAGCGCGCCGCCGTCCCACTGTTCGACCACGACAGTCCGCCCGCTGCGAGAGGCGAGCTCGCGAAGCACCGCAACTTGGTGGGGCTCGACCTCGGCCTCGTGGAGAGGCCACAGGCGCCTACCCCAGCCGGAGCCGACCAGGACCGGGCGTCCGTGGTCGGTCACGACGAAGCTGCCCGGTCGGCGTGGCTGCCACGACTCGGGTCGCTCCTCGAGGGCGAGCACCCGGCCCCACAGGTTCGCAGGGTCGCACCCCGCGAGCAGGACCGGCCCGGGTTCGGGCCGATGGTCTCTGAGCGCGTCGACGTCGCGTGCCCGCGCGAACTGGGATCCCTCGAGTCCGGACACGAACAGCCCGCGGACCACCTCGCCACGCCACTCCCGCCGCGAGAGCTCGCGGTACACCGCGATCCACTTGATCGAACGCCGTTCGGCGCGCAACGCCTGCTTGCAGGCCACCCCGTAGCGGTCGAGGAGCGCATCGGCGACAGCCGCGGCGTCGTGTGCCGGCGAGTGAGACGCGATCCCTTGCCAGCGCCCCGGCAGAGGCGGCGGTGCCGCGAAGCCGCGCAGCGGCGAGGCGTCGTCCTGTGAGTGCGACAGCCACCAGCGCATCGGCGCGAACGTGTCGGTGCCCACCCGGGCATGCCACAGCAGCGAGAACAGCGAGTCGGCGCACAGCTCGGTGTCGATGTCGACTTCGGGGTGAGCGCCGAGCTCGGCGGCGAACCAGCCGCCGCCGCCACGCAGTACGGACAGGATCGGGCCTTGTCGAGCACCGACGGAGTCGTCGTCTCCCGTTTCCCACGCCCACCCTGCCGGCGCCTGCCCACGCGGAGTCACCGCGACGAGACCGCGGCGGCGGCCCCACCACACGAAGTTGCCGCCTGCGCAGGCAGCGTCGAGGTCGTCGGGGCGGAAGCCCTCGTGTCGGGCCGGGAGCACGGCCTGCTCCCATGCCCGCACCGGCAGGGGCAGGTCACGCAGCGCCGTGATCGTGCGGGCGAGCTCACCAGCAGCGTTGAGCTGGCGGTCCTGGACGAAGGACGCCCAGCGCTGAGGTGGCACCGCTGCGATCTGGGACCGCGCACGCACGAGCGAACGGCGATGGAGTCGCGCGAGCGTTTCGGGTGGGCACCACTCGAGCTCGGCCCCGCCGGGCAGGTAGTGGCCCGCAACGAGGCTGCCCGATTGGACCTGCTGGTCGAGCAGGTTCGCGACCGTCCTCTCCGGGAGCCCGTAACGGGCCGCGAGCTCACCCGCGGTCACGGGCGCAGCCCACGTCGCGCGGCGCACGGCGAGGTGGGCAGCGCTGCGGTGCGCGTCCGCGGCGGCGACCCAGCGGCCCAACCTGGGATGGGCTACGACTGCCCCGCCGGCGGCGAGAGACGCGACCCAAGCGGCCGAGCGATCGGGCAGCTCGCAGCGGGCGGCGATCTCGGCGTCGTCGAGGTCGCCGAGGTCGGTGAGGATCGCGAGTAGCTCGACCTCGTCGCGGGCGCGCCGCGCGTCGGTGGTGCGTGCAGATTCGGTGCGGACCTCCGCGACCACGACAGGGTCGAGCAGGCCCCTGAGCTCTTCGACCTCGAGCACCTCGGCGAGGAGCTCGCGGTTGAGCGACAGGTAGGCGGCGCGGCACTCGCCACGGGGCGCGTCGCCGTCCTCGCGGAACGCCTGCATGAACGTCCAGTCGAGAGCGGCGGCCATCGGCGAAGGCCGACGCGACGCGACCACGCTACGGCGGATCTCGCCACTCTCGATGCCGCGCAGGACGCGGCGCAGCCCGTCGAGATCCCACATCTCCTGGTAGCACTCGCGCACTGCTTCGTGGACCACCGGGAAGCCGTCCTTGCGGCGCACGACCGAGAGGAGGTCGGCGGCGCGCTGTCGTTGGAGCCACAGAGGCGTGCGCCGCACAGGAGAAGGCCGCGGAAGCAGGAGCGCACGCTGTGCGCTCTCGCGGAAGCGCAGCGCGTACATCGGGGCATCGGCGAGCTCGCTGAGGAGGAGCTCGCCGACGTTGGCGGCGGTGACCGCGTCGAGCACCGCGAGGTCGGGTTCGCCCTCCATGAGGGGCAGGCGCAACACGACGCCGTCGCTGGTCCATGCCACCTGTGGGTCGAGGTTGCCGAAGCGCTCGCGCAGGCCCGGCTTGATCGCATGCGCCCATGCGCCGTTGACCGCGTAGCCGAACAGCGAATGGATCACGATGCGCAGGTCGCCGATCTCGTCGTGGAACCACTCGACGACGACCTCGGTGTCGGAGGGGACGACCCCGGTCGCGTCGACCTGTTCGCCGAGCCAGTGCGCGAGCGTGCTCGCTCCTGTGTCGTCGAGGCGGCAGGAGTCGACGAGACGCTCGGCGAGGCGCTCGGGATCGTCGAAGGAGCCGGCGAGTTCACGCGTGAGAGCAGCGACGCGCCTGCCGAGATGGGTGCCGCGGCCGTTCTTCTCGCCGTTCCAGAACGCGATGGCCGCCGGGTCGCCCGGGGCGGGAACCACGTGCACGTTGGTGTGGTCGATGCCCGTCACTCTCCACGACGACGTGCCGAGCACGAAAGAGGTCCGATCGCGGGCGAGATCGCCGACGAAGTCCTCGTCGAGTTCGCCGATGCGGGGGCCGGCTCCGGTGCCGTTGTCGAGGCGGACCGCGTAGTCGCCGCGGTCGGGGATCGTGCCGCCGTTGGTGACGGCGAGCAACCGGGCCCCCCTGCGCGGATGCAGCTTGCCCGAGGCCGTGTCGCGCAGCAGGCGCGGTTCGAGCTCGCGGTAGCGCTCGTCGTGGTAGCGGCCTTCGAGCATGTCGACGACGTTCGCGAACTGCGCTCCGGAGAGGTGGCGAAACGGCGCCGCCCGGCGCGCCAGCCCCAGGAGGTCGTCCTCGCTGCGCGGCTCGACCGACACACTCGCGACGACCTGCTGGGCGAGCACGTCGAGGCAGGTGTCGGGAATCGCCGCGGGTTCTATGTCACCGGCGAGCACCGCCTCTGCGATGGCGGCGCTCTCGAGCAGGTCCGACGGATGCGGCGACAGGATCCGCCCCTTGCGCACACCTCCCACACGGTGGCCCGACCGGCCGATGCGCTGCAGCGCCGACGCCACCGAGCGCGGCGATCCGTAGCAGATGACGAGGTCGAGTGTCCCGACGTCGATTCCCATTTCGAGCGAGGACGTGCACACGATCCCGGCGAGTTCGCCGTCCTTCAGGGCGACCTCCAGAGAGCGCCGGCGTTCCTTGGAGATCGAGCCGTGGTGCGCGGCGACGAGCTCGCTGCCGGCGAGGTGGTTCACCACCTGGACCATCTGTTCCACCTGGCCGCGCGACGGCGCGAACACGAGGGTGGCGCTGTGGGTCTGCACGGCTTCCACGACGCGCCTGCACGCTTCGGTGAAGGCCGGTCCCGCATGGATGCCGTCGTCCTCCTCGGCGTCGCGCCCGGACACGAACTCGACGCGCAGGTCCAGGGCGGGCGCGTCGGTGTCGCCGGCGTCGACGACGGTCACGGGACGCGGTTCGCCGTCGCGATCGAAGCCGGCGAGGAGCTCGGCGACCGGTGCTGCCGGTCTGACCGTGGCCGAAAGGCCGATCCGCTGGGGAGGTGCCGGGGTGAGCTCTTCGAGGCGTTCCAGGGACAGGGCCAGATGGGTGCCTCGCTTGGACGACGCGATCGCGTGGATCTCGTCGACGACGACGGTCTCGATCGTGCGCAGGATCTCGCGGGCCCGTTCCGAGGTGAGCAGCAGGTACAGGGACTCGGGGGTGGTGATCAGGATCTCGGGCGGCCGGCGCAGGATCGAGGCCCGTGTCGACTGGGACGTGTCGCCCGTGCGCACTCCGACGCGGACGTCGGCGACGGCGGTGCCGCGTTCGGCCGCGAGGGCGCGCACGCCTGCGAGAGGATCCTCGAGGTTGCGCTCGATGTCGTAGTTGAGGGCCTTGAGCGGCGAGATGTAGAGGAGGCGGACCCCGGGTGCCGCAGCCGGTGGACCCACGAGCAGGCGGTCGATCGCCCACAGGAACGACGCCAGCGTCTTGCCCGTCCCCGTCGGCGCCACGAGGAGCGCGTGGCCGCCGGCAGAGATCGTGTCCCATCCCTCCGCTTGGATCCGAGTGGGCCTGCCGTGGCGTGCCGCGAACCAGTCGGCGACGACCGGGGAGAAAGGCGTCGGCGACGGCTGGGGCGCGGCGGCGGTCACGGGTCGAACCTACTTGCCACCTGTGACCGAAACGCAGGGGGCTAAGGTCGACGCGAGCGCTCCCGAGGAGTTGGACACATGCCGAATCCCGTCGAACAGCTCATCGAGTACGGCCAGAGTCCCTGGCTCGACACCATCAGCCGCGACCTCCTCGACTCGGGCGAGCTCTCGCGCCTCGCCGTCGAGGACGGCATCCGTGGGGTCACCTCGAACCCGACGATCTTCGACCAGGCGATCTCGCGATCGAACACCTACGACGCCGACATCGCCGCCAACGCGTCCGACGATCCCGACACGATCTTCTGGGACCTCGCGACCGCCGACGTGGCGCGCGGCTGCGACGTCCTGAGGCCCGTGTACGACCGCACCGACGGCGGCGACGGTTTCGTGAGCATCGAGGTCGACCCCAACCTCGCGGACGACACCGACGGCACGGTCGCGGCGGCGCTGGAACTGCACGCCCGCATCGACCGGCCCAACCTGCTCGTCAAGATCCCCGGCACGGCCGCAGGGGTGGGCGCCATCGAGGAGACGATCGCGGCGGGACACAGCGTCAACGTCACGCTGCTGTTCTCCGTCGAGCGGCACATGGAGACCGCAGAGGCCTACCAGCGCGGACTGCGCCGTGCCCTCGACGGCGGCAAGGACGTGTCCCGCATCGCGTCGGTGGCGTCGTTCTTCGTCTCCCGCGTGGACACCCTCGTCGACGACCTGCTCGCCAAGGAGGGCAGCGAGGCAGCCCTCGCCCTGCAGGGCAAGGCCGCCGTCGCCAACGCCAAGCTCGCCTACCAGGCGTTCCTCGCCAAGTTCTCCGGGCCGCGGTGGGAGGAACTCGCGGCAGCGGGCGCGCGCGTCCAACGGCCGCTGTGGGCTTCGACGTCGACCAAGAACGCCGGCTACAGCGACGTCATGTACGTGGAGCCACTCATCGGCGAGCACACCGTCAACACGCTGACCCAGGCCACGATCGAGGCGTTCAAGCACCACGGTCGACCCGGCTCCACGATCGGCACCGGCATCGGCGAGGCCGAGGCGACGATGAGGGCGCTCGCCGATGTCGGCGTGGACATCGACGACGTCACCTACGAGCTCGAACGCGACGGCGTCGAGAAGTTCGTCGCGTCGTTCTCGGACCTGCTCGGCTCCGTCCGCGAGAAGCGGGCAGCCGTCCACGGCTGACCCCGGCTGGAAATCAGGTCTCGATCCCGCTGGAAATCAGGCCTCGATCCGGCTGGAAAGGACCGCGACGCCGTCGCCTTCGCACGCCTCCAGCCCCAGCGGGCGCCCGCTCATCGCGAGCAGCAGGTCGCGCCCGGGTCCGCGCACGGTCGGACCGCTACCCCAGGACCACGTGATGTCGGTCGTCTCGAACCGCAGCCCGGCGTCGGTCTTCTTCGACTGGAGGAACCCGCCGATCTTCGGGAGCCGGTCGAGGGCGGCTGTCAGGCGTTCCTCGGGGATGTCGCGGTCGCGACCCAGGGGCCGGCGGACGTCCTCGTGGTGGATCACGTTGTCGGTGTAGCGGTCGGCGATCGGGAGCACCCGGCTGATCCCTCTCCCCTTCACGCAGTTGTCGACGTAGGCACCGAAGAGGTCGACGAGCTCCGCTGGGGTGTGGTCGTCGCCGAACTCCCGGGAGAGCCGCGACGAGCCACGGGCGACGTTGCCGCGCTCTTTGACGATCTGCAGACCCACCCAGAGGAGGCTGGCGTGGTAGCCGAGGCAGATGTGGCCGACGACGTGGCGCACTGCCCAGCCGTCGCAGAGGCTCGGGCGGTCCCAGTCGGCCTCGTCGAGGCTCGACAGGTAGGCCCGCATCTCCTCGAGCTCGTCCCGGATCAGAGTCGCGTAGTCGTGTTGCACGGACCCCATTCGGCCACGTCCTCGTCGCCGGATCAAGCCCGAGGGGGAACGGCCTGCTCCGGCGACGAAGCGAATCTGTGCCAGTCTGGGCACCTCGCCTCGCTCGGTCCCCAACCCCCGGATGCCGATGCAATTCCTCGCAGCCTTCAGCCTCGACCCTCAGCAGATCATCCGCAGCGGCGGGATCCTCGTCATCGCCGCGATCATCTTCGCGGAGTCGGGGCTCCTGGTCGGGTTCTTCCTGCCCGGCGACAGCCTCCTCTTCATCGCCGGCGTGATGGCCTCCGCGGCCGCCGCCTCGCGCTTCGAGGGATTCCAGCCGCTCAACATCTTCGTCCTGATCCCCGTGGTGTTCGTCGCGGCTGTGGCTGGTGACCAGGTGGGCTACGTGTTCGGCCAGAAGGTCGGCCCCAAGCTGTTCACGCGCGAGGACTCCCGCTTCTTCCACAAGGACCATCTCGTGCGAGCCGAGCACTTCTTCGAGAAGTACGGCTCCAAGACGGTCGTGATCGCCCGCTTCGTGCCGATCGTGCGCACGTTCGCCCCGATCGTCGCCGGGATCGGCTCGATGCGGTACCGCACATTCGTTGTCTACAACGTGGTGGGCGGCTTCCTGTGGGCCGTGGGCGTGACCCTCGCGGGGTTCTTCCTCGGCAACATCATCGGCGACAGCATCGACGTGTACCTGCTACCCCTCGTCGCGCTCATCGTCGCGATCTCGCTGACCCCGCCGCTCGTCGAGTACTTGAAGCACCGCCGCGAGAAGAAGACCGCCGGCGCAGAGACTGCCGTTGCAGAGGAACCCGCTCGGGACTGAACCTACGGGCCACCTCGATGCGGAGCTCCGGAACCACGCGCCGAAGCCCTTGCTACGATGGCGCCCTCGCCTCCTTAGCTCAGTGGTAGAGCACTTCCATGGTAAGGAAGGGGTCCTCGGTTCAATCCCGAGAGGAGGCTCCTCAAAAGCGCAGGTCAGCGGTGGCGCGGGCGCGGTGGCTGAATCGGTGCGGAGAGCATCTCCGTGCCGCCCGCCTCGTAGAGGGTTGCCGGCTTGCCGCCCTCGGCGCCCGGGTCGGCGCGCTCTTCGGTGGGTTCCACGAAGCCGTCCATGCTGAGCACCTTGCGCCGGAAGTTGCCGGGGTCGAGCGGCGTGCGCCAGGTCGCCTCGTACACCTCGCGCAGCTCCGCCAGCGTGAACCGGGGACCGACGAACGCCGTGGCGAGCGAGGTCGTCTCGAGCATGTTGGCTGCTCGGTCCACGCCGTCGGCGAGGATCCGTTCGTGGTCGAACGCGAGGTGCCGTCGCCGGCGCCCGCGCCGAGGGGGGGCGAGGACCTCGGCCACTGGCACCAGCGCTGCTCCACGCGCGTCGCTGCCGGCGGCTATGTCGCCGATGCGGCGTACGACGGCCAGGAACGCGATGCTGACGACCCGCATCCGGGGATCGCGCACGGGGTCGCCGTATGCCCCGAACTGCATGATGTGGTCTGCAGCGTCGACGCCGGTCTCCTCGAGCAGCTCACGTGCGGCCGCGGCCTCTAGGGCCTCGTCCGGCCGCACGAATCCGCCAGGCAGGGCCCAGGAACCCAGGTGGGGCTCTTCCCCTCGTTCGATGAGGAGGACCTGCAGCTCGCGCTCGCGGATCGTGAGCACCACGATGTCGACCGCCACGGCTACCGCGGGGTAGGCGGCGGGATCGTAAGCGGGTGGCTCGCGGTCGCGTGTCACACCGGGATGGTAGATGTTCATGTCAAGGTGACTCGAACCACGGTAGAGTTCGAGTCCGGATGACTGAAACCGACCACCACCCGGATGGTCGGCCCAACGGGAGGCGCGGCATGAGAGAACAACAGCTCGATCGGATCGAGGCGGCTCTCGGTCCGGTGGCAGTCCTGTCGCTCGATGAACGCGGCCTGCTCCCACGAGCCATGCCGGGTCCGGATCGGGGCAGCGGTGCAGAGGTCGTTCCCGCCCGCGCGGCAGGAGCCCTCGTGGGAGCGGCCATCGGGAGCGCGCTGGGTCGCCCTGCCGAGGGGCGCGCGCGGGAGGAGCTCGTCGAACGATTCGGGATCCTCGACGAGTACCGGTCGTGGGCCGACCCGATGGCGCCGCGGCGAGGCAACTTCCTCGCCGAGGTCCAGCTCATGCTCGCATCTGCGGACTGCGCTGCCGCCCACGGCGTCGTGGCGCCCCGTGAGCTGGCATCGCGCCTGGGTGGGCTCCTGCCCCGTCTGCGCCGCCCCGGCAACGCCGTCCGGACCGCAGTGGACCGCCTCGGGGCCGGCGCCCCCTGGTTCGAGGCGGGAGCCGCCTCGGTGGGCAACACCGCGCTGCTCCGCGCCGTCGCCGTCGCGCTGGCGTACGCGACCGATCCCGGCTTCCGGCCCTACGCCGTCGCTCTGGATGCCGTCGTCACCCATGCGACCAGCCAGGCCGTCGCCGCCGCGGTCGCCCTCGGGGAGGTGGTGGTGGCCGTGGCGGCGAGCCCCGACCCAACTGATGCGGCGGCGACCTGCGCAGCCGTCGCGGCAGACACGTGCGGCCACGAGTTGGTCGCGGGAGCGTTGCGTCACGTCGATTCGCTGCGGCAGGCAGGCGCGGAGCCGGGGCTTGATCTCCCGTCTGGCTCGAAAGCACGCGAGTCCCTCGCTGCGGGGCTCTTCCACGCCTTGAGCAACATCGACGACCCGGAACGGGCACTCGTCGCAGCCGTGTCGGCGGGCGGCGATGCGCCGGCTGTCGCAGCCGTCACCGGAGCGGTCGTGGGTGCCGCCGTCGGGCTCGAGGGGCTCCCGGAGCGATGGCGCAACGGGCTCGGGAGCGTCGACCGCGTGGTGGCGCTCGCCGGACGGCTCGTGGGGGAACCGGTGTCCTGCGAAGCCGAGGCGGACGAGGCGGCGCCGCTTCACGTCGGCTTCCTCATGGACCGCTCCGGGTCGATGGGTGGTCTGGAAGCGGCGGTCGTGGAAGGGTTCAACGGCCTCGTGAACCAGCACCGTGACGGGGAAGGGGAGTGCCGGCTGACCCTGGCGCAGTTCGACTCGGAGGATCCCTTCGAGGTCATCTGCGACAGCGGGCCGATCGACTCGGTGCAGCGGCTGCGCGTCGACCAGTTCCAGCCGCGTGCGATGACCCCCCTCTACGACGCCATGGGTGCGCTGCTCGGCCACATGGACGCGGAGGCCACGCGGCGCGCTGGTGCGGGGCTGCCCACCGAGGACGTCCTGTACGTCGTGTTCACCGATGGGCTCGAGAACCACAGCCGGAGTTGGTCCCGCCAGCGCGTCTTCGATGCAGTCGAGGAGCGCAAGGACCTCGGCTGGTCGTTCGTGTTCCTCGGGGCGAACCAGGACTCCTACGAGACGGGGGGTGCGCTCGGCTTCAGCAGCGACAACCTCTCCGACTTCCAGCCCAGCGTGCCCGGAGTCGACGCCGCCTTCGCCCAGGTGACCCGGGCGTCGCTTGCCCATCGAGGTCGCGGCCGCGTCATGCGACGTGAGCACGCTGACGAGTTCTTCGACGGGATCAAGGAGGCCGAGGAGCATATGCGCCACTAGCGCGTCGCGTGCGGCGGGCCGGTGCGGACGCACCTTGGCCCAAGAATCGTGCGCTACCTGTACCAGGGTTCGTTCGGGCCGGTTCGTCGCCAACAGGGGTCCTGGCTTGTCACGCGCCGGGACGAGGCCCCAGGCCCCCGTCTGACCGAAGATCCTTGATGCAGGGGCCGGCCGGGCGTGGTCACTGGCCGTTGAACTCGCTGCCTGAGGCCCCTGATGCCGTCTCGATCAGGTCCCTCCCGCAGGTGCCGCAGAATTGGCTCGTCGGCAGGACCACCGACCCGCAACTCCCACACCGCGCGACCTGGACCGCAGGCACGGGGGGACCCTGGCCGGGGGGTGGGCCAGGGGACCACTGCTGGGTCTGCCAGTGGTACGACGGCGGTACCGGGCGGCGCCTCGTCGCGAAGTAGACGGGCAACCCGATGGCCAAGCCCAGGACCACGAGAGCGCCCACGATGATCAGTATCTCGGGTAGTCCCAGGGTTCCCATCTCTGCTCCTGGCGGCGAGGTGTCACGGGGTTCAACGCTGCGGCGAGGCATCCGTTGCACGCGGCCGCTGGTCCGCGCCGGATCGCGTCCGCGACCGTGCCGCCACCCAGGTGAAGGGTTGGTCGGCGCCCCAGGGTGTGACGTGCACGACACGGCGTGCGTCGACGACGTCGAAGCCGACCAGCAACCGCTCGAGATCCTCGGGGCCGTACCGCGCTACCGGTAGGCCCGAGCACGTCTCCGGTCCGTCGGGCGCGAAAGTAGCGATGACGACCCGGGCGGCACCCGCAGCGTCGAGTGTGTCCAGGTATGCCGCCTGCTCGGCGGGGTCGACCAGGAAGTGGAACACGGCACGGTCGTGCCAGAGCGCGTACCTGCGAGCGGGGCGCCACGCCAGGACATCCGCGACGACCCACTCGGCGCCGCTGTTCGCGCCGATACGTTCTGCGACTGCCTCCAGTGCCACGGACGAGACGTCGAGGACCGTCACGTCGGAGAACCCGCGGCGCAACAGCTCGTCGACGAGGCGCGACTTGCCGCCTCCGACGTCGACGACGGCTTCGTCGGGCCGTGCCGCGAGCGCGTCGATCAGCTCGAGCGAGACCCACGGCTCGGGCTCGAACCAGCTCAACTGCTCGGCAGCGCGTCCCGTGTAGGTGCGGTCCCAGTGCTCAGAGCGTGAAGAGTCCATCCGCGCGCCAGTCTGGGTCCGTGGTCGCGGATGGGCAAGTCCGGAGCCGCCCGGCATCGGTTCGGGCACGCCGCCAGCGCTAGCGTCGCCGGATGGCGGATGCCGGAGATGCTGGAGCGCAGGCGAAAGGGCGCTTGAGTCGCAACGTCTACGTCGTCTCGGTCGTGTCGTTCTTCCAGGACGCCGCGTCCGAGCTGCTCTACCCGGTCCTGCCGTTCTTCGTGACGAGTGTGCTCGGCGCCCGCCGGTAGTCCTGGGCCTCATCGAGGGGCTTGCCGACGGTGCGGCCGCCGCGATGAAGGCGGCATCGGGGCGGCTTGCCGACTTGGGTCACCGGCGCCCACTCGTGGCGTCCGGCTACGGCATCTCCGCCGGAGGCAAGGTCCTCCTCGCTCTCGCGGGGGCATGGCCGATGGTCCTCCTCGCACGCTTCACCGACAGGGTGGGCAAGGGCCTGCGCGGCCCGCCCCGGGACGCGATCATCGCCGACGACACCACCAGCGGCGACCGCGGTCGCGCGTTCGGGTTCCACCGTGCCGCGGACACCGCCGGAGCGGTGGTCGGCCCCCTCGTCGGCCTCGGCGTCTACCACCTCGTCGGCGAGCAGTTCCGTCCTCTGCTGTGGATCGCGGTGATTCCGGCGGTCGTCAGCGTCGCGTTCGTGTTCCTGATCCGGGAACGGCCGCATCCACGACTCCGGAGCGAACAGCGCGCGTGGTCCCTCGCCGGGTTGCCCCGGCGGTTCTGGCGTGTGATCGCACTGATCGCGCTCTTCTCCGCCGTGAACTTCCCCGACACGCTGATCCTGCTGAGGGCCACTGAAGTCGGTCTCGGCTTCGCCGGGGTGGTCGTCCTCTACGTCCTCTACAACCTGTCGTACGCGCTGCTCTCGTATCCGGCAGGTGTCGTCTCGGACCGCCGCAGCCGCAGTGTCGTGTTCGCGGTCGGCCTGTGCCTGTTCGCTCTCACCTACCTGGGCCTCGGTCTGGAGCTCTCGGCGGGGTGGCTCTGGGTCCTGCTGCCTCTCTACGGGGGCTACACCGCGCTCACCGACGGTGTCAGCCGCGCGTGGATCGCCGACCTCGTCCCGGGGGCCCAGCGCGGAACCGGCCTCGGCATCCATGCAGCGGTCTCGGGTGTGGGTCTCCTCGTCGCAGGTGTCTGGGCGGGCCTGGCATGGGGCCGGGTCGGTCGCATCCCGTTCCTGATCTCGGGGGCGACGGCTGCTGTCCTGGCCGTCGCGATCCTCTTGTCGAGGTCCCACCTCGGCGCCGGGGGGTCTCAGGTCGCGGAGGGGCCGCCTGCCGCCTGAGCGTCAGGGGAGAGGCCGCGCACCGAGTCGGCGAGCGCCTCGCGAGCGGACTGCCAGGGGCGGCCGAGGAGGGCCAGCGCGGCGCTGTCGTCGGTCGGGGTCGCCGCTGTGAGCAGCCAGGCGGCCTCGTAGCTGAAGCCGGCCGAGACCGCATGCACCTTCGCGATCGCGTCGCTGACCCGCCCCATCGCGCGGAACAGGCCCGGGGCCATCCGGACGCGGTGGATCGGACGCCCGATCGCCGACTCGATCACGTCGACGATCGTGTCGAAGCCGAGCATCTCGCCACCGCACACGAAGCGGCGTGGGCCGAGGCCGGGGGTCATCGCCGCCGCGTGCAGGTCCGCCACGTCGCGCACGTCGATCATCGCCATGCCACCTGTGAAGCTCGGTGCGATGCGGTGCTTCACGATCGCTTCAAGCCCGGCGGTGCTTATGCCGGCCCGTGTTCCCGCGGGAGGGCCGACGATGCTGGCGGGGTAGGTGATCACCACCGGAGCGCCGGTCATCTGCAGCGCCCGCGCGATGCGGTCTGCGGTCGACTTCGTGCGCCCGTAGGCGCTGCGGCCGACAGCGGTCGGGCTGTCCGGCCCGATCACGGGGTCGGGAGACGGGAACAGAGCGCTGTAGGTCGCGACGTGGACGATCGGGTCGAGGCCCGCGGCAACGGCGCGTGCAAGCACTGCTGCGGTGGCGTCGACGTTGACATCCCACATGAGCTGCTCGCGGCTGTCGTCGACGCCCACGATGCCGGCGGCGTGCACGAGCGAGTCGGCGCCTTCGAGAAGTGCTGCGACGACCTCGGCGGAGCAGATGTCACCGGAGACGACCTCGTGCTCGTCGGCACGGATCCCGACGGCTGCGAGCGCGTCGTCCAAGGGCTCGTCGGGGTGGACCAGGAGGCGGAGCGAGTGCCCCGCGTCGAGGAGAGCGCGGGTCGTGTACGCCCCCACGTATCCCGTTGACCCGGTGACCGCGACTCTCATCGCTATTGCCTCTCCTGCATCGGCTGCCGGGCAGCCTCCGGCGGCGTCCGCGCGTCTCGCTGCCGCCTCAACCGGCTGCGGCTCCCACCGTGCCGTCAGGGCCGGCCCCGGGACCGGCTGCGGTTGTGTCGCCGTCCACGAGGGAGACCTCGATCGTCTGGCCGGGGCCGACCTTGTGCAACTCGCCCTTGACGTCGACCAGGACCGGCTCGCCCTCGTCGAGGTCGACGCGGACCTTGGCGACCTCGGTCGTGAACTCGAGGTGCACGAGGTGGCCGCGGTAGCGGATGTCGAACGCGAGCGAGCCGAGCTCGAGTGGCAGGACCGGGTCGAGGTGCAGGACCTCCCCGCGCATCTCGAGGCCCGTGTAGCAGCGGTGCAGGATGTCGACGGTCCCCGCCATGGCGCCGAGGTGGATGCCCTCGCGCGTCGTGCCGCCCTGGATGTCGTCGAGGTCGCTGTTCAGCGCGGCCAAGAAGAAGTCCCACGATTTCTCGCGGTCCCGATTGGCGTTGATCCACGCGTGCACGACACGACTGAGGGTCGACCCGTGCGCGGTCCGGGCTTCGTAGTACTCGATGTTGCGCTCGATCAGGTCGTCGTCGAATGGGTACCCGAGGCGTTCCAGCAGCGTCGCGATCTCGTTGGGGGACAGCAGGTAGAACAGCATCATCACGTCCGCCTGCTTGGTGAGCTTGTAGCGGTTGGGCGAGTCGCCCTCGGACTCGAGGATCCGGTCGAGGCGGTGGATGTCGCCGTACTTGGCGCGGTAGGCGTCCCAGTCGAGTTCGAGGAGGTCCTCGTAGCCCTCGAACTGGCTGATCACGTCGCCGTCGTGGAAGCAGACGCGCATCTTGCGGCTCACCTCGCCCCAGCGGTCGAGCTCCTGCTCGGAGATCATCAGGCGCTCGCGCAGGTCGCGCACCGAGACGGGTGGCAGGGTCCGAAGCACGTCGAAGGCGCGACACAGGCACCAGACCGCCATGAGGTTGGTGTAGGCGTTGTTGTCGAGGCCGGGCCCGTCACGGCCCGGGTAGCCTTCGTGGTACTCGTCGGGGCCCATCACACCCTTGATCTCGTAGCGGTCCAGCGCCCGGTTGTAGGTGGCGATGCTCGACCAGAAGCGGGCGATCTCGAGGATCATCTCGGCGCCGTAGAAGCGCAGGAAGTCGAGATCGAGCGTCGCCAGGTAGTAGTGCCAGACGTTGTGGACGATCGCCGCGTTCACGTGGCGCTGCAGGTGCGAGGCGTCCGGCAGCCAGCGGCCCGAGTTGGGGTTGAGGTGCATCGTCTGGGTCTGCTCGCGGCCGTCGCTGGCGCTCTGCCACGGGTACATGGCGCCCGAGTAGCCGCAATCGGCGGCGGCGTTGCGGGCCCTGTCGATCCGGTTGTAGCGGTAGATCAGGAGTGATCGGGCGAGCTGGGGCAGGCGCAGGCTGAGGAGGGGGACGATGAAGAGCTCGTCCCAGAAGATGTGGCCCCGGTAGGCCTCGCCGTGGAGGCCGCGGGCGGGCACACCCGCGTCGATGCCGATCGAGTTGTTCGAGACTGTCTGGCAGAGGTGGAACAAGTGCACGTGCAGGGCGAGCGCGAGGCCGTGGTTGGCGCCGACGTCGATGCGGACACGGCCCCAGATGTGGCGCCAGCTCACTGCATGGCGCGAGAGCAGGTCGTCGAAACCCCCCGCGTACTCCCTCACGGTCGCGCATGCCTCTTCCCCGGGCTCGCCGATGCCGTGGTCGCGCGACGTGAACAGCGACACGATCTTCTCGACCGTGACCTCCTCGCCCTCGCTCACCTCGACGGTGCGGCTCAGGCCGACGTAGCTCTCGTGCATGACGAGGTCGGCCGGCTCGTGAAGCTGCTCGCCGCCGTGGAACACACGCGTGCGCGCCGCCTCGGCGATGCGGATCTCGGACTGGCTCGTCTCGACGCGCAAGCAGACGACGTCGCCGCCGTCGTGGTCGGTGCACACCGGGACGAGGTGGCGGCCCCCGAGCGCGGCGTAGCGGGCGACACCGGAGTTGGTCACCGTACCGTCGATCGCGCTCAGGACGTTCAGACGCCCTGACCAGTTCTCGGGTACGGCCGTCACCTCGATGCCGGCCATGTGGGGGTCGCGCATCGACACGAACCGCCGTTCCGTCACACGGAGGACCCTCCCCTCGGGGTCGCGGTAGCGGGTCTTCTGGGACAGGACCCCGCGGTACATGTCGAGCTCGGTGTACTGCCAGAGGACCTCGGCCGCGGAGGCCGAGAAGCACGGCCCGTCGTCCGCACAGAACCGCACCGGGAGCCAGTTGGGGACGTTCACGAGGCTCTCGTTGTCGACCCGGCGCCCGGCGACCTCGGTGTCGAGTCGGTTGTAGACACCCGCGATGTAGGTGCCGGGGTAGTGCACGTCGTCGGCGTCGCACGTGGCGAGCGCTCCGCGCGTGGCGAAGTAGCCGTTGCCGAGCGTGCACAGCGCCTCGCGGACCCCCACGCGTTCCGGGTCGTACTCGTCGTAGATCAGGAGCCACTCGTTCACGCTTTCGCGTCCTCCAGGTAGTCGACGAGGTCTTCGAGCAGGAGGAGGACCTCGGCTACGTCGCGCACGCGCACGTCGGCGTAGGTGGGCCTGTCGTAGTCGACGACGACGATGCCCACACCGTCGTCGCCGAGTGCGGCGAACGCGTCCTCGTCGGTGAGGTCGTCGCCCAGGTAGAGGGCGACAGTTCCGGATCGGTCGAGGCCGGCCCGGTCGAAGAGCCACCACAGGGCGCGTCCCTTGTCCCAATCGACGTCGGGGCGCAGCTCGTAGATGCACTTACCCCCGGTGCGTCGCAGCCGCGGGTGTCCGGCGAGGGTCGCGTCGACGGCTTCGGCGACCGCGGGCCACAGGGTCGCGTCCACTTGGCGGTAGTGCGCGGCGGTCGCGAAGCGCTTGCGCTCCACCCACGCGTGGGGGATCGAGGCGAGTCGGTCCTCGAGCTCGTCGGCCGCGGCGGCGAGATCGGGTGCCAGCTCCACGCTGCCGGGGTGCTGGTGGCGGGTCCCGTCGGGTCCGAGCAGGTCCATCCCGTGGCTGCCGGCGTACCAGACGTGTTCGGCGTGCGCGATCGACCGCACGTCTTCGAGGTCGCGTCCGCTGATGATGCCCACGACGCAGATCGAGGCGAGGCGGCCGAGCGCGCCGGCCATGGCCGCGTCGATCCGGGCGAGCTCCGGCCTCGCCACGATCGGCGTCAGCGTGCCGTCGTAGTCGGTGAAGACCGCAGGCGTACGTCCGGCCATGCAGCGGCGCAGCCCCGAGTCCTCGAGTGCGAGCGGCACCTCAGACGTGGGGTGTCGTGTCGTCGACAACTTCCCACCCTCCGGTCTCGTCCACCTTGAACTGAGCGAGGTCCGCGACCACGACGTCGGCGCCGTGGCGTGACAGTGCCTCTGCCTGGTCGCCGCGGTCGACTCCGACGACGAGGCCGAAGCCGCCACGGTGTCCGGCCTCGACTCCGGCGAGTGCATCCTCGACGACAGCGGCGGCGGCCGGCTCCACTCCGAGCCTGCGGGACGCTTCAAGAAAGAGAGCCGGGTCGGGTTTGCCGGGCAGGCCGAGGGCGGCTGCGTCGAGGCCGTCGACACGCACGTCGAAGAGTCCGGTGGCGCCTGCCGCGGCGAGTACCGCGGCGCAGTTCTCGCTCGCCGACACGACGGCGGTGCGGAGTCCGTACCGCCTCAGGGCGCGCACGAGCGCGAGTGTCGAGTCGTACGGCTCGACGCCGCGGTCACGTACCACCGCGGTAAAGGCGTCGTTCTTGGAGTTGCCGAGACCCCAGACCGTTTCGGCACCCGGAGGGTCCTCGGGAGTGCCACGGGGGAGGTC
Source organism: Acidimicrobiia bacterium (assembly GCA_046331095.1). Lineage (GTDB taxonomy): Bacteria > Actinomycetota > Acidimicrobiia > UBA2766 > UBA2766 > JAIBAC01. The sequence continues at coordinate 162,047 of JAXLRM010000007.1, forward strand.
GATGCCTCGGGATCCGAGGAAGCTGGCCACACCGTCGGCGCGGGCTTTGCCGTCCACGTATCGCAAGTAGTCGTCGTCGGTGAACTCGACGAAGCCGGTGCCGGTCGTGGCGGCGCGGTTTCGCAGATACGAGTCGAAGAGGTCCTTCCAAGCCGCCGCGTGGACGGTAGCGGTGCGCGTCACCACGCCGTCTGTGTCGAAAATGATCGCAGCCAGCTTGCCGACAGGGCCGCCGAGGCGTTCGCCGGGCAGGCCTGCTCGCTGTGGATCCACTCGGCCAACCCCCTCGGCGGCGATTACTACACCGGTTCACGGTGGCGGCTCAACGCCGTCGTGCCTCGTTCAGAGCATCGGTGTCTGGAAGCTCGCGGTCGCCGTACCGCCGGGTCCGGTGATCGTCAACAGGACACTCTGGCTGCCGATCGGCACCGCCACGAGTGGGAGTGTGCCCGCGCCGGCAAGGAGGTTACCGCTCGTCCCCCAAGACGTGGTGTAGGTGACCGACGTGCCGGTGCTCACGAAGTCGAAGTCGATGTCGCGCGTCACCGGGGAGGTGAGCGGCTTCTGGTACCGGGATGCGCCCCACGTGTAACTCGTCACCTGCGGTGCAGGGGCCGTGGTCGCCGGCGGCGCTGTCGTCTGCGGTGGCGTGGTCGTCCCCGAAGAGGTCTGGCCGGACGACGAGTTGGAGGTTCCGGTCGATCCCGAGGACGAATCGGACGAGCCCGACGAGTACGAGCCCGACGACGACCCCGAGCCCGTGTACGGGGACGCGGTCGGCGACTCGCCGACACCGGTCGCACTCGTGATCGGCATGGTCGTGGTCGTCGTGCTGTCGGGCGAAGGCAGCGCAGGCATCGGCGCCTTGGTGTTGGGTCCGTTCGCCTGCGCCGGGGCTCCGGACGAGTTGTTGGTGCGTGCAGCGACGTCCTCTCCGTCGCCGCCGGCCGCGATCGCGACGACGAGCGCCGCGACCAAGAGGACGGCCATGATGGCCCCCGACTTCTGCCAACCCGTCGCCCGGTCCCACAGGCGCAGAGGCGACCATCGTTTCTCCTTGGGAGCTGCCTTGGACGCGAGCGAAGGCCCCGGAGCGGGCCCGGGCAGCGGTGCCGCACCTGTGAGTGGCGCGCTCCACCCCGTCGCGGCGGCGGGCATGGCTGCCGCACCCAGGACAAAGGGACCGAGGCCCGCGCCGACGGCGCCGTTGCCGGCGGGGCTGGTCCCGAGTGGGGAGTCGAGACCGGGACTTCCGGCGACAGGTGTCGGGGGACCTGGTGGCGCGACCCCGTTGCCATTCGGGACTCGCACCGGCGCGGCATCGCGGAGTTCCTTGATCGGGTCGGGGGAGGCAAGCGCCACCGACATGCAGGGTGCGCAGCGCTCTGCATGTTCGAGGATGCGTTCAGTCTGGGCGATGACTCCGAGGCCGGGGTCGAGCTCGGCGGCGAGCGCGGGGCAGGATGCCATGCCGCCGGGGCAGAGGGCGAGCGCGGCCGAAACGCCGTGGGCAACAGCGCGGGCGTCTTCGTGGGCCTCGACGACGCTTCGCGGGTCGAGGCCGAGGATCGCTCCCGTGTTCTCCGCCGAGAACTTGTGGCGCTCCATCAGGTGCAGGATGCTGCGATGGGGCTCGTCGAGAGCCTGCACGGCTCCGGCTCCGGGCTGCAACGATCCCGTGGGCGCCCGCGGATAAGCGGTGGACAAGGCGTAGATCTCTGCGAGGAGGGGTACGGCGTGGTAGGGCGCCGCCATCGACTGGTGAGCGCGGTCGAGGTTCTCGTACGCCCGGGCGACGGTGGCGGTGGTTTCGTCGGGCTGAGCCAGCAGGCCCGAAGCGAAGTCGAACGCGCCGGGAGATGTCGCCTCGTAGAAGGCGTTGAAGAGGTCCCTACCCGAACTCGGGCCTCCGGCCGGGGCATATGTGAATGGGGCCTGGACTTGCACGGTCTTGCTCGTGATCTGGTGCGCAGGTCGGCGCCGGCGACCGCGGCGGGAGGTTGCCCAGACAGGGCGATCGGGTCGGTTCCCAGCCCCGCGGCGCCGATCCTCCCCTTCAATGCTGCAAGGTGGGGCCGGATCCCTGCTCCGGTTCCTCCACTGCGATGCTACGCGTCAGGTCGAGCGAGGGACAGGGCGATCCCCGCGCTATCGTGGCGGCGACCTTGCGGCCTGATGGTCGCCACGGCGGAGTAGCTCAGTGGTAGAGCAAGCGGCTCATAATCGCTGTGTCGGCGGTTCGATCCCGCCCTCCGCTACTTCTGTGGGCCGCGCCCCGTCCTTGCCACCCGGCGTGTAACCAGTGCAGGGTCGTGTCGGGTCGGAGGGCAGAGCAGCCGGAGTCGTCGTTGAATCGCAAGCGCACCGAGGCCGGCCCCGCCGAGGACGGCATGGACGGCGCAGGCGCGGATTCGGCGGACGGGGGCGAGACCTCCGCGGGCGAGGAGGCCGCGGCCGTCCTCGACGACGGCGAGGATTTCGTGATCACCGCCGCGCTGGTCGACGCCGCAGTCGCGGGGGACGAGGCTGCCTTCAGTGAACTGGTTCGGTTGACGCACACGGAGATGTACGGACTTGCCTACCGCCTCGTCGGAAACGAGGACGACGCCCGCGATGTCGTGCAGGAGGCTTACCTGCGCGCGTACCGCTCGCTGTCGAAGTTCCGCGGCGACGCGGCGTTCACGACGTGGCTGTACCGGATCACCGCCAATGCGGCCTACACGTACATGCGCCGCCGCGGCCGGAACCGAGCGGAGAGCCTCGAGGGCATCGAGGAGCCGGAGTCGACGGGGCCGCGACCCGAGGAGGTCTCTCAGAACCTCTCCTTGCGCGGTCAGCTCACGCGACGGCTGCTCGAGCTCCCACCCGAGCAGAGGGCGGTGGTCGTCATGAAAGACGTGTACGACCTCCCGCACGACGTCATCGCCGAGGAGCTCGGAATCAGCGTGACCGCTGCCAAGGTGAGGCTCCATCGAGCACGCAAGCGCCTCCGCGCGGCGCTCGAATCCGAGGGGGTGACCGATGCCGAGGGATGACACGGGCGAGCGCGATCGTGACTCGGTGCTGGCGACCGCGCTCGGCACACTTCGTGACGACCTCCCGGCGGTACCCACCGGTCTCGTGGACGACATCCTCTCCTACGTGTTCGAGGGAGGGATCGAGCTTCCGGCAGATCGGCGTCACCGACTCTGGTGGTTCGTCACGGCCGGGATCGTCGCGGCGCTGGTGGGCGGCGTGGCCACCGGCGTTCTCGTGCGGTGGCGACGGGGCAAGCTCGCCGCGGACCTCGCCCGCCTCGGTCTCGCCACCCGCTCGTGAGAGGGGCACCGGGGAGGTGTCAGGGCAACCCGTCTATACTGCCGGGTTCGCGGCCCGGTCGATCCGTGGTCGCGCCGGGTGAAGGGGCGTAGCTCAATCCGGCAGAGCACTGGTCTCCAAAACCAGCGGTTGGGGGTTCAAATCCCTCCGCCCCTGCGGAGCGCGCGTTCCTGGCCACGATGCCCGGGCGCGTAGCGTTGAGGAACACCGCTTGCTACCGAGACGAAGGACGGTGCTGTGAACCGTCAGATGAAGCGAATGCAGGACAGCACGGAGCGCCGCGACACGAAGTCGCAGAAGACAGCGCGCCAGAAGGCCGTCCAGCAGGCTTCGGAGCGCAAGCGCGTCGGCACGCGCCAGTTCGTGCGCGAGGTGATCGCCGAGATGCGCAAGGTCCTGTGGCCGACGCGCAAGGAGGTCGTGAACTCGACGATCATCGTGCTCGTGACGGTCGTGGTGCTCACCGGCTACGTGTTCGGGCTCGACCAGCTCTTCACGCGGTTTGTCTTCAACCTCTTCTGACCCGGGGCCCGAGGGGACGTACACGTGACAGAGGACGAGACCATCGACGCCGAGACCAACGCTTCGGGTGCTGACGCGCCAGGTTCTGTGACCGTCGCCGAGGCGGGCGGCACCGACACGATCGCCGATGTCCCCGTGACCGCGGCGCCCACTACCGCCGAGGAACCCGAGGCGGCGCCGAGTCCCTACGACAGGCCCGGGCGCTGGTTCGTGATCCACACCTACGCCGGCCACGAGAACCAGGTGCGCACCAACCTCATGAGCCGGATCGCGTCCATGAACATGGAGCGCGACATCTACGAGTGCGTCATCCCGATGGAGGACGTGATCGAGTTCAAGGCCGGCAAGAAGACCGTCGTACCCAAGAAGGTCTTTCCCGGTTACGTGCTCGTGCGTATGGAGGACCCCGAGCGCAACCAGGAAGCCTGGATGTGCGTGCGCCACACTCCCGGTGTCACGGGGTTCGTATCGTCGGGCTCGCGGCCCATCCCGCTCACGCGGCGCGAGGTCGAGCGGATCCTGCAGGTGAAGCCCGACAAGAAGATCAAGCCGAAACTCGATTGGGAGGCCGGCGAGAGCGTGAGGGTCATGGGTGGCCCCTTCGCCGACTTCAATGGCACCATTGCCGAGATCAACGTGGACCAGTCGAAGCTGAAGGTGCTCGTGAACATCTTCGGCCGTGAGACTCCGGTCGAGCTCGGTTTCGACCAGGTCCAGAAGCTCTGACCGGATTTCGCCCCAGGAGAACCCGATGGGACGCAAGCGCGTCGTCACAGTAGTCAAGTTGCAGATCCCTGCCGGGCAGGCATCTCCGGCGCCGCCTGTGGGCACCGCCCTCGGCCCACACGGGGTCGCGATCATGGACTTCTGCAAGGCCTACAACGAGAGGACCCAGTCCCAGCAGGGCCAGATCGTGCCGGTCGAGATCACGATCTTCGAGGACCGCTCGTTCACGTTCATCACCAAGACGCCACCGACGTCGTTCCTGCTGAAGCAGGCGGCTGGGATCGAGAAGGCCGCGACGGACCCGCTGCGGGAGACCGCGGGCAGCGTCACCCTCGACCAGGTGCGCCAGATCGCCGAGACCAAGATGCCCGACATCAACGCCAACGACATCGAAGGCGCGATCGAGATGGTGAAGGGCACTGCTCGTTCGATGGGCATCGCGGTCGGGAGTTGATAGCGCTGCCCGCGATGGCAGCTGACACGGACGTGGGAGGGACCGCCGGTCCCGTTCGGACCACGAGGAGGCAACAATGTCCAAGAAGGGCAAGCGCTACGAGAACGCGGTGCGAGCGTTCGACCGCGAGGCGGTGCACCCGCCCCTGGAGGCGCTCACGCTGGTCAAACAAGCGGCGTCGGCCAAGTTCGACGAGACCATCGAGTTGGCGATCAAGCTCGGCATCGACGCCCGCAAGGCAGATCAGGCGGTGCGGGGGACTGTGACCCTCCCCCACGGGACGGGGAAGACGGTGAGGATCGCCGTCTTCGCCCAGGGTGAGGCCGCGCGATCCGCCGAGGCCGCCGGAGCGGACCTAGTCGGTGGCGACGACCTTGCCGAGCAGGTCCAGGGCGGCATGTTGGACTTCGACGTCGCGATCGCCTCGCCCGACATGATGTCCACCGTCGGCAAGCTCGGCAAGGTCCTCGGTCCCCGTGGTCTGATGCCCAATCCCAAGGCCGGCACCGTGACGCCCAACGTCGCCGAGGCGGTCGAGCAGTTCAAAGCCGGCCGCGTCGAGTACCGCAACGACCGCTACGGCAACGTCCACATCGGCATCGGCAAGGCGAGCTTCGCCGCCGACCAGCTCGTCGACAACTACGCCGCCGCCGTCGAGGAGCTCCAGCGCGTCAAGCCGGCCTCCGCCAAGGGCCGCTACTTCCGAGGCATCTCCGTCGCCTCCACGATGGGCCCCGGCGTCAGGATCGACCCCGCCGACGCCCTCCCCCACGTGGACTGACCGACCGACCGACCGACCTTGGAGCACCAGCCGGCCACCCGTGGCCGCGTGGTGCTCCAACCCCATCTCCCTGGCCGCCTCGTGCTCCAACCCCTTCGGCTTCCCTTCCGCGCAACGCTGGTGCGGCAGCGCCGTTCAACACGTACCAGATGAAGGACGGGGAGACGATGACCGAGTACTCGGCGGCAAATGGACAGGGTCCGGGATACCGCGGCGAAGTGCCCCCACCCTACGGAAATCCTGCCACGGACCCGGCGCCGTCGCCGATCGTCCAGCCGGCGCCGCAGATGCAGTACGCACCTGCCCCAGCGCCGATGCCGATGGTCGTCAACAACGTCGTCGCCCCGCCCGTGATGATGGCCCCCCCGAAGAGCACCGGTGTCGCGTTCGTGCTCACCTTCTTCTTCGGTCCGTTCGGGCTCTTCTACTCCTCCGTGACCGGCGGGTTGATCATGACCCTGCTCGGGATCCCGTTCTCGATCTTGACCTTCGGAGTCGGGTACTTCTTCGTCTGGGTCGGTTCGATCATCTGGGGCTGCGTGGCTGCGGACTCGCACAACAAGAAGATGCTGATGGGGGTGCCGGTCATGGCTCCGACCATGTCGTACATGGCGCCCCAGCCGGTGATGAACCAGCCGATGCCGGTGGCCCCGCCCCAGCAGCCGCCTCCGACGTCGACGTACGCCCTCGCCGTGCCATCGGTCGGAACTGCTTCGGCGACCTGCCCTGCGTGCGCTGCTCCCCTTCAGGACGGCACCCAGTTCTGCACTACTTGCGGAGCCAGGCGCGATCAGGTGCCCGAGCCCGTCGTGGTCGACGCCGCTCCTGCCGGAGGCGCGACCTACGTCGTGCGTCGCTGTCCCCAGGGTCACATCGTCGACGACGGCAACGCGTTCTGCCCCCGCTGCGGCGGCGCCGCGAGTTGAGGAGTGCACGTGTTCTGCCGACGTTGCGGCAGTGAGATCAGGCAGGAGTCCGCCTTCTGCGTGAAGTGCGGCGCACAACACGGAGCCGAAGCTGCGACATCGGTGCCGGCAGCCCGCGCGATCCCCATCAGGAAGAGGGACGCCCGGAACTTGAGGTCGGGAGTGCTAGTGCTAGTTGGAGGGGGAGTCGCGGTCGCCGTCATGGTCGTTGTTGTTGCGGTGCTGGGTGCCACCGGAGGCGGCTCAGTGGAGCCCACCAGCTTCGTTGACCGTGTAGTTGGTGCCTGGGACTGCACAGATACGGGAGTCGATTACATCGAGATCGGGCGCGATGGGACATTCGAAACACGCAGTGGCGGCAGAATGGGCACGACGATCATGAAAGGGACCTGGATAGTGGACTCAGGGAGGATTCGCCTCACGCCCACGTTAGGGGACAGGCCCAAGGGCTCCTTCGCAGTCCAAGGTGGAGGTCGCCTGTTCAGTATCCAGACGTTCGACAAGGATGGACAGGCAACGGATCCGGCACGTGGCTGGATCGATTCCATAGCCTTCAGCGAATCTGGAAGCGTGGTGGACATAACCCTCGCCGGCCGGAGCGAGGCCCCGGGTGCGTCCGTGCAGAAGCAAGACATGCGCTGTATGCGCAGATAGATGGCGCTGCCGTTACATAGCCGATGGCCTGTTGCTACACTGCGGCCTTCGCCGCCCGAGACCGCAGGTCGTCGAGTAATCGCCCTCCGGGGCGCCCTGGGTAGGCAGCGTCGACGGCACCCGTGCGCGCACGGGCCGCGTCCGCCGCGCTGACCTTCGGTCGGCGCAGGAACTGGACGAGAGGCCCGCACGGAGGTGCCGATGACACAGCCCACATCCCGGGAGCCGCGGGCGGACAAGGTAGCGGCGGTCGAGGAGATCGCAGCCGACCTGAGCTCGGCCGAAGCCGTGTTCGTCACGGAATACCGCGGTCTCGACGTCGACGCGTTCGCGCGGCTGCGCCGCGACCTCCGGGCGAGCGGCGCCACCTGCAAGGTCGTCAAGTGCACGCTGGCGCGGCGGGCGGCAAAGAAGGCCGGCCTCGACTTCCTGGAGGACGAGCTCGCCGGTCCGGTGGCGCTGGTGTACGCCGGCGAAGAGGTGGCGGGAGCCGCCAAGGCGTTGGCCGACTTCTCCAAGGACCACGAGCAGCTCGTGATCCGCTCCGGCGTCCTCGACGGCAACGCAGTCGCCGAGGCGGACATCCGCGCCCTCGCCAAGCTGCCGAGCCGAGAGGTGATGCTCTCGGAGATCGCAGGGCTCTTCGAGGCGCCGCTGTCGCAGTTCGCAGCCCTGCTGGCTGCGCCGCTGCAGGACTTCCTCGCGCTCCAGGACGCCTTGATCGAGAAGCAATCCGCCTGACCCGACTGTTCGTAGAACCCACAAGGAGAGACCAATGGCAACTGTCGACGAGATCCTCGACTCCATCGAGAAGATGACCGTGCTGGAGCTCAACGAGTTGCGCGAGAAGTTCCAGGAGCGCTTCGACGTCACCCCTGCCGCCCCCGTCGCGGTGGCGATGCCGGGAGCCGGTGGCGGCGAGGCCGCAGCCGAGGAGGAGAAGGACAGCTTCGACGTCGTCCTCACCGGAGCAGGCGACCAGAAGATCCAGGTGATCAAGGTCGTTCGCGAGATCACCAAGCTCGGCCTCAAGGAGGCCAAGGCGCTCGTCGACGGCGCGCCGAACCCCGTGGTCGAAGGTGTGTCCAAGGAAGACGCCGAGGCTGCCAAGACCAAGCTCGAGGAGGCCGGCGCCGGCGTCGAGGTCAAGTAGGACCTCCTACCCAGCCTCACCGGAGGGCGTCCCCGCGGGGACGCCCTCGTCGCGGTTGGGCCCTTTCCGAACGCGGGCGATCTGTCCCGCTGGCGGGCCGTCTTGCCCGCGTTTGGGGGTTGGGCCCTTTCCGAACGCGGGCGATCTGTCCCGCTGGCGGGCCGTCTTGCCCGCGTTTGGGGTCTCGTCGGGGCGGGAAGCGCCGCGCGTCACATCAGATCGTTGACGATCATCCGGACGCGGCGTACCCTGGCGGGACACTGCGAGCGGGTCACCGTATGCGACCCACTCTCACGCAGCGAAGCGAGGAACCGCTCTGGCACGCGCCTTCCCCAGCAAGAGCGTGCAAGCGCCGGGTGAGCCAAGTGGCCCGGCGAGCCTCGCGCGCCACTTGACCGGAACGACTTCCTGACTATACTGATCCTTCGGCCCTGGTCCTCCCCTGTCTCGCGAAGGATGTGAGCTCCCTTGGCGACTCTGACGCGCCCTCTCACGCGTGATCGCGTCTCCTTCACCACCATCGAGGAAGTACTCCCGGTACCAGATCTTCTCGCAGTACAGAAGGCGTCGTTCGACTGGTTCGTGAACGCGGGCCTCGCCGACACACTGCGCGAGGTCTCTCCCATCGAGGACTACTCGGGCAACCTGATCCTCGAGTTCGTCGATCACGAGTTCGAGGAGCCCAAGCACTCCATAGAGGAGTGCCGCGAGCGGGACATGCAGTACGGCAGCCCGCTCTTCGTGACTGCCCGATTCGGCAACCGCGAGACCGGCGAGATCAAGGAACAGCGTGTGTTCATGGGCGAGTTCCCGCTCATGACGCCGTCGGGGACCTTCATCATCAACGGCACCGAGAAGGTCGTCGTCAGCCAGCTCGTGCGCAGTCCGGGCATCTACTTCGACCAAAGTCCCGACAAGACGAGCGAGAAGCTCCTCTTCGGCGCCAAGGTCATCCCAGCCCGCGGCGCGTGGCTCGAGTTCGACACCGACAAGCGCAACACGTGCGGGGTCCGCGTCGACCGCAAGCGGCGCCAGCTCGTGACCGTGCTGCTGCGCGCCCTCGACTTCGGTGACGTCGACCTCACCACCGACGAGGCGATCCTCGACTACTTCGACGGCGCAGCCTGCATCCAGGCGTCCCTCGACCGTGACACGACCACGACGCGCGAAGAGGCGCTGATAGAGATCTACAGGCGCCTGCGCCCGGGCGAGCCGCCATCGGTCGAATCAGCCCGCGGCCTGCTCGAGCAGCTCTTCTTCTCCTCCAAGCGCTACGACCTCTCCCGCGTCGGCCGCTACAAGGCGAACCAGAAGTTCGACCGTCCCGACAAGACCGGCCCCCACGTTCTCACGCCCGAAGACGTCCTCAAGACCGTCAAGTACCTCGTCGGCCTCTGGCAACAGGATCAGGGCCTGGCCGAGGGGTACACCACCGACGACATCGACCACTTCGGGAACCGGCGCATCCGCGCGGTCGGCGAGCTGATCCAGAACCAGGTGCGCATCGGCCTCACACGTATGGAGCGCGTGGTCCGCGAGCGGATGACGACCCAGGAGGTCGAGGCGATCACGCCGACCACCCTGATCAACATCCGCCCGCTCACGGCGGCGCTCAAGGAGTTCTTCGGCACGAGCCAGCTCTGCCAGCTCTACGACCAGACCAACAGCCTCACCGGCCTCACCCACAAGCGCCGCCTGTCCGCGCTCGGCCCCGGTGGCCTCTCGCGCGAGCGGGCGGGCTTCGAGGTACGTGACGTCCACACCTCCCACTACGGCCGCATGTGCCCGATCGAGACACCGGAAGGCCCGAACATCGGCCTCATCGGTTCGCTCGCCACGTACGCGCGTATCAACGACTACGGCTTCATCGAGACGCCCTACCGCAAGGTGGGAGGGGGCAAGGTCTCCGACGAGATCGAGTACCTCGACGCTCACCGCGAGTCCCGGTACACGATTGCCCAGGCGAACGCCGAGATCGACTCCAAGACGTCGAAGTTCGTGAACGAGCGTGTCCTCGCCCGCCGTGGTGGCGAGGTCGAGTACGTCCTCGCCACCGAGATCGACTACATGGACGTGTCACCACGCCAGATCGTGTCGGTCTCGACGGCGTGCATCCCGTTCCTCGAACACGACGACGCCAACCGCGCGCTCATGGGCTCGAACATGCAGCGCCAAGCAGTTCCGCTCCTGCGGGTCGAGGCGCCCTTCATCGGCACGGGCATGGAGTCGGTCGCTGCGGTCGACTCCGGCGACGTCGTCGTCGCCGACGAGGACGCGACCGTGGTCGAGGTCAGCGGCGACCGCGTGGTCCTCGAGGGCGCGAAGTCCAAGACGCGCAAGACCTACCGCCTCATGAAGTTCCGGCGCTCGAACCAGTCGACGTGTTTCAACCAGAAGCCGCTCGTCGTCGAGGGCCAGAAGGTCAAGGCGGGCGACATCATCGCCGACGGCCCCAACACCGACACGGGCGAGCTCGCCCTCGGCAAGAACCTTCTCGTCGCCTTCATGACCTTCGAGGGCCACACCTTCGAGGACGCGATCGTGCTCAGCGAGCGCCTCGTCAAGGACGACGTCCTCACGTCGGTCCACATCGAGCAGTACGAGATGGAGGCCCGGGACACGAAGCTGGGTGAGGAGGAGATCACCCGCGACATCCCCAACGTGAGCGAGGAGGTCCTGCGCGACCTCGACGAGCGCGGCATCATCCGTATCGGCGCCGAGGTCGGTGCCGGCGACTACCTCGTCGGCAAGGTCACGCCGAAGGGCGAGACCGAGCTCACGCCCGAGGAGCGCCTCCTGCGCGCGATTTTCGGCGAGAAGGCCCGCGAGGTGCGCGACACGTCCCTCAAGGTCCCTCACGGCGAGTGGGGCAAGGTCATCGACGTCCGCGTGTACAGCCGCGAGGACAACGCCGACCTCAATCCCGGCGTCAACAAGCTCGTCCGCGTGTTCGTGGCGCAGAAGCGCAAGATCAGCGTCGGTGACAAGCTCGCGGGTCGTCACGGCAACAAGGGTGTGATCGCCAAGATCATGCCCGAGGCCGACATGCCGTTCCTGTCCGACGGCACACCCGTCGACATCATCCTGTCGCCCCTCGGTGTCCCGACTCGTATGAACGTCGGGCAGGTGCTCGAGACGCTGCTCGGCTGGGCCGCCCGGACCGGGTGGGAGGACGGCCCCGCGCCGGCGCCCTCGAACGGCCGCCGCAAGATCTCGCCGCGACGTGACCCGGCTGCCTGGATCGCCTCGCCCGTCTTCGACGGTGCCCACTGGACCGACGACGAGGAGAAGGTCGTCGGCGTCGACCTGACCACGGGCAAGCCGCACCCCTCGATCCAGGGGCTGCTGCGCACCTCGCGTCCTACCCACGGAGACGTGCGCCTCGTCGGCCAGGACGGCAAGGCCACCCTCTACGACGGTCGCTCGGGCGAACCGTACGACCACCCGATCGCGGTGGGCTACATGTACATCCTGAAGCTGCTGCACCTCGTCGACGACAAGATCCACGCCCGTTCGACGGGGCCGTACTCGATGATCACCCAGCAGCCGCTCGGGGGGAAAGCCCAGTTCGGTGGCCAGCGCTTCGGCGAAATGGAGGTCTGGGCGCTCGAGGCATACGGTGCCGCCCACTGCCTCCAGGAGCTGCTCACGATCAAGTCCGACGACGTGCTCGGCCGCGTGAAGGTGTACGAGGCGATCGTCAAGGGCGAGAACATCCCCGAGCCCGGGCTGCCGGAGTCGTTCAAGGTGCTCGTCAAGGAGATGCAGTCGCTCTGTCTCAACGTCGAGGTGCTCTCACGTGAGGGCCACGAGATCGAGATGCAGAACTACGAGGAGGACGCGTTCCGCACCGCCGAGGAGCTCGGCATCGACATCTCGCGACCCGAGCGCAGCGAGGCCGAGGAGGCCGCCCGATGACGGCAATCGCGTACCCCCAGACCTCCGGCATCATCTTCGACCAGCTCCGAATCGGCCTCGCGACCGCCGACCAGATCCGCGCGTGGTCCAACGGTGAGGTCAAGAAGCCCGAGACGATCAACTACCGCACGCTCAAGCCCGAGATGGACGGGCTGTTCTGCCAGCGTATCTTCGGTCCCGTCAAGGACTGGGAGTGTGCCTGCGGCAAGTACAAGCGGGTCCGCTTCAAGGGCATCATCTGCGAGCGCTGCGGCGTCGAGGTCACGCGCAAGTCCGTGCGGCGCGAGCGCATGGGCCACATCGAGCTCGCCGCCCCCGTCACCCACATCTGGTACCTCAAGGGCGTGCCGAGCCGGCTCGGCTACCTCCTCGACCTCTCGCCCAAGGACCTCGAGCGGGTGATCTACTTCGCGGCGTACATCTGTACGCGAGTCGACGTCGAGCGGCGCACCAAGGACCTGCCCGAGCTCGAGTCGCGCATGCGCAACGAGGTCGACGACGTCTGGAAGGACTTCGAACAGCGCGAGCAGGACCGCACCGCCGAGGCCGAGGAGGAGCTCTCCCGCATGGAGGAGGAGGGCTCGAGCGAGGCCGAGGTCGAGGCGCGGCGCAAGCAGTTCGACAAGGAGATGCGCCGCGACTCCCAGCGTGACCGCGAGCGTACCGAGTCCGAGGCCGACCACCTCGGAGCGGTGTTCACGAAGTTCAAGAAACTGTCGGTGGCCCAGCTCGAGCCGGACGAGTTCGTGTGGCGCGACATGGTCGACCGCTACGAGGAGTACTTCGACGGAGGCATGGGCGCCGAGGCGATCCGCGAGCTCCTCGCCCGGATCGATCTCGACCAGACCGAGGCCGACCTGCGCGACGAGATCGTCAACTCCAAGGGCCAGAAGCGCACCCGCGCGATCAAGCGCCTGAAGGTGACGGCGAGCTTCAACCACGGCCGCAACAGCCCACTCGGGATGGTGCTCGAAGCGGTGCCGGTCATCCCGCCGGACCTGCGCCCGATGGTCCAGCTCGACGGTGGTCGTTTCGCTACCTCGGACCTCAACGACCTGTACCGGCGCGTGATCAACCGCAACAACCGCCTCAAGCGGCTCCTCGACCTCGGCGCCCCCGAGATCATCGTGAACAACGAGAAGCGGATGCTGCAGGAGGCAGTCGACGCGCTCCTCGACAACGGTCGCCGCGGGCGCCCGGTGACGGGGCCCGGCAACCGCCCGCTCAAGTCGCTCTCGGACATGCTCAAGGGCAAGCAGGGCCGCTTCCGCCAGAACCTGCTCGGCAAGCGCGTCGACTACTCGGGCCGCTCGGTGATCGTGTGCGGACCCCAGCTCAAACTGCACCAGTGCGGCCTGCCCAAGGCGATGGCGCTCGAGCTGTTCAAGCCGTTCGTCATGAAGCGCCTCGTCCAGCTCGACCTGGCGGCGAACATCAAGGCCGCCAAGCGCATGGTCGAGCGCGCACGACCGCAGGTCTGGGACGTGCTCGAGGAGGTCATCCGCGAGCACCCGGTGCTCCTCAACCGTGCGCCGACGCTGCACCGCCTAGGGATCCAGGCGTTCGAGCCGATCCTGATCGAGGGCAAGGCGATCCAGATCCACCCGCTCGTGTGCGCCGCTTTCAACGCCGACTTCGACGGCGACCAGATGGCCGTGCACGTGCCGCTCTCGGTCGAGGCCCAGTCCGAGGCCCGCGTGCTCATGCTGTCGGCACACAACGTGCTCAGCCCGGCGCACGGCCGCCCGCTCGTGACGCCCACCCAGGACATGGTCATCGGCGTCTACTACCTCTCCGAGGAGCGCGAAGGGTCCCGCGGGGAGGGCCGCGTGTTCTCCTCGCCGGGCGAGGTGCAGATGGCCTACGAGCAGCTCGGCGCCGGCGGGGAGCGCGAGCTCGATCTGCATGCCCGCATCAAGGTGCGCGGCGTGAAGCCCGGCATGAACGGCGAGTTGGTGGAGACCACCGTCGGGCGTGTCATCCTGAACCAGGTCTTCCCGGACTCGTACCGCTTCATCAACGAGCCGCTGCGCAAGAAGGACCTCGGCCGTGTCGTCACCGAGCTGACCGAGGTGCTCACCAAGACCCAGTTGCAGGAGACGCTCGACCGCCTCAAGGAGGTCGGCTTCCACTTCGCGACGGTTTCGGGGCTGACGTTCTCTATCGACGACGTCAAGGTCCCGGCCAACAAGACCGAGATCCTCGACGAGTTCGAGAAGCGGGCCGACAAGGTCGAGACCAACCACCGCAAGGGGGCGATCACCCCCCACGAGCGCCGGCTCCAGCTCATCGAGATCTGGCAGGAGGCGTCCGAGCGGGTCAAGGACGCGATGGTCACGGAGTTGCGTGAGGACCCGTTCAACTCGATCCAGATGATGACCGACTCCGGCGCCCGCGGCCAGGTGATCCAGGTGCGCCAGATCGGCGCCATGCGTGGCCTGGTTGCGAACCCGAAGGGCGAGATCATCCCGCGCCCGATCCGTGCGAACTACCGCGAGGGCCTGTCGGTCCTCGAGTACTTCATCTCCACCCACGGCGCGCGCAAGGGTCTCGCCGACACGGCTCTGCGGACCGCCGACTCGGGGTACCTGACCCGGCGTCTCGTCGACGTCGCGCAGGAGGTGATCATCCTCGAGGACGACTGCGGTACCGAGCGCGGTATCACGATCGAACTTGCCGATTCGGGGCGCAGCCACGAGAGCCGCATCTTCGGACGCTATCCGCTCGAGGACGTCGTCGCCCCCGACGGTCAGGTGATCGTGCCCGCCGGCGACCTGGTCACTCGTGAAGCGGTCCAGGAGATCGAGGCCGCGGGCGTGGTCTCGGCCAAGGTGCGCAGCGTGCTCACGTGCCAGACGCGTGTCGGGGTGTGCGGCAGGTGCTACGGCCTTGCCCTCGCAACCGGACGTGAGTGCGAGATCGGCGAGGCGGTCGGGACGATCGCGGCCCAGTCGATCGGTGAGCCCGGTACCCAGCTCACGATGCGGACCTTCCACACCGGTGGTATCGCCGCGGGCGGTGACATCACCCAGGGCCTCCCGCGCGTGCAAGAGCTCTTCGAGGCGCGCAACCCCAAGGGCAAGGCCGAGATCGCCAAGATCGCAGGTCGTGTCCGCATCGAGGACGACGAAGAAGCCAAGCTTCGCATCATCCACATCGAGGGCGACGCCGACGAGTCCGAGAGCTACGAGGTCGGCCAGCGTCAGCGCCTCGCGATCCGCGACGGCGACGAGGTTCGTCCGGGAGACCGGATCACCGAGGGCCCCCTCGACCCCAAGGAGCTGCTCGAGGTCAAGTCGATGCGGGCCGTCCAGGAGTACCTCGTGAGCGAGGTCCAGAGCGTGTACACGTCACAGGGCGTCGACATCCACGACAAGCACGTCGAGCTGATCGTTCGCCAGATGATGCGCAAGGTCGTCGTCGCCGACCCCGGCGCGAGTGGTTTCCTCCCGGGTGAGCGTGTCGACGCACGCACCTTCCAGGAAGCCAACCGCGATCTGGTCCAGTCCGGTCAGCAGCCGGCGGAGGCGCGTCAGGAGCTGATGGGAATCACGAAGGCCTCCTTGGCCACGGAGTCGTGGCTGTCGGCCGCTTCTTTCCAGGAGACCACGCGCGTGCTGACCGAGGCCGCCATCGAGGGCAAGAGCGATCCCTTGTTCGGCCTCAAGGAGAACGTGATCATCGGGCGTCTCATCCCGGCGGGAACCGGTATGCCTGCGTACAGGTACGTCCAGCCCGGGTTCCCCGACGGCGGCGAAGTCGTCAAGGTGCACCCGTTCTTCACCGCCGGCGCGGAGATCGACGAAGAGATGTCCGCCGAGGAGGCCGCCGCGTTCCTGCGCCAGATCGGCACCGGCGAGGACACGACGAGCGAGTCCGTCGGCGACGCCGGCTGACCGCCTCGACGCAACCGGCTGACGCCGTCGCCCCGGAGGGGCCGGCATTGCCCCAACCGGGGTATACAAGTATCGTCTCGCTGCCGGTGGCGTTCGAAGGTGGGACGATTTGGCAAGCGCACTCCGCCGCTCGTGGGCCTTGGCGGCCGCCTTGACGGCAGCCCTCGGCATGTCAGCGTGCAGCAGCGGAGCTGCACCCGAGGCATCACCTGTCGCTGCGCACGCCAACGTCGACGTCGTCGACGGCTGGCGTAGGGGGTGGGAGCCCGCTGCCGCGAGTTTCTGGGACCAGGTGGGAGCGTGGGAGAAGGCCGAGGGCACGCCGTCGGAACCGGCATCAGGTGGTGCCGGCGCTGCCGAGACGGCAGCCGCTCCGGGAATCGTTGCTGCCGCGAATGCCTGGTTGCAGGCAATTCCGGCCGCCGACCTGCCCGGTGACGTAACGGCGCTGGCGGCTCAACTCACGGACCGTCTCGACGCGGTCAGGGGCACCTGGAAGAAGATCGAAGCCTGCGGCGGGGACTCCGGTTGCATCGTGGCCCTCGTCGCCGGCGCCCGGCTCGAACTCCTCGATCTCCGCAGCGCCCAGTTCGACCTCCGTCCCCGCTGAGCCCGAGTCACGGGAGACCCCCGTTCGTGGTCGGCTCGGTTCTCAGTTCGCCGCGTCGTTCAGGGCAACACCGGTGTCCAGGAGCCGTCGGACGTCCACCGGGCCTGGGCGCAGGAGCACACGCCTGAGATCCTCGACGACGTCCCAGGTGTTGACGGCGATCGCAGCGGTGGGCACCCCGCCGCTGTGCCAGAACGCGATGAACGCCCCGTCGTCGGGATGTCCCCTGATCGCGAGCTCGTCGGTAGCTTCGTGGTGTCCCACGTACTCGAAGCCGAGGTCGTACTGGTCGGAGAAGAAGTACGGCAGCCGGTCGTACTCGACGTCGGAGCCGGCAGCGTTGGCGCCTGCAGCGCTGCCCTGATGCATGGCATTGGCCCAGTGCTCGACGCGCATCTGCCTGCGGTAGCGGGGATGCCACGCGTTGGCGACGTCACCCGCCGCGTACACGCCCGGCACGCTGGCACGCAGGTGCGCGTCGACTGTGATGCCGTCGTCGACGGCGAGCCCGGCTGCGGTGGCGAGCGCCACACGGGGTACCACGCCAACGGCCAGGAGCACCGCATCGGCTTCCTCGATCGTGCCGTCGGTGAGGGCTACGCCCTCGACCGCCTCGGTCCCACGGATCCGGTCGACCACGGATCCCATACGCAACTCGACGCCGTGATCGGCGTGCAGGGCGGCGATCACGTCCCCGAGGCGTCGCCCGAGCACACGGTGCAGTGGCGTCGGCCCCGGATCGACCAGCACGACCTCGGCGCCTATCTGGCGTGCGGACGCTGCCACTTCCGAACCGATCCAGCCCGCGCCCACGACGGCCACACGGGCAGCGTCGCGAATCGCGTCACCGAGGCGGACCGAATCGTCGAGAGAGCGCAGGTAGTGCACACCGTCGAGCTCCGCGCCGGGGATGTCGAGCCGCCGCGGTTCGGCGCCGGTCGCGAGAACAGCATCCGTGAACTCGATGCCGTCGCCACCGTCGAGGCCGATCCGGCGACTCCTCGTGTCGAGGTCCGTGACCGCGCGACCGGTGACGACCTCGATGTCGCGGGCCCGGTAGAGCTCCGGTGTGTCGACCTGTGCCGACGCGGGGGTCGCTTCTCCGCGGAGAACGGCCTTCGACAGCGGCGGACGCTCGTAGGGGAGCCTGTCCTCCTCGCCGACGATGACGACACGGCCGTCGAAACCTGCGTCGCGGGCGCCGTGGGCCGCCCTGGCTCCGGCGAGGCCGCCGCCCACGATGACGAGAGTCTGCGCTGTGCGCGAGGCCATCTTCGAGCTCCAGGTTCGACCGCCCGGGGACGTTGGGTGCACATTACCCATCGGGCGAGGGATGGAGTCGGTAGCCGGTGCCAGGCAGGTCAGCGGACCCGTGAGGCAACTGGCGGGCTCCCGTAGGTGATCGCACGCGCCGCCGCCTTCTTGTCCCGGTGGTCCACCAAGGGCAGTTCGGGGACACCGGACCCGGGCTCAGCGGGCAGCCCGTGGGCGTCGGGTGGCCCGGATTCCTATAGTGCGAGACCGTGAAGTGGACAGTGGCGTTTCCCATGTTCCCACCCGAGCACCTCGTGCCGATGGCGCGGGCGGCCGAGGACGCCGGCTTCGACACGATCGCCGTACCCGACTCGGTCTTCTACCCCGAGCAGGTCTCCGCCGACTACCCGTACACGCCCGACGGCGGGCGCTTCTGGGCACCCGAGACGCCTTTCGTGGATCCATTCGTCGCGATCTCGGCGATGGCAGCCGTGACCGAACGGATCCGCTTCGTCACGAACGTCCTCAAGCTGCCGATCCGCGACCCACTGCTCGTGTGCAAGCAGCTCACGTCGATGGCGGCGCTCTCGGCCAACAGGGTCGCGATCGGGGTGGGACTCTCGTGGATCCCCGAGGAGTTCGCCTGGACCCGCACCGACATGGGCACCCGCGGCAAGCGTGCGGACGAGATGATCGAGATCATCAGGCTGTTGTGCCGCGGCGAGGGACCCGAGTTCGCCGAGTACCACGGCCGCTTCTACGACTTCGACCGGCTCATGATGTCGCCTGTGCCGACCGAGGCGGTCAAGGTCTACGTCGGCGGGCTGTCCGAACCCGGTTTGCGCCGTGCGGCCCGGCTCGGGGACGGATGGATCTCGGTGCAGAACACCGAGGCCGAGATCACCGAGGCTTGCCGCGACCTCGCCGGGTACCGCGCCGAGTACGGGCGCGGCAACGACTCGTTCGAGGTCAACGCCCTCTGCATCGATGCCTTCGACCTCGACGCGTACCACCGCCTGGCGGACGCGGGCGTCACCGAACTGCAGGCCGTGCCGTGGTACTTCACGGGCCGGGATCCCGACGACCTCGATGTCAGGATCGAGTCCGTGTACAAGTTCGCCCGTGACGTCATCGCCGCGTTCTGACCGCGACCGCCGTCAGCCCCGTGAGGATTCGGAGTCGCAGGGGACGTGGCGACCCAAGAAGTCGATCTGGTCCGCGACGGCCTCCTCGAATCCAGCACCGACGTAGATGTCGAAATGACCACGGTCGTAGAGGCGGACCTCGCCGCGGGGCGCCTCGGCGCAGTGGCGCAGGGTCGCCGGCGCCGGTGCGACGCTGTCGGCCTCGCAGACGCAGAACAGGACCGGGCAGCGCACGGCAGCGGTGTGACGGCCCGGGCTGTACCCCATGATCTCGACCGCGGAGCGAGCGGCCACCTCGTTGGGGAAAGACGCCCCTTCGGGCACGAGCGCCAGGTACCCCGGCTCCACGTCGGGCGCCGACATGAGGGCTGCCGAGCCCGGCACGCCCACGATCGCGACCGCGACCGGTTCCCAGCCCATACGAGCCGCGACGAGGTCGCGCAGGACGCGCGTGCCGACCTTGGCCGCGCTGCGAAGGTCGGCCGCACGCATCGAGGCAGCGCCGTCGGTGAACGGGCACTGGCTCACGACGGCGACGACGCCGTGGTCGCGGGCCGCCAACTCCAGGACGTGTCCTCCGCTGAACGACGTCCCCCAGAGAATCACCCGGTCCGCGTCGACGTCGGGACGGCTACGCGCGTACGCGATTGCGGCGCGCCAGTCCTCGAGCTGGCGTCGCACCGACACCACCTGGCGCGGCTCGCCCCCGCTCGCACCGAAGTGGCGGTAGTCGAAGACGAGGCATGCGTATCCCTCTGCGCGGAAGCGCTCGGCGTAGGCGTCGAGACGCAGCTCGCGGACACCGCCGAGGCCGTGAGCCATCACGATCACGGGTCCGGGCCGGTCCGAGTCCGCGAGGTAGAGCCACGCGGCGCATTCCACGCCCCCCGAAGGAAAGCCGACGTCGAGACGGTCCACCGTCAGGTCCCCCTGGTGCTCAACGCTCGACGACGAAGCCGGAACCGTCGCGATCCCAGGTCGCCTCCGTGAGCCCGCGGGCGCGCAGCTCGAACTTCCGGACCCGCCCGTTGGGCGTCTGGGGCAGCTCTTGCACGAACTCCACGTAGCGCGGAACCGCGAAGTACGGGGCGTTGTCGTTGACGTGGCGGCACAGATCCTCGGGGGTCAGCTCCGCGCCCGGGTGCAAGACCACGTCCACCTTGATCTCGGCCTCGGAGCTGAGCTCGGCCTCGACCCCGAACGCCGCGCACTGCAGCACGGCAGGGTGGGAGCTCACGGTCGCCTCGACCAGGAACGAACTCACGCTACGGCCCTTGTGGCGTATGTAGTCCGCCTTGCGGTCCACGAAGTAGTAGTGGCCGTTGTCGTCGCAACGGGCCAGGTCGCCGGTGTGGTACCAGAGGTTGCGGAAGGCCGCGAGGGTCGCCACGGGGTCGT
>JAXLRM010000008.1:0-146813 GCA_046331095.1 Acidimicrobiia bacterium
GTCGAACGCCGGTGGGGCGTGGGACAACGCCAAGAAGTACATCGAGGACGGCCACGAGGGCGGCAAGGGCTCCGAGGCCCACAAGGCCGCCGTCATCGGCGACACCGTCGGCGACCCGTTCAAGGACACCGCCGGTCCGGCCCTCAACCCGCTCATCAAGGTCATGAACCTGGTGTCGCTGCTCGTGCTGCCCGCGATCATCTCGCTCCAACACAGCAGCTGGCGCTTCGTGATCGCCGGCGTCTGCCTCGTCGTGCTCGTCGTCGCCGTGGCGTTCAGTAAGCGCAAGTCCGCCTCGATGATGGACTCCCCCGCCGCCGAACCCGCCGAAGCCCCAGCCGGCTAGAACACGCCCGGAGCCCGAACCCCCGAACCCTCGAACCCCCGACGTGGGGACCTCAAGCGGGTCCTGAACCCGTCTCACGTCCCCACGTCCGGAGCCCGAACCCCGACCCCTCGACGTGGGGACCCAAAGCGGGTCCTGAACCCGTCTCACGTCCCCACGTCGATGGCGAACGTGAGTCAGAGGAGCTTCTGGGCGCCGCGGGCCTCGGCCACGTCGGTGTCGACGACCTCGTTGCCGAACGGTGCCAGGATCAGCCGGGCGAGCTTGAAGTGGACGATCCCGAAGGGGATCCCGACGATCGTCACGCACAGGGCGACGCCGGTCACGACGTGGCCGAGAGCGAGCCACACCCCGGCGAGGATCACCCACAGCACGTTCGCGATCGTGGATCCCGTGCCCGAACCTTCCTTGGCGACGATCGTGCGGCCGTACGGCCACAGGGTGTAGCTGCCCATCTTGAACGCCTGCACCCCGAAGGGGATCGTGACGATCAGCACGCACAGGACCACGCCGACGAGGAAGTACCCGAGCGCCATGATCAGGCCACCGAAGACGAACCAGAGCAGGTTGAGCAGGGTCTTCACGTTCCCGTGCCCCTCGGTTCAGACCTCGTCGATGCTGTGGCGGATGTCGAATACCTTCGAGAGTCCGGTGACCTCGAAGACCTTGAGTACATGCGGGCGGTTGCAGACGACGACGAGGCTGGAGTCGCCGCCCATCTTGCGCATCGTTCCCACGAGGACCCCCAGCCCCGTCGAGTCGAGGAACTGGACCTCG
This sequence comes from Acidimicrobiia bacterium, assembly GCA_046331095.1. Taxonomy (GTDB): domain Bacteria; phylum Actinomycetota; class Acidimicrobiia; order UBA2766; family UBA2766; genus JAIBAC01. Next base: position 1,124 of record JAXLRM010000008.1, read on the forward strand.
GTCAGATCGATGCACAGCTTGGTCACGCCGCTCTCGAGCACTGACTCGAGTCGCTCGCGCAGGGTCGGCGCCGTGTAGACGTCGATCTCGCCGCCAACGGCGACGACGCGGAACTCCCCGCGTTCGGACTCGTGCAGGTCGAGATCCACGACCATTCAGCTCTCCTGGTGGCGACCCGACCCAGTTTAGGGATGCCACCCCCGCGTCGCTCGCACTCCCCTCCACAGGCACGCGTCACACGTGTGGAATACCATGCATGTGATGCGGACCGCCGTGGCCCTCGATCCGGCGGCAGCACTCGCCGAGGTGCTCGCCGACCCGTTCCTCTCCCAGCGTGTGGTCCATCGCGAGCACTTCCCCGCTCGGGCCGCGACACCCGGCGACATCCCCGCGGACCTCCCGCCCACGGTGACCGCCGCTCTGGAGCGCCGCGGCATCTCGGGACTGTGGTCCCACCAGAGCGAAGCCGTCGACCACGTCCGTGCGCGCCGCTCGGTGGTGGTCGCCACCGGCACCGCGTCGGGCAAGAGCCTCGCCTACCAGGTCCCGATCCTCGAGCAGCTCCTCGCAGGCGGTGGGGCCACCTCGATGGCGGTCTTTCCGACCAAGGCACTCGCCCGCGACCAGTTGCGGCGCCTCCGCGAGCTCGCAGGGGCTTCGGTGTCCGCAGCCGTCGTGGACGGCGACACCCCCCACGAGGAGCGCGAATGGGCCCGCAAGCAGGCGCGGGTGCTCTTCACCAACCCCGACATGCTGCATCGGACGATCCTGCCCAGCCATCACCGCTGGGCGCAGTTCCTGTCCCGTCTCGCCCTCGTCGCCGTCGACGAGATCCACACCCTGCGCGGGATCTTCGGCAGCCACGTGGCCCACGTCTTGGCCCGTCTCCGCCGCCTCGCTGCTCACTACGGTGCGGAGCCCGCGTTCGTGTGCACGACGGCGACCCTCGCCAACCCCCGCGACCTCGCACGGCGGCTCACGGGAGTGCCGGTACGGGCTGTCGTCGACGACGGCAGCCCGCGCCCCGAACGCCTCGTCGCTCTGTGGAATCCGCCCCTCGTCGACCCCGATGCCGGGGTGCGCCAGTCCCCGGTCGGCGAGGCCGGGCGGCTGCTGGCCCGTCTGGTCGAGACCGGTCTGCAGACCCTGGTGTTCGCACGCTCACGGCGCGCCGCGGAGATGGTCGCGATCGCAGCACGTGACGCCCTGACTCCAGGGCGGCGGGCGGCGCTCGGGAGCGAGATCGTCGCGTACCGGGGCGGGTTCCTCGCCGACGAGCGCCGCGAGATCGAGGATGGCCTCGCTGCGGGCAGGCTCCGGGGAGTGGCGGCCACCAACGCGCTCGAGCTCGGCATGGACGTCTGCGGCCTCGACGTCGTCGTGATGTGCGGCTTCCCGGGGACCGTCGCGAGCTTCCGCCAGCAGCTCGGTCGTGCGGGCCGCACAGGCCGATCCGCCGGTGCGGTCCTGATCGCGGGCCAGGACCAGCTCGACCAGTGGTACCTGTCCCACCCCGACGAGCTGTTCGGGCGTCCACCCGAGGCGGCCGTGATCTGCCCGCAGAACCCGTCGATCGACGAGCCCCACCTGGCGTGCGCGGCAGCGGAGCTTCCCCTGCGCCGCCGGGAGCCGGCGCTGGGTGACGACCTCGACGTGCGCCCCGCGACGCTGCTCGCGGAGGGGACGCTCGCGATGCGGCGCAGGCGTCTCCACTACGTGGGCCGGGCGCCCGCCCGGTTCGTGGCCTTGCGCTCCTCCTCGCCCGACACGGTCAGGATCGTCGACGACGACCGCGACCGTGTGATCGGCACGGTCGAATCAGCCAACGCCTGCCGCCTCGTCCACCCCGGCGCCGTCTACCTGCACCAAGGCGAATCGTGGCTCGTGCGCGACCTCGACCTCGACGACAACATCGCCCGTGCCGTCCGCTTCGACTGCGACTACTTCACCGAGCCGCGCACGCACTCGAGCGTCGAGGTCGTACGCGAGGACGAGGTCGCGGCCGTGGGCCCCGCGGGCGTCACCCTCGGCCTCGGCGACGTGGAGGTCACGTCTCATGTGGTCGGCTTCCGCATGCGTGTGCACGACGCCGATGCGCCGGGGCCGCGACGATCCCCGATGGAGAGGCTCGACCTGCCACCGCAGCATCTCGTCACGAGGGCGTTCTGGTATTCGGTGCCCGAGGAGTGCCTCGCAGCCGCCGGCATCGACACCGCCCGCGTGCCCGGCACCGTGCACGCCTGCGAGCACACCGGCATCGGCATCCTGCCGCGGTTCGCGATCTGCGACCGCTGGGACCTCGGCGGCCTCTCCACGCCTTCGCATCACCACACGGGGACTGCCACGTGGTTCGTCTACGACGCCTACCCGGGGGGCGCCGGCCTTGCCGAGGCCGGTTTCGCGTGCGGCCTCGAACACGTGCGGGCGGCGTGGGCGGTCATCGAGTCCTGCGGTTGCGCGGCCGGGTGCCCGGGCTGGGTGCATTCCCCCAAGTGCGGGAACTGGAACGAGCCCCTCGACAAGGCCGGCGCCGCCGCGCTCTTGGCGGCGATCCTGGGTCAGCCGGCGTCGCGTTCGGTGCACTCCCTCGCCGCCGCCTCGGCGTAGTGGTCCTTGCCCCCACCCCAAACGCGGGCCAGATGACCCGCCCACGACACAGACCACCCGCGTTTGCGAGCGGCCCCCACCCCAACGCGGCCAGATGACCCGCCCACGACACAGACCACCCGCGTTTGGGAACGGCCCCACCCCAAACGCGGGCCAGATGACCCGCCCACGACACAGACCACCCGCGTTTGGGAACGGCCCCACCCCAAACGCGGGCCAGATGACCCGCCCACGACACAGACCACCCGCGTTTGGGAGTAGGGGTGCGCCCGGGCCCACGCTCAGGACGTGAAGAGTCGGACCGAGACGGCGATGCCGAAGACGACCACCACGACACGCAGGGTCGCCGCGCTGATGCGCCCGACGAGGCGGCCGGCGACATGGCCGCCCACGAGGCTCGCAGGGGCGATCGCGACCGCGTAGGCCCACGCCACGTCGGCACGGAACACGAAGAACACCGCCGCCACGACGTTGATCACGAGCGAGAGCGTGACCTTGACCGCGTTGACCTCGGGTAGGTCCTCGTCGAGGACGACCCCGAGCACGGCCATGAGCATCACACCGACACCGGCGCCGAAGAAGCCCCCGTAGACAGCGGCGGGGAGGACGGCGGCCCCCGCGGCAGCGTCACGGGCCCGCGACGGCCCGGCGTGCACCCGGCGCGCCGCGATGGTGCGCCGCAATGGCTCCTGCGCCAACAGGAGCGCGCACGCGGCCAGGATCAGCCACGGGGCGACGGCGCGGAACGTGTCGTTGGACGTGAGCAGCAGCACCGCGGCACCGGCGAGCCCACCGACGGCGCAGACCGGAGCAAGGACCACGACGCTGCGGCGCTGGCGCCGCAGGTCGCGCCGCTGCGCCCAGGCACCGCCGAGGTAGCCGGGGCAGAGCCCGACGGTGCTCGTGACGTTCGCCGTCACCGGCGGCACCCCGAGGGCGAGCAGCACCGGGAACGACACGAGCGTGCCGCCTCCGGCGAGGGTGTTGATCCCGCCGGCGAGGAACCCCGCGCCCGCAGCGACACCGAGATCGAGGAGGGACATGGCCGTCATGGGCGTCAGTCTGGCGGCTCGGGAGCCGGCGACCGCACCGCGTTCAGGAGTCGGGCACGAGCGCGAACGACGGCGCCGCGGCGAAGTGGCACGAGACGACGTGGCGCACGTCGGCCGCGATCGCCAGATCACGCGGGCCGTGGCATCCCTCACCCGTGCAGACGAAGTGCGACGCCGCCGGGCTGCACGCGAGGTCGCCGCCGATCGCGCGCAGCAATGGGAGGCCACGTCCGTGCGTCGCCCTGGACCCGGCACCGTCACCGCCGAGGTTGGCGAGCGTGGGCCCGGTCCCGGGACCGTCGACGTAGACGTAGAGGCCGTGGCCGTCGCTGACAGCGGTCACACCGAGGCGCATCCGAGGTGACCCGGCGGCCTGGATCGCGTTCGAGGCGAGCTCGGACACGGCGAGCATCGCCGCCTCGACGAGGTCGGCGTCGGCCCCGGCGTCCTCGAGCCACTCGCGCACGCACGCGCGCATGCGCTGTACAGAACGAGGATGCGCCTGGGCGCACATCATCCGTGCAAGTGGGTCCATGTCCAAGGATCGGTCTCCGGGTGGCCCGGTTGAGCATGCCCCCTGCGGCACAACTCGGGGTGAGGATTAGTCTCTCGGCACCCTCTACTGGGGGATCCCGGCCTCCGCTACACCAACGGCTTCCCGAGGACGACATGAAGGTCACGTTCGTCTACCCGGATTTCTTCGAGTACGCCGACGGTTCCTACTTCCCCGAGGCCCGGATGCACCTCGGGCTCGCGATGCTGTCCGCGCAGCTGAAGGCGGCCGGTCACGCGGTCGACCTGATCCACCTCGTCGCTCCGATCGGGCGCGACGAGTTCCGCGCCGAAGTGGACCAGCGCCGGCCCGACGTCCTCGCGTTCAGTGCCACGACGATGATGTACCCGAAGGTGAAGCGCTACGCGCAGTGGGCCAAGGAGCTGCAGCCGGACCTGGTCACGGTCTGCGGCGGCGTCCACGCAATGCTCGACCCCGCCGACATCGTCCCCGGCACCGACCACGTCGACTTCGCCGTGCGCGGCGAGGCCGACCACGTCATCGTCGAGTTCGTGGACGCGCTCGGCTCCGGCGACCCGACAGCGGTCGATAACGTCTGGGCGCGTCGCGGCGACGACGTCGTCCGCAACCCGGTGCGCGACCTGATCGAGGACCTCGACTCGCTGCCCTTCGCCGACCGCGACCTCTTCTCCGACGCGAACCTCTGCGAGGACCAGCGCGAGCGCGGCACCGTGATGGCGTCGCGGGGCTGTCCCTACAACTGCACCTACTGCTCGAACCACATCCAGCGCCTCCAGTACGCCAACAAGAAGAACTACGTCCGCTTCCGCAGCGTCGACCACGTGCTCGCCGAGCTCGTCCACCTCAAGCAGCGCTCCCCGACGATGCGCTACGTCCGCTTCGACGACGACATCCTCACCTGGGACGAGGACTGGTTCGGCGAGTTCTGCGCCCGCTACCCCGTCGAGGTGGGGCTGCCGTTCGTGTGCAACGCGTTCGTCAACCTCCTCGACGACCACGTCATCGCCATGTTCGCCGAGGCGGGCTGCGAGCTCATGGCGATGGGGATCGAGTCGGGCAACCCCTGGCTACGGGGCAAGATCCTGCACCGGCACATGACCAACGACGACATCGTCCGCGTGTACCGCACGTGCCGCGACCACGGGATCAAGACGGTGTCGACCAACATGGTCGCGATGCCGCACGAGTCGGTCGACATGATCCTCGATACCGTAAAGGTCAACGCCCTGGCCGAACCCGACACCGTGCAGGTCTCGGTGTTCTACCCGTTCCCCAACACCCACATGTACGACGTGTGCGTGGAGGAGGGCTACCTCACCGACGGCCACCGCGACTCGTTCTTCTGCGACTCGGTCCTCGAGCTGCCCTACTACGACGCCCCCGAGGTGAAGGCGGCGCGCGAGAACGTCCACCTCCTCACGAGCCTGTACGCACGCGCCTACCGGCTCCCCGGCAGCCTCGGCGAGACGGCCGCCCGCGGCATCGACTCGCTCTTCCTCTCCGAGCGCATCCCGCGCAAGCTGCGCATGGCGGCCCTCGACCGCCTCCTCGCGCACGAACGGGCACGCGGCCCACTGGAGTTCGTCAAGTACTGAGAAGGGCAGGCGGAACATGCGTGTTGCTTTCCTGGGCCTCGGGTTGATGGGCGCCCCGATGGCGACGAACCTCTTGCGGGCGGGCCACGACGTCACCGTGTGGAACCGCAGCGCGGACAAGTGCGTGCCGCTCGCGGACGCCGGCGCCGCCGTCGCCGCCGATCCCGCCGCGGCTGCCGAGGGTGCGGACACGGTCTGCATGGCGCTGCCGACGGGCGCCGAGGTGCGTGCCATGCTCGACGCCGGCGTCCTCGCAGCACTGGCGGAGTCGGGGGGGTCGGTCGTGGACCACTCGACGATCGCGCCCGCCGACGCCCGCGACCTCGCGGCTCTGTGCGCCGACCGGGGCGTGGGGTTCCTGGACGCGCCGGTCTCGGGCGGGCCGTGGGGTGCCGAGGCCGGGGAGCTGTGCGTCATGGTGGGCGGCGACCCCGACGTGGTCGCCCGCAACCGTGCTGTGCTCGAAGCGTCCGCGGCGACCGTGGTCCACGTCGGCCCCTCCGGGGCGGGACAGGTCGTGAAGCTCGCCAACAACCTCGCCCTCGCGGTGTCGACCCTGGGCGTCGTCGAGGCGTTCCACCTCGCCGGTGCCGAGGGTGTCGACCCGGCTGTCACCCTCGAGGTGCTCACCGCGGCGACCGCGGACTCGAAGGCGCTGCGCCAGCGCGCCCCGGTCGCCGGTCTCCAAGAGGGGATGCCGGCTTCGAACGCCTGGGAGCCGGGCTTCGCGACCGACATGATGGCCAAGGACCTCGAGTTCGCGATCGCGACGGCGCACGAGGACGGACTCGCCCTTCCGGCCACGGCTCTGGCCCGCACGATCCTCGAGCTCGCCCAGAGCGCCGGCCTCGGCGCGAAGGACTTCGGCGTGTTCGCGACGCTGACCGGCCCGCGCTGATCGATCAGGTGACGAGTCGGGCTGTGGCGGACGCGTGGACCGCATGGGTGCCCGTGAGGGGCAGCCTCGCCTCGACCTCGACCTCGACGCCGACCTCGGAACCCGCGGCGTCCACGTGCGCGGCACCCACGAGGGCGGCGCCGTTGCGGCGCGCGAAATCGGCGGCTTCACGGGTGGCTGACGCGGTGCCGGAGTCGACGACCAGCGCAGCGGCAAGGGCGGCAGCGTCGGCAGCGGCACCGGCACGCGCCCGGGCGACACCCAGCATGGCGACGTCGACGCAGCCGAGCGCCGCGAGCGTCCCGCACAGCACGATGACCAGGGCAGCGAGGGCGGCCGCACCGGACTCGCCCCTGGCGACGGCGGGCGTCACCGCTCGACCCGCATCGAGACGGTGCCGCGCAGCTCGACCGTGTCCGGCAGCAGCGGGGCCAGCACGGGCACCCCGGGGCGCACCCGTCTGCGAACGGTCACGGTCACCACCCCTCCCGTGTCCGCGGCAGCGGCGCCCGCTGCCTCGTGCACGTCCACGTCGGCGGCGCCGTCGGCGAACACGGCGCGTGCGGCGTCCGCGGCGGCGGCAGGACCGGCGCCGACGACCGATGTACGCGCGCCCTCACGCGCGGCGACCTGGACGAGGACCCGCTCGGTCCCGACACGCGCCACGGCCAGGATCGCGAGGAGCACGAGGGCAACGAGGGGCAGGGTCACGACGAACTCGACCGTGGCCTGGCCGGTGTCGCTCAGAAGAGGTCGACCACGTGGTCGATGACCGCCTTGAACAGTCGCGTGAGCGCCTCGCGGGCGACGGGGATGAGGCCGACGACGACCGTTGCCACGAGCACGATCACGAGGGCGTACTCCGGGGTCGACTGCCCCAGTTCCCCCTCCGGTGCAGGCGGCAGTGGGAGCAGCCCCCGACCGGGCTCGAGTTGGCGTTCTGAGACCATGGTCTTCCTCCTCGGGGTTCGGACTCCGCGTCACCACTGCATCCCGCCGAGGGTCGCCGCCACCATCGGGACGATCGTCAGGAGGACGAACGCCGGCAGGACACAGAACACGAGCGGGAACAGCACCTTCACGGGCAGCGTGCGTGCCGCTGCCTGCCGCTGGAGCCGTGTCCGCAGGCGCAGGTCGGCCCCGAGCGCGACGACCGTGTCGGCGGCGGCACCGCCCTGGCGCCGCGCCGAGCGCAGGGTCGCGACGACCTCGTCGAGGGCATCGGACCCGATCCCGCGCCCCCACAGCTCGAGGGCGTCGTCGAAGGGCGTGCCGACCGCCATCGCACGCGTCACGACTGCGAGGCGACGCCCGCATACCCCACCGACGAGTGGTGCCGCCTCGGCGACCGCAGAGCTCACGTCGCAGCCCGACCCGAGCGCGAGGCCGACGAGGTCGCACGCTTGCGGCAGGTCGGCCTCGACGCCGAGCCTCCGGTCGCGCTGGGAGCGACGCCACCCGAACTCGGGAACGAACCAGCCGCCGACCGCGAGTGCGATACCGGCAACGGGCCCGGCGACCGTGGCGGCGACGACGAGACCAGCCGCCGACCACACGACACGTTCCATCGCGGCTCCGGCGAGATCGTCTTCCCCGGGGGCGACGCCGCCCACGTCGAGGATCAGCCTGGTCCGGCGCCACTGGCGAACACGCCCCGGAAGGCGGTGCCCGAGGGCGACGAGCCAGGGCGGACGATCACGGCGGGTCCAGCGTGAGCGGGCGCGTGGTTGCGGCTGGTTCGACATGCGCCACGTCGACCACGCACCGAGACCGAGCAAGGCCCATCCCAGGAGGGTCGTGGCGACGGCAAGCGGCCAGGGAAGCGCCGTCGGCGGCCCACCCACCATGAACGCAGTGATCGCCGGCACGGCCACCAGCACCAGCGCCGAGTAACGCGCCTGCGCCGTCAACGCCTTCACCTCGAGACTGGCAGCGCGGCGCTCGCGGACCACCGACGCCGACCTCCTCAAGCCCGCCACCACATCGCCTCCACGCCGCTGGTGCAGGACCAGCGCGGCGGCTGCGAAGCGGTAGAGGTCGCTGCCGCAATCGTCGGCGAACGCCGCGAACGCTTCGGCCGCACGCCGTCCGAGCCGGATCTCCTCGGCCGTGGCGGCGAGATCCGCGGCGAGTGGCTCCGGACCGGTGTCGGCGACGCCGAGCAGCGCGGTCCGCAGGGCGTCTCCCGCGGCGAGCCGGCGCGCAATCTGCTCCAGCGTGGGCGCCAGGACTGCCTCGAGGCGGCGGCACCTGCGCCGGGCCTCGGACCGTGCCATCACCGGCGACAGGCCGAGCGCGCGGGTCACGACGACAGTAACCGCGCTCATGTGGGCAATCCCCTGAGCGAGAACACCTCGCGCAGGCACACCCCGGTTCGGTCCACACCGGCGGTCTCCGCGATCGTGCGCAGCACTCTCGCCCCGTCGGGCAACCGGTCGAGCTGGACCACCACTTCCACGGCGTCCGCGATCTGGCGCCTGAGCGCCTCCGCCGGGAGCTGCGGCTCGGCGAGGAGGATCATCGTCTCGAGGCGCCGCAGGGACTCCTCGGGCCCGGCCGCGTGGATCGTCCCGAGCGAGCCCGGATGACCCGTGCTCATGGCGGTGAGCATGTCGACGGCCTCGGGACCGCGGACCTCGCCCACGATGATGCGGTCGGGCCGCATCCGAAGAGCGTTGCGGACGAGGTCGCGTACCGTCACCTCGCCGGTGCCTTCGACCCCGGGCGGGCGCGCCTGGAGGGCGACGACGTGGGGCTGCGGCAGTGCGAGCTCGGCGGCGTCCTCGATGGTGATAAGACGCTCACGCCCGGGGATCTCGCCGGCGAGGACGTTGAGGAAGGTCGTCTTGCCCGAGGAGGTCGCCCCCGAGACGAGGATGCTGCGACGGTTCACCACCGCCTCGCGCAGCCAGGCGGCGGCCTCCGTGGTGAGCGTGGACCGCGCCACGAGGTCGTCGAGGCACGTGGCTGCCAGGACGAAGCGCCGGATCGTGACCACGGGACCGTTGCGGGCGAGCGGCGGGATGACGGCATGGACCCGGGACCCGTCGGGAAGGCGAGCGTCGACGGTCGGACTCGCGGCGTCGATGCGGAGGCCCGCGGGTGCGATCGCGCGCTCGACCAGCGCGAGCACGGCTTCGTCGTCGGTGAAGCTCACGCCGGTACGGGCGATCTCCCCGCCGCGCTCCACCCAGACCGCGGCGGGACCGTTCACCATCACCTCGGTCACCTCGGGGTCGGCGAGGAGGGGTTCCAGCGGACCGAGCCCGGTCAGCTCGGCGGCGATCTCCGCCACCACCGCCTCGAGCTCGGGGACAGGGATGACGGCTTCCTCGGCGGCGATGCGCAGGATGCGCGTGCGCAGAGGGAGGCCCGCCCACGCCCCCGCCACGATGCGGTGACGCACCAGGGCGGCCAGGGCGCTCACGGGTGGCTTCCGGCCGGCACGTCGGCTGACGTGGGCACGGGAGCGAGCCCGGCACAGAGATCCTCTGCCAGTTCGCGGACCACGCGGGCCCACGCATTGCGGTGGAGGCCGTAGGAGAACACACCGCGGTCGCCTCGGCGAGCCAGCCCGCCGTCGTGGGGCAGCACCGCCCTGTTGGGGAATCCGAGCACGGCGTCGACTTCGCCGGGACGGACACCGGCGCCCGGAGCGGCAGCGACGACGACGCACGCGGGCGGGGCCGCGGCCTCCCCACCCGAGAGGCCGCGGCGCGCCCGCACGAGCGCCGCCAGGCTGCACCCGACGACGACGACGAGGAGGTCGGCTTCGACACCGGAGCGGCCGACCCCACTGGGGAGGTCGAGCACGACGAGGTCGTGGCCGGCGCGCAGTCCCGACGCGAGCGCCTCGGCCTCGACGGCACCGGCCGCGACGTGACCGCGGAGGCCGCACCCGTGACGCCAGGTACCGCCCGGCGACTCGAGATCGCACGTGTCGGTCCCGAAGAACAAGGCCCCGTCGCCGCCGCGGTGGTCGAGGTCCGCGTAGGCCACTCGCAGGTCGAACTCGCATGCAGCTGCTGCCACGTTCACAGCGAGGGTCGTAGCCCCGACTCCCCCCTTGGGAGCCCAGAACGCGACCTGGCGGCCGAGGCGCACCGCTGAGTCAGGCGCAGGTGGGAAGGACGCGAGTGCCATCACAGCCTCCACAACGCGTTCGGATCCCGAACGTGACGCAAGATGTTCGCGAGACCCGCGGTGGCGTCAATAGGATGACCCGGCATGGAGGCTGCCTTCTTCGACCTCGACAAGACGGTGATCAGCCGGTCGAGCGTCTTCGCCGTGGGTCTACCGCTGTACCGCGAGGGCATGCTCGACCGGAGGCTGTTGCTGACCGGCATATACCGACAGCTCCTCTACAGCCTCTTCGGTGCCGACGAGGCGAGCATGGATCGCGCGCGCCAGGACCTACTACGCGTCACCGAGGGATGGAACCAGGCGAAGATCGTCGCGATCGTCGAGGACGTGCTCGAGAGCGTCATCGGCCCGATCGTCTACGCCGAGGCCCTCGAGTCGATCGCCGAGCACCGTCGCTCAGGTAGGCGCGTCTACATCGTCTCGTCGTCGCCGGAGGAGATCGTGGCGCCCCTGGGCCGATTCGTCGGCGTCGACGAGGTGATCGCGACGCGTGCCGAAGTCCACGACGGCGTGTACACCGGGCGGCTCGACTTCTACTGCTACGGCCAGGCCAAGGCCGACCGCATCACCCAGGTTGCCGAATCCGAGGAGATCGACCTGTCACGCTCGTGGGCATACAGCGACTCGATCACCGACGTCCCCATGCTCTCGGTCGTGGGCAACCCGGTCGCCGTGAACGCCGACCGAAGCCTCCGGCGAGAGGCGCGCGCACGCGACTGGCCGAACGTGAAGTGGCAGCGCACGATGCTCGTCCGGCGGCGGATCCCGACACCGACGCCACGGGCAGCGCTGGGCGTGGGGATCACGACCGCCCTCGGGACCGGCATCGCCGCCGCGCTCTGGTGGCTGCGACGGCCTGCGGGCGACGGTGTCGCACGCCTCGAGCACCTGCTCGTCGCCACCCGGCTGCTCCCGCCCCGCCCCCAGGTGCAGGACGCGGCGGGCTGGGCCGCACGCGCACGAGCCGCCGCCCATTCGATGGGGACGACGGCCCGTTCGAAGATCCCGGTACGGCGCTGAGCACCGCCGGGATGATGCTCAGCTCAGTACGACTGGCGTGCCTTCACCACCCGCGCAGCCACGACGCCGAGCGCCGCGAGGATCACGAGGATCAGGATCTTCTTCATCAGTGCACCTCCAGTTGCCCGGGCCGGGGACCGGCCGGGCGTGTCAACCAGCGACTCGTGTCGGGCCGCACGGAGCGTACCCGAATCGCGGTGCTCACGCGCCGGGCTCAGCCGGCGGTCGCCGGGGCGCGCGGTGTGTGGATCGCCGTGTGGGTGATTCGCTGCGCCGGCCGTCCGTCCGCGACGACGAGTACGTCGAGCTCGACGAAGCGGTGGCCCTTGCGCTCGAACTCGTCGAGGACGACCGCGAGCACCTCCAAACCGGCGCCGTCGGCGACTGCGTCGTAGAACGTCGCATCGCTCCCAACGTGGATCCAGGGGCCGAGGCGGACATGGACGGCGAGCACGAAGTTGGCGAGCCTGAGCAGCCATCCCGGGTGTGCGTACCCGTCCTCGCAGAACAGCGGCAGTTGCTCGCCGATCTCGTTCAGGTACGGCCCGGCTTGATCGGCGTGGAAGCCGAGCTCGAGGGGGACGAGCGCCGTGCCCGGGGCAAGCGACTCGGCAGAAGCAGCCTGGCCGCGAGTGCTGTCGTCCCCTCGCGGCCACGTGCCCGGGTCCGGTAGGTCGGTGACCTCTGCGCGGCGTACGGCGCTCGCCGTGGCGCACACGTCGCCACCGGTGTTGCGGACCGCCAGCTCCACGACGCCGTCGGAGGCGGCGCCCCCGTCGATCACCACGGTGTCGCCGTCGTAGACCGGGGACGCGAAGCGGGCCGAGAGCCCGCCGTGGCGCAGCCAGTCGAGGCCCCACTCGCGCGCGGGCGGATGGGCGAGGTAGGCGTACACGTCCGCGCCCGGCACGAGCCCGCCGCGGAAGCCGTACGCGGCGGCGACGTCGTCGGCGTGGATCTTGTTCTCCGACAGCGTCGCGCTGTTGTGCGCTGTCAGCGTGTGGGACCACGACGGGTCCTGTGCCGTGTCCGAACCTCGGGTCGTCACGGAGTGATCGGCCTCCTCTTCGCCCCTGCGGCGCAAAGGGTACCTGTGCGTCTCGAGTCCGGAGGCCAGGTGTTCGCCCTCGGGCGTCCACCGCGGAGGGCGGGTCTCCGTGCGTCGCGGAACTTCGGAGGCGTCGCGTGCATCGGTTCTCCCGGAAGTCGACGAGGAGGATTGACGATGCCGGTCGATGCGGAGCGGTCACGGAAGAGGAAGCTGGTCGCTGCCCACGCTGCGTTGTGTTTGATCGGTTTCGGCGCGGGGTTGGCCCTGAGACTCTGGCTCGTGGAGCAGAGGCCGGCGGCAGTGGCGACCGCGAGCCACGCGGCCGTGTACCCGAGCACCACACTGCCGCCGGGCTGCCCCTACGATGGCGCCGCTCTCGTGGCGTGTGGGCCCGTGAGCGGACGGCATGCCGCGTCGATGACGGTTCCGAGACCCTCGCGCTGACGGGTTGGGGCGATGCCGCGCCGTGTGCTGGACTAGTCCTCCCCGCCGAGCGAGATGGCATCGAGGAGCACACGATGAAGACGGACTGGCCGCCCGAGCCGGCAGGCCGTTCTGTGTGGTCGGACGGTTCACGCCGGCGCGTAGCGTCGATCCTGTGCGCGATCGTGCCGCCCGAGGACGTCGGCGCCGACGATGCCCTCGTCCCTCGTTTCGTGGGCGCGTTCGGGGCGACATTGCCTCCCCTCACACGGCTCGGGCTCTTGTTGGGCTGCACGCTCCTCTACTTCGGGGGGCCGCTGGTGTTCCTCGGCAGGGCTGCCGCGTTCGACGCGATCGGAATCGACGAGCGCGAGGAGATGCTGAGGCGCATCGTCTACTCGCGCTGGTACCTGTTGCGCCTCCTCGGCACGATGTTGCGTTCCCTCGCCGGCCTCGGCGTGCTCGGCGACCCCGGCGCCCGGGTGGTTCTCGGCGTCGACCCGCCGGTGCCGCCGCTGGCCCCGTCGCGGCCGGTGCGCTGGGACGCGGACATCAGGGCGCCGGGGGTGCACGAGTGAACGCGATCCGCAGCTTCGACGACGTCGGATCACGCCTCGAAGAGGACGCCGACTTCGTGGTGGTCGGCACCGGCGCGGCCGGCTCGACCGCAGCATGGGTGCTCGCCGAGGCCGGCCACGACGTGCTGATGGTCGAGGAAGGCCCACCGGTCGCCAAGGAGGACTTCGGCGACCCGACGTTCCCGGCGCTCGCGACCATGTACCGCGGGGGCGGGGTCGAGGCGTTCACGGGGCGGTCGATGATCACCACGTTGCAGGGCCGCGTCGTGGGCGGCTCGACGGTGGTGAACTCGGCGATCGCGTGGCGGGTGCCCGAGTCGTCGTACGACCGCTGGGCGTTCGACCCCGCGATCCGTGCCGCGTTCCCCCTCGAGGAGCTGCACCGCCACTGGGACGCGCTCGACGAGGTGATGAGCGTGACCCCAACCGGTGCCGACATCGCCGGGCGCGGCAACACCCTCGCCGCGATCGGCGCCGAGGCCATGGGTTGGAGCGGCAAGCCCATGAACCGCTTCACCCGCGGCTGCAAGGGCTCGGGTCACTGCCAGCAGGGCTGTCCCAACGACGCCAAGATGTCCACGGCGATGACGTTGATCCCCATGGCGCAGCAGCGCGGCGCCCGGGTGCTGGCGTCGTGCCGCGTGAACAAGGTCGTCCTCGACGACAGTGGGCGCGCCACCGGTGTCGAGGCCCGGATGATCGATCCCGTGCGGCGCCGCCGAGGACCGTCGGTGAACCTGCGGGCCCGCAAGGGCGTCGTGCTCGCGCCTGCCTGCCTGCAGCTCCCCGGTCTGCTGCGCGCCAGCGGTTACCGTCACGCCGAGCTCGGCCACCACTTCCAGTGCCACCCCGGCGCCAGCCTCATGCCGTTCTTCGACGAGGAGGTGCGGTACTGGGACGGCGCCACCCAGGGTTGGGAGACCGACGAGTTCTTCGAAGAGGGCATGAAGTTCGAGGTCGTCAACGTCCCCGTCGAGGTGAACGTCGGACGTCTCCCCGGTGTCGGGCGCGACCTCGCACGTGTCATCCGCGACCTGCGCTACGCCGGCTCCTGGGCTCTGCTCGTGCGCATGGAGGCCGAGGGCCGTGTCGGCGGCCGGCCCGGAGGGTCGACCCGGGTCTCCTACACGCCGACGCGCTACGACATGGAACGCCTCCGCCGCGGCCTGCACCGCTTCGCGCAGATCGCGTTCGCGGCAGGAGCGCGCAGGATCTCCACCGGCATCTACGGCTTGCCTCCGTTCCTCGAACCGGGCCAGGCAGACCTGATCCTCGACGCGTCGCTGGACCCGCGCTGCTACACGATGGTCGCGACGCACCTGTTCGGGACCGCGCGTGCGGCCGGGAACGAGAAGGACGGTGTCTGCAGTCCCGAGCTGAGGCCGTGGGGCACCGAGTCGCTCTGGGTCGTTGACTCGTCGGTGTTCCCGAAGAACCTCGGCGTCAACCCCCAGCACATGATCCAGGCCGTCGCCCGCCACGCCGCCGAGCGCATCGCCGGGTAGCCCCCGACCTGCGCGCCCACGCGACGAAATCCCGACTTGGGCAGCGCCCACGCCATCCACGTAGGCCCGGCGCGCCCACCCATCCGGCTGGGTGGGCATCGCCCAGAGTGGCGGGTCGAGTGGCGCGGCGGCGGTCAGCGGGCAGCGTGGTCAGGACCCGATCGCGGCGGTGCGATACTTGTGCGTGGCGGAGCTCGTATCGGATTGAGCACTCACGGAGGGCTCATGCAGACGTCCACACCGGCCTCGGCCGCGCCTGTCACTCCAGCGGCGCCGGCGCAACGCAGGAACGGCGGCCTCGCGACTGCCACGGCGATCGTCGCATTCGTGTCGGCAGCGCTCGACATCGCCGCCATCTTCCTTCGCTGGAACGCGACGACGACCCTCCATGACACGTTCGTGGACGTGGAGAACAACCTGCTCTTCGCCGCGGTCCTCGTCGTAGCAGGGGTGTTCCTGCTCGTGTCGAGGCGCGAGTGGGTCCGGGCCGCTGCGGCCCTGCTCCTCGCCGGCCACGTGATCAGCTACTTGCCCGGGATCGGCTCCAACGTGAGCCTGGCCGTCAAGGACGGCGGCGTGGCCGCGGGCTTCTGGATAGGCCAGCTCGCGAACATCGCGGGGGTGGCAGCGGCCGTGATGGCACTGGTCTTCGCGTTCCGTTCCGGGGTGTGGTCGTGGCGACCGTCCGATCGCGCCGAGTCCCCGGTGTTGATCGGCGCCATCGGATTCCTCGGCGTCCTGTTGGCCACCTCGTGGACGCTCTCGGCCACGCGGGTCTTCGACGCGTCCAACACCTTGGTCGACGAGCGGTTCGGCCCACTCGGCTCCCGGCTGGCCGAGACCTCCGGGTTCGCGGTCGGCGCGGCGCTGGTGGTGCTGGCCCTCCTGGTCGTCGTCTGCACCCGTCCCGCGCCGCTCTCGGGCTTCCTGCTGATGGGCCTGACGGTGGCCGGCATCGCCGACATCTTCGGCTTCGACCAGTGGGGCTACGACGCGTCCCAGGGGGGCATCGTCGGACCCGGCCCGGGTGTCGCGCTCGGATACCTAGTCACCGTGGGCCTCCTGTTCGTGGCCGTGGTGCTCGCCACCCAACGGGTCGAGACCGCTGATGCCGAACCCGCACCCGCCCCACCGCAGACGCCCACGGACCCGTACGCCGTCGCCCCCGCGGCCGCCGTCCCGGCCACGCTCCCGGCACAGCAGCCGGCCCCACCCCAAGCACCGCCACCGACCCCACCAGCGCCAATTCTGTCGCCGGAAGCGCAGTCGATCCTCGCCCAACTCGACGACCTCCACGCACGCGGGCTTCTCTCCGCCGAGGAGCACGCCGCCAAGCGTGCGCAGGTGCTCGGGAGCTGAGGCGAATGGCGAGGCGCCGGCTCGGTTCAGGGCTCGTGGTCGCGTTCGCAGCCGCGGTCGCGGTGACCCTGGCGGTCTCGGCCGGCATCGCTGCTCTCGCACCCGCCCCCGCCACACCGCCGGCGGCGTCGACCGGCTCCGCGGGCCGCAGCGAGGTCACCAAGACCGACACCAGCAAGTCGGGCAGGTTCTCGGTTTCGGTGCCGTCGTCGTACTCGGTCCAGACCGACGTCGAGGGCGACAACGGCCTGGTCTTCTTCGCTGCCACGGCGGGCGAGGGGTTCGGGGACTTCGCAGCCGAAGGTGTCACGATCATGCTCATGGAGGTCAAGCCGGGTTCGTCGAACTCGCCCGCGGATGCCGGTGACCTGTGGAACACCCTGAACGGCCTGACCGACAACCCGACTCGCTGTCTCCAGTCCGGCGGATTCACCTCGCCCGGCGGCAAGGCGATCAGCCCACCTGATGGCGTCAGCGACCACCAGGACTGGGAGTGGAACGGCTGCCCGAACGGTGGGGTCGAACGCGACTTCGCCTACTTCGAGCCCACAGGTCGCTACGGGGTCGTGATCGCCGCCCGCTCCCAGGACCCCGACACCGCCAAGTCCCTCGTGACACGGACCATGGACAGCCTGGAGTTGATCCGATGACCATGCCGGAGACGACTCGAACGCCCACCGGGTCCCACGGGTCCAGGCCCGGCCTCGGTCTCGTCGGGACCCTCGTCATCGCCGTCGGCGTCACGATCGTCATCGCCGCCGTGGTCACGGCGGTCGTGGGTGCGAAGGCGACCAACCCCGCGACGACGCGCCCCCACGCCCAGGCGTCGGGCACGGTCCCGGACGCCGCTCCCGACGACACCGCGGCACCGTCCGGTTCGGCCGGGGACTCGGACTGGCAGACCGTCACCGCCAAGGGCGGCGCGATCAGCTTCGAAGCGCCCTCGAAGTGGACGACACAGGTCGACGTGTCGGGCGACGCGGGCGGGGAGAAGGTCGTCGGCGCAGGCGCGGTGGCGACCACCCTCGACGACTACAAGGCCGCCACGACCGGCGGGATCGTGGCAGTGGTCACAGGCCCGACCACAGCCACCTCCGCCGCTCTCACGGGCGCGACGATCGGCAACAGCACGATCTTCTGCCCACCCACGAGATGTACCACCGGCAAGCCCCAGGAGCTCGACAAGCAGCTCGACTCGTCCGTTACCCAGACGCGCTCCCAGTTCACCTTCTCGGAACCCGCGACCGACACCAGCGCGGGTGAGTTCCGCTACACGATCCAGACCGCGAATCCCACACGCTACGTCGTCGTGATCGCCCGCGCGGTCGACCCCGCCGAAGGTGCCGACGCCCTCGAACACGCCCTGTCGACCTTGAAGCTGGGCTGAACCGGACAGCCCCGCGCCAGCACCGGACGTGCTTCGCGGCGATGCCGTCTGGAAGAATCATCGGGGACCCGAGACAGCGGAGCAACGGTGGCCCACAGGGGGCAGGCGGCCGTCTCAGCATTGCGCCGGCGTTGTGGGGACCTGGCGCGTGCGGTGATGGACGTGATGCATGCAGACGGGAGCGTGGTGTTCCTGCCTTCGCGCGAGATGGCAGCGGTCGAGCACGCCCTGGGACGGCCCTGCAACCAGAACGGCACCCGCTACGCCGAGGGTCTCGTCGGTCTCCCGCTTGCGGCCCTGCCCGTCACGGACCTGCTGCTCGGGGACCACGCGGCTGTGCTGCACCGCGACGACGCCATCTCCTTGCTCCCGGGGCAACCGGAGGTCATGGCCCTCCTCGGCATCGAGACGATCGGGGTGGTGGCGTCGACGGCTCACCACTACGACCTGGCGAACCCCTGGCGTGCGGTGGCGTCGTTCTCGTACACCGACAGGCTCCAGCCGGACCTCGCGTCCGTGGTGACGGTCCGCAAGTTGCTCGACGCCGATGCCGCGGACATCTACTCGCTCCTGAGCCGCGTGTCCGCGTAGCTACTCGACGAGTGCGAGCGTCAGGCCCAGGCTCTCGGGCGGCGAAGGCGTGCGGAAGAAGTCGCCCTGCCCGCGTGTGACGCCCAACGCCGACAAGCGGTCACGCTGACTCGCGGTCTCGACACCCTCGGCGCTCACGTCGAGGCCGCATCCCGCCGCGAGATCGACCACAGCGGAGCAGAGTCCCACGGCCGCAGGATCGCTGTCGAGGGCGGCGACGATGCTGTGATCGATCTTGACGGCGTCGACAGGGAACGTGCGCACGATCGACAGCGACGCGTACCCGGTCCCGAAGTCGTCGACTGCAACGCGGATCCCGAGACGGCGCAGCGCCTGCAACACCGCCTGGGCGGCCACCGGGTCCTCCGCCAGCGCCGCCTCCGTCACGTCGAGACAGAGGCCGCCGGGATCGACACCGGTGCGCGCCAGGACCGCTGCGACGTCGGACACGACGTCGGCATCCCCGAGCTGGCGCGGCGACAGGTTGACGACGACAGCCGGCGGTGGCCGCCCCTGGCGCCGCCGTGCCCAATCCGCCTGCGCGTGGCACGCCTCTTCGAGCACCCACATGCCGATCGGGACCATCAGGCCCGAGGCCTCGGCCGCGTAG
The DNA here is from genome assembly GCA_046331095.1 of Acidimicrobiia bacterium. GTDB lineage: Bacteria > Actinomycetota > Acidimicrobiia > UBA2766 > UBA2766 > JAIBAC01. The sequence goes on from JAXLRM010000008.1 coordinate 20,478, forward strand.
AGGAAGTCCTGGGGCTCGAGCAGCCCACGCTCGGGATGGCGCCAGCGCAGCAGAGCCTCCACCGCGACCGTCTCCCCCGTCTCGAGCACGACCTCGGGCTGGTACACGAGCGCGAACTCGTCGCGTTCGAGGGCTCTGCGCAGATCTGCCTCGACCCGCAGGCGCACACCGGCACGCTCGCCGAGATCCCGGTCGAAGACCTCGTAGCGGTCACCGCCTTGGCGACGTGCGGACTCGAGCGCGGTGTAGGCGTGCTCGAGCAGATCCTCAGCGGAGTCCGTGGCGTCGGGGCGGGCGTAGGCGATGCCCATGCTGGCCGTCGTGCCGACCTGCACGCCGTCGACGTCGATCCCCGTGGAGAACACGGTCCGCAGTTCCTCGGCGACGCGTACCGGCAGTTCGAGCTCGTCGTGGTCCTCGAAGAGGATCGTGAACTCGTCGTCGCCGGTGCGACCCACCGTGGCGTCGTCCCCGGAAACCGTACCGACACGGGTAGCGAGCTCGCCCAGCACGCTGTCGGTCATGGCTCGGCCGTGCTGTCGATCGACTGCACGGAAGTGGTCGAAGTGAGCCACGAGCAGCACCGGTGAGGGGCGCCCTCGCACCCGCCGCGAGTAAGCGTGGTTCAAGTGCTCCCTGAACAGCATCCGATTCGGCAACCCGGTGACGGGGTCGTACAGGGCCCTGGGCGTCGGGGCGGCGTCGGAAACGCGAGGGGCCGTGACGTCGGCGCTGATGCCGTCGATCGCGACGAGGCGGCCCGACTCGTACTGGAGGTTGCAGCGGAACTCGCACCACACGATTCCGCCGTCGGTGTGGATGCAGCGCAGTACGAAGGGGGACGCGAGTTCGGCGGGGCTGCGGCAGAGGCGCTCGAAGAACGGCCGGTCGTCGGGATGGATCCCGCGCAGGATCAGGTCGGGCTCGGCGGCAACGTCCTCGGGCGCGTAGCCCAGGATGGAGTGGACAGCCGAGCTGACGTAGTCGATGCCGAATACGGGCCACAGCGACACCCGGAACACGATCACGGGCAGGGTGTCGATCAGGCTCCGTAACGCCTCTGCCCCCATGCGGCCCCCGTCCCGTTTCGAGCACACGGCGGGAGATTGTCCCATCCCGGCACCGCGGTGTCGACAACCCGGCGTTGTCGCGGGCGAGAATGCGCGGCGAGTCCACGGTTGGCCGCACCGTGCCGGTCACCCGTACATTCGCGCGATGCCCTCCAGAAGCCCCGTACGCGGCCTGGCCGCGCTCGTGCTGGTCTGCGCCGCAGTCCTGACTCTGTCCGGCTGCGCACGCGACCCCGGTGCGCCCGTGGACGCGGAGGGCAAACCCCTCGCGCAGAACGATCCCGAACGCTTCGTCCCTGCTCGGATCTCCGACACACCGCTCAAGCCGCTCGCGCCCTTCGACCAGGACAAGATCAAGAGCCGCATCCGGGAGTTCGGTCTCGACGGCTGGCTCGCGGGCGCCACCGCGGCGGTGCGCTCGCTCGAGGTCGACCCTGCTCCCGTCTACGAAGTCGTGGGCACCACTACCTCGGTAGACCCCGACTTGCTCCCGAGGCTGACGTTCCTGGTCTCGGGGCCGGGCGAGATCCAGGACCTGGAGTCGGCTCGGGTCGAGGGCAAGGACGTCGTGCAGGGCAAGGTGGTCAACTCCGACGGCCGCTTCGAGTTCGTGGCGTGGCAGGCCCGACCGGATGTCGCCGTCGCGCTCGTCGCGACCAGGCAATCCGCCGCGACCGGATACGACGCCGACGAGTCGATGGCCGAGATCATCAGGTGGTCCGGCAGCTGACCTGCATCCGATGGCTGCCCGGTCACCGGTTGGAGAAGAGACCGGCCACCTGGCCGATGTCGGGGTACCACGCGCGCGCCTGCGGGCACTCCTGTTCTCCGACACCCTCTGGCGGCCGGATCCTTGCCCAGGAGGAGCCGAGACGGGACCCACGCGGTTGGCGGCGCGATCGAGTCGCTACCTTGGCTCCATGTCGACAGCTCGCAACGGAGACGTCGAGGTCGCATACGAGGTGGCCGGGGACGGTCCTCCCGTCGTGCTCGTCCAGGGTGTGGGTGGCGTGGGTAGGTCGTGGGTGCTCGTGGCTGACGCCCTCGCAACACGTGGCCGGACGGTCGTCACGATGGACAATCGCGGCGTCGGCGGCACCTACATGCCCCGCGGCGCCGCCTGGACCGTCGCCGACATGGCGGCCGACGTCCTCGCCGTCGCCGACGCCTGCAGACTCGACACGTTCCACCTCGCGGGTCTGTCGATGGGTGGGATGATCAGCCAGGAGCTCCTGGTCATGCGACCGGAGCGGCTGCGATCCGTGACCTTGCTTGGCACGCACTACGGCATGACCGAGGATCCCGCGGCGCCTCCGTACGTGGCGCCCGATCCGACGGCGCTCGCAGCGCTCGCCAACCCCGTCGACCGCGCCGATCCCGCAGGTTCGGCAAGGCGCATGTTCGAGCTCCTGGCGGGCCCCGGTTTCCTCGAACGTCACCCGGAGCGCCTCGATCTCATGCTCGAGATCGGCAGCGAGGTACCGATGCCGATGCGAGGTTTCATGTCCCAGTTCGCGGCCGTGTCGCAGTGGAGCGCCTACGACCGCCTCGGGCCGGCTCCCGTGCCTGCGGTGGTCGTGCACGGCGATGCCGATCCACTCATCCCACCCGAGAACGGCCGCAACCTCGCCGAGCGGATCGCTGCTCCGCTGCGGCTCCTGGCGGGCTGTGGGCACATGCTGTTCCTCGAAGCACCCGCTGACCTAGTCGAGATCATCGACGCCCAGATCGGCGGCTGAGCTCTCGTCGCCCGTCGTTGCGCCGCGGCCACCTCCGACCAGCAGCAACACACCGATCGTGACCGACGTCGTGAGCGCCATCGTGGGCAGGGTTATGAAACCGAAGGACTCGAACCAGATCAGCGAGCACGGCACCGTCGTGGAGCACTGGGACTCGAACACCGACGGGAACCGCTCCATGAGGATGTGGTACACCGACACGAGTGCGGTGATGGCGTTGATCGGAAGCACGTAGACGCGGATGCCGCGGTCGTCGCGGAAGGCCGCGATCGTGAGGATCAGCGCCAGCGGGTATATCCCGATGCGCTGGTACCAGCAGTACTCGCACGGAACGAACTTCGCGATCTCCGAGTAGTAGAGGCTCCCCAGCATCGCGACCACCGCCACGAGCGCGGCGACCTTGAGCGCCATGGGCCTCACGAGGGCGGCCCAGGACCGCCAGACCGACCCTCGTGCCACCGCGCACACCGCGGTCACCGCCAGGAATGCCCAGCAGACGAGCGTGAGCGCTCCGAAGATCGTGTTGAACGCTTCGACCATCGCCGCCGGAGGCTACCCCGTGGCCGGCACGACTCGGACGTGTCCGTCCACGCGTCGCAACCGGCGTCCGCGGCAGCGCCTGGCTTCAGAACCGGCTCGGGTCCTCGATCACGTCGGCCGCCGCCCGGCCCAGGAGGGTCACCATGTGGACGAAGACGGCGAAACGCTCGTCGGTAGTGAAGCCCTTGGCGTAGCGGTAGTAGATCTGCTGCAGCACGACGGCGAGCTTCCACAGCGCGTACACGTAGTAGTACTCGATGCCGGAGCAGTCGAAGCCCGTTCGCGCCTCGTAGCGTCCCACGAGCTCGCGCCGCGTCGGGCAGCCGGGGAGCATGGTGGGCCCGAACCCGCCCGCCTGCATGGCCGGATCGTCCCGCGCCTCGACCCAGTAGCCGACCGTCGTGCCGAGGTCCATGAGGGGATCGCCCACCGTCGCCATCTCCCAGTCGAGCACACCGACGATGCGGCCGAGGTCGTCGGTGTCGAGGACGATGTTGTCGAACTTGTAGTCGTTGTGGATCAGGGCGACGCCACGGTCGTCCGGACGGCGCGCCACGAGCCACGCCGTCACCTCGTCCAGGACCGGGGTCGGATCCGTGCGGGAGTCCTCCATGCGACCCGCCCAGCCGCGCACCTGCCGTTCGGTGTAGCTGCCCTCGCGGCGCATCTCGCCGAAGCCGAGGTGCTCCCAGTCCAGCATGTGGATGTCCGCGAGGTTGTCGATCAGGGCGGCGCAGAGACGTTGCATCACGTCGGGTGTGAGGTCGAGCCCCTGTGGTACCTGCTGGCGCAGGATCACGCCGCGAATGCGCTCCATCACGTAGAACGGCGCCCCCAGGACGTCACCGGACTCGTCGTACGCGAGCGGACGCGGTGCGAGCGCGTAGTGACCGTCGAGGCGCGACAGCACCGAGAACTCGCGGCCCATGTCGTGGCCACCACGAGCGTGGGCCCCGAACGGTGGCCTGCGGACCACGAGGTCGCGGTCGCCGTAGTGGACCAGGTACGTGAGATTCGAGTGCCCGGAGGGGAACTGGTCGACCTCCACGGGTCCGGAGGCGTCGCCGACCGTGCGGCGCAGGAACGGCACGAGCGCGTCGAGGTCGAGCTCCTCGCCGGGGCGCGGCGGGTGTGCCGCGTCCATTGCTGCGGTGGCGTCCGACACGCTCTTCCCTCCTGACCGGCCCGAGTCGCCGGCGCGAGGCTAGTGCTGCCGTGCAGGCCCGACCCGGGAACGCTGCGCCGCGACGGCAACCATCGCCGCAGATGCAGGACCGAGCCTCCCGCGTCGGTGCAGGATCCCGACACGTCGGCTCACCGCAGGTACCACGGGTACGACGACAGCTCCGGCGGCCGCCGCCTGAGCCGCTTGTGTGTCGGGCAGCAGGGCGGCTCCGGCGCCCGCGACGACCAGGGGCACGATCGCCTCACGCTGGGCGGTCTCGACCGCGATCTCTGCCTCGACGCCGGCAGCCGCGAATGCCTCGTCGAGGTGGCTCCGTGTCGACGTCCCCGGCGGGGTGGTGACGAGCGCCACTGCCGCCAGTGCCCGAATCGTGACGCGCTCTCGACGGCGCGTGCCCGGTGGGAGAACGGCCGCATAGCTCTGGGTCCCGATGTCGACCTCCGCGAAACCGGGATCTCGGCGCCCCAATTCGGTGAACGCGAGCTCCACGGTGCCGCTGCTCAGCACCTCGACCGCGGCAGCGGGGTCCTCGCCCTGCGCGATGGACACGGTCACGCCGGGATAGGTGCGCCGGAATGCTCCGACGACGTCCGCGGTGGGCCACGCCGCCAGGGTGGGCAACGTCACCACGTCGAGCCTGCCCGTCACGAGCCCCTTCACGGCGTCGACGGCTTCACGGGCGACCCGGATCGCTCCGACCGCTGCGCGCGCGGGCCCCAGGAGTGCCTCTCCGGCCGCGGTGAGCACGACACCGCGGCGCACCCGGTGGAACAGCTCCACCCCCAACTCACGCTCGAGTCCTGCGATGCCCTGGGAGAGAGTGGGTTGTGTCACGTGGCTCGCCTCCGCGGCGGCGGTGAAGGTGCCGTGGTCGACCACGGCGACCACGTAGGAGAGCTGGCGCACATCCACGTTGTATAAGCATTGCCTATGGCATTCAGTGAATCAAGTGATTAGACCAATGTCAGGATTGGTGCTTACCCTGGGTTGTGATACCCGAACTCGTCATCGTCTCCGCAGGTCTCGTGGTCGGCGTCCTCTACGGGCTCTTCGGCGTCGGCTCGGCAGTGGCCACCCCCCTGCTCGCCCTCGCCGGCATACCCGGCATCGTCGCGGTCACCGCCCCACTCCCCGCGATCCTGCCCGGATCGGCCCTCGGCGGTTGGGCGCACTGGCGCCGCGGGACCGTCGACCGACGGCTCGCACGGTGGACCCTCCTGGGCTCGGTCCCCGCCAGCATCCTGGGCGCGACCGCGAGCCATCGGGTCGGCGGCACGTTCCTCGTGGTCGGATCGGGAGTCGCCTTGCTCGCCGTCGGAGCCAGAACCGTGATGCCCGACCCCCACGGTGCCGCCGCGAAGAGGGCGCTGCGGCGCAACCACGCCAGTCTCGTGATAGCCACAGCAGCAGTATGCGGATTCTTCGCAGGACTGCTCGCGAACGGCGGCGGCTTCCTGTTGGTGCCCCTGTTCCTCCTCGTGTTCGGGCTGGAGGTCCCCGAGGCCGCGGGCACGAGCCTCGTGGTGGTGGCGGTGCTCACCGTTCCCACACTCGTCGCGCACGCCCTCCTGGGCGGCTTCGACTGGAGCGTCACGGTCCTATTCGCTGTCGGGATGATCCCCGGCACGCTTGCGGGCACGCGCATTGGGCTGCGCCTCCCTCTCGCCAAGCTGCGCCCGGTGTTCGGCGCCGTCCTGTTCGGCCTTGCCGTACTCGTTCTCGCCAAGTTCCTCTGAGACCGCGAACCTCTCGCCCTCGGGGCGCTCACGGGTCCACACTGGCGTCGACGCACAGGAGGTGCCGATGCAGCGCGAGCAGTTGCGGGCCGTACAGGCTCCGCTCAAGTCCGCCTACCGCGACGACCCCGACGCCGCCGTCGTCACCTTGCGCGCACAAGGCGCGCTCGGGGACGGGGTGACATGCTCGGTGCAGACCCATCGTGCGCTCGTCGACGCCGGCCTCCATCCCGCGACCGGTGGCGACGGCACGCACGCTTGCTCCGGCGACCTGCTGTTGCAGGCGCTGGTCGCGTGCGCCGGTGTCACGTTGGCATCGGTCGCCACCGCAAAGGGCATCGACGTCTCCGGAGGGACCGTCACGGCCGAAGGCGAGCTCGACTTCCGCGGCACCCTCGGTGTCGACCGCAGCGCACCCGTGGGCTTCCGTGGGATCCGGCTGCACTTCGACGTCGACAGCACTGCCACCACCGAGGAGCTCGACGTCCTCCTCGAACTCACCGAGCGGTACTGCGTCGTGTACCAGACCCTGCTCGCGGGGCCACCCGTCGCCGTCGACCTGACAGCGCACGACTGAGGCGAGGCGATAGTTGCTGGTCGCTAGTCGCCCCCGGGGCGGCGACCACCCAGCCGGCGGATCTGGTCGCCGATCGTGCGTGCCGGTCCGACCATGGTGTCGATGCCCTCTGTGACCTCGGCGAGGCGCTTGGTCAGGGTCGCTACGTCCGCGACGGCAAGGTCGAGGTCGGTGCGCACGGAGTCGATGCCCTCGACTGCGGTGCCGACGTGGTCGAGGGCGTCGTTGAAGCGCTCCAGGGTGGCGTTGAAGCTCACCAGGGACTCGTCGAAGCGGTCCAGCGTCGCCTTCACCTGCTTCAGCGTCTCGTCGACGCCCAGGACTGCCGAGACCAGGCCCCGCACCTTCGACGTCGACCCCGGCTGCGACCGCGACCTCGACATGGGCCAGACGCTACCGCTCCGGCGGCACCGGGGCACGTCCTCACGTCCCCACGTCGACCAGCACCCCCGAACACCCGACGTGGGGACGCAAAGCGGGTCCACAACCCGTCTCACGTCCCCACGTCCATCCGGAGCCGAACCCCCGGATCCGAGTGGGTGGGGTGGTTACCACATGCTTATGCCGGCGGGTTCGAGGACGGCGACGAGGGCATCGCGGCGCGGCGCGGCCGTCGCGGCCACCATGGCGTCGACCTCGCCGGTCAGGACCCGGGCGGCGAGGGCCTGCTCCATCGTCTGCATCCCGTGGGCGCCGTCGTCGCTCATCAGCTCGACGAACTCGTGGACGTCACCGCCACGGAGCAGGGACGCAACCTCGCGCGTGTCCACGAGTATCTCGGCGGCAACCACCATGGCTTCTCCGCTCGAAGCCGGAACGAGCCGCTGTGCGGTCGCCAGCCGGAGGTGGCGGGAGAGCCCGGAACGCACCCGCGGCCGGTCGGCATCGCCGTACCAGCCCAAGATGCGCTCGAGCGCCGGAACGACTCCGTCGGCGTCGAGGGACACGAACACGAGGATCCCGGCCGCGAGCACGTCGAGGACCGCGTCGAACTCCACGCAATTGCGCACCGCTGACACGCACACGACATCGGGGTCCTGGCGAGCGGTGAAGCGAATCGCCTCTCCGGTCGACACGGCGTCGACACCGACGGAGCGCTGGCTCACGGAGGCGAGGTCGTCGCCGAATACGTACTCCACCGGGTCCTCGATCGTGACGACATGGCAGCGACGTGTGGCGTTGACGGCCGCGACGAGGGCCGCGAGCGTGGTGGTCTTGCCACTGCGGGCGGGACCGGTGACCACCACGAGGCCGCCGTCGAGTCCGGCCACCCTCACGACCGGGTCGGCCAGTCCGAGCGCGTCGAGTCGAGGCAGCGACGGAATCCGCCTGAGCACGAGCTCGATCGAACCGCGCTGACGCGAGCACGCCACACGGAACCGGCCCGCTGTCACGCTCTCGTACGCGAAGGCGACGTCGTGGACGTCACCCGTGTGGAACGAGTGCCACAGCTCGGGCGGCATCGCCTCGCGTGCGAGGCGGTACATGTCCCCGTCCTCGAGATCACCGACGTTGAGTGGATGCAGGTCTCCGGAGATGCGCACCCGTGGAGGTGCCCCGACCTTGAGGTGCAAGTCGGTGCCACCTGCCATCGCGAGCGCCTCGATGAACGTGCCGATGTCGAGGTCTCGCATCCCGACGGAGCCGACTCGCGCATGGGCCGCCGGATCCTGTGTGGTCTGGGCCATACGACCTGTATCGGCACCTGGGCCCAAGTGGTTGACACTGCGCCACCAACCGCCACCAACCGCCACCAACCGCCACCAACCGCCACCAACCGGTGCTAGCCGGTGACCGCTCCCTGGGCGGCCGAGGTCACGGTCTTGGCGTACTTGGCCAGCGCACCCTTGTCGTAGCGGGGTTCGGGACGCTTCCACGACGCCTTGCGCTCGGCGAGGAGGGCGTCGTCGACGATCAGGTCGAGGCGGCGCTGGGGGATGTCGAGCACGATCTCGTCACCATCGGCCACCAGCGCGATCGGTCCGCAGTCCCAGGCCTCCGGTGCCACGTGGCCGATGCAGAGCCCGGCGGTGCCACCCGAGAAGCGCCCGTCGGTCACGAGGGCGACGTCGCGGCCGTGGCCGGTGCCCTTGATCGCCCCCGTGACGGCGAGCATCTCGCGCATGCCCGGTCCGCCCTTGGGCCCTTCGTAGCGGATCACGACGACGTCACCGGCGCCGATACGACCAGCGGTCACGGCAGCCATCGCATCGGCTTCGCCGTCGAAGACGCGAGCGCGGCCACGGAAGACCATGTCGTCGAGACCGGCGACCTTGACCACGGCGCCGTCGGGCACGAGCGACCCGTGCAGGATCGCGGTGCCACCGTCGGTGTGGATCGGCGCTGACAGCGGCCGCAGCACGTCGCCGTCGGGTGCCGGCGGGTCGAGGTCCTCGAGGTTCTCCGCGACAGTGCGGCCCGTGACCGTCATCACGTCGCCGTCGAGGAGATCGGCGTCGAGGAGCTCCTTCATGACAACGGGGATACCGCCGATGCGGTCGAGGTCGCTCATCACGTAACGCCCAGCCGGCCGCGTGTCGGCGATGTGGGGCACGATCCTGCTGATGCGGTCGAAGTCCGCGAGGGTCAGGTCCACCTCGGCCTCGTGAGCGATCGCGAGCAGGTGCAGGACCGCGTTCGTGGACCCGCCCAGGGCCATGTCGACAGCGATGGCGTTCTCGAACGCGGCCTTGGTGAGGATGTGGCGCGGACGGATGCCGAGCTCGAGCATGCGCACGACGGCCTCGCCGCTGCGGCGTGCGAACACGTCACGGCGGGCGTCAGGTGCCGGTGGCGATGCCGAGCCGGGCAGCGACATCCCTAGTGCCTCTGCCATCGACGCCATCGTGTTCGCCGTGAACATCCCCGCGCACGCGCCCTCGCCGGGGCAGGCGTGGCGTTCGATGTCCGCCAGCTCCTCGTCGTCGATGAGCCCGGCCGAACACGCACCCACGGCCTCGAAGACGCTCACGATGTCGAGCGCCTCTCCCTTGTACGTGCCGGGCAGGATCGAACCCGCGTAGACGAACACCGCCGGCAGGTTCAGGCGTGCCGAGGCCATCAGCATCCCCGGCAGGCTCTTGTCGCATCCCGCGAAGGTCACCATCCCGTCGAAGCGCTCGGCGTGCATGACGAGCTCGACGGAGTCCGCGATCACCTCGCGGCTCACGAGCGACGCGCGCATGCCCTCGTGACCCATTGCGATCCCGTCGCTGACCGAGATCGTGGCGAACTCGAGCGGCACCCCACCCGAGGCGCGCACCCCTTCCTTCGCCTGCTGTGCCAAGCGGTAGAGGGGCACGTTGCAGGGCGTGACCTCGTTGGCCGAAGACGCCACGCCGATCTGGGGCTTGGCGAAGTCCTCGTCGCCGAAGCCCACCGCTCGCAGCATCGCACGGGCCGGAGCCCGTTCCATGCCGTCGGTGACCTCGTGGCTGCGGGGTTTGGGGATGTCGACCATGTTCGGGACTCTACAGATAGCCCCCGCGTCGAATAAGGGCCGACGCGTCTCGCTACGCTTGCGCACCGGGTGAGGGGACTTCTGCCGCGGCTCTCCACGGAGACTCCAGCCATGCGTGTGCGCAGATGGTGCGTAGTACTCGCCGCAGGCTGCGCCTTGGCGGTGACGATGCCGGCGCGCGGCGACGTCAGCGACGCTGACGTCCAGGCGGCGCGCGACCGCCTGATCGCTGCCCAAAAGGACGCCACCACCGCGACCGAGCGATTCCAGAAGGCGAACGCCGAAGCCGCGGAGGTCCGGACCGCACTCGCGCGCACCGAGCGCGAGGTCAACGACATCAAGGACCGCCTCGACGCGTTGCAGGCGGTTGTGCGGGCACGTGCGGTCGAGGCCTACAAGAACGCGAGCAACGGCTCGGTGTCCGCGCTCGGGCTCACGTTCGCCGGCCTCGACGAGGACGACTCCGGACGTCCGGCACGGGCGCAGGTCTACGTGCGTGCAGTCATGTCGACCGACTCGGAGTCCCTCGCGCAGATGGGCGCCCTGCGCGACGACCTCGAGACGAAACGCAACTCCCAGGCACAGGACTCCGCCCGTCTCGCCAAGGCACGCGACGAAGCCGCCGCCGCCAAGAGCGGCGTCGACGAAGCCCTTCGTGCCGCGGAGGTGGAGAAGTCCACGCTGGAGCGGCAGAAGGCATCCGAGGACTCCGCCCGCGCGGCAGCGGCGGCGCGGGCCCTCGAGGAAGCGGCAGCCCGCGGACGCGCCGACCGCAGCGAGGGCGGAGGCTCCGTACCCGGCGGCGGGAGTGGGCTCGCGTGCCCGGTGCAGGGATCAGTCAGCTTCACGGACTCGTGGGGGGCGGCCCGCTCGGGGGGCAGGTCACACAAGGGTGTCGACATGATGGCTGCCGAGGGGACACCGGAGGCAGCGATCGTGGGCGGGACGATCTCGCGCACGAGTGACGTCGAGCGCGGCCTCGGCGGCATCACGATCTGGCTGCAGGGCGACAACGGCGTCAGCTACTACTACGCGCACAACTCCCGCAACGTGGTGCACGCGGGCCAGCGCGTGTCCCAGGGCCAGATCGTCGGCTACGTCGGGCGCACCGGCAACGCCCGTTCGACCGCGGCGCACCTGCACTTCGAGGTCCACCCCGGCGGGGGCGGGGCGGTCAACCCCTATCCGACCGCTGCCGCCGCATGTTGAGGAGGACGATGTGGAGATAGTCGCAGTCATCGAGGTCCCACGCGGGTCGCGCAACAAGTACGAGATTGACCACGACACCGGCGCGGTCTGGCTCGACCGGATGTTGTTCACGGCGACACAGTATCCGGCGGACTACGGATTCGTGCCCGACACCCTCGCCGAAGACGGCGACCCCCTCGACGTGCTCGTGCTACTCGACGAGCCCACGTTCCCGGGCTGCCACGTGCGCGTGCGCCCGATCGGGGTGTTCCACATGCGCGACGAGGCCGGCCCCGACGAGAAGATCCTCGCAGTGCCGGCCCGCGACCCGCGTTGGGGGGCGATCCGCGACCTCACCGACTTGAGCGGGATGCAGGATCACCTGCTCGAGGAGATCGCGCACTTCTTCGAGGTGTACAAGGATCTCGAGCCGGGCAAGGAGACCACTCCCGGCGGTTGGGACGACGTGTCCGCCGCCGAGACCAAGGTCCGCGAGGCGATCGCGCGTTTCCCGGGCCGACACGCCTGAGCCCCGCTTGGTCGGGCGATCGCGTGTTTGCCGATTCCCTGGCCGAGATCACTAAGGTTCACGGCTTCGACCACATCCGCGTCGCCGACTCACCTCTTGGCGCGTGGTGGAGGCACCTCTCGCATGCGCAAGCTACTTGCACTTCTCGCCGCGGCATCGGCTGCCGCCGTCCTCGCGCTGCCCGCGGGCGCTGTGTCCAACTCGGACATTGACGCCGCCCGCGACAAGCTGCACGCCGCGCAGCAAGCGGCGGAGTCCGCCGGCGAGCGCGCCTCCCAAGCCGAGCGCCAGGTCCAGGAGTCCCAGGGCCGCATCCGCAAGGTCGAGGCCGACATCGAGGCGCGTCAGCACGAGCTCGACGCGAAACTCGGCGTGCTCAAGGCCCGTGCGGTCACGGCCTACAAGCACGGCGGGTCGACACCGGTCGACGTGATTCCCGGTACCGATCTCCAGGACGGTGGGCGCCGGGAGGTGTACCTGACCCGGGTGATGGCGAGCGACGACCGTGCGGTCAGGGAGCTGGCGGCGATCCGAGAGGACCTCGATTCCAAGCGCGCGTCCCTGGTCCAAGAACACGCCAAGCTCGCAGCGGCCAAGGCCGAGGCCGAACGCCAGTACGCCCAGCTGGAAGCGGCCAAGAAGGAAGCCCAGGCAGCTACCGACACCCTCGTCAAGCAGAAGGCATCCGAAGACGCCGCTACGGCCGCACGCGCTCGTGAGGCGCTCGTGTCCTCGGCACGCGGAGGAGGCGGCGGCGACCTCCCCGTCGACGGTCTCGTATGTCCCGTCAAGGGTTCGGTCAGCTTCATCGACTCGTGGGGATTCCCGCGATCCGGTGGTCGCCGCCACCAGGGTGCCGACATGATGACCGCTGCGGGCACACCCCTCGTCGCGATCACGAGTGGCACGATCTCCAAGACAGGCAACGGTGGCCTCGGCGGCATCACCGTCTGGCTCAACGGCGACAACGGGGTGCGGTACTACTACGCGCACAACTCCTCCAACGTGGTCAGCACGGGCCAGCGCGTGTCGACGGGTCAGCTCGTCGCCTACGCGGGTTCCTCCGGGAACGCGGCGGGCGGGCCTCCTCACCTGCATTTCGAGGTGCACCCCGGTGGCGGTGCGGCCGTGAACCCCTATCCAACGGTCGCAAGGGTCTGCTGACGGTCGGCGAGAGGTAGGTCCCAGGTGGGCCCGGCGTCCGGTCTCAGACGGTGCCTTGTACCCTGGCCGAGATCCGAGGAGTGACATGGCTGCCGATGCCGACACATTCTCCGGCGTGCCCGGCGCCGCTGCCCCTGCGGACTGGCGCGAACTGCGACTCGCGGACTTCGCCACACTGGCGAGGGTGTTCGACGCAGGCGAGGCCCCTTCCGCGGGCGAGCTCGACGGCGCCTACCGAGGACGCGTCATCGCTGTTGCCGGCACGGATGCCGCCCCCACCCCGCTGCGGAGGCTCCTCGACCTGTTCTACGGCGCGCCACCCCCGCTGATGCCGTGGGCCGGCAAGCGCTTCGACACCACCCGGGACGGGCGCACGGGGACCAACATCTGGTTGACGGGCGCCGGCCCCTGCTTCGCGGACTTCCAGGTCAGCTCCGCAGAGAGCACCTCCGTCCTCGACTACGACGTCGACCAGAACCCTCGCCCCCTGCGAGCCGTCCGCGGCGAGGTCGTCCGACTCGCGGCAGGACTGTATCTGGGCCGCATGAGCCTCCGCCTCGGCGCTCGAAGTCCCACTCTCGTCTACTTCGTCCTCCTGGCCGAGTAGCCGCGCCAGTCCCCTGCTCCCGACCGGTAGCGAGACGCGACCACTAGGCTCACCCCGCACAGAGGTCGGCACTGGGAACAGCTGATGCAGGTCAGCGAGAGGGTGGGAGTCGCTCGCCGAACGTTCCGGTCACCTCCGCGGAAGCAGCCGTGGAGGGCCGCCGCGTCCGTACTCCTCCGGGTGCACGTGCCTGCGGTCTTGTCGGCGCGAGGGATCACCGCTGCCGCCGGACTCGGCCTCGGCGGCTTGTGCCTGCTCGCGATCCTGTTGCTCTACCAATCGATCGGAGCACCGTTCGCCGTTCTCGATGCACGCATCCACTCGATCGCTCCCGACGCCGAGATCGTGAGGTCCCGTCTGGGCACCTGGATGCCGGAGGACATGCTCCGCCGGCTCCCGCACCCCGAATCCCTGATCCCTGTCTCGGGGGGGTTCGCCGAGCTGACCGGCACGGCGACCAGCGAGGGTGCCCTCGTGCTCGGCAGCGACTGCCGGATCGAGCACCTCATCGGCGAGTTCGGCTGCTCGGACCTGATCCGACGTCTCGATGCGTCTGCCGAGCACCCGGGTGTCTTCGTGACCGACAAGCTCGCCGGCGCGCTCGGTGTCGGAGCGGGCGACGTCGTCACGTTCCCGGGCGGGCAACAGGCGGACGTGATCGACACGATCGCGGATCCCCGCCTCGAGAGCTTGAACGGCGGATACGTCGTCGCAGGCGAGATCACCGGAGTCGCGGCACTCTTCGGCCACCCCGGCCAGTTGGCGGCCATCTACCAACCCCGACCCGACGCCGCCTTCGCCGACGCCGTGGAGTCCGGGTTGGGCGACCGGCTCTCGGTGACCCGCCCTACGGGCCAGACACGGTACATGGTCCCCGTCATCGAGCAGGTCCGGCGGTTCCTGCTCATCGGCGGCATCGCAGCCGGCCTCACCGGAGTGTTCCTCGCAGGCTCGACCCTCGTCCTCCAGAACGCGACGAGGCGCCGGACCATGGCAACCCTCGATGCGATCGGTATGAACAAGGCCCAGACCGTGGCAGGCCACATGTGCGAGGGCGCGATGCTCGGAGCCGCCGGCCTCGTCCTCGCGATCCCCGGTGGCGTGCTGGTGGGCTGGCTGCTCGTACACGGCTACGCGACCTCGCTCCTGCGCGGCACGGGCGTGCACGTCAGCTACCAGATCCCGTGGGCGACGATCGTGTCGATCGCCGTCGCCATGGTGGTCCTGGGCTGTCTCGCGACCCTGCCCGCCGTCCTGAAGACTCTGAATCGCAGTACCAGTCACGCCGTCGCCGGACTGGAACGGCCCGAAACGAGTCGCCATGTCCCGCTCGGGTGGACCCTGCTTCCTCTCGCCGGCTGGATCGCGTCACTGGTGCTGATGCGCGGAGCCGGTGACGGACGCCTGACGGTGGAGGTGCTCCAGGCAGCCACGGCGCTGTACTCGGTCTCCACGATGGCGCTCACGATCATGCTCGCTCCCCGCCTGGCGCGCATGGTCCCGCCGCTTCCCTCGACGTGGTCATGGGCCCCGATCCTCATCAGGTCGAGCCTGACGCGGTCGCCGCTGCGCACAGGCTTCACCGTGACGATCATCGCGCTGGGGGTGTCGCTCACGTTCGGGATCACGACGGTGCTCGGGAGTGTCAAGGCCGCGATCCCGAAGGGTGTGCACGAGTGGCTTGCCGACGACGGGCTGCTGTTGATCGGACGTGCGGTCGGCGAACCGACCGCACCTGCCCTGTCGGCGGAGTTCCTCGACGGGGTCCGGGCGAGTCCGGGAGTCGGCGGGGTCACACCGATGACGAACCTCGTCGTCGACAGCCGATACTCGGTCTTCGGCGTGCCGGCACGATCGAGCGTCGCCGACCGGATCATCACCGACACAGGCCTCGACCGAGACGGCATCGAAGAAGCGCTCGCTCGCGGGGACGTTGTGCTCGGGCGGTTGGCTGCCAACTCGGCCGGTGTCGGACCCGGCGATCTGTTCACACTGCCGACCACGACCGGTCCCGTCGAGCTGAGAGTCGCCGCGGTCGGCGTACCTGCACTTGCCGACGAAACCGGCCTCGGACGTGTCGTGGAGATCGACTACGAACTCGCGACGCGACTTTGGGGCGCGTCCGCGACGTCGGCGTTCATCGAACCGGCTCCCGGGTTCGAACCTAGTGCCCTCGCGGACGCGCTGCCCCGCGCCGGCAGGGTGCAGCTCTACGAGGCGGACCGCCTCCTCTCGGACGCTCGCGGCTTCGTGGACCGGCTCTACACGCCGTTCATCCTCGTGGGACGCCTCGCCCTCGTGATCGCCCTGGTCGGTGTGCTGAACCTGTTGCTGCTCGGCCTCCTGGCCCGCAAGCAGGAGCGGGCCGCGCTGCATGCCGTCGGCATGACCCCATCGCAGGAGACCATGACCATCTTCGGTGACGCGTTGATGCTCAGCGGCCTGGGCGCGATCTTCGGGATCGCGGGTGGAATCGTCTTCGCATGGGGGGTGCTGCTGGCAAGCCCTCTCCTTCTCGCGACATCGCCCCCGCTCCACCTGGACTCCGCCGCCGTCCTGAAGGCGCTGGGGCTCTCGGTGATCGTGTGCGTTCTCGGGGCGGCGTTGCCTGCATGGCACATGCGGCGCCTGGGAGTGCCGTTACCGCAAGAGGAGTGACCAGGAGGGGGACCCATGGCCCAGCGGTCGGGACACCTGCCGCTCGAGTTCCGCGAGACCGAGTTGGGGCGGCATCGCCGCGATGACGTGTTGCTTTCCTTCGGCGTTCCCGCAGGCATGGTCACCGCCCTCCAGGCTCCGGTAGCACTCGGTGAGCTGTGCTGCCGGGTGGCGCGGGGGTCGCAAGCTCCTGCGGGGGGTGCCGTCGCCATCTTCGGGCGGGATACGCGGACGTTCGGAGCGAAGGACCTGGAGCGCCTCGAACACCGTGTGGTCGCCGTGCTCGCCGCGATACCCAGGATTCACGACGACCTGGCTCTCATCGACAACGCGACCCTCACCGCCCGGATGCTGGGTATGCGGGCGAGGCCCGTGGTGAACGCCGCGCGTGCCTTGTTCTCCGAGGCAGGGATGGGGCAGGACGCCGAACGGAGACCTCCTCAGGTCGGTGCCCTCGCCGTCAGGATGACTGCGGTCATCCGGGCGGTCGTGGCCCACCCGTCGCTCGTGATCGTGGAACCGGAGGCGATCGACACCGACGTCCAGTTCGCCGAGAGTTGCTGCCGGGTGCTCCGAGAGTTCGCAGCCGAGACCGGTGCCGGCGTCTTCTGGACCACGAGCTCCACGCGACTGGCGTGTGCCGCGGACCGGGCGTGGACCTACAGCCTCGGCAGAGCCGTCGACCTGGACGCCTGAACGCCAACGCCACAAACCACCCGCGTTCGGACGCCCACCCCACCCCAAACGCGGGCAACCCGTAACGCCAACGCCACAAACCACCCGCGTTCGGACGCCCGACCCGTGGCGCCGCAACCGGATAGCGACGCTAACGTTGGGACCCCCGGGACCTCCGGTGTCGGGGAGTTGACCGGAGCAGCCCCGATGACCACCACCCTCAACCCACTCGCTGCGGACCCCCCGATCAAGCCGGGGGGCACGGGGGGGGAGCAGCCCCGATGACCACCACCCTCAACCCACTCGCTGCGGACCCCCCGATCAGAATGGTCGACAGGGTCGTGACCATCGGTGGGAAGCGGCTCCGGTACAGCATCTCCGACAACGTGGACGCGCCTTGGTGGGCCGTGAACGTGCACGGCTTCTTCGCAGGTGGGGGTGTGTACTGGCGTGAGAGCACGCGCCTGGCTGCCAAGCTCGGGGTGCGGGTCGTGAACCCGAACATGCCCGGGTTCGCCGGATCGACCTCGTTCGCGTGGGACGACCTGCACATGGCGAGCTTCGCGGACACGCTCGCGCTTCTCATGGATCACCTCGGGATCGAGCGCGCGCTGATCCTCGGCCACTCGATGGGCGGGGCGATCAGCACGCAGTTCGCGCACGACTACCCCGAGCGCACCCTCGGACTCGTCTATCGAGACGGCGTCGCGACCTCGTCGTGGAAGGAGCGGCGCGGGATCCTCAAGGCGATCCTGGCACCGGTGTCTCCGGACCTCGGTGACGCCGCCGACATCGCTTGGGGGTTCCTGCGGGACGTACCCGACATGATGGCGGGCCGGGTCACGGCATGGGTCTCGACGGCGAGTCCCGACATCCGCCAGAACGCGCGCAACCTGCTCGAGACGGCCCCGGTCGCGGCCATGCTGCTCGGAACGGACCTGACGCCCCTCGTGGAGGATCTGCGGCGTATGCCCGAGATCCCGATCCTGCCGATGTGGGGGCGTTTCGACCGCCTCGTCCCGCCCCGCACGGGTGAGGAGTTCGCCGAGATCATCGGCCGCCCGATCCATTGGATCTGGGGGGGCCATTCGTGGATGATCCCGCGCCCTGCGACGACCCTGCACCACCTGACGTCCACACCCACGGGGCAGGCGTTCCTGGAGGAGGTCACCGCCTCTGCAGGGGTTGACATCCCCGTCGCTGTCTGACCTGCGGCAGCCCCCTCACCAGCCCTTTCGCGGATGGTGTCGAGGGTCGGGGAACACCCCGGTGCTCCCCGGCGTTCGGCCTGTGCGTCCGGAGCGCGGCCCCGGTGACGGCCGTGCGTCATTGCATTGCATGGCAATTACTGGGCATCCTTGTTGCCGTTTGCCGGGGTTCCCCCCTCCCGGCGGAAGAGGTCCGAATCGTGGCAGTCCCCAAGAACACCTTCTCCAAACCCTCGAACCTGGTGGGCGGTCAGGTCCTGTGGGGCCGCGTGCTGATCATCGGCGGCGTCCTCGTGCTCGCCTTCGTCATCGGCATCCTCATCGGGGGCTCCGGTAGCGACGGCGTGTCCCGCGACGCCTACAACGATGCGATCACCCAGCGCGACAAGGCCGAGCAGGAGCGCGAGCAGCTCAAGCAGGACCTCCAGCTCGCGCGCAGCACCACTCCAGCGACAACCTCGGCCGACGCTGCCGGCGCCGGCGAGACGCAGACCTACACCGTCAAGGACGGTGACACGTGGGCCAGCATCTCGAAGAAGTTCTACGGCGACTCGTCCCTGGCGTCGGAGATCTGGGACGCGAACAACATGACCAAGGACACCAAGCTCAAGTCCGGCATGACCCTCGAGATCCCGCCCAAACCGGCGAGCGCGTCGACGACGACCACCACGACCACCAAGCCCAAGTCCAAGTCGACGACGACGACCACCACGAAGCCGAAGTCGTCGTCGAAGAACAACTGACGCTGGTGGCCGCTTGCCGGTCGCCTTCTGGCAGACTGGAACGTTCCGCATCCTGTGCCGGGGGTTCGTTCCATCGACGTCAGATCGCACCTGTGCGCCACTTACCTCCCGTCGCGGCGGAGGATGTTCCTGTGGATGCCGGGGGACCCGGACCGCGCGCCCGACCTCCCTTTGGGTAGGCCGGGCACCGCCGACCTGAAGTTGCCCGGAACGGCACAGGCGACCACGGTCGCCGGTCTCGTCGTCGAGCCGGGCGACGCGGCGGAGGCACTCGTCGAGCACGCCGGCGGCCCGGCCCAGACCGCCTTCGGTGTCTGGGCACGCGCAGCGGCAGTCCTGGTGGAGATGGTTGCTCGTGGTCGCTTCCTCCCCACGGCCAGGCGGGAAGGCTCCGGCGGCACGTCGGTGTCGCTCGAGTGGGTACCCCTACTCGACACCGCATGGGACCGGCGGCGCCGTTCGGCGCTGGCGAAGGCACTGCCGACCGTGGGCCACTGTGGCGAGGCGCTCGACGCCGTCACCACTCTCGATCGGTTCTGGGCGCACGCGTGCGACTCGCTCGTTCGCCGGGCCGCCCCACAGCCGCAAGTGGGGTCGGGATGGGAGGCCGACCTTCTCGAGCATCTGACGTCCTACGGGCGCAACCGCTGGGAGGCGCCCACCGAGGCACTCGCCGGCGAGATCCTGGCCTGGCTCGCGCCTCCGGCACCGCAACAGACGTGGACTGGACGTCTGACGCTGCACGACCCTCCGGACGTCGGTCCGTGGTGGGTTGACTTCGACGTGGTTTCCGACGATGACGCCGACATGGCGATCCCGGCGAACGAGGTGTGGGCTGGGACCGGCACCGGTGCCGGTGCGAAGACCGCAGCGCTGCGTCGCGCCCTCTCCGTCGCAGCGCAGATCGCTCCTCAGATCGCGGCGGCAGCGCACGCGGACTACCCGGCCCGCACGAGCCTCGACGTGAAGGGAGCCTGGGCATTCCTCGCCGCTGTGCGCCGCGGTGGGCTCCCGGGCGCAGTCCTCGTCGCGCCCCCCGACCTCGATCCCGACGTCACGGCGGCACGACTGCGCCTCGTGGCGGGCGACGGCGACCGTGGATCCGACGGCGACGCGGCTTTGGGCGACGTCCTCATGTCGCGCGGCCTCGCGGAGTTGTCGTGGGAAGCCGTGGTGGGCGGCCGGACCCTCGACGAGGACGAGCTGTCCGAGCTCATCAGCGCCGACCACCCGCTCGTGCTCCTCGCCGGCCGGTGGGTCGCGTTCGACCCTCTGGAACTCGAACGCCTCCGGGACCAACTCCGGTCCGGCCCACCGCCGATGTCACCTGGCGAGGTCGTCGCCGCTGTCCTCGCTGGGGAGATGGAGGTCGCCGAGGCGCTTGGCGTCGAGGTCGCGGCGACCGGCGACGTGGCGCGCGTGGCGAAGGCGTTGCAAGGGCACACACTCGTCGAGATCCCCGAACCAGCGGGTTTCGAGGGGACTCTGCGCCCCTACCAGAAGCGCGCGCTCGACTGGCTCATGTGGCTCTCCAGGGAGGGTCTCGGCGGATGTCTCGCCGACGACATGGGTCTCGGCAAGACCGTCGTGGCGCTCGCCCTGATGCTCGCGCACAAGGGACGCACTCTCGTCGTGTGTCCGGCGTCGGTGCTCGGCAACTGGCAGCACGAGACTGCCCGCTTCGCTCCCGGTCTCCGGGTCGTCGCCCACCACGGCCCCGACCGCGCCCGTGCCCTGTCCGATCTCGAGGCCCTCGGTGACGACGCCGTCGTCGTCACGACATACGCGGTCCTGCGCCGCGATGCCGACCTACTTGCCGGCATCCCCTGGCATCGAGTGGTCCTCGACGAGGCCCAGCACATGAAGAACACCCGGTCCGAGACCGCGCGGGCAGCCCGCCGCGTTGGGACGCGGGCGCGTCAGCGTCTCGCTCTGACCGGCACGCCGATCGAGAACCGACTCCTCGAGCTGTGGTCGATCCTCGACTTCGCGAACCCGGGGGTGCTGGGTGGGCTCGGCTCGTTCCGGAGCCGGTTCGTGGCCCCCGTGGAGCGCCGCGGTGACCAAGCCGCTGCCGCCCGGCTCAAGCGCGTGGCCGCTCCGTTCGTCTTGCGCCGCAGGAAGTCCGATCCGGAGGTTCTCGCGGGCCTGCCTGCCAAGCACGAGGCGATGGCCTACTGCGGTCTCACCGAGGTCCAAGCGGCGCTGTACCGCGAGGCTGTCGACGTCACCATGGCGCGAGTGCGCTCCGCCGGGGGCATCACCCGGCGCGGTCACGTGCTCGCGCTCCTGACGCGCCTGAAGCAGATCTGCGACCACCCGCTCCTGGTCGATCCCGGCATCGAGGGCGGACTGGTCGACCTGTCGTCGAAGCTGTCACTGCTCGCCGAACTGGTGGACGAGGTGCGCTCCGAAGGGGATCGCAGTCTGGTCTTCACCCAGTACATCAGGATGGGTGAGTTGATCTCCGCGGCGCTGGGGGGCGTTCCGTTCCTGCACGGAGGCCTCGCGTTGGCCAAGCGCGACGCGCTCGTCGAGAGCTTCCAGCACGATCCGAATTCGCCCGACGTGCTCGTGGTCTCGCTTCGCGCGGGCGGGGTGGGCTTGAACCTGACTGCGGCCAACCGGGTCTTCCACTACGACCGGTGGTGGAACCCCGCGGTGGAGGACCAGGCCACGGACCGCACGCATCGAATCGGACAGTCCCGCGACGTCTGGGTGCACAAGCTCGTGTGCATGGGAACGCTCGAGGAGCACATCGACGCCGTGCTCCAACGCAAGCGTGGTCTCGTCGACGCGGTCCTCGCGAGCGGGGAGACGTTCCTCACCGAGTTGGAGGACGACGAGCTCGCGGCCTTGGTGGCGCTCGAGGACTCGGCGGTCGTGCGTTGACACCGGGGTCTCCGCGACAATGTGGAATGGACGGGGCCGACCTTCCCGGTGAGGACTTCTGGGAGAGCCCGAACGACGCCGATGCCGTGCACGTCGTCCTGCCCGAGCAGCAGGACGGGGGCGAACCCCCGGCGCTCAGGACCCTGTCGCGCCCACCCTCCTGGAACGCCCCGTCGGCACCCACGTCGGCCCTCGCGGGGCTCTACACCTCGGCCCAGCGACGCGCCACCGAGGTGCTCCGGTCGGCGCTGGCTGCCAACGGCGACGAGCCCGAGGGCGACGGGGATCGCGACGACTCCGGAGTGCAGGCATGAACCCCTACGGCATCCCCGAGCTCACCCCGCTGCAGTCTGTCGTCACGTTCTTCAACCAGGCAGCCGAGGACAACGGCCTGCACCCGTCCGTGACGAAGGTCCTCGCTACGCCCTACCGCGAATTGACCGCGACGATCCCGCTCGAGCACACCGACGACGGCGACATCGAGGTCGTGCACGGCTACCGGGTCCAGCACAACGGCGCTCGCGGGCCGTACAAGGGGGGGATGCGATACCACGTACGCGCCGACCTCGAGGAGGTGCGAGCCCTCGCCATGTTGATGACGTGGAAGACCGCGCTCGTGGGGGTGCCCTTCGGCGGGGCGAAGGGCGGGCTGCAGATCGATCCGGACCGCTACACCCAACGCGAGGTCGAGCAGGTCACGCGTCGGTTCGTGTCGGCGATCTGCCACCTGCTCGGTCCCGAGCGCGACGTGCCGGCGCCCGACATGGGCACGGATGCGCAGACGATGGCGTGGATGTTCGACGAGTTCTCGCGCCGCTTCGGGCACTCGCCCGCCGCCGTCACCGGCAAGCCGGTCGAGCTCTTCGGGACCCCCGGACGCGAGGGCGCGACCGGCCACGGCGTCGTCGTGGTGACGCAGGCTTGTTGCCGCGACTTGGGTATCGACCTCACCGGCGCCCGTGTCGCGATCCAAGGCTTCGGCAACGTCGGCATGAACGCCGCCCTCGAGTTCGCCGCGATCGGGGCCCGCGTGGTCGCGTGCTCCGACATCAGCGGTGGACGTCACGACGAGGCGGGCCTCGACGTGGGTGCACTCGCCACGTGGGTCCAAGCCGGCAACAAACTCGCCGACGCTGTGACGGGCGACGCGATCGACAACGACGAGCTCCTCGCTCTCGACTGCGACGTCCTCGTCCCCGCCGCGGTGGGCGAAGTCGTCAACGGCTCCAACGCAGCTTCGGTGCGCGCGCGGCTGGTGGTCGAGGCGGCCAATCACCCCGTCACGCCGCTGGCGGACCGGGTGCTCGAGGACAACGGTGTCGTGGTCCTGCCCGACATCCTTGCCAACGCCGGAGGCGTGATCGGTTCCTATTTCGAGTGGACCCTGAACCTCCAGCAGTACACGTGGTCGAAGGAACGCTTCGACCGCGAGCTCGAGTCGGTGATCACCAAGGCGTACCGTCACGTGCGGGCCCACATGGACGAGGACCCCGGTGAGCCTTCCATGCGCCGCATCTCCTACGAGATCGCGGTGCGCCGCGTGGTCAGAGCAAGCCTGAGGCGTGGATTCATCCACGCTCCCGCAGGGTGGTCCCTGCGGGAGCCGGTACATCCGGGTGCCACCAACCACGACGTGTACCGGTAGGCCCGCCAGCGCCGATGCCCCTCACCTCCGGGACGGGGTGTTCCGGGACGTGGGGACGCGAGGCGGGTTCACAGCCCGTTTCACGTCCCCACGTGCGCTCGTCCCCACGTGCGGGGTGTTCCGGGACGTGGGGACGCGAGGCGGGTTCACAGCCCGTTTCACGTCCCCACGTGCGGGGTGTTCCGGGACGTGGGGACGCGAGGCGGGTTCACAGCCCGTTTCACGTCCCCACGTGCGCTCAGGTCAGGCGCTCGGGAGTCGGAGGCTGCGGCGCCGGCCGGTGAGAACCAAGCACGTGCCGGCGAGGGCGAGGAGGGTGCCGAGGACGACACTCGTCAGGGGGGAGCCGCCTGTGAGCGGCAGCCCGCCAACGAACTCGAACACGGCGAGCCTGCCGCGCTCCTGCCTGTCTCCGTGTGCGATGGCCTGCTCGGCGCACGTCGCCGGGCGCCCCTGGCCGTTGTCCCAGCCTGCCAGTGTCGAGGTGTTGGAGACCCCCGTCCCCTCGCCGCCGAGCACGGTGCCGTAGAAGACGACCTGGCAGTCGTCGGTGGCGGCGCCGCCGAAGGCGAGCGGGAGCCCGTCGGCGGGCGGGGCGCCATTGCCGACCCAGGTGACGTTGGGGCCCCAGGGCGAGGTGAGCTGGCGCCACGACAGGTCCCGGGCGGACCAGAACCACAGGTCGCGGAAGCCGGTGTTGGTTCCGGGACGGCCGAACTTGAGGTCGAGTCCGCCTGCGAGGAACGACCCCGCCAGCGCCGGGTCCGGCGAGTTGAGCGTGGGGAACGCCGCGCGCGCCCGGGCGGCCGGGCCGCAGGCCGTCGACACGCCGTCGCAGACGAGCTGCCAGGTGGTGCCGGTCCAGATCCAGGTGTCGCCTGCCACCGTGGCACCGTCGGCGAAGTCGCCGACCATCCCACCGAAGAGAACGAAGCGGGTGCCGTCCCACGACATCGACGACCAGAACCGGGCCGACGGACCGCAGGGGACGCCCATCGAGATGCCGCAGAGCTGGGTCCAGGTCGTGCCGTCGAAGGCCCACGTGTCCTCGAGCGCCGCGCCCAGGTTGTTGGTGAGCCCACCGAACATGAGCGACATCGAGGCGTTGCCGGCGATTGCCGCGAGGCTGCGCGCTTGGGGCCCACAGGTGCCGTCGGCGCAGACCTGTTGCCACGAGGTGCCGTCGAACTTCCACGTGTCGCCTGTCGACGGCCCCGTGGGGCCGAAGATGCCGCCGGGGTGGCCGCCGAACATGATCACGCCGCCGGGCGCGGTCCCGAGCGCACCGCCCGAGCGCGCCGGGAGCGCGCAGGGGGTGTTGGCACCTGGTTCGGTCGTGCCGCAGATCGGCAGCCACGTCCCGTTGCGGAAGATCCACGTGTCGCCGAGGTTCTCGCCCCGGCCCGGGTCGAAGTTCCCTCCCACGAGGACACCGGTCCCGTCGGGAGTGTTGGTCATGTCGGGGAAGAGACGGCCGTCGTCGAGACCCGGAGGCACCTTGACGGGAACGGACGCGGCGTCGTCGCCCGTGACCTTCGCCGTCGTCACCGTCGGGTCGGCTGTCGCGGCGGAGGCCGACGCGTCGGCGGCAGGCGCCGCGACCGCTTCGGGTTCGGACTTGGTTGCCGGGCCGCTCGACCCCGAACCGGACGCCGAGTCCGCGCTCTGGGAGTCCGTGGACTCGGAGGAGTCCGTGGACTTGGAGGAGTCCGTCGACTTGGAGGAATCCGTGGACTTGGGACTGTCGGACATCGATGCAGGCGAGCCTGAGCCAGAGCCTGATGCGGCCGAGGACTCGGTCGCCGCAGCGGGACCGGCGGTGGACTCCTCCGCAGCCAGCGCTCCGGCACTGGTCGAGACGAGGAATGCGGTCGTGGCAAGTGCGACGATCCGGCGCAGGTGTTTGCGCGTCATGTGAGTCTCCCTGACTGTACCCTCTGGCGGATACTTCCGGCTCCGGCCCGGCGGTACTCTAGCGCCGGCTCGCGGTGTTGGGAATCACCTCTCGAGACGACCGTTAATCCCGCTTTCGTGATCGGACTACCAGGTGCCCGACCGCGCACGGGTCGGATGCTCTTGCGACGCGGCGTGAAGAGGGATTTTGGGTTGAGTGGCTACGCATCCACCCTTCTGCCAACGCACCGTGGTGCATGGTGCGCTAACCCTGACCTGCGTGTATGCAGGGGCTCGTGCGGGGACTGCCACCATGCGCGCTGGGCGCACGACTACAGGCACCGCGGTGCGGTGAGATTCGGTAACGCAAAAAACGGTGGTTCAGTCGCCGATACCGTCGAGCAGGTGGCCGAGACCGGTGCCGCCTCTCGGTGTCTCACCCACCCCATCGACTCCGAGTGGCACCTCTCCGACGATGCGGAGCCCGTAGCCCTCGATGCCGTGGCGGCGCACGGAGCGGTTCGTGAGGAGACGCATCGAGGTCACACCGAGGTCGGCGAGGATCTGCGCGCCGATGCCGTAGTCGCGATCGTCCATGGTCGCCCGATCGGGCGGCCGCCCGGCGCCGAGTGCCTCGAGCTCCCGGCCGAGGCTCGCGCCGCCGTGCTCGTAGCGCCGGAAGTACAACAGGACCCCGCGCCCCTCCTCTGCGATGCGGCGCAATGCCTCGTAGAGGATCGCTCGCGTATCTGTCTCGAGGCCACCGACGACGTCGCCGAGGAGGTTCTCCGCGTGTACGCGCACGAGTACGGAGCCCTCGCCTGCAAGGTCACCCCTCACGAACGCGACGTGCTCGGTACCGTCGAGGACGCTCTCGTATCCGACACAACGGAACTCGCCGAACTCGGTCGGGATCCGCGCCTCCGCGACCCTTCGCACGAGCTTCTCGGAGCGGCGCCTGAACCTGATCAGGTCGGCGAGGGACACGAGCCGGATGTGCTTGAGACGAGCAAGCGCCTCGAGCTCGGCCATGGCGGCGAGGGCCCCGTCGTCGCCGATGACCTCGCAGACCACAGCCGAGTGATCGCGGCCGGCGAGGGTCGCGAAGTCCACGGCCGCCTCGGCCATACCGGCACGGCGCAGCACGCCGCCTTCGCTGGTCCGTACCGGCTGCGTGCTACCGGGCCGGCGGAAATCCGCGGGCGAGCTGGCGGGATCGGCAAGCGCGCGGATGGTGGCTGCGCGGTCGGCCGCGGTGAGCCCGGTCTGCGTGCTTCGCAGGTCGACGGGCACCGTGTAAGCGGCCTCGGCCGGATCGTCGGTGTCGGGCACCATGGGCGCTATGGCGAGGGCATCGAGGCGCTCCCCCGGGAGGGCCGGCCGGATCATCCCGCGACCGTGGCGCGACATGAAGTTGACGATCTCGGGCGTGACGAGGTCCGCCGCGCAGACCAGGTCGCCGACTGCCTCGGCCGGCTCGGACTCGTCTCCCGCGGGCGCCTCGTCGACGACGAGGACCATGTGTCCCGCCGCGATCTCCGACACCGCCTCGGGCACCGTCGCGAACACGCCGGCGAGGCTCTCGGGGCTCGATCCCATCATGGTGCGCCATGCTACGGGGTCGGCCTGCCCGGGACCGCTGCCGGAGGGCGCCACCAGCCGCCCGCCGGCCGCTCTCGCCTCCGCGGCAGCGGCGGCCCGTATCCTGGCAGGCGAGCGAAGATCACCACGAGCGGCGACTCCGTCAGAGCGAGGTGCCCGTGCCGGAACTGCAGATCACGACCCCTGCCAAAGGCGAAGCCTGCCTGCTCACCCTCCTGCTGGAGGAGATCCTTCCCCGGTACCTGACCAATCCGATCGTCGCACGGGCCCTCGACCTTTCACGCCCCGTCCTGGCGGTCAAGGGAGGGACCTCCACGGCGACGGTGCGTTTCGGCGACGGTCGGGTGGTGATCGAGAACGGACTCGCCGCGGACGCCTGGGTTCGAGTCGACGGCGACGTCGACTCGCTCTTGGCGGTTGCCACGTTCGAAGACCCCGTGATGCCGCTGCTGCGCCGGCGCATCGGGATCAGACTCAGTTCCGGTGTCCTGACATCGCTGCTCCGGCGCAGCGGTGCACGAGACGGAGCGACGCTGTGACCGCGTCGGAGATGCCGCTGGAAGCACTCACCGAGGCCGACCGCGACGACCTCACAGCGATCGTGGGTGCGGCTCACGTCGCCACGGACCCCGCTGCACTCGACGCCGCGTCGCGCGACGTGACCGAGAACCCCGAGGGTCGCGCCGACGCCGTCGTCGCCCCCGCCTCCCGTGCAGAGGTGGCCGCCGTCCTGGCCTGGGCGAACGAGCACAGGGTCGCGGTGACGCCGGTCGTCGCCAACCGGAACCTGGGCGGGTTGGCCCTTCCGGTCCACGGCGGGATAGTCCTCGACCTGCGGCGCCTCGACCGCATTGTCGGCCACGACGCCGAGGCCGGCCATGTCGTCGTCGAGCCCGGCGTGACATTCGGTGAGCTCGCCGACCACCTCGACCACGAGCTTCCCGAACACACCTACTCCTGGTCGTTCTCCCCGCCCGAGACCTCGGTGGTCGCCAACGCCCTCCTCGACGGCCTCGGCACGATGTCGAACAGGTACGGAGCGCAGGGCCTGTGGATCAACGGACTCGAGGTGGTGCTCGCGGACGGCTCGATCGCGCGGACCGGCGCTTGGGCCGTCTCCGACGTCGCGTTCGGGCGCGCGCCCCTGCCCGACCTCAGCGGCCTCTTCGTGAACTTCCAGGGCACGACCGGCGTCGTCGTCTCCGCCGCCCTCCAACTCGCCCCCAAGCTTCCTCTCGCCACCCGGCGCGTCGTGCTCGCCCACGACCTCGAATCGGCGTTCGCACTCATGCGCACGCTCGGACGCTGCACGAGCTTCGACGACGTCGCCGCGATGACGTGGCCTGTCGCGAAGCTCCTCTTCGGCGCCGACGGAGCCCTCGTGCGCGACCCCGACGAGCCCGAGGCGATGATCGTGATCGACGTCTCGGCGAACACCGCCAAGGAGATGGAGGGCAAGCTCGACGTCCTCGACACCTTCCGGCGCAGGGCGGCCGACGCGGGACACGAGCTCGACCCGCCCTTCGACATGGCTCGCCTCGTCCGCCTCGTCCCGAGATATGCCCCACTGGCGGAGATGCCGACCACGCTCGACTTCCTCCTCGACCATCCCGGCGGCGGCCTCACATGGGTCGGCACCTACGGTCCGACTTCACGGTGGGAGGACGGCGCACGCGAGGGCTGCCGGCTCCTCGAGGAGGATGGCTTCCCCCCGATCGTCGTGACACGGCCGATGGCGAACGGTCACTTCGGGGTGTTGCGCTTCATATGCCTCTTCGACAGGGACGACCCCGGCGACGTGGCTCGGACACGCCGGACGATGACCGCGGTGGCGGAGGCGATGCTCGAGCGCGGCTACATCCCCTACAAGACGCCCGCGTACGCCGTGGACCTGATCATGGAGCGCGCCGACCCCGGCTTCGTGAACCTGATGCGGACCGTCAAGTACGCCGTCGACCCCAACGGGATCCTCAACCCGGGCCGTTGGGGCTTCGGCCCGCCGGCCCCTCCGCCCACCTGACTCATCTGGGCGATGCTCACCCGACGAATTCCCGACTTGGGCGCGCCCACCCCACCCGGCTGGGGTCCCCGCGCCCAGAACGGGTTTGGGCCGGGCCACGCGCCCAGAACGGGGGACTGTCGGGCCCGACGCGTCAGGCGCGCTCGATCGAGACGTGGGTGTTGCGCATCGTCGGGCACGGCTGCCAACAGGTCGGCCAGTACTTCAGGTGCCCGTAGCCGCCCGCCATGTGCAGCCACTTCACCATGCCCGGCTCGGCGTCGTTGGGCCCGGCCCAGTCGGGGAACTGGTAGTTGTCGAAGCCGTTGTACATCACGACCTGGCCCGGCCGCGCGGTGTTCGAGATCTTGACGGGGACGCGGAACTCGCCGAGGTCGTTGAACACGCGGGCCATGTCGTTGTCCTGCAATCCCAGGGACGCGGCGTCGTGCTCGTTGATGCACAGGTGCGCGGTGCCGCGGTGGGTCTCGAGCATCAGGTCGTTGGCGGTGTTGAGCGAGTGGATGCTCCAGCGGTTGTGCCCGCTCGACACCTGGAACGGGTGGTCCCCGCCGATGCCGGGCGGGTTCTTGTGCGTAGGCAGGTGCTCATCGGCCTCGACGAACCACGGGTGGTCGATGAGGAACTGCGCGCGCCGGCTGTAGGTCGGGTACGGCTCGCCGTCCTCGACATGCTTGCGGAACGGCGTGAACGTCTCGTCGGGCGCCGGGTCGGTCGCCTGGCCCAACGCCCGGGGGGTGATCCCGAGGCTCTCCCAGCGGTAGTGGCCGACCTCGCGGACGTTGTCGAGGCTGGCGTCCGCTGGGATCGTGCCGGCGAGCGCGGTGTCGCGCAGCATCTCGTCGACGATCGTCTCGGGGTCGGTCCAGAGCCCGTCGCCGGTGTAGGTGGTGTGCAGGTTCGCGAGGTCGACGACCTGCCCGGCGTGTGTGCGGACCGAGTCGATCCCGCGTGCCCGCGCGCGCTCCTCGACCTTCTCGGCGATGCGCCGGAAGGCCTCCCACTCGTCGACGCACTCCCCGGGCGGCTCGACGGCCTTGTCGCAGAACGTGAGGTTCATCACGTGGGTGCTCGGGATGCCGAAGCTGAGCTTCTCGTACTGCTGGGAGACCGGCAACACGATGTCGCTGTAGGCCGCGGTGGCGCTCATGCGCACCTCCAGCGTCACGACCATCTCGAGCCCGGGCCAGAGGTTCTCGAGCAGCATCTTGGAGCCGCCACGCGTGCGCCGCAGGATGTTGCCCCCGCACTCGACGAGGACCCTGGGCGGCTGGTCCTCCCGGGGGTAGTCGGCCCCGAGCCACCACCCGGACTGCACGGCCTCGTCGAAGTACTCCCCGAAGGGGCGTTGCATGCTCTGGTCGTGCCACTCGGAGCGGTTCCACGCGTCGCGGTAGCCGGCGAAGCGGTACCAGAAGAACAGGGGTGGCACCATCGCCATGGCCTGGCTGCCGCCGAGGCCCGCACGCGCCATCTCGATCGTGAAGATCGTCGGCGTCAACGTCGGGTCGGCCTCCATGGCGGCCGCCATCATCGCGTCGCGCATGTCGAGCAACCCGGCGACGTCCTCGGGGCCACGCTGGGTCTTGATCGGGAACAGGAGCATGCCGTCGAAGTAGCCGGCCCCCCAGGCTCGCATCCCGGCGCCGTGGCGCCCCCAGTTGCCCGTCAGCGCCAGCAGCAGGATCTGGGCTCTTTCGATCAGGTCGCCGTGGTAGTGCTTCGACGCACCCCCGAGGGAGCCGAGGATGTTGGTGGGCTTCGCCGCGATCTTGCGGGCGAGGTCGCGGATGACGTCCGCGTGGACGTTGCACACCGCGGCTGCGTGCTCGGGGGTGTACTCGGCGAGACGAGCCTTGACGAGCTCGAAGACCGTCGTAACCGCACGCGGCCCCGTGAGCGTCTCGACGGTGAACTTGCCCTCGAGCGCAGGCTGCACGTCGCCCCAGAGAAGCGTTCCCCGCGGCGCGTCGACGACTGCCCCCGTGGCGGAGTCCCACGCGAGGAGCTGCTCGTCGCTGCCGCCCTCGGTGAGCTCCGAGCGGCGCAGGTAGCGGTTCGTCTCGGCGTCGACGAGCAAGGGCAGGTCGGTCTGCTCCAGGACGAAGTCGGTGTGCACGAGCCCCTCGTCGACGACCACCTTGGCCATCGCGAGCGCCAGGGCGGCGTCGGTACCGGGCTTGACGGGCAGGTGCGCGTCTGCGTGGGCGGCGGAGGGACTGACATCGGGGGCGATCGTCCAGACCTCGCAGCCGTGGTAGCGGGCCTCGGTGATGAAGTGGTAGTGGGGGATGCGCGTGTAAGCAGGGTTGCCGAACCAGATCAGGAACACGCCCGAGTGGAACCAGTCGTCGATGCTGCTCACCGGGTCGAAGGTGCCCCACGTGAGGTACTGGCCGGCGGCGAAGTCGTTCATCTCGGCGTTGAGGTCCGTCGTCAGCCCGCCGACGATCTGCATGAACTTGCCGCGTCCCGCGAGGGCGAGGGTGCCGAGGTTGCAGCCCGAGGGTGCGACGATCGACTCGGGGCCGGTCTCCGTGGCGGCGTCGAGGATCGCGTCGGCGATCTCGGTACAAGCCTCGTCCCATGTGACCCGCTCCCACTTGCCCTCACCGCGCTCGCCTGCACGGCGCAGCGGGTACTCGACGCGCTCCTCGCCATCTAGCAGGCGCGTCCAGCCCATCCCCTTCTGGCAGCCCATGGGGTTCATGTCGGGAACCCCTTCGGTGACGGTCGGGAACGTACCCGAGGACTCCTCGCGCAGGACCTTGCCGCCTGACACGTACACGCGCAGGGGGCAGTTGCCCGGGTAGCAGTCGATGCAGTGCGACGCCCACTTGACGTCGTCCCAAGCCCAGCGGCTGCGGTAGCGGCCTTCGGAGGCGGCTGGATCACCGGTGGGCTCTACGAGGTCGATCGTCGAATTCCGGTCCCGGTCGGACATCGCGTGGCCTCCGTATCCCCTATCGGCATGAGCCGTGCGCATACCCTAGGTCAGCGCGCGAGCATTGCGGGAGAGGTGGGGACCGCCCGCGAAACGGAGCCGCTCGCGCTCAGATCAGGCCCAGCTCCGTCATCGCCCGCGCCACACGCTGGAAGCCCGCGATGTTGGCCCCGATGACGAGGTTCCCGGATGCTCCGAACTCCTCGGCCGTGGCGCGGCACGTCTCGTGGACGTCCGCCATGATTCCTGCGAGTCGTGCCTCTGTGTACTCGAACGTCCACGAGTCGCGGCTCGCGTTCTGCTGCATCTCCAGGGCCGAGGTCGCCACACCCCCGGCATTGGCGGCCTTCCCGGGCCCGAATGCCACACCGCTGTCGAGGAACACCTGCACACCTTCGGCCGTCGTCGGCATGTTCGCTCCCTCGGCCACCGCGATGCACCCATTGGCCACCAGCTCGGTTGCATCCCGTCCGGTGAGCTCGTTCTGGGTGGCGCACGGCAGCGCGAGCTGGCACGGGATCGACCAGATGCAGCCTCCTGGCAGGTAGCGCGACCGTGGCTGACGCTGCGCGTATTCGGAGATGCGCAACCGCTCGACCTCCTTGACCTGCCTCAGCAGCACGGTGTCGATCCCGTAGGGGTCGTGGACGACGCCGTCGGAATCGGAGCAGGCGACCACGCGGGCTCCCAACTCGTGCAGCTTGTCGATGGCGTGCCTGGCCACGTTGCCCGACCCGGAGACGACACAGTCCTTGGCCTCCACCATGTCGTTTCTCGTCTTCAGCATCTCGGACAGGAAGAACACCGTCCCATAACCCGTGGCCTCCTCCCTGACGAGCGCGCCGCCCCAGTTGGTGCCCTTGCCGGTGAGCACACCGGATTCGTAACGGTTCGTGATGCGCTTGTACTGGCCGAACATGTAGCCGAGCTCGCGCCGCCCCACCCCGACGTCGCCGGCGGGAACGTCGGTGTGCTCGCCGATGTGGCGGTAGAGCTCGGTCATGAAGCTCTGGCAGAAGCGCATGATCTCGCCGTCGGAACGACCCTTGGGGTCGAAGTTGGACCCGCCCTTGCCGCCGCCGATAGGCAGCCCCGTCAGGGCGTTCTTGAAGATCTGCTCGAAGCCCAAGAACTTGACGATGCTCAGAGTCACCGACGGGTGGAAGCGCAGCCCGCCCTTGTACGGGCCCAGGGCGCTGTTGAACTCGACCCGGTAGCCCCGGTTGATATGGACCTCGCCGCGGTCGTCCTGCCACGGGACCCGGAAGATGATCTGGCGCTCCGGCTCGCAAACACGCTGGATGATCTTGTTGCGGGCGAACTCGGGGTGCTTGGCGACGACGAGGCCCAACGACTCGAGCACGTCGCGCGTCGACTGGTGGAACTCCACCTCGCCTGGGTTGAGGCGCACGACTTCGGAGTAGATGCTCTCGAGCTTCTCGTCGATCACGGTGCACCTCGGTGAGTGGGGGGATGCGAGTCGGGCCCATCGCCGTGTCGCGGTGCCGAAACGGCGGCACGGTCCTGCGCCAGGGCGGGGCGGCGGGCTCCGAGTCTCGCTCGCGCTCCGAGTGTCGCTCGCGCTCCGAGTGTCCCAGTCTGCGCCGGCACACCGCAACACACTGGAGCCAGGGCGAGAGGACGGCGAAACCTGCGCCGGCTCGTAAGCAGCCCCCTGCTCGCCGGCCGGATCGCCTACCATCGCGGCGGCCGACCACGAGGAACGCACGCGGACCGAGTCCCCGGGGAAAGGGCCACGTACGTCAACTCGGCTACACGACTCCCAGGATGGCGGTGCAGAGCCCGACAATCGTCCACATGATCGCCTCCCCGCTACGCAGCGCCCCCCGCGAGGTCATGTACAGACTCGTGGACGCCATCGACCGCGATCGCTTCCAACCGGCGGTCGCGTTCCTGCGGCACGGCAGCGAGGAAGCCGACGAGTTCGGGGTCGGTGACATGCTTCCCGACTTCGAGGCGCTCGGGATCCCGGTGTTCTGCGGAACCATGGAGCGCAAGCACCAGGTGCACGACACCGCACGCCTCGACCACTTCCTGCGCGGCATCGGCACCCGGATGATCGTGAGCCACCTGCCCAGAGCCGACATGTGGGCAACGGCGATGGCGTGGTGGGGGCGGATCCGCAACGTCCGTCTCCTGCACGGCAACTGGGCATGGTGGCACTACGCCGAACACCGAGTGCGGCACGGCGACAAGGCGATGCAGGAGCTCGACCGCTTCCTACTGCGGCACACCGACCGGGTCGTGAGCGTGTCACCCGGAATGCTGACCGCCCTCCGCGAGCAGCAGAAGGTGCCGGCGGACAAGCTCGTCTGGATCCGAACCGGCATCGACGTCGAACGGTTCCGCGTCGCCGCCCCCCCGTTCGCCGGTGACCGCCCCCTGACGTTCGGGATGATCACGCGCGTGCTCGAGTCCAAGGGTGTGTTCGAGTTCGTCGCGGCAGTCGCCGCGGTCCAGAAACATCGCCCGGAGGTGCGCGCGATAGTCGCCGGGGGCGGTCCCGACATCGAGCAGGCACGGATCCGCGCTGCAGAGCTCGGGGCGGCAATCGAATTCTGCGGCCACGTGAACGACGTCACCGAGGTCCTGGGCAGCATCGACGTGTTCGTGCTGCCCTCGTGGATGGAGGGTACGCCGCTCTCGCTGCTCGAAGCTCTCGCCGCCGGGCGCCTACCCGTCGTCACCCGCGTCGGTGGGATGCCCTACGTGGTCGACGACGGCCGCAACGGCATCGTCGTCGAGCCCCGCGATGTCCAAGCCCTCATCGCGGCGTTCGAGCGCATCGCGTCGGAGCCGGGGTGGGCGCGCGGCCTCGCAGCGGGGGCGCTAGCCGACTCGGGCCAGTACTCGCTGGAGCAGATGGCGCGTAGCTGGGACGCCTTCTACGAGGACGTGCTGAACTCACGCACGTGAGGCGCGCGACCGCGGCGGGGACTCGAGCGGGCGTGTGAAGCCCTCCGACGTCCACTCACCCGGGCGTGGCCGCCGGTCCGCCTCGAACGGCAGACGCCTCGGCCTCGTCGACGTCGCGTCCGGGTGAGAGCGCGGAGACCACGGCGCTCAGCGCGTCGGCGCCGTTGCGCACGTACCTCGAGACCCGCTCCTCCATGCGCCTGCGATTCAGGTCGCCGCGACTCTCCTCGATCGCGGCTTCGAGGTCGTCGCGGGCGCGCCGTGCGGCGTCGGCAAACTCGATGGCTTGCCTGCCGATCTCCCGCGCAGGCTTCGTCAGGGCCACGACGACGGGATCGTCAACCACCGCCGGGTCGAGACTGCGCTCGTGCAGCGTGAGCTTGCCGCCCGAGACCTGGGCGATCCATCCACGAGCTGCCGCGACGAGGGCGAGCAGGTCGTCGTCGGCGCGATCTGCCGCACCTGCGAGCTCGCCACCGAGAACCGCTGCTGCCGACGCGAAGCGCCTCTCGATGTCGGACAGGGCCTCCCGGGCACGCGATGCAGCCTCGTCGAAGGCCTCCGGTGAACGGATCGTCCGGCCCTTGGCGAGCTGCTGGAGGTCGGTGCGGGCAGTCGCGACGGCCCCGGCGAGTGGCTCGGTCGCCTTGCGCACCCTCGCCTCGAGGTCGTCACGTACCGATGCCACGATCCTGCCGGCGTCCTGCGCGCATGCCTGGACATCACCGGGCACCCGCTCGGCAAGCTCGACGAGCCTGCCATCGGCGGCATACGCGAGCCAGAGACGTCCGATGGCCGACGGCGACGTCGGTTCGAGCTCCACCAGGCGCTCGGCCTGCTCGAGCGCCTCACCGACGTCGGCCTCCTTGAACAGCACGTCGAAGCGGAGTCGCACGAGCGCGGGATCGTCGAGACGCTTGGCCGGAACCTCCGGAAGACCGAGGACGTCGTCGGCATCACTGTCGCGGCCCGCCATCAACAGGCCCCTTGCGAGCGGAGCACGCAGGACATCGGGCAGCTCGTGTGCCTCCCACTGGGTCCAGCCCTGGTCCACGTCGCCACCCGCGACCGACAGGGCCGCGTCGAGCGGACCGAGCATGTCGGCCCATATCTCGGGGGTGGTGCACTCGAGACGTGCACGTGCCTTCTGGGCACCGGCGAGGTCTCCGGCGTCGAGTTGGCGCCGCGCCGCCCACACGACGGCGGCAGGATGCCCCTTGAGCCGCTTCAGCACCCGCCCGTACCGCGACCCCGCATCGACGTTGCCGTCCACGTCGGGTTCACCCGCCCTCACGGTCGTGACCGCGGCCGTCGCGACCGCGGTATCCGGCGCCGGCGTGGGTGCTCCGTTGAGGTGCCGCACAGCCCACGTGAGAGGGTCGGTCTCGTCGGTGTCGAGGCTTCCATGGCGAGGCTTCCACGTGTTGCCCATGACGAGGTGCAGCGCCGCGATCCGATCCGCCTTGACCGGGTCGGGCTCGAGTGCGGGCACGAGCGACGCGATCCCCTCCACCCGCACCGGCCGCTTCGTCGCCTTGGCCTTCGGCTTGGTCGCGGCCCTCTCGCGCCGGGGCGCGTCCGTGGGGAACGTCTCGGCTCGCGACCTGACACGCCGACGCGCACGCTCGATCGCGCCAGGGTCGGGAAGCACGACACCCGCGTCTGCCGCCGCGTCCCGGACGGGCGCGATTTCGGGGTAGGAGTGCACGATCGCCTCCCACGTGTCCCTGCGCACACCCTCGCCGAGGCCCTCACAAGCCGCATCCAGTGCGGCGATCGCCTCGTGGTTGTGGGGGTCGAGATGGACTGCTGCGTAGCCTTGCACCCGCGAGCGGGCCGAGTCGGACT
Organism: Acidimicrobiia bacterium; assembly: GCA_046331095.1. Classification (GTDB taxonomy): domain Bacteria; phylum Actinomycetota; class Acidimicrobiia; order UBA2766; family UBA2766; genus JAIBAC01. The sequence continues at coordinate 57,339 of JAXLRM010000008.1, forward strand.
CGACACCGGACCGCGCGAGCCAGGTGCGGATCTCGGACTCGTAGCGCGGCGGCAGCTTGGGTCCGGGCCGAGCGCCCAGCGCCGACTCGACCTCGGTGAGGCGGCCGTCCCGCTTGGCTTCGACGATCGCCGCCGCGAGCTCGTCGGGCGCGAGGATCTTGGCGCCGCTGATGCTTTGGAGGAGGTCGTCGGTGGTGGCGGGCATCGGTCTCTAATCGGGCGTACGAACCTGGGCGGCCGAACCCTACTGGAACCCTGCGCGCTGTCACCCCGGGGAGACGTCGAGCATGCCGTCGACTTCGACCACCGAATAGGTCGGGATCCGTTCGGGCCCGGCGATGTGCTCTCCCGTCTCGATGTCGTAGCGCCAGAAATGGCCAGGGCAGACGATGCAGACACCGCCTGCCTGCCGCTCGAGGGCACCCTCGGAGAGCACGAAGCCGCGATGCGGGCACACGTCACCGAGAGCGTAGAAGCGGCCCCCGACGTTCCACACGGCTACGGCATCGCCGTCGACGACGATGCGCGACACCTCGCCCGGTGCGGGGGCGGGAACACGCACGCCGGACATCCGTAGGAGTATGCAGGGAACGCTGCGATCGGCGACAAAGCACTGCACGTGCGACGAGACCTGGGCAGGGTGGCCGAGCTTTCAGCGTTGGAAGCGGCTTACGCGCGCGCCAAGGCCGGTCACGGACAGGCGGTCCTCCTCGTGGGCGAAGCCGGAGCCGGCACGAGCCATCTCGTACACGCCTTCGTGGGTGCCCACACCGGCGCAGGCACCTTCGTAGCCGACCTGAGCGGCCGTCAGGGTCGCGACTCCATGCCACTCGCACTGCTCGCCCGCTTCGCCGACCTCGTGGCCCGCCGACAGGAATCCGCCGCCGTGACAGCGGTCGCGTCCGATCTCGCCACGGCGGCTACGGGGCGCGCTCGAGCCCGCGAGATAGTCCGTCTGGTCGACGAGCTCGTGGATCGTCTCTGCGAACTCGACACCGTGATCGTCGTCCTCGACGATGCCCGAACTGCGAGCTCCCTGATCGTGGACGCGGTCGCACACGTAGCCAGGCGCAGCCGGAAGCGCAAGGTCCTCACGTTGATCGCCACGCGCCCCGACGACGAGCGCATTGACACCGTGCTCGCCCAGACCGACGCCCTCGTGATCCCCGTCGACTCCTTCGACAGGTCCCTCGCGAGGGAGTTCGTCGAACAGCTGATGGCCGACAGCGACGTCGCAGAGCCCGACGAGGACGCCGTCACGGCCATCGTGGACAGGGCCGGAGGGAACCCCCGCTATCTCATCGAGTTGACCGCTGCCCACGTCGGCGCGACCACAGGAGACAGCCCCGGGCCCGTACCCACACTCGGGCTCCTCGTCCACCGGCGCGTCGAACGCCTCGGTACGCAGGCGCTCGATCTCGTCCGCGCCGCTGCAATCGCCGGCGGCGCGCCCAGCCCGCGGCTGTGCGCCCTCGTCTGCGGACTCGATCCCGACGACGAGGCACCGCTCGCCGAGCTGATCGGCGAGGGGATGATCGAGCTCGACGGCCATGGCCTGATCACCTTCCCGAATCCCACGGTCCACGAGATCGTCCTCGCGTCCACGCCTCATTCGGTCCAGCGCGAGTTGCACGCGGCGACAGCCGGCCTGTTGACCATGCTGGGCGAGGATGCCTCGGTCATCGCCCCCCACGCACTCGCCGCCGCCGCGCCTGGCGACACCCTTGCCGATGAGGCCGTCCGCATGGCTGCCGAGGCCGCCGGCATCGCCTTGCACGCCGGCAATCCACGCCTTGCGCTCGACCTCGCCGAGCGCGCGCTGAGACTCGTTCCGGGAGTTGGCGACGAGGCAGCGCTGCGGACGATCGAAGGTGAAGCACTCCTCCACCTCGGCCACGTCGAAGACGCGGCACGAGCGTTCGAACGGGCGATCACCCTCGAGTCGAGCCAGGCAGCGCTGCTCGGTCTTGCACGAGCGCTCCAGCGTGCCGGCGAGCTCGATGCTGCGCTCGACGCCTTCACCCGCTGCAAGGGCCTCGGTGCCGTGCGCGGCAAGGCGGAAGTGCTCCTCGGACTCGGACGCGTGACCGCGGCGCGCGAAGCCGCAGCGGCCGCGGTCGCGCAGGCGCGCCGCGAGGCGGAGGACACTGCGCTCGCGTCGGCACTGTCGGATCAGGCACTCGTCGAGGCGGTCGCGAACAGCCCGGTGGCTGTGAAGCACGCGGCCGCGAGCGTGCGGGCCTGGCGACGGGCGGGCGAAGACGTGCTCGACTGGCCCCCGCTCTTCTCGCTCGGGGTCGCCCTCGAAACCGACGACCGCTTCGACGAATCCCTCGGCAGCCTGGCGGAGTTGCGGACATGGCTGGACAGCCGCGGCTTGCTCGACCAGGTTCCTCGCTGTGTCAGGACCGAGGTCGTCGCCGCGTTCCTCGGATGTCGTTGGGCGCGGATGGAGGAGGCTCTCGCTGCCGCCATCGACGTGCGACGCGGGGAACCGAACCACGAGATGGGGCCGATCTGGGCCGCGTCTGCGACGCTTGCGGCTGCCCGAGGCGACGAGCGCGGTTGGCAGCGCGGCCAGCTCCGGAGCAGGGAGGCGCTCGCCGCCCAGACCACTCCCTTCGATGCCGCGTTGTCGGCCTGGTGGCGGTCGATCGGCCATGCTCTCAGACTCGAACCACGCGCGGCGCTCACTGCCGCCACCGAGGCGGTCTGGGGCGCGGCAGCCCTCGGGGCGGCGAACCTGGAGGCCCGCGCCATCCCCGCGCTCGCGATGCTCTCGGGTGTCCTGGGAGCCGGGCCCCGCTTCGACATCCTCGGCACCTACCGCGATGTCACCGCCGACTGCGCACGGCCGTCGTCAGCGGCAGGCGAGCTCCTGATCGGGGCGTTCTCGCACTCGGGACGGACGACGAGAGCCGCCATGGTGGAAGCGGCCGGGCTGTACGCCACGTCCGAGAACCGTCTGGGACTGGTCCTGACGGTTGCGTGTGCCGCGATGACTCCCGGCTCGGCGCGCATCCCCGCCGACCTGTTGGGCACCGCTCGGGAGCTCGTTTCGTCTCTGGGCATGCGCGGGGCGCTGGTCGCGTCCCTGCTCGCGGGAGAGCCTGCCGCCGACGGTCACTTGGCGTAGGTGTCCACCTGGCGCTCGAGCTCACGGCTGTGCTGGTTCGACCGGTCCTTGACCTGTCCCGCTCTGTCGACCGCGCCGGGAAGGCCCCCCGGTGGCGCGACGGTGTCCTGGGTCTGTTGGGGCTGTGACTTCGCCGGCGAGCTCGACCCCGATCCGCACCCGACCGACGCGCCGGTCAGGAGAGTCACGGCGAGCACAGCAACGGCTCGCTGCCCGGCGGTGGCTCTGGCGTCCATGACTCCCCATCGGCACGCGACCCACCGCACCTTCACGCCACCCGCTGCCATACTGGCCCGCGATGAGCAAGCAGCCGGTTCTGACGCCCCAGTCCGAGGACTTCCCACGCTGGTACCAAGACGTGATCGCGAAGGCCGGTCTCGCGGAGAACGGCCCCGTGCGTGGCACGATGACGATCAAGCCCTGGGGCTACGCCATCTGGGAGAACATCCAGGCCGACCTCGACGCCCGCATCAAGGCGACAGGCCACGAGAACGCCTACTTCCCGCTGTTCATCCCGATGCCGTTCTTCGAGCGCGAAGCCGACCACGTCGAGGGCTTCAGCCCCGAGCTGGCGGTCGTGACACACGGCGGCGGTGCCGAGCTCGGCGAACCGATCGCCGTGCGACCGACGTCGGAGACCGTGATCGGCGACTGCATGAGCCGGTGGATCCAGTCCCATCGCGACCTGCCGCTGTTGCTGAACCAGTGGGCCAACGTCGTGCGATGGGAGCTGCGACCGCGCCTGTTCCTGCGTACGAGCGAGTTCCTCTGGCAGGAGGGGCACACGGCGCACGCGACACGTGACGAGGCGGTCACCGAGACGCTGCGGATGCACGGTGTGTACTTCGACATGATGCACGACACGCTCGCCATGAACCCCGTGCTGGGTCGCAAGACCGAGGCCGAGCGATTCGCGGGCGCCGAGCTCACCTACACGCTCGAGGGACTGATGCGAGACGGCAAGGCCCTGCAGATGGGCACGAGCCATTACCTCGGACAGAACTTCGCGCGGGCGTTCGACATCACGTTCAGCGACACCGACGGGCGCCTGGCGTTGTGCCACACCACCTCCTGGGGGGTCTCGACACGGGTGGTGGGTGCACTGATCATGACCCACGGTGACGACCGCGGCCTGCGCCTGCCCCCTCGCATCGCTCCGGTGCAGGCGGTCGTGATCGCTATCCGCGACGAGGTCGCCTCCGTCGCGAGCGAGATCCACTCGGAGCTCGCGGCGGCCGGGGTGCGCAGCCGCCTCGACGTCGACACCCACACCGGGTTCGGGCGCCGGGCGACGGACTGGGAGCTCAAGGGAGTGCCGGTCCGCCTCGAGCTCGGGCCCCGTGACGTCGAGGCTGCCGCGGTCACGGTGGTGCGCCGCGACACCGGCGAGAAGACCCAACTGCCCCTGTCCGGCATCGGCACCACGGTGGCCGCACTGCTCGATGACGTTCAGACCGGCATGCTCGCGGAGACGACTGCCCGCCGGGATTCCTCCACGTCCGACGTCCACGACCTCGACGAGGTCGACGGACCCGGCTTTCACCGGATCCCGCTGGCCACACTGGGACCGGACGGCGAGGCCCGGCTCGCCGAATCGGGCTACACGGTGAGGTGCCTCGTCACCCCTGATGGCGGGGTCCCCGGCGCGGACACCTCCGACGACGACCTGGTCGCATACGTCGCACGCGCCTACTGACCCTCCGACCCCGAACCTCGACGTGCGGACGCCACGTCCCACCCACCGGGACACACCGCGCGTCGATCAGCCGGTCGTGGAGTTGCGCTCGACGAGACCCTCGATGATGCGGCGACCCGTGGCCTCGTCCGACGCGTACACGACGACGACGGCATCACGGTAGGGCTTGTACCACCAGACGCGTGTCACGTCGGGGGTGCCACCGACCTCGGCCGTCCGGAACGAGACGGCGTCGAAGACGGTGTCGGAGAACTCACCCACCTTGCCGTCCGACGCCAGACCGGTCTCGAACGAGGTCTGGAAGTCGCCTCCCGCCGCCGACGGTTCGAGCACGATCGCGGCGGCGTAGCCACCTATGCCCGCGTGCTTGGGGTCGGTGACCACGATGCCGGCCCCGTCACGTCGATACGGGACGTCCTCGAGCACGCGGGGATGCTTGTCGAGCTCGACCGAGAGCCCCGTGAGGCGCGACGGAAGGATCGAGGCCGCCTCGGCAGGGGCCGGCGGCAACGTTGTCCCGCCTGTCAAGTAGACGACGAGTCCCACTATCACGGCTGCTGCGAGCACCGTGCCGCCCGCGATCCAAGCGACCAGCGCGACCCTGCTCGGACGGCTCTTGTCGCTCGAAGGCCGTGCCGCCGCCTTGTCGGTGATCGACTTGTGGTCCGAAGCGCGGTAGCGGGCCACGAGTGGCGAGGCATAGGGCGGCGGAGCCTCTTCGGCGGCGACCTCGGCCTGGATGCCCGTCGCACCGAACCAGGTGGTGTCCACGACAGCCGCGCGGTCGCGCTCCGTCGACGGAGCGGCCCCATGGCCCTCGGGAGGAGCAGGGCGCACTGGTGGAACGGGCGGTCTCGGCGGGCCGTTGCGGGGTCGATCCAGGGCCTGGGGACCAGTCGGCGCGCCCGGCGCCGACGCCGGAGTGCCCGACGGCGGCGGGACGAGGGGAGGTGGTGGAGGTGTAGGGCCCTGCATCGGTGTGGTGATCCTGCCCGCCCTGGCAGAGCTTAGTTGCCCGCGACGAGGTAGACGCCGTAGCCGGTGGCGACGACTGCCGCGACGAAGCCGCCTGCCGAGATGATCCTGCCGATCACGGAGAGCCGATGCGCCTTGGACGCATCGGTGTCCGACGACCTGCGCACACGGGGGCCCGTCCCCAGGGCGTGCACGGCTGCGGCGACAGCACTGACGACCACGAAGACCATCTTCTCGGCGAACACGCGGCCGAAGTCCTCGCCGCGGGGCGTATCCATGAGCAGGGCGAGTCCGCTGAACAGGAGCACCACGAAGCCACCCCAGGCAACCGGCTGGAACCGCCGGGCGGCTGCGGATACGATCCTGCGCCCGGCGGCCTCGTCGCTCCCCGAAGCCCGCAGCACCGGCATCAGTGCTGCAACCGTGACCTGTCCACCGACCCAGACCGTCACGGCGAGGACGTGCAAGCAGAGGAAGAAGAACCGCATGTCCGAGATGCTGCCGCTCGCGGTGCCGGCGGGGCCAGTACGCAGGCTGTACGCGGCGGCGGCCGTTCTCCTGGCCTTCGTTGTGGCCGGCTGCTGGAACGTGGCGGGTGAGCCCGACCGCGACGAGCACGGAAACGTGGTCGCTCCTGCCGACGTGTCGGTCTTCCACCTCCGGCTCGGGGACTGCACCCAGGACTCCGGCATCGGCGGCGAGGTGACGAGCGTGAGCGCCACCGCGTGCGACGAGCCGCACGCGTACGAGGTCTTCGCGGTGGGTGAGTACACGGGCACCGATTACGACGTGACGGCGATCGACGGATTCGCCCAGACCTACTGCGCGTCTGCCTTCGGGGGCTTCGTGAACCGCCCGGTCGCGGACTCGGGCCTCGAGCTCACCTACCTCACCCCCACCGCCGAGTCCTTCGGGACCGGTGACCGCGAGGTGACCTGCCTCGTCGGCACAGGGTCCGAGGCGACGACCGGCTCGCTCCGCGGTGCCAACCGCTGACGCCGACATCGCGGCGCAGAGCCGTCATATCCTGTTGTGATGGTCGATTTCCTGCTGGTACTCGGGATCGTCGTTCTCGTCGGCATCGTGGTCGTCACGGTCCTCGTCTTGTGGGGGCTGGCGCGGACGTTCAGGTCCGTGAGGCGTAGAGCGGGGCGGGCAACACGGAGGATCCAGGAGCGGCTGCCCCACCAGGCGCTCGGCTCCCAGACCTGGTGGCTCGCGGGCCGCCTGGATCGGATAGAGGAGAAGGCCGGATATGCCTGCGCGTGCGCGGCCCCGACCTTCCTCGCCGACGAGGTGCGCGGCCTTGCCGGCGAGCTGCGCGCTGCCGCCGCTGCCGTGCGGCTTCAGGTCCAAGCCGCCGGGCGCCTCGCGGGCGACGTACGGATCCGGGAAGCAGACCGCCTCGAGGTCGTCGTCGCCGAACTCGAGGGAGGCGCCACACAGCTCGTGGTGACCGCGACGCACCTGGGCAGTGTGCACTCAGCCCGTGACGGCATCGGCTCGGGCGAGCACGTCCGCCGCCGCGCCGCTGCACTCGACATGGCCGTCTCCGAGTTGGAAGCCGTCGAACATCCCGAGCACCTCGAGGCGCCGCAACTCCACGCCGCAGATCCGCTCTCCACCGTGTTCGGCACCTCACCCACCCCCGAGCGCGACCGCGCCCGGTAGCCCTCAGAGAGCGCGACCTTGCCTCGAAGCCTCGTGGAGGCACGGCGCGACGGCGCGCGGACGCACAGTGCTCCGGGCTGCGTTCCCCGACCGCGGCTGGGCCAACTGATCGGACGAGCCGCAAGTGCAGGCTCCTCGGGTCATGTGATGCCGACGATGCGGACGCCCGTGCGGGTGTGATAGCGCTTGTTGAGCGCGATCAGGAGCGGAGTGAGCGCTTCGATCGCGGAGGCATTGTGGAGGCTGCCTGCGTCGATCGGCCGCAACCCGGGTACCGAGCCGACGAGGGTCATCACACGATCGAGCGCGCCGTGGTCGTCGCCGCAGCACAGCACGTCGAAGTCGAGGTCGATGTGGGTCTCCTGCAACGACTTCGCGGGCACGTGATGGAGAGCCGCCACCACGCGGAGGGTCGGTAGCCGGGCCTGGATCCCCAGGGCGATCGATCCCGACGACGGTACGACGGACTCGGGCTTGCCGCCGATGAACGCCACCGCGTTGGCCATCGAGAGGAGAACCTTCCCGCGTGTGGCGCTCTCGACTTCGACAGCGGTCGACATGGCGGCCTCCCAGGGGACCGCGAGGACCACGACGTCCCCGAAGGACGCCGCATCGACGTTCCCGCCGCCCTTGACGTTGGGCAGGCCGAGCTCCTCCGCGACCGCCACCGCACGCTCGGGCGACCGCGACCCGAGGAGCACCTCGTGGCCTGCGAGCGCGAAGCGCGCGCCGACCCCGCGGCCGGCCGGTCCGGTGCCACCGAGTACGCCGACGTGCATTGAGACTCCTTGGGACTGGGCTCTTCGCTTGCCCACGGCTGCCGGAGGCCATCGCGGCAGATCCCGGGGTGTGCGGTGCGCCAGTCTAAGGTTCGGTCCCTCGGGGCCGCTACCCTGCCGCGGTGCTGCCGCCGTCCACCCCCGCGCCGGACCCGCGCCTGCCCGCCTACGGCAGCGAGACCCTCGCCGAGCTCCTCCCGTCGGTCCTCGCCTTGGTGGACGAGGACCAGCGCGACCCTCTCGGCCTGCGCGCGAGCGTCGGTCCCGCGCCGCGGGTCTGCGTGTTGCTCGCCGACGGGCTCGGGTGCGAGATCGTCGAGCACCACCGCGACGTTGCGCCCACTCTGGCGTCGATGCGATCCGAGCGCGGCAGCCGCCGCATCTCCTCCTGCTTCCCTTCGACCACCGCCACGTCTCTGGTGTCGCTGGGCACCGGCACAGCGCCGGGACGGCACGGCTTCATCGGATACACGGCGTGGATGCGCGAGATCGGCGCGGTCGTGAACCTCATCCGGTTCAATCGCTACGGCGAAGCCAAGGCGAACACGCTCGTGCGCGAACTGGTTCCCGAGCAGGTGCAACCCGTCCCGACGGTCTTCGAGCGCGCTCACGCTGCCGGCATCACGACGACGTCGGTGTCAGACCGCCGCTTCGCCAGTAGCGGACTGACCCGCGCGGCCCTGCGTGGACCCCACTACGTCGGCTGGGAGACCCCCGACGAGATCCCCTCCCTCGCGGCCAAGGCGCTCGCGGCCACCGATCGCACCGTCGTGTTCGCGTACGACCCCCGCTTCGACCACGCCGCGCACGGAGGCGGCATCGACTCTGCCGCCGCCGTCGCGGCGCTGGCGCAGGTGAACGGAGTGGCCGCACGGCTCCGCGATTCGCTACCGCACGGATCGGTGCTCGTCGTCACCGGCGACCACGGCATGGTCGACGTCACCGCGGGCCGCGTCGACATCGACGACGACGACGACCTCTCAGCCGGCGTGCGCGCACTCGGTGGCGAACCACGTGTACGCCACGTCTACGCTCGCGAAGGCGCCGCGGGAGACGTACTCGCGGCGTGGACCGCCCGCCTCGGGAATGTCGCCTGGATCCGCACAGGCGCCGAGGCTGTCGCTGCCGGCTGGTTCGGACCGCATGTGGGACCCGAGGCACGTGGTCGCATCGGTGACGTGATCGCGGCCTACCACTCCGAGGGTGGCGTGTTCTGCAGACGCATCGACCCACGCCAGACTGCGCTGGTGGGTCACCACGGCAGCTTCACCGACGCCGAGATGGCGGTGCCGCTGCTACTGGCACGGGCGTGACGGAGGTCGGCGCGCCGGAATGCGTTGGTCAGGTGGTCCTTCGCCGCTAGCGTCGCGGGGGTGAGCCACTTGATCGGGTTGACATGGGCCGTGCCGGCGCCAACTACGGCCGTGTCCGCACTCGAGCGGATCGGCTTCGACATCGACACCCCCGATGTACTGACCGTGGGCGAGGTCGTCTTCGAGCTCGTGCCTGCCGGGTCCGACGGTGCCGGGCTCCGGGCTTGGGCGTTCGGCGGCGACTCCGACGAGACCGTGCGCTTCGACCCCACCACACTGCCACCAACCGAGCTGCGGACCCGGAGGAGCGCTCGCCGGCAGGCGGCCCACCCCAACGGCGTGCACAAGCTCGACCACGTCGTGGCGATGGTGCCCCGGCTCGAGACCTCCGTCGCGGGGCTCGAGGAGTACGTCGGTGCCGACTGTCGCCGCCGCGGTGAGGTCAGGGGCCTCCCGGCGGCGTTCCTGCGCGCAGGCGAGGTGGTGCTCGAGCTCGTGGAGATGCGGACCCTGGCGGGGCCGCGTCTGTGGGGCGCGGCCTTCGCCACCGACGACTGCGACAAGACCGTCGCGGTGATCCGGGAGCGGGGAGGCGACGTGACCGAACCCGACCGCGCGGTCCAGGGCGGCCGGATCGCGCAGTGCCCCGGAGACATACTCGGTGCGACCGTCGCGTTCCTCGAGCCGGCACGATGACGGCGCCGTCGGGCTTGCGTGGGCTGGGATGCGACCACAAGCATCTCCCCCGGGGATCCTGTGGATGAGGGGCGTCACTTGACCGCACTGCGGCGACAGCTCGCCGGGGAGAAGGAAGGTCCACTGAGCGCGGGCGCCGTGATGATCGGCGACGAGCTCCTCTCGGGCAAGGTCCGTGATGCCAACGGGCCCTACCTCGTCGACGGATTGCGCCGCCACGGCATCGACCTCGAGGAGATCCACTTCGTGCGCGACGAGATCGACGCCATCGTCGAGGCGGTCGACCTCGTCAGACACCGGCGCGACCTCTGCTTCACGTCCGGCGGTATCGGGCCCACACACGACGACGTGTCCATGGAGGCCGTCGCGAAGGCGTTCGGCATGGATCTCGAGCTTCGGCCGGCCCTCGCCGCTCTGATCGCCACGTATTTCGGCGACGCGGAGAGCGGCAAGGCGTGGACGAAGATGGCGATCGTGCCCGCGGGTTGCGAGCTGCTGGACCTCGCGACGGCCTGGCCGGCGTACTCGGTCGAGAACGTCGTGATGCTCCCTGGCATCCCCCAGATCTTCACGCGGCAGGTCGACGCTCTGCTCGCAGGCCTCGAGTCGAACCCGATCGTGACCAACGTGGCGTACTTCCGCATCGGCGAGGGCGAGCTCGCCCGTCCTCTCGGCGACCTCGCCGAAGCATTCGCGGGCGCGGTCAGCTTCGGCAGCTACCCGGTGATCGGCGAGATCGAGTACCAGGTCAAGGTGACCCTGGACAGCCGCGATCCGGTGGCGCTCGCCGACGCCACCCGTGATCTCCTCGCGCGCTTCCCCGAACAGGTGGTGCACGCGGTCGAAGAGGGCATCGCCAACATCGAGGGCCGCTGAGGGTGCCCGGCAGTCGCAGGCGACCACCAGCACTCCTCGAGTTCATCAGGACCGAACAAGCCGCCGGCACCGCGATGGTCGTCGCTGCCCTGATCGCCATCGTCTGGGCATCGCTGCGCCCCACCGGCTACTCCGACTTCTGGGAGACGCCGCTCCCACTGCCGCTGCCCGGCCTCGACCACTTCACGGTCAAGTTGTGGATCAACGACGGTCTCATGACGCTGTTCTTCTTCGTGGTCGGCCTCGAGATCAAGAGGGAGACCACGGTCGGGGAGCTCGCGGATCGGCGTGCAGCGGCCCTACCCGTGCTCGCGGCGTTGGGGGGCATGGCGGTCCCCGCGCTCGTCTACCTCGCGTTCACAGCCGGCCACCCGTCGATGAGCGCATGGGCGATTCCGACCGCGACCGACATCGCGTTCGTGCTCGGGATCTGCGCGCTCGCCGGCCCACGCGTCCCTGCGTCGGTGCGGCTCTTCCTGCTCGCCCTCGCGATCGCAGACGACATCGGCGGGATCCTCGTCATAGCGCTCGTGTACGCGGGCGACATCGCGCCGCTCTGGCTGCTCGCGGTAGCGGCAGGTGTCGTGGCCGTGATCGCCCTCCAACGTGCGGGGGTTCAACGCGTCTGGCCCTACGTCCCCCTCGGTGTCTGGATCTGGTACACAACGTTGCTCGCCGGTGTGCACCCCGCGATCGCCGGCGTCGTCGTCGGGGTGCTCACCCCCGTGGGGCCGCTACGGGGCGGCGACGACGTCATGACCCGCATCGAGGAACGACTGCACCCTTTGACGAGCTTCGTCGTCGTCCCCGTCTTCGCGCTCGCGAGCGCCGGAGTGGCGCTGTCCGCGACCGCCGTCGTCGAAGCGCTGCGGGCGCCGGTGTTCTGGGGCGTCTTCTGCGGCCTCGTGGTCGGCAAACCCATCGGCGTCTCCCTCACCACCTGGATCACCGCCCGCACCGGTGCCGGCTCGCCCGGACCTGGCGCGTCGGTGGCAGCGATCGCGTGGGCGTCGCCCCTCGCGGGTATCGGATTCACGGTCGCGATCTTCATCGCGACCCTTGCCCTGCCGGACGCCCAACTGCTCGGGCACGCACTCATCGCGATCCTGTCGGCGTCGGTGGTCGCCGCCGTGGTCGGCTCCGTCTCCCTCGGGGTCCGTGCGCGGAGCACGCTCGGACAGGGGCTCGGAAAAGACTCGACCTAAAGCTCAGGTCGAGGTCTGGTCGTGCCGATCAGGACCACATGACCGAGGCAGAATTCCAGGAATGCACCGCGACCGCCCGGCCTGCCAGACCGCTGCGATCGGCGCGTGCGACGCCACGACTAGCCGTCGTCGACTGCCATGGGCGCACGCGCTTCGTCGCCCTCCCGGCGGGCGAGACCACGGTCGGCCGTGATCGACGCTGCGGTGTGGTCCTCGACGACCGGTCCGTATCGCGGCGACACTGCGCCATCGGCGTGTCGCACGCGAGAGTGACGCTCGCCGACCTCGGCTCGCGCAACGGCACCTACCTCGACGACCGCGCCTTGGACCCGCACGCTCCGGAGCCTCTCGAAGCGGGGGCCGTGATCGAGGCCGGGACCTTCTTCCTCAAGTACGTCCCCGACGGCGTCGCGGACTCCTACCTGCACTTGCGTGTCGCCGGGTTCTCCGTGCGAGACGGGCTCACCGGCCTCGCCAACCGAACCGGCTTCGACGCCGCACTCGACGCCGCGTGCGCTCGGGCCACCACGGGCGATCGTACGTTCGCGCTCGTGCTGTGCGACATCGACGGCTTCAAGGCCGCGAACGACAGGCACGGCCATGCAGCGGGGGACGCGGTCCTGCGCGATGTGGCAGGCATCCTTCAGGCGCACACCCGCGACGACGACGCCGTGTGCCGCTACGGCGGCGACGAGTTCGCGATACTGCTCCCGCGATCCGACCTCGCGGGTGGACACCGCACCGCCGAACGTCTCCGCGCGGCCCTCGAAGCAGGGGCGTCCACGAGGGAGCCACGCGCAACGGCTTCGTTCGGCGTCGCTGCTTGGTCGCCGGGCACCGCGACACCCGACGCGTTGGTGAGGACCGCCGACGAGAGGCTCTACGCAGCGAAAGCCGCCGGACGCAACCGTGTGGTCAGCGGCCTCACGCGCCGGTGAAGAGCCGGCGCACCTCGTCCTCGGAGTCGGGTGTCACGAGCGCGAGGACCTCGTCGCCGGCCTCGAAGACGGTGTCGCCGTGGGGGACCACGACGTGATCGTCGCGGATTATGGCCACGAACGTCGAGTCCTTGGGGCGACCGACATCGCGTACGCTGCGCTCGACCACGGGCGCGTCGAGGGCGAGCTTGATCTCGACGAGCTGAGCCTGGCCACCTTCGAGTTGTAGGAGACGCACGAGCGTCCCGACGGTCACGGCCTCTTCCACGAACGCGGTGATCAGATGCGGCGTCGACACGGCGACGTCGACACCCCAGGTCTCGTTGAAGAGCCACTCGTTCTTGGGGTGGTTCACGCGTGCGATCACGCGCTCGACGGCGAACTCCTGCTTCGCGAGAAGCGACACGACGAGGTTGTCCTCGTCGTCTCCGGTGGCAGCGACGAGGACGTCGACCGTTCCGAGCTGCGCCTCGCGCAACGACGACACCTCGCACACGTCGGCCTGGATCCACGTGACACTCGCATGCGTGCGTTCCTGCTGGCGTGCGAGCACCATCGGATCCTGCTCGAGGAGGAGGACGTCGTGGCCGTTCTCGGCAAGGTCGTTGGCGATGAAGAGGCCGACGTTGCCGGCACCGGCGATCGCGATGCGCATCAGATGCCCCCACCCGCGGCGCCCGCGTCGAGCTGGGCGCGAAGATCGGCGATACTGTCGAGGTTCGCCATGAAGTGAAGCCTGTCGCCCTCCTGGCCCACGACCTTGTCGGCGGTGAGGTGCGCCTCTCCGAGGCGGGTGATCCCGACGAGCCAGTAGCGGCCTGGTACGTCGAACACCTCGAGTGGCTTGCCCGCCCACGCGTCGGGAAGCGCCATCTCGACCACGCCGATGCGTCCGGACGGATCGATCCAGTCGGCGTGGTGTTCGCCGGGCATGAGACGACGCAGCATCTGGTCGGTGGTCCACGCCACCGTCGCGACCGTCGTGATCCCGAGACGCTCGTAGATGACCGCGCGGCGCGGGTCGTAGATGCGGGCGGCGACATTGTCGACCTGGAACGTCTCGCGGGCCACCCGCGCGGTGAGGATGTTCGAGTTGTCGCCGTTGGTGACCGCCGCGAGCGCACCGGCGTCCTCGACGCCGGCCTCGACGAGCGTGTCCCTGTCGAAGCCGTAGCCCACGATCGCGCGGCCCCCGTACTCGGAGGGGAGACGCCTGAACGCGTTGCGGTTCTTGTCGACGACGGCGACGCTGTGGCCCTCGCGTTCGAGGTGCCCGGCAAGCTCGCTGCCCACTCGGCCACACCCGACGATGACTATGTGCACGGCCCCCTCGGTTCCTGAATCGGGAGAGGCGTCAATCTACTCACCCATGCCGTCGACCTCCGCCACCGAGATCTACCCTGGGGACCCGGTTGCGCGGTCCCCCAGGCTGCGGGACGCATCGTGGAGGGTTCGTTGCAGACCACAGACGAGAGCTCCGGGGCGGTACAGGCACGCGTGCAGGCCTCCGGCTCCGCACCGCAGCTACCTCCCATGGTCGACGCACCCGAGTCGACGTCGTACCGGATCAAGCGACGTCTCCTCGGCAAACCCCTCCACACCGACCAGCTCAAGCACGAGCGCCTCGGCAAGCCGACGGCGCTCGCTGTCTTCGCGTCAGACTGCGTCTCGTCGGCGTCCTACGCGACCGAGGAGATCCTCCACGTCCTCGTCCCGGCGGTCGGTCTCCTCGCGTTCTCGATCGTGGTGCCGGTCACGGTCGCGATGCTCGTCGTCCTGTTCTTCCTGATCCTGAGCTACCGCCAGACGATCAAGGAGTATCCCAGCGCCGGCGGCGCCTACATCGTCACCAAGGACAACTTCGGCCCCATCCCCGCCCAGGTCGCCGGTGTCGCCCTCCTGACCGACTACATCCTCACGGTCGCGGTGTCGGTGTCGGCAGGCGCCGCCGCGCTCGCGTCCGCCTTCCCCGTGCTCGAGGACTGGGTCGTGCCCCTCGCTCTGGTCTTCATCCTGTTGGTGGCCTTCGGGAACCTGCGCGGCGTCAAGGAGTCGGGCGTCGTCTTCGCGATCCCCACCTACTTCTTCATCGCCAACGTCCTCATCATGGTGGCGGTGGGCGTCTACAAGGACCTCGTCGTCGGCCTCCCGCTCCAATCGGACTCGGTCGTGGGCGGCCACAACGTCGTCGAGTTCGGCGCCGCCAACGCGCTCGCCGGCTTCGCACTCGCCTACGTGGTCCTGCACGCGTTCGCGTCCGGTGGCGCCGCCGTCACCGGTGTCGAGGCGATCAGCAACGGCGTGCCCGCCTTCAAGCCGCCCGAGTGGAAGAACGCCCGCACGACCCTGGTGATCATGGGCGTCAGCCTCGGCACGCTCTTCCTCGGCATCTCGTGGCTCGCCCACGTGATGCAGGTGGCGCCCTACGAGGACGGAACACCCACGGTCATCTCCGAGATCGGGCGCCTCGTGTACGGGACGAGCGGGCTCGGTCAAGTGCTCTTCTACAGCCTCCAAGCGGGGACGATGCTGATCCTCGTGCTGGCCGCCAACACGAGCTTCGCCGACTTCCCGCGCCTCGCCGCATTCGCCGCCGGCGACTACTTCATGCCCAGGCAGCTCACCAAGCGGGGCCACCGCCTCGTGTTCAGCAACGGGATCGTCCTGCTTTCCACCCTCGGTGGCCTGCTCGTGATCGCCACGGGCGCCGAGGTGACGAAGCTGATCCCGCTCTACGCGATCGGGGTGTTCGCGAGCTTCACGCTGAGCCAGGCCGGCATGACACGCCACCACATCCGCAAGAAGGAACCGGGCTGGCGCCGCGGAGTCGCCGTCAACGGCTTCGGGGCGTTCCTCAGCTTCATCGTCTGCATCGTGATCGCGGTGACCAAGTTCCTAGACGGCGCCTACCTGATCCTGATCCTCGTACCGATCCTCGTTTTCGTGCTGTTGCGGTTGAACCGCCAGTACGAGGGCGAGGTCGAGGTCCTCGAAGAGGACGCGGCAGCGGCAGCCGAGGCGCCGATCCTGCCGCGTCACACGGTGCTCGTACTCGTCGACAAGATCAGCAAGTCCACGGCGCGGGCGATCCAGTACGCACGCACGCTCACGCCCGACGAGCTGCGCGCCGTCCACGTCGCCGCCGACCCCGACTTCGCCGACCACCTTGCCCAGCAGTGGTCGGAGCTCGCCCTGAGCCGCATGCCGCTGGAGCTGCTCGCGTGTCCCGACCGGCGCATCGACCGCGCCGTCCTCGAACTGGTCCTCGAGGAGGTCGCCGACGGCGAGACCGAGGTCTCGCTCCTCGTGCCGCGGCGCGAGTACAGCCGGCTCTGGCACCGGCTCCTGCACGACCGCACGTCCAACAACATCGCCCGTGCGATCGCACGCGTCCCGCACGCCAACGTGACGTTCGTGCCGTTCCACTTCGAGGACTTCGACCGCGACGGCCGCCCCGACCCGGTCCCGATCAAGGTGCAGGCGACACTGGCGACGCGCAGCCCCACCCGGCAGGCTCGGCGCGCGCGCAAGGACGGTGCCGGCGCCACCGGCACCGCCGCGACCGAGGCAGCGGGCGGGCTGACGCGGGTAGCCGACATCGTCTGGCGCGACCGCGTCAGGGTGGCCGGCGAGGTACAGGCGATGCGCGTGCGGCCCTGGCGCCAGAGCGCCTACCTGGAGCTGACCCTCGAGGACGGCACCGGGCGACTCCTCGTGGTCTTCTTCGGACGGCGCCGCATCCCCGGCATCCACGTCGGCACGTGCATGACCGTCGAGGGCACCGTCGGTGAGCACAGAGGCCATCTCGCGGTCGTCAACCCCGCGTACGAGATCACACTCGAGGACTGAGGCGCAACCGGACACCTGCCTCGGCGTGCGTCGGCACCTACACGACCCGACCCGGAACGGGCGGCGCGGTTCGCAGCCGGGACCGGCTTGCGGGGGACAGACCGCCGCGGCTTAGGCTCGGCCGACCAGAGCCGGCGTGGCTCCGAGGCCGCAGGGCCCGCCAGGGAGGATCCGCGTGCAGACAGCATCACGCGTCGAAGCCGACGCGGGCGAGGCCGGTGCCCCGCGGGCGAGGGCGATACCCGCCGTCCCCGAGCCGGCGACGTTCCGGCTGAAACGCAAGCTCCTCGGGCCGCCGCTGCACACCGACCAGCTCGTGCACGAGCGTCTCGGCAAGCCGACGGCGCTCGCCGTGTTCGCGTCGGACTGCATGTCGTCCTCCGCCTACGCGACCGAGGAGATCCTGCGGGTGCTCGTGCCCGCCGTGGGACTGATGGCGTTCTCGCTCGTGGTGCCGGTCACGGTCGCGATGCTCGTCGTCCTGTTCTTCCTGATCCTGAGCTACCGCCAGACGATCAAGGAGTACCCCAGCGCCGGCGGCGCCTACATCGTCACCAAGGACAACTTCGGCATCCTGCCCGCACAGGTCGCCGGCGTGGCGCTGCTCACCGACTACATCCTCACCGTCGCCGTCTCGACCGCGGCCGGCACGGCTGCCCTCGTGTCGGCGTTTCCCGCCCTCGACGGCCTCCGGGTCCCGATCTGTCTCGGCTTCATCCTCGTGATCGCGTTCGGGAACCTACGCGGCGTCAAGGAGTCGGGGGCGATCTTCGCCGTACCGACCTACTTCTTCCTCGCGGTGATGGCCTTGATGCTGGTGGCGGGAGCCGTCCGCTACTTCACCACCGGCCTGCCGAGCTTCGACGGCGGCGAGGGCGTGCTCACCTCGGGCGGATCCCTGCTAACGGGCTTCGCCCTCGTGTACGTCGTCCTCCACGCTTTCGCGTCCGGCGGCGCGGCGGTCACCGGCGTCGAGGCGATCAGCAATGGCGTACCCGCCTTCAAGCCGCCCGAGTGGAAGAACGCGCGCACGACGCTGATGATCATGGGTGCCTGCCTCGGGACGCTCTTCCTCGGCCTCTCGTGGCTCGCGTCGCAGATGCACGTCGAGCCGTACGCGGAGGGGACGCCGACGGTGATCGCATCGGTCGGCAAGCTCGTCTTCGGGGAGTCGCCGCTCGGTCACGTGATGTTCTTCGCGTTGCAGGCCGGAACGATGCTGATCCTGGTCCTCGCCGCGAACACGAGCTACGCCGACTTCCCCCGCCTCGCGAGCTTCCACGCGGGCGACTACTTCATGCCGAAACAGCTCACCAAGCGCGGCCACCGCCTCGTCTACAGCAACGGGATCCTGTTCCTGTCGGTGACCGCCGGGATCCTCGTCCTCGTCACGGGCGCCGTCGTCGACCGGCTCATCCCGCTGTACGCGATCGGAGTGTTCACGAGCTTCACCCTGAGCCAGGCCGGCATGGCTCGCCACCACTGGCGCAAGCGCGAGAAGGGCTGGCGCGGCGGCATCGTCATCAACGGGATCGGGGCGGCACTGTGCTTCGTGGTGCTGATCATCATCGGCGTCACGAAGTTCCTCCACGGAGCATGGCTCGTCATCGTGCTAGTTCCGGCCCTCGTGCTCCTGCTGACGCGGCTCAACCGCCAGTACACCGGCGAGATCGACGTGCTCGAGGCCGACGCCAAGGCGGCCACCGAGGCGCCCATCCTCGCCAAGCACACGGTCCTGGTGCTCGTCGACGACATCAGCCGCTCCACCGCACGCGCGGTCCAGTTCGCACGGAGCATGACTCCCGACGAGATCCGCGGGCTCCACGTGGCCGTCGACGTGGACGATGCCCGCGAACTCGCCCGCGAGTGGTCCGAGCTGTCGCTGTCGCGCATGCCCCTCGAACTCGTCGACTGTCCCGACCGCCGCATCGATCGCGCCGTGCTCGAGGTCGTGCTCGAGGAGACCGCTGAGGGCGACACCGAGGTGTCGGTGCTCATCCCGCGCCGCGAGTACAGCCGGCTCTGGCACCGGCTCCTGCACGACCGTACGTCCGACAACATCGCCCGCGCGATCGCACGCGTGCCCCACGCAAACGCGACGTTCGTCCCCTTCCTCTTCGACGAGGCCACCGCCCCATCTGCGCCGGTATCCGAGCTCCCCGAGCTCGCCACGGCTTCGCCCGAGCGTGCCGCAAGGGGGGCCAAGGCGGCGGCCAGGGCAGCGGCGAGACTCTCCGAAGGGGAGTCACCCGATCCCGCGACCCCGATCCGCGACGTCACGTGGCGCAGCCGTGTGAGAGTCGAGGGTCGCGTGCAGTCGATGCGGGTGCGTCCGCTGCGCCAGACGCCGTACCTCGAGCTGACCGTCGAGGACGACACCGGGCGGCTACTCGTGGTGTTCTCCGGCCGGCGCAACATCTCCGGGGTCGACGTCGGGACACGCATGACCGTCGAGGGCACGGTCGGGGTGCACCGCGACCATCTCGCGATCCTCAACCCCGTGTACTCACTCCACGCGGCGCATTAGAGAGTGGACCTCGACGCGCTCGACGCGCTCCTGACGGCGGAGGTGGACACTCTGGAGGCGGCGGCGCCGTCCGACCCTGCCTTCGCCGGGTTCTTCGGTGAACTTCGCGACTTCCTCACCGCGGGAGGCAAACGTCTGCGGCCGCAGTTCCTGTGGTGCGGCTTCCGCGCCGCAGGAGGCGACCCGGGCGCGAGCGATGCCGTCCTGCCGGCGGCTGCCGCTGTGGAGCTCGTGCACGCCTGCGCCCTGATCCACGACGACGTGATGGACTCCTCGCCCTTGCGGCGCAACCGGCCGACGGCTCACGAGACGTTCGCCGCGGCTCACCTCGAGTCGGGTTGGGCAGGCGACCCGCGCCACTTCGGGCTGTCCGCTGCGATCATGCTGGGCGACCTCGCGCTCGTCGTCGCCGACGACCTGTTCGTGCGCAGCGACGTCGGGGCGGAAGGGCTCGCCGCCGCGTTCGTGGAGTTCACACGGATGCGGGTCGAGGTCGTGGAGGGCCAGTACCTCGATCTCGTCGACGGCAACCGCGCCCAGGGCGACACGACGACAGCCCTGCACGTGGCATCGCTCAAGACGGCCAAGTACACCGTCGAGCGACCATTGCGCGTGGGCGCCTGTCTCGCAGGTGCCGATGCCGCCGTGCTCGAGGGACTGTCGGACTTCGGCGAGCCACTCGGGATCGCTTTCCAGCTCCGTGACGACCTCCTCGGCGCCTTCGGTGACGAGGCCGCGACCGGCAAGCCGGCAGGCATCGACTTCCGCGAAGGCAAGCACACCTACCTCGTCGCACTCGCCCGCGAGGTCGCGACGCCCGAGCAGAAGACGATCCTGGACGCGTGCCTCGGCAAGGCCGACCTCGACCCGGCGGGAGTCGATGCGGTCCGCGGCGTCCTCGTCACGACCGGCGCCGTCGTCGCCGCGGAAGCCCGCATCGACGCCCTCGCCGCTCAGGCACTCGGCGTGCTGGCCCGCCTCGGGGCTCCGGCCGACGTAGAAGCGGCCCTCGCCGACCTCGCCCATCGCTGCGTCCACCGCGCGTTCTGAAGGGCGCTCGGCGCTTCCTGCGACGGGCCGGAGACGTTCGGGGGTTCGCAACGCCGCAGTCTTTGCTTGAATAGGTGTCTCATGAAGCGAAAACCGAACGGGAACGACTGGCTCGTCATGGGCGGAGCGCTCCTGTGGGTCGTCGCGTTCTTCCTGCCCTGGTATCACACGACCACCCCGACGCTGTCACAACAGATCGGAGGCGACGTCGCCGGCGGCCTTCGCTGGATCCTCTTCGTCCTCGCCTTGGCCGCTCTCGCTCTCGGCGTGATCGTCTCCTTCGACCTCGTCGAGGTGCACCTCGGGGTGTCCAACGGCCTGCTCCTGATGCTTGCAGGCGCGCTGTTGTCGATCGGCACACTCGTCTACGCGGTCTGGCCCCCAACGGGCTCGTCGTTCTCGTACGGGGTGTGGCTCAGCCTGCTCGGGGGCCTCGCCATCACCTACGGCGGGTTCGCTGCCCACAATGCCGAGGCGTCCAACCCGCACGCGGCCACGTCACGCCCGGATCTGCGCTGGACACCGCAGCCGCCTGCCCCGTCGACCGACGCCCACGACCGCGACACCACCTCGGTGGACACGAACCCGACCGCGTCCTCGCACCACAGGATCCCCTCGCGTCCACCACACACCCCTGTGCCCACACGCTCCCCCGAGACGCCGACCGCCCCGCCGTCACAACCGACTACCTCGGAGACCCCCAAGCAGCCCGACCATCCCGGCTACGGACACGGCCACGGCCGCGGCTACGGAGGCGGACGCGGCGAGGGCTGGTAGCCACGAGAAGATCACAAGGATCGAGTCACTGCTGCCGTTGAGCCTTCGGCCCGTGACCCGGGCGCATGGCCCTACAGCGCGGCGACCCACTCTGCGACCTCGGTCGGGTTGCGGCCGACCTTGGCACCGGCTGACTCGAGCGCCTCGGCCTTTGCCTGCGCGGTCCCCTTGGAGCCCGAGATGATCGCCCCGGCATGGCCCATCTTCTTGCCGGGCGGCGCCTCGAAGCCCGCGACGTAGCCGACGACCGGCTTGGACATCTCCGAGCGCACGAACTCCGCTGCGCGCTCCTCCTCGTCGCCGCCGATCTCGCCCACCATCACGACCACATCGGTCGCGGGGTCCGCTTCGAAGCGGCGCAGCACGTCGATGTGGAACTGCCCGATGAAGGGGTCGCCGCCGATGCCGACACACGTCGACTGGCCGATCCCACGCTGGGTCAGCTCGTGGACGATCTGGTAGGTGAGCGTGCCCGAGCGACTCACGAGACCGACACGGCCGGGAGTGGCGATCTCGGTCGGCATGATCCCCACGTTGGCCTTCCCGGGCGAGAGCACGCCCGGGCAGTTCGGCCCGATCATCGCGACATCACGGAGCTGGAGGTACTGGTACAGCTCGGCCTCGTCACGAGCCGGGATCCCCTCGGTGATGCACACGATCAGCCCGACACCGGAGTCGGCGGCCTCGAAGCACGCGTCGGCGGCGAACGGCGCCGGCACGAACACCATCGACGTGTTCGCGCCGGTCTCCTCGACCGCCTCTGCGATCGTGTCGAAGACCGGGATCCCCTCGACATCCTGGCCGCCCTTGCCGGGCGTGACCCCGGCGACGACCTGGGTGCCGTAGGCCCTGTTGCGCAGCGCGTGGAACTGGCCCTCACGCCCGGTGAGGCCCGAGACCACGACCTTGGTGGATTCGTCTACGTAGATGGCCATCGTCGAGATGCTCCTGGAACCTTGGCGGGACGGGTCAGCCGGCAGCGCCGGCGAGCTCGACGGCCTTGGCGGCCGCCTCGAGCATCGTGGGCGACGAGTGCAGGCCGTCTCGGGGGTTGTCGGCGAGGATCGCGCGGCCCTCCTCGGCGTTGGTGCCGTCGAGGCGGACCACGATCGGCTGGGAGATGTCGACGCGGTCGAGAGCGGCGACGATGCCCTTGGCGACCTCCTCGCCGCGCGTGATGCCCCCGAAGATGTTGATGAAGATCGACTTCACCTGCGGGTCCCCGGCAACGACCTCGAGCGAGTCGGCGATGAGATCGGCGCTGGCACCACCGCCCACGTCGAGGAAGTTGGCGGCCTTGCCGCCTGCCTGCGCCACCACGTCGAGGGTCGACATGACGAGCCCGGCACCGTTGCCGAGTACGCCCACCTCCCCCTCGAGCTTGATGTAGTTGAGGTTCTTCTCCTTGGCGAGCTTCTCCTGAGGGTCCACGGCGAAGACCTCGTGGAAGTCCTCGAAGACCTGCTTGTGGCGGAACTCGGCGTTGTCGTCGAGGGTGACCTTGGCGTCGAGCGCCACGATCTCCCCACGGGAGTTGGCGATCAGCGGGTTTACCTCGACGAGCTCGGCGTCGAGTTCGACGAAAGCGGCATAGAGCTTCTGCAGGACCGCGATCACCTGCTTGCGGTGCTCGGCGGGGATGCGTCCCCGGAATGCGAGCGCCCGTGCGGCGTTGTCCTTGAGGCCGACGAGGGGGTTGACGCCCACCTTGGCGATCGCGCCGGGGTCGCGCTCGGCGACCTCCTCGATCTCGACCCCGCCCTCGGCGCTCACCATGCCGAGGTAGCGCTTGGCAGAGCGGTCGATCGTGAAGCTCGCGTAGAACTCGGCCGCGATGTCGGCCGCCTCCTCGACCCAGAGCCGCCGGACGACGTGACCCTTGATGTCCATGCCGAGGATCGCACGGGCATGCTCCTCGGCCTCGTCGGCGTCGTTGGCGACCTTGATCCCGCCCGCCTTGCCGCGCCCACCCACCTGGACCTGCGCCTTGATCGCGACCGGGAAGCCGATGCGTTCGGCCGCGAGACGGGCTTCCTCGGGTGTCGCGGCCGCCTCACCCTCGGGCGTGGGCACCCCCACGCTACGCAGCAGTTGCTTGCCTTGGTACTCGAGCAGATCCACGCATGCTCCCGTGTGAAACCGGCGGTGTCGGCCTCCGCGGCCGCTGTTGACTCGTGGGAGCCACAGCCTACGGATCAGCCGTGTACGGCCCCAACCCGGCGGCCCCAACCCGGCGGCCCCAACCCGGCGGCCCCAACCCGGCGGCCCCAACCCGGCGACTCAGAGACGAGTGGCCTCACGCGCATCGAGCACACCGGCGAGCCAATCGGTGATCTCCGCGAGCGCAGCTCCCGGCGTGAACACCCTTGCCACCCCTGCCGCCACGAGAACGGGGATGTCCTCGTCGGGAATGATCCCACCTGCGAAGGCGACCACATCGTCGAGCCCCTCGGCGCGCAGACCGTCGACGATCCTCGGGAACAGCGTGAGATGGGCGCCCGAGAGCAGCGACAGGCCGACCGCGTCGGCGTCCTCCTGGACGGCCGCCGCCACGATCTGCGCGGGTGACTGGTGAACGCCCGTGTAGATCACCTCGAAGCCCGCGTCGCGCAAGGCACGGGCGATGACCTTGGCCCCGCGGTCGTGGCCGTCGAGGCCCGGCTTGGCGATGACGACGCGGTAAGGCCGGATCATGGAAGAATGCGAGGTTAGTGGTACGTACCACTCGTGCGGCAGACGGCAAGGCCGCACTGCCGAAGGAAGACCGGCCACGGAGGCCGAATTCATCGACAGGGAAGCGGCGGTCCCGAACGGAACGCTCACGCCTACGGCGAGACGGGAGCCATGAGCGAGCCCTTAGTGCACTTCGAGAACGTGTCCAAGAGCTACCACCGCGGCACCGAGGAGATCCACGCTCTTCGCAACGTGACGTGCTCGATCTCCGACGGCGAGTTCGTCGTCGTCACAGGTCCGAGCGGCTCGGGCAAGTCGACGCTGCTCCACGTCGCCGCCGGCCTGGACAAACCCGACAGCGGCAAGGTCACCTTCCGCGGCACCGACGTCTTCGAGTTCGGCAGCCGTAAGCGCGCGCGGTTCAGGCGCCGCAACATCGGCTTCGTGTTCCAGTTCTTCAACCTCGTCCCGACCCTGAACGCGGTCCAGAACGTCTCGCTACCGATGCTTCTCGACGGAGTCGGCAAGGCCGAGGCCGACAAGCGTGCCGAAGAGCTCCTCGTGCAGCTCGGCATGCAGTCGCGCCTGCACCACAAACCGAACGAGCTCTCGGGCGGTCAGATGCAACGCGTCGCTGTCGCACGAGCCCTCATCGCCGACCCCCCGGTGATCCTCGCCGACGAGCCGACCGGCAATCTCGACTCCGAAGCCGGCGCCGAGGTCCTCGCCGTACTCAAGGACGCTGCGACATCACAGGGCGCCGCCGTCGTGTTGGTCACACACGATCCCGAGGCCGCCCAAATCGGGGACCGGCGCATCGCAATCCACGACGGCAACATCCTCGCCGCGGTGTGAGAGCGCACGTGAACCTCCGCCGGCCCCTACTCCGGGCGTTCACGGCTGCGGTGCTGGCGACGGCACTCCCCGTGGGGGCATGCGGGTCGGATACCGATGAACCCGCGGCGACCCTCGCGACGACGACAACGGCAGCACCTCTCGCCGCTCCTCAGGTCTCCGCGGCCGGCACGATCTCGGTCACCGAACCTCCGGCGCCTGGGACCTACACGTACTCCCAGACCGGCACGACAGGTGTCCTGAACCAGGGCCAGGACCCCAAGCCCCGCGATCCCACGGGCACCCTCACGATCTCGGCACCTTCCCAGGTCACGGGCGGCACCGAGGTGAAGTACGAGCGGATCGAGGGTGGCGGAACCCGCAGCGAGCAGACCCTGCTCTTCAACGACAAGGGCGTGAGTCTCACATCGGTGAAGAACACGCTGCCGGTCGTGAGCCAGAGTCGCGAGTACGTGTGCAAGCCATCACGTCCCGTTCTGATCCTGCCGGTCGGGATCGGACCCGGGTCCTCGTGGGAGGACCGGGTGAGTTGCGAGGCAGGCCAGATCTCCTACAAGGCGACGGTCGTCTCGATGGGAGACGTCACCCTCGGGGACGCCAAGACGGTCCAGGCGCTCGAGATCGACGTGACCAACACCGTCGACGGACCCGGCCTGAAGACCGAGAGCGAGCAGAAGTACTGGTTCGCGCCGGACAGCCGCCTCAACGTCAAGATGCAGGACTCCACGAAGGCACAGCTCTCCGTGTACGACGTCACCCACTCGGGCATCGACCTGCTCGAGAGCATCACTCCACGCAAGTGACCCGCGCCGTTGCAGGACTGGGGTTTCCCGGGCAGAATCTCCGATGGAGTGGGGAGTCCTCCGGCGTCACCGGGACCGGAGCCACGCGTGCGAGGCTGACTGCTCATGGGTACGAACCCACTGGGGGGTTTGGAGTCACTTGCCCGGGACACGACCGCGGCACTGCGCCGTGGGCGCACCTACGCGATCGCCGTGCGAGAGGCGGTCGGTATCGCAGTGAACGTGGTCACCTACCCCCTCGGCATCCTCGACGAGGCCCTCGACCACGCACCCGAACGCCGACACGCTGTCCACCCCGTCCGTGACTCGCGCTTTTTCGCCAGCCCAGCGGCGTTCGACGTGCCCGTCCTGCTGGTCCACGGCTACGCGCACAACCGCAGTGGCTACCTGCTGCTGCGAAACCGCCTCCGCAGGCACGGCTTCGCCAACCTGTACACGCTGAACTACAACGCCCTCGTCCAGGACATCCCCGCGATCTCCCAGCGCCTCGCGGATCGAGTCGAGTGCATCTGCGCCGAGACGCATCAGCCGTTCGTGCACCTCGTCGGCCACAGCCTGGGCGGTATCGTCGCCCGCTACTACGTGCAGCGACTCGGGGGTGCCGAGCGTGTCTTGCGAGCGATAACCATCGGCAGCCCACACAACGGAACCCTGTCAGCGTCGCTGCTCGCGTTCTTGGGCCCAACAGCGAGACAACTCGCCTGGAACTCGGCGTTGATACGCTCACTGAACACCCGTATCGAGCCGACGCCGGTGCAGTGGACCTCGATCTGGTCGTCCTCGGACGAGCTCGTCGTTCCCGCCGAGTCGGCACGCCTCTGCCCGACGGCGTTCAGGGCCGAGAACCTGCCGATCGCGAACCAGGGACACATGAGCCTGCTCGTATCACCGCGGGTGATGGACATCGTCGTCGACCGACTCGGTGACATCGACGCCCATCCCCGCCTGCAATCCGAAAGGCGCTCGACGCTTCCTCCTACGGGCGACGCGAACCACGCACCCTGACCCGAGGACGTCGAAGGAGGAAGCCCCTCGGCCTGCTACACCGAAAGGCGCTCGACGCTTCCTCCTACGGGCGACGCGAACCACGCACCCTGACCCGAGGACGTCGAAAGAGGAAGCCCCTCGGCCTGCTACACCGCAAGGCGCTCGACGCTTCCTCCTACGGGCGACGCGAACCACGCACCCTGACCCGAGGACGTCGAAAGAGGAAGCCCCGCACGAGGCTCGGTCAGATCAGACGTGTTCGAGGCGTGCCCACGCGAGGACGAGTTGCTTCTGTCCGGCGGACTCGAACGCGACCGTGGCGGTGGCCTTGTCGCCTGCTCCCTCGACACGCAGCACCACACCCGAGCCGAACTTCGGGTGGCGCACCTTGTCGCCCGGCTCGACGGCAGCGACGGGAACCGCGTCGGCGCCGTCGTCGGCGGTGCCGCGCCCGATCGTCGCTAGCGACGAATCCCGTGGCGCGTCGTAGTCGATCTCGTCGTGTGAGCTCTCAGTTGCGGCTCCACCTGCCGGCATCCGGTCACGACGGAACCTCGCGTATCCGCGCTCCTCGCGGAAGCGGTCGCGATCGCGTCGCCACGACCGTACCTCGGCCGCCCCACCGGTCCTGTCGACGAGCTCGGCCGGCAGCTCTGCCAGGAAGCGCGACGGGGAGTTGTAGCTCGTCCCGCCGAAGAGGGACCGATTGAGAGCATGGCACAGGTAGAGGCGGTCCATGGCCCGTGTGATGCCCACGTAGGCGAGGCGGCGCTCCTCCTCGAGCTGGTCCGGCTCGGTGAGGCTGCGCATGTGCGGGAACACGCCCTCTTCCATCCCGGTGACGAACACGACCGGGAACTCGAGTCCCTTGGCGTTGTGCAGCGTCATCAGCGTGACCGACGAAGACCCCGTCTCGACCTCGTCGGCGTCGGAGACCAACGAGACGTCCTCGAGGAACTCGCGTAGCTGCTCCTCGGGGGCGGGAGCACCCGCGTCGCCGTCGACGGAAGCACGGGCCTCCGCGGCGAACTCCGCTGCGACCGTGAGGAGCTCGGCCAGGTTCTCCAGCCGTCCCTGGGACTCGAGCGATGCCTCGGCACGCAACTCGGCCGCGTACCCGGTCGACTCCCAAGTCGCCTCGATGGCGGCAGCAAGGCCCCCAGTGGCGAGCTCGGTGCCGAGCTCTTCGATGATGCCGACGAAACCGGCGACAGCAGCGCGGGCACGCGGTTTGAGGTCGGGGACCTCGTCCACGCGGGCGAGCATCTCGCCCAGAGGCACACCCGCGGCCGCGGCGGCCGCCGCGAGACGGCTCAGGGTCTGGTCGCCGATCCCGCGCCTGGGCACGTTCACGATGCGCCGCAAAGAGACCTCGTCGGCGGGATTGACGAGCAGTCGCAGGTACGCGAGAGCGTCCTTGATCTCGCGCCTGTCGTAGAACCGCGTGCCACCGACGACCTTGTACGGCACGCCCGCGCGGACCAGTACCTCCTCGAGTACCCGCGCCTGGGCGTTGGTGCGGTAGAACACCGCGACATCACCCATCCGCACGCCTTCGTCGTCCACGAGGCGATCGATCTCGGTCGCCACGAACGCCGCCTCGTCGTGCTCGTTCTCGGCCTCGTACACCTGGATCCGGTGGCCCCCGCGCCGCTCCGTGAAGAGCCGCTTGTCGCGCCTTTGCAGGTTGTGAGCGATGACGGAGTTGGCGGCTTCGAGGATTTCCTGTGTCGAGCGGTAGTTCTGCTCGAGGTTCACCACCACCGCGTCCGGGTAGTCACGCTCGAACTCGAGGATGTTACGGACGTCCGCGCCACGGAACGCGTAGATCGACTGGTCGCCGTCGCCGACCACGCACAGGTTGCGCGCCGCCGCCGACCACAGTCTCGAGAGCTGGTACTGGGCCTGGTTGGTGTCCTGGTACTCGTCGACGAGGACGTAACGGAACCTTTCCGCGTACTCCCTGCGGACGTCCTCGTGGTCGCGGAGCAGCTCTACGGTGCGCACGAGGAGGTCGTCGAAATCCATGGCGTTCGCCTCGCGCAGGCGGCGGTCGTAGAGGCCGAACACCTGCGCGACGGCCCGGTCCACGTACCCGCTGGCGAGCTCGGCGAAACGATCGGGTGTGACGAGCTCGTTCTTGGCAGCCGATATCGCAGAGTGCACGCGACGTGGGCCGAACTTCTTGGGGTCGAGATTGAGGTCGCGCACGCAGAGGGCGGTCAGGCGCTGGGCGTCGGACTGGTCGTAGATGCTGAATCCGGTCGCGAAGCCGAGGAGAGGTGCGTGCTTGCGAAGGATCCGCACACACGCCGAGTGGAACGTGCAGACCCACATGGTCTGGCCGAGCCTGTCGCCGACGAGGGCGCCGACGCGTTCGCGCATCTCCGTCGCGGCCTTGTTCGTGAACGTGATCGCGAGCACCGCCCACGGCGAGACGCCGAGATCACGGATCAGGTGGGCGATACGGTGGGTGAGGACCCGGGTCTTGCCCGAGCCTGCTCCTGCGACGATCAGGAGCGGGCCCTCGGTGTGGAGCACCGCCTCGCGCTGGCGGTCGTTGAGCCCGACGAGGAGCGGGTTCGCGCCCGCATCGGCCTCGTCGGGTGCCTCGACGGCGTCGAGGCCGGCGTCTTCGGCCGGGCCGGGGGGGAGGGGTTCGACTGGTCGGGTCACCGATGTCATCGTCGCGCGCGTCACCTTGGCTCGCGGGGACTTGCGGGGAAGGGAGGTCGCTGTCGAGCCTACGTCGGGGCAGCCCTCGACGTGGGGACGTGGGCCTACGGATCACCCGATCAAGTCGCCGGTGGAGTCCGTCGCCGCGAATTCGGCCCGAACCGCTGCCAGGAGGGCATCGTCGGTAGCGAGGTCGATGACGGTGGCTGCCATCGAGAGGGCCGCGTCGTGGACCGCACGGTCTGCTGCAGGAGCCGCTGCTGCATCTGCGAAGCCGCGCTGGTGGTTGAGGTACGGCCCCGACTCGATACCGATCATCGGATGTATCGCGGGCACGACCTGGCTCACGTTGCCCATGTCGGTCGACGATGCCGACTCGGGCCCGATCAACACCTGCGGCACGAACTCACGTCCGAGTCTCTCGGCGTTCGCCTGGTAGGCGCCCGAGAGGGCATGGTTGTGCTTCATCTCCCGGTACGCGGCCATCGCAGCGGAGAACTCGACGCTGCAACCAGCTTCCACCACGGTCGACTCGACCTCGGCGCGCAGTCGGGCGGCCAGGTCCTCGACGTCCAGGTCGGTGCGAGCACGCACGAACCAGTGGCCGGTCGCCTCTTCGGGAACGACGTTCGGGACGTCGCCGCCATGGGTGATCACGCCGTGACAGCGCTCCCAGTCACCCATCGGGTGCGCGGCGAGGACCCGGTAGACGTCGACGAGACCGTCGAGAGCGTTGCCGAGACGCGTGCGCGTCAGAGACGCGTGCGCCGCACGTCCGTGTACGGTCACGACGAGGTCGTTGACAGCGAGTGCAGGCGCTTCGCGGATGTCGAGTGGCGCCGGATGGACCATCAAGGCCGCGTCGACACCCTCGAAGGCGCCCCGCTCGACCAGGATCGCCTTGCCGCCCACCGCCTCTTCCGCCGGTGTGCCGAGCACGCAGAGGCGCATACCGAGCTCCTCGACGAGACCGGCAAGGACGAGCCCCGCCCCCGCCGCGCTCGCTCCGATCACGTTGTGGCCGCACGCGTGGCCTATCCGCGGCAGCGCGTCGTACTCCGCGCAGATCACGACGTGGGGACCGCTGCCGGAGCCGAGCTCCGCCCGGAACGCCGTCTCGACGTCGTAGGCGTGACGCGTGACGTCGAAGCCTGCACGTTCGAGGGTGTCGGCGAGGAGGTCGTGCGCGTGGATCTCCTCCATCGCGAGCTCGGGATGGGCATGCAGGTCGTGGCTCAGAGCCACCATCGTCTCCCCCGCCGCGGCGGCGGCCAGACGTGCACGGTCCTCGAGATCGGATGTGTCGTCGCTCGTGCTCACGTCGGCGACGCAGTCGTGCGCCGGGTCGCCTCCTGGCGCAACACCCGGCGTAGCACCTTGCCAGAGCCCGTGTACGGGAGGGCGTCTATGAACCAGACGGCCTTGGGGACCTTGTAGTTGGCGAGATGCTCGCGGCAGAACGCCTTGAGCCCCTCCGCCGTGGGGACGTGCGGCACGACAGCATCGGTGACGGCGAACGCGACGAGGATATGGCCGTACTCCTCGTCGGGCACTCCTACCACCGCCACGTCCACGACCCCGGGGGCCTGCTCGAGGACGCGCTCGACCTCGGCCGGATAGACGTTCTCGCCTCCCGTGACGACCATGTCGTCCTTGCGATCGGCCACGTAGAGGTATCCATCCGCGTCCATGCGGCCGAGGTCGCCCATCTCGTAGAGGTGCGCGGGTGCGGCAACGGAGCCGAGCGTGGCGTCCTCGGTGTAACCCGAGAACATCGTTCCGCTCTCGACGACGATCTCCCCGTCCTCACCGGCACCCGCGATTCCCCCGTCCTCACGCGTGATCCGGACACCGACACCGGGAAGTGGACGCCCCACCGTGCCGGGGTGCGCTGCCATGTCGGCATCGGTGGCGATGCTCACCCATCCTGCCTCGGTGGAGCCGTAGAGGTTCAGCAGCGTGGGACCGAAGACCTGACGCGCCCGGTCCACGAGCGCGGGCGGCAGCGCCGAGCCCGACACCACGACGTAACGCAGGCAGCCGAGGTCATGGCGTGCGAGGACCGCGGGATCGAGGTCGAGGATCCGCTTGAGCATCACGGGGACGAGCGCCGCACCGGCCGCGGCATGCGCCGACGCCAGTGACACGAAATCCTGGGGATCGAAGCGCTCCATCAGCACCTGTGTCCCGCCGACCGCGAGCGCCACTCCCGTCCCGAAGAACCCGAGCGCGTGGTACAGCGGAGCAGGGACGACGATGCAGTCCCCCGGCGCGATCGGAACTCGCGCGCAGAAGCCCACCACCGACGACGGATCCGAGGTCTCCAACCGGCGTTCGGCGCCCTTGGGGTGGCCCGTCGTGCCCGACGTGTGGATCACGAGCGGCGCGTCCTCGTCGCCGCGTGGCGGCTCCGAATCCGGCATAGGAGCCAGAGCCGACTCGTAGTCCTCACCTCTGACGAGGACCGTGCCGGGGAAGTCGAAGACCCTGTCCACGAAAGCCGGATCGACGATGACGGCCTTCACGTGCTGCTTTGCGAGTAGGCGCTCGACCTCTTCGGCGTGGAAAACGTGTTGACAGGGATCGGCGACACGCCCGGCGGCGGCGCCAGCCCTCCGACAGCTCGCGGCAGTTCGGGAGGAGGAGGCGCGAGCCTCCCGCCGGATATCCCTCGGCGTGCAGGACGTGAGCGAGTTGGTTGACCCTTGCGTTGAGCTGCGCATAGCTCAACGAGCCCTGGCTGTCGACGACGGCCACCCTGTTCGGGTGCGTCGCCGCGCGCAGGCGGAACACGGAGCCCATCAAGGGACCGCGCTGCGCGAGTGCCCACGCTGTCGCCGGGGTCCGCCACGGCGGTGGCGCGGACCCGACGGCGACGCACGCCAGGCGCAGCGAGCCGCGCAGCAACTCGTCGGCCGCACGGGCAAGGGAGCGGAACTGATCGGGGAGGATGCGAGTCGGGTCCACGTCGCGGATGCTAATCCGGAGGCGTCCTGGGGCACCCGGGCACGTGCGGTTCCTGCGTGGCGACGGGCCGCGCGGTCCGTCTCCCGGACCCGAACGGGCGGCACAGCTACAGCGCGAAGGGGGTACTGCCGATTGGGTGCTGAGGAATCGTTCCCGCTGGGGAGCAACAGGAGCACGCTTGCAGCCGGTCAAGGTGGTGATCGTCGGGCCCTTCGGCGCGGGGAAGACCACGTTCATCCGCACGATCTCGGAGGTCACCGGGGTCTCGACCGATCGCGAGATCACCGACGCCTCTGGCTTCGGCTCCAAGACCGAGACGACCGTCGCCCTCGACTACGGGCGCATCACCATCGACGACGAGATCGTCCTCTACCTGTTCGGGACGCCGGGACAGGAGCGCTTCGAGTTCATGTGGGAGGTGGCGAGCCAGGGGATGCTCGGGTTCATCCTCCTGGTGGACTCGTCCCGGCCCGAGACCTTCGGCGAGGCACGCGGGATCCTCGACTGGTTCCGTAGCGCCGCCGACGGTCCGTACCTGGTCGCCGCCAACAAGACCTCCGATCCCGCTGCCGACGCCGATCGGGTCCGCACCGGTCTCGGACTCGACGAGCGCGACCACGTCATCCCGACCGACGCGCTCGACCGCGAACAGGTGAAGGCGGCGCTCGTCGAGTTCCTGGAACGGCGCCTCGTTCACACCTGAAGCCCGGCGCCCCACCTACGGACCTGGGAACCACCGGCCAGGTAGCGCCGGCGTCGCGGGAGGAGGCCCTTCGGACTCGTGCCGTTGCGGGCCGGCCCACTGGTCCACCGCGCAGGTTCCGTCGACGTGAAGCGCTCGGGCACGGCGGCGGCAGGCGTCGGCGAGGAGATCCACCGACATCGCCTCGAGGTACGGCTCGTAGCGTGACGGCGCCGCGGCGAGACCCCGCGCTGCGACCTGGTACTCCGCGGCCGCACGACGACTGTGGCCTCCACGCTCCAACAACGTGGCATTGCAGGCACGCGCGAGCGCGAAGTCGGGGTCGAGGTACAGGACACGCCTGTACGCGTCGACGGCGTCGTCCGCCCCTCCACGATCGGCCACGCTGGCCAACACGAAATGGGCCTCGACATGGAACTCGTCGTGGTCGAGCACTGTCCGCGCCGCACGTGCAGCACCGTCGAGCTCGCCGCGCACGAGCGCCGCCTGCGCCGACGCGAGGGCCTCGCGTGCTTCGACCCTCGTGGTGATCCGGCTCCACACCCGCGCGGCCGCATCCTGCGTGCGCACGACCGATGTGGGTTCCGGGCCCCCACGACGGTTCCGGCTGTCGGCGGACGGGCGCCTGTAGGCGAACACGTCGCCGAGCTCCACGAGCTCGAGCTCGTGGTCCAGACCCCAGAGCGACTCGGCGGAACCGAGGAAGAGATGCCCGCCCGGGCGCAGCACGGACGTCAAGTTGGCCACCACCTCCTCGGTGACGGCCTTGTCGAAGTAGATGCCCACGTTGCAGAACAGGATCACGTCGGCAGGGTCGAAGCTCGGGCAAGGGCGCCGGAGGTTCGCCCGCACGAAGCGCACGCGCTCACGCAGCATCGGTCGCGCCACGACCCCGTGCCCCCCACCGTGGTCACACGACTCGAACCAGCGCCGGTAGCTCGGCGGAAGGCCGGCCACGGCGGTCGCGGGGTATCGCCCGGCGCGTGCAACCTCGAGCGCTTCCCGACACCAGTCGACGGCGGTGACCCGCGACTTGGAGTCGCCGAGACGCGACGCCGCGCAGGCCGCCAGCGTCCACGCCTCCTCGCCCGTGGAGCATCCGGCGCTCACGATGTGCACCGCACCGGTGCGCGCTGCGCACTCGGGAAGGACCGTCGCCTCCAATGCCTCGAACAGCTCCGGATGGCGCAGGAACGCCGTCTGGCCGACGGAGACGAGATCGAACAGGGA
This sequence comes from Acidimicrobiia bacterium, assembly GCA_046331095.1. GTDB lineage: Bacteria > Actinomycetota > Acidimicrobiia > UBA2766 > UBA2766 > JAIBAC01. Next base: position 91,721 of record JAXLRM010000008.1, read on the forward strand.
GTCGACTTCGTGGGGATCGGAGTCCAGCAAGGAGACGTAGCGGTCGAGATCGCCCCCGCGGGTCAGCGACGCACGGGTGGCAAGTGAGTCCTGCAGGCGCATCCGGCTTCCCACCGGTAGCCGCAGCCCTGTTCGCCGTTCGAGGCTCGCGGCCGCCTCCGCGACGGGGTCAGACGCCACGGACGGCACCGTCACGCGCCATCTGCTCGTGGAGGCGGGCACTGTCGACCACGGCAGCGAGTGTGTTCTCGATGAGCCGCAGCGCACCGAGGTCCTGATCGCCGAAAGCGCCCGGAACGAACGACGCGAGCCCGAGCATCGCGAACGGACGTCCAGCCGACCACAACGGCATGGACACGAACGTCTGCAATGGTGGGCTTGCGTCCTCGACGACCATCCCGGCGGATTCGAACGTGACCAGACGTGCTTCGGGCACCGGGGCCGGGCGCATCTCGCTGGGCATCTCGGCAGCCATCTGCGACACGACATCGAGGAGGCGATCCCGGCTCACCGGTCCGACCGGCCGCAGCGCGAACAGGCCCTCCTCGGCGAGGGCCACGCAACCGACGTCGTAGTGGAGGACGTTGCCCACGATCGAGAGAACCGCGTCCACCGTGTCACCCAGGTCGGTCATGCGGGCACCGACCTCCCCGATCTGCTTCACGAGCGTGGACTCGAACAGCTTGCGATCAAGGGTCTCGCAGACCCGCGAGAGGACGTCGGACTCGCTCAGCGACACGGGTCCCACGTCGGGGCTCAGGTAGTCCGGCTCGCGTCCGGCGACGAGGCGCGTGACGATCTCGAGTAGCTCGTCGGGGCCGAAGTCCTTGGTCACGAACGCCTCTGCGCCCGATTCGAGCGCCCAGAACCGATCGGCACTGGCATCACGCCCCGTGAGCATGAGAACCGGGACGTTCGCCGCGGTCCAGTCGTCCTTGAGGAGCCGGCACACGAGGTAACCCGAGAGCTTGGGCATGGAGATGTCGGTGATGAGCAGATCCGGCCGCGACGAGTAGAAGGTCTGGACGCAGTTGACGCCGTCGGTGGCGGTCATGACGCGGAAGCCGCCCGACTCCAGCACACCCCCGACGACGTGCAGGAGCGTCGGCGAATCGTCCGCGACCAGGACCAGCGGTCCACTGCGGCCCTGCGCACCCCAGTTCTGCTCTTCCGGGTTCTGCACGTCTCCTGGCACCTCTCTCAGTTGGTCGGCTCAGACCTCGCTCCGGTTGAGCCCCGAATGGGCGAACCCGGCGACCCCCACCCGGCACACGCCCCGAGGTGGCGCAGCGAACGTTCGGTGGGACATCAAGCGGGGACCATCGATCTCAGCAGCTCCACGAGCTCCACCTGGTCGAAGTCGGCCTTGGTCACGTAGGCGTCGGCACCGGCGTCCAGACCGCGTCGCCTGTCCTCCTCGCTCGCGAGGCTGGTGAGCATCACGAACGGCACTGCCTGGCCCCTCCCGCGTAGCGAGCTGCAGAGCTCCACACCGTCCATCCTTGGCATCTGCACATCCGAGACCACGGCATCGAAGCCGGCTTCTGCCTCGTAGGTCGCGATCGCCTCGGCACCGTCGGCAGCGGTGGTCACGTCGAAACCGGCTGCCTCGAGTATCGATCGGACCATCTCCCGGATAGGTGCGGCGTCGTCGACGACGAGCACACGTGGCCGTTCGTGGTGCCGCTCGGGCAACGAGGGGCGCGAGGTGGCACCGAGTCGACCCGCAGCGAGCAACGAGGAGGGGTCGAGCACCAGGATCACGTCGCCGTTGCCGAGGATGGACGCACCCCCGACGTGACGCACACCGCGTACGAAGGTGCCGAGGTTCTTCACGACGATCTCACGCTGGCCCACGAGGTCCTCGACCCGCATGGCGAGGCTGCGGCCCGCGCTCGAAAGCACGATCACAGGACCGGAGCCGTCGTCGGGCGCGCCGCTGATCAGGTCGCAGAGGTCCACGAGCGGCAGCACCTCGCCCCTGAGGTCCACGACACGCTGTCCTGCGACGGTGCGCACGTCGTCCTCGTGCACTTGCACCACCTCGGTGACCGCGGAGACCGGCAGCGCATAGGTCCGACCGCCGCTCACGACGGTGACACCGACCACGATCGACAGTGTCGTGGGAACAGTCAGCACGAAAGTGGTGCCACGACCGGGTTCGGTGTGGACCTCGATGCCGCCCTTGAGGGCGTCGACCGCGTCGCGCACGATGTCGAGGCCGACTCCGCGGCCCGACGTCGTCGTGGACCTCGGCGCGGTCGAGAACCCAGGACGGAAGAGCAGGCTCCCGAGGTCGGCGGCCGAGATCTCCTCCTCGGCGCTCAACCAGCCTGCGGTGACGCCCCGACGACGTACCGCGTCCACGTCGACGCCGCGACCGTCGTCGGCGACCTCGATCACGACCTGCCCCCCACGCTGACGCGCGGTGATGGTCACGGACCCTGCGGGCGGCTTCCCGGCCGCCTCACGTTCGGCCGGCCCTTCGACACCGTGATCCAGTGCGTTGATCACGAGCGCGCGCAAGGGCTCGGCGATTCGCTCGAGTACCTGTTTGTCGAGCTCCACGTCGCCGTCGTCGACGACGAGATCGACCTGCTTGGACAGCTCCCGGCAGAGGTCGCGGGCGAGTCGGGGAAGTGGTGCCATCACCGACGCCGCCGGAAACGTGGCGAGGGCCATAGCCCGCTCCTGCAGCGCCTCGACCTGCTTGCGGCTCGCGTCAGCGATGTCGTCGATGTCGAACGAGAGGACCGCGAGCTCGTCGCGCACGTGCCCCAGGAGTTCGACCGCCTGGGCCGCGCGGACGGGATCGGCGCCGTGGTCGAGGCGTCGCATACGCGAGTCGACGCGACGGAAGAGATCGCCGAGACGGTCCGCGTGCTCCTTGACCGTCACTTGCCCGATCGTCGACTCGCCGACGGCGTCGATGAGGTCGTACACCTTCGATGTCTCGAGGCGGACGGTCGCCGACCGGACCGGCCGGACCGGCTGGACCGGATCCGTCGACGGGTCCGGTGCCGGCACCGGCGCCTGGTGCGGCGCTGCAAGGGGGACCTCGGCGACCGGATCGCGCGTGCCCGGCACGGTCGCCGCACGTTCCGCGGTGGTCTCCGCCGCGTCTGCGCCCGCCTCGGTCGCAGCCCTCGCCGGAGCGGCCGCCGCGGCCACCTCCCCGAAAGCCTTGCCTGCACGATCCAGATGCGCGCAGATCGCGGTCGACGCCGCGGTGTGGTCGACGCTGCCGTCCTCCACGAGCCGGGCAAGGACGTCGCAGGCGTCGAGAAGGACGTCGCAGACTCCCGCAGTGAGAGAGAGGGCACCGTCGCGGAGAGCGACGAGCACCTCCTCCATCGCGTGCGCCACATCACAGACGGCGGTGAAGCCGAGCAGCTTGGCCGATCCCTTGATCGAGTGTGCGTCGCGGGAGATGCGCTCGAGTACCGGCGTCGAGATACCGTCGGTCTCGATCGCGAGGAGCCCCTCGCCCAACGACCCGAGCCGATCGGAGACCTCGCCGCGGAACACCTCGAACAACTCCGGCCTGTCGCCCCACCGTTGGGTCACTTCGCCATCCCGAGCCGCTCCTGCAGACCGCTGAGGAACTCCGGTGAGAGCATCACGACCAGGCCCGCTTCGAGTGCGGCGATTCCCTCGCACCAACGACGCAACAGCTCGGGCAGCGTGTCGGGAGGAGTCATGAGGTCGGCTTCGTCGACGGTCACGACACCATCGACGGCGTCGACGCAGAACCCGGCGTCGCAATCGACGTCGCGCATCACCACCAGGCGGCACTTGCGTCCCTTCGGTTCCGAGACCTCGGTCCTTGCTCCGAGGCCGACCGCGATGTCGATGACTGCGAGGATCACCCCCCGCAAGTTGGTCACGCCACGCAGCCACACAGGTGACTCGGGCAGCGGCGTAACGCGTGGTGGACGCCTGATCTCACGGACTGCGTCGAGCGCTATGGCGAAGCGCTCGGGGCCGATGCTGAACACGAGGTACTCCTGCAAGGCTCTACCCCACCCGGAAGCGTCCGAGTGTGCGGCGCAGTTCCACTGCGAAGCGTCGTACACCGGCAGCCGACTCGGTCGTCGCGCGGCCGGATTCGGCGTGTCGGCGCGTGACGCGCGCAACCTGGGCCACCGCTTCGACGACCTGCTCGGACGCAAGCCGCTGCTGTTCGGTCGCGACCTGGATCTCCCGCGAAGCCTTCTGGGTCTCCGCCGCGAACTGATTGATCTCGTCGAGGGCGTTCCCGGCCTCCACGGCAAGCGAGACATCGGCGTCGACTTCGTTGGCGCCCTCTTCGGTGGCGATGATCGATGCGTTGGTCTCCTCGCGGATGTCTCCGATCAGGGCCTGCACATCACGAGTCGCGCCAGCAGAGCGTTCGGCGAGCTTGCGGACCTCTTCGGCGACGACGGCGAAGCCACGCCCGTCCTCGCCTGCCCGCGCGGCCTCGATGGCGGCGTTGAGCGCGAGGAGGTTCGTCTGGTCGGAGAGCTCCCGGCTGAGCTCGAGGATCGTTCCGATCTCCTGGCTGAGCTCGCCGAGGCGCAGGGTTCGGTCGGCGATGGCGCGGACCCTGTCGGAGATGCGCTGGATGCCTGCTTGGAGCTCGTCGACGGCATGGCTGCCCCGCAGTGTCGCGGCGGTGGTCTGGTCGGCAAGCTGCGCGACCGACTCCGCCGTCCCCGCGATGGACGCCGCAGTCGCAGCGAGCTCCTCGATGGTGGCGGTCACCTCACCGATCGCCGTCGACTGCTGGGTGGACGAGCTCGCCTCCTCCTCGGCCAGTGATGCGAGGCGTTCACCCGCCTCGGCGAGGCGCTCGCCGCCCGCCTGCACCTGCCCCACGAGCTCGCGCAGGCTCCCCACCATCAAGTCGAAGCCCCCACCGAGCTCGGTGCCGACCGGGTCGGAGAGCGTCGTCGCCGCGGTCTCGTACACGACCTCGCGGCGAAGGTCGCCGGCACCGACCGCCGTGAACGCGGCACCGACGGCGGCAGCTCGCTCCTCGGCGGCGATGACGGCATCGCGTGCGACGGCCGCGGCGGCCTCGGATTCGGCTGCCAGACACGCGACGACGGCGCAAACCGAGAGTACGGCGGCCGCCGCGGCGAGCGCAGGGACGAGAACGGCGGTGAAGCCATCCGGGCTCGCGCCCGCCGCTCCCACGAGGGTGCCTGCCACGACCACGGCCGTAGCCCCCGAGATCGTCGCCCTCGCCCTCGCGGCGACCACCCCGACGGGTACGAGGGCCATCACCCAGGCGCTCGATGCGGGTCCGCCGACGGCCCAAACCGCGGTCGCGGTCCCCAACGCCGCGACACACGCGACGACCGACAGCATCACCGTCTCCGCGTCACGGACAGCGAGGGGAGGCACCCAGGGTGACACGGCGATCACCAGCCCTGCCGCTCCGGCGAGCACGCAACCGGTCAGCAGCGCCGTCACGTGGGTGGCACCGGCACCGGAGAGGAGCGCGGCGACGGCCACGACCGCGACCGTGCCCACCTGGACGGCGCCCCACACGACCGACGACCTTCGTCTCTGCGCCTCGGCCTCGTGATCCACGTTCACTCCTCGGGCTCCCAGTACACCTCGACCTTCATCGGCACCCTCCGACGCCGATTTGAGCGCTGACCAGACAACCGCACAACCGACGTGGGGACGTGAAACGGGCTGTGAACCCACCTCACGTCCCCACGTCGAACCGGACAACCCACGTGGGGACGTGAAACGGGCTGTGAACCCACCTCACGTCCCCACGTCGAGAGCGGGCTTGGCTACGGTCTGCTCCGATGCACCTGATCGCTGTCCGCCACGGGGAGTCGACCTGGAACGCGGTAGGCCGGTGGCAGGGCCAAGCCGACCCGGGGCTGTCGGCGCTCGGCCGGCTCCAAGCGTCTGCCCTCGGCGCCCGACTCGCCGTGACGACAGTCGACGCGGTGGTGTCGAGCGATCTCACCAGAGCGGCCGAGACCGCTCGTGCGGTTGCCGAGCCGCACGGACTCGACGTGGTCCTGCGGCCCGACCTACGCGAGCGTGACGTGGGTGAGTGGACCGGGCTCACAAGGTCCGAGATCGTCGAGCGCCACCCGGATCAGTGGGCCGCGTACTGCCGCCATCTCGACCCCCCCCTGGGTGGCGGCGAGACCACTCGCGACCTGCACGCGAGGATCGGTGCCGCGCTCGACGCGATTCTCGACGAGGACCCCGGTGCCGGGAGTGACGCGGTCGTGGTCGTCGTCGGACACGGCGGCACCGTACGGGCGATCGCCTACTCCGCCCTCGGCCTCAGGCCCGAACCCGGACGGCCGATGGCCCTGTTGGCGCCGGGCAACACCGCCATCGCCGAGATCGGTTACGACAGCCGCGGCTTGCGTCTGCGCAGCTACAACGACACGGCGCACCTCTACGGCGTCGGCATGGAGGAAACGGCGCTGGACGCCTGATCGTCGTGAGCCCTGCCCTTGGGCAGCAGTCACCGTGAGATGCAAGGGAACCGTCCCGGGAGGGTTGCCGATCACGGTGGACTGCGCTATGTTCCGATCCCGACAAAAGGGATATTCGGTCAGGTTGGACCGATCGTAGGCCGGACTGGGATGGGACATGAGCTTCTACCCCGTCCCCTGCGCCAACGGGACCGCAGACATCGTGGTCGGCAAGTTCGGGACCACGGCCTCGGGCATCCTGAAGGTCGGCACCCTGACGTTCACCGCTGCGAACGCCGGCAAGGCCAACGTGAAGTTCTCGTCGCAATCTGCAGCCGTCAACCCGGGCACCAGCACCGACATCATCGGGTCCACAGCCGGGGGTGTCTATACGGTCGTCCTTGCCTGATCTTCGGGCGAAGGGCGGGCGGTAGCCGTTGCGGGTGCCTGGACGATCACTCCCACTCGATCGTGCCGGGCGGCTTCGACGTGATGTCGTAGGCCACCCGGTTCACACCCGGCACCTCGTTGATGATGCGATTGGCGAGGCGTTCGAGCACGTCGTAGGGGAGCCGCGCCCAGTCCGCCGTCATCGCGTCGTCGGAGGAGACGGCGCGCACCACGATCGGGTGGCCATAAGTGCGCTCGTCGCCCTGGACCCCGACCGAGCGGATCGCGGGGAGAACTGCGAACGCCTGCCACACCTCGCGATCGAGGCCGGCCTTGTGGATCTCCTCGCGCACCACGGCATCGGCGCGGCGCAAGAGCCCGAGACGTTCGCTCGTGACCTCGCCGACGATACGAACCGCGAGACCCGGCCCCGGGAACGGCTGGCGCCAGACGATCTCCTCGGGGAGGCCGAGCTCGGTGCCCACTTGTCGGACCTCGTCCTTGAACAGCTCTCGCAGCGGCTCCACCAGGTCGAGGTCCATGTCCTCGGGCAGGCCGCCGACGTTGTGGTGGCTCTTGATCCGGGCCGCACCTTTGGGGCCGGACTCGATCACGTCGGGGTAGAGCGTGCCCTGGACGAGGAACCTCGCGTCCTGGTGGTCGCGGGCGACCTCCTCGAAGACACGAATGAAGGCCTCGCCGATGATGCGGCGCTTCTGTTCGGGATCGGTGACGCCGTCGAGCAGTTCGAGGAAGCGGTCTGCGGCCTTGACGTGGACGAGGTCCACCTCGAGATTGCGCACGAAGGTCTCCTCGACCTGTTGGGCCTCGCCCTGGCGCAGGAGGCCGTGGTCGACGAAGACGCACGTGAGCCGGTCTCCGATCGCCTTGTGCACGAGAGTCGCCGCGACGGCGGAGTCGACCCCGCCGGAGAGCGCGCAGAGCACCTTGCCCGCGTCGCCGACCAGCGTGCGCACCGACTCGACGGCTTCCTCGATGATCGACGTGGGCGTCCACGACGGGCGGCAACCGGCGACGTCGAAGAGGAACCGCTTGAGGACCTCCTGGCCGCGCTCGGTGTGGACGACCTCGGGGTGGAACTGCACCGAGTGGATCAGCCGGGCCGGGTCGGCCATCGCCGCGACCGGTGCTGCTGCTGTGGCAGCGGTCACCTCGAAACCGGGTGGTGCCACCTCGACGGCGTCGGTGTGGCTCATCCAGACGTCGGTGCGCGCAGGCATGTCCGCCAGTAACACCGACCCCGGCGCTGCGAGCTCGAGTCCGGTGCGACCGTACTCGCCCACGCCGCTGCGCCCCACGCGCCCGCCGAGGTCGCGTGCTATGAGCTGGTGGCCGTAGCAGATGCCGAGGATGGGCACGCCCAACTCGTAGATCCCCGAATCGACAGCCGGTGCCCCCTCGACGTTGACCGAGGCAGGCCCCCCCGAGAAGATCACGGCACGGGGGTTGCGCGCTCGCACCTCGTCGGCTGTCACGTGCGCCGGCACGATCTCCGAGTGCACGCGCGCCTCACGTACGCGCCGCGCGATGAGCTGCGCGTACTGGGCGCCGAAATCGACTACGAGGACCGTGTCATGGGTGTGGGCGGCTTGGGTCACGGCCGCGTCAACCCATCCCGACGCCCTGGGCGCGCTGGAGCGACTTGCCTTCGGTCTGCAGCGACGGTGCGATCATGACCTCGGCCTTCTGGAACTCCTTGACGTTCTGATAGCCGCACGTGGCCATCGACGTGCGCAGGCCCCCGAAGAGGTTGAGGCGGCCGTCGTTCTCGTGCGCCGGTCCGACGAGGATCTCCTGGAGAGTGCCTTGGGGTCCGACCTGCACGCGGGTGCCACGTGGCAGGTCGGGATGGAAGGTCGCCATACCCCAGTGGTAGCCGAGCCCGGGTGCCTTGACCGACCCGGCCAGGGGCGATCCGATCATGACGGCGTCGGCTCCGCACGCGATCGCCTTGGCGATGTCGCCGCCGCTGCGCATCCCACCGTCGGCGATGACGTGGACGTAACGGCCGGTCTCGTCGAGGTGGCGCATGCGGGCGCCTGCCGCGTCCGCGAGGGCGGTCGCCTGCGGTACCCCGATACCGAGCACCCCACGGGTCGTGCAGGCCTGTCCGGGACCGACGCCGACCAGGACCCCGACAGCGCCCGTGCGCATCAGGTGAAGTGCCGTCGAGTACGAGGCGCATCCTCCCACGATGACGGGCAGATCGTAGGTCCTGATGAACTCCTTGAGGTTGAGCGGGTCGGTGCGCGTGCTCACGTGCTCCGCCGAGACGACAGTGCCCTGGATCACGAGGATGTCGAGACCGGCGGCGAGCACGTCGGCGGCATACCGTTGCGTGCGCTGTGGCGTGAGCGAAGCGGCAGCGACGACGCCGGCTTCCTTGATCTCGCCGATGCGACGCGCGACGAGCTCGTCTTTCATCGGCTCCTCGTAGATCTCCTGCATGCGCCGCGTGGCCTTCTCGGCGGGCAGTTCGGCGATCTCGGCGTAGACCGAGTTGGGATCCTCGTAACGGGTCCAGAGGCCCTCGAGGTTGAGGACGCCGAGGCCACCGAGGCGGCCGATCTCGATCGCGGCCTCCGGTGACATGGCGCCGTCCATGGCAGCGCCGAGCATGGGGAGACCGAACGTGAAGGCGTCGATCTGCCACGAGATGTCGACATCCTCGGGATCGCGCGTGCGCCTGCTCGGGACTATCGCGATGTCGTCGAGCCCGTACGCCCGGCGTGCGCTCTTGCCGATGCCGATCTCGATGTCCACTCGGCCACTCCTCCGCTCGCCCGCTTTCGGTTCACTGTACCGAAGACCGCGGCCGTCCCCGAAGGCACCCCCGAGTCCTCCAGGTCAGCGCGGCAGTCGGCCCCGACGGAGGGTTCCCGGCACAGGCTCAGCCGGGAGGCACACCCTGGCCGGCATTCTGCAGCAACGTGGCGAGATCGCCGTCGACGATCATGACCATCATCTGGGACCTGTTGTCGGTCGCCTGGGTCGGGAACGCCATCAGCGTCTTGCCGTCCTTCTGCATGATGATCCCTCCGTCGGGCAGGGACGCGCCCGACATGCCGAGGAGAGGCGACTCGGTCCAGCCCTGTGCGAGTAGATCGCTCTTGTACTTGGCGCTCGCGTCGGCGGGGTTGCCGGAAACCTCCATCACGAGGGCCTTGCCGTTCTGGCCGTCGAAGCCGGGCACCCCCTGCGCCGCGGAGAACACGTTCGTCGCCCCGTCGGGCACGGGCACGTCGGAGGGCCAGTCCGCGGGAACACCCTGGGTGAATCCCGGGATGTCGGCAACGTCACCGGGCACGTCGCCGGCACTCGCCTGGTCGTCCTGTGAATCGGTGACCTGGGGGTCGTGACCGTCAGGCGGCACCGGCGCCGTCGGGTCGGTCTCGGTCGGATCCGACGCCTCCTGGCGCGACCTGTCCTTGTCCGCCTTGAGGCCGAGGTCGCTCGAGCACGCGGCAAGACCGAGCACGGCGGCGACCACGAGCGCGAGTAGCGCGAGCAGGCGGGGTGTTGTCGATCGACTCTGCTTCAACGGTATGGGCCTCGCGGTCGAGTACGAAACGCCCGGTACCCGAATCGGGTTCCGGAGGTACTTCTGGGGTGGTTGGGAACCCCAGCCTAGGTATGCCCCACGCGGTCAGGACCGTACGGATGCCGGGTGAGAACTCGCTGAGAACCCTCTGGCGCTCGCCACCGACTCGGTGACACCACGGCGGACCGCACGCCCGTCCACGTCCCGCGGCCGCCCCGCCACGGCATCAGGGCTCGAACAGGCGGCGGAGAAGACCGTTCAGGATGCGCGCGGTCAGACCCCAGATGGTCTCGTCCTCGATCTCGAAGAAGTGCACTTCCCACTCGGGACGAACCCAGGTCTCGGAGTGGTACGCGCGGGGGTCCACCAGATCTGCGACGGGCACGCGCAGGACCGACTCGATCTCCTCGGGTTGGGCCACCCACTCGCGGCCCGTGGCTACCCAGCCGACCACGGGCGTGACCGCGAAGGCCGTCGCGACCGTCGACACGCGCTCGAGTTCGCCGAGGACGGTGACGTCCTCGCGGGCCAGACCGACCTCCTCTTCTGCCTCCCGTAGCGCTGTCGCCACGGGATCGGGGTCGCCGGTGTCGCAGATCCCGCCGGGGAACGCGATCTCGCCGGCGTGCGACGGTGCGGTCATACCGCGCTTCACGAGGATCAACTCCACGCCGGTGGGGCCGTCGAGGAAGGGCACCAGGACCGCGGCTTCGCGCAGGTTCGGCACCTGGATCACCTGGTCGGGACGCCCAAGCGCAACTGCATCTGCCACCGCTGTTCGCGTGACGGCGCGCGCGGGGTCAGCGAGGCCCGCCCAGGCTGCCGGCGGCCCTGCACCCACCGACGCCGGCCTTGGGACGTGTTGGCGGCCACCGCGTGCCACCGCCTCAGTCCTCGGCGCCGGTCTGCAGCCGGTCCAGCAGGTCCTCGTGCAGCTCGGCCGTGGCCGCGGCGACCAAGGGGACGCGCAAGCCGAGATCGGCGCGCAGGGGCACAGGATCGCCGTTGACATCGGTGACGACTCCACCTCCGGCCTCCACCATGATGGCCCCTGCCGCGTAGTCGACGACGCGTTCGCCGAAGGGCAGCTCCGGATCCGTGTTCACGTTGACGTACGCGTCGAGGCCGCCGGTGGCGACGAGAGCGAGGTCGAGCGCGGCGGAACCGAGGACGCGGGGCAGGCGGCACGCCGCGAAGACCTGCCGGGCCCGCTCGAGCGCACACGGATCGGCGGGACGCTGGAGGGCGACGGCGGCGTCTCCGATCCGTGACACATCGCTCGTACCGGCCCTGAGCCCCCCACGGCTCACACCGAGACCGGCCCAGCCGAACATGTCCTCACCGGTGGCGGCGTTGCGGACCAGGCCCCCCACGGCGGTGCCGTCGATGAGGACCCCGATCGACACGGCCCAGTACGGGATGCCTGCGAGGACGTTGTTCGTCCCGTCGACCGGGTCCACGACGAGGAGGATCCCCGCTCCGGGTCCGTCACCCCGGCCCTCGACGACACCCGCTTCTTCGGAGCACAGCGTCGCCGAGGGCAGCTCTTCGGCGAGGTACTCCAGCAGGGCGGCCTCGGCCGCCGCGTCGGCCAGTGCGGTCGTGGTGCCGTCCGCTCCCAAGCCCACTTCGTCGGCCCAGCGTGAGCGGTCCGTCGACTCGAGCGCGTCGAGAGCGCGGTCCGCGGCTGTGGAGAGCGTGACCGGCCAGTCGACACCGGCGACGACCATCGACTCCACGGGCGCGCTCAGGCCGAGAAGGTGACGATGGTGATGGTGCCCAGGAGGAAGAGCCCGCCTACGACGGTGAACAACAAGGCCTTGACCCCGACCCGCAACCGCCGGTTGCGGATGTAGTCCTCCGAGATGGCCCGCACGCCGATGGCGCCGTGGCTCAACGCCAGCGTGAGCAAGGCCCAGTCGAAGAAGCGCCACAGCGGGTTCGACCATCTCGTCTGCACGAACAGGTAGTCGGTCTCGACGACGTCGTTGACGATGTGGGTGATCGCGAAGTGCGCCAGGGCCAAGAAGACGAGGATCAGACCCGAGATGCGCATGTAGTACCACATGCGCACCTCGGAGCGGTTCGCGACCCGCGTCTGGGCCCCGCCTTCGGTTCCGGTCTCGGTGCTGTCCAGTGTCTGTGCCACTGATTCCCTCGGATCAGGCGTCAGAAGACCGGCTTGTGCGTGAAGAACGGCAGCACGATCACGATGCCGCCCGCGACGGTGACGACCGCGGTGATCGCGGCCACGACCCAGGCAAGCTGCTTCTGGCGCTCCACTGCGGCGTCGAAGAAGTCGACTGCGATGATCCTGAGCCCGTTGAGCGCGTGGAAGACGAGCGCGCCCAGGAGCCCCACCTCGAACAGGCGCAGGAGGATGTTGCCGTAGACGGCGTGCACGGTGTCGTAGAGGTGTTCGCTGATCCCCGCGAGCGTGACGTCGACGACGTGGAGGAGCAGGAACATGAGTACGAGGAAGCCGGTCACCCGGTGCGCCGTGAAGGCCCACATGCCCGTCTTGCCCTTGTAGATCGTGCCTCTGCTCAGCACCGTGGCCTCCGCTGCCCGGAGATGGTCAATACCGGCGGGGACGCTTGCGCGCCTGCCAGCGCTCTGTGACGCCCCACATGGACGTGGAGAAGACGAATGCAGCCACCGCGAAGATGACCAGCGCGACGATGGCCAGCACGATCAGGAACAGCACCTGGGACGTGGTGATCGTCTGCATGCCGGCACGGACCTCCGCTCGGGCGTCCTCCCGGTTGCATCCTCCGGAAGCGCGGTCGCAATCCTAGAAGTCGCCGCGCGGGCACGCGGAATCGGCGTGCTCGTCCTCGGACGGCCGAGCGACCCACTCAATCAAGCACTTGAAGAGCTGCTCCGCCGTGTAGGGCTTCGTGAGGACGCCGTCCATGCCGGCTTCGATGCACTGCGCGTGCACGTCGGACGTGGCGGATGCCGTCAGGGCGACGATCGGCAGGTCGTCGCCCGCAGGCCCGGCGCGCAGGGCACGAGAGGCCTCGAAGCCGTCCATGACAGGCATGTGGCAGTCCATGAACACGAGGTCGAACTCGGCGGCGGCGACCGCCGTGACTGCGGCGGCGCCATCGGGGACGAGCACCGCTTCGCAGCCGAGCCGCTCGAGCATGCCTGCGGCAACCCGCCGGTTCACGGGATTGTCCTCGGCGACCAGGATCCGCATCCCCGCCAAGCTGCCCGCTTGGTCGGCCACCAGCGCGGGCTCGCGCGGCGCCAACCCGGGTGCCTCCTCCATGACGTGGCGGGTGAAGAACACCCCACCGGGAAGGGGCCCCACGACGGAGGCGACGAGGTCGTCGGTCGCCCCGGTCAGGTACGCGTCGAAACCGGCATTGCGAGCCGCGGCGGCGTCACCCCGATAGCCCGCCGGCGGCCCTACGAGGACCAACCGGACGTCGGGACAACGATCGCGGACGCGACGAGCGAGAGCGCGCGCCTCTTCGGCGATGTCCGCGTCGACGACGGCGACGAGCAATGCGTCGGCGCCGTCGGGCCCGAGGAGGGGCTCTGCGGCGACGAGGCTCTCGGCGTGTTCGACGAGGACGTGGCCTTCCTCGAGGATCCGACGGCAGCGCGCGATGGTCGCGGTGTCGTTGCCGCAGAGGACTGCGCGCACGGGAACCCGCCGCGAAGAAGCATCCTCTGGGGTTGCCGCGACCTCGAACGGCACCTCGGCCCAGAACGTCGATCCGGCACCGACCTCGCTCTCGGCACCGACACGTCCCCCCATGAGCTCGACGAGCTGACGCGAGATCGCAAGTCCCAGCCCGGTCCCCCCGAAGCGTCGCGTCGTCGACGCGTCCGCCTGGGTGAACTCCTCGAAGAGGTGGGCGACTCGTTCACTCGCGATCCCGATCCCGCTGTCGACGACCTCGAATCGGATCAGGACCGTGTCCGCCCCGGCGCGAGTCGCCGTTGCGCGGAGCTCGAGTTGACCCTCCTCGGTGAACTTGAGAGCGTTGGCGCAGAAGTTGTTGAGGACCTGGCGCACCCGACTCGGATCGCCCAGCACGCGTAGCCCGGCCACGGCTTCGACGTCGAGGACGAAGCCGAGCCCCTTGGACACCGCCTGCACCTCGATGATCCGCGCCGTGTCGCCGAGCAACCTGTGCGGGTCGAACGCGATCCGTTCGAGCTCGATCTTGCCGGCCTCGATCTTCGAGACGTCGAGCACGTCGTTGATGACCGACAGCAGCGCCGAGGACGCGTCCCGGGCTGTCGCGGCGCACTCGCGGGCACTGGCATCGAGACTCTCGTCCAACAAGAGCTCGAGCATCCCGATGACACCGTTGAGGGGGGTCCTGATCTCGTGGCTCATGTTGGCTAGGAACGTGGACTTCGCGCTGCTCGCGGCTTCGGCGTCGTCGCGCGCCTCCTCGAGAGCGGCGCGGTCGTGCTCCCTCGAGATCTCCGTGCCAACCCACTCGGCCATCAGGCGCAACACGTCCTTGTCCGCCGGCCCGAAGGGCGCCGCGAGGGCCGACGTGCTCTGGAAGCTGAGGGTCCCGAAGACCTCGCCGTTGACCACGACCCTGACGCCCAGGTACGCCTCGGGACCACCGTCACGGTGGGCCGCGTGCGCTGCCCATTGGGAGGCGGATGCGTCGTGGAACGCGAGCGGCGCCGACGAAGCGATCGTGGTCCGGTCGAACGTCTCGGCCAGCGGCCGCGTCGACCCCTGGAGCGGACCACGGTTGCCGGTGACCACCTCGACGATCTCGAGGTCGCTGCCCCGTAGGCGAGCCAGGATCCCCGTCTCGGTCCCGAACCGGCGACATCCCATCGCCAGCAGCTCCGACAACCGTCCCCCGAGGTCACCTTCCGACGTCGACAGGGAATACAGACCCCTGACGGTGCTCTCGTTGCGGCGGAGCTGACGCTCGATGGCCTTGGTCTCGCTGACGTCGCGGAACACGATCGCGGCGCCGGTCGGGACACCGTCCTCCACGATCGGGCTCATCTGGAAACTGACCTCGACGATGGAGCCGTCCTCGTGGACGAAACGTGCGTCGTCGGCACGTGCGACCTGCGAGCCGCGCAGGACCTCGGCGAGCATCTCGTAGGCGGCATCCTGCTCGGTCGGCCCGAGGACGCCGAAACCGAGCAGCTCGAGAGCAGGGCGTCCGAGTGCCTCGCTCTGGAGCCTCCCCAACAGCCGCGCCCCTTCGGGATTCATCGAGACGACGGTGCCCTCGGCGTCGAGCACCAACAGTCCCTCGGCCAGGGACGTGATGATCGTCCGCAGCTTGTCGCGCTCTGCCGCCAAGCGGCTGGCCGACGAACGGCGCAGATCCTCGTACAGCGAGGTCATCTCCTCGGAGGAGATCTGCATGGACCGCTCCATCGTGTAGCGGTCCTGATCGAACTGGGTGTACGCACGGTCGAGCCGCCCGAGCAGAGCGCGCCACGCCTCGATCGAGGGCGCTTCGTCCGGACCGAGTCCGTGCTTCCGGAGCTGCCTCCTGAGCAGCGGGTGTGTCATGCGCCGGCCGTCCTCCGAACGGGGTGGGCCACGATGGACGGTCCGGGGCGCCGTCAGCCCTCGGTGATCGCCGTGATCGTCATCGTCTGGTTGTGGAGGTCGCACGTGCCGTCGGTCAGCGGCGACAGCTCGCCATAGGAGTAGAAGCCGATCTGGTCGGCCGCAGGCCCGGCCACTTCGAGCGTCGCCTCGATCTCGTCCTCGGTCCGCTCGCCGAGAACGAGGCGACGACCGACGCAACTGATGGCGATGACGAGGGCGCCGCCCGACTCCAGTGCCGGTGTGCCCGACACCCCGCGCTCGGCAGCACACCCGGCGCCGTCCACGAGGCGGTCGAAGTTGGCGCGCATGAGTTGGGCGCGGTAGCCGGTCGGGATGTCGCCGGCGAAGGTCATGGACCGCTGCCCCTCGTCGACCGCGAGGATCGTGCGCACGAAGGAGTTCCGATCGGATTCGCCGGCCCGCAACGACAGCGGGAACAACAACGCGGACCCGGGGAGCTCCTCCGCCCTCTCGCCGAGGTACTTCTTGTAGAGATCGAGGGCGGGCATCCCGTCGAGCTCGTAGAGGACGTTGTCCTCGGACCGAGTGACGGTGCGTTCCGGACCGAAGATGTCCCAGCCCCCGCGCGAGCCGTGCCCGAAGTGGACTCGGTTGCCGTAGAAGCCCACCGCGGTCGCCCACCCCGTCATCGGTTTGCCGTCGTGGACGACCCAGGTCCTCTCGAACCGGTCGCCGTCACCGGCGAGGCCGCCGGTCACGACCACGTCCTGATCGAGAACGGAGTTCACGCCGGCCGCCAGGGCACTGCCGTTGACGTTGAGCCCGTCCGACAGGACGAAGACGGCGCGCAGGTCGTCGGAGTCGAGCTGCCGGGCGATCGACTCTCCAGTCGCGAAGGAGGCGTGCGCGTCGGCGACCGGAGATGCCGCGAGGTTCAGATCCGAATGCTCGAACAGCGCCACGGCGACGACGAGGGAATCGTCGTGGAGTTGGTCCCCGCATATCTCGCCTGCGGTAGAGCAGCCGATGATCCGCGACTGCGGGTAGGCGTCGCAGAGCTGCGCCACCGGCCCCGGCTCGTCCATGTACCCCGCGCCGCCGAAGACGACCACGAGGGTCCGCGGCGAGTCGAGCTCGGGAAACGTCGCGGACCAACCCGACGACGGGTGGTACTGAACCGTCTGAACCTGCACGTCAGCATGCCTCCGCACACAGGGCCCCGTAACGGCACGCGGGACCGTCTTGTGTGTATCGACACGTACGGCGCCTGGTTGAGAACGCCTTGGAGCGGCCCTGATGCGAGTCAGCCGAGGTCGACGACCTCGAACGCGAGGACCTCCGAGCCGGTGCCGACCGGGCCCCCTCCGGCCGACTGGCCATGACCGCGCCCGAACGCGCTGCTCGACATCCACCCCTCGAAGGACTCCCTGGAATCCCAGTGCGTCACGACGAAGTAGGCATCCCTGCCGTCCGCCGGACGAAGCAGCTCGAAACCCTCGAATCCCGGCTGCTCGTCGACCTCGCCGGCGCGGGCTGCGAAGCGCTTCTCGAGTTCCGGTCCGGCCTCGCCTGGCACGGTGATCGCGTTGACGACTACGTAGCTCATGTGCGCTCTCCGTGTCGGGTGAGGCCTACCAATGGCCGAGCTGGTCCACGATCTCGGCAAGGGTCGGTGCCGTGGAATCACGATCCGAGGTCGAAGGGTCGGCGACGGGCCAGTCGACCGCGACTTCGGGGTCGTCCCAACGGATGCCGCGCTCGGTGTCGTCCTGGTAGTAGGTCGGGCCGACCTTGTAGGTGACGTCGGCGGTGTCGCCGAGGACGACGAAACCGTGAGCGAAGCCGGCAGGGACGTAGAGCTGGTGCATGTTCTCGTCGGAGAGCTCGGCACTCACCCACCGGCGGAACGTCGACGACGACGGCCGCACGTCCACGGCGACGTCGAAGATCCGCCCGAGCGAGGCCCTCACCAGCTTCGCCTGGCCCGTGAGCTGGAAGTGCAGGCCCCTCAGGATCTTCGCGCCCGAGCGAGATTGGTTGTCCTGGACGAAGTCCTCCGTGATGCCCGCCGCCTCGAAGTCGCTCTTGCGATACGTCTCGCAGAAGAAGCCGCGAGCGTCGCCGAAGACCCTGGGCTTCACGAGTATCACATCTGGGATCGCGAGGCGTTCGAACTCGAACCGGTCTGACAAGTCGGCCTCCGCATCTGGGCAAACGGCGGCGCCCAGTCTCCCAGCCGGGGGTGGGTCGCGCCAACGTCGCCGTGTACACGCGGAGGAGGGGCCGGGTAAGAGACCCGGCCCCTCCTCTCAGGTGATCAGCCGTGAGGCTCAGCTCACATCATGCCGCCCATGTCCGGCATCGCCGGGGCCGCCCCGGCCTCTTCGGGCTTGTCGGCGATGAGCGCCTCGGTGGTCAGCAGCAGCGCTGCGATCGAGGCGGCGTTCTGCAGAGCCGACCGCGTGACCTTGGCCGGGTCGATGACGCCCGCCTTGACGAGGTCCTCGAACTGGCCCTTGGCCGCGTTGTACCCGACCGTCGGGTCGGCCTGGTCGAGGATCTTCTCGACGATGACCGCTCCCTCTTCGCCGGCGTTGACGGCGATCTGGCGGGCCGGAACCGTGAGGGCCGCCGCCACGATCGAGGCACCGGTGGCCTGGTCGCCCTTGAGCTTGACCTTCTCGATGGCCGGCTTGATGCGCAGGAGCGCCACACCGCCGCCGGGGACGATGCCCTCCTCGATGGCGGCACGCGTCGCGGACAGGGCGTCCTCGATGCGGTGCTTCTTCTCCTTGAGCTCGACCTCGGTCGCCGCGCCGACCTTGATCACGGCAACGCCGCCGCTGAGCTTGGCGAGGCGCTCCTGGAGCTTCTCGCGGTCCCAGTCGCTGTCGGTGTTGTCGATCTCGGCCTTGATCTGGTTGATACGGCCGTCGACGTCGTCCTTGGAACCGGCGCCCTCGACGACGGTGGTGTCGTCCTTGGCGATGGTCACCTTGCGGGCACGCCCGAGCAGGCTGAGGTCGGCGTTCTCGAGCTTGAGGCCGACCTCCTCGCTGATGACCTGGCCACCGGTGAGGATCGCGATGTCCTGGAGCATGGCCTTGCGACGCTCGCCGAAGCCGGGCGCCTTGACCGCCACGCAGGTGAACGTGCCGCGGATCTTGTTGACCACGAGCGTCGCGAGCGCCTCGCCCTCGACGTCCTCGGCGATGATCAGGAGCGGACGGCCCGCCTGCATGACCTTCTCGAGGACCGGCAGCAGGTCGTGCACCGCCGAGATCTTCTGGTTGGCGATGAGGATCAGCGGGTCCTCGAGGACCGCCTCCATGCGCTCGGGGTCGGTCACCATGTAGGGCGACAGGTAGCCCTTGTCGAACTGCATGCCCTCGACGAAGTCGAGCTCGAGGCCGAACGTGTTCGACTCCTCGACTGTGACGACGCCGTCCTTGCCGACCTTGTCGATCGCCTCGGCGATGACGTCGCCGATGCTGGTGTCGTTGTTGGCCGAGATCGACGCCACGTTCGTGATCTCGCTGCGGCCCTGCACGTCGCGGGCGAGCGCGCCGAGCTCGGCGACGGCCGCGTCGACGGCCTTCTCGATCCCGCGCTTGAGGTCCATCGGGTTCGCGCCGGCAGCCACGTTGCGCAGCCCCTCGCGCACCATCGCCTGGGCGAGGATCGTCGCGGTCGTCGTGCCGTCACCGGCGACGTCGTTGGTCTTGGTCGCGACCTCTTTGACGAGTTGGGCGCCCATGTTCTCGTAGGGCTCTTCGAGCTCGATCTCACGCGCGATCGTGACACCGTCGTTCGTGATCGTCGGAGCGCCGAACTTCTTCTCGAGGACGACGTTGCGGCCGCGTGGGCCGAGGGTCACCTTGACGGCTTCTGCGAGCTTGTTCACGCCCGCTTCGAGGCTGCGCCGGGCATCCTCGTCGAATTCGATCATCTTTGCCATGTGGCTGTACTCCTGTGCTGGTCAGGCTGTCGTCACTTCTTGCCCACGACGGCGAGGAGGTCGCGGGCGCTCAGGATGAGGACGTCTTCGCCGTCGACGGTGATCTCGGTGCCGCCGTACTTGGAGTAGATGACCGTGTCGCCGGCCTCGACCTCGAGCGGGACGAGCTCGTCGTCGTGCCACTCGCCGCGGCCGACGGCGAGAACCTCGCCCTCCTGGGGCTTTTCCTTGGCCGTGTCGGGCAGGACGATCCCCGACGGGAGGGTCTCCTCGGCCTCGTTGGGACGGACGATGACGCGGTCACCGAGCGGCTTGAGCTTCATGCGCGCCTCCAGGGCGTGTCTGTGGTTCACGTGTTCGGCGGTACCACCCAGGGTCCGGGGCAACGGTCCGCCGTCTTCGACCGCCGGATAGTAGCAGCCTGAGCCCTGGTTTAGCACTCGAACCCCGTGAGTGCCAACCAGTCTCGAAGCCTTCAGCGTGAGACGCTCATGTTTGCTGCGTCAGGCACACCCATCCCGAGGGACGGGTACGCGCCCACTCCGAGTGGGCTGAAGAGTCCCAGGGACGCCGGGCGGTCGGCGCAGGCCGCGACCATCACCGCGTTGTCCTGGCACAGCGCCACCGACGGCATCGTCCATCCGAGTCCGGCGGCGTCGCATGCCTGGGTCATCCGGGCGCGGAGATGGGAGTTGGCGGCGACCCCGCCCGCGAGCGCGACGGTGTCCCGTCCTCGTTGCTCCGCTGCCTTCACGGCCTTCTCGACGAGGACGTCCACCACCGCGGCCTGGAATCCCGCCGCCACATCCGCCGCTTCCAGGGTCCGGCCGGAGGCGTCGGCCCTCCGCACGGCTTGCACGACCGCTGTCTTGAGCCCGCTGAAGGAGAAGTCGAACCCCTGGTGGCGCATCGCCCGGGGCAACGGCACGGCGTCCGGATCGCCGGTCCGCGCCAGAGCGTCGATCTCGGGACCTCCCGGGTACCCGAGGCCGATGAAGCGGGCGACCTTGTCGTAGGCCTCCCCGGCGGCGTCGTCGACGCTGCGGCCCAGCACCTCGAACCGCCACAGCCCCTCGTCTCCGGCTGTGACGTCGAGCAGCATCGTGTGCCCGCCCGAGACCAGCAGCGCGATCGCCGGGGGCGCGAAGTCGTCGTGGTCGACCGCGTTGGCGTGCACGTGGGCCTCGAGATGGTTCACCGCCACGAGCGGCACGCCCACGGCCACCGCGACCGCCTTGGCCGCCGCCACACCCACGAGCAGGGCGCCCGCGAGGCCGGGGCCGACGGTCACCGCCACCGCGTCGAGATCCCCCACGGTGACGTCGGCTACGACGAGCGCGTCGGTCATCACCGAGTCGATCCTGTCGACGTGTGCGCGCGCGGCGAGTTCTGGGACCACACCTCCGTAGGGTGCATGCGTCTCGTGCTGGGACCACACGATCGACGAGCGCACCCGGCGGCCGTCCTCGACGACCGCTGCGGCGGTCTCGTCGCACGAGGTCTCGATCCCGAGGATCAGCGGCATCATCCAAACCTAGGGTCGAGCGCTGCGCGGAACCGACGTGGGGACGCAAAACGGGTCGTGAACCCCTCTCACGTCCCCACGTCCGAACCACCCCCCGACGTGGGGACGCAAAACGGGTCGTGAACCCCTCTCACGTCCCCACGTCGTTCCGACCCCTCGACGTGGGGACGCGATCGGCGGGACCCCCCGGGCTCACAAGACCCGGCCCCGGAGGGGAACCGTCCGCTCCTCCGCGGGGCGAGCACCGAGCACCTCGTCAGAAGGGGATCGTGAAACCGACCTGGGCGCCGCCCGTGCGCGCGTTGTCGGCCCACACCGACCCCCCGTGGGCCTCGACCAGCCGGCGGGCAATCGCGAGCCCGAGACCCGCGCCGCCGGTCGCCCGGCTCCGGGCGGGATCGCCGCGGTGGAACGCCTCGAACACCCTCGTCAGATCCGCGTCGGCGAAGCCCGGTCCGGTGTCGTCGACCTCGACGCGGATCTCACCCGCGTCTGCCGCGGCGCGGATCGCGATGGCGCCGCCGTCAGGTGTGTGACGCAGTGCATTGTCCACGAGGTTCGCGAGGACGCGCTGCACTTCACGCGGCCCCACGGTCGCGACGAGGGGTCCCACGACGACCGCGTCGATCAAGACGCCACGTGCGTCGGCGGCGGAGCTGAACTGGCCCACTGTGTCGGACACGAGATCGCCGACGTCCACCGACTCCCGCACGAGCTCGAGATCGCCTGCCTCGAGACGCGAGTACTGGAAGAGGTCGTCCACGAGTGCCCCGAGGTCCTCGACCTGGTTCAGCATCAACGCTACGTACCGGCGCCGGGTCGCCGGGTCGTCGACGACACCGTCGCGGAGCGCCTCCACCATCGCGCGCAGCGACGCCAACGGCGTCCGTAGGTCGTGGCTGATCGATGCGACGAGGGTCCGGTGTGCCAGGTCGCGACGCTCCTTCTCCCGCCAAGACCGCTCGACCGACCCGGCCATCGAGTCGAAGGCGGCGCCGAGGCGACCCGCCTCGTCGGGACCGCTCACGCCCGACCGCGCCTCGAGGTCACCCTCCGCAAACCGGTCGGCCGCCTGCGACACGCGCTCGAGGGGCCGCGCGACGCTGCGCATGGTCACGAACGAGCCCGCCGCTCCGACGAGGGCCGCGAACGCCACGACCCCGACCACGAGCCACATCTCACGGGGTGACAGGAGCATCTCGGACACCGCCATCACCGCTCCGACCGCCACCGCACCCACCGCGGCGACGATCACGAGGAGCAACTTGGTACGCAACCGACGCATGCGGGGCGACAGGACGACCACGAGGCCGACCGCCACCACTGCGTAGGCCACGACCCAGGCCAACACGGTCCCCAGGTGGACGGCGTCCTCGCCGCTCATGGCGCCACGAACTTGTACCCGACCCCCCAGACCGTCTGGATCCAGCGAGGCTGCGACGGGTCGTCCTCGATCTTCTCCCGGACCCTCCGCACGTGGACCGTCACCGTGGCCGACTCCCCGAGTGGCACGTCCGCCCACACGTTCTCGAAGAGCTGGTCACGTGTGAAGACCCTGCCGGGGCGGCGGGCGAGGAAGGCGAGCAGGTCGAACTCCTTGGCGGTGAAGGAGACCTCGGCGGTTCCGACCTCGACGGTGCGGCTCGCTGGGTCGATCCTCAGTCCGGGGTAGCCAAGCGCTGCTGGCGGCGTCGTGTCGGCCGGCTGGTGCACGCGGCGCAGGACCGACTTGACCCGGGCGACGAGCTCGCGGGGGCTGAACGGCTTGGTGACGTAGTCGTCGGCGCCGAGCTCGAGGCCGAGCACCCGGTCGGCCTCGTCGCCCTTGGCGGTCAGCATGATGACGGGCACGCTCCCGCCGCTGCGCCGGAAGAACTCCATGCCGTCGACCTCGGGCAGCATCAGGTCCAGCACCACCAGATCCGGCCGCCACGTCGCGAGCTTGTCGAGGGCGGTGGCACCGTCGGCGGCGGACTCGACCTGGAACCCCTCGCGGTCGAGGTATCGGCGCACCACGTCGACGACGATCGCCTCGTCGTCGACGACCAGGATGCGTGCTGACATGGCCACAGGCTATCCCCACGGTCCGCTCGGGCCTCGCCCGAGCCAGGCAAAACAGCGCCCACCGAGCCACTCCGACGTGATGACCGCGAACCCGGCCTGTCGGGCCAATCCGCCGATGTGGTCGGCGTCGACACACGCCCACGGAGCGCCGTCACGCAGGACGCGCCGGACCAGACCCGAACCGGGCGGCTCGACCTCCACGAGGACGACCCCGTCGGGGCGCAACAGCTCGTGGACCCGCGCCAGCAGCGAGTGTGGGTCGCCGCCGATGCCGATCGAGCCGTCGAGCACCACTGCCGACGCCCAGTCCCCCTCCCCGGGGAGGGGATCGAAGACGCATCGGTTGAGGACCGGCACGCCCCTGCGGAAGGCCGCACGCACGGCGATGGGAGCGACGTCGATGCCCAGCGCCATCGTCCCCTCCCGGATGAGTGCCTCGACGAGACGCCCCGGCCCGCATCCGACCTCGAGGACTGGCCCGGCGAGTCTCGCGAGGAGGGCGAGCTCGACACGGTCCGCCGTGCCGAACCAGCGGCTCGACGCGACCGGACCGAACTCCGACACCAGTGCCTGCAGGGGCGCCATGGCGGGGCTCACCGCTTCACCCGTCCACCGCGCAGCGCTCGGCGCGCGGCCCCGTAGCGGACCGCCACCACCGCAGCCACCGCGGCGGTCACGAGCAACAGGTTCCTCCCGTACGGCCGCGGCAGGATCGAAGGGTTGTCGGGATGTGCACCGGCGCCCACGACCGACGGCCACCAGACGAGCGCCACGAGCGCCACGACCCACAGGCCCCAGCACAAGGCGTCCCGAGTGCGGCTGTCACCCACGACGCGCGCGAGCAGTGCCCCGGTGAGGAGGACGAGGGGCACGGCGATTGCGTCGTGGAGCAGGAGCCCGGCTCCGAACCACCGGACGAAGGCGGCGAGGTCCACCTGGGTCACGAGACCCCACACCGCGACGCACATCAGGAGCCAGCCCACGGCGCAGGCCAGCCACCACGACCACCGGCGCCGCTCGCGGCGCGACGCGCTCACGCGACCTCGATCCGCGAGAGCCACTTGGTCTGGCGGACGCCGGGCTGGTCCGGAATCACCAGGCGGGCCGGGTAGCCGTGGTCGACGTCGAGCGCCTCGCCTTCGACCTCGAGGGCCACGAGGGCATCCGGAGCGAGCACGAAGGCGCGCAGGTGCTCCGAGCGCGAGTACAACCCGTCGCCCTCCAAGGAGTGGAACGTCACCGACTTCACCGACGCAAGGTCGACGCCCGAGGCCTCGAGCAGGTCCGCGACCCGGACTCCGCTCCAGCGCCGTGACGCGCTCCATCCCTCCACGCAGGCGATCGGAAGCACGGCCTCGGTAGGTGGCATCGCCAAGAGGTCCGCGCGGGAGTACGCCGCCGGTACGGGACCTCCGGCGACCTGCAGTCGCCATCCCGCACCGGTGCTCGCCGAATCGACGCCTGCGGACGCCGCGGTCTTGTTGACCGGGAACCCCTGCGGCCCGACGTCGGGATCGCGGGATGCGAGCAGCGCGAGAGACCTCAGCGGGCGGACGCTGGCGCCCGCGACGAGCAGCGCGAACAGGCCGGAAGCGCCCGCCACACCGCGGATGAACCTGCGCCGCTCGACGGTGAGCGCGCTCGTGTCGGTCGTGTCGTCCGGAGCGAGCCGCCGACTCCGGTTGGCGCGGCCGAGCGTGCGCCTCGCCACGTGCAGTTGCGACGCGACGTGAACCGCGAGGGCGCCCGCGACGAGCACCGCCGCCCAGAAGTGCGCTCGCGGGAAGAAGAACCCGAACGGGTACCAGTACTGGATGTTCACCACGCCGGTGGCGAGCAGGAAGATCGATCCCGCGACGAGGGGGACCAAGGAGATCCGTTCCACCGTGTGCGCCAGGGACCGCAGCGGCGGCCACCTGAACAGGCGCGGGTAGACCGTCCAGAGCTTGGCCGCGAGCAGCGGTATCGAGGCGACTCCGCACACGACGTGCAGGCCCTGGCTGACTCGGTACAGGCCCGCGATCCGCGCAGGCCACGGCAGCCAGGCGGCGGGCTGTTGCAGGTAGTGCGAGGCGACACCGGTCAGGAGGCAGACCGAGAAGGTCGCGCCGAGGGCCACACCGAGGACCGAAGCGACCCTCTCCGATCGCTTGGTCGACCGGAAGGCTCCGTCGCGGAATGGACCACCAGGCCGCCTGTCCTCCGAGAAGATGCGCGCTCCGATCCGGTCCGCCGGCTCATCCATTGACTGGAGTCCCTTCCATGACCTCGGCGCAGCGGGCGGTGGAGCTCGCGGTGGGGCACTCCCGGACGACAGCGGCGAACGAGGCCAGGTCGTCCACGTCGCGCAGGGTCGGGAGGGTGACCTCGGCGAGGTCCAGCGATCGCAGGCGCAGACGGGTGCGTGCGAGTGTGAGGTCGCTCGACATCGGGACCCCCACGAAGCAGCGGCGCTCCGGTCGCGCCAGTCCCATGCCCCAGTACCCCCCGTCCACCGCGGGGCCCACGCAAGCGCGCCCGGGCGCGACCGACGCGAGGCCGGCGTCCACGAGCTGGGGGGTCAGCTGCGGCGTGTCGGAGCCGACGAGGAAGGCGGGCGCGTCCACGTCCTCGAAGGCAGCGGCGAGCCGCTCCGCCAGGCCCGCTCCCCGCTGCGGCACGACCTCGAAGCCGGGTGGCACCCAAGTCGAGTCGTCCCCGTCCAGGGCGACGACGCGTCGTCGTGCGGACGACGCGGCGAGGTTCGCGAGCGTGTCCGCCAGCATCGCCGCGGCGACGGCTGCGGCGGCATCGTGTCCGATCGAGACGGCAAGCCGCGTCTTGACGGGACGGGTACGCGGGTCCTTGGCGACGAGGATGACGGTCGACGCCCTCACCGTCAGTAGCTCCATCGCTCGCCGCACCCCTCGCAGAAGGGCAGCGGTGTTCCACCGCGCAGGCCGCGCCGCAGGGCCCCGTACCGCGGGCCTGACCACACCGAGCCGAGGCTGCTCTCGAACACGTTGCCCATCACGAGCTCGTCGTGGGCCACCCCGGTGAACGGGGCGATGCAGCACGCGTACACGTTCCCGTGCGCCGTCACGTACGCGGTCGTCCAGGGGCGCATGCAGCCGCTGCGGTCGGGGCCGTTCTCGAGCGATTCGAGCGGCGCGAGGCCGGCGGTCCCCCGGATCTCGAGGCCGACGCTCGCGGCCCGCGCCTCGGCTTCCGCGATGGCAGCCCGCTCCCGGGCAGCCACGTGCCCGAAGAGGCTCTGGTCGACGGTAGCCATGCCCTCACCCCAGTAGGTGAGCCGCTGCACCACGAGCGCGTCGGCGCCGGCGTCCGACGCCAAGGCCACGACCCCGGGGAGCTCGTCGACGTTGTCGTGCATGGCCGTGAAGTAGACGGTCACCACGGGGGCCGCCAGGCCGCGATCCCTGCGCATCGCGACGAGGCGGGCGAGGTTGCCGACCACGACCGCGTGCCCGCGCACCCCTCGGACCCGGCGGTAGGTGTCCGCATCGGCCGCGTCCAGGGAGACGCGCAGCTCGGTGAGACCGGCATCGAGGAGCGCGGTGGTCCGCCGACGGTTGAGGAGGAGGCCGTTGGTGTTGAAGCACGTCTGCACCCCGCGTGCCGAGAAGTCCCCGACGATCGCACCGAGCTCCGGGTTGAGGAGCGGCTCGCCGAGACCGTGGAGCACGACCCGCTCGAGGTCGGGCGCCTGCGCCGCGACGGCCGCTGCCTCGGCGCGGCCGAGCATCGCCGGGGTCTCGCAGTGCCCGAAGGTGAGGGGGCACGTGGTACAGCGGCTGTTGCACGTGTTCGCGACCTCGAGGTACAGCACGCGAACCCCGCGGGCGTCGCTCGCGGCCGCCGGACGTCGCTCACCGAGGTCGACTGGCACGGCCATCACAGCGACTCCCGAGCCGTGACGTGCGCGGTGGCGAGGACCCCTCGCATGTCCCGCACGGCGCGCAGGGTTCCACCCAGCGTGCCGGTCACCTTGGATCGCCCGGCGACGCGGCGGCGGTAGGCGACGTCGACTTCGTGCACGCGCCAACCGGCGGCGCCGGCGCGCGTGAGCATCTCGAGAGGCCACCCGAAGCGGGTGTCGCCGATACCGAGATCCATGAGCGCGTCGCGCCGCGATGCCCGCATGGGTCCGATGTCGTGCACGGGCAACCCGTACCTCGCCCGCAGCCTGCGCGCGAGATAGGCGTTGGCGGCGCGGGCGTGCACCTTGATCGCCCCGCGCTCCGCCGGCCGGCGCCGGCCGACGACCAAGTCCGCTCCCCCCGAGAGCACAGGCCCCGTGACGTCGGGCAGATCGCCGGGGTCGAGGCTGCCGTCTGCGTCCATGAACGCCACGACCTCGTAGCCGGACGCGGCCCGCAGGCCGGCCTGGCACGCGGCTCCGAACCCACGCCGGGGTTCACTCACGACGACAGCGCCGTGCGTCCGCGCGACCTCGGCGGTCGGGTCGGTCGAGCCGTTGTCGACCACGAGCGCGGCGTGGCCGGACGGCATCCGAGGCAGGAGCGCGTCGAGCGCCTCGGCCTCGTCGAGTGCGGGCAGGATGACGGCTACTGGTCGGATCGACGCCATGGCAGCCATCCTGCGCGCCATTCGCGACACGGACCTTTCCCAGTCCTTTCGATTCTCGAAACTGTCGGGCCGGACCTGCGTAGGTTGCGGGCCCCTTCCCTACCGTGTCCTCCGGATGACCACCGCCACCTCTCCGAGCGCACGTCGCGGACGAGCGGCGACGCCCGACCTCGGCGGTCGGGACCGCGTCGACGCGGTCGCCCTCGCCCTTTGGGCGGTCGTGGTCGCCGCCGCTGTCGTCTGGGGCCGGAGTCTGGGCGCCGAGCGGGTCCTGGTCGACTGGCCTCCCTTGCACGCGCTCTGGGAGCCGGGCATCGGGCTGCCCGTCCTGCTCCCGGTGGGTGTCGCGACCCTGGTGGTAGGAACTCGGCGGCTCCAGGACCGGGTCGCCTGGCGATGGCTGCTGGCGCTCGCGCTGGTCGCCGCGTTCGCCTGGCTGGTCGCCGCGAACATGTGGCGCGGCGGTGGGCTCGATCGCCTGGCCGCCCCGCTCGGGAGCCCGCAGGACTACCAGGGCGACTTGGCGTCTTTCAGCGGTCCGCTGGACACCCTCGCCCACTACACCGAGCGGCTCCCCCTCCTCGGGACGCACAACCGCGGCCACCCGCCGGGGCCGCTGATCGCCTTCGAGGTGCTGCGCGCGCTGGGGATCGTAGACCTACGCGCGGTCGCGATCCTGGTGTGCCTCGCGGGCGCGTCCGTCGTCGTCCCCGTTGCCGCCGTACTGCGCCGCGTCGGGGGCGAGGACCGTGCCAGACGCCTGCTCCCGTTGCTGGTCCTCGCACCGTACGTTCTGTGGCTCGGGGTCAGCTTCGACTCGGTCTTCTGCGCCGCTGCCGCGTGGACCGCCTTCCTCTGGCTGCACGCGAGTCGGAGCCGCCGGCTGCTCCAGGCCGCCACGGGCGTGTGCTTCGGCGTGATGCTCATGCTCAGCTACGGGCTCGCCCCGTTCGCGCTCGTGCTGCTGTCGCTACGCCGGGACCGGCGTTCGGTGTGCTTGGCCGCCGGCGGGGTGGCTGCCGTCCTCGTGGCCGCCTGGGCGGCAGGCTTCGCGTGGCCGGCAGGCTTGGCCGCCACCAATGTGGAGTACCAGGCGACGTACCACCTCCAGGGTGGCCGCCCGGGCTGGTACTGGTGGCTCGGCGACCTGGGTGCGCTCGCCATCGCCACCGGGCCCGCGGTGGCCCTGTCGGCCGGGAGGGCGATCCGCGGCTTGCGCCTGCGGGATCCCGGTATCACCCCCTGGGCGCCCACCCTCGCGGCGGCCGTTGCCGTGGCGTTCATGGTCGTGTCGGGCCTGACAAAGGCCGAGGTCGAGCGGATCTGGCTCCCGTACATGCCGTGGCTGCTACTTGCGGCGCCGGCAGACCGGCGCGGCATCCTGAGCTCCGTCCAGGCCTCGTGGACCCTCACGATCAGCGCGCTGGTGCTTCCCTGGTGGTGACCGCGGAGCTGCACCCCCCCGACCCCCCGACGTGGGGACGCAAACCGGGCTGTGAACCCCTCTCACGTCCCCACGTCGTTCCGACCCCCCGACGTGGGGACGCAAAACGGGTCGTGAACCCCTCTCACGTCCCCACGTCGGTTCAGGGGGGCGGGATGTCGGGCTCGACACGGGTGGTTCCCCCGAGCGTGTCGACGATCCTCAGGAGACGCGCTCTGTACTCGGGCGTGTCGATCCCGTCGGCGGTCATGATCACGGCGTCGATGCGCTCGCCGTCCACCGTGTAATAGCCCTTGCGCACCCCGACCGGCATGTAGCCGAACCCGGCGTACAGACGCTGCGCGGCGCGGTTGTCGGCACGTACCTCGAGGGTCGCGAGCGTGGCCCCGCGTTCGAGTGCGGCCGCCGTCAACTGCAACAGCAGACGCTTGGCGAGACCACGGCGCTGCCATGCCGGGTCGACGGCGACGGTGGCCACGTGGGCCTGGTCGCCCGCCATGAGCACACCCCCGTAGCCGCGTACGGTGCCGCCCACCGACGCCACGTAGTAGGCACGCGTCGACAGCTTCGAGAGCTCGGACTCGAACAGCGACCTGCTCCACGGCGCCGGGTAGGCGGCCTGTTCGATCGCCAGCACGGCGTCGAGATGAGCCGCCCGCATGGGCGAGATCACCACGTCGAGGCGGTCGTGGTTCGCGTTGTCGGCGTCAGGCACTGCTGCGACGCGCCTCCCACTTGATCTCGGCGTCGGATCGGCGCAAGTAGAGAGGTGCGACGTCGTGAGCCCTCACGAAGTCCTCGCGGTCGAAGCGCCCCGTCGCGACCGCGACCGCAGCCGCCGCCGTCGGGTGCGCGGTCAGCACGTCGCCCACCTCGACGTGGTCGACCTTGGCGAGCACGTCTCTGTACTCGACGGCGCCGGTCCCGACCACGAGGGTCTCACCGCCCTCGGCGACGATGTCGGCGGCGAGCGCCTCGGGCGTGCAGACCGCGTAGTCCCCGATGCGCTCGACCCCGCCGGGGACAGGCACGTAGCGTGCCCAGAACACCTCGCCGCGCCTCGCGTCGACGGCGGCGACCACGGACCGGCCCGAGTGCCGAACGGCCATCGCCACGAGGTCGAGTCCGCTGAGGGCGACAACGGGCAGGTCGAGCGACACGGCCACCGCCTTGGCGGTCGCGATTCCGACACGCAAGCCGCTGAAGAGCCCCGGCCCGTGATCGACCACGACACCCGTGATCTCCGACGCCGTGCAGCCCGCCGATCTCAGGCAGAACTCGATCGCGGGCGCCACGAACTCGGCGTGGGCATGCGGTCGCGCCAGCCGAGCCTCGGCGAGGACGCCCGCTCGTGTCCCCAGCCCGACCGAGCTCCGAGACGTCGCGGTGCAGATCGCGAGCACCAAGGTCACCTGGTCGCCTCCAGTCCTGCGAGCCGACCGGCCCAGCGCGTGCCCACGGGCCGCAGCACGAAACGACGCTCGTCCGCCACGTCCGGCGGACCGTAGTCGATGACGATCTCGAGGCGGTCGGGCCCGAAGACCGCTGCCACGGCAGCACCCCACTCGACGAGGAGCACGCGGTCGGGGCCGCCGAGGTCGTCGAGCCCGAGGTCCTCGACCTCGGCGACGCGTTCGAGCCGGTACAGGTCGACGTGGGTCACGCCGAGGCCGCCCGCGCCCTCGTACTCGTGGACCAGGGTGTAGGTGGGGCTCGTGACCTCGGTGGTGACCCCCAACGCCCACGCCAGCTCGCGCACGAACGTGGTCTTGCCGGCGCCGAGCGGACCGTCGAGGAGGACGACGTCGCCGGGGCCCAGCAGCGCCGCCACCCTCCGTGCGAGTTCGGCCGTCTCCGCGACGGTGCGGACCTCGACGCTCAGCGCCGGCTCAGAAGAGGCCGAGTTGTCCGGCATCGTCCGCAGCCGTGTCCGAGGTGGCGACCACCGTTTCGCGCAGGTCGATCTCCGCGTCGACACGCTCGGGTGCATCCACACCCGTGGCGGCTCCCGCGGAGGCGGCCCTGTTCTTCGCCCTGTACGTGCGCGCCTTGTCGATCGTCGCCCGGATCACCGCGAAGTCCTCGCGGGCGTCCTGGAGCTTGGACGCGCCACCGCGCAGCACCGCGGCCGGATGCAGCGTGGGGATCAGAGTGGCGTCGTTGCGCCACCGGAACCGCCGGCCGCGCACACGTGTCACCCCCACCTGACGGTCGAGCAGGTACCGCGTCGCGAATGCGCCCAGGCTCACGACCACGAGCGGGTCGAGGAGCTCGAGTTGGCGGTCCAGGTACGGCGTGCACGACGCGATCTCGCCCGGTTCGGGGTCGCGGTTGCCCGGCGGGCGGCACTTGAGGATGTTGCAGATGTAGACCTGCTCACGCTCGATGCCCACGTCGGCGCAGAGGCGGTTCAACAGGTTGCCCGCCGCGCCCACGAAGGGGACCCCCTGCTCGTCCTCGTTGCGGCCGGGTGCCTCGCCGACGAAGACGAGGTCGGCTGTCTCGCTCCCCGTGCCGAACACGACCGTGTTGCGCGTCTCGCACAGGACGCACGCGGTGCACGCCTCTGCCTCGGCGCCGAGCTCCTCGAGTGCGGTCACGGCTGCCCCTCCTCCGCCGACTCCGCCCCGGTTCTAGTAGCGGTCACCGCGTGGCGGGTGGCAGCGGCGACGATGCCGGCGACCGCGGCCACGGCCGCATCCACGATCCCGGGATCCGCCGGCGCGGGCCCGGTCCCGGTCGCGAGCACGAAGACGGTGTCGCCGTCGTATCGGGTGTGGGAAGGGCGCAGGCACCGGGCGAAGCCGTCGTGGGCGGCCTGAGCGAGGACGTACGCCTCCGCCGGGGCGAACACGGCGTCGACGGTCACGACCGCGACCGTCGTGTTCGTGCGCGTGATCGGGGCCACCGGCTCGGTCCCCGTGGCGGCACGGCTCCCGGCGACGACCTCACCGGATTCGCCGACGACGTCGCCGAGGGCATTGGCGACCACGATCGCGCCCAGCGCGACCCCGGCAACCTCCTCGCACTCGGCACCGACGCCGCCGGGTACCGCCCATTCCGCTCCGTGGACCTTGCCCACGGTCGCGCCCGCCCCGGCGCCGACACGACCCCACGGCGGTTCCGCGGTCGCCACGTCGAGGGCCAGCGCTCCCGCCTCCGCCGGCGGCCACGTGCCCCCCGATGCGACGAGGTCGAACACGCAAGCGGCGGGCACGATCGGGACCGGACCCCCGGGGGTCGGCACGCCGCGGCCGCGCCGGACCATCGCCTCGGCGACCGTGTTCGCCGACCCGAGGCCGAGCGCTGACCCGCCCGAGAGCACGACCGCGTCGACTCGTTCGACGAGCCGCCACGGAGCGAGGGCGTCCGTCTCACGTGTCGCCGGGGCGTTGCCACGCACGTCGACGCCCGCGATCGCGGGCGCGTCGGGCACGACCACGGTCGTGCCGGTCGTCCCCCCCGGAGCCGTCCAGTGCCCGACACGCACGCCGGGCCCGAGCCGGCCAGCGGTCAACGTCCGCTCCGCACGTGGACCCGGGGGACGCGGGCGCCGATGCCGCAGGTGACCTCGTATCCGATCGTCCCGAGCTTGGCGGCCCACTCCTCGGCGCGGATCTCGGCTTCGCCCTGGCGCCCGATGAGGACGACCTCCGTGCCGACCGGCATCTCGTCGTCGCCGAGGTCGACCATGAACTGGTCCATGGTGATCGTGCCCGCTATCGGGCGGCGGTGCCCGCCGACGAGGACCTCGGCCCTGCCCGAGAGCCCGCGGCGCACGCCGTCGTGGTAGCCGAGAGGAACGGTCCCGACCCACGACGGCCGGTCGAGCTCGTAGCGGTGGCCGTAGCTGATCCGCTCGCCCGGATCGAGCCTGCGCACGTGCGCCAGCTCCGAGACCAGCGTCAGCGCCGGTACGAGCCTCCCGGTTCCTGCCAAGCCGGGTGCGGGGGCGATTCCGTAGAGGGCGATGCCGCAGCGCACCATGTCGTATCGGTACCGCTCCGCGTCGACGAGGGTGGCAGCCGAGTTGGCCGCGTGGAGGACTCCCGGATCGACGCCGGCCGCCGCGATGTCCGCGACGACCGCGTCGAACAGCTTCGCCTGCGTCTCGGTGCAGTCGAGGTCGGGTTCGTCGGCGACCGCGAAGTGGGTCCACGTCCCTCCGAGGCGCAGCCCGGCCGCGGCCTCGATGCGGCGTGCGAGGCCGGGGGCGGCATCGGGTTGGCAACCCACGCGGTTCATCCCGGTGTTGACCTTCAGGTGGACTGCGACGTCGCGCCCGGCTGCGGAAGCTGCCCGCGCCAGCGCGTCGACGCCGGCCTCGGTGTACACGGTGGCCGTCGCCCCGGCGTCGACGAGAGCGGCCTCCGCTCCGGGGGGTGCCTGCGACAGGAGCAGCACCGGAGCGCCGATGCCGGCACCACGCAGGTCGAGGACCTCCTCGACGAGGGCGACTCCGAGCATCGCGGCGCCCGCCTCCAACGCCGCGGACGCGACCGGCACGGCACCGTGGCCGTAGCCGTCGGCCTTCACGACGGCGCAGAGGGCGGCCGGCGCCGCGATACGGCACAGGTAGCCGGTGTTGGCGGCGATGGCATCGAGGTCGACGAGCGCGCGGGACGGTCGGAACGACACCGGCGGGAGGGGTCCGGCGGTCACGTGCGCGCCTCGGCCTCGGCCGCAGGGATCTGCGCGGCGATGTCGCCCGCCACCGGGTGGCGATCCTCGGAGCCGGCCAGGGCTCCCGCGCGGCCGTGTACGCACGCGGCTGCGACGGCGGCTTCGTGGGGATCGGCACCGCGGGCGATGTAGGCGGCGACGATCCCGGTGAGCACGTCGCCGCTGCCCGCCGTGGCGAGCTCGGGACCTCCGCTTCGGCACACGACCGGCACACGACCCGGCGTCGCCACGACGGTTGCCGGACCCTTGAGCAGCACGGTGCAGCCCCAATCCGTGGCGGCGTCGACCACAGCGGTGACCCGATGCGATCCTGCGTCGAGGTCGCCGCCGAGGCGGGTGAACTCGCCCTCGTGTGGCGTCAGGACCGTCGGTGCCTGCCGTGCCCTCAGAAGCGCCGGTTTGGCGTTGTTGAGGCCGTCGGCATCGAGCACGAGCGGCCCGGGGACGGTGGCGAGCGCGTCGGCCACGAAAGCACCCGTCCCGGGTCCGCGGCCGAGTCCGGGGCCGACGGCCACCGCTCCGAAGCGTCCGAGCGCGAAGCGCCTCGCCACAAGGTCCATGGCGGATGCCGCGACGGCGCCGTCGGCCTCGGGGAGTGGTGCCGTCATCAACTCCCGTGCGGAGGCCGCGACTGTGGGCTGCACGCACGCGGGCACACCTGCGACGACGAGGCCGGCACCGGCGCCGAACGCCGCCGCCGCCACGAGCGCCGGCGCGCCGGCCATGCCGTCCGATCCGCCGAGGACGAGGACCGCGCCCGCGGCCCACTTGTGGGCGTCGACGGCGCGCACGGGCACGGACCCGATCGCCGTCGCGGGGTCGGCGAGGGCGGCCGCCTCCTCGCCCAGGGTGATGCCGACATGGGCGACCTCCACGGTCCCGCACAGGCGCGCACCCGGGCCGAGGACATGGCCGAACTTGAGCGCCTCGATCGCGACGGTGAGGTCGGCCGCGAACGCATCGCCGACGACGGCGCCGGTCGCCCCGTCGACGCCCGAGGGGATGTCGACGGCGAGAACACGGGCACCCGAGGCGTTGACGGCTGCTGCCGCGGCGGCGGGATCCCCACCGAGGCCGCCCCGGAACCCGGTCCCGAAGACCGCGTCGATGACGACGTCGGCGGGTCCGAGCCGGCCACCCCAGGCGTCGACGGGCACGGGTCTGGTCCTGAGCCGGTCGAGGTTCGTGCGTGCGTCGCCGGAGACTCCGTCCAAGTCGCCGACGAGGACACATCGCACGGCGGCACCGGCGTCGTACAGGCGCCGGGCGACCACCCAGCCGTCGCCGCCGTTGTTGCCGGGCCCGGCGAGGACGACGAAGCGGCGTCCGCCCACCCCGCCGGCGAGGCGCACCGCTGCTCGGGTGCACGCGCTCCCGGCGCGCTCCATCAGCTCGAGCCCGGGCGTCCCCGCCGAGATCGTGGCGCGGTCGGCCGCCGCCATCTGCGCTGGGGTCACTACGGGCAGGTGCACGCCGCGATCGTATTCCTTCCGACGAGGCGCTCGGCGCTACCGGCTCCCCACGTCGACGCGACCAACCCACGTGGCGACCAACCCACGTGGGGACGCAAAGCGGGTCCACAACCCCTCTCACGTCCCCACGTCGATGCGACCAACCCACGTGGGGACGCAAAGCGGGTCCACAACCCCTCTCACGTCCCCACGTCGGGGGTGGAAGGCGACGCCGCCTGGTCGCGGCGACCACGAACGAATTCACGCAGGACGGCGCCCAGCACGCCGACGGCGAGGACGCCGAGCACGAACTGCACCGCGAAGGCGAGCCCCAGGGTGAGCGCCGGGCGTGTGTTCGTGCGGTACCAGCGCTCCCCGTTGAGGACGACGAGGGCGCTCGCGACTCCCCCGGCGAGCGCGGCCCACAGCAGCCAGTCCCGCCACAGGGGAACGTCGAAGAGCCAGAAGCGGCGCCTCTCGGTGACCGGCGGTTCAACCGCGTCGTCATTCATTCCACCGTTACGGTCTTGGCGAGGTTGCGGGGCTTGTCGACGTTGCACCCCCGTGCTGTCGCCACTTGATAGGCCAGGACCTGCAACGCGACGGAGTCGACGATCGGCGCGAAGAGCTCGTGGGTCTCGGGCACCTCGAAGACGCGAGCGGGATCGATCCCGCCGAAGTCGGTGCCGGGGTTGGCGAGCAGGACGATACGACCTCCGCGCGCGGCGACCTCGGCCACGTTGGAGAGTGTCTTGGCGTGGACCTTCGAAGCGGTCACGACCGAGACCACGGGTACGTCCTCGTCGATGAGGGCGAGTGGCCCGTGCTTGAGCTCGCCTGCCGGGTACGCCTCGGCGTGCAGGTACGAGATCTCCTTCATCTTGAGGGCGCCTTCCAGCGCGGTCGGGAAGGCAGCTCCGCGCCCGAGGTAGAAGGCGTCGGTGGCGTCCTTCCACACGGCGGCCTCGGCCTCGACCTCACCGAGGTCGGCGAGGACCTCGGCAACCTGGGCGGGTAACCGCAGCATCTGCTCCAAGAGGGTGCCGACCTCGCTGGCGTAGAGGGATCCGCGCAGCTGCGCGAGCCACAACGCCAGTAGGTCGAGGGCTGCGATCTGGCACGTGAACGTCTTCGTGGCGGCCACGCCGATCTCGGGCCCCGCGTGGGTGTAGACGACGGCATCGGCTTCGCGTGCCATCGTGGAGTCGACGACGTTGGTAACGGCGAAGACTTTCGCCTCGAGCTCCTGTGCGTACCTGCATGCGGCGATGGTGTCCGCCGTCTCGCCGGACTGGCTCACGCCGATTACGAGCGTCTGCGCGTCGAGGACCGGATCGCGGTAGCGGAACTCGCTCGCCACGTCGATCTCGACGGGGATGCGGGCCCAGTGCTCGATGGCGTACTTGGCCACCAGGCCTGCGTGGTAGCTCGTCCCACAGGCGACCACGAACACCTTGTCGACCGTCCTGAGCGCGTGCTCGTCGGTGCGCAGCTCGTCGAGCACGAGCCGTCCCGACTCGGCGTCGAGACGGCCGCCGAGGGTGTCGGCGAGCGCTCGCGGCTGCTCGTGGATCTCCTTGAGCATGAACGTGTCGTAGCCGCCCTTCTCGGCTGCTTCGAGATCCCAGGTCACGTGGGTACGGTGAGGCTGGACGACACCGCCGTCGAGATCGGTGACCACCAGGTCGGTGCCTCGCATCTCGACCAACTGGTCGTCCTCGAGGACGACCACATCGCGTGTCTCGGCGAGGATCGCCGGTATGTCCGACGCCAAGAGACCGGCCGCGCCCGACGTACCGGCGACCAGTGGTGCGGCGCGGCGGGCACCGACGACGAGCTCGGGGTCGTCGGCTGATATGACCGCCAGTGCGAACGCGCCGTCGAGACGCCTGGCCGCGGCCCTGACCGCGTCGGCGAGTCCGAAAGCGGGGTCTTCGTCCAGGCTCCGGCCCACCAGTTGGGCGACGACCTCGGTGTCGGTGTCGGAAGCGAACTCGATGCCGGCCGCTTCGAGCTCGGTGCGCAGCTCGTGGTGGTTCTCGATGATGCCGTTGTGCACGAGCGCGATGCGCCCCTTGGCGTCCACCTGTGGGTGGGCGTTCGCCTCGCACGGCCGTCCGTGTGTCGCCCAGCGTGTGTGGCCGATGCCGGTCGTCCCGTCGAGGGTGGCCAACTCGGGAGCGGCCTTCAGTTCGGCAAGCTTGCCGGTGCGTCTCACTACGTCGATGCCGGCGCCGGAATGCACCGCGACCCCAGCGGAGTCGTAGCCGCGGTACTCGAGTCTGGTGAGCCCGTCGATCAGGAACGGGACCGCACGTCCGTTTCCCGTATAGGCCACGATCCCGCACATGTGCACCTCCTCGCGCGCCTTCACGCGCGCGTCACGGTGCAACAGGACGGGCGGCAGCGCAGTGGCTACGCCCCCACGACCCGGTGGCGCTTTGTCCCGGGGCTCACGCCCCGCATTTGACGCCGTCGGTCACGACCCGTGGCGGCCGAGCGGGTATCCGCCGAAGTCTCGATGAACCCGCTTCCTCGTCACCTCGCACGCGAGGCCTGGCGCTCGCTCCGCGGGTCTCCCCACGGATGGTCCCATTGCACCGACGAGACTACACATCGTCACCGCGGATACCTCCATGAGTCACCGGGGGCACCGGGCGGCGTCAGGCGGCGTCGAACATCCCCAGGCCGCCCAGGAATCTCCCGAGCTGGCGCAGGTAGGTGCCCCGGTGGACGTGGATCGCGTGCGAACCTGCGTACCAGTGGACCTGGGGTCCCCCCCAGTGCTCCCAGAGAAGGCGCGACTGGTGCGGAGGTGTGACGTTGTCGTGGTCGGCAGCGATGATCATGAGGCGTTCGAGCGGGAGGTGCACCGGGTGTTGCAACGGGGTGTGGACCGCGGTGTGTACCCGCATGTCGTCGAGTGTCCAGCCGAGCCGCGCGAACATCAGTCCGAGGAGCTGACGCGCGGGCACCCAGCCGACGGCGCAATCGCCAAGGCTGGTCGCGGGGATCATCGGCACCGCGAACGCGAGGTCCTCCTCGAGCGCAGCGACCAGCGACGTCATGTATCCCCCGAGGCTGACGCCCATCACACCGACCTCGGGAGCCCCCTGCGCGTAGAGCCAGTCCAAGAAGATGCGGAAGTCGTGGACGGCGTTGGCCCAGTTCTCCGCGAGCTGGGCGACGTCGAGGCTCGGGAAGCCGAGTCCGTGCACGGGCCCGCTGCGGAACCCGTGGTGGGGTAGGTCGAACAGTGCCACGTCCATCCCGCGCTCGTAGAGCCAGCGCACGTTGAAGAGCTCGGTGTTGAGGGTCTTGTGACCGGCCATCATCCCGTGGAAGCACACCGACACCGGCCGCGGCCGGTCACCGTGGCGCCACAGGCGCAGGTGGGCGTGGCGGTTGCGGCTCCTCTGGAGGAACCCCGAGTGCATGCGCGGGTTGACGGGCTCGAATGGGCTCGCGAACCAGTAGTCCTCGACCCGTCCCCCGCGAGGGCGGAAGGTCGTGTGGCCGACGCGCCCGCGAGCAGGAACCAGGCCCTCCGGCGGTCGGACGAAGAACGTGTCCGGGTCCGTGAGGAACTCGGGCTGCACGTAGAAGGACCACTCGTCGAGAAGGCGACTCGGGTCTGCGAGGCCCCGAACCAGCGTGGGCCCGGCGGAGGCCAGGACCGTGCCCGTGAGGGGGAGCTGCAGGAGGCGATCGAACCTGTCGGCGAATCCACCGAGCTGGCGATCGCTCGAACGGGGGACGCTGACCACGGGACGGTAATGGCGGTGTGCTTCGACGTCGATGCGGTCGAACCAGTAGTCGGAGCGGGGCGGCTCGGTGGCCTCGGGCCGCAGTGGTCGCACGATTTCCATGGTTCCCCCCGGCTTCGGTGGCCGTCGGGCCACCGAGGCATGGGCACTCGGCCCGTCCGGTGTGGCAGATCACAGTTGACGCTGGTGTCAACCAACCTGTGACACCAGATTCCCGCCCGAGGTTGCCGAGTCCTTGCCCCCACGGCAGCAATTACGACGATTGCACGACCTGGATCCCACGTTGCGTGGTCGTCAGATCACGGAAGCGGCTGTCTTGATGCGCTCGACTGCCCCGGTCGCCTCGATCTCCGTCGGTGCCTGAACCATCACCCTGAGAACCGGCTCGGTGCCCGAGGGCCGCACGACCACACGTCCCGTGTTGCCGAGTTGATCCCGAGTTGCGGAGACCACGTCCCAGAAGCCGGCCGCAGTATCGAGCTTCTCGCGATCGTGGAGTGGGAGCGCGACCGCGACCTGAGGGTACGACCGCATCCGTCCTGCCAGGTCCGCCAGTGACATCCCCGTTCGGCCCAACACCTGGACGAGTTGGAGCGCTGTCAGGAGGCCACAGCCCGTGGGACTCAGGTGGCGGAAGATGACGTGACCCGACTGCTCCCCGCCGAGGGCGAGGTCACGGTCCTCCAGCGCCTTGAGCACGTTGCGGTCGCCCACCGGGCACTCGACAACCTCGATCCCGCTCTCACGTAGGAGAACCTCGAGGCCGACATTGCTCATCACCGTGGCCACGATGGCATCGCCGGGGAGTTCGCCGCGGGAGTGCATGTCGAGCCCGCACACGGCAAGGATGTGATCGCCGTCCACGACATTGCCGGTCGCGTCGACGGCGATGAGCCGATCGGCGTCACCGTCGAACGCGAGGCCGACGTCGGCACCGGTGGCAACCACGGCAGCGGCGAGGGCATCGGGTGCGGTTGCGCCGCAACCGGCGTTGATGTTCGTACCGTCGGGCTCGGCGAAACGCACGTCGACGTCGGCGCCGACACGGCGCAAAACCTCGGGTCCGAGGACCGACGCAGCCCCGTTGGCGGCGTCGACCACCACCTTGAGGCCGTCGAAAGGCACCGAGACCGTGGCGAGAAGGATCTCCAGGTAGCGCTCCGCCAGCTCCGGCCTTGTCCTGATACGGCCGACGGCTCCCCCAGTCGGGCGCGGAAGACGACCGGCATCCTCGAGGTGGCGACCCTCCTCGCCCTCGAGCAGCTCCTCGATCTCCTCCTCGTCGGCGGGCGTGAGCTTGGTGCCACCGCGAGCGAAGAACTTGACGCCGTTGTCGGCAGCGGGGTTGTGCGACGCGGACACGACTGCACCGGCGTCAGCGCCGATGTCGCGGCTCAACAGAGCCACAGCGGCGGTGGGTACGACGCCGAGATCGACCACGTCGACCCCGCAGGACGCGAGGCCGGCTGCAAGCGCCTGTGCCAACAAGCCGCTACTGGCGCGGGTGTCGCGGCCCACGAGGAACACAGGACGGTCCGCGCTGTCACGCCCGAGGACGTGTCCGGCAGCACGACCGAGACCGAGGACCAGCTCGGGCGACAGCTCACTGTTGGCGGCACCGCGGATCCCGTCGGTGCCGAAGCGGGGTGTCACCGCTTCGAGTACTGCGGTGCCTTCCGGGCCTTCTTGAGCCCGTACTTCTTGCGCTCCTTCTTGCGGGCGTCCCGGGTCAGGAACCCGCCGCTCTTGAGCTTGGCCCGGTTCTCGGGGTCGACCTCGACGAGCGCGCGGGAGATGCCGAGCACGACTGCGCCGGCCTGGCCCGTGGCACCACCGCCCGCGAGGGTGACGTCGACGTCGTAGGCGCCCTCGGCACCGGCGACCTTGAACGGCTCGGCGATGAGCATCTGATGCGTCTTGGAGGGGAAGTACTTCGCGAGTTCCCGGCCGTTGCAGGTGATCTCGCCGCTACCCGCACGTAGGCGCACTCGGGCCACGGCGGACTTGCGCCGTCCTGTCGTCTGACACATCGGGGCGTCGCTCACGCGTCCTCCTCACCGTCGGATTCCGGCTCGGCCTCGCCGTTCTCGCCGGCATCCGCCGTCATCTGCGTTCCGGCAGCCTCCACCGGTGAGGGCTGACCGGGTGTCGCCTCGGTCGTCGATTCGTCGTCCGCGACGGCGACCTCGACGGAAACCCCTTCGGTGACCGCGTCGACCACCGGCGCCTCTTCCACGGTCTCCGCTTCCGGTTCGGCCTCGACTGCCGGCGCGGCTTGGGCGGGCTTGTTCGCCGGGCGCTTGTTGGCCGAGCCGGACTTGCGTCGCTCCTTGGCTTCGCGCCTCTTGGCGTTGGAGTTGGGCGCACCCGGGGTCCCCTTGAACTGGGCCGCGTGGGGGTGTTCGGGACCTGCGTAGACCTTGAGCTTCTTGATGACCTGCCGCGAGAGCCGGTTCTTGGGGAGCATCCCCCGCACGGCACGGCGCAGGACCTCGTCGGGGTGGCGACTCATCTCGTCCTCGAAGGTGGACGAGCGCAGCCCGCCGGGATACCCGGAGTGACGGTAGTAGCGCTTGGCGGCGGCCTTGTTCGACGTGAGGACGAGCTTGTCGGCGTTGACGACGACGACGTGGTCGCCCACGTCGGTGTTGTAGCTGAACGTCGGCTTGTGCTTGCCACGCAAGAGGTTGGCGATCTCGACGGCCAGGCGGCCGAGCACCTTGCCCTCGGCGTCGATGAGGTGCCAGGTGCGCGTCACCTCGTCGGGTTTGGGCGTGTACGTGCGCACGGGATCTCCGGAGATGACGACTTCGCGGTGGGTCCTCGAGGCCACCGAGGGCGGCCGGCCGTTCTGGACCGAGGGGCGATACTATCAGCACGCCTCGGCACGGTCACATGCGGCGCGGGGCTCCGCTTCAGGCAGTGAAGGAGTGCGGTGGCGCCCGAGCCCAGCGGCCAGATGGCAGCCCGAGCGCTGCCGCGTAGGCCGCCACCTCCGGGCGTGACGGCAGTGGCCGAGGCACTCGAGGAACACCTCGACGGTCTCGTCGCCGAGATGCTCGAAAGCATCCTGGTCGAGATACCGGTGTATCGCGAGCGCGGCACCGCTGTCGCGGCCGACACCCGACGGGCAGCGGCATACGTCTACGCCAGCCTCATCGACAGCATCCGCACCGGCTCGCCGCCGAACGCCGCCGTCGCCAACTCGCTCGCCGACGTGGGCGCCGACCGCGCCCAACAGGGCATACCACTCGGCGATCTACTCCAGGCGTTCCGGATCTCCGCCCGTACCGCAGCCGACCACCTGACCCGAGTCGTCACCGAACGCGATCTCGACCGGGACGCAGCCATGTGGGTCGCCGAGGCGATCCTGCACTGGATCGACGTCGTCTCCAACCTCGCGGCGGCGTCGTACAGCCGGACCCAAGCGCGCCTGTTGGATGCGCAGGAGGACCTCCGGCGCGACTTCCTGCTCGATCTCCTCTTCGGTGCGGTCACCGGCGAGGAGGCGATCGAGCGCGCCGAGGAAGTGGCGTGGGATCCGGCCACGTCCTACTGGGTAGGTGTCATGGGCCGTCACGAGGGCGGGGTCTCACCCGAGGACCAGGCGGCGGTTGTCGATGCCCTGGAACACTGTTTCCCGCTGCGCACCCACGGGACCCTGGTCGTGCTCGTGCCGGCGCCCACCGCTTCGGACGCGGTTTCGATCGAGACGCGGGCGCTCGCCGCCGCCGCGGCTCGTGGGCTCTCGGTGGGCCTCGCTGCCGTACGCTCCGGCGTTTCCGGAGTGCGCCGCTCTCACATGGAGGCGAGCGAAGCGCTCGAGATCGCCCAGGCCACCGGAGACGCGTCGGTGTGCTTCTCCGAGGCGGTGCTCGACCGCCTCCTACGCCGCGATCCCGAGCTCCTCGACGAGCTCGTCGAGCGCACGGTGATTCCACTCGAGGTCTACGACGCCGCCCGTCGCACCGAACTGCTCGTCACCCTCGAGACCTACTTCGAATCGGGCGAGAGCCCGTCACGCACCGCCGCGACGCTCCACACCCACACCCAGACGGTGCGCTACCGCCTCGGCCGCGTTGGCGAGATCACCGGCCTCACCCTCGACAACCTCGAGGATCGCCTCTACCTGATGCTCGGTCTCAGGGGCCGGCGCCTGCGCGCCGGCCGCCGCCTCGAGGACAGGGACTGACTCCGGCCCATGCGATCGCAGACCGACTCATTTGTACGAAGCTACAAGAGCGCTTGCTAGAAGCTCACGCGTTTGTGCAGTGTTTCACAAGCAGCTCCGCCCGTAAAGTGACTCTCGACGCACGGAACCCCCAAGCCGTGCGGCGCTTCGCATAACAGCGGGCCGGACTCCCCCTCCGGCCCCATACGGGCGGCGTCCCCCCGCCGCCCGTCACCTCATCAAGAGCCGCTCTGGATCCCCCCTCCAGAGCGGCTCTTCTTTTTTTCACACTGATCCTCGCCGGGCAGAAAACCCTTGACCTTGAAGACGAGTGAAGGGTTTATGGTGGCCTACATGAGGATCTCGGAGCTCGCCGAACGTGCTGGGGTGACACCGTCCACGCTGCGCTTCTACGAGCGGATCGGCCTCATGGCAGAACCCGAGCGGACCGAGTCCGGGTACCGGACGTACAACGAGGCCGCTTCTGCACAGCTCCTCTTCATCACTCGGGCGAAGCGTGTCGGCCTCACGCTCGAACAGATCGGGGAGCTTCTCCCCGTGTGGGCTGGGAGGAGTTGCGCTGAGACGCAGCGGCAGGTGCTTGCACTCGTCGAAGCCAAACGTGCCGAGGTCCTCGAGTGTGTCCGGGACCTGCAACGTTTCGCGGACCGACTCTACGAGGTCGGCGCGGAGCTGGAGCAGAGTCCGCCTCCTGTGACGTGCTGCGACGACCTCTCCTGCTGTGTTCCGGACGGTCGAGATGCAGGCGTCCGGCCCGCCCTCGCCCGCGGGGCTGACCGCCCCTACCACAGGGAACACGTGAGCAATCGCGAGACAAGAGCGCGATGAAGGGAGAGCGAAGATGCCGAAGCTCAACAGACGGGAAGCTGCCGAGGTCGTAGAAGTCGAGGGCTACGAGGGTCACTTCGGCCGCCTCGGCGACTACACCGTCGCATTCGAGACTTACACCCAGGACGCCGACCTCGCCGAGCTCTTCAGGGGTCTACCCGACGACCGCTGCCAATGCCCCCATTGGGGAGTCGTGCTGAAGGGCAAGCTCAGGTATCGCACAGGTGACGGGGAAACCAGCATCGAGGCCGGGGAGGCCTACTACGTCCCGCCCGGTCACCTTCCCTACCTCTACGCCGGGACCGAAGTGGTCGAGTTCAGCCCGACGGCCGAACTGCAAGAGACGATGGCGGTCATCGAGAAGAACATGGCCGAGAACACCTGAGGAGTACCGGCGTCACTCGCCGCCGATGTCGACGTTGTAGGCGTCCCAGACCAGGTCGGCGCCGCGCTGGCGGTGCCTGATGAGGAGCCGGAGCAGCTCGAGGAGCTGGTCGCGAAGCGCGTCGATGCGGCCCATGTCGGCCTCGCCGGAGT
This sequence comes from Acidimicrobiia bacterium, assembly GCA_046331095.1. Taxonomy (GTDB): domain Bacteria; phylum Actinomycetota; class Acidimicrobiia; order UBA2766; family UBA2766; genus JAIBAC01. The sequence goes on from JAXLRM010000008.1 coordinate 136,679, forward strand.
TCAGCGCCTCGACGCCGAGGTCGATGGCGGCCGTGAGCTTGCGGTGCTCCCGGGTGAGCAGGCCGATCTGAACGGCGACACGTGGCGCGGCTTCGATGCACTCCTCGTAGAGGCCCCCGGGCCCCTCGGTCACGTCGATGTGGACGTCGAACTCGTCGCGCAGGCTCAGCATCACCTTCTCGGTGCTGCCGATCCACGACGAGGGATCTGCCGCGGCAGGGGCGGCCAAGGCACGTTCGAGGTCTCCGAGGACCCCGAGGAGATCGGTTCGTCGCTCGCGAGCGACTTCGAGGGACTTGCCGGGCTGCTGCACCATCTTCCCCCCATTCACCTTCCGACGTGGATCCGGTGCCACATCTTGGCCCAACATCCAGTTCCTGCCAAGCGCGGATTCAGTAGCTGACGTGCCAGAGGGTGAGACCCAGTGCCGGCGCAACGTCGCCGATCCTGTCACGTTCGGCGGATTCGAGCAGGTCGGACACCCACTCCGGGCTACGACGACCGTGGCCGACGGCAGCCAGGACACCCGCGAACGAGCGCACCATCTGATGGCAGAAACTAGCCGCCTCGACCCAGAAACGGATCTCACCCCCGGCGCCTGGTTCGACGGAGGCGTCGGTGACCCTCCGGAGCGTGCCGCCGTGCGCACCGGTCTTGCAGAACGCCGCGAAGTCGTGCTCGCCCACGAAGGCGCCCGCTGCCGACGACATCGCGTCGACGTCCACGGGCGCGACGTGCCAGGCGTAGCGGCGCCGGAAGGGGTCGGCAGCCGGCCGGGTGAGGTACCGGTAGAGGTAGCGCCGGGACTTCGCGGAGAAGCGGGCGGAGAAGTCGGCTGCAGCCGCTTCGAGTTCGTGGACGGCGATGTCGTGGCCGCCCAAACGGTCGAGCGAGCGCCTCAGGCGTACCAGGTCGGTGCCGTCGTCGACGTCGAAGGAGATCACCTGCCGCCGCGCATGGACCCCCGCGTCGGTCCTTCCCGCGACCGTGATCGCAGCGGCGTCACCCAGCACGCGTGCAAGTCCGTCTTCCAAGACGCCTTGGACTGTCCGCAGCCCGGGCTGGGCAGCCCACCCGTGGAACGACGTCCCCTCGTAGGCGACAACCCCCCTGACCCTCATCTGGTCAACCCAGAGGGCGGCACTCCGACGAACGGCGCTCCGGTCACGCGAGCAGGAACACCGGCGCATGCGCGTCTCGCCGATTCGGTCTGCGATACGCATCCACCCCGCTGCAGCGAGTCGGGCGATCGGCTCGAAAGCCCGGCGAAGCCAGGGGATTCAAACGAGTTCGATGATGGCCATCGGAGCACCGTCGCCCTTGCGCGGGCCGATCTTGACGATGCGTGTGTAGCCACCTTGGCGTTCTTCGTAGCGCGGGGCGATGTCGGCGAAGAGGTGGTGGACGACGTCGCGGTCCTGGATCTTGGAGAGGACCTGGCGGCGGTCATGGACGCTGCCGGCCTTGGCCTTGGTTATGAGCCTCTCGGCGTAGGGCCGCAGGGCCTTCGCCTTTGCCTCTGTTGTGGTTATCGCACCTGCTTCGAACAGCGAAGCCGCCAGGTTCGCGAGCAGTTGACGCTCGTGGGCGGGGTCCGACCCGAGCCTCGGGCCCTTGCGTGGGGAGGGCATCTCAGGCCTCCGACTCCGCACTCACGCTGGCGGTGCCGCCCTTGAGGGTCAGTCCGAGCTCGTCGAGTTTGACCTTGACCTCGTCGAGTGACTTCTGGCCGAAGTTCGTGATCGCGAGCAGGTCGTCCTCGGACTTCTCGACGAGCTCCCCGACTGTGTCGATCTGAGCCCGCTTGAGGCAGTTGCGGGGCCGTTCGGAGAGGTTGAGCTCCTCGATGGACATCTCGAGCTCGGGAGGAAGCTGAGCTTCGGTGACGAGCTCACCGATCTCGAGGCCCTGGCCCTCGCCGACCTCGGCGAAGAGCTCGACGAGCCCGCCGAGGGTCTTGCCCGCCGAGCTGACGGCTTCCTCGGGGGTGAGGGAGCCGTCGGTGGTGACGGTGAGGGTGAGGCTGTCGAAGTTGGTCGCTTGCTCGACCCTGGTCTGGCCGACTTCGTAGGTGACCTTGCGAACGGGACCGAAGATCGCGTCGACCGGGATGGTGCCGATCGGCTGGTTGGGTCGCTTGTTGGCATCGGCGCCGACGTACCCACGACCCCGATCGACGGTGCACTCGAACTCGAGGCGCCCCTTGTCGTTGACGCTCGCTATGTGCAGCTCGGGGTTGACGATCTCGACGTCGGAGGAGAGTCGGATGTCGCCCGCTGTCACCTCGGCCGGTCCCGTGGCGTTGAGGGTCAACGTGACGGTCTCGTCCGAGGCCGAGGTGAGGATGACGTCCTTGAGGTTCAGGATGATGTCGGTGACGTCCTCTTTGACGCCGGGGATGGTGGTGAACTCGTGCAGTGCCGCACGGAAGGTGACCGAGGTCACGGCGGCGCCGGGGATGGACGAGAGCAGCATGCGGCGCAAGCTGTTACCGAGGGTGTGGCCGAGACCCGGTTCGAGTGGCTCGACGACGAACCGCCCCACCGTGGTCTCGCTGCCCTCGACGGGCTCGTATCGGATCTGGGGTCGCTGGACGATCAGCACTGTTGGCCGACTCCTTACTTCGAGTAGAGCTCGACGATCAGCGATTCCTGCACGGGCGCTTCGATCTGGGATCGCTTCGGCAGGGCAGTGACCTCGATCTTGACCACCTCACCGTCGGCTTGCAGCCATTCGGGCGCCGGCGGGCTCGTGTCGACTGCGTGACGGATCGCTACGAGGTTGCGGCTCGACTCACGTGCCTCGACGACGTCACCGACACGGAGGCGGTAGGAGGGAACGGTGACCTTGCGACCGTTGACACGGAAGTGGCCGTGGTTGACGAGCTGGCGGGCTTGACGGCGGCTCGCGGCGAAGCCGGCCCTGTAGACGACGTTGTCCAGACGGCGCTCGAGCAGGGCGAGCAACTCCTCGCCGGTGATGCCCTTGGACTTGCTCGCCTCTCTGTAATAGAGACGGAACTGCTTCTCGAGAACCCCGTAGAAGCGACGCGCCTTCTGCTTCTCGCGAAGTTGGATCAGGTACTCGGATTCGCGGATGCGTGCGCGACCGTGCAAGCCAGGGGGATAGGGCTTCTTCTCGATGCCGCACTTCTGGGTGTAGCAGCGCTGGCCCTTGAGGAACAGCTTCTGCTTCTCGCGACGACACTGCTTGCAGACGGGGCCGGTGTAGCGGGCCATGTGGGCGACTTCTCTCTCAGGGTCTCGGGGTTCGGTACCTGGTGCCGGTCAGACTCGGCGGCGCTTCTTGGGCCGGCAGCCGTTGTGGGGCACCGGTGTGACGTCCTTGATGTGGGTGATCTCGAGTCCGGCGTTCTGGAGGGAGCGCACCGCTGTGTCGCGCCCCGACCCGGGGCCGCGCACGTACACGTCGACCTTGCGCATGCCGTGTTCCATCGCACGCTTCGCCGCCTGGTCGGCAGCCTGTTGGGCAGCGAAAGGCGTGGACTTGCGTGAACCCTTGAATCCGACGTTGCCCGAAGACGCCCACGAGATCGTGTTGCCCTCGAGGTCGGTGATCGTGACGATCGTGTTGTTGAAGCTGGTCTTGATGTGCGCGGCGCCGTGCATCACGTTCTTGCGTTCCTTGCGGCGCGGCCTGCGGGCGCCACCCTTCTGTGCCACTGTGCGGACTCCTCTCGAGCGCCGGATCGCCTGTCAGTGCTTGCGCACCCGCGCCTTCTTCTTGATTCCGATGTTCTTCTTGGGCCCCTTGCGGGTCCTCGCGTTCGTGTGGGTGCGCTGACCACGCACCGGGAGGCTGCGTCGGTGGCGGATGCCCTGGTAACAGCCGATCTCGATCTTGCGCTTGATGTCCTGGTTGACCTCACGGCGCAGGTCGCCCTCGACCTTGTAGTGGCCGTCGATCCACATGCGGAGCCGGGCGACCTCCTCGTCGGTCAGGTCGCGCACACGTGTCTCGGGGCTGACGCTCGTCCCACGGCAGGTCTCGGCAGCACGCGTGCGGCCCACCCCGAAGATGTAGGTGAGCGCAACCTCGGCACGCTTCTCACGTGGCAGGTCGACTCCGGCAATACGGGCCATATTGTCCCCCTCAGCCCTGACGCTGCTTGTGGCGCGGGTTCTCACAGATGACCATCACCTTGCCGTGGCGACGGATCACCCTGCACTTCTCGCACATCTTCTTCACGGACGGACGCACCTTCATGCGTACTCCCTGGGAACTGGGGCTGCGCCCGGGTCTGGATCGGGGCCGGCGCCGGCGCAGGTCACTTGTAGCGGTAGATGATGCGGCCACGGCTGAGGTCGTAGGGCGACATCTCGACCAGCACACGGTCCCCGGGGAGGATCCGGATGTAGTGCATCCGCATCTTGCCGGAGATGTGTGCCAGAACCTTGTGGCCGTTGGGGAGCTCTACACGGAACATGGCGTTGGGCAACGGCTCGACCACCGTTCCCTCGATCTCGAGGACGTCCTCCTTTTTCGCCATGAGCGCGCGCTGAACTCCCGGTACCGCCAGTAGGCCGGATGCGGAGTGTACCAGTGCCCCCTGCGCTGTGCTAACCCACGTGCGCCCGTGGTCGCCGGTCCCACGTCGGAGCACCTGGCGGCCACGGTCGGAGAGTCGGCGTGTGCCCTCCCGATCGCCACGCGCCCTAACGACGTCACGGGGCAGTGAGGATGACCGGGCCGTCTTCGCCCACGGCGATCGAGTGCTCGAAGTGGGCCGCGCGCCCACCGTCGGCGGTGAGCACGGTCCAGCCGTCGTCGGCGAGCAGGGTGCGGGGGCTTCCTTCGACGAGGATCGGCTCGATAGCGATGCAGAGTCCGGCCCTGATGCGCATCCCGGTTCCCGGCCTGCCGTGGCTCGGTACCGCTGGGTCTTCGTGCATCGCACGGCCGATTCCGTGGCCGGAGTACTCGCGAACCACCTCGAATCCGGCGGCCTCCGCACGTGACTGCACAGCGTGGCCCACGTCGCCGAGGCGCGCCCCTGCCGTCGCGGCCGTGACACCTGCGGCGAGAGCTGCCTCGGTCGCCGCGACGAGGGCCCGCGCCGCCGTGTCGACCTCGCCCACGGCGAAGGTCATCGCGGCGTCGGCGTGCCAGCCGTCGAGTACCGCACCGGTGTCGACGGAGAGCAGATCGCCCTCGTCGAGTGGCAGGTCGTCCGGGACTCCGTGGACGACGGCGTCGTTTCGCGACGCGCACAGGACTGCCGGGAAGGGGCGGGACACCCCCGGGTAGCCGAGGAAGTTCGAGGTCGCGCCGTACCTCGAGAGCACCACGGCGCAGGCCGAATCCAGCTCGGCGGTGGTGACGCCCGGGCGAACGAGGGCACGACACACGTCGAGCATCTCCGCGACGATCCGGCCGGCGCGCCGCATCCCGCCGACGGCTGCCGCGTCCTTGAGGGTTGCGCCCACGATCAGCGCCGAGCCGGCGGGACGACGCGCGAACGGCCGCGCCCGAACTCAGTTTGCGCCGTCGATCGCATCGCTGATGCGCGCGAAGACCGCGTCGAGATCTCCGTGACCGTCGACGTCGGCGCAGATACCCATCTGCCTGTAGTAGCCGACAACGGGCGCCGTCTCGGCCTTGTACACGCCCAGACGGTGCCTGATCGTCTCCTCGGTGTCGTCGGCGCGACCCTCGATTCGTCCCCGCTCGAGAAGACGCCCGACCAACTCGTTCTCGTCCACCATGAGGTGCACGACGAGGTCGATGTCGCCGCTGCCCTTCGAGAGCGCATCGTGGAGGGCCTCCGCCTGGACCACCGTGCGCGGGAAGCCGTCGAGGAGGAAGCCCTTCTCGCAGTCGGATTGTGCGAGACGCTCGAGCGTCAGGCCCACCACGATCTCGTCGGGCACGAGTCCTCCCGAGTCGACGTAGGACTTCGCCTGAACGCCCATCGGGGTGCCGTCGCGGATCGCGTCTCGGAACATGTCACCCGTCGAGATCCACGGGATCGAGTAGCAGTCCTTGATCCGGGCCGCCTGGGTGCCCTTGCCGGCACCTGGAGGCCCGATGAAGATGATTCGCTTCATTCGAACGTCACCGAAGGGGCGTCACTGGTGGGCGTCGCTGGAAGGTTGGGAACGCTACCAGTCGTCCGCTTCCGCAGTCATCTCGCCTCGTCGCCGCGACCGGCGTCACTTGGGACGTGAACCGGCGAGGAACCCCTCGTAGTTGCGCATCATGAGCTGGCTGTCGATCTGCTTCATGGTCTCGAGCGCGACACCCACGGCGATGAGCATCGAGGTGCCACCGAAGGGGAACGCCTGAACGCCGCTGAAGGCGAGTACGAGCACCGGAATGATCGCGATCGACGCCAGGTACAGCGCCCCGGGCAGGGTCAGGCGGTTCAGGATCCGGTGGAAGTACTCCGCGGTCTGCTTGCCGGGCCTGACGCCGGGGATGTATCCACCTTGTTTCTTGAGGAACTCCGCGTTGCGGTACGGGTCGAACTGGATCATGTTGTAGAAGTACGAGAACCCGATCACCAAGAGGAAGTACGAGGCGACGTAGAACCAGCTCTTCTGGTTCGTGACGAAGTCTCGGACGAAGTTCTGCAGCCACGCCCACGGCAGCGCGGACGCGAACAGCGTGGGGATGTAGAGGACCGACGAGGCGAAGATGATCGGGATCACCCCTCCGGTGTTCACCTTCAGCGGTATGTAGGTAGAGCCGCCGCTGGTCATGCGGCGTCCCACGATCCGTTTGGCGAACTGCACCTGGATCCGGCGTTCACCCGACTCGATGAAGACGATGCCGACGATCATCCCCAGCGCGATCACGCAAAGGAGCACACCGACGCTGAAGTTGGACTGGAACACCGCCGCGAACTGCGACGGCAGTTGGGAGAGCACCGAGGCGAAGATCAACAGCGACATGCCGTTGCCGATCCCGCGCTGGGTGATCAGTTCGCCGAGCCACATGATGAGCACGGTCCCGGTGGTCATCGTGACGACGATGAGGCCGTAGCGCCACAGCGCTGGGTCGGGGCCGAGGATTCCCTCGACCTTGGCGCCCCCCTGGCCGAGCTGTCCCGTGGAGAGCAGGTACGCGAGGCCCGCCGACTGGATCAGCGCCAGGACGAGGGTCAGGTAGCGGGTCGCCTGGGTGATCTTCTTCTGGCCGAGCTCGCCCTCTTCACGCCACTGCTCGAGCTTGGGGATCACGACCTGGAGGAGCTGCATGATGATCGAGGCGGTGATGTTCGGCATGATGCCGAGCGCGAAGATCGCCACGTGTGTCAGCGCGCCGCCGGAGAACAGGTTGAGCAGATTGAGGATGCCCGAGTTGTTGGCGGCAGACTGCTCCTGGAGGTTGCGAACCCCCTCGATACTGATACCCGGCACCGGGATGTGGGCGCCGAGTCGGTACACCGCGATGATGAACAGCACGAACAGGATCTTCTTGCGAAGATCCTGCACGCGGAACATGTTCAGCAGCGAGTGAAGCACTCAGGCTCTCCGGCTCTCTCTGTCTCGAGCCTCGACGAGGGTCCCCGAGACTCTAGACGGCACCCGGACCCCCGGCAGACGGTCCCTCAGGCGCCCTCGTCGGACACTTCGGGGTCGGTTGCGGGAAGTGCCGCGACGCCCTCCTCGACCGGCGCCGGAGGCGTCTCGGTGGTGCCGCCGACGACCTCGGCGGTCCCGCCCGCAGCCCTGATCTTGTCGGCTGCGCTCTTGCTGAACGCGTGGGCGCTGACGTTCAGGGCGTGACCGAGCTCGCCGTTGCCGAGCACCTTGACCAGACCCTTGTGGTGCACGAGCCCGCGCTCCCTGAGGACCTCGGGGGTCACGCGCGACCCGGCCGGGAACTGCGCCAAGACGTCGAGATTCACGACGTTGTAGGTCACCCGGAACGGGTTGCGAAAGCCCCTCATCTTCGGGATACGGCGTGCCATCGGCATCTGGCCGCCCTCGAAGCCGGCCCGCGTGTTGTTGCGAGCCTTCTGGCCCTTCGTGCCGCGGCCCGCGGTCTTGCCGCGACGGCCGCTCTCGCCACGACCGACCCGGATGGACTTCTTCTTCGCACCCTCGGCGGGTCGAAGGTGATGGAGCTTGATTATCTGTTCACCCACGCTCAGATCTCCTCGACCTTGACCAGGTGTCGCACCCGGGCGATCATGCCGCGGATCTCGGGTGCGTCGTTCTTGACGACCGAATGACGGATCCTGTGCAGTCCCAGCGCACGCACGGTGGCGCGTTGCTTTGGCTGGCAGCCGATCGTGCTCTTGACCTGGGTGATGCGGAGCCGACCCGCCATGTCAGTCCTCCACCGGGGCGGACGCCGCGACCTTGGCCTGGCGGTAGGCGCTGAGCAGGGCCTTGGGCGCGACGTCCTCGGGAGTCTTGCCACGCAAGCGGGCGACGTGGTCGGGGCTGCGCAAGGCACGCAGGCCTGCCGTCGTGGCATGCGCCACGTTGATCGCGTTCGCAGACCCGAGCGACTTGGCGAGGACGTCACGGACACCGGCACACTCGAGGATCGCCCTCACCGCGCCCCCGGCGATAACCCCGGTGCCTGGTGATGCCGGCTTGAGCAGGACCTTGCCGGCGGCATCCTGTCCGAGGACCTCGTGGATGATCGTCGTGCCGGCCATCGGCACCTTGAACATGTCGCGCTTGGCGAGCTCGATCGCCTTCTGGATCGCGATCGGGACCTCCTTGGCCTTGCCGTAGCCGACACCGACGGACCCGCGCCGGTCGCCGACGACGACTAGCGCCGTGAAACTGAAGCGGCGGCCGCCTTTGACGACCTTCGCCACACGGTTGACCGCGACAACCCTCTCTTCGTAGGGGTTGCGGTCGTCGTCGCGAGGTGGCATTTGTGACCCTCTCCTCAGAACTCGAGTCCCGCTTCGCGGGCAGCATCCGCGAGCGCCTTGACACGGCCGTGGTACTGGTAGCCGCCGCGGTCGAAGACGACGCGGCTCACGCCCGCGGCGCGGGCGCGCTCGCCGACAGCCGCACCGACACTCCCGGCGTTGGCGACGGTCACGCCGCCGTCGACCCCGTCGGCGAGCGTCGACGCCGACGCAAGCGTGCGACCTGCGTCGTCGTCGATCACCTGGGCGTAGATGTGGTGGTTCGAGCGGAACACGACGAGTCGCGGCCGCTCCGCAGTGCCGGCGACCTTCTTGCGGACACGCTGCTTGCGCCGCAGACGCTGGCGCGTCCTCGGATGCATCGTCTTGGAGATCACCTGCTCACGCTCCCGTCTTGCCGGCCTTGCGCCTGACGTACTCGCCGGCATAGCGGATGCCCTTGCCCTTGTACGGCTCCGGCTTGCGGATCTTTCGGATGTCCGCCGCGACCTGTCCCACCTGCTGCTTGTCGATGCCCCGCACGACGATGCGCGTGTTCGACGGTACCTCGAACTCGATCCCCTCGGGCGGAGTCACCTCGACAGGATGGCTGTAGCCGACCTGGATCTCGATACCCGCACCCTTCGGCGTGGCGCGGTAGCCGACTCCGACGATTTCGAGCTCGCGGACGAAGCCCTCGGTGACGCCGGTGACCATGTTGGCGAGCAGCGAACGCGTGAGGCCGTGCATCGCCCGGACGCGCGGCTGGTCGTTCGGCCGCGTCACGACGACGTCGTCGCCGTCGCGGTCGATCCTCACTTCCTCGGGCACGTCCTGTGTCAGGGTGCCCTTGGGCCCCTTGACCGTGACCGTGGTCCCGTCGACGCTGAAGTCGACTCCCGACGGGATCACTACGGGTTTCTTGCCGATGCGGCTCATCGCTTCTCTTCTCTCACCACACGTAGCAGAGGACTTCGCCACCGACCTTGTCGCGGCGGGCCTGGCGGTCCGACATCACGCCCTTGGAGGTGGAGACGATCGCGACACCGAGGCCGCCCATCACCCGGGGCAGCTCCGAAGCCTTGGCGTACACACGCAGGCCCGGCTTGGAGACGCGCTTGAGGCCCGTGATCACCCGCTCGCGCTTGTCGGTGTAGCGCATCGAGACCTCGAGCACGCGCTGGCCGCCCATCGAACGGATCCGCGACTCCTCACTGGTCTGGTCGCGCACGGACCAGCCGTCGATGTAGCCCTCCTCCTCGAGGATTCTCGCAACTGATTGGCGCAACTTCGAGT